>NZ_VIKU02000001.1 GCF_009371985.2 Pelagihabitans pacificus
AGCGTTCATCCTGAGCCAGGATCAAACTCTTCATTGTCGATTCTTATATAAGTACAAGTGCCCACTCCGAAAAACCCGTCCCGGCCCCGTCTCGCCCGGTTCAAATTCTCTTGAGGCCCCGTCCAAGCCGCCCATCGGCGGCGGGACCGGGCCCGTTGTCTTTACAATCTGTCAATGAACTACCAAACTCGCCCGGGCAATCCCCTTCATCATACCCCTCATAGCCCCAAAGCGGGTGCAAATATAAGAGGGTTTTTTGAATTAAAAATAAAATTTGAAAAAAGATTTGAAATAATTTTTCCCTCCTAATTCAACAGCTTAAAAGTAAGCCAATTACCCCAGACACTTATTTTCAAAAGGGCATTAAAAATAACCTAAATTATTCGTTTGGGCAAGGAATAGGTTTAAAACTTATACAGTATTCACCATCTGCCCGGTCAACAAATCGGCATAGTGCCAAAAGGAAGATCCTACGATGGCTAATAAAGCGTTAGGGATTGCAACGGCATCCCCGAGCACCAGCCATCTTTTTTGGCAGGTGATGAGGGATATAGTGAAAAGCCCGACCAACTTTTCAAAAAGTTGGGAACGCCTAAAAACCTTACCTCATATATTGTAGGCGTGGATACTAGGTATTATCTTTGCCGTCTTATTGTCAAAACAAGCGAATGATCAAAATTACATTACCCGACGGGTCGATCAAGGAGCATGCCAAGGGGAGTACACCGATGGATGTCGCGAGGGATATCAGCGAGGGACTGGCAAGAAATGTTATCTCCGCAAAATTTAACGGTACCATCATAGAGTCGACCACGCCATTGCAGGAGGATGGCGCCTTGGTGCTCTATACTTGGAGAGATCCGGAGGGCAAGACCGCTTTTTGGCATTCTTCGGCCCATATTCTGGCACAGGCTTTGGAAGAGTTATATCCCCAAGTGAAACTGTGGGTCGGGCCAGCCATCGAAAACGGTTTTTATTACGATGTCGATTTAGGAGAGGATAGTATTTCGGACAAGGATTTCAAGGCCATTGAGGATAAAATGCTCGAGATCGCCCGTGGCAAGCACGACTTTCAGATGCGGGAAGTAAGCAAGGCAGAGGCATTGGAATACTATAAAGGTAAAAACGAATACAAGGTTGACCTCATTCAAAATTTAGAAGACGGCACCATCACTTTCTGTGACCATTCGACCTTTACCGACCTTTGTAGAGGTGGTCACATTCCCAACACAGGAATCGTAAAAGCGGTCAAAATATTGAGCGTTGCCGGAGCGTATTACCAAGGCGATGAGAACAACAAGATGCTAACCCGGGTATATGGCATCTCTTTCCCCAAACAAAAAGAGCTAACCGAGTATCTCGAAATGCTCGAGGAGGCCAAGAAAAGAGATCACAGAAAACTGGGAAGGGAACTGGAACTATTCACCTTTTCGCAAAAAGTAGGTCAAGGATTGCCTTTATGGCTTCCTAAAGGGGCCGCCTTACGCGAACGTTTGGAACAGTTTCTCAAAAAGGCACAAAAGAAAGCCGGCTATGAAATGGTGGTGAGCCCGCATATCGGACAAAAGGAATTGTACGTGACTTCGGGACACTATGAAAAATATGGCGCCGATAGTTTTCAGCCCATTCACACCCCGAAGGAGGATGAGGAGTTTTTATTGAAACCGATGAACTGTCCCCATCATTGTGAGATATTTAAACATAGACCTTTTAGCTATCGGGAACTTCCAAAAAGATATGCCGAGTTCGGCACAGTGTATCGATATGAACAGAGTGGTGAGCTACATGGGTTGACAAGGGTTCGCGGCTTTACCCAGGACGATGCCCATATTTTCTGCACACCGGAGCAATTAGACCAGGAATTTAAAAATGTCATCGACCTATCGCTTTACGTCTTGGGATCCCTTGGATTCGAAAACTTTACCGCCCAAGTATCGGTGCGTGACCTTGAAACTCCGGAGAAATATATCGGATCGGTCGAAAACTGGGAAAAAGCTGAAAATGCCATCATCAACGCTGCCAGGGAAAAGGGACTGGACTATGTTATCGAATCGGGCGAAGCGGCCTTCTATGGTCCAAAGTTGGATTTTATGGTCAGGGACGCGTTGGGAAGGAACTGGCAACTGGGAACCATTCAGGTCGACTACAACTTACCCGAGCGTTTCGACCTTACTTATAAAGGTAGCGACAATGAAATGCATCGGCCCGTAATGATACACCGTGCACCCTTCGGCAGTATGGAACGTTTTATCGCCCTCTTGCTTGAGCACACCGGTGGTAATTTCCCTTTATGGTTGATTCCCGATCAGGCTATTATCCTTTCCGTGAGCGAGAAGCATGAAAAATATGCCGAAAAAGTTTTAAATTCCTTGGAAAATAACGAAATTCGCGCCCTCATTGATAATAGAAACGAAACCGTTGGCAAGAAAATACGGGAGGCAGAAATGAACAAAATCCCGTTTATGTTGATTGTCGGGGAGAATGAAGAGGCCAATGAAACAATTTCCGTTCGTAAACACGGAGGGGAGGATTTGGGCGCAATCAGTTTGAATGATTTTAGGAACTTGGTGAATACCGAAATAAATAGTACCTTAAAGTCGTTTTAAAATTATTAAAAGTTTAACTAAAAAAGTATAAGTCATAGCAATACGTAAAAGATTTAGGCCCCAACCTAGGAGGGAGAACAAAAACCCTCATAAAATCAATGAGAAAATTCTAGCGCCCCAAGTACGACTGGTGGGAGATAATGTCGAAGTGGGCATCTACCCAATAAGGGTTGCATTGGACAAGGCCGAGGAAGAAGGATTGGATTTGGTGGAGATTTCACCAAAGGCAGACCCGCCGGTATGTAAGATTATCGATTACAAAAAGTTTCTTTACGAACAGAAGAAACGTGAAAAGTTGATGAAGGCGAAGGCCTCCAAAGTAGTCGTGAAGGAGATTAGGTTTGGTCCGAATACCGATGACCACGATTACGAGTTCAAGAAGAAGCACGCCGAGAAGTTTCTAAAAGACGGTGCTAAATTAAAAGCCTACGTCTTTTTTAAGGGAAGATCGATAGTTTATAAAGACCAAGGTGAAATTTTATTGTTACGATTGGCGTCGGAATTGGAAGAATGGGGCAAGGTAGAACAGATGCCCAAGTTGGAAGGGAAGCGAATGACGATGTTCATTGCACCGAAGACCAAAAAATAAAACAGAGTGACTTTATAGTTACTTCCAATCATATCCTGTTCAAGGTCCTATTTTAAGGGATTTGTTCAGCGTATCCTTCGACTGTGTCCGAAATGACCCGGTCCAAGGATTATTTTTTAACAAGTAAGTGAGATTCATATTAAATAGGAAAAAATGCCTAAACAAAAAACAAAGTCCAGCGCCAAGAAGCGGTTTAAGCTGACCGGTACCGGCAAAATCAAACGAAAGCACGCTTTCAAAAGTCATATTTTGACCAAGAAATCCAAGAAGCGGAAGCTTGCTTTGACACATTCCACCTTGGTACATGAGGCGGATGTCAGCAATATCAAAGAGCAATTACGGTTAAAGTAATCGCTTTCAGGTAGTTTAATATTAACCATGGAGTTGGGCACATCACGAAAAACTACGTTACCGTTTGAGTGAGCCATCAAGTGGCGATTATCGCCCGCCTGCTACAAAAAATTAAAAATTATGCCAAGATCAGTAAATGCAGTAGCTTCCAGAGCCAGAAGAAAAAAGGTGATGAAGCAAGCCAAAGGTTACTTTGGAAGACGAAAGAATGTTTGGACGGTCGCCAAGAACGCGGTTGAAAAAGCGATGTTGTATGCCTATCGCGACCGAAAGAACAAAAAGAGAAATTTTCGCGCCTTATGGATTACCCGTATCAACGCGGGTGCCAGGATGCATGGTATGTCTTACTCCCAATTTATGGGTAAGGTAAAGGCGAACGGAATCGAATTGAACAGAAAGGTTTTGGCCGATCTGGCCATGAACCATCCGGAAGCTTTTAAAGCCGTTGTCGATAAGGTAAAATAAATTTTGAACATCTCACTTGCCGAAAAATCCGATTCAAATGAATCGGATTTTTTTATGCCCCGAAGGCCGTTAACACCAAATTTCTTTCAGACGCATTGTCGCGATGCTCACAGAGATAAACACCCTGCCAAACGCCAAGGTTCAGTTTCCCATTGGATATGGGGATTTGAACGGAAGCCCCCATCAAAGACGCCTTGATATGGGCGGGCATATCGTCGGGTCCTTCATAGGTATGGACGTAATACGAAGCGTTTTCGGGCACCACCACGTTCATATGGCTTTCAAAATCGATGCGTACCGAAGAGTCTGCATTTTCATTGATTGTAAGACTGGCGGAAGTATGTTTGATGAATACTTGGAGCATTCCCGTCTGTATTTCCCTTATTTGGGGTATCGATCGGAGAATACTTTCGGTTATCAAATGATAGCCCCTTGGATGTGATGGGAGCTTAATTTCTTTTTGATACATCTTCATAATTTGCTGTTATAGTCGAACGATGGTAAAACTTGTTAAAACTAAACGATTATCTTACCCGTAACAAATATCTTTGCCTCTTCAAAACCAACATAGCATGGATTTTTCCAAAATAAAAATGGTCGTTACCGATATGGACGGTACTTTGCTGAACTCCAAGCATGAAGTAAGCGATTGTTTTTTTACACTTTTTCACGAGCTGAAACAGCGCGATATCCTATTTGTCGCCGCCAGTGGAAGACAATACAGTAGCATTGTCGACAAATTGCGCCCTATCCAAAATGATATTATCGTAATTGCGGAGAATGGAGGTTTTGTGGTAATGGAAGAACAGGAATTGCTTGCCACACCTCTGGCCCATAGCGCCAAGAATGAAATTCTTGACATACTTGGGAAAGTGCCAAACGTTCATCCGGTTCTGTGTGGAAAGCACAACGCCCATTTAATGGATACCGATGCTACATTTATCGAAAAATTAGAGGAATACTATACAAAATACGAGGTTCTTCCAGATTTAAGAGCCTACCAAGGAGAGGTCTTGAAGATTGCCATCTATCACCATGTAAGCTCAGAAAAACATATTTACCCTTACGTAAAGCATTTAGAAGGGGATTTGAAAGTCAAGGTATCGGGTGAAAACTGGGTCGACATTTCGAGCTCCAACGCCCATAAGGGGTATGCGTTGCAAAAGGTACAGGAACTTCATAAAATAACGCCTGCAGAGACCATGGTATTTGGGGATTATAACAATGACCTGGAAATGCTGGCGCTGGGAGAATTTAGTTTTGCCATGGCCAACGCTCATCCAAACGTTAAAAAGATGGCTAACTACCATACTTTGAGCAATGATGAATTAGGAGTAGAGACTATTCTCAAAAAGCTACTTGCATCTTAGGTCTTCTGTTTCTTTTTCTGTGCGGCCGGAAAGAGCACGTTATTAAGGATAAGTCGGTAACCGGGCGAGGTCGGGTGTAGTTCCAATTCCGTTTTTGGGTCCCCTACCCTATGTTGATAATCCTCCGGATCATGGCCCCCATAAAAAGTGAAAAATCCTTTTCCCTTGATGCCGTGTATATAGCGGGCCTCACCATTGATTTTATTTTCGCCCAACACCATAACGGTCGGTTTAACCGTTTTCCTCTGAAAGGCCGTGGTCTGCCCCATAAACCCTTTAACAAGGGCCGTATGGTTCTGACAAAGCATAGTGGGTACCGGATCCCATTTGGCTGAGAAGTCCATTAAGGAAAAGTAATCCGACTCCTTGGGAACGTTGCCGCGCTTGGTGGTCATGTCAATGGATGAAAATTCATATTGCAAAGGACTTCTTTCCAAAACAAAATCCTGAAATGCAAACGTTTTCTTGAAATCCAGTTTTGCCTGATAATTGGCATCCGAGGGATCCCCATCGAACATAGGTTCACAAATATCCACGCCGTCCGCTGCTAGGGCAATGTCAAAACTATCGGTGGCGGAACACATGGCGAACATAAACCCACCCCCTATGACATAATTGCGGATTTTTAGGGCAACGGCCCTTTTTTCCTCCGAAACCTTATCGAAACCCAATTTCGCAGCCAAGGTTTCCGCTGCCTGCTTTTGTTCGATATACCAGGGAGCCGCACGATAGGCGCCGTAGAACTTTCCGTATTGTCCGGTAAAATCTTCATGGTGCAGATGCAGCCAATCGAAAAGTACCAATTTGTCGTTCAAAACTTCCTCATCATATACTGTCTCGTAGGGTATTTCGGCATAACTCAATACCATGGTCACGGCATCGTCCCAGGGTTGGTTTCCCTTTGGGGAATATACCGCAATTTTTGGTGCTTTTTCCAAAATAACGGCTTCCTGGTTCAGCGACGGACTGCTAATACCATCCAGGATGCGCTGTGTCTGGTCATCGGACAAAATCTCGAACGACACCCCCCGTATCTGGCATTCCTTTCGGATGTTATCCCCGTCGGGCAACAAAAAAGAACCACCCCGATAGTTGAGTAACCACTGTACCTTCTGCTGCTTGGTAAGCACCCAATAGGTAATTCCGTATGCCTTTAAATGATTTTTTTGGCTCTCGGCATCCATCGGAATCAGGAGGGAAGAGGCATAGGTTGAAAAAGAGCATAGCAGAAAGAGTAAGGAAAAAAGACGTGTGTTCATCATAGAATCAAAATCGCACCCCTTTTTACCCAGGGCTTTTACGATAAAGTTACGATTAAATGTCAAACGTGAATTATCGCAGCCTTACATTGACATGATTTTAACGGTCAAAGTGTTTATCTGGTCAACCGGATTATTCCAATAGATACAGGTGTTAACGAAACGCACCGCAAAGAATCCAAGAAAATGCCAGATATTGGAGGTGTCCGGTTGCTTAGAAAGGCACATCATTGTCTTCCTCGGGATCCAGGGGATCGTTCATGGAACTTCCGAAGGCTTCGTCGGCACCGGGAAGGTTTTTGGTGATAAACGGATTTTCATCATTCGCGTTCATCTTGGACTGAAACTCAAAGGGTGAATCAAAGTCATCAAGATTATCGAACTTACCGAGGTTACCCACAAACTTCAATCGTATATTGTCTAGCCCCCCATTACGGTGCTTTGCCACGATGAACTCCGCCTGTCCTTGGGTTGGCGTGCGCTCTTCATCGTCCCACTCGTCAATTTTGTAGTACTCGGGACGATAGATAAAGGAGACGATATCGGCGTCCTGCTCAATGGCTCCCGACTCCCTTAGGTCCGATAGAATTGGTCGTTTGCTTCCTCCTCTGGTCTCCACTGCCCTTGATAGCTGGGAAAGGGCGATGACCGGGACATTGAGTTCTTTTGCCAGTGCTTTGAGATTTCTGGAAATCGTTGATATCTCTTGCTCCCGATTGCCCCCTTTTTGGCTTCCGCCTGCGGTCATCAACTGTAAGTAATCGATAACGATTAACTTTATGCCGTGCTGGGAGGCCAAGCGTCTCGCCTTTGCACGCAGATCAAAAATAGAAAGTGAAGGCGTGTCATCGATAAACAGCGGAGCTTTCTCCAACGCTTTTACCTTTACGTTCAGCTGTTCCCATTCATGTTTTTCGAGTCTTCCGGTTCTTAGTTTCTCCGAGGAAAGCCCGGTCTCGGAGGAAATCAAACGGGTAATCAACTGTACCGAGGACATTTCCAAGGAAAAGAAAGCCACGGGAATTTCGGAATTCACGGCAATGTTCCGTGCCATGGAAAGTGTGAGCGCCGTTTTACCCATACCGGGCCGAGCTGCCACAATTATCAGGTCACTGGGTTGCCAACCGGAAGTCAATTTATCCACTTTGTCAAAACCGGAGGGTATACCGCTCAAACCTTCCTTGTTAGCGATTTCCTCGATGCGTTTCTTTGCCTGTATGACCAAATTTTGAGCGGTTTCCGCAGAACGTTTCAAATTACCCTGGGTAACGTCGTACAATTTGGATTCGGCATCGTCCAACAAATCAAAGACATCGGTACTATCATCATAGGCTTCCTCAATAATCTCGTTGGATATTTTGATGAGGCTGCGTTGTATATATTTTTGGAGGATAATTCGTGCATGAAACTCAATATGGGCCGAGGAAGCCACTTTTTGGGTGAGTTTGATGAGGTAAAAATCCCCTCCGACGGAATCCAACCGCCCGTCTTTCTTCAATTGGGAAGAAACGGTTAATAAATCGACCGGTTCGGAAGTTTCAAATAATTTGAAAATCGCCTCATAGATAAAGCGATGTGCGTCTTTGTAGAAAACATCTGGATGTAGGATATCTATTACTTCATCGACCCCTTTTTTGTCAATCATCATCGCTCCAAGCACAACCTCCTCTAAATCAACGGCTTGCGGAGGTATTTTACCTCGCTCCAAACCAATCAGCGTTGATTTGTCGATCTTACGGGCAATAATGGGGTCGGTTCTTTCCATGGCAACGAAAATATACAATTAACCTTAAGTTAACATCGATATGCCTATTCCGATATCAACAGTTCATTCACAATTAGGCTGTTGATAAGTTACAGTTTTATGTTGATAACGAAAAAAAACCAGGAATGAAAATTCCCGGTTTTTTTTCAGCTTGATAAAAACGCCGTTTATCCGTTAAAAACACCCATATTGGCATATTTTTCCATCCGGGCATTTACCAATTCTTTTGGTGATAACTTTTCCAGTTGTTCAAAATGGGCGGCAATCTTGTTTTTGACCGTTTGGAAGGTCTTCTCCCGATTGGTATGTGCGCCTCCTTCCGGTTCTCGAACTATTTCGTCTATCAACTTCAATTTTTTCATATCGGTCGATGTTAATTTCAGTGCTTCGGCAGCGGTTTCCTTAAATTCCCAACTCCTCCAAAGAATAGAGGAACACGATTCGGGCGATATTACCGAATACCACGTATTTTCCAACATCAAGACCACATCACCCACACCGATGCCCAACGCGCCTCCCGAAGCACCTTCCCCAATGATCACAACGATGATCGGCACTTTTAGCCGGGTCATTTCCAGGATATTTCTGGCGATGGCCTCGCCTTGACCACGTTGTTCCGCTTCGATGCCGGGATAGGCTCCCGGGGTATCGATCAGGCACACCACGGGAATATTGAATTTCTCAGCGGATTTCATTAAACGCAATGCTTTTCTATAGCCTTCCGGGTTCGCCATCCCAAAATTGCGATATTGACGGGTTTTCGTATTGTATCCTTTTTGTTGCCCAATGAACATGTAACTTTGATCTCCAATCTTTCCAAGACCACCGATCATCGCTTTGTCGTCCTTGACATTTCTGTCACCGTGCATCTCCAAAAAGGTATCGCCACATATCGCGCGGATATAGTCCAAGGTATAAGGTCGATTAGGGTGTCTAGAGAGTTGTACCCGTTGCCAGGCGGTTAGGTTCCTGTAAATCTCTTTTCGGGTTTCACTAAGCTTTTTCTCAATCTGTTTGCAGGTTTCACTGACGTCAACATCACTTTCCTCCCCAATCACCATACACTTGTCCAGCTGCTCTTCGAGCTCTTTGATCGGGAGTTCAAAATCCAAATATTCCATACTTCATGATCGGTTTAGTTCGTTGTATCGGCAAATATAAAACATTCTATAGAACGGTTCCCTAATCATCATTTTTTTAACCCATCTTTGGTTTTTAGTATACCGTTTAACACTACGGTACCTAGGATAATAAGTGCTCCCAGATAGAACATCGGGCTCATTTTTTCTTCGTCTCCCAATAGAAGAAAGGCCAAAACAATCCCATAAACAGGTTCCAGATTTACGGTCAGCATCACGGTATAGGGCGATAAATGACGCATGACCTTGACCGATGCTATAAAGGCATAGGCAGTACAGATGGATGACAGTATGAAAATAAACAGCCAATCATTTGTCGATAGTCTTAAGAGGTCGGTAGTAAAACCACCTGTTGCCGCCAAATATATCGATAGGAAGAGTGCCCCGATGCCCAATTCATACAACGAAATTACCGATGGCTTTTCACTTCGGACCAATTGTCCATTGACCAGTGAAAAAATTGCGGAAAGAAAGGCCGAGATCAAAGCCAAGCCAATACCGAAGGCATATTGGCTTTCCACCCTAAAAATAATTGCTAGGCCTATCATGACTATCATCCCGAAAATAATTTCATAGGCAATCACCTTACGACCGTACCAAATGGGTTCCAAAACGGCCGTAAAAAATGCCCCGGTCGACATCGTTGCCAACGCTACCGATACCGTAGCCACCTTTATGGCCATAAAAAAAGTAACCCAATGCAGGGCTATGGCAATTCCCGCCAAAACCATCCAACGACCGTTTCTTCCCGACAGCGTGAAGGGAAATCTTCTTGCTTTGACAAATATGAGTATGATGATGGTAGCTATCAACATGCGATACCAGACCAACGGTAATGCCGCAATGGTAATGAGCTTACCCAACACGGCTGTAAAGCCCCAGATGAAGACGATAAAATGTAAATGAAGATAATCTTTTATCTTAGCGTTTGGCATTTTGAAGGAGGTAAAGCGCCAGGACACCAAAAAAAACGTTTGGAATGATTACGGCCAATAGCGGGGAGAAACCCGCCTGTTCTGCCAGCGTTCCGAACACCTTGTCAAAAAAAATGAAGATGAAGGCGACAAAGATACCAAAGGCCAAATTAACGCCCATTCCACCCCGTCGTTTAATAGATGACACGGCAACTGCGATTATCGTTAAAATGAACGCACTCACTGGGAGGGCCCAACGTTTGTATTTCACCAGCTTGTAGGCGTTGATATTGGAAGCTCCTTTTTTCTTCTGGTCCTCAATAAATTGGTTTAATTCGAACAAGTCCTTGGTCTCTGCCACATAAGAAACCGGGGTAAGATCGTCTATTTTAAAATTGAACACGGTATCTAGCCTTCGCTTGGTCTCCATAATCTCCCTGTTTCCCCTAAGTTTTCTTTTTTGGTACGAAGTGAGGCGGTAGGTAGAATCTTTCTCGATCCATCGAATCATATTGGCAGAAATCTTGAAATCGAGCTGGTTATCCTTGTTGAAGCGCTCAAAGGTAAAATTATTACCACTTTTTCGGGCAGGATTGAAACTGCTCACATAGATAAAGTCGGTCTCATTCAATTGGGTAAAAATATTGGTCGTAACGCGGTCTTCCCTTCCCCGTTTCAAATATTTATACTTGAATTCGTTGAATCCGGCACTAGCCTTTGGTACGATAAACATCGCCATTAGGAACATCAGCACCGCAATAATCGAGGCCCCTATCAAATACGGCCTCAAAAAGCGTGCAAAAGAGACCCCGGAACTCAAAATGGCAACGATTTCGGTGTTGCTGGCCAATTTTGACGTAAAAAATATAATGGACAGAAAAAGAAAAATAGGGAACAAGAGACTACCAATATAAATCGTGAAATTGCCATAATAGATCAAGATTTCGTTTACGGGAGCCTCGTTGTCGATCATTTTTCCGATCTGTTCGGCCAAATTCGCCATGATTCCAATAGGGACGAAAAGCATGATCATCACGGCAAACGTAATAAGATATCGCTTTAAGATATACTTGTCTAAAATCGTCACGATTACAGTCGTTTGTCCATTTGTTGTACCATTCGATTCTTCCAACTCGAAAAGTCACCCGCTAAAATATGTTTTCTAGCCTCACGAACCAACCACAAGTAGAATCCGAGGTTATGAATGGTCGCAATTTGTTTTCCCAGATATTCGTTGGCGGCGAACAGATGCCTCAAATAGGCTTTTGAGTATTCCTGGTCTACGAAGGTCATCCCCATCTCATCCAGTGGCGAGAAATCGTCTTCCCATTTTTTGTTTTTGATATTGATGGTTCCATGGGCGGTGAATAACATTCCGTTACGTGCATTCCTTGTAGGCATTACGCAATCGAACATATCAATACCCAAGGCAATGTTTTCCAAAATATTAATCGGTGTGCCCACACCCATCAAATACCTTGGTTTGTCTGTGGGCAATATATCGCAGACTACCTCGGTCATAGCATACATTTCCTCAGCAGGTTCCCCTACCGAAAGTCCACCAATGGCATTGCCCTCGGCGCCTACCCCTGCAATATATTCTGCAGATTGTCTTCGTAAATCGGTGTAAGTGGAACCCTGAACAATAGGAAAAAAGGTTTGGGCATAATCATATTCAAAAGGGGTTTTTTCCAAATGCGCCATACAGCGATCTAACCAACGGTGGGTCATGTGCATAGAGCGCTTGGCATAGCCGTAGTCACAAGGATATGGTGTACATTCGTCAAAAGCCATAATGATATCGGCCCCAATAATTCGTTGTATTTCCATTACATTTTCGGGTGTGAAAAAATGCGTAGATCCATCGATATGGGACTTGAACTTGACGCCTTCCTCCTTGATTTTTCTATTCGCCGAAAGTGAATAGACTTGATAACCACCGCTATCGGTTAGAATATTTCTATCCCATCCCATAAATTTGTGGAGCCCACCAGCCTGTTTCAGGATATCAATCTTGGGCCGAAGAAACAAATGATAGGTGTTGCCCAAGATTATATCGGGATTAATTTCTTCCTTTAACTCTCTTTGGTGCACCCCTTTTACGGAAGCCACCGTACCTACGGGCATAAAAATCGGGGTTTCGATAGCCCCGTGATCGGTAATCATAGTTCCAGCACGTGCCTTGCTACGGGAATCAATATGGTGTAAGCTAAATTTCAAATTGTAAATTATGGTCGCAAAGATAGACAACTAGCCCCTAGTTGTTCCTTAACAAAAAAATAAATTTGCCTGTGTGACCGTGACTCGGGCAATAGCAGCCAGCTAGCATTTGACACTCCAACCTGATTTTGAATTTGCCCCTGTTTTTCCCGTTGATAAAATATGATAACTCCTCCTTGCCTACCCAAAAGAATGCCACTACTTTTGAACATCTCAAAAAATAAGCAATGCCAACAACAAAAGAACTTGAAGATTTAGTGCTGCAAACGCGGCGGGATATCTTGCGGATGGTACATAAGGTAAATTCGGGCCATCCTGGAGGGTCATTGGGATGTACCGAGTTTTTTATTGCCCTTTATCATGAAATCATGGAATTGAAGGAAGGTTTCGATATGGATGGAATCGGGGAAGATCTTTTCTTTCTATCCAACGGCCATATCTCACCTGTTTATTATAGCGTCTTGGCAAGAAAGGGATATTTTCCCATTGACGAATTAAACACTTTTCGACTCATCAATTCCCGTCTACAGGGGCATCCGACGACACATGAAGGTCTTCCGGGAGTTCGTATCGCATCAGGTTCGCTCGGCCAAGGAATGTCGGTAGCTATTGGGGCTGCCTTATCCAAAAAATTAAATAAAGACCCTCACTTGATCTTTAGCCTTCACGGAGACGGTGAGCTGCAGGAAGGTCAAAATTGGGAGGCCATCATGTACGCAGCCGGAAACAAGGTCGATAACTTGATTTCGACCGTGGATCTAAACGGACAACAAATCGATGGAGCCACCGAGGATGTATTGCCAATGGGCGATTTAAAAGCCAAATTTGAAGCTTTTGGATGGGATGTACTCGAAATCGAGGAGGGAAATAACCTCGAGGCTGTCATCAAAGGAATGCAGGAGGCGAAAACAAGAACTGGAAAAGGTAAGCCTGTTTGCGTACTGTTGCGTACGATCATGGGTCATGGTGTCGACTTTATGATGCATACCCATGCATGGCACGGGAAAGCCCCAAATGATGAGCAATTGGCCGAGGGACTCTCACAGAATGCGGAGACACTAGGGGACTATTAATAGACTTTAAATCATTGTAAGTTTGACTCTCGCCAAAGTTTATCCTGAGCTGGGTCGAGAGTGGAAATAAAAAAATTCTTATGACAAAATACGTAGATCAAGGAAAAAACGATACACGAAGTGGCTATGGTGCCGGAATGACCGAACTGGGAAGAACCAACCCAAAGGTCGTTGCGCTTTGCGCCGATTTGGTGGGATCTCTAAAGATTCAACCGTTTATCGATGAGCACCCGGAGCGTTTTTTTCAGGTAGGCATTGCCGAAGCCAATATGATGGGCATCGCCGCGGGACTCACCATTGGGGGTAAGATACCGTTTGCCAGTACCTTTGCGAATTTCGCTACTGGAAGGGTCTACGACCAAATACGACAATCGATCGCCTACTCCGGGAAGAATGTAAAAATCTGTGCTTCACATGCTGGAATTACCCTGGGGGAAGATGGGGCCACCCATCAAATTTTGGAAGACATCGGGTTAATGAAAATGCTTCCGGGGATGACAGTGATCAACCCCTGTGATTACAACCAGACCAAAGCGGCTACGATTGCCATCGCAGAACACCAGGGACCGGTATATCTGCGTTTCGGACGGCCTAAGGTCGCTAATTTCACCCCGGTAGACCAAAAATTCGAAATCGGCAAAGCCTTATTGTTGAACGAAGGTACCGACGTGACCATCATCGCTACCGGACATTTGGTTTGGGAGGCATTGATCGCTGCCGAAAATTTGGAAAGTGAAGGTATTTCGGCCGAAGTGGTCAATATTCATACTATCAAACCCTTGGACGATGCTGCCGTGTTAAAGTCTGTTAAAAAAACGGGTTGTGTCGTTACTGCCGAAGAACATAACTATCTGGGCGGATTGGGAGAAAGTATCGCTAGAGTACTTGCAACCCGGCATCCTGCGCCCCAGGAATTCGTCGCTACACAGGACACTTTTGGTGAAAGTGGCACCCCATCCCAACTCATGGAGAAATACGGTTTAAACAATAAAGCCATATACGAGGCCGTTCATAGGGTATTGAAGAGAAAATGACAGTGGTATCGTTTTTGATACCACGAAACGTACTAAAACGAGCACATTATGAAATTCAACAAAAGAGTACTTCTTTCAGCGGCTATCGCATGTATTGGCTTTACCGCATTTGCACAAAAAGATTCAGGTTTCGGTATAAAAGCCGGGCTCAACTACAACCAGAATGGCGACCTGATCGCTTCGGTCGGCGACGGGGCGGAAAATATTGTACAGGGCGCCGATGGAAAAGTGGGGTATCACTTCGGTGTTTTCGGAAAACTTGAACTGTCCAGCCTGTATATTCGGCCAGAGTTGATTTATACCAGAACTTCCAGTAGCTATGATGTGAGTGGAAGCACCAACGACTATGACATCTCCAAGTTGGATTTACCTGTCTTGGTGGGTGTCAAGGTTATTGGACCCTTACATGTTTTTGCCGGACCCGCTTTTCAGTATATGTTGGAGAATGATTTGGAGGACTTTAGTATTAACGACGCGGAAAATGATTTTACGGTGGGTCTGCATTTAGGGGCTGGCGTTAATTTAGGTAGGTTAGGTCTCGATGTACGGTATGAACGAGGGTTCTCTGAAAATGAGGCGGAATTTGTAGGGAACAATGTAACCGATATTTCCGGAAGGGTCGATTCCCGACCTTCACAGGTTATTTTCTCCGCTTCCCTCAAGCTCTAATAATTATTTATATCCACGGAACCAAAAGGAAAAGGCCTTGATTCGATATCAGGGCCTTTTCCTTTTCAATGACTTCAAGTCTTCACAACTAAGCAAGCTGCACTAGCTGTCACTATCTAAATAATCAGGAATGCCGTCACCATCGGTGTCGGGTAACGTAACGGAACCATCAGGGTTGATAACTATTTCGTCTCTCGTTGCCACTTCATCACCATCGTCGTCATTGTCCAGATAATTGGGAAAACCGTCGGAATCGGTATTATCGTTTATCAAGTTTTCATCGTTGTCCAAATCTTCCATGAAGGTCGGCACACCGTCACGGTCATGGTCTGCCGTATTGGCAACCAGCAGTTCTACGGTAAAAATCAAAGGTGCATAGGCGCTTCCTGGTTGGGTTCCACGGAAATAAGCCAATCCAGAAGGCATAAATAGGACTCCAGAACCAAATCCCTCTACGTCAAAAGTACCGTCTTCATTCACGTTGATCATACCGCCCGGTCTAAATTTCGGCAAGCCGTTTTTAAAGCCCCTTATCGTTCCGGGATTAGACTGGGTGAGGGTACCCTGAAGGTCGAGCCAAATAGGAGCTCCTAGATTACTATCGAATATAGTACCGTCTAAAAGCGTTCCTTGGTACCGTAGATACAATGAATCCACAAAAGTCGGGTTCTCCCCCACTCCTGTCTCCGCCTCCAAATAATACAGGGTATGCTCAACTTCTTCGTTGTCATCCAATCCAAAGTCTTCGGACCTCACAGTAATGGTCTGAGTTTGTAATTGGGGATCTTGCATATCGAATATCGAGGTCTTATCGGCATTGTCCCCGGCAATGGTATCGATGCGAATTCGATAATCAAAACCTTCCGGTGGATTTTCGAATTCCTCATAATTGTAAAAATGGGTCTGTAAAAATGCTACAATAGCCGCATTATCTTCCGCAAAAACTTCGCTTAGCGTCCGAGGTGGAACCACAATTAGCTCCGGACCGCCATTATCGTCATCCCCACATGACCAAATCAAGGCCGTAATCCAAATAAAGAAAAAAATAAATCTTCTGCCCATCTGTACGATATTAGCTGCTTTTAGGGCCGCAAGATACAATTTTCAGTTATTTTTGTGAGCGTCTTAACAAAGAATTTGGATAGTAGATGCGTATAGACAAATACCTCTGGAGCACTCGGTACTTCAAGACCAGAAACATAGCCTCCACCGCCTGTAAAAAGGGACAGGTCAAGGTAAATGACCTTGTTGTAAAACCGTCACGGGAGGTATACCCCATGGATAAAATAATCGTACGCAAAAATCAAATTAACTATCAACTCACGGTATTGGATATCCCACCTAGTCGCGTTGGGGCTAAGTTGGTCGATATATCGCAAGGATACTACGCACAAGGAAGCCTTCGAGAAAAACGAACTGCTCAAATTGTCAAAAGACTATTACCGTAAAAAAGGGTTGGGTAGGCCTACTAAAAAAGATCGACGCGAAATTGAAGGCTATATCGATACCCATGCTGATTTCCTTGAAAATGATTCCCATGAGGAAGAATAGTCTATCGGGGCAAACGCCGAACTTATCAAAAGCTTCGTTATCTTTGATTTACAAACAACCCCGGGAAAACCCGCGAGGTATTTGTGAGGAAGCGACTTATAAATAGCGATGTAAGCCTCGGAGCATTTAAATCCCGGTCATCGAGAAAACGCAGGACGTCATGGACAACCCTATTCTGACACATCAACAAATACAGCACACCATTCGACGTATCGCCTATCAGATCTACGAGGCCAATGTCGAGGAAAAGGAAATCGTTATTGCCGGAATCGAAGGCGGGGGATTAAATTTTGCCAAGAAAATACAATCCGTATTGCGAAAAATTACCGAAGCTGACATCCTACTCTGCACGGTGTATATGGATAAAAGCGATCCATTGGGCAGCGGCGTAACTACTTCAATGAAAGAGGCAGCGTACAGGGATAAATCGATTGTACTGGTAGATGACGTATTAAATTCCGGTACTACCCTGATCTATGGAGTGCACCATTTTTTAAAAACTCCCTTGAAACAATTAAAGACTGCGGTCTTGGTTAACCGAAACCACAAGAAATATCCTGTGAAGGCCGATTATAAGGGAATTTCCTTGTCTACCTCGTTGCACGAACACGTACATGTTACATTTGAGACGAAGAACGACCGCGTCTTTCTAAACTAAGAATTTTCCGATTTCCATAGCAATTTCCTCGGCTGTTTTACCATCGCTGGATATAATATGGGTGGCACGATTATAAAAAAAGCTCCTTTCGAACAGATGTTTCCCTATAAATTCGGGTAGTTCCCCATTCGGGATGTCTTTGATTAAGGGACGTTGCATTTTTTCCTTGCCCAGGCGTTCTACCAAACCATTTAGGGATACTTTTAAATAAAAAATGTGGTCGGTAGTCTTGAGAAGCGTTTCTAGATTGTCACCGTAACAAGGTGTTCCTCCCCCGGTAGCGATCACGAGATCTTTCTTTTGCTGAATTATTTTCTTCAGATATTCGGATTCTTTGTTCCGAAAATAGATTTCGCCCTTCACTTTGAAAATGGTCGCTATTTTCTGCTCCTCTTCCTCCTCTATAAAGTCATCCAAATCGATGAATTCCAATCCCATTTGTTTCGCGAGTAGTTTGCCAACCGTGGATTTACCACTCCCCATATACCCTAACAAAATGATTTTCACGAGCTTGATTTTTGTAAAAATGAACGTTTTCTTTTCAATTTCAAAGAAAAGGCAAATTTCTCGTAAAATCGACTTGCTAAATAAATTATTGATCTTATATTTGCAGCCGCTAAGGAAGAAACTTTCCGAGTGTTTTATTGACCTGGTAGCTCAGTTGGTAGAGCATCTCCCTTTTAAGGAGAGGGTCCTGGGTTCGAGCCCCAGCCAGGTCACCGATTTAGTCAAAAGCCCAACCTAATGGTAAGGGCTTTTTTATGATATGTAACCGGGCCGCAAAGCCTATTCCTCATTGATACCAACAAATTACTCTTAGGTGATGGAATACCTTTGCACTTCATTTCGACCATAAATTGACGTCACGTTCACCCTTCAGCTTTCATCCCTTTGGACACCATAGCAAACAAGCAGGATATTCAAAAACTAATCAGGGAACACACAGTGTTCAGCTTTATCCACAGCACCTACGGACCACCCCCTGAAATGAAGAGGCCCCCAGGATTTGTATCCTTATCAAAAATCATTTTGGAACAACAGGTGAGTTTAGCCTCTGCCCGTGCCCATTTCGAAAGATTGAAGGCCTATGTTCCCGAATTCAAACCAGCATATCTCTTGAAGTTGACCGACCAGGAGATGCGAAAATGTCATATCAGCAAACAGAAAGCGTCTTACTTGAGGTCTCTCTCCTCATCCATCATCAACGGAGAACTGGATCTAAAGGGGTTATGGGAATTGGACGAACCTGAAATAAGACGGCAACTTACCCAAATCAAGGGTATCGGTAATTGGACAGCCGATGTGTATCTCATGTTTTGCCTACAATCCAAAGACATCTTCCCCATCGGGGATATCGCCATCATCCACACGGTAAAAGAACTCACCGCTGCCCAATCAAAGGAAGAAATCAGTGCTTTGTCCGAACATTGGAGACCGCTTCGTTCCTTGGCTTCTTTTTTTCTTTGGCATTATTATTTACGTAAACGAAATCGTCCGCTACTTTTGTAAATCGCTTTGGTGACGATGTACAAGCTTTTATAACTTTTCCTTAATTTAACCCGGTAACAATCCGTATGTTAGGCCTTATCAAGGGGTTAGGTTCACAGGGTGATTTCGCATCAAGGTCACTGTCACAAAACTGGATTGTTCGTTGTATATGCTCTATACCATACTCGTCATATTATATATCATCACCGCACTGATTATTGTAATCAGCCTGTTGGTTAACGGGGTACGACCAGCAAAGACCTTGGCCTGGTTGTTGGCCATCTTCACCATTCCCGTAGGGGGTATTTTGTTGTATCTGATGATCGGAAGAAATCGCCGAAAGAACAAATTGTTTCGGCTTAAAAAGCCCGGTGTTGGGGTTGCAAACCCTGTTGACTTCACCCTTCCGAATGAATACTCCCACTACCAAAAAATAGTACGGCTTATAGAAAAGAATTGTGGCTTTTCCCCTACTACGGGCAATTCCCTTGTATATCTTAAGGACGGGAAGACTACTTTTGAAAGCATTTTTGAGGCCTTGGAGAAAGCCCAACATTTTATTCATTTGCAGTATTATATTTTCGAAGAGGGCAGCTTGGCCGATTCCCTGTTGGAGGTCTTTCGCAGAAAAGAGGCGGCCGGAGTACAGATTCGGTTGATCTACGATGGGGTGGGTAGTTTTTCGCTAAGTAGACCATATCTTACAAAATTACAGGAAATCGGGGTAGAGGTCGTTCCGTTCCTCCCCTTTAGATTCGGTCGATTCCTTCGATCGGTCAATTATCGGAACCACCGAAAAATAATAGTGGTCGATGGCAAAGTGGCCTTTACGGGCGGCATCAATATCTCGGATAAATACCTAAAGGGAGACCCCACATTGGGCCATTGGCACGATATGCATTTACGGATCGAAGGTCCGGCCGCGGCAGACCTCAACCGTGTTTTTTTGGAAGATTGGCAGTTGGTAGATGGTCGTAGGCCTGTTGCCATTGACTCCGTTTTTCAAACTACCGGTATGGGCGCCACTGACGTACAAATCGTTTCCAGCGGTCCCGATGACGATTTTCCAACCATCGAAGAGGTTTATTTTTCCATCATCAACAATGCAAGAAAGTACCTTTACATCACCAACCCATATATCATCCCTGGCCAAGCCATACTTACTGGCCTGGAAACGGCCGCACTAAGCGGGGTCGACGTGCGGTTGCTAATCTCCGAAAAAAACGATAGTTCATTAGTGAACTGGAGCGTACGTTCCTATTTCGAGGAATTGTTGAGGGCTAGTGTCAAAATTTATCTTTTTCCCCACGGATTCTTGCATAGCAAGCTAATGGTCTGTGACGATTTTGTAGCGTCTGTAGGCACCGCCAACATGGATGTCAGAAGTTTTGAGCAGAACTACGAGGTCAACGCCATCGTCTATGATAGTAATTTCGCCAAGGCGTTACGGGACGATTATCTTTTGGACTGCTCGAAAAGTATTCATTTAACCTATGACACCCATCGACAACGACCATGGCTTGAACGATTGAAGGAAGGGATCGCCAAAATCTTCAGTCCGCTACTATGAATAAAGAGATGTTCCATCGCCCATAAAACAACTGGGTTGGATCAGGAAGAAACAATTGTTTCATATCCCAATTCGTTCTTGCTTTTTTTACCCTCCTCCCAGCAATCGATGTTGTAAAAAGTGATTTCGGCGATATTGGTCAATGCTTCCTTGGTCATGTAGGCGTGATGCGGGGTGAGTAATATATTTGGGAATGACAACAGCTTCTTCAGTTGCTCGTCTTCCAAACCCCTTTTGGAGTGATCTCTATAGAAAGTACCTTTTTCCCTTTCATAGACATCGGTGCAGTACCCGCCAATTTTGCCATTTTCCAGTGCGTGTATCAGCGCTTTGGTTTCGACGATCGCCCCTCTGGCGGTATTTACCAATATCGCATCTTGTTTCATGAGCGCCAATATTCTTTTATTAATCAGATAGTAGTTCTCATAGGTAAGGGGTATATGTAAACTAATGACATCCGATTTTTTGCAAAGAACTTCCAAATCGGTATAGGTGACATCATACCGCTTTACAAGGTCGGTATTCGGAACAAGGTCGCAAGCAAGAATCTTACATCCAAAGCCGTATAAGATCTTAACCATCACACTACCGATACGACCGGTTCCTATCACCCCTACAGTCTTATCGTAGAGATTGACCCCCATGAGCCCCTCCTGTAGAAAATTATAGTTTCGCACACGGGTAGCTGCCAAAACCAGTTTCCTATTCAACGCCAATAAAAGTGCCACAGCATGTTCCGCGATTGCATGGGGGGAATATTCGGGGGCATTCGCCACTTTGAATCCGAATCGTTTGGCCGCCTTGATGTGTATGTTGTTATATCCTGCTGAACGTAGGGTGATGTACCGTACTCCCAAATCCCATAGTTTCTCCAATACTACGAGCGATGCATCGTCCCCGGAGAAAATAGATATCGCCTTATACCCCATCGCCTGAATGGCTGTATGGGAATCAAGGGCGTCCTTGGTATACGAAACTTTGTGAAGGTTTTTGTTCGCCCTGCCCAAAAAGGGAATCTCATAATCTTTTGCGCTATAGACCAGTAATTTCATTGTTGTCCTCGCTTTTAAGGATTAGGTTCTGTTCCTTTAATGCCAACACTACCAGTTTCACATAATCATTTACTGTTTTTTCGACATCTTTTGGATCGGTTATATCTATGGCGCCACGCCATATCAAAGAGCGCTCTTCTCCCTCACATATACAGTATAGGGAAGTTTCGGCGTGGTATACTTGGAACTCCTCATAATAATTTTCATCGTAATAAATCTCCTGGTGTCGAATATAGTCGTCCCGAAATCTTCCATAATATTCGTCTAAATCAAGAATGCTTTTTCTAAAAGCCTGCTTGGTTTCAGATCCCACCACCTTGGTCAAGAGAATAGCATCAAAATTCTGGTCTAGCAACCATGTTTCAAAAGTCCTTAATTCTTCTTCGGATCTCCATGTATTCGTGAACTCATCTTCGAATAAATCGATGCTTCGTTCTGCCTTGACACCTCTCTTTAGGAACTCTTTTTTCAACTTGTTCTCAAAATCGAGGCGTGCCGATGCGCTCTGGGTCATCCCTATTACAAGAACTTTGTTGGCATCGAACTCCGCTATATCTGGATTTTTCCAGTTTTCGACTAAGGAGACCGAGGAACATCCCAATAGAACCAATAGTAATACGAGCAATCGTTTTTTCATGGTGTACTTTTTTATAAGCTCGGAACCACATCCGGGCCAGATGAATAAAGCCTCTTTTCCATTTACTTTTGATAACATCAGCGAAACAGTTTCCTAGCTTTGGAAGGATGTAATAAGTTGGTCCGTAAAATATACTTGTAACCTATGTATGATCGGGTTTTCTCCGTTTTAAAATTCCTCCCGCATAGTTGAATATTTCTGATTTCAGATTATGGAAATCTTCTAGACAATCTGCTGTTTCGGCTTTTATCCTGTTATGTTTGGTACAATAGTCTTCGTAACAGTCATCGGTCATACACTCCATCATACCCCCCAATTCCTTTTCGTACTGTAGAATGGCTGCCTTTACATCAATAGCCTTGATAGTAACCTTCTTTATTCGGTCCAGATAATCACTCAAGCGTTCAAAGAGATTCGGGGTATTGGGTTGAAAAGCATAGGAGTTCAACAAATGTTCAATGAAGGTAATCTCGTCTCTCATGAACCTAAAACTAGATTTCCATTGCCGTAGTTCCAAGCTGAGCTCGTCTATCTTTTTGGCTTTTGATGCTTTGGTATGATTCTGCGTTTGGGCCATTGAAAACTGTTTAGACTAAAACTAGCGTTCTCCTGTTGGTTTTGAAATGATATTGGTCAGCTGCCGTGTTACAACGGATTCCGACCACTTGCGCCGAGGTGGTGGTCTATCGACCAAAAAAATCACGTACCAAGGCTTTTATTTGGTTATCGGTCATGCTGTCCGCCTTGGTAACGGTTCTTACTTTTGCCCCCAACGATTGATATTTATCGTTCAATTCCTTTCGAAATTTCTCCGCTGTTTCCGCCGGACCGAAAAGTGCTATGTTTTCGGCATCTTTGATTTCATTTACGATTTTTTCAAAATAGGCCGCCAATTGATGTTTCTCACGTTCCAGATACCTACTATCTTGGACTACATCTTGAGGACCTCCTTTAAATCGGGTCCCTGAACCTCCTTTGGGATTAAAAAATTCCATTTCGGAAAAAAGGGTCTGCATTTTTTCCCTTTCTTCCATTAACTCAACGATATGGGCCTTTTCTTGATCCATCCATATTCCGATGTTCTTCATGCGAGTTGTTTTAGGAGACATCGTGTAAGGTTAATACGGGGATTTTTGAATAGTACCCCATTTCCTTCACCAGGGGCCTTGAAAACAGACTGCCCAGAAAGCTATGTTTTCGATTTACAAAAGCGATCATATCGCTACCCCTACTGTCGATAAAGGCACTGATACCCGTTTGTACGCCGAGATCGGTCAAGGTGTGGAAGCTGTAATCCACATCTTCCAAAATAGATTGAAGCAGTTCCCTGTTGCTTAGTTGTTCCCGATTCAGCTCCGATTTTTCGGCAATATGAAGTACCCGGATCGCTGCGTGGTGGTGCTTGGCTATCTCTAACAGGTAATTAAGTTCCCTGCGCTTGAAGCTGGTTTTAAAATCGGTTGGAAAAACG
Source organism: Pelagihabitans pacificus (assembly GCF_009371985.2). Taxonomy (GTDB): domain Bacteria; phylum Bacteroidota; class Bacteroidia; order Flavobacteriales; family Flavobacteriaceae; genus Pelagihabitans; species Pelagihabitans pacificus. Next base: position 23,882 of record NZ_VIKU02000001.1, read on the forward strand.
ATTTCCTTGGGAGCGGCAAATCGCACATTGTCGGGAATTGCCAAAACAGGACATTCGGTTACTTTTTCCATCGCATCCACGGTATTGGTACCGAAAATAACATCCTCTGCGCCTGTCGCGCCCTTGGTACCCATTACCACTATGTCGATGTCTTTCTTGGCAATGGTCGTTTTTATGGCATATAACAAAGAGTTGAAAGTAGAAATTGTATGATACGTATGTTTGGGATCGTCGTTATGTAATTCAAGGATATCCATCAATTTGACAAAACCCGCTTCCGATTCCTTCTTGGCCATCTCATAGGCCCTTTCCCCCGGTTCGGGTACCATCATACTATCAATTGAATAGCCACTAACCTGGTACGCATTCAAGAAATAAAAATCGCATGTCTGGTTTGCATAGAGATCTAGGGCATATCGAATAGCATTTAAGGCATTCCGAGAAAAATCGGTAGGTAATAAAATTCTCTTGTCCATAACTATCTGCTTATAAAATTCTTCAATAAAAATAGAATCTGTTTAGCAGCTATGCTATGACCAAGATCAGTCCTCGGCCGGAATCACTAAAAAAGGAATGGATAAGTGAAAAGCCATTTTTTCGATTACCGGCTCGCGTAAAAGCTTTTTGACAAAGCCGTGTTCGTACCGTATCATTGCCAGCATACCAATTCCCAATTCATCCAAAAACGTTTGAAGGGTCTTCGTCTTACTTGCAAAATGGGGCATCCAATGTATTGAGTGCGGTAACGGTTTCATATATGCCAACAGGGTATTCAGGTTTCCCTCTTGTTGTTTGTCAAGACGTTCTTGCTCGTTGATATGTACGATACGTACGGCCGCGCTACATAGCTTTGACATAAACCGTAACGGTTCTAGGATTTTTGCATCGAAATTTCTTCTATAGTCGCTGGCAAAAGCAATTTCGTAGGGCATCGAAAACTCCTTTTCCAATGGAATCGCCAATACAGGGCAAGCTTTGAGCGCGGCCATGGCTTTTGTCGTGTTACTTCCCAAAAAAACGGAGGTGTTGCCTGTTGCCCCGGTTGTTCCCATCACCACCAGGTCAATGTCGTTTTCAGCAACTGCATGTTGCAGCGTATTGATAAAACTACCTTTTCTGGAAAGCAATTCAAATCGGTGCTTGGGGTTATCATCATCCAAATTGATGCGGTGCATGCTATGTTGCAATCCTTCGACCGATTCATCACCAAGCTGTTCGATGAGGCTTTTATGCTTTCCGTTTGAAAGGCTTACGCTTTTCAATGGTGTTACCTCAGTAAAGGAATTCAGAATAAAAAAAGTGCATTCGTGGTGATGAAACAGTGCCGTAGCGTAGAACAAGGCATTATAGGCGTTGTTCGAGAAATCGGTTGGGATGAGGATGTTTTTCATAATCTTTATTTAAATCAGCTAAAAGTAGGCAACCAGTGGGCACGTTAATTTAATTTAAAATCCTGTGTTTGCCAACTTACCTGCCGATACCTTGTTTCTCGGAACCTCGCTTACTTACGGGATTACCATAAAAGGTACCGTTACATGAAATCCTACTTTTTTGATGATCGGCTCTAGAAATAATCGTTCGAAAAAAGTATGCTTGTTACGTACCATCGCCAATAGATTGATACGATTCTTTAATTGAAAATTGTTGATGGCAGCAACCACATTTTGACTGGGCATCTCATGAAACAAATGCGCGCGACGACCTAATAATTCATCTAATTTTGCTTTATTCCTCAACTGCTTATCGGTAAGATCATAGCCCGAAGATACATGTATCACTTCAAATCGCGAGATATGGTCATCGGCTATTGCCAAAAGCTGTGCGAACCGTTCCTCCCCGTAATCGATTTCATAGTCGGTAGGAAATAAAATTTCCTTTGGATTTTCGTACTCGAACTGTGGTGGAACCACGATAATCGGACAGTTGGTTTTTTTGATCACATGAACGGCATGGGTGCCCAGTAATATCTCCTTGGCGCCGGTAGCACCTTTCGTTCCCATAATAATCAAATCGGCATTTTCCTTTTCGACCATATCACGCAGTTCGTCGACCAATAGGTTAAATGCAGCATGCGGTACGAATTGGTGTCGAGGGTTTTTGAACTCATTTTCCAGTTTGGTCCGTAATTCTTTTAAGCGCTCTAAGGCCTGCTCCTGTAATAGGGTCGCCAATCCAAATTGCCCGGGACTATCCAACATATAATCCGACTGATAAATAGCGGGGGTGTAGGTATGTACCAGATAAAAGGTGCAGTCAACCTCCTTGAATAAGGAAACCGCGTAGCGAACGGCGTTGTACGCATTATCTGAAAAGTCGGTCGGAATGATTACCTTTCTCATACTCTTCGCTTTTTTTGTCTGCTAAAGTTAACGGTCACCCCTCTCTAAAACCATGATATTGATCAGTTCCACTTTTCCAGTTTTTTATAACTTGCTTCCCAAATTAAGCCACGAATGAAAAGTAGTTTTGATAAAATAGTCGATTCGAGAACACCCGTACTGGTAGATTTTTTTGCAGAATGGTGCGGACCTTGCAAAATGCTTGCCCCTATCCTAAAACAGGTGAAGGATGAATTGGGGGAAGCGGTAAAGATCGTGAAGATCGATGTGGACAAAAACCAGTCAGTGGCCCAAAGATATCATGTGAGGGGTGTTCCTACAATGCTGCTGTTCAAAAACGGAAAACAGGTTTGGCGGCAGTCCGGCGTGCTTCAAAAAAATGATATCATCAATGTGGTAAGGTCTTTCACTTGACGAAAGATGAGACTTGCAAACGCAACCGAAACCCTGGCACCTGAAACGATGAACCTCTTATTCATGTAGTACTAAAAACGGAATTTTGGTGTGATAGCTTATTTCCTCTACGGTGGGGCGAAAAAGGATTCGTTGGAAAAAGTTAAGGCTCTTGGCGACCATCGCGATCATGTCTACCTCCCTACTCTCGGTAAAACACTGAACTGCCGCTTCCAGTTTGGTACCGGTCAAGGAATGAAAGCTGTGTTCGAAATCTACTAGGTAGTCGTCCAAGAAATCCTTGTTTTTTATTTGCTCGGGGCTCAATTCCTCTCCTTTCCTGGATATATGCAACACCCGAATGGCCGATTTGTTCATCTTGGCCATTGCCATAAGGGTATCCAAAACTTTCACGTCGTAGGAGATATGATAATCGGTAGGAAATACGATTTCCTTGGGTTCGGTAAATTTAGCCTCCTCGGGAACCGCCAATAAGGGGCATTTTACTTTGGTAATCACATCCCCCGTGTTGCTGCCCATTGCTACTTTTTTGAGTCCCGACGCGCCTTTTGTTCCCATGATGATCATATCGATTTTCCGTTCTTCGGATTCCCGCTTGATGGACTCCACAAAAAAATCATGTTTTGCGGAAGTAATGAAAATATGATCGGTATTGAATGGCAGTTCCTTAATGCGTTGTAAGAGCTGCTGAAGTTGCTCTTTACTATCCTTTAAGACATGCTCCTCATAAATCTGGGCCTTTGCCCGTACCGAGGAACCTGCACCCGAATAAGGCGGTATCGGATGAATATGGACTAAATGAAAGGTACATTTTGAGTTTTGGTACAAAGCCATACCATACTTGATGGCATTCCATGAATTCTCGGAAAAATCGGTTGGTATTAGAATCTGTAACATATAGATGAGGAATATGGTTAAGGACATAAAGGTATACCCTCTCGAACCATCAAGAAATGACGATAATCATATCATTTGAAAATAATCCTGTGTTTTTCAAAAAACAAATGAAGAGGCTATTTCGGATGATAAATGTCATTTCATATCAATGGTCACCCGTTTACTTTTGAAACAAACAAAAAATACAACGCATTGATGGAAACACAACAGGAGGCCAATCGGCAAGAACTACAGCTACAGATAGAGGAATGGATTTCGGATATCTTGTTTTTTGCACAAGATCTTTCTTTTACAAAACATCTACTGGACCATTTTTACGAGGAATTGATCCGTTACGAAAATCTTGATGAGATCAGGGAAGAAATCCAACGTTTTGAAGACCTCAGATATTCTTGTGGAAAATTATTGGACCGTACCAGAACCCATCTGCAACACTTCGACTCGACCCCGGATATTCCAAACCTAGGAGCCAGTTCTGAACTAATGAAGACGCAGGAAATTTTGAAGGAAAAATTCAACCGTTTTATGGGGGAATTCAAAGCTGTAAAAAGCGATATTTTTGGTATGATCGGTACCGTATTGGAACACCAAAAAGTGCTGCGGAACAGTTTAAGATCTGCATAGGTTTTCCTGTTGGTCCACTTTATAACCGGGTTTGAAGTAGCATTTTGGAGCATATGGGAATCATGAAAAATTGTAACTTACCGAAATGCTTTGGTTTTGAACCTCTTTAATACAGCTGCTAGCGCTATGATCCAAAAAATCGTACTCTCATCAATATCGCTGCTATTACTTTCCTGTGGTTCAAAAAACGAAGGGATAACTCCCGAAAAGAAGACATTGACGGAATCGGTGTACGCATCGGCCATCGTGCAACCCGATAGCCTATATGAGGTCTATTCATCGGTAGCCGGTATTTTGGATATCCAATTTGTTCAGGAAGGGGATACCGTTTCAAAAGGGCAGCCCCTGTTCCAAATCTTCAACAAGACCCCTGACCTAAATAAAGAGAATGCCAAACTGAACCTTCAAAAGGCAAGGGACGACTATAATGGTAATGCGGCGGTCCTCGGCGGTTTGGAAAAAGAAATTCAAACCGCGCGTTTAAAGTTCATGAACGATTCGGTCAACTATATGCGTCAGAAGCGTCTTTGGGAACAGAAAATAGGATCTCAGGCGGAGTTCGATAATATTCAACTGAATTATAAAGCTTCCGCCAACAATCTACAAGTACTCAAAAATAATTATGACCGTACCAAAAACGATTTGCTAAACCGTTTGCAACAGGCAACGAATAGTTATCGGTCGGCGCTTGTAAGCACAAAAGATTTTACCATCCTGAGCAAAATCAATGGAAGGGCATATGCCATTTATAAAAATGTCGGGGAAATCATTACGGCCCAGCAACCGTTGGCCAGTCTGGGAAGCGCTAGCGTTTTTGTGGTCGAACTGTTGGTAGACGAAGTAGATATCGTACAACTTAACACCGGTCAAAAAGTATTGATTACCCTGGATGCGTATGCCAATCAAGTTTTCGAGGGCAAAGTCGCAAAAATCTATCCTAAAAAAGACGAACGCAATCAGACCTTCAAGGTGGAGGCTGTCTTTAACGAAGCTCCGGAGGTACTGTATCCCGGACTCGCCGGCGAAGCCAACATAATCATAGATCAAAAAGAAAACGTGCTTACCATTCCATTGGAATATCTGTTAGACGATAGTACGGTACTAACCGATGAAGGCACCACAGAAGTAAAGACCGGTACCCGGAATCTTCGAGAGGTCGAAATTTTATCTGGCATCGATGAGACGACCATAATCTACAAACCTAAGCAATGATCAACTGCAAAGTCATATTGAGTATTTCCAAAACGCATCTACTATCCCGGATCAAACAGACAGCCATAGCGGCGTTGGGTGTCACCTTCGGTATCGGGACCTTCATCATCTTGGTAAGTTTTATGACGGGACTTAACGGACTTCTGGACGGACTCATCCTTAACCGAACGCCCCATGTACACATTTATAATGAAATCAAACCATCGGCAACGCAGCCTATCGACCTGTACACGAAGATCACAGATGGTTTCAAGGTAGTTCAATCGGTAAAACCCAAATTCACCCAGGCCAAAATTCACAATGCCCTGCCCTTGATGTCGCAACTCAATGCCAATCCTGATGTAAAGGGGGCCATTCCCCAATTACGGGCACAAATTTTTTATATATCGGGCTCCATCGAACTTGGAGGAAATTTAGTAGGTATCGATGTACTGGAAGAAGTACGGCTTTTCAATTTCGGACAGTACGTAGTAAAAGGCACCCCGCAGGCCCTTAATAATATCGAAAATGGTATCCTCATCGGATCTGGCGTAGCGGATAAAATGTCATTGGATGTTGGCAACACTGTACAGGTCAGTACTGTCGGAGGTGCCATTTTTCCCCTGAAAATAGTGGGCATCTATCAAAGTGGATTGGCCGATATCGACAATATTCAAAGCTTTGCCAGCCTCAAGACGGTTCAACGTATTTTGGGTGAGCCGCAGAACTATATCACCGATATCAACGTTAAACTTTTTGATATCGAGCAAGCCGTACCCATGGCACAATTTATCGAAAAACAATTTAAACTCACCGCCATCGACATTAAGACCGCCAACGCCCAGTTCGAGACGGGTACGTCGATACGAAACCTGATTACTTACGCAGTATCGATTACCCTATTGATTGTGGCAGGTTTTGGCATCTATAATATTTTGAACATGCTCATCTACGAAAAAATGAACGATATTGCCATTCTGAAGGCTACGGGGTTTTCAGGAAGGGATGTGAAATACGTCTTTATCAGTCAGGCCATACTTATCGGGCTTATTGGAGGCATATTGGGACTGATGATCGGTTTTGGGATGTCTGTTGTAATCGACAATCTTCCCTTTGAGACCGATGCTCTTCCCACTATTAAAACCTATCCTGTCAATTTTAATCCTTGGTATTATGTCATCGGTATTACCTTCGCAATGGTCTCTACCTTCCTAGCTGGTTATCTACCCTCGAGAAAGGCTCAAAAAATCGACCCGGTCGAAATTATTAGAGGACAATAGCCATGGGGAACGATACGATTTTAGAAGCCCGTAACATCAATAAATACTTTAGGGAGCCTGTATTGTTTCATGTTTTAAAGGATATCAATTTCAAAATCAACAATGGGGAGTTTGTATCCATTATGGGGAAATCGGGCTGTGGTAAGTCTACGCTCCTTTATATTCTATCTACTATGGATACCGATTATGAAGGCGATTTGATGTTCATGGGAGAAAAGATTACCGGAAAACCGCATGAAGAACTGGCGCGCATCCGAAACAAACATATTGGTTTTGTGTTCCAGTTTCACTATCTCCTGTCTGAGTTTACGGTCTTGGAAAATGTAATGCTACCTGCCAAAAAGCTGGGAATCAAATCACTGGGGGAAATACGACACGATGCTATGGAAAAATTGAAGCTACTGCACATTGATGACCAGGCCCACAAACTGGCCTCCCGAATCTCTGGCGGACAAAAACAACGAGTGGCCATCGCCCGGGCCTTGATCAATGACCCTGCTATCATCATGGGCGATGAACCCACCGGCAATTTGGACAGTATGAACGCGGAAAATGTCTTGAATATCTTCAAGGATTTGGTTAGGGAGCAAAATCTTTCGCTTTTGGTAGTAACCCATGACCATGATTTTGCCGACCAGACCGATCGAATTATCGAAATGGGCGATGGGCGTATTATCCATCAGTAATCCTTTGCCAACCTAACGCTGCAGGACCAAGTACTGCATTATCCCCCGGGGTATCCGAGATAAGTACCCTAATCTTACCCGTATAGGCATTGAATAGATTTCGCTCCATACTGGCAATGGTCGGTTTCAACAAAATATCGCCCGCTTTACTGAGTCCACCAAGAAGAATGAAGGCCTCCGGATCTAGGTGGGCAGCGGTATCCGCCAACTGTACGCCAAGCGTTTCCGCGGTCTTTTCAAAAGCCTTGAGCGCAATGGGATCCCCATTTAGGGCGCAATCGGAAATGATCTCCCCGGTCATCTCCTCGAAACTGATGCTTCGAAGGGGCGAATCGTCTCGCATTTCAGCAATCAGTTCAAAAATGGTACGCCGCATGCCAGTGACCGAAACATAGGTTTCCAAACACCCTTTTAGGCCACAGTTGCACTGTCTTGCATTGGGACTGGGGTCTACATTCACATGCCCCAACTCGCCGGCCATCCCGTGTGCCCCGGTTAGCAGCTTCCCATGGGAAATAATACCACTTCCCAAACCGGTACCCAGGGTAATCACCACAAAATTATCCATGCCTTTGCCCATGCCGAATTGCTGTTCCCCCAGAGCGGAGGCGTTTGCATCGTTGGCAATGGCCACAGGTAATCGCAGTATTTTTTCCACCTCGGATACAATGGGTACGGCATCACCCCAGCGAAAGTTGGGGGCCTGTTCCATATTGCCGGAGTTGGCATTTGCATTCGGCGCTCCGATACCAATGGCGATAAGTTCATGGGAGGAATCCAGTGTATCCTTTAAACCGCTCAGCTCTCGTTCTAGGTTTTTCAAGAAATCCGGAAAGGGAGCCTTGGCCCCGGTTTTGAATTTGCGGGTCGCTATAATGCTTCCGTCTTTGGTAACTACCCCTATTTTGGTATAGGTTCCGCCCAAATCGATTCCTAAAACAAGTTGCTCTTTCATCCTTGACAATTCTTGACCCAAGATACAAATCAACCAAACAAAAATGTCCATCCACATGATTTAAATCATTTCAGGGCCAAGGCACTTTCCATAATTTTGCCGAAACCCCAAAAAACCCTACTATCATGAGAGCCATCGCAGAAATCGAAGACTTACAAACACCCGAGTGCAAAAACACCATTGTTCGAAACCTCAGCCGTATTATGGATATCCGGATTTTGGATATCGACTTGGAGCAAAGGACCCTTTCTTTTGTGTACGATAGTATCGCTGCATTCGAAAAGGCAAAAAAAGAACTTTGGCGTATCGGTCATCCTATTTCACATTGCCGGTACCAAGGTCCGGATAGGAAGGAGAGGACCTTTGAATATAACGAGCAGTTGTTGAGCCTGTAAAAGCACCCGTCGACTTTAGAAAAAGTAAGGTACTATTTAGTCTATGACCGTATATATTTAGGACACGAGCTCGTTAAAAAGTTGACAGACGACTGAACTTTCAGCAGTATTTTTAGACCTTGGACCCCGACCAATCCTGTCGGGGTTTCTTATTTCAATTGGGCATTGCATTCCTTACGGTCCAAGCTATCAAAAAAATACCGGTACCTGACAAAAAGTTACCCTAGCCTGACCTAGATCATTGCATTCCGAAGACAATCGCACTTCCTTTGCAGAAAGTATATGACATGATTTTTGCCTGGCTTTTTGCCCTATTGATAGTCTTGGTCATTTCCGTACTACTGATACCGATCATTATTTTAATCGATACGGCCTCGAACCGCTATGAGCTGCAATTACGGGGATTGGCAAAGGCGTGTATAGAAACACATGAAGAAAAGCTACTACGGATAAAACTGCGGATGTTGTTCTTTACTTTCTACTTTTATCCGCTTCAATACAAAAGCAGGTCCAAAGGGAAGAAGGCCATCGGGAAGGACACGCGTATCAAAAGGACAAGGAAGAGATGGAAAACCATTTCCTTTCGACAAGGAATACGTTTTGTCAAGTCGTTCCGGGTTCAAAAATTTCTTATTGATTTTGATACCGGAGATTGTTTATTGAATGCCAAAATATACCCGGTTGCCACTTTCCTTAACTATTATGGCAGTGGATGCCATGTTAATTTTGAGGGGCGCAACAGACTGATGCTTCAATTGCAGAACAGGCCGATACGTATGATTCAATCATTTATTAATCTCTAAATAAAACACTATGGAACTACATTTTGAGGAATTATTGGGAAAGGTGACCGACTTCATAAAGTCCGAAGCAAAGACAGACACTGTCGTAGGAGAACAATTTGAGTTAGGTGAATTCAAGTGTGTACCGGTCATTAAGGTCGGTATGGGCTTTGGTTCAGGCGGCGGTGAAGGTGCCGAGCCTAAAAAAGGAAAAGGCCAAGGAGGCGGCGCAGCTGCCGGAGTGGGTATCGAACCCATTGGTTTTTTAGTAACTAAGGGGGAAGAAATATCCTTTCTTGAAGCCGGAAAGACCCATGGTCTAGCAGCTGCATTCGAGAAAGTACCCGACCTGATTGAAAAGCTTGCCAAAAGCAGGGACAAAGAAGCCGAGATGGCATAGTGCCGATTTAGGCCGACTTGTTAGGCCGGATAAGTATCATTTTCGGTTCATCGATACTTGTCCGGTCTTTTGGTGCCTAGAATGAACGAGCGGCTTATATCAAAATCAATTGTTCCTGTCGACCCAGGCACCGGCGCCTATATACTCCTTTCTTCTAGAATGCGTTTCCCTATTTTTGATAATTAAGTGGGTCGGATCAAGCTGTCTGCTACGATAGCCCAACAAATGAAAGAACTGCTTGGCAAAAAAGCGAGCTACCTTGCGATTTACCAACAAGGTCTCCCGCCGATCAGGGTGTACCGATATCCCGGGAAGCAGGGGCAATAACCTGTCGAACTTGACTTTCCTCAAAACTGCCGATAGGTTCAAAAAGAACTTGGGAATTCTTCGGATGATAAAAAAGCCATCATCCCCATGGCATTGGTACAAGGGCATAAAAATACGACCTGTATCAATTGCGACAATTGTCTTTTGGTTGCTAGTAGCCAAAGCCTGGTTTTTCCGTACGTGCTGAAAATTATCGAAACCAGGGTTCATTTTAAAATCCTCATTCCCCAAAATCTTATGGGTTGCAAAAATCTCATAGGTATCCTTGGTATGGTTAGATGTATTGGCCAAAAGTTGGTAATACCTATCAAAGTCGATTGTACTTTTATCGATACAACCGGTAAATGCAAGGGTCAAATAAATGAAGGCTACGTGATATTCTATCGACCTCAATTCATCGTGTTCCCCACTTTCATAACCAAAGGCAACATACCCCAGTTCGTTTATGTAGCTCAATAGGGGACCCTCGAGATATTCTTCGATGCCCAAAATCATCGGTACCGGATATTGCGACACAAACCTTCGATTCAACAAGGTGTCATTGACCAGCGTAAAAGGAATGGTCTTGCTCGAGGTCGTATGGAGGTCGATAAAATAAAAAGGACCGTTCTCGGTATCAAGAATGGTGCGCAGTAGCTCATAAATTTCAAGTTGTTCGGGTGTTTCCTTGGTAATTTTCCCAGACTTTCCACTCAGCAACGCCTCCATACGCCGAGTATCCCATATCCGGTTCAAATCTTCATCCAAAAAACGGATTCCCTTATCGAGCGCCTTGATATTTCCGACAATCGCATAGCATGTTCCCCTTATAGGAAGTTTCCTTTCTTCAATGCTATCGAACACCTCTTTCAAAGCGAAAACCCCGGAAGGTTCGTTACCGTGCATTCCGGCAATGAAAATGATCGTTGGGCCATCCTCATCGCCCCGCACCTTTCCCAAAATCCGTTTGAGTTCAATGGATTTCTTCAGTGCTTTGCTGTATGCCTTGGCCATAACTTGATGATACTATGTCGTTCTTACTGATTATACCTACCAGGATTCCTTCAGAAACCACGGGCAGACATCCTATTTGATGTTCCTTCATTAATTCAACGGCCTCATTTATCGGGGTTGTCGTACCCACATAATATACCTTTTTTACCATGATATCGGCCACTCTACTAACCTCTTTATCACTTTTCTTTGACCTATATTTCTCCATATGGGTCCATGTAAGCAAGCCTACAAGTTCGCCCGAACGCCCTACCACGGGCATGTGATGAATGTTTCTCCAATTCATAATGCTAGTCGCCAAATCGGAGAGATCTTCTTCGTGCACGGTAAATAGCGCAGTAGACATGATATGACCTACCAAGGTTGCCGTATCGGGCTTGATTATGGGTACCTCAGGCCAATCGTTTACGACTTTCCCATTTTGCTGGTTATCGTTGATGTTCTTGGTAAGCATGACCAGGGCGTCATCACGCTTCATGCCTGTGGTGAGTTTTCGATAATTGTCTATTTGCCATCGGGCACCGGTGGTTCCGTTCGCACGGTCCTCAATCACTTTTAGGAAAAAGTCTATATCCTCCTCCTCGACCTCTTTTTTTCGCAATCCCTCCCGGGCAATGGGCAACAGCTCTTCGATGACCAACTTTCTCACGGAGTAGCATTTATTTTTCCATATCAAGACGGATTCCTTTCCAGTCCGTGCAGCTTTTATAAAATTAGACTTTGCATCCCGAAAATCCATACAACCGGGCATATCGTCGAACTCCGATGGTCTTCCTACCATTAATCCGACCCAAAAAACAAAATTGGCTATCTCATCGACAACCGAGGGTCCGGAAGGAATATATCGATTTTCAATGCGCAAATGGGGCTTCCCTCCTCCTATCCCGTAACAGGGACGGTTCCAACGGTACACGGTACCATTATGAAGTTTTAGGGCATCCAACTTCGGAATCTTTCCTTTTTTTATTTCATCGAGTGCATTTGCCTGAATGGGCTTGGAAAGGGCCACCTCATGTAAAGCGATATCCTCCTTAAAAACCGCTGTAGCCGAACCGGTTGCCCATCTAGTTCCAAATGCTACCCTTGGTTGCTGATCCTTTATGGCATAGGAAGAACTTCGGGTATCCAAACTTTGCTGAAACAGGGCGATACGGGTTTCGTACCACAGCTCCCGCCCCATTAAAAGGGGTGAGTTACAACAGATTCCCATGACAGGACCGGCAATTGCCTGTGCCCAATTGTAACTTTTGATAAAATCGTGGGAAGGAATCTGCAAGTGCATCTGAAAACTAGTATTACACGCTTCAAATAACACCGAATCGTGGGTAACCGAAAGCTCATCAACACCTTTTAGATGCAACGAGAAGTCCGACCCCCGAAATTGTCGCATCACTTCATTGAGTGCGTCATACCTTGGGCTTGGGGTCATAAAGTCTTTATGCAGTTCTTTCTTGCTGATAGTCGGTAGTATTCCTGTCAATACGACCCTGGTATCATGCCGGTCCGCAATTTCAGAGGCTAGGGTCAACAACGATTTTAGCTGTGACATCATTTTTCGAAAGCAGTCCTTTTCCAACACGAGCGGATCTAGGTTGATTTCCAGATTGTACCGGGCCAGTTCGGTCGTAAAATGAGGCTCATCAATATCTTTAAGGATCTCCATTGCTTTTTTGGACGGACGCCAATCCTTGGTAACCAAACAAAATTCCTGTTCCGCGCCTATACGTACAACATCGTCCTCGATCAAGCCTTTTTTCACAAGTTGCTCAAGGGCCTGTACATCATTCAATAAATGTTGTATAAAGGCCATACGCTCCTCTTGCTTGCCGATACGTTTTACTTTATGCTCTCCCATAGATTGGTTGTATCAAATTTTCAAGATCCTATGTTAGTTACCACTCCTTCCAAGATACTGTTTACCTCTTCGGCCAATTGACCCAGTTCCTCATTTTGAACCGCTTGCATAGAGGCCATAGGGTTGACCGCAGCCACCTCGATGGCACCCGCCTCTTTTTCCTGCACAATGACATTGCAGGGTAGCATGGTCCCGATTTTGTCCTCTGACTGTAACGCGCGATAGGCGAAAGATGGATTACAGGCGCCTAAAATTACGTAGTTATAGAAATCTGCATCCAACTTCTTCTTAAAGGTGGCTTTTAAATCAATTTCGGTCAGTATACCAAAGCCTGCTGATTTAAGGGCCTCGGTAGTTTTTTGGATTACCTCGTCAAAAGTAAACCCTTTTAGTGTTGTTTTATGGTAGTATGTCATTCTTAAAATTAATTGTTATAACAGTAATAGGAAGGTAGCCATCCCCGTTTCATAGGCCGCAGGCAGTATCGGATACATTCTCTATTTTAATTGATACGTGCCTTTAGATCGGACACCGTTATGAAAAGTAAGAAGTACTATCAGCATCTAGCCACAAGATTGTTTGGCGGTTCCCCCGAACACCAAAAATTCTGTCGTTATAATTTTCAAAGAACCAAATGATAGCGCTAAAATAGCATACCTGGGGGCAACATTACATGACATTGGTCAGTTTATTCGCTCCGTGGTTTGCTTGAAACCGAATCGTTCCGGCACCTTGCTGCAAGGTATCAAAAATAACCTCCAGAACCCGGGTTAACATCTCGGTCCTCAAAGCTGCGGTATGACATTTATCATGTTTTGTCTCTGAATACGGGACTATGTTTGCATCAAAACCGAAGCAAATCTATGTGTACGCTAGTTCAGAAGTATAACATTCCCGGACCCCGTTATACTAGTTACCCCACCGTTCCCTATTGGGATATGAAGACCTTTTCAGGGAAAAAATGGGAAAACACCCTGCAACATAGTTTTGACGAGAGCAATGCGTCCAAAGGCATCAGCCTTTATATTCATTTACCATTTTGTGAAAGCATGTGCACTTTTTGCGGCTGTCATAAACGGATTACCAAACGACACGATGTCGAGGTTCCCTACATACAAACCCTATTAAGGGAATGGAAACTATATTGTGATCTTTTTTCAGCACGACCTATTATCAAGGAATTGCATTTGGGCGGAGGTACCCCAACCTTTTTCACTCCGCAAAACTTAAAGTGGCTGATCAATGGAATTTTCAAATCGGCCGATTACGCCGAAAGGTACGAATTCAGTTTTGAGGGTCATCCGAACAATACCACCAAAGCACACCTGAAAGCCTTATACGAAGTAGGATTTAGAAGGGTCAGTTTTGGAGTACAGGATTATAACGAAACTGTACAAAAAGCGATTAACCGCATACAGTCTTTTGAAAACGTCAAACGCGTTACCAACGAAGCCCGGGAAATAGGTTACCTATCAATCGGACACGATATCATTTTCGGGCTGCCCTTTCAGACCCTGCAGCATGTAGAACAGACTATTTTAAAGACTAAGGAACTGATGCCAGACCGGTTAGCCTTCTATAGCTATGCCCACGTGCCATGGATGCGGGGCAATGGTCAAAGAGGGTATAAGGATACCGACTTGCCCTCGCCGGAAGAAAAAAGGTTACAGTACGAGAAAGGCAAGAAGCTTTTGGCAAAAGTGGGTTACCAGGAAATTGGAATGGATCATTTCGCCCTGCCGACCGATACGTTGTACAAATCGATGCAATCGGGAAGTTTGCACCGGAACTTTATGGGGTATACCGCCTCAAAAACCCAGTTGATGGTCGGTTTGGGAGCATCGAGCATCGGTGACAGCTGGTACGGTTTTGCCCAGAACGTAAAAAATCTAGAAGAGTACCGGCATTTGGTTGAAAATGGGGTGCTTCCCATTTACCGGGGCCATCTCCTTTCCGAAGAAGATCGAATTATTAGAAAGCACGTATTAAATCTGATGTGCCGTTTCGAAACGTCCTGGAACGAAGAAGGTAGCTATTTTGCAGAGTTACCCGCAGTGTTGGAACGGCTTCAGGAAATAGCATCGGATGGTCTGGCAGAAATTACCCATTCGCGGTTACGGGTAACCAAAAAAGGACGACCTTTTATCAGAAATATTTGTATGGCCTTCGATTTACGGCTCCAGCGAAGGGCACCGGAAACTAAGTTATTCTCGATGACTATATGAATTAGGGAGCTGGATGGTCAGGTTTCCGAAGGATACTTTTAAATGAAAGTTTTGCGATTGATGCCAAAAAAGATGATATTGGGTAAAGAACATAATTTGATGATAACGGATAGAAGATCAAAATAACTTGGCTAATTTCAGCGTTCTATTCACTCTGGCCTTAAACAACTAGTTATGAAAAAAATAATAGTACCTATCGATTTCTCGGAACAATCCGAATATGCCTTAAAAGTAGCAGCTTCGCTTGCTAAAAAACACGGATCTGAAATCCTCGCGCTTCATATGTTGGAGTTGAACCAAGCAATCATCTCTTCCTCGGAAGGCTTCCACCCCGAACAGACGGTTTTTTTGCTCAAACTGGCCGAAAAAAGATTCAATGAATTTTTGGCCAAACCTTACCTAAAAGGAGTAGCGGTAACCCCTATTATCAAGCATTTCAAAGTATTCAGCGAAGTCAATGAGGTAGCTGATAAACATGGGGCGGATATGATTATCATGGGCTCACATGGAAGTGACGGACTTAAGGAAATATTTGTTGGCTCCAATGCTGAAAAAGTAGTTCGAAATGCCAATATTCCAGTATTGGTCATCAAGGAGGAATTGGAAGATTTCAAAATCGACCGCTTCGTTTTTGCCAGCGATTTCAAGGAAGAAAGCTTGAAAGCGTTTCATAGGGCCAAGGATTTCGCCGAGATGCTGTCCGCGGAAATGGAATTGGTATACATTAATGTTCCGGGCGACGATTTCCTGAGCAATAAAGATGCGTACAAACGCATCAATCAATTCCTTAGTCAGGGAAATATCGGTAAACAGGTGGAAATTTACAATGATTATAGCGTTGAAAAAGGTATTTTGAACTACAGCGAAAGTATCAGTGCGGATATCATTGGGATTCCGACCCATGGTCGCAGGGGACTTTCCCATTTCTTTATGGGAAGTATCGGGGAAGATATTGCGAACCACTCCAAAATTCCTGTAGTGACATTTAAAATATAATATTTTATTATTTAGTGTTCTTTAGCGGACAAAAAGGGCCTTCTATTCGGAAGGCCCTTTTTTATGACGATGCCACGGTTCATTTCTCGTCTTCAACTTTTATATAGGTAAAAAACTCTTTCCTGCTTCAATATCGGCAATCAAATCGTTGATTGTAGTCTCCTCCCTTTTTTTAACGAAACGGGTCTTGGTATCCCCTACCAAGTCATGGAGCGGACAAGGATTACTCCCGTTCCTCTTTTTAGGGGCTAAGCACGTAGGTAGAGGAACTAATTATTATAGATATTGAACTCGTCTAAGGTCTGTCATCCCGGTAAGAGTTACTTTCCTATTTTTTCAATAGAAAAATACTTAAATATCGATAGTAAGACCAATAGGACAATGATCGGAACCAAGTACTTCGGAATAGATATCTACGGCTCTAACCTTATCGATAAGTGCCTGGCTCACCAAAAAATAGTCGATTCGCCATCCTGTATTGCGTTCCCGTGCCTTAAAGCGATAACTCCAATAGGTGTAGGCGACCTCATCGGGATGTAAAAGTCGAAAGGAATCTACCAAGCCCGAATTGACGAAATTGTCCATCCCGTCTATCTCTATCTGGGTATAGCCTGCCGTTTTATTGTAGTTGGCCTTATCATTTTTTAAATCGATGGGCCTGTGGGCTACGTTCATATCACCACAGACAATCACCGGTTTTGATTTTTCCAGATTTTGGAGGTACTGCAGGAAATCGGCATCCCATTTTTTTCGATAATCGAGTCGATCGAGCTTTTGACCCGAGTTAGGAACATAAACGTTGACCAAATAAAAATCGGGGTATTCGGCACATTGAACCCTTCCCTCGGTATCATGCGCTGCGATTCCCATATCGGACTTTACCCCAAGGGGGGCTATTTTGGTCAACAAAGCGGTTCCCGAATAACCTTTCTTCTCTGCTGAATTGTAATAACCTTTAAACGAATCCATGGGAGTCAATGCGTTACCGACTTCATCGTCCTGTGCTTTCGTTTCCTGCAAACAAAGAATATCGGGTTCCAACGCTGCAATCGATTCAAAAAAGTCTTTTTTAACTACGGCCCTAATACCGTTGACGTTCCACGAAACAATGTGCATACCTTACTATTTAAGTATAAAGATATAGAATCTATCGTGTTCAATGTTTGTTCCTATGTTCATAAATCTTCATGTATAACATGGTAGACATCTTCTGGGCCCGATTTTTGGCGATCCAAGCGGTTTCGCCTTCAAAAAGTTCATCGATCGTCGCAAACCATAGGTTGAGCCATATCCCGAAATGCTCGGGAGTAACGGTATGATTCATTTTATCATCGACTTCTTGGTGCACGGCCACAGGATTGCCATTGTATTTCCGTTTTAAAAAGAGTTGTGTATCCCAGAAATCGGTCAGCAATTTCAAATGACCATCCCAGTCGGTAATAATGCCGTTGAAAATTGGACCCAGCTTTGGGTCGCTTCTTACTTTGGCATAGAATGTTTCTACTAATAGTTTTACATCTGCTCTTTTCTTGATTTCGGCTTTATCCACAAGGTCAAGATACTGCTTTCAGCGATTAAATCGCTCATAAGCAGCTTTTTCCAGAGGTTCTTTGTGCTCTGGGTGTGCAATTGAAATTAAGGCCCTCGCACGTTGTTTAAGGTTCTTTCCATAGAGATTCACTACCCCGTATTCGGTGGCAACGAAATGTACGTGAGCCCGTGTGGTCGTGACCCCTGCACCTTCCTTTAAAAACGGTACTATCTTGGAAACACCTTTGTTCGTGGTCGAGGATATGGCAAAAATCGGTTTGCCGCCTTCCGAAAGCGAGGCTCCTCGAATGAAGTCCATTTGGCCCCCGACTCCCGAAAACTGATAACTTCCAATGGTGTCGGCGCAGACTTGACCTGTCAAGTCTATCTCAATGGCGCTGTTGATAGCCGTCACCTTGGGGTTTCTTCGAATCCGGGCCGTATCATTGGTATAGCCCGAATCCCTGAAATCACAAATAGGATTGTCATCGATGAAATCATAGAGCTCGCGTGAACCCGCCGCAAAACAACTTACAATTTTCCCCTTTTTAATCACTTTTTCCGCACCTGTGATCACACCACTTTTCAAGAGGGGTAATACCCCATCGGAAAACATCTCGGTATGGATTCCTAGATTTTTATGGTTGGTTAAGTTCGTTAACACCGCATTGGGAATACTACCGATACCTGTCTGTAGCGTGGCACCATCTTCAATAAGGGAAGCGACATGGGCACCGATCTGATGCTCCAAGTTCGAAATATTGGCGGGGTTATATTCATGGATTGGACGGTTGACCTCTATCGCAAATTGGATCTGGTCGATATGAACAATGCCTGTACCGTGGGTTCTGGGCACATACGGATTGATTTGGGCAATTATTCTTTTAGCCGTTCTAACAGCTGGAAGCGCCACATCGACCGATACGCCGAGTGAACAGTACCCATGGCGATCGGGCGGGGATACTTGAACGATGGCCACGTCCAACGGAAGGATGTTCTTATGGAATAACAACGGTATCTCGCTTAGGAATATAGGGATGTAGTCGGCTCTTAACGAATTGACACCTTTTCTAACATTGCCGCCAACGAAACAGGAGTTTAATTTCAGAGATTTACAGTAGGGCTCTTGGGTATATTTCGCTTCCCCTTCGGTGTGGATAGAGATAAGCTCAACGTCTTTTAACGCACGATGTCGCTCACACAGAGCGTCTATCAATTCGTTTGGGGTCATAGCGGCACCATGAAGAAATACCCTGTCCCCTGATTTTATAATCGATACTGCTTCCTCTTTTGAAACTATTTTCATTTTAGTCTGTTTTATATCCTACTGTAATGCACTACAAATTTCCGACCGAATGTTTTGGGAAACTATGATAAGTTTCATTTTTTATGACTAAGTGTAAAAAGGGAAATCAATTTATGATTTCCCTTTTCTTCCGTTTCTAGCGTTTATTATTGGTTTCCCTGCTTGCCCAAATGATGGTTGTAAAATTTCCAAACCGCTCCGGCCACATCCCTACCCAATTGTAAGCCTGCCACATTATCCGCTTGAATATGATATCCCCCCATCACCCGTGACATACCAGCCATGTCGGCCGCTTCGGTAAAGGTGGGAAACTTTATAATCACCGGTTCACCATAATTCGCTGGGTCGGTTTCGGTCAAAGATCCGGGAATAAGCTCCACTTCTTCACCAAAATAATCGTCTCCCGTAAAAAGCCGCAAGGCTTCCCCACATGCACCACTGACAGTGCTATGACCAGAGGTATAGCTGGGGAAAGGGGGGCAAAGAAAGGTGTCAGGGGAATAAGGGCGCCATTCTTGGCCCTTCATCGCTACTATACCTTTACCTGGACCGCCCCAAGCCTTTATTACCTGATTTTGATAGTAGTCATGAACAAGCGCATACGGTCGTGCATAGTCGTAGTACATTTTGGAGTCCCAGGAGGCGATAAAGGCATCCATGGCGGTAACCTGGGTTAGAAAGTACATTTTGACATCTTCATCCAACGTGTGGTTGTCCCTTCTGGATACGTCCTGGGCGAACTTCAACCAATGTCCCGCTTGCTGTACCGATTGTGGCCCGTCTCGCATAAACTCTACCAAGGCTTTGTCCTCATCGGTCAGGTTTGCCTGCAGGTCGATGACTTCCTTTACTTCCTTTTCCAACTGTTCGGAACCGACCATCGGAGGAGGGCCCGGGCGAAACTGATCGGCCGATTTCAAGGCAATAGGCGCTACATGCTGCCAAAAAGGTGTGAGACATCCAGGGGCATATTCCCCTCCTTTCCCATCGGAAAAATACTTGGGCTGCCAACGGTTGATATCACTGTTCTCATCTGCTGAGTTTACCGGACGATAGTTGGTATAGTCGAAATAGGGTTCGCCATCGGAGCCCTCTACTTCGCCATATTGATTGCTCCCATCATTTTTACGAGCCTCAATGACCGCTTTGGCCGCTAGATTTCCAACTCCCTGAGGGGTGTTGGGGTCTAATGAGGTGTTATCAGGATCAAGACCAAGACCTACCATCATTTTTCGAAACAGCTCCGTATCGGAATAATAATACTCCTTCATGGTTCCATAAGCAGCGTAGCTGATAGCAATTTCCTTATTCTTCAGATTCCGTTCGCTAACGGGTCTTCGCTCAACATCTGACAAATAAACCGGTATCGCCGTTTGGTCATAGCGAGACCATGCATCAAAAACGGAAATAAAGATCAGTCCCAGATAGCGTGATGTCACCGTTGGTCTAGGTTGAAAACGTTCGGTATCGTTTGCGGTGGCCTTCAAGGCCATTCCACCCCATTGGTATGCCACGTTTTCGATACCTTTTGGACCTTCTCCCTCGGATGGTTCCTGTGCACTACCTACTGAAAAACAGGTGGATGTAAACAAAACTAAAACTAAAAAAAACTTCATCTCTTTAAATTATTTACTTGGTTTTAGGGTGTGCAAAAATAATATATATATATCAATTTTTTGATGACACAGCTCTCCCCTTTCAACATGGTTGTACTCGACTTATAGCAATATCTCCATCATAAATTGATATAATTGACGCATCTGGGGTTTTCCCTGTCTTTTCCCTAACCTACCGAAGATGTAGAAGGCTATCCATAACAAAACCATGAATCCCATGAGTCCGACCTGAAGGCCATAGGATCGATCCAAGGAGGCACTGGAGTAGGCCCATATCCCCAAGATTATAAACAGGGTGGCAATCCCAAAATGAAGGAACATAAAGAAAGTCCATAACGTTGGATTCGGGCCGAACAATCCAAACAATTTACAGTTTTTCCTATCTATTTCGATGATCTCCAGATGCAGTTGTGGAGACCAGAAATGATTCATTTCCTTATTGAACTTTATAAAAACATGGTCGTCGATTCGCTTGATGAGGAAGGGTGGTTTCTTCGATTTTTCAAAGGCGGACAAATAGGTCTCCTTTTGGCCCGAAAGTTCCATTTGAAATCTTGGTCTTAATACGATATCGTTCGGAAGGACTTTCATTTCATGGCACTTAGTTGATTAAGGATGACATTCGATTTGGGAAGTCGCCATTTGCGCGACAGGTTCTGGGGACACATAAGGAATGCCCAATCCCAAACCTCGAAGTACGAAAAGGGCTCCGATAACGACTACAAAAGCAGGAATGAGCTTTCTAATTCGCTGTTTTACAGTTTCCTTTAAGAAACCACTAAAGTAGATAGCCGTGGTCATTAGAGGTATCGTACCAAGACCAAACAACATCATATACAGACTCCCCTGAGCGGCATTACCCATGGCAATGGCACCAAATAATGCCATGTAAACCAATCCACAAGGAAGAAAACCGTTCAAAAAACCGATGGTCAGAAACGTATCTGGGGTTTTCTTTTTAAGTTCCTGACCCAATCGGTTTTTTACTTTTGAGACCATCTTATAAAGGGGCTTCGATAAATTGTATTTATGAAGAGTCTTATAGGGTAGTAGTATAAATACAATCATTGATATTCCGATAATGATAGATAACCGTTGTTGCATTCCAAAAACATACAAACCTTTTCCCATCAACCCGAAAACCAATCCCATGGTTGCGTAGGCCATTAATCGACCTAGGTGATACAGCAGCGTCTGGTAAAATTTTTTATAGTGGTTCGTTCTATCGACAGGTAGCATAAACGCAATGGGGCCGCACATGCCAATACAGTGCAAGCTTCCCAAAAGTCCCAATGCGATAGCCGATAGTAACATGTTGTTTCAGATTGCTGCGAAACGAACCAAGACCATTTTGACTTGCCAGCTTGCCAACCGGAAATCGGTGGCAAGTCTTTCTTCTTGGTTCTGAATCCTTGTTTTTTTAATAGGTTATGCTCTCTTTGTGCAAATAGGACTCACCGATATACTCCCACTGCACTTTAATGTCCCAGCGACCATCTAACAAACGTTTGTCAGGTATGAGCAAATGTGTACTGGATAAACTTATGGGTAAGTCAAAATCCAGGTGTTTATTAGATGGTCTATATAGGGACACTGTTCCTTTTACATTTTTTGGTTCTACGGTCTCAGGGAAAACGATTTGTAGTCCATCAGGGGTTTTTTTCAGTTTCAATTGAAGTCCATCTTCCATGGCCTTCTTCTCCGCATCTATTTCCTGTTGATAGGCCAGTTCGGCCTTGTAATACTCTTTGGTCACCAAGTCGTGGTTAGCCCGATTTTCGGTGGCCATTCGGATTACAAAAAACAGAATGAAGCTAATAAAAGCTATGAATGCGATAACGATGGCTGTTCCCCAGTTTATTTTCATGATTTATTTTTCTTTCCTCTTATTTATAACTTCTAGGTGCTAAAAAAGCAGTGGTGGTGGTTTCAATCAATTCGTCTCCGCTGTATACCCCGACCTTTACCTTTTCCTTATCGCTTTTTATCGCGGCATTATTGATTTCTATAAAAAGGGTTCCCTCGGCCAAATCCTGGGCAGGGACCCGAAAATCCTCATTGCGTACCAATTTCACCGTACCCTTATGTGATAATAATGCAAAGTGCACGTCGTTAACATCCTTCGTAGTTTTATTCACTAATTTATAGGTGTACACATTACTGATGATATTTCCTTCCTTATGCTCGTACAACTGTCCGGGTAGTCGCAAAATGTTTGCTTCGAGCTCATTTCTAAGGAACAGCATACCGATCAGTACCCCGCTCAAGATGGTAAGCACGGCGGTGTACCCTTTCAAACGGGGAGTAAACCTAAATTTCTCCTTTTTGGTGATCTCGTCTTCACTGGCATACCGAATCAACCCTTTTGGAAGGTTTACCTTGTCCATGATAGCATCGCAAGCGTCGATACAAGCTGTGCAGTTCACGCATTCCAATTGGGTACCATTTCGAATGTCGATTCCTGTGGGACAAACGTTGACGCATTGAAAACAATCTATACAATCACCATGTCCCAAGGCTTGACGGTCTTCGTTCTTGCGAAATTTTTTCCGACCCTGCTCTCCTTCCCCCCGTTTATAATCATAGGCGACCACAATCGATTTATTATCAAGTAACACCCCTTGCATCCTGCCATACGGACAGGCGATGATACAGACCTGTTCCCGAAACCAAGCAAATACAAAATAGAATACCGCAGTAAAAATAAGTAACGGGATTAGCGTACCAACGTGCTGTAGCGGCCCATCGATGACATACTGCATCAAGCGATCACTACCGATTAAATACGCTAAAAATACGTTGGCAATTAAGAATGAAATGATAAAAAAGACAATCCACTTAATGACCCTTTTTCGAATTTTTTCGGCATTCCAAGGTTGGCGGTCTAATTTAATCTGTGCGCCGCGGTCCCCGTCGATCCAGTATTCGATGCGTCGAAAAACCATTTCCATAAAGATGGTCTGCGGGCACATCCATCCACAGAAAATGCGTCCATAGGCGACGGTGAACAAGGCGATGAAAATGACCCCGATAATCATTGAGATTACGAACAAATGAAAATCCTGTGGCCAAAATGGAAACCCAAAAATATTGAAGCGACGCTCCAACACATTAAACATCAAGAACTGATTTCCGTTGACTTTGATGAATGGCGCGGCGAACAGAAAAGCCAACAGGAAATAGCTCACGTACTTGCGATACTCATAAAACTTGCCACTTGGTTTTTTAGGGAATATCCATGCACGTTTGCCTTCTTCGTCGATGGTACCGATAGAATCCCTAAAGTTGTCCTGGTTCTGTGTCATTTTCGCCGCCTATACGATTCTGTTGAACGTTTGGGGTACAATCAATTTACTTCCTTATGCCCGCTTAAGCTTAGGGTCGCTCTATAACGGTTCCTTCTTCATCAATTGTTTTTTTGAACTCCAAAGTATCTATCTCAACGTTGATTTTTACGGAATCAACCGCGGGAGCTGCTGTTTCCATATGGGGATCGACCCAAATATCACCCTCGGGCGCTTTCGGATTTGCAGGCGTGGAACCTTGGAACGTTAGAACATAGCTGGCAACTTGGGCCATCTCCGCAGGTTTAAGGCTTTGTTTCCAAGCGACCATTCCCTTCCCGTCACGGCCACCCTCGGAAATAGTATTAAAAACATTCTTGATGCCACCACCCAAAATCCAGTTTGGATCAGTGAGATTGGGGCCGATTCCTCCTCCGCCATCTGCCATATGACAGACTACGCAATTGGTCTCAAAAATCGCTTTTCCGGCACTTAAATCAGAGGCATCGGTCAGTAATTCCACCGTATTGACATCCACCAAGTCCTTGGCATTCTTTTTATATTCAGCGATCTCGGCCTCGGCTATCGTGACCTCGGTCAGGTATTCCGTATCTTGATCGTAATCACCGAATACATGAAAGCGTGCCAAGTAAACTACCCCGAAAACAATGGTTGCATAGAACATGTACACCCACCATGGCGGGAGCTTGTTATCCAATTCGCGGATACCATCATAATTGTGGTCCAAAATAATCTCGCCCTCGGCTTCAATAGGTTTGGATCCCAATAATTTTTGATACATTTTCTTGCCCCACTTCCACTCCCAAGCCTTGGATTTGGACTCCAAATAGCGCTCTTTGGCCTCTTCCGATAACGTTTGAAACATGATGTTCTCAACAGACTGCAATATCAGTGCTATGGCGATTAACAATAGAAACGCCATCAGCATAAAAAACTGCGCTTCAGGGTATTTAATGATCGCAGGTTGGTCGCCAGAGTCTATAAAGTACTCCATCAATCCCCAGATGAGGAATAATAGTACGGGGATTTTAATCCACCAGGTCGAGCTATTTTTCATTTTATTGATTTTTATGGTTGTCTTTTTAGGAGCAATTGAAGAAAATTGAATTTCTAAATTCCGATTCTTACATTTTCTTTTATCTATTTTCTATATCGGTCTCATCCAACGGAATCTCACTTACCTCTTTGATATGTGCCTTGGAAGCGGTTAACACCCACCAAAACAGCACTGCAAAAAACACAAAGAAGATGAGCAACGATATCATGGGATAGGTAGCCACCCCGTCGATGGTTTCCATATAACCCTTTACAAATTTTAGCATGTTTTTCTTTTTTATTAGAGAAGAGAGTATAGAATGGAGACCTCATTCCTACGGTCGGTTTTCTATTCTCTTTTTTCTCTGTTCTACCTTTTTATTTATTCTCCGACAATAATTCTTCGGTTTCCTTGACCTTGATATCCGTACCCAATCGTTGTAGGTAAGCGATCATGGCAACGATTTCGCGATTTTTCATTTCTATGAAAGGTTCGCCGTTTTCCTCGGCATACTTCTTATCGGCTTCGTAGCTTTTCGCAAAATCGGGATCGGAGTACAGGTTTTTCTCAATTTGGGTGGCCTGTTCATCCATTGAGGTTTCAGCGTTTGCAATATCCTCTTCTGTGTAAGGTACGCCCAGGCTCACCATCGCCTCCATCTTATCTTTGATCGCACTACGGTCGTGTTCGTTTCGTACCAACCAGGAATAGGAAGGCATAATGGAACCCGAGGAAGTACTCTGTGGATCGTACATATGGTTCAAGTGCCAGTTATCGGAGTACTTGCCCCCCACCCGTAAAAGGTCTGGGCCGGTTCGCTTGCTGCCCCAAAGGAACGGATGGTCATACACGAATTCCCCTGCTTTGGCATACTCACCGTACCGCTCGACCTCACTGCGGAACGGACGAACCATTTGCGAGTGACAACCGACACATCCTTCACGAATGTAGAGGTCCCTACCCTCCAGTTCCAGAGGAGTATAGGGAGTAACACTGGTAATGGTCGGGATATTCGATTTGACCAGCAGTGTGGGTACAATTTGAATAATACCTCCTATCAAAATGGCAACCGTGGCCAAGATGGTCAACTGAATGGGCTTCCGTTCCAACCAGGTGTGGAACGTCTCCCCTACTGTTCGTTTGGAAGATACCCGTGTAAGGGCAGCGGCCTCTGCCAATTCATCTTCTACCTTACCACCGGCTTTTATCGTTATTACTACATTGTAAACCATCACACAGGCGCCGATGATGTACATGGAACCTCCGATGGCCCGCATCCAATACATGGGCATGATCTCATTGACCGTTTCCAGGAAATTGCCATACACCAAGCTTCCGTCGGGATTAAAGTCTTTCCACATCAAAGCTTGGGTAAAGCCAGCTACGTACATCGGTAGCGCATACAAAATGATACCGAGGGTACCGATCCAGAAATGGAAGTTGGCCAGACCCACTGATGCCAACCGGGTCTTGAACATTTTGGGTACTAACCAATAAATCATCCCGAAGGTTAAAAAACCGTTCCAAGCCAGAGCACCAACATGCACGTGAGCGATGATCCAGTCGCTGAAGTGGGCAATGGCGTTCACGTTTTTAAGCGATAACATAGGCCCCTCAAAAGTAGCCATACCATAACCTGTAATCGCTACTACCATAAACTTTAAGGTAGGATCGGTACGTACCTTGTCCCATGCACCTCGAAGGGTCAAAAGACCGTTGATCATACCTCCCCAGGAAGGGGCAATCAGCATCACCGAAAAGGCAACCCCTAGGTTTTGGGCCCAATCAGGCAAGGCCGAATACAATAAGTGGTGTGGGCCCGCCCAGATATAGATGAAAATCAAAGACCAGAAGTGCACGATCGAGAGACGATATGAATAGACGGGACGATTGGCCGCCTTGGGCACAAAATAGTACATCAAGCCCAGGAATGGGGTAGTCAAGAAAAATGCCACCGCATTGTGACCATACCACCACTGTACCAGTGCGTCCTGAACCCCAGCATATACCGAATAACTTTTAAGGGCATTGACCGGTAGTTCCAGACTGTTGAAAATATGGAGTACGGCGACCGTTACGATAGTGGCCAGGTAGAACCAAATGGCAACATAAAGATGCCGTTGGCGTCTCTTGAGCATGGTTCCTATGAAATTAATGGCAAAAACTACCCATATGAGAGTAATGGCGATATCAATGGGCCATTCCAATTCGGCATATTCCTTGGACGTTGTATATCCAAGGGGAAGCGTAATTGCGGCAGCCACAATAATCAGTTGCCAGCCCCAAAAATTAATCTTACTCAAGGTATCGTTGAACATGCGTGCCTTGAGCAGCCGCTGAGTAGAATAATACACCCCGGCGAACATTGCGTTGCCTACGAAAGCGAAGATGACTGCATTGGTATGCAACGGCCTTAAGCGCCCGAAACTCAACCATGAAATACCATCGGTCATGTTGGGGAACAAAAACATGAGTGCCAAAATGAGCCCTACCAAAAACCCTACGATACCCCACAGCATGGTCGCGTAGAGAAAATTCTTTACGATTTTATTATCGTAATAAAACTGCTGTACTTCCATAATTATACTTGTTTATTTAGTTGGATTTTCTCTTTTTTCGCCTTCTTATCGGCATCCTTCTTTTCCCTGTTGGTCGGTGCGGAAGGTCTTACCAGTTCATCTTCGAACAACATGCGCACCGACGGTGTATACGAATCATCGTACTGACCGTTTTTTACCGCCAGAATAAATGCTGTGAAAAAGATGACCGCCACCAGTATACTGATGGCCAGTAACACATAAATAACACTCATACCTACCTGAATTATGGTGTAAAACTAACAGACCGACAAGCCAATAAATATGACTTTTATCAGGTTTGTCATTTCCCTTTTTTTTTGTTCAACCCATTTTGTCGCGATGTCGACGTGCCGGTATACAAGAGCGTTAACAAAGCTCCCACGATGATGATATTTTTACCGATGTACTGGCCCAGCAAGGTCGGGATGAACGGGGCCGCTACGAATGAATCCTCCACAAAAAGCAAAAAGGGCGTGAACGTACAGGCCATGTGGATCAGCGCGACATAGATAGCGGTTTTTTTAAAGATGTTCAGCACAAACAACAGACCGATACCCACCTCCAGTATGGCCAAAAGAATTATCGATACTTGATCCCCAATGAAACCAAACGTCAATGCGTGTATCGTATTCTTGGCAAGGCCCTCGGCCGGACTCACCTCTGGAAAGAATTTGAGAAAGCCGAACCACAGATATACGACACCGATTGAAATGGCCAAAAGGGTATTCCGACCTTTAATCCGTTCAACAATCCATTTCTGATAGAACCTACTGAGTATTTTCATAGTTGTCTGGTTTGGTCTATGTTAGCTTTTTTCCTATTAAATTGGTTAGTACGGTCGTGAACAGTACCACGCTAATAGAACTAAGGGGCATCAAGATTGCCGCGATTACCGGTTGCAATTGTCCGGTTACGGCAAAGTAAAGTCCAATTACATTGTACAATAGTGATAACACAAAACTTAGCTTTATGATTTTCATCGCCTTCCTCGAAGCTAGGAGGTAGCTGTAGAGTTGTTGGAACTTCGAGGCATCCAAAATACCATCGCAGGCGGGAGAGAACACATTCACATTTTCAGAAATGGCAATTCCCACTTCGGCCTGGGCCAAGGCACCTGCATCATTAAGTCCGTCACCAACCATTAAAACCTTCTTTCCTTGGGTCTGCAGCGATTCGATAAAGGTGAGCTTATCTTCCGGTTTTTGATTGAAATAGAGGGGAACGAGTTTAGGTAATAGCTCTTCCAAGCGTGTTTTTTCACCTTCATTGTCACCCGATAGAATGGCTAAATCCAAGTTCTTTGACATAGTTCTAAAAACATCGGAGACCCCTTTTCGATAGTGATTATGAAAAACATACCGGCCTTTATAAGTGTCATTACTACTAATGTGCACCGAAGTGTTCAACGAATCGTTGGTATGCTGTTGCCCAACAAACTCGGCGGAACCGATTTTCATATGTTCTTTGCCGATGGTTCCTTCCACTCCCTTACCCAAGTGTTCCTCGTATTCATCCAGCGTGCTGATATTCTGTTTGGAGAGCATATCGTACAGACTACGGCTAAGCGGATGGTTCGAGGCCCTTAAGGTATTTTTTAGAAGCGATTCTTCTTCCGCTGTCAAAGGCATTCCCTCGTAGGTGGCCGTGCTTTTTTTTGCCGTAGTGATCGTACCTGTTTTATCAAAAATAGCGGTGTCTATTTGGGCCAACTGTTCAATGGTCCGGGTGTCTTTGAGATAGAACTTTTTTCGGCCAAAAATACGGAGCATGTTACCCAACGTAAATGGAGCGGCCAACGCAATAGCACAGGGGCAAGCAATAATTAGAACTGCCGTAAAAACATTCATAGCCTTAGCAGGATCATGATAGAGCCAATAGGATGTTGCCACGGCAGCAATCGAAAGGACGGCAAGGGTAAAACGTTTTCCAATACTATCGGTCAAGGTTTGGAACTTGCCCGCCTTATCGGTTTGAAATACCGAATTGCTCCATAGTTGGGTCAAATAACTCTGGGAGACCGATTTCAAGGCTTCCATTTCGATGGCGCCCTGCAGTTGTTTTCCTCCAGCGAAAACTTTGTCGCCTGATCGCTTGCGCACCGGCTCTGATTCCCCCGTGACGAAACTGTAGTCGATTCGGGCACTATCGCTCATCAATATCCCATCTACCGGAATCAGCTCTTCGTTACGAATCAACAAACGGTCTCCTTGTTTGATCTCGTTTACTTGGGTAGTCTTCTCTTTCCCTTCCGAAGTAATCCTTGTGACCGCTATCGGAAAATAGGACTTATAATCCCGTTCAAACGATAGGAACGAATAGGTTTTTTGCTGGAAGAACTTTCCGAGGAGCAAGAAGAATACCAATCCCGTAAGGCTGTCAAAAAAACCAGGGCCCCAATCAAAAATGATTTCAACCGTGCTCCTTAGGAATAACACCAGAATACCCAATGCTATGGGTACATCGATATTCAGCAGATGGGCGCGCAGCCCTTTATAGGCAGCGATAAAATAGCCACTCCCGGCATAAAAAACAACCGGAATCGAAAAAGCGAACATGAGCCAGCGAAAGACACTTTCGTATTGGTTCAACCAATATTCGCCCCCTGAAGCATGGTTTGATGATAAATCGAAATACTCGGGAAACGAAAGGAACATGACGTTGCCGAAAGCAAATCCCGCCACTCCTAGCTTGTAGATCAAACTACGATCGGCCCCTTTCTTTTTGTTATCGAAATCATCCAGGGAAATATAAGGTTCATATCCGATTCGCGCGAGGAGCAGGACCACTTCTTTCAAGGATATTTGGGAACTGTTGTAGGTAACGCGAACCGTCTTTTTTGGAAAATCTACCTGGGCAAGCGAAATATTCGGATTCAATTTGTTCAGGTTTTCCAGCACCCAGATACAGGAACTACAATGTATATGTGGAATATATAGGTTGACTATCTGTAAATCTTCATCATTGAACTCCGTTAGTTTTTCAACAATGGCATCGGATTCGAGAAAATCGTATTTTCCCTCGATGGCTTTGGGGGAGGCTCCGGCTGCCGTTTGCAAATCATAATAGTACGTAAGGTCATTGCTGGAAAAAATCTCGTAGACCGTCTTGCATCCATTGCAGCAGAAATTCTTATCATCGAATTCCACTCGAACAGGATAGCAGTCGTCACCGCAATGATAACATTCGTGTTTAGCCATTATTACATTTGATCATACCTGGCACAAAGTTGAAACCCACCATTTTTTTAAAGTATGATATTTGTCAGTTTTTGAATATATTCTTAATATTACCTTTATAAGTCAGGTAAATACTTACATTATGGGCAACGAGTTCGAGAGTAGATGTGAAAACTGTATCGTACGACAATTCAACGCTTTACGGGCCATGAACAAGGAAGAACTCAAAAAGGTCTCCGATTCAAAAATCACCAAAAAACTCAAAAAAGGGGAGGCACTCTTTGAGGAAGGGGAAAAACTCGATGGTGTGTTCTGTGTTCGCAACGGGGTTTCAAAACTTTCCAAATTAAGCGCCAATGGCAAAGATCAAATCGTAAAACTGGCTACCAAAGGCGAGGTCATCGGCCAGCGTTCGGTAATTGCGGAAGAATCTACCAACCTAAGTGCGGTGGCGGTAAATGACATGGAGGTGTGTTTTATACCAAAAGATAACATTGTGACCACTCTGAATGCCAACCCTGCCTTTACGGTCGAAGTACTGAGGCATATGGCCCATGACCTGCGGGAAGCCGATGATGTAATCGTTAATATTTCCCAAAAAACGGTGAAGCAAAGGGTCGCGGAAGCCTTTCTCTATCTCAAAAATAATTTCGGGGAAGATGCCGATGGTTTTCTCGCTTTGACCCTTTCCAGGGAAGATATTGCCAACGTGGTGGGTACTGCAACCGAATCCTGTATCCGGATTATTTCGGAATTTAAGAAGAAAGGGTACATCAAAACCTCGGGTAAAAAAATTGGCATCGCAGAAGAGCGAAAATTGCTTGATTTGGTAGAAGGATTTTGAGAATAAAAGCGACTCCCGACAGCTAATACCTCAGCTACGTAAGGCATAATCATAAAAAAGTCCGAATTTGGGATATTCGGACTTTTTCATTTACATTTTTGGGAGCGGCTACACTCAAGGCAGCTCCGTTTGCTTGGTCGTTCGGTCAACGAATCGATACTCTTGGCTGTGAAGCATTTTTTGATACAGCTCTTCATTAACATTGATAGGAACTTGCAAATTGGGAAATTTAATTCGATAATAATTATTCTTTCCCCTACCGACTACTGAAACTTTGACAGGTTGTTTTTCCATAATCTCAGAGTATTTCGTGTTAAACTATTAAAAACGTACTATTTAATAGGCTTCAAAATTGGTTCCAAAAGTTAGTTTAAAAGCTGACTTATGTCATAGTTTCAGTTTCCTTACCGTTCTATTTTTACAGTATCATTCAGCTAGAAATACCATGAAGAATATATTATTGCCCACAGACTTTTCAGAAAATGCGTGGAACGCTACCCGGTATGTTATTGAGCTTTTTCAAGATCAGCCATGTGTATTTCATCTTTTGAATACCTATACCCCCGCCATTGCGAGCAGTCGGTTTATGGCTGCCTCAATGGGTGCAAATACCATGGAAGACGGGGCACACTCGTATTCGAAAAGAGGACTTGACAAACTTTTGAAACGTATAAAGGAAACGTACGGTAATCCGCTACATACCTTTAAGACCATTTCTTCGTTCAGCATGTTGGTAGATGAAATTAGGGAGGTTGTGGAACGGGAGAATATCGATCTCGTCGTTACGGGGACCAAGGGTGCCTCGGGCTTGGAAGAGGTGTTCATGGGAAGTAATACGGTGCGTATCATCAAAGCTGTCAAAAATTGTCCGGTTCTTGCCATTCCGAATCACTTTGAGTTTACAAAACCGACCGAAATTGCCTTTGCAACCGACTTCAACCGCTTTTACACGGAATCCGAGCTTCAGCCCATCATTGATATGGCCAATGCTTTCAACGCGGTCATCAGAGTGGTTTATGTACAATACGAAATCAAGGCGCTTACCGAACTACAGCAGTTCAATCTAAATATGCTGCGCAAATACCTGAAAACCGTGGAACATTACGTTCATACGGTTTCCGAACTAAATTCGGTCTCCAAGACGCTAGAGGTTTTTACGGAGGAATTGGACATTCACCTGCTAGCCATGCTGAATTATCAGCACAGTTATGTGGAAAGAATGACTCGTGAACCTGTAGTAAAACGTATGGCTTTCCATACGCAGATACCGTTATTGGTAATCCCGGAACTCGGTATGAATATCCCTTCGAGAAATAAGAAGGAGAACGAGGTGTCTTTCTCTAGTTAAGACGTCTTCCTATCGGGTAATCTTCGTAGAAATCATCGAAAGTCTTGTCGGTCTTATAATCATCGATCAGCACCCGGTACACCATGTATACGACCATTGCCTGACCCAGTACGGTTACATAGAACACCCAATTGAAGGAAAAGCCCATACTTACCATAATGGTAACCATGATTAAAACAATGGTAGTCATCGCTACCCAGAACATTGCGGAAGTTTTCATAAAGCAGTTTTTTTCAAAACTATCGAAAATAAGACGATGTAAGTGTTAAGATTTTAGTAAAGCTTGGGACCCACTCGCCTTTTATTTACAACAGCGGTCGAGTATACGCAGGAATACTATCTACTTAACGTGAATTATTGAAGAACAAGTTTTACCCTTTAAAAAAAGGGTTTTATATTTGCGCTCCTTCCCGGACAGGCGCACGTGGCGGAATTGGTAGACGCGCTAGCTTGAGGGGCTAGTGGCCATTAGGCCGTGGAAGTTCGAGTCTTCTCGTGCGCACTTAAGACCGTCCTAAACGACGGTCTTTTTTTACTACCTACTCTAAATCCTCTCGAAGCAATACAGGTGTAACCGTCTGAAATTGCTATTTGGCATATCGGGACCTTTCAGTATCGCTTCCTATGGAGTATTCATTGGTTCACTTAAAAGACCGCACTTTTTATTGCAAACAACATTTTTGTGTGACAATTTGTTAGTATTCCATCTATTTCCGGCCTAATCTTAAAAAAAATTAACGTTCCTTACTGATAACAACTTAGATAAAATTGTAAATTTGTTCAACAAATTACCTAAAAGGATGAACAACGTTAAAAAATTCTTTAGCATTCGGGACTTGGAAAATCTCTCCGGTATAAAAGCCCACACGATAAGAATATGGGAAAAACGTTATAATCTCTTGAAACCGGAAAGAACCGAGACGAACATACGTACCTATAGTTTGGCCAGCCTACAAAAACTATTGAATGTGACCATGCTATACAATAACGGGTACAAAATCTCAAAAATAGCCCGAATAAAAGAAGAAGACATACCTCTGATGGTCAAGGAAATCGTAGCCAAAAACAGCGTTAAAAACCACGCAATCAATGCCTTTAAGCTATCCATGATCAATTTTGACCAAACATTGTTCGTCAATACCTACAACGGCCTTCTCGCGGAACGTTCGTTTCGGGAAATATTCAGTGAAGTGTTTATCCCTTTGCTAAACGAACTGGGTCTTTTATGGCAAACCGATACCATAAGTCCGGCGCATGAGCATTTCGTTACGGGCTTGATCAAGCAGAAAATTCAGACCAATACGGAAAAACTGCAGCATCTTGAACCTACGAAAACCGATAAGGTGTTCGTGCCATTTCTTCCTGAGAATGAAATTCATGAGATAGGTTTGCTTTATGTCAATTATGAGATTGTGTTGCGTGGTTACAAATCCATTTATTTAGGCCAGACCATTCCCATGGAGAACTTGAAGGACGTGATGAAATATTTTGACAATCTTTATTTCCTGTCTTACTTTACGGTGGTCCCTACCAAAGACCATATCAACAAATACGTGGCGGATTTTCATAAGATGGCCCAAGAAAACAACACTACTTCCAAATTATGGATTCTTGGTCGCCAAAACCAGTATTTGGATGAAAAAACATTGCCCGATTGCGTGAAAACCTTTACCTCGATTCAACGGGTCATAGAAGAATTATAACGCAAGCGTAACAACAGCCAACTGACTATATGAACAAAAAAGTAACCATAATAGGTTCTGGTTTCTCTTCGCTTTCAGCATCTTGCTATTTGGCGAAAGAGGGTTTCGACGTTTCAATTTATGAGAAGAATACTACGATAGGGGGAAGATGTCGGCAATTCGTGAAGCAAGGATTTACATTTGACATCGGTCCAAGTTGGTATTGGATGCCTGATATTTTTGATAAATTCTTTCAGGATTTCGGTAAACAAAGATCGGATTATTACATTCTTGATAAACTGAGCCCTGCCTATAAAATTTTCTTTTCAGACGATGTAATTACCATCGGTGATACAATGGATAAAATCTGCGAGGAGTTTGAGCGTATTGAAGAGGGCAGCTCCCGCCATCTCAGAAAATTCATCGAACAGGCCCAGGAGAACTATGATATCGCCATTAATAAAGTGGTATTGCGGCCAGGGATATCACCTTTTGAGTTGGTCACACCTGAAACCGTAATGCGCGTCGACCAGTTCTTCAAAACAATCAGCGGACAGGTACGCAAGAAATTTAAGAATCCCAAATTGATTTCCACCCTGGAGTTTCCTGTATTGTTTCTGGGGGCAAAGCCAAGTAATACCCCCTCATTCTACAGTTTTATGAACTATGCGGATTTTGGATTGGGAACCTGGCATCCCAAGGGTGGTATGTACGAAATCGTAAAGGCAATGAAAACTTTGGCAGAAGAATTGGGAGTTCAAGTGTATACCGACAGTCCCGTTGAAAAAATTCATGTGGAACATGGAAAAGTAAAGGGAATCACGGTTTCAGGAAAACAAATTGATACCGATTTTGTTCTGAGCGGGGCCGATTACCATCACTCGGAGACGTTACTTGACAAACAATATCGTCAGTACTCGGAGTCGTACTGGGACGGGAAGACGTTTGCTCCCTCCTCGCTTTTATTTTATGTCGGTTTCAATAAAAAATTGAAGAATATCGAACATCACAACTTGTTCTTTGATACCGATTTCGAGCGACATGCAGCTGAAATTTATGATCATCCTAAGTGGCCTACAGATCCGTTGTTCTATGTAAATTTTCCTTCGGTTACCGATGGTTCCATGGCTCCCGAGGGTTGTGAAACGGGCTTTTTCCTGGTTCCCATTGCCCCTGACTTGGAGGATACCCCGGAACTTCGAAACCAATATTTTGATATTATCATCGATAGATTCGAAAAACGTACTGGCGAGGATGTAAAAAATAACATTATATTTAAAGAGTCATTTTGTGTGATTGATTTCGTACAGGAATACAATTCCTACAAGGGAAATGCGTACGGAATGGCCAACACACTATTGCAAACGGCTTTCCTTAGGCCCAAGCTGAAGAGTAAAAAGGTGAAAAATCTGTTTTTTACCGGACAGCTCACAGTCCCTGGACCGGGGGTACCGCCTTCGCTGATTTCGGGCAAATTGGTGTCGGAACTAATTTCAAAAAATAATTAAGTCATGAAAGCTATTTTTGATTCCGTTTCCTACCAATGTAGCAAGATTGTGACGCAGTCCTACAGCACATCGTTTGCTTTGGCAACTAAAATGTTAGGGGCGTCGATAAGGAAGGATATTTATAATATTTACGGTTTTGTTCGGTTTGCCGATGAGATTGTCGATACGTTTCACGATTATAATAAGGAAGTCTTGTTCACCAAGTTCGAACAGGCCTTGGAAGATGCCATCACCGATAAGATAAGTCTGAACCCTATCCTGAATTCGTTTCAGCATACTTTTCACAAATACGATATTCCCCGACATTTGGTAGATTCGTTCATGAAAAGTATGGAGATGGACCTTCACAAAACTATCTATCGTACCGATGCCGAATACAAGCAATACATCTACGGTTCGGCGGATGTTGTAGGGCTTATGTGCCTGAAGGTTTTTGTTAAGGGTGATGAGGAACGCTATGAGGAACTAAAACAATCGGCTATGTCTTTGGGGTCGGCGTTTCAAAAGGTGAATTTCTTGAGAGATTTAAAAGCTGATTTTGAAGGACTTAACCGTACTTATTTTCCCAATACCAACCTCATGGAATTGGATGAGCGGTCGAAAAAGCAGATTGTTGATGAAATAAAGGCAGATTTTACCTTAGGGTATCAAGGAATTGAACAGCTTCCGAACGAGGCGAAGTTCGGTGTATATACGGCCTATAAATACTATTATAAATTACTTCAAAAACTTCAGAACACGCCTCCTCTAGAAATAAAAAATGCCCGGATACGAGTGCCGAATTATCAAAAATTCGGGCTTTTGGCAACATCTTATGTAAACTATAAATTGAATTTGGTCTAGATGCAAGTTGCAGTTTGGATATTGGTTTTTCTGATAGTTTTCTCAATTATGGAATTTATGGCGTGGTTTACCCATAAATATATTATGCATGGATTTCTGTGGAGTCTTCACAAAGATCACCACCACAAAGATCACGGTTCATGGTTCGAACGAAACGATGTTTTTTTCATATTTTATGCTGTTGTGAGTATGGGCTTCATCATGCTGGCCGCCAATACCAACTTTTGGTACGGTTGGCCAATTGGCTTTGGAATCATGGCATATGGCGCCGCTTATTTTATTGTACACGACATCTTTATTCACCAACGTTTCAAACTGTTCCGAAATGCCAACCACTGGTATGCCAGAGGCGTACGACGGGCCCATAAAATACACCATAAACATTTGGGGAAGGAAGACGGTGAATGCTTCGGAATGCTGGTTGTACCTTTGAAATACTTCAAGAAATAGGCATGACCAAAGCCCTGATCGTCGGTGCCGGTATAGGGGGTATCGCTACTGCTTTGCGTTTGCGTAAAAAAGGGTATGATGTCACTGTCTTAGAGGCAAACGACTATCCGGGGGGAAAGCTTCATGCCATCGACCTGAAAGGTTACCGTTTTGATTTAGGGCCTTCGCTCTTCACCATGCCCCAATATGTGACCGAATTGTTCGAATTGTACGGTCTTCAACCCTCCGAATGGTTCCAATACCATAGAAAAGAAGTAGTCTGCAACTATTTTTGGGAAGACGGCGTTCGATTTTCGGCCTTTGCCGATAAGACCGACTTTATCCATAATGCGGCCAAAACTTTTAACGAAGCTCCAGAACATCTTCAAAAATACTTGGATCGAAATCGAAAAAAGTACGACCTCACAGCCGGACTTTTTCTTGAAAAGTCGTTACACAAGCTGAACACTTACCTCTCTGCAGATACTATGAAGGCAATGGCGCGACTAGGTTCCTTGGATGTTGCCAGCACCTTGAACCGCACCAACGAACGTACCTTTAAAAATTCTAAATTGGTGCAACTGTTCAACCGCTATGCTACCTACAACGGTTCTTCTCCCTATAAAACTCCCGGTATCATGTCGATGATTCCCCATCTCGAAATGCACTACGGAACCTTTTACCCCAAAGGGGGCATGCACCGAATAAGCCAGAGTTTATTTGAATTAGGACAATCGAAAGGCATCGATTTCAAATTCAATGAAAAAGTTCATGAAATAGTCGTTGAAAACGGAAAGGCCACCGGGGTAATTACCGAAAATTCAACCTACCTGTCCGACATTGTCGTGTCGAACATGGATATATATCCAACCTATAAAAAGCTTTTAAAATCCCAAAAACATCCCAAGAAGGTGCTTGAGCAAGAAAGATCAAGTTCTGCCCTTATTTTTTATTGGGGAATATCCCGGGAATTTCCGGAGTTAGACCTTCATAATATCCTGTTCACCAAGGACTATCCTAGGGAATTCAGGGCGATTTTTGAGAAAAGGACCCTATTTGAGGATCCTACCGTATACATCAATATCACGAGTAAGGAAGAAAAGACCGATGCCCCTCAACGACATGAAAACTGGTTTGTCATGATCAATGCCCCTGGAAACCACGGACAAGACTGGGAAGCCCTCAAGAAGCGGGCACGACAACAAATTATAGAAAAAATAAATCGAGTTTTAAAAATAGACCTGGAGAAATTGATTACGGTTGAACATATTTTAGATCCCGTAGGCATAGAGAACGACACCAGTTCGTATCGAGGGGCTCTTTATGGCGCGGCTAGCAACAATCAATTTGCCGCTTTCTTGAGGCACCCGAATTTCAGTAGAAAAATCAAAAATTTATATTTCTGCGGGGGGTCGGTACACCCGGGAGGTGGTATACCACTCTGTTTATTGTCGGCAAAAATCGTCGGGGACCTAGTTCCTGAAGTATAGACAGAATGGTCGAGAAGCTTCCTACATATAAGACCCCTTTTGCCATCTTTATTATATGGCTATTTCACCTATCGGCACTGATCGGTATCCATCTTGGCCACCAAGACTGGTTCGTGTCGAAGACCCCGATAAATTTAATGATTGTTTTAATCCTCTTTCTATGGGTTTACCCAATCAATAGCCTTAGGAAATATATAGCCTTTGGCTTTTTTTTCACCGTGGGAATGTTTGCGGAATGGCTTGGTGTCAACTACGGCATTCTTTTCGGTGACTATGCTTATGGGGCTAATTTTGGTCCCAAACTAGACGGAGTGCCTTATCTTATCGGTGTAAACTGGGCTGTTCTCACCTTTATTACCGCTATCATAGCGTCAAAGTTCGCAAAGTCTCCTCTCGTAAAAATAACCGCAGCGAGCCTGCTGATGTTGTTTTTGGATTATTTAATGGAACACACCGCCCCCGTATTCGATTTTTGGACTTTCTCCGGAGGCCTTGCCGGATGGATGAACTACGTTTGTTGGTTCGCCTTGGCATTGCTGTTTCAGACAGTGCTACATTTTACTGGGATAAAGGGAAATTATCGTTTCAGTCTTCATCTCTATTTGGCCCAGTTGGTATTTTTTGGATATCTTTTTTTCTATTTAAAACCTTAACCTCACGTCTAGAAATAGATGATAATTGGTGGAGTCAGAATCACGACTTGACACGAATAGCCCGAATTTTCAAGGATTCTACCAAAACTTCGGTGAATAACGAAATAATGGTAATCATATCAGAGCGGTCTTGTGCTACTATAGTACCAAAAGGGTTCCCTTGCAGGAACCTGATAAGAATACGTGTTTTACAAAAGCATCCCCAAAGGATTGCTCCCGTTCCAACTTCCCACCGACCGGTACGGTTGAAAACGGGAAAATAGTTCCTCTTTATACCAGTCCATTTCCCGTGTTTTCTTTATAGCATTTTGGTGTTCTTTGCTGTTGTAGGCAAAATCCATTAAAGATTGTTTGTCTTGCCACAGACTAAAAGTCGCCATTTGCGTGAAAGGTACTTCCCCTATGCCTTTTGTAAACAGTAACCCCCTGTTGCCCTTCAGGGGTCTTTGTGAGATAGGCACGAATTTCCAGAACTTCCATAAGAGTTTAGATTTAATGGTGGCTCTGGTAATTACGGAAATATAAGGGTTCTGTTTGTCTAAATCCGTGGTTTTTTGGAAAGGGTTCCCTCCTCCCCATTCACCTTTGGCGGAAATACTTTTCATATAAAGCGTCCATTGCTCAGAACTTCCTTTTCGATAGCGATGCATCAAGCTGGAATGTTCGAAGAAGGCATTGGCCTCTTCCTCTGAATCCCATACCTGCAACAACGCATAGACCGACCAGTCAGGAAAGGGATTGAAGCCTGCCTTGCCGCTTCCCATAAGTTTGTAGAATTGGAGTCCTTTGGTTCTGGCCAGTGGTGCGTGCCCAAACTGCATCATCCCAAAGGCCCATAACTTGCTCCTAAAACTTGGATATCGGAAAAATGTAAGGGTCGTTATCTGGGACATTCTATTTATAATTATCCGTAAGGAATCATTCCTTTAGGAGCCTTTCTAAAAGTACCTTTGTTTTTTCACTATTCCAATCAGCCGCCCCAACTTTGCTTAGAACGATTTGTCCTGTTTTATCAATGACATAGGTAGCGGGTATCGATTTAGAACGAAATGCTTGCGGAGTTTCGGTATTTTTAAAATACACGGGTAACGATAGTTCTTTTTTTTCTATGAATGCGGAGACCTTCTGTGGGTCGTCTTCAGCTACAAAGAAGAATGCTATCGTATCCTGATAGCTCCCAGCTAATTTCTCAAAGCTTGGAATTTCGGCAATACATGGAGGGCACCAGGTAGCCCAAAAATTTACGATGGTTACCCGGCCTTTGTAATCCGAGAGATTGACCTTGGCGCCGTTGATATGGGTTAATTCCCAATGGTCATCGGTTAGTTGAACCCTATCATTTTGTGATAATTCCGTAGGGCTGACGGCGGTTAATCGAGCAAAATAAACCTTGATGTGGAAACCAAGCGGAGTAAACAAAAACAAAACCGACAAAAAAATCCATGGCAGGTACGATAACAACTGTCTTTTGGAAAACTGGATCATTCCGCGAGTAGCTTGTCCAACAATTCCCGAATCGTACGATTATCCCAATCGGCAATGTCATCGGCCCGTACTACGATATTTCCTTTTTTGTCAATGATATAGGAAGAGGGTACCGGCTCTGTCGCCACGGGGGCAGGTTCGCCGATGATGAGGTAGGTAACCGGAAAGGTAAATTTCTTTTGTTGCATGAAATCCTGGACGGGAGGTCGTTCTTCATTGGTAATGATATAAAAATCGACACGATCGCCATAATCCTCATATAATCTTTGGATATCCTGCAATTCGGCCGCACAGGGCAAACGCCAAGAGGCCCAGAAATTGATGAAAATTACCTTACCCCTTGATTTTTCAAAACTAAAGAATTCCCAGTTGGGGTCTTTCAATTTCCAATTGTAATTTGGGAGGGTTTCGCGGTTTTCAGGCGCAACGATACCAGGAGTAAAGGAAAAAAGCCGGTTAAGCAACACTTTTCCCTGGTATCCCAACGGGGTCAGAAACAAGGATAGAACAAGGCCAATAACCAACAGGGTAAAAAATGTGCTTTTTTTCATATAGGTTTTCAAACTAAAAAACTCCCATGCTATCATAGGAGTTTTTTCAACTAATTTATGAGGGCCTCAAGCCGCATTTTCCCTTTTGATCACATTGAGGGCCGAACCTTCCCTAAACCAACCTATTTGGGCGTCATTGTAAGTATGATTTACTTTGATCAGGTCTTTACTTCCATCGGAATGCACTACTTCTATGGTTAAAGGAGTGTCCGGTTTAAAATCGGCTATATCCATAAAGTTAAAGGTATCATCTTCCTGGATGAGATCATAATCGTTCTCATCGACAAAGGTTAACGCCAGCATTCCCTGTTTCTTCAAATTGGTCTCGTGAATACGGGCGAACGATTTGACCAGTACCGCAGCAACGCCTAGGTGCCTCGGTTGCATGGCCGCGTGCTCCCTTGAGGAACCCTCCCCATAATTGTGGTCTCCCACAACAATCGACTTGATTCCCGCTGCCTTGTAGGCTCTCTGGGTATCGGGTACGCCACCGTACTCCCCGGTCAATTGATTCTTGACAAAATTGGTCTTTTTATTAAACGCATTCACAGCGCCAATCAAGGTATTATTGGCAATATTGTCTAAGTGCCCCCTGAAACGAAGCCACGGTCCAGCCATGGAGATGTGGTCGGTAGTACATTTACCAAAAGCTTTTATCAACAACTTCATTCCCTGTAAATCCCCATGGGTTATCGGAACAAAAGGTTCGAGCAACTGAAGTCGCTCTGAGCTGGGATCTACCTTTACTTCGACACCGGATCCATCTGCAATGGGCTCCAAATAACCTGCATCCTCCACTTCAAAACCTTTTGGAGGCAGCTCCCAACCGGTAGGCTCATCGAATTTAACTTCTTCGCCATTCTCATTGATCAACGTATCGGATATCGGGTTAAAGTCTAACCTTCCTGCGATGGCAATTGCCGCCGTTATCTCGGGAGACGCAACAAAGGCATGTGTATTTGGATTCCCATCGGCCCGTTTTGCGAAGTTTCTGTTGAATGAATGTACAATGCTGTTTTTAGGGGCATTCTTGGGATCACTGTAACGTGCCCATTGGCCAATACAGGGGCCGCAGGCATTGGTGAATATCTTTGCATCCAATTTTTCGAATACCTGCAGTATTCCGTCCCGCTCCGCGGTATATCGAACTTGCTCGGAACCGGGATTGATTCCAAATTCGGCCTTGGTCTTCAACCCTTTGTCCAGTGCCTGTTGTGCTATTGAGGAAGCCCTGCTCAGGTCTTCGTAGGAAGAGTTGGTACAAGAACCGATTAAGCCCCATTCTACTTGTAATGGCCACTCGTTCTTCGTCGCTTTGTCAGTCATCTCGCTTCCGACATTTGTAGACAAATCCGGTGTAAAGGGTCCGTTTAATAAAGGACCTAACTTCGACAGGTCGATATCGATGACCTGATCAAAATAATCTTCTGGATTGGCATATACCTCGGCATCTGCGGTCAAATGTTCCTTAACGGCATTGGCCGCTTCCGCCACATCGGCCCGATCGGTAGCACGGAGATAACGCTCCATAGCCTCGTCATACC
The DNA here is from genome assembly GCF_009371985.2 of Pelagihabitans pacificus. Taxonomy (GTDB): domain Bacteria; phylum Bacteroidota; class Bacteroidia; order Flavobacteriales; family Flavobacteriaceae; genus Pelagihabitans; species Pelagihabitans pacificus. The sequence goes on from NZ_VIKU02000001.1 coordinate 67,166, forward strand.
CAAATGTAGAGGTAGTTGCCCCTATTTCGGCACCCATGTTACAGATGGTTCCCTTCCCGGTACATGATAGCGACAAAGCTCCGGGGCCAAAATATTCTACGATGGCACCGGTACCTCCTTTTACGGTTAAAATTTCAGCTACTTTTAGGATGACATCCTTTGGTGCGGTCCAGCCGGAAATCTTTCCGGTCAACCTTACTCCAATTAACTTTGGGAACTTTAATTCCCATGCCATTCCCGCCATCACATCAACGGCATCGGCACCTCCTACTCCAATGGCGACCATTCCCAATCCGCCTGCATTGACGGTGTGTGAATCGGTGCCTATCATCATTCCCCCGGGAAAAGCATAATTTTCCAATACCACCTGATGAATAATCCCTGCACCGGGTTTCCAAAAACCGATACCGTACTTATTGGAGACCGACTCCAAAAAATCGAATACTTCGGCACTGGTCGAATTGGCCATCTTTAAGTCTGCCGCCGCCCCGCTTTTTGCTTGAATCAAATGGTCGCAGTGTACGGTGGTGGGCACAGCTACCTTGGTCTTGCCGGCCTGCATAAATTGCAAGAGTGCCATTTGGGCAGTGGCATCTTGACAAGCGATACGATCGGGAGCGAAGTCAACATAATCCTTACCACGAACAAAGGCCTTGCTCGGAGTACCGTCCCACAGATGGGAATACAATATTTTTTCGGAAAGCGTTAGCGGCTTGCCAACGATATCCCTAGCCTTATTAACGCGTTCCGCCATCGTGGCGTATACCCCTTTGATCATGTCGATATCAAATGCCATTCTCTAGTGTTTTAAATTTTGAACAATTCCGTAAAATTAAGAAAATCCCTATGGGAAATAAAATTTTTGGTCTATGAAAGTATGTATTCCAAAGAATAAAAAAACACGGGTTTCTTATTCAATCATCGACAAATGAAAGCCGCAAAAAGAGATAATAATTCTGGGTAAAAATTCGGCGGACCTACTTGAGAACCCTTCCCAGCTTCATGAAAATAGGAAAGTTGATTTTCCTTTTTTCATCACTGCCCCATAAAGGTCGTATGTTGTTCATCAAATCTTTCACCGGATTCTTGCCTTTATTGTACCGCTTGAAACTTTGTACACTCGACCAAGAGTTAAAATAGCCCTCTAAATGCGCCAGACCCCATTGCACCGTCACGGCCCTCTCGGATTCTACCGGTATTTCCCGAAAATCGAAGGGAATGCTCCCGTAGCTATTCTCGACATGCCTTCGCTCACTGTTCCAATATAGGCCGACCACCTGCCTATAAAAATGGTTGATGACCTTGTCAATAGGCTCGGAAATTTTCAAAAGGCCATAGCCCCACGCACTTATAAGACCCCCATTTTTAGACACTCTTCGCACCTCTTTGTTAAAGGCTTGAAAATCAAACCAATGAAGGGCCTGTGCTACCGTGATTAAATCAAAAGTATTGTCATCAAAGCTGGTGTGTTCGGCTCTTTCGACCTTGTAGCGAATGGTGTCCCTTCTTTCAGCCCTTGCCAACTGGGCCTCACTGATATCCGTTGCGAACACCTCATCAAAATAGTGGGATAACACCAGTGCTACCTGCCCGTTACCCGTACCGCAATCCCAGCAACAAGCGGTGTCCGGTACATGTTTCAAAATATCTGAATAGAGTTCCATCGGGTAGGCAGGACGGAACTTTTTATAGGCATCGGACTGTTCAGAGAAAATGTCCAATGCTTTTTTCATGCGTTGATGATTTTAATTACAGAAGCTTGTTAATGATATCTTCTTCGGAAATCCCCTCGGCCTCGGCCTTGTAGTTTTTTATAATCCTGTGACGCAATATGCCCCTCGCCACCGCCTTTACATTTTCAATATCCGGTGAATATTTTCCATTGATCGCAGCATGGGCCTTGGCCCCTAATACGAGGTTCTGAGAAGCTCTTGGCCCGGCACCCCAATCGATGTATTGCTTTACAAAATCCCCGGCCGACTCCAAATTAGGTCTGGTTGAATTTACCAAACGAACCGCATATTCCACCACATTGTCCGGAACCGGGATGCGTCGTACCAAATGATGTATTTCCAAAATCTCCTGGGCGTTGAATAGCGCATTGATTTCTGGAACATTGTCATCGGTCGTGGTCTTTACCACCTCGATTTCCTCGGTCACCGATGGATATTTTAGTTCGATAGCGAACATAAAGCGATCCAACTGCGCCTCGGGCAAGGGATAGGTTCCTTCCTGTTCAATAGGGTTTTGGGTAGCAAGCACAAAATAAGGCAATTCCAGTCGATGCTGTTGTCCTGCAATAGTCACCGAGCGTTCCTGCATCGCCTCCAAGAGTGCTGCCTGGGTTTTGGGTGGTGTCCTGTTGATTTCATCGGCCAGAATAATGTTGGAAAAAATAGGTCCTTTGATGAACTTGAAATTTCTATTCTGATCCAATACCTCACTTCCCAAAATATCACTGGGCATTAGATCAGGGGTGAACTGTATTCTTTTAAAATCAAGTCCTAAGGTCTTCGCAATGGTATTTACCATTAAAGTCTTTGCCAAACCGGGTACACCGATGAGCAGTGAATGCCCTCCGGAATAAATTGATAGTAAAATTTGTTCAATAACCTCATTCTGGCCTACGATGGCCTTCGCAATTTCTTGCCTCAACTCCTGATGCCTTTGAACGAGATTATTGATTGCAGTAACGTCCGACATATTATTCCTTGACCCAGTTGTTGGCAAATTCACAGTCTCTTCTGGATTCGTTTACGCTAATGTAGGTATCATCAATATGCTTATCCATCCACTTTTTGATAGCATTGTATTGCTTCTCCGTTTTTGCCAGTTGTTGAATTTTGATATAATCCTTGGAAAAATCGGCTACGTGCTCGTCGTATCTATTGGTCACTTTCAATAACTTATAAGAAGGTCCGCCTCCGCGCTCATCCTGTTCCAGAATAGGTCTCGAAATCTCGTCGTCCTTTAAGTTACGCACCTGATTGTATAGCGTCGGATCCATTTTGGTCAATTCGAAACGGGAATCAAAGTTAATGGGATTCCGTAGAACACCACCGTCGAATTTGGTCTCCTCTTCGTCGGAAAAATTTAGCGCTGCTTCAGCGAATGTATACTTGCCATCAATAATTTGTTGACGAATACTATCCAATTCCATTCGAGCATTTTCCAGTGCCTTTTTGGAAATATCCGGTTGAATTAGAATGTGTCGCACATCTCTTTCCTGTCCCCTAATTTTTTCGATGTACATAATATGATAGCCGAACATGGTCTCGAAGGGATCGGACACTTCACCTTCATTCAAACTGAACGCAACATCCTTGAACTCCTTCACATAACCGGAGCTCTTGGTAATGCCTTCGATAAGACCTCCTTTGGATTTTGTAGGCCCCTGTGAATACAAGATGGCCTTCACGCTAAAACTTGCGTCATTATCCTCTACATCGGCCTTGATCTTATTTAATTTATCGATAACCGCTTGCACCTCCGTTTGCGTTGGTTTCGGCTGCTTTACAATCTGGGCGATTTCAAGTTCCGCACCAAAAACAGGTCGTTGGTCTTCTGGAATCTTATTAAAAAACTGTCGTACTTCCTCCGGTGTTATTTCAATTTCGGCGATGATATCCTGTTGCATTTTTTCGGATAACATGCGCAACTTGTTAATTTTATAAAGCTCTTGCCGAAAACTGGCTTCGTCTGTTTTTTTATAGTATCGTAACACCTTCTCCATGGAACCGATTTGCTGTACCAATGACTGTATCTGCCGTTCGCCAGTAGCATTCACCTCATCATCGGACACCAAAATACTGTCTTGTACGGCCTGGTGGGCATACAAACGGTCTTCCATTAATTTTCCAAGTAATCCACATCTAGTGATATCCTCGGTAGAAGCCCCTTGGCTTTTTAGGTCGATCAAGGTTTTTTCAATATCGGATTCCAGGATTACATAATCCCCTACTACCGCGGCGATCCCATCGAGCTTGACCCTTTTGAATTTATTCGTGGTATCCTTTCTGATATTGGTATCCGCCTCCACTACCATCTCTGGAGGCTCGATCTGGGTATCGGGAATACTATCCGCTACCTGCGCCAGTATGGTATTGGACAATAATAAGGAACAAATTACAATAACAAATCTGTTAATCTTTTGCATATACTTCAAAATCTTTATCCTTAATAGCCTCATCTATGATTTCGGTTTCGAGCTTTCGTATGTAGTCAAGTTTTCTTCGACTTAAGAGTACCTGCTTGATGGTGGGTTCTATAAAAGAAAGCGGTGCAATGTCGTTGGGGTTTAGTACATCGATAATCTTGGTCAAATATACCCCCTTTGCATCCTCCAACTCAAAAAATTGTGATTTTTTTAAGTATCGTCCTTCGTTTTCGCGAGACAATGGGGGAATCTCATCGATTACCCGCGACGCCCTTACCCAAATAGAATCGTTAAAATTCAACTTCTTAAACTGCACCCCGATAGAATCAAGATAGGTGACATCCTCTTTATTAAAACGTTTCAATTTTTCAATGACCTCATCTTTGTTCAAAAACTGTTTGGGAAGTTCTATAAACCGGAGTCGTACTATTTTTTCATTGAGCCTAAAGTTTTGTTTTTCTTTATTATAAAACTCCCTTAGCTGACTTTTACTAACCGTCGAATCGCTACCTTGTTGTACGAGGGCCTCCTTGTAAGCACGGGTATACAAATCGTTTCTGTAGTTGTCTACCAGTTTATCAAATTCGGTCAATTTGTCTTCGGGAAGATTTATTTTGGCCTTCGCCAACAGCAATTGTTTCGAGGCCCAATTATTGATATAATTCGTCACGAACGATGCACTGTCTTCCTTGGAAACAGCATTGGATAATAGGGGGGTAACATCGGATGGGTAAAGAAATGCCTCTCCGACCCTAGCCAAGGGCTGCTCTTCCTTGTTTTTAGAAAACATACCGCCGCAAGAACTCAAAACCAGCACCATAACGGAGGATACCATCCAGAAAAAAATCGATTTACTACGTATTATTGAAAATCGCATCTTGCAAAAATAGCAATTACCAAATGGTGGGCAAATAGTTACATTGTTCCTTAACGGTTTTTTACATAACCTACTTATTTTAGTACCTTAGGGACCACTAATGGCAGCGTTGCATTAAAAACGAATTAGGTTGAACAGACGCATAAAACTGATATGGGATTTCAAGGGTCCCGCCGCCGCCAAAACGGCCGAACACCACGAAAAGCATTTAAAGGAATTCATCGCTATGGAAGCCCTATCCTTGAAGATTACGGGTCATCAACATCTACATGAAATGCACAGCCTGGCTTTTATGGTCGTGGAGGAACCTCATATGATTTCGGTCCGGGATGCCCTCAAACCACACCGTGGAGAGCTATACGAGGAATAAATGAATCGCTAAACAACCCGATACTAAATGAGAAAGAGTTACTTGTCCTTATTTTTCAGTCTCCTGTTTGCTGCGGGAGCCTGTGACCAAAGCGGAAGCCGTGTGAATCCCATAGAGGAGGCATTGGCCTCTGAAAATCCGAATATTAAAAGGGTAATGGACAGTATAGACCGGTTTGAGGTGCAGATCCGCTACACCCAAATCGACCGGCGCAACGATAGCATTTTATTTACGGATTATGATTTTCAGGTAAACGAACGGAATTATTTTTACCCCGCCAGCACGGTAAAATTTCCAACTGCCGTGCTGGCCCTGGAGCATCTTAATCAAACGGATACCTTGGATAGAAACACCCGTTTTTATGTGGAAGGGGATTCGGTGGAGACTACTTTTGCAACCGCCGTTTCTCAAATATTCGCGGTCAGTGATAACGAAGCCAACAATCGATTATTGGAATTTTTAGGGCAGGATGCCATCAATGAAACATTATTGAAAAAAGGTATTTTCCCTGTCCGAATCTCACATCGGTTGGGGTACCATACCGATGACGTCACCACAAAACCTTTAATCGTCTATTTGAACGACAGTACCACTGCAACGACCAAACCAACGATCAACTCGGTGCCCGAACCACTGCAATTGAACAAAATTCAAAAGGGAATAGGGTATTATACAGAGGATGAACTGGTAGAGGAGCCTTTTGATTTTAGCCTAAAGAATTACTATCCCATAAACGCGCAACACGCACTTATGAAAAGGGTCATTTTTCCAGGACAATTTGACGAGAAGGAACGCTTTGACCTGAGTCAACAGCAGTGGGAATTTTTGTTATCCGCAATGCATACGCTACCGAGAGAGGTCGGTTATGATCCCGAAGAGTATTACGATGGCTATTGTAAATTCTTTATCTACGGCGATACGAAGGATACTATCCCCAACTACATCAAAATCTATAACAAGGTAGGGTTCGCCTATGGTACCTTGACCGATTGTGCCTATATCACCGACGCTGAAAACGATGTGGAGTTTCTTTTAACGGCTACTATTTTGGTAAACAAAGATGGCGTTTTTAACGATGACAAATACGAATACGAAGAAGTCGGAATTCCGTTTCTGGCGGAATTGGGCAGAGAAATCTATAGCTATGAACTTAACCGTAAAAAATAAACGGCATGCACAAGTTAAGTTTTGATTCATTCACCAAAAAAATATATATCAAGGCATCGATGAAAAAATTATATTGGTGTTGGGGAACTTCCGAAGGTATTACTTCCTGGTTTTTGAGTGATGCACGATATAGCACCGGGAAAGGTATAATACGAACCCCCAGGGAGTATATCCAAAAAGGTGACCTGTATACTTGGAGATGGCATAATTGGGACGATGAGGAAAAAGGGAAGGTATTACAGGCCAATGGTATCGATTTTATCGAATTCTCGTTCGCCGAAGTGACCAAGGTTTCGGTAACCCTGGAGGACAAAGGCAGTTCAGTACTTTTAACCCTAAGGCAGTACGAAATACCTACAGACGAGGAAAGTAAGCTCAATATACATTATGGATGCAGTAATGGCTGGACCTTCTGGCTGGCCAATTTAAAGGCTTATCTGGAGTACGGGGTTCTATTGAACGAAACCGAAATAGATCTTCGGAACGTTCCCCTGGCCGGTTTTGAGTTCGTGAATATGTAGGCATCCGGGCGATACATCGAAAAAAAAATTGCAATCAAAGTGGTACGCATAAACAAATACCTCAGCGAAGTCGGGTACTGCTCCCGAAGAGCGGCCGACAAGCTCATTGAACAAGGAAGGGTGACCATAAACGGTGAAGTTCCCGAAATGGGAACCAAAATCAAGCCGGGCGATCAAGTACATGTCGATGGCAAATTGATTTCCGAACCTGAAGGCCAACGGGTGTACATTGCCTTTAATAAGCCCATTGGTATCGTTTGCACCACTGACACTGGAGTCGAAAAAAATAACATAATCGATTACATCAACTATCCAAAACGGATTTTCCCGATAGGACGATTGGACAAGCCTAGTGAAGGACTCATCTTTTTAACCAACGATGGCGATATTGTCAATAAGATCCTTCGTGCCCGAAATCGTCATGAAAAGGAATACCTCGTGACCGTTGACAAACCGATCACTCAAAACTTCTTGGACCGAATGCGCAAAGGAGTTCCGATTTTAGATACCATCACCAGGGAGTGCGAGGTGGAACAACTGGACACCTGTCGGTTTAAAATTATTCTCACCCAAGGATTGAACCGACAGATTCGTCGTATGTGCGAGTACCTAGGATATCAGGTAACCAAACTCAAACGTACTCGGATCATGAACGTAAAACTGGACATTCCGGTAGGGAAATGGCGTAATCTAACGAAAGCGGAGTTGAGGGAAATCAATAGACTGGTTGCTTCTTCCTCCAAAACCCAGGATGGGTGAAAGGTCGATCTATTTGCCAGCCTTTTTCTTGTAGAATGTGTCGTTTTTACAGCTAAACTATTCTGATTGCATAAATAATCCTTGGGACCAAATCAGCAATCCTGGTATTAAAATCTGAAAAAACCACTCCGTTGTTTACAAGTAAAAATTTAAATTGGGTAGGGCTGTAATATCATGTATCTTTTCATTGAAAATCATGTTGTCTTATAAACAAGACAGTCTTGATTGTCTTCGGCACCATTTTTGATTTTGGCCCACAGTCAACATGACCAGCGAAAAAGGTACAAAAAAAGGGTTCCGAACATCATCCACAATTTTGCCGATGATTCAGGCTACGGGGATGTTGGATGCTTTGCGGCTACCGATATTGCTACTCCGAACATCGACCGAATGGTAACCGGCAGAACAGGGAAAAGCCCTTGAAATGCTTGCCGAAATGCAATCGGAAAACGAAAAAATGGAACCCCTACCCCCTTCCCTCATAGTACGGGGACCGGCTAACAAGAGTCATTCGAATATGTATGCAATAAAAATAAATTGGCTGCGCCCCATTTAAAATCAGCTACCCTTAAGCCCAAAACCCTACAAAAAGAGACAATCTACCAGGCGGCATGTACTATATTTGGTACAAACACCTGTTGATGGATTTCATCATCCTACTGTTCCTTTGTTTTGCATTTCTTGGACTCGTCCTTTCCCTCTTGTTCTTACTTAAAAAGAAAGGAGATCGTTTCGCCAATGCAATTCTTGCCATCTATACCTTTCTTTTTGCCACGGAACTCTTGAACAATTCGCTGCGTTGGTCCGGGAGGATAAAGGAAGAACTTTTTATACACTTCAATCTCGCCCATTTCCCATTATGGACTCTATACGGCCCGTTAGTCTTCATTTACGTAAGAAGGGTGGTCACGGAAAAAGGGTTGCGCTGGAAAGACCTATGGTTTTTAATACCCACGCTAATCATCGTTGCCACCCTTTCACCATTTTACCTTATGGGCACTGCCGAAAAGGCAAGGGTCGTTCAGGAAGGTACCGTCTTTAATTATGTTTCTTGGCCTAGCTACGGCATTTGGCTGGTCATCGCCCTACTATTTTTTTATGCCTTTTTCACCTATTTCAGTTTTTGGCGTAGCAAAAAGGTCGGGTTTCGGGAAAATAAGTGGATGAAATGGTTCGTGGGCTCCTACTTCGGATTTTCCTTTATGTTCGCACTCTACATTTTCCTTACTAGGTTCAATCTTATGGATCCCAAGTTTGACTATTTTGTCGATATCATAATCGTTTTTTTTATTGGCATGCTCGCCTTTTTTGGTTTTGTACAGCCAGAGGTGTTCGAGGGAAAGTCGATCCAGAAAATATTGCCCTTTATAAAGTATCAAAAAACAGGATTGTCTGAGGCCTTATCACTTGAAATGAAGAAAAAATTAATAAGGATAATGGAAGTCGAACAGCCTTATCTCAACAATGAACTTCGGCTAGACGACCTGTCAAGGCTAATGAACTTGTCGAGAAATCATACGTCGCAAATCATCAATGAACATTTCAATCTGTCATTTTTCGACTTTGTTAACAAGTATAGGGTAAAGGAGGCTAAGAACTTGTTGATGAACAATGAAGAAAACGGATTGACCATGACACAAATCGCTTACGATGTGGGCTTTAACAACAGGGCGTCTTTTTACAAAGCCTTTAAAAAATTTACCGAAGTCAACCCCACTACCTACAGACAACAAGCAAACGCTTCATAAGGCTATTTTCCGGGAATTTTGTAAACGTTTACAGGAAGAGACAACCACCGGGGAAACCTTTGCTACTTTAAAGCAGCTTTGAATTCTAGAATACGATTGATGACTATCGGTAAGATGGGTGTACCGTACCTCCCATCACCAAGTATAAAAACTAAAGAATAGAAAATATGAGATCACCCTTCCATCTATTACTATTGACATTTGCTTTGCTATTGGCGCCACAATGCGATAAGACCGACGATGAGGATACCCAAAGACCGGATGCCCAGACTATTGTCGACCTTTATGGGTCGGGTAGCTGTGGAGAGGAGGAATATACCCCGTCAGAACTATCGGAGTATGTACTGCCCTATCCTGTGGGTACGGGCTATGTCGTGAACCTAGCCCATTGCGGTGGTTCCTATCATAGCGCAGGACAGCCGGATCAATATGCCATCGATTTTGACATGGGTATAGGTACCACCATCACCGCGGCGAGGGAGGGACAGGTCATTTTTGTGGAAGAGTCGGGACAAGATGGTGGTTTTCCCAATAATCTGGTGGTGGTTTCACATTCCGACGGTACTTACGGACAATATATGCATTTAACCCAGAATGGGGCATTGGTAGAAATCGGGGATCGGGTCGAAAAGGGTGATCCCATTGGTTTGAGCGGAAACACAGGCCTGGCTGGCTATCCGCACCTACACTTCGTTGTAACGAAAAGGGGTAGTTTTCGATATCCGTACGAATCAACTCCCGCAACCTTCAGTAATACTCTGGCACACCAGGGAAGTCTGACGCCTGGAATACAATATCCGGCATTGGAATACTAGGACTTGGCACATTTCCCCAACGACAATCAATGCATGATTTTCAACACCGTCTTAGGGGGAGTTATAAGCAAATATTAACATAAAAACCGGGTAAAAATCCGTAACTTAGAGAAGCATTTGTATGAAACGAAAGCAATTGATTATGAAACATTCTAACTTATTTTCAACCAAATCCTTTGTCATGGCAATACTAGTATTGTCACTGATAGGGGTCAGCTACACGGCCAATGCTGCAGTCTACTTTCAAGATGAACAGCAAGAAGCATCCTTTAATCAGTACAAAGGGGAAGTACTGGACCGGGATACCAAAAAGCCCCTTGTGTTCGCTACGCTCTCTTTAGAGAACACCAATATCAGCACCATTAGTAATACTGAAGGGGAATTCGCATTAAAGGTGCCCAAAGACGTCACCGACGGTAATGTGGTAGTTTCGTTTTTAGGATATAAGACCGTGCGCCTTCCTTTGGCACAACTAACGGACGGCAATAATAAAATTTTTATGGAGGTGTCTATATTGGAGTTATCCGAAGTGAACCTCAGCGTACCCAAAGATGCAAAAAGCCTTGTGAGGGAAACCCTCAGAAAAAAGGGCGAGAATTATTTTGATGACCCTACCTTGATGACTGCTTTTTACCGGGAAACGATAAAAAAAAGAAGAAAAAATGTGTCGCTTTCAGAGGCGGTGGTGAACATCTACAAAAGTCCCTATAATACGGATAGGCGCGACGCCGTGCAGTTATACAAAGCACGAAAAAGTACCGATTACTCCAAATTGGACACAGTGGCCTTAAAACTTCAGGGGGGGCCTTTCAATGCACTTTTTGTCGATATCATGAAGTATCCAGAGTATATTTTTACCGATGAATCTATAGAGAATTACGACTTTGATTTCGTACAGTCGACCCGGGTGAACGACCGATTACTGTACATAATCGAATTCAAGCAAAAGGATTGGATCAGGGAACCGCTGTATCAAGGCAAGCTGTACATCGATGCTGAAAATAAGATTCTTACCAGCGCCATTTATACCCTTAATATTACCGACAAGGACCAAGCTGCCCGACTATTCGTTCGCAAAAAGCCTGCCCAGGCATCGGTATGGCCGACGGAGGTCGCCTATCGAGTCGATTACCGCGAAAAAGATGGCAAATGGTACTACGGCTACAGTAACGTTTTATTGGAGTTCAAAATCAATTGGGATAAGAGACTGTTCAATTCCGTTTACAGCATGACATGCGAAATGGCAGTTACCGACTGGGAGAAAAATATTGAAGGTACCACGCCCAAATTCAGAGATCGCATGAAAACGTCGATTATACTCAACGACGAAGCCATTGGTTTTGCAGACCCCGATTTTTGGGGAGAATACAACATCATTGAACCCGAAAAATCGATTGAGTCTGCCATCAAAAAAATACAACGTCAGCTACGAAGATCTAAAAATCAGGGAGGAACCTCCGCCCCTTAAAAAACCTCTTGATCATAACCTTTAAAAATACCGTCGAAGAATTCTTCGACGGTATTTTATTTGATGGAGCCATAGGTTTTGTGGCGCCAAAGGCGTTTGGAACGATTGAGTTTGAGGCTAATCCTTGTCTGTTCGGAATACTATAAATAAAACGACGTTACCATGCTTCAACAAGGCCAAAACCTGATCAAAGCAGGTTTTTGGTAGGTCCTCCTTAGTCGATAGGGGTTGTTTTCCGGGATTTTCCTGTCGCACCAAGTGCACCTATCGGCATTTGTATCGACCTCTTATTAGCATTATTGAAAACATCGAGGAACTCGTTCTAAAGGCAGATAATTTGGACAATGCCTTCTTTGAAAACCATGGACATGATCTATCAATATATCAATGAAAACTATAGAAGTGTAAAAAGCCGCCTTGAACAGGGGCTTTTCCTTGAATGCATTGTCTTCCCGTGCAAATATTAGTTGGCCACTTCACTGATGAACTTCAAGCGGTACAAACGCAGTTCCTCGTCGTCATAATCGCCGTCAAATTCGGTAATGGCGGTTTCGATATCATCGGTCTCCGCCTCCAAGAAGTATTCATGTATCTCTTCTTGTTGATCTTCATCGAACAGTTCGTCGATCCAGTACCCTAGATTTAGTCTGGTGCCACTGAACACTATCTGTTCCATTTCCTTGATAAGTTCACCGATTTCGATTCCTTTGGACGCGGCAATATCATCGAGCGGCAGCTTGCGGTCGACATTCTGGATGATATACAGTTTTAAGCCGGAGTTGGCCCCTGTGCTCTTCACGACCAAATCGTCGGGTCGTACAATGTCATTCTCCTCGACATAGGAAGCTATAAAATCAACAAACGGCTTACCGTATTTTTTTGCCTTTCCTTCCCCTACCCCATAAATATTCTGTAGTTCTGAAAGTGTCACGGGATATTTTAACGCCATATCCTGCAAAGAAGGGTCTTGAAAGACGACAAAAGGGGGTACGCCCAATTTATCCGCCTGTGACTTTCTAAGGTCTTTAAGCTGTTTTAGTAGCCGCTCATCGCTCACCCCGCCGCTTTTGGCAGCATTGACGATGGCATCGTTTTGGGCACTGTAGACATGGTCTTTGGTCATCATGAAAGATTGGGGTGCCTTTAGGAATTCCCGACCTTTCTCGGTAACGTGCAATACACCATATTGTTCGATTTCCTTGCTTAGAATACCCGCAACCAAGACTTGGCGTATAAGGGCCATCCAATAACTTTTGTCCTTATCGGCTCCTATTCCGAATACTTCTTTTTCATTGGTCTTATGTGAGGACATCATGGCGTTGACCTTCCCGACCAAGGTATTGACCACTTCCTTCGATTTAAATTTTTCCTTGGTCTCCTGTACTACTTGAATCAGCTTTACCACATTATCCTTGGCTTCCTCTTTTTCTTTTGGATTACGAACATTATCGTCCATATCGGCTCCCGCACCATTTATCTCATCGAACGCTTCCCCAAAATAGTGAAGAATGAACTTTCGCCGTGACAGGGAGGTCTCTGCGTAAGCAACCACTTCCTGCAATAATGCGTTCCCTATTTCCTGTTCCGCCACAGGCTTGCCCGACATAAATTTTTCAAGTTTCTCGATGTCCTTGTACGAGTAGAACGCCAAACAGTGGCCTTCACCCCCATCCCTGCCTGCCCGGCCTGTTTCTTGATAATAACTTTCGATGCTTTTTGGGATGTCGTGGTGAATAACAAAGCGAACATCGGGTTTGTCGATTCCCATCCCAAAGGCAATCGTCGCCACTACCACATCGACATCCTGCATCAAGAACATATCTTGATATTTGGATCGGGTCTTGGCATCGAACCCTGCGTGATATGGAACGGCGCTTACACCGTTCACCTGAAGCACCTGTGCGAGTTCCTCGACCCGTTTGCGGCTCAGACAGTAGATAATGCCCGATTTGCCTTCGTTCTGTTTTACAAATCGGATGATGTCCGCGTCAACATTGGCCGTTTTAGGCCGCACCTCGTAATAAAGATTAGGCCGGTTAAACGACTCCTTGAAGACGGTAGCACCCGTAATACCGAGATTTTTGATAATGTCTTCCTGTACCTTGGGCGTGGCCGTTGCCGTGAGCGCAATAATCGGAATATCTTCTCCCAGGCGGTCGACGATAGATCTCAAGTTGCGATACTCGGGCCTGAAATCATGCCCCCATTCCGAAATACAATGCGCCTCATCGACCGCCAAAAAAGAAATCGTAACGGACTGCAAAAAATCAACATACTCTGTTTTGGTCAGTGATTCCGGGGCGACATATAGAAGTTTGGTAATGCCCGAGCTAATGTCCTTCTTTACTTTTTTAACCTCGGACTTGGTAAGGGAGGAATTTAAGACATGGGCAACACCATCTTCGGAAGAGATTCCCCGAATGGCATCTACCTGGTTCTTCATTAAGGCGATCAAGGGCGATACCACGATGGCCGTACCTTCCTGCATCAGAGCCGGCAGTTGGTAGCACAGCGATTTTCCGCCCCCCGTGGGCATAATTACAAACGTATTTTTACGGTCTAAGATGTTATGAACCACATCTTTTTGAAGGCCTTTGAAAGATGAGAACCCAAAATAATGTTTTAGGGGTGTGTGTAGATCGATATCTTTCAAACCTGTAGCATCATTTTTCATTTGAAAACTAAGTCTGTCGTCTTTTTAATCATTTCCTTAAGGTAAGGATTTTTCATCTTTTTAGTGCAGAAATCGCGCCAAATCGATTTATAAGGAATAAAAACTGCGATATGTTGAGATTGTGTAATTTTGTATTTTTAAATATAAGACTTTCTTTTACATAAAAATCATATAATTTTATTAATACTTTGAACGAACCCAAGGCTATACTTGACATAGCGAAGAAAACCATCGGGATGCAAAGCGAGGCGATCGGGCATCTTGCCCAATTGCTCGATACGGATTTTTCAAGCACGGTTGATTGTATTTTCACCTCTGAAGGGAGGGTGGTCGTGACAGGGATCGGAAAAAGTGCTATCATCGCTTCCAAAATTGTCGCCACCTTGAACTCGACCGGTACCCCGGCTATTTTTATGCATGCCGGCGATGCAATTCATGGGGACTTGGGCACTATTCAAGAAAACGACGTGGTTATCTGTATTTCCAAAAGTGGCAGTACCCCTGAAATAAAGATGTTGGTCCCCTTGATCAAAAGGGGAAAGAATAAATTGATCGGTATGACGGGAAATCTCGATTCCTTTCTAGCACATCAGGCCGACTATATCCTAAATACATTTGTCGCCAAGGAAGCCTGCCCGAACAACTTGGCACCCACCACCAGTACCACCGCACAACTGGTCATGGGCGACGCCTTGGCCATTTGCCTATTGGAATTGAAGGGATTCAGCAGTAAGGATTTTGCAAAATACCATCCAGGCGGTACTTTGGGAAAACGACTCTACCTTACCGTGGCCGATATTGTAGCCATAAATCAAAAGCCCCAAGTGCATATCGATACCGATATTAAACAAGTCATAGTAGAGATTTCCGAAAAAATGTTGGGGGTCGCGGCCGTACTTGACAATGATAAAATTGTCGGAGTGGTCACTGATGGTGATATTCGTAGGATGCTGAACAAATATGATTCCATCAATGGGCTCACCGCAAAGGATGTGATGACCTCCAATCCCAAAACGATCGGGACCGAAGTATTGGCCATTAAGGCACTGGAATCGATGCAAGACAAAGGCATTTCACAGTTATTGGCCGTCAAGGGCGACTCCTATGAAGGGGTCGTACATTTGCACAATCTAATCAACGAAGGTATCCTATAATGGCAAAAGCAACTACGACCGACCCGAACGAAATGTCGTTCCTGGACCATTTGGAAGAACTGCGGTGGCACCTGATCCGCTCGGTAGCGGCAATCGTAATCATTGGCAGCGTGGCTTTCCTAATGCGGGGTTTCATCTTTGACACCGTTTTGTTCGGTCCGAAGAAGATGGACTTTCCCACCTATCGGCTCTTTTGCAATATCGCTACTTTCTTTGGTTTCGACTCGGCTTTTTGCGCCGATAAGCTTCCCTTCACGATACAAAGCCGTCTGATGTCCGGACAGTTTTCAGCCCATATATGGACCTCGATTTGGGCCGGATTTATCGTTGGTTTTCCGTATGTGCTGTACGAGCTATGGAAATTCATCAGCCCGGGATTGTATGAAAAAGAACGAAAAAACTCCAGGGGCTTTATTTTTACCGCTTCCCTATTGTTTTTCCTGGGGGCGCTTTTCGGCTACTATGTGGTGGCTCCTTTATCCATCAACTTTTTAGGCACCTACCAAGTAAGTTCGGAAGTTACCAATGAATTCGATCTGGCTTCTTATGTGTCTACGGTAAGGGCGTCGGTCATCGCATGTGGACTCATTTTTGAATTGCCAATCATCGTGTATTTTCTGACCAAGGTAGGGCTGGTCACCCCGGAGATCTTAAAAAAGTACCGTAAGATATCCTTGGTCGTGGTACTCATACTTTCTGCCGTAATTACCCCGCCCGATGTCGCGAGTCAAGTAGTCGTAGCGGTACCTATCTTAATTTTGTACCAAGTCAGTATCTATATCTCACGTCGCGTATTGAAAAAAGAAGCAAAAAAAGCCGCAAAAACCAAAAAGTCAGGAACCGATGTCAAACCCGGTTGAGCGGTTGAGGCCCATTGACAAAAGATGAACAAAAAGCCATTGGCCGAACAACATGAAGGTTAAATAAAAGGTAATTGTTTTTGGTTAAAGCCGTTTAACCTTAGTTTTGAAACCCTTGGAATCGACAGGAGATGATCGGTATGCCTCCAGGGGACAAAAGCGATTATTGATTGAACTTGACACTTGAACTTGAAAATGAAACTAAGGGCCGAAAATATCATGAAAACCTATAGCGGACGACAGGTCGTCCGTGGAATTTCATTAGAGGTAAATCAAGGTGAAATCATAGGGCTGCTTGGGCCAAACGGTGCCGGAAAAACCACCTCATTTTACATGATCGTAGGCTTGGTAAAACCCAATGGGGGCAAGATTTTTTTGGATGGAATGGATATTACCAATTTCCCAATGTACAAAAGGGCCCAGAACGGCATCGGTTATTTGGCACAGGAAGCCTCTGTTTTTCGAAAACTGAGCATCGAAAAGAATATTTTAAGTGTGTTACAGCTCACTAAAATGAGTAAGAAAGAACAGTTGATGAAGATGGAGTCGCTCATTGAGGAATTTGGCCTTGGCCATATACGAAAAAACAGGGGGGACCTACTCTCGGGAGGTGAGCGCCGACGTACCGAAATAGCACGCGCCTTGGCTACCGATCCCAAATTCATTTTGCTGGACGAACCCTTTGCCGGGGTTGACCCAGTGGCGGTCGAGGACATTCAACGTATCGTGGCCCAACTAAAGAACAAGAATATCGGTATTCTCATTACCGATCATAACGTACAGGAAACCTTAGCCATTACGGAACGTTCTTATTTGATGTTCGAAGGGGGTATTCTTAAATCGGGACACCCCGAAGATCTCGCCGCGGATGAGATGGTTCGTAAAGTATATTTGGGACAGAACTTCGAGCTGCGTAAAAAGAAGCTGGATTTCTAAACGGGGTCCCGGTCCAAAAACCAACCTATCGGACGGCGAAGGTCAAGGTCGCCCAGTTCGACTCATAGTCGACCTCGGCCTCCCCACTTTTGAGCATATGGATCGTGGCCACATACCATGGACCCGCTTGGTCCGGGATTATCGTGCAGACACCATCCGCGTCGGTCTTAACCGATTTCTCCCCTTCATGGGCATCTTCCCCGGGAACCGAAGTGCTATAGTGCACCGTTTGATCTGCCAAAGGCTTACCGTCCCTAAGAAGTAAAAAAGAAATCGGCTCCCCCACCTTTTTGTCAAATGGATTTTCCAAGGGAACGAACTCGATGGGATATCCCAATCGGGTTTTGAAATGATCGCTGCGCCTGTCATCGACCTGCAATAAAGCCTTCACATGTTTGGAGTACCGTTCCTTGGCAGACATGCCCGTTTCGCCTTGCTCCTTGCGAAGCGCAATAGTTCTATCCAACCCTTCATGGTCGAGGTAATCATTGAATGCTACCGACGTCATCTCCAATACCCTGGGCAATGTGGAGATACCCGCGACATAAGTTCCGGCTTCACCGGTAACCATAGTGAGGTACGTTTTATCGTCTCGATACGAAAAAGCATCGGTGGTCGGGACCATTTCAAAATTGGGTCCCAATATTTTTGGAAAAACGATGCGGTCCGTGGTAATGGCATTTTCACTTTGATCAAATGTACCGTTCACCAAGAATAACTCGTAGGCGCTATTCGATTTTAAAAAATGGCTTTCCGACCTTAAAAAAAGTTCATGGGAATTGCAAAGGACCAACAGGGCGAATAACAATAAATTTCGAAGGGTTTTTTTCATACTATGCTACACTTGATAAAAGACGATTCAATAAGTACGGTATCAAGACCTGGCTATGTTGCCGACCATGGAGCCTATCACATAAAAAACCACGATGATGGGTACCGCCAAGAACTTCATGGTCAACAACAACACCAAACTAACGATGATAAGGATATAGCGTGTGGCGTTTTCCTTAAAGGCCCAATTCTTAAATTTAAAGGCAAACAGCTCAATCTTGGAATTCAACAAAAAAGCGCTCAAGAACGTGATTCCGATGAGAAACCATTGGTTGAGGATGATTTCGTTCAATACCTCATTCTGCTGATACATCAATATCAGGGGAAAAGACAGAATCATCAGCGCGTTGGCCGGTGTTGGCAAACCGATAAAAGAGGACACTTGATTCTCATCGATATTGAACCTAGCCAAGCGATACGCAGAGGCAAGGGTAATCAGAAAGCCTAGAAATGGTAGCGGCGTAAATTTGCCACCGACCCATAAAACCGATTCCGATATCGAAGCGGAGAAGTTCAAATTCCACCCCCCCGTCATCGACATGCCCAACAATTGAAACATCACAATCCCAGGGACAAGTCCGCTTGTAATCATATCCGCTAAGGAGTCGAGCTGAATCCCCAACTCACTGTGCACATCCAAAATCCGTGCAGCAAGTCCGTCGAACCAATCGAAAACGATGCCCAAAAAAACAAAAAGTGCCGCTAATTCCAGTTGGTTCAATACCGCGAAAACGGTGGCCACACAACCGCAGAAAACATTCAGCAAGGTAATGATATTGGGAATATAGCGCTTCATGGCCGGTAAGTTTTGATAAAAATAACACAATTTTTGATCAAACCGTTTGTTCCTATATTTTATTCGGATATTTGCAAATCGGTAAACCAAAGTGCATCAATGCAATTTAAAACATACCTTTTCTCCCTGTTTGTTGCCTGGGTACTTATCGGTAATTCCCAGCCACCCGAACTGTCTCCCCTATCAAAAGTAAGTGTTCTCACCGTAGGTACGGCGGATGAGCTTCATTCAAAATTCGGGCATAGTGCCATTAGGCTACAAGATCCGACTATCGGTCTGGATATCGTTTACAATTACGGACTTTTCGATTTCGATGATCCCAACTTCTATGTAAAATTCACAAGGGGAAAGCTCGATTACCGATTGGGAAGGCAGCGATTTCAAGACTTCCTACAAAACTATCGACTGGAAAACCGATGGGTAAGGGAACAGATGATCAAGCTTACGGAAGAGCAGCGATCGGAACTTTTCCAATTTTTAGAAAACAATCATCTTCCGGAGAACCGCTATTACAAGTATGATTTTTTGTTCGACAACTGTTCTACAAGAGTGCCTGATGCACTTAAAACCGTATTAGGCGCTTCTTGGACCTTGAAATATGACCATCTCGATACCCTGTATACCTTTCGGGAACTAATACATCAAAACCTAACCATCAACTCCTGGTCCAATTTTGGTATTGATTTGGCCCTGGGTTCGGTAATCGATAGGCAAGCGACACCATGGGAACATATGTTCCTCCCTATTTATGTTTTCAAACAGCTTCCCTTCTCCTCTATCGATGGAAAACCGATGGTGTATTCGGAAAGTGAACTTTTGGCAGAGCTTCCTTCCAAAAGCAACTCAAATTTTCTGCGCTCACCGCTCTTCTGGCTACTATTGCTTTTGCTACTGGTCATTGGGATTACCATTAGGGATGCCTTACATCGAAAGAGAACTGCCTGGCTCGATTTTCTATTGTTTTTTGTTACTGGGGCCGCCGGATCCCTTATCCTATTTCTTTGGTTTGCGACCGACCACCAGGCTACCAAGATGAACTTCAATGTATTTTGGGCGTTTGCACCGAATCTTGCAGTAGCGTTTTTGCTTTTCAAAGATCGATTCCCAAAATGGTTCACGCAGTATCTATGGGTGCTCGTAGGACTTCTTCTGACAACGCTTTTGCTATGGGTGCTTGAGATACAGATTTTTTCACCCCTTATTCTATTTTTGTTGGGAGCCTTGATGATCCGATATTTATTTTTGGTAAAAAAATCCAGGGAATTAACAGAAAATGTGTAGTTAAATTGGCAATATCCCGTCAACATCCCCAATCCGAACCCCTATTCAAATCATGAACCTAGTCACCGTAGAAAACATATCCAAGTCTTTTGGCGAACTGGTGCTCTTTGAAAATCTCTCTTTTGGCATCAACAAGGACCAAAAGATAGCATTGATTGCGAAAAACGGGACAGGCAAAACGTCCATCTTAAATATTTTATCGGGATTGGATGTTCCAGATACCGGAAGGGTGAATTACCGCAAGGGCATTAGAACCTCCTTTCTACAACAAGAACCCGACCTGAACCCCAAGCTCACCGTTGAAGAAACTATTTTTGCATCGGACAATGAAATACTACAGGTAATCGCTAGCTACGAAAAGGCCTTGGACCATCCAGCGGATGAAGATGGTTATCAAAAAGCCTTCGAGGCCATGGATCGTTTTGCGGCTTGGGATTTCGAGACCCAGTATAAACAAATCCTTTTCAAATTAAAACTGGAGGACCTCCATGTAAAAGTAGGCCTTCTTTCCGGAGGACAGAAAAAGCGGTTGGCGCTCGCCAATGCCTTGATAAATCGACCCGACCTGTTAATTCTTGATGAGCCCACCAACCACTTAGATCTTGAGATGATCGAATGGCTCGAACAATACTTTGCCAAGGAGAACATGACGTTATTCATGGTTACTCACGACCGTTATTTTTTGGAACGCGTATGCAATGAAATCCTCGAGTTGGACGATGGAACGCTCTATCCGTACAAGGGAAACTATTCTTACTATCTCGACAAAAAAGAGACACGATTGGAGCAGGAAGCTACCGAGCTGCATAAATCGAAACAACTTTTTAAAAAAGAATTGGATTGGATGCGCCGCCAACCCAAAGCCCGTACCACCAAGTCCAAATCACGAATCGACGATTTCAAGGTCATCAAAGAGAAAGCGAACAAACGAAGAAAAGAGCACGAGGTACAGCTCGAAATCAACATGAAACGAATGGGCAGCAAAATACTGGAGCTGCACAAACTCGTTAAGGCGTATCCCGATAAACCTATTTTGGACAAGTTCGACTATACCTTTACCAAAGGGGAACGGGTAGGCATTATCGGAAAGAATGGTACGGGGAAATCGACCTTTTTGAATATTATTACGGGAACCGACCGACCCGATGCCGGTAAGGTAGTAGTGGGCGATACCATCAAATTCGGGTATTATACGCAAAAAGGCATCCCTGTCAAGCAGGGGCAAAAGGTTATCGAGGTAATCAGGGAATTCGGGGATTACATCCCTTTGATGAAAGGCCGACAAATTTCTGCCCAACAACTGTTGGAACGTTTTTTATTCGACCGTAAAAAACAGTATGATTATGTTGAAAAGCTCAGTGGGGGCGAGCGAAAACGCCTCTATTTATGCACGGTACTTATTCAAAACCCGAATTTCCTTATTCTTGATGAGCCTACCAACGATTTGGATATCGTTACCTTGAACGTCTTGGAAAGCTTTCTTTTGGATTTCCCGGGCTGCCTGATCGTAGTTTCGCACGATCGCTATTTTATGGACAAGATCGTAGATCATCTTTTCGTGTTTCGTGGGAATGGGGTTATCGAGGACTTCCCCGGGAACTATTCCGATTTCCGAGCCTATGAGGATAGTATGGTAGTGGAGCAACGGTTGGAAAAAGAACAAAACGGCACTCCTAAAGAGAATAAAAATAATTGGAAGTCAGGGGATAAGTCCGCCAAACTCTCCTACGCCGAACAAAAAGAGCATAAACAGTTGGAAAAGGATATCCAAAAACTAGAAGCTAGAAAGAAACAGGTCGAGCAAAAATTCATCTCGGATACTCTGACTGGAGACGATATTGCCGAATTATCAAGGGAATTGAAACAAATCGGCGACGACATAGAAACCAAGACCGAACGATGGTTCGAATTATCCGCAATGTTGGAGGGATGA
This sequence comes from Pelagihabitans pacificus, assembly GCF_009371985.2. Lineage (GTDB taxonomy): Bacteria > Bacteroidota > Bacteroidia > Flavobacteriales > Flavobacteriaceae > Pelagihabitans > Pelagihabitans pacificus. Next base: position 89,512 of record NZ_VIKU02000001.1, read on the forward strand.
CCAAAAACAGCTATTTGGTACGTCGCAACCAGTGGTAAAAAATAAAAACAGCAGTGCCGAACCCTCTTAAATACCTAAAATTCCTAGTCACTTCGTCCAATCATCATGGGGTGCACTCCCCCTTTATTTATAGTTATTTAACAAAATGTCTTTATGCAAAACCAAAACTTGGAAAGAACAAGACCCTTGGGGTGTTGTTAAAGAGTATTGTATATTTTGAGGTGGGGCGTTTGGGGCTTCCCGCGGTCGATGCGGCGCTTATAAATCGAATAGATAAGGAATTTCCCATGATTCGGATGAATGAGCCTCCCTTCGATATGGCCTTTATGGATGCTTCCAACTTAGGAAACCTGCCATTTGATGCTGACATGGTGCACAATGATACCGTGATAGTGGTAGACAACATCCATGGGACTAATAAAAATCGTGCAGCTTGGAAAAAAATAAAGACAAATCCCATTGTAACGGTAACCATTGACCTCTATTATTGTGGTGTGGTCTTCTTAAGAAAAGAACAGGCTAGGCAGCATTTTAAGATTCGGATATAAACCCCTAATTTTAGGTATTATAATCACGAAGCGATGGACAATACATTTTATTTCATATTGGGAGCGCTGTTCGTACTCTACCTAATCGTTACTATCACCACCAGGAACAAATCAAAAAAGCGCAAGTCGAGAAAATTCATGGAAGACTATAAAAGAAAAGATAAGGAGGAATAATCGTTGATCAAAGTTAAGAACACATTTCTTTATTAATGAAGCGATGAACGTTTATAACCTGCGTACGTGTTTAAGCTTCGTCTTATGCTTAAATTTGCATTTTAACTTACTACATGAAAATTTATACCAAAACAGGAGACGAGGGCACGACCGCACTATTTGGAGGAACAAGGGTCCCCAAACACCATATTCGAATCAATAGTTATGGTACCATCGATGAACTCAACTCGTGGTTGGGTCTGGTTCGTGATCAAAATATCGATGCGCACTCTAAAGAAATACTCACCTTGATCCAAGAAAAACTTTTCACTGTAGGGGCAATTTTGGCGACCGAACCTAAAAAGGCACTATTGAAAAGTGGTAAAGAGCGTTTGAATATCCCAAAAATCAATGAAAAGGATATCATACTGCTCGAGCAAGAAATCGACGAGATGGACAAAAGCCTCCCCCCTATGACACATTTTATTCTACCAGGGGGGCATACCACGGTGTCATACTGTCACTTGGCGCGTACCGTTTGTAGAAGGGCCGAACGCATGTCGACCCTTTTACACGAGGTGGAACCCTTCGAAGACATGGTTTTGGTGTACCTCAATAGACTTTCCGACTACCTTTTCGTATTGGCACGAAAATTGTCGCAAGATTTAAAAGCGACCGAAATAAAGTGGATTCCTGACAAAAAGGATTGATAATTCCATATTTTTAGCCGCTACACAATATTAAATCGAAAATTGTGTTGATAAGTTACGTGAAATAGTTATGAAAAAACTTGACTTTTTCCTATTAAAAATTACTTTTGCAAAAATTTAAAATCAAACCATCACCATGTATTGGACATTAGAATTGGCATCCTATTTAAGCGATGCGCCCTGGCCGGCCACTAAAGACGAATTGATAGATTATTCCATTCGAACCGGTGCGCCTTTGGAGGTCGTCGAAAACCTTCAATCTATGGAAGAAGAGGGTGGCGAAATCTATGAGTCTATCGAAGAGATTTGGCCCGACTATCCAACCGAAGAAGATTACCTCTGGAATGAGGATGAATATTAATAATAGTTATGTTAATTGTTGTGAAAAGTCTCCTTTGGAGGCTTTTTTTATGTGCTTGTTCCAGCTTTTCTGTAATTTTGGCAGTTCATATAGGTATTTTCGACGATTCCGGAAATTGGAATGCCTTTTGACAATAGAAAGGCTATGTACTTCGGCGCATCACAAACGATGAGAGTTCGGCTTCGACCGGCATACCATACAAACAGCATTACATTATGAGTTTTTTAAATACGATATTAAAGACCTTTGTCGGGGATAAATCAAAAAAGGATGTGAAGCAACTGCAACCTTTGGTCGATAAAATAAAGTCCTTCGAAACTGCCCTTGAGGCATTAGATCATGATGCACTTCGGGCCAAAACGATTGAGTTCAAAGCCAAAATCGCCGAAAACCGTAAGGAGTTGGATGATCAGATCGCGGCCTTGGAGCAAGAAGTAAAAGATTCTACCGACATCGATAAAAACGAAGACCTCTATGGTGAAATCGACAAGCTCAAAGACCAAGGTTATAAAGTAACAGAGGATACTTTGAATGAAATACTTCCCGAGGCCTTTGCCGTGGTCAAAGAGACCGCGAAGCGATTTGCCGCCAATGAAACCATACAGGTGACCGCCTCGGAATTTGATCGACAACTTTCTGGCAGCAAAGACTACGTAACCCTTGATGGTGATCAAGCGGTTTGGAAAAATTCGTGGGACGCCGCCGGTAAGGAAGTTACTTGGGATATGGTACATTACGATGTACAGTTGATCGGAGGGATTGCATTGCACCAAGGAAAGATCGCCGAGATGCAGACCGGGGAAGGTAAGACCTTGGTTGCCACCCTACCCCTTTATCTCAATGCCCTTGCGGGAAAAGGTGCCCATTTAGTAACCGTAAACGACTATCTGGCCAAAAGGGATAGCGCCTGGATGGGGCCTATTTTTGAATTTCACGGGCTCTCGGTAGATTGTATCGACCACCACCGGCCCAACTCCGAAGGGAGGCGTGCCGCCTATAACTCCGATATCACCTACGGTACCAACAACGAATTTGGTTTCGATTACTTGCGGGACAACATGGCACATACACCCAAAGATTTGGTACAGCGCCCACACCACTACGCAATCGTTGATGAGGTCGATTCGGTCTTGGTCGATGATGCCCGTACACCCTTGATTATTTCGGGTCCGGTGCCTGAAGGAGACCGCCACGAGTTTAACGAATTAAAGCCCAAGATCGCCGATATCGTGCAAAAGCAACGTCAGCATCTAACCGGGGTACTGGCAGAAGCCAAAAAGCTGATTGCCGAAGGGGATACCAAGGAAGGCGGATTCCTACTACTCCGTGTGCATCGCGGACTTCCCAAAAACAAAGCACTCATCAAGTTTTTGAGTGAGGAAGGTGTAAAACAATTGCTTCAAAAGACCGAGAATTTCTATATGCAGGATAACAACAGGGAGATGCCTAAGGTAGATGAAGACCTGTTGTTCGTCATCGATGAAAAAAACAACCAAATCGAACTGACCGATAAAGGAGTCGAATATATCTCGGGGGCCCAAGGAAAAGACTTTTTCATAATGCCCGATATCGGGGCCGAAATCGCCCAGATTGAAAGCCAGAACCTTGACATTGAAAAAGAAGCGGAACTCAAAGAAGAGCTTTTTAAGGACTTTACCGTAAAGAGCGAGCGTATTCATACCATGAGCCAGTTGCTCAAGGCCTATACCCTTTTTGAAAAGGATGTGGAGTACGTGGTGATAGACAACAAGGTGATGATCGTCGACGAGCAGACCGGCCGTATTATGGATGGTCGTAGGTATTCCGACGGATTACATCAAGCCATCGAGGCCAAGGAGAATGTAAAGATCGAAGCCCTGACCCAAACCTTTGCGACCGTTACCTTGCAGAATTATTTTAGAATGTACAGGAAGTTGGCGGGTATGACCGGTACGGCCATTACGGAAGCAGGCGAATTCTGGGAAATCTATAAGTTGGATGTGATGGAAATTCCTACCAACCGACCCATTGCCCGGGATGACCGTAACGATTTGATCTACAAGACCAAACGTGAGAAATACAATGCCATCATCGATGAGGTCACCAAGTTATCGCAAGAAGGCAGACCTGTACTGATCGGTACCACTTCCGTCGAGATTTCGGAACTCCTATCGCGTATGCTGTCCATACGAAAAGTGGAACACAATGTATTGAACGCAAAGCTACATAAGAAAGAAGCCGATGTGGTCGCCGAAGCCGGGAAACCAGGGGTCGTAACCATTGCAACAAACATGGCCGGACGTGGTACCGATATCAAACTAACGGAAGAGGTAAAGGCTGCTGGCGGACTCGCCATTGTAGGCACCGAGCGCCATGATTCAAGACGTGTCGATAGACAGCTTCGGGGACGTTCGGGCCGTCAGGGAGATCCTGGTAGTTCGCAATTCTACGTATCATTGGAAGATAATCTGATGCGTTTGTTCGGTTCGGACCGTGTTGCCAAGATGATGGACAAAATGGGCTTGGAAGAAGGCGAGGTTATTCAGCATTCTATGATGACAAAATCCATCGAACGTGCCCAGAAAAAAGTGGAGGAAAATAACTTTGGCGTGCGTAAACGTCTGTTGGAATATGATGATGTGATGAACGCCCAACGTGAGGTGGTCTACAAAAGAAGGCGCCACGCCCTACAAGGGGAACGCCTTAAGGTCGATATCGCCAATATGATCTACGATACCTGCGAAGTCATCGCCGACACGAACAAAGCGGCCAATGATTTTAAGAACTTTGAGTTCGAACTGATCAAGTACTTCTCGATCACATCCCCCATTTCAGAAGCCGATTTCGACAAAATGGGCGTGCAAGAGATTGCAAACACGGTTTACAAAACCGCCTACGAACATTATCAGGATAAGATTGAAAGGAATGCACAGACCGCTTTCCCGGTTATCAAGCAGGTGTATGAGGACAATGCGAACAATTTCGAACGTATCGTAGTGCCGTTTACCGATGGAATTAAAACATTGAACGTCGTTACCAATCTGAAAGAAGCGTATGAATCGGACGGAAAGCAATTAGTTACCGATTTCGAGAAGAACATCACCTTGGCGATCATCGATGATGCCTGGAAGACGCATTTGAGAAAAATGGACGAATTGAAGCAATCGGTTCAATTGGCGGTACACGAACAAAAAGATCCCCTTTTGATTTACAAGTTTGAGGCCTTTGAACTCTTCAAGAGCATGATCGACAAGGTGAACAAGGAGGTCGTATCGTTCTTGTTCAAAGGGGAATTACCGACCGCGAATCCTAATGAAATCTCAGCAGCTAGAGAGGTAAGGCGTCCCAAGGAAAATCTGAAGACTACGAAAGAAGAAATTCCAAACAGTGATGAGTTGGCTGCTAGAAATCGTGCTGCTGGCCAGACACAGCGTCAACGTCCACAGGTGACGGAAACCATCGTCAGGGAACAACCCAAAATAGGACGTAACGAGCGGGTCACTATCAAGAACGTCATGTCTGGCGAAAGCAAGACACTCAAATACAAGCAAGCCGAACCCCTTATTGAAAAGGGGGAATGGGTTTTGACAGAGCATTAAAGACTTCCATTCGACAAAAAAAGGCGACCTGTAGGGTCGCCTTTTTTGATGTTTCACTCGGACGATGCCCATTAAATCGATTGTTCAGGTTGTGTTCCAGAACCAATAACATTAGGATTTTATAGTTCTTGACCTTCTGCAAGACAAAGGTTTTCCGACCCTGACATATCCAAAAAATCAATATCTTTAAAACAAAAGCTATTGTGATATGACCGCTTCCAGACGAAAATTTCTCTCTTCCATTAGCATGTTGGCAGCCAGTTCGGCGCTTCCTATCCATGCCTTTGATTTTGGCCATTCCCAGAAACTTAAAGTGGCCTTGATAGGCACCGGTATTCGCGGCATCACTTTTTGGGGCAAGCGTTTGGTCGATGAATATTCGGATATTTTAGAGTTTGTAGGACTCTGTGACCACAATCCCAGTCGGCTACAATTCGGAAAAGAATATATAGGTGCCTCCTGTCCTACCTTTGTGGATTTTGTCACAATGGTCTCCACTACCAAACCAGATTTGGTCATCGTTACGACCAAGGATTCCACCCACCACGAATTCATCATCAAAGGTTTGGAAATGGGATGTGACGTGTTGACCGAAAAACCCTTGACTACCGACGAAATCAAGTGTCAGGCCATTCTGGACGCCGAAAAAAAGTCCGAAAAGAACCTTATAGTCGGGTTTAACTACCGGTGGAGCCCTTATGCAACAAAAATCAAACAACTTTTGAAGAACGAGACCATCGGAAAGCTGGTTTCGATCGATTTCCATTGGTATCTAAACACCTACCACGGGGCCTCTTACTTTAGGAGGTGGCACGGGCAAATGGAAAGTAGTGGTTCGTTATGGGTTCACAAAGCCACCCATCATTTTGATCTATTGAATTGGTGGATCGATTCCGAACCCCAAGAGGTTTTTGCCTATGGGGATTTGGAGTTCTATGGAAAAAATGGGCCTTTTCGTGGAAAAAACTGTCGTTCCTGTGAGCATACGACTAACTGCGATTTCCACTGGGATATTCTAAAGGATGGGATGGCCAAGAAGTTATACGTTGACCATGAGCATGCCGATGGATATATACGGGACAACTGTCTTTTCCGCGAAGAAATCGATATTTATGATAAGATGTCCGCCCAGGTAAAGTATGCAAATAACACGATCGTCAATTATTCGCTCACCACCTACTCCCCTTTCGAAGGATGGCGTGTGGCCTTTAATGGTACCGAAGGGCGAATCGAGGCATGGCTCGATATCCCTTACAACAAGAACATCCAACTAGGTCAGGAAGAGCTACATGCCAAGGAAATGGAACAATCAAGTCAAGAAGTCTTCGATATCGAGCCAATTATTGTTCACAAACTATGGAACGACTATGAGACTATTAATGTGGCAACGGAAAAAAGCGGTCACGGTGGGGGTGACCAACGATTGCAAGACCACATCCTAAAAACTCCCGACAAAAAAGACGAATTTGACCGAACTGCCGGTTTAAGGGATGGAGCCATGTCGTGCCTTATCGGTATTGCTGCCAGAAAAAGTATTGAAAAAAAGCAACCTATTAAAATTTCGGATCTAAGTAGTCTTCGGCCAAAGTCAAAACGTTCTTAACCTCCCAAAAGATCAGGCTAGTACCATTTTCACATGGTTTTTCTATAGAAAAAAAGCAACGTGGTTAAAATGAAACATGAGAAATATGCCAGTAAGAAATTGGATTTTCTGCCAAAACATATTTAGATTTACAATATAAAGTATTGAGTAGCTTGGATATCGACCAGATCAACAAACCAACATCCACTCCCCCGTCAATGGATAAGAAGAAGAAATTGGAACAAAGGCTCAGGGACAAGGCACGCTTGGTCTTAAAGGTAAATTATTTCACCTCCATCTTTACCCTTTTTTTTGCGGCCCTTTGCTTTTTCGTGTTGGACATCAAGCAGGTAATCCCATACGTTTTTCTAGGCTTCGGGATTTTGAACCTAGTCAATACCTTACTCTACAAATATCATAAGAATCTCACGCTCACCTACAACATCGTTTCTATCATGACGTTGGCAGGTGCGATAATCATCACACTTTACAGTGGAGGCATTAATAGCCCGTTCATCTTTGTATTGGCATTAATTGTGGTTGCAGGGTATGTGACAACCAAAGCTTATGGTTCGCTCTACCTCAATCTGAATCTATTGATCATCGTGTTGATCTACTCCCAAAGTATTGCCGATTTTAGCTTTGTGACCAATGTAGTTCCGGAACAATCCAGAAATCTCTTTGCTCTTTTGAGCATATTGTTTTCTGTTTATCTGTTGGGCGGGGTTTTTGGCAAGAACCTATTGAATTCGCATCACAACTTGTATAAGACCAAAGACGAGTTGGAAGCTAAGATTACCGAAAAGGAGACCTTGCTCAAGGAAGTACACCATAGGGTGAAAAACAATCTACAGACCGTATCGAGTTTGTTGAGCCTGCAATCCCGCAACAACGATGATAAAAAAGTGAAGGAATTGCTGAAAAGTAGCCAGAACAGGGTAATTTCGATGGCCATGGTACATGAAATGTTGTATATGAGGGAAGACATTGGTAAAATAGAATACAAGTCGTACGTGCAGGAATTGGCCGAATACCTTATTAGATCTATCAAGGGCACTAGTAGTAATATCACCTTGGATATCGATATCCCCGATTTGAAATTGAATATCGACACGGCTATTCCTCTCGGACTGCTTATCAACGAGGCGGTGACCAATGCCCTAAAATACGGCATTGTAGATGATAGCAAGGGCGAAATATTTATTAAGTTACGTAAAGATGACAAAGGGGAGTATATATTGAATATCGGGGACGATGGGATTGGTTTTGCCGAAGAGGTGACCCATAAAACCACCAAATCCCTCGGCTTAAAACTCATTCATAATCTGGCGAGACAACTTCGAGGCTCGATTATACGAGATCTTTCCAAAAAAGGAACCCATTATATAGTGAAGTTCAGGGAAATCAGCGATCAAATTCCAAGTATGGCCTAGTCAATTCTGGAATTAGGTCCTTGTTCGCCTTTAAAGACCTTTGCATCAAGCATTTTCATGTTTCAGTTTTGATTTTAACACAAAACATGAGTAGCTTTATATGCGCATCGAGATATCCATTGGTGTAAAAGCAGCTATTTACATCCATTGTATTCGTTTTTGAACCTATCACATTTGCCCTAATCTTATACCACTTCGCCCCTAGTGTTTGGCTTTCAACAGCCGTAATACGACGTATGAAAAAAACCCCGAAAGACCACTCCAGAATTGCGGACAAGACTCGTTTGTTGCTGAAATTCAATTATGTTTCCGCGTTTCTCAGCTTGTTATTCGGGTTGGCATGTCATTATTATATGCAGGTCAGCCCTCCCATACCTTATGTTTTCTTAGGCTACTCCGTGCTGAACCTATGCAATAACATTGCCTTTTACAAGCACCGAAATCTCGTTGCAATGGCAATTGTCACTTCAGTCTTATCGCTCATAAGCACCTTGATCATTACGATGTACAGTGGAGGTATCCAAAGTCCGTTTATTTTTGTGCTAGCGGTTATCGTCTTGGCAGGTTACATCTCAACAAGTGTTTTCGGTAAAATTTACCTTTACGCTATTTTAGTGATTATTGGTCTGATTTATTTATTGACCGCTGGTAATTTTAGTTGGATCGTCGATGGAGTGCCGGCTACCTCAAAAGATTTATTTAGTCTTCTGAGTCTTACATTTTCAATTTACCTAATGGAAGGTGTTTTCGGAAGGGATTTATTAAAGGCGCACGATAAACTATTCCGGACCAAACAAGAGGTCGAGGCAAAAATCAAAGAAAAGGAAAACCTGCTCAAAGAGGTGCATCATCGGGTGAAGAATAATTTACAGACCATTTCGAGCTTACTAAGCCTTCAATCCCGAAATATTCAGGACGCGGATATCAAAAAAATGCTTAAAAGCAGTCAGAACAGGGTGATTGCCATGGCCATGATTCACGAAATGCTCTATTTGAGAGAAGATAGCACCCAAATCGATTACGGCTCCTATGTACGTGAACTGGTTGAACATCTGGTGCGTTCGGTAAAGGGTACCAGCGCCAATATCGACCTCGACATCGACATTCCGGAAATGACTTTCAATATCGATACCGCCATTCCCCTCGGTCTCTTGGTGAACGAGGCGGTCACAAATACCCTCAAATATGGTATTTTAGAAGATAGCAAAGGGCAAATTTTTATTCGGATGCGAAAAGGGAAACAGGACGATTTTGAACTGTATATTGGGGACAACGGGGTAGGATTTTCAGAGGAAACGACCCATAGGAACTCGAAATCACTGGGCCTGAAGCTAATTCATAAACTAGTGCGCCAATTAAGGGGTTCCCTGAAACGGGACGCTTCCAAGAAAGGAACGCACTACATCATCCACTTTAAGGAAATCAGCGATCAACTGCCCTCCATGGCAGGATAGTTATGAGGTCAACAGGCAGAGGCGATTTTGGTGTCGTCCTTGATATTACAATCCTTCAATTTCCCATCGTGATCAGTGTTTTTTTCAACTATTATTCTAACCGATTTATCCCTATATTTAAACACCTAATACAAAAACCATCCCATGCTAAAAAGACTCCTTCTGTTGTTACTATTCTGCAGCACCCTCCTTAATGCACAAGACTACTTTTATAAGAAATACCAACCTTTTAACGCCAGCATTCCCTCTCCAGAAACTTTTTTAGGCTATGGCATCGGTGACCACCACACCCGGCACGATTTAATTGTTGCCTATCTGGAAAAATTGGCGGAAGTCTCCGATAGGGCTTCCATCCAGTATTACGGAAAAACCCATGAGGGACGAAAACTGGTCATACTTACGGTGACCTCGCCCGAAAATCTTTCCAATTTGGTAGCTATCAAGGAGCAGCATCTCGCCTTCACCGACCCTATACAGAACGTATCGAACTACGGGGAGGTTCCTATTTTCATCAATCTGGCCTACAACGTGCACGGCAATGAGCCTTCCAGTTCCGAAGCGGCCCTGTTAACCGCCTATACACTTGTCGCTTCCGAAAATCCGGAAATCGCCAACTATCTCCAAAATGCCGTCATCTTTATCGATCCGACCATCAATCCAGACGGGCGAGATCGTCATACCCAATGGGCCAATACTTATCAAGGAACACCGAATGTGGCCGACCCACAGGACGCCGAACACAACGAATACTGGCCAGGCGGACGTACCAACCACTACTGGTTCGATCTAAATCGGGATTGGTTGTTGGGCATCAACCCTGAGAGTCGTGGGAAACTCACATGGTACCACCAGTGGTACCCCAATGTGGTAACCGATTTTCACGAAATGGGGTCGCAAAGCACTTATTTCTTTGAGCCCATGAAGGCCAATGGCTCGTTGAACCCGATCATGCCCAAAGAAAACTATGGCTACCTCAACGATTTATTCGGAGCGGAATTTGCGAAAGCGCTCGATAGTATCGGTTCTTTTTATTTTACCAAAGAGGTGTTCGACGGCACCTATCCGGGCTATGGGTCTTCTTATCCCGATCTGCAGGGTGGCCTCGGTCTCTTGTTCGAACAGGCCAGTTCCAGGGGGCACGAGCAGACCACTGCTTTCGGAAAAATCACCTTTCCCTTTACCATCCGCAATCAGTTTACTTCCAGTATAACGACGGTCAAGACCGCGGTCAAAAACAAGGCGTACATGCACCAATACCAACAAGACTTTTTCAAGAGCGCATTGACCAGAGCGTCCAAAAGCCGGGTGAAAGGCTACACCTTCGGCGATACCCATGACCCCAACCGCACCAAAGCCTTTATCGATAAGTTATTGCTACATCAAATCGAGGTCTACAAATCCGGGGAGGGCTACGTGGTTCCAACACGACAACCGCAATATCGAATGGTACAGACCATGTTTGAGACCTATGATTCGTACCGGGACAGTGTGTATTACGACGCCTCGGCCTGGTCGGTCGCCAATTTTTACAATATGAAGTATCAACCAGTAACTTCGGTAAACAGCGGCAAGCAGATTACCAGTACGGACGGACTGGTATCCGTGGTCCCCGTTCAGCAATCGGACTATGCCTATGTCATCGACTGGGACGACTACAACGCTCCGGCCGTTCTCCATTACCTTCAGGAAAACGACTTGGTCGTATCGTCGGCTTTTAAGCCTTTTACGGTAAAAGTAGGGAACGATAGCAAGAATTTCGGCTACGGTACCTTGGTCCTCCCCGTGTCCCTTCAAAAAAAGGATGCCTCCGCTGTTTTCGATCTGTTGGGGAAGGCCCAGGAAAAATATCAGGTAGCCATGTACGGGGTCGATTCGGGGTACAGCCTCAAAGGGGTCGATTTGGGAAGCCGTTTCATTCGGCCGCTTAAAAAGCCAAAGGCCTTTATGTTGATCGGTAATGGTACCAGAGCCTACGAAGCTGGGGAAGTTTGGCATCTGTTGGATAAGCGTGTGGGGATGCCCATCACCAAAATCCCCATGCGTAACTTCGACCGGGCCGATTTCGATACCTACAATGTTATGGTCATGGTCGGGGGCCGCTATCAACTTACTGACAAACAGCAGCAAAAGATAAAGGATTGGGTAAGCAAAGGCCATACCCTGATTACCATTGGGACTGCCTCTAAATGGGCCATTGAAAAAAAATTGGTCAAGGAAAAACTGACCGATGCAAAAAACGATTCGATTACAAAAGATTCGACGAAGACCGTGACCCGGAAGCCCTACGTGGATGCCGAGGAAAATCTCGGAAAGGAAAGTGTCGGTGGTATTATCCTTCGGGCTAATTTGGATACGACCCACCCGTTGGCCTTTGGCTATTACGATACTTCTATTCCCATCTATAAAAATAATACCGTATGGTTACGACCTAGTCAAAATGAATATGCTACTGTGGCCAAGTATGATAATAACCCCATGATCGACGGGTTTATTACCAAGAAGAACCTGGAGGAGAACCTGAAACCCTCCGCTTCGCTTGTCGTGAGCCCACTAGGTAGTGGGCGGGTCGTGCTCTTTGCCGACAATCCCAACTTTAGGGGCAGTTGGTACGGTACCAACCGTTTGTTTCTGAACGCGCTGTTCCTAGGGGATAAAATCCGGGTGCCGGAAGCAAACTAGCGGGTGATTTTAGTGGGTAGTGGCAGTTGGAAATAGTTAGTGGTTAGTAATCGATATTAAAAATCGCGTTCGTCTTCGAACCTAGATATGAGCAAAGAAAAAATCCTCGCGGCTTATGAAACCTTGGCGGTACAATACAATGCCCTGATAGATCATAAGCCCCATAATGCCTATTACGATCGGCCGAACACACTCGAGTTGATTCCGGCTGTAAAAGACCAAAAAATTCTGGATGCCGCTTGCGGACCGGGAAAATATGCCGAAATACTCCTGGCGGAAGGAGCCGAGGTGACCGGTTTCGATATCAGTCCACGGATGGTAGCTTTGGCCAAAACCCGAAACAGGGACCAAGGGAGCTTCTTCGTACACGATATGGCACAGCCACTAGGGATGTTTGAAAATGCACGATTCGATACAGTGATATGCGCCTTGGCAATGCACTACATCGAAGATTGGAACGGGCCCTTGCAAGAATTCCACCGGGTATTGAAACCCGGAGGCGCCTTGGTGTTATCGATTGAACATCCGTTTTTTGAATATACCTACTTTCAATCGGAACGCTATTTTGAAATAGAGCCTGTAAAGGCGGTTTGGAAAGGCTTTGGAAGTCCTGTAGAAGTGAGTAGCTATCGAAGGCCCTTGGAGGCCTGCTTGATGCCCTTGATCAACAATGGCTTCAATCTCGATAGGATCGTAGAGCCAAAACCCGTACCGGAATTCGAAAAATTCGACCCGAAGCATTTTAAGGAATTAAACGAGTTTCCAGCCTTTATGTGCCTCAGGGCCGTTCGGAAAGGGTAGTCGGCAGTGAGTAGGCCAAAAAATATCATTGTATTGCATTTGAACTCGAAGTTAAATAAGAAATTTATATCCTAACCCTATGAAAAAATATACCTTCCTGTTTACCCTCATCACATTCCTACTGGGTATCTGCCCCTCCGCCGGCCAGTCTGCCCAAGGTGATGGTCCTCATTCGCAGCTCATTATCCGTGGCGTCATGCTGATCAATGGCAACGGGGCGCCACCGCAGGGGCCCATCGATATCGTAGTCGAAAACAACATCATCAAGGATATTAAAGTGGTCGGTTATCCCGGGGTGGCGATCGACGATTCTAAACGTCCACAATTAAAAGCGGGTGGGAAGGAACTCGATTGTACCGGCATGTACTTAATGCCAGGCTTTATCGATATGCATGGCCATATCGGCGGTACGGCCCAAGGCGCGGAGCCCGACTACGTTTTTAGACTTTGGATGGGCCACGGTGTTACCACCGTACGGGAACCCAGTGGTCGTGGGGTCGATTTTACGATGGACCTTAAACGAAAAAGTGCCAAGAACGAAATCGTTGCCCCCAGAATCTATGCCTATACCGGTTTCGGGCAGACCAGCAAGACCTTCAATCCCTTAAATGATATTCCTATCTCCACCCCGGAACAGGCACGGGAATGGGTACGAGCGAACGCCAAAAAGGGGGCGGATGGTATCAAGTTCTTTGGCGCGGAGCCCGAAATCATGGCGGCTGCCCTTGACGAGAACAAAAAACTGGGGCTCGGTTCGGCCTGCCACCATGCGCAGCTGAGCGTAGCCCGATGGAACGTTTTACACTCCGCCCGTGCGGGACTCACCAGTATGGAACACTGGTACGGACTCCCTGAGGCCCTATTCGATGACCGTACGGTGCAGGACTATCCCTTGGACTATAACTACCAGAACGAACAGCATCGTTTTGAAAATGCGGGCAAACTATGGGCGCAGGCGGCCAAACCCTATTCCGAGCATTGGGAAAACGTGATGAACGAGCTATTGGCGCTCGATTTCACCTTAGATCCGACCTTCAATATCTATGAGGCCAGCCGGGACTTACAACGAGCGAGAAGAGCCGAATGGCACGAAGAATATACACTCCCCTCTTTATGGGAGTTTTATCAGCCCAGTAAAATTTCACACGGTAGTTACTGGCACGATTGGGGTACGGAGCAAGAGGTTGCCTGGAAAAAGAACTACCAACTATGGATGACCTTTATTAACGAATACAAAAACCGTGGCGGTCGCGTCACCACAGGTTCCGACTCCGGTTTTATCTTCCAACTATACGGTTTTGCCTATATCCGGGAATTGGAACTATTACGCGAGGCGGGTTTCCATCCCCTGGAGGTAATTCGGGCTGCTACCCTGAACGGCGCCGAGGCGCTCGGTGCGGACGACAAAATCGGAACCGTGGCCATCGGTAAGTTGGCAGACTTCGTGGTGGTACAAGAAAATCCCCTTAACAACCTAAAAGTGCTCTATGGAACGGGTGCCGTTCGACTAACGGAAGACAATCAGGTAGTACGGGCCGGAGGCGTCAAATACACCATCAAGGACGGTATCATCTACGATGCCAAAGCCCTATTGGAAGAGGTCAAAGCCCAAGTAGCCAAGGCAAAGGCGGAGACAGGGTATCAAATCCTGCAGCCGGGGGTGAAAGAGTGAACGTTGGTCAGTGGTTGGTTCTCGGTAGTCGTATTTACGATTAAAACTGCGTTTGGGCCCAAATTTACGTTTGCATTTAACTTTTGTATTGTTGTTGGTATTGGAAAGGGTTGAATGCCTTATGCGTAATGCGCAAAAGCGAAGAGCGCAAAGCGTCAAATCTAAAGCACAAAGCCAAAAAACCTGTACCATACTTCTCAAAAGGGGGCCAGATGTTCAAAAGTAGTTTGTAACAAACATCCCCAAAACGCTACCAATGGGTATCTATCAAAAAATGATCATCATGAAACCAACCAAAAATGCTGGGAGGCTCTTGGGCCTTCTTTTTTTAGCGAGTGCCCTAATCGGAGGAACCGGTACTTCGAAGAGAGGACTTTCGAGTGCCGACACTACTACCGGAGCATTTCTTACCAGTATAAACGAAGGAATGACACAGATGCAATGGGCCATTGGGCTTGACCTTTTAGCCAGTGCCCTATCGGTAGGCATCGCCCTCTTTCTATTTACGTTCATCAATGACTACAATGAACGCCTGGCGCATGCCTATCTGGGTATTGCGCTGGTTACCTTCGTCATTGTAGCCATTAGCAATGTGTTCCACGTAGCCCTCTTCTCGGTCAGTGAGGATTTCGCTAGTGGGGTTACCGACGGGCAACCACTTATTGGTCTGGGCAATATGCTCTATCATGGGTATTACTGGCTGCATTTTCTTATACTGATGCTGTATGGTATCGGCGGATGCCTATTGTTCTTCTATCTTCTTAAAACGGCGCTCGTACCCGCTTGGTTAGCGGTGTGGGGCCTTCTCGCCAATGGTATCGTTTTTACAGGGGGAGCCTTACAACTTTTTGAAATTCCAGTGTCCTTTTACCTGTTTGTCCAAAACGGCGTTTTTTTACTCAGCTTTGTTATCTGGCTGCTAATACGAGGATTCAAGGTTCAAAGTTTACAACTTGACATTTGAACCCGGGTTTTTTGTTAAATCGGATACCCGATGTTAAAAGCGATGATTTAAAAACAAGCACTGATGTCAGGTCGCGCCCTTCGGGGATGTTTGTGTCTCGAGTGAAGCCGAAAGACTCCGCAAATGACCTGTCGAAACACTTTGTCCCTGTGAAATGGTCTTCGACCAAAGCGAACGAAAAATTGACGCCCTTATTGATATTATAATTTAGCTTGAGTCTGTCCCAAACAAAAAACCCGCCCTGTTCCTACGAACGGGCGGGATGGGTGGGTCCCGTTGAAAGTGGTTGCTTGGGTTATTTCTTTTTTTCGGTTGGTACTTGCAGTGGCCGTAAGACCCCTTTTGTTTTTGGAAAAACAGACATATAGGTCAGCACAAGGGCTGCAGCAGTCAATAAGGCAAATAGTATCATAATCATTATAGGTTAAGGGTTTACTCGGGGGTGTACTATTTGGGTATTAGGCCATTTTGGCCTTGTTGCGTTTGGTCGTAAATGAAAGTGCCTTCAACACGCGGGTATTTTCTCTTCGGTACAAACGGGCTACACTCGTTTCGGTGCCAGTTTTAGTTTCCGTAGCAGT
Source organism: Pelagihabitans pacificus (assembly GCF_009371985.2). GTDB lineage: Bacteria > Bacteroidota > Bacteroidia > Flavobacteriales > Flavobacteriaceae > Pelagihabitans > Pelagihabitans pacificus. The sequence goes on from NZ_VIKU02000001.1 coordinate 106,028, forward strand.
GTTAAGACGGTAAGCGCCAGTATCCAGAACAAGGCCCATTTCAATAACGTCAACTTTATCATGGCTTTGTGTATTTGCCAGAGCAGTAGCTCCGAAGGTGAGTACTAGAATCAAGGTTAAGATAGGCTTCATAACGAACATTTGGGTTACATAAAGATAACCGCGAACCTCCCTACAGGATGGTTTTCATTCGCCGAACGACCTTATTTTTCGGTAGTTGACAAAAGTTTGGATAAAGTGTAAAAAAGCTTCGATAAGTGGATGGAGGGTCAAAAACCGTTGACCGAAGGTATTGACTTTTTATCGGCTTTTTTTTCGCTAAAGGGGAAGGTTTGGGGCTTGATTACAAGCGTTGTCCGGTGAATGTTGTATAAGATACCGCTAAGTCAATGGCATAGCATCAAACAAAAAAGGTGGCCCGTTTCCAGACCACCTATTTCCTATGTTATGAACTACTACTACTTTATAGAGCCTAGTCGAGCTCGAAACGATCCAAGTCCATCACCTTTGCCCACGCAGCCACAAAATCGTTTACGAACTTCTCCTTCGCATCCGAACAAGCGTATACTTCCGCCAAAGCCCGTAGTTCGGCATTGGAACCAAAAATTAAGTCGGCCCGGGTACCGGTCCATTGTTTTGAACCCGTTTTCCGGTCGGTACCCTCGAACAACTCCTGGTTATCGGATAGGGGTTGCCAAACAGTATCCATGGTCAGCAAGTTGACAAAAAAGTCATTGGAAAGGGTTCCGGGTCGATCGGTGAGCACCCCATGAGCAGATCCGTCGTAATTGGTATCCAACACGCGCATGCCACCCACCAAAACGGTCATTTCCGGTGCGGTAAGCGTCAACAGCTGCGCTTTGTCGACCAATAGCTCCTCTGCCTTTGTCGACACTTGTTTGTTCTTGTAATTTCTAAAACCGTCTGCCCAAGGTTTTAGGTGGTCAAAAGCTTCGGCATCGGTCATTTCCTCGGTAGCATCGGTACGACCGGGCGTAAAGGGAACTGTTACCTCATGCCCGCCGGCCGCTGCAGCCTCTTCCACTGCGGCACAACCACCCAGGACGATCAAATCGGCAAGGGAGACTTTTTTGTTACCATCCTGGCCCTCATTGAACTCCTTTTGGATTTGTTCCAAGGTATCGAGCACTTTGGCCAGTTGCTCCGGGTTATTCACTTCCCAATCTTTCTGCGGGGCCAAACGAATGCGCGCGCCGTTGGCACCCCCACGCTTATCGGAGTCCCGATAGGTAGCAGCGGAGGCCCAAGCGGTACCTACCAATTCTGAAATAGACAATCCGGAAGCCAGTATGTTTTTCTTGAGAGCGGCGACATCTTTCGAATTGATCAATTCGTGATCCACGGCAGGGATTGGATCCTGCCAGATCAATTGCTCTTTGGGTACCTCGGGTCCCAAATAGCGGGACAACGGCCCCATGTCACGGTGCGTCAGCTTGAACCAAGCACGGGCATAGGCGTCGGCAAACTCCTCAGGATTTTCCAAGAAGTGTTTCGATATTTTCCCGTATTCCGGATCCATCCGAAGTGAAATATCGGTAACCAACATGAACGGTGCATTTTTCTTGTTGGGATCGTGTGCATCGGGTACCGTTCCCGCGCCCGCGTTGTCCTTCGGTCGGTATTGCCAAGCACCTCCGGGACCTTTATGCAATTCCCAATCATATTTGTACAGATTTTCCAAGTAGGTATGGCTCCATTGCGTCGGGGTATCGGTCCAGGTACCTTCGATACCACTGGTAATGGTATGTACGCCCACTCCGTCCCCTAGATTATTTTTCCATCCTACGCTCTGCATCTCGATCGCTGCCCCGGCCGGTTCGGGTTCCAAATGCTCGACATCGACCCCCGCTCCGTGACATTTACCAAAGGTATGTCCGCCTGCGATCAAAGCAACGGTCTCATAGTCGTTCATGGCCATACGGCCAAAGGTTTCACGAATGTAATGAGCCGCTTCCAACGGGTCGGGATTGGCATTATGACCTTCGGGATTTACGTAAATCAACCCCATATGGGCGGCTCCCATCTGTTTCTCCAAGGTGCCGTCTTCATTGTAGCGCTCTTTGTTGCCCAACCATTCGGTTTCAGAGCCCCAATAAATGTCTTCCTCGGGTTGCCAGATGTCTTCGCGACCTCCTGCAAAGCCAAACGTTTTCAATCCCATGGATTCGTGCGCTACGTTCCCTGCCAAAATCAACAAATCGGCCCAGGAAAGTTTTTTGCCGTATTTCTGTTTGATGGGCCAGAGCAATAAACGCGCTTTGTCCAGGTTGGCATTATCGGGCCAGCTGTTCAAGGGAGCAAAACGTTGGTTTCCGGTGGCTCCCCCTCCCCGACCATCGGCGATACGATAGGTACCGGCCGCATGCCAGGTCATCCGAATGAAGAAAGGACCGTAATGTCCCCAATCGGCCGGCCACCATTCCTTACTATCGGTCATCAATTCCGTCAAATCTTTTTTGACCGCGGCAAGATCCAATTTTTTGAATTCCTCGGCATAATTAAAATCGCTATCCATTGGGTCGGCCAAACGGGAATGCTGACGAAGGATATTTAAGTTGAGCATATTGGGCCACCAGTCGCGATTGGTGGTTCCCCCGCCTGCAGCCTGATACATTTCCCCGTTTAGGAAAGGGCATTTGGCACTTGACTCGTTAACGTCCCATGCAGAGCCGTTTGAGCTGTGATTACTGTTATTATCCATAGTGTACTATATTTTTAGGTGTGTTTACCAAATGTACCAAAATGCCCTTGCACTCCCATGATTTGAATCATGTTTTGGTTTATTTTAATATTGACATAATCTATGATGCCATTATGCAAGTCATTTTAAAGCGGAACCGGTCCCTTTGTGCAGGGAGACATTGCTCCTGAATCAAAAGCAAGGCCTTCCTTTGAACGAAAAAAATTACTGTTTTCCCCAAAAAGTTGAACAGCTTACAGCGCATTGTTACATTTGGCACCGACCCTTACGCCAAACCAACTACCCATGACCAAAAACCAGGTGGAAACCTCCCCCGAATTTAAGAAACATACGGCCAAAGCGATTGCTGCCATCTTTCTCTTCCTACTAGTTTACCTCTTGCTGTTCATCTTGACCATCGGGCTGACCGCCCTTACCATCTACAGTGGTATCACGTTGATCGGTTCGTTACGCAGTTTTTTCGGCCTGGCACTTGGTATCGGGCTTGCCAGTCTTGGAATCATAGTACTTATTTTCCTGGTCAAATTTCTATTCAAGTCAAACAAAATAGACCGATCACACCTGACAGAAATTACAGCTTCGGAGGAGCCGGCCCTTTTTGCAATGGTTCACGAAATCGTAAACAGGGTCGGTACATCCTTTCCCAAGAAAGTATACCTATCGCCAGAAGTGAACGCAGCCGTGTTTTACGACTCCAACTTTTGGAGCATGTTCCTTCCCGTGAAGAAGAATCTGGTCATCGGTCTGGGACTGATCAACACCATGCAAGAAGAAGAGCTAAAAGCCATATTGGCCCATGAGTTTGGCCATTTCTCCCAAAGAACGATGAAGGTGGGAAGCTATGTATACAACGTGAATCAAGTCATTTTTAATATGTTGTTTGAAAATGAGGGATTTGATACGATGATCCAAAGTTGGGCCAGTGCCAGTGGATTCTTTTCGATTTTCGTACTGCTGGCGGTGAAAATCATACAGGGAATCCAATGGGTATTAAAAGGCATGTATGGCCTCGTCAACAAAAGCTATCTGGGATTGTCTCGGGAAATGGAATTCCATGCCGATGAAATTGCCTCCCACATTACGGGCTACCTTCCCCTGAAAAATGCGCTGATGCGCACCGATGTCGCCGACCACTCCTTGCAAATGGCCTTATCGCATTATGAGACTAAGATTGAAGAGAACCTGAAAAGTAACAATATCTACAAAGAGCAGGCTTTTGTAATGGGTTTTTACGCGAAGCAGGATGGAGTACCACTGGTGAACGGACTTCCAGTCGTTACCTTCGATACGATCAAGAAGTTCAACAAATCAAAACTAGTGGTAGAAGATCAATGGGCTTCCCATCCGAGCACCCAACAACGAATCGAACGATTGGAAAGCAATGGTATCTTGAAGGAATCTACCGAACAACAACTCGCCAATACGCTCATGCAGGATGCGGAAGCCACCCAAAGAAAGCTAAGTAATCGATTATTTGGCAAGGTGAATTACGAAGGGGAAGTAAAAACACTGCCCTTTGAAAGCTTTGTATCGGCGTTTGAAAAAGATTTTCTAAGCAATCGTTTTGACCCTCGTTACAATGGTTATTACGACAACAAGAATCCGGAGAAATTTGATGTAACCAATGTTACGATTGGTGATGACAGGCAACTTTCCGAGTTGTTCTCCGATGAAATGGTCGATTTGGTCCGTGAGTACCTTGCCCTTGAAAACGACCGGGAACTCATCCGACAGACTACCGATCGATCGGCAGGTATCAAAACGTTCGATTACGACGGCCGAAAATACCGACGCAAAGAAACCCCCTCACTCCTCTCCAAACTAGACAAGGAATTGGAATCCCTTAAAGCGATAATTCTACAGAACGATATAAATATCTTCCGTTACTTTCGAAGAGCAGAAAGCACGAGCAAGACCGAACGCCTATCCTCCATGTATCTTGATTTCTTCTCATTTGATGAAGCCTATGATGAAAAGATCCGGATATACACCGAGTTATCGGAAAAACTACAGTTTATCAATTTCGTGACACCGATAGAGGAAATCAAGGACAACCTTAATCGATGCAGGCCCTTTGAAAAGAAATTAAAGGCGGAACTTGGTCTGTTACTTGACGATACCCATTATGCTCCGGAACTAACGGGGGAAATCAAGCGGAATTTGGAATTGTTTCTCTCGAAGGAATGGCCCTATTTTAGCGGTGAGGCGTATCTCGATGACAACCTTACCATTCTGTTTACCGCCCTGAACAACTATGCCTATCTACTATCCAGAGGGTACTTCCTACATAAAAAGAAGTTGATAGATTATCAAATTTCGCTGATCAATGAAATTAAAGCGCCCGTTGGTCCCGACCAATAAACCCACTCTCATAGTATTTCTTTTTTAAGGATTGCCTATCATTCAAGGGGCTTTCACCCATTCATAAACGTCGATTTTCACATTTGCTTTACGGTTTTTAAAAAGTTCCCTAGGCTTTTTAATATCTTTAGCCCCATGACCTTTACCGACCATCCCCTCTATGTATTAGCAATGCTTTGTTTGATGGTGGTCGTATCGGTTTACGTAGCAAAAACAAAGGTCGGGAGTAAGGTAGGCGCAGCACTGCTAGTGATTCTCTTTACGGCGGTATTGGCCAACCTCAAACTGATTCCATCCGCTTCGAACACCATACCCCTGTATGAAGGAATTTTTACCTACTTGGCGCCGATTTCCATTTTTTACCTGCTGTTGGGAGTGAATTTACAGTCTCTCAAAAAAGCGGGAGCCCCTATGATCATCCTATTTTTAATTGGATCGTTGGCAACCGTTTTGGGCATCTTGATCGCATGGTATATCGTATCGCCCCAAAACATTCTCGGAGATGATGGCAATATCATTGCGGGAATGCTCACGGGAACTTATACCGGGGGAAGTGTCAACTTCAATGCCATCGCCCTCGAGTACGATTTTCAGGAGCGGGGTGTCCTCTACGCAGGTACCATTGCGGTGGATAATGTAGTCACTACCCTATGGATTATCGTCACACTTGCCTTCCCTCCCCTTCTACGCGGTATTTGGAAGGATAAAAAAGTGAAGGCGACCCGGCAAACCTTGGAAGCCGAAGATAAAGACCAGTTGGGCATGCATTCACTTATGTGGTTGGCCTTTTTGGGAATAGGTGCCTTTTACCTATCCGAGCTGGTAAAGCAGGTACTGCCACAAATCCCTTTTATTCTGACATTGTCTACCGTCGGTATTCTATTGGCGCAAATTCCCTTTGTCTCCAAGTTGGGGGGCAGCCATACACTGGGACTTTTTTTGGTGTATCTCTTTCTTGCGGTCATCGGTGCCTATTGCGAAATCAGTGCCGTAGTTGAATTGCAGCAAATAGGGCTGACTCTTTTACTTTTTGCCGGCCTTGCCGTGGTCCTCCATGGTATTTTGATAATCCTCCTAGGGAGTTTGGCCTATCGTGATTGGGAGATGATCTCGATCGTGAGCCAGGCCAACATAGGTGGTGGCACGACGGCGATTGCCTTAGCAGAGTCTTTCAATCGCAAGGAACTGGTATTGCCCGCCATTTTGGTAGGCACTCTGGGGAATGCGTTGGGGACTTATTTGGGCTTTTTGGTGGTGGGGGTTTTATGACCTCGGTCCTCAATCGCTAAAGGGATGCCCTAAAAAGAAATAGTGAAATGACACTTAGGCCTCCCTTTAGGGCTGGGGAAAGGCCGTCCCTCAGGTCAGTGGTAACGTCTTAAAGCCAAGCTAGAAGACGCTACTTGACATTTTTAGTATGTTTAATAAATGAAGAAAGACTGGCTCAAAATAAACGGAATGCATGATGGCGCCCCGCCACAGATATTTAAAAATGCTGCCAAATTGCGGCAGAGAATGACCGAGCCTGAAAAAATCCTATGGGAAGCGCTAAAGACCAAACCTTTTGGCTTCAAGTTTAGAAGACAGCATCCTATTAACTATTATATCTTGGATTTCTATTGCCACCAGAAAAGGCTGTCAATAGAAGTGGACGGCGGTTACCATTTGGCCAAGAAACAAAAAGAAAGAGATAAACGGAAGATAGACTATCTGAACTCCGTTGACATTCGTGAGATACGATTCTCCAATGAAGAAGTACTCCACCAAAGAGATTCGATACTGCAAAAAATTAAATTGGCATTGGAGACCGAACTTGAAACTGATTCCTGAAACGGACCTGCCCCTCGCTCCCTGAAGGAATGGCCGAAATGAACCTGGCCCTCACTCCCTGAAGGGATGCCTTAAAAAGAAATAGTGAAATGACACAGAGGCCACCCTTTAGGGCTGGGGAAAGCCTTTGGGAACTGAAAACTGCCCCTCGCTCCCTGAAGGGATGCCTTAAAAAGAAATAGTGAAATGACACAGAGGCCACCCTTTAGGGCTGGGGAAAGCCTTTGGGAACTGAAAACTGGCCCTCGCTCCCTGAAGGGATGACCTTAATGCACCTGGACCTCGCTCCCTGAAGGGATGCCTTAAAAAGAAATAGTGAAATGACACAGAGGCCACCCTTTAGGGTCGGGGAAAGCCTTTGGGAAAATTGAACCTGGCCCTCGCTCCCATAAGGGATGCCCTAAAAAGAAATAGTGAAATGACACTTAGGCCTCCCTTTAGGGCTGGGGAAAGCCACCCTACAGGGTCGGGCAACGTCTATGGGAAAACATTACCGCTTTTTCCTTCGATTAAAATTCTTGTCGCCACGACTTTTAGGCTTTTTATATTTGGCCTTCAACTTTCGTCGGTAGGAACCTCCTTGGTTCGTTTTCTTATTTTTTTCCGACTTTTCGTGAAAGCTGGGTCCTGGTACCTGGTCGCGATCCAATTTGTGGGGGTTGTCCGGCTCTATCGTTTTTGGGCGTTCTTCCGATAGGAGCTGGCGCGAAATCCCAACAGCTTCCGGCAGTTCTAAGATAGGTATTTGGTAATCCATCAACGTTTCGATGGCCTCCTTAAAGGCCATTTCCTTTTCGGTGTAGAACAAAATCGCCACACCCTTCTTGTCTGCCCTACCCGTTCTTCCGATGCGGTGCATGTAGTTTTCGGGATACCTGGGTGTATCCAAATTGATGACATGGGAAATCTCATTGAGATCAAGTCCACGTGCCATCACATCGGTCGTGATCAATATCCTGTTTTTGCCCTCATCGAACTGTTTGATGGAACGTATTCTATAATTCTGGGTTTTGTTGGAATGGATGACGGCAGCTTCCTCCTCGTATAGCTCCTGCAACTGCTCGAATACCAAATCGGCCTTACGTTTATTCGATACAAAAACCAAGACCTTTTGATAAACGGAAACATCCTGAAGTAGATGGGCCAAAAGGTTCACCTTCGTGTAAAAGTTGGGTACCGCATACCCGTATTGGGCAATATTCCCCAATGGGGTACCACTCACGGCAATCGATATTTTTTGGACCCCGACAAAAAAGTCTTGTATCAGGGCATCGATATCGTCGGTCATCGTTGCCGAGAACATGATATTTTGACGCCGTTCGGGCAGCAGCTCAAAAATATTGACCAGCTGAAACCGAAAACCCAGATCGAGCATCACATCGACCTCATCGATGACCAATTTTTTGATGGTCTTTAATTGCAGTGCACGACTCAATACCAAATCATACAACCTTCCGGGGGTGGCGACCACCACATCCGCTCCCTCCGCCAAGGCCGTTTTTTGGGTATTGATGTTAGTGCCCCCATACAAGCCTAAGGCTTTTATCGAGGAGTATGTTGCCAATTTTACAACCTCTTCCACTACCTGTATCACCAATTCACGGGTAGGAACCAGAATCAAAATTCGTGGATCCTTTTCCTTCGAGAAAGGTAACGACTGTAGTAAGGGCAATAGATAGGCCACCGTTTTACCGGTTCCGGTCTGGGCAATTCCGACGACATCCCTGCCGGACATGATTATGGGGAATGCTTGCTCCTGCACCGGGGTGGGTTTCTCAAAACCCAGATCATCCAGAGCGTTCCGTAGATTGGAGGTAATCTTAAAATCGTCAAAAGAATCCATAATCATGCTAACAAAAGATAGCGCAAAACTACGGGAATGAATTGGGAAGCGGGTTTTTCTATCCTTATTTTACACCGATTCGACCCAAAATTCAACCAATACCCCGTTATTTATTTTCCCAAAACTCCATGATACCCCATATTCGTCCCAAATTAATACATCAAAAAAACGAACAGTCATGACAACGCTTGTAAAACTACTTTTATCGATTTTGCTCACATCCGCCATTCACCTTTTTGGTCAACAGGAGGCGGTACAGGCCCCTCTTACTGTGGGTACTTTTCAAAATATCCTCGGAAGGGAAATACCGATCGACTCGATGGATGCCTTCTTGGAAGGTCAGATGAAAACCCTTCAAGTCCCGGGTCTTTCGATAGCCATCATCAATCAAGGGGAAGTAGTCTACCCTCGGACCATGGGATACGCCGACCTAAAACAAAATAAGCCCGTAACCAAAAGAACCATATTTGAGGGCGCCTCCCTTTCCAAACCTTTATTCGGTTATTTCACAGTGGGTTTGGTGGAAGAAGGACTTTTGGATTTGGACACCCCTCTCTACCAATACCTACCCTATGAGGATATTGCCTACGATGAACGTTATAAAAAGATAACCGCCCGTATGGTGCTATCCCATACCACGGGGTTTCCCAACTGGCGCAAAGACCAACTGACCATAGCCTTTGAACCTGGTACGGATTTCCAATATTCCGGGGAGGGTTATCAATACTTGGGCAAAGTACTGATGCATTTGCTTAAAACCGATGATAAAGGGCTCGAAAAGGCCTATCAGGAACAGGTGGCGATTCCCTTGGGATTGAAACATACAAAGTACCTACAGGATGAAGCCAATAGGAGACACAAGGCCAAAGGATACCTCGAGGGTGCACCCGTTAAAGAGGACGATGAACCAGGAATTTTTGGGGCCGCATTCTCTATTCATTCAGAGGCTATGGACTTTTCAAAATGGTTGGTGGCCCTTATGAATAAGGAAGGTCTGCCCGCCTCGGGCTATGAAAAGCTTTTCGAGACCCAGGTGGTACTCCCCGAAGACCATCCGCAACGAGAAGGCGGCGTAACCGACTGGACATTGGGTTTTGCGAAGGCCACCCTGCCGATGGGCACATTCTTCGGACATGGCGGTAATAATCCGGGATACACCAGTTTATTTGCCTTTTCACCTGACACAAAATGGGGATTTATCATTTTTACGAATGCCGATCAATCTTCCTTGCCCATGACCGTATTCAATTACTTGGCGATGCCGTGAACTGTTTTGAAATCGGATGAAAGAACGACCCGTCATCCAAGTTGAAATGAGTTCTTTATATTGGCACCTGAATCTTAAATGAATGAACAGTTTTAAATTCAATCGTCTTGACTACCGCCTGATTACAACATACCTGCTCATTGCAGTGGGGTGGTTGGCCTATCGGTATAACGTAGAAAACTACACCTCCTTCGAAATATGGACCGGATTGGTCGGTTTCGTTGCAAAAACCTTGGTGTTAATTTACTTGATGGTATGGGCTTTACAAAGATTCCTGATCGGCAGAAAAGACTACCTCCTTTTCTTCCTGATTACTTTCTCGATTTTGGGTCTGGTCGGATTTCTTGATCTTTTGCGCGACTACTATACTTCGGAACCGCCATGGGAGTGGGACTTAACATTACCACAAATGCTGGTCCAGTGCTTCTATAACTCCACTCCCGACGTGGCTATGCCCGTAGGCTTGTTGCTGGGTAAAAAATACTACGAGAATAAGTTGGACTATACCCAACTTCAAAACTCCCAGAAAGAAATGGAACTCAAGGCCCTCCGTGCCCAGTATGACCCTCATTTTCTATATAATAGCCTGAATACGATCGACGCGCTGATCGACTACTCCCCAAAGGAAAAGGTAAAGCAGTATGTTTCCCATCTGGCATCGCTCTACCGATATTTAATCCATCAAAAGGAGGAAGAGGTAGCCTCCTTGAAAGAAGAATTAGGTCTGGCCAAGGATTATTTCTATCTCATCGAAACCCGTTTCGGGGCGGATTATAGTTTTCGAATCCAGTCACACGAAACGGAAGAAGAAAAATACCTCCCACATGGCGCTTTGCTGACAGTATTGGAAAATGTAGTCAAACATAACAAGGCGGTCGGGGATGTCACGGTTCGCACTAAAATCCAAATTAACAACCAAATGGTTCGGGTGACCAATACAAAGACAGGGGACCATTATTCCAAGGAATCCTTGGGAACCGGACTACAGAATCTGGATAAGCGTTACCGCCTATTGAGCGATCAAAAATTGCACATCGAGAATCGACCGGAAGAATTTATAGTTGAAATGCCCTTATTATCACTTGTAGAATGAAAAGCACGAAAAAATTACACATACTCCTGTTAGAGGATGAAATACCGGCCTTTCAAAAATTGATCGCTTATTTAACCGATTTTTTTGGGGAAGCGTTTTCGCACGAACACGTACGTACCGTAAAGGAGGGCATTACACTGCTACGGGGCATGACCAACTACGACTTGATTCTTTCCGATATTAAACTCTTGGATGGTACTTCCTTTGAAATATTTCATCAGATTGAGACCAAAACGCCGATTATCTTTTGCACGGCCTATGATGAACATTTGCTCGAAGCATTTCAGACCAATGGCATCGCCTATATCCTAAAACCCTATTCAAGAAGGGATTTTGACAGGGCCCTTCAAAAATTCAAGGATCTGTTCGAACCCCAATCGCTTACATCAGAAATCTTTGAACAACTAAGGAATGTATTGGACACCAAGGAGGAACGTTACAAAAAACGTTTTGCGATTAAAAAGAAGGAGGGTATCAAACTATTGGAAACAGTTACTATTTCATTGATTCAGGCCCAAGGCGATTTTTGCCAGATTATCGACCACGACGGAAAATTGCACAGTATCTCGAAAAACATAGGGACGCTCGTATCCGAGCTTGATCCAAAAACATTCTTCAGAATCAACCGCAGTCAGTTGGTCCATATCCTTCACATCGAACAGATAGCCCCTTACAGTAAAAACAGATTGGCTCTGAAAATGAAGGGCGCCAAAGAACATGCCATTACAAGTTCTTCGGTAACCAAGGAGTTCCGGGCCTGGCTGGAGCAGTAAGGTATAAGCCAGATAAGGAATTACGCCACCTCTTTTCGCAATACTTCCAAAGGGGGACTATTCAAAACACTTCTGCTGTTAAAGAGTCCGATCAACAATACCAACACCGTGATACCGGGCAAGACGATTAAAAAGGGAATCCATGAGGGGGTAAATTCCGTATCGAAAACAAAGCTTGCCAGCAATTGACTTCCAAAAAAAGAGAGCACGATCCCAATACCGCTTCCCAACACGCCTAAGTAAAAATACTCCAGCGCCGTGATATTCAAGATCTGCTTGCTCTTGGCACCCAACGTACGTAACAAAACATTCTCTTTAATCCGTTGGTATTTGCTATTACGTACCGATCCGATCAACACGATAATTCCCGTAAGGATACTAAAGAAGGCCATAAAATTGATGACCCAGGCAATCTTGTCCAGAATATCCTGTACCAGCACCAACAGTTGGCGTACGTCGATGATAGAAACCGTGGGAAATTTTCGAACGAGTTCGCGCTGCAATTTGGCCGATGTTTTTTCATTGGGCGCACTTGTACTCAAAACGTGAAATTGAGGCGCATTCTCTAAAACTCCCCTGGGAAAAACGATGGAAAAATTCATCTGCATGCGGCCCCAGTCCACCGCCCGGGTATTGGCAACCACGGTTTCCATCAAAACACCCTGTACATTAAAAACCAAGGTATCGCCTTCGACCACTTGGGCATCCCTGGCCACATTATCGGATAGTGAGATAGGAATGGCGTCTCCTTGCGTAAATTCGGGATTCCATTCCCCGGAAGCGAGTGTCTCGGAAGCTACCAGCGAATCCCGATAGGTAGTTCGAAATTCGTGATTCAGTATCCATCGGTTGATGGTAGAGGTGGTATCTTCCCGTATATCGTTGACCGAACGGCCTTTGATACGCTGCACTCGCATCGTAACAATGGGGAAGTTGTCGATGACCGGGAGTCCGTTATTTCGAATACTGGCCGCCGCCGCTTCCGTCTGGTCGGTTTGCACGTCCATCAAGATCAGATTGGGAGTTTTGCCGGTTGCTTCCAAAGAAGTTCGTTCGCGTAGGATATCCCTTGTAAAATAGAGGGTGCTGATCAAGAAGCTACCCACTCCTATTGCCAAGAGCAGTACCAAGGTCTGATTGTTCGGACGATAAAGATTCAGCAGGCTTTGACGGGCGGTAAAGCCCCATGAAGCGGGGAAATAGCGTTTCACTGCCTTCATAAATAAGAAAGCCACAAAGGCCAATACCGAAAATACTACTACAATACCGAATACGAAGGCAAGGGCAAAGGATAGGTTTTTAAGAATCCAAAAGGAAAAGACAAATAGGAATATTAAGATGGCGGTCATGACAATGATCGTCACCCTACGTGCCTTTGGTGAGGTATGTTCCTGTATGCGTAGCGCCTGTAAAGGAGATACGTACCACGTACCCAACAAGGGCGACAAGGCGAACAGCACCGACATGACCAAGCCAAGCAACGGCCCGATGATCAAGGGTTGCAAAGAGACGGAAACCTCGAGTTCCAGCGGTAAGAAGTCCTTTAATATGTACGGGAACAACTGCTGAAGGCCCAGCCCGATACCAGTTCCGATGAGCCCGCCCAGGAATCCCATCCCGGCAATCTGAATCAGGTAAATCAAAAAAGTCTGTTTACGGGTCGCTCCAAGGCACTTTAAGACCGCTAACGAACTTAGCTTTTCCTTGATATAAATATGCACCGAACTGGCGATTCCCACACAACCCAATAACAGGGCGATAAAGGCGACCAAGTTCAAGAACTTTCCAAAATTGTTGTAACGACGGCCCAATCGGCGACCGGTGGACTCGTGGGTGTCCAAATCGGCGTTTTCTGCATCTAGTATGGGATCAAGCGTTTTGGCCAAAGCCACATAATCGGGTTCAGGATTGGCCACAAAATAATTCTTATACTCCACACGACTTCCCGTCTGCACCAAACCGGTCTCATCGATATAACGATAGGGGATATAAATCGGTGGTGCTACAGATGTCGAGACACCAGTGCTCCCTGGTCCAGAGGTTATGGATCCCGCAATCGGCAAGGTCACCAACCCCACTTTTATAGAGTCCCCGACCTTTAGGTCGTATTGCAACATTAGGGTGGCATCGACCAGGGCGCCACCATTTCCTTGATAATCGATGGCAGCGGATGGGGGTTGGGTCTCTAAACTTCCGTAAAACGGATACCCCCCGTTGATACCACGCACAAAGGCCAGTTTGGTTGCCTGTTTCCCTGGAAAGGCCACCATGGACGGGAAATTGATCTCGGTAGCGTTTGCTCCCCCCAAGGAATCTATCAGTTGTTGTACCCTTTCGGTCGGTGGTTGCCTGCTCACGATGATAAAATCGGAACCCATCAAGGATTTTGATTGCAGGGTGAAATTCTCCTTCAGATTCCCCCCGAATGATTGTATGGAAACCAGGGCGGCAATGCCCAGGATGATCGAGGCCATAAAAAGTAACAGCCTTTGGATGCTGGCCCTACCGTCACGCCAAGCCATTTTAAACAGCCATCTATTGCTGGCTTTTGGTATGTTCGGGGATTCGTTCACAAGGCTTCAGTCAATTGGTTATCGACTATTTTTCCGCCTTTCAAACGTAAAATGCGCTGGGTTCTTTTGGCCAAGTCCAGGTCATGGGTCACAATGACCAAGGTAGTACCGGCCTCCTCGTTCAACTCAAAAAGTAGCTGTATAACTTTCTCACCCGTTTCCTCGTCGAGATTACCGGTAGGCTCATCGGCAAAGAGAATCGATGGTCGGTTCGAAAAAGCACGGGCCAGCGCCACCCGCTGTTGCTCCCCACCGGACAACTGGGAGGGATAATGATGAAGCCGATCTGCCAAACCTACTTTTTCCAGTAGGTCCGTCCCGATAGCACCTACTTTTTTCACTCCTTGCAACTCTAAGGGTACGACCACATTTTCCAAAGCGGTCAAGGTGGGCAACAGTTGAAAATTTTGAAAAATAAAACCTACGTTCCGGTTTCGCAAGGCGGCCCTTTGGTCTTCATTCAACGAATTGATTTCCGTTCCACATAGCGTTACCGTCCCCGAATCGGGTTGGTCGAGTCCCGCACAGAGGCCCAACAAAGTGGTCTTACCACTACCGGACGGCCCCACGATTGAAAAGGTATCCCCTTCTTCGATATCAAAGGAAATATCGTCCAAGACCGTCAAATTTTTGGAACCACTGGTATAGGTCTTCCCAAGCTTCTCAACGTTTAATATCTTTGTTGCCATAGTACCCAAAATTGTTTTTTTTCCAAAAGTTGGAAAAATAAGAAAATGATTTCGATTTTAACATCCAATACCCATGCAGACCTTCTTAAAGTTTCGTTATTTTTTAGTATTGCTTCTATGCAGCGCTTGTGGTGAAAGCCCTAATAAACAAGCGGAACCACAGACGAGCCCATCGGTCGAGACCCAAACGGAAACTACGACCGACAACGCTGACAAGGTAATCCTATTCTTTGGCAACAGTCTTACGGCGGGCTATGGTCTCGATACCGAAGAATCGTTTCCGGCCTTGATACAAGACCGATTGGATTCCTTAGGGTTGGAGTATACGGCGATTAATTCCGGACTCAGCGGGGAAACCACCACCGGTGGATTGAACCGGTTACAGTGGGTGCTGAATCAAAAAGTAGATGTTTTTGTGCTGGAACTGGGCGCCAATGATGGCCTTCGGGGAATTCCTTTAAAGGAAACCCGTAGTAACCTACAGGCAATCATTGATCGTGTGAAGGAGAAAAATCCTGAAACAAAAATTGTGTTGGCGGGAATGCAAATTCCCCCCAATATGGGTCAGGAATATACGAAGGAGTTCCGTACCATCTTCCCCGAGCTGGCAGAAAAGAACGGGTTACAACTGATTCCCTTCTTATTGGATGGGGTTGCCGGTAGACCGGAATTGAATTTGCCCGACGGCATCCACCCTACCGCAGAGGGTCAAAAAAAAGTGATGGAAAACGTATGGGCGGTATTAGGGGAGATACTAAAAAAGTAATACTATCGAGTGATTAGGCCATTTTAGCACGGTCTCTCTTGGTCTTGAATGAAAGTGCCTTTTTCACCAAGGTATTTCTTCTTTTATACAAACGTGCTACTTCGGTCGTTTTTTCAAAAGTCATTTTCTGCTCCACAACGATATCGGTTACGATACCCATTTCAACAGCAGCTACTTTTACTTCTTGAGTGGTTTCCTTGGCCTGTGCGGCGACTCCGATGAAAAGAACTAAGATGAAGGTTGCGATGGTTTTCATGACTTGTGTTTTGTTATAATAATAACTCCCGCGAGTGTACCTTGGGGGGTGGCAAATCGTTCAAAAACCCCTAATTTTCGGTAAATGACAAAAGTTCGGATGAAGTGTTAAAAAGGCTCGATAAACGGATTTGTTCCTTTTTACCACTTATCGGTCGAAGTGGTTTTTTATCGAGAAAATGTCGGTTGAATTTCTTCTTGAGTTTCCAAATGCGTCTTCATTTAATGCATTTGATGCAATGGAACCTACCTGTATTTTTTTTCTTTGGGAAGTGGTTGGAAAGTTCCAAACCTTAACTATGATTTAAGAAAGAAGTTTGTAGTGCTTTCTTGCCGTTTACTATTTTTAAAATCTCTAAATAAAACCTCTATGAAGCTATTTGAAAAGTACTCTCTGGGATCAATTACCTTACAAAACAGAATGGTGATGGCCCCTATGACCCGATCAAGGGCCATTAACAATATCCCCAACGAATTAATGGCCACTTATTACGCCCAACGTGCCGGCGCGGGATTGATTATTACCGAAGGTACCTCGCCCTCTCCAAACGGACTTGGCTATGCCAGGATTCCCGGGGTTTACAACGACCTGCAAGTGGAAGGCTGGAAGAAGGTCACCAGTGCCGTACACGATAAGGGTGGAAAAATATTTCTTCAGATTATGCATACGGGAAGGGTGTCCCACCCGGACAATATGCCGCAAGGCAGTACAGTTTTGGCTCCCTCGGCCGTTATTTTGGAAGACCAAATGTATACCGACCAACATGGGATGCAACCCTACCCAGAACCTAAGGCAATGGACGGGAAAGACATCGCAATGGCAATCGAGGAATACGTGCAAGCGGCACGAAATGCCATCAAGGCAGGTTTCGACGGTGTAGAAATTCATGCCGCAAACGGTTATTTGATCGATCAATTCTTGAATCCGATTACCAACAAACGAACCGATGAATACGGGGGAAGTATCGAAAATCGAAATCGTTTTGCCATTGAAGTGGCTACCGGCATTGCCCAAGCCATAGGTGCCGATAAAACGGGAATCCGAATATCTCCTTACGGCGCTTTTAATGGCTTGGGGGAATTTGAGGGCGTTAACGACTCCTTTATCAGTTTGGCGACCGCCTTGGATGATTTGGGATTGGTATATCTACATTTGGTAGACCATTCCTCGATGGGGGCGCCGGAAGTGCCCGACTCCATCAAAAACGGACTCAGAAAAGCCTTTTCGAGAACATTTATTCTCAGTGGGGGTTATGATCAGGAACGTGCGGAACAAGATCTTAGCGCCGGTAAGGGGGATTTGGTCGCCTTTGGCAGACCGTTTATCGCTAATCCCGATTTACCTGAACGGTTGAAGGAAGATTTGCCGCTCCAAGAACCAAATCAAGATACTTTCTATACGGCCGATGCCGAGGGTTATACGGATTATGACTACGCATAGGTTCGGAGCTATGTAGGAGGTACATGCCTTTTTTACTGGGAAGATGTTGGGAAGTGCTATCCGTAAAGAAGCAAGAAAGCGTGTTAGGCAAGTTTTTTATTTCTTTTTGTCTCGAAGAGCAATGCCTTTTTAACCCTTCTCCCCTTGGTACGGTAGACATAGGTCCACAGGTCGGTAGCATCGATTAAGGGCTTCAACGTGTCCATTGTGAAAACGGACATTTCTGGTACCCCGGGGTTCTTAGGTTTCCCGGCGTCCTGTCCGAAGCTTGTAAAGATAGCTGCCGAACTAAATAGGATAACGGTTAAGAATTTCATCGATTTTAGTTTAGGTTTGGTCTCTTAATGGAACGGGGCGCAAATCTTTTGAAGGACTGGATATTCGGTAAAAGGAGCAATCTCCTCGATAAAATGCATTTCCATCGATGAATAACTTCATTTTGTAGGAAAAAATATTATGTTGTAGGAACAGTTCGTCGACAAAATCAATCCTTTTATCGATATGTACAGCTAAAAACCCAGTAGCAGGTTGGGATTTGGACAGTTTTTCGAATAAAATTCCAAGTCCTCGGCGCTGCAAACACCGGGATAGTCGCCTTTTTTTCCTTCCATATCCAAGATGAGCTGAAAATGCAAATGGGGCGCATAGTCGACGTTAATATCTGGAGTGCCCAGGGTAGCAAGCAACTCCCCTGCCCTAAAAGCTTTTCTTTTTTGTAGACCGTATAGGGATTCTAAGGAAAGATGTCCGTACAGGCTGTAGAAGGTCACTTTCCCCAACCGATGTTCCAAAATGATGGTTGGGCCATAATCCCCACTAGTAGCGTTATTTTGAAAACTATGAATTTTTCCTGCGACCGGCACGAGCACTTTTGTGCCTGCTTCCGCCCAGAAATCAATACCTAAATGAATATTCCGAGGGCTTCCTTTCGAAAAACCGATCTTGTCGTTATACAAATTACGCTTTTCAAGATATCCCCCATAGGCGACGGTAGCATTATTTCTGGTGAGAATCCTATCAATATATTCCTGACATTCAATAGGATCGGTACTATCGATGGTCTTCAAATCGGGATTGGTCGTTGATAGGTCCAAAGGGGTATAATCGGACAGTGGAATGGCCAAATCCAATGGGGGAATTGGCTTGTCCGAAACGGATCGTAACAGTTCGGCGATGTTTTTCACATTTGTAAAACTAGGGATATCTAGTGCAAGTATAAAAGTAAATTCAAAACCAAATGTTAAATACAAATACAACAAAATGGAGTTTAGAGGCCATCATCCTACTGTTCACTGAGTACCTATAACTGACTACGACCAAGTTTCCCTTTAACATTTTTTAACCCTCATTGCCGTAAGTAGTTTGTAACTTGGGCTACAAAGCTGAAAAAGAAAATTATATGAAGACTTTCAAAACCGTTTTGATAGCGTCTCTGACGTTCATTGCCACCAGTTGCCAATCCCACGATAAGGAGAATAAAAAGGCGGATATCGCCGAGGTCGAAACTGCTGCCACCCCAAACACCGAAAAAATGTCCCCCCAGGACTTGAGTAAATACGAAACCGCTTATTTCGCCAGTGGTTGTTTTTGGTGTGTCGAAGCCATTTTCGAAAGCGTCAAAGGTGTTCAGGAAGTTGTTTCCGGATATGCCGGGGGCACTGAGGAAAATCCTACCTATGAGCAGGTTGCCAGGGGGCAAACGAGCCATGCCGAGGCCGTAAAGGTCTATTACGACCCTGAAGTGATTTCCTTTACCGCTTTGGTACAAGTGTTTTTTGGATCGCACGACCCGACCACCTTAAACCGTCAAGGGCCCGATCGCGGACCACAGTATCGCTCAGTGGCCTTTTACAAGAACGAGGAGGAAAAGAAGATCATCATGGCCTATATGCAAGCGTTGAAAGACCAGAATGTATATGGTGGGGAGCCTATTACCACAGAAGTGACCCCCTTCACAAAATTCTACGATGCGGAGGAATACCATCAAGATTACGAAAAGAAGCATCCGAACAATTCCTATATTACCAATGTATCGATTCCAAGGCTCAATCGATTTAAGAAAAATTTCCCAGAGTACTTGAAGGAAGAAGCCCACTGATTGGATAATGACCTCGAATCAAGCAAAAGCGACCTTTACCGGTCGCTTTTTTATTTATCGATATTACAAGCTATCTTTAAAAGCTTAAAACAACTACCAATGAAACCGCTACCTCGATTTTTATGGCTTATATGTCTTGCAGTAACAATCCTCGCATGTGAAGAAACCCCGAAAGACGATACCCCCTGGATTGCCTTGTTCGATGGGGAAACCCTGACGGGATGGACCCAAAAAGGAGGCGAGGCCAAGTATGGGGTGCGCGACGGAATGATTGTGGGCACCACAGTCCACGATACCCCGAATTCATTCATGACCACTGAGAAGATGTACGATGATTTTATTTTGGAGTTCGAGTATTTGGTCGATTCCACCATGAATTCCGGGGTACAAATTCGAAGCAATAGCTTTCCGTATTATCGGGATGGTCGTGTTCACGGTTATCAGGTAGAAATCGACCCTTCGGGCAGGGCTTGGAGCGCTGGCATCTACGACGAGGCCCGAAGGGGATGGCTGCATACCCTCGAAAAAAATCAGGAGGCTCAAAATGCTTTCAAACAAAACGATTGGAACCATTATCGAATCGAGGCCCTTGGCGACACGCTGAAAACCTGGATCAATGGGGTGCCCGCAGCGCATCTCATCGATGACATGACAGACAGTGGATTCATTGGACTGCAAGTACATTCTATCGGTAAAGACCAAAAAGAAGGTACCGAAATTATGTGGAAAAATATCCGCATTCTTACCGACAGTCTTTCGAAATACGCTAAAAAATCCCCATTACATCCCGTCGTTACCAAAAACCAATTGACCCATGGGGAGGCGAATGATGGATGGAGGCTATTATGGGACGGTGAAACTACCAACGGTTGGCGTGGCGCCCGATTGGATGAATTTCCCGCTGAGGGCTGGGTCATCGAGGATGGCATCCTTACCGTACTGCCTTCCGGTGGCGAGGAGTCGGCAGCAGGTGGCGATATTGTGACCACCGAATTGTACGGCGATTTTGAACTCAAAGTCGACTTTAAGATTACCGAGGGTGCCAATAGCGGTATCAAGTACTATGTGGATACCGATTTAAACAAGGGTCCGGGGTCGTCGATCGGATTGGAATACCAGATTTTGGACGACCCCCGCCACCCCGATGCCAAGCTAGGGAACCATGAGGGAAGCCGCACTGTAGCCTCGCTCTATGACCTCATACAAGCGGACCCCAATAAACCGATGAACCCCATCGGGGAATGGAATACGGCCCATATCGTTTCCAAGGATGGGCATGTAGAACATTGGCTCAATGGCGTAAAGGTATTGGAATATGAACGCGGTAGCGATGCCTATCGAAAACTGGTCTCGGAAAGTAAATACGCCAAATGGCCCAATTTCGGGGAATCGGAAAAAGGGCACATTTTGCTGCAGGATCACGGCGACCTTGTCTCCTTCCGGAATATCAAAATAAAAACCATCGAAAAAGAATAACCATGACCACAAGACGTACTTTTATAAAAAAAACCACTGCCGGAACCGCGGGCATTACCTTAGGCGGACTCCTAGTCCCCCAGATGGGTATCGCCACGATAGTAGGCGCCAACGACCATATCAATTGTGCGGTCGTTGGGGTACGAAGTAGAGCGAAGGCGCACGTGCTGGCCATCCACAAAGACCCCAATGCCAAGATTCTTTACAATTGCGATGTAGACGATACGATCATCGAGGCACACAATACGTGGTGTCAAGAAAATATCGGCTATGTACCCAAAGTCGAAAAAGACTTTCGTAAAATATTGGAAGACAAAGATGTCGATGCCGTGTTTATTGCGACGCCCGAACACTGGCACGCTCCCATGGCCATCATGGCCATGCAAGCCGGTAAACATGTTTATGTGGAGAAACCCTGTAGCCACAATGCCCACGAAAACATGCTTTTGGTCGAAGCTCAAAAGAAATATGGCCTGAAGGTACAAATGGGCAATCAACAGCGTTCGGCGGCTACGACCATCATGGCCATCCAAGATATCAAAAATGGTATTATCGGGGACGTTTATAAAGGGGAAGCCTATTATTCCAACAATCGTGGCTCCATCGGAAACGGTAAGACCATCGAGGTACCCAAAACATTGGATTGGGAGCTTTGGCAAGGTCCGGCTCCGCGGGAAGCCTATCGAGATAACGTGCATCCGTACAACTGGCATTGGTTCCGAACCTGGGGAACCGGGGAAATACACAACAATGGCACCCATGAAATCGATATCTGTCGATGGGCGCTGGGCGTCGACCTTCCCGATACCGTAACCTCTTTTGGAGGAAAATATACCTATGACGATGATTGGCAATTCGTAGACAACCAGCAGGTAACCTATCAATTTGCTGACAACAAGTTTATTACATGGACCGGACACAGCCGCGGTATCATGAAACCGGAACGTCCTGGGAGGGGCATTACCATCTATGGCAGTAAAGGATCTATTCAGTTAGACCGTAATTTTTATAAGCTCTATAATCTGCAGGGCAATCCCATCAAATTCGAATTTGAACGCGGGGCCAGTGCCACAACCAATACCAGGGGTGAAGGTCAGCTGGACGTGAATCATGTCGGCAATTTCTTCGATGCCATTCGCAAAGACGTTTCGCTGAATGCGGAGATCAAGGACGCCAGTATCTCTACCATGCTCTGTCATTTGGGCAACATGGCACAGGATGTTGGGGAAACCTTGAAAATAGATACGACCACCGGAAAAGTCCTTAATAGTGCAAATGCAATGAAAGCCTGGAAACGCGAGTATGCCGAAGGATGGGAACCAAAGGTGTAAGTAGCCAGTAAACCGCAAATTAAAATAGTAGAATGAAAAGAAGGGAATTCGTAGTAAAAGGTAGTTTGGCCACTGCGGCCTTGGGAACATCGTCGGTAGCCCTTGGAAAGGTATTTGATAAAAGTCCTAACGAGACCCTCCGTATCGGAATCATCGGTACTGGGGACCGCGGCGGTGGATTGATTCCCTTGATCAATCAAATCGAAAATTTCGAAGTAACGGCCTGTTGCGATATTTTACCCTTTCGGTTGAACAAGGCCTTAAACAAGGTCGACGGCAAAAAGGCTACAGGATATAAGGAGTACCGCAAACTGCTGGAACAGCCCGATTTGGATGCCGTGTTGGTTGCGACCCCATTCAACACCCATTCCAAAATTGCGGTCGATGCACTGGATGCCGGCAAGCATGTATATTGTGAAAAGACCTTGGCCAAAGGCTTTATGGGCATAGAACAACTGGTCGCAAAGGCACAGGCTTCCAATAAAATCTTCCAGACCGGGCACCAATACCATAGTTCACGGCTATATACCCACGTGGTCGATTTGATTAAGAATGGAAAGGTCGGTACCATTTCCGCTTTTGAATGCCAATGGAACCGCAACGGCGATTGGCGACGTCCGGTACCGGAGCCGGGGCTCGAACGCTTGATCAACTGGCGTATGTACCGTGAGTTTTCCGGGGGACTCGTCGCGGAGCTATGTTCCCATCAAATCGATTTTGTTAACTGGGTCACCGATTC
The DNA here is from genome assembly GCF_009371985.2 of Pelagihabitans pacificus. Lineage (GTDB taxonomy): Bacteria > Bacteroidota > Bacteroidia > Flavobacteriales > Flavobacteriaceae > Pelagihabitans > Pelagihabitans pacificus. The sequence goes on from NZ_VIKU02000001.1 coordinate 129,285, forward strand.
CGTACCCGAAAAGGTAATCGGGGTAGGTGGAATCGATTATTGGAAGGATGGCAGGGAAACCTATGACAACATTCACCTCATCTATACCTATCCAAAAGGAATCAAAGCAAAGTTCACCTGCCTTACCAGCAATGCGATGAACGACTATCGGATAAAGGTTTTGGGCGATAAGGGAAGTATTATCCTCGACTACACAAAGGCTTGGTTTTACCCTGAAGGAAGCTATCAAAAGGAAATGGGAGAGGTCGATGGGGTCGCGGGTGCTACCGTGGCTTGGGACAAGGGTAAAGGCATACCCATTGAAGTAGACCACGCCGATCCCAGCAAACAGGCACTTATGGATTTCAAGGAAAGTATTGCAAACACTACGGAACCCATCTCGAATGTCATCTCCGGAGCAAAAGCAGCCATCTGTGTACAAATGGGCCTTGACGCCATGCATGAGGAGAAAATCGTTGAATGGAAAGGGCACCACGGTTTGGAGGGCTAGGCATGGGGGGCATTCCTTTTGATAGTCGGGACACTGGGCTGTCTTTGGCCGATTTGCGCCGTTGAATCCTGTCATTTGATTATCATGAAGATGTGTGTACTCGAAAAATAGGTTGCTGCAATCAATGATACATACATCCTTCATCCAACGATATCGAAGATGAAAATATTAACGAAAGGCCAATATTACGGAAACCCAAATTCGGAGGTATCGTTCGACGGAGTGCTATTATCCCACTATAGCTATACCGGCGATAAAACTGATTGGCACTACCATGAGAATCCGTATTTCATGTACGTGTTACGGGGGAATATGATGGATTGCAACAAAAAGGCGAAGTCATTATGCCCACCTGGCAGTTTAATGTTCAATAATTGGCAAGAGGTTCATTTTGGATCGAAACATTCCGACCGGGCCAGCGGTTTCCATTTGGAATTTGAAAGGTCTTGGTTGAAAAAGATGGGGGTGTCCCAACAGTTGTTGGAAGGGAGCCAATTAATAGAACATCCCCGTGTACACTTGGCTTTTGCGAAATTATTCCATGAATTCGCAATGCCGGATAGCTATTCGGTCGTATCGGTTGAAGTATTATTGCTACAGATTTGTGAGGTATTAAGCAAAATCAAGGAAGCCAACACTGCCGAGACTCCTTCTTGGATAGGTCACTTGAAGGAACTCCTTCACTACGACTCCCATGATTTTAGCCTTCAATATCTTTCAAACCAGCTTGATGTACATCCGGTACATATCTCCAGAGCGGCACCCAAATACCTATCGATGAGCCTGGGAGAATATATACGACAACAGAAAATAAAGAAGGCCATTCCCCTCATCTTGGACCCTACCCGTTCCCTCACGGAAATTGCATATCAGGTAGGCTTTGCCGATCAAAGCCATTTCAATCGTGTGTTTAAGTCTTTCTTTAAAATGAATCCGAGTGTCTACCGCGGAACCAAAAAAATATCGCTAGGTTAATTTGGTACAATTTTTAAGAACATCGGCGACCTACCTTTGGTGCCTAAATCATTTCAATTATGGTAAAGCACATCTGTATTGTAGTATTGTTCTCCTTTCCAATTTTGTTCGGTTGCGCGCAGCAAAATGTCTATGATTATGAGGGTAATTGGGTCGGAACCCTGCCGGACCGACACAGTTTTAATTTTACGGTCACCTTGGAAGCGCTCGAAGCCGACGTCTATCACCTCGTAATTGCCAACAAAAAAGTACTCCTGGACACAAAGCTGCATTCCACCGGTAAAGACCATATACAATTGAATATCGATAATCAATTATACTTTGACCTATATCAGGATTGTAACGGGCAAGCATTAAATGGTTTCATCAAATCGGGTCGGTATTTTTACAGCGTACAACTACGAGAAGTGGCCCCTAATACATTTGAAGGTCCATGGAACTCCTTTATGTTCAACGATGGCATCCTATCGGATGATTTTCTGCTATACGTCGAAAATAACAACAACGCGCAACTGGTCGCCTATCCCATATTTGGGGACCAGCGATTTAGGGGAACATGGGCTAGCGGCTTTAAAAGGAAAAACGACACTCTTTTTTTTAAAGATGACAATACCGGATTCAAGTTTCGGGCTTCCCTTTCACCGATGGGGATCGGATTGGAAATCTATCTCGTCGACGCCCTAATCACCAACATCGACTTAACCCATTCCGAAGAGAATTTAGAATTTCAAACTGACCCAATCGTTAACAGCCAAAGTACTGCCGCCCCCCCACAATTGACCGATGGGTGGGAAACTGCCGATGGCCGGGATTTCGGATTGAACGACGCTGAATTACAGCGATTGATCGACGATGTACTCGAAAATAAACTTGTAAACACGCACAGCATTCTTATCGCGAAACAAGGAAAACTGGTATTCGAAACCTACTTTGATGGCTTTAACACCGACATACCCCATGATTTGCGTTCGGCATCCAAAAGTATTTCATCTGCCATGATCGGTATCGCAATAGACGACGGCATCATTGAAGGTGTCGACGCTAAACTTTATGACTGTATCCCGGAAACCTATCAGTATACAAAAGATGCTACAAAATCGAAAATACGGATAAAAGATCTCTTGACAATGAGCTCCGGATTGGATGTGAACGATTTAGCCTCCGAGGACTACTACCAAAATCCCGATAATCCCAATAGTTGGTTGCAGACCGTTTTAGAGGCCCCTATGGTAAAAGAGCCGGGGACCTATGCGGATTACGGATCGGCAAATCCCTTTCTCCTTGGAGTTTGCTTAAGCGACCGTTTGGAAAAACCTTTGGAATCCTATATGCATGAGAAGTTATTTGTCCCATTAGGTATCACCAACTATATCAATCAGACCGATGATACGGAGGTCACCCCATACTTTGGAGGGGGCATGATGCTAACTCCTCGGGATCTACTCAAATTTGGGCAACTCTATCTGGACAAGGGAATATGGAACGGGAAGCGCATACTATCTGAAAAATGGATGGTGGAGTCATTTAAAAAACACATGCAACTACAGGATGTTGTAGACAAAAATGACTATGGGTATCTCTGGTGGCATGATGTCTACAAGGTCGCTGGAAAAAAGATTGAAACGGTGGAAGCGAGAGGTGCCGGGGGCCAGTTCATTTTCGTAATTCCCGAGCTAGAGTCCGTGGTGGTCATCACATCGGGGAATTTCAGAAATCGGAAAGGCAATCAACCGAGAGACATATTAAAGGAGTATCTTCTGCCGGCAATGGTATTTTGACAATTCAACAAGAGGCCGTTCATTACCTGAACAGCCTTTTAATCTCCATAGGAGGTTCTGTTCCAAATAAACCCGCACCGTATAAGGCACTTCGTTGATCTTGGTATGACAGGTAAAGGGTTATCGATTTTCGAAGGCTTTGCCAATGCTATTACCTAAAATATCGGCTATCGTATTCCAATACATCTTGAAAATCTGTTTATCCAATACCTTCCCTCAAATTTAAAGCGATTTATCGCAGCAACTTGGCAAAATTATAACTGGCAAAGACGAGGTTCCCATAACTGGACTTCATGGCCTCTTGCAAATTTGTGATGCCCCTTGTAATGGAACTTACATAGGTGAGTCCCAGGGCTTCCTGCTCTGCCATCGTAATATCGACCGATCCGCAGAGGGCGGCGACGGGAATATTCCTTTGCACCGCGGATTGTATCACACCGTTTATGGTTTTACCCGATAGGGTTTGTGAATCTAGCCGGCCCTCCCCGGTAATAATCCAATCAGCTCCCTCGATAACGGTATCAAAATCAGCCACTGCCTTGACCAGGTCGATGCCAGAGGTCAATTGGGCACCTAAAAACAAATGGGCTCCCGCCCCTAAACCACCCGCAGCACCGGCTCCCTTCATTTGCTGAAGGTCGACCTTACATTGTTCCGAGACGATTTTGGCAAAATGGCGAAGCCCCTGGTCCAAAATCGCGATCGCTTCCTCCGAGGCGCCTTTCTGTTTAGCGTATACGTGGGCCGCCCCATTGGGCCCGTACAACGGATTGGTGACGTCGCAGGCAACCTTGAAGGACACGCTATCCAAACCATCGAGTACACTGGAGGCATCAATTCTTGAGACCTTTGAAAGATTTTCTCCAACAGGTTTCAACAACGCTTCGTCCGCTGACATGAAACGGAATCCCAATGCGGTCGCCATTCCTATTCCGACATCATTGGTAGCACTACCGCCAATCCCTAAAATTAGTTCCTTAGCCCCTCGCCGTATGGCATCGGCCATCAACTCACCGGTACCCAAGGTAGTGGTATAAAGGCAATTCCGTTCCTCTTCCCCGAGCAGTTTTAGGCCCGAGGCCTCGGCCATTTCGATATAGGCGATATCCGTTTTGCCCGAATACAGATAGGATGCATCCACCGGCCGAAACAACGGGTCATGTACCTTAATCGTAATCTTTTCACCCTTTAGGTAGTGCCTTACGACTTCCATAGTACCATCACCGCCATCTGCCAGTGGCATTTTTACGATTTCTGCATGGGGAAAGATGCTCCGAAGTCCTTCGGCCACGGCATCACAAAACTCGAATCCGGTCAAAGATCCCTTAAACTTATCCGGGGCAATAACGAATTTCATGAATTCCAGTTTATGCTAAAGATAAGGCAAAGATAGCCCGAACAGCGTAAAGGGTAAACTCCGATGCACTACTAAATTTTGACGAAACCTGTTTTCTGCTTCAGATGATGTAAGAATTTACTATCTTTAATTTCTTAAATGTCAACCCCAAAGACGTTAACCTATGAGAACTGCCGCACTATTCTGCTGTCTTTCCTTGCTATGTTCATGCACCGAAACCGAGAAAAAGAAAGACCATCACATCATTGAGGTCAAAAGAGCGGAACAACCTCCTGCGCTGGACGGGCGCCCTAACGATCACATCTGGGATCAAGTGGCCTGGCATGCCATAGACCAGAACTGGATGGGCAATTCCTATACCCATGAGGATTTTAACGGTCGCTATAAACTGGCTTGGGACGCGAATGCTTTGTATCTCCTGGTCGAAGTAGTGGATGACGTTTATTATGACAAAACGAAGGATCCATTAAAATTGTATTGGGACGATGACTGTCTGGAAATATTTATGGATGGAGACAATTCGGGCGGACTCCATCAATACAGCCATAATGCCTTTGCCTATCATGTGGCATTGGATGGTAATGTGACCGATATTTCAACCGATAAAACGGTACTACTATTCAATGATCATATGACCATGGAATCGTTGAAGGAAGACCAGACCATGACTTGGGAAATAGCCTTGAAGGTATATCCGGGTAATTACGAGGAAGACAGCGAAAACAATGTTGAAAAGCTTTCCAAAAATAAAAAGATGGGCTTTGCCCTTGCCTATTGTGACAACGATGGGAGTTTGGAACGGGAAAATTTTATAGGGTCGGTCTTTATACCGGGAGAAGATAAAAATCAGGCTTGGATAAATGCAGATTTATTTGGGACATTGATACTTATCGAATAACTATTCGAATATCACATCACTGTACTTGGAATTGATAACAATGCTCCTTCCCTTGTTTTTGTTGATATGATACCCTTTATGGACTACGGTATTTAGGTTTTTGGTCCGGTCAAGGGTAAGGTCGCTAGGGCAGACAAACTTTGAGGAGGTACTATTGACATAGATGACGAAAGGGGTCTCCGGAGTTTGGCAGTATAGCTCGGCGTTCTGTAGGGAGATATCCATATCGTTGAAGTTTTTGGAGATATGGTTAATCCGCAACGGCCCGAATTTGTTTGTAATGTAGGCCTTTTTTAAAAGACGGTCAATTGTCACATCGGAAGAAGTGGTACTGAGCCTGAGGTCGGTCACTTCCCGTAAATCTACCCGGTCGGAATAGTCTGCCCGCAGCTGACCGTAGTTCCAATTTTGTACCGTCACTGGGGAATAGGAGGCTACGATTGTAGTCTCCTCCCCATCAATGGTGACAGCGCTTAAACTTGAATAGGATAGGTTCGCGTTGATATTCATGGTATTTTCGGCCAATTTCACCTCCCCATGGCGCACGTTCATTTGAATTTTGGTGCCTTTGGGCATCTTAATTTTTATGGTCTTTTTCACCTTGTAGTTCTTACTTTTACCGTCGGAAGAAAAATAAAAGATACTAGGCGCATCGTGCTGCCCATCGCTGTGGATTATGACATTTCTCTCTGCGCGGGCTTTTGCGAGTGCAGCTCTACTTTTCTCCCTTGCCTCTACCATCTTTTCCATTGCCTCTGCTCTTTTTTCTTCCCGTAGTTGCCTGGCTTCCTCCATCTTCTCCAATCGCTCTTTACGGGCTTTCTCTCGTTTCTCTAACTGCTTTTCCTTAGCCTTGGCGCGTTCCTCTATGCGCTTGCTCCATTCCTCCAAACGCTTTTCATATTCCTTATCGAACCCTTTTGAGAATTCCTTTTGCCACTCTTTCAGATATTTTTCCCCGTCTTTTTTAAAAGCCTCATAGTCAAAATTATTTCTGGGTAACCGAGGCATTGGGGGCATCTCCTCCACAATGGCCAAGTCGTACACAAAAGACTCCATATCCAATGAAGGCAATCCGGTAAACAAGGAGTCGGTATCGAACTTGAACTGAAAATCGTTTGCTCCATTAACGATAAATGTTTCGGGACCATGCGCGTTCCGGGCAAACAACCAGTTCTTTTCAGTTCCGGTCCTGATTTCTACTTTTTGGCTATTCCCCTTGATTTCGATGGCACCATCCTTGAAATAGCGTTCGGCTTCCTCCTCGGAAGCGCCCTCCAGTTCGATAACCGCCTCGATTTCAATTTGATTGCCGTCAGTGGTCTCAAATTCGATATCCGCATTGCTGGTATTCAAATCGATAATGGTTTCCGGGCCTGCGTTAAAGACCTCTTTATATGTTTTCGTTTGTTTTTGCCCATAGGCCGCCGTGCTGATGAAACACAGCAGCAATAGGGTCTTAAATAGTGCTTGTTGTAGTCTGTTCATTTTTTGATGTTTTTAATTCGTTCAACTTTGTTTTTAATCGTTGCAATAGCTGTAAGCGAAGTTGCAAGTTTTTGATTTGGGCATTAATCGTCTGGTCATTGGGGCCTATGGTGTTCAATTCGGTATTGAGCCTTTCGTACTCGGTATTCAATTCGGATAATTGCTCCATAAAACTGTCGACCAAGCTTTTGTTATCTTCGGAGACCTCTAATTTGGCGAGCGTTAGGTTGATATTGGCCACGTAGTAATCCTCTACCTTTTTCAGGTCGGGGGATAAATCGCCCAGCGAAAGGGATTTTGGTGATTTTTCTTCTTTGTCCATATCAACCACAGTGGTAGGCACGGAACCTTCGGTAGCCGTATTTCCAGAAAAAAAATAGAATCCCAAAGCTACCAAAACCGCTACCGCGGCGGCAATTTGAAAGATGGGGAACCCTTTCTTTTTACCTGGGGGCATCGCACCCTCGAGTCGTTCCGCAAATCGTTTTTCATGGCCTTTTCGCAGGATGTACCTTGTTTGGTCTTTTTCCCTGTCTTCCTTGAATAACTCCCTAAGATCCCGTGCCATATGCTTTCTCCTTTAAAATATTCCTTAAAAAACCTTTCCCGCGTAATAGCCTTGTCCTACAAGTATTGGCGGTAATTCCCAAAATCCCCGAAATCTCTTCGTGATCATATCCCTCCATCAAGTATAGTTGTACCACAAACTTGTATTTGTCCGGTAGCGCTGCTATGGCTTGCTTCACTTCATCAACGGTCGTCTCTTCTTCGACAGTCCAATCATCATCTTCAACCAGCTGCATATAGTTTTCGTCCAGTGCCACCAAACGCTCTTTCCTGGACTTCAAAAAATCAATACATCGATTCACTACTATTCTCTTCAGCCAGGCCCCAAAGGTGACCTCTCCCTTAAATTGATGTATTTTCTCAAACGCCTTGATAAAGGATTCCTGCAAAACATCCTCCGCGTCATCCTCATTCTTCAAAAAGCGCATGGCTACGCAAAACATACCATCACAATATTGTTTGTAAAGCTTTAATTGGGCTTTACGGTCGTTCTGTTTGCATTTAGTTACCAGATCGATCTGAAACATTGGTCGGTTTCGTTGCTGTTATCTTAAGGACGGCAAAAAAAATACGATGTTGCAAAAAACAGCTATTTTTACTCAAATTTAATGCACCTAGGTTGAAACAGGTCACCATAAGCAATCCATTTATCACCCTAATCGTACTCGATTACGGGGCTATTATTCAAAAGCTTTTGATTAAGGATGCCAAGGGAAACACGGTGAATGCCGTAATTGGTTTTGACTATCCCGATAAATATCTCAATGACCAGGTATTTTTGGGGGCCTGTGTGGGAAGATTCGCAGGGCGTATTTCAAAGGGTACTTTTGAACTCGATAGGGAAACCTTTTTACTATACCAGGAAAATGGCGTACACCTACATGGGGGCAAAGAAGGTTTTGGCAAAAAGTACTGGACCTTTGAAGAAGTGGACTACGGGGACACCCCCTTTGTCCGGCTATCATATTGGAGCAAACATTTAGAGGAGGGGTATCCAGGTAATCTTAAAGTTTCGGTGACATACCGCCTAGAGAATAATAAATTATTGATTACCCATAAAGCGGTTACCGACCGAACCACCGTCGTCAATCTCACCAACCATTCCTATTTCCGTTTGGATGATGCTTCTTCGGTCAACAATTATGAGTTACAGTTAAATTGTTCCCGTTATCTCGTCCTCGACGAACAACGTCTCCCTACAGGGGAAATTGCGGAAGTAGCGGATACTCCTTATGACTTTAGAAACGGTTCGACTATCGGCAACACCCGTCTCGACACACCCGTCATTATCGATGATAATGAAAAGGTTGCGGCGAAACTGCATTCAAAACGTTCCGGTATTTCCATGGAAGTATTGACCGACCAGCCTGCCATGGTGGTATACACGCCTCCCAATATGCCCGCCATTTGTTTTGAGACCCAAAACTATCCCGATGCGCCAAACTTCCCAGAATTTCCTAGCTGTATCTTACGACCGGGCGAGATTTATAAAAATAAATCCCAGTTCATCTTTGACATCGAATAGTTGGGTCATGGTAGTGCTCTTTTTTCCATTGGCGGTTTAAAAAACCACGATTCGGGCGTTTTATGGAGCTAAGGTCCTTAATCGCCACTGATTTCTTAACTTAGACCAAACAAAAGCAAACAAATGAAATTTTTCAAAAAATTGGTTATTATTCTTCTGGTGCTGGGAGCCCTTGGCTATTTTGTCGGAGTGCCTTACATGCAAAGACAGACCAAAAAACACAGTCCCGAAAGAACGGCCACCTATTCCAAGAACGGCTTGGAACTATTAGTAAACTATTCGAGTCCCTCCAAAAAAGGAAGGATCATCTTTGGTAAACTCGTTCCCTATGATGTTGTTTGGCGTACCGGAGCAAACGAGCCGACGACCTTCACTACCGGTACCGATATCACCATTAAAGGTAAAAAATTACCGGCCGGCACCTACTCGTTATGGACCAAACCGAGCGCTAACCAGTGGACCGTGATGTTCAACAAAGAGGTTCCGGATTGGGGGGTAACCTTAATAAGTGGTGGAAAGGAGACCACAAGAGACCCTGACCAAGATGTAGTTCAGGTATTTGTAAATACAAAAAAGACAACGCAACCCGTTGAGCAGTTCACCATCGATTTCGCTGAAGACGATCAATTACGGCTTGTATTATCATGGGACGATACCGAGGTGAGCGTCCCGATCAACAAATAACTTTGAGCACACGTAAAAACACCGACCGGTTTAATATTTCCAAGGTAAAGGAAAGTAGAAAGCCTTTACTTTCGGAGGAGGATCTATTCAATGGCATTCGCAACGGGAATAAGGCCGTGTTGGCCCAAGCCATCACCTTGGTCGAAAGCTCAAAAAAGTCGCACTGGGAGCGGGCAAACACCTTAGTTGAAAAATGCCTTGCAGCGAAGACCCGATCTATCCGTATTGGAATTACCGGAGTACCCGGAGTTGGTAAAAGTACTTTTATCGAGACGCTCGGTAAAAACCTAACCGACCGAGGTAAAAAAGTAGTGGTACTGGCCGTTGATCCCACCAGTAGTCGGAATAAAGGAAGTATCATGGGCGACAAAACCCGCATGCCCGAGCTGAGCAAAGATGCAAGAGCTTTTGTACGCCCCTCCCCTTCCGGGGACTCATTAGGTGGTGTTGCACGAAAAACAAGAGAAACGATCATCTTATGCGAGGCAGCGGGCTATGATATCATTATGGTCGAAACCGTAGGAGTGGGTCAAAGTGAAACTGCCGTTCATGGAATGGTCGATTTCTTTTTACTGCTAAAACTGGCCGGGGCAGGGGATGAACTTCAGGGAATCAAACGCGGTATCATCGAAATGGCCGATGCGATTGTTATTAATAAGGCGGATGGAGACAACCTAAAAAGAGCCAAACTCGCCGAAGTAGATTTTAAAAGGGCCCTGCAATTATATCCCCCAAAGGAAAATGGATGGATTCCTACCGTATCCTCCTGCTCCGCCACCGAAAACCGCGGTATACATGAACTATGGGAAATCATCGAAGACTATGTTGCGAAAGCACAAAAATCGGGTCATTTTTCAATAAAAAGGAAAATCCAGAACAAAGAGTGGTTGTTGCAGACCATAGAGGAACGGCTAAAGTTCGATTTTTATAATCATGAAGCGATAAAGTCCCAATTGGAGGTGTTTCTTTCCAAAGTAGCGGAAAACAAGATTTCGCCCTTTAGGGCGGCAGAAGCGCTTTTGGAGCTTCAGAGAAGGAAATCGGTGTAAGATGGGACACCGTTTAATTATGATAAAAAAACGAAGGAAATCCTCAAATCCAACAATAAAGCTTTCATCGACGAGGCCTGGCCTACACGGGAGGGTTGGCCCGGCCAGTAATTTTGCCATCATATTGCATCCTCATCAAAGTAGGGTGTCACTAAAATAAAAAACATAACTTTGCCCGCGTATTAAAGCCGCTTCATGAACCCAGTGACCACCGACCTGTTATCGATCGTAGTTCCCCTTTTTAATGAGGAAGACAATGTGGTCTTGCTTACCCAAAAAATACATGACAGTCTCATCGGGTATCAATATGAAATAATCTACGTCGATGATTTTTCGAAAGACCGCACCCGTAAAACAGTGAAGGACATGAACGATGCCAAGGTGCATCTCATAGAGCTTAAAAAGAACTATGGTCAGAGCCTTGCCCTGGCAGCAGGAATCGATTATGCCAATGGCGAGTATATCATTACCATGGACGGTGACCTACAAAACGATCCGAGCGATATTCCCGATATGTTGGAATTTGCAGTGAACGACGACTATGATGTAGTGACTGGCATTCGCCAAAAGCGGAAAGATTCGTTCGTAAAAAAGATACCTTCGAAAATTGCCAATTTTCTGGTGCGTCGCGTTACCAAAATGGACATCAAGGACAATGGTTGCGCCCTGAAGGTATTCACTAAGGACATCGCTAAAGAATTGAACCTATATGGTGAAATGCACCGTTTCATAAATCTTCTGGCCTATTTGGAAGGGGCACAAATCAAACAGGTACCCGTAAAGCATCACGCAAGGCATGCAGGGGTCTCTAAATATGGCCTGGAACGGGTTTTCAAAGTAGTAGCGGATATGATGCTATTGCTCTTCATCAGAAAGTATTTTCAACGGCCCATACACCTCTTCGGGATTTTTGGTTTCCTACTGATATTGATTGGGATTTTTATCAATATTTATTTGCTGTTCATTAAATTCTATCTGGGTCAGGATATCGGGACTAGGCCCTTGCTAATTTTTGGTCTGATGTTCATACTGGCCGGCATACAGTTATTTACCATAGGCATCGTTATGGAACTTCTGATCCGTACCTACTACGAATCCCAAAATAAACGACCCTACCGAATCAAAAAAGTGAGCGTAGGTGGCAGCATATCGTAAACAACTGGTCACGGCGGCCAAGATTCTTATCAGTGTCGCCTTGCTCTACTTTATATTTACCAAAATCGATTTGATCGATGTGGTCGATGTACTCAAGAAAACCCGACCGCAGTTTTTGGCGCTGGCCCTTCTTTTCTTCGTACTTTCCAAAATCATCGCTGCTTTTCGCTTGAACCTATACCTCTATCAGCTTCAGATTTACTTAAGTCATATCAGTAATTTGAAGCTGTACCTTTTGGGGATGTTCTACAACCTTTTTTTACCGGGGGGAATAGGGGGCGATGCATATAAGGGATATGTCATTAAACAAAAATTTAAGGTAAAGACCAAACGGGTGGTAGCGGTTTTGCTACTAGATCGCCTAAGCGGATTGTTGCTGCTATTCGTCTATGCCTGCGTATTGGCAACGCTCCTACACGACGAATCGCTGGCCAGGTTCAAACCTCTTGTAGGATTGTTGGGTTTGTTTTCTATCGTTGTTTTCTGGTGGGTAAACAAAACTTTTTTTAAAGATACACTACCTGTTTTCTGGAAATCATTCGCCTGTTCGGCATTGGTTCAGCTAGCACAATTGATAAGCGCATGGTTCATTCTAAAAGCACTTTCCATCTCTTTGCAAACGGTGGCATATCTTTTTATTTTTCTGGTTTCGTCGATGGTGTCGGTAATACCCTTGACCATAGGAGGTATCGGAAGCCGTGAGGTAACTTTCTTTTACGGAGCCCAGCTGTTCGGCTTAGCGGAAAATACCTCCGTAGGTATTAGTATGGTTTTCTTTCTCATCACCGCCTTTGTATCGTTACTTGGAATCGGCTACCACTTTAAAAAACCGGAGTTGACCACCAAAACAAAAGAGACCGTTTCTTGAAGGACCACTAAGTCGCACCGGAATTTGATAATTGATCAGTAAATATGGATCAAGTGCATTTTCTCCACCACTTTTTTTCTGGTGGACGGATCTAGAAACTTTCCCTGTAAGCGGGTAATCCTAAACTGGTCTTTAGTGAATTGACGGTCCCAATCAAAACCCAAATTATTGAGTTCCCGCAACTCCATGGAGGTAGCATAAACCCAAATGTTCCTCTTATTTTGTATGTCTTTTATGGAAGATAGTATAACGGGGCGCCTATTATAGAAATCAAGGGCCCAGGTATAGCGTTCGGACAGTTTGTAAATCCTGTCTACGGGAATATCGTTTTCAGCCACTACCTTGGCCATTTCGCTACCCGCCTGATACGTTAAGAGATTGGGATAAAAATGGAAATTCAAAACCGCGTTTAGTAAAAGCGAACTAATCACCGACACCGTGATAATGCGTAAATAGTACTCCTCCTGTTTAAGACTATAGAAAATGGCCAATAGAATCAAGGCAGTCGTCCAAATATAATTAAGTGGATTCTCGAATTTAAAAACAAAAAAACAAATCAATACGGAAGCAACAAAAACCACTGCTAAAACAAAATATTGAATTCCAAGAACCCATTTGATGGTTTTTCTTTTCGTAAACCTGTAGAGGCTATAGAGATAAGAGGCGGATAATACGGAGAACAAGGGCATCGTGATGTTCAGGTAGTGGGGTAGCTTGAACTGGGCAAAACTGATTAGTATAAAAATCAATATGATGCCCCCCAAGGTCAGAAACTCATAATTCGGTTTAAAGGCGAATCGCAGTTTCACCAACGTTTTTATTCTGCTGCACAAAGCGAAAAGACCTATGACCGTCCATGGTAAAAATACCCAAAGGAAGGTGTGAAAGAAAAAGAAGTAATCACTGCTGTTCTTTCCGATACCTTCCCCGCTCATACGTTCAAAACTTTGCTCCCAGAATATGAAGAAGATACCGCTTCGTTCGCCCCTACCGCGAATAATTTTCTCTGGATGTAAATCAAACTGGTGGTAATAAGCGTAAAGCATTGGGGTAATGGCGATACTAAAAACCAAGAGGGCGATAAGTACCTTCCAATTCAGTAATCGAATCCATTTTCGGGTATAGGCCAAATGACATAATATGGGAAGCCCGATGACCACTAAAGCAATTTGTCCTTTGGTAGAAAATGCAACACCGGCCCCAAAAGCCCCTAGGATAATATTCTTGACGGATCTGGTTTCGATGTAAGCGGCCAATTGCCAGATTGAAAAAATAGCGAAGCCGGTCAACACCGCATCGGTACGCACATCAATTACCGATAGTACAATAGTCTGGCAGGTTAAAAAAATCAAGGCTGCAAGTTTGCCCGTATTGTTATTATATAACAAACTTCCCAAACCATAACAGCTATAGCCGCCAAAAAGTATCGCCAAGATAGCCGGAAGGCGATAAGCCCAGTCAAAAATTCCAAAAATTTTAAAGGAAAGGGCCGCCAGCCAATAATGCATATGCGGCTTGTCGAGATACTCCTCTGGCCCTTTATAGAGGTTTAAAAAGTCGTTTTCCTGAGCCATCCGCATCGCCATGGTGGCAAACTGTGCGGAATCGTTTTCGAATAATGTTGCGAACATTCCGGCAATGTATACCAGAAGAACTAGAAACAACAAAAACCAATACCTGATATTGGATATCATAGGGGGTACTTCATCTATTGATATTCATCATAGTTGACGGTCATACCATAGCTTCCGGCATCGGCTCATCATTCATGATCAAGGTAGTCCTCTGAAGTGGGGTAATGGCTTATCTATCAAGTGCAAATATAACCAACTTTGCAAACAACCAGCCAAAAATAGCGCCTATTCCGACTCCTGTAAGTACATCCAAGGGAAAATGTACGCCGATATAGATTCTGCTATAGGCTACCAAAAACGCCCAAAATACCAAGAAAATTCCTATATAACGGAATTTCGAACTCAACAAAACACTAAAGAAAATCGCTACTGCCATCGTGTTGGAAGCGTGGGCGGAAAAATATCCGAATTGACCCCCACAGTAGTCTTTTACCAACCGCATGCTTGTATTCACATCGGAATCATGACACGGTCGAAGACGCTGCACCCCGTATTTGAAAAAATTGGCCAATTGGTCCGTTATAAGAATCATAAGGACAATACCCACGAGAAGTACCAACAGCTTTTTGGGCCCGAATTTGCGATAGGCAAGATAGAGCAACACGGCGTAAAGCATCAAGGAAACAAGGCTTATCTTATTGGTTATCAGCAGCCAAAAGCCATCCCAAGCAGGGCTGCCCAGCTTATTGAGATAAAGAAAAAGCTCCTTGTCATATCTAATCAGCTCTTCCAGCATATCACCTATTCTTCGTAACGGGACACCTCTCGGTCATAAAAATCGGTTGCCTGCTGTATCAAATTCCCCGCTTCGGTTTCCAGTTCGTTTTCATCTTCCCTACTGAAATCCTCCAACCATTCGACCTCATCGTTTTCAAGGTTGATCACAAAGCGGGGGTATTCGGTATGTACTATAAAAATGGCCGTTGGATAGTCGGTGTTATCGCCCAACAAAAATTTCGGTAGCTCCATATTCGATTTTTCTTTTAGCTTATTGGCTATCGGCAATCAAGCTTTTGGTCAAATAATTAAATCGAAGATACAACATAATGGCCGATGCACTGAGCCCGGTCAAAAGCCCGATCCATATTCCTATACTTTTTAGTTCGGTATGTAATCCAAGATAATAACATATCGGAAAACCGATTATCCAATACGCGATGAAAGTAATCAGGGTCGGGATCTTTACATCCTGTAGTCCACGTAGAGCACCTAGAACGACAACCTGTATTCCATCGCTGATTTGGAAGAATGCCGCTACGAACAGCAACTGTGCCGAAAGAAAGATCACCTCGGTGTTATCGGCCAAATTAATTGCGTCGTTTACATCAAGATATAAGGTGGGGAACCAATTTCTACCGATAAGGAATAGGGTAGCAAAAACAATTTCGATCAGGAAAGTCAGTAAAAAAATCGATTGGGCGATACGCCGTAGGTCAGGGAAATTTTGCAATCCCTTTTGATTCCCTACCCGCACCATGGCGGCGACTCCCAGGCCCATTCCGAACATAAAGGTCATGCTACTGAGATTCAGGGCAATTTGATTCGCTGCTTGGGCATTCTTTCCCAATACCCCGCTGAGCCAAATAGCGACAGTAAAAATGGCCACCTCGAAAAACATTTGAAGTGCCGAGGGAAAGCCAAGACCAATGATCGTCCGCATCACCTTCTTTTCAATTTTCCTAAAATTAAAGGCCGTCACATAGTCGTGAAATTTATGTTTACTGCTTAGCAAAAACCAGATATAGCCCACCATCAATATTCTTGCAACCAAGGTTCCGATCGCCGCCCCGACAATTCCCAACTTCGGGAATCCGAACGAACCGAATATTAAAAGATAGTTAAGAACAATATTGACCACATTGGCGATTATGGTCGCGTACATGGGGTATTTGGTCTGGGACAATCCTTCTGAAAACTGCTTGAATGCCTGAAAGATAATCAAAGGTACCAACGAGAAAGCCACCAGGTCTAAATAGGGCATGGCGAGTTCCACTACTTCCGGTGGCTGTTTCATGTAATACATCAACGGCTTACAACATAATATGAGCACGAAAAGTGACAGACCCAAGAGAGCACAGAGCACTAGACCATGCTTTAGGGCGCTTTTTCCCGATGCTGGGTTTCCCGCACCATCGGCCTCGGCAACCAGTGGGGTAATAGCGGTAGAGAAGCCGATTCCCAAAGACATTGCAATAAATACGAAACTATTTCCCAAAGAGACCGCCGCCAACTCTGCCGTACCCAATTGGCCCACCATCACATTATCGGCAAAGGCGACAAAGGTGTGGCCCAACATCCCCATGATGACGGGAACGGCCAATTGGATATTATAGCGGAATTCTTTAGTGTATTTTTGGAACAAAGGAGCTTGCTTTAGGGAGTGCACCCCGGGTTTCTAGAATTTTCGTTCTATAATCTGTCGCATACTGACGCCCTCATAATTTCGCTTTACGAAATCAAGGGCCAGATCTAAGATCTCCCCCATTTTTTGGCATTTTTTAAAGTTTATATCCAGCGTAAGGTCATAAATCTGCATTTTGAGAAGATCGATGTTCTCCTTGTTGGATATATCGTCCCGTTTACAGATTTCCCTCAACTTCTTAATTCGATTTCCCGAGCTCAGTATACGCTTTGCCACAATAGACCGTTCTTCGACCTTGTATTGGTTTACGGAATGCTTTTGAAGTTTGCTTCGCACCAATTCGACCATCAAGTAGTTTTCCTTGAAAAATTGGGGGCGGTATACCTTTAGCTTTCCCTCAAAACACTGCTGGTCGAAATCGATGGCCCGTATCTGATAAACAACATGGTCAAAATCAATTACCGGTACGATTACGTAATTATAGGAACGCATATCGCCCAATAGACGAATCATACAACGCTCGTTGAACTTTACAAACTCTTTCGCTAATTGGGCCTTTTCGGATTCAGAGCATTTGGGCAAAAAATCCTTAATGAATACGTCCCCGGGAATACCCGCGATATGCTCTTCGATAAGGGTATCCTTGTACACCAAAAAGTTGAGATTGTAGGGCGAAAGCATATGCTCCAACTCAAGCCCGTACACTCTTGAAGCATCGGTCTTTTTAACGTAAAAATAGGTGAAGTTGTCGTTTAGGATATTCCTGATTTTAATACGAAATGGTTTGGAATTTCCAAAGGTGCAGTAGTCGACGGCATCTACGTTCAGATATGGATTGATGCGATTGCTACCGTCGGAGTGAAGAATGGAATACACTTTCTTTAAGCTCTGGTCGATTTCTACCCGTTCCGTGTCGGAATAATACACCCGTACCCAAAGAGTATCCTCATCATCGTTATCATAGACCACTACCGACCCGGAAAACCGCAATAAATCATCATAAAATATAGGTATCTCTATCTTGCGATTATATTGGCCAAGGTACACATCGAGCCGTTCGCTGATGGGATAAGCGGGCTTTTTCTTCGACATTAATCTTTCATCGGTCATATTCTCTCTTTAAATTTATACCAGTGCTGTAACAAATCTAAGGTTTCTTCGTCAAGTTAACAGCAACCTTCTAAAAGCATCGCTATTTTGCAAACCATACTCTCTGTCAATAATCTCACGAAAAAATTCGGGGCACTTACTGCCGTCAAAGACTTATCGTTCCAAATAGAAAAAGGAAACGTATACGGTATCTTGGGGCCTAACGGGAGCGGTAAATCGACGACGCTGGGCATCGTTTTAAACGTAGTCAACCGGACTTCCGGGACATTTTCTTGGTTTGATGGTGCCACCTCTACCCATGATGCCTTGAAGAAAGTGGGGGCAATTATTGAAAGACCCAACTTTTACCCCTATATGACTGCGGTACAGAACCTGAAATTGGTATGTAAAATCAAGGAAGTTTCCGACGACAAAGTAGAGGAAAAATTGGAACTGGTGGGACTTTTGGAGCGCAAGGACAGTAAGTTTCGCACCTACTCGCTAGGAATGAAACAACGCCTCGCGATAGCTTCGGCCCTTTTGAACGATCCTGAAATCCTGATATTAGACGAACCGACAAACGGACTTGACCCCCAAGGCATCCACCAAATAAGGGAAATCATAAAAAAAATAGCTTCCCAAGGTACTACGATCCTTCTTGCATCGCATTTGCTGGATGAGGTAGAAAAGGTTTGTAGCCATGTGGTAATCCTTAGGAAAGGCGAAAAGC
Organism: Pelagihabitans pacificus; assembly: GCF_009371985.2. GTDB lineage: Bacteria > Bacteroidota > Bacteroidia > Flavobacteriales > Flavobacteriaceae > Pelagihabitans > Pelagihabitans pacificus. The sequence goes on from NZ_VIKU02000001.1 coordinate 147,934, forward strand.
TTTATTCGGGCAGGGTCGACGGGATGTTGGCAAGCCACGGTTTCTTCGAGCTAAAAACCTCCCAGGAGGAAGCGCTGCTCAAATACCTTCAAGGAAACGCCAGTTTCGGGGAAATAAAGGTCGAAAGCGGTCTGATCACCGCCTTCCTCAGAGAGGAAATGAAGGCCGAGGACCTCAACAAGGCACTCTTTGAAAAAGAAATTCTTCTCTCTCATCTCGTAAAACGCAAGGAAAGCCTTGAGGAACAATTCCTGACCCTGACCAAAACCCAAACCAACTAACGACGACCGATAAATGATACGTTTACTACAAATAGAATTCATTAAGCTTTGGAACAATAGGACCAGTAAAATACTGATCATTTCCTATTTCGTATTGCTTACCTCAATTGCTTTGGTAGCGGCCATCAAATTTGACATTGGACCCGTTAAGTTCCATTTAGCCGAACAAGGTATCTTCAATTTTCCTTATATATGGCATTTCAATAGCTTCGTTGCCGCAATTTTCAAACTTTTCCTAGCAATTGTCATTGTCTCGATGATGGCGAACGAATACAGCAACAAAACCATTAAACAGAACCTGATCGACGGCCTTTCGAAAAAAGAGTTTATTCTTTCAAAATTTTTGACGGTTGTGTCCTTTGCGCTAATTTCGACCGTCTTTGTCTTTATTGTCTCATTGGTTTTGGGACTACTGTATTCCGATTATAACGAAATAGCCATCATTTTTTCCGATTTGGAATTCATATTGGCCTTTTTTGTGAAGTTGGTCGGTTTCTTCTCTTTTTGCCTATTTCTGGGCATTTTGGTCAAAAGGTCGGCATTCGCATTGGGTTTTTTGATCCTTTGGCTCATATTGGAACAGCTGGTTTTCGGTTTATTGGGATGGAAAGTAATGTCATGGGAAACTGCCAATCAAATCAAAAACTTTTTTCCCTTGGAATCGATGTCCAACCTCATTAAGGAACCCTTTACCCGCTTGGGTGCGGTAAAGACGGTGGCAGACCAAATCGGGGAAAAGCTTTCCCTTGACTACCATGTACAATGGTATGAAATACTGGTTGTCCTGGTTTGGACAGCCGTTTTCGTTTACTTCTCGTATGCCTTATTGAAAAGGCGAGATCTATAAACTGCAGGGAGCGGATATCGAATGGCAGAAATCCTCTTTCAAGAGGATGAACAATGGCCGATAGCTGGAAATCCTTTTTTCTCACACAACATCATAGAGCGAAACTAGTTTGTCCTTTTTGCACAGCCTGCCGGATGCATGCAGGGATAGCAGGTATGTTATTATGTAAACTTTTATGGAAGTTAACATTCTACAGGAAAAGCTTCCCAAGGTACCCGATCAACCAATGTTAGCGATTGGTTTGGGTGGAACATCGATACCATTAGGGAATTTAAAGATCGTTTTGCCCGCGAAAGATAGACTTTTAGTATCTTAGAAGACTGATTTGCGATGAAAAGAGAACTACTATTGATAGCCCTAGTACTACTGGTACTAGCGGGCTATGGTCAAGATTGTACCAACTTGACCAGTCCGATACCAGGCGACGAAAACGTTTTGGTCGAAAGCGATATTTCTTGGGAACCCGTCGATGGGGTCAATGGCTATCTGATTTCTATTGGCGAAACCCCGGGTGGTACGGAATGGGCCGATAGAATATCGGTAGGTAATGCAACCACCTATTCCCCACCAGTAGGATTGCCGGAAAACCGTACGCTCTACATCACCATTACCTTGTTTTTTTTCAATAGGCCTGATATCGATTGTGCCCTAGGGTCATTTTCGACGGAAGAGGTGCTTGTAGCCCCCGGATGTGCTACCATTAACACCCCCATGGATAACGCCATCGATGTAAACCAAGAGGCGATTATTTCCTGGGAATATGTTCCAAAGGCCACAGGATATTCAATCAATATCGGTACTACACAGGGGGGGGGTGAAATTGTTCCCACGCAGGACGTTGGAAATGTGACTTCGTTCGACCCCCCGGGGAATCTTCCTTTGGAAGAGGAGATTTTTGTACAAATCATTCCACGAAATGAAAACGGTCCTGCCCCGGTCATTTGCCCTACTTTTAGCTTCATGACAGGGGAAATGGTAGAGCTGCCTGGATGTAGTAGACTCATTACGCCATTCAACGGAGAAACCAACGTACCACTGACACCCGATTTAAGTTGGGAGGAAGTACCCGATGCAATCGGCTATAGGCTTTTTATAGGAACCTCTCCTTTTGAAAACAATGTTGTCTCCGGAGCGGTCTATAGTACCAACCAGATCACGGTCATCGATTTTGAAGCGAACAGTACGATTTACGTAACGATAGTACCTTTTAATGCCGGAGGGGATGCCATCGGCTGCCTTCAGGAATCATTCTCCACCATACAGGGCTGTGGGCCTTTTTTTGATGGCAATACCAACGAATTGGTACAGGATCTGAGACCCGAACTAGAATTCCCGAACAGCTTCAGGGTTTGTTCCAATGATTTGCCCACCGTTCTTTCGACGGATGCGGTAGCCGATCAATTCCGTTGGGTACGCTTATCCCCCAACGACGGCTCAGAGTTGGAACTTCTATCCAATTCCGACCAAGTTACACTTACTCAGGAAGGAAGATATCGATTGGAGGCTATTAATTTTTCAGACCCGGACGGGGCCAATACGGCCTGTCCTACGCAACAGGATTTTGTACTCGAAATTGTCGCCCCCCCTACAATCAACTCGATTGATTCCCAAACTGGTAACGAATCGGTACAACTAACCGTAAACGCTAGTGGTTCAGGGGATTATGAATATGCGTTGAATAATGTGGATGGACCTTATCAGGATAGTAACGTTTTCAACAATGTACCATCGGGAAATAACATGGTTTATGTAAGGGACAAGGATCTCGGTTGTGTTGTCTCCGCAAACAGCCTACAATATGCCCTTTCGGAGGCCTTCCCAAATTTTTTCACCCCGAATGGAGATGGTGTCCATGACTTTTGGCAATTCAGTCCCCCTCCTGAAATTGGGGAGATTGCCATTGAAACAATCTATCTATTTGATAGAATGGGGAATTTTATAATTCAGCTAAACCCTGACGATAGGGGTTGGGATGGAAATCTCAACGGAACGCCCTTACCTTCCTCGGACTATTGGTATAAAGCCATTTTTGAAGATCAGGATCAAATTCAAGGGCATTTTACCCTAAAACGCTAATTGGAAACGTTGCGATATGCTAAAAGGAATGCTCTTCACATTCGGACTTTTGATTGGAGTCATTACACAGGCGCAAGAATGTCCACAATTGACCTATCCTATCAATGGGGCTACGGAAGTACCCGTTAACCCGACTATCACTTGGAATTCGGTGAATGGGATTTTTGGCTATCTTATTTCCTTGGGAACCACTCCCGGTGGAACGGACATATTAAATCAACGATCAGCGGGACTCACCAACTCCTTTACGCCAGAGGTAGGTTTGCCCGATGGTATACCTATCTACGTAACCATAAGTATGTTCCTCGAAAATCAACAGCTACTGGTTTGCCAGGTAGAGGTATTTACAACTGTCGAGGTTACCACCCCCCCAACCTGCACTTCATTGAGCGATCCACCGAACAACGCGACCGGCATCAATGTGGACACTGCAATCCGTTGGAACTATGCCCCGACCGCTACAGGATATCGTATTACCATCGGAACCACTGTAGGAGGCTCCGAAGTAATCGATGATTTTGACGTCGGCAACGTGCTGGAATATCGACCCCAAGAAGAATTTCCATTAGATCAGGATATCTATGTAACGATCATACCCTACAACGATATCGGCAGTGCCTCTTCCTGCACCCCTGAACGCTTCACTACCGGCGTACCCACGGTAGACTGTTCCCTAAACGCTCCCTTGAACGATATCCCGGATATTGTGGGTATCTGTGCTGAAAACCTCCCAACCGTAGTAACCAATGAGGCATTGGCTAGCGGATTTCGTTGGTTTCAAATAGAAGCTGATGGTTCCGAAACCCTACTTTCGGAAAGTAGGGAGGTCGCACTGGAGGACATAGGAAGATACCGTTCGGAAGCCTACAATAACGTAAACGAGTTTGGAAGTACGGTCGAATGTAGCAGCTCCAAGGAGTTTCGGGTAGTCTTCTCCAATCCCCCTACTATCAATTCGGTGCAGGTAATCCGGCAGGCCACGGGCATTCGCATCACCATCGAAGCCAGTGGTGGAGGGGATTATGAATATGCCTTGGATTTTGAAAATGGCCCCTATCAAGATAGTCCCGTGTTTGAAAACGTACCCGATGGCGAACGTATGGTATTCGTACGGGACAAATTCGGTTGCGGCACAGCCCAAAGAACGGTAGAAAGAGAGTTGACCGCGAAGAACTTTCCGTTGTTCTTTACGCCCAATGGAGATGGTATCAACGATTTTTGGCAGTTTGTGCCACTTGGGGGGAGCGGTGAAATAAATGTAGAAAAAATCTTTATTTTTGATAGGTACGGGGTACTTTTGGCGCAAATCGATCCCACATCCCAAGGCTGGAACGGTAATTCTAATGGACAACCCTTACCGGAATCCGATTATTGGTACCGTGCCATCTCCTTCAGCAATAAGGAAATCAAAGGTCACTTCACCCTAAAAAGATAAGCTATTGATCTATATATTGAACGATCCGTATGAGGTCTTCCCTGTTCCCGACATCCATCGTATTCTGTTTTATGAAGGTTTCGATATCCTTATCAAACTTTGAAAAAAAGCGTACCCATTGTTTTTTCCTACTGGGTATAGGTTGCGCCGGATTAGCTGCTGCCACCAAATAAAACTGATCTTTTAGGCGTTTGAAGGTGGGCGGTTTATACGTATCAAAACTCGTGCGTTGCTTTACCTCGGGAGCAAGGATAATGCGTTCCTTCAGCCATAGGGATACATTGGTACCCCGATGAACAAGCACAAAATACCCGTTTTTAACCTCATTCTTATCCTTAAAACGCAGATACTGATAGGTTTTACCAGTTCCGGTGAAATGAACGGGCGTATCCAAGAAGTCACCTAAATAATGCATTTCCCCCTTCTTCTTAATTTCCATACGATCTAAATAGGCATTGTATCGAAGGAAATCCACTTTCGATTTGGTTCCGAGTTTCGCGGGAAGTACCTCCTCATTAATATACACCGTTCCCTTATAACCGGCATCTGAATAAGAGATGATTTTTCCGGGAACGTAGGGAAAACGATCGTTTCTTCGGTTCAGTAAGTCTTGGGAATGTAGTGTATGGCTGAACAATGCGGACAGGAGACAGACCACAATCACTCCATTATACCCTCTTTTATTCTTCATAGGCAAAGAGTTAATTGGTATACGTTTTGATTTTTAACTGTACTTCTAGTCTGTCTCGTATTGAAGATACGCATTCTATTCGAAAATGGCGAGGGTTGAGTCCGAAGTTAACCCAAATCGTGGTTCCCAATTAATCCAAGTCCCCTATCCAAAGCACGGGTGCTTTTTGTATTTTTGGGGCGTTGGATAATAATTTTTAATCATAGCAGAGGTATTATGAAATTCAAGGTCGTCTCAGAATTCGAACCTACGGGGGACCAGCCGGAAGCCATCAAACAATTGGTGGATGGTATCGAGGACGGGGAAAGGTACCAAACCCTTCTGGGAGTCACCGGATCCGGTAAGACCTTTACGGTCGCCAATGTGGTGGAACAGACTCAAAGACCCACGCTGGTATTAGCTCATAATAAGACGTTGGCCGCCCAACTCTACTCCGAATTCAAGCAGTTTTTTCCGGAAAACGCGGTAGAATATTTCGTTTCTTATTACGATTATTACCAACCGGAGGCTTTTATCCCTACTTCCGGACTCTATATCGAAAAAGATCTTTCGATTAATGAGGATATCGAAAAACTGCGTCTGAGTACAACTTCCTCACTTTTATCGGGTCGTAGGGATGTGTTGGTCGTGGCATCGGTCTCTTGTCTGTATGGTATTGGAAACCCTATCGAATTTCAGAAAAATGTCATCAGCATAAAAAAAGACCAGGTCATCGCACGAACAAAATTCCTGCACCAACTGGTACAAGGTCTTTACTCAAGGACCACAGCAGACTTTCGAAATGGAAATTTCAGGGTGAAGGGCGACGTGGTGGACGTATTTCCAGGCTACGCCGATCATGCGTTCAGAATTCATTTTTTTGGGGACGAAGTAGAGGAAATAGAGGCATTTGATCCCTTTAACAACAATGTGATCGAGGTTTACGAGAGTCTCAACATCTATCCGGCGAACATGTTCGTGACCTCCCAAGAGGTCTTGCAGAATGCCATACACCAAATTCAGGATGACTTGGTAAAACAAGTAGATTACTTCAAGGAGATAGGGAAACCTCTGGAGGCCAAGCGGCTTGAGGAAAGAACGAATTTTGATTTGGAGATGATTCGTGAATTAGGGTATTGTTCGGGAATCGAAAACTACTCTCGCTATCTTGACGGCCGGGCTCCCGGAACCCGTCCCTTCTGTTTGTTGGATTACTTTCCCGACGACTATTTAATGATTATTGATGAGAGCCATGTTACCATTCCCCAAGTACACGCCATGTACGGTGGGGACCGCTCAAGAAAGGTGAATCTGGTGGATTACGGATTTCGATTACCTGCGGCCATGGACAACCGCCCCTTGAAATTCGAGGAATTCGAGGCATTACAGAACCAAGTCATTTATGTAAGTGCAACACCCGCGGATTATGAGCTCAAACTAAGCGAAGGTGTCTACGCGGAACAGGTGATTCGCCCAACCGGACTCTTAGATCCGATAATCGAAGTACGGCCCAGTTTGAACCAAATAGACGACTTGGTAGAAGAAATACAGCAACGGGTCGAAAAAGATGAACGCACCTTAGTGACGACCTTGACCAAACGGATGGCGGAAGAATTGGCGAAATATTTGGATAGAATCAATATACGTTGCCGTTATATTCACAGCGATGTCGATACGTTGGAACGGGTCGAAATCATGCAAGATCTTCGCAAAGGAATTTTCGATGTTTTGATAGGGGTGAATCTACTGCGGGAGGGACTCGATTTGCCAGAGGTTTCCCTTGTTGCCATTTTGGACGCGGACAAAGAAGGTTTTTTGAGGAGCAACCGTTCGTTGACCCAAACCGTTGGAAGGGCTGCAAGACACCTTAACGGAAAAGCGATCATGTACGCCGATACGATTACCGAGAGTATGAGAAAGACAATCGATGAAACCACCTACCGAAGAGAGAAGCAGATCGCCTATAATCACGAGCACAATATTACACCAATGGCATTGAATAAAAGCTTGGATAGTGCGCTCGCCAAGAACTCGGTTTCGACCTATCATTATCAAAAAGAGGAACTACGCGCCGCGGAACCAGATCTTGAATATTTGACTAAGGAACAAATAGAAAAACTAATTCGGGAAAAAAGAAAATCAATGGAGAAAGCAGCCAAAGAATTGGATTTTATGCTCGCTGCAAAATTACGCGACGAAATAAAAATATTGCAAGATCAGGAGTGAAAACACTCCTTTACATGCCGTTTTTTATAAGTTGGAAGCTTAAAATTATATAACTAAAAACAATAAGCTGATTATTAGATAATTGAAAATAAATTTTAGACAAGTCTAAAATGACGTTTTTACTCATTTGGAGCAGAATTAACACGAAATAAGGAACTTCTTCCCTCTTATTGCAAAGATATAAAACAAGGCCGTGAACAGCGAAAAACCAACCCCATGAAGACCCTAAGGAAAATCTCAAAGTTCATCGGATTTTTTCTTTTGTTGCTCCTTTTGGGCCTCGTGATTTGGGCAGTGATTTATTTAAATTATACAGTGTACGATGTAAAGGTCGAAGAGGAAACTTTTGCCGATATTCGGACCAAAGGGCAAATTGATTCCTTAGCCAAAGATTTGGTCTCTCAAATGAGCTTGGATGAAAAAGTAGATCAAATGACCGGAGAGGGTACCTTTAATGTTTACTCCAAATTTTTGACCAATATCTTTGTTGCCAAAAAGTTTCCCCACATTCATAGTGGAAGAAACGAACGCCTTGGGATTCCACCTTTTGTTTTTTCCGACGGCCCTCGTGGCGCAGTGGTCGGCAAGGGTAATACCTGTTTTCCCGTGGCCATTGCAAGAGCCGCCAGTTGGGATATTTCCCTTGAGGCACGTGTGGCAGACGTAGTAGGTATGGAAATAAGGGCAAATGGCGCCAATTACAGCGGCTCTCCCTGCATCAACATCCTTAGGCATCCCGGTTGGGGGCGTGCGCAGGAGTCCTACGGGGAAGATCCTTTTCTATCCGGCGAATTGGGAAAGGCCTACACCAAGAACCTGCAACGGCATAATGTCATGTCGACACCAAAGCACTTTGCGGTCAATAATGTCGAAAATGCCCGTTTTTATATCGATGCCACCATGGACGAAAGAACGCTACGGGAAGTATATCTACCACAATTCAAAAAGGTAGTGCAGGAAGGCAAGGCTGCGTCGGTCATGAGTGCGTATAACCGATTTAGGGGAGAATATTGTGGACACAACAAATACTTATTGGAGAAAATCCTTCGTGAAGACTGGGGGTTTGAAGGTTTCGTCAGTTCCGATTGGCTTTGGGGATTGCGTGAAGGGGTAAAAGGAGTGCGAGCAGGAATGGATGTAGAGATGCCCGTAAATTCAGTTTACCGAAACACCATCCAACAGGCACTAAATGATGGGAATATAAGCGAGAAACGCATCGATACCATGGTTACCCGAATTCTACGCACCAAGCTTACTTATGCGCTGGCAAAAGACCCTATGAAGTACACCGAAGAGGTCAAGGCAGCGGAAAAGAATGTAGCGTTGGCTATGGAAGTTGCCGAAAAAGGCATGGTACTTTTAAAAAATGAGTCCCTGTTGCCCCTTTCCGCGCGAGGCAAAAAAATAGCGGTCATAGGTCGCATCGCCGACCTGGAAAACACCGGTGACGAAGGCAGTAGCAACGTGAATGCACCCTACGTCGTCACCCCCTACCGGGGCATCCGGGCATTTGTTGAAAAGAATGGTGGAACAGTTTCGTTTTCCGATGGCGCGGACCTCGAGGAGGCCAAGAAAAAAGCTGCGGAGGCAGATGCCGTTGTGATCCTTGCGGGATATACCAAAAAGGACGAAGGGGAATATATCGTAATCGATCCCGATTCACAAAAAGGGTTAAAGGCGGAAGAGGTTAGCGGAGGCCGTGGCGGAGACCGGTTCGAGTTGACCTTATCGACAGACGATGAAGCGATGATCAAGGCGCTGGCAGCAGCGAATTCGAATACCGTAGTGGCGATCGTGGCAGGGAGTGCCGTTATTATGGAGAATTGGAAAAATGAGGTTCCCACAATACTGTACGCCTGGTACGCGGGTATGGAAGGCGGTAACGCACTTGCCAACGTCTTATTCGGTAAGGTCAATCCAAGCGGCAAGCTTCCCTTCATAATCCCCGAACGAAAATCGGACCTACCGGAATTCGACCCTTTCGCCGAATCACTTGAATATGGGTATTATCACGGGTATACACTTTTTGATAAGAAAGGGTCCAAAACCGCGTATCCCTTTGGATATGGTCTAAGCTATACACAGTTTGCCTACGACAGCCTAAGGGTGAATACCCCCAATGCAAAGGAGGTCGACAGCCTTTCGGTTTCGGTAACGATTTCCAATATCGGTGAGCGGGACGGTGAGGAAATAGTGCAGGCCTATGTAGGTTTTGCCAATTCAAACATCGACAGGCCGGTCAAGATATTGAGGGCCTTTAAAAAAATACCTTTGAAAAAAGGGGAAAGCAAGGAAGTTGAGCTGAAGGTGGCGACCAAGGACTTGGCCTATTATAGCGAGGGCGAAAACACCTGGAAAATCGAGGAGATGGTTCATGAGCTCTATGTCGGGAGTTCTTCAGCATCTGTAGATTTACTCAAAACATCTTTTCTTTATGGAAATCCCATGGGGACTGAAAACATTGAAAATCAATGATAGCCCTTCGTAACACCAGCCTATTATTTGTTACGGCCATACTGTTCCTTTTGAGCCATGCGGTACACACGCAGTCTTTGTCCAAGGAAGCAATTGAACGTGCCGCCGTCGATAAATTTTCCGACGCCGTCTTCGAATTGAAGTCCTTCCTTGAGATTCCCAACGACGGTCATTTTCCCCAACAGGTCGAAGCCAATTTGAGATGGTGCCAACAAACTTTTGACGAACTTGGTTTTGAAACTCAAATTATTACAACCGAAGGCGCCCCTCTGCTCCTTGCCGAGAAAAAAAATCATACCTCTGAGAAGACAGTCCTTTTTTATTTACAAATTGACGGACAGCCGGCGGATAGTACCGAATGGGATCAACCGAATCCGTTCCAGGCAGTATTGAAAAAGAAGGAAGGCACCAACTGGAAATTGTTGGATTTCGAGAAACTAAGAAACGAATACGACCCGGATTGGAGGATTTTTGCCCGCTCTGCGTCAGACTCCAAAGGACCCGCGATGTCCTTCATCAGTGCATTACAGGTCATGCAGGAACTAAATCGGAAACCCGGCTTCAACGTCAAGGTCATTATGGATTATCAGGAAGAAATGGGCTCTCCCCACCTTGCCAAAGCCGTTACCGACCATCAAGGACTACTCATAGCGGACATGCTTTTGATTATGGATGGCACCCGTCATTTATCAAACCTACCCACCCTTACCTATGGTGCCAGAGGAATCGCAACCGCCACCATCAGGTTCTTTGGGGCGAGATACCCCCTACATAGCGGTCAATATGGCAACTTTGCACCCAACCCTATTTTTGAAGCCTCCAAAGTATTGGGTAGTTTAAAAGATAAAAACGGTAAGGTAACCCTGCCCGGCTTTTATGACGGAATAGAACTATCGGCTGCTGAAAAAGAAGTCCTAAACGATATTCCTGAAAATCTGGACAGTATCAAGTTACAACTGGGTATCGCCAAACCTGATGCGATCGGCGATAGTTATCAAGAGTCCTTACAGTATCCCTCACTCAATATCAGGGGACTGCGTTCGGCATGGGTAGGCGATGAGGTACGGACTATCATACCTTCAGAGGTGATTGCCGAAATTGATATGCGATTGGTCCCGGAATCTGACGGAATTCACCTTATGGAACTTCTGAAGGCCCACATCAAAGATTGTGGATACCATCTGATCAGTTCGACTCCCACCGAAGAAGAGCGGAAAACCTATTCCAAAATGGCTTCGTTTCAATATCGGGTCGGGTCGGCACCCTTCAGAACATCGATCGATTCCCCGACCGGATTATTTTTAAAAAAGGCTTTGGCCAAAGTCTTTGGAGATCAAGTAGTGAACATGCGTACTACTGGGGGATCTCAGCCCATAGCACCCTTTATCGAAACGTTAGGGATCCCTGCCGTTTCCGTGCGAATTCCAAATCCCGACAACAATATCCATGGACCCAATGAGAACATCCGTTTAGGAAATTTTATGGAAGGCATCATCACCTGTCTCGCAATTCTGGATGAGCCCTTCGACTAAATACCGCAGAAGTTTTCAAGAGATCCCTGGAGAAGGCAGAATCAATCCTTCCAAAAAAAAGCGCCCCGACCAAACGGTCGAGACGCTTCCTAACTAACCAACTAAACCAACCATTATGAACTCCACCGAGAGGTGGAAACTCACAATTTTCTTAATCCATTAGGACAACTCTATCATTCTCTTTGGCTTTGGCAGTGCTTCCTCTTTCTTGGGTAGGGCCACTGTCAAGATACCATCCTCATATTTGGCATCAATTTTATCAACATCGATGGTTTCGGGCAACGTAAAAGATCGAGTAAAGGCGCTATGGGTAAACTCCCTTCGCGTGTAATTTTCCGCTTCTTTTTTCTCTTCGTGCTTCACCTCGTACGACACGGTAAGAACATCGTTATCGATTTCGATATTGAAGTCATCCTTTTTTCTACCGGGTGCTGCAAGCTCCAGCGCAAAATCTTTTTCGCCTTCCTTGATATTGACCGCGGGAAGGTCTCCATTAAAGTTTTCCATTCCACCAAACCAATCTGGTTTAAATATTTCATTCATCAAGGATGGGAATAACATATTGTTTCTTTTGACTAACATGATGTATACTTTTTAATTAAACATTTTCGATTTCGTATATTCAATAGGCAAAAGACATACCAATAGTAAAAAGTGTCATTTTGGCGTGTTTTTAAGAGGCGATACTGCCTTTTTGACGGTGTACTGTTGTTTTTCAACGCAGATTTTGACCATTGCCTACCGTAGGAGCGAGAAATCCAAGGGAAAAACTACTAAAATAACGCGAAAGAAGACTTGAACGTTTGGGCTTCGAGAGAACAAGCTCTAATTGTAATGTGCTTTAAAAATATCGATCAGTACCTCGGGTGGTACAATTTTATCGGGATATCGATGCATCAGGGTAAGCACCTGTTCGATGGCAGATGGCGGAAGTCCCATTCCAAGCCCTATATTATGTAGACGACTTACTTCTATTTCGAGCTGTCTTCGGTCTACGTTCATGAGCAATACCAATCGATGGAAATGGATGATACGGTCGGCCTGGGTCTTCGGAATCACATGTTCGACCTCGATTTCGAAAAGCGAATCGAAGGTTTTCCTATCAACACCCAAATGGGAAGCGACGCCCAACAAAAAGTTGTACTCGGGATCTCCTACCACCTTGTCGATTTTGGCAAAAGCAATCATTTCCGAGAGAATACTCAACTTTTCTTTATATGTACTCATGGTTGATGGGATTAAAGGATGAGTCCCATAATTACTTTTATATAACTCCTTAAAACCCAATTTCGTATAAAGAGGGGAATTCAGCTTTGGAGGGGATAGGTAATTTGTAATACCTTTCCAAAAACAAATGGTATGACCAACAATGACGTTTTTAAAAAGCTCCGCGTAGCCCTCATGTTGAGAGACGAGGATATCCTAGAGATTCTTAAACTAGTGGATTTTAACCTTGGCAAAAGTGAACTGGGTGCTTTCTTTAGGAAGGAAGACCATCCCAACTATAGGGAGTGTGGCGACCAAATTCTGCGCAATTTTCTGAACGGCCTGGTGCTGTACCTGCGCGGGACCAAGGAACAACCCAAATACCCTGGGGATGTCCTTAAAAGACGAGAGGAAGCCGCCCAAACCCAAAATCAGGGATCCGACGGCAAAATAAAAGACTTCGGACAAAGGCAAAAAAAGAAAGCGTATCCGCCACTTTCTCCCGTAAAATATAAGAACAAGCCGTCCCAATCGGGAGGAAAAAAGAAATCCTGACCTAAACTCCGAAGCCAATCGGGTTCAAATCAGGATTTTAATATTACTCTTAGTTCTTACGAATCAATGCGTACTGAAACGGTATATTTTTTACCGTCTTCATAGGCGTCCACATCTACTTCTTGGTAATTCAACCGATTTTTGATAAAAGCGTCCATGGTCGCGTCCTCGGTATCTACCGATAAGACTACGATTTCTTTTTCGCTGTTCAGGGTGAACAATACTTGGGCGGTTTCTCCAGCTTCATCTTCCGTAAAATTATTATAATTCAATAATTTACCGATTTGAGTGGATAGACTCTTGACTTCGGTTTTGGAAGCTTTTTTGGTTTTGCCTTTTTTTCCATCGTTGGCTAATAGACTCCCTGTGGACAATAGCATTGCAGCTACAACTAATACACTTAGTTTTCTCATGATTTTCGTTTTTTAGCTTTGCTCCGATGATGGTCGGTGATTACAAAACTTGATTAATGATTAATTGATGAATTACTAAAAAGACGCTTTGGAATTAAGAATGTTACAATAAAAATGTTTTTTAACATATTTTTTAGCAAGAATGACTCTTTTACACAGTAACAAATTTTACCCAAAACGTAGTGAAATGCGGAATTTTAGATAAATATATCTTGACATTGTTAGGACGAATACCAAATCTCGTCGACCAGTTGTTGGCTTTGCCTTTACCTGGCGTAGTTAATTTAAAAGGCAGTATTTCAGAACACGGCCTTTTAAATCAACAACTCGTAATCCAGTTAGTATCTCGACGATTCTACTCTCAAGGGAATAGTGTACCTCCTGCCCTGGATGGCTCCATCGGTCAAAACCTTGTGGTAATTAAGGCGTGCCTTCACGAATCTTTCAAGGCCTTCGTGCTCCGTGTCTACGGAAAGTACGACTATTTCGCCTTCCCTATTGACCGTAAATAATATCGAAGCCTCCAAGGCTTTATGTGTAGATTTCTCAAAATAGCCGTTTAGGCGTTCCTTAACCTGATTCTTAAGTTCCTCTGCCGGATTGGTGTCCTTTGGACCGAAGGCAAATAAATTTCCACTCGATAGTAGCATTGCGGCTACCAGCATTAAACTAGTTTTTCTCATGATGTTCGTTTTTGTGGCCCCGTTCTTAATCCCGAGTGCTCGACACTTGGGAAGCAAAACAAGTACCTGATTAATAATTGATGATTGATGAATTACTTAAAAGACTGCAAGCCTTTATAAATCGTTACAGCCAACTACTTCAATTAACAAAATTTTAGTTTCACCACCCCCTATTGTTCATAAATGAAATGAGAAGATCAAACAAAAGGGCTGGTACAAAAAAAGGGGCGTACATCCGTACGCCCCTTTCAACCGTCATTTTTTGATTCTTGATTAACTGAGCACCTCCTTCACTTTGTCGGCGGCTTCCTGGAACTGTACCGCGGAGTGTACCGCCAGTCCGGAATTATCGATAATTTCTTTTGCCAATTCGGCATTGGTGCCTTGCAATCTTACAATGATGGGTACGTTGATCGCATCCCCCATATTCTTATAGGCATCTACCACCCCTTGGGCCACACGGTCGCAACGAACGATACCGCCAAATATGTTGATGAGTATGGCTTTCACCGCTGGGTCTTTCAAAATAATTCGAAAGGCCTCCTCTACCCTTTTGGCATCCGCAGTTCCCCCTACGTCCAAAAAATTCGCAGGTTCACCACCGGCCATCTTGATCAAATCCATCGTTGCCATTGCCAAACCTGCTCCATTGACCATACAACCAACGTTGCCATCGAGATCTACGTAGTTGAGCCCTACTTCCCGTGCTTCGACCTCAATAGGATTCTCTTCCCGAAGATCGCGCATTTCGGCATAGGCCTTTCTGCGATAGAGTGCATTGTCGTCTATCGATACCTTGGCGTCGACCGCCATAATTTTATCATCCGAAGTCTTTAAAACAGGATTGATCTCGAACATATTGGAATCACTCTCCACATAGGCTTTATACAAGTTAGTTACGAACTTGGTCATTTCCTTGAAGGCAGTTCCCGAAAGTCCTAGATTAAAGGCAATTTTTCTCGCTTGGAAAGGGAGCAGACCCGTTGCGGGGTCTATTTCCTCGGTGAAGATAAGATGGGGCGTTTTTTCGGCTACCTCTTCGATATCCATTCCCCCTTCGGTGGAATACATGATCATATTTCGACCGGTTCCCCTGTTCAATAAAACGGACATATAGAATTCATTCGTTTCGCTATCGCCCGGATAATAAACGTCTTCGGCTACCAGCACCTTATGTACCCTTTTCCCTTCGGCGGAAGTCTGAGGGGTTACAAGGTTCATACCGATGATTTGTCCGGCCAACTCCTCGACCTCCTTTAGGTTCTTGGCCAGTTTTACACCTCCACCCTTGCCACGGCCGCCTGCGTGCACCTGTGCCTTGATGACGTGCCATCCGGTCCCTGTCTCGGCAGTCAACTGTTTGGCGGCATCGACCGCTTCCTTTGCGTTATGGGCCACAAGGCCACGCTGTATGCGGACGCCAAAACTTGCTAAAATCTCTTTTCCTTGGTATTCGTGAAGGTTCATATATGCGGTGTCTTTAAGTTCGGGTGCAAAAATAGGAAACGAATCGGATTTACACTAATGATGCATAATAACATGCATGGCAACAAATAGTACATTATGCTTGAGTCCAGACAATAAACTGTCGAAACTATTTAATCATTGAAAGCTGTGAAAATGATTAACCGGGGTATCACGACTATAATGATCACCTACTGCCCGGTAATCTCCAATCCCTCGAAATCCAAAGGGTCGAAATTTTTGAAATGGCCGTTTAAAGCAATGGCCCTTTTGGTACGGTCCACCTCCTTCAACACCGCAATAGTCGCCAATAGGTGTCCGCGGATATAGGCTAATCGGTCACTTTCCTTCGTCATGAGCAGGAGCTCATACTCTTGCTGCATCGACAGGCCCATTTTGTGCGCTAGCACAAAACTGTGGAATTTGTCGATTGGTATTGGCGTGAAGGGTACTTCCATCAAATGATAGAGTTCTTCGATTTTTGAAAGTACTTCCTTTCGCATCGTGTTATCGGCATCATTGACATTTTCAAGAAACTGTACCCGGCCTCCGGCATATAATTTTCCGTTCAATTGATTTTCAAAGGTCAGCACCTTAAAAACCTGGCGTGCCACACAGGTGACATCCATCTCCCCGCCTTCATAGGTAGTCACCACCTCCACAAGCTGTACTTCCGTGCCATAAGCGAGGCCGTCATTGATGTAAACGGGAATTCCAAAGGTAATCGCTTCGGACCGGCAATCATGAATCAACTGTTTGTAGCGTTCCTCAAAAATGTGTAGCGGAACGGTCTCACCGGGAAAGAAGATAGATTGTAATGGGAATAATGGTAATACCATGCGATTTTTTTCTAAAAATACAATTCGAACTGCACAGTGACAAATTTGATTGGCACCTCTATTTGTTTTAAATATAACAATTTGTTTTATTTGTAATATTTTAAAAAGATTTTTTGTACGTATTAAATAATGCGCCTAAATTAGCCTCAAAGAGATTTTTCATATGAAGTATTCAGATTTGCTCGATATCGCGAAAACCTACGGAGATCCGATATACGTTTACGATTCGGAAAAGATTATTTCGCAATTCCATCGGTTGACGAATGCATTTAGCGGTGTCAAACATTTAAAGCTCAACTATGCGGCAAAGGCTTTATCGAATATTAGCATCCTGAAGTTAATGAATAGCTTGGGAAGTGGTTTGGATACCGTATCGATTCAAGAGGTACAGCTTGGACTGTTAGCCGGTTTTAAACCGGAATCGATCATCTTTACCCCCAATGGTGTCTCCTTGGAAGAAATTGAGGAAGCCTCCAAACTGGGGGTACGCATCAACATCGATAATCTTTCGATTTTGGAACAGTTTGGAAGTAAGCATCCGGATATTCCAGTGTGTATCCGAATCAATCCACATGTTATGGCGGGTGGAAATTCCAATATTTCAGTAGGGCATATCGATTCAAAATTCGGAATTAGTATTCACCAGATTCCGCATCTACTTCGTATCGTGGAACTGACCAAAATGAATATCAATGGTATCCATATGCATACCGGTAGTGATATTTTGGACATCGACGTGTTTCTGTATGCTTCCGAAATTTTATTCGAGACCGCCAAGAATTTTAAAAACCTGGATTTTATCGACTTCGGAAGTGGTTTCAAAGTGCCCTACAAAAAAGGGGATATTGAGACGAATGTAGAAGAGTTGGGCAAAAAATTAAGCAATCGATTTAACGAATTCTGTAAGGAATACGGCAAGGAACTCACCTTGGCATTCGAACCCGGTAAATTCTTGGTGAGTGAAGCAGGGTACTTTCTCACAAAGGTGAATGTGGTAAAACAGACTACCTCGACCGTTTTTGCTAGTGTGGACTCCGGATTCAATCATTTAATTCGTCCCATGTTATATGGTGCTTCCCACCAAATCATCAATATTTCGAACCCGAAAGGTCGTGAACGGTATTACTCCGTCGTGGGCTATATCTGTGAAACCGACACCTTCGCGAGCAATCGTCGCATCAATGAAATTACCGAAGGAGATATTCTTTGTTTTAAAAATGCAGGTGCCTACTGTTTTACAATGGCCAGCAATTACAACTCCCGGTTTCGCCCCGCCGAAGTGTTATGGTACGACGGAAAAGCGATCTTGATACGGGAAAGGGAGAATTTCGACGACCTTATTAAAAACCAGATTGATATCAAGGACTTGTTTGCCACCAAAAAGCAGCAAGTAGGTGTGAAATAATCCTCGATTATTTTCGTTAGTTTTGGTATAGTTCTTGGACTAATCCCACAAAATTGTACCGATGAAACGAATCGCCCCCTCATTTTACCAATTTGTATTGTTCCTTTTTGTAGGGCTGTGGGCACTTTCTGCCCAGGCTCAAGAGGTCGAATGGCTCACTTGGGATGAAGCGGCCAAGCTGGCCGAAACTGAAAAAAATCCAAAAAAAATATTTGTCGATGTCTATACCGATTGGTGCGGATGGTGCAAAAAAATGGATAAGGATACCTTTCAGAATGCCGAGGTAGCTGCCTATATGTCGGATAACTTCTATATGGTGAAGTTGGATGGCGAAGGTAAGGAACCCATAGAATTCAAAGGAAAGACCTATAAGTTTGTCCCATCAGGGAGAAAAGGTTATCATGAGTTTGCCGCCGCCTTGTTGCAAGGTAAATTAAGCTACCCGACCACTGTTTTCCTTGATGAGGAAATGAATATGTTGTCTCCCGTTCCCGGATACCAAAAACCAAAGCCGTTCCTGGACATCGCCAAGTACTTTGGGGATGACATTTACAAAGAAAAGGATTGGAAGACCTATTCCGGTCAAGGGAAATAAGTTCGAAT
The DNA here is from genome assembly GCF_009371985.2 of Pelagihabitans pacificus. GTDB lineage: Bacteria > Bacteroidota > Bacteroidia > Flavobacteriales > Flavobacteriaceae > Pelagihabitans > Pelagihabitans pacificus. The sequence continues at coordinate 166,644 of NZ_VIKU02000001.1, forward strand.
TGCGGATTCTTCTATCAGAAAATAAGTGTTCCTTTATTTATGGTCTTGGGAGGTACGCCTCCTCTACAACTAGTTTTTCTCGATCCTATTGTACTTCCCCATAATTTCAATGACCTTGTGAATGGGAAGGGCTTTTGCATGGTGTTGATTCCTACCGACCATGTCATTCGCCGCAAAAAGGGAGTTTAAAATGGCCTCCTCCGTAGCCTCGATGGTGGCCAGAAATAAGGGCGTCATGCCCTCATTTCTGAGTAGTTTTGTATCTATTATTCCGGTATCACGTGTATACGGAATTCGATTTTCCTTGGCCGTAGATACTGCGATGACGTAATCACCACTACCGTTGGAGGCAATGCCTCCCGTCTTTGCAAGGCCCATCATCGCCCGCTTTGCAAGGCGTTCCAAGTTTCTGGATTCCAAGGGTGCATCGGTCATCACAACCATCATACAGGAACCATCGACATCATAGGTAAACCTTCGGGAGTAATTATCCAGCTCTTTGGCAATGGGAATACCACTCAGCTCAAATACACCTCCGAAATTGGTCTGTACCAATACGCCGACCGTGTATCCTCCGGAAGCAGCAGGTAGTACGCGGGAGGCGGTTCCGATACCTCCCTTGTACTGAAAACACCGGGTACCCGTACCGGCACCTACGTTGCCTTCCTCCACCGGACCGCCTTTTGCGTTTTCAATGGCCTGCAGCACATCTGCTTCTTTGATGTGCCTGCCCCTGATATCGTTCAACCAACCATCGTTGGTCTCCCCGACCACGGGGTTAACGGATCGTACCTCTTTATTTTCATCCTGATTCAAGGTATAGCTGATCAAGGCATTGGATGCGACGGGAACACTTAAGGTGTTCGTTAACACAATGGGGGTTTCGATATTTCCCAGTTCCTTGACCTGGCTATAACCTGCCAATTTCCCGAACCCATTTCCCAAATAAATCGCCGCGGGTACTTTCCATTGAAAAATATTTCCGGAATGTGGTAAAATAGCGGTGACCCCGGTGCGAATGCTGTCGCCGGCTATCAAGGTCGTATGTCCCACCTTCACGCCCTCCACGTCCGTAATCGCATTGTTCTTCCCGGGTTTCAGAACGCCAATGCGGATGCCATAATCCCGGACACGTTCGTTTTGTGAAAAAGTCTGCATGGTACCCAACGTTAGGAGAAGGAATAGAACCTTAACTAGTATCTTTTTCATCTATTGCAACGATAGGAAGTTGGCGGTGTTCTGAAAGTAGACCTTCTGCAAAACATCCATAGGAAGTTCTAGGCCAACGGTTTGCTGCCCCCTTAATTCGAGCGAGTCGCTGCTACTCAAATACTTCCATAATCGTTCATAACTGGCATTGAGGTCTTTTTGCTCATTTTCAAGCTCCTTGGGGGTCATTTCGTCCGCTGGTTCAGAATTACCGTAATCGGAACCAAATAGGATTCTATCTTGATACTTTTCAAAAAACCTCCGAACCTTCTCGGAGTCCTGTTTGGCCAAATCCCCGAACCTGGCCGCCAGTTCTACCTGCATGTTGGGAAATTTGTCGAGTCGTTCCGCGACCAAATCCACATCATGGGACATACTCCCGATATGTGCGCACAGAATTTCTAGGTCCGGATTGTTTTCAATCCATCGGTCCCTTGCCGCGATAATGGTCTCATATGAAGGGATTTCAGGAATCTTATAGGCATGGTATTGTGGGTTGTTCTTATAATACCCATAATGGGGGCTGGTTGGGTCCAATGGCCTCCAAGCCTGCAATGGTTCAGCTATATGGGCCATTACGGGAATCCCTTTATCTTTCAAAAAATCCCAAATCGGTTGTAGGCGCGTGTCATCTATTTGTATAAAATTACCACTGGCATCCTTGGTGACCATCCCAAAGTTCTTCCACACTTTGACCATTTTCGCACCCGCATCGATTTCCTGACTCAGGCGTTCAATGTTTTTTCGGGCGAAATCGGGGTCATCGATACCGACACCGATCAAGGAAGAACAGAGATAAAACAGATCTGGCTGTGCCTGTGCAAGGTCTAGATATGGGGTCCAACTGCGTACTACGCCGGTGGAGTCTTCCCTGGCAACATCGACCAGTACCGCTTTCATATTCCAATTATTGAACAGTGTGGGTAGATAGCCACGTGCATGGCGGTAATGCGCGTGGACATCGATTTTTCTTAGTGTTTGCTCATCGATTGGAACCGTCTGGGCCTCCTCGGAGGATTTTTTATTTGGATCTGATTTGCAAGCGATGAGACCGATGAGGGCAATCAAAACGTAAATGCAGTTTTTCATAATTGAGGTATCAAATGAAACGATTGAATTTCCCTAAACAAGATAAGCTTTTATCCCGGACGAACTTCAGGTCTTTCGCGGAATTATCAATGATTGGCAGTGCTATCAATTCATTTCGGGGAATTTTAAATCGATTGAATTTAATCCGACCACCTCTTCGATATCCTTTGCCCCCATGTATCTTTTCACGCTGTTACCAACATGTAGGCCGTGGCCTCCTCAATGGTCTCCATGAAATTCTTTGAGGTATCGAAGTAAGATATGTCGTGTTCTTTGCAGGATTCCCTTAGGCTTTTACTGTGCGCTATCATGTTGTTCACATGGTCTCTAATGTATTCGCTTGATTTACTGAGTAACCAATCCTTTTTTTTCCTGCTAAATTTTTTGATGTCTTCAAATTTTTTGTCGACCGTTACATCGGAACAAGCCACAAAGCAGATAGGTATTCTATCAGGATATATATCCCTTAATTCAACTATTAATTCAGGGAGTAGCGCCTCTCCTTCAATAACACAATCAGTTTCGACATAGATCATACTTTCAAACATTGCTTTTACAAAACTCCAGCATCTTTAGGCTATCTCATCTGGAAATAATCTATCATGAATACCATATTCAGGGATTCCATTTGTAAAACCCATTACCAACCAATCAAGTAACAAATAGGATACTCCTTTTTCTGCCAATATCTTTTTTGCCATTAGGGTCTTTCCGGATCTGGATGATCCGCTTATGATGTATAACATACGACCGTTCCTCTTTTTCGATAATTTACAAACCTATTTCATTGAATAGGACCAATTCCTAGGATTTCGAATTTACTGTTAATCAGCTTTTTACAATTCTATCACGATTGTCGACGTTTTATTGATATATCCTGATGTAATCTATTTCCATGGTACTTTCAATAAACCCCGGATCAATATCAGGTTCTATGGCTATATTCAAAATGACATAATAATCAGAATCATATGGCCAGGTATCGGAATTTTTATCTGATGGCTCATATTTAAAATGTGTCACTCCATCGACACTAAATACCATTTCCTCTTCTGACCATTCAAGTGTATATATGTGGAATTTATTTGAAGCATCCAATATATTTTGTCCGCCAAGATTGATGACCTCATGTCCGTAACTTGATGCGTTATGCACGGCACTGGACACATAATCTTGATTCTTTCCCCAATGTTCGAGGATATCTATTTCACCACAGGTTGGCCAATTCACGGTTCCAAACCCTTGATTATCCCAGTAGGCACCATCTTCATTAATATTTTTACTCAATAACCATATAGCTGGCCATGTGCCAATACCTTCCGGTAGTTTTGCTTTAATCTCGACCCGCCCATAGGTGAAGGCAAATTTTGAATTTAACCTAGCGGAGGTATACTGCTTTATTTCACCCTGATCCTCGAATAGCTCTTTTTTTGCAACAAGATTTAAATACCCCTTTCTTAAATGGGAATTGTCTTCCCTATCGGTATAATGTTGTATTAATCCCCCCCACCAACTACCGCCAGGTGGAAGCTGTGTTTGGTGAAACCATTTCTCGGAATCTATTGGGCCTGCACCATCAAACTCATCCGACCATACCAAGGTATTAAAGGCGGAATCCCGGGGTCTTTCCCCAAAACTATCTGAATCATCTTGAGGACATATGGTACCCGTAAAAGCGAGGTATAAAAATAGCAGTACACCAGTTATAATTCTTTTATAAGTCAGTACTCTCTTGGTCATCTTTAGGTTCGATTTTTAGCCTGTTATTTTCTCCAGCAATGACTGGCAACGTAGGAACATAGGTTGTATGATCGATAGTTCCCATGATTGAAACATCTTTAAAAGTCCAACAAAAAGGCAAGAAATACAAGCCGTATCATCAAAAAGCGGAAAGCAAACTTTCTGATTTGTGAAACCGACCGATTGCGACCTTGCATCAATCCGATACAGATTCAAGAAATACAAACAGACCTATTTCTTAAATTACCCTGCCCGCTTCGCCACGGTAGCATATTGCAGATAGAACATATCCATAGCGGTAAAGAAAAAAGGAATATTGTAGAGGTAGGGCTTCAACGATCGGGTACGGTTGATACCTTCATGTTTTAAGATGGTATAGCCCTGCTCCCGATACATTTTGGCAATGCTTTTTTTGGTGAAAAAGCGCATATGGGTCTTGTCAAAGATACCATGGCCTTCGTAGTCCCAGTTTTTTTGCAAGATGACTTTTTTAAAGGCGTCGTGGTAGCGGAAATTGGGAATGGAGCTGATGACCACGCCCCTATCGGTCAGTTTATTTCTTAAAACGGAAAGTACAGTATAGGGATCGACCAGATGTTCCAAGACATCATTACAGTAAATGACATCGAAATACCGATCGGGTAGCTGATTTAAAAAATCCTCTACGGGACCAATAAAGACCTTGTCCAGCTTTTTTTCGGCTTCCTGTCCAGGTTCTTGCATCAACTCGATGCCCCAGGCTTCCAACTGATGTTTTTCCTTAATATGACCGGCAAAGTTGCCTTCCCCACAGCCGACATCCAATAAGGTCTTACAGCCCTCGGGAAGATATGCCAACATCTCGGGCCTTATATGGGTATAATAGTCGTCGGCTTTGTTGTCGTAGTCCATCTGTCGTTTTTTACCTGCTGTAATTCGGGGACTCCTTGGTGATGGTCACATGGTGGGGATGGCTTTCAGTGATACCACTGGAGGTAATCTTTACAAACCGTCCCGTTTCCTGTAGGGTCGCAATGTCCTTGGCACCGCAATAACCCATTCCGGCGCGGAGTCCACCTACGAATTGATGGATGCTCTCGAACAAATCGCCCTTGTAGGGTACCCGACCTACAATACCTTCGGGTACCAATTTTTTGATATCGTCCTCTACATCCTGAAAGTAGCGGTCTTTGGAACCTTCCTTCATGGCCTCGACGGAACCCATGCCTCGATATGATTTAAACTTGCGCCCTTCATAAATGATTGTCTCTCCCGGAGATTCCTTGGTACCTGCCAACAGTGATCCCAACATCACGGTATCGGCACCGGCCGCAAGGGCCTTCGGAATATCGCCTGTATAGCGAATACCTCCATCGGCGATAACGGGGACACCGCTTCCTTTGATGGCGGCGGCTACTTCCAAGACAGCGGAAAATTGTGGAAAGCCCACACCCGCTACTACCCGTGTGGTGCAGATAGACCCCGGTCCGATACCCACCTTCACCGCATCGGCCCCGGCTTCAACCAAATACTTGGCAGCCTCTCCCGTGGCAATATTTCCCACAATGACTTCCAATTGCGGGAACTTCCCTTTCACTTCCTTTAATACACTTACGACGCCCTTCGTATGTCCGTGGGCGGTATCGATAACAACGGCATCGACCCCCGCCGCTACCAAGGCACCCGCACGCTCCACAGCATCCGCAGTGACACCTAAGGCGGCCGCTACACGTAGGCGACCATATTGATCCTTATTCGCAATCGGCTTCTGGGTAAGCTTGGTGATGTCCCGAAAGGTGATCAGGCCTACCAACTTATAGTCTTTGTCAACTACTGGAAGTTTCTCAATTTTATTCTCCTGAAGAATATCCTCGGCTTGGGCCAAGGAAGTTCCCTCGGCAACCGTTACCAAGTTGTCCGAGGTCATGACCTCGGAGATAGGGCGCTCGTTGTTTTTTTCGAATCGAAGATCCCGGTTTGTCACGATACCGATTAGTTTCCCGCAATCATCGACAATGGGAATACCCCCAATGCTGAATTCGGCCATATTCGCTTTGGCATCCCTCACCAGTGCCGTTGTCGGAAGGGTTACGGGATCCATGATCATGCCGCTCTCGGCCCTTTTGACCTTGCGTACCTTCATCGCCTGTTGCTCGATGGTCATATTTTTGTGTAAGACCCCGATTCCACCCTCCTGGGCCATGGCAATGGCCATACGGGATTCTGTCACGGTATCCATCGCAGCGGATACGATAGGCACATTAATGGTGATATTTCGCGTAAATTTTGACTGAATGTTGACCTCGCGGGGCAATACTTCCGAAAATGCGGGGACCAAGAGTACGTCGTCGTAAGTGAGACCTTCGCCGACAATTTTATTGAGGTGGGCTTGCATGGCAATTAAGGATTAATTGCGTGCAAATGTAATCAAAAAAGCGGAAAGACCGCTATGCGGCTAGCACAAAGAATAAAGAGACCCAAACAATACCAAAATACCGGTTCGGCCGAGGTACTATCAGTATATTCCGTTTGTCGGGATTACGGGCTTAAGTATCTAATAGTCGAGGTTTTCGCCAATCCAATGCTGTACCATCCCATCCTGCGTCCCAGCCTTTTGTCTGTGCAATCCCTTCTTCCTATTATTCGTCGTTACTATTCCCATGTGGCCAAGCTTAGGAATCCAGAGCCATTTCTGTTTCCTGGACCTCTTCAATCTATTCCTTGGGTTTACATTTTTTCTTGGCATGGTAAGTGTCCCACTACGAGATATTAAAATGTTTGTTTCCCTCTTCGTCATAATCGGCAATCCATATCGAGACTGTGGCTACCTGGGCATACGAAAGTTAGGCTGTGAAGTTACTATGGAAATGGCAACAGTTGTTTTCCGGAATATCACCTACTTGGTACTTGGTTTGGTTTCGTTTTTAAAAGTGGCCAACTCTTGTACAGGGGCTTCATTTTTTCAGTTCGGTAGAATTGCAAAGTCACTAAATCCATCAATAGGATCGGAAGGGTTTTTTCTACTGTTACAATTTGTTTTTTTACAGTTTAAACTGAAGTGTCGTGTAAAAAGTTCGCGGTTCGGCCGGGATGATTCCGGGTCCGGGATATCCAGTAGCCCGTCTAGTAAAATAACTAGTATCGAGCAGGTTATTGATACCCGCCTCCAAACGCCATTTCTTATAGGTATAGGACAAGGATATGTCCAAGATATCGTACGCCGGGATTTCTCCCTCGATCCCACGTTGGTTATCATTAATATCTTGTTGGGCATTCGTCGCGTCGGTGAATTGTTTCGATAGATAGGTATACTGCAGACTTCCTAGAAGATTGCCATAACCTAAATTCAAGCCTGTTTTCATGTTGACAGCAGGAATAAACTCGACCTCATTGCCCTCGACATTGTTTTCATCGGAGGACAGATATTCCGAACGGGTCAAGGCCAGATTGATAAAATAGTTCAGTTTCAATTTTTCGGAATAGGGCAAAAAAGTCTCTTTAAGGCTCCAATTGGCGAAGCTTTCGAGTCCGTACATAAAAGCAGTGCCGATATTACCCCGAAAACGTACGATACCTCCTGTCTCTATTTCCTCCCCATTTTCATCAATGCGGGTACGGGCCTTTAAAATTTCCCCCAACCGATTATCATACAATAATCCAAAGGCACTTACGTCATAAGCCAACGCATTCCGATACCTGCCGCGAAACCCTAAATCGGCGGTAAAACCGTCTTCATCACTTATGTTCGAGTCTATCTGAAAAGAAGGGTTCACTACCCGGATATCGTTAAAAGTCACCGATCGATAATTCTGGGAAATGTTACCATATAATTCCATACTTGGTGTCGCTTTGTAGCTAGCCCCTACCCCCAAGAGCACAAAACTACGCTCAAAAACACGGTTGTCCTCAATCTCCTCGTTCAAAAGCGGATTTCCTGCCAAATCGAGCACAATATTCCTGAAACTACCCTCGCTTTCCGTTTTAATATATTCAAATCGAAACCCGGGCGTTACCGTAAGTTTATCGGTGATATTGAAAATGTTTTCACCGAAAAAGGCGACGTTCAAATTGGGAAAATCGAACTCGGACTGCCGTTCATAGTTAGGGAATTGATCGTCCGCGAAGCGAAAATCGGCGTTCGACGCATTGCTGCCAGGACCCTGTCGTTGATCGTTCCGCGTTTTGTAGAACTTGGAACCGAGTAATAGGGCCGATTCTTTTCCCCATAGTCCGTAGCGGGTCAACACACGGGCTTCGGCCCCCCAGTTTTGAAAATTATCAATTAGCAATTCCCGAGGTTCTTCAAGTACGTCAGGTTGGGAAACCCGATTGGTTCGAAAACCCAGCGCTTTCCTGGAGGCATCCAGCCCGAAGAGGTTCAGACTGAAATCCGTTTTGGACGAAAATTGATGATCAAGCCGAAGGGAATACAATTTCCAATCGACATCGAACCAATTCCGTGTACGGTTACTAAACGTGGGGTCTTCCAAAAACTGGGCATCGGTGAGCCCCCCCGGCTGTTGTGCCAAATAATTCAAAAACGTGGTTTCCACTGTAATCTTGGTACGGTCGGACAACCGATACCCTAAATGGGCGTAGTAGTTTCGGCTGTGGTATCCGGAATTGGGGCGAAATCCGTCACCTTCCTTGTAGTTGAAATAGGTATAATAACTAAATTTCCCGATGGTACCGGCCAGACTATTGAAGGTGGTATTTAGATTAAAGGAACCCAATGTCTGCCGGGAGGTCCATGCAATTTTCTTATTCGGATTTGGTCTTTTAAACTTAAAATTGACCAAACCTCCGAACTGGGTACCGTATTGTAAAGAGGCCGCACCTCTCACAATTTGTATTTCCTCCAATGCCTCGGCCGGAGGAGTATAATAACTTTCAGGGTATCCTAAAACATCTGCACTTATATCGTACCCGTTTTGTCGGGTGTTGAAGTTTGCGGTTCGGTTCGGGTCGAGCCCCCTTCCACCGATATTCAATTGCAGACCGGCATCACCGTTGTCATAGATGTTAAGGCCAACGACCTGACCGTATATTTGGCGCGAGTTGTTGGCCGCCAAATTCCCGGTGAGGCCATCCAATAATACCACTTCACTTTTCTTACCCGCATAAATAGCGGTCCCCTCGACCTTTTTTAATTGTTGGAGCGCAAAAATACGTTCCCGTCGTTGGGTCAATACCACCTCGGAAAGCTTTTCGGTCTCAACCGGACGTAGCTGAATTGTGACCTCCAAAGCCCTATCAAAGGTCAGCTCCTCTTCATGCACCGCATATTCGAAGGCAAAGACAATCAACGTGTATTTTCCGCCCGGTACATTGGAAAATTCAAATTCCCCCATGGGCGATGTACGCGCCAATCGTTGTAATTCCTTTAAGTATACCTCCGCATCGGGAATGGGGTCGCCACCTTGGTTTGTGACCTTCCCGGCAATCGCGTTTTGACCGTAAACGGCGTATGAAAGTAGCAATAGTATGAAACAACTATATCCCTTTAATCTCATCTTTAAATGGTAAAATCCAGCTTTTGTGGCGAAACGATTCCTTTTCCTTTCCCAGGTCGACGGTTGGGTCTACTAGGGTTGTGCTCAACCGTCCATTGAGCGTCACCCGACTATCGACAAACACTTGAACGGGGCCCTCGTTCTTTTTCTCAAAGTGTTTTTTTAGGTAATGGGCATACTCCAATATAAAATCGGGCTGAAACGCCATTTGTTTTTCTTGAAAAGGAGTTAAAAAATCGTCATTGTCTACATAGAACCACCGACCGCTTTTTGCATCTACAATCTTGAACTGGGCATAGCCCGATTTTTCCATCAACATAACCCGCCATGAGAAGCGATACCCTTCCTCGGTCCAGAAGAGTTCTCCGGGATATAGGAGGTAGCGAAAGGGAAATACTATTTGAATCGTAAAAAAGACAACTAGAATACCATGCTTCAGCCTAGTTGTAACGGTATTTGGAAAATTCAGGACACGTTCATTATCAAAATATTCCTTCCCCCATTTGAGTACCTTATCCAAGAGTATCAGTATTTGATGGTGTACTCTTGCATCAAAAAAAATCAAGGCGGAGACGATCATGATATAAGGGAACATCCCAATTGGGAACAAAACCCGTGTCAAGACATGAAAAACCACCACCAACCCAAAGGCAAAAGGCCTGGTCTTTCGGTACAACAATAAGAATGGTATCGCCAGGTCATAGCCCGCGCCCAGCCAACTGAAAGCGTACTGCACCCATTCCCGACCCAACAAATCCCCTAGAAAGGGAATATCAAATTTCGAGGGAAGCCATATTTTGAGGGGCATAGCTTTGAGAAGCCAATCAGAATTCAATTTTGCGAGACCCGCGTAAAAATAAACAATGCCCAACAATAGTTTTAGACTATTTATTGCCCATACGGGAATATACTGGAATGCCCTCTCGGGACTTCTTTTGGCGTCCAGGGCGTAATAACAATTAGCGGGCAAGAATATCATCAAGAAACTCAGAATGCTGATAAAGTAATAGTGATTTAGGTAGGTGGTTTTGTCCATAAGTTCGATGTAGGAGAAGCTCAGAAAAAAAACCACGATTGCCATACGATAACGGTATCCGATGGCCACAAGGATTGCAGATAGCCCGCAAATTGCAAATAACAAATAGGTGAAGCCTTCCAAGGGCTTTACCCACTCAAAACCATAATATGAAAAGAAAAAGCTTGGTCGAATATACAGTTTGTCGATCCAACCGTACCCCCAAAAACGAACGATACTAAAAAACATCATCGTTCCGAACAAAATGCGGAAGACCGCCAAAGGGGCGGCCTCCACTGATTTTGTCAAGTATCGTTTTCTCAAGGAATCCATCTTCTAATCGCCGTCGGCATCGACAAAATCGATACTGATACTCATGGCCGACACCATGTCGACCTTTAATAAGGGTACGGCCCGTTGTACTTCGTCATAGGCCAAAGACATCTGGGTCGGTACTGCGTTGTTCTCCAATTCTTCAAGAAAAGGGTCCAAGGCCGATACCATTTCCCTGGCTTTGTCAAATTGGCCGTTAATGAGGTCCGTGAGGTCTTCACCGTTCTTTAGTTCGTTCAATGCATCGAGATAAGACGCCAAGCTCTCCCCGGAACTACTTTTTCCAAAATGCTTCCCGTTAAAAAAATCCTGTACGGCCGATAATCCCTCCAAAAAAAGCACATTGGAGGCGTCTCCTTTGTAATATGCTTCCAACTTATCGGGAAGTGCACTGCCCGAAAAAACCCCTAACGGAATACCCATTTTGCCGGCACGTAAAAACTTTTCGTAATAAAAGATATAATCGTTCACAAAACGGTCTACAGAGGCCGTTGCAGAAGAACCGTCGTTCGCGATAAAGGAATCGCGATAACCATCTTTCCAAGAGGCAAGCACCTCTTTCGATAAAGTGGTCATATCGTTCAGGACAGCCTCGATGTAGGAAATCAACGCGTCACGATCGACCTCGTTGTATTTGGAAACGATGGCCTCATCACTTTCCCCCAGGCCATTGATCAAATAGTCCAAAGCGGGAAAACCCTTGGCTTCCCTGTTGCTAGGGAGTGAAAGATCATAACCCGTACTAACGATATTCTGTTCGATACGGTCGATGTTGGTGGGATATGTGTTAATGTTCAAGCGCAGCCCTACGTTCTCCGCCGGACCAATTTCGAACATAGAGACCCATTGCCAGCTTTTGTAAGCAGCAAGCCATGCATTCCGCAGCGCCAAAAGGTTTTCCGTACTTGCGTCTGGCCTAAAGGTTTCGAAAGCACTGTTGAGACCATCAAGATCGGTAACGAACGCTTCGTAGGATGGTATGATTATATTGTCGGCCCAGTTGACCAATAGGGTACTCCTTTCAAAGGTCACTTCCTTGGGGTCATCGGGTTTTCCATCGACAGGAGGGGTTTCCTCCCCATTATCCGAAGAACAGGCCAAAATAGCCATAGAAAACAATGTTAGTAGTACAATACGGTTCATAGCTTATTTTTATTTATTCTAAGTAAACAAAAGTAAAGAACAACCTTAAATTCATTGCAATTAGTCTTCACTTTTTATTAACATTTAACCTAATAATAAATGACCCATTACTATTCCGCAGCTTCTTCCAAAGTAAATTGAAAGCGATCCGAGATGGCGACCGAAAGAGCATCCAAGGTTTCAGGGGTCACGTCCCACAAACCGTTGTCACCATCATTCATCAGATCGGACAGAAAGGCGTCGACTTCCTCCTTCGAAAAATAAGGAGTCTCCGCATCAGGTCTTCTGGTAAACTGTAGGCTGTAAATAAAACCATAGCCTTCGGATAAATCGTGAAAGGCAGTACCATAGGCAGGTGTTTCCTGGGTCAACGAGTTTTTCGCCTGTTGTAGATAGTAAACGGCCCGAATGGCAATGATTTCAGAAATCTTTTGCTTGATAATCGCTATTTGGGCATCTCGAACCTCATAATTCTTTGCGACAATCGCAGCCCGGCCCAATTTGAAGGCCTGAAAAAGGGTCTCCGCAATGCCTTCAAAGTCGGTATCACCCTCTACCCGACCGATGTATTTGTTCAAAAAACTATCGGCACCCAAGTCGGCATTGGGATTGGCAGCATCGGCATTCAATCCGTATACGTAGCCATAGGCCTCGTCCCACTTATGTTCCATAGTAGTATACGATTTTCCTTCGGCGACCGTATCGGCGTCATTCTCGTCGCGGTTGTTCCCCTCGTCAAGTACGGCCAAACTGAGATAGTTATTCAATACCTGATCGGTAGTCCAAGCGCCAATCAATCCTTTGTTGAACAGCTGGTCGTATTCCAAACCTTTGTCGTTTACATATCGAGTCGAAGAACCATCGGGCAACTGACCAGGATTACCAGGGCTGGCCACCACATTGAAATTGGGAAATACCTCGTTTACCTGCGCCATTAACCATGCGTCAAAATCGGCTCTTACCACAGCCTGAATAGCACTATTCGAGGAAAAGTAATCGACCGAGGCGGCCGTTTTACTCTTGATGTTTTTGTCGGAAGCATTCAACTCGGTGTTCTCGAAATTATCAACTCCCTGCTCATGTGCATACATGGCCAACAGCGCATCCGATGTGGTTGTAGGTTCCAATAATAAATCTAAAATTTCCTCGCTCATCAACAACCGGGTGGTCTGTCCACTAAAATCTACCGTTGACTCCCCATTTCGTTCAAACGTATAGCTGGTCGGGTTCTGGATGCCGGTGGTACAGGGTGTGCAACTGCCACCGCAATCCACAGCGGTCTCATCACCATTTTGAATGTTATCGCTACACGTGGCGACCGGGTTTACGGGGTCGTTATCATCGGAACTACAGGAAGCTAAAGAGACGAGAAAAGTGAGTAACAGAAGAGGTCTTAATCGATTCATCGGAAACTATATTTATTTAGACTTGTTTTAAATAGTGTGGCAAATCTAAAGTACAAATCCGTTTTGGACAAGCTTTATTTAAATTAAATCTAAATAAAAAGTGAGATTTAACATTAAGGCCTTATGAGATTATATTCGACCGGGAAGTCGCGCTAATGGAAAACTGAAAATAATTCCGTGGCCTTGTTGAAGGCGGCTTCAAAAACCATCCAATTCACCCCTGTTTCCGCTTTTTCCTTTGTAAAGTAGGACAGCATTTTCTCGGTGGGCATATTCCCGGTAAGCTCGTCCTTGGCCATGGGACAACCCCCAAAACCTTGGACCGCACCATCGAACCTTCGGCAACCGGCCTTGTAGGCAGCATCTACTTTTTGGTGCCATGTGGTCGGGGTGGTGTGCAGGTGGGCACCAAACTCGATTTCAGGGTATGTTGGGATCAAATTTGAAAAAAGATAGTCGATCGTATCCGGGGTAGAGGTTCCTACCGTGTCGGAAAGCGACAGGATACGGGCACCCATTTCGGCCAGACGTTCTGTCCACTCCCCTACCACATCCACTCCCCAAGGGTCCCCATAGGGATTTCCAAAACCCATGGAAATATAAGTAACCACCTCTTTTCCCGTAGCGTTCGCGATACTAAAAATCTCCCGTAGTATTTCGACCGACTGGGCAATCGTTTTATGGGTGTTGCGCATTTGAAAGTTTTCCGATATGGAAAAGGGATATCCAAGATAATCGATTTCCGGATGTTGGCTTGCGTCCCTTGCCCCACGTACGTTGGCCACGATGGCCAATAATTTGCTTTTCGTTCTGGAGAGATCCAGTTGGGAAAGTACCTCCGCCGTGTCGGCCATTTGTGGGATTGCCTTAGGGGAGACAAAACTCCCGAAGTCGAGGGTATCGAAACCACAGCCCAAAAGAGATTGGAGGTAACGCGCCTTATGCTCGGTAGGGATAAACGTTTTAATGCCCTGCATGGCATCCCGTGGACATTCGATGATTTTGACCGTTTCTGGCATAGGTTGTTTTAGCCTTGAACAATTAGTTAGGGGTATTCAAGAGAATCCGATATTGCATCGGAGCCGGTTCCTCCATTTTATTTCGAACGGCTTTTATTCCTCCAAAATTAAAAGGGGTTCTGGCAAAATTAGTGACTATTTATCGGATAACAACAGATAAATACCGATTCCCAAAAAGACGATAATTTGCATCCATTTCAAAAACACCCCTGCTCCCGCATGTTGGGTTAAATAATCTGAAATAGTCCCAGCGAGAATGGCAATTAAACTAAAAACGAGGAAGGAAACGAACATAAATAAAAGTCCCAAAACATAAAACTGCACAACAGTTCCCAAGGTGTCGCTGAACAAAAACCCCGGAAAAAAGGCTAGAAAGAATATGGTAACCTTCGGATTCAGTACATTCATAATCAATCCCTGTTTAAAAAGCTGTCCTAAGCTTTTTCGAGGCGCTTTCCCACCGGAAAGCTGTACGACCGCATCACTACGAAACACCTTAAAGGCCAAATAGAAGAGATAAAGGGCCCCGAAAAGTTTAATGGCAAAAAATAGCCTATCATTGGCTTTGATCAAGGCAGAAACCCCAAAGGCCAATAATGTTGTGTGCACCAAACATCCGGAAATCAATCCCGCCACGGTGGCCAACCCATATTTCTTTCCGTTGGTGATACTTTGGGTAATGACATAAATATTGTCCGGACCAGGGGAAACGGCCAGGGCGGCAGTAGCAAGTATAAACGCATGTAGGATTTCGTAGTTCACGGGAAATGTTCAGAAGCTAGGGTCGAGGGCATAATCACATACGGTAATATTCTCAAGCTTCCTATCGTTCTACCTTATTTTCAATTTGGGCAAAATACAAATTCCTACAGAACTTCAACACTATTTTCATATCTTCCACCAAATTCCAAGCAATGAGCACTAAAGTACAGGCAAGCGTATTATTGATTATTTTTTTATCATTAACCTTTATTTCGTTCAATAGTAAATCGGTCGACCATCCAAAAGCAACGGTCATTATGCAACAAGATAGTGTATTACGCCATGTCGTACTTTTCAAATTTAAAGAAGGAACCCCCGAGGAAAAAGTAAACGAAATCGAGCAAGCCTTTGGAGCGCTACCCTCAAAAATACCCGAAATTCAAGGATATGAATGGGGATTGAACAATAGCCCTGAAGGTCTGGAAAAGGGCTTTACCCATTGCTTCTTTCTTACCTTTGGAAGCGAGGAAGGTCGCGCCATATACCTACCTCATCCGGACCATAAGGCCTTTGGGGATTTACTGGGTCCGCACTTGGCCGATGTCTTGGTAATGGATTATTGGACACGACAGTGAGCAGTGGGCAAAATAAGCAGTCCCTATCCTAACGCCCTGTTACTGTTGGTATTTCCTTAAAATCGCCTCGTTGATTCTTTTTACCAAAGCCGGGCCCTCATATACAAAACCGGTCCAAAGTTGAATTAAATCGGCTCCGGCTTCCAACTTCTCTAGGGCATCCTCGGCACTCATAATTCCCCCGACCCCGATAATTGGGAAAGACTTCTTGCTTTTTTCAGCTAAAAAACGGATGACTTCGGTACTTCGTTCACGCAGGGGCTTGCCACTGAGTCCACCCTTTTCTTCGGTAAATACCAACTCGGATTTCAGGTTCTTGCGTTCCAGGGTCGTATTAGTGGCGATGATTCCATCAATCTTCGTGGTTTCAACGATTTTGATAATATCAAGCAGCTGATCGTCACTAAGATCCGGGGCTATTTTCAACAAAATCGGTTTTTCCTTGCCGTGTTTGCTCTTAACGGCAACTTTTTGATTCTCCTTTTTCATCGCCAGAAGCAGATTGGTCAAAGGTTCCTTGTCCTGAAGTTCCCTTAAGCCAGGGGTATTTGGGGAGCTCACATTGACAACAAAATAGTCTACGTGCTCAAATAGGGCATCAAAACAGATCAGGTAGTCTTTGATAGCCATATCATTTGGGGTACCCTTATTTTTCCCTATGTTGCCTCCGATCAATACCTTGTGGTTTTTTTTCAGTTTTTCAGCCGCATCGAAAACGCCTTTATTATTAAAGCCCATTCGATTGATAATCGCTTCGTCGGCCTTGAGCCTAAACAGACGTTTCTTGGGATTGCCCTCTTGGGGCTTTGGAGTCACAGTACCGATCTCAATAAAGCCAAATCCGAAATCGCTCAGTTCATTAAAGAGTTTTGCATCTTTATCAAAACCAGCAGCCAAACCTACCGGGTTATCGAATTTTAGCCCAAATACCTCTCGCTCCAGTCTGGAGTCCTTAATGGTATACAATGCCCGGAAGATTTTTGAAAAACCAATGTTAGAGAGAAAACGAATCAGCCCGAATGTGAGGTGGTGTGCCCTTTCCGCATCAAGTAGGAAAAAGAAAGGACGTATCATTAACTTATACATAAACCAAGGTAAGATTTACGCAAAAATACGAACTCAATCCTACTATTTTCCCTATCTAGCGCGATTTTTTTAACATTTGCACGTTAATTACTCCGGGGCGATACTATCCTTATAAGATACTGGAATAATTTTGATGGGTTTGCGAAGAGCCTCCATACAGAGATCAAGGTACAGCTGGTACTGTTTTGGATTGAAAGTTGACAATAATATCTTATCCGTTTCCCAGGAAGCATCCACCATTTTTTGCTGAAGCACCTTGTATTTATTGGCCAAGGTGATCAGATCTTCCTCCGTACTTTGGGGATGTTGGTCAAAAAGTTTTTGAATCTCATCCTCGAAAGCCTTATTGGTGACAAGCAGCTCACCCCGTAGCGTCTCCATTGTTGCTTTTTGCTCGGTATTCAATTGAAAAATCTCGGTAATCGCATTGAAATTTTCTCCACCGACATCGAGGGTGCAGTCTTGGGCCCACCCCATCAAGGGAAGGAAGCAAAAGAACAGGATCAATTTAAAAGTATTAAAATTCATTTTTTTTGGAGTTTCAGAACCTCAGGTATGTTTGCTATATAAACAGTATTTTTATCTAAAAATTATATAAATGCAGTACATTATTGACCGATTTGTCGGTTACGCAAAAATCGATACCCAAAGCAATCCGCATTCCGAAACTACCCCTAGCACAGAAAAACAGTGGGTGCTCGCAGATCTGTTGGTAGATGAGCTTACCCGAATCGGTATGGAAGATGTAACGATCGATGACAACGGCTATATTATGGCTACGCTCCCCAGTAATATGGACGCAGAGGTACCTGTCATCGGTTTTATCTCACATTACGATACCTCTCCCGATTTCCCCGCCACCAAGGTGAGCCCTCAAATTATTCGGGACTATGATGGCGGGGATATTGTACTCAATGTAGCGGAAAAAATAGTGCTCTCCCCTTATTATTTTGAGGATTTACTTCTTTATAAAGGTCAGACCTTGATTACCACCGATGGCACTACACTTTTAGGGGCCGATGATAAGGCCGGGATTACCGAAATCATCACCGCCATGGAATACTTGATCAATAATCCGGAGATACCACATGGGAAAATAAGAGTGGGGTTTACCCCCGACGAGGAAATTGGTAGGGGTGCGCATAAATTCGATGTGGAAAAATTCGGGGCCGAATGGGCCTATACCATAGACGGAAGCCAAATCGGTGAATTGGAATATGAGAACTTCAATGCTGCCAGTGCGAAGGTAGTCATCAAGGGAAAAAGCGTACATCCCGGTTATGCCAAAGGAAAAATGGTAAACGCGATTAGCATTGCCAACGAATTCATGTGGATATTGCCCATCGAAGAAACCCCGCAACACACTTCCGGAAGGGAAGGCTTTTTTCATATTCACCATATGAAAGGGGAAATTGAACATGCGGAGTTCGAACTGATTGTACGGGATCACGACCGCGAGCAGTTCGAAAAACGAAAGCAGCTATTGTTGGACATTACCGAAAAACTCAACAAGTTATACGGTAATTGCATCACTATTGATCTAAAGGACCAATACTATAACATGCGGGAAAAGGTAGAACCGGTTTTTCATATCGTAGAAACTGCAAAGGCCGCGATGGAAGCGGTGGGTGTGACCCCTATCATCAAACCTATCCGTGGGGGTACCGATGGTTCCCAACTAAGTTATATGGGACTTCCCTGTCCCAATATTTTTGCGGGTGGACATAATTTTCATGGAAAGTACGAATACATTCCCGTCGAGAGCATGCAGAAAGCGGTTGAAGTTATCGTAAAAATTTGCGAACTTGTAGCAACAAAGAGTTAATCGTTTATACGATAGGTAATTAGGATTATTTAATTCCTGCGTAGCGATACACTCGAAATAGTGAGTACTATGGAAATGTTGGAAAAAGTCGAAGCGTATTTCGAGAAAGACCACCCATTCAAGGAGGGCATTGCGAAACTGCGGGAATTGGCCTTAAAAACCGATTTAGAGGAAACTTACAAATGGAGTTTGCCCACCTATACCATCAACAATAAAAATGTGCTTGGTATTTGTCGCTTCAAAAAGCATTTTGGAATATGGTTTTTTAATGGGGTATTTCTAAAGGATGAAAAGAACGTTCTCGAGAACGCGCAAGAAGGCAAAACGCAGGCGATGCGGCACTGGAAATTCTTCGACAACGACACCATCGATGAAACCATGGTGCTAAGCTATATGAATGAAGCCATTGAGAACGAGAAAAAGGGAATCAAACTGATGCCCAAAACAACGTCGGTTCCAAAAGTAATCGTGCCACAGGAGTTGACCGTAGCCCTCAAAGGCAGTCCCGACCATAAAAAATCGTTCGAAAATCTTTCACCTTCCAAACAAAAAGAGTACGCGGAATTTATATCAACCGCCAAGAGAACGCAAACGAGGCAAAGCCGTTTGAAAAAAATACTTCCCATGATTTTGGACGGGAAAGGGCTCAACGATCACTATCGATGATTTTGGTTACATTCTAAATTCCAAACATTATATACTATCAGATATTTTGAAGGATAAGGGATGTTATTTATCAAAGTATTGGCAGTTTCCAACCATTCTGATAATTCGCGGTGACAAATTCGTTTGCGGCCTCTTCCTTGAATCGATGCGCGGTTTCATCCCAATAGATTCGATTTCCAGTTTTAAAGGCCACATTGCCCATGTGCGACACCAAGGCCGCATCGTATCCTACTTGTATGGGTGCCGTTAACTTGGAGGCGTCCCTACTTTTGACCGCCTCGATGAAATTCACGGTGTGCAAATCGAGCCCGCTGCCCTCGCGTTTTCTGAGGGGAATGGGGTCGATTTTATTCTCTCGTTCCTTATCCCATCCCTGGAACTCCCTTTCGGGAATTACTTCCCAACCATTACGATCGAGCACCAAGGTGCCGTTGTTACCAATAAAGGCAATACCGTGGTTTCTGCCATAGTTGCCGCCATCAATGCCTGTGGCGTGTTCCCATAAAATGGAGAATCCGTCATATTCAAAAACGGTCTGCAGGCTATCGGGTGTCTCGGAGGCGTCATCGGGATAGGCAAACTTTCCGCCTATGGC
Source organism: Pelagihabitans pacificus (assembly GCF_009371985.2). Taxonomy (GTDB): domain Bacteria; phylum Bacteroidota; class Bacteroidia; order Flavobacteriales; family Flavobacteriaceae; genus Pelagihabitans; species Pelagihabitans pacificus. Next base: position 186,599 of record NZ_VIKU02000001.1, read on the forward strand.
CATCACCGATTTTGGCGTGCCGGCTTTCATGCCGTAGAGCGCATAATCTATAAGATGTACACCCCAGTCGGTCATAAGTCCGCCTGCATAGTCCCAGAACCATCTGAAATTAAAGTGGAAGCGATTCTCGTTAAAAGGGCGTTTTGGTGCCGGACCCAACCACATATCGTAATCCACTCCTTCGGGAACGGCACTATCGGGGAGTACTGGAACGGGTTTCATCCACCCTTGGTACGCCCATGCCTTTGCCAAACGAATATTACCTAAAGCACCGGAGTGTACGAATTCAATGGCGTCGACAAAGTGCGGTTGACTGCGCTGCCACTGACCTATTTGAACCATTCGGTCACTGGAATTCACATACTTGAGCATAATATCGGCCTCTTGGATCGAATTTGCAATCGGTTTTTCACAATACACATCCTTACCAGCCTGTAGCGCATCGGTCAACATTAAGCAATGCCAATGGTCCGGTGTGCCTATAATGACCACATCAATATCCTTATCGTCCAATAGTTGACGGTAATCTTTGTACCATTTAGGTTTTTTGATACCCGCTTTTTCCAGATCTGCGGTACGCATTCCCAGTACGCTTTCGTCCACGTCGCAAAGGGCGACTACCTCCACTTCATTGATCTTGAGCATTGACGAAAGATCTGAAAAGCCCATACCCTTGCAGCCGATGACTCCGACCTGGATACGGTCATTGGGGCTTACGGTCTTTCTCATTTGTGCCAATAATTCCATCGGAAATAAAAATGCGGCGCCTGTCCCTGCCAGGACAAGACCGCTTTTTTTTATAAAGTGTCTTCTGTGATACATAGTTGTTGATTTAATCTGCTTGAAGATACTTAATTTTCTGTTACCTCCAGAAATTAAAAAGCCCCGACTTTTTCAAGTTGGGGCCCTTGTATACTCATATAAAGAGATTATTTCTTTACCGCTTTGGGAGTATTCAATTTTTTGCTCATCTCCATTGAAATGGCCGAACGGTCAAACTTGAGCTTCCCTGCCATTGTTTCCAGGATACAGGACGAATCTTTTTCGCTCAGCTCCATAATCTTACCGTGGAGACCACTTTTAGTGATGACACGATCGCCTTTTTTTAACTCGGCAGCAAACCTCTTTTCATCTTTTTGGCGTTTCATTTGTGGGCGAATCATAAAGAAATAGGCCACCACAAAAATTAAAATCATCGGCAAAAATTGCCCTATATTCTCTCCCATATACGTACGTAATTCTTATTGGTTCTTATTGGGCTACGGTCGGTCCTGCCGCCTGTGGTCCTCCATTCTTCGGATTTACAAAAGCTTTGATTCGAAGTAACTCGGAACCTTTTTCGGTATTGGCAGTAATGGTGATGGTCTTGGTCACTTGATTTTGACCGGAACCGTTGAATTTCACCAATAGTTCCCCTTTTTCACCCGGAGCTATTGCCTTGTTCTTCGGGTATTCGGGAACCGTACAACCACAGCTACTTTTTGCATCTGTTATAATCAATGGTCCGTTACCGGTATTGGTAAAGGCAAAAATGGTTTCTTGCGGCGTACCTTGATCAATGGTCCCAAAATCATGCTCTTGCTTTTCAAAGGTCATTACCGGGACCAACTTTGCGGCTTCATCCCTTTCTGCAGCCTCGGCCACATTCGCCGTATTTACTTTGTTGGCGGCATTTTCCTTACAGGAAGTCAAACTTAACATTGCGATGGCTCCTAAGGCCAAAAACATTCTTTTCATCATTTTTATTTTTATTGTTAGTTTCTTAAGGTGCCGTTTATCGATGAACATCTGTAAACCTGCACTCTTAGGTAACGTAGCACCTGTGTATTTTATTTTATCCTACGCGAGTGCAAAATTAAAGAAATAATTTATAATAGCCCTCTACCCACTTTGTTAAGTTTGCCCTCTGTTCGGTATTCCTTTACCAACTTATCCAATATACCGTTAATAAAGATACTGCTCTTAGGTGTTGAATACTCCTTTGCGATTTCCAAAAATTCATTAATGGTCACCTTCTCAGGTATTGACGGAAAATTAAGTAATTCGCAAATAGCCATTTTTAACAACACTCCATCGATATCCGCAATCCGATCTTTATCCCAATTGGGGGTCTTTCCTTCTATTTCACGCTCCCATTCGGCATCGTTCAACAAGGTCTTGGTCAACAGATTTTGGGCAAACACCATGTCTTCTTCATCTTTCAATAGTTTTGGTAAAAAGAACGATTCGTTTTGCCCCTCAGTTACTTTTTTAAACTGCTTTAACAAAAAAGTGTTTACAATCGGAATGTCATCGACCCAAGTGAGTTTATTATCCTCAAAGTACTCGTAAATCTTATCGTTCGGGGCAATCACTTCCCTGAACAGTTGTAGTACCAAGTTTTTGTCCTCCTTGTAGGAGCTACTCCCCGAATTCATGTAGTCATTGTAAATAGCACTATCGACAATGGCCTTGTAAATTAATTTTACGTATTCTTCGTTCAAATACCAATTGTTCAATTTACGCTTGGCAAGTTCGCTCTTTAGCGCTTTGTTGTTGACCAATTGTAGAAGTAGGCGATTATTGATAAACTTTTGTTTATCCGGATAGGCATCCGAGCTGTTGGATAAATACTTCTTCGATGCGCGTTGTAACTGGTCGGTCGCCATGCCGTGCAGCTCTATCAAAAGGCTTAGAAGCAGTAAGTAGAGGGTGTACATATTCTCTATGCTGGATTTGAGAAACTTCTCTTGCTTCTCCAAAGAATCGTCCTTGGATTGGGTCAAGGCGTAAATACATTGCATCACTTTTACCCGAATATGCCTTCTTGTTAGCATGTTAAAGAACTTTTATGGAATTGGGTTTATTCGTTACGGCTGCAAAAATAGGAATCTATTTTCAATACTGGTCGTTGAATGTACGTTTATCATCACATGGGATGGAAAACGGTATGCTTCCCGTTTACTCCAGTCCACAAGAAATCAAACGGTTTATGTTTTTCTTTGCATTTGGCGCTTGCGAGGTACTACCAACAGGCCTATCTTTACCGACTTAGCGCAACGCTTGAATGAAAGAACTTAAATACCTCAACAAATACTTCAAAAAGTACTGGCTAAAGCTGCTTCTAGGGGTCATTATTACGATTATTGCCCGAATCTTCTCATTGGTCATGCCATCCTATGTAAAGAAATCTATCGAAGTAATTGAAGATTTCAGCGCAGATCAGTTATTGGAGCAGGAGGCCCGGGGGTTACTCTTGGAGTATATTTTGATCATTCTTGCCACGGCCCTCTTATCGGGACTATTCACTTTTTTAATGCGACAGACCATTATCAACGTATCCCGCTATATCGAGTATGACCTAAAGAACGAAGTATTTGACCATTATCAATATCTGAATCTCAATTTTTACAAAAAGAATAGAACCGGCGATTTGATGAATCGTATCAGCGAGGATATCAACCAAGTACGGTTGTATGCAGGCCCCGCCATTATGTATGGTATGAATGCCCTCACCCTTTTCGCCTGTTTGATACCACTGATGTTTATAAAGGCCCCGACCATTGCCCTGTATACGATAGCGCCTTTCCCCATACTCTCTTTTTTGATTTACAATATCAGTAAGATCATCCATAAAAGAAGTACGAAGGTTCAGGAGTTTCTTTCCAGGTTATCGACCTTTACCCAAGAATCATTTTCCGGGGTCGCGGTCATAAAAGCGTATGGCTTGGAACCCAAAATACATGACGATGTGGAAACATTGGCGTCGGAAGGAAAAAGCAAAAGTGTTGACTTGGCAAAGGTCGATGCCTGGTTCTTTCCCTTGATGATCTTGCTGATAGGTGTGAGCAATATTTTTGTCATTTATATCGGCGGCAAGCAATACATGAATGGGGAAATCGACTCGATTGGTATCATCGCCGAATTTATTCTTTATGTGAACATGTTGACGTGGCCCGTAGCCATCGTAGGGTGGCTCACCTCTATCGTGCAACGTGCGGAAGCCTCCCAAAAAAGAATCAATGAATTCTTGAAAGAGGAGCCCGAAATCAGAAATGAAGTAGACGAATCGACACCTATTGAAGGAAAAATAGAGTTTAGAAATGTTTCTTTCACCTATGAGGATACGGAAATTACCGCTCTCAAAAATCTTTCGTTCACAGTGCATCCTGGGGAAACCGTTGCCATTTTAGGAAAAACAGGTTCCGGAAAATCGACCGTTTTGGAATTAATAGCGCGACTGTACGATGTGAGCGGCGGTGAGATACTTATCGACGATGTTCCAATAAAAAACTTGAACTTGTTCAGCCTTCGGGAAGCAATCGGAACCGTACCGCAAGACGCTTTCCTCTTTTCCGACTCCATAAGCAATAACATCAAATTTGGCAAGAACAACGCTACCGATGAAGAAGTGGTTACCGTGGCAAAGAATGCCGTGGTACATGAAAACATAATAGGGTTTTCCAAACAATACGATACGGTCCTTGGGGAAAGGGGCATCACTTTAAGTGGCGGTCAAAAGCAACGGGTATCGATTGCCCGTGCCCTGTTGAAAGACCCAAGAATATATTTGTTCGATGATTGCCTATCGGCCGTCGATACGGAAACCGAGGAAGAAATCCTGAACAATCTCAAGCAGGCATCCCAAAATCGTACCACCCTAATTGTGAGCCATCGGGTCTCCTCGGCGAAGAACGCCGATAAGATATTGGTTTTGGAAGATGGGCAACTGATACAGCAGGGAACCCATGAGGAGTTGAATGCGATAGAAGGATACTACAAAGAACTTTATTTGAACCAGTTGTCGGAGAAAGAAAACTAAAAAATTGTTGTTCGATACGCATTTTTTTTTCATTTTTGATAGATTAACACTTATTTAAATAACTAGACACTAAACGAAATGGGCGAAAGAAACATTGAAGATCAGGAAGAAATATATTCCAAAGTCTTACGGGCTGGAAGAAGAACGTACTTTTTCGATGTAAGGAGCACCAAGGCCGGAGACTATTATCTTACGATTACTGAAAGCAAAAAGTTTACCCACGACGATGGCTCTTTCCATTATAAAAAACACAAGATATACTTATATAAGGAAGACTTTGAAGCCTTTAGGGAGCATGTATCGGAGATGATGGATTATATTATCGATGAAAAGGGGACAGAGGTCATTTCCGAAAGACATCAGAAAGACTATAAAAAAGAGGAAGATCCCAGAACCACCAATAACGGGGAGGTCACGCCCTCTGATAGCTTCACGGATATCGACTTTGATGATATCTAAGTCTCCGGATTGAAAAATCAAGTTTAAAACGGCCTGTTCTTAATGGCCGTTTTTTTATATTTAACCATTGACTAAACCCAACGGAAAAATGAAAAGATTTTTATTGATTCCCCTGATACTCCTAGGCATCAACACAAGAGCGCAGGAGAACTTGGACCTGAATTACTACCTTCCACAAGACATCACTTATGACAGCAATATTCCTACCCCCAAGGAGGTAATCGGCCATGAAGTGGGTGAATGGCATGTAACCCACGATAAACTGGAATTTTACATGCGAACCTTGGCAGCTGCCAGTGACCGTATTTCTATAGAAAATCGTGGTGAGACATTTGAGGGCAGGCCTATTTTACTTCTCACGGTTACCTCACCCAACAACCACCAAAAACTGGAAAAAATCCGGATGGATCATATTGCATTGAGTGAAAATGGCGCCGGTTCACTGAATTTGGAAGAAATGCCGATCATCGTATACCAGGGATTCTCCATACACGGCAATGAACCCAGTGGGGCCAATGCAGGATTGGCCTATGCCTACTACTTGGCTGCAGCCCAAGGACCGGAAATCGAGGCGTTATTGAACGATATGGTGATCCTAATGGATCCGTCCTATAATCCCGACGGCCTGCAGCGCTTTGCCTATTGGGCCAACACCAACAAGAGCATCAATCTGAACGCCGACAATAATGAAAGGGAATATCATGAAGTGTGGCCAGGTGGTCGCACGAACCACTATTGGTTCGACATGAACCGCGATTGGCTGCCAGTTCAACTTCCCGAAAGTCGTGCTCGGATCAGGACTTTTCACAAATGGTTGCCCAACATCCTCACCGACCATCATGAAATGGGCACCAACTCCACGTTTTTCTTTCAGCCGGGAGAACCCACGCGGGTACATCCTTTGACCCCGAAAATCAATCAGGAACTCACGGCCGAAATTGGGACCTATCATGCCAGGGCGCTTGACAAAATCGGCTCTCTTTACTATTCGGAGGAAGGATACGACGACTATTATTATGGGAAGGGATCCACCTTTCCCGATGTGAATGGCTGTATCGGTATCCTTTTCGAACAGGGTAGCTCCAGAGGGCATGTCCAAGAAAGCGAGAATGGATTGCTGACCTTTCCTTTCACCATACGAAACCAGTTTACAACGGCCTTGTCAACCATCGAAGCGGCTAAAGAAATGCGTCCCAAAATCCTACAATACCAACGTGACTTTTATAGCAGCTTACGAAACGAAGGGGCTAGGAGCAAAACCAAGGCCATCGTTTTCGGAGACAGCAAGGATGCTGCCAAGACATGGCACTTTGCCGAGATCTTGAATCGCCACGGTATCAAATTCCATGAATTGGCCAATGACGTTACCTTGGATGGGAAAGCCTTCAAAAAGGGAAATAGCTATGTAGTACCCATGAACCAGAAAAATCCCCGTTTGATTCAGGCCATGTTCGAAAAGCGAACCACTTTCACCGATAGTTTATTTTATGATATTTCGGCATGGACCTTTCCCCTCGCTTTTAATGTGGACTATTCCGAATTATCATCTTTGGCCAACGCCGGACCTGAGGTTGCGAATTTTACAGAGCTTGCAGGTGGGGTTGACAAAGCGAGTAATTATGCCTATCTATTCGAATGGCATGAGTATTATACGCCGAGGGCATTAAATGCGATTACCAATAACGGGATTAGGGCCAAAGTTGCCAAATCACCCTTCACTTTGGAAGGCCGGCAATACGATTATGGCACAATAATGGTCCCGGTACAGAACCAGAAGCTGAATGGAGAAGAGCTGTATCAATTCCTTGACAAAGTTGCGAAGGAGAGTAAGATTCAAATAACAGCGGTAGGTACAGGACTTACCAAAGGCATCGATTTGGGAAGCAATGACTTTGATCCGGTCAAAAAACAAAAAGTGGCCATTATCGTCGGCGATGGCATCCGGTCCTATGATGCTGGGGAAATCTGGCATCTATTCGACACCCGCTACCAAATGAAGCTCACCAAAATAGACGTCTCCTATTTTGGGCGTGCCGACCTAAGCAAGTATACCGATATCATCATACCCAGTGCCTGGGGCAATGGATCGCTGAGTGAATCGGATGCCAAAAAACTAAAAAATTGGGTCAAGGCAGGGGGCACCCTGATCGGGTATCGAAACGCGGTCGAATGGCTTCAAAAAAACGAACTCATGAAACTAGAGTTCAAGAAAGATACGCTCGTAGCCAAGAACATTTCCTTTGAGGAAAAACGTGATTTCAACGGAGCCCAGGTTACAGGAGGTGCCATTTTCGAGGCAAAACAAGATCGTTCCCATCCAATTAACTTTGGGTATAAAAATAACAAACTGGCACTTTTTCGGAATACGAACATCTATATTGAGCCTAATAAGGATAGCTACAACAATCCTATTCAATATACCGATGACCCGCTGCTAAGCGGATACATTTCGGAGGAAAATTTAGATTTGATCAAGAATAGTGTCCCATTTCAAGTACAGCGTATGGGTAAGGGGCGCGTAATTGCATTTACCGATAACACCAATTTCAGGGCTTTTTGGTATGGTACCAATAAGCTATTGATGAACGCTATCTTTTTTGGTGGAATGATGTAACGGGTTTTGACACATCCAAGATTAGCTTAGCTTAACATACGCCCAGTTGAACAGAAAAAGGCCCAACAGGCTATAGATTGCTGTCCAAGGATTTAGTAGAAGAGCTATCGAAAGAAAAAGGAATAAATAGTAAGCAGGTAATGCCAGCAACGAAAAGGCAAAACGGATGGTGGCGGTAAATTCGCGTTCCCAGACTTTGGGTTTCATCCAACCCCACCATAGAAGTACAACGGGTAGGTTAGCCAGCACAAAGATACCTTTGTAAAGCGGCTTCAAACCGTTCACCACCGGTAGCGAAGTCTTGCCCCGATCCATATGGGGTAATCGGCCTATCGTATCATTCACCTCCGAAGGTTTCAGATAATCGACCCCTAGGGCATCCAAACGCCCAACGGTGACGTCATATGTTGCCTCATCATCAATGTGGGTCGTTAAACCGCTTATTCGTTCGGCGACCAGCGCCTTGATGGTGTTGGTAGATGTATGGATGTTCGACTTATCGTACAGGGGAAGAACCGGAATAGCCGACCCAAACTGAACGGCTACCTGGTCCGGAAAGCCCGTATTGCTTCTATAGTTCAGTCCGACAGGTACCAGTTGAATGTCCAAATTTGGGGTTTTATCCAACGCACCAAAAAGAATACGTGTAAACCCTTTGCTAAGGGGGCGGACCCTTCTCTTAATGTTGTGATTCGCCTCCGGGAACATCAATATCGCTTGATTTCTTTCCAGGATTTCCGCACATCGCGCAAATACCGCATCATTATTTTTCAATGCTTCCCTACCATCCCTTATGCGATAGATCGGTATCATCCGTAAATAGGTGAAAAAACGTTTTAACCATGTTTTCCTGAACACATCGGATCGAGTGAGAAAATAGGGTTTACGGCCACAATCCACCGCCAATAGCAATACATCCATTAAGGCGCTTTGGTGGTTGGGCAGGAATAGGACCGGTTTATCTTTTGGTACCTTTTCGAGTCCGGATATCTGAATCTTTCCGTAATAAAGGTAGAATCCACTCTTTATCCAGAATTTTAGTATGCTATATCCCAAATTTCTCAAGCCAATTTTTCTTTTTGCAAAGGTCTAAAACCCCAAAATGTGGCCAAAATTAGTCCGGAAACCAAATGCCAGATGCCCCAAAAAGCGGCAACAAGGGCCATTCCTCCCAGACCTTCGAAGAAAGTAAATACCAACAACAACCCCAGACCGGAGTTCTGTATCCCGGTTTCAATCGTAATCGATCGCGTGTCTTTCTGCGAAAGGCCAAACAATTTGGAGAATGAGAATCCTGTGGTAAAAGCGAGTAGATTGTGCAGCAACACTATCCAAAACACGTAGAAAATATAGTCTACAAAAATGTCTCGATTGTTATAAAGGGCCAAGAAAATAAGGGAAATAAAAAATATGAGGGAGGCTATTTTTAGTATTTCCCCCAGTCGCCGCGCCAGTAAAGGGCGTATGTGGTTCAATCCCATCCCTAGTAGTAAGGGAAGACCGAGCAACAAGAATACCAATTTTATCATTTCCACTGGTGAAATGGCTATATCCTTCAAGATGGTAGCAGTGGGGGCATGTAACGAACCCCAGAATTGAAGGTTTAAAGGAGTCATAACCACCGCCAATACCGTCGCTATTGCCGTGAGGCTTATAGACAGCGCCGTATTGCCATGGGCCAAATGGGTGATGAAATTGGACACGTTACCCCCGGGGCAGGCGGCGACCATAAACATGCCCAGGGCCATACTAGCCATAGGTGCTGTCGCTATGACCAACAGATAGGTGATGGCCGGTAGCAAAACAAACTGACTTACCACACCGACAAGAACAGGTTTCGGCCTTTGAAACAATCCCTTAAAGTCTTTGATGGAAATTTCCAGGGCAATACCGAACATTACACAGGCCAAGGCGATGTTTAAAATCCACTGCGCTTCAGTATCGAAATTTAGATGTACGCTATCTAGAAGGTTTTCCGGCAAATGCTTGGTCGATTTTTAGTTCGTTGGTTACTGTCGTTAAGGGTTGTAGCATTACTACTATCCCTATATCCAACAGCATCCAAGATAAGACATTCGTCGCTAAAATCGGTAGTTTGTTTGCACGGAGAGTCCGAAGTCATTGCCATCTGCCCTAGCGAGAAAGAGGTTTTGAGTGGCCCGTAGTTCGCTTTCAGGGTGATTTTTCGTTTTACCATTCCCTTAAAATAAGGTCGTATGCGCAAGAATCCATCAAATACTTTTAACTTTAAGATTTAAAAGAGTACGATGGCAAGAACACCTAGCAATATGTTACCCTTGGGCACGTTGGCCCCTGGGTTTGAATTACCGGATACCGTATCGGGAAAAATCTGCTCGCTCGATGAAATGAAGGGAGAAAAGGGAACCGTAATCATGTTTATATGTAATCATTGTCCGTTTGTCGTGCATGTAAATCCAATGATCAGTAAACTGGGGAAGCTATATCAAGAGAAGGGAATCGCTTTTTTGGCGATATCGAGTAATGATATCGTTAACTACCCTCAGGATGCCCCGGATTTAATGAAAAAAAAAGCAATGGAGGAAGGATATACCTTTCCTTACCTCTACGATGCCACGCAACTGGTGGCCAAAGCTTATGATGCGGCCTGTACCCCTGATTTTTATTTGTTCGATAAGAATTTGCGGTTGGTGTATCGCGGACAATTGGACGATTCCCGTCCCGGGAATGGTATTCCGCTAACGGGAAACGATTTGAGGGAAGCAATGGATGCGCTTCTAGAGGGTAGGGATGTAAGCGCCCGACAAAAACCCAGTATTGGCTGTAATATCAAATGGATTCAATAAAAATCCATCATTCTGGAATGTGTCTTAAAGAACTTGCTATCGTACCGCTTAAAGAGGCCTTGTACCAGAACTATATACGGGTAGGCGTGAAGGCATATAACCAACATTATCTTCATTTATGGGAACATCGGGATTCGAGTCCGTACCTGAAAAGTAGCTTTACACTGGAGGTGCTAAAAAAGGAGCAGAAAGATTCAAATACGGAATTATTTCTGATTTATCATGAAACCACCCCTGTGGGCATCGTGAAAATTATCAAAAATAGGGCATTGGAACCCTATGGGGCCGATAAGGCGCTACTCCTCGATAAGATTTACGTACTTAACGAGCATTCGGGAAAAGGAATCGGGAAGAAAGTTATGGACTTCGTTATAATGTATGCTCTTGGGATGAACAAAAAAATAGTGTGGCTCGACACCATGAAGAACGGACCTGCGTTGCAATTTTATCTAAAAAACGGATTTACAATACATTCGGAAACAAAACTAAAATTCCCGACTGTATTGAACGATCAACGCCCCATGTACGTAATGTATAAAATCCTAAAATCCCATGCTACCGTTTAAAGGTAAGACTATATACTTACCATAGGGCAAGATGGGAGCCTAGAATCAGTAACGTACCCTAAATCCACCCCTGGCGTTTTAATAGTTCTTCAATATGTGCATAATGGTGACTCCCGTGCCAAGCATATCGGCCGATATTTTCATCTAAATAGGTTTTCTCGTTTCCTTCCGGATGTATAAAGCTTCGCCTTAGATCGTTCCGTGAGAGTCCTTTTAAGAAATAGACCAACTTGGCGTGAACCGCCTTCAAATGATCTAACGACATCTGAATCGGGGCAATCCGTGCGTCGAAGAGGTCAGACCATGCTTTCTCGTCATAGGCCTTGATGGTCGGGCAATTTTCGGTCAAGGCCCATTTAAAACGAATATAACTGTTATGATGACTGTCGGCAATGTGATGTACCAGTTGCCGTACGGTCCACCCATTAGGTCGATACGGGGTTTCGAGTTGTTCTTCCGTAAGGTGTTCGACCAAGTACTGTAACCTGGCGGGCAGGGTCTCCAAGACTTCAATCCACTCAGAAATGTGCTCGCTGGTTATCTCTTGAGGCGCTTTAAACTTTCCGATCGGGTAGCGCAATTGCTCTAAAGAAATACTTTCCATAATCAAAGTTAGTGAACTTTAATACATTTTTAACCTTAAAAATGGAGCTTTACCATATAATCTACTAATTTTATAGGATAATAAAATATAACAATCTAATACTTGTAAAATGGCAACAATACGATTAGGCGATATCGCCCCCGATTTCACGGCGGACAGTTCTATGGGAACGATTAATTTATACGATTATTTAGGGGACTCTTGGGGAATCCTATTTTCACATCCCGCAGATTTCACCCCTGTTTGCACCACTGAGCTGGGTACGGCCGCGAAATTCAAGGAAGAATTTGACAAACGAAATGTGAAGATGTTGGCCCTAAGTGTCGACGGGGCCGACTCGCATGCGGAATGGATCAAAGACATCAACGAGGTGCAACAGACCACGGTCAATTTTCCGATCATTGCGGATGACGATAAGAAAGTATCCGATCTCTACGATATGATTCACCCCAATGCGGATAATAATCTAACCGTACGATCAGTCTTCATTATAGCCCCGGATAAAACGGTGAAGTTAATTCTCACCTACCCGGCTTCCACCGGACGTAATTTTTATGAGCTGCTCCGCGTAATCGACTCACTACAGCTAACGGCTTATCACAAAGTCGCTACCCCTGCCAATTGGGAATCCGGTGAGGATGTTGTCGTGAGTCCGGCCATACCGACAGACGAGGCCCGGGAAATTTTCCCCAAGGGAGTAGACGAGGTAAAGCCTTACTTAAGGATGACACCGGACCCAACGGCTTAATTTACGATGGTGCTTGCTGTTTGGGGAAATATAACTACCAAAAAACCATAGGTTTAAAATATTTAGCGTTATATTTGCGCTTTAATTTAATTTTTAATTTTTTATTATGAGTAAAGGAACAGTAAAATTCTTCAATGATTCTAAAGGTTACGGCTTTATCACTGAAGATGGTTCAAGCGAAGATCACTTTGTACACATTTCTGGTTTAATCGATGAAATACGCGAAGGTGACGTTGTAGAATTTGAGCTACAACAAGGAAAAAAAGGACTAAACGCGGTAAATGTGAAGGTAGTAGACTAAGGTACGCATAAACTTTTTTTATATAAGTCCCGACAGTTTTTGTCGGGACTTTTTTTTGATGATTATTGAAAATCAAACTACTTACGGCAAAATTGTTTAACTTTGTACAAAACCCCTGCTAAATTTTTAATCTAACGTTCAACAAAACATCTATATTCCTCCTCTGTTTTGTTGTAGTAGCGATTTCTAAAGCCAACCCAATAATTTTAAATGATAGCATTTTTTATAATTCTATCCCTTTTGGTCCTAGTCAACATCACCGTATTGTTAATAACTACGGACCGTAACAAGAACTAGACAAAGTTTTACCAAGATGATTTCCAATTACTTCATTAGGAAGAACCCCCGTGTTTTAAGGGTCTGCACAAACTTTTTAAAGGGTTCCATGGGAGAACGGCCCTTTCGAATAAGTCATGGATTCGATGGGGCAAAATTTTAAGATAACTTACCTATTTCTTATGAATATAAGAATTACATATTGTTTAATTTTGTCTAACGTTTTTATACTAAATGATAATTATAGTCGTTAAAAATTAAACATTTGATATTTTCTGGCGTGTAAACAAACCATTATGATTTATTTTCTTGGTATTCTTGCTTTCTTGGTACTCGTCAACATTCTTCTGATGAAGTACAGTGCCATGGAAGTGGAAAATTTTTAAATTTTCCCGATAAAGTAGGGTTTTTCTTCGTTGAGTTGTTCTTGAATAAAATGGCTCATCTTTAGATAAAAACCCCGAATGACGACCTTCTTCATAATTCTTATCTTACTCATCCTCATTAACCTAGTACTGTTGATGGTTAGTGTTGAAACGCCTATCGATGCCGATCAGAAAAAGAAATAGCCGTATTTCGCAATGCTAGCGGTTTATTTTTTGAACAGCGGGGGTATTTCAATCTGAAATCCATTCAAACGCTCTTGGTATTGCCAAAACCTTGCAAGAACAATTCTTACCACTGATGTCGCTGGCTCTCTGGGTAGTTGTAAAACAAAATAATCGCATATCCGTTTAGGGTCCCTGCACCGCTTTTAACCCCCCCTAATGCTACAACCACAAGCTACCAGTTTACCAATTTGGTGACAGTTTCTTGGCAGAACAGCCTTATTTTTTTAAAGACGTTGAACATCTGTAATAAAAGCGGAAAGACCCTTGTTTTGAAGAGTTTTAATTGTAATATCCCATCATTGCCTTGTACGGGGAGCGATAGCTTTCTACTTGACCTCCATCAATTCAACATCGAATATGAGAGTCGCATTAGGGGGAATTACCCCACCGGCACCGGCACTTCCATAACCTAGGCTAGAGGGTATTACAAAACGGGCCTTGTCCCCTACCTGAAGTAGCGAAATACCCTCGTCCCAACCAGGTATTACCTGACCTACCCCCAATTGAAAGGCAATGGGTTGGTTTCTTTTATAGGATGAATCGAATACCTGACCATTTAATAATGCCCCCTCATAGTGTACCGATACCTGTTGGCCACTTACTGCTTTAGCACCGTTCCCTTTTTGTATAATCTTATATCGGAGTCCGCTTGCCGTTTCATCAAAGCCCGCGGCCACCTTCTCCATTTCGGCCGCTTGCCTTGCTTTTTCCTCTTCCATTCTTTTCACCTTATTGGCTTCCAAACTATTAAAAGCTTCCATAGCATTCCACTTCTCCGCTTCTTCGCCAACCCTTATAATCTCCACACTATCCATCACATCCCCCTGGGCAATCGAGTCGACCACTTCTTGGCCAGTCACAACATGACCAAAAACCGTATGCTTATTGTCTAGCCAAGGTGTAGCCACGTGGGTAATGAAAAACTGGCTGCCATTAGTGCCAGGACCTGCATTGGCCATCGAAAGCACTCCCGGGGCGTTATGGGTGAGGTCGGGATGGAACTCATCGTCAAATTTATAACCGGCATCCCCTGTTCCCGTGCCTAAGGGGCAGCCCCCCTGAATCATAAAATCAGGAATCACCCTATGGAATTTCAAGCCATCGTAGTAAGGCTCCCCTTCGGACTTGGCCGTATTTTTTCTTGTTCCTTCCGCCAAGGCCACGAAATTACCGACCGTTCCCGGGGTTTTGTCATGTGTAAGCTTGACAACAATTTCTCCTTTGGCAGTATTGAATTTTGCGTAGATACCGTCTTGCATGATGCTCATTTTTTATGAGCGGCAAAGGTACTTGTTTTGTTCGGGCTATAAAAGTTTATGACAGGTAGTTATGATTTTGGGATACAAACAAATCCCAGTTTTCATCAATCCGATACCACTCCATATTTATCAAAAAGATATACAAGGCTTGCCATAGCGGCGGCCCCTAGTTCTAGCTCCCTTTTGTTCACATGTTCAAAAGTGTCGTTCGCCGCATGATGGTGATCGAAATATCGTTGGGAATCGGGCCTTAGACCCGCCAACACCATACCCTCTTGTTTTAGCGGACGGATATCCGCACCACTGTATCCTTTTTCAAAGAAATGAATGAGATAAGGTGCAAAAAGCGTTTTCCATTGGCCCACTTTTTGAAGATTCGCCTCTGAACAATCAAAAGAAAATCCCCGCGGGGTAAAACCTCCGGAATCGCTCTCCAAGGCAAAAACATGTTTTTCCTGGTTGGTCTTGGCCACTTTGGCATATTCATTCCCCCCCCGTAGCCCATTTTCCTCGTTCATAAAGAGCACGGCCCGGATAGTTCGTTGTGGCCGGTATCCAGTGTTTTTCAACAATCTTAGTACTTCCATGCTTTGTACACAACCGGCACCATCGTCATGGGCACCATCCCCTAAATCCCAGGAATCCAAATGACCCCCGACCAACAAAACCTCATCAGGGTAGGTGGTTCCTGTAATTTCTCCTATGACGTTAAAGGAGTCTACATCCTCAAGTTGCTTACAATTTTGTTTGAAATAAAATTTTGTCTCTGGATTCAATTTTAGGGTCGTACTCAGTAATTGGGCCCCTTTGGTACTAATGGCGGCGGCGGGAATCCTTTGGTTTACCGGTAAGTCTCCATAACTCATGGAACCGGTATGGGGAAAATCATCGAGGCGCAAACTCAATGAGCGCACGATGACACCGACGGCGCCGTATTGGGCGGCTTCCAGCGCACCGGCATAGCGCTGGTCTACGCATCCGGAGTAGGCCTGAAAGGTGTTGATCAAGGAGGGGTCCATCGGACGGTTGAAGAACACAATTTTTCCTGTAATCCTTTCTTCCCCTAAATTCTTCAATTCATCGATACCCTGCACCTCCACAACGTTGGCTTTCAAGCCTCCCAATGGGGTCGCAACAGAACCGCCCAAGGCACAGATAGGCACGTTGGTGGTCACACCGGGGCTGGTTTCCACAAAGGCAAATTCGGGCGTACCACGCACCCATTTAGGTACTTTTACCGGCTGTAGCCAGACCCTATCCAAGCCAAGGGAGTCTAGTTGGGCTTTGGTATACTCAACGGCCAGCTGTGCTTCCACCGAGCCGGAGAGTCGACCCCCTATTTGGTTCGAAAGATAGTTAAGCCAATCATAGGCCTTTCCTTTGGTTAGCGATGTATCGAATATGGATCTTAATCGGTTCTCATCCTCACTTTGGGCAACCCCCTGCCATACAATCGACCACATGATAATAGCCAAGACCTTTTTTTTCATTCCGTCTCCTTTTGTAATTGCGCCCTATAGGCATCTATATTCGCTTTAATCGCATCTTCCAGCTCCGGTTCCTTGATATCCTCGTACTTTTTTAGTTCCTGCAGCAAAATGGAAGCAAAAATTACCCTTGCCCCCTTTTTACTGTCGGCCGGAATAACGTACCAAGGGGCATGGGCTTTCGAGGTACGATCAATAGCCTCTTCATAACAGGCGTAATACTTATCCCATAATTTCCGTTCTTTTAGGTCTCCCGGAGAGAACTTCCAGTTTTTTTCCTCCAGATCTAACCTTCTTAATAGGCGCCGCCGTTGCTCCTCTTTGGAAAGATGGAGGAAAAACTTAAAGATAAGCGTACCATTTTCGGCGAGATGACGTTCGAAATTATTAATTTGACCGAATCTTTTATCCCAAAACCGCTGGTCGATGTCCTCCACCTGATGGATGCCAGGGATATTTTCTCCCAAGATGTATTCCGGATGTACCCGGGTTACCAGCACATTTTCATAATGCGTCCGGTTAAAAATACCAAACTTCCCTTTTGCCGGTAAGGCGATATAGTGCCGCCAGAGGTAGTCGTGTTTCAACTCTAGTTCGGTGGGTACCTTAAAACTATGGACCACTACCCCACTTGCATTGAAGTCTTTAAACACTTCTCGGATGAGACTGTCTTTTCCAGAGGTATCCATCCCTTGAATACATATTAAAACACTGTATTCCCCATGTGCGTACATGGTATTTTGAAAATCTCCCAAGGTTCGTCTGATTTCCCTAAGCTTTTTTTTGAGTTCCTTTTCGGAAAATCCAAAGTCCTCGTACGTTTTGCGGTCGGAAAGCACGGTAGGGCCCACAATCTTGTACGTATCGATATTGATGTCATCCATGCGGGAAATATAAAGTATTTTATCGATGAACGGTACATATTGTTAAAAAAAATGACCGTTCATCAATCGAAATATCCAGTTTGTCCAAAATATCGTAAAGACGGCACCATCCATCGAAAAAACTAGGTTCGAACACCTTGCTACGACTACCTTTACACCGTAAAATGCCCAAATTTTACCCCTAATTATGCATGCCATGAAAGCGTTACATATAGTAAGCTACGCACTCATTTTTGTACTCTTTTCAGCGTTCAAGCCGAGCGAGGCGTGCGAATACGCCGGGTCCAATATCACTTTTGTAAAGACACAGACGGAAAAGGCGATTTCAAAAAACGATCTCAACTTAACGAAATATCATGTATACAAGGCTCTAAATGCCATCGAGAAATCAAAAAAACAGATGAAAGACTGTGGTTGTGACTATGCAGCCATCGGAATCGAGGAGAGTTCCTACCTACTCAAAAGAGCCACCAAAGCCAATTCCCTAAAAGACTCCAAGAAGCTGCTTAGTCGTGCTTTGGAAAACACCTTGGAAAGTTTGGAAGCCTTGGAAAAACACGATAAACACACCGGCCATTCCGAAGCCTATCTGGCTATCAACAGCATTGAGAAAGAGGCATCTTCGGTACCATTGGTCCAAAAACCGAGCGAGGCCCAGATGAAGAGGAGAATCGACATCGCTTTGGAAAAATATCGAGAGTCCCTGAATACGGTAGTTGAAACGGTCGATTGTAAAGATGCTAAGGCCTTTGCAGAACGAATCTATCAAGAATGTGAACGGGCATTATTAAATGCGGACCTTTCGGAGGGAAAGAAATACTATAATCTCCAAACCCAAAAGATTACCGCCGAAGCTTTGGAACGAATTGGTGATTGCAAGCAATAAAGTTGCGAAAAAAGCGATTGTCGACTGGCGGCATCCAGGCTATAAGGGAGAACGATAGTCATCCCGACCTGTTCCAAAAAAACTTACTGCATATTGATTTTTGACTATACTGTGTAGGTTATTTGCTTGCGAACAGTTTTACATCTTCCTCGGTCACCTCCTTGCCCCCAAGAATAATCAATCGTTCCACAACATTACGAAGTTCCCTGATATTGCCTGTCCAGTCATAGCCTTGCAATAGCTTGATAGCCGATTTCGAAAATGTTTTAGGGGCAATACCCTGCTCAGAAGCGATTTTCTGTGCAAAGTGTTCAATAAGCAAGGGAATGTCGTCGCGCCTCTCGTTCAGGGAAGGTACTTGAATAAGAATTACGGCCAAACGATGGTATAGGTCTTCCCGAAACTTATTCTCTGCTATTTCCTTTTTCAAGTCTTTGTTGGTCGCAGCCAATACGCGCACATCTACCTTGATATCTTTGTCGCTACCGACCCTGGAAATTTTGCTCTCTTGAAGTGCCCGCAGTACCTTCGCCTGTGCCGAAAGGCTCATGTCACCAATTTCATCCAAGAAAATGGTACCCTTGTTGGCCGCCTCAAACTTTCCCGCCCTATCTTTAACGGCTGAGGTAAAAGCTCCTTTTACATGGCCGAACAATTCGCTTTCTATAAGTTCCGAGGGTATGGCGGCGCAGTTGACTTCGATAAATGGCGCACCATTTCTCGCACTTTTCTCATGTAACCAATGGGCCACCAGTTCCTTTCCGGTACCGTTTGCACCGGTAATAAGTACGCGGGCATCGGTAGGGGCCACTTTTTCGATCATGTCCTTAATGGCAATGATTTCCTTGCTATTCCCCACCATTTCATAGTTCTTACTTACTTTTTTCTTGAGAATTTTATTTTCTACCACCAACTCTTTACGATCCAAGGCATTGCGTACCGTGGTCAATAACCGATTTAAATCCGGTGGCTTTGAAATATAGTCGAACGCGCCGGCCCGCATCGTGCTCACGGCAGTATCCAGATCTCCATGCCCTGAAATCATAATAAACGGAATCTCCGGCTTTATTTTTCTGGCGGCTTCCAGTACTTCTACTCCATCCATCTTGGGCATTTTAATATCACAGAGTACTAGGTCATAGTCGTTGCCCTTTATGGTTTCCAATCCCTTTAGTCCGTCTTCGGCTTCTTCGACAATGTACGAATCACTCTCCTCGGAAAGGATTTTAACGAGTACCCTTCTGATGGCGGCCTCATCTTCTATTACCAGAATTTTTGACATGTAGTAGCTTTTAAAAAATTGATATTTTAAATCCGGTTCGAAGATAAAAATTTCCTTCGTCATTCAAGGTAAATGCCCTATCCCTATTCCCATCCCTGATCAAGCCTTCCTGTGCGAGGGTGTAGCCGGCTAAGGTGTACAAAGAGATGGCCTTGGTGAATTTAAACTGATATCCTATAGCGGCAACCAAGGCCGAAAGCGATACGGAGGCGCCAATCGTGTTATCCGATAAAATGATATCGTTCTGGATATTGACAAAATAGCCATCCAAAAACAATACTGTTTGAAATACATGTTTGTCTTTGATGTGGTATTTCAAATCTGCTCGCGGCACTCCCAAGGTGTAGGACCAATTGGGGTGAAACCGCCTATTGTAATTGATCAACGGTAACGGATAGGGCAATCCAGTAGCGCTATTGAAGCTCAAACCTAAGATCAAGCGATACGGTCTCTCGATATCCTTTTTTTCGGTCCAAAAGAATACCGAGCCGTTCAATCTGAAATCATTATTCTCAATTCCTTGCTCAAAATTGGAGGCTACTCTAGGAGTAATTACGCCGGCGCCCCTCCATTTTGAATTCAGTTTAAAAAGATAGCCAAGATTCATATCGACAATATGAAGTCTTTCGATGGTTCCGTATTCAAAAGGGAGTTCGGTATCTATTTCAAATTCATAGCGATTATATTCAAAACCCGTAATGAAATAGTTGTTCTCGGTTAGTTTGAAGGGGACGTTAATAACTGCCCTGTAACGATTGGTCCGAATTCCAAATCCGTTTTCGGGAACTACGGTGTACTCCAATCGAACTACATCCGGGGTCTGACCGGCAACCGTTAGCCAAAGGCACAAGAAAAATAAATTTGAAATGGCCTTTGACCAAAACTGTTGTTGACGCCCCATCAATTACGGTTCTTCTGATAGATATGTACATCTCTCTGGGGAAACGGAATAGTGATATTTTGCTCCCTGAATTTGGCATCGATGGCATACCGCATGGCACTCTTGATCTTCGGGTCCCCAAAACTATCGTTGATATAAAACTGTAGGGAAAACAAAAGGGCGGAATCCCCAAAATCCTCAAAAATCACAAACGGTTTTGGACTCTTGAGCACCCCTCTTTGCTCCTGCGCCACTTCTTCAAGAATTTTGGTTACCAGATTCACATCACTGCCGTAAGCCACACCCACTTTGACCGATTCGCGCGTAGTTTTGTGATTTTGGGTGTAATTATAGATTGTTTCGCTAATGAACTTATGGTTGGGGATAATGATTACTTTGTCATCCCTTGTGATTGCCCTGGTAGTGCGTAATTTAATTTCAAAAACGCGACCGACCTTACCATCGACTTCGACAATGTCGCCCACGTTAAGTGATTTGTCCACAATGATGAAAATACCGGCAATTACGTCCTGAAAAAGCTCTTGTAAGGCCAATCCCAAACCGACAAACAAAGCGGCGGAGGCTGTAATAAGAATCGTAATATCGATACCTGCCGCACTTACGGTCACCAGCACCACCGCGATATAGACGAAGTATTTGATAAATTTGAAGATGCTGATAAATTTCAATTTATCCTCTGGCGGCATTTTACGCGTAAAAAGTTGTCGCAACCATTTTAGGGCAAAGCTGGTCACAAGAAACGCAAGGGTGAGCAGCAATAAAAGGCCAATGGTAATGTGAATCGCATTCTCGCCTTCACCAAGATGAAGTCCCATGTTCAAGAATTCCTTGATAGTCCCCCAGACGTTGTCCTTTATAATTTCCTCGACCTTTTCAGGTATTTCTTGAAAGAACATCAATATCGTAACCATTTAAACAACTCTTTATAGCTTGGTTTTTTACCATACATCAAAATACCGACTCTGTATATCTTGGCCGCCAACCAAACAATCCCTATAAACGTACCGACTAAAAGTAAGATGGAAACCAGCAATTGCCATATGGGCACCCCTCCCTCACCTATTCCCCAAGGCAATCGCATCAACATCACAATGGGAGAGGTCAAAGGAAACAAGGAAAAACCGACCGCTATCGGTCCCTGCGGATTGTTGAAAACTGAAAAGAAGCCTACATAAATAGCCAGCATCAAGGGTAGTATGATAGGAAAGATAAACTGCTGCGTATCGGTTTCGTTATCTACGGCGGCGCCGATGGCGGCATAGATTGAGCTATATATTAGATAGCCCAAAACAAAATAAATAAGAAAGAAACAGATCAGCATCAGCCAGGGTATTTTAAAAAACTCCTGTGAATATAGCCCCAGGGTCTCATCAACCGCCGGAATCGGAGGCGCCAATTCACCTGCCGCACTATTAACCACATCTTGGCCCGCGGTGAGCGAAGTGGGTTCTATATCCAAAATTGCAAGGGCAACGAACAATAATATGCCTGCCGACATGATCCAAATCGCAAACTGTGTAATCCCCGCCAAAGAAGTGCCGATTATTTTACCTAACATCAGTTGAAAGGGCTTCACGGATGAAATTATGACCTCGATGATACGGCTGGTCTTTTCCTCTATAACGCTACGCATGACAAAGCCTCCATAAATAATGATAAACATCATAATCAGGTATCCGAATGCTCCTCCAATGGCCGCCTTGATCTCATTGATATGCTTTAGGTTCTTTTCTCCTGAATAGGTGGCAGTGTCCATTTCAAAGCGATCGTCGACCGTGGCAAAATCTTTGGGGGAAACCCCGATATTCTGAAGTCTTCTTTGCCGTAGACGTTCCTGAAAAACCATTTCGATCTTATCGAGCAGTACAGAACTCGGGGCATCTTTGGAATAAAAAACCGCTCTTTTAGCCACTATTTCCAAATCTGTTTCATGAGGAATGTACAATAATCCGGAATACCCCATATTTGCGGTTGAATCTTTCGCCGTTGCTAAATCGATATCAAAAAACCGAAGATATGACACGCTTTCGGTCGTATGGAAATCGGTTGAAAAATAATCGCTTTCGTTCAAGATGGCAACGACCCGCTTTTCACCATCGTTCAATTTGGTCAAATAGGCGATGAGCACCACCATTGCCACCATAAGGATAGGGCTCAGGAAGGTCATGATCACAAACGACCTGTTTCTGACCTTGGCCAAATATTCCCTTTTTATAATCAATGGGAGTTTACGCATGCGTTCCCTTTTGCTGAACGGTTTGTATAAATATTTCATTGGCCGAAGGAATGCTTTCCTGGAAATGATTAACCTTTCCCTTTGTCGAGAGATAGCCCAATAGTCCTCGCGAGTCGTCAGAGGGCAACTGCACGGTAAAATTCATTTGTTTTTCGACCGGATCATAGGTCGAATGGGCCAGGTCGAACCGCTGCTCCATTTCCTCAAGAAATAGTGACCCTTGATCTATCGCCATCCCAACATGAAACTTGTTGTTTTTGTAAGCTTTTTTAATTTCCGAAAGCTTGCCGTCCAATATTTTTTCGGATTCATGTATCAAAGCGATGTACTCGCATAATTCTTCAACGGACTCCATTCTGTGGGTTGAAAATATGATAGAGGTTCCCCGACTCTTCAAATTCAAAATTTCATCTTTGATCAAATTGGCATTTATAGGATCGAAACCACTAAAAGGCTCGTCAAATATGAGTAATTTGGGTTGGTGAAGTACGGTAACTATAAACTGAATTTTCTGCGCCATCCCTTTGGAAAGCTCCTGTATTTTTTTGTTCCACCAATCCCCGATCTCCAGTCGTTCGAACCAATACTTAAGTCGTCTTTTGGCCTCCCCTTTTTCCAAGCCTTTCAATTGGGCAAGGTACAACGCCTGTTCACCTACCTTCATGCTTTTATAAAGGCCTCGTTCCTCGGGCAAGTAGCCTATCTTGGCGATATGTGACGGCATCAAGGGTTCCCCGTCAAAAAAAACAGTACCACTATCGGGGTACGTAATCTGATTGATAATGCGGATCAGCGTAGTTTTTCCGGCACCATTTGGCCCCAGCAGGCCATAGATGCTATTTTTGGGGATTTCCAAGGAGACCTTGTCAAGCGCGGTGTAATTTCCAAATTGTTTGGTAACCTCTTCAGTGACCAAAATGTTATTCATGGAAGAAATTTTACCAAAGATAGCCAAATGTTTTATTTTGTTTTAATGGCCAAAGGCGAACCCTGCATCCTAAAAACAAAACCCACCCTTAAAAGGATTAAGGATGGGAAAAAAATTGCTATGAAAAAGAAAATTAGTATTGGTTCCCCAATACCAAGCCAAATATACGTTTTTATTTTAAAATCGAAATTAAAATATGTTAAGAGAACATATCTTTAACCTTTTCGAAGAAAGATTTATCGGATTTCTCCGGTTTTGGTTCAAAATTTTCGCTGTTTCGCATCCGTTCAAAAAACTCCCTTTGTTCTTTATTGAGTTCTTTTGGTGTCCAAACATTTACATGTACCAGAAGGTCTCCACTTCCATATCCGTTCAGGCTCGAAATCCCTTTTCCGCGGAGGCGAAGTATTTTTCCCGATTGGATACCTGGCTCCAGTTTTATTCTAACCTTTCCACCTACCGCGTCAATCTCCTTGGAAGTACCCAAAACGGCTTCCGAAATACTGATGTATAGATCGTAGTGAAGATTATCACCTTCACGTTTTAGGGTTTTGTGATCCTCGGTCTCAATGGCCACCAACAAATCCCCTGGAACTCCGTTTCCGGGTGCATCGTTGCCTTTGCCGCTTACTTTTAGCTGCATGCCCTCCTCTACACCGGCGGGTATTTTTATAGATACCGTTTCTTCCTTTACTTTTAATCCTTGCGCGTCTGCATCACTGGGTTTTTTATCCAATAGCTGCCCACTTCCGCCACAGCTACTACAGGTTGCAGCCGTCTGCATTCTTCCAAGAATGGTGTTGGTAACCTTGGTCACTTGCCCTCTACCCCCACAAGTATCACAAGTTTTATAGGTGACTCCATCGGCTTGCACCTTTCTTCGCACCTTCACTTTTTTCTCTACACCGTTTGCAATTTCCTCCAGGTTGAGTTTTACCCGGATTCGAAGGTTACTCCCTTTTGTTCTTCTTTGGCCGCCTCCGAAACCGCCAAAACCGCCAAAACCACCGCTCCCACCAAACGCACTTCCGAAAATATCACCGAATTGGCTGAAAATGTCGTCCATGTTCATACCACCGCCAAAACCGCCACCGCCCTCAAAAGCAGCGTGTCCAAACTGGTCATAACGGGCCCGCTTGTCGGGATCGCTCAATACTTCGTAGGCTTCGGCCGATTTCTTGAACATTTCTTCGGCCTTTGCATCACCCGGATTTTTATCGGGATGATATTGAATGGCTTTCTTGCGATAGGCTTTCTTTATTTCGGCCGCTGAAGCATCTTTTCCGACCCCTAATAGGGCGTAATAATCTTCTTTCATAACTGTTTAGTTTCCAACGACCACCTTTGGGTGCCGAATAATTTTATCGCCAAGCGAAAAGCCTTTTTCCACAACGTCGATGATTTTTCCCTTCATTTTTTTACTCGGGGCAGGTATTTGGGTAATCGCATCGTGCACCTCGGCATCGAATGCGTCGCCAGCATTTATCTTGATTTCCTCTAAACCCTTCGATTTAAGGGTTTCCTTGAACTTGTTCCTTATCAGCTCCACCCCTTTAAAAAGTTCTGTGTGGTCGGATTTGGACAATTCCTTCATCGCGCGGTCAAAATCGTCGAGCACCGGTAACAATGCCACCATCACTTCCTGCCCGGCGGTTCTAAAAAGTTCCATCCGCTCTTTGGAGGTACGCTTTTTGTAATTTTCAAATTCCGCAAAAAGACGCAAGAACTTCTCTTTCTCCTTGGTCAACTCCTCACGAAGTTGGTCCTCTGTGGAAATTTCTTCCTGTTCATCTTCCGATTGCCGGGTGTCCCCAGCTGTTTGTCGGTCCTCGATTTCCTGTGTCTGGGTATCGTCCCCATCGAGTATGTCCTCTATATTTTCAGTTTTGTCTTTTTCGCTCATAGAATACTTCCTTTGAATTATACTGCTTAAGGCAGGCAAAAGTACTGCCAATTCTTTAAAAATGTCAAAATGTCACAAAGAACTTGTCCCCGGTTTCCAAAATTCGCTACAAACCCTTCTTTTGCCGCCCGAGATAGGCTTTATTAAGCCACAGAGAAGGGCTACACATTAGGTAAAAGGCAATACATGGCCGCAAAACCCATTATGTTCGCCTAAATCGTAAATTCAAGACGAGTCCAATATAAACTTCCTATATCCGAAGGGAAGGTGCGTTCAACAGATTGCATCGATCCCATCATCCGAGCAATAGGAAATACTTTTGTAGCAGGATTGATGGCCTGGATAAGTCCATTTCCGGAAAAAAATCAGAAGAGAAAAAGAAAATCCGCCATAGGCGGATATATATGATTACGAAATGCAGGGACGACAACTAAATATACTCTTTACGGTATATCGTAGTGTCATTTTCAGTGGTCCCTGGCTCACTATAGAGGTTTTCCAAGGCCTTACAAATATTCTGATGGTCGAAAACAAAGCCTTCCTCCTCAATCTTTTTTGAGCTTACACGCTGACTGGCAAAAAGTATGTAAGACATTTCACCGAGAATGGTTTTCAGTACAAATTGGGGAATATTCGGCAGGAACAACGGTTTTTTGAGCACTTTCGCTATTTCTTTGATCAATTTATTATTGGTGACCGGATTAGGCCCGACTCCATTATAGACACCCTCCAAGGTGTTTTCCACTACAAAAAGAAAAATTCGGGCTAAATCGTGAATATGAATCCAGGACTGCCACTGTTGCCCCGACCCGAAGGCGGCACCCACATAGTACTTTATAGGCTTGGCCATCTCCGGTAAGGCGCCTCCCTCCTTTGACATGACCAATCCAATCCTAATTTTTGCCACCGGAAAGCCGAACCCCGTAAAAGTATCGGCCTCCTGCTCCCATGCTGCCACGACGTCTCCCAAAAAACTGTCATCGACCCGATTATCATCCTCTTCGTAATACTCTGATAAGGAATCCGGATAAATCCCAATTGCAGAAGCTGAAACAAATGAAGAAATATTAGTGGTATCGATCCGCTTTAATGCCTTATGAAGTGTTTTCAGTGTATTGATACGACTTGATAGCACTTTTCTCTTATGTTCGGAGGTCCATCGCTTCGAAATACTGGCTCCTGCCAAATTAATGATTGCAGAGACACCGTTGAGACATTCCATGTCGATTTCTTGGCTATCGGGGTTCCAATAGAAGCCTTTGTAAGTCTCCTCGGTAACCAATTTATCCTTACTTGTCGAAAGGTAGTTGACGGCAATCCCCCTACTACGACAAAGTGAGGTCAGCTCGCTTCCTACGAGTCCTGTTGCACCGGTTATCAAAACTTTCATAGGACAAAAGTATGGGTTTTAGCAGCTAAGAAACACAAGTTTAATTTCGATTTAACAGAGTTGTTTAATTTTTACCCATGGATGCACGCAGTGAAGTGAATCCTATTTCCACGATGTAGAACATTACCTTGGTTTCGTAGCCCTTAGCATTTCCCGTTTCCCGGGAGGACCGGGAAGCCGTTCCACTAAAAAGCCGGCCGACTGCATCGCGCGACGTACGCTACCTTTGGCGGAATAGGTAACCAATACCCCCTTCGGTTTCATTGCCTTGAACATTTTGACAAAAATGGTTTCTGTCCACAATTCTGGTTGCACCCTGGCGCCAAATGCGTCGAAATATATAAGATCGAACAAATTCTCATCGGCAACGGCCGCAAATTTTTTATGCTGCTTTTGAAATGAAAAATAATCGGAGATCAGGACCTCTTTTCCCCAAGGACATTCGTGCATTTTCTTAAAGTGGGGTTTCAGCGTTTCCGCCTTCAATTCGGAAATATAATTCAATGCCTGCCATTCTTCGGAAACAACAGGGTAGGCCTCTACCCCGGTATAATGTACGTTCAAAAGATAGTTACCCGCTTCCAATAGGGTAATCAATGCATTGAGTCCGGTGCCAAAACCTATTTCCAGAATGTGAATGTCCCGTTTTTTGAAAAGTGCAAGGCCATTCTTGATGAACACATGATAGGCTTCCTGGATAGCCCCGTGTTTTGAATGGTACTGTTCATTCCATTCTTCCAAGTGAATGGTTTTTGAACCATCGGCGGTGGTAATGATCCTGCGCTTCAAGCTACTGTTTCAAAAGGACCCCACTGGCTTCAAAACCAAAATTTTTTTTGGGTTTTGTGATTTTTGCCATTTCGGTTTCCGGCTGTCCGGCATCCTGGGCATAATGTATTTGATCCTCCACACTCATTTCTTCAATAAATGCCAAGCCGTCGACCACCACCTCCCGGCCAGCAATGTCCTTTGGCATGAAAAAACCGTAGTCCTTGAAGCGAACCATTGCCTCCTGACCATCTTTCAGCATCACTTTCATCCAACAACCCTTGGCCTGACATACCTCTACGACCTCCGCTGTAAATTTCGCCGGTACGGTATCGGCGACCGCCATAACCCGATAGCGATCTGACATTTCGGATGTGCTAAGACTCTCGTTTTCATCAACTGCGGCACCAAACAACTTCGCTCTTTTGGCAACCGGTTGCTCTTGGTTTTTGTCAATTTGCCCATCCTGACCTTTACAGGCACACATCACAAAGAAAATCACAAGTAAGATGTTAAATCTTTTCATATCCCTCAAAAATTAAAAGTACAGAACAAAATTGGTCATTTTTGATCTTAAATGGAAGTGTTGATTCGTATATTTAACTAATTTTAGTCTGTAAAAATACCTTAGAAATGGCTATTACAACCTTAAATATACCGATAGAAAGGGCGGAAGTCTCTAAAATTGAACAAGTTGATTTTGACAATCTCAGTTTTGGATCTGTCTTTACCGATCATATGTTGGTCTGCGATTATAAGGACGGACAATGGGAACCTCCTAAAATTATTCCCTACCAGGCCATTAGCTTGGAGCCATCCGCAAAAATATTTCACTACGGACAGTCGATTTTTGAGGGAATGAAGGCCTACAAGGACAGTGAAGGTCAAGTCTGGCTCTTTCGTCCTTTGGATAATTTTAAACGGCTGAATATTTCAGCCAATCGCATGGCAATCCCGGAATTACCCGAGGAATATTTCATGGAAGGCCTTAAAACCTTGGTAAAGCTCGATGCCCAATGGATTCCACAAAAAGAAGGTAGTTCATTGTATGTACGTCCTTTTGTATTCGCCTCGGGTAAGGGTTTTCATGCCTCGCCCGCCGACGAATACAAATTCCTTATTTGTTTGGCACCATCGGGCTCCTACTTTTCAGGGAAAGTCAAGGTATTGATTGAAGAGAAATACTCGCGTGCCGCCAATGGAGGGGTAGGGTATGCAAAAGCCGGCGGTAATTACGCGGGGCAATTCTATCCGACCCAACTTGCTATAAGGAAAGGGTACAATCAGGTAATATGGACTGACGACCACGCCCACGAATTTATAGAGGAGGCCGGTGCCATGAACATTTTTGTGCGCATAGGGGACACCTTGATAACCGCACCAACCAGCGATCGCATCCTTGATGGCATAACCCGAAAGAGTGTTCTGGACATTGCCCGGGACGAAGGTATTCCGGTCGAGGTGAGGAAGATTAGCGTGAGCGAAGTGGTCGAAGCCGCCAAGAATGGAAGTTTAAAGGAAATGTTCGGGGCTGGTACCGCGGCGGTCATTTCGCCTATTGCCGGTTTTGGTTTCAAGGAGGTCGATTATGAACTTCCTGAAATTGAAGATAGCTATGCATCCCGCCTTAAGAAACGGATTACCGATATACAGTTTAACCGTTCGGAAGACAAATTTGGATGGCGGTATAAAGTATAGCAGTTTGATAGGAAAAAGGGCCGATCGGCTCTTTTTTATTTGTCTAAAATTCCCTGAATATCAGGTTTGAAATAGTTGGGGCCTTTGAGAACCTTGCCATCCTCCCTATAAATAGGTTTCCCATCGGCTCCTAATTTACTCATGTTGCTTCGCTGTATCTCCTCGAATACTTCCTCTATCTTATGCTGCATGCCATGCTCCAGTATGGTACCACAAAGAATGTAGAGCATATCCCCAAGAGCATCCGCTACCTCGACCAGGTCATTGTTATTGGCCGCTTCCAGATACTCTTTATTTTCCTCGTCCATAAGGTTAAAACGAAGTTGGTTCTTTTCAGGCCCTAGATTCGCCCTCACCGTATCGGAAATCCCAAGGCCGAAAGAGGCATGAAACAATTCTACGGCACTAATCTTACTTTTCATTCTAAAGACAATTTACGTTAGTTTTGCATAAAAATAAGGAATATGTTCAGCACCGGACAAATCATTTTCGCGCTCCTTTTTATCGTAGTTTTTGCCATTGCAATCGTTTTTACCTATCGAAAGGATAAAAAATTACACGCAAAGAATTACAAAGGTGTGAAATGGGTAGGTATTTTCTTTGTGGTTTTCATAATTATCCTGTTTTGCATTAAGCATATTGTCAAAAATTAACAAAAATATTGCCCTCACCACAAAAATGAGTGGTTTGACAACATTATCCCGATTTCTCTCGTATATCATAACAATTAACGTAATTTTGCGTTAATCATCTTACAAAGGGGCAATAAATGATGACTTTCTTTACCATACTTTTCATTTTAATCGGGGCCAACGCCTTCTTTATGTTTTTTAGCTTGAGTGGAGTTTCCGAAAAAGCTGGGAAAACAACCAAAGGTGATTCCAATGCTACCGATTCAAAAATCTACCCGATAGATTTGGTTTCTTCCAAGTACAAAAAAGCGGTTTAGTTTTATACCTTTAAAGGTATGTACAATGATGGGATAGATGGATATAGGCGATATTATGTCCTTTCCCTATATTATACCCACTATTGTTTTGATAAATCATATCACAAACGACTAAGATGAAATCGTTTCTACTTGTTTTTCTGGGTGGTGGTATTGGTAGCGTGCTACGCTACTTTGTGAGCAAAACGCTGAACGACTATTTTCAACACTTTTTTCTAGGTACGTTTTTGGTCAATATAGTCGGGTGCCTTCTCATTGGGATCATCCTGGGGCTATCCCTAAAAGAGAATCTACTCTCCCAAGGTCAAACCCTCTTACTCACAACTGGTTTCTGTGGTGGTTTTACCACTTTCTCTACTTTCGCCCTCGAGAAGCACTCCCTGCTCCGTTCAGGCGAATTACTCCATTTTTCTTTCTACACCATAGCGAGCATCGTCGTAGGTGTTGCCGCGGTAGCCGGGGGGCTATGGTTGGCCAAAATGTTATAAAAATCCTTTCGATTCACGGTTTTTGCCTTTTTTAAAAAATAATCAGCATTTTGGTTGATTATTTAACAAAACAGAGGAAAAAAAGTAAATGCCCAGGTCTTTTTTGAGGTTTTGGCATTTCCGCGTGTTAACGGTTCGTTAATATTATAATTTTTTACCTTCTAAAATCCACTACCCCTAAAATTGAGGGGGTATTATTATCATAAGTATAAAAATTCATTATCACACCCTTCAAAAAGCAAGGGTACTAAATTTTTTAAAATATATTTACCGCCGTTAACAAAAATCAAAGAAATGAAACAAATCGAGGCAATTATTAGAAAATCCAAGTTTGATGATGTCAAAAAGGCATTACATCAAATCGAGGTGAACTTCTTTAGTTATTGGGACGTCACCGGGGTGGGAAATGAAAAACAAGGTCATGTTTACCGTGGCATCTCCTACAGTACTACCGACATTCAACGGAGGTATTTATCAATTGTGGTATCGGACGAATTTATGGAACGTACCGTCAATGCCATTTTGGAATCCGCCTACACGGGCAATGTCGGAGACGGAAAGATTTTCGTTTCCGAGGTGGTAGAGGCCTATCGAATCCGCACTAGGGAAAACGGACACGCAGGAATCAATTAATACGCAAACCAACTAACGATATTTTATAATTATGGATACAGGATTATTTACAGCGAACAATGTTTGGATGATGTTATGTACCGCATTGGTATTTTTCATGCATACCGGTTTTGCCTTTTTGGAAATCGGGCTTACCAGACAAAAGAACACGATTAATATTTTATTCAAGAACATTTTTATTATCACTGGCGGACTTCTACTCTATTACGCCTTCGGATTTAACTTAATGTATCCCGGATTTGAGGACGGTGATGCTGGATTTTTAAAGTTTGCCGGTTTTGGCATTGGGGCCCCGGAAGGAGGTATGACCCCCGACTATGCCGATGGCGGTTATACTTGGTGGACCGACTTCCTATTCCAGGGTATGTTTGCGGCCACAGCGGCAACCATCGTTTCCGGTGCCGTCGCGGAGCGGATCAAAATCGGGGCGTTTATGCTATTTACCATTGTTTACGTAGGCTTGGTATATCCTATAGTGGGCGCCTGGAAATGGGGCGGCGGCTTTTTGGATTCTTGGGGTTTCTACGATTTTGCCGGCTCTACTTTGGTTCACTCCGTTGGGGGTTGGGCCGCCCTAGTGGCCATTGCACTCCTTGGTGCACGATATGGAAAATTCGGCGAGGATGGGAAACCCAAAGCAATTCCCGGGCACAGTATTCCCATGGCGACCGCAGGGGTATTGATCCTTTGGTTGGGCTGGTTCGGGTTTAACGGGGGTTCGGTGCTCTCTGCCGATCCCGCTCTTACCTCACTGGTTTTGGTCACCACTAGTTTGGCCGCTGCCGCAGGTGGATTCGGAGCTTTTTTCCTGTCTACCTTGTTATATAAAAACCTTGATTTAACTATGTTCCTTAACGGTATTTTGGGAGGCTTGGTAGGTATCACGGCCGGAGCCGATTTGATGTCACCGAACGAAGCAGTGGTCATTGGTTTTATTGCTGGACTTATCATCGTCGGCGGAGTTGCCTTAATTGATCGACTGAAATTGGATGATCCCGTTGGTGCTGTCACCGTTCACTTGATATGCGGCATCTGGGGAACCTTGGCCGTCGGTATTTTTGGGGACAAGGCAGGTGCCGGTCAGTTTCTAACGCAATTATACGGGGTATTGATTATCGGGGCGTTCTGTGTCATTAGCGCAGGTATTATTTTAGGAGCCTTGAAAGCCATTATGGGACTTCGGGTTTCCAAAGAAGAAGAGGTCGAAGGGCTTGATATTCACGAACACGGTATGGATGCCTATCCGGATTTTATGAACGAATAACGATAAAAA
Source organism: Pelagihabitans pacificus (assembly GCF_009371985.2). Classification (GTDB taxonomy): domain Bacteria; phylum Bacteroidota; class Bacteroidia; order Flavobacteriales; family Flavobacteriaceae; genus Pelagihabitans; species Pelagihabitans pacificus. The sequence continues at coordinate 219,369 of NZ_VIKU02000001.1, forward strand.
CAGACGGAGCGTTTGGCAGAACGCTCCGTCCTATAACCATTTTCCACTACAACATAAACACAACGTCCTGAATTCATCAAACAGGACCATCTAAACTTATTGAGATATGAAAACGATTACAATTACAAAATTCGTAAAAAATAGTTTTACCCTGGCACTGATGTTGCTAGTCGCTACTTTTTCCTTCGCACAAGAAGAGGAAGAGGAAAAAAAGAAGTTCACTTTTGGCGGCAGTATCGACGCTTATTACAAGACCAATCTAAATGCGCCTAATGACGAGGGGGTCGCTCCCTTGACCTCATTTGCCAATCTGGACGGTTTTGCACTGGGCATGGCAAACATCATTGCCTCCTATGAAACGGGAAAAGTTGGTGCAGTGGCCGATCTAGTCTTTGGCCCACGCGGTACCGACGCCATATTCAACTCTCCCCAATACTCCCTTACCGGAAATGTGATCAATCAACTATATGCCTACTGGAACGTGAGTGATAAAGTGACCCTGACCTTCGGAAACTTCAATACCTTTTTGGGCTATGAGGTCATTTCACCGACCGGAAACTTCAACTACAGCACTTCCCATCTATTCTCGTTTGGGCCCTTCTCACACACTGGTTTAAAGGCAGACTTTGCCTTATCGGACGACTTTAGCTTGATGTTGGCCGTAATGAACCCGACCGACTTGACCGAGTTTAACTCATCGGATGGAAAGTATGCCTTTGGTGCACAACTGGGATACTCCGGACAGTATTTAAATTTACTGTTGGATGATGCCGGATTAGGCTTCGAGGTAGACTACACGGGTGGTTTTGATTTATCCGAAAAGTTCTTTCTAGGAATTAACGGAGCCTACCAAACCAATACCTTCGACGACGAAGGAACCGAGATTACAGCAGGTTTTTATGGTGCGGCCTTATACCCACAGCTGGCCGCCTCCGATAGCTTTTCAATCGGACTTAGGGGTGAATACTTCGGATTCCATTCAGACGTTGACGGGGTTGACACCCCAAGCGTTTTTGCCGCTACTTTAACAGGGAGTTATTCGATAGACGATTTAACAATCAAACCTGAGATCCGATTGGATACTTGGACTGATAACGAACCTTTTATAGACAGTGATGGACTCCCTCAAGATAATTTAGCAGTGTTCTACTTAGCTGCCATCTACTCCTTTTAAACAACGGAAATAATTAGTTGCTAATTGATAGTTTGCTTGGTTAAAAAATCCCGGTCAGCCGAAACTGCCGGGATTTTTATTTACCCTTGCCAAAATCCTTCACTCCGGCCAAAATAGGAATGTCCAAAGCGTTTACACTGGGAACGATCGGACAGGAGTACTTTTTGTTATACACGCAATAGGGATTATAGGCCTTATTAAAATCGATAATGATGGAATCTCCCTTGGGAATCCGCAAATCGATGTAACGACCTCCTGCATACGTCTGTTCCCCGTTGGTAGCATCGGCAAAGGGAAGAAACAAATAGTCTTCGTAGCCTTCTTGCCGTATCAACTCCTCGTTTTGATACATCTCGAGTTGATAGGGCCTGCCTTTCAAAACGAAATGTGCAAGGCCGTACACCCGCTCTTTTGAAACCCTTTCGGTGGTCGTGGGCATATCGAAAGGTAAGGCCTCCGGGGTGCGAACCAATTTTGCCCGCACCACATAATTCGTATCCGGGGTAAAAAAATCGAGCGACTCAAAATCTTTTCGGTACCTGTCCGGCAAAGGAGACGTCTCCGGGTTTTTGAACTCCGCATTCAACTTTTTTTGAAATTCCAAGATGCTCGACAAGGCGTCATCTTCGACCATTTCGATAGTTTGCCCGACCTCATCATGGTATTTCCTATCGCCTTTACAGCTTGGTAGTAGTAGTAAGAGAATGAACAGGTAACGCATGGTATGTGACATTCGATTTGTCAAAAATACAATTTTACCGTTTTATCGATTTTGACAAATTGGTCGTACCTTTCCCATAGAAATTCCGAATGAATGAAGAATGCAGCGATAATCTTGATTAGTATCCTTTCGACGCTGGGCTGCGTACGACAAGCCAAAGAGGGCGATGCTTCCCAAAGCTCCACTGAAAGAACATTCCCCGAATTAGCACCCAACCGCTATAACGTTGCCTTTCTAATTATGAACGGCACCTATAATACGGAGTTTACCGCTCCTTACGACATTTTTCAGCATACCCAATACCGCCAAAACATCAAGGCCATGAATACTTTTATAGTGGCGAACACCCTAGAACCCATAACGACTTTTGAGGGCGTACGTATTCTACCTGATTTTGACTATACCCAAGATTCAATTCCGCCGATCGATATTCTAGTGGTTCCTAGTGCGGAGCACCATTTGGATAGTGATTTAAAGGATACCGCGATGCTGAATTTCGTCAAAAAAGTTGACCAAAAAGCACTGTTCGTGACCAGCCATTGCGATGGGGCTTTTGTACTTGCAAAGGCTGGGTTGCTTGATTCGGTTGTTTCGACCACTTTTCCCAGTGACATTGAAGCGTATAAAACGATGTTCCCTAAACTCAAGGTGAAAGACAGTGTGCTATTTGTGCATGATGGTAAATACATTACCTCGGCAGGTGGTGCCAAGAGTTTTGAGGCAGCCCTCTACCTCTGTGAACAACTATACGGAAAAGAAATCGCCGAATCGCTTGCCAAAGGCTTGGTCATCCAGTGGAAGTTGAGTGAGGTGCCCCATCTTATTCCTCAATAATCTCATAGCGGGCATCTTTTAGATACTTCTCTATCAAATCATTGAACTCCGGTGTAATACGCAAAAGGGCCGTACCTTCCAAAGAATAGAGTTTATCAACATCGGTATATCCGTTTTTAAGTAGTTCTTCGAGATAGAACAAGGCGGTGCCATAGTCATCTACCTTGGCACTATTGGAGATTACCTTTAAATAATATTCGAAAGCGTTCGGCTCGGTAATGGTCTTAAGCATATACAGGAAGTTCAAGGCTTCCATATCTACAGGCTGCTGTAAACGAATCAAATCGATATTATCCTCGATCAAGGCATTGAGATAGCCGTTGAGCCTTCTTCCCATTTGACGGGTAAAGCGGTCGCCGCTTTTTTCATATTTCGCCAATTCCTCCATTTGATAGTTCCACCAGCCCAAGTTGTTGTAATTATAGGTAAGGATATCTTCCTCCAAATAGTAGTCATAATCGTCTTTTATAAAGGATTCCTTGAAAAAAACAGTGTTCTGACTTCGGTTTTGGCTCCGGTATCCTCTGCTTCTCTTAACCGTTTTGGCACTCGTACGCAGTGAATCGACATTCCTTAGGGGTGTGTATACATCGATTAATTCCTCAAGTAAATCGTGCGCCATCCATTGCTTTTGTTCCGTCATCAAACGGTTTACATGGTTCAGATTTTCCTTATAGGTACGGGCTATGAAAATACTATCGCGAGCGACATTTTTTTTGGCCATTTCGGCCAGTGATAACATTTCCATTGCCTTGGATATATATTCGGGAGAAGGCCATTCGGCACCTCCATCAAAAACTAGCAACTGGTTGGGAAATCCTTTTTTATTCAGTTCTTTTTCGAGGTAAAGCATTTCTGGATAATTGAAATCCTCGTTCCCTACAATGCCCAAAAAATGGAAGGGTTTTCGGCTATTCAATAGTTCCATGTTCGCAATCGGTGCCCCACATGAAATCACTCCTTTGATGTCGTTAACGAAAGTAGGCACCATCGACGCAAAGCGACCCCCGGCCGCGAAGCCGGCAGCATAAAGTCTATTGGGATCCAACGGTAATAGCGCGGCAACACTCGAGAGCAAACGCCCCGATATGAGGATGTTTTTCGCAATGCTAAGGCTATCCTGAATGTTATTGGAGGCTGCTAGAATATATCCCTGTTTCTCGGCCGCCTCGCGAAACATACCAAGGGCCTGGCGACCCTTACCCTGCATGTCGAATATGAAGATTACGGGCCACTTTTTGGAAACGTCGAAACGTTTCGGTATGTAAAGGGCATAATCCTCTGGAATGGTGTCGTTCACTTGAATGGAATCTATAACGATACCTTTTCTCAGCGTTAGTTGCGCCGTCGAGGAAAAAGCGGCCCCGAGTGCCAATACCAGTAAAAATTGTTTCATTTGCCTTTTATATTGCGCTTTGTAATTAATGAACTTCTTTCAACTTTTTGAATTGGCTAGGTACATTTTTAGGGTTCCATTCAAGTGCTTATCGAAATATGTGTATTTCACTAGTACCGATTATCAAAAATAGGGCCAAAGCGGCCGATTCTTAAAATTAAGTAATATTTATGTGGTTTCGGTGAAGATGGGTTAAAAAGTAACTGCGATTCATTCCCCTATCAAGCCCATTTCAACTCCCTCGGAGTACGCAATTTTCACATTGTTGGCGTTGAATGCTTTCTTGATCGCGGTATTGGCATTAAAGGTAACTTCCCAAAAATCATCCGGCAGCACGTAAGGTCTCACGATAAGGGTAATGCTGTGACTGTCGAAATTCAAGATTCCTATTTCCGGCTCGGGACTCGACAATATTTTGGAAACCGTGGCCAATGCGGTTCGAATAATTTGCCGTACCCTTGGAAAGCTTTCCTCGTAGGGCATGGTCACCTCCAATTCCAAGCGTATCATTCCCCGTTCGGAGTAGTTGGTGACCACCGAATCAGTGATCATTGAGTTAGGAATGATTAAAATTTTGTTTCCAGGGGTCAACACATCGGTACTAAAAATACCGATTTCCTTTACCCTACCGAATTTGTCCTCTACCTGTACCCAATCGCCTATTTTGTAAGGTTTTAAAGTCAATATCAAAATACCCGACGCAAAGTTCCCCAAGCTCCCTTGCAAGGCCATACCAATGGCAAAACCGGCGGCCGCCAGAATGGCGAAAAGTCCCGTCAGGTCTGCACCCAATATAGAAGCGATTACAAAAAGTACGGCTCCCTTTAAAATAACACTTACGGTAGAAGAAAGGAAGGGGCGGAGCGTTTCGGAAAAACCTGTTTTCTTAAGGGCTTGTGCAACGAGTTGCACCACTTTTTTAACCACTTTGAAACCAATCCATAGAATAATACCGGCCAGAATGATCTTAGGGAGATAAAACACCGCTTTGTCAATAGCAATCTGTAAATACTCATTGAATTTTTCCCATTCCATAGTTTAAAATAAGGGATTTAATCGCTTTCCTACAAATTTTAAATTTCTTTTGTTTTGGAATCCAATAAATGCCTTGCCGAAATACGCTATTGTCTGGATAGATTCCATTGGAAACCGAAAAGAAACAATAGTGGCGAAAAACATCGGGTACGAAGATATTGCCTGTATGGCGGTTCCAATCTTTAAGGAAGGTTCATGATTTTATTGCATCTTGGATACTATTCACCATGGGTTTTGATATTGGCAATCGCCTGCCGATAAACCACAAGTTCCTCCTTCACTTTAGGGAGTAAAACAAAGAGTCCTATCATATTCGGGACCAACATGGAAAATATCATGGCATCTGAAAAATCGGTGACGGACCCAAGGCTTGCGGCGGCACCCACAATCACGAAAAAACAAAACAACGTCTTATAAGTATACTCCATCCGTTTCCCTCTTCCGAAAAGAAACGACCACGCTTGGTAGCCATAGTACGACCAAGATATCATCGAGGAAAAAGCGAAAAGAATCACTGCGAAAGAGAGCAAGTACGGAAACCAGGAAATACCGCTTTTTAACGCATTGGATGTTAATATCACTCCCTGCGCATCGGAAATCGTAGCTCCGATGACCAGTTGTCCGGAGACGATGAGCACTAGTGCGGTCATGGTGCACACCACCACGGTATCTATAAATGGTTCTAGCAGCGCCACCATACCTTCGCTCGCGGGATACGTGGTCTTCACCGCCGCATGGGCAATAGAAGCCGAGCCAATACCGGCCTCGTTGGAGAAAGCGGCGCGTTTGAAGCCTTGAATGAGTACCCCGACAAATCCACCAGCGATTCCTTCCGGACGGAACGCCCCATCGAATATCGACCGAAAAGCCCCTGGCAAGGCCTCGTAATTGATGGCCAAGACCGCAAGGACCGCAAGGACATATATGACCACCATGGCCGGCACAATCTTATCTGTGACCTTGGCAATTTTTTTGATGCCCCCAATAATAACGATAGCAACCAGGCCGGCCATCACCAACCCGAAGAGCCATCCCTTACCGAATATGAAACTGTCCTTACCACCGCTCACATATTCAAACAATTGAAATGCTTGATTTACCTGAAACATATTTCCGCCTCCGAAAGAACCGCCAATGCACATTACCGCAAATAGAACAGCCAATATTTTTCCAAATTTGTCGAGTCCCCTCTCCCTGAGACCTTTTTTCAAATAATACATGGGACCACCATAAACCGTTCCGTTTTCATCGATCTCCCTGTATTTTACTCCCAAGGTGCATTCCACGAATTTAGAGGCCATTCCCAGGAAACCCACCAAAACCATCCAAAAGGTGGCTCCAGGACCCCCAACTGACAAAGCGATCGCCACACCGGCAATATTACCCAGTCCTACCGTGGCGGATAACGCGGCCGTGAGTGCCTGAAAATGGGTAACCTCCCCATATTGACCTTCGATTCCGATGGTATCTGGAATATCATCTTCCACTGAGGATGAAGACTCGGTATACGAACCCACCGGGTCGGGTTCCAGATCATCGTACTTTCCTTGTACAATTTTCACGGAAGTAGAAAAACCGCCTAGGTTGATTCCCTTGAAATAAAGAGTAAAATAGCTTGCCCCTAAAATCAACACCAGTAAAACCCAAGGAATACCCACCTCCTCGGTAATCGGTATTTCGGAGAAAATCGCATCGACAAACCAACCGGTAACGTTCTCAAATTGTTCGTTGATTCGGTCGTCTATCGACATTTGGGCAGAAGAAAGTAAAAAAACAATCGTCGGTTTGATAAGATAATCCATGGCTTCCCTTTGGGTTTTGGTAGCAAATTTGAGCCTTGTAAAAGAATGGGAAAAGGTTACCTACTGTTCAAATTTTTAAAACGACTACTTAAGTATGGGAAAAAATCAGGACAAGGAAGGGATATTTACGAATGCGGTTTCAAGGTCGAATACCTTAGCAAATCGTTCTCTTGGGCATATTGGATCAATTGCCCCTTACCGCCTGAACCACTGATTTTCAGTACTTTCTTAATCTGATGCACATGTGCCTGAAATCCGTCTACACTAATATGCATGGCCTCTGCGATTTCGGTATATGATTTTTGCGCACCCCAAACGGCTAGATTGCCCAAGACTTCCTTTTGACGCTCAGAAAGTTCTATTTTGCTCGCCTCTGTAATTTGGTTCAGTTCATCCTTTAATTTGACAATGGTATCGAGATGGCTTTCATTTGCCAGTAGCAATTGCCTGTTTATTTTTTCCAATTGCCGCTTTTCCAACAGGGTTACCTCCAAATGGGATTGCTTTTCCTCCTTTTCCGATAAAAACTTCCAGCTATACAATAAAATGGAGAACAAAAGAATAAAGAGAAATTTGAACGAAATTGCGGTAACGGTGCCCAATACTTTCCAGGAGGCATCATCGATAAATGTCGGAATCCTGTTCGCTGGAACAATACGATGGGTAACCGCGATAACAATCAGCACGAAGAGCGCAAGACTTGGGAGATACATGAAGCGCATATTTCGATGACTAAAAGCCCTATTTAGGGCATGAAGTAGTGCAAAGGCCACTATAATCGAGATGGGAATATCGATCAACCAGATGAACGAGTTGCTTATCGCCTCATTTTGGTAGGAGGCAGCGAAGAATACAAAGATCAACATGGCTATAATCCCTAAATAAATTGAGATAAACTCCCGCTCTGAAAAACGGGCAACGAAGCGTACGATCATATTGGGCTTCCCCTTATATTCAATCGATGGCAATGACAAGAGGATGAACAGCGAATTTAAAAGAGAGATACATACCCCTGCATAAGTCAACAATTTATTGTTCGGGGACCCTTCCAAACCAACAACCACCATCAAGTTGAGTAAAGCGCCAAAACCCCAGACAAAAATCGCCCAACCAAACCATAAGATTCCTTTACTTCCCAGGGAGGCAGCACCAGCGAGTTGCTCCCGTTTATAGATACGTTGAATGACCACGGCAGTAATCAAACATACGATAGCGGTAATGGCATACTCTAAAATCATGAGTTTCGGAAAGTTTCCGGGCTAAGTTACTAAAATGCGTGTATTGGCACTGCTTAACCACTGTGTAACCATTACAAGTCCTATGAGATCCACTGTGTATGATTCGACAAGCAAAACCTTACTGATTTTTTCGAATATGGGCATTTCGAACTACCGTTGATAGGATAATATGAGTGCGGGTTTCCCCGTATTGAATCAACCGATCAATAAACTTCTCCAAATGAAACTGGTCTTTTAGAACGACTTCCATAACGATGTTCTCATTACCTGTAATCCGATAACAATTGATTACTTCATCCAAGGTAGCCACAAGCGCCAAAAAAGGTTTTAATTTTCCCATAAAGGCACGTAAAGTAATTATGGCCCTAAGCTGATGGCCGGTCAGCACATGGGACACCATGGCATGATACCCCTCTAGAATCCCCATGTCTTCCATCTTCTTCACACGTTCGGCAACGGCAGGGGGTGTAAGACCAACTTTACGGCCGATATTGGCGAAAGATTCCCTTGCATTTTTTTGAAGGCAATTCAAGATCGCCCAGTTCAAATCGTCTATCTTAATATTCAAAACTTTATTTATTTATTTTCTTTGTATCAAAAGTAAAAATACTTTTAGGCTTATTATTCCAAAGATAAATAATCCAGATGGGATGTAACTTTATGTTTCTATTTTTTGAAGGAGAACGTATGTCCCAAAAGAATCTCACATCGCTCCCTGTATACGGGAAAGCTTTGGAACTCTGCAACATGAGCAGGGAGATAGCATCCTATGTCTCATTCAACAAAGATCTGCTCAAATTATACCAGTCGAAGAGTTTAAGAGACCACATTGCAGACGCCTTGTTGACGGACGCCATTTTGATTCCCCAACAAATTGCCCAGGCCGAACAGGCAAGCTCATACAGAGAACGAATGCGACGTGCTTCATTTATCGGTATTATGATACGAAATATAAATTCGTACTGCACGGGTTTGGAAAAGGACGGTGTTAGGGAAAAAGAATACCTAGATTTGCTACGAGCCGAGATAAAAAGTTTCCGGTCCTCGTTCAAGAAATGGCGCAAGGCACTTTCCGGGGATTCCCGTCAGGGATAATTACATCCCATCCAATCAAAAAAGCATTGATTTTAGTATGAAAGGAGGTTTAATCCGCTAATTTTGCGATGTAAACTGGTATCCTTGAAAACTACCATTCTCATACATTGTAACGATCAAGCGGGAATCGTGCATGCCGTAACCGGTTTTATACAGGCAAAGGGAGGGAACATCGTATACCTTGACCAACATGTCGACAAGCAGGCGAACGTATTCTTTATGCGATTGGAAAGCGATTTTGAACATAGTGCCCCAACCCTTGATACCCTGAACAGGGAGTTTAGTAAAAAACTGGCCGTACCGTACCAAATGCAATGGAGTATTCACTCGCATAACGAAAAACCTAAAATGGCGCTGTTTGTCTCCAAGTATAACCATTGCCTTTATGACCTGTTGAGCAGGTTCAATGCAGGTGAGCTTCAGGTTGAAATTCCGTTCATTATCAGTAATCATACTACCTTGAAATCCATTGCCGATCAATTCGGCGTTCCCTTCTACCATATTCCTATGACCAAGGAAACCAAAGCTAGTGCGGAAAAGACGCAACTGGAGCTTTTAGTATCGCATAAGGTAGATTTCATTGTTCTAGCTCGGTATATGCAAATCGTCAGTAAAACATTAATTGACAGATACCCCAATAAAATCATCAATATCCACCATTCATTTTTGCCAGCGTTTGCCGGGGCCAAACCTTACCATGCCGCTTTTGAAAGAGGGGTTAAGATCATTGGTGCCACCAGCCACTATGTTACGGAAGAGCTAGATGCAGGCCCTATCATTGAACAAGATGTCACGACAGTCTCCCACTCGCACAGTATCAATGACTTTATCGCAAAAGGCAGGGATTTGGAAAAAATCGTCCTCTCCCGTGCGGTAAAACTACATGTTGAAAGAAAAACAATGGTCTACAACAATAAAACAGTAATTTTTTCGTAACAACCCTGTGCATGCATATTCAATTTAATACCAATTCCATGATAAAAAGAATCTTTTCCTTTTTAATGATTTTCGTTACCCTGGGCTGTGGTGAGCTGCAACAGGTGGTCAACCAATTGCCCCAAGGCACAGAAAGCCTTGGCAATGCAGAGATTGCGAACGGTCTCCGGGAAGCGTTGGACAAAGGTATCGACAAGCAGGTAAGCAAGTTGACACAAACCGATGGTTTTTTCAAGAATGAGCTGGTAAAGATCTTACTTCCAGAAGAACTACGGAAAGTAGACAAAACCCTTAGGGATATAGGGCTTTCCGATCTTGCCGATGAAGGCTTGAAAGTTCTGAATAGGGCCGCGGAGGATGCGGTTGGTGAAGCGACCCCTATTTTCGTTGATGCCGTAAAGGGCATTACCTTCGACGATGCCAGAAATATTCTTATGGGACCGGATAATGCTGCTACGCGTTATCTTGAGAATACCACGCGCACCCCCTTATACAACAAGTTTAAACCGGTCATCAAGAGTTCCTTCGATAAGGTGGGGGCGGACCAAATCTGGAACAACCTTATCAGCAGGTATAACAGTATACCACTTACCAAGAAAGTGAATCCCGACCTCACGGACTATGTTGCCCAGGAAGCACTTGAGGGGGTATTTACCATGATTGCCCTGGAGGAACGGGAAATTCGTACCAATGTAGCCTCACGGACCACGGATTTATTAAGAAAGGTTTTTGTGTTGCAAGACTGATAAAGCATATAGTATTTTGTCAGTTGCCGATACCATTCCAACAATTCCAATAAAATATCATTCTAGCTATACTAAATTGAAGATAAATACGTTACAAAATAAAATGGCAACAGTAACTATTTACTAAAGTTGATTTAACGTATCATTATCGAGTTTAGGAGATATTTGCAAAGAATTTTTGAGTTAGTAATTTTTTGAGTTAGTTAGTTTAAAACCGGTGGGAGCACCGGTTTTTTTATTTCCCTATTTTCAGACCCCATTTTTTCTACGATTTCTTTGTTAAAACATGGGTAATTTCTTATCGGGGCTTACCTTTTTAGTAAACTTTTAAGATTTCGTTTTAATAAATTAACTAATTTCAAGGTGCTAGTTCATCATCAATCAATCATCAATCATCGAATCCATGAGACAGACCGGGACAATATTTTTGTTGGTATTGTTCTCTTGTATGCATCTATACCCTATCCCCCCGATAGATATTAAGGAGAATATTTCTACGATCGGTACAGGCCTTATCATAAAGGTCGACATGCTGAAAAAAGGCGATATGCTGTATGCGCAGGGTAACTTTTCCGAGGCCATCGCCAGCTATAATCAAGCACTGGAAGATCATGCCGCACCGGAATCAATACTATTCAAAAAACTAGCTTTGAGTTATTCGGCTCTGGGCAACCCTGAAGAGGCGGTCCGCCTTCTTGAGCAATCGCTCTTTACAGACCTCAGCACCAACATTTTGTCGGACAGTGGTTTCGACGCTATTCGAAATAGTCCCGATTTCATCGCATTGGAGGAAAAATACCTTCCCAATTTCACCATCTGGTCGTTCATGTACCTTTACGTGGCACTTATCGGTTTTTATATCGCCTTCATCCTTCATTTCAAAAAGAAAATCGATGGTATTGCCAAACGACTGATCAGTGGTTTTATTTTCATTCATTCTTTTTTCATTTTTCATATCTGTCTCAATATCACCAATTACCAATATGAGTTTCCCCATACCTATTTGATGTCAACGGCTTTTTCGTTCCTCTACGGTCCGTTGTTCTATTTCTATTTTAAAAGGATTACCCAACAGTACCGATTTAGAAAAATAGATTTCCTCCATCTGCTTCCGACGGTATTGTTATTGCTTTACTTACTACCCATTTATGGCATGTCCGGGGAAGATAAGTTAGGCCTTATGTTAAGGCGGGTAAGTGAAGGACTCAATGCCGGTGATTCTGCTTACATCGCCCTCATCGTGGCGCTAAAGTTCACTTCTCTGTTGGTTTACGGAATCCTTGCCGGCAAGTTATATCTTAAGGGGCAAAGTAATAAAGAGTTAAGTAGACCAAACAAGATTTGGCAAAGAAATGTGTTGGCAATCCATGCCATATATATAGTAACCTATGGTATTTATGGCATATTGATAGTTAGTCATATTTCTTCGGGTCTCTTTTACCATCTACCCATTATATCAATGTCGCTAATGGTCATGTACTTGGGATTCTCGGCAAGCGTACAACCTTCCGTATTTAGTGGGCTCTACGCTTTCGAAAACCAATTATTCTTCAAATACGAAAAATCGGGATTGACAAGTAGTTTGTCGAAAGAACTTAAGGACAACTTGGAAAGGCTTTTCGAAATTGAAAAAATCTACAAGGAAAATGATATCAGCCTCGATACGGTTGCCGACAAACTGAACACGACACGGCATAATGCTTCCCAAGTAATCAACGAACATTTCGGAGTCAATTTTCACGAAATGATCAACAAGTATAGAATTCAAGAAGCCAAGTACTTACTGAAAAATGACCAGCATAAAAATCTTAATATCATCGATATTGCCTATGAAGTTGGCTTCAACAATAAAGTGACCTTCAACAAGGCATTCAAAAAGGACACTAATTTGACCCCAAGCGAATACCAGCGCAACATATCCAAGCTGGAAGTAAAATACACGTAAGGGTTCTTCGGAAAAGTAAATGCTGATAGGGTTTGCCTACTAAACGGGCAATTATAATTTTCTTTGATATCATAATAATCAAATGTAAAGGCAGCAGCCCTGAAATCTTACTTCTGAAAAATATTCTTCTGTCTCATTTTTTAGAGTATTTATTTGAATTAGCTATCAAAACAGTTCAGGGCTGCATTTTACACTCCCCATTTATTTCTCTTAGGCAACGGTAATCGTACCGTTCCCCATCCTCTGTAATTTAAGAATATTACCTTAATCGTATAATATCTTTTTTAAGGTTCACCTCGCCTTAATTCGCTGGCTAGGCCAGTATTCGTTCTTTTCTTATTTCGCGAGCGAGGCACCTGGAATTCCAAAAGGCGATATGGCGAAGACGATGGCCCACCCTACAAACGCCAGGGACCGAAAAATCTTAAAAGAAATCAACTTGGTCATTACCGCGACAGGGGCACACTTTACCAAAACCCCCGAAGGTAAACACTAAGTAAAGAATCATCGGAAAAGTAAACGTTTATCAGGATTTCCTTAAAAACTGTTAAGACGCAGTTACTTTGACCTGAATGACTAAGTTAAATGTTAAGATAGCTCGGAATACTCACTCTCTAAAAGTTTTCTAAAACCAACCTTCACGTCTACAACGCGTGTTCATTAGTGGCTTCAATAGTCGGTTTTCACGCCATCCCATACATCCTAATTTAAGTTGATTCAAAACTAACTTCATTAAAAATCTAACGTATGAAAAAAAAAATGCAACTGGTTGTGTATGCTCTTCCTCATGGGAATTTCATTGGCATTTGCACAAGAAAAAACAGTCTCCGGTACGGTAACCGACCAGGATGGTGTACCCTTACCGGGTGTGAACATTCTGGAAAAGGGAACAACCAACGGAATCCAAACCGATTTTGACGGTAATTATTCGCTAACAGTATCCGAGGGCAGCGTTTTGGTCTTCTCCTACTTGGGGCAAAGAACGGTCGAGGTTACCGTGGGCTCCGATAACGTAATTGATTTACAAATGGAAGAGGATTCCCAAGCCTTGGAAGAAGTGGTCGTTACCGCCCAAGGAATCGTCAGGGAAAGGCGGGCTTTAGGATACGCGGTGACCACGGTGGAATCCGATTTAGTGGAGTCCAGACCGGAGGCCGATATTGCCCGTGTTCTGAACGGAAAAGTCGCTGGGGTGAACATCACTGCCAATAATGGTCTCTCGGGATCCGGAACCAATATTATTATTCGTGGATTTTCTTCCGCTACCCAATCGAATCAACCCTTATTTATCGTAGATGGTATTCCATTCGATAGTGGCACCAACACTCAATCTAACTTCTTGGATGGAAACACCGAATCAAGTCGATTTTTGGACATCGACCCCAACAATATCGAAAACGTAAGTGTTTTAAAAGGGCTCAGCGCTACCGTATTATATGGTAACCGAGGTAGAAACGGGGTTATCCTGATAACTACCAAAGGTTCCAGGTCTGGTGAAACTTCTAGTAAGAGCGAGGTGACCGTGACACAATCGGTGTTCCAGTCAAAGGCCATTCTTCCTGATTATCAGGATAACTATGGAGGCGGTTTCCACCAAGGATTCGGTTATTTCTTTAGCAACTGGGGGCCCCGTTTTGACCGCACCGATAATGACGGGATTGCGAATGCTGCCCAATACGTCGGAGATGGTCCCGGAGGAGTGGCCATACTCCAACATCCTTTCAACTTCATTGCCGATCCAACCTTGATTGCCGGTTTTGAGGATCTATTGGATGACCCTTACCCTTACCAACCCTATAACGGGGTCGAGGAATTTTTTAGAACAGGCTATGTCTATAGTACTTCGGTAAATGTTAGGGGCGGATCGGAGAAAGTCACTTTTAACGCCAACTACGGGCGCACCGAGGACATCGGCTTTACTCCGGGCAATGATTTACTGAGAAATAATTTTAGTCTAGGAGGCAACGCGCGTTTATCAAATAAGTTAACCGTAGCCGGAGTATTCAATTTCATCAGAACGGGGTTTCGATCACCACCCAACGCGGTAAGTACCGGTAGTGGGGCCGCCTTTGATGGAGGGGCGATTTTCGGGGACATTCTTTATACACCCAGAAGCGTCGATCTCACCAACCTGCCCTTTCAGGCAGCAGACGGGAGAAGTTTGTACTATCGTTCAGGGAACGATATCCAAAACCCGTACTGGACGGTCGCCAATGCCAAGACCTCCCAGAACACCGATCGTTTTCTTGGAAATATGTCGTTGACCTATGAATTGAACGACTGGATGAATTTGACCTATCGGTACGGTTTGGATACCTATACCGAACTCAACTCGTACGGTCAGAACAAAGGAGGGGTCGATGGTCCTGTTTTGGGAATCTTAAGAACTTCCGCGGCGCGTAATAGCATTAGCAATCACGACCTTATCCTAAGTGCCGATAAAAACCTCTCTGAGGACCTTAACCTAAAAGTTACCTTAGGAGCCAATAGTAGAAGGGATATATTTTCAAGAGACGGACTTGAGAGCCAGGGACAATTGGTCTTTGGGGTGTTGGAGCATTTCAACTTCACTACTCCTTCGGCAACCAACTCTTTTTCCGGCATCAATATCAATCAAGATTTCGAGGAAAACCTTGTGGGGGTATATGTGGATGCCACCTTGGGCTATAAAGACTTCCTGTACTTGAACGCTGTTGCCCGAAACGACTGGTCATCCACCTTGGAACGAGAAAACAATTCCTTGTTGTATCCCGGTGCAAGCCTTTCGTTTATTCCGACAGCTGCGTTCCCGGGGATGCAAGGAGATGGACTCAACTATCTTAAGATGCGATTAGGGTACGGTTCCTCGGCAGGATTTCCTACGCCCTTCAACACTAGGGATGTGCTTACCCTTGGGGCACGGAATCTCGTTGATATCAACGGAAACGTAATTTCTGGAAATACGGTATCAAATACTTTGGGCAACCGAGACTTGAAGCCTGAAAGTATCCGGGAATTGGAAGTTGGTTTGGACATGCGGTTCTTCAACAGGTTAAATCTCAATGTGAGTTTGTATGAAAAGACGACCAAAGATTTGATTACCCAACAGACGTTGGACAGCTCCACCGGTTTCACAAGTACTTTTGTAAATATTGGGGAGATACAAAACCAAGGGGTAGAAGTCGACTTTGATTTGGATATTCTGAAGAGAGGCGAAGATCGGTTCGGTTTTAATCTTGCAGGTAACTTTACCGCTCTCGAAAGTACGGTTACCGACCTGGCAGAAGGCACCAATAACATTTTATTGACCTTTGCCGTCGCCGGGGAGGCTGCCAACTATGCGGTCGAAGGAAGACCTTTTGGGGTATTCCTTGGTTCTACTTTTTTGAAGGATGATAACGGCAATCGAATCGTAGGGGGAAATGGCCGGTATCTTGTAGATAATACCCTTTCGGAAATCGGAGATCCCAATCCGGATTGGACCACTGCTTTGATTCCTACCTTTACCTATAAGAATCTCACGCTTTCAGCCAACTTTACCTATCGACACGGGGGGGATATTTACTCTTTGACAGCAGCTTCGCTAATAGGTCGTGGTACGGTAGATGCCGACAATCCAATCGATAGGGAGGCGAACTATGTGCTTCCCGGTGTTTTTGCAGATGGGACCCCTAACAATGTGGCCATCAGTTCTACCGAGTTAGGCTTTAATACTTACTTTGGAGGCGATATTAATGAATTAAGCGTTTTTGATGGTACTACCATTCGATTGCAGGAAGCTTCATTGGGCTATTCCATTCCAAGAAAGCTGCTCGAGAAAACACCCTTCGGCGCGCTGTCCTTTACCTTATCGGGACAGAATCTATGGTTTAAGGCAGTAAACTTTCCCGACAACATTAACTACGACACCAACGCCTCTAGTGCAGGTGTGGGTAACGGACAGGGAATTGATTATATCACCGGACCATCGGCCAGACGTTACGGATTTACCGTAAGAGCCAGCTTCTAACTATTAAGACATAAAACTAGTATACTATGAAAAAAATATTCAAAATAACGAGTCTTACTTCGGTATTGGGAGCTTTGTTGCTTTTGTCAGCCTGTGAGACTACGGAGCTTCGAGTGGTCGATAGCCCGAACGACCTAAGTCCACAACAGGCCAGCGTTGATTTCTTTTTGAACCAAATCCAGATTATGACGGCCCAAATCCATTCAGGTGAAGAAGGTCGCGCCGAAAATGGTCTCAGCCAGTTCGGCATGGAACCTGTTCGCATGCAACACGGTTTTGGCCCCACCTATAGGGATATGTACGATCCCACCGATTTCGATCGTCTATGGGACAACGTATATGCACGGGCCTTAATCGATATTCGAACTATGAATCCGCTTGCCGAGGAAGCGGAACAATTCACACATTTGGCGATCGGCCAAATTCTTGAGGCGTATATTATGATGTCGATGGTCGATTTCTTTGGGGACGTTCCCTACTCGGAAGCCCTTAGGGGTAGCGAGGGAATCCTAAACCCTACGGTAGATTCCGGCGCATCGATTTATGAAGCGGTCGATCAGCTTCTCTTGGATGCCATTGCCAACTTGAACAAGGACGAGCTTGTCTTGCCAACGAACGATCTTTTCTATGGAGGCGATGAAGGACAATGGATTAAACTGGCAAATACAATGCGACTAAAGTTGTACCTCCAGACCCGATTGGTCAATAGTGCCGAATCGACCTCCGTAATCAACAGTTTGATTTCAGGAGGCCAGCTGATTCTTGATTCGAGCGACGATTTCTTTTTTCAGTGGGGTACGTCGAACGCGGCACCCGATAGTAGGCATCCTTGGTTTGATGCCAATTACGATGGTGCAGGTCCCAGTTCCGACTTTTATACCTGTAATTATTTCATGGACCTGATGGCAAACCAATATGGAGAGCCCGATCCTCGGATACGGTACTACTTCTATCGCCAAGTAAGCGATTTCTCCGGTGCCGACGTAGTCACCAAGGAATGTGTTACGGAAATCTCAACTCCCTCCTGGTGGGCCCCGGATGAGCCCTATTGTTTGGTACCCAACATCAACGGTTTGAATGGCTATTGGGGTAGAAACCACTTGGATGACGATGGTATTCCACCTGATGATGCCTTCAGGACCCTGCACGGTGTTTATCCGATCGGCGGACCTTTCGATGACGATTCCTTTAGAAACGTCTCCGGGTCAGCTGCCATAACGGAAGGTTACGCCGGAGCGGGTATTTCGCCAATCATGATGTCTTCCTATACAAACTTCATGTTGGCCGAGGCTGCATTGACCTTAGGTACCACGGGAGATGCCAGGGCTTACTTAGAAAGTGGAATCAGGGAATCGATCGGCACGGTAACAAATTTTGGTGCAGCCTTGGCTGCCGGAAGTACATTTACTCCGTCTTCGGCGGTTATTGATTCCCACATCGCAGAGATTTTATCCAACTACGATTCGGGGGATGATACGGACAAATTACGGATTATCGTGGAGCAGTACTTTATCGCTCTTTGGGGCAACGGTATCGAGGCTTACAACACCTATAGAAGAACTGGTCAGCCAGACAACCTCACCCCTGGTTTTGTACTGGCCGATTCGGGTACGTTCTTACGGTCTATGTGGTATTCGCAAACGGCCACGGACAGTAACAGTAGCTTTTCGCAAAAAGCCGCGCCCGATACCCCTGTATTCTGGGATACTAATCCAGAAGGCTTTGTAGACTAATACGACCCGATAATCTTAAAAACAACAAAATGAAAAAAACAATAAAAACAATTTTAGGAATTCTGATCGTATCGATTGCCTTTATAGGTTGTGAAGAGGAGGATAAAAAACCGATTAACCTCTTAGATCTGGAGAATTCAAAATCGCCCTTCGTGCGCATTATCATTGATAATCCCATTGTTGCGGCAGGTGATATCGCCACTAGTTCGTTTACCGGAACGGTTGATGCACTGGAGGGTAACGTGGCTTCTTGGGAACTTTCAGTTAGCCGGGAATCTGGGGGCGTAGCAAGCGATACGGTATCCTTGACAACCGTGACTACCTTTCCAAGTCAGGTTTCCATTCCCTACACCGACATTGCCAATGCTTTGGGTATAAGCACTGAAGATATCTCAGGGGGGGATTTTATCCGATTTTTGGGAACGGCTACCGGTACCGACGGTTCTGTGTTCACTTTTGATAATTTTAGCCCGAACGTAACAGGGCAACCTGAACAGCGACAAGCGTTCAATTTTATCGTGCTGGTCAAGTGTTCGCCCATCACCGATGCGACTGTGGCCGGCACTTGGATTATTGAGATGCAAGATCTCTTTGGCGATGGATGGGACGGCGCCTTCGTTACCTTCGAAATCGATGGGGTACCCACGAATTATACGTTCACCGCCGGAGCCGCCGCTACCTTCAATGTCGATGTTCCTGCAGGTACTTCACAGTTAGTGATTTCGTATACGAGCGGTGCATTTGAAGAGGAGCATGTATATACCATACAAACACCGGATGGTGATGTGAGGGGACCATTTGGGCCAAATCCTGCTCCTTGTATAAACTGATTCCCGTATCAAGAGGTGAAATTATCCAGGTAAACTACGCAATTATAGAGCTATGGGATTGCAAACTAAAAAAGGTGCCGTCCCATGGCTTTCATCATAATTTAAAGTTGAGTAAAGCAGCCCTGAAGCATACTTCTACATAGACAGAACTTCTGTTTCATTTTTGAGTATTATTTGAATTAGTCATCAATTATTCAGGGCTGTGCTTTACTACTCCTTCCGACTGGCAGTTTGCATATGCAAACAATTTAAACCCTAACGGGTACCCTCTATTTTTTAATTGACTATTTCAAATTATTCAGGTATCCAATGACCAGATGGTTGAACATTTGAGGCTGTTCTACATTCACTACGTGACCACAATATTCTATAGTGACCAAGCTGCTCATCTGATGTTTTTGTACTACTTTTTCAACGGTTGGCAAAAAAAGATAATCTTCGCCACCCATAATGTAAAGGGTAGGAATTTTGATATCCGCAGCTCGAAAGAAACGCAGTAGCGGATTAATTTCGGAAGTGAGTTTAAACCATCTTATGAATTCCTTTTGATAAAGTTTCTTGGCTTCCCGTACAAATAATAATCTCGATTCCCGATGGTTTCGGTTTGGCATAATTACGAAGGCGAAAAATTTATACAACCAAAGGTAGGGAACTATCGATTTGAAGATAATCCCGAGTCGCATCAGTACCTGGGATCTTAAGTCAAGCTTCATGATGGCTCCGCCCATCACCATACTCTCTACCCTATTGGGATATCTTTCGGCGAGGTTTCGAATAAGGATGGTTCCCAAAGATATTCCTATGAAATGTGACCTGTGAATCTTTTCGTGATCAATGACTTCAATGATATCATCGGTAATGGAATCAAAGGTGTATTTGTCGTTGAAGGCGTCCTTCAAGTTGGGTTTGGAATTTCCATGTCCCCTTAAATCCAGCAATAACACATTAAAATGTTTCTTGAACTCCCTTAACTGCTTATGCCATATTGAAGAACTACCACCCGCACCGTGTACGAAGGTTACCCACTGGGATGACCCGTGGCGTAAATAAGTCGTGTAATTGAGCATAGTGTTCTACCAACCTGCCTTATGACAAATCCGTGGGCAATGTATTAAACTTTTCCTCGTAAAAACACTTTTATCGATTTTTTTAACAATTCGGCAGAAGTATTCCCACCTAATTTAGGACCCCATTGTTAAAATAATATCAAAAGAACTGATTTTTAGCTGAATATACCGATTACTTAAGTCCAAAACTGGTTTTGCTACGTATCTTTGATAGAACTATTCGTAAGACTATGGAAAAGCAATATTGCAGGGTAGGAACCGTTACCCCGATGACCTCAGGAAGAAAGGCAATCGCCTTATTGGAGTATCAATATCAAAATTTTGTGGAAAAAGCCACGAATATGGAATATACCGATACGAAACTCGGTGAGTTTTTCGAGCAGAAAGCCCGGAAGCTTAAAAAAATATTGGAAGGTCTCGTACAGTGATCATTTGCTTTTCAGTAGCACTTCTTGCATTTGCTGCTGAATGAGTCCGGCTTTCTCGGCGGCCGCTATCGCATAATCGGTTGTATGCGAAGCATATATAATTCCTCTCGAAGAATTAACCAGTAGCCCCACATCCTTGTTCATTCCGTATTTGCAAACTTCCTGTAAACTTCCTCCTTGTGCCCCTACGCCCGGGACCAATAGAAAACTGTTCGGAACAACCCGGCGTATCCCGGTAAGAAAAGAGGCTTTGGTAGCCCCTACCACATACATTAGATTTTCAGCGTTTTTATAGGTTTTGGAAGTTCTCAATACCTTCATGTACAATTCTTCTTCCCCCGTTTTTTGGGTTTGAAAATCATAGGCCCCTTGATTGGAGGTCAAGGCCAACAAAATGGTATGTTTGTCCTTGAATGCCAGAAAGGGTTCTATGGAATCTTTTCCCATATAAGGAGCGACTGTAATCGAATCGAACTGTAGGTTCTCAAAAAAGGCCTTGGCGTACCGTGTGGAAGTATTTCCGATATCCCCTCTTTTGGCATCGGCAATCGTAAAAATTTCCGGATGATTTTTATTGAGGTAATGAATTGTCTTTTCCAAGGCTTTCCATCCTTTGACTCCATGGGCCTCGTAGAATGCGATATTCGGTTTGTAGGCTACGCACAGGTGATGGGTCGCATCGATGATCCCTTTGTTGAACTCGAAAATCGGGTCTTCTTCTTCCAAAAGATGCTGGGGAATCTTCTCGAGATCGGTGTCCAGGCCAATGCATAAAAATGATTGTTTTCGATGTATGTGTGCTACGAGGTCTTCGGTGGTCATTTGTGTCGCCTTGGGAGGTTAGAAAATTCAGGATGTTCGACTACATTTGAACTTAGGGGCTTTTTGGTAGGTCTCCTGACGGCTCAAAACGTTTCGGAGGCTTCCTTAAGCTTTTCAGTGTTCTCCACCAAGCTCAATTCATCGATTATTTTTTGGATGTCGCCATCTATTATATTTTGCAGATCGTACAAAGTAAGCCCGATTCGGTGATCGGTTACCCTACCTTGCGGATAGTTGTAAGTACGGATTTTGGCAGATCGGTCTCCGCTACTTACCTGCGAATTCCGTTTTGCGGCATCCTCTTCCTGCTTTTTCGCCAATTCAAGATCGTACAATCTTGACCGTAGGACCTTGAATGCTTTTTCCTTGTTTTTGTGCTGTGATTTTTGATCCTGGCATTGTGCGACCAATCCGGTCGGGACATGTGTCAATCGAACGGCCGAGTAGGTGGTATTTACAGATTGTCCTCCTGGTCCTGAAGAACAAAAGAAATCGATCCGTACATCCTTGGGGTCGATTTCAACATCAAAATCCTCGGCCTCTGGCAATACCATTACGGTTGCCGCGCTGGTATGAACCCTGCCCTGGGTTTCGGTTTGTGGCACGCGTTGTACGCGGTGTACACCAGCCTCGAATTTTAAGGTTCCGTAGACATCTTCCCCTGTTACCTCGAATTGTATTTCCTTAAAACCACCGCTGGTACCCTCACTTAAGTCGATGACATTCGTTTTCCAGCCTTTTGACTCGCAATACTTGGTGTACATCCGAAAGAGGTCACCGGCAAAAATACTCGCTTCGTCCCCCCCTGTACCGGCACGTATCTCTACAACCACATCTTTGGCATCCTCCGGGTCTTTGGGTATCAACATCAGCTTTATTTCTTCCTCTAATTGCGGTAGTTGTTCCTTAGCTTCTTCCAACTGCATTTTGGCCATCTCCAACATCTCGGTATCACTACCATCCGCAATAATCTCTTCGGCCTCCTTGATATTGCCGGTTAATTCGATATATTGACTTCGCTTATCGACCAGCTGTTTTAAGTCTTTATATTCTTTAGTCAACTGCACATAACGCTTCTGGTCCGCTATGATATCGGGTTGTATAATAAGATCGGCGACCTCATCGAAACGCTGTTTGACTATGTTTAATTTATCGATCATATGAAGGTGTTCAGCAAAGCAGGAATAGCGTTACTTGAAACGCGAATTTACGATAAATTTGTACATTTATGGATATCCCTCCGGTTTGGACGCAAACATTTTATCTTCTAAGCACCTACGACTATCACTGCGATTTTATGGAACGTATTTTTGGGCAAGCCTCTTTTTTTCCTTGTTCTTCTTTCTAAGCCGACTTTCCGTTCCGGGCATTATTTTTGGGAAGTTGGTTTTGACCGCTGTGCTCTATGTGATATACCTGGATCCGAAGCTAAAAAAGCGGCTCATGTTTTATCATAACTTTGGTATTTCAAAGAACCGATTGTTCTTTTTCGGTTTTCTCTTGGATATGGTAATTACCCTCGTAACCCTATATATTTTGAATTTATTTTGATAGTAGAAATCGACAACGTGGAACTCAGTTTTGACCAGCGCAAAATTTTGTATGGTGTATACCTTAAGGCCGAGCGGGGCAAGGTAACCGGAATTATGGGACGCAACGGGTCTGGGAAAACATCCCTTCTAAAAATATGGTTTGGTAGCCTTAAGGCCAAATACAGTCATATCCGGATAGATGGGATACATCAACGACAAAAACTATTCAAGTCGGGAAAAGTTGTTTTCTTGCCCCAACATCAATTACTTCCCACTAAAATACGGATCTCCGATGCTTTTGAATTATTTGACCTCGACTGGCGCACATTTATCGAACATTTCGAATCTTTCAAAAAATATGAAAAGATGAGGATCCGGGAATTGTCTTCCGGGGAGCTTCGGGTGGTGGAGACCTATTTGGTGCTCTCGGCCAAAAAGGAAATCATTTTTTTGGACGAACCCTTCTCGTTTGTGGCTCCAGTATACGTAGAGAAGCTTAAAGCTTTAATGGCACGGAAGAAGAAAGACAGTGTAATCGTGGTCACCGATCATTTTTACCGGGACATCTTAGAGGTGAGCGACCGAATTTACTTTCTTAAAAATGGCTATTCCAAAACCATTGAAACCGAGCAAGATCTGGCCAACGAAGGCTATGTGCTTACTAGTTCCCGAGAAAGGTAGTTCCCAAAGTCACGATGTAGGAGCTCAGTCCGTCACTTCGATCGTACTTGTTTAGACGGAGGTCTACCGTCTTTAGTCCGAAACTAAAGATACTGGCTCTTGTAAAAATATCCTTGTATCGCAAGCCCATTCCGTATTGATGCGCATTGAATTCCGACAAATCGTAGTCGGAGGTATAAAAATCAAAAGTGGAAAGGGCCGCTTCTTTTTGATAGAAATAGTCGGCTGCGGTTTGACTATAGAAGCGGTAGGAAGGATAAATCGTGAAGGAATCACTCAACTTTACAGGAATTTCCAAATTGGCAGTATGTCCGGTAATCCCCCAGTCGTCATAATAGAAACGATAGTAGCTTCTTACGATCAACCGATCGTTTAGATAATAATTCAATCGTGCTCCTATCGGAATCTTCAGTCGGGAATCGGGCAGCCGTTCCACGTCATCGGCCAGTTGAAATTCACCGATAAAGAAGTTTTCCGTATCATTAAAATATACCCTTTGAAATGGGGTGCTCAGGAGTCCGTTCTGCAATACCACATCCATAAAAACAGATCCCTGCAGTTTCTTCCCCAATATTTGTGAAAGCCCCAAGGAAAGGGAATAGGAATTACGATTTTCGTTGGTGAACGCTTGGAACATCGGATCATACATACCATTGCCCACGGTCCGGGAGTCGAAAAATCCAGTACGCAGTTCTATTGGATACTGTGGATTCCATTTGTCAAGAAAAACGTTGGCGCCTATGGAAAACTCCGTATTTTTTTCGTTGAACAAATGGGCATAACTT
This sequence comes from Pelagihabitans pacificus, assembly GCF_009371985.2. Taxonomy (GTDB): domain Bacteria; phylum Bacteroidota; class Bacteroidia; order Flavobacteriales; family Flavobacteriaceae; genus Pelagihabitans; species Pelagihabitans pacificus. Next base: position 244,157 of record NZ_VIKU02000001.1, read on the forward strand.
CCCCCCGCCCCGACCGAAAAATAGTCGTACTCGGATGCTACGTACACATTTCCCGTCCACACCGAGTTGCGGTCCTCGGAACTGTGCTGATACGACGGATTAAAATGAATCAATTGATCGCTCCTGGAGGCGCCCGAGGAGGCGCTAAATGGGCTTACAGGCCTATTAGGGTCGCCATCCAAGGGGTTGACATTGCTTGAAGAGGCCGAGGTATAGGCAGAAATACCCACGTCGACCGTTAGCACGTCATCCTCGTTCATCGGGATTCTTACCACCACGCTGGAAGTGGCATCGGTAAGTTCCTCGGTGCCTTGCCCCCCAGTAACGGCCGCATTGTTTCCATCTTGACCGTAGTAACTGAAAAGCAGATCGATTTCCGAGGTTTCAAGCACCCTTTTTTTATAGGCTGAAGCATCGGTCTGGGAATGCATTGCCAGACTGCCGAAGACGAAGAACAAGGTGAAAAGGTATTTCAAACTTGGAACGGGTTAGCTGTTTGTTGGGGGCATTGAACTTTTCTTTTTTACCTTCAACCGGTCAATTACATCCACATCCACCGCCTGTTTTTCCGCCATTGGCACCTGCGGCCGCTTCACGATATACCTGAAAGTTCGTTTCGAACCGTTCAGTACCATGTGCGCTCAACTGCATTTCCTCATCATTGAGGTATACTTTTTCATATTCCTTGACCACTGCACAGGAGGAGGCGGCAATCAGAACGACTCCTATCAGTACTATTTTTTTTATCCGTTGGCTCATTTGTTTTTGATAGAAAAATGTAATTTGTTCATTGACGGTCAGGTGGGTATCCGGTATCATGATGGCTCGGCTTAAAGGCTAAGTTAGGCAATATTTGCCAGGTGTCCCCGTATCGACCTTCCTGTTTTCCGTTTGGGGATCTTAGGGGTCGTCGCTCTCAAATAGGATACCGCTGCTTTTGTGCACTTTGTTTTGGTCATCGACCACGATTGCCTCGGTACCTCCCAATTGATTGATCAAAGCTAGTCCCGATTCCTTTCCCATAATAAAAACGGCGGTGGCCAGCGCATCGCAAAGTTCCGCACTTTTAGCGAAAATCGACACGCTGCTGATACCGGATGCGGGGACCCCTGTACGTGGATCGATAATGTGTGTATACTTCTTCCCATTGAACACCACGTATTTCTCATAGTTCCCTGAAGTAGCCACCGAGGATTCGACAATCGGTAGCCATGAAAAAATCTTGTCTTTGCTTAATGGATTCGCAATGCCAATCAACCATTTTTCCCCACTGGCCTTGGTACCCCAAGTGGTCAGATCTCCTGCAGCATTGATGATTCCCGCAACGACTTGTTTGGAAACCAACAACTCTTTGGCCTTGTCGGCTGCATAACCCTTTCCGATTGCCCCAAAGGATATTTTCATCCCGGGCTGTCTCAAGAAAACGGTTTGTCGTTCAGGATTCAAGATGATTTTCCGGTAGCCTACCCTAGCGATCGATTTTCTAATCTCCGCTTCGGTAGGCATTCGTTTCATTGAACCATCGAATTTCCAAATTTGGTCCATCGATGCATAAGAGATGTCGAAAGCACCATCGGTTATCTCCGAAATTTGCTTGGCCCGCTCAATGAGTTTAAACAATTCCTCGCTAACCTTTACCGGCTTTACCCCGGCATTCTTGTTGATCAGGGCCGTTTCGGAATCGGGGTCCCAGGAAGAGATTATTTTTTCTATTCGCGTAATCTCGGCAACCGCCTCGTCTATATTGATGTATCCCAGCTCCTCGTTCAAGGCTACCACGGTAATATCGAACCGGCTACCCATTAGCTTCACGGTTCGGTTAACTGTGACATACTTACGTTCTTGCCCGAAGACGTTCAGGACAAGAAAGCAAAAGAGCAAGGGTATCAGCGCCCTCACCTGAGGAACTTATTTAGGTTTGAAATATACTTCTCAGGCGTTGTTTTTTCATATCCCAGAGTACCCAAGACGGTTCGTTCGGCATTCAGAACGACGACCAATGGGAAATGTCCCCTGGGGTTGAAACGATCCGCAAGCTTCGCATGCTCTGCGATCTTCTCTTCCGATAACCGATTACTTTTTTTTCTTGGAAAATCGGCCTTGTACAAAACATAGTGTTGATGGGCGTATTTCTTAAATCGCTCCGACTGCCAAATTTCCTTATCGAGTTTAATACAGGGAGCGCACCAATCCGATCCGGAAAAGACCAATACAATCGGTTTATCTTCTTCTTTTGCATGGGAAACCGCTTCTTCGAAATTGTTCTCCCAGTTTTGGGAAACCACTGAAAAAGACATTAAAAAAAGACTCAGAAAAAGCAATTGCTTCGTCATAGGGCTTTGCAAAACAAAATCAATGCCACTCTTTATTCGAACACTCTTAATATATCCCCTGTTAGTTCGGTATTGTAGACTTTTAAGGGCTTGGCAGGGTTGCCGTCTACTTGGTTCAAGGGGCTTCCATCCTGCTCAAAACGGGAGCCGTGAACATCGCAATAGAAGATACCGCCATCTTGGTTCAAGAAAGTGACTTGATCATATCCTTGATGGCTGCATATTTGGCTGGCAGCGATGAGTTCACCTTGTAGATTTCTCGCCACTACAACATCATTCTTCAGAATGTAGCCACCATTCGTATTTAAATTGGAGGCCTCCGAGGAGGTCAAGTCTACCGTAAAATCAACCCCTGTAGGAACATCCTTGATGTTGCCGGCCGGTTCATCATCCTTTGAACATCCCTGCGTACAGGGAAACAGCAATGCAAACGCCGCGCCTGCTCCCAAACTCCTTAAGAACTCTTTTCTTTCCATAACCTATTTTTATATTAAAAGAACGTATGAAACAATGGAATCGTATAGCGAATATCGATAATTCGATAAATGTTGGTTCCGGCCAATTCTATGGAACGCAAAAAAGACGGCAATCTGTTTTTACGGAGGATATACTTCGGTCGTAATAATTAAGGATTTACAGTGCTTCTAACTATAAATAAAGGTACCAAACTCACTTTCGATAGTGAGTTTTTTGACACTGGATTCTTCCACCCTACCCACCATTTGCGCGGGAACACCGAAACTCTCGGAGATTTCTATGAGCTGATCTGCGACCGTAGGATTCACATAGAGTTCCATGCGGTGCCCACAATTAAAAACTTGGTACATCTCCTTCCAATCTGTGCCGGATTGCTCCTGTATTAATTTAAACAAAGGGGGTATCGTAAAAAGATGGTCTTTCACAATATGAAGTCGGTCGATGAAATGAAGAACCTTTGTCTGCGCGCCGCCACTGCAATGCACCATCCCATGGATGCTATCAGAACCATATTTGGCCAGAATGGCTTTGACGATGGGTGCATAGGTTCGGGTCGGTGATAGTACCAATTTACCCGCATCCAAAGGCGTGTCGGGCACCGGATCGGTTAATCTGGTGTTACCTGAATACACTAAGTTCCCGGGTACGGCCGAATCATAGCTCTCTGGATATTTTTCTGCCAAGTACTTTGAAAACACGTCATGCCTGGCAGAAGTGAGTCCGTTACTTCCCATCCCTCCGTTATATTCCTTTTCATAGGTTGCCTGCCCAAAAGACGCCAGGCCTACGATCACGTCGCCTGCTTTGATATTGGCGTTATCGATTACTTGACTTCGTTTCATCCTCGCCGTAACGGTAGAATCTACTATTATTGTCCGAACCAAATCGCCTACGTCAGCCGTCTCCCCGCCAGTAGAATGGATGGTTATCCCGTGTTCCCTTAAATCATGGATCAATTCTTCAGTTCCATTGATGATTGCGGAAATCACCTCCCCTGGAATCAGGTTTTTATTTCGTCCGATGGTCGATGATAAAAGAATATCGTCCGTAGCACCGACGCATATCAAGTCATCGATATTCATAATCAATGCATCCTGGGCAATGCCTTTCCACACCGAAAGGTCGCCCGTCTCCTTCCAATACATATAGGCCAGCGAAGATTTGGTACCTGCACCATCGGCGTGCATCACGAGACAATACGCTTCATCGTGAGTCAAGTAATCGGGGACAATCTTGCAAAATGCATTGGGAAACAGCCCTTTATCAATATTTTTTATGGCATTGTGCACATCTTCCTTTGAGGCCGAAACCCCCCGTTGCTTATATCTTTCGCTTGCTGAAGAACCCATGAAAACAATTTTGACAAAAATAGGCAATCACTTTAAAAAAGAATCATTCTTACCTCCTTTAGGAAAAATATGGCGACGGTCAACCGGAAAATTCCAATAGTCATATCTCCGAATAGCATTTGTCAACTAGAAACAAGACGATACGAGTTACGGTCGATATAGTAATTAAATCCTATTAAGAAGCGGTTTTTATTTGATGAACAATAGCTCCCGATACTTGGTCAAAGGCCAGGAACGGTTATCGACCAACTGCTCCAACTTATCACAGTGTCCTCTAATTTGGTCGAAATACGGTTGTACATTCTCACAGTAGGCTACTGCTTTTTTGTGGGTATCCACCAATTTGTTCGCTTTTCTACGGGCGTCGGTCATCGCATCGGTCTTTTTCTTTAGTTCGGCGACATGTGTTGCAATTTGTTCAATAATGGCTAACTGACCGTCTGAAAAGGTCATGTGTGCGGCCCCATAGATCTCTTTCATCCCCAACACATTTTTTATCACCTGGTTCTGGTATTCAATGGTGGAGGGTATCACATGATTGTAGACCAGTTCCCCATAGATCCTGCCTTCGATTTGAATATGGAGTATATATGCTTCCAGTTCTACTTCCTGCCGTGCCCTGACTTCGGTCTCGCTCATTACCTTCATTGATTTGAACAGGTCCAGACTTTTCTTTGCGGTAAGTATCTGGAGGGCTTTGGGCGTACTCTTGTTGTTGCTCAGCTTTCTTCTTTTGGCTTCCTTTTCCCAAGCCTCGCTATACCCGTCACCATCGAAACGAATCCGTTTTGATTTCTTGATGTATTCACGGAGCACATTAAATATCGCCTCGTCTTTTTTGAGGTTCTTCTTATCGATCAATTCGTCCACTTCCTTTTTGAACTCTTTCAATTGCCTTGCCACAATGGTGTTCAGAATGGTCATGGGTTTGGCACAATTGGTCTTCGACCCTACCCCCCTCATCTCAAACTTGTTTCCGGTAAATGCAAATGGCGAGGTGCGATTGCGATCGGTGTTATCCAATAATATCTCTGGGATCTTGCCTACTACGTTAAGTTTGAGCTCCGTTTTTTCCTCCGGTGAAAGTTTCCCGTGTGATACGCCTTCGAGTTCATCCAGGACATCGCTCAATTGCTTTCCGATAAATATGGACAATATGGCCGGGGGTGCCTCGTTGGCACCCAAGCGGTGATCGTTACTTGCCGAAGCAATCGAGGATCGTAGCAATTCCTCATACGTATCTACCGCCTTGATGGTGTTGATGAAAAAGGTTAAAAATTGGAGATTCTTCATCGGTGTCGATCCCGGGCTCAAAAGATTTACCCCCGTATCGGTGGCCAATGACCAATTGTTATGTTTGCCCGAACCATTGATTCCCGCAAAGGGTTTTTCATGAAAAAGTACCTTGAAATGATGCTTGTCCGCCACTTTTTCCATGACGTCCATCAGCAAAAGGTTATGGTCTACCGCAAGATTGGCCTCCTCAAAAACCGGTGCCAACTCGAACTGGTTAGGGGCCACTTCGTTATGTCTGGTCTTTACGGGAATCCCTAATTTAGTACACTCCTGCTCCAAGTCTTTCATAAAACCAATGGCCCGTTGGGGAATTACCCCGAAATAATGATCATCCAACTGTTGCCCTTTGGCGGCCGAACGCCCTATCAACGTACGCCCGGTCATTAGAATATCGGGGCGCGAATAGGCCAATGCCTTGTCGATCAAAAAATATTCCTGCTCCCAACCTAGTGTGGCATTGACCTTTGAAACGTTTTTATCGAAGTATTTTGCCACGGCGGTCGCTGCCTCATCCATTGCATGCAACGCCCTAAGAAGGGGTGCCTTGTTGTCGAGCGCTTCCCCGGTATAGGAAACGAAAATAGTAGGTATGCACAAGGTCGTATCGTACACAAATGCCGGTGACGTGGGGTCCCAAGCAGTGTATCCCCTCGCCTCGAATGTGTTCCGGATACCACCACTCGGGAAACTTGAGGCATCCGGTTCTTGTTGTACCAACTGTCTGCCCCCGAACTTCTCCAAGGCTTTTCCGTCGGGCAATAAATCGAAGAAGGCATCGTGTTTTTCCGCAGTGGCACCGGTCAACGGCTGAAACCAATGGGTGTAATGGGTAGCTCCCATCGATATGGCCCACGCCTTCATGGCCTCCGCAACCTGATCGGCGATTTTTCTATCGATTTTAGAACCGGAAAGAATGGCCCCCTTTACACTTTCCAAAGCGTCTTTGGTGAGGTGTTGGACCATCTTATGCTCATTGAAAACATTCTTGGCGAACAATTCGGAACGCAGGGTTTCCTCCTTGATATCGATTCGATTTCTTTGTTGGCTGGCTGTAATGGCCTGGAATCGTTGTTCGGACATGTTTAGGAAATTAATCGGTTGGGCATAACTGTTGATAACTTGCCAAAATTAGCATCAAAAATTAGATATTTCACAAAATACCCCTAAAAAAACAGGGGTAACCAAAAAAAGAATAAAATGTTAACTATTTACCCCCCAAAATTTAAGGTTGGTTTATCAAAAAAAGTATTTTTGTAGGTCTTTTAAATTAAAAATTAACTACCGAAAATTATGAGCAAATCAAAATTGGAGTATATCTGGTTAGATGGATACTTCCCCACACAGAACATGCGAAGCAAAACAAAAATCGTAAATGACTTTAGCGGCAAATTAGAGGATTGTCCTATGTGGTCTTTTGACGGAAGTTCTACAAGGCAGGCCGAAGGAGGTTCTTCCGATTGTTTGTTAAAACCTGTTGCCATCTTTCCAGACCCCGCTAGGGAAGCAGGCTATTTGGTGATGACCGAGGTATTGAACGCCGATGGCACTCCTCACGAGTCGAACGGGAGGGCTACGATAGATGATGACGATAACGACTTCTGGTTCGGTTTTGAGCAGGAGTACTTTATCATGGATACCAGAACCCAACTTCCTTTGGGATTTCCGGTGGGCGGTTATCCTGCCCCACAGGGAATGTACTACTGCTCCGTAGGTGGTAAGAATACCCACGGGAGGGAATTGGTGGAGCGCCATGCAGACCTGTGTCTTGCCGCGGGTATCAACTTTGAGGGCATCAACCAGGAAGTAGCTTGCGGCCAATGGGAATTCCAGACGTTCGCCAAAGGCGCCAAAAAAGCGGGAGACGAACTTTGGGTAGCGCGCTATATGTTGGACAGATTGACCGAGGACTACGGATATTACATAGAGTACCATCCGAAACCGCTAGGAAAGGATATGGACTGGAACGGTTCGGGGATGCACGCGAATTTCTCCAACTCCACCTTGAGAACCGCTGGATCCAAGGAAGTATATGAGAAAATCTGTGAGGCCTTCAGACCTGTTGTAAAGGAACATATAGCCGTATACGGAGAATTTAATGATCAACGTTTAACGGGAGATCACGAAACCCAATCGATTGACGAATTCAGCTATGGAATCTCCGACCGCGGGGCTTCGATTCGAATTCCTATCGCTACCGTAGAGAGCGGGTGGAAAGGTTGGTTGGAAGATCGCAGGCCGGCCTCGAACGGAGATCCGTATAAAATTGCCGGTAGAATCGTGAAAACCGTCAAATCGGCCGATGTATAAGTAATTAAATCAATTGTTGTTATGAAAACCGCTTCCAAACCCGATTTGGAGGCGGTTTTTAATTTTAGACACTGATGGGAATACGGATAAACAGTGTGCCTTTTGAATAGTTCATTTACAGAAAATTATTCGTCACTGTATCAATCTTTTCAAAGGGGTATTCATCCAATAATCGTCAAAGTTTTCAGGTCTTGAAATGGGCTGACCTTCAAAGATGGGCCTTCGTCTGTTCATAAACTCGCCCTCATTGGGTAAATCAACCTTTGGCTTTAACTGTTGTACAAAATATTCACGAAATTGATTGTAATTCCTTTTTTTCCACTCGTGCAACCTATTTCCCTCTACATCATAGATGGGTTTTACTTCAATGGAAAACAATTGCTTAAAATCGAGTTCCTTTTCACGGGCTTCAATAATTTCCCTCATCATGGTAGTCCTTTCTTCCTGGGTGATATCAGGCAATAAAAATACTTTTTCGTCAATGTGACCTGCCGCCTTAATTTTCAATGGCTTACCCTGATACCTTACGGAATAGTTCTTTACATCAACAACTTCATCAGCATTTGGGATTCGATTGAATACCAGCTCAAGTCTGAAATCGGTCAAGGTACCTTGTGGATTTCTTTTTAAATCTATTGTACTGTAGTCTACCCTAAATTTTGGGGGTTCCCATAAAATAAAACTGTTGTTAAAAGAAATATAGTTAAGGTACATCTTTCGGTTGGCATGCCGCTGGTATTCCGTTGTTACTTCAAAAATCAATTGACCATTTCCTAAGTGTTTGTTCAATTTTCGGTCAGGTGAACGTTTTCTGTCATCGTACAAAGTATATTCCATTTTATGGATGGCAAAATCCCCGGGGGAAATATATAAAGTACCGAATGCACTATAATTGGGAGATCGTCTTCTAAACTTTACGGTGTAGAGTGCCTCCCCGTTGAGATAGGTGCTGTTATCCTTTGAGAAACTATGATTTTTCAGAAGGTCGATATCGAAACGGTTCACAAATGAATACGCGTTCACGTTATAATTTCTTATCGCATCATGAACCCTTAAAATCGAAAACTCATTACCGCCATAACCTGATAGATAGGCATTGTCCACAATTTTCTGTAAGCTTTCATAATCGTAGGGATCATCAGCCAAGGTGTCCCTTTCAAAATCCGCATTCCTTTTGTACTCATAGATGCCCACCTTTGTTGTTGTTGAATCGAGTCGTGAAAAACCTTGGTCGAACACCTCAAGAACGGCTTCGTTCAGATTCACATAGTTTCCATCCTTCAATTGATAGTCTCGATAGTAGCCGATGGTTGAAAAGGGTTTTTGCGGATAATTCTTTTGTAAGTTGGCAATGGCCCTTCTGACAATCTGTTTAGCTGAAAGTTTCCTTTTTTTCCTTCCCGTAACAATGGCTTCGGACAGATTCAGGACACCGGGGGCAAGCCTTATAATATTGATATGTTCCGGGGACAGGCCCGATATTGGAATTTCCTTCTTCTGGTATCCCATACTGGAGATAACCAAGGTATCCCTCATTTCCCTAAACCGTGGTGGAATGCGAAAACCACCATCTTGGTTGGAGATAACACCAATGGCTTTTCCCTTTATTCTAATGGTGGCAAACACTACAGGTTCCTGGGTTTCGACATCCAGTATTCGTCCTCGGGTCGCATCATCTCCCTCCTGGGCATAGATGGTTACTAAGAAAAAGAAGAAAAATCGTGTAAAACAACAGTTTCTTCCCATTGGTCATGCAGGTTTTTACGTTACAGTAAGATACACAAATGTACCGTACAATGCCACAAGAACTATACCATCCCGCCACCCCAGACGCAATCCTTTGGGAAGAAATACCAAGGGAAGTATTAAGAACGAAATACCCAACATCCAAAAAATATCGTTCTCCAGCAATCGCCGGTCCATGACCCTGATCGGGGTAATGATCGATGTGATACCAAGGACCGCCAAAATATTAAAGATATTGGAGCCGAGGAGGTTTCCCAACGAAATGGCCTTTTCTTTTTTGACTACTGCAATAATAGAGGCGGCCAACTCGGGAATGCTGGTTCCTATGGAAATAATGGTGACTCCGATAATTCTTTCGCTCACACCAAAAGTCTTTGCGAGGCCGACCGCCCCATCGACCAAAAGTTCAGAACCACCCCATAATGCGGTGCCACCCAGTCCTAAGAAAAGTACGGTTTTGTACAGGGGTAAGGGAGTATCATCTTCCGGTGCTTCATCTATTACGGCCGTCTTTTGAAAACGGAGTAGGTACACCAAAAAAAGGAACAACATGACCACCATTATTACGCCCTCGTATTGCTGTAGTTCCCCATCAAAATAAATGAATCCAAAAAACAGGGAAGACGCCAGCATCATTACCGGCCAATCGGTGGTATAAAAGACCTTTGTGACATCAATATTTCCCAAAATGATGGTGATGGCCAAAACCAATCCTAAATTGGCAATATTCGACCCTACTACGTTACCCAAGGACAGATCGGGAAAACCATCCAATGCAGCCTTGATACTCACGATAAGTTCGGGCGCCGAGGTGGCAAAAGAGACGATGGTCATCCCAATCACAATTTTTGGGATGTTTAATCGAAGTGAAAGTGCTACGGAAGATTTCAACAACCAATTGCCCCCTGCTATTAATAGGACAAGGCCTGAAATGATAAAAAGGAGGTTCAGCATTGGTTGAGGTCTACTAGGAACTTTTAACAAAGATAGAATAAGAAATCCGTTTAAAAACAATCGCCAAATCATTCCTATTACCGGCGAAAAAAAGAACCCTAAAAAGATCGAAAGACCGAAAAGCACGATTTTTAGTACCAACACCCTCCTTGCAAAACAATGTTGTGCCTAAAAAGCCCCTTCATTTGTTATAAAGTGAAATAGAACGGATTATTCTTAATTACAATCTATTATAGTTTTCAAGGAATTAATGTTTCATTTCATAACTTATATCATTTTTTTAGTTTCAATACTATATTCAATTTCATTAATTTTCAACGAATTGTTAGGATATCATTGTTTGTTTGCTATATCTTATTTGGATAATCGATTATTGAGTACTAATTACTCTCCCCTGTTCTATCCAAAAGACAGCTTCAGGGTTAACCTAAAAACCCCCTTTACTATGATCGCACTCGCTAAAATCCTGATGTTATTGTTGCTTTCATTGATTATGACTTTTTTGTAAGCAACCCTATATAGGCCTATATATCATAAGACCGTCGGTCGGCGGTCTTATTCTTTCTTTTTCAGAAGTACTATCTTTGCAAAAACAACCAATGAAAAAAGCGCTTTTTCAATTTTTGGCGAAAGTCAACAAAACGCTTCTTCCCTCCTATACCAAAAAGCGATTGGATTTATCAAAGGCATCCAAGCTACAACTGGCGATTATCGGCTGGCGGTATTATGTTACTACCAACGCATTGGATCAATAATGCAATAAGGACCGGACGTCGTAACCGTTCAACTTCTCTATACCCTTGAGAAAATCGAGTTCGATCAAAAAATTACATTGTACAATGCTGCCCCCGAGTCTTTCGACCAATTGACATACGGCGGCTGCCGTACCCCCAGTGGCCAATACATCATCATGAATCAAGATCCTATCGCCTTTTTGAACACTGTCTTTATGCATCTCCAAGGTATCCGTACCGTACTCGAGTTTGTAGGTTTGCGCCACTGTTTCGGCCGGTAACTTTCCGAGTTTGCGAACAGGAACAAATCCCGCCTTGAGTTCCGAAGCGAGAATGGGACCGTAAAAAAATCCCCTGCTTTCCATACCAACGACCTTATCGATCTTTTGGTTATCCACCATTTTCAATAAGGCCTTAGCGGCCTCCTGAAAAGCGGTTTTATCCTGTAACAGGGGTGTAATATCCTTAAAACCGACGCCCGGTGAGGGAAAATTATCAATATCCCTGATGTAGTTTTTAAAATCCATTGAATTCGATTGCACTTAGCTTGCCGTTAAATGTAAAAAGAAATATATTTGCAACCCCGAATAAAGAAAATACTATATGGCCTCGTAGCGCCCGCGAAGTATCGGGAGAATAGCGAATCTGATTACGGCTCAGAAGGTGTAGCGTGTACAAACACCTTCTTTTTTATTGGCCCTGTGGCGCAACTGGATAGCGCATCTGACTACGAATCAGAAGGTTACAAGTTCGAATCTTGTCAGGGTCACCCATAGCAAAAAATCCACTCCCCAAAGGAGTGGATTTTTCGTTTCAGTTATGCCAAAATCCGTTAGTATTCGGAAAAGGATTGAAATCAAAAATTACACTGCCTACTAGGGCGAGGCGAACTTTCCACTTTTTTACATTGGAGTTCAAGGAACACCGAAGGTAATCTGCCGAAGTCACTGGGAGCAAAAACCAAACGAATAAAAAACCTTGAAAATTCTGGGATTCTGCAAGGTTTGATTGCTTTTGGACTGTCATTTTATTTGAATTGGTTTGGTTCTAACCGTCAACAACTATTGACGATTTGCAGCCTTGCTATTATCGAATAAGCTCTAGCCATTGGCACCATATGGAACCTTGGTATTACCGAAAACTATATAAACCGATATCTAAAGTCGATATGAAAGTCTGTAGACCGTTATTCGAGACAACTTGAATACAAGTCCATTTCCGATTTTGAGACTTTTTTAGTTGGGGAGTATCCAAAAGACGTCCTAAAGCTGTAGGGCATAACATGGTTATAAAGGATGTTCAAAGACCAAAAAAAATTCTACCGCTTGCGTACCACTTGGAATGGATTGATAGCGGCCTTTTCCTGCGTTGGAAACCTACTTACAAGAGTACGCCCGGCTCAGATTTATACCGTCATAGGGAGACAATCCCAAGTTCTAAGTAGGGAGTAGTACTCACAACCAATTTTTTGTCGAGAATTATCTATATGTCACCCCGACCATGGTCCAAAGAGTAGGCCATCGTCAATTTGATAAATGCCGGTCCGACGACGGCCTTTTTAGTGTCCAATCTATAATTTCCTAATAGGTAATGGTGCCTTCCCCAAAGTTGTCAAAGGTTTGGTTTAAGTAATCAAATACGAAAAATAATGTGACGAAACCAGTGGCGTTCTCAAACCTACCAGTACCACCATAAATTAAAAAATCCAAGGAATTTTCGGTAGGATCCCCTCCGACCACAACAGATAATACCTGATCCCCATTTGCTGCGGTCTGCTTCGCAAATATGGGACCTAGGGGAGCAGTTCCATCAGTACAATAATCCAATTCGAGTGTAAAAAGCCCCAAATGTGTTGCATTACCCTCACCGCTGGCACTAAATTGAATAAATCCTTCGCATGCATCAGCACCAGGGGTCATAGACATTGTTCCCGACGTCCTGATTTTTAATTTCTTGGTTACCGGATTATCCTTTTGGGCGGATTGCTCGGTAAGAGCATCCCATTGTTTGCCTTTTGTAAACAGGATCTCCACCAGACCTTCATCAACGAGGGTATTTTGTTGATTGTTCAGTTCCATAGGAATGGCCTCCTTTTCACAAGCAAGAAAGAAAGCCACGATTCCAAATAGTAATAGAAATTTTAGTTTCATTGGTCTAAGATTTAAAAGATTCGACAAAAGTTACCCCAGCGTAAATACGGGTGCTGGTTAAAGATTATGTTCTTTTTCAAAGGCAGTATAAAATACCTCACTTTGAATTTCACACATCAAAATAAAATTGGTTAAGAAATTCCCACAATGATTAACATCAGTTTCTGATTGATTTCGAATGGGGATTGATGGATTGGATTTAAATCATTATTTATGGCATACATCAACTGTGTTTATGCCCTACACCTATCGTTTCCATAATTGCTTCAAAGCCAATTTCTTTTTTAAAAGGGTAGCTACTGCCCTCCCTTGAAAGAGTTGTTTGTAAGTCCTAGTTGTCATTGTTTAAGGGAAGGGAAATTGTTGGGAGGGGTCAAGTACATTCCAAAAGATTTTTGAATGACTGTTTGCCCATCGTCAAGAGCATCCGTACTAAAAAATGCGAGTGTTTTCCCTTTATACCGTACAGCGAATTGAAACTACCAACCGCATAAATCGAACACCTTGCGAGACACTACTCATGCGCCAAATTTCTTTATGTAAGAATTCGAGTTTGTTAGCTTCGAAATGAAAGTCAAATGACCCATTTGCATACCATCGGACCGACGGCAATCCGGTCAATAAATTTTTACATGGGAGTTCAAAGGAACACCGAAGGAAATTCTGCAGAGGTTACGCACTTACAACAGAAAGTCAGTGGATTGAAAATTGTTTTTTTGCGGGTTTTGCATGAACCATTCAAATCACTGCAGGGAACATGGCTACACGACTTCAAGGTCCCCGACAATAGTATCGCCCATCCCACAGACTTCAAAGGAAATATCACATCAAATATTCATCGGTAAAGTACTTGCTCATAAAGAATAGCAGGTTATCCGAAAACACTTTGTCTACAATCTCCTGTGGGGTCATCCCCATCATCAATTCCTCCAGTTCAGCCTTCCCGTAAGGCCTCGAAGAGTGCTCCCCAACATGTAAGATCTTTGCCCTTTTTCGTTCCTCGATGGGATTAAAATTATACTGGATCGCCTCCTTACAGCGAACCTTGAACTCGTTGAGCATATTGGCCGCGTTGAAGTGATCAAAGGGGTCGATGATTCCGTCAAAATCGGTTCCTAGGCAAACCGTTTTCCAAGCCTCTTCCATATGCCTCTTAGGAGTAGCGGTTTTATTGAGCTCCATGATATGGGATAGATTTATTCGTACCACGTGGAAGATATTCGTCAAGAACATTTGGGTATGCAACCGTTGTACGCGTACCAAACTGCCATGGGCCCTTGTTTCCTGTTTTACCAGGGCCTTAAATTTTCCACCTGGCATTCTTCCGTCGTGCATACATATCCCGATTATACCATCGGAATCGAAAATATCAATAATGTCCTCATCGGTGAGGTTGATGTCCCACCTACTCACGTAAGCACGCCGATCCAACTGATTGGTATCCTTTCTTTTTTTGGATTCCGCCCGGGTAGAAATACCATTGATCGCAGTATGGCTACAAACAATGGGTATCCTGTCCTTTTTTTGCTTCCAAAAGTTGTTGACGATGGCCAAATATTCGTCCCTGCATTGTAAAGACATGTGTTTTGTATCGACCAATATGCGCTTACCATTCTTTTTGGACAATAGGTGGTCGGTTATCAGTTTCTTCCCAAAATCCGTGAATCCCTTGTCGAGCCCCTTTCGTTGATCGAATACATTTGAAAATCCTGGAATTATTTTGTTGGGTGCATCTTTAAAGCTTTTTGCGTGCCCCGAAATCAAATTGTTAAAATGATGCGAAAAAGTAATAAAGAAAGGTGTATATGCCATCTCATCAGGGTTCTTAAGTGTTTCAATGTTGCTGACAAAGCTTTGTTCCAGTAACGATCTTGAATTGTCATCCAATTCCTCAATGTTTTCTTTTTCGAATAAATCCTCATTCTTGTACCTAGCAAGGGCATGTGCACCTTCAACGGTTATTATGCCGGCTATTTCAAATTTGTTCGTTTCGGTGTATTCCTTATAATTTCGTATCATTTTTAGTCTTGCGGGAGTAGGGTATCCGGGCACCTGATACGGTTTCCCATTTTCCTTCACAATGCGTTGATACTCATTCAGCAGGTCTTCAAAGTAGTCGATGGTCTCGGAATTATAGATATTATCGAGATAGGATGCTGCAGTCTCTTCCGAAAAACCCGTGAGGGCACGGATTACCTTACTATCGATGGCTAAATTCTTGAAAATCTTTTTCGAGAGTTTCTGATGGGACCGTGTACCTTTTCGGAACGGTCGGGCCGGCTTCATAAAAGGTCTTTCAGGGGGGTATAGTGCAAAAAAAAGTAATTTGTTATTCCCCTCATAACACGACGCCAGGTTCGATTGGGTATATTTGGCCATGTTTTTTAAGAATAAGTCAATGGCCAATTTTCGAAGTCGGTCTCCCAAACTTGGATTTCGAAACAGTCGTCTGGTCGAAATATTGTTAGCGCCTTTCCAGAGATTGGGAAGTTTGCTATTGTTTGTGGGCTTTAAAGATGGGTGACAGTGAAGGTCGGCAATCGGCTTTTCCATTGTAAGAGGTTTTTACTAAAATTATCTTCCGTATTTTATCGAATTTTATTCTAGTGTGCTTTTTCTAAGAGAAACACTGTTGGATCACATTCTCGTTTTCATCTTCCAGATTTACAAAGACAATCATCAACTCAATTCTCAAAAAACCGTTTGGACTACTATCCTTTCTTACTAGCGGGGGAAACATATCAAAAGCGCAACCACTCCTTATCGATTCAAAGCATTAGAGGCCTGGACAAAAGCTCCTAACATTATCTAAGGAAGGGGAAACTCTTCGTTCGCAACAAAATAGTCGCTTATGCTGCTTTACGAGGGAAAGTGAGTTTAAAGTACGACTATTGTCAGAAAATAACAAATAATTGCACTCAATTCTTCATTCCTAGGATTTCCCAGTTTCGCTTCCAAAGCGATGGAAAAGCCATGGATGTCATACGGTTTAACAGGCGTTCTTTTAAAACTACCTCAGAAAGAGAGCTTCTTTGCCCCGGTCGTCGGAAGGGAAGTAATTACAAGGGTGAAAATGGGCATTTGGCAATCCTACCTTTTCAAGGTAAAATGTGCCTTGAATATAGTACCGTCTATATTTTCAAAACGGAACCAGTAGTCAGACGAGGGCATGGGCAATCCCTGATGGGTACCGTCCCAACCCTCCTCATCTGGTCGTAGTTCCCGCAGTAGTTTTCCATAACGGTCGAATATGAATACAGTAGATTCGGGAAAGTACTCGCCCGCCGTAATTTTCCAGTAATCATTGATGCCATCGCTATTTGGGGTGAAAAACTTTTGATAGCCCACGGCAATAACCTCTTTCGAAAGCGTTCTACACCTGGCAGTGCCACGCACGAACACCGTATATTTTCCCGGTTCGACCTCGAACTGATTCGATTTTTGAAACCGTACCCCATCCAAGGAATATTGAAAATCATCATTGCCTTCCATGGCAATAGTTAAGGTAATATTCTCTGAAAAATGATTCACACTTACATCGAAATCGAGGGGCACCACGGTGGGACGCACCTCAAAATAGAACGTGTTTCCACAAACTTGCCCATTTTCAGCGCCGTTCACGGTAAGACTATAAGTCCCTGGTTCGGTGATATCGACCATTCTTGAACTGGCCAACTCTTTCTCCTGTGCATCACGCCAGGACCAACTATCAAAATCACCGCCGTCAAGGGTCAGAAACGGGTCCTCCGGACAAACAAGATAAGATTCTTCCAAATCCGGTCGAGGAAGCTCCTTAATCAAAATATCAAGCTCGGAAAGGGCATAGCAGTCCTTATTATCGATATGTTGGACCCGTGCGTACAGCTTCTCTACCCTATCGGTGTTGGAATACTGGTCCTTGACCAACTCGCTCACGCCAGCTCTGGCATCGTTTCCGGTTTGAAAGTACGACACCTCAAACATATCGGGATCCTGCCCGTTCAAAATTTGGGAGTCCATCTCCGATAAATCGATAAAATACAAACCAGTTTCATCCCAATCACATTGCACATACGAGGCATTGTAAGCCATCGGGTTTTCATAAATAACAATGCGCCTTTTCTCGGTATTGATTCTGGTTCCAATCTGTACTGTAGCGCTCACGAGATACTCGCCCGGAGCATCATAATGATGTAATGGATTCTGGATGGAGGCAGTATGTCCGTCGCCGAAATCCCATGCCACGGTATCGATGTGTTCCGTAGCCGTTATCGAAAACAGGGTGGTGTCACCAAAGCAAAATCCGTTGGCCCGTATACCCAAATCAAAATAAGAGGTAATAAAAGGTGGTAAGCCATATGTACCATGTCCAGTACCCAAATTAATGACATTGGCCTTGAAACCACAGGCCGGTCCAAGTTCTTCCGGAGATTCGATGACTGCCAGTTTTTCAGCCCCTGCCACGTAAATTTTGCCATCCAAAGCCAATTGCAGGGCACCTGTCATTTGAGAGGGTACATGTAGCGGCATCCTTGAAGCTGCAATATTCCGTTCCCTTAAATTAAATTGAAAGATATCTTCGTTGATAATCGATATGTACAAGCGGTCGCCATAGGGTGAAAACTCCAATCCGTAAAAATCCTTCGCATTCGATTGCATCAATACTTCCGGATTGGAAACGCCTCCCGTTTCCGTATCGAAATCCAACAACTCGATCCCAACAAAGGAATGGCATGCTGCCAATTTACGCCCATCAGGCGAAGTCTTAAGGTAACCCCTGCTTTTGAAAACGTCGTTTCCAGAATTGGCGTAATCCAAGTTAAAGCCTACGTTGCTAACGACAGGATTGGGATTAACTCCTGCAGCAGTGACCAGATAGGCCAAGTAGGAGTCGTTGCCCCAATCATGTGCCAACACCCAAAAATCTTCGCCGTTACGATGCTTCACCGCTGTCAATTTCTCGGTAACCGTCTTTTTCAAAAGGATGTTCTTTTTAACCACATCGCCCAAACCCCCATTCAAGGCCAAATCGATCTCGGAAAAATAGAGTCCGTCCCGTAGTTGAAAATTTGTAGTAAAAACATAATAACGGCTAGGGTGGTTCGGTACAGGAACAATGATACCCGATTGCGTACTGGAAGCATGTCCCTTTAGACCGGCACCGTTCGGCATGGGTCGGTGGTTACGATTCCAGACGGTCACGCCATCGGTATAAAACAAGAGATTACCCATAGGGTCGGCCATAGTGGCACAACCTTCTGCCGTATTCAAGGCGCCATCCTCAAGCACCGTCGGAACACCACTATTGAAATCGAGCCCTGCATTGCTTCCAAAATACCAAATAGCAGCTTCGCGTTGGGAATAGCCCAAATGCACAAATAACATAGATAGCAATCCGATAATAAGGCCCCTCAAAACAATAGTAGGTTACGTTTAAGACTTTTTCGGCGATTTGCAATTCGTAAAGCCTATGGAAACCAAACGTTACTAATGTGGTTTAAGTACATCAATTCCTACAAATTAACATTTAAGACTATTTAGTCAAAAAATCCGTTGCTCTAACCGTATAAAAAGACCGGTCATCGCCATTTTGTAACATTCATTACACAGACCGACGGGTATTCTGATTATCTTCGCGCAAAAATTGAGTATGGAATTTATACTTCAACCGTGGCCATGGTATGTCTCCGGCCCACTTATCGCAATCGTGATGTTCTCATTGATATACTTCGGGAAAACCTTTGGCATGTCATCTAACTTACGGACTTTATGCACAATCGGTGGTGCAGGAAAATATTCCGATTTTTTCCGATTTGACTGGAAAGCCCAAAGATGGAACCTCACCGTAGTGCTCGGAGCCCTTATCGGCGGTTTCATAGCGGTCTATTTGTTATCAGATCATCGCCCTATCGCCTTGAACCCTCAAACAGTGGCCGATTTGTCTGAGCTAGGATTCAAGGATGCCGGGCAAAGCCTGCTACCACCTGAAATCTATGATTGGGATTATGTATTAAGCATCAAAGGTATGGGCATTCTGATCATCGCCGGGTTTTTGGTAGGTTTTGGCACCAGATATGCAGGAGGGTGTACCTCCGGCCACGCAATCACGGGATTGAGTAATTTTCAATTACCTTCCTTGATAGCCGTCATCGGATTTTTTATCGGCGGATTATTGATGACCCACTTTTTACTACCCCTAATTTTTGGCTAGTAGTCATCATATAAAAAATTTAACAAACAAATGAAATTCATTAAATTCTTTTTGGTCGGAATCTTTTTTGGGATTGTTCTGGTAAAGTCAGAAGCTGTTTCCTGGTATCGTATCATCGAGATGTTCAAATTCCAATCGTTTCACATGTACGGTATTATCGGCTCTGCGGTAGTCTTAGGCGGACTCGGGGTTTGGCTCATCAAAAAAATGAAGGTTAAGAACATAGACGGCAAGGTGATTCAAATCCCCCCAAAAGAAAGGTCTTTTACGAGGTACTTGTTCGGGGGGAGTATTTTCGGATTGGGATGGGCCTTGGCGGGCGCTTGTCCCGGGCCTATGTACATTTTGGTAGGAACAGGTGTGTTCAGTATGCTCATCGTTATCGCCGCCGCTATTTTGGGAACCTTCGCTTACGGAGTCCTAAAAAACAAGTTGCCACACTAGTCGGGGTATTCATGATGGGAACAATTTAATTTCTAATTGCCAAGCAATCTTAATATGACCAGGGGACACGTCGACGCAAACTTATTAGGGACTATCGGGGTTTATAAAACCCAAACAAAAGAATGAGCACATGGACACGACAATAGCATATCCCCTTATCCTAAAAATAGCTTGGGAAATCTTCCGAACGACTTAAACAATTTCAGCGCTAAGCCCTGCCTGTAGCAATCGACTGCACCGAGGTTTTAAATCATCGTACTCCCCGGTCTTTACAGTGCATTTACCATTGTAATGTACTATCAGGGAGCACTGCTCCGCTTGTTCGGGAGAATGTTCACAGACGGCTATCAAGGTTTCTATGACATGATCGAAGGTATTCACGTCATCATTATACAGTACTATCTCTCGTTGCTTTACGGTATCTTCCTCCAGAAGTAATTCTTCTTGAAGTTTTTCCTTGGTACCCATAGAAATTTTTTTGGTTAGAAATCTTTCTATACCCTAAATATAAACCTCTGAAATGAAAAAAAGTACCCTTTCAGGTACTTTTAACAGTATTGTAAATGACTTGGCAGGTTAATATAGATATCGCAATGCAGTGACATCATTACTGTTGAATTCCCCATCTTCATTGTTGCTAAAGCAAGCCAACATCACAGAAGTAGGGTCATACCCGTCGGGGGTACCTGGTATAGGGTTGGCGCCAATGCTACCCACCCCTTCGTTGGTGTTTTCACCGCAGCTTTGGCGACTAAACCAATCAGTATGTCGAAAACCGACCGAATGTCCTATTTCGTGCGTAATTACATGCTCGTTCACGTCGGTGCTAAAATTATCCAATCCGTAAATCTGCACGAACTTGAAGGGTCTTCCTCCACTGGGAAATCCTGCCGACCCGCCGCTCCCTGAGGCATTGGGGTTATAGTAGACCACCATATCCTTATTTTGATAATTGGTACCAAACGTTAAAGAGAAGCTTATACTCAGATTCAAACGGTTATAGTTGTTCACCGCATACTGCAAAGCCGTTCGCTCTTTACTTGAAAGCGCATTCGAACCACCCGTATATCCAATAATCGATATCGTTCTCGGACTACTGACAAGATTATTAGTGTGATAATTCTTTTCAGTGGTGTTCAGGGCTGCAAGAATTTCATATTGCTCGGCAGAAAAAGTGATGTCATCCTCTACCTGATAGCGACTTTCATAGCTGCCATCGGGAAGCATAAAGTCCACTACCTTAACATTGCCTACATTGAAAAAGTTCCTTTTGAATACACCTATTACCTCATCATTCAATTCCAAGGTCGACTGTTGAACTACTTCCTCAGCTGCCGTAGGTTCTTCAATTGGCGCTACTTCATCTTTTTGACAGGCAACGGCCAATGACAAAAAGAGTGTACTTGCTACTAAAATTTTAAATTTTCTCATATTACAAATGTTCGGGGTTAAAAATGAATTTTTTAAGAATTCACTTACAATACTTGCTTAATATACGAGAAAACCGCATAATACAGATGCTTGTTTTTATGATTTATTTAAGAAAAAACGTACTTGATTGAAACCCAATCACTTTTTTTCAATTTTTTTTGAAGCTTCAGTCCAACCTTTTCACAATTCGTTGAAATTATGGCAATATCGGATTCATAAAATCCGCTCAAAAAGAGCATACCGTCCTTATTCATAGCGTTCGCATAAATGGGGATATCCCGGACCAGGATATTTCGATTGATATTCGCCAAGATAATATCATATTTTTTAGCCTCTATCAAGTCTGCGTCCCCTTCATATACCTTGATTTGGCTAGCGTTATTTCGAAGAACGTTTTCCTTGGCATTCAAATAGCACCAATGGTCAATATCGATGGCATCTATCGCCTTGGCGCCCTTCATTGCCGCCAAAATGGCGAGTACCCCTGTTCCGCTTCCCATGTCCAAGACCGACTTATTGTCGAAGTCGTTATCTAGGATATGTTGCAGCATCATATGGGTTGTTTCATGGTGACCGGTACCAAAACTCATTTTGGGCATGATGACAATATCGAACCGTACATTCGGTCGCTCATGAAAAGGTGCCCGTACCACGCATTGATTCCCAATTTGTATCGGTTCGAAATTACTTTCCCAAGTGGCATTCCAATTCTGCTGTTCGATTTCCTTGAAACGATATTCGATATGAAAAGCATCGTTCGACAGTATCTGGATAGGGTTAAGTATGTCTGGCGACCAGCATTCTTTCTGAATATAGGCCAGAACCCCTTCTTCTTCCTCGACAAAACTCTCGAACCCCGCTTCGCCCAATTCCGCGATAAGAATATCCGAAACCGGGTGCACCGGATTTAATCTAAAAGT
Source organism: Pelagihabitans pacificus (assembly GCF_009371985.2). Classification (GTDB taxonomy): domain Bacteria; phylum Bacteroidota; class Bacteroidia; order Flavobacteriales; family Flavobacteriaceae; genus Pelagihabitans; species Pelagihabitans pacificus. The sequence continues at coordinate 266,488 of NZ_VIKU02000001.1, forward strand.
GTATTCTATATATATGATGTTAGACATAATTGATTACTAAATCAAAAAAAAGGAGTATTCATAAGAATACCCCCTTCAGATGCTCTTCACTCGTATTGCTATTCTGAAGCAAAAAAGGTGATAGTTCTTATAATTATATTTTAAATTGCCTTGATAATTGCCACGAAATCATCTGCGACCAACGAAGCCCCACCAATGAGTCCGCCATCGACGTCGGGTTTTGAAAAAATCTCTTGGGCATTTCCGGGTTTTACACTTCCACCATATAGAATGGAGACTTTATTCGCAACCGAGGCGTCATAGGCTTCCGTAATGGTCTTACGAATGAAGGCGTGCATCTCCTGCGCTTGATCGGGAGTTGCCGTTTCTCCAGTGCCAATGGCCCAAACTGGCTCATAAGCCAACACAATCTTGCCCCATGATGAAACCTCCAAGGAAAAAAGGGCATTTTTCAATTGACTTTCCACGACTTCGAAGTGATTTTCAGATCTACGATCTTCCAATTCCTCGCCGAAACAAAAGACAACCCTCATATTGTTTTCCAAAGCGGCCTGAACCTTCTTTGCCAGTATTTCATCAGTTTCCCCGAAATAGGCCCTACGTTCCGAATGCCCTATTATCACCGTATCCACGCCTATATTCAACAGCATATCGGCAGAAATTTCACCCGTGTACGCCCCACTTTCGGCAAAGTGCATATTTTGTGCTATGACCTCGATGATAGACTGTTCCAAACTGCGTACTGCCGGTACCAAGTTCACAAAGGTAGGTGCCACCATGACCTCCGCATCGGTATCGGGAAGTTTGGCCGAAAGTTCGGCCAACAAGGCCTCGGTCTCGATCAAATTTTTGTTCATTTTCCAGTTTCCTGCTACGATTTTACTTCTCATATTTTGTCATTAATTATATTTTCTTTTTCCCTGTTCAACGCTTTTTGAGCCACTGCATTTCCGTGAAATGGCGCATCTTGATTTGTTACTTCACGGTATTTCTTAAAGCCCGGTGAGTTTTAGTGATATCTCAATCAAATTCCAATTCGTCCAGGTCGTTGTAGTGCACTTTTTGTTTTATGGTCCCTTTTTCCAACACCAGCACTCCCGGGTTGGAACGTACAATCGTTTTCAAGGTAGTCTCATCGGTAAAGTAAAACTCAAAGTCAAGTTGGTGATCTTTCACTAAACGGGCGGTCTGATCCGTATCGGAGGCCGACATGCCCACGACCCTATAACCGTTCTGAATCGCTTGACCCGTAATTTTCTTGATTTCAGCGTACACATCTTCATTGGTCTTCCGCAAGTCATAGGCGATAACCATTACGAGTTTAGGCTCTTGCAATAAGCTGGCCGCAAAGTCCTCCCCATTTTGCTCAACGGTAAAATCATGAATGGGTGGTTCGTATCCTTTCTGGACCTCAGTGGTCTCGACATCGATAAACTCCCCATCAACACTGGGATAATCCCCTTGGGTAACGATAATCTGCTCCTCCCCGTTTACATTGAACTTCCAAGCATAATCATAAATTGCTTGGGGAGCGTCGTCCGGAACGTTCATACCTTCTTCAATATTGGCTCCAATCTTATAAGGACGGAAATCGATTACCGGAAGGTGGTTCAACACATAATTGGCGTACAAGGCACATAGTATCAAAGCGACAAGAGTGATGATCCGTTTTGTATTGGAACCGGCAATAGGTTTGATATATTCCCTACCCTTGAACAAAACCAATATGAGCACCAATAACACCACATCCTTTGTAAAGGATTGCCAAGGAGTCAATTTCAGGGCATCCCCAAAACAGCCACAATCGGTCACTTTATTAAAATAGGCGGAATAGAACGTGAGGAAGGTAAAACCAACAATCATCAACAAAAGGCTCCAAACCGTGAATTTAACCCTAAAACCGATCAAAAGCATCACCCCAAGAAGAACCTCAAAAATCACCACAAAGATTGAAATGTACAGGGCATACGGTTCAAAGAAAGGCAAATCGAGTACCCCGGCGCTGAAGTATTCCTCCAATTTGAAGGAGAAACCCACGGGGTCGTTCAGCTTGATAAAACCACTGATGATGAACAATACACCGACTAAAATTCTACTGATCGTTACAATATATTTCATGCTGTACTTTGATTGGCCGATGAAGCTGCATTAGCGTTTAAATGAATAAGTGCAAAAACCGCATAATTCACCATATCTTGATAATTGGCGTCAATCCCTTCACTCACCAACGTTTTCCCTTTGTTATCTTCGATTTGTTTGACCCTTAGTATTTTCTGCAGAATTAGGTCGGTCAAGGAGCTTACCCTCATATCGCGCCAAGCCTCGCCATAATCGTGGTTTTTCTTTTCCATGAGGGATTTGGTCTCGGCAGTATGCCTGTCAAAAAGTGTCAAAGCCTCCTCAAGGGAAAGATCTGGCTGTTCCACAACGCCTTTCTCCAATTGAATCAGCGCCATGATCGAATAATTGATAATGCCAATGAATTCAGATCGTTCGTCCTCATCTACTTTTCGAACTTCGTTTTCCTGTAAACTTCGAATGCGTTGCGCCTTTATGAATATCTGATCGGTCAAGGACGGAAGCCTTAAAATACGCCATGCACTACCATAATCGCTCATCTTCTTTTCGTATAGGTCCCGACAGGTTTTGATCACCGCATCGTATTGTTCGGAAGTATGCTGCATTTTAATCGCTGTAATTTGCGTAAATTTCGCTCAAAATATCGAATTGCTCAAAGCAAAGGTTTTTAAATGGGTACCTTCGCCTGCAAATCTCGTGTTTTAAACTTGGTTTATCAAACGATGGCCCTCGGAATATGACCTTAAATTGCAAAGGAATTCTTATCGACCTTACTATTCCCAAGGTCATGGGCATTCTCAACATTACGCCCGATTCTTTTTACGACGGAGGAAGATACAAGAATGAAAAAACCATTCTTTCACAGGTAGAAAAAATGTTGAACGAAGGTGCCACTTTCATCGATGTCGGTGCCTATAGCTCCCGGCCTGGAGCTGATTTTGTATCCGAAATCGAAGAGCTCAAAAGATTGCTCCCAGTGGTACAACTATTGCTCCGAAATTTTCCGGATATCCTGTTGTCGATAGACACGTTTCGAAGCAAGGTGGCCAAAGAAAGTCTTGAGGCGGGGGCTGCGATTATCAACGACATTTCAGCGGGAATTCAGGATGGGGAAATGTTGCCCACTATTGCCAAGTATAAGGCACCTTATGTCATGATGCATATGCGGGGCACCCCAAAGACTATGCAGCAACATACCCAATACGACGATTTGTTAATAGAGGTATTGTCGTTTTTCTCGGAAAGGATAGCCGTTGCAAATACCTTGGGCCTGCATGACCTGATTATCGACCCTGGCTTCGGCTTCGCCAAAACCCTGGAACAAAACTATGAACTATTGCAACATTTGGATCGGTTTAAAACTTTGGGGCATCCTCTGCTGGTGGGGATCAGTAGAAAATCGATGATCTATAAAGCCTTGGGGACAAGTGCGCAGGGGGCTCTGAATGGCTCCACGGCCCTACACACCTATACGCTGACCAAAGGAGCCAACATCCTTAGGGCCCACGATGTGAAGGAGGCTAGGGAGTGTGTGCAGTTAATGCAACGATTGATTTGAGAAAACGAACGATTTTTCGTTCATCTATTTTTTATAATTTTACCAAAACGGCAAGGATTGGATTTTTTGAATTTTATCGATTTTAAAATTACAGATGTCCTCGACATTATCCTTGTAGCCATCCTTCTCTATTACATCTACAAACTGGTTCGCGGTTCGGTCGCTATTAATATTTTTATTGGCATTGTAATCGTGTGGGCTTTTTGGAAACTCACCGAGTTACTGGGTATGGAAATGATCAGTAGCATGGTGGGCGCCTTTATGCAGGTAGGACTCATTGCCTTGATTATTGTATTTCAACAGGAAATCAGGAAATTCCTTTTGATGATCGGATCGACAAATTTGGCCAACAAACGGAATTTCATCAGGCATTTCAAATTTCTAAGACAGGAGAGCCTTACCACCAGTATCGATGTAGATGCGGTCCTATTGGCCTGTGAGAAGATGAGCGCCTCTAAAACCGGGGCTCTGTTGGTATTTGCACGTAATAACTCTCTCGATTTTGTAAAATCGACAGGGGATAAAATGTATACCGAAATCAACCAACCCATTATCGAAAGTATCTTTTACAAAAACAGCCCGTTACACGATGGTGCCGTAATTATCGAGAATAATTATATTGTAGCTACCCGTGTAATACTTCCGGTATCGAATGAGCGTACGATTCCCCTACGATTCGGACTGCGCCATAGGGCCGCCGTGGGTATTACCGAAAAAACCGATGCCATTGCCCTGGTAGTGAGTGAGGAAACTGGCGATATCTCCTATATCAGGAACGGGGAATTTATACTGTACAAAGATATGTCGGATTTGGCCTCGATGATAAAGGAGGATTTGATTTAAACCAACCACCGAATGGAGTGCAAAAACTGCGAGAAATCACTGTTTGCAGACTATAACTATTGCGCCAATTGTGGCGCCAAGGTCATTCGCAACAGAATTACCATAAAGAACATTTGGAACGATTTTACCGAAAGGTTCTTAAATATTGACAATACCTTCCTAAGAACATTTGTTCATCTATTTTCGAAACCCGAAGCTGTCATAGGTGGCTATATCCGCGGGGTTCGTCGAAAATATCTTAACCCTATTTCTTATTTCACCATCGCTGTGACCCTTGGTGGACTCTTTATATTTGTATATCGAAAGTTTTTTCCAGATGCCCTGGATTTTCAACAACAGTCCCTTAATGCCAAGCCTGAGGCCAACGCACTGGCACAGGATATTTCAAGTACCATCTTCGAATATCAAAGTCTTTTTTATATCGCTACCCTACCGCTGTTGGCATTGATTTCGCGGCTCGTGTTCATCAATAGTAAAAAGTTTAACCTGAGTGAACATTTCGTAATCAATGTCTACGGATATTCCCATCTATCAATCCTCGTAAATGCACTGTATCTGGCAACTATTTGGAATACACCGGCCTTTCAAGTTGTGACCTTCTTCAACATGTTTTTTCAGATTGCCTATTTCACCTATATCTTCAAAAGGCTTTTTGGCTTGACTATTCCCCAAACCCTCCTGAAGCTATTGATTTTCCTGGGAATTCTGTTGGTTTTGTTTATTGCCTTAGTCATTGCCATGGCGGCCTATATGGTTGTTAACAAGCAGTGAGGGACCCAAGAATCGCCAAAGGCTACTTTTACACCACCTCTTCCGCTAAAAATTGGGCTTCGTAGAGCTTGCTGTAATAGCCTCCTTTTTTGAGTAATTCCTTGTGGGTGCCGGTCTCGACGATTTTGCCTGCATCCATCACCAAAATCTTGTCCGCTTTTTTGATGGTCGCCAAACGGTGAGCAATGATGATCGAGGTGCGGCCCTGGGTGATTTTTTCAGTGGCTTGTTGAATCAATTGCTCCGAATAGGTATCTACGGAGGAAGTGGCCTCATCAAGCACCAGAACACTCGGGTTGCTGACATACGCCCGTAGGAAAGCGATCAATTGTCGCTGTCCGCTCGAAAGCATGGTCCCGCGTTCCTTTACGTTATAGGCATACCCCCCTGGGAGGCTACTGATGAACTCGTGCACGCCAATCTGCTTGGCCGCTGCTTCGATATCTTTTACTGAAATGGAGTCGTCCATTAAGGAAATATTGTTGGCGATCGTATCGGCAAAGAGAAAAACATCTTGTAAAACAATAGCTATGTGCGAACGAAGCGAAGCCAGGGTATATTCCTTGATATCGATACCATCGACCAAAATAGCCCCGGAATCAATTTCATAAAATCTGTTCAACAGATTGATAATCGTTGACTTACCGGCTCCCGTTGCCCCAACGATTGCCACGGTTTGGCCCACCTTGGCGTTGAAAGACACACCGTGCAATACCTGCTCATCCTTCAAATAACCAAAGCGTACATCCTTAAACTCGATATCGCCCTTCACGTCATCTTTGACAATGGTACCGGTATCCTCAATATGACTATCCGTATCCAAAATGGCAAATACCCTATTAGCGGCCACCATCCCCATCTGTAATGTATTGAATTTATCGGCAATCTGCCGAAGCGGACGAAAAAGTAACTCGATCAAGAACAAAAAGGAAACGATGGTTCCTATATTATCTTGGTTAATACTGTTCAAATCCTGCAGCACCCCAAAATAAACGACCAATCCGATAGCGATTGCAGTAACGATTTCAGCAATCGGAAAGAAAATGGAGTTGTACCAGACCGTTTTCAACCAGGCGTTTTGATGCTTTTCGTTGATTTTTCTGAAATTTTCCTTCTCTATCTCCTCACGCGTAAAGAGCTGTACTATTTTCATCCCCGTGATGCGTTCCTGCACAAAGGAATTCAGGTTCGACACTTGAGCGCGAACTTCGATAAACGCTTTTTTCATGGCTTTTTGAAACAATCGCGTGGCGTACAAAATAATCGGGAGCAATGCGAAAACCAACAAGGCCAATTTCCAATTGAGGTACACCATAAATGCGGCCGCGGTCAACATTTTCAGCAAATCGGCCACTATTACAAAGAATCCTTGACTAAAGATTTCCCCAATCCGTTGCATATCGGCCACCGCCCTCGTCACCAGCACCCCAATGGAGGAGGTGTCGAAATACTGCATCTTAAAGCCGATCATTTTTTTGAAGAGAGCGACCCGAACATCCTTTATAACCGACTCTCCCAACCAGTTGGCATAGTAGTTAAAGCACAGCTGACTGATCACCTGACCCAATAATACGCCGAACATGGCCAAAACGAGCATTAAAAGTTTGTCGGGATCCTTTACTTTGATAGCGTCGTTTACGATTCTACCGGCGAAGGATGCAAATACAACGGCAAACAACGATAGCAATATCGCAGCTAAGGCAACCCCAAAAAACGTAAACCGATAAGGCTTTGTATGCGCTATCAACCGTTTGAACAAATTATAGTCAAAAGCCTTTCCAGAATTCTTATCCATCGATCTTTAAAATCTTTTCAGGGTACAATACCCTTGTCAAATATAAACCTTTTGCCGGCGCGGAAGCCCCTGCTGCAGATCGATCCTTGCCCACAATCACCTCACGAAGCTCCTCGGGGACCATTTTCCCTAAGCCGACCTCCAATAAAGTACCCACGATGGCACGCACCATATTACGTAAAAATCTGTCTGCGGTGATAGTGAATACAAGCGTTTCGCTCTCTACGTTCCAGAACGCCGATCGCAAATCGCACCGATATGTCTTTACATCGGTATTGGATTTGGAAAAACACTCAAAATCGCTGTACGTTCTTAAAATGGCGGCCGCCTGGTTCATTTTCCCGATATCCAATGGATACTTAACATAATGGGCAGCTTCCGAAAGAAAAGGATTTTTCTTCTGCACCACCCAATATTCGTACGTACGTTCCGTCGCATCAAAACGGGCATGGGCATCATGGGGTACCTTAAAGATTTTCTGAACTGCGATATCCTTTGGCAGAAAGGCGTTCAAACGATACACCAATCGCCCTTGGTCCTCGATAGTATCAACATCGAAATGGGCAAATAGCTGTCTCGCGTGTACCCCCGTATCGGTACGCCCAGCACCGGTTAGGGTGACCGGCCGACCCAATAGTTTGGAAAAGGCATCTTCCATCACCGACTGTATCGTAATCGCATTTGGTTGTTTCTGCCAGCCGTGATACCTCGTACCGACGTATGAAAATTGCACAAAATATCTCAAGCGAAACCGTTAGTTTTGTCAATTGCAAAGATACCTGAATCTTTGTTGAATGGTAAAGAGACCCGTTAAATTCAAGTTAAGCTTCACACTTTCAACGTTGAACCCTAAAAATGACTAAGATCCTGCTGTTATCCGATACCCATTCCCATTTGGATGAGGCGATTCTAAAGTACGCGCGCCAAGCCGATGAAATCTGGCATGCCGGTGATATCGGAAGTCTGGCCGTCACCGATACACTGACCAGTATTAAACCTGTTCGCGCCGTGTATGGCAATATCGATAATGCCATTATTCAGCAGGAATTTCCCTTGAACGACCGCTTCATGTGTGAAGGGGTCGATGTGCTAATGACCCATATCGGGGGATACCCTCCCAAATACAATCGAAGAACACGGGAGATGATTAAAAGTAATCCCCCTAAACTATTCATTTGTGGCCACTCGCATATTTTAAAGGTAATGTGGGACAAATCACTGGGCGTTTTACACATGAATCCGGGAGCGTGCGGCAAACACGGTTTTCATCAAGTTCGTACGATGTTGCGCTTCGTAATCGACGGAAGCGATATCAAGGATTTGGAAGTGATTGAATTGGGGAAAAGATAAATGGCACCCATTGGCAACCGATAATCTTCTTATTTTTATTCCCATGATGCACTGTAAACAATCCTCTTTGATAAGACCAGCAATGATGCGACAAAAAATAACCTTGATAGTACACTGCGCTATCCTATTTTTAGGAAGCCTCCACTTTTTACAGGCCCAGTTACATATTACCACAGACCTACCTGAAGGTATTTATGAAGTAGGTGAAACGGTTATCTGGAACGTGGAGTTGGAACCCGGAACGCAGGTCGATTCCGTTACCTACAAGCTGAAAGAAGGAGGCCTCTCCGTAACTTCCGAGGGATTGCTCGATTTTGAAAACAACAAGGCTTCCGTCCAATATACATTTACCAAACCGGGGGCCATCCTGCTTGACCTTCGTTGGAAATCCAAAGATCAATGGCACAAAACAGTCGGAGGTGCTATTGCCGATCCGGAGAAAATAGCGCTGGCCGTCGAAAAGCCAACAGACTTTGACACCTTTTGGGCCGGGAAAATCGAACAGCTTCGCTCGGTTCCAAAACAACCTCAAGTGCAGCGCATTCTTCTAGAGGAAGAAAAAGAAATCGAATACTACCACATCAAAATGAAAAATATCGACCGAAGCCATATTCGGGGCCAACTCGCCAAACCATTAAAAGTCGAGAAGCTTCCCGCACTCCTTATAGTGCAATGGGCCGGAGTGTATCCGTTACAACCCGAATGGGTTATCGATAAGGCAAAAAAAGGTTGGTTGGTATTGAATATCAATCCACATGATCTGCCCATTGATCGAGAGCAGGATTTTTACGAGATGAAAAGCAACGGGCCACTGAAAAACTATCCTGCCATCAACAATGAAAATAGGGATAAAAGTTACTTCCTACGCATGTACCTGTCATGCTATCGGGCCGCACAATACTTGACCGAAAGACCGGATTGGGATGGTGAGACCTTAGTAGTAATGGGCGCGAGCCAGGGAGGATTGCAAGCTTTGGTAACAGCGGGACTCCATCCAAAAGTCACCGCCTCCATGGCCTTGGTGCCGGCCGGTTTCGACACCATGGGCCCCGCTGTTGGAAGAAAGGACGGATGGCCGCATTGGTATACGAATACCGAAAACAAAAACGAACAGAAGGTGCATGAGACCAGTAGGTATTTCGACGTTGCGAATTTTGTACCCGATATCACATGCCCGGTTCTAGTAGGAATCGGCCTTTTGGACGAGACCTGTCCGCCCGAAGGTATCTACGCCGGTATCAATCAACTTTCAAACCGGAAGGAAATCGTATTGCTGCCCCGATCGGCACATCAGGCCAGAAATGGTTCCCAGGATGCTTATCATGAAAGGGTGGATACCCATTGGCTACCTCATCTGAGGAATCGGACCTTCTTGCAGGACTGAGGTTCCTTTCACTACCTGTCAAAACGAACCATCCAACCTAGCGGTTGCATGGTTGTACGAAAAAGCCCAGGGAACTACCCCTGGGCTTACGCACTAATACTACTAAGATGTTAGGCTTAACGCAAACGATCCACAGATTTTACAAGATCCTCATCCTTTTTGATAGCCCTGTTGGCCAGGACCAAAAAAACGATAGAAAATACAGGAATCAGCATCCCAATACCCTTCTCGGAAACCGAGGTCTCTCCAGATAAATTTAGCGATCGGTAAACGAAAAATCCCAGTAAAAAAAGATTTAATATCATATTCAATCTGTTCAACACAAATTGATTTTTTCTATTCTTAAAAAGTAATATGGCGATCAAGGCCAATACCGCGCTTGCATAAAAGGCGATGGAAATAAGAATTTCATTTCTGGCAAAAATCTCATTTCCCTGTGCATCGAACCAAAGGTTGAGCCAGAATGGCAGCAACCCCGTTAACAAGATTACCATCAACAAATAAACGGTCTGTATTCTCTGTAACATCCCTTAAACGCAAATTGGACAGCAAAAATACATGTCTTTTTAAAAATATACATTTAAAGTTGAAAATAATTTGTATTATTGTGCCGTTATTAGTTATAACACTTACCCGCAGGGAAATCGATCCCTAGTAATACCCAAATAACAATACACTTCAACACGTTCTCAAGACAAGTATAATTTACACGATTTTTGATGTTTGAAATTTCAGATTTAAAAGCCAAAAAGCTACCTGAGCTTCAGGAAATTGCTTCGGGACTAAAGGTCCCTAAATACAAGAGCCTTAAAAAACTAGACCTCGTTTACCAAATTCTGGACCTACAGGCAGCCGACCCCAAAAAAGTGGCAGAGGTCGCTCCAGGAAAGACCGAGGAGCCAGTAAAACAAAAGCCAAAGAGAGCCCGAGTGGATAAAAAACGTCCCAACCCCAAACCCCGTGTCGAGGTGGAAAGTGCACCCTCGAAAACGGATTCCGTCAAGGAAAGTAAGGCCGAGCAAAACAATCCTCGTAGAGAACAGCATAAGACCCAACACCAGCAGCATAAAAATGCATCCGGTAAGGGGCAACGCCAACAAAAACAATCGAACTACGATAAAAGTAATTTTGACAAGGACCTGAAGAATCGCTACAAAGAACCTGAATTTGAGTTCGACAGCATCATAGAGAGCGAGGGCGTGCTCGATATCATGCAGGATGGATATGGATTTTTACGTTCTTCGGATTACAACTACCTCTCTTCCCCCGATGATATTTATGTGTCCCAGTCCCAGATTCGCTTATTCGGACTCAAGACCGGGGATACCGTGCTGGGGAATGTAAGACCCCCAAAGGAAGGTGAAAAATACTTCCCTTTGATCAAGGTGAACAAAATTAACGGTATCGACCCCCAAGTGGTTCGCGACCGGGTTGCCTTTGAGCATTTGACCCCTCTGTTCCCGCAGGAAAAATTCAACATCGCAGAAAGACAGAGCAGTATTTCGACCCGTGTCATGGACCTTTTCTCCCCTATCGGAAAAGGCCAACGTGGTATGATCGTCTCCCAACCCAAGACGGGTAAAACGATGTTGTTGAAAGATATTGCCAACGCCATTGCGGCCAATCATCCTGAAGTATACCAGATCATCCTATTAATAGACGAACGGCCCGAGGAGGTGACCGATATGCAGCGCAACGTACGCGGTGAAGTGGTCGCATCGACTTTTGACAAGGAGGCCGTGGAACACGTACGGGTGGCCAACATCGTATTGGAAAAGGCAAAACGTTTGGTGGAGTGTGGTCACGATGTAGTTATCTTGTTAGACTCGATTACCCGCCTGGCCAGGGCCTATAACACCGTTCAACCCGCATCGGGAAAAGTTTTGAGTGGTGGTGTCGATGCCAATGCCCTGCATAAACCAAAACGTTTCTTTGGGGCGGCCCGTAATATCGAGAATGGTGGATCTTTATCGATTATCGCAACGGCCCTAACGGAAACCGGTTCTAAAATGGACGAGGTAATCTTTGAGGAATTTAAGGGAACGGGTAATATGGAACTACAGCTAGATCGCAAGATTTCGAACCGACGTATTTTCCCCGCTATCGACCTTACCTCCTCCAGTACGCGAAGAGACGATTTGTTGTTGGATGAAAATACCATTCAGCGCATGTGGATATTACGAAAGTACTTGGCGGACATGAATCCTGTGGAAGCGATGGAGTTTATCGAACAACGCATCAAACAAACCAGGAACAACGAAGAATTTTTAATGACCATGAGTCAGTAGGTACCGCTCAAGCGGAAAATATCAAACACGAAATCCCAAATTCCGAGGTGGCCAGACCATTTGGAATTTGGGATTTCGTTTTTTAAGGAATAATTCTGATTTAACGTGCGATTATCCTTAAAATAAATATCTTTATGTAGCAATTGCAAACGATTTCCCCCCTTGTTGCATCAGCTAAATTCTTTTTTAACCACTAAAAACACGACCATGAAAAACTATGGAAAGAAGTCTGTACCATTTCTCCTTGCAACACTACTATTAGTAGGGCTCGCCGGTTGCGAGCCAAAAGTGGAGGACAAACGTGAGGAAGTACCCGTAGATCCTCCCAAACAGATTGTCACCATCGGAGAGGCCAAAAACTACTACGACAATTATTCCAAAAGGAGGGTGCCGTTGATTCGGCGCTACGAAGATTCGATCAACCGTCGCGGCATTGATGAAAAAATGCAACAAATGCAGCAAGAAGATGATCAGGGTAAAGGGGAGGCCGCAGAAGCTCCGGCCAAGTTCGATGTAGCCCGATACGTGTATTATGATTACCAAACCATCAAGGACTATATGACCTTTATCGAACAACAGGCGGCAGCTGCCAAAGTGGACATCTCAACGATTCGTTTCTATTTTTCGAACTACCCCGATAGCACCCAGTATGTGCATCCCAGACAGAACTCGATCATGATTTCCCCTGCCCTGAAACAGGGAGACCGGGAATACTTATTCTACATCGACGATTCGGACCCCGAGAATCCGAAGCCTGTATTATTGGGAGATAATTTTGGGCCCGTTAAGCAAGGTGTGGGGAAGGTAGAAACTTCTAAGGACAAAGCGTATGCTTCTTTTGGGCCAAGCCTTCCGACCAGTAACATCGCATTGGTACTCCCGTATGATGGTGGGCAGAGTCTAACGTTGAACAGAGGTACCGGTGCTCCACCACCATATCATGAGCAGTAATCCATTTTTAGGCAATCGTGGTCTGATCTATAATTTTTTTGAAAAGAGGAATGTGTGGTAGATTTTTTGAAAAATAATTACTTTCTAATAATCTACGCCGTCGCATTGATTGTGTCGATTGTTAGGTATAGAAGATACTTTGATACTGTACTAAAATATTTTCCTATCATCATTGCCTATACATTTTTGTCAGAAGTGCTTGGATTTTTAATTAGGGATTATGAAGGGTTTCAAATTGCATACATTGAAACATACTCCTATTCAAATAACTTGATTTTTAATATTTTCGATATCATTTTCTTTTTGTATTTCTACCATGTGTTTTGGAAGGTGATAGCAACTAGGAGGTACCGGAAGTTTATACAGTTTGGAGCTTTGCTTTTTGTGATTGTTAGTATCATTAATCCATTCTTTCAAAACCCTATCGTCTTTCCCCAAACCTACGCTATAACCGTAGGATCGTTTGTTCTCATAATGGCCGTTTTGCTTTATTTCAGGGAATTAAGGTCTCGAGAAGAAAAAACTACCAATAGCAGGAACCTGTTATTATGGATAGGATCTGGCTTATTAATATTTTATTCCTTTTATCCCCTGCTTATGTCAAATTGGTTGTGGAGTCGCGTATCCTACGAATATTATTATGTAGGAGAATTTCACCATCTGTTAATTGCCTTGATGTATACAGCTTTTATAATTGGCTTTATTAGAATGGGTAGACGTCTAAGATTATGAATAAGATATACAACCAAAAATGCCCTTACGGAGAACCGTCAGGGCATTTTTCTTATTATTCAAGAGTGTATCAGCCTTAGAGGGCTGCCACGTGCTTCGCCAATTTACTCTTTAAGTTGGCCGCCTTGTTATCGTGCACGATATTCCGTTTTGCCAACCTATCGATCATACTCACCACACTGGGCAATAAGGCCTCGGCCTCTTTCTTGTCTTCCAGTCCACGTAATTTCTTGATTGCATTACGGGTGGTTTTGTGCTGATAACGGTTTCGCAAGCGTACCGCTTCGTTTCTTCTAATTCTCTTTAATGCCGACTTATGATTTGCCATCTTACTCGTTTAATTATTTTATACACGTTCCTGTCATCTTAAGCAGCGAACTGTTGTAGCCCGTAGGGGAATCGAACCCCTGTTACCAGGATGAAAACCTGGCGTCCTAACCCCTAGACGAACGGGCCATTTTTTACATACGAAATCAAAAATACGAAGTACTGTGTTAATACCAACTACTTCCTATTTCGAACATCATCGTACTTTCGTAGCCCGTAGGGGAATCGAACCCCTGTTACCAGGATGAAAACCTGGCGTCCTAACCCCTAGACGAACGGGCCAATTTTCTGCAAACGCGGTCTTGCCCGACATCAATAATTTTAAATTTAATGTCATTCAGGCGGGTGCAAAAATACAATTATTTTTAACTAGTACAACAGCTAGCTATTTTTTTTTAGCGAAACTACCAAGAAGCTCGATAGCGTGATATCTTGCCATAAAAAAGAGCATTTGAATCCCCGGGAATTCAATACGCCTTTGCAAACAACACCCTACGATTGGAAGGCTTCCCTGTAACCATACATTTTCCTTCTTCCTTTTGGGCATCAATGGGGATGCAACGTATGGTCGCCTTGGTCTCCTCTTTTATCTTCTCCTCGGTCTCATTGGTACCGTCCCAATGCGCCGAAATAAATCCGCCTTGGTCTTCCAGTACTTTTTTGAATTCCGTATAAGTCTGTACCTCGGTAATATGTTCCGCCCTAAAATCGAACGCCTTCTGATAGATATTGCTTTGGATATCTTCCATCAGGAATTCAATTTTGGCAACCACTTCTTCCATTTTCACGGTCTCCTTTTCCAAGGTGTCCCTTCGAGCGACTTCGAAGGTGCCGTTTTCCAAATCGCGCTGCCCGATGGCCAAACGCACCGGAACGCCTTTTAATTCATACTCATTGAACTTAAAACCGGGCTTTTGGGTATCGCGATCGTCATATTTCACTGAAATACCCTTCTTTCTCAATTCCTTTACAAGTGGCGACACCTTTTCGGAAATAATCTCCAGTTGCTCCAATCCTTTATAAATTGGAACGATTACGACCTGAATCGGTGCCAATTTTGGGGGTAATACCAGTCCGTTATCATCACTATGGGTCATGATAAGCGCTCCCATCAATCGGGTTGAAACGCCCCATGAAGTGGCCCAAACATATTCTTGTTTACCTTCCTTAGTGGCAAATTTTACATCAAAGGCCTTTGCAAAATTCTGCCCAAGAAAGTGCGAAGTTCCAGCCTGCAAAGCTTTACCGTCTTGCATCAACGCCTCGATACAATAGGTATCCAAAGCTCCTGCAAACCGTTCGCTCTCGGTCTTGGTACCCTTAATGACCGGTACTGCCATGTGATCCTCGGCAAAATCGGCATAGATATCCAATATCAATTCGGCCTCTTCGATGGCTTCCTTTTCGGTGGCATGGGCGGTGTGGCCTTCTTGCCACAAAAACTCCGCGGTTCGCAGGAACAGACGGGTACGCATTTCCCAACGGACCACATTGGCCCATTGATTGATCAACAAAGGAAGGTCGCGATACGATTGTATCCATCTCCGGTAGGTATCCCAAATAATGGTTTCCGAGGTAGGTCGAACAATCAACTCTTCCTCAAGTTTGGCCTCCGGATCCACAATGATTCCGCTCCCGTCTTCCGCGTTTTTCAACCGATAATGCGTAACCACCGCACATTCCTTTGCAAAACCCTCTACATGGCTGGCCTCCTTACTTAGATACGACTTGGGAATAAATAAGGGAAAATAGGCGTTCTGGTGGCCGGTATCCTTAAACATTTTGTCCAAACCGGCCTGCATTTTCTCCCAGATGGCGAAGCCGTATGGTTTTATGACCATACAGCCACGAACCCCCGAATTTTCGGCCAAATCAGCTTTCACGACCAATTCATTGTACCATTTGGAATAATCCTCGTTGCGCTTCGTTAATTTTTTTCCCATAGATTATAGTTTGGCACAGATATTGTGCCCTCTCTTAACAAATAATTGGGTAAAACTAACTATTTTTAATATGTCCAACAATATAAAATTGAAACGATGATACAATCCCTACCCCTCCAACGAATGCGCACCACATTGCTACTCGCATTGATGGGCGTATTCGCCATATCCTGCGGTTCTTACCAACAGGCCTCATATTATGATAATGATGGTATATATACCACCGCCGATAGGCGCGTGAGCGTTGAAAGACCCCCTCGGCAAGTTCCTACGAAGCGGCAACGAGTACAGGACCAAGACAATGTGTATGCGGACTATTTCGCACAGCAGGCCGATCAGTATGATGAAATTTTAGAGGGAGAGATCTTTACCGATGTCGATTCGTATAGCAGTGGGGTAGCGAACGATAGCGTCAGTGAAGGTCAGTTGACCGATTATTACCAAAGCGAGAACGATTATACGGGACAGCCCGCGTGGGGAGATAACCCCACCAATGTAAGTATCAATATTTACGACAACAATTGGGGCTGGGGCGCCGGTTGGGGTTGGGGCTTTGGCTCTCCATGGCTATGGAACGGTTGGGGATGGAACAACTGGGGCTGGGGAGGCTACGGCTGGGGCTGGAACCGATGGAACCGTTGGAACAACTGGGGCTGGGGAGGCTACGGTTGGGGCTGGGGCGCTGGCTGGGGCTGGGGCTGGGGTGCTGGCTGGGGCTGGGGAGGCTTCAATACCTGGTGTCCACCTTACGGATATTACAATGGATGGAATAATTTTGGGTATGGTCGACGAAATGCAGCCTTTAATAGAGGGCGTCGCGGCTATTACAACAATACGAGAGCATTGGCATCGAATAGCTCACGCGGTAATATTTTGGGACGTTCAAATCGAAACTTGAGCCGAGCCAATGGGGGAACTTCAAGATATAGAAGCTCAGCGAACGTCAACCGTAATACAGCGGGCAGAAGTTCGAGAAACTATCGTAACGGGGTCGCGTCGCGAAGAACCGTCGGGGTAGACCGAAACCGCTCGTACCGCAGCAGTAGAAGCACTCGGGCAATGCCAAGATATAACAGTTCCTCAAGGTCTCGATACAACAGTGCCACAAGAAGTAACCAGACCTATCGCGGCACCTCGCCAAGGAGCAGCAATTACTCACGGAGTTCTTCTTCCAGGGTAGGAAGGTCAACTGCTACACCACGTAGCTCTTCTTATAGGAGTTCTGGCAGCCGTACCCGTAGCAATGGTGCCTACAGGGGCTCAAGTTCAAGGTCGAACCAATCGTACCGCAGTTCGGCTCCTCGCAGCAGCAACTACCGTAGTTCGGGAAGAAGCTCCGGTAGTCGTGGCGGAAGCTATCGAAGCTCGGGCAGCTCAAGAAGTAGCGGAAGTTTCCGGAGTTCGGGTGGAGGCGGTTATCGATCATCCGGCGGCTCCAGAGGTGGAGGAAGCCGTGGAGGAAGCAGCCGTGGAGGAGGCAGATCTAGGGGCTAAGCACCTAAAAATCATCAAGAACATAATTTTATTTCCATGAAAAGAGTATCAATTTTCATATTCTTTCTGTCTTGTATGTTTATGAACGGACAGAATATCTCGGACGTACTTCGATATAGCAGTGAGAATGTGCAGGGAACCCCCCGCTTTCAAGCAATGGGCGGAGCATTCGGAGCGCTGGGGGGCGACCTTTCCGCACTCAATGTAAATCCTGCCGGATCTGGCATTTTTAATCATGGCTCTTTTACGGTCACGGGAACTTATTACGATCGGGAAAACACTTCCAGCTATTTCGGCGGGTTTAGTGAATCCGGTTTCGATGATACGGACCTCAATCAAATAGGTGGTGTACTGGTCTTCAACAATTCGGACGATACTTCGGATTGGAACCGGTTGGCCCTCGCTTTTAATTATGATTTAGTCCAGAATTTCGACGATCGCGTATTGGTGAGGGGTAGTAGTCCACAAGGAATCGATAATTATTTTTCCGCCTTTGCCCAAGGATTACCTTTGGGAAATATTCTGTTGAGAGACGGTGAATTTATCGAGGATGCCTACTTGGACATCGGAGCTAGTCAAGGTTTCGCCGATCAACAAGCCTTTTTAGGTTATTACGGAGGTATATTGGATCCGGAGGCCTTGGAAGATGACAATACCGTATACAGTCCCAACGCGCAATACAGCAATGTAAACCAAGATTTTTTAAGAAGTAGCGCAGGTTACAACGGAAAATTTACCTTAAACTTGGCGACACAATACCGACAAGCGGTCAATTTAGGGGCATCGCTCAATTTCCATAATGTGCTTTACGAAAGATTTGACTTTTATACCGAGGATGGGTACGATGCCGATTCCGAAATACAGAGGACCACTTTCGATAATTATTTGCTGACTCAAGGCTCCGGTTTCTCCTTCAGCTTTGGGACTATCGTAAAATTGAATGATATCGTACGGGTAGGGGCCAGTTATCAGTCGCCCACCTGGTATCGTCTGACCGATGATCTGTCACAGCGAATCGATTCGGATTTGGCGGACTCCGATATTGGTTTTATCAATTTTGATATTGTCAATTTGTTCCCTAGATATACGTTAAAAACCCCTGGGAAATTGACGGGAAGCTTGGCCCTGGTATTCGGAAAGAATGGTTTACTGAGTGTGGACTACGGCTATCAGGATATGTCCGAAGCCCGTTTGAGACCTACCGATGATCCCAATTTTGCGACCGTGAATTCAGATATTGGCTCCCGGTTGGCAGCTGTATCTTCCTTAAGGCTCGGAGGGGAATATCGTATTGAACGTTTCAGCCTCCGAGGTGGCTATCGTTTTGAGCAAAGCCCGTATGAAGATGGGAACACCGTAGGTGATTTGATGGGCATCTCAGGAGGTATCGGATATGATTTTGGAGGTAGTAGGTTGGATCTTGCCATCAATAGAACAGAGCAAGACGTAAATCTACAATTGTTTGATGTCGGGTTGCCCACTCCCGCCAATATTGAACGGGTCAATACCAACGTGAGTTTAGGATATACCTTTAATTTTTAAAAAAAACGAGTCAAGAAAGTTTGAAGATGGCCGGAAGTTTTCCGGCCTTTTTTTTATCGCTTCAATGTGAAATGGGACTGTATGGTCCGCGCAATCATCACGTCATCCTCCATCCTTGAAAAATCGAGCTTGAACCAATAATCCGACGATGGCATCGGTCTACCGTTATAGGTGCCGTCCCATCCCCCGGAATTCGGCGCCAACTGCTTCAAAAGTTTACCATAGCGGTCAAAAATAAAGATGGCGGGATCGGTCAAGGTTTCTATACCATAGACCAGCCACTCATCATTGACCCCGTCGTTGTTGGGGGTAAAAAATTTGGGGTACCCAGCCACTAAGAATTCGATGGGTTCGGTAGTACCGCAACCGTTTTTATCGTTAATGACTACTGTATTGATTCCTACAGGGATATTGTTGAAGACCGGATCATCTTGAAACTCGCTACCATTAACGGAATACTCATAACTGCTATCCCCATCGACAAAAATTTCTACATTATTGGTCCGGGTATCGTCGTCTAAAATATCTTCCAGTATCTCTACTCTATCCAATACCGGAATTCCATAAAAGGTAATTAGGATATCGTCTGTCACATTTCCGAAACTGGTTTCGATATTCACAAAATATCTTCCCGAGTTCGGGCTAGTAACGATGTACTCTGTTGCATCAGGACCACTCAATAAGTCATCTACATCAATAATACCGTCATCATCATAGTCCACGGACCAGGTGACATTTACAATATCGGGGCCGGCAGGTGAGTTAAGCGCACTTAAGGGAATATCGGGGTCGCCCTCACAAGCAATGATATCCAGTCCCAAAAACTCATCCCGTAAGGTGCAATCCAGCGCTGTATCTTGATCCGCCTCGACGGAACTTCCGGTGAAGGTGAGCTCAAAAGGTTCTATAGGATTTCCATTCTGGTAAGTGGTATAATTGTTGATTAACAAATAATATATCTCCCCAGGTTCTACCTGCAACCATTCGTCATATGTATTCATATTTTGAATCAGTGGAGGTTCGCCTACAGCTCCATTTTCTGGATTCACTCCTACACCGGTGTATTCGGTTTCGTTTACTTCAAAGTTACAACGAATGGGCAAAGCAGTTCTATTGGTAATATCCGCGCAATCGACATCCGGGCCATAGAGTGCAAAATCAAATTCGGCTAATTTAACACTACAATTGTCAGTTCCATCTGGGCACAAAGCCCTAATATTGAACCCTAGTTGTCCTCCGGTGCCTGCCCTGAAAACAAACCACGAGGTATTATTCTCTAGATTTGCGGAGCCATTACTTCCCTTTTCCAGACATCCACTTGGTCTAAAATCGTCATCTCCAAAGTCATTGATATCTCCGTTTCCGTCGGGATAAGCAATTATCGGAGCATCGGCACAAACGGGAATGGCAGTTCTACAATCCGGTGAATTTTGGGCTTGTACGCCAAGGGTACACAGCAAAAAACCGAAAACTATAAGTATTCGCATAGGTATTGGGGCTAATTAACATACCGAGGGTTGCAATAATAACTGGTGTTACCCCTGTTTTAGTATACTTCGACGAAATTTTATGCAGTTAATCGATGAAATGCAGCATCCACTGCACTAAGAAGGTGGGCTAACGCTTGAGGGAAAAGTGGTTGTTCACATATTTTGCGGTGCTCCGCTGGCCATCGGAATCAATGTACGTAAGCTTGAACCAATAGTCGGCGGCAGGCAAACGTTTTCCATTAAAGGTACCGTCCCAACCGGGGCCATTGCTTCCAATGGTATGGTTCAGTAGCTTTCCGTAACGGTCAAAAATATAGATTTCAGGATCCTCCAAATTTTCGATACCCGATATTCCCCAATGATCGTTCATACCATCGGCGTTCGGGGTGAAATACTTGGGAAAGCCTACCACAACGATTTCTTCCGTTACACTACCACATCCATTCGGGTCGTTTACCGTAATGCTGTGCGTGCCAGGAGTTACGTTTGCGAAGACATTGCCGGTTTGGAATGGGCGATCGTCCAATTGGTATTCCCACGGCCCCTCTGCATTGGCCACCACGGTAACCGTATTGTTTTTTTGAAGGTCCTCGATGAGCACATCCATGATTTGTGGTGGATTGGAATTGGTAACCGTAACGGTTCTGTTTGCATCACAGCTGAGTCCACCCTGCGTGTTCGTAACCGTCAGGGTATAGGCACCTGGCTGGGAAACGGTTATCTCCGCGGTGGTCTCCCCCGAATCCCATGCATAACTGTAATTCGGTTGCAATAGGTCCAACCCGATGGTTACACTGCCGTTCTCGGCACATAAATAGGCCTCTGAGGGGAAATCGAGTATCGGACTCTCCAGATTAACTAACTGAAATTGCTCAGACACATCAAAACAATTGGGGTTGTTGATGGAAGATACCCGTACATATATCGTTTGTGCCCCAGCTTGGGTAATATACTGCTTAGGTAAGGCATTGGTAGCATTGTTGGCATCTCCAAGGTCGGCATAATAACTTACGACGTAAGAATTCGGGTCCTGGGCACCTAACACCTCGGCATCCTTTTGGGAAAGATCAAAGGTAGACAAACCCGAACAGGAGGCAGCATCGCTTATAGGATTTGCAATAGGTACCGGGGAAAAAGCGACTTGTACTTCGCTAACGATATTATTGTTGGAAGGGGTAATCACCTGAACACGATATGATGCAGTGGTTGTTACAACCAAAGTAGCATTGTTTTGGCCTACGATGGGCTGAAAGCCAGCGCCCGTGTCTATATACCAATTGTAGACAGTAGCGCCCATGGTCGTGGCATCGAGGGTTACCGTTTCTCCCTCGCAAGCGGCAACAGGCGGACCTAATAGTTCGCTAATAATCGAACAGTCTAACGCGTCGTATGGATTAGTAACAAAAATCTGGCCCGAAAACTGTATGGAAAAGCCTGAATTGGTGTTACTAAAATTATTGATCAATAGGTAATAGTCCTCTCCCGGAGTTACCTGGAGCCAATCCTCGTATTGAAAATTCCCGACATCACCGGTAGGATCTTCTCCAACCCCTACGAAGCTGTTGTTGTCCGTATTGTCAAAGAAATTACAGCGGATGGGATTCCCCAGGGCATTACAGTCGTCAACACGATAAAGTGCAAAATCCCAATCCTCCGAAGCATCAAAACCGATGTTGAATCCAAGCTGTCCCGAAGCCCCCGTACGAAATCGGTACCAGGCGGCGTTCGATTCAATGGCACCGGAGGTAGTTCGCTCCAAACAACCACTGGCACCATCACCGTTGAAATCATCGATACCAAAGCCATTGGTTCCGCCATTGACCGGGGTATTGTTACAAATGGGAATAGCGTTCCCGCAGTCTAAGGAAACCTGGGTTAGACCAGCCTGCATCCCGAGAAAAATCAATAGTATAGTAAGAATACCAAAACGGTTCATAAGTAGGTATAATACTGGAAGTTGTAAAAATAACATCGAGCTTTCCTTAACACGAATTTATGTTGTGTATCACGGCAAATAGGGCATAAAGTGCCATATTATGTATATCTTTGCGATTCGTTTTAGTCCTAAATAGATGAAAATAAAAAGTACATTGGAAGAGCATTTCGAGGAAATTGGAAACGATCATGTTTCGGCATCGGAAGACACCCCGCTACGCGATGATGCATTTATTTTGACCGATGATGAAAAAATAGCACGCATCAGGGAAAATATCAGGGAAGTGATGCTCACCTTGGGGCTTGACCTGGATGACGACAGTTTAAAAGGAACTCCCGATAGGGTTGCCAAAATGTTTGTAAAAGAACTATTTGGCGGACTTCATCCCGACCGGAGACCCAAGTCATCGACCTTTAAGAACAAGTACAAATACGGTGAGATGCTGGTTGAAAAGAACATAACCCTATATTCTACCTGCGAGCACCATCTTTTGCCAATTGTCGGAAAGGCACATGTCGCTTATATCTCCAACGGAACGGTCGTTGGTTTATCCAAAATGAACCGTATCGTAGACTATTATGCAAAGCGGCCCCAGGTACAGGAACGCCTGAATATTCAAATCGTTCGGGAACTCCAGAACGTTTTGGGGACCAAAGACGTAGCCTGTGTCATCGATGCCAAGCACCTCTGCGTAAATTCGAGAGGCATACGCGACATTGAAAGCAGCACGGTGACCGCGGAATATGGCGGAAGATTTCAGGAAGAATCGGTTCGTCGTGAGTTTTTAGACTATATCAACCTAGATACCAATTTCTAATCGTATTCCTTTGTAATGCCATTGTACCAGAGCCAATCGCTTAAAATCTATAATTCACTTTCCGGTAAAAAAGAAGCTTTTGAACCCCTTAACGAAGGCCACGTAGGGATGTACGTCTGTGGTCCTACCGTTTATAGCAATGTTCATTTGGGAAATTGCCGTACGTTCATGTCGTTCGATATGATTTTCAGGTATCTGAAACACTTGGGTTACAAAGTACGCTACGTTCGAAATATTACCGATGCCGGGCACCTGGTAGACGACGCGGAGGATGGCGAGGACAAAATTGCCAAAAAAGCCCGTTTGGAAAAGCTCGAACCGATGGAAGTGGTACAACGCTACACCATAGACTTTCATCAAATTCTGGAAAAGTTCAATTTTCTACCCCCTAGTATCGAACCGACCGCAACGGGGCACATAATTGAGCAGATTGAAATCATTAAGGATATTCTAAAAAAGGGCTACGCCTATGAAATTAATGGTTCGGTGTATTTTGATGTCGCAACCTTCAACGAATCGTACGAGTACGGGAAGTTAAGTGGCAGAAAGCTCGAGGATATGATTGCCAACACCCGTGAGCTAACGGCACAGGACGAGAAGAAGAACCCACAGGATTTTGCCTTGTGGAAAAAGGCGGAGCCCCAGCATATTATGCGTTGGCCCTCCCCTTGGGGTGACGGTTTCCCGGGATGGCATCTGGAATGTACCGCGATGAGTACCAAATATTTGGGTGAGACCTTTGACATTCATGGAGGTGGAATGGATTTAAAGTTTCCCCACCACGAATGTGAGATTGCGCAGGCCGAGGCCAGTTACGGCCATTCACCGGTACGATATTGGATGCACGCCAACATGCTTACCATGAACGGAAAAAAAATGGCCAAATCAACGGGAAACAATATACTTCCAGGAGAAATATTCTCAGGGGACAATTCCGTCCTGAGCAAGCCCTTTGCCCCCGCTGTAGTACGATTCTTCATGATGCAGGCACATTATACCAGTATCCTGGATTTAAGCAACGATGCGTTGTTGGCCTCCGAAAAAGGCTATAACCGATTGATGGAAGCGGTAGATACCCTCAATGGTTTACAAACCGGTCCTAAGAGCGATTTTGACGTAACCGCATGGAAGCAGCAATGCTACGATGCCATGAACGACGATTTTAACACCCCAATTTTGATCGCACACTTGTTCGAAGCCGTAAAACACATCAACCTGGTAAAAGAAGGGAAAGAAAGTCTCAGCGCAACCGATAAGGAATTGCTCAAACAAAGTGTAGAAGCCTTTGTGTTCGAAGTACTGGGATTGGAAGCAAAGAGCGTTCAAAATACGGATTCCAACAAACTTTCAGGGGTCGTAGAACTGTTGATCCAACTACGAATGGAAGCGAGGGCGAACAAGGATTTCGACACCTCCGATAAGATACGTGATCAATTGGCCGCGTTGGGCATTCAACTAAAAGACGGGAAAGAGGGTACGACTTTTACGGTCTCTTGAACCCTTCGGTCAATATGGGCGAAAACTGGATGGTCGATGCAGTTACCTCCAACAATCTAAGGGTCTTTTCTTCTACCCAAAAGGGTAGACCCCTCTCAGACCTAAACCAAACTTGAACCCTATTGGAGTACGGGATAACGACCAGTGGACCGAACGAATAAGTAAGCTCAGGGTAACGAAGAAGACTGACGACCAAATAACCGCGATAAAATGAAAAAAATCCTGATAGCTCCCTTTGTTTTTCTGGTCAGGTTTTATCAGCTGGCCATATCTCCCTATACCCCTGCCACATGCCGCTACTCCCCTACTTGTTCACAGTACACTTTGGAAGCCTTAAAAAAACATGGCTTGTTTAAAGGTGGTTGGCTAGCGTTAAAACGCATTTTCAGTTGCCACCCGTGGGGAGGCAAAGGGTATGATCCGGTTCCCTAATTGGTTGAAATGTCATAATCAGGCATTTCATTCCAAAAAGATCTGCCTTGTAATAGGGACATTTATCCTTACTGCTCTTTTAAAACGGCAGCGGTCTTAGGTCTATTTAGTATATTAGCCGATCAAAACGACCTCTTATGTATCTTTTAGGCATTACCTGGAATCCGAATGAAACCTTGTTCACCCTAGGACCCCTTCAAATCAAATATTACAACCTGCTTTGGATTACCGCTTTTGCCGTAGGATGGGTCATCATGAAACGCATTTTCAAAAATGAGAACAAAACGGTAGAGCAACTCGACTCCCTCTTTATCTATACCGTGTTGGCAACGATGTTGGGCGCGCGCTTGGGACATGTGTTCTTTTATGATTGGCCCTACTATTCCGAACATTTATTAGAGATTTTGTTGCCCATTCGAGAAAGCGGCGACGGAGCGTTGTTCGGGTTCATAAAAGGGTATGAGTTTACGGGATTTACCGGTTTGGCGAGTCATGGAGCTACCATTGGAGTAATTTTAGGCATGTATCTCTACACGCGGAAACACCCTGGATTCAATCTGTTGTGGATACTGGACCGAATGGTCGTTCCTTTTGCCATCGGAGCCTTTTTTGTGCGATTGGGTAACTTTTTTAATTCGGAAATCAACGGCAAGGTAACCAACGAATCGTTTCTTTTCGCTACCCGGTTCGTTCGCGATTCCGATGATATGCATCCTTCGAAGGCGTTAGGGATTACCAAGGAGAAAACGGTCAATGCGGCCTACAATGCCATTGAGAACAATCCGGCCTTCTCGGAATACCTGGCCCAAATCCCGTATCGTCATCCGGCCCAACTTTATGAAGGAGTCGCTTATATTTTCGTGTTCATACTGCTTTACTACCTTTATTGGAAGACCGATAAAAAAAATAAACTGGGATACCTTTTCGGACTGTTTTTAATTTTGTTATGGACAGTTCGTTTCTTTGTGGAATTCGTGAAAAAAAGCCAGGGAGGTTTTGAGGAAACCCTCGGTTTGCTCTCCACCGGACAGTGGTTGAGTATCCCGTTTATTCTTATCGGATTGTACTTTATGTTCAGACCAACTAAAAGCAGACAATAAGTAGGGTCTGTTAGCCGTACAATCGTAAGTAGACTTTGGGCGTATTCAACATCCTTTGTATAAATCGTAAATTTGTAAGGTCATGATTCGAATTCTTAAATTCAGTACACTCCTCTTACTGGGATGTTTTTTGTTCGTTTCCTGCAAAGACGAACCTAAAAAAACGATCAAGACCGAAGAGGTCGTTTTTAAAAAAGAAGGGGAACTCTCAATTTTCAAGCAAAGGACAGATAGTTTAATCACCACCTTGGATATCGAAATCGCCGATAACGACTATGAAACCCAGACCGGTTTAATGTATCGTAGCGGTATGGAAAAAAACCAGGGAATGTTGTTTGTCTTTGAAGGGGAGGCCATGCACGCCTTTTACATGAAGAATACCGAATTCCCATTAGATCTACTGTTTATTAAAGAAGACTTGACACTGGCCAGTTTTCAAGAGAATGCACAACCTTTTGATGAGAAAGGCCTTTCTTCCAAAGTCCCTGTAAAATATGTGCTTGAAGTAAACGCCGGTTTAGTCCGGCAATGGGGCCTTGAAATTGGTGACCGCATTGAATACCGAAAACGATAGCTTCATGGAGTTGTTATTGGACGGCCTGGAAACCGAGCGCTTATTATTTAGAAAATTGCTCCCTTCAGATTTCGATGCTTGGTTGCCCTTTCATGAAGATTCCCGTACCTCGGCGTTTTGGTCGGGTCTACCGAAAGACCCTAATGAAGCTTGTCAACAAGACTTTAAGCGTACCTTTTATCGGTATAGCAACGATTTGGGTGGAAGACAGGCCTTGATTCACCGAAAAAACCAGGAATTGGTCGGATTGGCAGGTTTATTGGTACAGGAAGTAGATGGGCAGCAAGAAGTGGAAATCGCGTATTCCCTACTCCCCAAATTCTGGAAGAAAGGATACGCCACCGAAGCGGCCGTCAAGTGCAAGCAATTTACATTCGAAAACCATTTGGCCGAATCCTTGATATCCATCATCCACATTGATAATATACCTTCCCAAAAAGTAGCAATGGGGGTCGGTATGCAATTGGATAAAACTACTTTTTATAAGAGTAACCCCGTGAACATTTATCGAATATTGGCATGAGCAAAGCGCACTGGGCCATCCTTATCGATAACAACTCGCAAAAGCAATTCCTAATAGATTCGCTGTTGCAGGGCAATGTTCCCACCACCTTTGAATCTCTCAAACCGCAAAAGGGTGCCCTATTTTCCAAACTGGCCCTGGAAGCCTTTATCGATGAGGAGGAACGCCATGGTAGGAAAATTATCAATTCCAAAACCGCACAGTTGTTAAAGACGATGTCAAGCGGGGAGCAGAAAAAGGCACTGTTAGCGCATATCCTGAAGCAACATCCCGATTTTATCATTCTCGATAATCCGTTTGATAATCTGGACAGTGACGCACAAAAGGCATTAAGGAAAAAACTTCAAGCGATTGCCGATACCACTTCCCTCATCCAGATAGCCAGTAGAAAGAACGACTTGCTTCCTTTCATACATACCATCGCCCAACTGGAAGGAAAGTTATTGGTTCCTGTAAATGAAAAAGAGGTTGGCTCGAATCGAGTGATGCCAAAGACCTTTCAAGGTACCATTCCGACCCCGCTCCAACCGATCGAATTTGAAGGTGAAGCGTTGAT
The DNA here is from genome assembly GCF_009371985.2 of Pelagihabitans pacificus. Lineage (GTDB taxonomy): Bacteria > Bacteroidota > Bacteroidia > Flavobacteriales > Flavobacteriaceae > Pelagihabitans > Pelagihabitans pacificus. Next base: position 294,470 of record NZ_VIKU02000001.1, read on the forward strand.
CGAATTAAAAAATGTATCTGTTTCGTATTCTGGTAAGCCTATCCTAAACAATATCAACTGGACCATCAACAAAGGAAGCTTCTGGGAGCTTCGTGGTAAGAACGGTAGTGGAAAAACGACCATTTTATCGATGATTACTGGAGAAAATCCCAAAGGATACGGGCAGGAACTCTACATTTTCGGCCGGAAAAAAGGCAGTGGGGAAAGTGTATGGGACATCAAAAAAAGAATCGGTTATTTCACCCCGTCAATGACCGACAAATTCACGGGGTATCACACCGTGGAACATATGGTCATTAGCGGGCTCCACGATTCCATTGGTCTTTATGTAACCCCTACCGAGGCTCAAATAAGGTTGGCAAAAGAATGGTTACAACTAATCGAGATGTGGCATTTGAAAGATACCCTCTATCACGATTTGAGTATGGGGCAAAAACGCTTGGTGATGTGCATCCGTGCCATGATCAAACATCCCGTTCTTTTGATTCTGGACGAACCTACGGCCGGTCTCGATGACACTAGCGCCCATCTTTTTGTACAGCTTGTGAACAAGTTTGCAAAGGAAAGTGCCTCCGCAATTATATTTGTTTCCCACAGAAAGGAACGGGGCTTACTTCCCGATAGGGTTTATCGGTTGGAAAAGACCAATATGGGGTCGGTTGGAAAGATGGTATAAAAAAACCGCCAATAGAAAACTTATTGGCGGCCGTACTTTTCATTGCTGGATACTTATGCCGTAGCCTTTGCTTTTTTCTCTTTCCCTTTATCTTTCGCCTTTACCTTGATAGGTGACGTGATTTGTTTTTTCAATGTATCGTACATCACCGGGGTGGCGATAAAGAGCGAGGAATAGGTACCGACGATGATACCTATGATCATGGCGAACATAAAACCCCTGAGCGATTCACCACCGAAGGTGAAGATAGCCAATAATACCACCAAGGTAGTCAATGAGGTATTCAGGGTTCTGCTCAAAGTACTGTTTAAGGCCAGGTTAATATTTTCCCCTGCTTTCCAGCCTTTTTCCCCTATAATCTCACGAATACGGTCGAATACCACCACCGTATCGTTCAGGGAATATCCGATTACGGTCAGGATTGCTGCGATAAAGGCTTGATCAATTTCCATGTTAAACGGCATCACTGTGCCCAATAAAGAGAAGATACCAAGTACTATCATTACATCATGGAATACCGCCGCAACCGCTCCCAATGAGAACTGCCACCTGCGGAAACGTACCAGGATGTAAAGGAATACGACCGCCAACGAACCAATAATCGCCAAAAAGGCATTTTTCTTGATATCATCGGCAATGGTAGGACCTACTTTTATCGACTGCAATATTCCCAAGGCATCTTCCCCACCTCCGGTTATGAAGTTTGCCTGGGTCATTCCGTCGGGCAAGTATTTTTGAAGGGAGGTGAACAACTTTTCCTGAATCTCGTTGTCTACCTCGATTCCTTCGACATCGACTTTGTAAGGAGTGGTTACTTTTATCTGGTTGTCTTCCCCGTAGGTTTTGACCTGTGTGCCACTACCAAAGACCGTGTTCAATTCAGAAGCGATCTCCGATGGGCTCACTGGCTTCTCAAAACGGATTTGGTAGGTGCGGCCTCCAATAAAATCGACTCCTTGTTGCAATCCAGTGGTCGCCAAAGAGAAGATACCTACTCCCACTAAAATCAATGAGATTACGTAGGCAATCTTTCTTTTCTGCAAGAAATTGATATTCATGTTCTTGAAGAGGTTCTTGGTCAACGGGGTAGAGAAATCCAATCGTCGATTCTTTCCGCCGATATACCAGTCAACCAATAATCTAGTAATGAATATTGCAGTGAACAAGGAGGTAACGATACCGATCAACAAAGTAGTCGCGAACCCCTTGATAGGACCGGAACCAAATACAAACAGAATAATCGCCGTAAGTCCTGTGGTTATGTTCGCATCGAGAATAGAGGACAGGGCATTGTTGAAGCCATCCGAAACTGCTTGGCCTTTCCCTTTACCTTTGGCCAACTCCTCCTTGATACGTTCAAAAATCAGTACGTTCGCGTCGACCGACATACCGATGGTCAAGACGATACCCGCGATTCCCGGTAAGGTCAATACAGCCCCTAGACTTGTCAACACCCCAAAAATCAGAAGTATGTTCAACAACAGGGCTATATCGGCAAAGATACCCGCCTTCCCATAGTAGAAAACCATCCATACCAATACGATGGCCATGGCAATCAAGAACGACATAAAACCGCTATCGATGGCTTCCTGCCCCAAAGAGGGCCCTACGATCTCCGATTGAATAATCTCGGCCGAAGCAGGTAACTTACCGGCACGTAACACATTGGCAATATCCTTGGTCTCGTTTACGGTAAAATTTCCCGTGATTTCCGAATTGCCCCCTGAAATAGGTCCACTGGACACACCCGGTGCAGTATAGACCTTGTTGTCGAGTACAATGGCAATCCCCGTTTGATTATTGTAGGCATCCCCGGTCAACTTTTCCCATTCTTTCGCTCCTTTGGTATTCATGCTCATAGAAACCGCCGGTTTGCCTCCCATATCAAAGTCGGCCCTAGCATCGCTCACCACATCCCCACTTATTCTTGGAACTCCTTCGCGGTTCGATTTTAGTGCATATAACTCAACAACCTCGGAGTCTTCACTGGGTCGTTCCCAAAGAAATTTGACAAATTGTAATTCGGGGGGCAATAACCTTCTTATCTCTTTCATTCGAAGATAGCTTCCTACCTCCGCCGTGTCTTTAACCGCAACTACACCTACGGCATAACTGGGCGCCCCTATTTGAAACTTCTCAAAAAGTGGGTTCCGCTGCGTGGCCAAATCCAACGAATCCTGGGAAACATCGGATAGTAGGGAATCTATTTCAGACTCTTCCTTGATCTCTGGCTCTTGCTCCTCGGTATCTACCAAAGACTTTAAGGCATCGTTGGCTTGAAAAAAGAACTGTTGTAACTGTTGGTTGTTGGGTTGATAGGTCTCCCAAAACTCTAATTGGGCAGTACTGGAAAGAAGACTTTGTGCCCTTGTAATGTCTCGCGCCCCGGGCAATTCGACCAAAATACGGCCTGAGTTTCCCTCTCTTTGAATATTAGGTTGCGTCACCCCGAAACCATCGATACGTTCCCTTAGCACCTCAAATGCCGATTCGATGGACTCGTCAATTTTTCTTCTGATGACCTGCTTCGCTTCATCATCGGTCATATTGGCGTTGATTTCACCCTCCAGACCACGGGTATAAAATATATCGGGCGAAGCGAGTTTGGTATCACCCTTAATGTTATCAAAAGCCTCAAAAAACAACTCTAGGTAGGTATCATCACTATTCTTTGAAGCAGCGTCGGCATCGGCCAGCGCTTTGTTAAAAACAGGATTTTTGGTATTGTTGGCGAGTCCTTTTAAAATGTCCTTCACCGATATCTGTAGCGTAACATTGATTCCTCCTTTTAAATCAAGACCCTTGTTAAGCTCTCTTTTTTTGGCTTCGTTATAGTTGGTAAAGCCTAAAATACTTTGGTCGCCAATCGAATCCAAGTACTTCGCCTCTAGGGCCTCCCGTTCGGAGAGATAATCGTCCTCGGTAGCCGGAATGCTCGTTTCGGCAAAGGTCTTCGCCTCGTTCTCGACTTTGTTGGTGATAAAGGTATAGGATAATTGATAGATGCTCACCAACCCGAACAATAGGGCGAAAAGCTTTATGAGTCCTTTATTTTGCATTGGTTACGTAAATTAATTGGATGCGTTTTCTAACAGCCTGCAAATATATGATTTTCCCGTAGGATTTGACAACATATTTAAGAGTTATTGCTGGTGTTTGCCAAAAGAAATGAGGCCGCCCCACTGTTAAAAACAAGCACTTTTTTGTTCATGGTATTCCGCTGTATGCTTAAAAACAAAAGGGGCATCGCTTGTTTCGCGATGCCCCTTTTTCGTTCTAAATCTGCACTTGTTTGCTATACTTCCAACAAGCCATTTGTTTTTTTGACCCCTTCGGCACTTTCTTGCATTTTGGCCTTTTCGGCATCGCTCAAAGGAACGTCTACGATTCGTTCGATACCGTTGCGACCTAGGATAACGGGAACCCCTATACAGATATCGTTCAGGTCATATTCCCCTTCGAGATAGGTAGAACAGGGGAACATCTTCTTTTGGTCACAGGCAATTGCCTGCACCAAAGCGGAAACCGCTGCTCCCGGGGCGTACCAGGCACTCGTACCCAATAACTTGGTCAAGGTCGCACCGCCTACCTTGGTATCTTCGACCACCTGCTGCAATCGCTCCTCGGACAAATATTCGGACACATTTATACTGTTTCGGGTAGCATGGGAGGCCAAAGGCACCATACCAGTATCGCTGTGTCCGCCGATGACCATTCCGTCGATATCGGAAATAGGAGCTTGCATTGCTTCCGCCAGCCGGTACTTAAAACGTGCACTATCCAATGCTCCGCCCATACCGATAATCCTGTGTTTGGGTAGATCGGTAGTCTTGTGTACCAAATAGGTCATGGTGTCCATTGGATTGCTCACCACGATCATAATTACATTCGGAGAATGTTGGATCAAACTAGAGGATACTGTTTTGACAATCCCTGCGTTGATACCGATCAATTCTTCCCTTGTCATGCCTGGTTTACGGGGAATTCCCGAAGTGATGACCGCAATATCGCTACCGGCGGTTTTCGAATAATCGTTGGTGACCCCGGTAATTTTGGTGTCAAAGCCGTTTAACGATGCGCACTGCATCAGGTCCATTGCCTTTCCTTCGGCATAACCCTCTTTAATGTCCAACAAAACGACCTCCGATGCAAAATTTTTGATGGCGATGTACTCTGCACAGCTTGCTCCTACGGCGCCGGCACCCACTACGGTAACTTTCATATTCTATGTTTTATGTTTAACGTTGATTTCCTTGTTTTTTTGGGATGTTAAAATTACGCAATCTTCCTTTAAAACGATACAAAATGCGCGACTTTAATCGAGGTAAATGAGGGAGATTTTAGTCGATGAAATGCACGAAGTCTTAAAAAAAAGAACCGTTCAACGAAGAAAGTCGGAAGAAGCTGTCATACGTCGAATTTTGACAATACGAATTGTTCCCAAGCCGTTAGCATTTATAAGAAACCCCGAATCTTAATTAACCTACATCATGAAAAAGCTATTTTCGCTATTGGCCATTATCGGCATCATACTGGCGAGTAACTGTTCTCGAATCCCGGAGAATAACGACCCGATTATCGGATATTGGGAAAAGGTCGAGGTAATGACCGCCGACCAAGCAGGAAAGCAAACCATTCTGCAAAAATGGACCTTTAACGATGCCTACTTGGGCCGATACAATCATGAGGTGAATTACAAGGAGACCATTCGAACCGATTTTAAATGGAGCGAGGAAGATGGTGTGTACACCATATCATATCCTGGAACAGATCTTCCCAACCAAATAGTATCAAGGGAGGAAACCGAGGAAGGCGAAATCCTGAAGGATGCCCAGGGAGCGACCATCGCCATCAGACAGTAATCTTTTACACACTCTTAAATACGCAAAAACCCTGACATTTCTTAATATGTCAGGGTTTTTAGTATTATGTACCGATAAAGGCTATTTTGTATTACCCGATTCTTCGGCTAGAACAAACTCGGTATAGTCAAGCACATAAACGCCTAGCAAACTCCACTTGTACTTGTGGACGGCATACTTGGCCTTAAATTGTTCATTGTCCATAAACAATCGGTCATAATGTTCATCAAAATTGCCCTTCGTCAACCAGACAATCGAATCATCTTTCTTTATGTAATACGACTTGGCGATGCCTCCGGCCAATTTTAAAGATCCGACACCGATACTGGCCGTTTGCTTCGCAAACGGGTCTGCAAAAACCTGTATGACCTGGCTATACTTGGGATTCACTACCTGCATTAGATACTCGGCGGGATCTTTTTTATTCTTTAAGGAAACGGTCTGATTGGTGTACATTGTATACCCTTTATTCAAATGCTTGGAGGCATCACTTCTACCCCATTTGGTGGCATCGTTAAAATAGGCACTCTGCTTACCAAGTTTCTCCATTCCCGAGGGAGCCATGTACAAATCGGCAATATCAGCAGCTACGATTTCTACTTTCTTTTTACCCTCTTCCTCGATTTTCAGTCGTTTTATTTGCCCTTTTTTATAATCAAGGTCTTTGATATGACCTTCCAACTTGGTGCCGTCCTTTAAGGTAACATAAGCCGGTTTTTTCCTGGAATAGGAGGTATAGGTCGGGTCAAAGGCGGCCTGTTTTTCACGTTCTTTTAAATCTTCCTGTCCGAAACAGACCGTGCCGGACACGAATAATACCATTGATACTAGTTTTACTTTCATCATAAAGATTTGGAATTAATATTAGAATTGTCCCAAAACTAAAAAACCCGTACCATGCGTACGAGTCTTTGTTGTGAAAGTAGGGTTTCCTATGCATCAATGTTCGCATATACGGCATTCTTCTCGATAAACTCACGTCGTGGGGGTACTTCATCGCCCATCAACATCGAAAAAATACGATCGGCCTCGGTAGCGTTTTCAATGGAAACCTGTCGAAGTGTCCGGAATTCAGGATTCATCGTGGTATCCCACAGTTGCTCCGCGTTCATCTCCCCAAGACCTTTGTAACGCTGAATACTCACGTTGCCGTTATAACTATCGGCAATGGCATCACGTTCCTTTTCGTCCCAGGCGTACTGTTTTTTGGTGCCCTTTTTCACCAAATACAGCGGTGGGGTAGCAATATAAACATGTCCTCCTTCGATAAGCTCTCTCATGTAGCGGTAGAAGAAGGTCAAGATCAATGTTTCGATATGGCTCCCATCAACATCGGCATCACACATGATGACCACCTTGTGGTATCTCAACTTTTCGAGATTAAGTGCCTTGCTATCCTCCTCGGTACCTATGGTCACCCCGAGAGCCGTATAGATGTTCTTGATTTCCTCGTTTTCGAAAACCCGGTGCGGCATGGCTTTCTCCACGTTTAGGATTTTTCCCCGCAACGGAAGGATGGCTTGGAAGTTCCGGTCACGACCTTGTTTGGCCGTACCACCTGCGGAATCTCCCTCGACCAGAAACACCTCACAAAGTGTGGGATCCTGTTCGGAACAATCGGAAAGCTTTCCAGGGAGGCCACCTATACTCATAACAGTTTTTCGCTGGACCATTTCGCGGGCCTTGGTCGCTGCATGTCGAGCCTGTGCTGCCAAAATCACTTTTTGTACGATAGTCTTGGCATCGTCCGGATGTTCTTCCAAATAGTCGGTCAACATTTCGGAAACCGCTTGGGAAACCGCGGAGGACACCTCCCTATTCCCTAATTTGGTCTTGGTCTGTCCTTCGAACTGTGGTTCTGCCACTTTAACCGAGACGATAGCTGTGAGACCTTCCCTGAAATCATCCCCTTGTACCTCAAACTTCAATTTATCCAACATGCCCGATGAATCGGCATACTTCTTTAAGGTAGTGGTCAATCCCCTTCTGAAACCAGACAAGTGGGTTCCCCCTTCATGGGTATTGATATTGTTGACATAGGAATGCAGGTTTTCCGTATAGGACGTATTGTAGACCATAGCAACCTCCACCGGTATGCCGTTCTTTTCACCTTCAATCGAAATAATGTTCTGAATGAGCTGTTCCCGGTTTCCATCCAAAAACGTGACGAATTCCTTTAAACCTTCATCCGAATAAAAAGTTTCGCCTACATAGCCCGTTTCACTTTCCGGATCTTTTTGGCGTTTGTCCATGATGCTAATGGTCACCCCTTTGTTCAAAAAGGATAGCTCACGCATTCTGTTGGAAAGCGTTTCGTAGCTATATTCTATGGTTTGTTCAAAAATTTGGTCGTCCGGGTGAAAAGTGACCATGGTGCCTCTTTCTGTAGTCTCACCTACACTCTTGACCGGATATAGGGCTTTTCCCCTTTCATACTCCTGTTCCCAAATTTTGCCATCTCGATATACCGTTGCCTTAAGGCTGTCTGAAAGTGCGTTTACTACGGAAACCCCGACACCGTGAAGACCTCCGGATACTTTATAGGAATCCTTGTCAAACTTTCCCCCTGCCCCAATTTTGGTCATTACGACCTCCAAAGCGGAAATCCCCTCCTTCTTGTGCATATCTACGGGAATACCACGACCATTATCCTTCGTAGTAATCGAATTATCTTCATTGATGACGACACTGATCGTATCACAATGGCCTCCCATCGCCTCATCGATGGAGTTGTCGACCACCTCATACACCAAGTGATGCAGCCCCCTTGGACCCACATCCCCGATATACATGGAAGGTCGCATGCGCACATGCTCCATTCCCTCCAGTGCCTGAATACTATCGGCCGAATACTTCTTCTTTTTACCTGCTTCTTCGCTCATATTTAAGGTTGTTTATCAAAGGCTTTCCCAACAAAAAAAGAAAAGCGTTTAACTTCAAATTTTGCAACCCTACAAATATACGCAAAACCCTATGAAATATAGTGTTTAGGTCATTTATTCGACTTGAAGTTATCAACAGGAAAATGTGGAAAAAACCGGCCGTAAAACATTGGAAAAACGAAAATTACATTTGAAAAACAGGCAGCTTTCGAGCAATCATTTTCAGCAGTGAAAAACAGACTTGTTCAAGACCAAAAGACCCTGACGGTAACATCAGGGTCAATTGACTAATTAAAATAAAAACTGAATGAAACAGAATTTGTCTTCAGGTATTTTTATTCGTTTTCAATATCAAACTTTTAAAACCGACAATTCATATCATAGCACTACTTTTCGTACGCATCCTCATGCACTTGTGCGACCGCCCTTCCGGAGGGATCGTTCATGTTTTTGAATGCCGCATCCCACTCCAAGGCGATTTTGGTACTACAAGCTACCGAGGGTTCCTGCGGTACGCACAGGGCGGCCGCATCACTTGGAAAATGCGATTCGAATATCGAACGGTAATAGAACTCCTCCTTATTGGTGGGGGTTTGCAAAGGAAATCTAAAACGTGCGTTTGCCAATTGTTCGTCACTGACTTCCCTCTCAACCACTTCCTTCAAGGTATCGATCCAGCTGTAGCCTACACCGTCCGAAAACTGTTCTTTCTGTCGCCAGGCAACGCTTTCGGGCAACATATCCTCAAAAGCCTTACGCACTACCCACTTTTCCATTCGTTCGCCGTTGATCATTTTGTCTTTGGGGTTGATACGCATGGCGACATCCATAAACTCCTTGTCCAAAAAGGGCACACGGCCCTCAATGCCCCATGCGGCCAAGGATTTGTTCGCCCGAAGGCAATCGTACATATGCAACTTATCCAACTTACGGACGGTCTCTTCGTGAAAGTCTTTCGGGCTTGGAGCTTTGTGAAAGTACAGATAGCCTCCAAAAAGTTCGTCGGCCCCTTCGCCGGAGAGCACCATTTTGATACCCATCGATTTGATGACCCGTGCCATCAGGTACATTGGCGTGGACGCGCGAATAGTTGTAATATCGTAGGTCTCCAAGTTATAGATGACATCCTTGATCGCATCCAGACCTTCCTGAATGGTAAATTTTATTTCGTGATGCACCGTTCCGATATGGTCGGCCACTTTCCGTGCCGCAGCCAAATCGGGTGACCCCTCCAAGCCTACCGAGAACGAATGTAACTGGGGCCACCAAGCATCGGCGACATCGTCGGATTCGATCCGTTTCTGGGCATACTTTTTTGCAATGGCCGAGGTAACGGAGGAATCCAACCCTCCCGACAGCAATACCCCATAAGGAACATCACTCATCAGCTGGCGATGGACCGCTGCCTCCAAAGCTTCCTTGACGGCTCTAATACTGGTCTCGTTTTCCTTTACCGCTTCATACTCCATCCAATCCCGTGTATACCAACGTTTCAACTCGCCTTCCTTACTGTGGAGGTAATGGCCTGGAGGAAATAACTCAATTTTGGAACAAGTACCCTCCAAAGCCTTTAATTCGGAGGCTACATAAAAGGTTCCGTTCTGATCCCATCCGATATATAAGGGGATAATTCCCATATGATCACGGGCGATGAAGTATTCATCTTTTTCGGCATCATAAATCGCAAAACCAAAGATACCGTTGATCTCGTCGATGAAGTCAACGCCTTTTTTTTGATACAGTGCCAAAATGACCTCACAATCCGATTGCGTTTGAAACTGATAGGTTCCCTCGAACTGCTTCCGCAATTCCCTATGGTTATAAATTTCACCGTTCGCCGCCAATATTAATTTTCCATCTGGACTGAATAAGGGTTGCTTGCCTGAAGCGGGATCTACAATTGCTAAACGCTCATGGGCCAAAATGGCCTTGTCATCCGCGTAAATACCGCTCCAGTCCGGTCCGCGATGGCGCACTTTTTTTGACATTTCCAATAATTGAGGCCTCAACGTTTCCGTACTTTGCTTCACATCAAAGGCACATACAATTCCACACATAACAACTTTTTTACAATCAATTTGAATACAAAGATGAATTTATTGTTTTAATTATAAAACAGATATAGTTAATTTGGTTATTATTTGTTACACAAACATTTCTTTGGGTTATGGATAGTTGTCGATTCCTTTGTTATCGATTAAAATTCGGTTATTCTGTAAGTTGGCCGAATTTTAACGACTTTTTAAAGGATTGTAAAAATTCAGTTAACTAGCTTTGAAACACTAAAACAAACACTATGATGAAAAAAGTATTTACTCTTGCCCTCATGGCAGTCGCCATGGTATTCGTAACAGAAACCAGTGCACAGGAATTCAGCGGATTGGATAAAAGTCCCATGGATGCCGCTTCCTACCCATCCGATTACAAAGTATCGGACAAAGCGGTGCGTATCATTTACAGCCGTCCACAGCTTAAGGGACGCTCCCTTGCCGAACTTGCCAAACCGGGCGAGGTATGGAGAACCGGTGCGAATGAAGCCCCCGAGATTACGTTCTACAAGGACGTGAATTTTGGTGGACAAGACGTGAAAGCCGGAACCTATGCCTTACTGACCATCCCAGGAGAAAAAGAGTGGACAGTGATTTTGCACGACAATCTCAACCAATGGGGCTCTTATTTCTACAAAGAAGGCGGCGATGTAGCACGGGTAAGTGCCGCGGCGTCTAGCGACGAAAAGTCATTGGAAGCCTTTTCCATTGCCTTCAAAGAGGTCGAAGGTGGTGTTCATATGGTCATGGGATGGGACACGACGCGCGTTGCCGTGCCGATCATGATGTAAAAGAAAAACGAACGGATTTGCAAACCCAAGGTTTTTCGACCTTGGGTTTTTTATTCGCCATAAATCACCAAGGGTAAGGGTTACTCCGCGACCTCGCCCCCAATAAAGGTCTGCTCGGCCTGTATGTTCGGAATCTCGCTTAAAGGAACTGTCATCAGGTCGGCGCTGTAGATGGTAAAGTCTGCGAATTTACCTACCTCGATGCTTCCCTTTTCATTTTCCTCAAAGTTTGAATGGGCCGCCCAAATGGTCATACCTTTTAACGCCTCTTGCCTAGAGAGCGCATCCTGGATTTGAAAACCAGCCTCGGGATAACCCTCTGTATCCTTTCGGGCCACTGCCGCGTAAAAGGTTAGAAACGGACTCACCCGCTCAACGGGAAAATCGGTTCCCAACGCTACCATTCCTGCTTTGTCCAACAGTTTTTTGTACGCGTACGCACCCTTCATTCTATCCGGTCCTACCCTATCCTCGGCCCAGTACATATCGCTAGTGGCATGCGTAGGTTGGATGGACGGGATGATGCCCTCGCCGAAATAATCGAAGTCAAGGGAATCTACCAGCTGGGCATGTTCTACCTTCCATCTTCTATCGGGACGATCTTTCAACACTTTTTGATAGGACCTCAACACAACGGCATTGGCAGAGTCCCCAATCGCATGGGTATTCATTTGGTATTCCGAAATGGCGATGCGTTCCGCGAGCTTTTCGATTTCCTCCACAGGCGTTACCATGGCACCATAATGGCCCCATTTATCCGTATAGGGTTTTTTCAATACGGCACCTCTCGACCCCAAGGCTCCATCGCCGTACACTTTTACCGACCTTACATTTAGCCGGTCTGTCTTCATGGGGCCTTTGTAGATAAAGTGGTCTACATCGTCGGGGATGTTGCTGACCATCGCATATACTCGAATCGAGAGTTCGCCTATCTGCTGCAAGCTGTCTATTAGTTCAATAGTAGCCCGGTCAAGTCCGGCATCGTTTACCGTCGTTAACCCATAATTGAAACAGATGCGCTCTGCATCTTTTAATGCCTGTACCTTTGTTTGAAGGTTTGGAGGTGGCATAATGGAATCGATCAAACGCATGGGATTGTCTACCAAGACCCCGGTAATGCCAAAGGGGCCTCTAACGATTTCACCGCCATCTACCCTGGTGTTCCATTTGATTCCTGCCCTGTCCAGAGCGGCTTGATTGACCAAATACGCATGACCATCGACACGTTCCAAGACCACCGGGATATCGGGATATCGTTCGTCGAGTTCTTTTTTCGTTGGAAATTCCTTGATTTCCCAATCGTTCTGGTCCCACCCCCTACCTTGAATGAACTCTTTTGGGTTCTCCTCTTGAAACCGTTGTACCCTTTCCAATACTTCCCCATAACTTTTGGTCCCCGTAAGATCGACCAGCTGTTGATTAAGACCGAGTCCGTAAAAATGACAATGGGCATCAATAAGTCCTGGAGTAATGGTTCGACCGTCGGCATCGAATAGCCGGTCTGAAGTGTATACGTCCCTTATTTCCTCCGTAGACCCGACAGCGATAAATTTCCCTTTATTGATCGCAAAGGCCTGTGCTTTTGAAAATCCCTCATCTACCGTATAGATATTGGCATTGAAGACCACCAAATCTACTTTCTCCTTAAAATATTCGCAGCTGGATAGCACACAGGCGAGAACCAGTATCCATACTTTTTTCATCCTCATTCGTATTAAGAGTCGCTAAAAATAAATAAAAGACATGAATCCCAAGGGCAAAACCTGAATGCATCGTCATGATTAGGCTTCATCCCTAAAATTTAAGGGAAAGCATGTATCTTATAAGGGGAAAGGTTGGATTTACACGCATCTGCAGGGGGCGATCCGAGATATTCTTGTTAAACACCGAATGAGGACAACCCATTATCCGGCAGATAATGTTTTTTCACCGCTGATTTGAAAGACTCCTTCCGCCGAGGTACTGGTTCCGGTCAGTTTGCTTCCATTCGCGGTCAACACAACAGCTACTTTCTGACCTTCTACCATTACATCGAACGTCATGGTATTTTTCTTTACGGAAATATTCTCTGCCATTAAAGTTCCCCCGCCAACCTGAATTTGCGCTTTGTACCCTTTGCCTTCCTTAACGATTAAAAGAAACCCTTTTTCATAACCGGCTGGGGCTCCCTGCACGGTATAGGCCCAACCTCCGACCAAATCATCCTTGGCAAAAACGGTATCGATGGCATCCATACCATTATCGCATGTTTCGGATGCGTTGGCCTTGGTAGGAAAAATTACTAAAAACAAGGTAACAAGAACAAAGGCGGAAATACTTTTCATGGTTTGATATTTTATTGCTAAGCTACTGGGGTAAATGTAACAAAATAATTTATGCTATCATAACAATGACCGTGCCAGGCCTACTTTTGAGACGCAATCCATCCCTCAATTTTTTCCTCCAATAATATGAGTGGAAGGCTCCCGGAGTTCAGGACCTGATTATGAAACTCCTTTACCTCAAAGGAATCTCCCAAAGAGGCAGTTGCCTTGTCGCGTAGTTCCCGTATCTTAAGTTGTCCTATTTTATAAGAGAGTGCCTGCCCCGGCGTAGCCATGTACCTTTCAATTTCCGCGATAATACCCTCCTCGGACTCTGCCTCATGATCCAAAGAGTATTGAATGGCCTCTTCCCTGGTCCATCCCTTGGCATGTATTCCAGTATCCACCACCAATCGTATGGCACGGTGCATCTCCATACTAAGCATCCCGAAGTACTGATAAGGATCTTCATAAAGTCCCAATTCCTTACCCAAAGATTCCGCGTAGAGCGCCCACCCTTCTACAAAGACCCCCATGCTTTCCGGATGCAAGAATTCGGGCAAGGACTCATTTTCCTGTTGCAGCGATAACTGGTAATGGTGACCGGGAATAGCTTCATGCAAAAAAAGCGCCTCATCGGCGAACTTATTGTAATTCCGTACATCGGGAATGGGTACATAGAAAATTCCTGAACGTGTGGCATCCTTTGAACCCGGTACATACTCGGCGCTGGCGGAGGCTTCCCGAAAAGCTTCCGTACGGCGTACTTCAAAACCGGCCTTCGGTTTCAGGTCGAATACCTGCCCCAATTTTTTATCGATGCGTTCCCGGATGCTATTGAAATTGGCAATGACCTGATCGGGTTGTGTAAAGGGCATCTGTTCCCCGTGATTGCGAACATGGTCGAAAAAGGCCTTCAGGTCCCCTTGAAAACCAATGGCATTCTTGGCTTTTTCCATCTCCTCCGAAATACGGGCGACCTCGCTTTTTCCCAGTTCATGGATTTCATCGGCGGTCATGTTGGTGGTAGTATGCAACCGTATCAGATACTGGTAGGTCTCCGGTCCATGGGGTAGCGCACCAATCCCCGATGTTTCCCTGCATGCGGGTACGTAGCTGTTGGTTAAAAAATCGTTCAACCTCGTATAGGCGGGAATCAACTTCTCGGTAATCGCACTGGTGTACGCTTTATCGAGCCGTTCGCGTTCGGTGGTGATAAAGGTATCGGGCATATTCAGGATGGGCGTGTAAAAGAGGTGCCTTTTCACCGGTGCCTCGATGAACCCGGTTAATTGGGGAATCATTTTTTTGGTAAGGCTTTTTGGAAGTACCACACCTTGCTTGATACCCTCCTTCATTTTTACGACGCAAGCATCCAAGAATATCACGTAATCGTCGATCCGCTCGAGCCAATTGTCATAATCCTTTACCGTCCCAAAAGGTTGCACGCTGGTACCCCCGGCCAACTGCGCCACATAAAGGTGTAGGGATTGAATCTGAATAAGGGGCATTAGCTCAAAACTGGGGAGGTCGTAAATAGGTGACGCCATGGTCACCAGTTTGTTGGTCAATCCTTCCTTTTTGATGGCACAATCCCACTGCATTACACGAAGGCTCATCCATTGGGCTGGCGTTAGTTCGGTGGAGTCGTAGGCAGAGAGCTGCTCCAGGAAGCGACCATAGTTTTCAACCAGATGTTTCTGATACCGGTCGGAAATATAGTTCGCTATCGTATCGTTGTATCCGGAATATCCCGCTTTGGTCGCCTCGATGGGATTGATGCTTTTTTTGAATTGGTAAAACTCGGCAAAAATGCTGTCAATGGGTTTGTTTGAAACTGCATCGGATTTTCTGTCTTCGGTTTTGCAGGAGGCAAGCATCGCAACGGATAGACTTGCCATAAAAAGTTTTTTGATCATGGGTACGAGTAGGATTGGAAGAGGTAACTTTACGACAGTATCAGGACTTCCTGGAACGTCTTTTAGGCTTCGGTTTTTCCTTTATTTTTACGTAGATGAGCTTCTTACGCCCCTTTGAATCTTCCCGGCGTTCCACCTCAAAGTTAGGTATGGAACTGATCAACGGGGTTAATTTTTGAAATCCGTAATTCCTTGAGTCAAAATTTGGTTGTTTCTTCTGTAGCAAACTGCCCACATCACCCAAGAAGGCCCAGCCGTCGTCATCGGCCAAGTCGTTGATGGTGTTCGAAATCCATCGGACTTCCTTTGCGGTAATCTTATCGACACTGCTTTTAACGGCCGATTGGGTCTTCGTACCCGAAGTATCCTCATCCTCCGATTGATTTTTTAGGATTTCGATATAGATGAATTTGTCGCAAGCCACGATAAACGGATTCGGGGTTTTTCGCTCCCCGATTCCAAATACCTGCATCCCTGCCTCCCGTAATCGTGTTGCCAATCGGGTAAAATCGCTATCACTGCTTACGATACAGAACCCGTTTACCTTTCCAGAATAAAGAATATCCATGGCATCGATAATCATCGCGGAGTCGGTAGCATTCTTCCCTTGGGTATAGCCGTATTGTTGGATCGGGGTAATCGCATTTTCCAGAAGAATGTTTTTCCATTTGCCCAAACGAGGATTCGTCCAATCACCATAAATACGTTTAATGGTGGGGTTACCATATTTGGCGATTTCCTCCATCATTTCCTTTACATAGGCCGAGGGAATGTTATCACCATCGATGAGTACTGCTAGGTTGAGTTCCATTTTTTAAATAGTTGGTTAATCTTGGCTTCTTTTTTTTACTGCCGATAATGATACGAAGTTACGGGGTTTTTAGCTTCGATGGAAGGGTCAGCCGGATTAATCGGGGTACCGGCAATAGTGTTTATCTTTTTGTATTTATGGATAACTCCACATAATAACAGTGTGGAACGTTCTTTCGTTCATCGGTCTTTCCCATGGTACTGGCTTCTTCTAAGAGTAGGTCACCTTCCTTGGAAGCAATCTTAAAATAAACCCCTGGACCCGGGAGGGCGGTCAATGGTGTTTCTACATTGATCAAGGGGGTTAGGAAGGTTTTCTTAAAATCCGAACTGGTATAATCAATACGAAAAAACCCGGAACTGTCGGTCACTGCGGTACCCAGAAGGTCGTCCGTAATCCAATCAACATCATAGGCAGTAACTCTCAAACCCTCGACCGTTGGAATATTCCCAGTCGATTTCACATGGCCAAAGATCATCCAGGCATCGAACTGGGCCCTTAGGACACCCCAAAATTCATAGGGGAAGCGGTAGTTAAAACTGAAGTGATGATGCTCGGATTGTTTTCGCCAAAAGGGTTGCAACGTTTTCACCAAACACTGTACCCTCTTATCCTGTTTCCCTTTTTGATACGGCACCTCGGTAATCACTACATCGATGCTGACCGGGCCACGGTTGTAGGTATCGGCCAACTTTACTTTATAGTAGCCATTGGCATCGGTGGTACCTTCCCCGACAAGCAATTCCCTTTTGAAGGCTACCTCATTCCCATCCAACACTTGGATGTCACCTTTCACCCCTTTAGGTGGTCTTAGGTTATCCTTTCCTTTTTGCGTACGATAGATTTTGACCGATACGTTGCTCAGGAACTCAAAGGAACTGCGTGGCAGCGAGCCACTGAGGTTGCCCGAAATTAGATATCCCATAGTCATCAATTGTACTTACAAGTTAGTTCAATTTTTTTTGACTATTGGAAGAAAATAGAATGGCATCTATAGTGAATTCCTTCAAAATGTACGGCGAAACAAGACTGGTTTGTCATTGCAATTTCAAAGCCGCCTCCTTGCCCGAGGTTCTGCTAATGACAAACTCGACCCGTCGGTTTTGCTGGCGGCCTTCCTCCGTGTCGTTTTCGCTGATAGGTTTTGCACCGCCATAGCCCCGCCAATCGATGCGCTCCTTGGAGATACCCAATTTTTGTAGATATGTGGCGACTGCGGCGGCCCTGTCCCTCGAAAGCCGCTGGTTATAGATTTCCGTTCCTACATCGTCGGTATGCCCATTGATCACAATATGAAGGTTGGCATTGGAATGTAAAAGTGCATAGATCTTTTGGAGTTCCATTTTCGAAGACTCCAATAAGTTCGATTTGTCGAACTCAAAAAGCACATTCTTAAAAATATAGTTGCGATCTAATTCGATATCCTTGGTTTCCTTACCATCCGCAATTGCGATAAGCTCGGTCGGCTCGTCTTGCTTTTTGGCCGTGGTTACCGAGACCATATCCAAATAATAGTAGGCTCCCTGATTGGATTTTTTCTTGGTCTTGAACAATCGGGTGCGTGCATTGGTCTTGAAATTCCCCAACATCATAAAACGTTCATTGCCTTTTGCCGTAAACTGGGTACTGACCAAAATCCAATCCTTGGTGTCGGCGTAAAAGTTTGTGTAGCCGATTTCCATATAATTGTACCGATGTCCCGGTAATTGATAGCGGCGCTTTTTGGAGAGGTCTTTTTGTGTGTTGATCTTGAGTTCGAAATTTGAAAACAGTACCCCAAATTCCTTAATGGCCGAGTCGGACTTTTCGGCGAGACTCACGTAAAAGGAGACCTGGTATTTTTGCCCCTTTTTAAGTGGCTCTGTCAACTCTGCCTGAAGGTACTCGCGATAGTCATCAGGGGCGTATACATAAAGACCGACATAGCCATCCCCAAAGTCGGCAGGTTGTCGCCCCTTAAAATTGTCGGGCGTCCCCATAGCGGTACTGCAGGCATTGAAATAGTCAGTGGTTCCGATAGTCGGACAGGACCAAGAGATTACATTGGCATCGAAAAGGCCCAGACGCTCAGGACACTCGGTGTGGTCCTCAAAGCTGGGGTTTTTTACCAGATTTTGGGCATTTACGACCGCGAAGATACCCAAGCAAAAGAGTAGTGGAAATCGTTTTTCACCTGTAAGAGCCATCACAATAGGACTTTCATAAGCTCTAAAGTAGGAATTTATGGATTAGCGGTACCACTTCCTCGACCAAAGTAACTATTTCGGGTTGTCTTACCCAGCATGTTAAAAAGCCGTATCGGAGATTTTGATATTGTCCATAAGGAGAACGGTCGCCTCATCGATAGCGGAAATACCCACCTCCAGAATATTCTGGAGTCCATTGGCAGTCTGCAGATTGATACCAGTTGCCGCTATTACCAATTCACCGTTCTGCCACAACTCCAATATACCATTTTCTGAATTACTTAATTTGAGGTGTACCTTCACTGTAAACCATTCGCCCGAGGGAACCATGATTCCGGAAGTAGTTTCGTATTGTAGTTTGGCTCCAAACTTATTATTGAAAGCCAATTTGCCATTGGTAATAATGACCCTTGGCCCTGGCGAACCTTCGAAATAGGAACTCTCGAAATCCACAAGACTATAGGGCATCCCAGTTTCAATAAAATAATCGCCCTCGAACCATATATGCGATCCTTTGGCAAAATAACCTAAAATGGAAGTCATACTGGCCTTGGAGGTTACCATATCGACCGTTGGGCTTACAGCTTCAAATCGCGCTACCCGATTCCCCGGGTCGATTGGATCCGAAGTGATATCAATCCTGTTGTCCAGAAAATCACAAGATCCCGACAAAATACATTGGCTCAACCGTACGTAGTCGGAAACTTCTTTTGCCATGGGACCCTGTAAGGTAAAATTGGTCCAAAAGAGACGTTCATCATCCAAATCGGAAACAAAAAGATCGATAAAATTCGGTTCTGCCTCAAAGTCTTCCTCAAAATTATTTTTGACAGGCACTAGACCTTCATCGGCTTTCAAGAAAGCTCCCGAGCCACTAATTTCATAGTTTTTGGATAAAAAGTCGTCATCAAAATATTGAAGTGCAAATTCACAGGTACCATTCCGCTCCAAATAAGCCTCCCCATTTTCATAAATAAACAAGGTGTTCCCTTCCGTATCGGTAAAAGATTCCAATAGTGTCTCTTGACTACAGCCCCCTGATGATTGCGGTTCTATCGTATTTTCAACCGGTTCATCCGTACCACAACCCAAAAAAAGTGAAAAAACCAAAAAAGCAGCAAGAATACGAAGATACATCGTTCCCAAATAAAGACTAAGATTTTCTATATGATAACGTTACAATTAAACAATTATTTGAATTAAGCTACCATACGTTTTTCCAAATTGCGTAGTCCTTTTTTAAGGGTTTTTGGAAACATCACTTTTTTCATGAGCCATTGTTTTAGGAAATTACCCTTGGGTTTCATGTATTGTATCCAGGTGACCTTCGTACGTTCGTTTCCCTGAGCCTGTAGGGTAACGTAGGCAACATGGTCCGAAATCAGGGTATTATCGGCGATTTTATATCCATATGCTTCATTCTCTTCCCAGAGGATAATCCGCTCGTGAAGGGTTTCGGCTCCAAATTGACATACCCTTTTGCATCCGAGCCCCTCGGTTCCTTCCTCATTTTGAATTACTTCAACGGAGCTGATGCCGGGCATCCAATCGACCATCCCTCGGTGGTTCACAATTTCGGGCCATAGCTGTTCGGGCGTTCTGTCGAAAACGTGGGATACCCTAAAGGTTTCGGGCTGCAGGGTGAAACCCTTCGCGTGCTGCGCTATGCTTTTCATTTGGCATATTGTTTTTTGATTGCTTTGAAATTCTCCTTGGTCACCCTTTCGCCGGTCTTGGCGTGGTGTTCAATGGCAATGAAGTAATCCTCTATAAGTTTTTTGAAACCGCCTTTCGCTATACCGCCCATGATAGCCGGTTTGGTACGGTACTGCATATCGAAGGATATTCGGCTCTTGTTATCGGCCATTGCATCTACCTTATAAACGGCCTTGGTATAATCGGGGTCGACCGGAAATTTACCAGCCTGATAGACCTTATTGACAAAACGCATGTTTTCCGGGTCATAGTCTACCATTTTCTCCTTTAGGAACTTGGTCCCCTTTTCATTAAAATTACAGACGCGTTCCGCACCTTCCCCTCCCATGAGACTTCCGTTTACATATTCAGAAGAAATAATCTTGGGATGGGAATAGGCTATGGCACCGTAATCCTCGGCAATGATTTGCCAAACCTGTTCGGCAGGGACATCGATTACCTTGCTCACTTTGAAGGCCTGTACTTTTTTCTGTTCTTGGGCGTGTGCCGCCATGGTAATTACAAATACCAATAGCGCACCCAAACGACTTGAATTTTTCATCTTTGTATGTTTAAAGGTTATACGCTACAAAGATTCGAACTTCGCTATGCTTTCACTTGTTCGTTTCGGTCATAGATCTGGTCATTAGGTCCGTTCGGTATGAGGTGGGTGATAGCTGGAAGTTCCGTTGAAATGACTTGGAAAAATGTGCCAAATCGGAAAAGCCGCAGTCATAGGCGATATCCGAAATCCGCATCCGGGTACCTTTAAGCAATTTGCTTGCTTTTTCGAGTTTTCTTTTTTTGATGTATTTCGCGGGGGGACTTTTATAGTGTTTTTTAAATTCCCGCTTGAACGAGGAAAGGCTAAGATTTGCCAATTGTGCAAGTTCTTCCAAATTCAAATTGTTGTACACATTTTTTTCAATAACCTCTTTGAATCCTATTTCGTCCGAGGAAAACAAACTGGCCAAGACCGTACGCACGGTCTCGGCATTATCGGTCCGTGCCAAAAGCAAAATTAGTTCCTTTAATTTGAGTTTCAATAATTCGTCACTGACCAGGTGTGGATTATCAAAATAAAACTCCAGGTTTTCAATATAGTTCCGCAACAGCTCGGTCGCCGGATACCGTTCCATCCGCAAGGGCCGTACCTTATCTACCTCCAACAGAAAATCGGGGAATTCCTTGTCATAAATCATTTTTAAGACCTCGGGGTGTAGATGCACGGCAAGTGCTTCTCCATAGGTCGACTCGCCGGAACTGAGCATCTCAAAAAGATAATTACCGCACTGCAACACCACCCCTTCCTTTATCTTCATCTTTACTTTTGATGAAGGTGCGAATAGGTTGCAACTGCCTTCCTTTAAATAAAAAAAGCAGGCTTCGTTGGGCATATGGTAGAAGCCCCGAAATGGCGGCTCTATAATCGCCTTTTCAAAAATCTTCTTTCCAAAAAGGTCAAATTGTTGATAGTGTTTGATCATTTCATAAAATGTTCAAAACACTAATTTAGAGGATTTTCGAGGGAGTCATTGGTCAAAAAAGGTCAAATGCTTAGCCATTGTAGCCCTTTGTTCCTTAAGAAGATTGTATCGTTCACAGCGAATACCCGTACCATTCAACTTTTTTTCTTACAGACAGGGGGAGCTGTCGATAATATCTAAAAATCAAACTTATAGGTGGCCCCTGCCAATACCTGTAGACCCTGGACCGGAAAGTTGGCCCAGCGCTGGTAATTGTTGTTGGCCAGATTGGCCCCTTTCAGAAATACCGATAATTGATTGCTCAACCGGTGGCCTACGTGCACATTGGCATCAAAAAAGCTATCCAACGTCAGGATAGTAGCCGGAAACTCGGAAAATATGCCGCTTGGAGTCGCTACCGTGGCTACATCCTCCCGCTCCCCAACATAAAAAAGGTTTGCTCCCATGAACCACTTCTCCCCGATTTGGTAATCCATGAACAAAGAGGCGGTTACCTCTGGGAGGTTCCACGCGGGATTGTCGCTTTCGGTGTTGTAGTTAAAGTATTCGGCGTTGACCCCCATGGTAAAGTTACGGTTCACATCAACGTTCAACTCACCAAAGACACCCAGGGTTCCAATGTCGTCGTAAAACACCGTAAAGGAGTTCCCAAAATAATAGCCTTTCTCGTCGGTGCGTGCCGTGTTCTGGGGATTCAACAAAAACAACGGCCTTCTATTTTCCGCGATATAAGAACCTTTGACATTGTAACTCAAATTCGGCAAAAGTTGCCCTCTAAGTCCCAAATAGGCATCGTACTGTTGGTCGGTAGGCACAATGTTCAAATTGGGTACGAGGCCGAATGTGGGCGATACAAAAGGGTTCTCCTCTACAAAACCATAATAGGAGTTCTGCCGCAACGCTCCTTCGATTCCACCGTAGACGATGGCAAATTCGTCCAACAGTCGATAAGAAGCGGTGACTGCCGGATAGATGTAAAAGTTGCTGTCGCTTTGCTCCGCATCGAAGCCATAGACAATGTTAACACCAAGATTCAATGAGAGGTCATCCCGTAACATAGTAAGGCTTGGATTTACTCCTACCTGTAGGTTGCTATAATTACTACCCATATCATTCGTCGGCAAATTCAAGGGAGCGTTTTCAAAACTGCCGTTTACATAGTCGACTTTTAGGGCAATGCCAAAAGTTTCCTCCGATACCGGAAATTCAAAGGCAGGCTGAAAAACGATTCTGTTCTCCCCCGATTTCACGGCATCCCAAAAACGACGGTACCGCAATCGGGCACTTTTAAAATACGAGTCTTCCACGTTGATATGCCCGCCGGCCTCTGCCATAAAATAGTTTTGACGTTCATCGATCCCTCCAAAGGTGGTCGGATCAAAAGTGTCGGGCGGCAGTCCGTACCAGTTATATAGTTGATGC
The DNA here is from genome assembly GCF_009371985.2 of Pelagihabitans pacificus. Classification (GTDB taxonomy): domain Bacteria; phylum Bacteroidota; class Bacteroidia; order Flavobacteriales; family Flavobacteriaceae; genus Pelagihabitans; species Pelagihabitans pacificus. Next base: position 317,552 of record NZ_VIKU02000001.1, read on the forward strand.
TGTGCCCCTATATCAAAGCCCCAATCGAAATCACGATCTCTTTTTTTATAGGAGCCCTCAAATTCAGTATCGCTATACACATTGTCCAAAATAACTCCCGCGATATCGCCCCGGGAAGAATTATGACTGAGACCTACCGTATAACCCGACTCACGATCAATGGTCCTACTCGTGTAGAATTTGGCCATCAGATTTGCGGGGTTACCGCCCCCAGCGGAGGCATAGGAATTGAATAGTTCGGGCGGTGGCACTTTCTTGACCCTTGAGGCTTTTCCTTTGGCAGGGGTAAAGGTCGAGGCAACAGGCACTGAAAATATGCTGTATTCAATTTTCTTTTTCTGTAAGACGATGGAATCGTTCAGATTGGGCATCGACTTGATTTTAAAGGCATCCGAAATAGTAGGCGAATAAGCCTTCGTTACGGTCACCGTCTCCGTACCCAAGTCTCTTTCTTCTTCTTGGGCGTTGCCTATCGAAACCACACCCAACAAGAAAATCATTACAAATGAAATGTGCTTTTGCATACCGTGTTCTATTAGTTAGTTCCCCGGATCGACCGATGAATTGCTTTTTGCTTCCTTTGCTTTAATAATGACCAGTTCGCCTTTCGCCTCCGAAACGATTTCCGGATATTGGCTAAAATTCCCTATTACGCTTTCCAAAATATAGGACGCCTGATAGGCATCGCCCAATGCATAAAAGTTTTTTGCCATGATTATGAGTCCCTTACCGCCCCATTCCTTGTACGCAGCGTAATCTTTCGCCAACTTCTGCACAGCGTTATTCGAGTTTTCGTATTCGCCCGATTGGTTCATGAAATATGCATTGTAATATAGGGCTTCGGCAGCCGTTTCACCCGTTGCAATCTTAAGGACCTCTTCATAGGCCGATTCCGCCTTGGCCACATCGCCGGTGGCAATGGCCGAACGGGCAATCATGATTTGTGCATCGCTTTTTATGCGATTGTCGATACTTGAAGTCGACAACACTTTTTCGGCATAGGCCAGGGTCTGGTCATAGTTTTTTTGCTGGTAATAGCCCTTCATCAAGTTTGACTGGGCAAAGGTTCGGTTCTGTTGAATATCGGCCGTGGCTTCCAAACGCTCCAGATACGGTAGGGCGTTCCCATAATCGTTGTTTCCTATATAGATTTCACACACTCGGGTCAATGCCTGTTCACCATATTCACTCCCCCCCTTATCGGCTACGAATTTATAATGGGGAAGCGCTTTTTCTTTCTGACCTTTGGCGAAATACAATTGCGCCAAGTTGAAATTGGCCTTGATGGAATGCAATCCGTTTGGGAACTGCTGAATATATTTTTCATATCCCCTGATGGCCGCCTCTTTTTTACCTTCCAGATTTTGTTTGTCGGCCGATTCGAAGGTGGCATTGTCCAACTCGGAATCGGTAACTTCCACAAAATCAAGATCTTTCACCCAAGCGGCATATTCATCGACCCTTCCCATATCCACGTAGATCAACTTGGCGGTCGCTACGGCCTGCACCGCTTCCTGTGTATTGGGAAAATCGCGCACAACACTTTTAAATCTACCTAGGGCCCGTTCGTTTCGACTGGCGTTATAGTGCACCAGTCCTTGTCGCATCATTGCCTGAGGCACCAATGAGCTGCCTCTGTACTCATCGATCAAGCGATCGTAGGTCTGGAGGCCCTGCTGCTCGCGTCCGGTAGAGACATAGGTGTTGCCCAGTTCGAACAATGCATCATCTTTTAAAGTCGACTTTGGATAGGCCGACACAAAACGGTCGAGCTCTTCAATTTTTGTATCCCTTTTATCCACAAAACCATAACTCATCGCCTTCTGATAAGCGGCATAATCTTTTTGGGGACCTGATAAGGCCAGGGCATTGTTATAGGTTTCAATGGCGGGCCAATACTTTCTGGTCACAAAGTAACTATCCCCCAAGCGGAGGTATCCGTCATATAGTTTTTGGGTATCGTTACTGCCGGAGTCGGTAAAATCGGTGAAGTTTGAAATGGCCTTCGGATAATCACGTAATTTGAAATAAGTGTAGGCCAAATTATAGTTCAATTCCTTGTACTCTTCGGTCGACGAGGCCATTGGGTTTTGCCGAAAAGCCAAGAAGTTTGCCAATGCCTCATCAAAACGATTGAGCAGATAATCCGACTCTGCCTTCCAATAACTGGCCCTTGCCTTAAAGAGCATATCCTCCGCACTATCGAGCGATTTTTGCAAAGCCTCCGAGGCTCCGGCATGATCGCCGTCTAGAAATAATTCAATCCCACGGTAATAGGCGACTTTTTGGTAGGTGGCCTTACTGGCAAAACCCCTGTTCTTTTCCAATAGTTCCATTGCCCCGGCAAAATTTTTGGAGGTGATATACGAATCTACCAACAACTCCTGCATCTCCTGGGTATGGGAATCATTCGGGTATTTTTCCAGATAATCGGAAATTACCTGGGGTACGGGCTCATAAGCATTCCCTATCTCGTAGCTGAGGCGGGCATAGTTCAGATAGGCGTCTTTTTGTATTTCCGGGGAGAAATCCATTTGCGAGGCGTTTCGAAAAGCATTGAGTGCCTCCTGTTTCTTATCCAACTTCAAATAGCATTCCGCCAAATGGTAATACGCGTTTTGCGATACGCTATTGGTGCCTCCGATAATTTTATTGAATTGCTGAATGGCATTGGCAAAATCGCCTTGTTTGTAGTAGCTATATCCCAACAAATAATAATCGGTATTGCTCCATTTGCCCCTTTTTCCCCTGTATTGTTCCAAATAGGGAATCGCATTGGCGTATTGGTTTAGATTAAAATAACTTTCGCCGATGATTTTATTGAGTTCCGATTTTTCGGTCCGGTCCGATTTTGGGATTTGCTGCTTGGCCAAGGCAATGGCCTCCTCGAACTTGCCCAGCTTAAAATTCATATCGGCCTGATAATAACTAAGCTTTTCTTCCAACAACTCCGGGTCATTGATCTCGTCAAAACGTTGGTTCGCCTCTTCATAGTCATCTTGTTGGTAAGAAATGTAACCCATATAATATTTTGCCTGGGATCCATAAACGGGGGAATCGCTCACCTTGTCCAAATAACGTTCCGCTTCCTTTTGCTTCCCGGAAGAAAACAGGGAGTACCCGTAATTAAAGTTGAACTTATCCATTTCCTTACGGGAGAGCGCATTTTGGTCGACCTTGTTGTACCATTTCAGCGCGTACGGATATTTTCCCGTTTCAAAATAGTATTCCGCCACGTCGGCAAAGGCCGAGTTTCGCTTCGTGGAGGTGGGGTATTTCTCTACAAAATCCTCCATCAACCGGTCCGCTCCCAACTGGTTTAAACGCACTGCGGCATTGGCTTCGTAGTAAGCACTATTCGCTTTGGTTTCTAAATTATCGGTACTGTTCTTTACCTTGGCGAAGATGGTCTGTGCAGCTTGATACTGCTCATTATTATAAAGTGCCAGGGCATCTTGATAGTCTTTATCGTCGTGGGTATAGACTTTGGTTTCCTGTGAAAAACCAACAAATACCATTCCCAAGAACAAGGGAAGAAAAGCGGTTGTTTTTTTAAACATAGCGTTCTAACTATTTACTAGAGTATATAACGTCAAATATGGTGCCTAAGTATATTTTGGGTTTTTCAAAGGAAAAGATTTTCTGGTAAGGGCAATCTCTTATCCCACGGAACTTATTACTTTTATATCAACAAAAAAGGGGATGAACCAACAAGAGGATGTGTTGCAAATGGCCAACGAAATTGAGGAACAAATCCTTGCCGACTACACCTTGAAAAAAAGGGAAAAGGTAAAAAGTCTTTTGTCGGAGCTTACCTTGGAACATGTAATGGCCCGATCCGAATGGAATCTTTTAAACGCCAGGAAGGCCATTTTGACCCTTGCCGATGGCCAACTGAATGAAATACCGAAATTGGTGAAAGCCGCTAAAATCGATTTCAGGGATGTTATCTATTGGGTGTGGCAAAAAAACAATCCCGAAAAAAAGTAAACTTTCATGTCGGAAACTATTTTACAGCTACAGGACGCCTCGATTTTTCAAAAAGAGAGCCTGGTATTACAGGATGTGACGCTGGAAATCAAATCCGGGGAATTTGTATATCTTATCGGTAAGACCGGAAGCGGCAAAAGCAGCTTTATGAAAACCCTTTATGGGGATATCCCATTGAAAAAAGGGGAAGGTAGCATCGTAGACTTCGATCTGAAGAAGCTTCGGGAAAAAGACATTCCCTTTTTGCGTAGAAAGCTGGGGATCGTTTTCCAGGATTTCAAATTACTCCCTGACCGCAACATCAATAACAACCTCAAATTCGTTCTGAAGGCAACCGGTTGGAAAGATACGGTAAAGATGAATACCCAAATTGAGAGCGTGCTCGAAAAGGTAGGAATGAAGACCAAGGGTTTTAAGTTCCCCCACGAACTTTCCGGAGGGGAACAACAGCGCATCGCCATCGCTCGATCTCTTTTAAACGACCCGGAATTGATTATCGCCGATGAACCTACCGGAAACCTTGATCCCCAGACCAGTGTCGAGGTCATGAAGGTATTACAGGATATCAATAAAACGGGCAGAACCATCTTAATGGCGACCCATGACTATGCGCTCATATTAAAATTTCCTTCCAAAACCTTGAAATGTGATGGGGGAAAGGTCTTTGAAGTGGTACAACGGGCGGTCTGACCTAGTTTTACTTATCCGCTCGGATATGGCGCTAAAACTCCAGGCCGTCTGCTTGATCCAAACGTGCAATAATACCCCAACCAAAGAAATAATTCGTCACTCCGATGAGCAATTCATTCTCGCCTTCCTGCAAGGGTAGCTTAAACGAAGTGTTTTCGATGGTACATCTACCGCGCGGTTCTTTCATTCCTGGGGATCCGTAGTAGTTTTGATCGGTATGCAATGGTTGTCCGTTAATGAAGACCCACACCTCATCGCTAAAGCCCATATCAATACGCCGTTCCTGTTCCTTTTGGGACGTGATTTTCGTTTTGATCCATGCCAACCTTCTTTCCCCTTGTTTGGTTTCCCCATACAATCGGGTAAGGTTTACAAGAGCCCGACGTTCTGCTTTCAAAGGCCTCCATACGGCCGTACTATCGAACAACATGGTGTCGATTGCGACTCCCGGGTTTCTGGGAATACCTACAAGCAGGTCTCTCCCGAAGGGAAATACCATCGGTTCGGTGACCAGCCAATTGCGGAAATAGCGAGAGTCGTTGTAAGTGGCATCGTACCCTGGTTCCGGTGTCAAATCTTCGGTCGCGTCGGGTCGTATCTTAAAATTGGCATAAATCACGTTCCCTGTTAATTCGATACCGCCCGAGCTATTTTCCCCTTCCAGGGCGGGAACATGCAAAGCGGCTTCTTGCATGTCGTTTACGTAGACTTTCATCTGCCTCCCATGTACTACCAGTTTTATATGGTTCCATCTTTTTTCATAAATCGTTGCCGCTGCCTGATAGTCATCCGTCATATCCCACATGTTCACTCGGTCTAGAACCGAGGCGTACTGCAACGTGGTTCTCTTGGATGGGTCTGGAGTACCGAAATAGCGAATGTAAAATATCTCGGAGTTCAACGAATCCTTTGAAGATCTAAAAACGATTCCGGGAAAACCCATCCCCATTAGCTCCACATCGTATTCGATAATTCCGTCAGTGAATTCAAAATCCTTCAGGGCTATACCAAACCCTTGCTCATTGTTACTGCGTACCGCCGGTACCGACCGATGGGTAACAAACGCTGCATTATCGGTCGTAGGCGACCAATGTTCGGCGGTCATGGGAACTTTGATTTCCCTTCCATTACCTTTACCTTTTCTTTGCCCGCTCGCCATACTACAGAGTAGCAGCATGCCGATGCCAATAAATACTTTTTTAACCATGATGTTCGCTTTTTGTTCCATTTGCATTTTAAAATTAACTTTGATGAACGCTAAAATTAATCCCCTAATGCCGGTCGGCCGCTTGTTCGTCTTGTTCAATCCTGTTTAATTCTGTTCAAGGCCGATCGCCCGAAATGCCCTTGTTACATTTATGGACAAATCGACCTTACATATGAAAAACCGTTTGGTAGCGGCAATTGAGGAAAAACTCGACTGGGGAAGCGGTGACACATGGACGAACAGGGACTTTGAAGCGCTTAGCGAACAAATTTTTAATACTACCCATAAACGCCTTAGTGTTACCACTTTAAAACGAATATGGGGCAGGGCCGAATGGGTCGCCAATCCTAGTATCGCCACCTTGGATATTCTTTCGGAATTTTTGGGACACGACAATTGGAGGAGCTTTGTTAAGAGTCGGGAGAATAAAAGAACGGCAAAAAAACCGCTACAGTCCCTGCTAACATCGTACGGTACATATCTTGTTTTGGGCATCCTATGTTTAGGACTGTTGTTTGGTTTTATCTGGCGCAGTGCCTCGGATCCCGTAAATATGAAAACACCATACAAACCTCGGGAATTCTACTTCAACAGCCGACCGGTTGCCGATGGAATCCCAAATTCGGTGGTTTTTGAATACAATGCATCCGTTGCTGAAAAAGGCGCTAAAATCGAGATTCAACAAAGTTGGGATTCCAGAAAAAGGATCCAGGTAAATCAAAAAGATAGTATTGCGACCTGCATCTATTACCGTCCCGGTTTCTTCAAGGCAAAATTGGTCGTTGATGGCACCATCGTAAATGAACATGATGTTTTTATTCCTACTAGCGACTGGCTGGCGGTTATCGAAAGGGATACGCTTCCAATTTACCTTCAAAGGGAAGCGTATATCAAAAACGATCGACTGGCGATTTCTCCCCGTACGTTGGAGACTTATTCCATCAATCCAAGTATTTCACGAACCGTCGTAGGTTTTTATCAGGTCAGGGACTTCGGAGAACTTTACACGAACGAATTCGAACTTTCCGTGACGCTTCAAAACGATTACTACAAAGGCATCAATGTGTGTCAAGGGGCCCAGATAACCCTGTTATATGATGGGGGCGCAATGATTTTCCCCCTGTCCGATAAGGGATGTACCTCCGAACTGTCGTTGATGGCATTCGACCAAAGTGTAGACGGCAAGAAAACCGACCTCTCCGGGTTTGGCGTTGATTTTAAGAAGGCAGCTACCCTCGAATGCATCGCTGAAAATGGGCAACTCGATATTCTTGTGAACAATCGACTTGCGTATACCTTTAAAGTACCCGGGCAGGCAAAGAAAATAGTAGGAATCAAGATTCATTTCGAGGGTACTGGTTCGGTGTATCACCTAAGATTAGGGAACAAGGGCAACACACTGTATGAAACTAAATTTGGGCAGCAATGATGATTATTAAGAAACAAGTCTATCAAGCCGATAGGAAAGTCAACCCCTTCATAGGGATTTTGCTCTTTTTAATATCTATTGTCCTGTTGGTGGTAACCGGACCCATAGGATTTGTATATGGGCTGTTTCATTCGCTATCTACAAAAGGGCTAAGAGGTCTGGGTGAATACCTCCTCAAGATCGCGATCTCGATCGATCAATTGGGTAATGTGATGATGATGTATCTATTGAATCTGCTCTGGATAAAAAAAGAGGGGTATCTTTTCGGAAACCGCGACGAGACCATTTCGAGTGCCTTGGGCCGTAACAAACAGCTAGATACCTTAACCGGTTTCGGAAAATTTATCGATAAGGTACTCGACATCATCGATCCCAACCATTCATTGAACTCGATCGATTACTACATAGAGCCCTCCGATCAGATTATCGACAAATTGGCGTGGATACATTTGGAGCACGGAAAAATACTTAGTACCCGGAGTAAAGGCAAAGTCAACTATTACATCCCCGGGGGTAAAAGAGAGGTCGGAGAAACCGATGGCCAGGCGCTCTATAGGGAAATCAAGGAAGAATTGAGTGTTGACCTCCAACTACCCACCTTGAAATTTATGGGAATTTTTGAGGCACAGGCCGATGGGCATCAACCGGGAATTTTTGTACGGATGACCTGTTATTTCGGTAACTATGCAGGTAAACTGAAGCCCGATGCGGAAATTGAGGAAATGGTATGGCTTCGCTACGCCGACAGGGACAAGGTTTCCAAAGTGGATGAACTTATTTTTGACTATCTGCACAACAAAGGGCTACTACTATAACAACCATTTGGTAGGTGAGCGAATCTTTTTTGTTACTTTTACGCCGTAATTTTTAAAACCAATTAATGGAAGTTTTGGGAATCGATGTCGGAGGTTCCGGCATCAAAGGGGCTCTTGTAAATTCAATCACCGGGGAAATGATAACGGAGCGCTACCGTATTCCTACCCCGGCATCCAGAAAGCCCAAGCCGATGGCCAAAGTAGTGGCTGAAATCGTCGAACATTTTGACCACAAAGGCCCTGTAGGAGTCGGATTTCCAACCATCATCAGACACGGCATCTGCAAATCCCCTGGCAATCTCCATAAGAAATGGATGAATTGCAACGTGAAGGAACTTTTTTCCGAATACACAGGCTTACCCGTGACCGTTGTGAACGACGCGGACGCTGCCGGCTATGCCACCATGAATTACGGTATTGGAAAAGGTGAAAAGGGATTGGTCATCATGATCACCATAGGTACCGGTCTCGGAAGTGGCGCCTTTTGGGATGGGGAACTCATACCCAACTTTGAATTAGGACAGATTCCCTATAAAAAGTATTCCAAAATAGAGCTTTGGGCCGCCGATTCGGCCAAGGAACGGGAAGGACTCACCTATAAGCAATGGGGCAAAAGATTTAATAAATTTCTGGAGCTCGTCGAATTACTAGTCTCACCCGATCTTATTATTTTGGGCGGAGGTGCTTCCAAGGACTTTGACGAGTATAAGGATTATATCACGATCGATACCCGGGTTATCCCCGCGGAACTCCGAAACAGTGCCGGAATCGTTGGTGCCGCGGCGGCTGCCTTGCACGAAGGACCAAAAGATTAATGGTCAGCACCTCCTATTGAAAATTGAAATAGTTGATGTGATTGCATCCCTACTTTGACTTGATTTGACTTCGTGAATTTCAGCACAAAACCCTCCTTTGCCAACACCGTGGCCCAGTATTCCCAATTATCGAACTTGATCAGGTAGCCATCGGTTCTGACGACTCTCCAAAAAGGCAGTTGACTTGCTGTCTTTGAAAGTCGTTTTAGATGATTCCCTATTCGCAAAGGGCAAGTGACATCGGCCCCATAAGTTTGGGCAAGCGCTCTTGCCAAAGTATCGATAGTGATAACTTTTCCAAAGGGAACCAAAGCAATGGCTTCTTCCACCATTCCGATTTCGGGATGTAGCATCGATCCCGTACCGTAGTATTTTTGCATTTTTTCGGGCACGGCCACTATTTTTGGAGATTTCATACAGCGGTTGTTTTTAAGGATTTTGCATACAGTTTCGAAGCAATATAGCTAGCGACCACCATCTCTAACCAGCTTAAGGGAAGGGTGATCAGAAGTAGCTCCCAGTTTGCTAGCCCCATATTGGCAGTTGCTATCCAAAAAAGGACAAAAAGAAAAACCCATGAGAAGGTCCCTGCCAGAAGTACGGTTCGCCGATTGTTCCCGAAGAGGGTTGCAAACATCCAGAAGGTAATCACCACCATTACCGTTAAGAGCATATCCCATGCACCCCAAACCGAGAAAATGCCCCAATTCATTTCGGCAATACCTTCCTTAAAGTCAAAGAACGCTTTGGTTCTTGGCTTTACAAATACGAAATAACGAAACACTTCCGATAGGTTTACCCAGATACTGGTAATCAAGGTAATCATCAGAAATTCCTTGACATTGAACTTTGAGGGCTTCATAAGAGGTGAATCGTTTCCCTTATCTTCCGTACCACGTTCTCAGGGGTAGCAAATTGAGGAGTGGAACGAAAAATGGCAGCAGAGCGCTCCAAGGTGTCGATGGTTTTCATCAAGTCTAAACTTCGTTTTTTTTGGTAAGCGAACCGCAGTTTTTCAGGAAGCACTAATTTTTCACTGATCAGATGGTCGATCTTTCTGTGGCAGCGGCAAGGGTTGTCCGCGTTGGCCAATCCACATTTCGATTGTAGAAAATTTCGAAGTTTTGAGCGGGCCCTTGATAGTTGTTTTCGAAAATTTTCAGGGGTAATCCCTAAGATTTCACCACCCTCGATGCTATTGAATTCCAGGATTTCCCCAAGAATATACACCAATCTTCCCGATTCGTTGAGACACTGAAGCATGCCATGGGTACAGCTTATCTTGACCTCCTCCTCCAACAAGCGTTGTTCCCCCTTATTTTGGGTGTAGGCAATGGTTTCCGAATGGCCGGTATCGATGAGTTTTCCATACGCCTCGAAGTCCATGGCGAATTCCCTGTTCTTTTTACCCTTAATGGTCAATAAGTAATTGGTTGCGATCCGATATACCCAGGTCTTGAACTTACTTTGGTTCCTGAACATACTCAGATGCGTTACGATTTTTACGAGAATCTCCTGGGTGGCGTCCTCGGCATCCTCCGGAAACAGGAGCATCCGAAGGGAGAGATTATAGACCATATCCTTGATGCCCACGATTACCCTCTCCAATGATTTTTTATCACCCCGGTTCGCATTTTCCACCAGTATTTCAAGTGTTTTCCTTACCATCCTTTTAATTAGACTTCAGAAAGATAGCAAGTGTGACGGAATTGGTTTAAAAAAATGAATACCGTCTTGTCATCCCGAACGAAAATAGGAACCGCTCGACTGTGCCGAAGTATCGTTCTTAGTGTCTTGGCCGATGGAAAGGCATCCGTTTGGATTCCTCCCCCATTAGCCATCAGCATCGGAATGCGAAGACTGCGACCTGCCTAGGAGTGATAAAGGAAGAGAACCGTCGAAATCAAAAAAGCCCCGAGCATTTGCAAGGGGCTTCATTCTTTGAATAGATTAGGCCTTAGGCAATCTTGTTCCGTTTGCGGTCTACTTCCTTTAAGAAAATCTTTCGCAAACGAAGGTGCTTCGGTGTCACCTCTACATATTCGTCTTTCTGGATGTATTCCAAAGCCTCCTCCAACGAAAACTTAATGGCGGGCACTATCTTCGCCTTATCATCGGCTCCAGCGGAACGCACGTTTGAGAGCTTCTTGGTCTTGGTGATATTGATGGTCATATCGTCCCCACGGGAATTCTCCCCGATGACCTGCCCCTCGTAAATATCCTCTCCGGGGTCTACGAAAAACTTTCCTCGATCTTGCAGTTTGTCAATGGAATAGGGAATCGCTTTTCCATTCTCCATCGAAACCAAAGAACCGTTCTGACGCTGTGGAATGTCGCCTTTCATCGGTTGGTACTCCAAAAATCGATGGGCCATAATAGCCTCTCCCGCCGTCGCCGTCAACAATTGGTTACGTAGACCGATAATACCTCGGGAAGGAATCAAAAATTCGCAAACCATGCGGTCACCTTTGGCTTCCATACTGGTCATTTCGCCTTTCCTGATAGAGACCATCTCGACCGCTTTGCCGGATACTTCCTCAGGCAGATCGATGGTCAACGATTCCACTGGCTCGCATTTTACCCCATCGATTTCCTTGATGATCACCTGCGGCTGTCCGATTTGCAATTCATACCCCTCACGCCGCATCGTTTCAATCAATACCGAAAGGTGCAATACCCCACGGCCATAGACCAGGAATTTATCGGCGCTGTCGGTCTCGCTGACCCGGAGTGCCAAATTCTTCTCCAACTCGCGCTCCAAGCGCTCCTTGATATGTCGAGAGGTCACGAACTTGCCATCCTGCCCAAAAAACGGACTGTCATTGATCGTGAACAACATGCTCATGGTAGGTTCATCGATGGCAATGGTCTGTAACCCTTCCGGGTTTTCGGCATCCGCAATGGTATCCCCGATTTCAAAACCTTCCAAACCTACGATTGCACAGATGTCGCCTGTAGCCACTTCCTTCACCTTTTTTCTTCCCAAACCCTCGAACGTAAAGAGTTCTTTCACCTTTGACTTGACAATACTTCCATCCCGTTTCACCAACGACACCTGTTGTCCTTCGGTTAAACTACCTCGCTGTAATCTGCCGATAGCAATTCGTCCGGTAAAGGAGGAGAAATCGAGCGATGTAATGAGCATTTGGGTATTGCCTTCCTTGGGTTCAAAAGTGGGAATGTGTTCTACAACCATGTCCAGTAAGGGTTCTATGGTATCGGTCGGATGTTGCCAATCTTCGCTCATCCAGTTGTGTTTTGCCGAACCATAGACGGTAGGGAAATCGAGCTGCCATTCCTCGGCACCCAATTCGAACATCAAATCGAATACTTTCTCATGCACTTCTTCAGGGGTACAGTTCTCCTTGTCGACCTTATTGATCACCACACAAGGTTTTAATCCCAAATCGACTGCCTTTTGCAATACAAAACGGGTCTGGGGCATCGGGCCCTCGAACGCATCTACCAACAATAATACACCGTCGGCCATGTTCAACACCCGCTCTACTTCCCCCCCAAAATCGGCGTGACCAGGGGTATCGATAATATTGATTTTTGTATCCTTATAAACTACTGAAACGTTCTTTGAGGTAATGGTGATACCCCTTTCGCGTTCGAGGTCATTATTGTCCAAGATCAACTCTCCGGTATTCTCGTTGTCACGGAACAACCGGCAGTGATACATGATTTTATCGACCAGGGTAGTCTTCCCGTGGTCAACGTGTGCGATAATCGCAATATTTTTAGTAACAGACATACGTTTGTTTTGAGCGCGCAAAGATAGGGGTATTTTTGGCTTGGTAACACAAAGTTGTGTTATTTTTAGATGATTGATTTTGAGGAGGTTATTTTCTAGGTTTACCGATAACCCACCCCAGTCTGGCATCGAGAAAGAGTCCGAAATCGGTATCAAACTCATCTATATAAAAGCCCGGTCCGAAAGAAACACCCCAGTAGAACCCCTTTTTTCGGGTGCGCTGAATGCCGTATAGTATCCCTGTATTGTAGTAATAGCTACTGCTAAATTCCAAATCCCCAATAATGGGGGTGCCGAACTGAACCTGATTTACGAATGCCAAATAATTTCCCGTATTTCCCGATATGTTTTTGCCTTTTCCCTTTCTTCTTTCCATATTGACAAAGTATCTGAAATCGGCCTGTAAAGTAGGATATAAACCAAACTCCGTATCCCGGTCGGATCCGCCTCTTGCGGCAAAGGCTATGAGGGCATCCGAACTGAACGTCATGTTTTTTCCCAATCCCAGTTCGTAGGAAACTCCAGGTAGTAGGGCATTTACCTTAAAAAGCTGGGGCTCCACATTTTTATCGGATTGGGCAATGAGCAAGGCGTTACAAAGCAGGAAGAAATAAATTGGCAACTTTCGCATAGTCGGTCGGGATTCAAATGAAACGTATCCTTAGCAACAAATACTGGGCCAAAATATCCTCAATTAATCCTCGATACGTCCTTTTTCGTCTTCCAAGCCTGTTTGTCGGTCTCGAGCTTTCTTGACTTCCTTGCTACCGAAATTGTAGCTCAAGCTAAAAGCAAGCTGTCTGCTGTCGCCTCCTCCACTGCCATCAATGAACAAATCACCGAATTGTGTGGTTCCGCTCCACGGGGAGGTATAAAGAACATCGTTGAAGGAGAGCCGAGCCGTTAGTTTATCCTGTAAAAACTTCCTTTGAAAAGCGAAGTTCAACGAGCCAAGAGCCTTGGTTTGATAGGTACCTCCCCATACCGAGGGGGAATTGTACCAGCCGGAAACTTCCATTCGTATCGCCGCTGGAAGCTTGAACGTATTCTGGGCATATAGACTCAATGTTTCCTGGGTAACGGGTAAAAACTCGGGACTCGTCGCCTCGTATTTGCTCTGGTAGGCATTCAAGCTAATGTATACGTTCCACCAATCATTGATTTTTCCCGGATAGGAAACCCCCAGATTGATGATCTGCTGATTCGCAACATTTAGGGTGGTTAAAAAATTACGGTTTTCTCCCTCCGCCACGGTGACCCGGGCAAAAAAATCGGATACAAAGCTATAGCTTATCGAAGTGGTCAATCGGTATTTGTAGGTGTGTGATAGTTTCAGGTTATCGGTATATTGGGGTTGTAAAAAGGGATTTCCCCTGCTAAATGATAGTTCATCGATCTTATACTCGAACGGATTCAACGATTGATAATTCGGCCGTTGAATTCGCTTGCTGTAGGTAAGCGCAAGCTGATTGTTCCGATTGTGTTGGTAGGTGAGTCCGCCGGAGGGGAAAAAATCCACATAGTTGCGTTCGACCCGATTGTTGGCGTTGGATCTTCCACTGACAAGGTTTCCGTCAGAAATAGTGTTTTCCATCCGGAGTCCCAACTGTACGTTCCATTTCCCCCACTTTCGGTTGTAGTTAAAGTAGGCTGCATTGATGTTCTCATCATAGTCGAACTGATTGCTTTGTAGTACATCCAACGATTCCCGATCATTGACAATATTGAAAAAATCGAACGTATTGGCCGTTTTGACGATGGATAACTTTACCCCCAGTGCCAGTACTCCTTTCAAAAAATTTTGCTCATAATCGACTTTGGCAGTCGCAATATCGATCTCAATGGGTGTTTCCTGCCTAGTGATCCGTTCATCGATGACTTCGGTTTCGCTACCGTTAAAATAGAAATTTGGCTGAAAAGCGTTCCGATCGCTTTTGTATTTCCCGTAATCCATATCGATATTCAGCGTATGCCCCAAGGTATCGGCGTAGCGATAGTTGATATTTGCATTGATGTTTGCGGATTTGAAAGATGTTCGGTTGTCGGCTATCAATACACTGTCGTTCTCCACGGCACCGATCGGACGAATCGGGGTTCGAGAATTGTTTTCTCCAAAACCATTATTGAAATTACCATTAAAGATAGCTCCAAAAGTGCTTTTGTCACTCGCATAATAATCGTAGCCTAGCTTTATGTTGTTGCTGTTTTGGTCATAAACGCTCTTGGTCCGTGCATCGAATTCGGTACCTGACTGCTGGCGAAAAAGATTGATAAAATTGGCATTCTTTCCAAAGCGGTTACTATAGGTACCATACAGATTGCTTTTCTTTCCTCGAGTATTGAAGGAGAGACTATTGTTGTATCTTTTGAAATTTCCAATAGTAAGCCCGGAAGTAACGGAGCCGTTGGTGCCCAAACTCTTATCTTTCTTAAGTACGATGTTAATGATACCTGCATTGCCGGCGGCATCGTATCTGGAGGAAGGTTGTGTAATGATCTCCAAAGACTCGATATCGGTCGCCTGTAAACTTTCCAGATAATTATTCAAATCCTCTCCCTGAAGTATAGATGGTTTCCCATCGATATAGAACTGTACCCCGGCCTTCCCTTCCAATATTACACCTCCGTTATTATCGATGATAACCCCTGGGGCTTTTCGCAATAATTCGAAAGCGCTGGTACCCGTGGCATTGATGGTATTCTCCACGTTAAATACGGTCTTGTCGGCCAATACCTGTACCATGGGTTTCTCCCCCACCACCGTTACTTCTTCGAGATTTTCGGTTTGTGAACCCATGGTAATCGTTCCTAGGTCAAGGTCTTGTGCGGCAAGCCCTATGGCTCTGGAATAGCTGGCAAAACCGATGCTGGAAATAATCAACTGGTAGGTTCCCGGGGCCAGGGATTTGAGCTCAAAAAAACCAGTGTCTCCACTAGTGGTCGCCTTGACCAGCACACTGTCCTTTTCGTCGTTTAAGATGACGGTAGCGTATGCCACGGGCTCTTTGGTCTCTGATACGAGCCTTCCGGAAATTGATTGGGCCCAAGAATTTCCCGTAATAGCATAAAGACAAAATATGGCAAAGACACTTCTCATGTTGGTTTGTTTTTTAGATATACCCAAAAATCCAACTATGGATGGGTCATTGAAAACAATTTCCTATCAATAGACCTATAACCCGACGAATGGCCTAAGGGCGATTCATCTGCGCATAGGTCCATTCGTCGAATACCGTTTCCCCAAACCTCCCTTACCTAATACTTTTGTGGAGCAAGTTTTTAAAAATTACATCGTATGAAATCAATATTACCACTATTAATACTGTTCCTAAGTTTGAAGATGCTTCAAGCGCAAGACCAATCCTATTTATCCATCGAATTGGACGGTGGTCTGGAAAATGAAATCAATTATCCCCCCGGTACGGATTTCCATCTATTCAACGGTGATGGCGACTTGGTAGCTTCGGATGGTGACTTGGAGGTTCCGTACAAGATCGTGACCAGACATATGCTGATCGTATCACCCTCCTATAAAACAGACACCGACCGTTATGTAATCTCATCGGGTCGTATACTGATGAAAACGCACTCGCGTACCAAAAATGATGGGGATACTATGGAAGGTCGTAAGAGCAATTTATCAGGCAACTCGGTATCCCTGCTCCGCAAGGAATTTCTGGAACCTGGAAACAAGGGCGAACAAAACATATTGCTCGTTTTCGACAATGACTTGGTTTTTCGCTATTTTAACGGGGAGGTTCGGGCTTGGTACGACGGAAACGAGGTGCCTATTCAAGGAATGTATCTCATAGACACACCCCAAGGTACCATGAAAATTAGCTATGAACCCATACAGGGTGAATTGTGGTGGGTATTCGAAGAAAAAAGTAATTAGCGGAACAAATGGCCATGGGACACAACATTCGAAAACGTAGGGGAAAAGAAATTTTAGCCGTTTTATTGTTCTATTTTTTATTTTCGATTCTTTATCGGATTGTTCTCTGGTATAATGGCTTTGGGTACGATAAGGAAGGATTCTGGGGATGGACCGACGTACGCGATTATTGGTATGGCTCGGGAATGCAATATTTGTTCTTTTTCCTGATGTCGTTAGTAATATGGTTTTTTGGGATTTTCCTTCTACGACGGAAAAAAATCATGTACCAAGTACTTGCCGTATTGCTGTTAATTCCGATGGGGGTATATGTGGTGAGAACTCTTCGATACATAATAGTGGATATGTTGGCGCTAGGACGTTTGCGCGGTGTGGGAGAAGTATGGGACCTCTATATTCCCACTCTCTTTTTCTTAATCCAATTTGGTTTTTACTTCGCCTACCGATACTTCAAGGAAAATCAACGCAAGCTTCTTGTAGAGGGAGAACTCCGACAGGCTGCCCTTAAGAGTGAACTGGCCGCTATCAAAGCCCAATTAAATCCCCATTTTCTGTACAACGTCTTCAATACCATAAATGCTTCCGTTCCGCCCGAAAACGAACAAACTCGAAAAATGATCGCCCAGCTATCCGATCTGTTCCGTTATCAATTACAGGCGAGCCAAAAAGAATTGGTACCCCTCTCCCAGGAGTTGGAATTCGTAAAAAAATATTTGGACTTGGAAAAAGCCCGTTTTGAAGAACGCCTACACGTAATCATTGATGTACCATCCGAGCTCCTTGATGAAAAAATACCCCCTATGCTTCTGCAACCCCTAGTCGAAAATTCGGTAAAACACGGCCTTTCGAGCTTAATAGAAGGTGGAACGATTACCGTTAGAATTTTCAAGGAAAAAGACAAGCTCAAATTCGAAATCTCCGATACTGGAATTGGGGTAAAGGACAAAAGCAAGCTGTTCAACAGCGGTGTGGGACTAACAAACACAAAACTGCGTTTGCAAAAGATGTATCAAACCAATTTAGAGTTCTTGGACAATAATCCACAAGGACTTAAGATCGTATTTTCGATATGAAAAAGGTAATCATCGTCGATGACGAAAAAGCGGGGAGAAAGCTTATCAGGGAATACATGTCAGATTTTCCCGAATTGGTATTGATGGCGGAAGCGAATAATGGTGTCGATGCCGTGAAGGAGATTAACCGATTTAAACCAGATCTGGTCTTTTTGGATGTTCAGATGCCGGGAATGACGGGTTTTGAGGTTCTTGAGCACCTCGAGGAACTGCCCCAAATAATATTCTCCACTGCCTACGATAAATACGCCTTACAAGCCTTTGAGGTTCATGCGATAGACTACCTTCTAAAACCCTATACCCGGGATCGTTTTCAGAAAGCCATCGAAAAACTGGAAAAGAACACCGACACCATCGGGGCTCTTGCCCAAAGCCTTTTAATGGAAAAACCATCGTTTCCCGAACGTGTTTTGGTTCAGCATAATAACAAGTTGATTACGGTAGCGGTGGACGATATTTACTGGATAGAAGCCTATGGGGACTATTCCAAACTTCATTTGCACAAACCGGTATACCTCAGCAATTTTGGTATATCGGCTTTGGAAGATAAGCTCGATCCGGAGAAATTCATTCGGGTGCATCGGTCGTCGATCATTCAATTAAAAGCCATCAAAGAATTACACAAGTACGGGAAATCGTATGATGTGACCATGCAAAATGGAGACGTTATTCGAGTAAGCCGTGGCTACATGGAAGCCCTTAAAAAATTGATGCTGTAACGCCTCATTTCTTTTTTTTGGTCGGCGTCCAACCAAATGTAAAGTTCAAAAGCGGCCCATAGCCATTGGGCACCCCGTCTCCCCGGTAATATCCGGCACCTAGTTCCACATTGAAGTTGAAACCTTTTCTATTGGTTCTCTGAATACCATAGACGCCACCGTAAAAGGCAATGGCAAAATCATTTGAATCTACCAAATTATCGGTGAATTGCAACGGACCCCAGAATACACTTCGCGCTACGGCCACGTAATCCGCAGAATTACCGACAATATTCTTATTGACATCCAAACGGTTCTCGAAATTATGATAGTATCGAAGCCTTGTATGCCAAGCATAGCCAAAAGTATACCCTTCTTGATAGCTGGCAAGTCCGGGTGTGAAACTGGTCGATGCGCTAACATTTCTGAATAAACCCAGCTCATATCGCAGGCCTGGACCTAACAAGTTAAACGTAAACTGATGCCTTTCAAGGTTAATAAGGTCGAAAGTCCCGCCTTTTTCCCTTATCTGGGCATGGACTTCATTTGTAGTAAAAACACCAAGAATAACGGCGATGAAGAGTAATTTTTGCGGCATGTGTTTCTGGTTTAGTTGGGAATAAATCTAAAAAGGAAACCCGACGGAAACACTATCTTTGTGCAAATTTTAAGAAATGGAACTCAATCAGATTCCCCGGATAAAGCACACCGACGGCGACAACTTCTTCCTGCTTTCCGGACCTTGCGCCATTGAAGGAGAGGAAATGGCCCTACGTATCGCCGAAAAAGTCGTTTCGGTAACCGACCGATTGAAAATACCCTATGTTTTTAAGGGAAGCTTTAAAAAGGCCAACCGTAGCCGTGTGGATTCTTTTACGGGCATCGGGGATGAAAAAGCGCTGAAAATTCTAAGAAAGGTTTCAGAAACCTTTGCGGTACCGACCGTTACGGACATCCATGAAGTGTCGGATGCCGGCATGGCGGCCGAGTATGTTGATATCTTGCAGATTCCCGCATTTCTGGTGCGCCAGACCGATCTTGTGGTCGCGGCGGCCAAGACCGGGAAGACCATCAACCTGAAGAAGGGCCAGTTCATGAGTCCCGAAAGTATGAAGCACGCCGTGACCAAGGTGACCGATTCGGGTAACGAGCAGGTCATGGTCACCGACCGCGGTACCATGTTCGGCTATCAAGATATGGTGGTCGATTTTAGGGGAATCCCAACCATGAAGCAGTATGCGCCAGTGGTATTGGACGTAACCCATTCCCTGCAACGACCCAACCAGTCTTCAGGGGTCACGGGAGGCCGCCCCGAGCTCATCGAAACGATTGCCCGCGCTGGAATCGCAACCGGGGTCGACGGAATTTTTATGGAAACCCACTTCGACCCTTCCATTGCCAAAAGCGACGGTGCCAATATGCTACACCTCGATCATTTGGAGAAATTGTTAACGAATTTGGTCAACCTTCGAAAAACGGT
Organism: Pelagihabitans pacificus; assembly: GCF_009371985.2. Classification (GTDB taxonomy): domain Bacteria; phylum Bacteroidota; class Bacteroidia; order Flavobacteriales; family Flavobacteriaceae; genus Pelagihabitans; species Pelagihabitans pacificus. The sequence goes on from NZ_VIKU02000001.1 coordinate 337,401, forward strand.
GAACCAGCTACAATAATCCACTTTTATTTTTGTTACTATCCTGCTAACCAAACCATTTGACCATGTCCCCCAGAATACGCTTTGTTGCCCTTTTATTGTTTCCCCTTTTCGTTCTCAACGCTCAAATGCCCGATACATTCGGCGAAATCAGTTATATCGAAAAGGAAATGATGTCCTATGACAAAGACCCCGATGCTCCGGCAGTGGTGTTATATGAGCGTGGGGACAATTATTTCAAGCTGGTCGACGAGCGTCTGGTAATCGTCAAGGAATTCCATTCAAAAATCAAGGTGTTGGACGAGAAAAAATTCAATGGGGAAATTGTTCCGATATATCTGTACCACAACGGAGCTTCGACCGAAAAATTGATTAAAATCAAGGCGGTAACGCATAATGGGGAGGAGCAGTTCAACGTACTCCCATCACAGATATTCACTTCGGATGAATCGGAAAGATGGAGGGTGAAAAAATTCACCTTTCCCAATATTAAAAAAGGAAGTATCCTAGAGTACCGCTATACGATCACAACCCCTTATCTAAGCCGTTTGGACGGATGGACCTTTCAGTCGGATATTCCAAAACTCTATAGTGAGTTCAATGCCACCATTCCCGGGAATTATCTTTACAATAGGGCACTCATGGGCTATTTGAATTTGGATACCAACGAGGCTACCATTAAAAAACACTGCTTTTACCTCCCCGGCTTTAAAAACAGTGCGGACTGTGAGGTAATAAAATACGCTATGAAAGATATTCCCGCCTTTAAGGCCGATGAAAAGTATATGCTGTCCGAGCAAAATTATATCTCACGAATCGAGTTCGAGATTTCGGAATGGAGAAAGTTCGATGGTACCACCGATCGGTTTACGAAAACATGGGACGATGTTGACAGGGAATTTCGCCATGATGCCGATATCGGAAGGCAGTTGACCAAAAAGAGCTTCTTCGAGCGAAACGTGCCGGAAAGCTTATTGACCCAGGGTGATGCGATTACCAGGGCGAAAAAGATCTATGAGTTCGTCAAAGGCCATTACAATTGGAACGGAGAATACGCTACCTACGGCAATGCCGATGTTAAAGAGGCGTTCAATGCCAAAAAAGGGAATGCCTGGGAAATCAATATGTCGTTGATCAACCTGTTGAACGCTGCGGATATTAAAACCGAGTTGATGTTACTATCGACCCGTCAGCACGGATTGCCAAAAAAGGTTCATCCGGTAATGCAAGATTTTAATTATATCGTGGCGAAAACGACCATTGATGGGAAAGAATACCTATTGGACGCCACGGATAAATACAATCCCTTCGGCTATCTTCCTTACCGCGCCTTGAACCATTACGGTAGGGTGATGGATTTTAAGAATGATAGTTATTGGCATACCATAAAGCCAATAGCCAAAAACCGATACACCATAAGGGCCAACGTACAATTCAACATGGAGGCAGGGGAGGCAACCGGGATTTTTGACGTGATGACGATAGGCTATAATGCAATTGACAAGCGTAAAACCTTGGATGAATACAGCAAGGAAAAATACTTGGACGCCATGGAGGGCGAACTCGAAGGAAGCTACGAAATCACGGACTATCGAAAATTTGAGGAAAGATGCGACGAGGAAAAAGTAGCCGAGCGGTTTATGTTCGAGATGGGAGATGTTCTGCAGGGAGACCGAGTGTATTTCAATCCTTTTTTAATCCGTTTTTTCGATGAGAATCCCTTTCAATTGGAGGAGCGCAACTATCCTATCGATTTTGGATATCCGGTTAGCTACCGGTACCAGGTAAATATCGAAATTCCCGAAGGATATCAAATACAAGAAATTCCCCAACCAATGGCTCTGGCACTCGGGGAAAACAAAAAGGTCCTCTATCGCTTCCATCACGATTCAAATAAAAACAATGTGGTCCTGTCCTTTGACTTATCGATAAAGAATACCCATTTCCCTGCCGACGATTACGAGGGGCTAAAAGAACTTTTTAAAAAGGTGACCAATACACAAAAGAATTCGTTGGTGGTCTTCAAAAGAATATAAAACCGAAAATTCGGCGTCAGCACTCCATGAATAATACATTTTAAGACAACATAAGGTTATTACATTAAGGTTCACCATTCGATTTTAGTTTTTGCAGTACCTTTGAACTATGCAAAGATTCCTTCCCTTTCTAGGGTGGTTGCCGAACTATAAAAAAACCGACTTCCCGAAAGATTTAGTAGCCGGTCTCACCGTAGGTATTGTGCTGGTTCCGCAAGCAATGGCGTACGCTATGATAGCCGGTCTCCCACCCGTCTACGGTCTTTACGCATCCTTGTACCCGGTACTTACCTATGCTTTTTTGGGCACGTCGCGCCAGGTCGGTATGGGACCGGTTGCCATGGATTCCCTTTTGGTCGCCGCCGGTCTCGGTGCATTGGCGATTTCAGGAATCGAGAATTACATAGCCATGGCCATAGTTTTGGGCTTTCTTGTAGGGGTCGTTCAATTGGTTTTGGGCCTTTTTCGAATGGGATTTTTGGTTAATTTTTTATCCAAACCGGTTATTAGCGGTTTTACCTCGGGCGCAGCCGTTATTATCATATTTAGTCAACTCAAACATTTACTGGGTGTCGATATTGATAAAAGCAGCCAGTTTCATCGATTGGTCATCAATGCCTTTCAAAAGCTAGGGGATACCAATGGTTATGACCTGACTATTGGTTTGATCGGCATCTTGTTCATTGTGTTGCTGAAAAAATGGGATAAACGAATTCCCGCTATCCTTTTGGTAGTACTTCTGGGCACCTTGGCCGTTTATTTTTTGAATCTTGAGCAGTATGGGGTTGAAATTGTCGGGATGGTTCCAAAAGGGCTTCCTTCTTTCCAAGTACCCAACATCACTTCGAAAAACGTTTTGGACATTTGGCCTATTGCGCTAACCTTGGCACTGGTAGGTTATTTGGAGACCATTTCGATCGGAAAGGCCATTGAAGAAAAGAACAACACCGATTATATTGATTCGAACCAAGAATTGATAGCCCTCGGTGGCTCTAATATCGTAGGGGCATTTTTTCAATCCTACATCTCTACCGCCAGTTTTTCGAGATCTGCCATCAATAACGACTCCGGAGCTCGGACGAATCTGGCCGGAATCATCAGTGTACTATTGGTAGTACTTACCTTGCTATTCCTCACTCCTCTGTTCTATTATTTGCCGAATGCCGCGTTGGCAAGTATCATCATGGTCTCTGTTTTGGGATTGATCGATATAGGCTATCCGAAACGTTTATGGATACATCGTAAAGACGAATTGGTGGTCTTGTTGATTACCTTTTTGGCAACACTCTTCATTGGTATTACCGAGGGGATTCTCGTTGGCGTACTACTATCGCTCTTGTTAATGGTTTTTCGCACCTCGAAACCCCACTTTGCAGTCTTGGGCAATATCCGAAATTCGGACTACTATAAAAATATCCGACGTTTTAAGAACGAGGCCGTGTTGCGGGATGATTTGTTAATCGTACGATTCGACGCCCAATTGTACTTTGGGAATTCCAACTATTTCAAGAAACAACTGATGAAATATGTAGCACTAAAAGGTAATGCCTTGAAGGCCGTCATCCTAAATGCGGAGGCTATTAACTATATCGACGCTACAGGGGCAAACACCTTGATCAAGGTTATCGATGAATTGCACCGCAGAGGACTCCAATTCTATATTGCAGGGGCTATCGGTCCGACAAGGGATATCATCTATCGAAGTGGTATAATAGATGTACTGAAAACCGAATGTCTTTTTGTAAGGATCAAAGAGGCGGTGGACCAATTTGATGACCCGGAGTGTATGAACGACCTTCAGCACAAGGTAGCGCACCAATACGGGACACGGGTAACCGATGTTACAGATTAGAAAATGAATTCGATGTATTTTTGCAGCGGTTATTACAAGATTCAACTACAAAAATTGGTTGAAAAGGAAATCAAACAAACTATTTTCCGCTTAACGGAAATGAAATAAGTGGTATTATGAACATTGAACAGATTTATACCGGTTGTCTCGCACAGGGGGCCTACTATATCGAAAGCCAAGGGGAAGTCGCCATTATAGACCCACTTCGCGAAGTGGAACCCTATATCAGGAGAGCCAAAAACGACGGTGCGAGTATTAAGTATATTTTCGAAACCCATTTCCATGCCGATTTCGTGAGTGGGCACGTAACACTCTCCCAAAAAACCGGCGCCCCTATAATCTATGGGCCCAACGCCAATCCAAGCTTTGATGCCATAATTGCCAAAGACGGTCAAGAGTTCAAATTGGGTGAAATAACCATTAAAGTGCTGCACACTCCAGGGCATACCATGGAAAGTACTACCTATCTTTTAAGGGATAAAGATGGAAAAGACCACGCTATATTTTCGGGGGACACCCTGTTTTTAGGGGACGTTGGGCGTCCCGACTTGGCCCAAAAGGCAGCTGATATGACCCAGGAAGATTTGGCCGGTATATTATACGATAGCTTGCGGACAAAAATAATGCCTCTGGCAGATGAGGTCATCGTGTATCCCGCTCATGGCGCAGGATCGGCTTGCGGTAAGAACATGATGAAGGAAACCGTAGACACTCTGGGCAACCAAAAGAAAATGAACTATGCCTTAAGGGCAGATATGACGAAGGAGGAGTTTATTGAAGAGGTGACGGAAGGCCTTTTGCCCCCTCCAAAGTATTTTCCGTTGAACGTTAAAATGAACAAAGAAGGATATGAAGATATTGGAGAAGTACTCAAAAGAGGCACCACAGCCCTCGAACCAAACGCTTTTGAGGTTGCTGCAAACGAAACCGGTGCCGTGGTGCTGGATGTGCGCCACCAAGACGATTTCGTAAAAGGGCACATCCCGAGATCCATTTTTATTGGACTCAACGGGGATTTTGCCCCTTGGGTAGGCGCCCTAATAGCCGATACCGGGCAACCACTCTTATTGGTGACTCCTGAAGGCAAGGAAGAGGAGGCCATCACCCGATTATCAAGGGTAGGCTTTGACGGTACCATCGGTTTTTTAAAGGGTGGTTTTGGAGCCTGGAAAAAAGCGGGCAAAGACTACGACACCATCACCTCGTACACCGCGGCAAAAGCGATGGAAAAAATCAATAAGACAAATGCTCCCGTTTTCGATGTACGCAAAGAAAGTGAGTACGCATCGGAACATGTGGTCAACGCCGAAAACACCCCGCTAAGCAGCATCAACGAACACTTGACGACACTTTCAAAAGAAGATGATTTTTACCTACATTGTGCTGGTGGATACCGATCGGTCATTGCTGCATCGATACTGAAAAGCCGGGGTATTCACAACCTAATAAACGTAGAAGGCGGTTTTGGGGGCATGAAAGCGGCCGGTGCCAAGGTGACCGATTACGTGTGCCCCACTACACTCTAAAACTGATGATAATCATATAAGATTCCGTTGACAGCTCCTACATTTGTCCATGAAGTTGGGTAAAGTCGTTAAATTAGTACTCATTTGTCTGCTATGTCTGGGCATCATCTCAGGGTTAGTGGTATTTATCGAATTTCTTAACCAATAAAACAAGAATATGAAAACAAACATGGGAAAAGCAGATCGGCTTATTCGGATTATGATTGCCATTATAGCTGGACTGTTGATTTATTTTGACGTCGTCTCCGGAACTTTGGCCTACATTCTGTTGGCCATTGCTGCCATCTTCGTACTCACCAGCCTGGTTAGTTTTTGTCCGCTATACGCTGTTTTTGGAATGAACACCTGTAAAGTTAAAAAGAGAGAATAACACCACATCTTCAAAAAATTGGTTTCCATAGGGGTGTCCCCAGGCTCTTTACGCTCAGGCCTTTGCCTGTGAAAACCATTTCAGGGTCCTTATAGGATTAAGTGAGGGTTTATTATCCAAGTGCTGACAAATATCATATACAACCTCTGCGCAACCCATTAATTTTAACAGTATTAATCAATTCGGTTTTTGCCATGATAAATTACTTGCTACCCTTGGTCGACTGGAGCAACGGAATTCTAATGATAGGGGTCTTTGCCCTAGTAGTAATAATCTTGATCGCTGTGATGACCACCTTAATGAACAGCGGTAAAAAACGCTGATTTTATTCCTCAAAAACCAAAACTTAGGTGGTATTTAGCTCCCTTCATTGCATAAAAATTGCGAATGAACCAAATTTTGATGCGTTTGTATCAAAAAATAGGTATATTCTTTCCGAATTTTACAAATGTTAAGAAAATCATAAATATTTTAGCATTTGCAGCCGTTAATTTAACTATCTTTAATAAGAATTACTTTACGACCAAATGATCAAAAATTTTATTGAGAGAGTTGGGGCGATGAATGTAATCATGCTCCTGGTAGTTCTATCGATTATTATTGTCTCTGAATATATGTTCCTTTCGGGGAACAAATTGGATGCCATTTTTATAGCATTCTGGGCACCGACCATACTTGGCTTTATGAATTACTTTAAGCACAAAAAATAATGGATTTTATTCTTTTTTATTCCATTTTTGTAGCCATTGTCTTTATGGTTTGGATGCTTTTTGTCATACGCATGTATAGAAAGCTGAAAGATTAAAAGCTCATTGGGCGACCTTTTCGACCAATATCGAGATATTCCCTTTATTCTTGTTGAGATATGATTGTATGATACTTTGGGTTTCCAAGGTGTTTTTTTGTGGCTGCAGATACGCCTCCATGTCGGCCTCACTACGAATACCCGCTATTTTTTCTATGAAGCCGTACCCACGGTAGACACCATTTTTAATAAGTATGAACGCATCTTCCGAAAGGGTTCTGCCCTTTTCCTTGATACATACGTCTTCATACTTCACCTCCATACTTTCCATGGCCACCTTTACCCGTTCATTGTAAATAGCTATTGGCTCCTTGCCGCGGCAGACCCCCTTGCAATTTGTAATGCTATAGTGTGAACAACCTCCATTGCGTTCCTGGAGGTGACAAAATTTCGGGCAAAGACCAAAGGTCTCACAGATTTCCTGAAGATACGAACGGCAGGCCGTGGGACTGTAAAAAATGGCAACGGCCCTCGGTACCATTTTTATTTTATTATAGGCAAGGTGCACCACTCCTTTGCGATCCTCATAGGCAAAAATACCATATTGTTGTACCGTCCGTTTTTGGGCCCGATTATAGATAGGGAAATGTCTTTTTATAGCGGCAGACTCCATAAGTAAAGCCAACAATTCGCTTCCGGATAGCTCGAAATCGATATCCGCCGTTTCCCGGCAGAGACGCACCTCTTTGGTCGACTTATCATAAAAATGGCCCAATACCCTTTTTTTAATATTGATGGCCTTCCCTACGTAGATAATAGAACCTTCCCTATTCTTGAAATAATAGATTCCCGGCTTTGGAGGAAGCCTCTGAAACGTTTCCCTAGGCAACTCAGGTGGAAGTGTCGCTTCCTGTGAACGCGCGTTCAAAAAAGACTTGAATACCGGTTCGGCACCTTCGGAACGCAATAATTTTTCAAAAAGCAGTACCGTAGCGTGCGCATCTCCCCGGGCCCGGTGCCTATTCTCCAAAGGAATGTCCAAGGCGGAACAGAGTTTTCCCAAACTATAGGAGCGATAACCTGGGATTAATTTTCGTGAAAGTCTGACCGTGCACAATTTTTTCCGCACAAAGTCGATTCCGATACCCTTCAGCTCGTTTTTGATGACGTTGTAGTCAAAATTAACGCTATGGGCCACAAATATTGTACCTTCGGTAATTTCCAAAATCCGGGTGGCGATTTCTTCCAATTTAGGTGCTCCACGAACCGTTTCGTTATCGATACCAGTCAATCCCGTGATGAAATAAGGAATCTCACATTCGGGATCGACCAAAGAGGTAAACTCGTCGACCACGGCATGCCCATCGTATTTGAAAATGGAAATTTCCGTAATACGGTTGCCTTTGATGCCATTTCCGGTAGTCTCTATGTCAACGATAGTGTACACGATATTGCATAAATTCTTAGAGGCTTTAAAGGTAGGATTTCTGGTGCCCGCTTCAAAGCGTTTAGCACAACCACCAATTGTTGCCCCTTTCATCGTGAGGGTAGTCAATCGACAAATAGGTACTCTCATTCAACATGGTAGCTGCTATAAAGAGCGATAGCTTAGGATTCAATCGACATTTTCATTTACATCCTTTCCAATCCTTTCGTTCAAGACAAGACCAGCGTACCGACCGAATGTGCAGGTAATACGACAGTAAGTGATGTTTCGCTTATTTCCAACCTAATTGTCTTATCACCTGTTTCCTTGTTCTGCAAAATAACTACCATAGACCCCTCCGGTGTTTTAAAAGCTACATTGGGTATGATTCCATTCGAGTCGGAGGCGATACGTACCGAACCGGGAGGGACAAACTTGGAAGCATGTGCGATGATATAATATGCAGGATTCCTGATAACCTGATCCCCTATGATGGTAAGGGCTCCAAGACAGCGGTCACAACCACCACGGTCGGTATGGGGGTCTTGGTTTTCATCGGCGGCTAGATTCCATTCCAAGACTGTCCTGCTCCAATTTCGGGTCGCCCCGATAATCAAGTTCTCGACATGCCAAGCCATATCTTCGGCAAAATTGCCCGGAGCGCCCACCCATTGCTCCGTGAAATACAGGTTTTTGGAAGGATGTGCTTCGTGTACCCCGCTCAGGGCATCGATGGTTCCTCCGTACAAATGAAATGCCGAACCATCAATGTACTGTGCTGCATCCGGGTCATTCAAAATAGCAATAGGATAATCGGGTCTATCGGCATTATGGTCGTAAATGACAATCTTGGTTTTAATGTCCTCCTCTATGAATTTGGGTCCCAAATGATTTTTTATAAACTCGGCTTGTTGGTCTCCAAGCATTAAAAGACTCGGGTTGTTTCCGGGATGTAAAGGTTCATTTTGTATGGTAAGGGCATCGATGGTTATCCCCTGTTTTCCCATCTCCCGTATGTATTTGGCCAAATAGTCGGCATACACCGCATGGTACTCGGGCAAAAGGCTTCCACCACGGGTGTCCTTATTATCCTTCATCCAAACGGGAGGGGACCACGGTGAGCCCATCAACTTGATGTTAGGGGAAATCTCCAGTATTTCCTTCAATATGGGAATTAAATATAGGGTATCATACGCCAAAGAAAATCTGGTGAGGGTTACATCGGTTTCTCCGTCGGGTAAATCATTGTACGACCATGTCTTTTCATCCAGATCGGAGGCACCTACGCTCAATCGCAAATAACTCACCTGAATGCTGCTGGAGTCTTTACCGAACAGCTCCTGTAAAATGGCCGTCCTTACATCATTCGACATGTTGCTCAGATGAAGGGCACTGCCCCCGGTGAGGGTATACCCAAAACCGTCGATCTGCTGGTACGTAGTCGCCGAATCAATTGTTAGAATGGCATCCGCATCCTCCGCTTTGCCAATTGCAATGGCCTGCGCTTCCAATAGCTTTGACCGATCCATTGTCGTAAGGTATAACCGAGGGCCGAGTGACCGCTGTTCCTCTTTGTTGACCTCTTTTTCGGAACATCCTGTGATAATCGTGAAGAAGCAGGAACAGGCCAGCGGCAGCCATCCACTGATTTTACTAATCGTGAGCATAGGATGATTTTCCCCTAAAGATAGGAAGACTTCCGAATATAGGAACCCGACAATTCATTGCATTCCAAATAATCGTCATAGATTATGTATTTTAGAGCGGAGGACGCTTAAAAACTTTGTATGAAGAAACTGAAACTCCCCTTTATAATCTTGTCGTTTTTAATGATTTCGTGCGAGTCTGACCAGCTTCGGGAAACGCCTCCGAACATCGTGCTCTTCCTCGTCGACGACATGGGATGGCAAGATACCTCTGTCCCTTTTTGGAACCAGCCCACCCCTTTCAACGACCGTTATCATACCCCGAATATGGAACGCTTGGCGGCACAAGGAATGAAATTTACCCAAGCTTACGCCACCCCGGTCTGCTCTCCTACCCGTATCAGTTTGATGACCGGAATGAACGCGGCCAGGCACCGTGTCACGAACTGGACCCTTCGAAAAGATAGTATTCAACCAATGGAAAGGGCGCATGACACTTTAGAGTTTCCGCTATGGAATGTCAATGGAATGAGTCCTTTTACAGGCGATTCGCTTGCGGTACGTGCATTGCCGCTACCCCAAGCACTGCACGATGTCGGTTACTATACGGTACACTCGGGTAAGGCCCATTTAGGGGCCATCGACACCCCTGGCGCCGACCCTAAAAAACTTGGCTTTGACGTGAATATCGCCGGGCATGCCGCAGGGGCTCCTGGAAGCTATTTGGGAACCGAAAATTTTGGCAATGGCAATGAGGAAAGAAAGGTATGGGCCGTACCTGGATTAGAGGCATATCATGGAAAGGATATCTTTCTGACCGAGGCCATTACAAACGAGGCTTTAAAGGCAGTCGATACGGCCGTCACTAAGGGACAACCCTTCTTTTTATACCTATCGCACTATGCCGTGCATACGCCCATTACGGGAGATGACCGCTTTGTCCAAAAATATTTGGAAAGGGGGTTGGATTCCATTGAGGCCAAATACGCTTCCATGATAGAGGGAATGGATAAAAGTCTGGGCGATGTCATGCAATACCTTGAGGATAAAAACATCGCCGATAACACGGTCATCCTCTTTATGTCGGACAATGGGGGCCTCAGTGCGCATGCCAGGGGTGGGGAACCCAATACCCATAACAAGCCGCTTGCGAGCGGAAAGGGCTCTATGTACGAGGGGGGCATTCGGGAGCCGATGTTGGTAAAATGGCCCGAACATACAAAACCCAATTCAGTCACTGACTACCCAGTAATTATCGAGGATTTTTATCCCACTATTCTAGAGATTGCAGGTGTCGATAGCTTGAAGACCTTTCAAAAAATAGATGGGGAAAGTTTTACCTCGGTATTGGAGGATGCCGGGTATCAGGGCATACGGCCCCTGTATTGGCATTATCCGAACCAATGGGGGCAGGAAGGACCCGGTATCGGCGCTGCAAGTGCCATTCGTAAGGGCGATTGGAAGTTCATCTATTTTCATTCCGATAGGCGTATGGAACTGTACAATCTCCAAGAGGATATAGGGGAAACTATCAACCTATTGGACCAAAATAAGGAGAAGGCCATCGAACTGGCTAAAAACCTGAGCGATCATTTGAAAGCCGTAGACGCCCAAATGCCCATCGACAAGATTACCGGAGAAGTGGTTGCCTTTCCCTACGAACTTTTAAGCGAGGAGTAAAGTTGCCATGCCAAGATTGGAGTATCCATAGCATTTTTCCCATGGCCATGCCGAACAGATTGCCAACTAGTAAGCAATCCTCCAAAACAGTCGTATACGAGCTAAAGCTACCCTAAACATTTTCCTTCTCACCTCTAATGCATACCTCAAAAACCATCAGTCTAAGATTACTTCAAATAAAGAATTACCTACTGTTCGTATACAAATAGTAACCGATCATACAAATGTGCATAAACCGTTGTAAGTTCTTTGGTACATTTATAAAAATGCCCCACAAAAATGAACTTAGCAGAGACAACCCATTGCCTAGAATCCAGGGCCTCTTTCGAAAGTGCCCTTGAAACCAGGATTTCCAAAATTCTGAAGACCTGTCAATTTTCCAAAAACCTGATGATCTGCGTCTATCAAATTGAGACAGACCACTTTCTACATTGCAATAGTCGTTTTAAAACCCTTATTGGCCCAGATTGCGATAGACTCATAGAGGAAGGTTGGCGCTTTTGGCTTTCAAGAATTGATCCAAAGGAGTCGTTATGGATACGAAATAGTATATTCGATTATTTTGCACTTCCCTTTACCCGGAATCCGCTTACCCTAAGATATCACATGACCAATTCCGACGCTAAACGGGTTTGCATCAAACATGAAATGCATCTGCACAAAATGGAAAGACAAACCCTATCCCTTAACTACTTTTTCGACGTAACCGACAAGGAACGTATAGAGCAATATTTTGAGCTTTCCGAAAAGGTCGACAACCCGCTATTTTCCAACGAACAGTCCCTACATATATCGACGAGGGAAAAAGAGGTGCTTCGGCTTATTGCCAATGGTTTTTCATCCAAGGAAATTGCCGATATGTTGTTTATTAGCAATCATACCGCCATTTCGCACCGTAAAAATCTGATTGAAAAATTTCAGGTAAAGAACACCGCACACTTAATCAAAAAAGCAGCCGCTTTTATCTGCCTATAGGAAATTAGTTAGGTCATATTCAATCATACCGTATTAAAAATCCCCAAAAATGGGGATTGCTTTGAAGGTTATTTCTTTAAATCTTGCAGGTAACAAACGATGGGGTACCCATCGGCACCAACACCTACTACCCCTACTCTTTCCCCCGGTAAAAATTCCCCTGACTAGTATCTTGAACTTAATCGTTGTTGGTATGATCAGCAAAGCGTTGTCTTTTATCGAGGAGCAAACCGATTTATATCTTCAGGGCTTGCTTGGGGCTTCCACACAGAAGTACGCAGTCCTAGGGAACATTGCCAGAATCATAGACAGCGGGGAAACCAGCGAAACGGAAGACACATCCGGTGTAATCATTACACTGGTGAATATCGAGGAAGATCGGATTTCCAAAAATCCCGATGGCATCTATAGGCAGGTTGACAAAGTTATTCATACCAACCCCAAGATTCTCGTGAACCTCTATATACTGTTCTCTGTAAATCTAAATGATTATACCGCCGCCCTCAGTAGAATTTCCAATGTGATACAGTGCTTCCAAAGCAACAATTACTTTTCACAGGCCAGCTATCCTTCCTTGGACCCGGGCATTGAGAAATTGCACCTGGAACTCTACACGATGAATTTTGAACAGGTGAACCACCTCTGGAGTACCCTCGGCGGGAAATATTTGCCATCGGTCCTTTACAAAATGAGAATGGTGGTCATTGCCGATGAAGCCAACCAAATGGGTGGCGGACTAATAAGGGAAATACAGACGGAGAAGAGTGTCATTGCCAGCACGATAAATTGATACCTATGCGATACACACCCCTGTTTACCATAGAAATAGAACATGATTATTTTTCGGTGTCCACACCGGAAGTCCTTCGCATTATACCTACGTCTGCCACACGGAGAACATTACGAGGTGCGGGCTTGATTTCGAAATTCTTTCAAAACAAATTATATGTCCTCATCAAGCATCTAGATGATACCATGCCTTTTCTACAGTTGGACAATGATTTCACGCTTCAATTTTTTCTAGAGGTGATCGGACCTAATTTTTCCAACATTACCAACTATGCCCCCGAAGACCCGTTCAACATAAAGCTGTACTTCAGCAATGCCGTTTCCATTCTTGATGGTACTAACAAATCAGTCGAGAATGTGCTCTATCTACACGAAAAACTTCCCCAATTCAATGCCACGCAGGCCTACAAATACAACGATTTGGTTCGTAGCGGATCAGATACCGCCTACGAATGCCTACAAAAGATAGATGCCAATACGGGAAATCTGAATAATGGGTCCCAATTTAGGCAACTGGAAAAAGTAAGCTATGTATCTCCGGCGACTACCTTGTCGTTTACGGGACCCGAAAAAATAGTGGCCCTTACCACACCGGCTACGGGAGTAACCCTAAGCTACAACAAATACAATCCCGTTACGAAAGACTTCGATATCGAAGTGAAACAGACAACCATAGGACCCGAAGAGAATCCCACCGGGGCTATTATCAAAGAGGTCTTGCTCAGTTTTCGTACGGAGGAAAACCTACCCCTGGAGGAAGGAATCTATAAGGTAATCCTCAATACCACCCAGGAAATAGTCCTATATCTCAGACCGGAAAACGACTGGAAATCGTATTTGGGCCTTATCAACATTCATAATGATGCCATGGCGACGGAAGACCAATACCGGTTTCTAAAAGAAGATGGCTCGTTCTTTACGGTTGCCCCGGCAAACACGGAAATCGAAACGCGCAACTATAAAATCAGATTCGCCCCTGCCCAATACTTGTTAAAATATAAATGCAAAACCAACAAGGTAACCAATATCACCGACGACGACGGAAAAATCGTTTTCGACAGTCTGGGGGGGAATATATTTCAAAGTCAATTACCTGTTCGAATGAACGAAAAGGCCATCGATACTATTTCGATAGCCTATGACGGGTCGGACACTTTCCAGAAAACAAAGGTCCCGGGCCATCGGAACCTCTCGATTCTGGAGGGTGATGACAAATACATCGTAAGCGAAACATTTTTGAATTTATAAAAACAATTAAAATCACACATTATGGCCACAGTTTACAAAACTCCGGGTGTTTATGTCGAGGAGATTCCAAAACTCCCGCCCTCCGTTGCCCAAGTGGAAACGGCAATTCCGGCCTTCGTAGGGTACACGGAAAAAGCAGAAAAAAGAGGGGAATCTCTCCACCTGAAACCTACCCGTATATCTTCATTACTCGAATTCAGGGAGTTCTACGGTGGTGACCATCCGATTGACGACATAAGTGCAGTTGTTGACGAAACCAACAATTATGCGGTCGTCAGTGTAAGTATTGCCAATACGGAAAGGTACCTGCTATATGACAGTCTTCGGTTATTTTTTGATAACGGCGGTGGGGATTGCTACATAGTTTCGGTAGGGTTATTCGGAACGGCACCATCCTACGGGGACGAAAATGCGGCACCACCTACCGGTCTCAGGGCTGGGGTGAAAGCGTTGGAAAAATATGATGAACCTACCATTATTCTATTCCCGGATGCCATCAATGTTGTTACCAACGGAAACGACGATGCCAACTTTTATAGTCTGCAACAAATGGCCTTGGAACAATGTGCCAAGCTTCAGGATAGGGTGGGACTCTTTGATCTCAAGGAAAACATTACCGGAAACGATTTGGATACCGCCATCGAAAATTATAGAAATAATATTGGTATAAACAATCTAAAGTATGGTGCTGCCTACACTCCTTATGTGATAGCGACCTATCCAAGGGATATCGATCTCGCTTCATTCAAGGATAATATCGATGATTCGTCAGGTGATATCGATCTGAGCCAATTGTCGTCGGAAAGTGAACACTTAGATCTGATAAATAGTTATGAAGCAGCGGAAAGTGAGGCAACCCTTGTGGAGAATACAATCACCAGCATTAAACGAGCGAATACGACCGATGGTAATTTTGATGATTCGGTGACGGTAGCGAACATGCCTTCAACCATCAAGGAAAAGTTCCTAGGATACAAAAATACCGTAGACGGTGCCGCTGATTCCGCCAATGTATTGCCAGCCATCCAGGCATTGTTCGAATTTTGCCGAAACGCGATCATGAGTTTTCAAGATCTGTACAATGATCCAAACATAAGTGGTACCAATATTGCTCCTGACATCAATACGTATGCGCTATCGAGTAATATGTGGCGAGGTGCCATACGGGGCATCGTGGCAATTGAAAAAAACACTGATGTGTTCCCCTTAAATGGGCTTACCGGAGTTACGGATGTTTATCCCTTATACCAAGATAGCGCAGGTTCTGCACCAAGTAGCGTTTGGGTAGATTCCGCCTTATCCGGCATTTCTGCAACTACTAAAGACTATGGTGATCCTACCGACACAACGGCGCATCCTGTCATGGCACGACAAATTGCGAATGATGTTTTAAAGGAATTTGAAAAATTAATCGCGTATGCCGATGCTGTAAGGGGGGCTGCGAATAGATACAAGAAAGCGGCGCAGGATGCCCTATATGAAAGGCATCCCGTCATCAGTAATCTGGTAAAGCATATCACTAGAAGCATCAACACCTTACCCCCTAGCGGTGCTATAGCAGGTGTTTACGCAAAAGTGGATAATTCACGGGGTGTATGGAAAGCCCCTGCAAACGTAAGTTTGAATTCGGTGAGCGAACCTTCTATAGTAATCAGCCATGAAGAACAGGCGAATATCAATGTAGACGCCGTAGCGGGTAAATCTATCAACGCTATCCGCACTTTCATCGGAAAAGGTCCCCTGGTCTGGGGAGCCAGAACGCTCGCAGGGAACGACAACGAGTGGCGTTACATCAGCGTCCGACGATTTTTCAATATGGTCGAGGAGAGCTGTAAAAAATCGACCGAGCCCTTCGTTTTTGAACCCAACGACGCCAATACATGGACCAAAGTACAGACCATGATCGAGAACTTCCTGACCCTTCAATGGCGACAGGGAGCACTGCAGGGTGCCAAACCAGAGCATGCCTTCTACGTGGCGGTCGGTCTGGGCAAAACAATGTCGGCCGTGGATATTCTGGAAGGCAGAATGATCGTTGAAATTGGAATGGCGGTCGTACGGCCTGCAGAATTCATTATCCTACAATTCTCGCACAAGCTGGCGGAATCGTAATCGGGAAGTTTCAAACAAAAAAATAATCTATAAATAAACAGTATCATGGAAACATATCCATTAACTAAATTTCATTTCAGGGTTGACTGGAGTGGCGCCAAAATTGGATTTACCGAAGTCACCGGGTTAGACTTTCAGGTGGAGCCCATAGAGTATCGCGAAGGCAGCAGTCCGGAATACCACAAAATCAAGATGCCCGGCATGCACAAGTTCAGCAACATCACATTGAAACGCGGCACTTATTCCGGCGATATCGATTTCTATAATTGGATGAAAACCATCAACCTCACCAATGTGGAACGCAGGGATATCACCATTAGTCTTTTGAATGAGGAACACGAGCCCGTCATGACTTGGGGCATCAAGAACGCATTTCCGATCAAGGTACAGGCGAGCGACCTAAAGGCAGATGGCAATGAGATTGCAGTGGAGACATTGGAATTGGCCCATGAAGGCCTGAAGATCATCGAATAGACATCTCACAGATATACCCATTGTGGCAAAGGATGATTTACATAAAGCAGGGGGGTATTATCCTCCCGTGGGCTTTCACTTTAGGGTCGAGTTCATCAATATCGGCAATGACAACGATGTACGTTTTCAAAGTGTCGGGGGACTCAATATGGAACTTGATGTGGAAAATATCAAGGAAGGCGGCCAAAACTTGTTCGAGCACAAACTCCCAGGCCGAAGTAAATTCTCGGACCTTTCCCTAAAAAGAGGGTTACTGCTCGATTCAGAACTTATCAAGTGGGTGAAAAGTGCCTTGTACGATAGGGAGTACGAGCCTGCCGAAATGAACATCAGCCTCCTGAATAGCGACCATGACCCCCTCATGACCTGGAAGGTCTTCAAAGCCTGGCCTCGAAAATGGAATGTCAGCGATCTCAACGCAAGTGAGAATTCAGTCATGGTCGAAACCCTCGAAATAGCCTACAATTATTTCACCGTTCAAAAAGGATAGGATGTCTTTGAAAATTAACCATTTAAAAGTGAGTATCACTGTCAATCAAGCCAAGTCCGAAGGAGGAGAAGGTAGTAGTACCCCTGTTTCAGAACAGGATGCTGGTAAAAAGGCCGATCCCGAGAAACTGGCAAAAGATGTCGTAGAGCAAGTTATGCGAATCATGGAGGATAAAAAAGAACGATAATGGCACTTGGAAAACTGGAAAAACTTAAAATAATCGCCTTTAAGAATGCGGACTATTCCGATGCGCCCAGTGAACAGGAAACCTTTACGGCAATGCTCAACCCGGAGACTTATTCATTGGACTATAAGGTAGAGTATCAGGATGGTCAGGGACAGGGCACCAGTAGCTCGCAGCAACGCTTCTCGGTCAAAAAGCCAGAGGAATTTGCCTTTGAATTATTGATCGATAGTTCCGGGATCATCGATGGCAAGCCAAGGGAATCGATCGAGGACGATATCACCGAATTACGAGATCTTTTGCTCAAATACGAGGGGGATATCCATGAACCGAAACACTTCCAAGTACTCTGGGGAAGCTTGCTTTTCAAAGGGCGTTGTACCGGACTCAATATCAATTTCAAGCTCTTCAACCCCGACGGGAAGCCTATCAGGGCCCTATGCAAGGTTACCTTTACCGGAAGCGTCGAAGACAACCTACGAACGGCGGAGGAACGCAGGGAATCGCCCGATATGACCCATTATCGATTGATAAAGTCAGGGGATACCCTGCCGATGATGTGTTACAAAATTTATGGAAGTTCCAGTTACTATTTACAAGTAGCACAAGTCAATAAACTCCCCAATTTTAGAAATCTCCCACCGGGAACCGAAATCTTTTTTCCTCCCATCACGAAAAACACCCCTGTAGCATGAGCGAAGTGAATACCATACCGAGTACGGCACCAAAATCGGTTTCCACCTTTACGATTTTGGTCGATGGCAATAAAATTTCAGAACAGTTCAAAGTACTGAGCATTGTTATACAAAAGGAAATCAATAGTATTACAAAGGCTACTGTTTTATTACAGGATGGTTCGGCGGCGGAACAGGGCTTTACTACCAGTAATAGTGAGGAACTCGTGCCCGGCAAACCAATTGAAATACAGGCGGGGTATCAAAACGACGAGGAAACGGTCTTTAAGGGTATTACGGTAAAGCACAGCATAAAAGTAAGAAAGAACGTTTCCGCTTTGGTGGTAGAATGCAGGCACGAAGCGATTAAGATGACCACCAAGCTCAACAACAACTATTTCCATGATACCAAGGATGATGAAATCGCAGATCAACTTTGTCGCGATCACGGATTGACGCTTAAAGCCGATAGTACACAAATGACCCATAAAGAGGTAGTGCAATTCAACTGCACCGATTGGGACTTTATGGCATGTAGGGCCGAGGAAAATGGTTTTTGGATAACCACCACGGAAGGCACTACCGTTGGTTTTAAGGCACCCGATTTTTCACAGGAACCGGTCCTGACCTTGGCATACGGTGCCACCATTAAGGAACTCGATGCGGAAATCGATGCCAGACACCAGTACGAGGCCCTGAAATCGATCGGCTGGAGTCCGGCGGATCAAGAGGCCGTTAACAGTGAAGCCCAAGACCCAGGGGTACCGGCGGCGGGAAACCTGGCCGCCACGGATTTGGCGGCCACCACCGATAATAATGAGCTTGAGATACGGCATGCCGCCTTGGGTGCCGAAGAACTCCAAATTTGGGCCAATAGCACCTTGCAAAAGCAGCGTTTGGCCAAAATAAAGGGAAAGCTCAAAATCGACGGTATTCACACCCCTTTACCTGGGCAACTAATCGAATTGCAAAATGTAGGGGAACGTTTTGAGGGAAAAGTAATGGTATCCGGAGTACGCCATCATATAGAAAAAGGAAATTGGGAAACGTTCATTCAGTTCGGTGAAGTTCCGGAGCGATTTGCGGAAAAATTCGAGCTCGAACAGCCACTCGCATCGGGTCTACTTCCGGCCGTACAGGGATTGCATATCGGTATCGTGACGGCCCTTGAGGATCCCGATGCCGAGGAGCGGATTCAGGTGCGATTGCCCATGGTACACGACAGCGATGAAGGTACCTGGATGCGGCTTTGTTCCTTGGATGCCGGCGAGAACAGAGGTTGGGTCTCCCGTCCGGAAATCGCGGATGAGGTGATTGTCGGATTCTTGAATGCCGACCCACGTTTCGGAGTCATTTTAGGGAAAGTACATAGCAGCAAAAACACCGCCCCGTTCCCTGCGGCCGACGACAACCATGAGAAAGGTTACCTATCAAGGGAGGGACTGAAATTACTATTTGATGATGATAAAAAATCGATCTTGTTGGAAACCCCCGGGGGCCACAAATTCTTTATGAACGATGATGACAGCAGTATTACGTTGGAAGACAGCAACGGTAACAAGTTGATTATGAACAATAGCGGCATCGAAATAGAAAGCATGAAGGATGTCAAGCTCAATGCCTCTGTGAACCTGCAAATGGAATCGGGCGCCAATGCTGAAATCAAGGGAGGAGCCAATGCGAAATTCGAGGGAAGCGCAGCGGCTGAATTATCATCTAGCGGAGCCACAACGGTAAAAGGAAGTATTCTACAATTAAATTAGAAAATATGGGAGCACCCGCAGCAAGAATAACCGATATGCATGTTTGTCCAATGGTGAACCCCGGTGGCGTACCCCATGTGGGCGGACCTATCTTACCTCCCGGGGCAGCTACGGTATTGATCGGGGGGATGCCGGCGGCACGTGTGGGAGATATGTGTACCTGTGTCGGCCCGCCAGATACGATTATCGCGGGATCATCGACCGTCATGATCGGTGGGATGCCTGCTGCCCGCATGGGGGATTCAACGGCCCATGGAGGAACCATCGTCGCAGGGGCCCCTACAGTTTTAATCGGATAAGGAAATGGCAATGGAAAATGCGAATAGTTTTATAGGGGTAGGATGGAGTTTCCCTCCATCGTTCAATCGCGAGACGGGACGGGTAGAAACCACCAAATTGTATGATGATATCCAAAAAAGCCTGGAGATTTTACTGACTACCAGACCAGGGGAACGGGTGATGCAGCCCAAATATGGCTGTCATATGGAACCTTTGTTGTTTGAATCGCTGGATACCGGTACCAAAACCATGATCAAGGAGCGAATAAAAACGGCCATCCTATATTTCGAACCCCGGATAGAGGCCAAGAAAATTACCCTGGATGACTCCAGGCAAAACGAAGGTGTTTTGTTAATCTCCCTAGAGTACGTGGTCAGTGCCACCAACAGCAGGTTCAACTTTGTATTCCCCTTCTATAGTGAAGAAGCAACGGAAATGAATATTCTAACCATCAATCATCCATTAGCGGTCTAAAATGAGCGACTGTTCAAAAAATAAAAATCCATTGATTAGAAACGGCACCAGTCAAGGCCAAAGGGCCTTGGCAAAACTCAGTCCGACTTCAGTGGAGATTCTGGATAAATCTACCGAAGACTGGATGGTTTGGGCAGCTAAATTTTCGGATCATGTAGGGTATACAGCCTCCAACAATGCGAGTGTAGGTACTATGAAACCTTTCTTTCACTCGAATATCAGTGCACAGTTGGCATTGGTGGCCAGCTATTCTCCGGAGCAGCTGTCAAGATACATCAGGGAAGTACTGTTATTTTTGGAAACCGAGGACGTTGGCCTCAAGGGCAAATATACCGAGCTTTTCGATATCATCTTCTCCTATTTCAGCGTGGTGGACCGTCTTTTTAAATTGACCCAAACCGATACCGAATACAACAGCATCCTTTTACATCATATTCGTGCCAAGTTATTACCGTTGGAATCAAGGGCCTTCAGTTACTACAAAGTTTCGCTCAATCCGCCCACGGGGCAAGTTTTGATCGTTACCGGCCCGGAGAGCGACCTGGAAATCTTTCATGAGCCGCTCGTTGCACACGAAGCTTTCATTGCCTCCGGTTTATCCGACTTAAATGGCGCGCGTTACGATGCCAGCTTGGACTTCGCCACTTATTACGGTCTGATTTTGCCAGATGAATCTATTTTCGGAGGTGAAACCAGTTTTATAAAACGCATCAAATATGTGACCCAGCACAATTTCTTCACCAGCATTCTGGATGAGATCAGTGCTTCTGCTACCTTTATCACAAGGCATTCCCAGAAATATCTCAGTAAGTACCTCACCGATTGGCCTGAGCACCAACCGAATTACGCACTTTACCTCACTTGGCTGCAGTTATTGGAAGATACTAAAGCCCATTTAAATGAGCTCACAGGACGACATTTGGATTTCTACTACAAAAACGTACTCCGATTACAACCCTTGGCGCAATCCCCGGATGCCGCCTTTTTGGTAATGGAACTAAACAAGGTAACGGCAACCTATGCAGTAAAGGATGCTACCGTATTTCTAGGGCCCAAAGACGACAATGGTGACATCATTACCTATGAGAGCATTCGTGAAACTGTGCTCAACAAAGCTAAAATCAAACATCTGGCCGCCCTGTATTACGGTGGACCGGAAGATACTATAGGAACCCAAATTAATGATGGGAGGCTATTTGCGGCTCCGATAATCAACAGTGCCGATGGTCTGGGCGCGGAACTGGCCGATGATGTCATTGCTTGGCATCCCTTTCATATAAAAGAGTATGTAAATGCGGAATTGGCCCATATCAACATGCCGAAAGCAGAAGTTGGTTTTGCCATTGCCTCCCACTATTTAAGATTAAGGGAAGGTGAGCGGGAAATCACCTTGACCCTGAACTTGAGCAAGTCGCTTACGTTAAGTAATACAGAATACCGTGCCTATATCACGACCGAAAAGGAATGGTTGGAACTCGATACGCTTGCTACACAGACCGGGCCCTCCCTAAACCAGATGAGATTCGTACTTTCCATCCCGGCCGATAAAGACCCTATTGTTGCTTACGACAAGGAGGTACATATGGGAAGTCTTACCGCCACCGAACCGGTATTGAAAATTGTCTTGAATCATACCGATGGTTCAAACTTTCCGTACAGTACCCTGAGCGATACTTTGATCTATTCGGTACTTCTAAATGTCAGGGTCGGGGATATTAACGGTAGCTATAACGAAAAAGGCGTCAAAAACCTCGAATTACATAACGATGCAAGTCCGTTGAACCCTTCCAAACCGTTCCATCCTTGGGGTCCGGAGCCTACCGTCGGCAATTCTTTTATTATCGGTAGTGATGAGATTTTTTACAAGCCGGGGGCCAAACTACAACTGAATTTTAAGTGGAAAGATTTACCGCTTACCACTTCGGGAACCATAGACACGGGTGCAATCGATTTTGATGGATATGGTGGCGCACCCTACGTATCCTTCAACAGTGTTGCGGGCCCTGTCACTCCAAATATCAAAATCCTGAAGCTTAGCAAAAACAAATGGGAAGAGCTTCAAGACGAAAAAAGCGTATTTATCCCGTCGTCAAGTAGCAGTGTGTCCCAGGAAGTCGGTTTGGAACTAAATCTGTCCGGTTCCACGGAAAAAGAAATGTTCTTATCCAAAGACGAAGACTGGAAAACCTACGGAGCAAATTCCAGTAAAGGTTTTTTGAAAATAAGTCTAAACCATGACTTTGGGCATCGGGACTATTACAATGCATTGATCAGTTACTCCAAAGTTGAAGGGAATACGATCACCGCTCCAAAGTACCCTTACAAACCCACTTTAGAAGCGTTTAACATCGGCTACGAAGCCAGTTGTCAACTGAATATCAACACTTCCAGTACCACCACCTTCAAAAACAGGCCCCTCGAGTTTTATCATGTAGGTCCTTTTGGCGATAGCGAACAACACAAGGCACTGCAGAAAACAAATCCAAAATTAGTGCCCAAGTTTCTAAGCAAAACCGGTGGCACCTACAAGCCCCAAGGCAGTTTGTTTATCGGACTGGAAAATTTAGCTCCCGGGGATACCCAATCCATCCTATTTCAGTTACAGGAAGGAAGCGAGGCCCCGTTACTGGAAAAACCGGAGGAACACCTCTTTTGGGAATATCTCGGTGAAAATAATGTGTGGAAGACCTTCGACGAAGATGGCGTCGGCGACAATACCAGTGGTTTGATCGAATCGGGAATTATCAATTTTATCATCCCAAAAGACGCAAGCCTGGAACATACCGCCTTGGAGAATACCCTTATATGGATTCGATGTTCGGTAAAAGAGGCCCCCGATGCGGTAGCCAAAATCATCGGTATCTACCCTAACGCCATCAAGGTACAGCGGGTGATACCAGACACCAAGGAATACGAATCGATGTTGACGGCCGCAGGAGAAATCAAGAAACTTCAATTACCCGAAGCGAAGGTCAAAAAAATAGAGCAGCCCTATACCAGTTTTGATGGAAAACCCACCGAAGACGACGAAGCATTCTACCTTAGGGCCTCCGAACGGTTACGACACAAGGATAGGGCCATTATGATTTGGGATTTTGAACGTCTGATACTTCAGTCTTTTCCCGAAATCTATAAGGTGAAGTGTTTGAACCACACCAAAATCACAGGTTCGCTCAGCGAAGGAACTTTAGTGTATAACGAGGTGGCGCCAGGGCACGTTTCCGTTATCACCATACCCGACCTGGCGAATAGAAATGACATCGATCCCCTAAAGCCCTATACCAAGAAGAGTACTTTAAAGGACATCGGGGAATTTTTAAGGCAACGGTCTTCCTGCCAGGTTCAGATTCATACGGCACAACCCGATTTTGAAGAAGTAAAGGTAAAGTGTTCGATTACCTTAAGGGACGAGTTTCCCGATATCAACTACTACAAAGGGGTAATTCAAAACGATATCATGAATTTCCTTAGTCCGTGGGCCTTTGCCTCCGATACCGACCTGAATTTTGGAGGCAGCGTGCATCAATCGGTCTTGATCGATTTTATTGAAGAATTACCCTATGTCGATTTCTTGACCGACTTTGAACTCTTCCATATCAAATCCTCCGGGGAAACCACCAAAGTAGATGAAGTCATCGCCTCCACGGCAAGGTCTATTTTGGTTTCGGTTCCGGCCATTGAACACGATTTAGCAGTGGGTCTAAAGGCCCCCGAAACAGTTTCCGAGATAGATTGTAACGATGAATGAGCATGTAACCATATTAAAAAATCCAGATTTCAGGGAGAGTGAGAACTATGCTACCCTAAGAAAAAAAGGAATCGACCTGATTGAAAAATTAGGCAGCGCCTACTGGACCGATTATAACATCCACGATCCCGGGATCACCCTTTTGGAACTGCTCTGCTTTGCCCAAACCGAAGTTGGGTTTAAATTGGGGTTTTCCATTGAAGATTTATTGGCCTACAGAACCGATCAGGAAGTCAAATGGGATGACCAATGTTTTTATACCGCCCGTGAAATACTCACTATCAATCCGTTCACGAATAACGATTGGCGCAAGGTCGTCATTGATCGACCCGGTATTGCCAATGCTTGGATGCAATGTACCCCCTGCCCCTGCCACCCAGGGTTCTATGGCGATTGCAAGGATAGCGTTCTCACCTATGGGGAAACGGAACACCCGATTCATATCAGGGGATTTTGGGATGCCTTATTAGAGCTCGAAGTCGATTCACAGTACGGAGATCTGAACGGTGGCAAGATATTTCATCAATTTTCCTTCGACGGAGGTAAACAGAGGGCTACGGCCGAAATCCGTTTTAGTCCCTGGCATATCGCCCAGTTGGATACCGCGTTGATGAATGTCATTAAGACAGGCGATATCAAAACAGTAACGATTGTACCTACCAACTACAACCTCGACGTAGCCGATGCCGTATTCTACAAAGCCCTTCGGGATCCGTTACGGGTGGATGTAACCTACACCGTTGACACAAACCCTGGATCGGAAGTCGTTAGCTTGGTAGAACTACCGGTGAAAATCTGGTTCAAGACCGGAGAAGGGAGGAATACCATCCAAAAAAGCGACATTGCAACCATATTTCAGGATACGACGGTCACCGGACCCTTTAGCCAATACCTCTATCAGCTTCAAAAAGCGAACGAAGCGGTCGAAGCGGCAACCGCGGTACTACAAGCCCATAGAAACCTGGCGGAAGACTATTGCAACATTACAACGGTACCGGTAGTAGACGTTGGGCTCTGTGCCGATATCGAGATGAGCGCCGACGCCGATATCGAGGCGGTACTGGGGGAGGCCTATTATTTGATTACGGAGTATTTAAATCCGGTCGTCAAGTTTTATACCTTGAGTGAGTTACTTTCCGATGGCAAATACACCGAGGAGATTTTCCAAGGTCCAAAACTAGATCATGGATTCGTGTTGGATGAAGAATTGGATAATTCCGATTTACGGACCACTATTTACACCTCGGACATCATCAACATCTTAATGGATGTGGAAGGTATCGTGGCTGTAAAGAACATAGCGCTGACCCGATACGATGATGCAGGTAATTTGGTAGAGTCCCAGCCGTGGGAACTTCATATCGAGCCGGGCCATCAACCACGTTTGTACATCCATGCTTCAAAGGTACTGGTCTTTAAGAACGATTTGCCCTTTCTCCCATACCAGGACGAATTGCACGATACCTTACAATTATGGAAGGGCATCCGCCAGCAAAATAAGGTAGAACAGACCGATAATGACCTTGAAGTTCCAAAAGGGGATTATATCGACCACAATGGTCATTATCCCATGCAATATCATTTGCCTGAAACCTACGGTGTAGGACCCCATGGATTAAAGGAACCTTCCTCCCTGGAACGCAAGGCGCATGCCAAACAGTTGAAGGCATACTTACTGTTATTTGAACATTTGTTATCGGTATTTCTGAAGCAACTCGAACGGTTTAAGGATATCCTGTCTATCAACCCCACCATCTCCAAAAGTTATTTTGCGGGGCTTTTCGCCGAGGAAGAGCTAAAAGGGGTTTCCGAACTGTACGTAGCTATCGATGAAAACGCCTTCCACGATTTGTTAGAAAACCGGAACGAGTTCCTAGACCGTAGAAACGGGTTCCTTGACCATTTGCTAGCGCGCTTTTCAGAGTCGTTCAGCGACTATGCATTAATGCTTTACCAAGCCTATGGCTCTGAGGAAAAAGCAGAGGAGGAACTTATTTTTGACAAAATCAATTTTCTGGAAAAGTTCCCGGTAATTTCCTCCAATCGGGCCAAAGCATTCAATTACAAAGACGAAACCATGGTATGCCACCCGGAAAATACCGCTGGCCTAAGTGAACGCATACGGGTGGTATTGGGCCTAAATGGCGCCCATTCCTTTGTGCGATATGAGGTAACAAAAAACGTTTCCGGCAAATGGGACGGGAATTGGACTCTGGAAGATGAGCTTGGGAAACCTCTCTTACATGGTATTGGGTTCGGCGACGTATCCCAAGAGTACGATCTACGAAATCAACTGAAAGACGCGGTGGGACTTGCCTTGGAACAGTTGGCCTTGAAAACACACCTCTCCGTAGTCGCAGACGGTCCCGAATTTGCAGTGCAGCTGGAAAACACAGACGGAGACCTCATCGCCACGGCCCCGGAACTATTTCCACTTGAGGCCGATGCCGATAATCACAAGGACAGCATCGAAAGTTTCATTGACAACATCGTGCTCAGCGAAAAAGTCTACGTAGTGGAACATATACTGCTGCGCCCAAGAAATGCACCTTCCATTACAATACCCGAGGGCGATCCCTTTCTCCCCATCTGTATCGATAAGGACTGCGTCCTGTGCGGTGAGGAAGACCCCTACTCCTTTAGAATCACCGTAGTGCTGAATGGGGAGCAGGGTGTTGCAAATGGGGGAATCGCATTTAGGAGATTCGCCGAAAAAACCATCCGTTTGGAAACACCGGCACACCTCGGAGTAAAGATTTGCTGGGTATCCGAGGAACAATTACAGGAATTCGAAACAGATTATTGCGATTGGCTTTCCGAACTGGCAAAAGTGGAGCCCGATAAAATCGATTTGCACGATAAGCTGGTAAAACTTATAGAAACATTTAAAAATTTAAAAAGTGTGTACCCTCAGGCCACCTTGCACGATTGCGAAGATGGAGACGATGAAAACAGGGTTCGGTTAAATAGCACTATCATCTAAAATACAATCTTATGGCACAATCTATTCAACATGATCGGTATCCAAAATTTGTAGCAGATCAAGTGCTTACAGAGAAAAGCCTCAATCAAATGTTCAGCTATTTGGAAGACCAACAACGACTTACCAGGACCACCCTGATCGGTATCGGTATCCTATGTGGTATGGAAGTAAGTGTAAACGACGATGGTACGGAGTTGACCATCTCCCATGGGGTGGGTGTCACCTCAAAAGGATATTTGGTACCGTTTCCCGAAACCACCTACACCTTTTACAATGATGAATTTTCAGCGGAACAGGAATTCTTTTATGAGCCCTTTTTGAATGCGGATACTACCCAAAAGTTTCCTTTGAACCTCTTGCACAACGACGGGGCGGCGGAAATCCAAAAACCACTTACATCAGATTTTTTGGAAGATAAAGTGGTGGTCGTTTTTGTGGAGCTGCTAAAGGTAGACAACAAAAACTGCGATCCCGATTCCTGTGATGATAAGGGATGCACCGTAGAAGTGACGCATAGACCGCTACTTGTGGCTCAGGAAGATATCGACAACCTCATCTTTGGAGGGGACGAAGATCCGTTCCTGCATGAACCTTCCTGTGTAGAATGGCCAGAGATCAAAATGCCCAAATACAATGTGCCCGCCACCCTGCTATTGAGTTCCCCGGCCATCCTAAAAAACTTTCTCAATGTATTGACCAGCGATTTTATGCTGAATGTCGAAAACGTACTTGGGGCCGCTTATGCCTCCTTGGGTTATTACATCAAGGATGAATACCCAAACAATCCGTTCAGCGGACTCAAAAACAGGTTTTCATTTTTGTTCAACGGCGGTATCAACGCGCAACAGTTGTTGCATGTGCAATATTACTTTGACTTCTTCTCAGATCTAATTATGGCTTACCAGGAACTTCGCAAAATGTGCAACGACTGTCTGGCCCTTTGTTGTCCTAACGAAGATTTATTTCCGAGACACCTCATCTTGGGAAACGCGATCGCTCCACCGCTTGGTTTTAGACATCATTGGATTCAATCTCCTGCGTTTGCATGCGATTGCTGTTCCGAGGAACGAATAAAGTTTCTACTAAAGAAAATCGCCTTACTAATTGAAAAGCTCCGTAACCCTAGAGCGGTTATTGGCTCCGCCAACAAGCCCCTTGGCGTAAGGATAACCCCTAGCAGCTACGGGAGTATCCCCCTTTCGGAAAAGGCCATACCTTATTATTACGACATCTTTAATGGCCCGAACGAATTGTACGACCACTGGAACTTTAGCAAATCCAAGCTCGGGAAAGGAAAAAACAACCTGTCGTACGATGCCGATCAATATACGAACGACCCCTATTTTAAAGACCCATTAAACTATGACCTCGAACCCTTTAATTTTCTCAGGGTCGAGGGGCATATTGGGATGAATTGGAAAAATGCATTGGCCGAGGTGAACAGCGTTCGATATCAAAAGCGTCTGCCAATGGATGTGGTTGCTTTGAACGGGGACATTTTTGCCCTTATACAAAGTCTCCTTACCAGCACGAACAGTTTGGCCGATCTAATTAGCGGAAATAAGGATATTGCAGCTGACCTACGATGCTACTTTGCCGATATTGAATCGCAATACGATGCCCATGCCGCGGAATTGAGATGTACCATAATAAAGGTAATGGCATATTTTTACAATCTACCAAAGCTCGATGCCCAGGCCCCTCCCGTTGCTACGACCAATCTACCCCAATCGACTTTGGTAAGAAAAGAGTTTCCAAATTATAGAACTTTTGCAAATACTTACGGAGCGGATTTCGATGCATTCTACGCACCACTAAAAAATCAGCCCTACATTACCCCACAAGCTTTCATGAGCCAAGCAGCGACTGTTGGTCTCGCGGCACAGGCCCAATTATTAAGCCCCATTTATTTGATGTACTATTTGGAAAAAATTTATGAAGCCCTCCCTGATGGGTTGGTACAGCTCCAAATAAATACCCTAACACAGCGGCTAGAAGATGCTTCGGGGGTAGCCGCGGTGATGTTACTGGCTTTAGACAATATTCCGGATTTTGAATTGCCTGCCATGTGGGAAGAAAGCTTGGATGCCATTATCCGGATATGCAAGGCCGACGTCTTTAACGTTCTTTTCCGAAATTTTCTCATCAACTATGTGCTATTTATCGCAAACCAGACGTTCGCGTTATATGCGTTTAAAAATCCCGGAGTACAACACAAAGCCGGAACCACCACCGGAGGTACCCTGATACTTGTATATACCGATAAACCTGAAATAAGACAAGTAGCGCTAACCAACGAGAGGCGAGTAGTCTCGGCTATTGATACCGATGGCCCGGAACGCTTTACACCCAATGGAAACTTTTCCACCACGCGCAATTCAGCCGAAGGAGATTTTGGATTTAGTATGAACAACCTTAAAGCTAGAAAAAGTGTTGAAAAAGCGGGACGCAACCCAATTCTAGACTACCGAAAAAGAGGGGAATCCGTTAAGGCGGAAGGCCTCGATGATATTTTTGAGATTGCCGACGCAGCTGGCAAGGATTCGTTTACCGATAAGGAGTTGGCCGCCTTGGTGAATGAATTTCCCGAAGGCACCGTCATTGCGGATTTCTTTGTACCCAATATGTGCAAATCGTCCTGCATGGCCATGAATTTCATCGTCATGGGGGACAAAGAGCCAGGCCCGGGGGAAACAAATGTTCGCCTGGACATCAAACTAAGGGAATATTGTGAGGATGACGACACCGATTACGAAATTAAGTTGGCCCCCGAGGGAGGCGAATTAAAATTGGATGGCACCGTTGTACCAACCGATGAAAAATTCAATCCGACCAATTTCAAACCCGATGGTAATGACGCATCGAGAGAAGTGGTCATCACCTATACCGTAAATGCCGATGTAAAGAATATCACGGTGACGGTCTTCAAAAAGCCAGAAATAAGCATTGCAATCGATACAAAGGATGATGTGAACAAGGTGGTCACCTTTAAAAATGATACCAAATTTGCGGACAGTTATCAGTGGAATTTTGGGAACGGACAGTCTTCTACCGACAGAGATCCCGGACCCATCAGTTTTGGGAATTTACAAACAGCCACAGTAACCTTAAAAGCTGGGAATGGTCCTTGCCAGAACGAATCACAACCCTTGCCGGTTTCTTTTGAAGACACTCCGGACGAAGAACGCAGCTGTACCCCAATTGGTCCTATCGCGGATAAATTTAAAGTGCTGGACGAAGTGAGCTCGGACAAGTTCAAGGATGCTGTCGATGGATATGCGTTGCTGGTGGAAGCATTCATCAATAAGTTTGCGGAAATTAAAGACCTCCTGCAGAAAGAACAGTTTGAAAAATTGGTTGCAGACCTTTCGATTTCCGTCATCCAGAAAATGCTGCGGATTCTAAATGCCATGGTGCAGACCAAGCCGGAACTAAGACGGTTTGCCCTCATGCTTTATGAAGTACTATTAATGCTTGTTCAATTCTATGCATGTTGCCAGAATCAAGATATAGACAAGGCCAAGGTAAAAACCGGGAATACCTTAAAAATTATGGTCGGCCATCTCAGTTCGTGGAGGGGGCAGATTGATTTCAAGGATGATGAAAAGGAAATTCTTCAGTCGATGCTGGAGGCGACCCTTAAAGAATTTCAAAAAACGCAGACCGAGACCCCTCATAAAACAAAGTACATCGATTTCTTGAAGGCGTTGGTCAAAATCCTTACCGAATTGGCGGTTTAAAATATGACGGTAGCACCACAAAATACCATCGATAACGCAGAGCTTCATTTTAAGTTGAGCTCCCTACCACTCCATATGGGAAACGGAGATGCTTTCGTTTCCTGGGCCAAAACAAATGTCCTGAAAGCCATTGACCATCATGCGGAAGACCTGACGGCCACCGACGCGATGGTCCAGATTCCCACTTTGGAGTTAGATATTGTCATAGACCAGGAATCCGATTTTTTCTCGGACCCATCGAACATACAGGCTATTGTTTGGGACAAGGTATACAATGGTTTAAAAAAGGCCATTCGGCAAAGCGATACGACCGAGACAGCTGTTTCCGAATACCAGGCTACAATTGTACTTGATTTTATTAGAACAGGACAGTTGTCGACCTACTATACCGATGAACATTGGAATAATCTTGTGAATGTTTTATATGATACCATTCCCGAAAACAAGCGGTTAAGGGAGCAACTTTTTAAAACCGTTCGTAACGAGGGGGCATTTAACCGCTTGTCAAACTTGAGAAGCCTCAGGGGTTTAGGCATACTGCTCGATCGAATACTGGGCAAAGCGGCTTCGAATAAGTTGAAAATTGCTCTACGGTTCATTCAGGACCACCCAGATTATTTTAAACCAATTCATCTAGAGGAATTCTATTACCGGGTTTTCCTCACACTAGGCACTAATGGAAACAATTTACAACCCCTACTATTTCGACTTCTAAGAGGCCTACAAGTTTCCAAAGGGCTCACACGGAAAAAGCTTAGGTTTCCCTCAGAAGTGGAGCAAGAAATGAAAGTGGCCTTTTATGAATCGGTAACCGAGTTGAAAAAAACAAAAGCCCCTGTTCGCGAAAAGGGGTTTGGGGAAGAACCGTCACCGCTTATTGAAAAAGGTGCCCATGTAGGGCAGGCAGGTCTTGTATTGCTCGCACCCTTTCTCCCCAAATTCCTCAGAAATTTGGGACATATTGGTACTAACGGGCAGCTGAGAAGAAGAAGTAGCATACCCATGCTTTTACATTACCTCGCCACCGGGGAAACCAGCGCCCTTGAATGGAAATTAACCTTACCCAAGGTGCTGGCGGGAATGGCCCCGGGAACCCATTGCGCTACAAATATCAGGCCCTCAAAAAAACGGGATGCCCAGATCAATGAGTTGTTAAAGTCAGTCATCGGCCATTGGGAGGCATTGAAAAATACCAGTCCGGCCGGACTCCAGGCTACTTTCTTGATGAGGCAAGGGACATTAAAGACCAAAAATGGCTTTGACTACCTCTACATCACCGAACGAACGGAAGATATTTTACTCAACTATATCCCTTGGAACTATACGACAATAAAGTACGATTGGATGCCAAACATCCTCTTTGTGGAATGGAATAAAAGTTAATAACGCCCCTTGTTTTCAACAGCGGAAAAAACGGCAAAACCCGCTCTGAGCGTTCAACGCAAAACGGAGCAAGCTTTTTTTGGACCCCAAAAAGAGCCGGTGTCCCCTACCCCTGAACCAACCTTTTTTCAACCTGCCATACAACCTAAATTAAAGGTGAACCGGCCCGACGACCACTTCGAAAAAGAAGCGGACTTGGTCGCCGAACGTGTCGTCAATATGCCTGAAACACAAATCGATCTGGCCCCGACCGCTGTCCCCGAGGTACAGCGAATGGAAGAATCCAAGGAAGAGGAGGAAGAAACCCTTCAAACCGCTTCCCTCTCGGTGCAGCGAATGATGGATGAGGAGGAAGAATCACCAGCCATCGAGACAAAACAGGCCGATACTGTTCAACGAAATTCAAATACTACCTTGCAGACTTCTTCCGAAGAAGAGGAAGAAAGCCTTCAAACCAAATCCAAACAACGGTCACCTGCGATGTACCACTCGGATGTGATACAGCTGAGTGGCCGTGGTCCCCCGGGTGGCGCCGCGCAATTCCAAAGTCAATTGCACAGTTCAACCTCCAGCGGTAGGCCCTTGGGCAAGTCCGTTGGAAACTTCATGTCGACCCGTTTCGGGGCAGATTTCAGTAGTGTGCGGATACATACCGACACGAGCGCTCAGCAGATGAGTAAGCAAGTAAACGCGCATGCCTTTACCTACGGAAACCATATCTACTTCAACAGCGGAAAATACGATCCCGATTCAAAAGCGGGACAGACACTTCTTGCGCATGAATTAACACATACCATACAGCAAGGGGCAAGCCCTGTTATGGCCAAATTACAGCGAAAACACATCTTCACCGCCGTACAGCGCAAATCCATTCTTCAAAGACAGGTAGCACCTCAGCTAACGGCTGCTGTTGAGCTGGCCCAGGCAGAGCAGGGAAAGGTCATCGCCAACAAAGAAGGGTCAGATGGCTATCGCTATGGTTGGGAACGTCTCATCGAATATTTTGAGACCACCTTCGGAAAGGATAAAATTGTTAGCCGACCCACCGGGGAAAAAGGGGTCGTCTACAGACCACACATTAAAAAGAAAGCCATCATTCCGGGGCAGGTGCCCAATCAACCGGATCCCAACGTCAAAGAAAATCGCGATGCCATGCCCAGTTGGTGTGGAATCTTTGCCTTCTGGGCCTTGAACAAGGCCGGTATACCCATGCCTAAATGGAAATTAGGGGAAGAGTTCATTCCAAAAGAATCGGTATATCCTTCAGGGTACACCCCGAAACCCGGAGATTTGGCATTCAAACAAAAACGTTCCCACTACGGTCTAGTAGTGGGTATGGAAGGTCCTAATAGGGTAAAAAGCGTAAACGGCAACACGGCCGGAGATGATAACCTGGGAGGGGAGGTCCAGGTACAGACCCATGATATCAGTAACTGGCAGGCATTCTATAATCCCCTGGTGGCCAAAACCGGAAAACTCCGGGATGCAAGGCATGGCGATGAAGAGACCGAACCAAAAACATTCAAGGAACTACGGAAACTAAAATACAACGTTAGTCGAAAAGCAGAAAGTAAAACCGAGGAGGAAGGATTGCAGGCAAAATCGGAAGGAGCCGAGAAAGAGGAGGAAGAGGAAATGATACAGGCCAAATCGGAACATCCTGAAAAAGAACAGGAGGAAGAAACGATACAGCGTTCCGAAACGGGTAGTTCTGGCGGATTTGCCTCTATGGGGGTTGACTATGAAACCGATGATGGAGCTGCCGATATTCAGACCAAACCCATTGCTCCCGCTGCTACCCTGGTACGAAACAAGTCCCCGGGAACCATGATCCAAGGTGGTTGGTTGGGCGATGCATGGAATGCCGTTTCCGGCCTAGCGTCTGATGTAGCGGATTTGATCGAGGAAGGGCTCGAAGCGGCCAAGGATTGGTTGTTGGATAGGGTCCGGGATTTTGTGGTCGAAATTCCTGGGTACACGCTTTTGAGTTACATTCTTGGCTATGACCCCATTACCGGCAGGAATGTGAATAAAACGCCCCTCACCCTATTGGATGCCGTACTCGACATTATTCCTATCGGGGGCACGATGGTAAAATGGGTATTGGACTATTTTGAGGCGATCAATCCCGTTGCCAATTGGCTATTTGAGTCCGTTGCAAGATTCACCAACCTCATTGCCAATGTCGAGACCCGGTTCGAGAATTTCTGGAACCGGTTGAGTATCGACGATGTGGGCAATCCAGAGCGGGTGATGAACGATGTGGCCGACCTGTTCCGATCAATTGTCACCGACATCGTTGACTTCGTCGCGGATGTTGGTGGTGATTTCCTCTCCATGGTCACAGACATTGCGATCAGTACCATGGCCACCATTGTCAAGGAGTTTTTCCCGGATGCCTGGGATTTGTTGACCGTCTTGTTAGGGGAAGACCCCGTAACCAAGGAACCGGTAGATCGTAACGGAACCAATATTCTAAATGCCGGTTTAAAGGCACTTGGGGATCGCGGCACCCAGATCAAAGGGCAAATGGAAGAGAACGGCATCTTTGCCGAATGTGCCGCTTGGATCGATCGAGGCATTGATCTCGCGCTTTCCTTGATTTCCGATGTGGGCAACATCTTTGACGTACTTTGGGATGCCTTGACATTTGAGTCGCTCTTCCATCCTGTACAGACCTTCAATGAAATTGCACAGGCCTTCTTGACTCCTATCGCGCGCATCACCTCGTTTATCACGGATGCCATGATACAGTTGCTGGCCATTCTAAGGGATGCCCTGCTGAGCAGGCTAAGTGCCTTTGCAAGGGAACAACGGGGTTACTTCCTCATCACCGTATTGATTGGTATGGATCCGTTTACTAGACAAGATGTTCCGCGTAACACAGAAAACATCATACACGGTTTCTTTAGTTTGATGGAAGGTGGGGAAGCCCAGTTCCAGCAGCTAAAAGAAAGTGGGAAAATCGATCAGATGACTCAAAAAATCGAACGGGCCGTCAACCAGCTCAATTTCACTTTGGAGTATATACTGGGGCTCTTTACCAGTTTATGGGAATCGTTGGATTGGAACGACTTCCTGAATCCGTTGGAAGTGTTTAGAAGAATCGTTGCCACCTTCGGCGATCCGGTCATCCGATTGGTGCGGTTCATAGTGACCGTTGTTCAAATAGCGGTCGAAATCTTGTTGATCGCAATGAACTTCCCCTTCGAGACGGTGAACAATATCATTCAACGTTCTCTGGAGGCCTTCGGTAATATCAAGCGAGATCCTATCGGCTTCCTCAAAAATATCCTGAGGGGTATCAAGCAGGGCTTCACCCAGTTTTTCGATAATATCCTCACCCACCTCATGAGCGGCCTGGCCACTTGGTTGTTTGGTTCTCTGGGTGAATTGGGCATACAAATGCCACCAGACCTCAGCTTCCGAAGTATCCTGAACCTCATTATGCAGATCCTGGGTATTAGTGTGGATCGAATTATGGAACGGGTCTGGTTAAAACTAACCGAACAGATCGGGGCCGAAAAAGTAGCCAAAATCAGGGGTGCCGTTGATAAATTAACAGGTATCTGGACGTTCATCAAGGATGTCATCGATCGGGGTCCGATTGCCATTTGGGAGTACGTACAGGAGAAGTTGAGCGAGCTGTGGAACATGGTGCTCGATGCCGCCAAAAATTGGATTATGACCCGAATCATCGCCAGTGTCACTACCAAATTGCTGAGTATGTTGGATCCAACGGGCATTATGGCCGTCATCAATAGTGTCATCGCTATCTATAGGGCTATTCAATCCTTTATCGAACAGCTCAGAGCCATGTTGGAAATCTTGAATTCGTTCGTCAACGGTATTGCGGAGATTGCTGCTGGTAACGTGAGTGCCGCGGCCAATTTCTTGGAAGGGGCCATGGCACGTGGCATTCCTGTAATGATTGGTTTCCTGGCCAACCAAGTCGGTCTGGGCGGTATCGGCAGAAGACTT
The DNA here is from genome assembly GCF_009371985.2 of Pelagihabitans pacificus. Lineage (GTDB taxonomy): Bacteria > Bacteroidota > Bacteroidia > Flavobacteriales > Flavobacteriaceae > Pelagihabitans > Pelagihabitans pacificus. The sequence goes on from NZ_VIKU02000001.1 coordinate 373,976, forward strand.
GCGGAAATCATCGGAAATATCCGCGAGAAAATTACCGAGGGCATCGATTGGCTGGTGACCAAAGCACTACGGATCGGAAGGCCCATCATTGACGGAGTGTTACGGGTCATCGAGTTTGGGGAAGGAGTGGTCGAACGTGGTCGGGAAGCGGTACGGGGTGCAGCTGATGCCGTATTGGGTTGGTTGGGATTACGGAAAACATTTACTGCTGAAGGTGAGTCTCATAGCATTTTCTTCAAAGGAAGTGAATCATCCGCCCAACTTTGGGTTGCCAGCGAAGAAATGCCATTCCCAACGTTACTTGCAAATAAGCAAACAGAAATATCGGCGATTACCAACCCTAGCACACAAACAACAAAACAAAATGCCCATAACAACGCTTCAAGAATATATTCCCAAGAAATAATGACAATAAAAACCTCGCTATCATCTGAAACAGATCAAGAAAGAAAGAGCACTTTGCAAACGCAATTCAATGCAAAATTTGATGAGATTGTTCCACACTTGGTTGTTTTAGGGGTTGGCTCGTCCCGAGGTCCCAGACCGGCAACCGTGGTGAGGATGGGATCCTCTGGCGGTAAAGCATCATGGGTTGAAGCGGATCCACTTACAAAAAATGGAAGTAGCAAACCACCAAGGCCTACCGCGAATCCTGATGGTTGGACAACACATATAATGACAATACCGGACTATGATAATTATTATGTAAAGCTTCACCTGGTGCACTCTGAATTAGGAGGACCAGGTAATGATACCGGAAATCTTACTCCAGGTAAAAAAACCGAAAATACCAATATGGTAAATCAGGCAGAGAGCAATGCAATTAATCTTGTACATAACGAAAACAGAGTACTTTGGTACAGGGGGGAAATAACTGGATATCGTTCGGAGCCAGGTTTCACTGATTTCGCAGAGGGTATTAGGGTAAGTTATGGCTTTAAGGAAAAGAATGACATAAATGAGTGGGTAAGAGTAGGCGATGTTATTTATGATAATGTCTTCCCAGTGTCAAAACCGGACCCCCCTGGAACCAGGGACCCCGTACCCTCAATCAACACGATGTCACTTCACTATTGGATTGATGAGCTCCAACTAATTCCTGGTAGACCAAATCGAAGGGACTTTTTGGAACTTTTAAACGCCAAAAATAGAAGAGGCGGATATGATAGTTGGAATGATTTTAAAACAAGCCCGGAATTTTTAGCCTTACAAGTGAAGTATCCCAATATTGAAGATTGGTTTCTTCAGGCTATTCGCTTAGGCATGCTAAGAAATATTTAATAATTAACAATGATAAAAGATAAATTAATCAGTCTCTGTCGCTCACTAGAATCGGAAAAACTTGAAGAGGTTTATATTGATATAGGCAATCCTATAAAGGGCTATCAATTTAGTGATTTTGAATACGAATATGCCGTTACAGTCCATGACAAGGTCAAATCGATTTATACCGTCTTTAATGGCCTTAGAATTAAGTGGCAATTTCATTCAAAGAACATTGAAACAAAATTTGATTACCTGGAAGGAAACATCCAACTTCTTAATTTTAGGGATATGATGATCGGTTACGACGGTAGAGCATGGAAAAATGAAATTTGGTCTGACAAAACAGAGGAAACCGAATTAAAGTTTTTTCAACGGCTTAAACCATTTGATTACTTCGGAACTGATACCGTTAGATGCGTATGCTTGGAAATGACTGAGGATCGAATATTAACTCCAGATTTATGGCTTTTCAATTTAGGTCATGTTCCATTGAGAATGGAAATTCAAATTGATGAATATATAGGATTGCTCGAAAAAACCAAAGGTATTTGGGGTTGGCAGTATTTCTATACAAAAATTGATTTATCAGACAAAAAGAATAGTGCAATCAGGGAAAACTGTGAATTCATTATTAATTCATACCCCAAAGTATTTGATGATAAATTTGAAAACGAACTGGAGTCTCTTTTTCAAAAGTTAGTATCATACTAATGTTCATTACTCAAATGATAAACTCAATTTGAAAGTCGAACTTAAGCACTGTGAGTTTATAGGATTAATGATAGCACTTAAAAGTATTGTTACCAAACTAAAAAAAGCAATCAATAATAAGTAATAACGAAACCATGAAAAAAAAAACACCAAAACGTAGACGTAGGGTCAAAAAACAACAGCCCTCCCAAAAGAAACCACAAAACGAGCAGTTCTTTGAAGCGGCCGTTCAGCGCAAATGTGAAAAATGTGGGGATGAGGAAAAGAAAGGAGTGCAGAAAAAGTCAGATGGGCAATCGAACGCGAAGGCCAAAAGCTTTTTTGGGCCCTACATGAACAACATTAATGGCAAAGGAACCGCATTGTCCAAACAAAACCGGGCTTTCTTCGAAGGAAGGATGAACGATAACTTTGGAGCGGTTCGCTTGCACCAGGACCAAGAAGCCTCCAGTGCCGCCAAGGAAATAGGCGCCAAGGCCTTTACCTGGCAAAACCATATCGTGGTTAACAAACAGTACTTCGAAGAAGGGAGTGTGGAGTCCAAACAACTATTGGCCCATGAATTGAAACACGTACAGCAGCAGAAAAACGGGAGGCATATAATCCAAATGATGCCCGAAGAAGATGCTGGGGAGCCCACCAAGGAAGAAGGTATGCAACAGGCTCCTGTAGAGGATACGGCAGTGATGGAAAAAGAAGCCGAACAGGAAGAGCAGCTGATGATGACCCCGGAAAGCCTGCCCGATTTTCAAACCTTTGGTACACCCTTCTCCAAAACCGCCTTTGCCAACTCGGTAACCTTCGAAGGCCGTACGGATGCGACTTTTAACGGCGGCATCGGATCGACCCGTAATCTGACCCGGACCCCATCCGAAGACTGTGTTGGTTGTGCGGAAAACGATTGCTTTCACTATACGGGGCAACTACAAATCAATTATAGCGTCACCACCTCCGTGTCGCTACCGGATGTTCCGGAGGGATTGACCGACTGCCAACACGAACGGGTGAGAAACGCCATCGACAATGTTATAGCGCCACACGAACAAGACCATGTCACGGCTTTTAACCAATACAATGGCACCGTGACCCTGCCAATTAACTATACGGGCTGTAGCGCCGGAATACAGGAATACGTTCAGGGCCTTCATGACGCCGATGCCGCCACAAGGCGCGCGAGTGCCCAAGCCGCAAGTGATGCGTTGGACCCCTTTCATGTTTCGGTCGATTTGGATTGTGAGGATGAACCGGCTGCTGTCCCCTCCCCGGAGGCACCTGAATAAAAGCGTCAAACCGCTTTTGTAAGTCTCGAATATGTAGTATCTTAACTACAAAATCTTCCCCTAAACTCTGTTCTAATACAGATAAAATGCGTTCCCCCATAATAGTTCAAAAGCTGAAGAGTTATGCATCCCATAGAGCGCACCATGAAAATTGTCGGCAAGGATTCCGACAATTTTACCCAATCCATAGAGCAGTTCGGTAATCTGATCCTAAATCGTATCACCGCCGATCAAAACCAAAGTCCATTTGTCCTGTCCGATTATGACACCTCCAAATTTGGCCTCGATCTTGATAAAATATTGCAATTACAAACGTCTTTTTCTTTTGAGGAGAAATTGATCTTGTTATTGTCAATCATTCCTTATGTAAAGCCAGGTTTTTTGGAAGAGGTCATGGCAAAGGCCTTGCCCCATGGTGGGGAGTACATCGTATTTGGAGGAATCAAAGGACAGCAGCACCGGGGTATTTTACCAACTGGGGAAACGGCCCTTTATGTTTTGGCCGGGACCGATATCAAAGAGCGATTACGGTATCAAAAACTCTTTAGTAGTGATGCTTTGTTTGCCACCTACGGATTATTACAGGTAGAAGGCGCCCCCCATGGGGAACCGTCCATGAGCGGTCGACTGGTTCCCGATCCCGATTGGTTGGAAAGGATACTGCTCGGAAAGGAAGCTGCCCCGGCCTATAGCGTAGCGTTTCCGGCGCGAAAGATCACCACCGCCATGGAGTGGGAAGATCTTGTGTTGCATCCACAGACCGCAGAAAACATCAATGATATCCAACTCTGGGTCGCACATCATCAAAATGTGTTGAAAGATCCTATTTTCGGAAGAAGGATCAAACCGGGATATCGGGTGCTTTTCTACGGAAAGGCGGGAACAGGCAAAACCTTGACAGCTTCCCTACTCGGTAAGAAGTTCGGGATACCGGTGTACCGAATCGATCTGTCACAAGTGGTATCGAAATACATTGGGGAAACCGAAAAACACATCGAATTGGTATTCAATAGAGCGGAGCGTAAGAATTGGATCCTATTTTTTGATGAGGCGGATGCGCTTTTTGGAAAACGAACCAACGTGCAAAGCTCCAACGACAAATTTGCCAATCAGGAGGTCTCCTATCTGCTGCAGCGTATTGAAGATTTTCAGGGTCTGTTAATACTGGCCTCCAACTTCAAAAACAATATTGACGACGCCTTCCTAAGGCGGTTTCACAATGTCATCCATTTTCCATTGCCCGGTGTTAAGGAACGCTTTAAGCTATGGACACAGAGTACCCCATCGAACATGAAGGCGCATGCCGATATCGATTGGAAAATAATCGCTGAAAAGTACGATATAACGGGAGCCGAAATCGTGAACGTGATGTACTATGCCACCTTAAGGGCCTATGCAAGAAAGAAGTATGTCCTGATCAAGGAGGATATTTTGGAGGGAATCAAGAAAGAGCTTAAAAAACAGGATAAGACCTTTACCTATTGAGATAAAAAATTTCGATGGCGGTTCATCATAGGGTAGGAATATTATATAAGAATCCTTAAGGAATTTGTGGTCAACCTTTGATAGCAAAACAGGTCGAGCTAGAAAAACTAAAGAACATGAAAGCCAAAACGAGTGAAAATTCACAAAAGGGGAATACCTCCGAACTACTTCAAAAATGGCAATATGCCATTCGTATCTGTCATAAGGCCCATATACGATCAGCCGCGCACATGAACCGGCGGCACCGGGTATTGGGCATTGTGGTGGTTATCCTATCCACCATCGTGGGAACCAGTGTTTTTGCAACCCTGGATAGTTCACCCAAAACCTGGGTGAAAATACTTGTGGGGTTCCTTTCGGTAGCCGCCGCCGTTTTCGCGGGTCTTCAGACTTTTTTAAATTATAGTGAGAAAGAAGAAATGCACAGGGTGGCCTCCCAAAAATATGGGGCATTGCGTCGGGAAATAGAAGAATTTTTGGTCCTTCCGAAAGGTATGAACGACAATCCTGAGGACTTTCTAATAAATATTCGTTCCAGATGGGATGCCATTGACAATGACAGTCCAAGTCTGTCCCAAAAGCTATATGATAAGATTGCAAAGGGTATTAGGACGGAATCGCTTCGAAGGGAGAAAAACAATTAGAATCCGGATGGCCCGACTTTGTAAGAATGGCGTATGGAAGACTCCCTACAATCGGTATCCAGAACATCCTAACGATTATCGCTTTGCTATTTGATGCCTTAAAAAAAGATTTGTAAATTATGATACCCAAACGCAATGAGTACATAGAAGCCCGTTGCTGCAAACGATTACAGACGGTTTGTTGGCCTTGTACGTAACATATAGATCAAAAACCGTAACCGCATGCTATAAGTCTTCCCCCAAAAATTTGAGTTCAAATAAAAAGAATTCATCATGTAGCAAAGTCCGACATGAAAATTAGATTCTTGAAAGCCTTTAAAGGCGATTCCATTCTGATTACTGTCAATACGGACATGGGGCCGAGGAACATTCTCGTGGATGGAGGCGAGGGCGCCACCTATAAAAAAGATATAGGGCCGGTGGGAATTCCCGAATATGGGGAACTGAAGACAATAACCGAGAACTTAAGAAACCAAAAACAGAAAATCGACCTGCTTATCTTAACTCATATTGATGATGATCATATCGGCGGTATCTTGAAATGGCTTGCAGAAGACGAGGGAGCCCATGAATTGATTCGTGAGATTTGGTTCAATTCGGGCAGAATGATTGCACGCTCCTTGGGAATATTGGAAAACAAAGACCTGGAAAACAGGATAGATACTGATGAGTCTACCGATACCAGCGTTGCACAAGGGATTAAGTTCGGAAAATACATCAAGGCCCATGGCATCAAATGGCACGAACAGCCAATTTTACAAGGACAGGAATTAAAGCGATATGGACTCACATTTAAAATCATATCCCCGGAAATCGGACACCTCAAACGGCTATTGAAAGAATGGAAGAAAAAGGAACCGGACTTGGATACTGCGGCTAAATCACACGACTATGCAATGTCGTTAAGAGACCATGTCAAGAACGATGTGTTTGAAAAGGATAGAAGTATACCGAACGCCAGTTCCATAGCTTTCATAATGCAATGGAAAGATAAAAACTTTTTGTTTCTAGCCGATGCGTATTCCTCGGTCGTTGAAGATGGTTTGAAGGTATTCACCGCTGAAGAAAAATTAAAGTACGAATTAGTGAAATTGGCCCATCACGGCAGTGCTGGAAATATGAGTGCCGATTTAATTGATAAAATCGACTGTCAAAATTTTGTCATCAGTACCAATGGAGACCGACACTATCATCCACATAAGAGGTTGTTGGCACGTTTAATAGATTTAAAACCGAACAGCAACCTATATTTTAACTATTATAAGAAAGGATCGAAGCCCGAAATATTCTCAAAGTACGATTATCAAGAGTATCCATTCAATGTCTTCGAAATTGAAAAAGAATTTGAATTTGTATGAGAACCCCCGACGACATACGAAAATGCGTAGTTTGTCTTAATGACGGCAGTGGAGTACTTTTTCAACCTGAAAATGACCAGACCTATATCCTTACCGCAGACCATGTTTTCTACCAAAGAAATCACGGGAATAAAGTATTGCTGCCGAAGGTGAGCATTCGTTATTTTGATGAAATCAAAAATCGTTACAAGGAAATTGAATCGGAAATTGAACTTCAAAAAGGTGAAAATTATTTTCCATCAGAGGACTCAGACATCGCCATTTTAGTTATAAAACGTTTACCAATTGTAGAAGACTGGATTAGACCGGTCAAAAAGGTGGAGGAAAATAGCGACTGTATTCTTGGGGGAATTCCAGGTCTTAGAAGAAATGCATTTCCCGACGATCATACAAAGTGGTATGTGAACCATCAACCTATTGATTTCGATTTGGGTGGTGTAAAGAGGTCGGGGCAAATGCTCGATGCCATAAACAGAAAAAACATTACCATTGACGAACTTCGCGGCATGTCGGGAGGAGGTATTTTCCAGCTATCCGGTAGTAAAATCTCACTTCTTGGGATACAAAATCAAGGGCCATTGGACAATGAGCACCAAGGTCGTTTCCTTTTTACTCCACTGCACGCATTTGAAAAGATAGTGAAACACTATCATAATAAATTACTCCCGATATTCCACAGCGAAACTCCCAGAGCTACTGTTTCATTTGATATAACAGCCTTGCAAAAAGTTGGTGACATCCAAAAACACGTGGTCGAAATACTAGAGTCGACCGAAAGAGTGGTGGTCGATTACAATAACGATTTTTCAGTATTTCGGGCCTGTAACGAAGTATTGTACAAAACTTCCTATAAGCAAATCGATATGGAAGAAACGGTCAACGCCATCGGTGAGTCCCTGTTTGAGTTGCTTCATTCACAAGAAGGAGAACTAGAGAGAGATCGAATGAAACAATTTCGGCAAGCTTTGACCAAAAGATGGGATATTAGGATAGAGTTGGTCAGTAAATATCAACAGGGTAGGTTCAACTATTCGGCTATTCCGTGGGAATTTTTGAGATGTCCCGAAAGCTTGGCCGATGACTACGGAAAACCGGGAAACATTGCTAAGTACAACTTAATCGTCAGAAGATTTCGGGATGATACCAGAAAAGAGTTGACGAAGCTCGACGCCAGGGAAACCCAGCTTAACAGTTTACAAGTTTGGTTTGTCGTCGCCGATGATTCGATGTCGGCCATAGGCAAGAAGCTGGAAGGTTTGGAAACCAAAGAAACCTTGCTTGCCGTTAAATCTAAAAGCCTAAGAGTTCGTGAAATTATGGACGAAAGGGAATTGCCGCATATTATTCATATCATCGGCGACTTGAACCGTGAAGACAGGGAAGACATTATTCAATTTGTCGGAAAGCATCCAAATAGATCGAACAATCAAACTTTTGTATTGATTCAACAATCCACTTCGGGGGCAAACGAATATGAAACTTTTGACTACAACGCCAAATTATTTCTAGAAGCGTGGAGGCGTCCCTTTGCATCGGTAATCTCACTACCCTTCAACCTTGAAATCGATGAAAAGGTGTATGCAATTTTTAAACATTTCTATACTGATTTAGCGGAAGGAATCAACCTTGGAAAATCGTTCTTACCCCTTTCCAGAAGATTGGGAAACCACAATCCAATCAGTCGCCCCTTGATATATTTAAATTTTGACTGTGATTTCTCCTTCTCCAAAAAAGTCGAAAGAACTGAACCTGCAATGGGAGGTTCGTTCGGTAAAGTCAATGAAGAAACCCCAACCATTGGTATTCAAAAGACCGAGATTCCATCAAAGCCAAAAAAGATAGGAGAGAACACTGCGGCCAATGAGAATGCGTTGCCTCATGTGGTCGATTTTAAAAAGTTGGGCAAACTGGCCGAACAGCTGGAAGAGTGGGGAAAAAAACCTACCAAGGACGTCTATGAGGATATCCTTGTATCCTATAACAATTTCAAGGAAAACAACTTTCCCTGGGAAAACATGATAATTTTTTGCAACCCCTATAAAGATAGTGCGGCCATCACAACGGTAAATGTACTTGGTACCGATTTGGAACCCATGGCTTATGATATTTTGACCAAATTCTTCGAATTGGGAAACGAAGAAATTGAACAGCTCTTGGATAAATACAAAAAGCAGCGATCTGATATGTGGATCTACCCAAAATAAAATTTCAGATGGACCACTTGAGAAGTAAATACGGCCCGGCTAAATCCCTAAGATGGAATTATTTCCAGCTTGCACGATCTTACGTACAAAATAATCAGTTCGAAAATGCGATCAAAACTTTTCGGAAAGCCTCGGAACAGCAAGGAAGTGTCCCCTTTGGCTGGGAAATCGCTTATTCCTTGGGCCAGTGCTACGAAAATCAAAAACGGCCTGTCGAGGCGGTCATGTCTTATATAAAGGGAATTATCAGTATCAAGGGAGTTCAATCTTCACAGCAAAATCTCTCTATGCTTTTGGATCAGCTAAGCCATGTCATTGAAAACGACCATGCGGGAAAACTCCCTGCCAGTAAGGACAACTTTAAGCAAAAGCGGTTTACTGGTTTGGGTAGGGACGAAGAAATGATTTTGGAGCCCCTATTGCATGTTTTTCATGGAAAGGTATTTCTTTCCAACAACGATTTGACCGCCGCGGAAAAACACTTCAATTCACTATCAAAAGATGCTCCCATCGAATTTCAAATCGAGGCTCTTCATGGATTGGGTGAAATCCACTATAAAAATAAAAATTTCCGACTTGCCAAAGAAAAACTGGAAGCCGCCATCGCTGCTGATAAAGAAAACCATTTTAAGCCAAAAATTTCCCTTCTCTATATCAGGACATTAATAGCGACGGAAGAACACCTTTTGGCAAGAAACAAATTAAAGGATTACAGGTTGAAATGGGAGACGGGAGGCGCATCCCCCACATCCGATGAAATTACTCAGATTGCCTCTTGTTATTTAATGTATAGCCTATGGAACGACGCCCTCTTCTTCGTTCAACAACTCAAAGCGAAGGATACAAGCGAATTCTCATATAGCGTTAAAATTGAAAGTTATTTGGCCCTTCACAGGTATTCGCTCGCCTTTGAAGAATTGCAGGATGCCACGGAGGCGTATCCATCAAGTCATCACCTTTTATTCCTTAAAATCCAGGCATACGTCGAAGGTCAGCTTAATATCATAGCAGGAAGTCAATTGTTTCTTGAAAATTACGCTTCGGAAGAAAGTGAAGAAAATATTCAAAAGAGACTTCAACTAATCAAAAAAAGACGGCCAGAGGATCAAAATGCCCGCTACTTCGTAGCTTTTATTTATGTACTGATGGGCAAAGAAGAAACGGTTTTTGAGCAGTATCTGGAGCAGGTTAGAAAAGAGGGAATACTTGATGACGTCGATAGTAATGCTCCTAGTACCTATCCAGAAAAGGCAATCCATGTGCTTGACGGCTATTCCCTGGAATTCAACGGAAAAAAAGAAGAAGCCGCAAACCAATTTTACGAGGCAGGTAAAAAATGCTATTGGGAAGGAAAATATGAGCATGCCGTCTTTTATATTGAGAAGGCCATTGAACTTGACCCTTCCCACAACCCGATGTACTGGCATTTGGCCGATTCCTATAAGCTGTTGAGCACGATTAACGAGCCACCTTACAACGATCCCTATTATGTAGGCCTTGCTTATCGCGTTTGGTCTAGCCAACCTCAGGGGTTTGTCATTGAAAAAAAGGAACAGTATTGGGGCTATCTTGTGGGTAGTAGGATACACGATCTGGGATTCTACTTTGAGGAAACACTATTTCTACAGAATACATGGCTATCAATACTATACGCCGAGCGCGCCATCATTTATGAAAAAAATAAAGCCACCGTATGGACCGATCTCGGAAAATGTTATAACAACATCGGTTTATATCATAATAGCTTTGAGGCATTGACGAAGGCAATGGAATATGACCCCGAGGATATAGTTAATATCGATGAATATACCAAGGTACTTTTAAATTTGTACCGCTTCCAAGAGGCTGAAAAATATATTTCACGCCTTGAGGATAAGACAAAATATCCCTACTTGGCATGGAAAGGATTCATAGCATACATAAAGGGTGATTATCACAAAGCATTACACTTCTTTAATGAATATTTGAAAGACACACCACTTGACGTGTGGTCGCATGGCATAAAAATGGAATGTTTCTGGTTGCTCCAGGATTTCGGGGAAGCCAAAAATTGTGCCGCTCAAATCTTGGAACTTTCCAAGAATAAAAATATCCAGCGCCAAGAATATACCTATGCCATGGCCGCCTTTATCACTGGAGAAACAAAAAAGGCCATAGCCATAGCCGCCGATGCCGTTACAAAGTCTGGTGATCCCTACTATTTGGATAGTCACCTTTTACTATTCTACTTATACGATAACGAACTATCCAATGCAACGGATCAATTTGAACATCACTTGCGAGTAGAGAAAAGACCGGAAGCCCTTGAATTGACCATACAAAAATTGGGGCACTTGAAACAGTTTGCGAAAGCTGGTAAGCTACCCCATGAAAAGGAATTGGCGGCAATCATCGGAAATACCGAAACCGGCTGGATCAAAAGGCTTCGCGACCAAATAAAAAGCAATGCCCTGGAAACCTACGAGTCGGTCGAGGAGCTAAAAAATATCTTGGAGCAAAATAAATACCATCCAGGCAGCGTGCAATGGCTCACCATAAAGGCTGGCTTGGCCAGACGGTCGTGGGAAAACGGGGAATATGCACATGCCTCGAAGTACTACCATGAATTGATAGGGTTCATGAAAGATTTTCCCGATGCAAAATTTGCCCTTGAGGAAATTCGGAAAGAAATAATCGAGGTAACCAAGGAAAGACTCAAAAAATCGGAATACGATACGGTTCTCATGGAACTTAAAGACGGTTTTGTAGAAGGACCGGAAGCAAGCGCACTTCTACTATTAGCGTATCTAGGGGTCAATCAACGAAAGCAGGCAAAGGCCCTTCTCATGCTGCATTTGAAGGAATCAAAGCAGCACGATAAAACGTTGGCCGACGATGGGTTTATAGCATCCCTTTTAGAGAGTATACCCAGCAATCGCTTATTTTGGAAATTAGATGATTTGATGAATGCTTGTCTCCAAGATGTCGACGATCAGGACATCACCCATCTCATCAAGAGCATTCAGGATCTACTAAACACCTATTGGATAAAGCGTCTAGGCGACGGACAAACTTCCAACTACTTCCTCGCCGTAACACCGATCGCCATCGAAATTGGGACTGACATGGTCCCGGAGGGTGAAGAATTGGAGTGGCCCGTCTTCAAAGAATTCATACCGAACCTACGGGACGACTTCCAGCAGCGATACCACGTACAAATCCCTGGGATTCGTATCAGGGAAAATGACAACAACCTTCCGGACGGTACCTACTACATTTTAATTGATGAGATTCCGATCGGTTCCGGGACGGTTCGAAAAAATGAGTTTTTTGTACCATCGGCATCGGAGGAGCTTGAGAAACTGGGACTTACTTATAATGAAATCCAATATCCGTTTGCCGGGGCATGGGTCGCTAGGAGCAACGAATCCTCGCTGAAAGAGCATAATATCATATATTGGGACGATCCCTTTAAATATATCATCGCTCATCTCGACCTAGCGCTTGCCCAAAGATTGGATTTCTTTTATGATGTGAATTACACCTATGATTATTTGAATGGTTTTGAAGCCTTTGACCCAGACGTAAGAACCCTTGCTGACGAGATAAAGAGTGATAACCAACTTTTGCTACTATTTGATCAGGTTCTCAGGGGACTATTAAAGGAGCAAGTACCCGCGAACCAGCGTGATGTAATCATCCAAAATTTTATGGATACCGATTTACATGTCGACCAGAAGCAACGTATTCAAAAAATAAGATTGAATCTAAAATCAGTTTTGCCCGGAAACCAACCCCACCTAAAACGCATCAAACTTCCAAGGTCGGTCGAACAGCAAATTCAGGATGAATTGAAAAAGGACGAGAACAAAACATTTTTGGGAATGGAGCCGGTTGTATGTCAAGAAGTGCTTACAGAAATAAGGGAGGTGATAGCCAACCAACCCTTTCGGAAGATTGTTCTAGAAGTGGAGCGGTCGGAATTGAGACCTTATGTCAGGGAACTGATAAAACTTGAGTTTGCAGACCTCATGGTGATTGCGAAAGAAGAAATATGGAACGAAACGAAATAAATTCCCAAATGCAAATGAACCGGGTTCAGTTAGATACCACACTATTTCGTACTAAAACGGAATTCAACAACTATTGGGATTCGCTGGAACTAACTGACCATGCCCAAAATGCTGGAACTGAAATCCATTCCAGCATGATGAGCCTCTTTATGGAAATTCAGCGTCTAGGAATTTCGATCACGGATAAGTCAAATAAGCCATTTGTTTCAAGATTGATCAATGAATTCTTCGATGGTAAACTGCCGAATCGGGAAATGCTAAGAGAAGCGTTGATTGCCGAATTGAGTTCGGATTACCTATCCATTTTAATCAATAAGGAATATTTCAGGGCAATTACCTCAGAAGAATGGGCTTTTGATGATGCAGGGAACTTTGGGCTCATGAGAGACGGTCTTTTTTACGAGCTCGGCCTACGATATCCCAAATTCAAGCTTCGATTTACCGATGCTTTGGAAAAAGGACTTTATAAAATACAGGTGAACGATTCGTTGACCGAGGCATTTTCCGGAATCGATGCAAACGAGTGCTTGGTAAACGATACGGTAGAACGTATAAAACTGTTGCGTATAAACGGTACTCCCACGGTGAATCCTGCAAACGGATCACAATGTGCCATAATTGCCAAGGAAGATGTTGCCATCGCAAAACAGGCCGGACTCTCCACTTGGGACCCTATGGGTTATCTAACACTTTGTTTTAGTAGTGTTCTCAGAAACTACGCTGCCTGTTTCGTAAATAATAAACTCGTTCATGACGAGCTCGACAGACTCTCCAGCGCATGGCCAAAATTGGTGGAGGTGTTGAAAAACAAATATCCCATTGCAATAATTACCAAAACCCTAAGACTTCTTCTTTCCGAAGAAGTATCGATACGAAACCTGCGTTTGATCTGCATGTCGATGTTGGATATGGACTATATCAAGACCGATCCCAAAAAATATATCATCCTGGATGACCGACTCCCTGTATTGCCTCCCGTTGCGAAAAATGTACAAATAACACCTCAATTCCTGGCCGAATATGTCCGAAGTACAATGAAAGACTACCTAACCCATAAATATTCAAGAGGTGGAAATACCTTAGTAGTATACTTATTAGACCCAGCAATTGAGGAAATGGTAGAAACGAGTATTACAGAAAACCAACGGTTATCGGTAGCCGATCAAGACAAACTGGTCAAAGCCCTAGAGTTGGAACTTGGAAACCTCTCTCCTACTGCTCAAAATCCGGTCCTTTTGACCTACACCGCCATTCGTTCCACCCTTAAGGAGCTCTTGCGGCAACGTTTTCCAAGACTGGCGGTAGTCGCCTACAACGAACTGGCTCCCACTATAAACATTCAACCGATTGCACGAATTTCTATGAAATAAATACAATTCGAAGGCCCGCTCGTATTGTTTTTTCCATGATGACCAAAGGGATAACAAATTTATTGTATTTCAATTTCTATAGCCACCGGATGCTTTAAACGAAATAACCCCTTTTTAATCCTTGATGGTATATTCAACGAATAAAGGATCAACTTTTAAGCTGCGTGCTTTCCAATTGTTCTTCTTGCGCTGCACCTTGCCCTCATCCATCCGTGCGATGCGACCTTTGGTTTTTTTGTCCAACGCTTTGTACAGATTTTTAGCCGGCATTCTCCAAGGATTTTTTTTGGTCAGATTGGGGTCCTTTTTATTGACGGGGATAAAGGCGACCAAATCTTCATGGGTCATGCGATCCAGGGCTTTTTTCGAGGTAGCGTTATGGCTACCATGATGGCCCACTTTGTAGAACACCGTATTTCTTAAGAGGGTATCCATATCCAACGGATGATCTCCCTTCCAATCAATGGCGTCCCAAGACCGCCAATTTCCTGCCTGCGCATCACCTACAAATAGCAATACCTTTTTTAACTTCACGAGTTCAAAAGCCAAAACCAGACTCGTATTATTGGTATAGGAATTTAGGTGGAGCGCAAATCGTTTGGCAATGCTGAGCCAATCAAGATCAATATTCCGCCAGGATTCTTTATTGTAATCCTTCCATTGGGCGAGCGTATCCTTCGACCAGTTTTTTTTATTCGAAAGCTTTTCCTTGAATTTATCATTGAATGGAAAATTCGGGTCGGCCCGTTGATCGCTCAGCGCATTGTTCAATTCATCGATCGAAAATAGGATCGAACTCAAATGCCGGTCATAGGACTCTCCCTTTCTGGGGTTTGTAGACCGTATATCCTTATAGTTACGGGGTGGCCCGAGCACATGGATTCGTACCAAGTCCTCTGACATATTCGGTACCTTCACAATTTGCCCCGGGCGCAAATATTGAACCGGTCGGGTACCGACCTCCTTTAAAAATTGCGTCGCTTTTCCCGTAAAGGAGTGGTCGATTTCGAAACTTCTTTCATCCACTACCTCATCCAAAGCCATCCGTATGGGGGCCAACTCCTTTCTTCTGTCCGATTTTAATCTTCCCCGAATACTTTGTAGTCGTCGAGTTACCTTATTGTGCTGCTCTCCGATATCGAGGGCCAGGGCATCGTTTTCATCATCGAGCCAAGATAGGAATACCTGTTCTACCCCGATACTTTCAAAATCTTTTCGCGCATGTTGAAAGCCCGACATATGGTCGTTATGCTGATGCGTCGCCACGATTAAATCGATGCCTTTTGGTCCCACTATTTTTCGAATATCCCTTGTTATCTCCTTGAATTTTTTGGAGGAAGCATTTGAATTCCGAAACGACCCACAATCTATTAAAACATGACTTTCACTTGTAGTATCATTAAAAGACAAAAGAAAACAATCACCCAGTTCATGTAGGCGATACATGCGAATCTTGGTGGTCAAAGCATTATTCATGGGCGTGTAGATTTTGTATGCTTAACGGCTGAAAGGCCAAGTCCGAATCCATATAGGAGGCTTGGTTCAAATAAACATTATCCATTCCTAATTGATACTCCAGTTGCGCCTTCAAGCGTCTTTGGCTTCCCAGCCTTTTTACGATGGCATAGTTCAACACTGATTTTTCGGAAAGATCAAAGACCAAGGTGCAACCACCCCTAAACTTAAGACCATCCAACTCATGTCCGTTCTTTTCCACCCGCATCGTCTGCAACAAGGTAACCACCACTTGATCGATCCGCATACCCTCCCGACTACTACGATAAACGGGTCTTACATTCAATACCTGTAATTTGAAATCCGGATTAAAGGGAATGGGTTCCCCTTCATACCGGTGCTCGTGTTTCATTGTGGGCAACAAGCCCAATTTCTCGAGGAAACCGATCCAATCAGGGTTATGCATTTCTTTCATCTGCTCTATCTTTTCCCGATGGCTGCCTAGTTGGGAATCATAGGCGCTGTAATAATCGGTAAGACTACTTGCAAAGCGATTTTCACCCTTCTTTTGTGGATCTAATCCTTTCGTAATGATCCCATGCAAGATGGCATTGATTTCCTTTGTCTTTTCATAAATGTTCTTCCGATCCTTTAAGCCCAACAATTCCCTGATTATTGGTTTCAGATTCTCAATAATGATGGATAAGGCGAGCGTATCAAATTCCGAATCGAACATTTCACTGGTGGGGTTCCATCTAAGACTATCTACCGACATCGTGTTTACACGATCTATCTGAAAACCCCACTCCCTGAATGCCTCGATCAACGCTACGCGGTACCCTCCATCATCTTCAGGGGCCATTTCGAAATCCGCAGTGATCAGCGCGCGTATATAGTCGCCAAAAGTAATATCACAGGGAGGGACAAAATCAAGTGCCTGTATGCAAATTTTCAATAAGTTCTGACTGATTTCCATCACCTCCGTCGCCAATCTTTGGACGAGATCGGGGTGCAGTCGTCTATCGGGACTTCCGTTCGGATTGGCTATTCGAAAAAGGTCGTTGGTGCGATGGTCATATAACCGAATGAAAGCATCAAAAATACATGCTACGAATATAGCACCGCGGTCATGTACCTGCGTAGCGTTGCCCAGTGCGGTTCGGTCGGGCACCCTGCGCTCCCAGCCATCTTCGGACTGAATACCAATGGCGCTTCGCAGGGCGGTGTGGCCATAGTCGATCGCTTGTCCGACCTGCGTGGCCAACTCCCCAAATATCGACTCGTTATCCAACTTGCCCTTTGCAAATGCCAATTGATGCACCACAAGATCGCGATTGTTCAATCGTTCCAATAGTGCAATCGTATCGGCGAAAGCTTCGTGAAACGCCCCTACGTCCGCATTGGTATTTTCGATAAAATGGGGATGGATACTATCAAGAATTGCATGGCACATTTCGTGGGCAATGATATCCGGCGACAAGCAGGTAAATACCGTGCCACCAGGAACATTAATGCCTTGCAATAGGTCTTTCGCTTTGAAATAACCGAACAGAATAGATTTCTTGTCCGGGGTATAGTAGGCGTTGGGCTCCAACAACGCATGGGGGTACAATTTTAAATGAGGGATGTATTCTTCGTTGTACTTCCCCGTATCGTCTTCGGATAATCTGGGACGCCATATAATTTTTCTCCCTAACGCATCCTCAAAAACCTCGATTATCCTCATTGCAATCGTGTACACAAATTGCTGATGAAACTGCGGATTTCCTTCGCTTGGGCTTAGGCCATTTTGTGAAAGTACTTCCACATGGTTGATATCTACCGGCCTGTACCAACATTGGTTTGCCGGGTCGAAATCGATGACGGCCACATAGTCTCCCTTGGGACCGGGCTCCACACCATCTTCCCAGCGTACGCGGTACACCTTTTCGTTCACGGTATAGGTCGATAGCAGCGTAGAAAAACTCGGGTCGAGAGTGTAACCTTTAAGATATCTATAGGTAGGCATGAACTATTGAATTACTTATTAATATTGGAATAGAACTAAACAGGCTGCTCGACCATTTTTACGTTTATTCGGATACACCTGTCAAGGTTTCGTAAATCCCGTATTCTTCATATTCATCGGAGTCGGTCAGCTTTCGGACTTTTATAAAACTAGGGGGAGAACCGGTATCGGAAGGGCAGAATAATCTTTAATCCTTTTGTAGGCCCCGGATTACCTTTTTAAAGATATGAAAAAATGTTTAACTGTACGCCTGAAGAACGGTAGTTTTCATCCCCTATTTCTAAGCGATTTACCCTTTCCCCTTTTGACTCCGTCAGTGGTCGTAGTCATCAATTGATGCCATCAGGTAAACTTTGAGCATGGAATATTTGGTCGCAACGCTACCCTTGAACGGTACGCTTGGGCCTGTATCGGAATTTCCTATTCCACACGATCGTAAAACAGCCCAGGGCCGTCACAAGCCCACCAAGTACCAATAAGTTTGGTGTCGGAATCAAAACGAAACCACTCCTTGGGCTCGTTAGAGCAGTTTCCTACCAGGGCATTTTTCTCGGGAAAGGTCAATATGAGGTAGTCACCGTCGCTTTTCTCCACAACTTCAAAGGCGCCTGAAGCTTGGAGGGTTACCCCATCATATTCCCTTATTTTTGTAAAGGTACCATCGGAATGCAACCGAATCGTTTCTTGGTACTCCAGGTCTTCGCCTGTGGTGGGTGGCACGTTGGCGATACTCCCGGTCATCGCCGTTAGCAACCATTTTTGAGGATACACATCGGCCTGAAGTGGAACCGGGGTTTCGACATTCGATTTATCGTTGTCGGAGCAACCAACTATCATCAAAAAAATACAAAAAAGAAATAGCGATTTCATAGGAAGGATGTTTTCGTAATATATCAAAAAGATATCATTTTGTGGAAGAGGTTGCGTAGACCCGAGGGGATATTTTGGAACAAGGAGTATCAATTTATCGCTTTTCGTGCCAACTTACACAAAAATCATTTCCTCTTGCTCTCCGCTGTAACATGAGGTTTCTCACCGGAAATTTTAATGACAATCTACGAGCCGTCGTTGGTGAATAAATCCTAATTTGACTAGTTTTGTATGTTTAAAACCCATCCCATGAACAAGCCTTTAGCCCACTTTAAAGCCCGTATTGGACAAGATGCTTCGGATTCGATTTCCCCCTTGATGCGTTGGTTGAATCCAACCCTCCTTAAAGCGGAGGAAGGGGCCTTGGAGTTTTCTTACGTCGTCAGGGAAGAAATGACCAATCCCATGGGAATTCTCCATGGCGGCACTACCGCGGCGATTATCGACGATGCGGTGGGAGCCGCAGTCTTTTCCTTGGGAAAATCCAACTGGTACAGCACGGTGAACCTAGCGGTCGATTATTTTGCATCGGCCAAGGTAGGCGATACCATCATCGCCAAGACCAGCATCATCAAAAATGGCAATATGATCATCAACACCTACTGTGAAATCTGGAATGCCGACCGCAGTCGGATGATTGCCAAGGGCCATTCGAATTTGATCAAGCTGGAGATAAGGGATTGACAAATTCAAATACAAAAATCAGCCTTACCTACGAATACAAGATTTTTCGTATCCGTTTTGCTTTGACCCTATTTTTTAGAGGCTGCCCACTACCAAACGAACAGTACCAACTGCCTACTACTTCCTCACGCCTGTTATCTCCTGTCCCCCTTGTTTTAGGGTGAGTTCGACCACGGTTCCCTGCGCGTCCCGACCGAACACCAGTTGGGCGGCAACCACCTTTAGAAAGAAAGTATCCTTCGCCTCCGGAAAAATCTCAAATTCGGGCTGACCCGTAGCTTGGGCATATAGCTTTTCATCCTTTACGGTCACCGCTATGGAAAAACCGGGTTGTAGTTCATAGGTGCCTTCATAGTCGGGTAACACCGCAGGGTCGATGGTAATCACTTCTTTTTCCGTAGCAGGTTTTTTACCGGTTTCCATGCCTTTGACCTGATCGATACGTTGCGAAAAAAGGGCAGTTCGCTGCCCATTCTCTAAGGCAAATACGTACCGGGCCAACCCGTCCTCAAAGTAAAAATCGTTTTCCGAAACCGGATAAAGCTTTAACGGGTCGCTCCCCTCCCTTTGACTGTACAGGCTACCCTCTCTCAGGGTTATGTTCCGATACACCCCTTCAAAATCATAATTACCCACCCATTTTTGAAGTTGGGCGTCCGATAAGGCCACGGCCTTCTTTGGTGATGGAAAAGGTTCGCCAATAGCATGGGCCGCCATTTTTATCGCTGTGCTCTGGGGGGAGTTCCCGTTGCGATTCGTCAAGATGATAACGTAGACGTTCTCGGAAGGTACGTATACACCTTGTGTCACATAGCCAAAAATACCGCCCCCGTGTTCGATACTTTGAACACCATTGATTTCATCGATTTGCCAGCCATAGCCGTAATGGGTCGGTTTACCATTGTTCAACTTGGTATCGGTAAAAGCCTTGGCCTTGCTTTGGGCACTGATCAAGGTGTTGTCCCGAATGGCCTGGAACCATAAAAACATATCGTCAACGGTGGACATTAACGAACCTGCCGCATAGGGTAAGGTCATGCTAAGATAATCAGCATTGCGGTAGCCCGATTCGGAGGGCATATAGCCACTGGCCCGATTCCGAATCAATTGTGTATGGCTCCCGTAATAGGAGTTGGTCATTCCTAAGGGTTGAAAGATATTGGTTTCGATAAAGTCAGCATAAGACATCCCGGAAACCACTTCAATGATATGGCCTAAAATGATATAACCGCTATTGTTGTAATGCCATGCGTCTCCCGGGTTGAAATCCATCGGTTCATTTTTGAAGTAATCGATAAGCTCAGTAGGCGTTTTGTCGTTTCGGGCAAAGGAACTTAAATCACCCATCTCCGTATAACTTTTTATCCCTGAGGTATGGTTGAGCAGATGGTGGATGGTAATTTGTTTTCCTTGCATAGGATAGTCTGGCACGTAGGTCGTAATAGGGTCTAGCAGGTCTATCTTCCCTTGTTCCATGAGCATCAAAATGGCCACCGCGGTAAATTGTTTGGTAATGGATCCCAGCTCAAAGACGTTTTCAGGCTTCATGGGTACTTTGAGTTCCATATTGGCCATCCCAAAAGCTTTCCGGTATAAAATATCATCGTTCTTGGCGACCAAAACGGTCAATCCCGGACTTTCGGGTTGATAGAGGGTTCTGGCGAGGTCGTCAAAGATTTTTTCTAAATCTTGGGCATAGAGATTTGTCGCACTTACCGTTAAAAAAGTAATGAGCGATAGTAGTGTTCGTTTTTTCATGTAGCCTTATTTGATGGATGATTGTTTATTGGTAGGACGACCATTTATTGAATTGGTTACATACTGGACCAATTTTGTCTTGTACCCTAGGTTATTCAGGGCTGCAATAAATAATTTTGGTATCTTCCATCAGTAAAACCTTTCCTGTATGAGAATAGTATTGATCGTTGCCCTGTTGACCTTTTCTAATGGACTTGCCCAGCAACTACGGGTAAGTGACAACCAGCGCTTTTTGGTCACCGTGGACGGCACACCTTTTTTTTGGATGGCCGATACAGCTTGGGAACTTTTTCACCGTTGTAATCGGGAGGAAGCCACCATGTACCTCACCAAAAGGGCTGAACAGGGTTTTAACGTGATTCAAGCGGTGGCCCTGGCGGAAATCGACGGACTCAACACCCCCAATACCTACGGAAAAACACCCCTGATGAATAACGACCCCACCACTCCCAATCCCGAATACTTTGAACATGTGGACTATATCATCCGAAAAGCGGATAGTTTGGGAATGTATATTGCGCTGCTCCCTACCTGGGGCGATAAACTTTTTAAAAATAGCTGGGGTGTAGGGCCGGAAGTATTTACCCCTGAAAACGCTGAAACCTTTGGGCGATGGATTGGGACGCGATATAAAGATTACAACAATATTATTTGGGTTATTGGGGGCGATCGCAACCCACGGGAAGGCAGTAACGATGTGGCGGTATGGAATCGAATGGCCGAGGGCATCGCCCAAGCGGCCGGAGGGTACGAAGCGACCCTCATGAGCTTCCATCCACAGCCCAAAGAGGGAGGGGGATCCTCAACCTGGTTCCACGACCAACCTTGGCTGGATTTCAACATGCACCAAACCGGTCATTGTGCCAATCAGGGTACATACCGGAAAATCACGCTCGATTACCAACGCGTTCCGACCAAACCCGTACTCGATGGCGAACCGCTCTATGAAGACCATCCAAACTGTTTCAATGCCAAAGAACTGGGCCACAGCATTCCCGGGGACATTCGCCGAATTCTATATTGGAACGTTTTTGCCGGTGCGTTCGGACAGACCTATGGATGCCACGACGTGTGGCAAATGTATACCACGGAACGGGAAGGTATCAACCAACCACTGCGTCCTTGGCCGGTGGCTTTGGACCTCCCCATGGCCCACCAGGTCAAACATTTAAAGAACTTAATGCTGTCCCGGCCCTTTCTAAGCCGTATTCCCGACCAGTCTATGATTTTGGAAGTGCAGGAAGACAACAAAGACTATGTGATTGCCACCCGTGATGCCGAAGGCAGTTATGCCTTTATCTATTTTCCAACAGGGAAAGCGGTTCATCTTGACCTTTCAAGCCTCGCGGCAGCGGAATTGAACAGCTGGTGGTACGATCCCCGAACCGGAAATACCTTCCGATCGGAGCAAATCACCCGTGCCGAAAAAGTCGAAATCGAACCCCCCACTTCGGGGAAGAATAACGATTGGGTATTGGTAATCGATGACCCTTCGAGAGACTTTCGGGTACCCGGGAAAACGAACTAAACGGCATTGGCAAATCCGTCCAAAATACCGTAACTTTCAATAATTAAAAACCCAACCACTATGAAGCGTACCTTCGTTGTACTTTTTTTACTGTTATTCGTAAGCACTGCGACCGCCCAGGAGGCTATCACCGGTTTCACCCCTGAAAACGCAAAAAAACAGCTAACACTTGAAAAGGCGTTTGAAGCAAAACTCAATACCGACAATCTGGACCAATGGATGCGGAAAATGGCTGCGGAACCCCATTGGGTAGGAACGGACTATGGCCGTGAAAATGCGGAATGGATTCAAAAACAATTCAAGTCCTGGGGCTATGATGCCAAAATCGAGACCTATCACATACTGTTTCCGTACCCAAAAGTCCGTTTACTCGAACTGACCGCACCTACTACTTACAAGGCCAAATTGACAGCCGTCCCGGTCGAGGGAGACGAATTTACCGGCCAAGGGGATGCTTTGCTGCCGAGTTACAATGCATTCTCTACGGATGGCGATGTGGAAGCGGAGCTGGTGTTCGTAAATTATGGAATTCCAAAAGACTATGAGGAATTGGACAAACTGGGCATCGACGTCAAGGGAAAAATAGTTATTGCCAAATACCAAGGTTCCTGGCGAGGCATTAAGCCGAAATTAGCGGCGGAAAAAGGAGCCATCGGATGCATCATCTATTCGGACCCACAGGATGATGGCTACGTACGGGGCGATGTATATCCCAAGGGCGCTTTTAAAAATAAGACCGGGGTTCAGCGGGGCTCGGTGATGGATATGCCCACCTATCCCGGGGATGTGCTTACACCCGGTTATGGAGCTACCAAAGACGCCAAACGTTTAGATCGAGAACAGGCACCTACGATCACCAAGATTCCGGTATTGCCGATTTCCTATGAGGATGCCCTTCCCTTGTTGGAAGCCTTGGAAGGTCCCGTCGCACCCAACAAATGGAAAGGCGGACTCCCCATTACCTATCACGTGGGGCCCGGTCCGGCAAAGGTGCATTTAAAATTGGAATTCGATTGGCAGTTGACCCCCGCCCACAATGTCATCGCTACCTTACAAGGAAGTGAATACCCCGATCAATGGGTGATGCGGGGCAATCACCACGACGCCTGGGTACACGGTGCCAATGATCCTATCAGCGGTATGGTCGCCCTCATGGAAGAAGCCCGGGCGATCGGGGAATTGGCCCGAAAAGGCAACAAACCAAAACGAACCCTCGTCTATTGTGCATGGGATGCAGAGGAGCCCGGGCTCATCGGATCCACCGAATGGGTCGAGGACCACAAGGAAGAATTGCAACGGAAAGTAGTGGCATACATCAACACCGACGGAAACGGTCGTGGATTCTTGGGAGCAGGCGGATCCCACTCGCTCCAACAGATGGTCGGTGAAGTGGCCAGCGCGGTTATCGACCCCCAGAAAGGAGTCTCCATCAAGGAACGTCGAAGTGCCGTCAATCTCGTGAACGGTGGAAAGGAAGAGTTCGAACTTTACGCTTTGGGTTCCGGTTCCGATTACACGCCCTTTATCCAGCACGCGGGAATCGCCTCCTTGAACCTCGGTTTCGGAGGGGAAAATGCAGGGGGGGAGTACCATACCATTTACGATACCTATCCTCACTATACCCGATTCAAAGATCCTGGATTCCAATATGGCGTAACATTGGCGAATACTGCCGGAAGAATAACCTTACGACTGGCGAATGCCGATGTCCTGCCCTTTGCCTTTAAACCATGGCAAGCCACCGTTTCAGGCTATTTGGATGACATTATGAAATCGTGTACCGAAATGCGGAAAGCAATAGAAAAACATAACAACATGGTCGATAAGAATGTTTTCGAATTAGCGGCCGATCCCAAAAAGCCATTTGTAAGACCCGAGAAAAAAGAGGCGGTCCCCTTTTTGGATTTCACACCATTACAAAACCAGCTTGCGGCCTTGGAAACGAGTATTCAAACCTTGAGCGAAGCCGATATTTCGAAACTATCAATGGATAAACGGGTAAAAATGAACCAAAAATTGATGCTGGCAGAACAGGCGTTGACATCGGATGCCGGCTTGCCCCGACGTTCTTGGTACAAACACCAAATCTATGCACCTGGATTTTATACCGGTTATGGCGTAAAGACCCTCCCCGGGGTACGGGAAGCTATCGAACAAAAAAATTGGAACGAAGCCCAGGAACAAATCGGGGTACTGGCAGCGACCCTGAAAAGGTTTCATGCCCATATCGATGAAATGAATAACATGCTCTAAAACAAAGGAAGATGGACTCAGATTATGCAAAAATTTTCAGTGGAAACAACTTATTGGGAAAACGAATTGCCACCCGGCTTCACGAGACGGGTATCGAGGCGGTAGTCAAAGACGAGGCGGAATCTGCCCGTCTCGCTGGGTTCGCCAGTGCCATGCTCGACCAGGTCGACATCTATGTAAATAACGATGAGGTCGCCAGGGCAAGGGAAATCGTGGATGAAGTCCGAAAAAATACCCAACAATCATAACCAGCAAACCAATAGACCCTCTATGAGAATCCGTTTGAACTCGCTTTACCTATTAGTCTTTTTTGCAGTGCTTGGTATCGTCTCGGGCTGCACTACTTCCTCCGACAAGCCCAAAGAGATTCCTTTGGCCATCCAAGAAGATTCCGTTCTGGGCCGCACCAAGGCCGAAGACGCGAGGAAGGGTATTGCGGCCAAAGTGGCCGATGGGCTCGAATTGACCCTTTGGGCCTCAGACTCATTGGCGCCAGACCCGATTGCCATGCAAATCGATGATCAGGGTAACGTATATCTTACCCGGACCAATCGCCAAAAGAATTCGGAATTCGATATCCGTGGGTACCAACATTGGATGACCCCTTCCATTTCGTTACAGACCGTCGAAGATCGCAGGAACTTTCTTCGGGAGACCTTCGCACCCGAGAAGAGCGAAGAAAACGAATGGTTCCCCGACCTCAACAACGATAGCATTCATGATTGGAAAGACCTCACCGTGGAGAAGGAAGAAGTTTGGAAATTGGAGGACACCGATGGTGATGGCTTGGCCGATGTTTCAACCCGTATTTTGGAGGATTTCAATGATGAAATTACCGATGTCGCCGGGGCCCTATTGGTCCGGAATGAAGACATATTCGTTGGTGTGGGTCCCGATATGTGGCGACTTTGGGACACGAATGACGACGGGGTATTGGATGAGAAAACTTCCATTGCGCACGGATTTGCCGTGCATATCGGTTTTGGTGCCCATGGGATGTCGGGGGCCGTCGAGGGGCCCGATGGAAAAATATACTGGGGAATCGGCGATATCGGAGCCAGTATCACCACGATCGATGGTGAAAAGCACCATTACCCCAACCAAGGTATGATTGTGCGATGCAATCCCGACGGTAGCGATTTTGAGGTCTTCGCCCGTGGATTGCGAAATACCCATGAATTTGTTTTTGATACCTATGGGAATATCATTTCTTCCGACAACGACGGCGATCATGCTGGAGAGAGCGAGCGATTGGTGCATATCGTGGAGGGTTCCGATGCCGGTTGGCGATCGAATTGGCAATATGGCAAATACACTGACCCCAAGAACAATGATTATAAGGTTTGGATGGATGAGAAATTGTACCTCCCGCGTTGGGAAGGGCAGGCGGCCTATATCATCCCCCCGATCATGAATTACTACAACGGCCCAACCGGGATGGCCTTCAATCCCGGAACCGCCCTCGGTACCGATTGGCTGAACAAATTCTTTTTGGTGGAGTTTGTGGGTGACCCCGGTCGGTCACATATTTGGTCCTTCGGATTAAAACCCAAAGGAGCTTCTTTTGAATTGGATGGAGAGACCGATGTATTAAGCGGCGTGCTACCCACCGCCATCCAGTTTGGACCTGACGGCGCTTTGTACGCGGCCGACTGGATCAATGGGTGGGGAACCAAAAACTATGGCCGCATCTGGAAGTTGGATGTGACGCCCGATAAAAATGACCTGGAAAAAGAACGGGCAGAGACACAACGCCTGATGACCTTGGACTATGAAGACCAGGATACCGACGAATTAGTAACCCTTTTGCGCTATCCCGATATGCGTATTCGAAAAAAAGCGCAGTTCGAACTGGCCACGAGAACCTTTTGGGGGTATCGTGCCTTAAAGAAGGTGCTCAAGGAGGAAACGGATCAACTGGCCCGTGTCCATGCCATATGGGGCATTGGTCAGATAGCCGCTTCCGACCCCGATGATGCGAAACCACTGCTGGAACTATTAAGCGACGAGGATCCGGAGATTATCGCGCAGGCCGCAAAAGTTTTAGGAGATGTACGCTATCGATTGGCGGGCACCCATTTGGAGCCATTGCTACAGAGTGAACATCCACGAGTACAATTCTTTGCAGCGCAAGCGTTGGGGCGCATCGGTCATGAGGAAGCCGTGGATTCCTTATTGGCACTTTTGGAATCGAACAAGGACGAAGATGTCTACATACGACATGCAGCCGTATTGGCCCTATCCCGAATTGGCAAGGTGGAACCCATCCTCGCATTGGCTGACCATCCGAACCGAAGCCTTCGATTGGGCGCTGTCCTAGTCTTGCGACGCTTGCGGCACGAGGGAGTGGCACAATTTTTAAACGACATGGACGAGTATATCGTTACGGAGGCGGCGCGAGCCATAAATGACGATTGGTCTATTGAACCCGCCTTACCCGCTCTGGCGAAACTATTGGTGAAAGAAGGACTTACCTCGGAACCCCTACTACGCCGTGCTATCAATGCGGCACTACGTGTAGGCGGAGATGAGCATCTCAACAATCTTTTGATATTTGCCAAACGTAACGATATTGACCCTAAATTAAGGGGAGAGGCCTTGGCCGCTTTGGGCGGTTGGGCAAATCCCTCCGTTTTGGACCGGGTAACCGGTCGCTATCGCGGGGAAATCAAAAGGGATTCGGCAGTCATCAAGGGAAAAATAGAGAAAGGAATTCCAAAATTCTTGGAGGATACCAATCCGGATATTCTTGTCGGCGTCTCCAAAACTTTGGCTTCCTTGGGAATCGATACGTACAATGATGAACTCGTTCGGATGATGAAAAGACATCAAAATCCCGACGTCCGCGCCGCCATGCTTGATGCTTTGGGGCGGTTAGGGTATGATGATATGGAAACCGCCCTCAATTGGGGAATGGGCGACAAAGCCCAACAAGTACGGGAAACCGCCGTGGGCTTGCTCGACAAAATGGAGATTTCAAAAGAGCGGCTCCCAGAGCTGGTTAATTCTTTTTTTAGAAACGGAACATCTCGGGAGCAACAACGCTTGCTGGGCGTTTTAGGAGAAATGCCTTTGGAAAAAAGTGAAGCGGTCTTGGGCAACCTCATCCAAAAAGCACAACGGAACCAGCTTTCCCCCGACGTTACCTTAGACCTCATGGAGGCGGTTGAAGCGTCCGAATCCAACAAACTAATTGCTCAAATGGAAGTATTAAAAGGAAAGGGACATTCGGTTGATTCC
The DNA here is from genome assembly GCF_009371985.2 of Pelagihabitans pacificus. Taxonomy (GTDB): domain Bacteria; phylum Bacteroidota; class Bacteroidia; order Flavobacteriales; family Flavobacteriaceae; genus Pelagihabitans; species Pelagihabitans pacificus. The sequence continues at coordinate 402,142 of NZ_VIKU02000001.1, forward strand.
TATAGAGAGACCCTCTATGGTGGTAGTTGGTGGCCAGGATATTCCGTATTCACGAGCAATCCTACGGCACAATGCGTCCGTTGCCACGCAGTAGGCGGTGCAGGGGGTCAGGTAGGTCCACCCTTGGATAATATCGGAAATATCTTGAGCAGGGAGCAAATCCTGGAATCCTTGATCGAACCAAGCGCACGTTTGGCTCCTGGCTATGGCAATGTAACGCTTACCTTGAAGGATGGTCAAGAGGTGACGGGTATCCTTGAAGAAGAGAACCAAGAAGCACTTTTAATTCGGACCTCGGATGCCGAACCGATGGAAATTGCCCTCTCCCGTATCCATAAAAGAACGAACGCCCCCTCATCGATGCCAGCTATGGGACGTCTCATCAGCAAACGTGAACTTCGGAATCTGATCCATTACCTGGCGAGTTTAAAGAAAGAACCCTCCTCTTAAAGGTATGGGGAGCTATAAAGTGGTCTTAAAAACGACCGAGTGTAGGGATTGACTAGAGTTGTGCGACTCGATTTTTGGCCGCTTCAAATTCCTGCATCATATCCGATACAATTTGGGCGGCGGGTTTGACGTCGTGAATAAGGGCCGATACCTGGCCGATTTCAAGCTCCCCTTCCTCCATATCACCTTCAAACATGCCCCGTTTTGCGCGGGCACGGCCCAATAATTCCTTTAGCTCCGCCACTGAAGCCCCTTGAGCATAGGCTTGCTGCACATCGTGATAGAACTTATTCTTTATCAGCCGAACCGGGGCCAGTTCCTTCAAGGTCAAATGGGTATCACCTTCCCCTGCTTCCACCACTTTTTGTTTGAAACTAGGATGCGACGAAGCCTCCTCACTTGCCACGAACCGGCTTCCCACCTGAACGCCATCGGCGCCCAATACCATGGCGGCCAACATCGCGCTTCCAGTGGCAATACCGCCAGCAGCAATCAAGGGAATACGAATCTTTTCTTTCACCGCGGGAATCAAGGTTAAGGTAGTAGTCTCGTCCCTTCCATTGTGCCCGCCTGCCTCAAAACCTTCCGCTACCACGGCATCGACTCCTGCATCCTTTGCCTTCATCGCGAACTTTACACTACTGACCACATGCACTACCGTGATACCTCGCTCCTTCAAGTGGGTTGTCCACGTTTTCGGATTTCCGGCTGAAGTAAACACAATTTTCACGCCTGTTTCCAGGATGATATCCATCAATTGATCAATATCGGGATACAACATGGGAACATTGACACCAAAAGGTTTCGTCGTGGCTTTTTGACATTTCCCGATGTGTTCGCGAAGCACTTCCGGGTACATCGATCCAGCCCCTAAAAGGCCAAGACCACCAGCATTCGAAACGGCAGATGCCAAACGCCATCCACTGGCCCATACCATACCGGCTTGAACAATGGGATATCGAATTCCGAAAAGCTGTGTAATTCTATCGTTCATAATAGTTGATCAGGATATGATGAGATCGGCAGATAATGAAATGTCCAATATGTCCACTGTTCCGGACCTTGCTTGAGCAGACGGTTGAAGTTTAGGAGATAACACCCGACCCTATTAACTCATCGCCGATATACCATGCGACAAATTGTCCTTCGGTAATAGCCGACTGTCTGTGTTCAAAATCTACATATAAGCCGTTATCCACCTTATAGAGGGTTGCTTTCTCCAAAGGTTGCCGATAGCGGATACGGGCCTGTACTTCCATGCGCTCGTCTACTTTCAATCCCAAATCGGGCCGCACCCAATGCAACTCATCGTTGTACACAAAAAGTGTTCTTCGGTAGAGACCGGGATGTGATTTACCCTGACCGGTATAAATGACATTTTCCTCCACATCGGTCTCGATTACAAATAGCGGCTCTTTTGTGCCACCGACATCCAGTCCTTTTCGCTGCCCCTTGGTAAAATAATGGGCACCTTGGTGTTCCCCCACAATGGTACCATCCTTAATATCGTATACCGGTTTTTCCGAATAATACGCCAATTCTTTTTCCTTGTTCTGGAAAGACGGTACTTCCTTTTTCAATTGAGGCGCATCCGAAGGTACTTCCACGATAACCCCTTTTTTTGGCTTCAACTTTTGCTGTAGGAAGTCGGGTAACCGAACTTTCCCAATAAAACAAAGACCTTGTGAATCTTTCTTATCCGCAGTAACCAATTGGTTCGCTGCAGCTATTTCACGTACCTCGGGCTTTTTCAACTCCCCTATGGGAAACAACGTCCTTGCCAGCTGATCCTGTGAAAGTTGGCATAGGAAGTATGACTGATCCTTGTTGTCATCCACTCCTGTCAAAAGCTGGTAGGTCTCGCTTCCGTCCTCATTGTGTATGATTCCTTTTCTGCAATAGTGACCGGTTGCCACGAAATCGGCACCCAATTGCAGCGCTAATTTTAAGAACACATCAAACTTGATTTCCCGATTGCACAATACGTCGGGGTTGGGTGTACGGCCCCGTTCGTATTCGTGGAACATATAGTCGACGATCCGTTCCTTGTACTCCGCACTCAGGTCAACGGTCTGAAAGGGAATACCCAATTTCTCCGCTACAATCAAGGCATCGTTGCTGTCCTCCAACCAAGGGCATTCCTCGGAAATAGTGACGGAATCGTCGTGCCAATTCTTCATAAAAAGACCAATGACCTCATATCCCTGCTCTTTTAGGAGATAGGCCGCTACACTGGAATCTACGCCGCCGGAAAGTCCGACTACTACTTTTTTCATCACTTGCTTTGCTGATGTGCAAAAATACAAATTATAGGTTTCTTTACTCCCCTGTTCTTATACAGATAAGCACTTTTGTTGGATCAAAAAGGTTAACGATTTCTTAATTCGCCGTGGATGGCCTTTTTTGGCGAAGGAAGTGTACTAAAATGTATTTGGCCTTTTTTTGGTATACAAGACAAACTAAAATGTAATGCACAAAGGATTTCGGACAAAGGAAAGGAAACCAAAGTTAATGCACGTGGCAAAGCGTCTATGGGATATCCCATTTTGGGGGGATATCGAAATAAGCCACTTCGGCTTTATAGAGTGATCTGCTTATGACAACTGATTGGATAGACCGGAATACCTGAAAGTCTGGCAACAACCTGTTGCTATCCTTTGTTAAACTTTTAATAAATAAGAATAAACAAAAGCAACCTTTCGTTTAAGATGATATCTTCGTTATGTTTAATTTATTTTCTTTTTAATTAAACAATAATAATTTTTTGTTGATTGATGAACAACTATCATAATTAACGAATACTAATAATCCTTAAAACAAGTACCATGAAAAAGTATTTAAAACTTACAACTATTTTTGTCCTAACAGCGCTATCCACGGTTTTTGTAGCCTGTAGTGATGATGACAATGATCCTTTCATCCCGCCCATGGAAGAAGGAGACAATATCGTTGATTTGGCCGTGGCTACAGCCGACCTGTCCAATCTAGTAGCAGCTCTTCAAGAGGCGAATTTGGTATCCGCCTTGGAAGCGGAAGGCCCGTTTACCGTTTTTGCCCCCACTAATGCTGCCTTCGAGACCTTTCTTGTTGACAATGGGTTTACTTCCGTGGCCGACGTGCCGGAAGACGTTTTGGCCGCAGTACTGCTAAATCATATTGTCGCGGGTAAAAATTTGTCAGCGGATCTTTCCAGCGGCTACGTGAGGTCTTTTGCCACCTCAGGCCCTGGAGGGGAAGAACTGAGTCTCTATATCAACACTGCAAACGGGGTAAAAATAAATGACGCTACCGTAGTAACCGCTGATGTAGAAGCTACGAACGGAGTGGTACACATCGTTGACCAGGTAATCGGCTTACCCAATATCGTCGATCATGCAACTTTCAATGAAAATCTCACCGAGTTGGTGGCCGCTTTGACCGCTGATGGTAATACCACCTTTACCGACCTATTATCGGATATCGATGAGACATTTACTGTCTTTGCACCGGTAAACAGTGCTTTTACGGCTTTTGATAATCCAGATAACAATGAATTGGACAACATATTAAGTAATCATGTAATCGTCGGGGCAGCCGCTTTTTCGAGCGCATTGACCAATAGCTATGCAACCACCGCCGGTGTTAACTCCGATGGTGATGCCTTAAGTCTTTATATCAACACGGATGATGGTGTTAACTTGAATGGTGTGAGTACAGTAGCCATTGCCGATATCGTAGCGACCAATGGAGTAATCCACGCCGTTGATGCTGTAATCGATATTCCTACCGTGGTTACCTTCGCCTTGGCAGATCCCAACTTTTCAACCTTGGTAAGCGCCTTGACCGAGTTGACTCCCGCTACGGACTTTGCAGCTGTGTTAAGCACTCCTACGGGCACAGACCCAGCGCCGTTTACGGTATTCGCCCCTACCAATGAGGCTTTCGCCGCCCTATCAGCAATCCCCATGGAGGATGACCTGACTCCGATTCTACAACATCATGTTATTGGAGGTGCCAATATTCGCTCCGGCGACTTGACCCCCGATGGCAATACGGTGACTCCAGCTACGCTGGAAGGAGATACCTTTACAATCACGCTACCAGGAACCGATGGAAACATTGCCGATGTAGTCGATGGTGCAGGTAATGATGGTATTGGTATTATTGCCGTGGACGTACAGGCAGGGAATGGAGTGATACATGTTGTAGATACCGTTCTTCTTCCGGATACGACCAATTAAGAAGTTAGATTTGTGGTGAATGAAAGTGAGATCCGTCTCTGTTGAGACGGATCTCTGTTTATTAAACTTCTCTTAAGAACAGTGCTCTTCCAAAAAATGTGCAATAAACTTGTACTGCTTAAAAAAAATCATAAAAGAAATCGATATGAAAAAGTATTTGAATTTTCCCAACGTATTGGTCATGGTATTGGTACTTGTCTTCACCGCTTCCTGCGATTTGGATGACGATACTCCTCCAACAATTCCTATTCCCGATACCAATATTGTAGAGATTGCACAAAGCAATCCCGATCTTTCGACTTTGGTGGCCGCTTTGGAAAGGGCCGATTTGGTAAGTACCCTTCAAGGTACGACGCTTTACACCGTACTGGCTCCAACGAATACCGCTTTTGACAATTTCTTAGGGGAAGCGGGTTTTGCCAGTCTCGACGAAGTGCCTGTTGCTACACTACAGCAGCTTCTCCTCAATCATGTTATTCTGGAAAGAATTGAATCGGCACTACTGGTGAGTCTCCAACGTAATTACCTGCAAACCTTGGCAGACGGTCCCGGAACCGATACCAACTTGGCGATGTATTTCGATGCAACGAACGGTGTTCAGTTCAATGGGGGAGCTACTGTGACTACTGCCGATGTTGTAGCTTCGAACGGCATCATCCATATTGTCGACGAGGTCATAGGATTGCCCACTTTGGCCACCTTTGTATCGGTTGACGATACTTTTCGCGAGCTCGATACGGCCATCGACGTAGTATCTCCGAATACCGACTTGGACGAGGAATTGGATACTGCAACCGGACCTTTCACGCTATTTATTCCAAGCAATACGGCATTTGAGATTCTTTTGAATAGCAATCCGGATTGGAATTCTTCGAGCGATATTCCCGAAGATCTTCTGCTATCGGTTTTGGCTCACCACGTTGTACCAGGGAATATCAGATCTACATCGATAAGTGACGGACAAACCGTTACCACTCTGGAAGGAGATGAAATCGAGTTTTTAAGTGTAGCCGGGAGCCTGGAAATAACGGACGGGTCTGGTACTGCAGGCACACGTATTCCCGTAACCGACATCCAGACTAGCAATGGTGTCATTCATGTAATCGATGCCGTTTTGATACCCAATACGGAAAACTAGTTTCTTAAAAAAATTCACATCCTTTTCAAAAAGGAAAGACCACCCGATACGGTGGTCTTTTTTTGTTCCTACCAGCTGCAATGAAGCACGATCGATGAAATACACCGGCTAGACAGCCATTATATTTTATCAAATTTGTTAAACTTTTCAAAAATTATATTAAACAAAAGCAACCTTATTTATGTTCAAGTATCTTTATTAAGAATTAAACAAAAATGGTCGTCTGTTTTACAGAACAAAGCTTTTCTCAACAATTGAAACAAAAAACTGAAACAAAGCGCTACTTCGGTTTAAAACGTTCTACGGATGGGAATAGCTTCCGAAACAGAGCAACCAGTTTGAAATAATTAAACAATTACATCTTAAAAGCACACCATTATGAAAAAATTTATCCGCTTAAAAAATAGGTTGCTTCTCGCAACTTTAACGCTGTTTGCATTTTCGTGCGACAAGGACGATGATAACGTTATTGAACGAAATAATGACGACGGCAACACTATAGCAGCAGTAGCTTCCGGTGAAGCATCCTTAAGCTCCTTGGTTGCTGCGCTAGTTCAAGCAGATGCCGGTCTTGTAGAAGCATTGAGCGACGATACGGCTACTTATACCGTATTCGCGCCGACCAACACCGCTTTTACCGTCCTATTGGAAAGTCTGGACGGTTACGATTCCTTGGAAGATTTCGATACGGATGAGGAGAAAGCCCTACTTGCCAAAATCCTTACTTATCATGTCGTGTCGGGGGTGGCTGCCAAATCGACCGACCTCTCCGATGGGCAAGCGATTGGCACTTTACAAGGTGAGGATGTCACCGTACGTCTTGAAGGGGGCGTATTCATTCAAGATGCCACCGAGGATGACGCACAAGTGACCTTGCCCGATGTCGAAGCGAGTAATGGCGTGGTTCACTTAATCGACAAGGTACTGTTGCCGCAAGAGGTATTAGATGCCTTAAGTGGCGAAGAAATGGAAAGTAAAAATTTGGTGGAAATTGTGGTGGAAACCGAGGCACTATCCATCCTCGAGGCCGCGGTAATAAAAGCCGGTTTGGCCGAGACCTTGTCCAGTGAAGGCCCATTTACGGTTTTTGCCCCGACCGACGATGCCTTTGTGACACTGTTGGATATCCTTGGGGATGATTATAACGGTTTGGACGATTTCGATACCGAAGCTGAAATGATGCTATTGAAGGATATTTTATTGTACCACGTAATCGCTGGAGCTACCGTAAAGGAAGCCGATTTGGCAGAAGGTTCTGTTGAAACTGCGCTTACCGGAAATTCTATAGATGTAATCGCTTCAGGGGATACTTTCGTTATCGGGGATGCTTCGGATACCGATGCCAATATTACCGGTACCGATATCATGGCTTCCAATGGAGTGGCCCATACCATTGACAAAGTATTGTTACCACAATCTGCCATCGATTTCGTAGCCTCCTTGAGTTTAAAGACCATTGTGGAGCTAGCGATAGAAACCGACGACCTAAGTCTATTGGTCGGTGCTCTACAACAGGCGGACGCTGGATTGGTCGAGACTTTATCGGGAGACGGTCCGTTCACCGTTTTCGCCCCAACCAACGAAGCTTTCGTAGCCTTGTTGGAAGCGTTGGGAGATGACTTCAACAGTTTGGCGGATTTTGACACTGCCGAAGAAAAAGACCTATTGGTAAAAGTTTTGACCTACCATGTTGTAGCCGGGACCGCTGCCTTCTCTACCGATTTGAGCAACGGGCAAATGATTGAGACGTTCCAAGGGGAAAATGTACTTATCAACATCAAGGACGGAACCGTGCATGTCGATGACGCAACCGACACCAATGCCAGCGTAGTGATTCCCGACGTGGAAGCAAGCAATGGTGTAGTACATATTGTCGACAAAGTGTTGTTGCCTCAGGAAGTATTGGATTTGTTGAGTCCACCAACACCGAATATTGTCGGTTTGGCGCAATCGGTTCCGGATTTGAGCTTGTTGGTCGATGCATTGATCCAAGCGGATGCCGGATTGGTAGAGGTGTTGAGCGGCGATGGTCCTTTTACCGTATTTGCACCAACCAACCAGGCTTTTGCGGATTTATTGGATGTGTTGGGTCACGATTATACCAGTTTGGACGACTTTGACACCGATGAAGAAAAAGAATTGTTAGCGGCCGTGTTGACCTATCATGTTGTAGTGGGTGCCGCCATAGCCTCGGATGACCTGACCGACCATCAGGAATTGGTTACTGTACAGGGAGAATCTTTGTTTGCCCTTACCGGTCATGGGATTCAAATTAGGGATAGAAGTACTACGGATGCCAATGTTGCGCTGGCAGATCAGCTAGCAAGCAACGGTATTGTTCACGTCGTGGACAAAGTATTGCTGCCACAAGAAGTACTGGAAGCTTTTCATCTTCCGATACGGCACTAAAATGATTTTTTGTTGATTGATTGATAAATTGGTTGTTGAAAAACTTCCTTGTAACGGGCCACCGCTACTTGGAAGTTTTTTCTTTTTTTGTGAAATGAAGAAAGGCTTACCACAAGACGGTAACGGTTAGCATACAAAATCGGACACTTGACAACTTAGTTTTTTTTTAGTAGGAAATAAATCACATTTTCACAGTCCCAAATCTTACCAAACTAAACCTACTTAAAGCTAAAAACCCCGACGATGTCGTCGGGGTTTTTTGTTTTCAGGCGTACACTAAAAAAGGTGGCTCATTCTTCCATATCTTCTTCTTCCAAGACCTCTATAACCTCGTAACCATCTTCTATGGCCTTATAGACCGCATCGTTGAGTTCGTAGGCGGATACACCGCTGAAATCGATTTCTTGGGCATCTTCGGGCAATTCGTTCACAACGGCACCTTTGGGTGGAGCCACTATCTCATATTCGTTACCGGTTTCCTGATAGAAAACCCCATCGGCATACATAAAGGCATTGCCCCTTACCGCAATTCTAACGGCGTTCCTTGGCAATATCCGAAGCCTGAAACCTCTGGGAGGAAATGCGCGCACATATATACCGTTCCTTGGAATAAAGTACATACCGCCTACTGGGTGATAGTTGATATTCCTAAAGGCGATTGCCCGCGTACCCGCCGGTAAACGACGTAAGGTTCTTCGTGCCACCCTTCTATTGCGCCTTCGCACTTTTCTTCTAACTTTTCTTTTTGCCTTTCTACCTTTTACGCGAACCACTTTGGCCCTCGGACTTCGTACCTGTGCCTCTATTTGCTGGTTCGGAAAAAGAAAGAACAACAAAAGCAGACCGATTACATATTTGAAATTTTTCATTTGAATTTAGTTTAATGATTATTCTTGGGTAAGACCCCTTAATTTTAAAATGGTTTAATCGATATCCTTTTAACGAAAAAAGCTGCTATTTAGTTTACCATTATCAATAGGTCAAGGGATGATCGAGGTTTTAAAAAAGAAAAAAGCGCCGGTACCGGCGCTTTTTTTAACTTCTTCTTATAAAAGGATAGTATTACCTTCGACCTACTTTTTTCTGCTCTTCGGCCTGTTCCATCATCTCTCTCATCTTCCGTTGGAACTTATTCTCCTTTTTGGGCTTGGCTTTGTTCACCTGTATCTGGGCATGTATTTTTTCATCATCCAGTATGAAGTTCTTGATGACCAACATGATTCCGATGGTAATCAGGTTGGAAACAAAATAATACAAACTCAAACCGGAGGCATAATTATTGAAGAATATCAACATCATAAATGGCATCAGGTACATGATGAACTTCATATTGGGCATCCCAGGTTGGGTGGGCATATTCTGCCCGGTAGTCATCATCATATAAAAGAAGATAGCCACCGAAGCCAAGATTGGAAACAGACTTATATGATCTCCATAAAAAGGAATATTGAAGGGCAACTGGGCGATCGTATCATAAGATGAAAGGTCCTCGGCCCATAAAAACGATTTCTGTCTTAAGGCAAAAGAGGTCGGAAAAAACATGAAAAGCGCGTAAAAGATAGGCATCTGCAACAAAGCTGGTACGCAACCGCTCATGGGACTCACCCCCGCCTTGTTATACAATTTCATGGTCTCTTGCTGTTTTTTCATGGCATTGTCCTTGTACTTCTCACCCAGCTCGGTAATCTCCGGCTTCAACACCTTCATCTTGGCTTGGGACAAATAGGACTTATAAGTAACCGGAGACATGGCCAAGCGCACTAATATTGTCATCACGACAATCGCAATCCCATAGGGCAAAAAAGAGCTGAGGAACGAGTAAAACGGTGTAAACACATACCGGTTGATCCATCCGAAGATACCCCATCCAAAAGGGATCGAATCGGCCAATCCCAAATCTTCATAATTGTCGAGCACCGCAACATCGGTAGGACCATAATACCAATGCATGTTTTTTGAAAGTTCACCACCTGTCAGTGCTAACGGTACTACGGAGGTATATTCCTTTGTGAACCCTGCATCCTTATTCTCATCCTCTACTAAATTTTTAGAGATCAAATCGGCTTTTTCAAAAGGTTCCTTGGTTGCCAATATAGAACTGAAAAAGTGTTGCCGGTATGAAAGCCACTTCACCGCTTCCTCGGTTTCCTCATCGTCGCTTCCTTCGGAGAGTTTGCTAATTTTATCATCCTCATAGTTATAGGTCAATCGGGTGTACCTGTTTTCATACTGGATGCTCTTGTTGTGGCGTATTCCCTTAAGCTTCCATTCCAGCGTAATGGGCTGATTGCCGTTCACCACTCCGTTTAGGCCTTGTGAACGTATCGTAAAATCGACCAAATAGTCGTTAGGTTTCATTTCGTAACGGTACTCCAAAAACTTGTTGGGTCCGGCTTTGGCCTTCATCGATAACACTTGGTTCTCTCCGTTTTTACTGAGGGAAGGCTCAAAGTACAAATCTTTGGAGCTGAGTACTCTATTGTCGGTAGTCGAAAAATTCAATCCGAAGGAAGCATTACCATCCTTTACCAAATAGACCGGAATGGAATCATAGGTCTTGAACTTTTTCATCCGCGCCTCAATGATTTCCCCTCCTTTATTGGCTATTTCCAAAAAAACCAAATCGTTTTCGAGAACGGTGGTCCCCTCCGAAGGGGCTGTATACCCGAACGCCCCAATTGAACTTTGATAATCGGCGACGGCGGTTGAGTCTTGTAAATTTATTTTTTCGGGCGCTGCCACTGGGGACTCCTTCACCTCTTCTGCTTCGGTTTTCGTCTCTACCTGTTCCTGTTTTGCCTTTTCGGCCTCCAACTCTTCCGCGGTGGGGCGATTTTGGTAAAACGTATATATTAAGATTCCAAAAATCAGCACGAAGCCGATAATGGAATTAATATCGATTTTCTTTTCTTCCATCTAATTCAATTTACTATTGGTTTGGAGCGAATAGGTTATGTTACAAAAAAGAATATGCAATTGGTCTTAACTCCGCTCGGATACTGAAACAAGTTCAGTATTCGCAAATATATGTCCAAATGTGCGGTTTATGCCATACTGGCATTCGTTTGTTGTTTTTTATGCTTTAAGGCAGCTTTTACAAACCCAACAAAAAGCGGATGCGGATTGGCAACGGTACTCTTATACTCCGGATGGTATTGCACACCTATAAACCACGGATGGGTAGGAAGCTCCACAATTTCGACCAAACCTGTTTCGGAATTGATTCCGGATGCGACAAGTCCCGCTTCCTCGAACCGCTCCAAATATTGGTTATTGAATTCATATCGATGACGGTGCCTTTCAGAGATGGAACTTGCGCCACCATAGATTTTATGAACTAAACTATCATCTTTCAGGTCACAATCCCAAGCACCCAATCTCATAGTCCCCCCTTTGTTGGTGATGCTCTTTTGTTCTTCCATGAGGCTTATGACAGGGTCGGGCGTTTTCTCATCCATTTCGGTAGAATTGGCATGGGGAAGGCCTAATAGGTTTCGGGCATATTCGATAACCGCCATTTGCATTCCAAGGCAAATACCCAAAAACGGAATTCCATTTTCCCGGGCATACCGAACGGCTTGAATTTTACCTTCAACCCCTCTTTCGCCAAAACCCGGAGCAACCAGCACGCCATCAAGTCCGTTCATCATCTTCTCGAGATTGTTCTTGTTGATATGTTCCGAATGTATGAAACGAACCTGTACCCGAACCTCGTTGACCGCTCCCGCATGAATGAACGATTCCAATATTGATTTATAGGAATCCTGCAATTCGACATACTTCCCTATTAAACCGATATTGATTTCATTTTTTGGGTGCTTATGCCGATGCAAAAATTCATTCCATTGGGTCAAGTTGGGGGCCTTATCGTCGGAAAGCGCCAATTTTTGAAGGGCAACCGTATCCAGCCCTTCCTCTTGCATCATGATAGGTACGTCATAAATGGTCGAGGCATCGATCGATTGTATGACCGCCTCCCGTTTCACGTTACAAAAAAGTGCCAACTTGTCCTTGATATCGTCGGAAATTTCGTGTTCTGTCCTACAGACCAGGATATCGGCTTTGATTCCACTCTCCATCAAGGTTTTTACGGAATGCTGGGTAGGTTTGGTCTTTAACTCCCCAGCAGCGGATAAAAAGGGAACCAGCGTAAGGTGGATGACAATTCCATTGTTATCCCCCAATTCCCATAAAAGTTGACGTACCGCTTCTATGTATGGCAACGATTCGATATCACCGACCGTGCCGCCAATTTCCGTGATGATAATATCGTATTCACCGCTATTGCCCAATAATTGGATACGTTCCTTGATCTCGTTCGTGATATGGGGCACTACCTGTACCGTTTTTCCCAAAAATTCGCCCCGTCGTTCCTTTTCGATCACACTTTGATATATACGGCCTGTGGTAACATTATTGGCCTGGGAGGTCTTTACATTTAAAAACCGCTCATAATGTCCCAAATCCAAATCGGTTTCCGCGCCATCATCGGTTACATAGCACTCCCCATGTTCGTAGGGGTTCAGGGTACCCGGATCAACATTGATATAAGGGTCAAGCTTTTGGATGGTGGTCTTATAACCTCTCGCCTGAAGTAGCTTGGCGAGTGAAGCGGCGATGATTCCTTTCCCCAGGGAAGAGGTAACCCCGCCGGTTACAAAAATATATTTCGTCTGAGACATGAGGCGTTCGGTTGAATTCGTAACGCAAGCAAAAATACAAATTGCCAGCAGAAATCATCGTTAATGCCTTGGAAAATCTTTTTGTATCTTTCTGATGAACGGTTCGAGCCCATTTATCTTGATTTCGGTCATCGATTGGAGCAGTTGTCCCAGTTTCCCTTCGGGATAGCCTTTTTGTTTGAACCACAACAGGTAGGCTTCCGGCAAATCGACCAAGTATCGGTCTTTAAACTTACCGAAAGGCATGCGGTAGTGGGCCAGTTCGATCAATTTGTCGGTATCGGGAGTCAAATCCATATATAAAGGTAATATTGTTATCTTTAAGGGTCAGCGTTTGGACCATAGAAAACAGCGTAAGGATAAAAGCGTAAAAAACAGGGAGCATAACATATTGATGATTTAGGGCGGAACGTTTCAGGCCGTTCATTTTGTCCTCTTGACTTAATTCGAAAATCATGAAAAGAAGAAAATTTATCGGTACTTCGGCGGCCGCCTCGGTAGGGCTCTTGGCCTGCAATACGACCACAGCCAAACCCACCTCAAAACCCACTGCCTTTGAGTTGAAGGGCAATATTAATCACAGTGCCTGCTACTGGTGCTATAACTCGATTCCGTTGGAAGAATTTCTACAGGATTTGAACGAATTGGGAATGAAAGCCATTGATCTTACCGGGCCGGAAGAATGGCCTTTGCTCAAGAAATATGACATTCATGCCTCGATGTGCTGGGGCGCGGGCATGGGAATTGAAAAAGGGTGGAACGACCCCACACTGCACGCCGAATTGGTCGCCGATTATCTCCAAATCATCCCGAAGGTCGGCGAAGCCGGTTATACCAACCTTATCTGCTTCAGCGGTAATCGGAACGGCATGGATGATGAAGAGGGACTACAAAATTGCGTAACCGGTTTAAAACAAATACTACCACTGGCGGAAAAGCATGGGGTCGTTATTCAGATGGAATTGCTCAATTCGAAGGTGGATCATAAAGACTATATGTGCGACCATACCTTGTGGGGTGTTGAACTCTGCAAACAATTGGGTTCGGAAAACTTCAAACTCCTTTACGACATCTATCATATGCAAATCATGGAAGGGGATATTATTCGGAATATTCAGGATTATCATCAATATTTCGGCCATTACCATACTGGTGGTAATCCGGGCCGTCACGAAATCAACGATTCCCAAGAATTAAACTATCCCGCCATCATGAAAGCCATTGTCGAAACAGGATATAAAGGATACGTTGCCCAAGAGTTCATACCCACCTATGAGGACAAGATTGCCGCTTTGAAGGAAGGCATCACGATTTGTGATGTCTAGCATCTTTTTTGATCCCTTTGGTATAAACGATTATCTCATCTTTTTAAAAATGCCCGCTGCTGTTAGGTAGGTTCAACACGACTTTTTACGAGCCGGTGCCTGCTTAAATTAGGTGTTCCATACACTACTAGGCCTTTTTTCCTCGTTATGGTAATTTGAGGCGCAAAGATTACGTATTTAAACCTTTTAATCGTTTGTTGCGTCAAACCATAAAACAAGGACGATGAAAATCCCAGTGCATCTTATAATCGGTATTTCCTTTTTAGTATTCGGCTGTTCAAAGGATAGCGGGGATACGACCATACCTCCGGTCGGACCCGAACCGGAAGTGGAAGGTCTTTATTTTCCCCCCTTGGACGCCGATACTTGGGAAACCACATCGATTGCAGAGTTGGGATGGAATATGGAAGCCGAACAACCGCTGTTGGATTTTCTCGAGGCGAAAAACACCAAGGCATTTTTACTCTTGAAAGATGGAAAAATCGTTATCGAAGCCTATATGAACGGTAGTGGAGCCAGCAGCAACAATGCCTGGAATTCAGCAGGAAAGACCCTTTCGGCCTTCATCGTGGGATTGGCCCAGCAGGAAGGTTTTTTGTCGTTGGATGATTCTTCGGCCAACTATTTAGGTTCGGGATGGTCGAGTCTTTCGGAGAATGAAGAGGCTAAGATTACCATAAAGCATCATATTAGTATGACAACGGGCTTGGATTACAATGTAGCCAATCAGAATTGTACCGATGCCAATTGCCTGACCTTCTTGAATGATCCGGGCAGTTTTTGGTACTATCACAACGCACCCTATACCTTGAACCATGCCATTGTGGCCGGGGCCATTGATGGTGATTACGACTCCTATTTCGATACCAAATTGAAACAGGCCATCGGAATGAACGGGGCCTGGGTTCAATTGGGATATGCGCGGGTATACTACAGTACGGCAAGAAGTATGGCCCGTTTTGGATTGCTGAATCTCAATATGGGAACCTGGGATAACAACCAGATTCTTGCAGACACGGCCTACTTCAACGAAATGGTAAATACCTCCCAAGATCTGAACAAGTCTTACGGATATCTTTGGTGGCTCAACGGAAAGGAAAGTTATCGGAGCCCCGGTCTGGAACTGCAGTTCCCGGGAAAATTGATTCCCAACGCACCCGATGACCTCATAGCAGGTCTCGGCAAGGACGACCAGAAATTACATATCGTTCCCAGTAAAGGATTGGTAATCGTTCGAATGGGAGATGATGCCGGGGAAGCCCTGTTGGGTCCTTCCAGTTTTGACAACGAACTTTGGGAGAAAATCAATGCCTTGATCAATTAGCCATGCCAACGGGTATTTTACGAACTTGCGTGGCTTGTTCGAAGGCCCTTCCCAACAACAATAGTTTCTCTTCCTGAAAGGGTTTCGCAATAAAGGTCAGGTTCATAGGTTCGCCTGTTTCCTTATATCCCATAGGCACGGTTAGGGCAGGGTATTTGGCTACTGCGGCATAGCCCGCATGGTAGTTGTTGATCGACAGTACCGCATCCAAATCATACTCGTCCAAGGCGGCATCGAAGAAACGACGTCCTTCCTGTTCCAAACGGGACTTGATCCTTGTCAATTCCGCAGCACTGGTCGTATCGCTCAATATACCTCGGAACAACTGTTGTCCATAGGGAATCCGTACAAGGGAATCGGTCGCATTGAATTGGACCACATCGGCAACTGAGCTGATCGGTACCCGATCTTTATCTGAATGAAGGGTAAGATACTCTGGTAAATCATTCCGCATGTCAATGTTCAGAATGCTTAGAAAAGCTTTCAACTGAATCTCCAGCGGATCGAACTCCACTACTTTCGCACCCGACTCCCTAAGTTTTTCAATGGTAGCGCGATACATCGGGTTCCCTTCCATCAAATTCTTCATAGCCCCGAGACGTTTTCCTTCCAAAGAAACCTCCTCGCCCAATTCATTGATAAAAGTTTTATCGGTTGCCACCGACTTGCTATCGGCCTCGTCCCTGCCCGTCATGGCAGACAAGAGAATGGCGTTGTCGGTAACGTTTTTGGTCATGGGACCTGGGGTATCCAAGGTACTTGATATGGGCACAATGCCACTTCTGCCCAACAATCCAATCGTCGGTTTTAATCCTACAACCGAATTTTGACCACTAGGGGAAAGAATAGATCCCGACGTCTCCGTACCGACCGCCGCCACCGCATAATTGGCAGCGACCGCAGTGCCGCTTCCCGAACTGGAACCGCCTGTCTCAAAAATTCTACGACCATATGGATTCAGGGTCTGTCCTCCTACGGCACTATACCCTACCGGACATCCTTGACATAGGTAATAGGCCCACTCGCTCAGGTTGACCTTTCCCAAAATCAGGGCGCCGTTTAATTTCAATTGCTTAACGATAAAAGCGTCGTTCACTTCATTGTTCACTAAAGCGATAGACCCGGCGGTGGTTTTCATCCCCAAGGTATTGATGTTATCTTTCAGCAAAATGGGCATACCGTATATGGGGTGCTGCTTTTGGGAAGGAAATCGGGCACGTAAACGGTCAAGCTTCCTAGCTTCTTCGACCACCGATGCATTTAATGCAATCACCGTGTTCAAGGTAGTAGTATTATCCAGTTCGTATTTGTAAATTCGGTAGAGATAGAACAAAACCAGTTTTTCGTACGTGAGCATACCGCTCTCGATATAGGCACGGATGGTCGGGATGTCCTGCTCCAAAATCAAGGGGCGAAGTGCCATATAGTCTCCATCGGACATTCTGGAAACTTCTTTATACAAGGGCCCGAACACCTCATTTTTGTCCAACACCTTCGACTGGATCAATTTGTACCGCATTCTGGCGATTTCGTGGTCCTGGTTGTCGGCCACTTCCGTCGAATCGTTATAAGGTGTCCATAGGACCACTTTTTCTTTTTCCGGTTTTGGATCCTGCTTACATGCAACTATCAATAACAGTATTAGGTAGTGTATGTAGTATCTCATTTCTTATCACGATTCAAGAATCCGCTCCAGATTTCAATGTTCTTTTGATTCATCCGCACAAACTCATCCTTTCCTTCCCTTTCTGCCAATTCCAGACTCTTTTGCGCCGAGGCAATCGCCGAAGGATAGTCCTCCAAACCAGCCTCTACCAACGACTTGACCCGATGAAAATAGTAGGTGTCACCACCCAATTCCAATGCTTTGTTGAGGTAGTCAAGGGCTGCGGTATAATCGGTCTGCTGTTCCTGAAGATACCGCGCCGCTTCATAGTATGTCTGGGCAGTTGGACTATCGGATAGGCTTGCATCAATTTCTTTTAGCATCAATTTATGGGTATCAACGGTCATCGGAATCGTCACCTTCGTATGTTCCCAAAGCCATATCATATGAACCGAACCGTGTTGAAGGACATCAAATGTGATCAAGAAATTTTCCTGAAACGTAGGAACCTGTTCTGGCACCACCTTCACCCTAAAGGCATCTTCTTCGGGATTATAGGCTTTACGCCCATCGCCCCAATGGGTCGTATTCTTATGAAAAACAATCTGCCATTCCTCTTCATCGGGAAAGGCATAGAGTGCGTAGGTCCCTGCGGGAAGTATGTTTTCCAGTACGACGACATCGGAATCCACGGTTAATTTGGTCGAGGCATTGGCCCCGACCCGCCAGATACGATTGAAAGGAACTACATCACCGAATATCGTGCGGCCACGAACCGCCGGTCTGGAATATTCAACTTTCAAAGTGGCTAGCCCCACCTCCTGCACGACAGTGGAAAACGGGCTCGCCTTGGGATGATTGATTTGGGCCGACAGAAGCGGCGAAAAAAGAAACAATACTATACATACCGCGCTTTTCAACTTTTGTTGCTAAAGAACGAATCGACGAATTCGTATTTATTGAATACTTGCAAGTCTTCGATCCCTTCCCCTACGCCGATGTATTTTACTGGAATCTGGAACTGGTCCGATATACCGATCACAACGCCTCCTTTGGCCGTTCCATCCAATTTGGTAACCGCCAAAGACGTGACCTCCGTGGCCTTTGTAAATTGTTTGGCCTGTTCAAACGCATTCTGGCCGGTAGAGCCATCCAGCACCAAGAGCACCTCATGGGGGGTATTTTCTACCACTTTCTGCATCACTCGTTTGACCTTCGTCAACTCGTTCATAAGGTTTACCTTGTTGTGTAAGCGCCCGGCCGTATCGATAATGACGACATCGGCACCTTGGGACACCGCAGAACTTAGGGTGTCAAAGGCAACGGAAGCCGGATCACTTCCCATTTTCTGCTTTACGATGGGGACATCTACCCGATCCGCCCATACTTGCAGCTGATCAATGGCAGCGGCCCTAAAGGTATCCGCAGCTCCAAGTACTACTTTAAATCCTTTGTTTTTAAATTGATGGGCCAACTTGCCGATCGTAGTGGTTTTACCAACACCATTTACCCCCACCACCATAATCACATAAGGCCTCACTCCTTCAGGTATGCTAATCTCAGTGGCATCGCCCAAATTGGTTTCCGAAAGAAGGCCGGCAATCTCTTCCCTTAAAATTATATTGAGTTCATCGGTGCCCATATATTTATCCTTGGCAACCCGGGCCTCGATCCGTTCTATTATCTTTAGGGTCGTATCGACCCCAACATCCGAGGTTACCAAAACCTCTTCCAAATTGTCGAGTACATCGTCGTCTACCTTTGACTTACCAGCGACCGCTTTGCTAAGTTTACTAAAAAAAGTAGTTTTGGATTTCTCCAATCCTTTGTCCAGGCTTTCCTTTTTCTTGGAAGAAAATATATTCTTGAATAGGCTCATTAGTTTCTTAAATACGTTGTTTCAAATATAAGAAAGTAAAAGGCAAAAATCAGGACGAAGTTTTCCGAGGCCGTCTTTCAGGATCCCTTACAAATCCCATGTAGGTGTCCGGTTCAAAGAACGAGCACCTTGAAATCATTTTTGACTTGGCCAGTCCTTCCCGGGCGTAGTACAGGAGTTCATAGGTTTCCATACATTAATAACTCTTGGAATCGATATTTCGCCCATAAAAAAAGCTACTTCCTTTCGGAAGTAGCTTTCATCTATTTTGTATTGTTGACCTATTTTTTGGTCAACCACTCGTTTACCATTTCAGGAGGCATAATTGCTTCTGAAAATGAATAGGCCCCGGTCTTTGGTGATTTCACCATCTTGATGGCCTTGGTCAATCTTTTTGAACTGGTTTGTAAGGTTGCTACCGTTTTCTTTGCCATGAGATCTTACTTTATTTCTTTGTGAACCGTCATCCTGCGTAGAATGGGGTTGTATTTCTTTAGCTCCATTCGTTCCGGAGTATTTTTCTTGTTCTTGGTGGTGATGTACCGTGAAGTACCTGGCTGCCCCGACTCTTTATGCTCGGTACATTCCAAAATCACCTGAACCCTGTTGCCTTTCTTTGCCATTGTCGTCTTCTTTTTTGGATTATTTGATCAATCCTTCTGCTTTTGCCTCTTTAAGAACTGCGGAAATGCCTCTTTTGTTGATGATTTTCAAGCCTTTGGCAGACACCTTTAGGGTTACCCAACGGTCTTCCTCAGGGATGTAAAAACGCTTCTTGGAAAGATTTACGTTAAATCTCCTTCTTGTCTTGTTGATCGAAAACGAAACGTTGTTCCCAAACATCGCTTTCTTTCCGGTAACTTCACAAACTTTAGACATTACACTGATTTTTTTACAGGCTGCAAATTTATATCATTTTTGCGGGACGGGCAAGATTCTACTTCAGATTTTTGAAATTTCTTTTTGCAGCAATTCAAGGGCCTTATGAACGGCCTTTTGCACAATTCTTTCCCGATGGTTCCCCATCATAAACCGTTCGGAAAAATCGCCCAACGGAGAGGCGACACCTATTACCACCGTACCTATCGGCGCATCGGAATCCCCTTTGGTCGGTCCTGCATTTCCTGTGGTAGAAACCGCAAAATCGGTTTTGAGCAGTTCCCTTGCATTTTTCGCCATAGCCAAGGCCACTTCTTCGCTGACTACCGAATGTTCCTGAATCAGTTTTTCCGGCACCCCTAATACTTCGATTTTGGTTTGGGTGGCATAGCTCACCACACTACCCTTAAAATAAGCGGAGGCCCCCGGTATCGAAGTGAGCTGCTGGGCAATTTTACCTCCTGTACAGCTTTCGGCGGTCGCCAGGGTCATCTTTTTTGAAGCAAATAAATTTTTAATGGCTTCTTCCAAGGTTTCCTCATCTTCCACTCCATATATGATATCCCCGATAAGCGGGTATAGTTTTTTGGATTCCTCCGCTATCGTACGTTCCAACAGTTCCCTATCCGAACCTTTGGCTGTCAACCGTAATCGCACTTTTCCAAGATTGGGTAAATACGCCAGTTTAACAAAAGGGGGGAGGGCGTCTTCCCAATTATCTATTTTTTCAGCTATCGCACTTTCTCCCAGACCATAGGTAATCAAGGTTTTATGAATAATATGCGGACGATGAAATTCTTCCATAATGAGAGGAATCACATAGTTTTTCAGCAATCCCCTCATCTCGAAGGGGACCCCTGGAAGTGAAACATACACGGCGTCTTTATTGGACATCCACATACCTGGAGCCGTACCATACTCGTTTTTCAAGACCTTGGCCCTTGAGGGAACCATGGCCTGCTTTCGATTCACATCGGATATTTTGGTCGTGGTGATATATTTGGCGAACAGGTACTCTACATGTTTCAGAACATCGGCATCCTCTACGAGAAAGTCATTGAAAAACTCACAGAAGGTATGTTTGGTAATATCATCCTTGGTGGGTCCCAGGCCTCCGGTACAGATTACGATATCCGCATTGTTGCCCGCCTCTTCCAACGCTTTTAGGATGTGTTCCCGATCATCTTGAACCGAGGTAATCTGATAGACGGATATTCCTATCTTATTGAGCTCCTTGGCAATAAAGGCAGAGTTGGTATCAATAATCTGGCCTATGAGAATCTCATCGCCTATAGTAATGATTTCAGCAAGCATTACAGGTTGAAGTCTTTCCTGAGTTCCGCTACCACCTGCGCAATATCTTTTTGAAGAACGGGAAATATCTTTTCTATCTCCGACATATTGGCCTCACTTTTCCCTAAGGTCTCTATTTCGAGTGCCGCGGCACGGGTCTGCTCCATACCCAATAAATCCACATTGGGCTTTATTTTATGTGCCAGTTTATAGACTTGCTCATAATTCTTGTCCTCAAGCGCACTTTCCAAATCCTGAAGATCGGTAGGTACTTCTTCCAGAAAGACCGAAATCACCGATTGGACAAATTCCTGGTCACCTTCCGCCATCTCGTTTATTTTATCCAAACTATAGATCATCATTTAATTTTTACGGTGAACATTTCATTCCCTTCCAAGACTCCCGAAAGATAGTCATTTGGCTTTATTCTACCAACACCTGCCGGTGTACCTGAAAAAATAATATCCCCCTTTTTCAGTGTAAAATACCGGGACACATAGGCTATGAGTTCATCGATTTTCCAAAGCATTTGGGCCGTATGGCCATTTTGTACCGTTTCCCCATTTTTCGACAGGGAAAACCTGAGGTCGTTCAAATCCTTAAAATCCTCTTTGGGCAGCCATTTGCCTATCACCGCAGCCCCATCGAAGCCCTTGGCCTTTTCCCAAGGAAGGCCTTTTTCCTTTAGTTTGGATTGAAGGTCCCTTGCGGTAAAATCGATTCCCAAACCGATTTCGTCGTAGTAAGTATGGGCAAATCTTTCATCGATATGCTTCCCCACCTTTTTAATTTTCACCAACACCTCCACTTCATAATGCACGTCATCGGAGAACTCTGGAATATAAAAATCCTGTTCCTTCGGCAGCACCGCCGAATCCGGTTTGATAAAAATCACGGGGTCGGTAGGCCTCTCGTTGGCGAGCTCGGCTATATGCGCCGAATAGTTTCGGCCAATACATATGATTTTCATATTATTAAGGATAAAGCGTGAAGCGGTTAGAAAACATACTTTAGCGTTTCGCTGAAAATAAGCCTGTTCTCAATCTAATTTGTTGTTCAGTTTGTTCAATTTTATTTGTGTCAACACCTTCTTCGTATACAATGGAAAATCGGCGTTCAAAATCCAACCGAAGTATCCCGGCTCCTTCTCCAACACCTCATCAACCTTTTTACCCTTGTGCTTTCCAAAGGTGAAAATTTCATTTCCGTCTTCATCTAGGCCTATGAATCCGGCAAAGTCGACAAATTGCCGATGGGTAGAGAATTGAGCCAATTTTTTGACGTTGTTTTCCAATTCCGGATACCGTTCTAGCTGTGATAGCAACACCTCGTACGTGGCTATGGTATCTGCCTCGGCACTATGGGCATCGGTCAGTTCCTTACCGCAATAGAATTTGTAAGCGGCCCCCAAGGTTCTTTTTTCCATTTTATGAAAAATGGTCTGTACATCGATCGAGACCATATTTTTCATATCGAAATCGACTCCTACACGAAGCATTTCCTCTGCCAACAAGGGAATATCGAAACGGTCGGAGTTGAATCCGCCTAAATCGCTGTCCTTGATCATTTGATAAATCTCCTTTGAAAGCTCCCTAAAGGTAGGCTCGCCGGCCACTTTTTCATCGGTAATTCCATGTACGGCGGAGGCCTCCGCTGGAATGGGCATTTCGGGATTCACCAACCACGTTTTGCTTTCTTTATTTCCGTTCGGAAAAATTTTAAGTATGGATATTTCGACGATTCGATCTTTGGCAACATTGGTGCCCGTCGTCTCCAAATCGAAAAAACAAATGGGTTTTGTGAGGTTGAGCTGCATGTGGGGCGTTGTTTTGGCAAAGATAGTTCTTAGAATAGTTTGAAGAAGTCTATACGGATGGTTTTATTTGAAGATATGTCGAAAATAGATGCTGCCCTCGGAAAAGAAAGCTGGTTAAAAGGACCTAAATCCCGGTGCAACAACTCCCGCTGGTCCCGCTTACAACCGGGTATTAATGATATTATTGAAAGCGGAACCGAACGTATAACTGAGTCCGACACTAAATCCCAATTCAAAATCGGTTGCAATTTGTTTTTGTTGCAGTAATAGGTCTTCCAGGGAAGCATCTCCCGCCGGCAGGTTGATTTGATCTTGAATGTATTCTACCCTACCTGAAAATCGGACCGCCAACCCTTTGATAATTCGAATGGACAGTCGACCAAAAAGCTGGGTCCTATTTTTTGAAAAGTCATTGAGAAAGCTGGAAGCCCTTAATCTGGAATACAGATTGCCCCAAGGCTGGCGGTAGCGGACCTGAATATCCAACGAGTGGTTAAAAAGTGATTCCCGGTCTTTTCCAAAAATGGTCGTTTCTATATAGTCGTTGTGCAGATAGCCGATTTTATAGGCAAACACGATTTCCCGTCGAAGGACTTCCCGATACGGAAAAATATTATATTCCACGGCGGGCGTCAGATTTAAGGCAACATCCAAATTGTTGAATGTATTATAATCGGCCCCTGCAAAGATTCCGGCCGACCAATGGTCGCTCAAGCTCCTGACTACGCTTCCGAATCCGTAGTAACGCTCCCTGGAACTGCTAAACTCCTCCTCATCACGAACAAAATTACTGGTTGCCTGGCTCATTTCGAAATCGCCGCGGATCCGCCACTTTTCCGTTACCCGATCGGTTTCGAAACCGACTTCGTACTCAAAATTGCGTCGACTCGCTTCCTTCTCCAACTCGGCCGCTCCATACACTTCGAAAATCCAATTATTCCACGGGTCATCAAAATCGATATCCTGTAGTTTCGCTTGCCCGTCCCGGTTGATTTGATAGGTGATGTTTTCCCCAAGGTCTGAATCGACCAGATATCTTAAAAGTCCCGACTTTATGGCCACTGCCAATCCTTTTCTCACCTCATCGGGAGTCATATTCGCATTGGTATCATATTCCCGTTTCAATAACACCCCATCGTAAACATCCTTTCCGACAAAATCAAGCTTATACGTACGACCCCCACTCCCGTTCGCGATATCATAAATATTTAATTGTACGTTGGCCAAATCTTGATCTCGAACGTGGCTGATAAAATCGATTTCCTGCCGAATGTAATTTTTTTCGCAGTTGCATTCCAAGAACATTTTAATGGGTTTGGACTGTCCTAGAGCCACGGGAACACAGTGAAAAAATACGAACCCTAAAAGAAGGGTCCTGAGGGGGTGGATGCTCATCAAATGAAATTTTGGCGTTTGGTAAGCTGCAAAAATAGCAGGTTTAGACAGAACGCTTAGCGCTATTCGTAGAAAACATCGCGCATACCCAAACCAAGGCATGCTTACAAAAGATGCTATAAACAGGATTAGATTTCCCTATTCAGATCCCAAGCCTCGAGATAATCGGCCACAGCCTTCGCGAACATGCTGCCCAGGGCGCCATTGACCACACGGTGGTCATAACTATGGGAGAGATACATCTTACTACGTATTCCTATAAAATCACCCTCCTTGGTCTCGATGACCGCCGGTATCTTTCGAATGGCGCCTAGCGCCAAAATACCTACCTGGGGTTGGTTGATTATAGGTGTTCCGAAAACACTCCCAAAAGTACCGACATTGGTTACCGTATAGGTACCATCCCGAATCTCGTCGGGTTTTAGCTGGTTGTTTCGGGCCCGAATCGCCAAATCGTTCACTACTTTGGCCATCCCCACCAAATTGAGCTGATCGGCGTTTTTAATGACGGGAACGATCAGGTTTCCATCAGGCAGCGCTGCGGCCATACCGATGTTGATATTCTTTTTCTTGATGACCCGGTCGCCGTCTACTGAAATATTCATCATCGGGAACTTCTTGAGTGCCTTTGCAACGGCCTCCATAAAAATGGGCGTGAAGGTCAGCTTTTCGCCTTCGCGTTGTTCGAAGCTGTCTTTCATTTTTGACCGCCAGTTCACGATATTGGTGACATCGACTTCGATGAAGCTCTGGACATGTGCCGAGGTAGCGACGCTTTCGGCCATATGTTTGGCAATCAATTTGCCCATTCGGGTCATTTCGATAATCTCATCGCCGCCAGCTACCGATACGGTTGAAACATCGGTCTTTGGCAGCTGTTGCGAAACCGCGGCCACGGAGGGTGATGTTGTCTGTGACGCCGGTGCCGCGGAAGGTACTTCCGACTGCACATCCTTTCGACTTTTGAGATGCGCCAAAATATCATTTTTTGTAACACGCCCCTCTTTACCTGTACCCACGATAGCATCTAGTTCGGCCATCGATATGCCCTCGGCCTTGGCAATGTTTTTAACCAAAGGGGAATAAAAACGATCAGGGGTGTTCTCACCGCCCTCGGAAACCGATACGGGTGCGGCCACCGTTTCTTTTGCAATTTTTACTGTATTTTCAAGTTCTGCGACGGTTCCCGCGGTACCTTCCTCTCCTTCATCAACGGTAGCTACCGATGTGCTGTTGTTTTGTTTTTGACCATTTTCACTAGGAGTTCCGTCAATTTGAATTATCGCTATGGTCTCACCCACCTTGATCACATCATCGACTTCAAAAAGCTTTTCGACCAACACCCCCTCTACCTCACTGGGCACCTCGGAATCTACCTTGTCGGTCGCGATTTCCAGGACTGCTTCGTCCATCTCGATGGTATCCCCTACCTCTTTGAGCCATGAGGTCAAAGTGGCCTCCGCGACGCTTTCTCCCATTCGGGGTAGTTTCAATTCAAACTTTGACATATTCGTAGTTTATTGGCGATTTTTTGTGTTTCGATTGCAAAAATAGCAAATATCAAGGGCTATTACTGAACTTATGTCATAAAATATTCGTGGTATCATGATTTTAAAGAGCCTTCGAACGGAATACGATTAAGGATACTTCTTCCCAAGGTGACCTCATCCGCATACTCCAGTTCATCACCCACCGCTATGCCCCTGGCAATAGTCGAAGTCCGTATATCGAGGCCTTCCAATCGTTTATACATGTAAAAATTGGTGGTGTCTCCCTCCATCGTAGGACTCAACGCAAAAATAAGTTCTTTTATTTCGCCTCCTTTCGCCTTGTCGATCAATGGGGCGATGTTCAATTCTTGGGGCCCTACCCCTTCCATAGGCGATATTTTTCCACCTAGTACATGATACAAACCGTTGAATTGGCTCGTATTCTCAATAGCCATAACATCGCGGATGTCTTCGACTACGCAAACAAGGCTTCGATCTCTTTTGGGGCTCGCACAGATTTCACAGATTTCCGTATCCGAGATATTATAACAGTTGCTACAAAACCTCACCGTGTTGCGTAGTTGTTCCAAGGAACCTGATAAACGTGCGGTCTGCTCGGCAGGCTGTTTGAGCAGGTGCAGTACCAGTCGCAGTGCGGTTCGCTTTCCGATACCCGGTAATTGGGACATTTCGTAAACGGCGTTTTCCAATAATTTAGACGAAAAATCCATGATGCTGGTTTACGCACAAAATTACAACCAATTTTTACTTTTACTACAAATAATTACAGAACTCGCGACCACATTGAAGTTAAGCCTTATTTCGTACTTTGCGTTCGTTAATTCATTTCAATGACACCCATCCATATTCTAGTACTCATAGGCAGTTATTTCATTGTACTCTTACTCATATCCTATTTTACCGGAAAGAACGATTCCAATCTCGATTTTTTCAAGGCGGGCAAACAATCCCCTTGGTATCTGGTGGCCTTTGGTATGGTAGGCGCCTCTCTTTCCGGGGTCACGTTTATTTCCGTTCCCGGTTGGGTCGAAGCTTCCGAGTTCAGCTATTTACAGGTTGTCTTTGGCTATTTCGTGGGATACTTGGTCACGGCCTATGTACTCATGCCCATATATTACCGACAGAACGTCACCTCGATTTACGAGTATCTCGATACCCGCTTTGGCTTTGTCAGTTACAAGGTAGGGGCCCTCTCCTTTTTTGTATCCCGCGTTTTAGGGGCCTCATTCCGGTTGTTTTTGGTCGCCATTGTACTGCAACAGTTCGTGTTCGACGCTTGGAACATACCCTTCGAGCTCACCGTAACCCTGTCGATTTTGCTGATTTGGATCTACACCTTTAGGGGCGGAATCAAGACCATTGTATGGACCGACACCCTACAAACGCTGTTCATGTTGGTCTCGGTGCTGCTTTCTATCTATTTCATCCTGGAACAACTGGATTGGAGTTTTAGCCAGTTCTTGGCCTCGGAAGAGCTAAAGTCGTACAACAAAGTTTTCTTTACGGATGATTTCTTTGCTAAAAATCATTTTATCAAGTCGTTTCTAGGCGGCATGTTCATCACCATCTGTATGACCGGTTTGGATCAGGATATGATGCAAAAAAATCTCACCTGTAAGACTTTGAAGGATGCCCAAAAGAATATGATCAGTTTTAGCGTGGTCCTGGTTGTCGTTACCTTCGTTTTCATGCTCTTGGGAGCACTGTTGTTCATTTATGCCAAAAAACTCGGGATTGGCATTCCCTTATTGGACGGTACCCCAAAATCGGATTTACTTTTCCCTGAAATCGCTTTGAACAGTGGTCTTGGAATGACGGTGGCCATCACTTTCATGTTGGGACTGATTGCTGCGGCCTACAGTAGCGCTGACAGCGCACTTACTTCTTTGACTACTTCCTTTTGCGTGGATTTCCTGGGGATTGACAAAAAACCGGAGATTCGACAACGAAAAATAAGAAAATCCACGCACGTGGGGATGAGTGTTTTGCTCATTTTGGTGGTAATCCTATTCAAGCATGTACTGGACACCAACGTTATTGATGGGCTTTTACAAGTTGCCGGATATACCTATGGCCCGTTGCTTGGTCTTTTTGCATTCGGGATTTTTACGAAACATCAGGTAAAGGATAATCTTGTTTGGTCGGTGGCTTTGTTATCGGTACTGGTAATCTTCGGAATCGCCAATGTACCCGCAGATTTGTTGGGCGGCTATCAAGTAGGCTATGAATTACTACCCATAAACGGATTGCTTACTTACTTGGGGCTGTGGTTGATACGTACTAAAAAAAGCGGTACTACGGAGGACGCAGTTGGATAAAGAGTTAAAAAAATCGATGTGCGGTACGGGTTGAAATGTTAAAATTGAAATTTTAACAATCACGATATTTCGATAAGGTCGTCAATATTGACCTGTGGACAATAAAACGAGCGTGCAAGCCACTAGTACTTCTATCCCGTTGTCTTCTAGCAATTTATAAAATTCTGGGTTTTCCGTACCTGGATTGAAGATGACTCTTTGTGGCCTCAATTTTAGCAAACCCCCGTAAAGATCAGGCTGACGGCTTCTGTTCATATACAAAGTAACCGTGTGAATATTTTGAAAATCACTTAAATTGGTCTTTATTTGTACGTCCCCGATGTTACCCTCTTTTAAACCGAAAGCTTCAGTAATGATGTTATGGTTCCTTAGGCGTTTTACCGCCAGATTACTATAACGATTCGATTTTAAAGAGGCTCCTAAAACAAGTGTTTTGCGCATGTATATGTGTAGGATGTTAAATTTTTGGTAATTGCTGTAACGATTGGTGAGAACGTACGTCTATTAAAAGAATTGACAAAATAGTATTAGGTTTTGTTAAAATATTAGTTATCGACAAAGCTATATGTTTATAGTTAATGGTTAGTGTTTAGTATAGCGGAGTCGGTAACAGGAACCCTGGCAGCAATGCCAGGGTTTTATTTTTTGTTCAACAAAAATAGCGACCTCGTACTTGGATACAAAACATTTGCAAATTCAAAATCGCTTCCATCGCTATCGGGACTTTAAAAACTTCCGGCAATGTAACATCTTTCAAAAACGATCGTCTATTAGAAAACGGCGGTTGTTAAAAGCGTTAGCATATGTTGGATAACATAAAAATTAGAAAGAAAATTGACAAACACCAATAGATCAAGGGATTGGTTGGTGAACTTGATCCATTGATTTGTCAATGTAAGGAGCCCCGACGATTCTGTCGGGGCTTTGTTATTTGCCCAAAGGGACTATCATCACCATCTTATAATAGCACTACCCCACGTAAAGCCACTTCCAAAAGCGGCTAGGACTACGAGGTCCCCTTCCTTGATTTTTCCCTGTTCCCAAGCTTCGGTCAACGCAATAGGTATGGAAGCGGCGGTCGTATTCCCATAGCGCATGATATTGTTGAAAACCTGATCATCGTTTAACCCAAACTTCTTTTGCACGAATTGGGATATTCGCAGGTTGGCCTGATGGGGAATCAGCATATTGATATCCCCGGGCTTCAGACCATTACTGGCAAGCCCTTCCATAATTACCTCACTAAAGCGAACCACCGCATTTTTAAATACAAACTGGCCGTTCATATAAGGAAAATAGGATTCGTCATCCGGATCATTGTCCGCAATAATCTCCGTTACCCATCGACTGCCCATTCCTGGCGCGATTACCGACAGTTCTTCCGCATGCTGCCCCTCGGAGTGCAAGTGGGTTGATAAAATGCCTTTGGTGGTATCTTCTTCCCTACTCAGAACCGCGGCTCCGGCCCCGTCCCCGAAGATAACGGATACGGCCCTGCCACGGGTTGTCATGTCCAGCCCGTGCGAATGTAGTTCGGATCCAATAACCAGGATATTCTTGTACATTCCACTTTTTATATATTGATCAGCTACCGAAATGGCATAAATAAATCCGGAACATTGGTTTCTTACATCAAGGGCACCGACCGTTTTGATTCCAAGATCTCGTTGCACCAGCACACCAGGTCCCGGAAAATAGTAATCCGGGCTCAAAGTCGCAAAAATGATAAAATCGATATCGTCTTTATCGATTCCGGCCCGCTCGATGGCTACTTTTGCCGCCTCAACGCCCATGCTAGTGGTGGTTTCACCACTGCCCTTGACAACATGACGCCGTTCCTGGATCCCCGTACGTTCCTGGATCCAAGCGTCGTTGGTATCCATCAGCTTTGAAAGGTCGTCATTGGTCACCACATTCTCGGGCACATAGTATCCGAGACCGATAATCTTTGAGTTATACATTATAGGGTTGATTTGGTTTCTTTAAAAGTGTTCTCCTTGAAACACACCAACTAATATACTGAAAATAATTAATGAGGAGTTTTGGTGGATACAAGGGGTCTGTCAAGATATTTTTCAAACCCGTTGACTACTACTTCCGCTCTTAGATCGTGTAATAGATTATAAAGACCAAAGAACGTACGGTTCATATAAAGAAAGTGTTTTGAACCGCGATTGCCGTTCATTTTTCGCAACTGTTCGTCTTTGGAAAATCGTTCACTCAATTCCGCTATCCTCGACCAGAAGGTATCCGCTCCGAAGTCGAAGCGCTCCTCGTTGAAGGGTGCGGTAAATAAGGTCAACATTTCCTTGAAAAGGGCTTTGAAGAACTTGATTTCTTGGGGGGAATCGGCCTTGTTCAGAATTTCCAACTGGTATAACTTCTCCATGAAAATTTCATCATTTTCAATATTCTCCTTTTGGGCAAGTTCAAAATACGGATTGTAGAATTCATCGGGTACGGCTTTGATACATCCGAAATCAATCGCGATCAACGTACCTTTTTCACTGATTAAAAAATTTCCGGGATGTGGGTCTGCATGCACCTTACGCAATCCATGGATTTGGAACATATAAAAATCCCAAAGGGTTTGTCCCAAACGGTTTCCCGTATCCCTCGAAAAATCGGTCTTGGCAAACTCGCTCAAATGCAGCCCCTTCATCCAATCCATTGTAATGATTTTCTCACTGGACCATTCTTCGTAGTAGTTCGGAAATTCAAGGTTTTCGAGGTGCTTACAGGCTTCTGTGATTTCCTTGCTTTGTTGCACCTCGAGTATGTAGTTGGTCTCTTCGATAAGCTTATCCTCTACCTCCTTGAAATATTTCTCCGAATCCTTCCCTTTGATATTGAACATACGCGTGGCAATGGGTTTCACCAAAGCCAAATCGCTACTAATACTTTTGGCAACTCCCGGATACTGAATTTTTACCGCCAACTCCTTTCCATCCCTGGTCGCTTTGTGCACTTGCCCAATACTGGCCGCATTAATTGAATTGCGCTCAAAACTATCGAAGATTTCTTCCGGGTATTGGCCCAAATATTGTTTAAAGGTCTTGCGTACCAGTGGTGCGGACAAAGGAGGAACCGAGAACTGGGAAAGTGAGAACTTTTCAACATAGGCATTGGGCAGTAGGTTTTTCTCCATGCTCAACATCTGTGCAACTTTCAAGGCGCTTCCTTTTAAGGTTTTCAAGCCGTCATAAATGTCACCTGCATTGTTTTCATCAAGCTCACTACGATCGAGTTCCGGATTTACCAATTTCTTGCCGTAGTATTTCACATAATTACCACCGATCTTTACTCCGGTCTTGACCAGCTTACTGGCTCGTTCTATCTTACCGGTCGGAATAGTATCCAGTGTTTTCATAGGCTAATTATCGGGGGTAATCGTTACAGTATCGTTTTAATCGTTACGGCTAACTCCTTCATCACGACATTTTTTCCTTAAAAAGAAATTTTCCAAAATCAATAATGTTTTCAAGCGGGGTATTATCGAATACATCGAAAATAGTATTGATGGATTTTTCAATAGCCATATCGGTTTTTTCAAAGCCTGCGGAATCATCATCCATCCAAAACTTCAAGACAAACAAGAATTCCAACCAAGCCCCCTCCGAAAACAAACGGGGATTGTGTTTTGTAATCTTCAGATTTTTATCGGCATTGGCATCTTCTATCAACTCGGTAGCAAATGCTTTTATGTGACGTCGCAACCCTTTAAGCTGGTTCATATTCTTGAGCATGTTCTTTTGCTCTTCCAACGCGAAGAGAACATAGCTCCTGTTGAGGGTCAATAGCTCGAAGAAAGAATAGAAGAACGTGAGCATTTTATCCTTGTTGGAAAAGCTTTCATACTCTTTATTTTTTTCAAGCAATGTATCGGTAGTGGTATAGAATTTATTCCAAATTGCTTTTTGAAGGCCCTCTATAGACCCGAAAAAACTGTAGAAATCCGCTTCTTCGATTCCATTGGATTTACAAAATTTATAAATGGACCTCGGCACTGTCTCATGTTCCAAGACATAATCCATGTAGGCCGCTATTATTGTATCGTCAGAGGTTTTTTGTGTTTTCTTTGTCGCCATGGTTTCTAGTATTTGCCTGTAAAATTACGGGTATCGCCCAAGATTGTGTGTTAAGTGTTTGCCAAACCGATTGTGTTCCAACAAAAACGTGTCCCCGGGGGGAGACACGTTTTCAAACAACCTAACCAATAAATAATCAAACATGATTATGCAATCAAAATCTTTTTCATAGCAATTCTAACTCATAATCACTCTACAAATATAATATTGTTTAACTTATTTAAAAAATAATTAAACAAAAAAATATGTTAAACTTTTCATTGTCAGTATCCTACTCATCCAATACGGCATCTAATGTCAGTTTGTCACGATATCCTAAAATGGTATTTTTTTTGACTGATACAGGCTTGTGAACACCCGGGCAACAACCCGGCAACCAATTACAAGATTAAAATAAATCGGATGCCCTGATTCCAGGGAAGAAAACAAATAATTAATAATTATGGCAACAGGTAAAATCAACGTTTCGGTGGAGAACATTTTTCCACTCATCAAAAAATTTCTTTACAGCGACCACGAGATTTTCCTTCGGGAACTGGTTTCCAATGCGACGGATGCCACTCTAAAATTGAAACATTTGACCGCTATCGGAGAGGCCAAGGTAGAGTACGGTAATCCTATTATCGAGATAAAAGTCGATAAAAAGGGAAAAAAATTACACATTATTGACGAAGGTATCGGGATGACCGAGGAGGAGGTGAAAAAATATATCAATGAGGTAGCCTTTTCGGGAGCGGAGGAATTTTTGAATAAGTACGAGGATGGGGGGAAAGATACGGGTATCATTGGTCATTTTGGGCTAGGTTTTTACTCCTCGTTCATGGTAGCCAACAAAGTGGAAATCCTAACCAAGAGCTACAAAGACGAGCCTGCAGTGCATTGGAGTTGCGACGGCTCACCAAAATTTACGATCAAGAAAGGAAAGAAAGAAAATCGGGGTACGGAAATCATTCTTCACATTGCCGATGACTCCACAGAATTCCTCGAAGATCACCGTATCACCGAATTGCTGAAAAAGTACAATAAGTTTATGCCGATACCAATCAAGTTCGGCACCAAGACGGAGACCCTTCCAAAACCGGAAGATGCCAAAGAGGATGATCCGGCACCCACGAAGGAAGTAGACAACATCATCAACAATCCCAACCCGGCATGGACCAAGCAGCCCACCGATTTAAAGGATGAGGATTACAGCGCCTTTTATCGGGAACTCTACCCGATGCAGTTCGAGGAGCCCTTATTCCATATTCACTTAAACGTCGATTATCCTTTCAATCTCACGGGAATCCTTTACTTCCCGAAGTTGACACAAGACCTCAACATTCAGAAAGACAGAATCCAATTGTATCAGAACCAGGTATTCGTTACGGATAATGTAGAGGGAATCGTTCCCGAATTTTTGACCATGCTCCGTGGTGTTATCGACTCTCCCGACATTCCCTTGAACGTATCGCGTTCTTATCTACAGGCAGACGGTGCCGTTAAAAAGATATCTTCCTATATTACCAGAAAGGTTGCCGATAAACTGAATTCGCTCTTCAAGAATAATCGGGAGGATTTCGAGAAAAAATGGAACGATATCAAAATAGTGATCGAATATGGAATGCTTTCGGAAGAGAAATTCTTTGAAAAAGCCGAGAAGTTTGCCCTGTATCCCACGGTAGACAATCACTATTTCACCTTTGAGGAACTCCAGGGGAAAATTAAGGACACCCAAACCGACAAGGACGACAAATTAGTGGTTTTATATGCATCTGACAAAGAGGCCCAACATAGTTATATCGAAGCCGCCAAGGCCAAGGGTTACGAGGTATTGCTGATGGATTCTCCCATCATCGCCCACCTGATGCAAAAGTTGGAAACCTCCAAGGAAAAATTGTCTTTTGCCAGGGTGGATGCAGACCATATCGATAATCTTATAAAAAAAGAGGATACCCAGATTTCCAAACTGTCGGATGAAGAAAAGGACAAACTCAAAGCGAATTTAGAGGAGGTTATTGAGGACAAAAGCTATACCATTCAGTTAGAAGCCATGGATAGCGATGCCGCTCCCTTCATTATTACGGAGCCCGAATTCATGCGTCGCATGAAAGATATGCAGAAGACCGGTGGCGGTGGTATGTTCGGCATGGGCAACATGCCCGACATGTACAACTTGATCGTGAATACCAATCACGAGCTCGTCGGGGAAATCCTGAATACCAAGACGGCCAAAAAACGGGAGCGTTTGATCAACCAATCCATCGATTTGGCGCGTTTATCGAAAGGCTTATTGAAAGGCGAGGAACTCACCAATTTCATCAAACGTAGTTATGAAATGGTTAAATAGACCTTAGCGTTTGGAATTATCAAAAACCGCCCTGACGATACAGTCGGGGCGGTTTTTTCATTTTTTTCCCTAAAAAATACTGGTTTCCCGGTATTTTACCCTGCTTTGCCAGACACTATCTTTGGGTCGATCTTGTTATTACAAGAAACCATTAACTATAGCTATAGTGGCCGTCCCGACGATTTCGTTGGGGCGGCTTTCTTGTTTTTCCGGCATTTTTGGAACAAATCGCACCGATACCGACCATTCGTCGTGTACAACATCATGGTGGATGCTACCAATAAATCGGTCCTTGACCTAGATACTCCTCGGCGATGGGTTGGTAATAATCCTTGATCTGCTCCAAATCATACGTCTTTTGACTCTTGGTATAGAGATCATATTTGTTGAAGTCACGAATAATCTCCAAATAGTACCGGTCTTTATCACTCAACAATTCGGTATAGCTGCCTCCGGTGTGCCAGGGATAAAAGGAGTGATAACGAATCATTACCATTGCCTCTTCGGGAAGCGCATTTTCCTCGTGCTTGCTCAGCACTTGATAAAGATATTCATCATGCCCCCAGGCCAGCTCCAGCTTATCGAGACCGCATCCTTTTTCGTAGATTCCGGTGGGCGAATTGTAGCGGTCATCCCGCATATCGGGATTCAGCGAATTGAATTCAGGATACACACAGGTATCGGGCAGGGCACAACCCACAACGAAAACATCGCCTACGGTTCCCCATTGTTCATCTTGGCTGGTACCGTCCTCATCGCTGCCCCACAGGAACATCACTTTGCCCAAATCGTGAATGAGCCCCGTCAACTGCATCCAATCGGGGCGGCCGTCGGCGCGGATGGCTTCGGCACTTTGAATGAGATGCTGGACATTCGGGAGATTCAAATCGGGATCGCTTACATCGATCAAATCGTTCAGATGTGCCATAGCATCCCACAGATCCATCGGTTTATCGAATGTAAGGTACTTTTCATGCATTCGCCCTACATACTCCACGGTTTGATTTTTCCGCATTTTTCGATAGTGTTCGCGCACGGCAGCGGTTACATCGGATTGATCGTAGTTTCTAAAGGTTTTTTCCATGATAAGCTCCAATTCAAATGTCAAACACATGTTCCAACAATAGCCTAGCTATAAGGATGAAAGCGTACACCGGTTCAAGAAAAAAGGCTATGACTTCCTATTTGGCAGATTACTGTGAATTCTCTTTTCGTCCACCGCCCTTGTTTCAATTTCTCGTCTCTTTTAAACATTGCCCAATACAAGGTACAAAATAATGGTAAAGGCGATCAAAAACAGGCTGAAAGACTTTGCGTGCCTCCAAGGCTTCAGGTCGAGCAGGCCAGCGTCTTGCATAACAAATCTGTCCTCTTTGGGAAGTATAGCGGAGGCCAAGTGCATCACCAGAATATTCAAGACGAATTCGATGCCCCAAATGTGTACAAAATGAAGCTCGATCTCCCACACAAAATAGGTAACGACATAAAAGAGCAATCCGAACAATAAGCCTATTTTTGCACCCGCTGCAGATACTTTCGGGAACAGGAATCCTGCGATTATGACACTTGCGATGGGCACGAAGAAAATACCGTTCAATTGCTGCAATAGCTGATACAAGCCTTCAGGTGCATTTGCGACAAAGGGTGCAATGCCAATAGCGAATACCGCCAATATAGCAGACGTCCATTTTCCC
Source organism: Pelagihabitans pacificus (assembly GCF_009371985.2). Taxonomy (GTDB): domain Bacteria; phylum Bacteroidota; class Bacteroidia; order Flavobacteriales; family Flavobacteriaceae; genus Pelagihabitans; species Pelagihabitans pacificus. Next base: position 438,498 of record NZ_VIKU02000001.1, read on the forward strand.
ATGACCACCAGCTTACTATCGCTAATATCCTTCCGGAGGTACCTTTTGAAAATACCCAAACTGAATACGGTCGCGGCACTGTTCAAAGCACTGTTGAAAGTGCTTAAAATAGCCCCCATCATGACAGCGACAAAAAAGCCGGTCAACCAAAGAGGAAGCACTTTCTTCACCAATTCTGGATATACGCTATCCGGAGTATCGTATAGGCTTTCCCCAAAATAGTAGAAACCGATAAGTCCGGGAAGTACGATGATCAAAGGCACCAAAATTTTCAGAAGCCCGGTAAACAACAATCCTTTTTGTGCTTCCTTTAGATTTACCGCTCCCAGTACCCGTTGAATGATCGATTGGTGCATGGCCCAAAAATAGATTTGATTGATCATTAATCCTGTAAATACTACTTCGAACGGTAGAATAGCCGATCTTGCCCCAGGGCCGATACCGGCTTCCTTGCTGATTACGTTGAATTTGGCGGGGTTATTCTCAAAGACCATCGACAGGCCCTCTATGGGATTTCCTTCACCAATGCTCAACAAAGCCAGAATTGGGACCAACAAACCGGCGACCAGCAAACCGAATCCGTTAATCGTATCGGTATAGGCAACCATCTTCAATCCTCCGAAAATGGCGTACACCGCACCGATACTCCCAACGACGAGAATCGTTATCCAAATACCTTCCCTTTGACTCACCTTCAATAAATCGGATATTTCAAAGATCGCTTCGATATTCAAAGCCCCCGTGTAAAGCACGATCGGTAATAAGGTCGCTACGAACGAAATGATCAAAAGAAGGGCCACCAAGGTTCGAGTGAGTCCGTCAAAGCGCTTTTCCAAGAACTCTGGAATGGTAGTGAGACCCATTTTCAGGTACTTCGGTGCAAAGTAGAGCGCTGCAATTACCAGCGCCAAGGCAGAGGTCACCTCCCACGCGATGATAATGGCACCATTTCGATAGGCAGACCCGTTCATGCCCACTAGGTGTTCGGTCGAGATATTGGTTAATAAAAGAGATCCGGCAATAATTATCCCGGTAAGGGACCTACCTCCTAAAAAATACCCATCCCGGGTATTCAGTTTGTCCCTGCGCAGTTTCCAAGTAGCATAGAAGGCCACAAAACCCGTGAACAAAAGAAACGTAATTATCGCCATTGCGCATAAAAGTAAGCATAATCGGGTTTCGATACCTTTCGATGAATCGTCGTCGATAAATCACCGATGCAATCAGCTTACTACGAGCCTCCTGCCAAAGTGATTTTTTAGCAGTACTACCTGGATGGTAACGAAGAAAGCCAATCCCGCCATCCCGTACAGGACGGTATTCGAAACCTGAAGATTGGAAAATGCCTCCAGAAATAAGTTGTTCGACAGTGTTTCAATGTCAGAGGACGCCAACCATGGGATATCCATTTCGCCATTCCCCAAAATGATGAAGGCAAAGATGACGACTACCACGGCACCCATTAGATACCAGCCCGTCCGGGAAATCAAAGGGGTATAGGCAACAGTATCTGCCTGTTTTCCGGCCTGTATTTTGGATAGCACCGAATCGGTAAAGTTGGGGGAAGGTGACTCCACGCCAACCTCGCTCACCACTTTTTTGATGAAATCATTCAATTCCTTTTCCTTATCTCTTTCCATAGTTTCCAAGGGTTTCCGGTTCTAGGCGATCTTGTAATAGTTTGGCAAGGCGTTTTCTACTTCGAAACAAACGTACCTTTACCGTATCGGCCGCAATGCCCATTATTTTACTTATTTCTTTTAAAGATAGTTCTTCATAATAGTGTAATGTCAAAACAATCGCATCATCTTCGGCCAATTCTTTCATAGCATTTTTGATCGTTACCTTGCGATCGTCTGCCTCCAATGCATCGATTGCATTGTCTAGCGATGCGATATTGTATTCCCTGAATTGATCGATCGACGCTGTCTTCAAATGTCTTCCCTGCTTTTTGAGATAGTCCAAGCTTTTGTTATAGGTAATCTTGTAGATCCATGTTGAAAACTTGGAATCCCCTTTAAAAGACGCCAATGCCTGGAAGACCTTTAAAAAAACGTCCTGTGATACCTCCTCCGCCTCCTCGTGGTTCCGGAGTATTTTCATCGCCAACGTATACACCATGTACTTGTAGCGATCCACTAATACCGAAAAGGCTTGTGTGTCGCCATTGATCACTCGATCGATACAGGGTTGGTCTGCGTTTTGGCTCATTTGTTCTATAGGACGTATAAATTACAAATTAGGTTACAGGTTTTTAAAAAAAATGGTACAAGGTGTAACCTCGATCAAACCATAGCCGTCATACATAGCAAACGAGTTTATTTATCAATCTACCTGCCGATGGGCGGGCTTAAAAAAAAATCATAATGGCAGCAGCAATCATAGTTCCAGTTAGCTTTTTTCTAGTAGTATTCGCAATTACCTATCTCTATTTCTCCACCAGAAACAAAGAGCGCATGGCTTTAATCGAGAAAGGGGCCGATGCCAGTATTTTTCTTTCGGGCAAACCAAAAAACAGGTTACCCTTTTGGAAAGTGTTCCTACTGAATTTCGCCTTGTTGCTAGTAGGAACCGGGTTGGCCATTTTTATCGGATCCATTCTTCAGGAAATGAGGGTCGATGGGGATGTTGCCTATCCAGGGTCTATCTTTACCATGGCCGGAATCAGTTTACTGATAGGTTTCTTCCTGACCAAAAAAATGGATAAGGAGGAGTAGACCATCATCTACCAGAAAATGAGTTTTAAGAAAACCGGGGCAAGGCTCCGGTTTTTTATTCTCCATTTATTGAATAGCTAAAATCCTACGTGGGTGGGTCAAAATTCGCTATCTTGAAGATATGTTTGAGGTAGGGAATCTAAACTATAATTTTCAATCCTTTTTGGACATGGTCGGGCTTATCCAAGGTACCACCTTAGGGGTTCTCCTTATCGTCTTAAACAAAAGGAAATATCGAAGCACCTTTTTCTTGGGGCTATTTTTAATCTTCCTATCCCTAAAATTGGTATCGTATATCGCCATAAGCCTACAGGTAAGTGATGTTTATCCTACATTGTTTCTTTTACCATTTAATTTTTCCTGGTTGCTCCTACCTTTGTTCTTTGTATACACACAGCAGGTATGCGCACTTTCCAATGAGAAAACGCACTACTGGGTATTGATACCGGGCGTTGTATCGTTTTTGGCACAATTGGTGATTTTTTTTCTGCCCTACGAAACAAAATTGATGATTTCCCAAAGTCCGTGGTATGTACTCATCTTTACCTACATTGGGATTTTTTATTCGTTGGCAATCGGTGTTTGGAATCTGAGGCTATTGTACCACCACCGTATCGAGGTACACAATTCCTTTTCCTTGATTGAATCAAAGGAATTGCAATGGGCCCGAGTTTTTCTTATTTACAGTTTAATAACTACTGTTATCATCCACATTCTGTTTTATATATCTACCACAAACTATTATTTCAAAATTCTCTTTTCCGTTTTTGACCTGATAGCCATTTATTGGGTTTCCTATCACGGCGTAGTGCAGCGCAACGTATTGTCAGTGCTGGATGAAAGGGGAAGGTACCATATTCCACTTCAGGTCCCATCCGAAACCGTCAACACAACAACAACCGCTACCGAAGAGTTGGAGGCGCTGATGGAAAAGATAGATAATCATATGGTTCGATCGGAAAGCTTCATACACACCGAACTAACTATTGTAGATTTGGCGGAAAAACTTAAGGTTCATCCCAAACGCATTTCCACTGCCATCAATACGATTCGACAACAAAACTTCAACACCTATGTGAATCGGTTCCGAATCAAGAAAGCGGAACAGTTACTCAGAAATCAGGAAGAAATCCATCTCAGCATAGAGGGAATTGGGAATGAGGTAGGTTTTCATAGCAAAAGTGCCTTCTACTCGGCTTTTAAGAAGGAGACAGGAACCACGCCGACCAAGTACAAGGAAAAAATTAGTGCCTAAAAGATCGGATAATCCTACTTCCTGTACGGCACTGGCAAGCGATGTACCTTGCGATTACTGAAAAAAGACTTTTTATTAGGGTACGGATTCCTGAAAAGAACCTTGTACGCCCATCCTATAGGTGAATTGGTTCTGATTTCAGAAATCCGAACGCTTCCCCTGTTAAATTATTGGTCTGTACCGAACTGCTTTCCGAATATTTGCAGCCGTGGAAATAGACATGAACCGATTACAAATCATTCCTGTTTTCCTACTTGGTATCAGGGTAGGTTTATAGAATGGGAATGCATGGTTCGGCAATCGGTGTCACTTTCAGCAGGGGATACGATACGATAAGATGTAATGATACTCCCCTTGCTATTGTTAGTTACTATATATGAAGTTTAGTTTATGAAACCAGTAAGAAATCACCAAAGCGTAGCCTATGGAATGTGTTGAAATAAACCCTGCCGGCAATTTCGATTCTTGGGAGTCGACCAAACTCTGGGAATTGCAAAAGAAGCCGATCAGTGATTCCTTGGGTCAAAAGTTGCTATTCGAAAATGGCAATGTACGGGTTTGGGAAGTGGTGCTCCTACCAAATGAGCGACTACCGTTCAGGAAATCAAATGCAGACTGTTGTTGGATATCGATGACCAGGGGATTGGCGATATCAAGGGCAAACAATGGAAAAATAACTTTGATTCGCCTAAAAAAAGGAGACACCACTTTCTGGCAATCCGAGAACGACCCTACCATTTTTGATCTGGAAAACATTGGTGAACAGCTATTGCTTTTCCATATCATGGAATTTAAATCGGTCGGCACGGAAAGCGCGCGCTTCGAAGGAAATCACTTCTAATCGGTACCGAATTAAGACGATTCCCCCACCCACTAAAACCCCATGATAGATGTACCCTTTTTTAGTTCCCTCCAATTTTTGGTTGCATCTATCAGGCGCTGATAGGAAAAAGGTCGTAAGAGAACTTTGATTTATCGCGCCGGGGTTTTTTAAAAAATCGACGCCGATTGGTTTCCTTAGGAGCCAATGAAATCGGCCAAAGTCGAGGCCAACTCCTCTCCTTTGTCTTCCTGAATAAAATGTCCGGCACCTTTAATAATCCGATGGGGTTGTCCCTGGGCTCCTGGCACCTTAGCCTGAAAATAGGTTTCCGCCCCGTGCATGATAGGGTCCGAATCGCCAAAAAGCGTCAAAAACGGCTTTTCCCAACGTTCCAGCACTTTCCATGCGGCATCACAGGCAGGTAATTGGTTGTCAAAATCGTCACCATCAAAAGGCACCAGTTTGGGAAAGATACGGGCTCCCGCTTTATAGGAGTCATCCGGAAAGGGAGCATCATAGGCAGCTATTACCTCATCCGACAACCGGGAGACCGTTCCCATTTGCAACACGCCACCTGCATGAAAATGCGGGGTGGTTTGGGAGAAATGACGCCATTTCAAAAAAGCCTCATTGGCCTTCATTCCCGTCCGGGGTACAAACGTATTCGAGGCTGTAATCGTGGCAAACAGATGCTCATTTTCGGCCGCAAGGCGAAGTCCGGCCAAACCGCCCCAGTCTTGACAAAACAGGTTGATATCTGTTAGTTTCAAATGCGAAATGAGGGCTTTTAACCAGGTTACATGTTTTTCAAAACTGTAAGCGGACGGCTCAATTGGTTTGTCGGACTTCCCAAAACCGATTAAATCGGGCGCAATGGTCCTGAATCCCGCCTCGACCAAAATCGGAATCATTTTTCGGTAGAGGTACGACCAGCTGGGTTCACCGTGTAAAAGCAATATCGTTTTCCCTTTCCCCTCGTCGACATAGTGCATGTTAAGACCAGGAGCCACCTCGCAATAATGGGGACAAAAAGGATAATCCCTGATGTTCCCGAATAGCGAAGTCGGAGTGGAAAGAACATTCATTCTGATAAATTTAAGGTTACTACATAGCCCTTGGAGGGATCGACCGTTCCCTTGAGCATTTGAAGGTAAAGGAATTCCATCCCTTTTTGGAAATCAACAAATTGGAGCGCCAGCCATTTTTCCATCTGGGCGGTGAATTCCTTTTGTGCCATCTCGATACGTTGATTCGCTTCTTCCTGTCCGACCTCGGTGTAAAACTTCCTGGCATGGTCCGGCGCGAAGAAAAATTTCGATTTGGGAATCGCTTTCTTGGAACCGGCAGACTGCCAATCGGCCAAGCCGATCAACGAGATATGTTGTAATCGATTGCCTAGTTGTTCAGTCAATTGAAACAACAACTTCGTATTACCGGTTAAATCGATTATTACGGATGCCTCCTTGTCAAGTTCCTTGGCAATATCCCCGTACGCTACCACTTTGTCATAAAACGTCGTAGTCCTTACAAAATCGGCATTCCGTTTTGAGGTAAGGGCCACTACCTTTTTTCCATGCTCTTTCTTGTGTAAATGTAGCATAAATGCAATCCCCAAAGCTGTTTTGGAAGATGCACCGGTCAGAACGATTTGGGAAGCATCAAAAAAAAGCTCCTTTTTCAAAAATTGGTAGTTCAAATAAGCGGTCGTAAACAAGGGCTTGATTATGGAATAGTAGCCAGAAGACTCTTTATTCCGTCTATCCCCATCCTTGAGATAGAAATTATAGATTGGGGGCAATTCTTTTCTATGCAAGGTTCCATCTACAAAACCATGGGATGTTACACGAATAGGCCGTACCTTCAAGAAAGCCCTCATAGGCCAATACCCATAATACCGATCTCCGACGGCAATACTGGCATATTTGGATGCGACTACCTCGGCAAAACCCCAAACGGGGATTATGCCCCATGGATGGGCCGATGGAAAAAATTTCCAATACCCCAACTTGTCACCTACCACTGCGTAGGTGATATTATTACTGGTAAATGCAAAGCTGCCAATTCTCAACAATACTTCATCTTCACTGAGTTCAGGTAGTGGGGATGCTACCAATCGACACTCAAAAAAATCGGTCTTATTTACTTGAAAAGAGTTGTTCATTTCCGCCATTATTCAAACATGAGGGATACAAATTCCGCGACACAGGCCGGTTTTTGGGCTCCTTCTATCTCTATGGTACACCCCCAGGTAACTTTTAAACCATTCGAACCATAGTCTTCGATTTGCACCACCTTCCCCATAAATCGCAATCTACTATCGACCACTACGGGGTGGGGAAAACGCACCTTATTCAAACCGTAGTTCACCCCCATTTGTACACTTTGTACTTCCACTACATCCGCCAGCATCTTGGAGATGAGCGAAACGGATAGAAAACCATGGGCTACGGGCGCTTTAAAGGGCGAATAGTGCTTCGCCTTTTCCACATCCACATGAATCCATTGAAAATCCAAAGTGGCCTCGGCGAAAGCGTTGATCATGTCTTGGGTGACCGTAATCCATGGTCCTATCGGTAAGTCTTGTCCTTCCTGTTTTCTGAATTCCTCAAAATTCCTACAAATCAATTTTTCCATACCATCTATCTTGAAATTCCCCCGTCAATCGTCAGACAAATACCGGAAACATATTGTGCCTCATCGGAAGCCAAGTAGAGGTATCCATAGGCAATGTCTATCGGCTGGGCCGCTTTTTGTAGGGGAATCTGTTTTTTGATGCTTTCCAGATGCTGGGCAGGAATTGCCTTGACCATCTCGGTCAAGGTGAAGCCAGGGGCCACTGCATTTGCAGTGATGCCGTACTTGCCCAGTTCCATCGTCCAGGTTTTCGACATGGCAATGACACCGGCCTTTGTGGCGGAATAATTGGTTTGCCCAAAATTACCCCTTAAACCCACATTGGAGGCGGCAGAAATAATTCTCCCATAGCCCGCCTCTTTCATATAAGCTGAAACCGCTTGGGTACACAGGAACACTCCCTTAAGGTTGACGTCGATAACCGAATCCCATTCGTTCTCGCTCATTTTTAGTAGTGTCTTGTCCCTGGTGATGCCGGCGTTATTAATTAAAATATCGATTTTCCCATACCTGGAATGGATATCCTGCGCAGCGGCATTTACGGCTGCCTTGTCGGTAACCGATATTTTTAAAAATTCGGACTTGCCTCCATTGGCGTTGATGCCTTGGGCCGTTTGGGCCCCCTCTTCCAAAAGGTCCCAGATGATAACCGAGGCCCCTTCTTGGGCAAACAACTCGGAGATTGCCTTTCCGATTCCCCGAGCACCTCCGGTGATGATCGCTACTTTGTTTTTTAATCGCATACTTCGTTCGATTTAAGATATTAGATTTCAGATGTAAGGCTTAGGGCATAAGACCTCGGGATTTATTTCTAGCGTGTCCCTAATATCGCCATACGCTTTTTTGGCGTTGCGCATGTGGCGCGAAGCGAACCGCAAGTGGAACTAGGGCCATGGGATCTTCCAAAAAATGTTATATGATGTCCTTGCTTCATTTGTTTACATGCCGATCACTGCCTTTCCCTTCACTTTTCGTTGCATCATTTCTTCCAGGGCTTTTGGAGCCTCTTCCAACGAGTAGACTTTATGGATATGCGGTTTTAACTTTCCCTGCTCGTACCATTGCATTAATTCGATGGTGTTTTGTTGGTTGGTTTTGGGGGTTTTCATGGCGAAACTTCCCCAAAAAACCCCGACGAGGGCACAGCCTTTCAAAAGCGGCAGATTCAAGGGTATCTTCGGAATATCCCCCGCCGCAAAACCGATGATCAAATACCTCCCCTCCCAAGCCATGCCTCGAATAGCCGCTTCGGAATAGTTGCCGCCGACGGGATCATAAACCACATCGACTCCTTTGCCATCGGTTAATTCCTTTATGGTGTCCTTTAGGTTCTCTTCCGAATAATTGATGACTTTGTCGGCCCCGTATTTTTTGCAAAGCGTCAGTTTGCTTTTAGAGGAGGCTGCCGCAATGACCTTGGCGCCCATCAACTTTCCTAATTCCACCGCTGCAAGACCTACCCCTCCGGAAGCACCCAGTATCAAAAGGGTTTCCCCCTCTTTCAAATGTCCCCTGTCCTTTAGTGCATGGTAGGAGGTCCCGTAGGCCATCATAAACGACGCGGCAATCGGGAAGTCCATTTGCGGCGGTTTTAAAAAACAGGTGTTCGCGGGCACGATCACCTCCTCGGCAAAACCACCGTTCATAACAAAGCCAAATACCGCATCGCCCGCCTTTACGTGGGTGACTCCTTCCCCGACCTGCTTTACCACTCCGGCAATATCGCTCCCGGGGGTAAAGGGCAGTGCTGGTTTAAATTGATATAGCCCTTGGATGATCAAGGTATCGGGAAAATTGACCCCGCAGGCTTTTACCCGGACCAGTACCTCGTTTTTCCTCGGTTCGGGACTTTCGATTTCAATCACTTCCAAACCCGAAGGCGGGCCGAACGCCTTACAAACAATTGCTTTCATTTTCTTTTTTTGTGTCCTTCAACAGTCCTGTTCTGAGCCTGCCGAAAGGCTCGGTATACACCTTTTTAACGTATCCTTCTTCCAAATCGAGCCTATTCCTCCAAGACTTTCAACACCAATTTCCCCATCTTTTCCCCAGTGAACAAGCGGGTGAAGGTCTCCGGAAAATTCTCGATGCCTTCATAGATGTCTTCCTTGCTCTTTAGCTTACCTTCCTTCAGCCATTGGCCCATCTCCTGGGCTGCTTTGCCGTAGTCGGCGGCATAATCGAATACGATCATCCCCTTCATACTGGCGCGGTTGACCAAGAGCGATAAATAGTTTTTAGGCCCTCGTACGTTTTCCCGGTTATTGTATTGGGAGATAGCCCCACAAATCACGACCCTAGCCCTCATGCGCAGTCTGGCCAAGGCAGCATCCAAAATCTCTCCGCCCACATTGTCAAAATAAACATCGATGCCTTTGGGGCATTCCCTTTTCAAGGCATCATATATATCTTCCGATTTGTAATCGATCGCGGCGTCAAAACCGAGTTCTTCCACCACGTATTTACACTTCGCCGCACCTCCAGCAATACCAACGACCCTACAGCCTTTTATCTTGGCGATCTGTCCCACGATACTACCGACCGCGCCGGCCGCACCCGACACCAAAACTACATCGCCCTCCTTGATTTTTCCTTCCCTTAAAATACCAAAATAAGCCGTCATACCCGGCATCCCCAAAGTACCGATATACATAGGTAATGGTGCAAGCGCAGGGTCTACGGGATACCAGTTCTCCCCATCGGTTACCGTGTATTGTTGTACCCCTCCCCATCCACTTACAAAATCCCCTTCCTTCAATTTCGGATGGTTGTTCGATTTAATCACTTTGCCTACCGATCCCGCCCGCATGACGGCTCCTAATTCCACCGGCGGGATGTACGACTTGGCATCGTTCATCCAGCCACGCATAGCGGGGTCAAGGGAGATGTAATGTTGCTGCACCAATACCTCGCCCTCCCCAGGTTCCGGAATCGGTTTCGATTCCAACGACCAGGTCGAGGCATCGGGCATTCCCTCAGGGCGTTTACGCAATATCCACTGTTTGTTCATGTATTATATTTTTAACGTTATTTCTTCTGAAGACTTTCCACAAAAGCCTTCATTTTGGTTCGTATTCGAGGAGACCACCACAATTCGATGGCTTCTCCTAAATCTTTGGATGCATCATTCTCCAGCTCGGCCAACCAGCTGTTTCGTAATTTTCGCTTTGTATTTCGTAAAATGCCGGTATCGGCGCGGAGATACTGCTGCATCTTTTTTTCCGCCGTCGGCAATACCTGATCCAGTGGCACCAATTGATTCACCAACCCACATTCCAGGGCCTCCTCCCCATTCAGCAGTTTTCCATCCAGAATAAATTCATGGGCCTTGCCCGAACCGATCCAAAATGAATAGGCACGGATCAGATTATTGGAAATTTGGATATTTACTGCTACTTCGTTCAAACCAATCGTATATTTTTCCCCTACTGCCATAATGCGATAGTCAGCCGTTATGGCAAATACACACCCTCCCGCCGGGGCATATCCGGGGATTGCACAAATCAACGGTTTTGGAAATCGGGCCATTTGAACGTGAAGGGTACCAAAATCGGTAAAAAAAGCAGTTATTTCGGTTTCATTATAGCCGTACAATTCAATGACATCCAGACCTGCGGAGAAGAAATGTGGGATTCCGGTCAAAATTACCCCTTCTACCGAGTCATCGTTCTCCAAATCGGTAAAGGCAGCGTTCAATTCCTTAACCATGTGATGGTTGATGGCGTTGACCTTGCCCCTGTTTAGCTGTACGATGGTGTAGCGTTCCTTTTTTGTTAGTTGTACTGTTTTCAATGGTTTGTTTTAATGTTGTATCCTCTTAAAGCCTGGTTGTCAGATTCATACTATCAAGGCGTTTACCCATGATATTGATTTTCGCTGTATTTCACGTACGTACCAATTTTCGAAAAAACCCCTCCGCCTTCGGCACCTCCCCTTGAAAAAAGGGGAGGACCCTATGAACGGCATTTATATTTGACATATACTCGATACAAATTTGCCTACATTACGGAAAATTTTTTGTCCTAAATAATTACACTTTTGTTCTGCACCTCCCCTTGGAAAAATTGTAGGACACCATAAAGGGCACTGATGCTTGACGTACTTTATCCTTTTCTACAGACTACTATAATGATCTGTATCCCTACACCTTAGCAACCCTCTTTGCAGGATATGCCCAACAACTATCTTTTACGTCCTTAATCTCTCAATTCTTTTTCTCTTGTCTTTTGTCTATTCTCTCAAGTCCCTTTTCTGCCCAACCTACAAAGACGTTCCCCCATCCAAGGTAATCGTCTGTCCCGTGATGAACCGGGTACTGTCGGATGCCAACCAGACAATAGCCTCGGCAATCTCGGCGGCAGCGCCATAGCGTTTCATGGGAATGACACTTTTTAAGATGTCGTCCATATCGGGACGGGCAGCCAACAATTTATCCAACAAGGCAGATTCGGTATATCCGGGACATACCGCGTTAATGCGAATATTTTTGGAGGCATATTCCATAGCGGCCGATTTGGTCATCCCTACCACCGCGAATTTGCTTGCACTATACGACAGGTTATTGGGGGATGCCTTGAGTCCGGCCAATGAGGCAACGTTCACAATGTTTCCGCCCCCCTGCTCCAACATTTGCCTGAGGGCAACCTTCATACAGTAAAAAACGCCCGTTTGATTCACGGCGATGACATTGTCCCAATCCTCCATTGCATACTCCGCGGTCTTGGTCATTTGTCGTGGGCCAATTCCAGCGTTGTTCACCATCACATCCAAACGGCCAAATTGGCTCACCGTCTTATTGACCAAGTTTTCAACGGCCTCATAGTTGGCTACGTTCGCTTCGAAAGTGATCGCCTTTCCTCCAGTGCCCACGATTGCATCCACCGTATTTTGCGCTTTTTCCATCTTCAAATCGGAAACGACTACCTGTGCGCCGTGATGTGCGAAATGTTTGGCGGTGGCAGCCCCTATCCCAGAACCCGCTCCGGTGACAATAACTATCTTTTTTTTTACCTGCATATGCTTTTATTCCAATAATGCTTCCCTAGTCCCTCCGAAGGAGGAGATTTTTCTTGGATTCAGCAAATCAATTTCAATTCATTCATCTTCATTGACAAAAAATAATTCTTGAATCCTGTAAGGCCTTTTTTCGAATGTGCCCGGGATATCCTTCCATCTGTATCAGTTTGAAAAATTCGGCCTTGGTGTCGTAGGTGACGATCAAAACCTCATCCCACAGCTCTTCGTCTTCAGGGCCGATAATCATCAGCGAAGGTTTGGCCTTAAAGCTGATTCGGGCGTTTATATTTTCGAAAAAAGGAGTCGCTTTCGCAAGATATTCCCGATACACCTCTTTCCCCGTTTTCCCTGTTTCTTGATCTATAGGCGCATACTTCATGTAGTTCAACATATATAACGGACGGTCATCCGGAAAATCTGCCAAGGCCCGTAAGGCCTCAGGGTTGATATCGGTGTACAAATCGTTGCCCATATCAGTCAATTTTTTTAGTTTGAATTGCCCTCAGGGCAATATTGCAGCACAGTTCAGCGGCCTTGTTCAGGTTGGCAAAACGCGGATCGGTCGTGTAGCCATGTTTGTATCGATAATAAATCTGCTGGGCAATCACGGCTATCTTAAAAAGTCCGTAAACGTAGTAAAAGATGACATGATTCACAGGATTTCCACTTTTTTGGGCATACAGCCCCACGATTTCGGTTCGACTCGGATTACCCTCAAAAATGGTGGGCGAAGGAATGCCCTGTTTTACAAAATCATGATCGCCGTGCATGGTCCAGTATCCCAAGGAAGTACCCAAATCCATCAAAGGGTCTCCCAAAGTAGCCATTTCCCAGTCGAGTACGGCGATGACCTCTTTCCAACGATCGTCCTTAAAAACGATGTTGTCGTATTTGTAGTCGTTATGAATCAGGCTGTACCTGTAGTTCGTAGGTTGCTGCTCTTCCATCCAACGCATCACCTTTTCGGCAGCAGGCACCTCATCGGTCGCTGCCTTCAGATACTGTTTCCCCCAATTGGTCACCTGCCTTGAAACGTAGCCTTCGGGCTTTCCCAAATCACCTAAACCGGTTGCCTTGTAATCGACTTGATGCAGCTCGACCATGGTATCTAACCACGAATCGGCGATGGTTCGATAGTCGCTCGCTGGAATTTTTCTTCTTTTGGCTTCCTGATAGCTTAGGATGATCCCATTCACCTTTTCCATGATGTAAAAAGACGAACCGATACTTGCCGTGTCCTCGCTATAAGCGTACATGATCGGCACTTTGGGGAACGCAGACTTTATAGTCTTTTGCACCTTGAATTCGCGGCCCATATCGTGGCCCCGTTTAATCGCGCCATAAGGGGGACGCCGTAAGACATATTCCTTGTCCTCTATTCTCAGGAGATAGGTCAGGTTGGAGTAGCCATGCGTGAACTGCTCCACCTGAAGCTCGCTGTTGACCTGTTGTATAAGCCCTTGGTCCGCCATAAACCGCTTGAGGCCGGATTCGTCGAGCGCTTCCCCCTTACGTACTTTTTGGTTGGACTGTTCCGCCATTCGGTATATACTTGTTAAGGCCTTATTCGCCGCTGTATTTTTTAATAACACTTTTTCCCAATTGGTATAGATGTACCTCATCGGGGCCATCGGCAAGACGAAGCATTCGGGCAACCCCAAAATAGTGGGCCAAAGGCGTATCGGGACCCACCCCTTTTCCCCCATAAATCTGTATCGCCCGATCGATGACCTTTAAGGCCATATTGGGGGCAACGATCTTGATCATCGCAATCAAATCCTTCGCTTCCTTATTTCCGGCTCTGTCCATTTTGTCGGCGGCCGAAAGGGTCAGTAGTCTGGCTTGTTCCACTTCACATTGCGAACGGGCGATCTCCTGACGAATACTACTAAAATCCTTGAACGTTTTACCAAAGGCGAACCGTTCCGAAGCACGTTGAGACATCAGTTCTACCGAGCGCTGTGCCATACCGATCAATCGCATACAGTGGTGTATGCGCCCAGGGCCCAATCGGCCTTGGGCAATTTCAAAACCACGCCCCTCTCCCAATAGGAGATTTTCTTTTGGAACACGAACGTTGTTCAATTCAATCTCCGCATGGCCTTCCGGGGAATCGTAATAGCCAAAAACAGAGAGTGGCCTTATAATTTTTACCCCTGAAGTATTCATCGGCACCAAGACCATACTTTGTTGTTGGTGCCTCGGGGCATCAAAATCGGTCTTTCCCATGACAATGGCCAGCTTACAATGGGGATCCATTCCCCCAGAGGACCACCACTTTTGTCCGTTGATGACGTATTCATCACCCTCCAAGGTAATCGAGGTTTCAATATTTGTTGCATCGGATGACGCCACTTGGGGTTCTGTCATCAAAAAAGCGGAACGAATTTCCCCTTTCATCAAGGGTTGCAGCCATTGCTGTTGTTGTTTCAAATTTCCATACTTCGCAAGGACTTCCATATTCCCCGTATCCGGGGCGCTACAATTAAAAACCTCGGAAGACCACAATACCCGGCCCATGATTTCCGCCAAGGGGGCATATTCCAAATTGGTCAATCCGGGGCTAAGCTCCCCATAGTCTTTGGGCAAGAACAAATTCCATAGTCCGGCCCCCCTCGCTTTTTCCTTCAAGGCCTCCAAACCGGGCCATCGTTTCCAACGGTTTTCAGGATGGGAATGAAAGGCATATACCTCCTGCTCTACGGGTAGAATATATTCTCCCATAAAGGCTTTCAGCTTTTCCTGCAGCGATTTTGAGCGTTCGGTGTATTCAAAGTCCATAGTGGTGCATTCGTTATCCTGCTATCATATATCCCCCGTCAGCGGTATAGACCCCGCCCGTCATATAGGCCCCGGCATCGGAGGCCAATAAACATACGAGTCCTTCCATTTCCTCGGGCATTCCCATACGGCCCGAGGGTAGGGTCTTTTCTATTTTTTGAAGGATTTTTTCATTTTGCCACAGGGCGGCACTGAATTTGGTCTTGATCAAACCGGGACATACTGCATTTGATCGGATGCCATGCTTACCCCATTCCTTTGCCTGGTTTTTTGTGAGCATCAATAAAGCCGCTTTGCTGGTGCTATACAAACCGAGGCCCATGCCCGGGGTCAGGGCTTCTACCGATGCGATGTTGATGATACTTCCACCACCACGCTCCCGCATACTGGCCAGTACACGATTTGATAGCATCCAGGGCGCTTTTAGGTTTACCTCCATGATCTTGTCAAAAATAGCCTCCCCGGCATCTTCCAACGGACCAAACACTGGATTAATGGCGGCATTGTTGACCAAAATATCGATTCCGCCCAATTGGGTAACGGTCTGTTTGACCAAATTTTGCCGTTGGTCTTCCTTACCGATATGGCAGGCAATGCCTATGGCTTTAAGTCCGGCTGTTTCGAACTCGGCGACTACGGTATCGCAGGCGTCCTGATCTCGACTGCTGATCACCACGGTAGCCCCATTTTCTGCTAGCCCCCTAGCGATGGCCTTCCCGATTCCTTTGCTCGAACCGGTGATAATGGCCACTTTGCCTTCGAGCTTGAATTGCTGTTTGATGTTGGACATCTATTGGTTTATGGTTTATGGTTCAAGCAAAAAAATCTTTTTTCTTTGATCCTTTGTCTATTCTCTCTTTTCTTTTCTCTCCCCTCGATTCTCTTTCTTCTATTCTCTATTCTCTTTCTTCCCTGCTCCCCTCCCTAAACAAACACCTTCTTATCCGTCTTTACCGTAAGTGCCTCCGGATCCATTAAGGACTCGGCGAGTCCCGTTGTTTTGGGAAGTTCATATCGGAAATAAAATTTCATCGTATGGATCTTACTTTCGTAAAACGCTTCCGAATAGTTCATATCGCCGGTAAGCAAACGCTGTTTTGCCTTGATGGCCATATCGAGCCATAGCCAGCCGATGACCACGATACTCAGGAATTCCATAAAGAGGTTGGCGTCTGCCAGGTACCGCTCGTAATCGCCTTTCTTCGCGAAAGGCATCAAAAAGTTCAACACTTCCTGGCTCAGTGTTAGCTTGGCTCCCAGCTTTTCGGCATAAGGCTTTAAATCATCATAGGCCGATGCCGTGCCCATGGTTTCCCTAATTTCAGCGGCCAGCAGGGCCAAAGCCTTCCCATTTTCCATGGTGATCTTTCGTCCCAAAAGGTCTTGGGATTGAATCCCCGTGGTTCCTTCATAAATAGCGGAAATTCGAATATCGCGGTAATATTGTTGAAGGATGAAATCAGAACAGAAACCGTAACCGCCCAATACCTGCAGTCCATTATTGACGGCCACGGCCCCGGCCTCGGAGGGATAGGTTTTTACGATCGGAATGATCATTTCGAGCAATAGGTGGTATTTGTTTCTTTCGGACTCATCATTCGTTGCTTGCTTGATGTCCTGATAACGGGATGCCAAGAGCACCAAACTTAAGGAAGCCTCCGCAATCGCTTTTTGCAGTAATAGCATTCTCCGTACATCGGGATGCTCGATGATCAAGGATTGATTTTCGTCGGGATTCTTTTTTCCCGTGCTGGTCAGTTTTCTTCCTTGCGGCCGCTCGTTCGCGTATTCCAGGGAGGCTTGGTAGGCCGCCATGGCAATCGCCGCTGCACCTCTTCCCACTGCGATGCGGGCCCCGTTCATCATCAGGAACATGTATTTTAGGCCTTGATGGGGCTCCCCGACCAACCAGCCCCGACAATCGTCTTTATCCCCGAATCCCAAGTGGGTGGTACAATACCCCCGTTGTCCCATTTTTTGAAAATCCGCTACGGTCATCACATCGTTGTACTGTAGGGATCCATCGGCATTTGGGCGATTTTTGGGCACAACGAAGAGCGAAATGCCTTTTGTTCCCGCCGGAGCACCTTCAATCCGCGCCAAAACCAGATGCACAATGTTTTCCGCATATTGGGTATCTCCACCGGAGATAAATATTTTTTGTCCGCTGATCTTGTAATAGCCTTCATCGGTAGGAATAGCCTTTGTGGTAATATCGGATAAGGAACTGCCCGCCTGAGGTTCGGTCAAACACATGGTACCACCCCATTCCCCGGCCAGCATTTTAGGAACATAGGTCGCATTCAGTTCCTCATTGGCGAAATGGACGATCAATTCGGCAGACCCCAAGGTGAGTCCGGCGTAACCCGGTAAATGGTTATTGGCGGCGTCTAGGATATAGGCCGCCGTGGTATAGGCCATGGCAGGCAACTGCAAGCCCCCATGCTCATAGTCAAAAGGGGCGGCGATCAAGCCCATTTCCCCTCCTTTTTTCATCATCACATCTACCTGCTTATGCACGATTACCGTACCTTCTTTATGATAGGCAGGATGTTCATCCATCTCCTTGAAATAGGGGAACAACTCCCTATCGGCAAATTCCTTTACCGAATCGATGAAGAGCCCCAGGGACTCCATATCATGGTCTTGAAAACGCTCATAGGCCAATAGTTCGTTCAAGCCGTGTACGTCGTACAACAAATACTTGATGGTATCCATATCCAAATACTCCTGTGCCATATCAATGAATTTTAAAAATAGTCCTTGAAATTAGTGGATTATTTGAGAAATTCCTGTTAAACTGGTTTAATAAATCTTGAATTATCGAAATAGCCCGTTTTGCGGTAAGAAGAAAGTTGACGGGGGATAGATAAGTGATGTAAGAATGAACGGCTAAACGGATGTTCGATACTCCATTTCCAATGGCCGATGCCCGATGCCCGATGCGATAAATAACGAAAAAAACCAAGGTATGCATAACTCACAAAAAGAAGCAACAGCGACGAGAACTATTGGGATGCAACCAACCTTTTTCGGATCTTGGAGAGTCCGACCGGAGTGAGGCCCAAATAGGAAGCGATCAGATACTGGGGGACCCGTTGAAAAAGGTCGGGGCGTTTTTGGAGTAATCGCAGGTAGCGCTCCTGGTTTGAGAGATTCTTTAAATGATTGTTTCTACGAAAGAGCTGCATGAACCCATCTTGCATCGACAGCCGTCCAAAACGTTCCAAATTGTGCGAATGATCGAACGATTTTAAGGCGTCCTCCTTTGAAATGGCATAAACCACACAATCTTCGGTCGCTTCCAGATAACTAGTCGAAGGAATCTCCTCGATATACGCATAGAGGTCTGTAAAAAATTGATTTTCCGTAAAAAATTCCATGACCCTGATTCCGGATGTGTCCTGGATATAATAACACATACAACCGTGCTGCATAAAATAGAAATGGTTTATCGGCTGTCCGGGACGCACTAAAAACCTTCCTTTGGAAATCGTCATTTTTTTGTAAAACTGGAGGGAATAGTCCAAATCGGCATCATTGATGGCTACGTAGGATCGTATTTTTTTCTTGATATCCTCCAAAAGGAACTGTTTGTGTATTGCCTATAAAAATACGGACTTTTAGGGAGAGTGCCGAGCGCCACGACTCCCGTCTTTGCCATTTTTATGGTGGCAGGGGTTGCTGGGGCAAACAAGCCTTGGGATAAAGATATGGGTTCGTGGGAATAGGTTTTCTATCTTTACCAAATGAAAGTGATCGCTACCAATCTCGGCAACCCTACCACCTTTCAATGGAACGGGGCCGAAGAACGAACCGGTATTTTCAAATATCCAGTAGACGGGCCCCTGTACCTAACCCGTTCGGATGTTTCGAAAGATACCGTCATCGACCGAAAGCATCATGGGGGTGTCAATAAGGCCTGTTATCTTTTTTCGAAAGACCACTACCCCTATTGGAAAGGTTTGTACCCTCAGCTGAAATGGGACTGGGGCATGTTCGGTGAAAATTTGACCATCGAAGGTATGGATGAAGCTACCATGCGGATCGGGGACATCTATAGCATAGGCACCGCCTTGGTACAGGTCTCCCAACCTCGGGAGCCTTGCTACAAACTGGGGGTGCGCTTCAGCGACCAACAGGTGCTACGACAATTTATCGAACACGGTTATTCGGGCACCTATGTGCGCATTCTGGAAGAAGGGGAAGTAAAGACCGGCGACGAAGTACAATTAGTCGGCCCAGGTGAAAACTCCCTCACCGTAAAACAATTTTTTGAATTGCTCTATGCCAAACAAAAAAGCCCTGAAATGATTCGATTGGCATTGGATAACCCCTCGGTTCCGGCTTACAAGAAGGAGCGATTCAAGAAATTTCTTTCATAAGGGCTACTTAAAACCGGCACGGGGAAGGACGTACGACCAGGACGAAAGGGGTTAGTGTCGTTTTTTTTTAGTAAATTAAGCAGAGTATTACGTAAAAGGTCATCATTTTGGAGCCTCCCCCAAGGGCGGTACAGGAAATTGGAAGAAACACGACATCGAGCTATTTCTCGACTTGGAACCCTAAATCATGTTGTTTCCTGGACCTGATTGGAAGAAAAACCAACACCTGCAACCCCTAACCTATGGACCTACCCTATCCTTGGCACCTATATCTAATGGCGATTACCTATGTAATTGCAGGCGTCATGCACTTTGTGCGCCCAAAAATGTATATGCGCATTTTACCGGGATATCTACCGGGCCATAAGTTTTTGGTAAGTTTTAGCGGTTTTGCGGAAATCGTACTAGGGTCGGCATTATGTTTCCCCGAAACCAAGGATATTGCTGTTTTCTGCATCATTGTTATGCTCACGTTCTTTTTACCGGTACATTTTCACATGTTGTTCAACGAAAGGGCCTCTATGGGCCTCTCCAAATGGGTGTTGATCGCTAGGATTCCCCTTCAATTTGCGCTGATGTACTGGGCCTACGTGTATCTACCGTTATAAGCCTTTCATAGGGCCAGTCCGGAAATTATTCGGAAATACCATCATTCGCCCCACCGGCCAGAGCAATCTTACAAGCGTACGGTGTTCGGTGTCTGCCAATAAAAACCCCCAAAGGAAAGTGTCCTTCAGGGGTCCAAATCAACTCAACTCAAAATTAAACTATTTCACAACAATGTCCTCATAATAGGTTTTTTCGTTATCCCGGACAACGACCATATAGCTATCGCTATAGGCGTTTTCAAAGTTGAAGGCTTTTTGAACGATCTGTTTCCCTGTACTACGCTCCGAGAATAACTTTCGACCATCGCCATCATAGACGATGATATCGACTTTGTTTAAATCGAGGTTCAGAAGATTGACATACAACTTCCCGTCTTTTTTTCGGAATACGGGCTTGGTATCCTCATCGCGGTCGATGACCTCAACCTTCGATGCATCCAAAGAAAGCGTAAAGGTGAGTTCCTTTATGGCATCCTCGACAACCAGGTAATAATTTCCGTTAGGAAGTTTTGATAGGTCGAACCGTTTTGCAAAGTCGCTTTGAGTGTCCACATTTGCGGAATAAATAACCTGTTCCTTGTCATCTATCAAACGTACCATGGTCTGCGCGGATGGAGCGGCCATTTCGAAATCAAGGCTCCGGTTGGTGGTATCGGTGCTGATTTTCGGTTCGTTCGCCAACCCGATGAACATACTGAACATCAAGGCGATTGTGGCTGTTGTTTTTGCGGTCTTTTTCATGATTTTTGTTTTTTACGTCTACCATCGGCAGACTGGTTAACAATTAATTACAAGGCAAATCTACTGCCATGAACCTCCGCTGACTACCACAGTTTTTTCCTATTTATGTGCTATTTTATCCTGCTATAAAGTTAATTTATCGTTAAGGGGTAATATTACACATATTTTGGGTAATTTTACAACGTCTTACGCATAAGGGCTTCCATAACTTTATAACAATAAAGTATGAGCAATATGATTCAACACAAACCCGCCTTTGAGGCCATCGAACCCACTTTCGGGCATTCGTTCACCTACGTAAAATTTGACGAAGACCGATTGAACCAAAACAATCGGTGGCACTACCATCCAGAAATCGAACTGGTCTACGTCAATGGGGGTTCGGGCAAACGACAAATAGGAAGTCATGTTTCCTGCTATACCGATGGTGACCTAATACTAGTCGGCAGCAACCTACCCCATTGCGGATTTACCGATAAGCTTACCGGCAATAAGAGTGAAACTGTGGTGCAAATGAAATTTGATTTTTTGGGCAATGACTTTTTCGGCATACCCGAAATGAAAAAAATTCAAAATCTATTTGAAAATAGTAAGGGAGGGATTGCCTTCCATGGCGATATCAAGCAAAAAATTGGTGCCGAAATGGAACTTTTGGAGCATCAGACCGATTTTCAGCGCTTGCTCTCGATCCTGAACATCCTGAACGATCTTGGGAGTACCAAGGAATACAAGATACTCAATGCACAAGGGTACTCCATGGAGGCCGAGGTAAAGGACAACGACCGAATCAATAACATCTTTAACTACGTAAAATCCAATTTCCAGGAAGAAATTCCACTGGAAACCATGGCCGATATGGTGAGTATGACCATTCCCTCCTTCTGCCGGTATTTCAAGAAAATCACGAACAAAACCTTTGTTCAGTTCGTCAACGAGTACCGACTGGTGCATGCTTCCAAATTGCTGGCCGAACAACCCTTGAGCATTACCGAGGTCTGTTTTGAAAGCGGATTCAATAACTTTTCCCATTTCAATAAGTCCTTTAAGCAGTTCACCGGGCAGACACCGTCAGAGTATCGGAACCAATTAAAGACCGTCTTGAATTAATGGCAACGCTATTTTCCCAAGAACGGAATTTGAATCTGCCGGATAGTGATATCCGTTATTTCCCCAATTTCATGGGGTCGGAGGATGCCGATTTCTACTTCAAGGTATTGCGGGACACCGTTCCCTGGCAGCAAGATGATATCAAGGTATTTGGAAAAGTCTATGCACAACCCCGTTTGACGGCGCTCTATGGAAACAATGGCAAAGCGTACTCCTACTCCAACATTACCATGGAACCACATGCATTTACAAAGGAACTACTGGCCATCAAACAACAGATCGAAGCCATGACCTCGGTGTATTTTACTACCTGTCTGTTGAATTTGTATCGCGATGGAAAAGACAGCAACGGCTGGCATGCCGATGATGAAAAGGAATTGGGGGTAAATCCCGTTATTGCCTCCATCACCTTGGGTCAGGAACGCTTTTTCCACCTAAAACACAAAAAAGATTCCAAGCTGAAACATAAAATACTCCTTGAACATGGGAGTCTTTTATTGATGGAAGGCGCCACCCAGCATCATTGGCTGCACCAAATCCCCAAAACGGCCCGACCCATCGGGGAACGAATCAATTTGACGTTTCGGGTCATTGATTGAAGCCACCGGGGTCGTGTGCAGGCGGATGAAAGCGTTGCCAAGGATTTCTTATCATTTTCAATCCACCTGATTTTCATGCCCGTAAGCCCGTTGCTGTACGGAAACCCATCGCAGCAACGAGGGCGCGCAGCGAAAAGGTTGCCGCATTGGATAGTTGGTTTGGTCGAAATAGCCGATTGCCATCGTCATTGGTGTCATTTTTCATTCCCTTGGGCGGCTTATCCAAAATATAGGTTCATTGAACGGCTATCTTTTTCCAGTAGGGAAATCGGGAGTAATTTCAACACATGCGAAAAAGATTCGGCCTTATTGAGGTGATTTTAACCCTAGGTACTGTCTACACCATATACATGGTAGGGCTCATCGTTGCCCATTTTGTATAGTGGTTAAAACCTCCTTTTCTTTCAGCCATGAATTCCAACGAACAATGGACGGTCATTGATTTGCTCAACCTCTTTCCTTGACCATAAATTTCCCGTTCTGCTTTTTCAATTTCACCAAGTTCTTGGTATTGGTTCGTTTGTAATGCTCTTGCAGTGTTCCGTTCAATTCATACAACTCGTCGGGCACCAGGATTTCTTTATCCAAAGTCGAAATACTATAGGCCTTGAACCCTGTTTTGGATGTTGCGGGCGAATAGCTCAAATCGGCTTTTCCATGCATTTGGGTTTTCTTCAATTGTCCTCGTTGCTCGACACTTGCCTCCAAGCTCCCTTTTATTTTGTTGATGCGTCTAAAATCAGTGGGGGACGAAAGCTCCTTTACTTCCTTGATCTGCGATAGGGCGTTGGCATACAAAAGCTGCTGTTCCTGTTTCCTGTCCTCAGACATTTGGGACCCTAGATCGCTAAGCCCCTTAAAAAATTGGACTTCCACAAATTCCTTGGGCAATACCCCGCCCAATTCCTCGGCGGCCTTGTTTACGTCGTTCAGATAGGTGTTAATGGGTTTTTGATTTCGAAGCAATTCGTTTTTGGGATCCGCCATTTGCGTTCGCCAGGCAATGACCGACCCTAGGGCCACGAACGAGTCGGACCGGGCTCGCCCCATTTCCGAACGGTATTTATTGGAAAGATCGGTGTGCAACGCCGAAGCATCCCTTAGCAAATCAAGCGACAAGTAGTCTTTAATGGAGGCCGAATAGGCTTTCATGGCTTTTTGACGTGCTTCCTTCGATTTGCGTTCATCGCTGTTCAAGGTATCGATATGCATATAGACGTCCCCTAACATTTTTCTCAGCCGGGGATTGACGATGGGCCCAAATCGGTCCGATACCGCCCTCGATAACTGAAACTCGGCATTTTCGGCATAATCGCCGTTCTGCCATATGCCCTTGTTATAATAGATGGCACCGAGTGTCATGTGCATGTTACGAATGATCTTGGCGTCCACTTTTCTGTAGGCCTCGCTTTTTCTATCAAAAAGCTCTCGAACTATTCTATTGAGTTTTTGGCCTTCAGGGTCCATACGCGGGTAGGCATTGTATAGTTCTGCCATATCCGATGCTGTGGTCGTATAGAGATTGTTATCGTATCCCAATGCGCGATCAAGGATAATCTGCCAATGGGCCTCCGCATTTTTAAAATCTTTCTTGAGAAAGGCCTTTGCCCCTTTGGCGTGCATTATTTTCAAGAATACCGACATGGGCGAAATTCGTTTCCAATCCGTAGAAATTGTCAACTCCGGGGAGTACGTGTCCCAAAAGACCAGTGCTCGGGAATCGCCCGGTTTCTCTATTTCCAATACCCGTATCAATTCGGTCAATGCCCGCTTCATCCTGGCAGCCTCCCGACTAGGGGCTCCTTCCAGGAACAGTTGGTTCGAAAGACGGGCCACCTGCTTGGAGTCAAGCCAACCATTGTCCGCCAACACGTACGCCCAAAGCACCATCGACTCGATGGCCTTTTTATAGTTCTTCTTGGCGAATGCTATCGACATTTCTTTTCGTAACAACTCCTCGGAATAGTTGGGCAAATCGATTTCCTGGCAGTCGGCCGCGAATTCCCGAATACTCCAACCCGTAGTACATACATGTCCGTCTTCGGTATACATAGCAACGATACCTCCACAGGCCTTTTCCGAGAATGGATCTTCTAGGTAGGCTTCTTGATACTTGGCGCAGGCCGAAGCGAACTTTTTCTCCTCCTTGTACAGATCGCCTATCTGCACCAGGTACCCCACCCGATTTTTTGGGTATTTCGCTGCCAGTTCCTCTAGCTTTGCGATGGTGGCACTATTACCCTTTATGGCCTGGTTCAGTTTTTTCAAGTTCGATAGCGCCGCTTTGTTATCGGGGTAGGCTTCCAACACCTTGTCGTAATACTCCGTCGCTTTTTCGACGAACATTTTGGTAGATCCCTCATTTTTGAGAGCGGCTTGTTGAAAGAGGAATCCGCCGCTAAAGTTCAATCCGGCAATACACAGGTCCGGATTTTCCGCTTGCGCGCATATTGCCTTGTTCTGGTTGATGTACGATTCGGTTTTATACACCTCTCTTTCGATGTTAGGGGTCGCGCCGTACTGGGGATCATCTAAATTAATGATCCCATCACCGTCGGTGTCCCCGATAAGACCTGCGGCCATCATTCGTTCTATTTTCAGCGTGGCATTGGCTACGATGAATTTACTCTGTTTTTGTTCAACCGGCCTATCCTGGCCTTGGACGATGGGACCTAAAAATAGGGATAATACGATGGCGATTATGCTGCTCTTTTTCATGGCCTGTCTGGGTTTGATTCAAAAAAATCGGCGGAAGTGGCGATTGTTTCATCGTCATAGGTTTTCCGCATATAATCGGTGATATAGACTTTTCCGTTTAACAATCGGTTGAGGGATAGTGTTTTGAGCTCGATTCGTATACAGCCTTTCAATATCTCGGGGACACCCATGGCCAGGGGAACCACTTCTCCCGAAGCATGTGCCACCGGTTCGGTCGAGGTGGCGGGGACCCCGCTACCCGTTTCTCCCGAAACGATTACCCGAAATTCACTTTTGTCGGGGTTGATACGCAATATCTCTTTTTTAAAAGGTAGGATGGCTTCCTTGATGCCCGAATCGGCATCGATATAATAGTGACTGCTATCGGGGAGGGGGAGCGAAATTTCGTCGAACAAATGGGTCACCAGTTCCTGATTATACGACTTTTGGAGGTAGGCCTCCCAGTCATGGTACAACTTTTCCAACAGGGCATCCTTGGAACTACTGACCGCGTTGAACTCGTCATTGTCGAGATACTGCCATGCGTGTTCGTACACATTGTCATCGGCATCCGCTAGCTCAAGAAACAGCCAGTACTCTTGACTGAGCCCCATGGTACCCACCGACTTGCTCCTCAGGGTAATTTTTAGGGTGTTGGGTACGGAGTCGGTTACAAAATTTACAAAGCCGATATACTCTTCGAGGCCATCCCTCAGAATGGGAAGTGCCCCATCCTTTATAGCATCCAATTCCCCGTCGAAGGTATCGATGAACACGATGTCGGGCTCCATTTCAAAGATGACCTGAACCGCTGGTTTTTGTGCCTTAAGCTGAAAAACCAGCAGTGGCACTATCCATACAAAAGCGAAGGCAAATTCATTTTTTCTCATGGGTTTGGCTTTTTAAATTCAAATTTTAATAATTTATCGGTGAGGTCGTCCCGAATCGAATAGGCCTGTTCGTTCAAGATCGAATCGTTTTTTTTTCTAATCACCGTTACTTTGATCCTATCCCCGATATCCAAGTCTATTTCCGGAATCTCCTTAATTTTTTTCCAATGGGTTACCACGTTCTCCAACGCGGTCCCGGAAATGCTTTGCCCTTGCAAGAACTGCTTCCATTCCAACTCCCGATCCTTCCCGATGCCCAGGTCTCGCTTCCCAATGGCAAGGGCCCCAAAGCCGGCCAGGGTGCTGTCTATATATTTCAAGGAAGGCGCATCCTCCTTATTTGACGATCCCTCAACTTCTATCTGTACGCTGTAGCGTTTCATAATCCGTACAAAGCGGGGATCAAAACGGATCAAAACCACCGGCTCCAATAGAAAATCCCTCGGGTAATACCACTCATTCCTTGAAAATGCCTGGACCTCGATATATTTGGGTTCCCTGCCTTCGGGCACCAAGGCTGCTCTTTTTTGAAAGGGCGTGGCGAACAGCAGAAATCGGGTCGTTCCGGTGGGATCCAAGGTTTTGCGATTCCCTTCGGTCAAGGTAGTATCCTTAAAAAAGGTAATGGGGAGCTCCTCCAATTCGGAGTTTCCGTGAATCCACACCGATGAACTGAACGTCCATAGCACGGCAATAATCGCTGCCAAACCAACTAAAAAAGGAGTACTGATGAGCACGTTGCCGATGCTGTTTCGAAGTTTCCCCGATTCGGCAGCCCCCCCTTCCCCGAGCCAATCCCCGATAAGTTTCCCTGAGATGGAAACAGCTACCAAGAGCACGGATATCAATCCCGAGTCCTCGATGGATCCCACGTGATAAAAGACCCACCACAATCCTAAGAACAGCAGCAATGGTAAGAAAATCAATTTTACGCCATGTTTTCGAAGTAATGGAAATCGCGGGTATTCCTTGTTGTATTGCTTACGGATCCTGGCCTTATGGGCCGTGCTTCGAAGTTCGTCGAAGAGCGTATTGCCCCCCTCTTCCTTCCACTTTTCGAAAACGGTCCAAATCGTTTCCAATGGTATCACATAGGCCCCGAGATCATCGTTGGGGCTTAGCGTCATGTGCACGATACCGATGATTTTTCCCGATTCCCTTTCCATGAGGGCCGCCCCGCTCATACCGGGACGAATAAGGCCATTGGTAAACATCAGTTTGCGAATAATGCCATCTACCTGTTCCCCACTGTAGTTAAGGCTCACCGCCTGGGGAACGTTGCGCTGCAGCTCGCGATCTTTCTTCTGAAATCCGAAGGCCAAAAATTGGCCATCCTTTAAGTCCCCCATCCCCTCATCGGGTTCGGGAAAGGCCAACATCGCATGCTCCTTTCTGGTGATAGCAACGACCGCCACATCGGGGTATTCGGTGGTCAATGGCGGGTTGGGCCGATTTTCCAAGGCAGCTGTGGTCCGGTTCTGTTCTTCGTATTGGATGGACAGGTGTACGTTTTCGGCAACTTCCGACCATATAAAGTGACCGGGTTGGGTAAGATCGGGTAAGGATACTTCTATATTATCGCCAGCCTCGACCGCCTTTCTAAGAACGTGGGCGCAGGTAAGTACCCTACCGGGGGCAATCAGGGTTCCCGTACCTATGGATGCACCGGAACGAATGAGAACGGTCCTGGCTTGAAGCAGATTGATCAGCGAATCAGCCATGACACCTATATTTCTTCCCTTAAGATACGATAATTCATATAGTTGGTCAAATAGTATTCCGGTAAAAATGGGAAATGAGTCGCATTATCCCTATCTTAAGGTCATGGGCCCGTCTTCCTCCAACCAAATATCCATTGAATTATTTCCTGCCGGAAACGGGGACGCCATCCTCATCGACCTGGGCCAGGAACTCCTACTGATCGATGGTGGGTATACCTCCACTTTCCGGGATCATATCAAACCAAGATTGTTGGAATACCATAGGGCCGGTCGCCGACTTACCAAATTCATCGTTACCCACATCGATGCGGACCATATCTCCGGGGCCATCGCCTTCATCAAAGAAAACGGGCCGGCAGACAATCCTTCGATTATCAAAATCGATGAGGTTTGGTTCAACAGCTACCGTCATCTGGTCTTTGAGGAAAAGGAACAGGGTGACTTTGAAGGCAAGATTCCGGAGATACCGATTAGCGGTGGCCTCGTAAGCGCCGAGACCGAGGATGAAAACCAATTGGTCAGCTACAAACAGGGCACCACGCTGGGCAGTCAGCTGTTGAAGCACCATTACGCCTGGAATACCACTTTCGATGGCTCGGCGGTCAAGGCAGACGAACCGCTGACCATCTCCTTGTCCGATGACCTGCGATTGACCCTCTTGGGTCCCACACAGGAAGCCTTGGATACGATGGCCGATAAATGGTACGATTATTTGAGGGAACGGTTTGGTGGAAAAATCAATGAGGATGCCTATTTCGACGACGCGTTCGAGTTATTGATGGAAGAAATGCGGCAGACGGACCTCGAGGTTCGGGCCGCAAGGGATGAGGAGGCGCTGGTTTCGGAAGGGGTTGACTGGGTGGAAGCGAATGCGGTAGCATGGGAGTCGGAGGACGACTCCCCTACGAATGGCTCTTCCATCACCTTTTTACTGGAATACAATGGCAAGAAGCTATTGTTCCTCGGGGATGCCATTCCCGGCCAGGTTGTACAACAAATAAAGAAGCTGGCCTCCGCAGCCGAATTGCCCTTGCCCCTGGATGTCCTTAAAGTCTCCCATCACGGGGCCTGGTCGAACAACAGTCCGGAGCTTATCCGATTGCTCCAAGCCGATCATTACCTATTTTCTAGTAATGGTTTGCGCCATCACCATCCCCACCTCGAAACCTTGGCCTGGATTGTAAAAAGTCATGGCGCCGACACGTTTAAAACGATGGTCTTTAACTACCGACAAGGGGAGCGACTGCTCGCGATCGATAACTCCGCCTCTAAACAAAAATATAACTATGGGGTACTTTGGCCCGATGTGGATCAATGGGGAAACGGCACGGACGGATATGTGAAACTCACCCTTGACTAGTTGGGTGGGTAGCGATGGACCCTTGTTGCCTTATGAGCAAGTCAACTTCCTCACCCTGCATGCGGCTCCAAAAGTAAGGTATCAGACGATGCCCATCGTATGGAACGGTTTCACCAAATGGATCGGCGTTCCGTTGATTTCAACCAAATTTCCCGACCAGGCCATCCGATACAATTGGTATAGATCGTTTTTATCCGCATCGGTCAGCACACTTTTACTCCCGTAGTTCATGATAGAAAAAGGTTTGTGCTCCCCAAAGATTTCAGCAGGCCAGGCCGTTTCATGGATTTTGGCAAAAAAGTGCCGTAACCCGAAAACGTGACCGAGCTCGTGCATCATGGTCTCGACCTGTTCCTTTCTGCTTTGGCCGAACATTTTTGGAAAGACGACCAGCCGATGTCTGCCGCCATCGGGAAAAAAGGCCCTGGCAAGGGTACACCCATAGGGGGTACAGCTGTCGGCTTGCCGCACATCTATTTGAAAGTCCGAATTATCGGAGTTCTCACTAAACCGGATGGGCACCGACATCCCCCAACCCATGAGTGCCTCACCGAGCAATTCCCGCAGGTAGGCTTTGATCGCCTCGGGGTTTTTGAAATAGGAGAGCGACACTTCGTCGAAGGTCCACCGAAGTACTTGATGTTGTGCCCATAACGGGATAAATCCCTCGCTGGCATCGACCACGATCTCAAAACGGGAGCGGTTGCCCGGCGTGGCATGGCCCCTCGCATCGGTGGCGCAAACAAAGGAATCACCGTAGCGATGCACGCCGGATGCCCTGGCCGAGGGTAGTTCCTCCTTGTCTTTTAATGCGAACAACGATTTGGAATCGCTATCCGTTTTTTTGGGTTTCGTTTTTTTGGACATAGTGTATGGAGTATAATTTGATGTTCCAGGCTGGTGGATAAAACGTGTCCGAGGCTCACTGGCTAGGTACCTATCGGGATTGCATCCACTGCCGAATGCGTTTCAAAATAGCACGAAGCCCATGGTGTTGCATGGGATGGGTCCAACGATCATTCGCTGTTTCCCATCAAAAGGCACCACCAGGAACTTCCCGAGCTACTAAAGGAAATGACGGGGGCGGTAAACCACCCCCTGATTTTCATCATAGGGAATCACAAGACTTATTTTTTGCCCGTTTTCTTGGTGCTCTTGGCCTGCCTTTTTGGCGGGCCGGGAGGAGGATCCGATGCCTGTCCGTCTCCGGTGTCCGAAGAACCTGAATCCGGAACCAGCGGTGGGGTTCCGGCGTCTGGCACCCCACTTGCTGTCTTGCCCGTGGCGACCGGCGAAGGCGGTGGCGCGGGCTGATTTAGGTCAAAGCCCGGACCGTCTGCCGTTCCCTGTGCCGATGGTGCAGGCGGTGCGGATTCATCTATTCCGGAATCCCCGCTGGTACCGACTTGTGCCCCGGGAAGGGGCGGCGGAGCCTCCGAACCGGGACCCGTGGCCCCCTCCCCAGCTCCCCCTGCACCTTGCGATGAGGGGGTTGGTGGTGGTGTCCCTTTGGCAGTTGTATGGGCCTCACCTTGCCCGGTCGATGTGAGTAGCCCTGCCAGTGTGGATATCCCTTCAAGGGAATCCGCGGAGAATGATACTTTTAAATGTGTCATAACTAAGAGTCTTTTAATGGGGTGCAGTGTCTATTACGACATGTACACCGCCGTGATTTTATTGGAGTCGATTTTGACATTGACCTGATGGCCATTGGCATTTGCCGCGGTCAAAATACCCAACACATTCGTTACCCCATCGGCCGAGGTGGGGGCGATCTGTAACCATCCCGTATGCCCCGGGATATTGTTCATGATGGCATGACACCATTTTGAATTGACGTACGAAGATACATACCTGACTGTTTTACCGTAATACCACATAATGTTTGTTTTTAAATGTTACTAATAGATTTTATTTGAATTTTAGTGGGACAACACCCTGTTCGGATGCCATTGCTATTCCCAGGGTCCGAGATCAAGACATGTAGACCCCGTAGATCATGCCATCTGCCCCGAAATTGACGTTCACCTTTTTATTTTTGGCGGCGGCCGTCTTCAGGATGGTCAATACATTGGTGATGCCATCGGTAGAGGTGGGCGCGATGCGTCTCCAACCGGAAAAATCCTGGATGATGGCATGGGCCCATTTTGTATGGGCATCCCCACTCACATAGCGGACATCCTTCCCGTACACCCATCCGGCCACGCCTTGGGCCTGAAAGGTCATAACGGGGCCCGAATTGGAGATATTGGTGATTTTCAGGTCCGAATTGCTACCATCCCACCACTTGCTGTTGGGGCTGGTCGTATCCGAAAATTCGGTATTGCCCGGCGCACTGAACAGGTCATTGGCATCGCCGGCATTGGCGTTCCCCTCCAGATCAAAATTGTTGTCGGCTTGCTCGATCGAGCATTCGTAATGTTGGGCCGCCGTCATCTGCTCATTTGAATTGCTCCCCTGCTCATCGACGTGCCAGATGGCGAGTCCCGCATCCGGCAGGTGCGTGTCCCGGCCTGTCTTCTGACGGTTTTCTACAATGAAATATTCATCTGCATTTTTGGAATGGATGTAAAAATCGTTCTTTGCGGCATCGAGCGTGGCGGTAACTCCCGGGCTGATCGTGTTCAGACTGCTGGCCCATCCCGCCTCATTTTTCATATAGGCCCCTATCTGTACGGGATTGGTGTTGTTTCCCCCGTAGCACATTAGGCAAAAATGACCGACCCCGGCAGATTCCCCGCCGTAATCGTACAAGTCGGCAAAATTACAGATCATGTGTCCGTTTTCATGGCAGAAGGTGCGCAAGGTAAGGCTGCTGCCCATGTTGGTAATCTGATAGTCATTGAACTTCTTGCCGCCCGCAACATTGTAAGGGGAGCTTAGGACCCATTGATGTGGCCAAAGACCCTCACTCCAGTTATTCACCCTGGGCCCGGCATAAAAGACGTTTAAGGCATAGATAAAGTTACTGCCATCGGCCGTTAACTGACTGAAGTTGAAACCCTGTGCCACCAAATGGTCCAAGGCCTCTGTAATCAATTCCCTGGCCCGGGAACCGAAAGACACGGAGGGATCGGTATAATACGACCGGTTGTGCTGGGCGGTGTAATACTCGGTCACTACATTCGTGTAGGTCAATTTTCCCTTTGAATTATCGAAAAAATAATCCTTTACCGAGCCGTTGTTCCCAAAGCCCGAATAGCCTGTTTGGTTGCAGAAGTTGGTCACCTCCTGCCGACTAATGGTCTGTGGAACGTCGGGAAATTCGATGAGAATACAGAGCCCCACATAGTTCCCCACCGTGGGTGCGGCGACGGCCGCTGCTTGGGGCCCCAGGGCGGCGCGTTGTTGTGCCAGGGCGGCCTTCCTTTCGGCGCGACGGGTTTTCCATCGCGGTTGGGGACCTTGGGCCATCGAGGAGCTTTCGGCCATTCGTTTGGCGTCTTCCTTCTTAACCTTAAGGTGCTTCTGTAGTCCCAGGCTCTTGGGGTCGACCTCACCTACGGTCTTTGCGGTGGGTATCAATTGGTGTTGATCATCGGAAAGTTGGGCGTATTTGTAGTAGCCCGTATCCGGATCTTTGACCACCGTATACCCGTCTTCGGTCTCGAAATGGGCATAAAATTGATTTCCCGACCCTACCACCTCGAAAGTGCTACCATCAGGATTTGTGAATGTAAATTTTTCATTAAAAAATGGTGTTGCCATCGTTTTTAATTTTTTGGATGAAATGAATATGATTCCTGGAACCCGGTCAAGCCAGCGTACGGCAAAGGAGCGCACGTGCTGCTTTCCAAATTCAAATTACAAGGGGAATACGAGGGGAAGGCTTCGTAAGCTAGTAGTGACTTACGTTCTTATGGTTCTAACCGATAGCCCTATGTAAGGGGGTATCGGTGTCATGGTGCGATGTATTTCGCACCCTTGTGGGGTAACCTTTCCAATTACCGACGTAAAAGTAGGAATAACCAACCAACATTTGAACTACTAATGTATCAGTGGACGAAAATACGGTATGGTTTGTAAGCTTCCTTGGATGGATGGACTATCCGATAATTCGTATCATGGCTATTAAAGTACGATATGGGCATGAGGGGAGGCGCAGTTCGGAAGAGGTTAGATGATATTGGTCATTGTGCACTGCTTTTTCATTTGCTAGCTTGTTCAAGTTAACATCCTGGTACTATCCGTACAAACGAAGTCCGATCCATAGGATGCCCCCAGAAGCGAACAAATATCCTTCTATTATTAAAGGATGTTTGATAAAAAAGTAGGTCAAAAACGGCTCCTTCCTGTTGAACTAAGAACCAAAAAAAATGAAAAACAACTATTTTATTCTGACGTGTTTTATGATGCTCTTTTTTGCCGGTATTGCTACAGCACAAAAAGGATTTATAAAAATTGGCGATATCGAAGGCGAGGCGGTGGAAGCAACCCATAGGAATTGGATCGTGATAGAAAGCTTTAACCAGACGTTGGAAAAACAGACATCGGCAGGGACCACCAGAAGGAGTGTCGCTCCTACCATGACCAGGGTGGTGTTCACAAAAAAGATAGACAAGTCCACCCCAAAATTGATGGAAAGCTGTGCAAAAGGTCAGGTACATCCCAAAGTAGAGATGGAAATGACCTCCGGCAGTGAACGCGGGGCACCTCAAACCTTTTATATGGTCACCTTGGAAAATGTACTGATTACGGGTGTCAACTCCAGTGGCCTCTGTTCTCCGGATTGTGAAGTGATGGAAGAAGTAGCTTTAAGCTTCACCAAAATCTCCTGGGAACACACCGACAGCAGCGGTCAAAAAGTGGAGGCTAACTATGATTTGGAAAGGGAGCGTTAGCCTGATGCACCCTTGAGTTAGCTTGACGCGCCTTTTGTAGTAACAAAAAATCATTCGTGCGTTGCTTTTTTCAGGTTGAAATCCGGAGGGACTAGAACCTAAGGCTGGAATGCCCTGTGTTTAGGGCTTTCTGGAGGTGTTGAAAATTGTGCTCACCGGATAGGTGACTTTTGTCAAACATATTTTGGATTCAATAAATCAATTCATAAAAAATGAATGAATTGAGCTTTCTTGAAATCAATTGGGTATGCAAAATCTTTACTGGCTTTTGTATTATTAAAAATTATTAGTAATTTTCCTTCATACCGCCCCAATATTTTGAACCTTGCTCTTTACTTCCGTCTAAGGTGGTCCCCCATTTTAATCTTGCCCATTTAATGGGCATATATAGGTATTAACGTAATTGAATTGAAAAATTTAGTTATGCAATCATTTATGGAGATTGAATATTTGTAATACCAAAACGTCCTACATGTTCGCTCTCTTAGATGTAACGCTTAGTATTAGGTTGACCTGGATTTGAGAAGTAAATTGAATATTAACTTGCCTATGAACGACAAGAATGAAAAATCCTATTCAAATACGAGACGCGATTTTCTAAAGAACACTTCTTTAATTTCCCTGATGGGAATGGCGATTCCGGAACTTGTCTTAACATGGGGTTGCACGAGTTACGCAGAAGAATTTACGTATTCAGGTGCCATATCATTGAGTTTAAGTTTGTTTCGGCCAGAAGATTTTTTGTATTTACATTATTCATTTGTAAATGCAAGAAAAGTTGGAAATACAATCAAAAAGCAAAAGAATAATAGACCATTGTTTCTTAGAATTCAAATTCCTTCACAGCACATCGCGGAAGAACTTGTTATTAACCCTGCAAAGATCAATTCTAGAAAATCATCCTTGCTTTCTGGAAGTTCATTTTTGGCTTTTAAAGCAAGGGAATCGAAAAATGGTACTGCGGAAATCCCCATTGACATTAACGAGCTTCTTGATTGGGACAAATATTTTAACCTAATAACTATTGATGATTTTTTCCGGTCGACCGAAAACAATGGTGTAGTTGAAAAGAGAATAGTTAATGATGTATTAGACAAATTCAAAGACAAAGATTTTTTTAATGACATAAGTCATGATAATGCTAATGATGATATTGCTTGGCCAATAACCACATTCGAAATTCCTTACAAAATGATCTTAAGTCCACTAGCTCCTGGATTAAAAAACTTAGGACATATATATAGAGAATTTGGCAAACATACTTTCTTAGATAATATCGAGTCTATATTGCTGGAAAAGAAATATGAACGAGGTATTCGGAAGATAATTAAGCCTTGGGAAAATGAATTATTCTATCAGGGTCTAGATGGTAAATTATCTCCACCAAGATTTAAAGTCATTGGTTACCAATGCAGCGCTGATAAGCTTGAATTACTCCCTTATCCAGACCATCGTAGACAGTTGCATAAGCTTACAATGATGCCTCCGCCGGAACGTGATGTTGTCTCTGAGTATTTTAAAATTTCTTCTCTGGGTGGTTCAACAAAGCTGAGATATAAGAATGATATAATTCCAAATAATATTAACGCAACTATTGTAGAATGGAATCAAACTATAAAATACGCACGAGATAATTATGTCTCGATTACTTTCAGGGCGATAGATGTATTTACTGGCATTAAACTGCTCGTATCAATTGTTGCTGAAAGAAAATTTACTAACGGTAAATCTTATCTACTACGGCGGTATTATATCTCCTATTTAGAAAAGGAAAAAACCTATGAACAACCAATGCATATTGGTAGAATGGTTTTTAAGCAAATTATCCCCAAAACGGAAGGCCATTATTTTACTCCTAAACAAGGCGAGTCAAAAGAAAACTGGTATTATGTGCAGAAGGAAGATTTTAACTATTCATGTAAGATTAATGGTGAACATATTAGGGAAAACGATCTAGAATTTGAGTATATAGGGATTGACAAAAACAATCGATCACATCGGTTCAAATCCAAGATAATTTTCATACCAGCTGAATCGTATGAAATTGTTGCAGATTGCGGAACATATATTTCTAAGGTGAATGGAGTTCAATGTACCTATACTAGTACCCAGGAGAACATTCCAATTAGCATTTTACACATTGGAGGGTTGGACCCAAGGAATTATGTAAAAACTGATTGTAATGAAACTGAAAATGAAGCACAAACACTTGAAGATTGCGAATTTAGTGAGGCAAAGAGGCAAGTATATAAATACACGCTACGTAAGATATTCAATGATGAAAACAAAATATGTTCAATTATAAATCAAATTGCACAAGAAATTGACAACAAGTCATTATTTGATCATTTCAGTATTACAATTAACAATGAATTCACTTATGCTAATATTGAAAATATCCGATTTAAATCAACAAATGAAGAAATAGCACTACAAGAATTTCGGTCATCTGACAGTTTCAAGGTATTACCTGAATCAGAAAACTCAACCTTTTTCACTGATTCGATTTTTCTCTTTTCCACCTATTGCAATTCATTTGTTACCGACACCCCGCTTACCCCATTTCTTCACTCTGCCAAACTTAAAATTTCTCAAATAGATCAGATTGAAGGTCAGAGCAAGTTAAGAGATGTCACACTGGCGGATGACTTCTTTAATCTAAATCTAGACAGAACGGAAGATTTTCCCTCATTTGATAAAGATTTCAGTAAAGATAATATAGACGAAGAACCTGAAATTGTTGATACTCGCAATCCAACGAGGCTTTTATTCAAACTTATCGATGTTGACAAAAAACTGTTTAATAATAGTGTAACTGAAGTTAATACTCCAAACCTTATAACACCAAGTCCTCTTTCTGGTTTTTTCGGTGAGAATTACAGAAGAGCTGGTGCAATGAGCAATCTGGGAATAACTATTGCACATATATCGGTATTAGAAAAAGGAATCGTTTACAATCCAACCCATAATCAGATTCTGAGAAGCACTATTAGCGATGATGAAAATATTACTACTCAGAAAACTTCAAATGTAAGTGTCAATCTTTCTACGGACTCTTTGTTTCCAGGAGTCGACGCTGAGATTTTGGGAATTCCCTTATTAAAAATTGTTGAAGGGAGTTTACCTATTGACGAGATTCCTGAGTTCAATTTTATCAAGGAAATTAGAAAATCATTTCTGGAAATTGAAAAAATTGTTGTTGAGTTAAAGGACACCTATAGGAAATGGAAGTCCAGGTATGATGATCGCAAAGAAACACTAGTCAAAGAAAAGGAACAACTTGTTAAGGTTAAAACGAGATTAAAAGAATTAGAAACAGGGCTTGAAGATGAAATAAGAACCTTTTTAACTTTTTTACAGAATATAGCTGAGCAATATATACTCCGTGAAAGCTACACTATTAAGCTATCAGTTGATTACGATGATTTTTTAGAAAACTTATCTAGATTATTTGATTCCATTATTAATCTCTTAGAAGAAGTAGACGATCAATTGAAGATTGGATTGGACATTCTAATAAATTCGATTCATAGTTTAATTTTCTTCACATCCCAGGATCAAAAATTAGATGAAATACTTGAGAGAACTAATCTCAATTTCAATAGCATAATTGACACTCTGATTAAGACTGAAAAACTTGATGAAAGGCACCTAGCAGAGCTTGTAAAGATTGGGATGCTTAAACAATTTCTAAGTAAGGAAAGTAAATCGCAATCCGACGCATTAAATACTGCAGCAAATTCTATTCAAGTTATCGCGAAAATTAGAAAAATTGGATTGCAAGAAATTGAAAATTATGGTAAGTATTATAGATCGATTGAATCAGCTATTGAAGAAGCCTTACAATTTTCCAAACAATACGTTACGTCTAAAAAAGATGAAACTGGGGATATTGAAAGGAAGATAAAGTATTACTCAGAGGAATTGTGGAGTAGTCTAAAATCAACTTTTAAAGAATTTTTAAAGAAATATAAATATCCGAGTCAATTAGTCAAGGAGAAAATACAAGCCTTATATCCTATCCTAACTCATTATGATCAAATAAGAGGAATTTACGATAATATAAAAGAAGGGCATTATCGTAACATGATTGAAGAATTAAAAACTCTTACAAATGACAAGAATTTGCAATGGGGGTTTGACTCACTATCCTTCGAAAAGAGCTTAATATGTTTGTCTTCTGTACGACTTGATGAGTTGCACTATAGCAAATCAGATAATATCACAAATTTTATTGAGAACCTTAGAAGTAAGATCTATAAACTTCAAAAAATAGAGGACTCAGATAATTGTAATTTTTTGAATGATTTTGATCGTCCTCTCAAGCATTATCAAAATTTTGTTGCCGATTACCAGGAAATTATAGAGGAACATCTTTCTGACATTACAATTGAAAAGATTTTCTCAGAGGAGATTCATAAACTAAAAAAGTCCGTCAGGGAGCTAGAAGATTCAATAAAGAAAAAGGAGTACGAACTGAAAACTTATGCCGATGGATTCATTGCAGAATTGGATGCGATATTAAAGGAAGAAATAGACGAACTAAAGAGAAATCCTGACTTAGTAAGTGCTAAGCGGAAAATAGAAGAAATCTACAGAATAAAAGAAAAATTAAAAGAGGTATCAAAACAAAGCCTACAGCATCAGTTTAAAACTAACAAATTCAAAAACGCTGATTTGGCTGGGGGTATATCCTTCAAGGCCAATCGAAATACAAGTTTCACGGTAGATGTTAATTATGAAATTGAATTTGATGTTACTCAACTGGACAGAGCTCCAACTATTTCGCGGCAAACTTTTAAGACTGAAAGTGCCTTAATAGAATTCAAGATTGGTTTTTTAAACTTGATAAGTATTGATTTTGAAAAGGTATCCTTCATAAATGGCTCCGAGGTTAAGGATGACTTTCAGGTTAAGATAAGAGATGTTGAATTTGATGGATTGTTGCGATTTGTTGATGGATTCAAAAAATATCTCAAAAATCTTGATCGAAATTTAGTTTTCGATATAACTAGTGACTATGCAAATATAGGATACAATTTTCCAATTGGTAGTTTTCAGCTTGGCGCATTCAATTTCTACAACCTCAATCTTTCTGCCTTCATAACATTGCCATTTGATCCAAATAAATCGCTGCAACTAAAATTTGGTTTTGGATCTCCTTATAGCAAATTCGCCATAACCTACCTCATCTTCGGAGGCCAGGGATATTTTTTGATTATAGCTGAACCGAAGAGAGGAATCGTTGGGCTGGAAATCGTACTTGAATTCGGGGCGATATTTTACCTTGACCTTCCAGGGGGTATTGCCAGAGGTGAAGCATATCTAGTTGGTGGCATCTATATTAAAAAATATGATGGTGCTTATGATATAAGAGGATATATATTGTGTGTTGGCCGCTTAAACATTATTAGCCTGTTTTCAGCTTCAGTCACATTCTACCTTGGACTTAGAAGTTATAATGGTGGTTTGAAAGGTACTTGTCTTGTTCGAGTTAAAAAACGTTTTTCCAAATGGTTCAAAATAGTAGTAGCCATTAAGATGGAAAAGACTATTAGTAATCCTAATTCGGGTCAACCAACAGCGTTAAACTTAAAAAACTCCAATAATGACATCGTTATTATTGATTCAAATATTTTGAATGAGAATTATGAAACTTTGGATAATCTGTCATCAGCTAATCTTACAATTAAAACACCTAAAAAAGGAAGTTTTGAATTACAGTTAGTAACTGAAGATTCCATTTACTCAATAAGAGGTGTCAAACATAATACCAAGGTTTCCAGGGATACTATTATTAGTTTTGATTTCGAATCCTTGAAATCAAAATCAATAAATCTAGACAAAAGTGAAATCGAGTTAAGATTGCTTCATTCAAAGGAAAATGACTTAGAAGTGGATATTTATGAATTCAACAGAAAGTTAAATTATAATAAGCCAAATTGTTGCACTGATATGCAATCAAACTGCGGGTTTGAGACTAGTGAAAAGGAAAATGACCTTAATTATATTTCCGCTTATTATGCTTAATAATAATCGATCAGATGGATGAACTAGAAGAAATATTGTATGTGCATGATTCAACAAAGGATGATGGAAAACTCTGTGATCGATTTAGTATTGCCGTTTACCCCCATGGAATTATTAACAGTGATGGGCAAGTTTATGCTTTGTTCAAAGCCGTAATTACCAGTATCCCACTATTAAATGAAAAGAAAAATAATAAGGAAATAAAAAACGACATTGTTAATTCCATTAATTATATAAATAGACTAAAATTTTCTTACAATAAAGATTCAATAAAATCAAATTTACTGCTTGAAATAAAGAATGCTGAAAACTGTAATGATTTAAGGGGGTTAGAACCAATTTCATTTTTATACCCTAACGGTTCGGAAGGTAGAAGTTTTAATTTTGGGGGAGATAAAGAAGGTAATAAAATTCTAAAAATTGTGGATGACTGCTTTATCCAAAGGGATAAAGCGTCAATAAACAATAAAGCTGCACAAAAAAAAATCAACTTCGTTCAGTTAAAAACGACTCAATTCGGAATGAACTTAACCCAGGGCGTTTCTAATAAAGCAGCATCCAAAAGCAATAATAAATCGATTATACGGCAGACTCTTGATAAATCATCTGACTTTGCCGTAGAGATTGGAGATAATAAATACTCACTGAGAAATCAAGGTGTTTTTAATTCAAATTTTACAGCCCTTTATTCAGAATTACTTGATAATCATTTTATTGCTGAACATTATTATGGTTTAATAAGAGCATTTAGAATACCTATTAATGTATTTATGACTGAAAATAGTTCTTATCAAAACTTATACTACGATATAGCAATAAGTCAAATTAATAATAATGAAAGCAATTCTAATAATTTGCAGATTTCCCTTCTTTCGGATATAAAACCATTCAGGTTAAGAAAATCTACTAATAAATACTATAATGGCTTAAGAGATTATGTAATACATGAGAATAGCGTTTTATTCAAGGAAAATTGGTACAAGCCAGCTAATGGCCAAGATAGTGCCATATCAGTATCTTTCAATGATCCATATCATTCAGAATTAGATGAGGACACTAATAATGATACTACATTAAGTCGTGATGGAATTTATGTGTTAGTAACATATCAAACAAAAGATAACAAAATCCTTGATCCAATTGGAGAATGCAAATGGGTTTCCGGCTTTAATGTTGTTTCTTTTGGTAAATCTCTAAGCCTTCATAAAATAGAGTATCAAATGAAGGACAATGAAAAAAGCTATTTCGAAAACTACACGTCGGGTAGAATGATTAGTGAGTCCGATATAATTATTGATCAAGAAACCGCTGTAAGAAGCAACATACTATTCGCCTTTAAAGGTGAGAATTTGATTGCAAATCGAAAACCAAAACAAATTGAAAATTCGGAAAATGAACATAACAACAAATTAGATTTAGTATCTCAATCCCAAATAGAAGACGAAATTATTTGCAAACAATTTGAGAAAAAGATTAGTTTCATTAAAGGAGGGAACAAGCCATTATTAATAAATTATCCACAAAGATTTTATTTAAGAACAACGACTCCAGCTGGATACTATCTAGAGACAGAACAGGAACTGGAATTGGATGTTGATAAAGGGTTAAAATCGAGTGCCACCGTTTCAAATTATTGGGAGTTTAATGATTTGCTTAGCAACGACCATATGAGCAATCCTAACGGTTTTAGGGAGATTCCAGGTCCATTTGTTGATACAGCTTTTCCCGCGCCCGATACGAATTCTCTAATCGTAATTGGAAATGAAGATTATCGAGATAGTAAAAAAAATGAAAATATGGATGGGCCAACCCATATGGTTTTAGATGGCACCAAAAATGAAAAAGCTGAGATTAGATATATATACCCTCCTTATATATCTTTTTTTAACTTTAGAGTTCTGGGAAATTTGACAAAGGATAAGTTAAAAAAGAAAAATAATGAGATTCTTACCATTTCCAAGTTTGTTGACCGGTGGCTAGAACTAGAACGTAGGTCCAAATTAGACCCGAAAAAAATACAAGATAGAAATCTAAGAATTGGATATTTGGCTGATTTGAGGAGTGATTTTATTTTTATTTCACCCTTTGATCTCAAAACCGCCAATTGCTTTGCAAAACACAACTTAATCGATATTTTCTATTCTGGAAATAAAAGTGGTTTCAATTTAAAAGAAAATTACCCATTTTATAATTCCGCAAAGGGAACTAAATTAGAATTACGAAAAAGAAGGAATAAGGTAGAATTGATATATAATGGAAATGTACTTTTACCTGAAATAGAAGCCGGCAGTTTTAGATTTAATTGGCGAGCAAATAATTCTAAAGCTAATTTGGAATTGAGATTTTCAAATGTGGATTATCCAAGAATACCTCAACAAAATGAAATATTTCCAGTATACAGATCTACTAAACATAGCTACTTTTGGTCCCTTGATTTTAATGTGACGGAACAAGATCCCGCCAGGAAATCTTTAAAATACATCGAAGAAACAGATGTGCTAAGATTATTCCAAAATGATTTAGAAAAATCTTATAGGAAATACTTAAAAACGATTATTGAGCATCCCAAGCCTTTATTGGATAATGAATTTCCTTATGACATGTTTTTATGGAAAGAAGGGAACATAGAGACGAAAACTGACTTACGAACTAATATTTATCATCAAACAATTGCAATAGATATAAGTCTACAACCTATAACTCTAAACAAGATTGACCAGTCAATTTTGGCTGTTAAATTATCGGATGAAGACTCAATCGAACTCTCGTCTAAGGACAATAAATTTATTTGGAGATTAAAAGATAAATCGGATGTATTATTTCAAAGTGAGGAACCTTCTTTCCAAATAACTTCTGTATTTGATCCGTATAAATTAGAGTACTGTCTAAAAATAAATGAATTGGATGTAATTGAGCTTAATAAGAGCCCTTATCAGGATTTTTGTTACGATAATATTATTGTAAATGACAAGCTGAAAGTACATACAGATGCTGCAATCCCCGAAGAGGTTAATGGTATTGCTTATTACTCAGAGATGATATCTTTAAATGATGCCATCTTAAAACTGAACTTTACGAATAATAGGGCCTTGATAGCTAGAGAGGTACATCCTTATTACAGAAAAAAGAGAATCAAACT
Organism: Pelagihabitans pacificus; assembly: GCF_009371985.2. Taxonomy (GTDB): domain Bacteria; phylum Bacteroidota; class Bacteroidia; order Flavobacteriales; family Flavobacteriaceae; genus Pelagihabitans; species Pelagihabitans pacificus. Next base: position 481,842 of record NZ_VIKU02000001.1, read on the forward strand.
ATTTTCATCTTCTATTTTCCAGCCGTTTTTTCAGGACAAAACAGAAATCGAAATAGGGCGTTTTGCAAAACAACCTTTTGAAATAGAAATTCCAAATAACGTAAAGCCAGAACCACCTATTTTTGATGCCGATGTTCTTTTTATGAAAGACATGGATTTATTATGGAGAAATGATGAGTCAAGTAAAATCAAGGAAATAAGTAATCAACAATTATTGAGGATTACATTGAGCCAAGATTTTATGAAAGAAGGGCCTAATTTACTAGGATTAGTTCTTGATAAATCTCCTCAATACGGGTCAGTCAAAGGAGAGGATTTCTCAACTTTAGGTGAAGATATTACTAAACTGTCCTCAGAGAATTGGCAGAAAAATGAAATAGAAGAATACCTGAACTTAGGAAAAACTCCAGGTATCCCTTTGATTCCAGAGATTAAAAAATATTTAGAGTTTGAAGAAGATGCAAAATTTAGTCGAAAGAATATTATCAATTCAGATGAACTCAAACTAATTGATTCTTACCTGATTGATGGAAGTATTTACAAGGTTCTTCATCTTAACCCTTATTATAATGCTAATGACGGAAAGTGGCAAATTATACTAGCCTTTAAAAACATAGGCAGAATAGAAACATTTTTTGCGAGATTAATTCTAACAAAGGTTGCTAAGGGACATGGCTTAAAAAGAGAAAATAACCTCTTGGTGGATTCTACTGATACCAACCTATCACAGTTCACTAAACCCGCATTTATTCCCATTTATAGTATAAAATCATTCAAAATAGAGAACCTTAAGGATAATAAAATTTCAATTCAGATAAATCCAGAAAGGGCTTTTGATAAATCGGTCTATCAAAACAAGTTATATGTATTAATGGGTTCAAAGTTCAAAAGAAGAAAATCCGTTTTCAATATAAGGGAAATAGGTCATCCAGAACTCAATGATTTTGTGAATTTGTTGACTTTTCCGGTCATAGATGGTCAAACTCCAAACAAAGTAATTGCATATAAACCGTCTCCCTCACCGGATTTTAAAATAATATTATCGGATAAAGGTATCAAGAAACTGTTCATTTTTGAATTTGAATTACATGACAATTCAAAAAAGGAACTACTAGAAATGAAGATTGGTACTGCAAAGTATTTGAATTTCAACCCCTTATTTGGGACTTCTGAGGGAAAAGAAGGTTTAAGATTAATTAATTATGTTCAATTTAAATTATAAATATCATGAGAGAGTATTTATTTTTATTGCTAATAATGTGCGGGTTATTTGTGTCATGCAAGGAGAAGAGTAAAACCACAAATGACCCTGATCCTAATAAGAAAAACTGGTACGTGTATAAGCAAAAAAATAGGCCTATATGCCCAAATCCTATTTGGGGTCCAGACATTCAAAACCCTCAAAACTATGATTTGATTTGCGGGCCTTTGACTAAGAAAGAGGCAGATGAGTGTTGGGAGAAGAATTGTAATGTGGACAAAATTGTTTTGTCGGAGTGGGACCCGCAAGAAGATTTTTATGCTGTCCATATAGATAATGATTGTGAACTTACAAGTTCAAAAGATTGCGCTAGAGTTAAAATTGTTTTGAACAACCATTCCTCTCTTGATACGGTTTGTGATAATTATACTACTCTTAAGGTTATAGATTTAAATAAGTATTATACGCCAGATGACCCAATTAAGTTCTGTGGAGAAGAACAGGATTTATCAAAATACAAAGTAAGATAGTTAGCCAGTCTCCAATTATTAGAAGAGGAAATAATAACAATGTCTTTTGGAAAATAGATTTTGGAACAAATAAATTTTCAATTATTTTTTAAGAACGAAGAGGCATCAATACTAAGAGGATTAATCAAATAAAAAATTAGACTATCGCACTTTTAATTAAAATAAGATTTAGGGAAAATGGGGAGGGAAGTATTACTTTTAACGGCAAAACACATAATTGCTTAGGTCAAAAGGGGAGAAATTATCCTAAAGATATAACGATTTACCCCTCAGACAAAAAATTAAAATATTGGAGTAAAGAATTTAACGTTTGGCTTGAATACGCGATTTTGATTTGGGGACAAAAGGGTATCTATATACACTGGGGAGCCGATAATATAGCTTCAAATGGAAACTCAGATTCGGCTGGATGTATTCATTTGGAGAAACCACAAATAGAAGAATTATTCAATTGGTTAAATAGCCGTACAAGAATTACTATTGAACATCCTTGGGAAGGATTTACGTGTACTAGCCACTACTTAACCTGACAGTTGTGTTTAATCTGACACTTGGAAAGAACCTTTAAGCTCATTGTACTCGATGAGCTTTTCTTTTGCTAAAAGTATGGAATCCTCGAAAGTCCGCAAAGGGGTCTTTCCGTAGCAGTGTTTTCCGGTATGTGTCCTTTCGGCATTGTACCAATCGATCCATTGGTCGAGATCTTCCTGTAGTCCTTCTATGGACTTGTAGACCTTCTTTCTAAAGGCGACAAAGAAGAACTCGTTCTGCATGGTTTTATGGAAGCGTTCGCAGATACCATTGGTCTGTGGGCTCTTTGCCCTGGTCTTTGTATGGTCGATGTCCTCAATGGTCAGGTAGAGCTGGTATTCGTGGTGTTCCCGTTTCCCGCAGTATTCGGTTCCCCTATCGGTCAATATGCGCAGCAAGGGAAGCTCTTTTTGTTGGAAGAAGGGGATTACCCTGTCATTGAGCAGGTCGGCCGCCGTGATGGCATTCTTTCTGTCATAGAGCTTTACAAAAGCCACTTTGCAATAGGTATCGATAAAGGTCTGGGCATAAATGCGGCCGATTCCTTTGACGGAACCTACGTAGTAGGTGTCCTGTGAGCCTAGGTAACCGGGATGGTGCGTTTCTATCTCCCCATGGGCCTGTTTCTCCTCTTTGGCACGTTCCAAGGCCTGTAACTGGGCCTCGGTAAGAACAAAGCCGTCCTGTGCGGATTTGGCCTCCAAGGCCTTCAAACGTTTTTTAAAGGTCTCCAGATCATGGCGCAACCAAACGCTCCGCACACCACCAGGGGATATGAAAGTTCCCCGTTTCTTCAGTTCATTGGACACCCGTAACTGTCCATAGGCAGGGAGTTCAATGGCCATCTCCACGACGGCCCTTTCAATTTCTTCTCCGATACGGTTCTTTAAAATGGGCTTCTTCCTTGAAATTTCTTGGAGAGCTAGCTCTCCACCCTGTTCATAAAGTTCCTTGAACCTATAAAAACTATCACGGCTATAGCCCATCACCTTACAGGCTTGGGATACATTGCCCAATTGCTTGGCAAGTTCCAATAATCCCAACTTTGGTTTAATGATCTTTTCTGCTGTACTCATCTGACAAATCTAATTTAAGGGTTAAACTAATTTATTGAAATTGTCAGATTAAGTCTTAACTATTACATTTAAACGTAATGAAGGCCGTTACTTTATTCTGAACTTCAAAAATCAAAGCATTCAAAATTCTTAATAGGTTCTTATAGTGTTAAAAATGCCCCGGTTATTAAAATTCTAATGGATTATTAAATGTGTCAAATAAATCAAAAATTGACTTAGCAGATGATTTAGCTAAATAATCGTTTGACTTCATCTTCTCTCAGATTCGGTAAGTACCCTTTTCTGTGAAGAAATCGTAAATAGAACCGCTTCATACGTAGCGATTTTGTTGTCGTAATACTTTCCAACCATTTGATAGGAGTTTCTCTATTTTTTTCAGGTATAAAATGCGCAGTTCTCAAAGCGATTGGACGAGGTATACCCAATGAAACCATTATCAAGACTTCAATTTTTCTTGTTCCTAGTTCAAGCATTGTGGGAAGTCGTAATGTTCTTCCAAACTGCTCTTTTTGGACTTGGGTCATAAGACTGTCTAGTATGTCGGAAAGCAGTTTGAAGTACTTTACCAAGATGTATGTGACGATTACCGAATTAATATTTATTACTCCGTTGATGTGTGAATTAATGACTTTGAGCTTCTCAAGTGATAAAGGCTTTGATAAATCTACCTGGTGGTATTTAAGGTCATTTTCTATTAGTTTAGAAATAGGTAGACTATTTAACCAGGTATTACCAAAATATGCCATTTTTTTTGTTCCCATTCCTACACGTCTCATCGATGCCTCTTTCCAAATGGCAAAAATTTCATCCATTCGCAGCAGTAAACTCTCAAATTGAAAGTAGAAGTTACGTTGCTCATAGGGGAGTTGCTCCGCAGCGATTCGAGTCATTCTTTTGCTAGAATAATTGGGATTACCTCCTTCTTCATCAATTAGCACCCAATTTTTTATTCCATCTTCCTTGATTTCTTTGTAAAGTTTATTTTGCAATAACGGATCGATGGTCGGATTTAATTCAGCAATACTTGAGGGTATCAAAATTTCCTCAAATTGTTTGGACACTTCTGTTATTATTAACTCCGAAATGTTGTCATCTACCTGTTTCTCCAATAAATAAGATCGGAGTGTGTCCTCTCCAATGAGATATTTTTGCTTTAACAACACTCCTGTATATTCTGCTCCTGTGTGCTTTAGCAAACGGGGTTCTCTAACTAGTGTATTAATAATTTCTTCACTTGTTTTATTTAGGGACCTATCTGTCGTAGGCACTACTTCCTTTGTATATTCGGCATCGAAGTAATCAAGTGACCAAGAATTTTCTGGGTCAGTTTCCACACATAAAACCGTTCCAACCATCGAATTCTTGATTCTCCCAGCACGACCAATAAGATTTCCAAACTCAAACGGAGATAACGAAGTAGTGTCTTTGGTAGGCGAAATAAGAAACATACGAGGTGCCGGTAGGTTTACACCTTGTAGAAGTGTTGATGTGCAAAATAGATAATCAATATGCCCTTGTTCAAAAAGGTATTCGATTTCATTCTTTACCATATCGGGAAGTTTGCCATGATGAAAAGCAACTTTGTATTTAAGGCAATAAATTAGATAGTAATTAGGATGAATTTCATCTTTTAGCAATTCAATGAGATCCATAACTGCCGGATGGAGGTTTTGATTGGCCTTACCCTGTTTATTTAATTCTTTAATGAACTCAATTGCATAGCCCTCACAATAGTTAGATTTCGGAGCATAGATTAGATTGCCATCACTTTTGCCAAACCTCATAACGACTGGAGCCAAGAAGAACTTATTGCTACCGGCACCTAAATTGTTTTTTTGTGGAATTTCTATTTCGTAACGTTTATTTCCACTACCCAAGTGAATAAGTACTTTAAAGCCTTTTTTCTGAACTCGTACAGTTAGTCTTAGCTGATAGACAGGGGGCAAATAAGTTGTTACTTCCTCTGCAGTAAGTGATATCAGTTTTTTATAAAGTTCTTTTCCATTTTTAATGAAGGGTCCTGCAAATAAGATCTTAGCTTCGTCCCAAATTTTAGTAAACTCAGCGAGGACATACTCAAATAATACTGCACGATTGTCGTTTGTTTCAACATTCTGAATTTCATCAATGAAAATAAAGTGAGGCTTGAAGCTTCCTTTACGCCCTTGTTGGATTAATTTAAGACATCTTTCGGGTGTTACACAGTAGATTTCCTTTTTACTTTTCGTTGATTGGTTGCTTTCATTCTCTTTGGTTACAGGTTCTTCGACGAATGCTGTTTTCACGGCTATATCCTGTCCGTTGAGCATTTTTCTAAATGTATCGCTTGACTGACTTATTAATGCTTTGGTTGGAACAATGTATAAGACCTTAAACTCTTCATTTTTACCAAAAAGTGTGCCTATAAAATGCTGAATAAAGAACGATTTTCCCGCAGAAGTAGGGGCTGAAATGGCTATATTATTGTGTTCTTGCAAATTATCCCATAGCTTTCGCTGAAAGTCCGTAACAAAATACGACTGATTCTTAATTTCAATGCGATTTATATTCCTTTTTGTTCCGAGTTCAAGGTCTAGTGCACCACCAAAACTCTTCTTGAATTGTTTATCATCGGTTTTTTCTTCGGTAATTTCGAAAACTGTTTCTAAATGTCTGGAGGCAGCAAGGTTTCCTGTTCGTGATAGTATGGTATAAGCTAACTGTGTTCTACTTTCATCGTTTGGAGATTGTAAGTAGGTGAGCTTAGCAAATGTTGCCGCAATAAACTGATGTTTTTCGTTTTCACTATTTGCGCAAATGGTTGCTAACCATGCTGCTTTTCGAAAATCTTCGGGGTTAATTTCCACCTCATGTTCTGGCAGGTTGTATTCTTTGGTAAATTGATTGATTACCAAGCTCCGCAATACGGAGCGCAAAACTGGGTGATATCTTGCTGATTCATAAGTGGAGGCCATCTATGAATCATCTTTATTTTCCTTTTTCCAGGATACGCCATGAATCGCTGTAAATATTGAATGCTTAAATGCATCTACATCATTAAGGGGAATAAGAAAAAAATCTAAATACACCTTGTCTACACCATTATTATCAGCGCAGATTTTTTTGATTGACTTGAAGTTGCGGTCAAGAGATTCTTCGATTAACTTATTAAGCTTAGTATTACCATCTACGTTGTCTGATGCATCTATTCCATCAATCCGCTTATCATCATATAAGATAAGCACTGGATGAACTTGTACGCGGCCTTTGTATTCCACTGTTCCAGGGGTAAAGCAGTCATAGATGTAATCAAGTTCATTCTCGGTAAGATCATTTCTAATCCTATTTCTTGCTATGAAATATTCGTACTCCATGGCGGTAGTATTTTGGTTAGAATGAAATCTTGCTAATGATTTCAGAGCATCTTTCAGTGATTCAGAAAGAGTTTTCCAGGTTTTTGCCTCTCCAATGAGGATTGCAGGTTTATCTTCATAATCTCCTAGAAAGATGCCATCTCCGCCCTTTACCTGATCTTTGGCATTCAAAGGCAATTTAAATACTATAAGAGGTGTTTTTAGAACTGCTTCTGTAATAAGGTACAGCAAGAGTTCACCATACTTTCCATCATAAGTTGGATTTTTGTCTCCAAAATAGCGCATGGCTTCACGGAATGGTTGCCGACCTTTTTCCTCAATTTTTTTAATTTGTTTTGGAGTTAGTACATAGTTTACAATAGAGTCGGCCATGTATTCAATAAGGGCATTAGTTTCATATTTGGTACCTGAAAATTGAAGCGAATATGTTCGAAGTACGAGTTTGTTTTCAGTCTTTACCCGATGCTCTGTTAAGTGTTTTGTAACCCAGGCAGGGTCTACAGAAATCAGTTTTTGCCAGTCTATTGTTGATTTTGGATACATTTTTTAGTTGGCTAGATCCATTCTAATTTTATCGGAAACATCCTTTACTGCCTCAAATACTGCTTTATAATTTTTTTCCCTAAAAAAATAAACTGCTTTAGCTTCATTGTTCAAACGAGCTTCCGATTTACTCATTTGATATACCCGGCCATCAGAATTGATCTTGTGATTACTGGCCTTTGCCATTAGTGCCTTGTATTCCATTAATATTTGCTCTTCTGACCTCTGCACAACCGTGGCTCGATGCAACTTTTGATTACGGATGTTTCGCAATTTTGTAATAACGGAATCATAAAAGACCCCCGGTTTATAATAAAAGTATTTTTCAAATAGGAAATACTTGTAAACTGCTGGAATTTCACTTACATTATTTTTTCCATTTAATCCTGATGTCGTAGCCCAAGTATGAGTCACAAGTTCGTTAACCAACTTATCAAAATCCATCTTTTGCGCGAGGTAGTAATTAACTAATTCTTCCAGTTGAAACGCAGCAGTAAGACAGTATTCTGTGAAACGCTCTTCATCAGACATGGTCAACCTAATGCGAGCAGCTTCCATTCTTTTATAGTCAAGCTCAAGTTGGGCTCTAACTCCTTTGTGAGAAATGAAGGAGTAGTCGATGAAATTAGAAGAAAATAAGCGAAGGTAGGTTTGTTTATATTTAAGATAAATAGAATCACTTTTTCCCCGAACCATTCCTAAGTATTCAATTTGTCCTTTAAGACTACTCCTAAAATCAGGAGGGGTAATTGGTTTGGACCAATGTTTCGCAAATTGCTTTTGAGCAAATTTTTGCCCACCCTTTTGATAATTATGGAAAATGGCTCTTATCTTTCTGATGAAGTCCCTATTGATGTTAACCTTTTTATTTACTACCAGGCCTGTTACTTCCTGACGTTGCCTCCGATCCTGTATTCGTGTTTTTGCCTCATTCAGTAGAAAACCTTCATTTTCAATTTGGTAATTCAATTCTTTGATAAACTCATCGTTAAAAATTGCATTGTTTGATGAAAAAGTGATGTCATCTGCGTACCTACTATACCGTGCTTTTGAGGTTTTGGCAAGCTGGAACAACTTCCTGTCAAGTCGTTGACAAACAATGTTAGTCAATAATGGAGAGGTCGGTGCGCCTTGAGGTAGCACCCCGTTATTGCAACACAAGTTGGAAATTAAGAAAGCAACCTTTTCTTTTTTTCCTGTTAGGTTAAAAGGTGGTAGTTCTAGTACAGCTTTTACCCTCCTGAACTTTATACTACTAAAAAAGTCTTGTAAGTCAACATTCAATACTTCCTGTTTGCCCGCATGAATGCCCGCATTTGTAACAACATTTCTTCCCAAAAGAAACCCATGGGCGGTGTGATGAGGTTTAAATATCAAATGCAAAAGCTGATTAATACACTGCTGAAGCAACTTTAATTGGTAAACAGGAGCATTTATTCGCCTCGTGCTTCCGTTTTTTTTTGGGATATCAAAAGTGTAGTATCTCTTTTGAGCGTGAAAAGCGTAGTAGTTAATTGAACCAACTCTGAATAGCTTTTTTTCTCCTTCAGGAAAGTAAAGCTTGTAAATCTCATTTAGCACTTCAACAAAATCATGAATTCCACTAATAGAATTGAATTGCTTTAAGATATTTTCGGATTTGATATCTATTGGTTCCATAAATAAAAAATGAGCGCCTGTAAATATTCACTCATGAATGCCGAACCGCTTATTGACAAAATATCTCAATATTTAATGTCGTATCAAATTAGGAGTGTAAATTTCAATTATCAAAATAGCTTTAATATATAAAAATAATTGCCTAAATATTTGATGGTTAACGGCAAAGGCATCTTGCACTGACTTTATTATAAAGCGTTGCGAAAGCACAACGTAGATTCAATATTCTAAACAGACGCTCAAAGAACTTTATCTTTTGTCAGCAATATCGCACAATTTTCACATATCTTCCAAAACTTTATCTTCAATAGTAGCTATGGTAGCTGTACTGATGTTGCAAACAGAATAGATTTATCTTTTAAGCGCAATATGGGATAAGAATTACAAGCTCTGAGCTATAATGGTTTCTGCTTTAAATCACAATTTTTAATAAAGAGAATGCCGTAATTTGTGTAGGCTGTAAAGATATAATTGGTAGATTATCTTAACTTAATTAACTGATAAAGCCTTGTGATAAAGTTGACGAGCAATTTTGATAGTGAACTACTTAAATACTAGTTTTTGTATCAAGATTTTTTTTAGGTTGAGCCAACACCTTTTTCAAAATAGCCATATCCTCACTCACCTTCTTATCAATAATTTTTGCATAGTGCTGGGTGGTTCTGAGATTTTTATGTCCGAGCATTTGTCCTACAGTTTCAATAGGCACGCCATTGGTACGATTCTAAACCGCTACAGTTTCCCCAACCGATGGATCACCTCCCCCAACAACACCGATTTAAGTTTGTCCACCCCGATCACCGCTCCCGCTGCCGACCGCCGAAACCGAAACCATATGGGTCGGTTGGTAGCGTAAAAGACATCCTTTTCCAAGGGTACTATCAGATAGGGCTTCCAGCCCCAGCTATTGGTCAATAGTAAGCCGTTATTTTGTTGGGTCAACTGCAACCCAAAATCGTTGGTGCTGGAGGTATACGCCCCAACGTACTCGGCTAATGGGAGCTCAATGGGTTGTAATCGCTGGTGCGAAATGACCTGGCGTTGGTTCAAATCGTAGCGGTCGCCCTGCTGCAACAAATAAAAACGTTCCGAATCGGAGGGTAAGGGGACGATTTCATCATTGGAACGTACATAGTCAGTACCATCATAAATGGCCACATAGCTGCTGCCTACTACCTCCCCTACGCCTTTATGGATAATTAGGGCCGTACCCTCATCAATACCCAGACCCAGATAGTGTCGGTTCTTTTGAAAGAAATCGGTATGGTCGAACTGTTTGTTTTTTCTGAGAAAGTGGTTCATGATCACCGTATTTTTTAGGAACTCAAAACCCGGATGCAAACTATCCTTCCCCGTAAAATAGCTGGCCTGGCAACCGGATCCGGCGGAGACCCCGGCGACCAGTCCCCCACGCTGAAGAATTGCTTCGAGCGCCTCCTGTACTGCGGTGTTTTTGTAGGCATCCACGATATGGGCGGTTTTTCCACCCAAAAAGAATACGGCCTTCGTTTCCTCAAGCGGTTGCACAAAAGCGGGTGTATTGGCTACTGCCCTACTTCGGGTATGCAGCATTTGAACGGAATCGATGCCCAGTTTTCTAAAGCGCTCCCGTACCTTCCGAAAATGGGTGTCCCGCTGAATGGCCTTATCGGAATAGGCCGTGGGAATCACCACCAAGGGCCGTTCCGCCGAGCAAAAGCGGTTGATAAATGCCGCCTGCTGTTCCGAGATACCCCCACCCATGAGCATTACATAGCCTTGATCGTATTTGGAGGCGATAGTAGGGTCGCTTTCCTGCGACTGGACAGGGCTCCCCGCGAGAAAAAGCCATAGGCCCAATAGAAAGGATTGTGTTTTCATGAGCTGTGGAAGTTACATTTTTTGGTCCAATTCGACCTTTCTTTATGGGGCAAGCCTGGTCTCGGTTCATTCCTCAGGGAGTTTACGGTACTTCACATCCACTCCGGTTTCCGCCTGTGTCATTCTGGAGCCGACCACCGTATCATCGTCACCGAATTCAAAAACATAGGTGACCGTCGGGGCAAAGCCTTTGAGTTCGAACCGGGTCTTGGAGCGGGGAACCAGCTCCAATTCGAGCGAGCGGTACTTTTTGTACAACCGGCCATCCCTGGCGATCAGTTCATCCGTTTTGCCTTCTACTGTTTCATACTTACCGGTGTACCGGGGAAGATTGGTGTCGTTCAGGTCGTAATAGGTGCCTGCCACGATCTGTCGTATCTTTTGAAAGTCGGGATATTCGTAGTCGGCCCCTTCCAGATTACTGAGGTATACGATGGTGATATGATGCTCCATCTGATGTTCCAGATTGGAATTCCAACCGCCCCAACGCCCACTGTGTTGGGCAATACGGCCAAATTCTTCATCGACCTCTATATCCCAACCATAGCTATAAGTCAACCGTTCCCCGGAGGGTTCGGGGTAGAAAATCAGTGCCTTTTCGGCCTTGGTAAAAAAATCGCCTTGGGTGTGTTGCGTCCAACGGACCAGGTCTTTCACGGTGCTGTACATGGACCCTTGCCCCAAGAGTCCGGCATTGCTTGCCAACAGCTCGCTGGTTTCGGGCGCTTCGTCGGCCGGTAGAATGGCCTGCAGCGAATCGGAATAGACATAGCCCACGGCACTATTTTCAAGCCCCAAGCGGGACCGTTGCAGCGAAATGATGCCGGTGTCGTCAAGTCCCAGGGGTAGAAAGAGGTGCTTGTTCATCCATTCTTGGAACGATTGTCCGGTGACCGCCTCCATGATGGAGGCGAGCAGCACATAATTGGTATTGGAGTAGGCGTATTTCGCCCCCGGTTCAAAGTCTTTAAAACGTTCCTGTTCGGCAAGAAAGGCCACCAAATCCCGATTGGTCTTGACCTGTTCGGCCGACGGCTGTTCCAAGATAGTCCCTTCACCATACAAACCGCTGATGCCGCTGGTGTGGTTCAGCAATTGGGTTATCGTCACGTCTTGGTAGGCCTCCAATTCGGGAAGATAGCGCGAAATGGGGTCGGATAGTTCAATTGTTCCATCACGGGCCAGCAACAACATGGCCGAGGCGGTAAAGGGTTTGGCCACCGAAGCAATCAGGAATTTGGTTTCCAGGTCGATGGGACGGTTGTTTTCCCTGTCTGCCCACCCAACACTTTTGGCGTAAATCGTTTTTCCATTATGGGCGATGCACAGGGTCCCCGACGATTTCTCCCCGGCCGTCAATTGATTTACGTAGGTATCGAGCAAGGGGAGTTGCTGCGCATTGATGGAGAGTGTCCATGCCAAGGTCAACAATAGGGAAGGGAGTACCTTCTTCATGGTAATTATTCTATTTTTTTACACACAATGGTGTTCTCCCCTTCGATAATCTCAAGCACCGGGTCGCCCTCCTCCGATTTTGAAAAGGCGATGATGGGGTCGAAATCCTTTAGAAAAAACTCCGTATCCGATTGGGGGTACAACTGAAAATTGGGCACGCCCGGCATCTCCATCAAAAGGCTTTGCTCCTTGGCCGAAATGGTCACCTTTCTCCCACTAGGCTGTTCGTACACCCCTTCATAGGTCAGTAACAACTCCGCCTCCACGGGCACCGCCTTCGGGATCTCATCCATGGAACCGCTCCGATAGGCACGATGGATGATTTCGGTGCCCTCGCCCCAGACCTCCCGCACTACATTGTTGCAAAGCACCAGCCCGGCATCGGAATTGGTCATCACGACGATGCCGCGTTTGCTTTTTGGGAGCAGCACCAGCAAGGTCGCCACCCCAATGTCGTTGCCTCCGTGGTGGATGGCATATTCCCCGTTCGGCAGGTTCCGGATCAACCGCCATGCCAATGCTTGGTCCTGATTGTCGTTGATGGCAGTCTGGGCCGTGACCATTTTCTCAAAGATTTCGGGACGCAGTCCTGCCCCATTTAGGACATAGCGCCCAAAATTTGTCAGATCGTCGACGGTGGTCATGATATCGTCGGCTGCTTGCCCCTCAAAACTGTAATCGTCCAATACATGCTCCTTTCCCTGGGCGTCATAAAAGCGGCTGAACCGGTCCCAATTTGCCGTTCCGTCCCAAGAATGGCGTGTGTCGGGCATCGAGGCGGGCTTGAAAAGCAAGGTGTCCGCAAGGGTATCGATCACCGTGCCGTATCGTTTTTCGATGGCTTGCCGGAGGTACTCCATGCCTTCCCCGGAATAGTTAAAGGTGGTTCCCGGGTCAAAATCAAAGGTCAATTTTCCGGTGGGATGGTTCCAACGCCAGTTGACAAAGCCCGAACGCTGGCTGAGCACATCCCGGGAGGTGAGCTCTTTATGCCGGGGGTCGTCCTTTACATCCTCGTCCACATGATAGGGATAGAGGGGTGCATCCAAGTCCCACTGCCCCCGGTCCACCAGCTTCATCACCGTGGTCCCGAAAACGACTTTGGTGATGGAGGCGATATTAAAAAGCAGTTGTTGGTTTGGGGTCGAATCCCGAGGGCTCAAGACCTTGCTAAAAACGATTTCCCCCTCTTCGATGATGCCGATGCCCGCATGGGGAATATGGAGCTCCTGTTGCCAGTCGATCACCTTTTTTTCGAGGGATTCAAAGCGCGTTTCGGGGCTGTCGGAAACAGCCATTTTTTTGGGATTCTCGGTACAGGAGCTACACCAGAGTAGCAGGCACACAAGCGAAATTCTACCGTTCATAGGATATTGTTTTTGAAAAATAAAGGGGTTCCAGGGTGGGCTCCATTGGAATATGGATGCCTTGAATCGTATCATTTGCATCGGTATCAATCTCCAAGACGAGCGGCGGCACTGTTTCGGAATCGATTGTGGCTTGCCGCTCCGGTTGCCCTTGAAAGTGTTTTGTGGCGGTGCGCTCCAAAGGAAACGCCCCGATTGGAAAAACAGCACGGTATCCATTTTCGAGTCTTTTGATAGTGATGGTCCCATACCCCTTGTTCGTATAGGAACCGGAAATATCCAGTGGTGCCCATTTTTGGGGATCGGATAACGCGGTTTCCGGGGAGGCAGCCCCCTCTTTTTCCTCCTTTTCCTTTTGGAAATAGGCGAGCCAGTCGGTCGTGTCGGCCTTTAAGAAATGATCTGACAGTGTATTGCGTATGAGATAGGGCGCATCGGAATTATTTAAATTGGTGAGGACCACGATGCCCAAGGATTCGGCTGGAAAAAAGCAGACATTGGCCGAAAAACCGTTGATGTTCCCACCGTGTTCTACCCGGTAATGACCCTTGTAGGCGCTCAGCATCCATCCAAAACCGTAATTGGAAAAGAAAAGGTCAGGGAACTCCTCGTCAGGCAGGTTCGGGCGCATCACCATCTGCGAGCTGATGGCCTCCTTCACATAGGCCTCCGGCAACACCTGTTTTCCGTTGAACTTACCATTGTTTAACCAACAGCGTAACCATTGGGCCATATCGCTGGCGGAGCTGCTGATATTTCCTGCCGGGGCCATCCCCCTTAAATCATAATACGGCATGGGTGCCCATTTTCCGACCGAGGTCGTTTGGTAACCGATGGCGGTATTGCCGTTAGGGTCTGAAATCATTTCGGCAAGGGATTCCGTCATACCCAGGCTTGAAAAAAAATGTTTCTCGATAAGCCGGCTCCAGCTTGCTCCCAATCTTTTTTCGGCCAAATAGCCGAGGAGCATATAGGTAAAATTATTGTAGTGGTAGCGCTGTCGAACGGAGGCAAAAGGTTGTAGGTATTGCAATCGCTCCACGAGCCGATCCCTGTCCGTTTCGGGAAACAGGTACCACGACAGGTCGTGTCTAGGAAGCCCCGTGCGATGACTCATCATATCCCTGATGGTACTATTCCGGTTCATTTCTTCCGTGTTGAATGTCACTTCTTCCAAATAAGCGCGGGGAGAGCGCTCCAGATCGAGCGAGTCGAGCTCCTGGGCGATACCGACCAGGGCTGCCGTAAAGGCCTTTGTACTAGACCCTATAGGGAAGCGTGTGTGGGCATCTACCTGTAACTCTTTTTCGATATCCCGATACCCCAAACCCTGACAAAAAAGCAGCGTATCGTTACGTACGATGGCCACTGCGGCCCCCGGGGTATCGGTGGCTTCCAAAATGTGACGGATTTTGGTCTTGATAGTCGATCCGGATTGGGAAAAAACCGGCGTAATGCCCCATATCAAGAGGAAAAAGAGTAGTAAGCGCATGCCAAATGATGTTTATTCCGCAAAATTATCGGATAACCATCTTCCATAATTGTAAAAATCGAAAGCTAGCTTTTCACTCTTAAAATAGGTTTTGGGCGACACCCCTACGATGGCCTTAAATTCCCTGATAAAGTGCGATTGATCAAAATAGCCAAGTTGCAGTCCCAGTTCGGTGAGCGTCTGCACCTGTTTTTTCTGATAGTTCAAGGCCCGATGGGTACGGGTAATCTTGATCAGTTCCTTGGGCGACACCCCAATGTGGTGCTTGAACAGGTTTCGGACCGTTGTGGTGGAAACGTTGAGTTTTTGAGCGATGTCATCTACCTTGTTCGCATCGTCCTGGTAAATCATTTTGGTAGCGAACAATACCTTTTGATTGGTTTTCTTGGATAAAAATTGCCTTTGAAAAAAATCGGAGAAATACGTTGCGAGTAGCTGTTGCGAAGGTTCATTCCGTACTTTTTCAAAGAGGCGATGCAAGGCATCCCTCCCGAAAACGGACTCCGCATCGATGACCTTGCCCTTGGTGAATTCGTTCAATCCTTCCTTGACGAACAGATTGAAGTAATAGGGTTTAAAACCGACCGAGATTTCCTTGTAGGCGGCGCTGAGCTTTATTTGGTATGACTTGTCGCTCATGCCAAAAATGGAAAAGCGGGGGATGGTGGTCCATTGCCCCCGTTCCTTGATATAGGCATTTCCATCCAATATGACCCCCAACCCGATGACCCCATTGGTGATGGTTTTGTACTCGAGGGCTTTTTCCGAATTCGACATCACATAGCCCAACTCCACAAAGGGGGCCAAGAAATGCTCTTGATGAAAATGAAGGGTTTTATAGTCCATGCGCGTCCCAAAAATACATATTCGCGACGGGCTGATACCTCCAAAGGGCGTTCCATGCACTTTTTGGGACACTATTTCAAAAAGATGAAAAATCAAGGGCGCACTGAAAACAGTCACCAGGAGCTATTTACGAATGCATCACTTATCCGCCACTACCTGCGGACCGCTCTCCGAGGTCTCCAACACGTCTACCCGTTCTACGGTGCGTCCCTTTTCCCACAGGAGGCGCAGGTCTTCCAAGCTGAGGTACAAACAGGGAACGATGACCAAAATAATGGCCGTGGCGAAGACAATCCCGAATCCTAGGGAGATGGCCATGGGAATCAGGTAAAAGGCCTGGCTGGAGGTCTCCAGTATGATCGGTGCCAGCCCCCCGAAGGTGGTCATGGTCGTCAGCACAATGGGTCGGAACCGACGGAGCCCCGCCTCGTGAATCGCTTCATAAATCGAATGGCCTTCCTTGCGGCGCTTGTTGGCATAGTCGATCATGATCAGGGAATCGTTCACCACCACCCCCGATAAGGCGATGACCCCCATCAAACTCACCAAGGAAAGGTCGTAGCCCAGCAAAATATGCCCGATAACCGCCCCCACGATCCCGAAGGGAATGGCCGTCATGACGATCAGCGGCTGGGTATAGCTGCTAAAGGCAATGGCGAGCAGGGCGTAGATCAAGAGCATGGCGATGGAAAATCCGGCCCGGAGCGTGTTGGTACTTTCCCGCATATCGGCCTGGCTTCCCTCAAACGTCCAGGTAATGCCCGGAAAATCGGCCCGCAGTTGCGGCAGGGTCTCTTCCTGCACCGTTTCCAACACCCGACCTACGGAATTGGCGGGTTCCACATCCATCCCCACGTTCACGACGCGGCGTCCGTCCCGGCGGTTGATGCTACTAAAGGCTTCGCGCTGTTGTACTTCCACCACTTCCATCAAGGGCACCTCGATACCGTCGGGGGTGCGGATCAGGAAATCCTCCAGGTTCTTGATGTCCTTTCGTTCTTCCAAGGGCAATTTGACCCGTACCTCGATTTCGTTCATACCCCGCAGCTGCCGCATCGCCAAGGCTCCGAAAAAACCGTCTCGCACCTGTCTGCCGACCGCATCGGAGGTGAGTCCCAAATTGCGTCCCTGGGGCAAAAGCTTAAAATCGTACTGCATCTTGCCCTTGTTATAGTTGTCGGTCACGTCGCGGGTGTTGGAAAAGGCCTTCATCCGTTGGACAAAAGCGGCGCTTGCCCGTTCCAATACGTCGATATCCGAATGGCTCAAGTCGATACTTATGGCCTGCCGTGCACCCCCGGGACCCCGTTCGGCCTCAAAGGTAATCTGGTCGACCCCCTCGATATCGCCAATATTATCGCGCCATAGCGCAATCACTTCGCCGGCGGTGATATCGCGCTGGTCTGGGGGTAGCATCACGATTTCCACGTCGATAAAGTTCTGGCCCCGTACATTGGTCTTAATACCTTCGGCCACTTCATAGAGGTTATGCTCCTCGAACATCCGTTGGGTCGCATTCGAAATGGCATTCGCCACCTTGGCGGCCTGGTCGGGCGTCGTGCCCACGGGCAGCCGTACCCCGCATTCGATTTCATCCGCGGCGACCTCCGGCATCACGATCATCCCCATATGCCCGCTATAGCCATAGCCCCCGACGATCAATAAAAGGGCCACGGCGGCGCTCAGGGTGATATAGCGGTACTGCAGACATTTATCAAGGACGGGGCGATACCGTTGTTCCACAAAGTTGTTGAATCCCTGGGCAAAGGAACGCTGCCACCTTTCCAACAATACCAGCCACTTCCGTTTCTTTTTTTCCTCCTTGAGATGGGCCAAATGGGAAGGCAAAATGAACAAGGCCTCCAGGAGCGAAACGGCCAAAATAACGATGACCACGGCGGGGAGCGGTTGCCAGAACTTTCCAGTTTCCCCGGGCATGAACAACAGGGGAACAAAAGCGATGATGGTGGTTACGATACTAAAGATGACCGGAAGGGAAACATCCTTGGTGCCCGCAATGGCGGCCTGCATGGGACTCATGCCCTTTTGCCGGTATTCGTACACGTTTTCGCCCACGACGATGGCATCGTCGACCACAATACCGAGCACCACCAGAAAGCCGAACATGGAAATCATGTTGACACTGATGCCGATCAAAGGGAGTAAAATCATTCCCCCCACAAAAGAGACCGTCATCCCCATCATCACCCAAAAGGCCAGGCGGTATTCCAAAAAGAGGGTCAGGATGATCAGCACGATAATGATGGCGAGCACCCCGTTTTCGGTCAGCAGGGAGAGCCGTTCCCGATAGTCCTCGGCGCGGTTGCTATCCGTTCGGTATTGGATCCCCGGGGGTAGTTGAAAGTCATCCAAAATGGCCTGCACCGCCTCCGCGATTTCCAGGGGCGATTGGTCGCCGATCCGGAAAATACGAAGCTCTACATAGTTCTGCTGATTGAATTGCCCATGGAAGCCGACCTCCTCGAACCCATCCGTGATTCGGGCGATGTCCTTGAGGGCGACCTTCGCCCCATCCTGGGAGGTGATAATGGTGATGTTCCCGTATTCGTCCGCCCACTGCTTACGTTCCTGCATGCGCAGCAATATTTCCCCACTTTGGGTCTGCACGGCCCCTGCGGGCACATCGCTGCTGCTCTGTTCGATGATATCGGCCACCTGGCCCAGGGTAAGGTTGTATTTTTGGAGGGTGAGTCGGGGGATTTCGATACGGGTCTCGTATTCGGGCACATTACCCAGTTCTACCTGGGTGATCTTGGGGTTGTTCAAGAGGATGGTCCGCAAACGCTCCGCCAGTTGGCGCAGCGTCCAAATGTCCGCCTTGCCAAAAAGGCCTATTTGGAGCACGTCGCGTTGGCGGTTTTGCAAGGCTACTTGGGGCCGTTCGATATCGTCGGGAAAGGTCTGGATGCGATTGATTGCCTGATCGATATCCTGGAAGGCCTTCATCCGTTCCGTACCGGCCACCAGTTCGATGGTGACCTGGCCGGAGCCTTCATTGGCCTCGGAAACGACTTCCTTGATACCGTTGACGGCCCGTACGGCCTCCTCCACCGGTTGAAGGATACCCTGCTCTACCTCCGCGGGGGATGCACCGGGATAGACGACGGAGACCTCTACAAAATCCAGTTGGAATTCCGGGAACACCTCTTTCTGGATGGTGAACATGGTAAAAATACCGCCCCCCAACAAAATGAGCATCAATAGGTTGGTGGCAATGGAATTGCGCGCCATATAGGCAATCGCTCCCTCTCTTCTAGGTTTTCCCTGTTCCATGTTCTCGTTCTTCGCCATTCTATTTTTTATTGCGGTGCTTTGTTGTCGGCCGTTTTCTCTTCCGTGCGCAATCCGATACCCTCGCTGACGGTACTTAGGTCGGTGATGACCACCTGGTCCCCATCGTCCAATCCTTGGCTGATATAGGCATATTGGTCATCGGTCAGTTCGATTGCTACCTCCCGTATTTCCAGTTTTTCATCCTTCATCACCCAAACGGTCTCATTGCTCCGAACATACTCCCGGTCGAGGCGCACGACCCCCTCAATCGGGTTCGCCTGGATGTTCACTTCCACAAAAGTACCGATCATCAGTTTGGGCAGGCCCTTGGATTCTTTTGTATTGGCCAGGGGGTCGGGCACTTTGACCAACACCCGGGCGAGTCTCGTTTGCCCGTCCAAGGCCCCGATCTGCTTGTCCAAAAACCCTTCTCGAAATGCCCCGGTCGGCCAGGCCGTCGAATTTTCGATGCGTACCGGCGAACCCATTTCCGCATCGTTCCCCGGAAATTGCAACCATCGCAATTTGGCCACCGGAACCGTAGCGGTCACCCAGTAATATTCGGTGCCCACAATACGGCCCAGGTTGTCCCCCTGTGCCACCTGGGAGCCCTTGGTCACGTTTTGGCTCAAAATATGGGCGTCGAAAGGGGCGCGAATGGTCGTCCGTGCCAGATTCAATTGCGCCTGTTCCATGGCGGCCCTCGAGGCACCAATGGTCGCCTGTACGGCGGTAAGCTGTGGTTTTCGCAGTACCAATTGGCGTTCCTCCTCGGAAAGCGGATTATCCCCAAAGAGGGAATCATCGGCGATGAGCTGCAGGTCCTGTACCGCTATTTGCTGTCGCCCCATCTCGGTATCCAGCGCGCTTTGCGATTGCATCAGTTCGCTTTTTCGCAGTTCAAGGGTATTGCGGTAATCGGCCGGGTCGATTTGCAGGAGTACCTGGCCCTTCTTGACAAATCCACCAGGGGTAAAGGCCGGGTCCCTACGAATGATCTGCCCCGGCACCAAGGGACTCAAAATTACGTCCTCGACCGGTTGTACGGTGCCCGTGGCGACAATTACGGGCTCAAAAGTGCCCTTTTCCACGGGGACCACATCGACCAGCATGGCGGTTTCCAAGGTAGCGCCCTCCCGCTGTGCCTCGGGCTCGGTGGAAAAGATAATGACCGTGATGGCGATGCCCGCCAGCAAGATTCCCAAACAAATCAATAGAATTTTTTTCGTGCTCATACCCTTATTTTACCGCTTCGATTTCCAGTTCCCGTTCCGTTTCAAAACCTCCGGCCAAGGCCCGGTACAGGTCGATGCGAATCTGTACCTGCTGTGCTTGGGCGGCTACAAAATCCCGTCGAAGTTGCTGCTCACCATCCAAGCCGATGAGCACATCCAAATAGGGACTAAAACCGTTTAGGAATTCCACCCGCAACTGCTTATTGCTTTTTTCGGCTAGCCTTAACTGGCGGTCGATGGTTTCCAATCGTTTTTTCTGCATCAGGTCCCGTACCAACCCGTTTTCCACCTCTTGGAAGGCGACCAGGGTGGCCTGTCCGTACTGGTAGAGCCGCTGTTCCTTAATGGCCTGGGCGCGGTCTACTTCCGCGCTGAGGCGCCCGCCATAAAACAAGGGGGCCAGGATGTTTCCGCCAAGGGAGTAGGCCCAGTTTTCAAAAAGGTTGGCAAAATTATTGGCGCGCAATTGACCGCGGCCACTGATGTTCAGTCTGGGATATTTGCTCTGTACCGCCGAGGCCATGTCGCGATCCGCCGCCAGCAATAGCGCGTAGGTTTGTTGGATGTCCGGCCTACGGCGTACCAGCTCCAGGGGCAGTCCGGTTTCGGGAAGTTCCGGAATGGCAGGAAGCTCGCCCTGCTCCCAGTCGATCGTTTCCTGGGGTTGTTTGCCCAACAACACCGCCAATTGGTTTTCCAGCAATTGCACGTTGGTACTAAAAATAAGCTGTTGTTCCTTCGTACTTTCCAGCAACTGCGCCTGTCGCAAAATGTCGACCGCCCGTATTTGTCCGCCAACGAACCGGCTTCGTATCAATTTGATGATATCCTGATTGACCGCGATTTGGTCTTCCGTGATCCGCAATTGGTTTCTCGCTGCGAGCAATTGGTACCAAGTGTTTGCGATTTCGGCGGAAAGGGAAATGGCGGCGGCACGGTAGTCGTAGAGGCTCGCCTCGGCCCGGAACTTTTCGGCCTGTACCGCGGTGCGGATCCGACCCCACAAATCGATTTCATAGGAAGTGGATAGGCCCAATTGGATATTTTCCCCACCCCTAAAGTCGTTTTGGGGAAAGTTGATCGCGGATTGGGCCGAGGCATCGAACTGGGGCCATTTGATGGAAGCCTGCCCCCGTACCACTGCCTTTGCCGCGACGAATTGTTGCCAGGTGGCCGCAAGGTCAAGGTTGGACCCCAAGGCCTCCTCGATCAATCGATTCAGCTGCTCATCCCCGAAGGCCGTCCACCACCTATCCTCCAAAACGGCTATCCCCTTATGGGAAAAATCCTGCACCTCATCCAGCGGCAAGGCCACGTTCGAAAATTTGGGAGAGCAGGCAGAAAGCCAGAGTACCACTGCCAAGAAAAAAACTAAACGGGGCCTGCGACTTCCCAAAAGAGTAACCCCTTTGTACAGTCGAAAAGGTATTAAGGCGTTGCATGAAGGTTGGCGGTATTTCATCACTCCCTAAAATAAGGCTTTCCAAGGAATATTTGAGGAAACAAAAAGGGAATAATTTATACGGATATCGACACCGTCTATGGCAGACAAGAAATGACCCCGTAAGGAAAATCAACATCGGACCCCGTGCCGCCACTTTCCCGGGCCACCATAGCTACGAAGGCCGCTGTGACGATGCCAGCGTGTATCAACAAAGGGGTTTTCAACAAACTTTCTAGTAAAAAAAGACACTTTCAGGGGGGTGTTCGGGGCAAATGGATTCATTTTTTTTACAAATGGTGCAATTCGGATACCGGGTGTGTCGCTAATTTTATGGAATCAGTAAGAAGACTATATAAAAAAAGGAATTATGGAGACGAAAACACGCATATCGGTCCAAGACCGTTTTGAAATCAATGAGTTGATAGCCCGTTATTACTTGGCCAATGATGAAAAGGATGTCGAGGCCGCCCTGGCCTGTTGCACCGATGATGCCATCATTAGTGGCGACTTTAGCATGCGCCCCGACCATCAGGAAGAGGATTTGAAAAAAATCTACGCGGGGGAACCTGGAAAAAAAAGACATTTGATGCTGAATCATATCGTAACCGATTTTGAGGGGGATACCGCACGTACGCAGCACTTGATGTTGGTCATCGAAGCGAGCCTTATTCCTGCTGCCGTAGCGACCTCGCAGGTTACGGACGTGCTGAAGCGCACGGCGGAGGGATGGAAAATTGCGGAACACAAGATTACCGTCGATCCCAGTGGCAAATGGATCGTTCAAATGGGTCAGGGCATCCAAAATATGATAGAAACGGTCAAGGAAAAATTATCCTGATTTCCCCGAACCGGAAATTTCCCAGCCGTCCCTTGGATGAATCCGTGATGCCTCGAATAGCCGAGGGATGGCGCTCGCTTTTTACGGCACTACCCGACCAGTCCAGGGGTTCAACCACCCGACCAATCCAACGCACCAGCATGCCTATGTTGTATCCGATATTTTTGAGAGTTGTTTTGCTCGCCATCTTCTTACTGCCCATGGCTACGCCACTCGCGTACGGACAGGATTTTAAGGATTTCAAGGACATCTTCACCTTCTACCCTAACAAAAGGAAGGTACAAAAAGACAGTTCACGCTACCTAGCCAAATTGGTGGCCGCACCCGTCATTTCCTATTCTCCCGAAACAAGTCTTGGAATCGGCGTGGGCGCCAAATACCTTTTTAAATTCAATGGCAGTGGTCCCGAGACCCGCACTTCCAATATGCCTGCGACCTTACAATATACCCTGAACAATCAATTTGTGCTATTCTCCGGTTTTGAGGTTTTTACCAATCAGGAGGAATGGGTCATCGAAGGCAACGTGCTCGTTCAAAATTATCCCAGGTTATTTTACGGTATTGGAAGGGATGCCCCCAAGGAAAACAAGGAGGAGTATAATTATGTGCAGGTCTTGGTGGAACCGATTTTCCTAAAACAGGCTTTTTTTCGCTATCTATTTGTCGGTGCGGGCGTACGATACAATCAAATTTTCGATGTCCAGACCGAAGCCGGCGGTATTCTGGAAACCGAGCAGCCGCTCGGCTACGAGGGCTCTACCTCTATGAGCGCGGAGTTCGCGATGCTCTACGATAGTCGCAACAATATTTTGAACGCCAATAGTGGTTGGTATTTTGAGTTTACCCATGGGTTTTACGGTAAGGTCTTGGGGGGCACCCATAACTTTGAGCTTTCCAGATTTGACCTGCGGCACTATTTTACCCCCTTTAAAAATAAAAAGGATGTGCTGGCGGTGCAGTTCATCGGGCATTTTTCCCAGGGCGAGGTACCCTTTTCCGAGCTCGGTCTCTTCGGGGGAAGTGAAATCTTGCGCGGGTACCGGGAAGGAAGGTATGTTGCCCGTACCCTCTTGGCGGGACAACTGGAATATCGAACTACTTTTGGTGACTCTCGCTACGGGATGGTGGCATTTGTCGGTGGTGGGGATGTCAATAGCAACCTCGGCGATTTCAAACTCGGGAATATTCGACCCAATTTTGGGATTGGCCTTCGATTTTTGTTGGATCGAAGCGAGAATTTGAATATTCGTCTCGACTGGGGTTTTGGGGAGGCATCGAACAATTTATACCTGGATATCGCAGAGGCCTTTTGAGTGGAGCCCCCACTATCCGGAAACAACGATTCCAAACCCCGAGGCATATGGGTATCACATATGAAGAAGAGCGTGATACGAGGCTTTCGGACTGACCATTATCCGCAAATGGCTACATCACAAATGAAAAGCCCTCCTCCGCTTTCACTCTGTTCAAGCTTCGGAGGGCGTACTATTTACATCAAACCAGTCTTTTGTTCCGAAATGCTATGCCAGAGCCGGACTTTAAATAACGCTAAAATTCGTACGCTTTTTGCTTGTCGGCAAAGAAGGAAACATGAACTAGGTTCAGGGGTAGCTTATCTTTTGTAAAACTGACCTCGCCACGTTCATGTGCCCTGATGCGTTAGTGTAGATTGGCCGAAAAGCCGGTGTAGTAGTTGCCGTTGGCACAGTGGAGAATGTATACGGCATAGGGAAGGGTCATGGTGGAGTTTTAAGGGATTTTGGCGTAATTTGGGCAAAATCGTTTGATTTATTTCAGGTAAAGGTAATGTGCGGGAAGGAGGTCCTCCTTCGCACTCGCTTTGCCCGAGCTTCGGAGGATGAATGAATAAAAATGTTGATCGTGATACGTTGACTTAGGTCCACCGGAGCCCGACGGTTCGGAAGGTGAGACTTGTAGATATGATTAAAAAGCCCTCCGTCGCTTCTCGTAAACCCGAAGCTATGGAGGGCGTAGGTGGAGCCGGAGACGGCCGAGCGTGAAGAAAAGGTCCGGTGGACCTTTTTAGCGATGGCGCGAGATGGCGCGCTGGCATTCGAATCCCGACGGCGAAACGAAAAAAACCACCCGAAGGTGGTTTTTGAAGTGGAGCCGGAGGGATTCGAACCCTCGTCCAAACAAGCAACGAAAATGCTTTCTACATGCTTAGTTTCCGTTTGGTTTTCGACGCACGCCTGACCGGAAACGGCCTAACGAACGCTTAGCTTCTTACGTTTTGGTGCCGCTATCGAAGCGCTAACGGCCTTGTGTTGACTTTTATGGTGCCCCTGAATGGATCGCCGTCAACAAGGGCTATCCAGGGACATCTCGCTTCTCCGCCTTGCGGAGACGAGGCTAAATCCTACTATAATTCAGATTAAGCGGCAAGAGCGTAGTTATTATCGCCAATTAAAAGTGTGAAATATGAGATTAACGAGCTGTATCCCAGCGCTCGGCATGCTTACATCACCATTGGTCTCGCTGTCAAAACCAGTCGGCCCCGTAATGCGTTAGGTAAGTGGTGCTTACCGTATACGAATTGTGCCCTGACGCTCGCGAGCTCGGTCAAGGCCTTCTTCACACATTGTATTTTTTCAAAGAACGTATTCGGGCGTTTACCCCCTTCGCTCTCGTTTCATTCGAGCTTCGGGGTACCGGGCTATCCGCTTTTACTCCTCCCCTGCCGCGCTCCCGCTGCACGCGAGCTACGAAGGGTCCGGGGTAATCGCTGCTATCCCTAACGCGCCTTTCGAAAAAGGATTGCGAAGTTAACAAAAACTTTGCCTATCGCTACAATTCCATGTATTTTCGAGCAAAATTTATACCAAATAGTTGTCCATGAAATTTGGAATCATCCGCGAACGCAAAAACCCGCCCGATGGCCGTGTAGTGCTCTCTCCCACCGCCTGCCAAAAAGTCCTGACCACCTTCCCGGAAGCCGAAATCATCGTAGAGCCCTCCCCCATCCGCACCTTTACCGATGCGGAGTACGTGGCGGCCGGCATCGAAGTGGCTCCCAAAATGGAAGATTGCGACGTACTCCTGGGCGTCAAGGAAGTGCCCATCGAGCACCTCATCCCCGACAAAAAATACTTTTTCTTTTCCCATACCATCAAAAAACAACCCTATAACCGAAGCCTGCTACAGGCCGTCCTACAAAAGAACATCGAACTCTACGACCACGAGTTGATCACCAATTCCAAAGGGATCCGTTTGGTCGCCTTCGGTCGCTATGCCGGCATCGTCGGTGCCTATAACGGGGTGCGGGCCTACGGACTCAAACATCGGCTGTTCGAATTGCCCAAGGCCGAAACCCTTGCCGACCAACAGGCACTCATCGCCGAACTCCAAAAAATCGAGCTGCCCAATATCAAGATACTTCTTACGGGTCGCGGTCGCGTGGGCAACGGTGCACGGGAAATGCTCGATGCCATGAAGCTCCGTAGGGTGAACGTAGGCGAATACCTGGAAGAAACCTTCGACGAACCGGTCTACTGCCAGATCGATGCCTCCGAATACAATAAACGCAAGGACGGCGTTCGTGGGAACAAAGCCGATTTTTTCGCAAATCCGCAAGACTATCGGTCCGACTTTTTCCGCTTTGCCAAGGTGACCGACTTCTATATTGCCGGGCATTTCTACGGGCAAGGGGCTCCCTATCTCTATACAAGGGAGGATGTCAAACAGCCCGACTTCCATATCAGCGTCGTAGCCGATATCAGTTGCGATATCGACGGACCGGTCGCGACCACCATTCGCCCCTCGACCATCGAAGAACCGGTCTACGGCTATGACCCCGAAACCGAATCGGAAACCGATTATAGCGACATGAAGGCCATTGCCGTCATGGCGGTGGACAACCTGCCCTGCGAATTGCCGCGCGACGCCAGTGTGGGCTTTGCCGAAGCGTTTCAAAAACACGTGATTCCCGCTTTTTTCAATGGCGATAAAGACGGGGTGCTCGAACGTGCCCGAATGACCCGCAACGGGCAACTCACCAAACACTATGCCTATCTACAGGACTACGTGGATGGGAAGGAGTAATGGGTACCGTGTTCGATGGGAAGTGCTAGTGATCCGGTGAACGGTTTTCCAGATAAATAACAAGCAAAATTCCCAAGGTATAAGCGACCAGATCTTGAATGCTAAAACTGTTTCCAAAAACGAGATGGGCCCACTGATGCTGTTTCAAACCCAATACCCCGAGAAAGTTGGTGGCTTGTAAAAACTCGACCGTATAGGCGATACCCAAGGTTACGAGCGCAATGGCCCGGGAATTTCCTTTCAAAAAGCCCTTCAAAAAACAGTAGAGCAGGATGACCACCAAAAAATCCCCCACGGTATAACGAATAAAGCCACTTTTTAAAAAGTAGGCAATTCCCGCTTCGATAAGGAAAAGCAATATGAAAAAGAGCAGGTACTTTTTGTTACACACAAATCGTATCATAAGTTGAATCCCATTAAGTTCCTCCCATCAGTGACAAGGAGGTGTATGCATTCCAAAATTTAAACATCTTTCCTCCCTTTCATGGCGGTTTTTTGCCCGCTGCCAAAAATTGATGCTGTGGGGCTTTCAATTCAAAAGAATGCCGTATATTGTTTTTCCTTTGATTAGCACCTGTGAATTTCCATTGGACCTTTAACGAAACCACAGACGAGCAGCTCAAAAAGTTCTGCATTGAGCTGGAATACCAATTACGACGCAAAATCACCCGATTCTTGATGGATCGGGTCGAAAAGGAGTGTCAGGGCGACTTTTCCTGTTTCCATTTTGAGGTCGATATGGTGGCGAAGCGAATCGCGCTCTCCCCCAAGACCCCTTCCCGATTCCGGCAATTGATCGAGGCCGATTTCGAGACCGAGATCAATCATAACTGTTGCTGACCGCCACTTCATTATGCTTCAACAAGGCCCGGAGCAACGTGAACAAAATCCATAGAAATCCGCCAAAGGCCAACGTGAACAACCACATTTTGGGCTCTTTCATACTAAACCAGGCCTGATGAAACAACGTGGTAGGCTTAGTCACGATGTCCCAGGAATTAAAACGCAAAAACCGTCCTAGATAAATCCCGAATCCGCTTAGTAGACAAATCTTGAACAGCGAATAGGAAGCAACGGTCCTGTCATATCGTTCCGCCAGTAGCCCATATATATCCAGCAGGGACAACAAGCCAAAAACCAATCCGTTTAGGGCGAACACAAAGACCAGAAAGAGGTCGAACCACCGCAAATGGGATGCTTGGTCGTGTAAATGCACCAAGTCGGTGATGATATACGGACTATTGGGCAAAAACAACAGCCAAATGAGAAAACTACCGGTTCCCAGTAGTTTCGAATTTCGCAACCAACGGCCATGGCACAAGGCTTGGGAAATGACAAAGGGAATTCCGGCAAGGAAAAGATTCCATACCAAAAAAAGATAAAAATAGGTCTGGGTCAGTTGTATCCGAAATACGAGGAGTGCCAAGGCAAATGCCGTGGACAACATCAAATTGAGATACAATGCCCTGTTTTTTGCTAAAAGTGTTTTCATTTATTTGTTTTTAAGTGTTTATAGTAGCTGCAGGTATAAGAAAGCTATCGAGAGATTGAGGAGCGAGAGCACCAAGGCCACCAAGTGCTCCTCGAAATCCTTGAAATGCACCAGTAGATTGATGAATAGCGTCATCACCAAGACCGCATACACTCCGAAAAAGAGAACCAGAAAAACAATTCCCCAGAGAATGACCGGGTCAACGGGTGCGAACAAATAGATCAAAAAAAATAGCGTGCCAACGGCAAAAGAGACCTGTGCAATCCGTAAGGCGACCCGATTCAAACCGCTCTTAAAATAAGCCCTCATCTGGAATCGGCATTTACAAGATTATCCAAGCTGTATTCCTGCCAGGTCTTTTCGTACTGCTCGTTTACGAACGACCGGTACTTTTCCTCAATGGCTTTCCTGCTATCCGGGGGAATCGTTTCAGGATGTTCCTGCAAAAATCGATGAAGTGCTGTACTGTTATTGGACCCCAGATGGATCAGATACTCCAAATCGGGATTTCCGATACTCCCGAGATTATAGTGCGTAATGGTTTGGTTCCATGGGATGGCGGCACTGATGATCAGAAAACCAAATACCGTAGCGATATTGGTTCGGACCAAAAAAGTGAAATTCCTGACCTTGGCCACTTTGATGTAGGCGGTCAACAGACCGGTCAGTGTCAGCAGCAGATATACAAATACCCCGATGCGCTTATAGGTGAGCCCCAATGCCTCTACATACGCATAGTTTTTGTAAGCCGTAAAAGCGACCAACACCACGTTCAAACCTATCCAAAGGAAGGTCAATGCTTTGATGCGTCGATTGCCCCCGTAAAAATTGAGGTTTCCACGAAAAAAATAGAGGATAAGCCCAATGGCGCATAGTATGGAAAACAGTAAGGCATACACCCCTTGATGTACCGATTTTGAATAGTCGGAATTCGTAAGCACATTCTCCTGCAGTAAATAGATGATATCCGTGATCAAAAAGAAAACCAATAGCAGGTTGAGCGCAAAGAACACCATGCCACCCAAGGTATTTTCGCTTTGTAATTCTTTCTTGCTACCGATCAACACAAGTTCGGTCGGTTTTTCCAGGACATTCCCTTGCGAACGATCAAACTCGATCAGTTGCAGGGCCTCATAAGGACGTAGAAGATGTAGGAAGACAACGTATCCCAATACGGTAAAAAATAGCCAAGGAAAGCTGATAAAATCCAAATTTATCCGCTCGAGGAGATTGCCGAAAACGGGATTGGCATTTTTATAGAGCAACCCAAAAACCAATAGCAACAACAAAGCGGCAAAACCGCCCTTGATTCGATTCCAAAGGATTGGGGACAGTTTTTTACTTTCCTTTGGGGCGTCCCCATGGTGGATGGTGAGATGGGCCAAGGATGCCACCATCATATTGATGACGCCCAACAACCAGGAAATATACAGCGAACTTTCCTTGGAAATCGATTTGCCCACAAATACCAAAAAAGCCATAAAATGGACGAAGATGGTGAAGCCCGTGGGGTTCAGGAAGACAAAAAAGGAAGTAATGATATAGGCGCTGGCAAACTCCCATGCAGGGGGACGCGCTTTGGAGACCGTGGTGACCAGTACAACGACCAATATGGAAATCAAAAATAGATTGAGGCCGAGACTTTTGCTGTAGAACAATAGGCTAAAGGCGATTGCCGACAGCAGGCATTTGATATGAATGTTCATAGTGGATTTATTTTAAATGTTTATTGAATTAAAAAAGTGGTCTTTATCCTGTCGATAGGTTGATGCAAGAGTTTTTGAAAGTCGAGCTGATGAAAGGTGAGGGCGTTCCTGCCCCTTCGAAAAGCGCTCTTGAAGCGCTTGAATTCGTCGGGGTAGAGCAACGTGCCCAAAACAATCACGGCGTACAGGTACAGGCTCCTTTTTCCGTTTCCCCATAGGTAGTACTGCATGCTGATTTCCTCGGGCACTGAAATACCGGTTCCCGTAAGTACGTGGTACACATCGTGACTTTCGAGCTTGGGCTGCATCTCAAAACTGTGCTGCAACAGAAAACAGGCCAAATGAAAGCCAAGACTGGTCGACGGGTATCGCAACAACTCCCTCAGGGAAACATTCCACACCTCATTTTGTTTTAGGTACTTTTGATAAGGCACTTTACTCCGCTCGTATAAGGTTTCCAAAATCAGTGCTCTCATGATTCAGTTTTAAAAGTACTTTGTATTTCAAAGTACATACATAAAAAAATTATTTCCCAATCAATTTTTCCAAGGCTTCGATGTGTTTTTCAAAAGCCTTTTTCCCGGAAGCCGTCGCTGCGTACCGAGTATTGGGCTTACGCCCGATAAACTGTTTTTCCACCTTGATATAGGCTTCT
Organism: Pelagihabitans pacificus; assembly: GCF_009371985.2. Classification (GTDB taxonomy): domain Bacteria; phylum Bacteroidota; class Bacteroidia; order Flavobacteriales; family Flavobacteriaceae; genus Pelagihabitans; species Pelagihabitans pacificus. The sequence continues at coordinate 512,481 of NZ_VIKU02000001.1, forward strand.
TTCTCCAAGGCCTTGGTATGACTGGCGAGATTACCGTCGGTCACCTCCAAAAGCTCCTTTAGCATATTGAAATCGGCATAATCGTTCACCATGAGAATACTCATGATACCCAACCGGATCCGATGGTCAAAAGCCTTGTTGATGTTGTCTATTAAACTCATAGTACGCTCCCGTCGAGGCGGGAATCCCTTTATTCATTTTTAAACCTTAGGTGACGCGAGGTAATCCGCAAAACACCCCTAGGGTCACTACACGGGTAACTGCTACTTGGTCAACTTGATGTCTTGTCATATTTAAAATGCATGATCGCACCATAGAGGATATGAAAAACCCCAAATCCGAGTGCCCAAAAATACAATCCGTATCCTATAAATTGGGTATTGATCAAGCCGAGGACGATAAAGGCGATGCCCATATACCGTATATCGCCCAAGGTGTACTTGCTGGCATTCACGCAGGCCAACCCATAAAAAATTAGGGTTGCGGGCGCCACCAACCAAACAATCCCGTATTGAATCAATACGAGGCAGAACACCCCACCGGCCAGTAAAGGAATCAAAAAATTCAGTACCAACCGTTTGCTGGAGACGTCCCATATCTTTTCCCCGCTTTTTCTAGATTTACGAATGGTGAGTATGATTCCCGTCACCACCGCGGCCACCAATACCCCAATAGCAATCCCATACAATGCATCGATCCGGAGCGCGTCCGAACCCGTCACATCCGCCCTACCGGAAAAGTAGTCCCTGCCTGCATCGGTCATTATACCATGTGCCAAATAGGCCCCTATGAGTGCATAAATTCCCGCCATGATACCCGATAGCCCACTTAAGGAAATGAACCGGGATGAACGGCTCATCATATTCTTGATTTCGGAAATATCCTCCAAATATTTATTTGAGTCCATATTGAAAGTACTTTGAAATACAAAGTTAAATTAAAAACCGAAACGCGCAACAATTCGTTTGAAAAAATCCGACAGGGGGTTATTCAACCCGTATCTTCCACGATACAACGGGATGTTGCTTGGGTGCCGTGTACGCTCCCAAAGCCTTCAACCGCAAATCAACGGATGACAAACGCTCCAAGGTTTTGATCCGTAAGGTGGAAGTCTCCCCCGCCCCGATTTCAAAGATAGGCGCTTTGGTGTAGAAGGTGTACTGCATTTGGTTTTCGAAAAGCAGATCGCTGCTACAATTATTTTTCAATACTACCTCCAATACTTGGGTATCCTCGATGTAGGAGGCGGTCACCACTTCGATACTCGCCCGTAGCAAAGGTTCCAAGAAATCCGATTTGCCTACAAGCAACTCATTGAACACTGCGACCGTTCTGCCATCAAATAAGGCCTCCCTCAGACTTTCGAGGCTTTTCTCCTTGGCAAAGACCAAGGTAACGGGCCGATGGTTTCCTTTTTCGGTATAGTCCCAATCGATAAGCCCGTGTACATCACTGGTGCCCATGATCGTCAAATCATTCTCCAAGGCCAAGGCAAGGGATTCCTCCGCATAATCATGGGTATTGATGACCTCGATACCATGTAATTCCCCATTTTTGATGCGTTCTTTCTGAAAATCGCTCAAAATAGGATTTCCAGTAGGGCTTTGTTCGTACCATGCCGGATGGTTCCAAAAAACGAAGGCCGCTTGTTCCTTGGCCGCCCTAAAAGCGTCCTCAGGGCTATCGTGCAATAGGTGGTTGGCATCGGTAATAAAGACCGCATTGCTGTGACCTATCGGCTCTGACCGAGTGATTTCCGAACCCGGGACGATCAACAAATCATGTTCTCTTGCCTCTTCCAGGGCCAATCGATAGGCCCGATTGCGGTCGGGATGGGGAATATCGTCCTTGTGGGGTTGGTATTCCAAATGTTCGGTCAGCGAGATAGCGTCCAAATCTTCCCGTAAGGCCTCCATGACCCGTATCGTGGGCCATACGTTGCCGTCCGAAAAAACGGAATGCATATGCAGATCGGTTTTCAAGGTAATATATCCTTCAATATCGGGATAGGTCAATGCCGTAGCACCCCCGTGGCTATGCTCTTGGGCATGGAGCCAAGAAAACAGCAGAAAGCTAATGGGCAAAAGAAGATTTTTCATGGCAGGATGGTTTATTTAAAAATACGTGATTAACGCCTTTCAAATTACAGAATATTAAGGTGATTTGGTTAAGAAATAGTAAATTTATCAGGGTATGAATCCAGCGGAAAGCTACATATTGGAACAACCCGAACCGTTCCGGGGCATCCTTTTGCACCTACAATCGGTGATAGAACATGCGGTGCCCGGGGTGGACCTAAAATACAAGTACCGTATCCCGTTTTATTATTTGGATGGAAAACCGTTCTGCTATCTCAACCAATCCAAGGATTACGTGGACCTTGGTTTTTGGAGCGCCGTCCACCTGACGGTACATTTGGAGCATATGACCACCACCGGTCGCAAAATGATGCGATCCCTACGCTATAAAAGCCTGGAGGAAATCAACAACGAGATTCTTATCGACGTATTGAATGACGCCTTTTCGGTGCGGGACCAAGGTTTTTGGAAGAAGTAAGTACGGATTAAAATCCTAGTCATTCAATTTTCCCAAAAAAACGTTGACCTTGGGATTAATGGGGTTACCTGCCGATCGTCGTAGGACCACCACTTGCCCTGCATGCCAAATGGCATCCTCGATCGGACCATTGATGTTGTTCCAAAACGGAAATTCGAGACGGCCGTTGGCCCGGATAAAAACAAGCTTGTGTTCCTCTAAATTACTGGTTTCCCTAAAGAGTCGACTCGCCACTTCCAAATTTTCAAGGGTCGCTTTTCGTTTTTGGGCCATGCTCAATGTAGGTTGTTCCACGGTAAAATCACGGGGTTCTTTTTTGGCGGAGTTTACAATGACCATCGACAGCCCGTACAAATGATCCATGGTCTCGGCAATGGTGCGGCCATCATTACCGGGGCGGTAGTCCAGATCTTCCTGGGTCAATCCTTCGGTAGCCCAATGATAACGAAATCCGAGTCCGTCTATCATTCTAGAAATAACCGTTCCCGGGGTATAGCTTGCCGGGGCCTCGGGAATCTCTGCATAGGGCAAGGGATTTTCTTGGATGTTTTGAGCGTTCATATGGGTGAAGGTCAGTAACAAAAATAGTAGGGTAATCAATTTCATGTAATGCCGGTTTAATCGTATCAAAGAAGGTACATTGGTTGTCGTATAGGTTTTGACGGGCATAGCGAGGACTCGGTTCCAGCGCACTAAAGGTCAATGACCCTGATCTGGTTGCGGTGCATCTCGATCTTACCCTCCTTTTCCAATTTCTTCAGGAGTCTCGAAACAACGACCCGAGAGGTGTGCATGTCCAACGCAATATCCTTGTGGGTGGTCTGTACCATGTCGTCGTGATTCACCTTGGCCTTGTCCTGCAGATGCTTGAGCAGGCGCTCGTCCATTTTCATAAAGGCCAGGGTATCCACTGTATCGAGCAGTTCCATCATCCTAGTGTGGTAGCTGTCGAGGATAAACTGCTGCCAGGTCTTATAACGTCCCATCCATACTTCCATTTTTTCCACGGGAATCAACAACAACTCCGTATCCGACTCGGCAATGGCCCGTATCTCACTTTTACTTTTCCCCATACAACAGGAAAAAGTCATCGCACAGGTATCGCCCCGCTCCAAAAAGTAGAGAAGCAATTCGTCCCCTTTTTCATCCTCCCGTAAAACCTTGATGGCACCGTTCAACAACAGGGGCATGGTACTGATAGGTTCCCCGATATCCATTAATTGGGTACCCTCACCAATCTTCTTGTAGACACCTACTTCCTCTATCTCTTTTAGGAGTTCGGGTTCCAGCAGGTAACCATAGTTATTTTGAAGTACTTCGTTCATAGGTTTTGGAATCAATTATGTTACGGCAATGATAACCTTGAATTCCTTGGGTGTATCCAAGAGAAACTCAAACCCCTCATGGAGTCGATGCTGCTTGACGGCATATGGATAGAAGGTAATGGGTTCGATACAGACCATGTTCCGGACTTCCGTCCATAACATAAAACTGCGGAACCCTTCCGTACGGATACGTAGTTGCTTTTCGTCCTTCAAAACAATCTCCGTACAATCGGGCACCTCCAGGGCACGGCTTCCCACCGCCAAGATGTCATCGAGCGTGATGGTTTTCTCCCCTGCAACAACCACCGGATTGGCCGTGTGTAATTTGAACGCGGGATGGTACCCCAGCATAAACGGACTATCACGTTCCCCCGAAACGGTAAAACGGATTTCGAGTCCATCGGCGGTCAGTCGAAAGCTTTTCACAAATGTAAAATCGTAGGGCCAAAAAAGATATTGTTTGTTCGACTTTTCGGGATACTTTGAATTCCCGACCATCGTCCGTGCCCGGTAACTCTTTTCAAAAACCGCCTCGGTATCGGTTTGGGACACCAGTTCATAGTCCATTTCGCGTAACAACCCATGTTGGTCCTGAATGGCAATATCTTTAGGGGTCTGTACCTGAAAACGGGCTTCCGCGGTGGGGCCTATGATCGGGAACATCTCGGTATCGGAACTACGCCAGCCGGGGCTCCCTTTTTGATGAATGCATTCATGGCCATCGACTTGGTATCCGACCAGTTCGCCGGCATCGATGGTCAGCTGTTGATCTTCGAGGTGTAGTACTAACATTTTATTGGTTAATAAGTCGGTAAATCAATACGGCGGTTCTTTTGGTCAATGCTTCGATGGTATTCAGGTTCACCGTTTCCTCAGGGGTATGCGCCCCCGACCCCATAGTGCCCAAACCATCGAGACAAGCCACGTACCCGGCCACAAACGAAGTATCGGCAGCACCCCTTTTTCCCGGGTCGTAGGCCACTACTTCCCCCTGATCGAGGTCAAGACTTACTTGGTTCAGTTGCGCTAACAATTCCATATTTCTTTCCGTCGGCCCCATGGCGGGATAGCTATCGGTAAAACTGATTTCCGCCGTGGTCCGCGGCAGGTTGTTTGCTACGATTTCCCTCATTTTGGCCCTGGCATTTTCCTTTTGCTCCTCGGATATAAATCGGAGTCCACCTTTGGCGATAGCCGTTTGCGATACCACATTGCTTTTTCCAAAGGCATTGCCCGTACCGTTTTTCGGGTCATACTCCAAAAAGGTACCTCCCAGCAGTATCCCTGGATTAAAAGTGAGGTATTCCTCTCCCCGCACCTCGTTGTAGAACTCATTGAGGATACGCGATATTTCAAAAATGGCACCGGCACCGGTGCGTTCACTAAACACTCCGGAAGAATGGGCACGTTTGCCCGTCACCTTCAGCTCCCAACCGGAAGCACCCCTTCTGGCAACCGTGGCATAATTGAATCCTGTAGACGTTTCGAACCCAAGGGCAATATCGCTCCGTTTGGCCGCGTCGATCAAGTCTTTTCGGCTTACTTCCAAGGGTTTTCCGGTACTTTCCTCATCGCCGGTAAATGCGACGATTATCTGGGCCTCGCCGAGCAGCCCATTTTCGTGCAGGGCTTTCAAGGCGTACAACACGATCACATTGCCCCCTTTCATATCGTTACCTCCCGGGGCATGGGCAATGCTATCGTTGACCATTTCAAATTGTTGAAAGGGACTGTCTTCCTCGAATACCGTATCCAAATGCCCTATCAGTAATAATTTCTTCCCCTTGCCTCCCTTCGTTTCGGCAAATAAATGGCCGGCCCGATTCATTTCAGCGGGCATATCGATCCAAGAAGTCTCGAAACCGATGTCCTCAAAGGCTTCCCGAAAGACCATACCTACTTCCTTTACACCACTGGCATTCAAGGTACCACTGTTGATATTGACCACTTTTTCCAGAAAAGCGATGGCATCCGCATTATTGTTTTCTATTGACTTGACTAATTTTTTCTCCTTTCTCGTAAGCTTTTGGGCCTGCACTTCAACCAGGAGAAAAAGGGAGAGTAAAGCCACACTAAAAATCCGATACTTCATAAGGTTTTATAATTCGTTCATAGCGCCGTCCAACCATTCCAGCCGGTTCGTGATCCAGTCTTTTAGATACACTATTTCGTCATTGTATGTTTGACCGACAAAGTTATTCGGCCACACATAAATACCCAGGACATCCCAAGTACCGAAGTTTTTATCGATTGCCCCCGCTTCTTGCATAAGACCGATGTATCCGTCGACCTTACCGAGGATGGTACCATTCGATAGTGTGCTGCCACGAAGGGTGGCCCATCGCTGCTTCAGGCGTTCGGTGAAGGCCGGATCCTGTAACAGACGCTCCCACCAAAAGGGCACCAACCAAATATCAAGGGGGCATCGTTCGTTGAATTTATAGGCCCAGACATTGGTTTCCCCACCACTGCAATAATCCGCGTTACCAAAGGCCAGGTTAAAGTCCCAAATGGGACCCATGGCCAGTTTTTCATTTTTGTCTTTCTGGATATAGGTACTCAAACGGTACCCATCTACATTGTTGGAAAGTTCGGTGAGGATAAAAAAATCGATAAAGCTGTCGACGTCGATATAATTTGCATAGCCTGTTTGGGGGTCGGTAAAGGTATCGGAAGCAAGCGCCGCCTCGAACTGGCTTACATAATCAATAATGTACTGTTGCTGTTCGGGCACAATATCCTCCGCTTCGGGATATTCATATACAAAGTTGATCGCTTGCCCCATACCTGCCGAAGGCGGTACAATCCGGGATTCAAACGAATTCGCGCTTGTGTAGGATTGCCCATTGTCCGAACGGGATAGTTTATCGATTTTAAGAACATAGCCTCCGGTAAGGTCTTCTCCCGAAACCTCATCACTGGTGAGTTTGGAAACGGCAATCCGATTCTTGTCCCTTTTTAACTTCTCCATGAATGCATACACCCCCCTATAGGTCCCATTCAAATTCAGTTCCACGAGTTCGCTTCGACTGGCATATCGCCCCATATCCCGTGCCAACCCGTAAATCAGGTGGTTCCTCACCAACGACTTATCGCTATACGGGCCATGCAATACCCAGTCTTCCTCTTCCGGAAAACCTAAAAGGGAAACGTCCAAATCTTGATTGCTGGCATCCCTGGTTTCCAAACCGTATGACTTTTTATCGAAAAATTGGGAGGAGGCACCCCGTATCTCGATACCGATATTGCCCTCGAACAATAGTTCCCCTCTTTTGATGACGGTCATTTCGCCATTCACCTTTGGCTCATCGACGATGGTATTATTCGGAGTGCTAATGACCATCAACGGCAAATCACCGGAGCTGGTAGGTACGGTCGGCTGTTCTTCCTCCCCCTCGACCGGTGGCGGAGCATCGTCCTTGCTACAGGTGAAAATCAGGAATGCAAAGAGAAGACAGCCCGTAACTCGGACCAAGTATTCAAAAAGGGAACATTTTCGGGACATCGGTGCAATTTTATGGTTCTTTACAAAGTTGATTATTCTTATCTGTACGCGCACTCTTTCCATAGATTCCCACAAATAGACAACAAAACAATGCAACAACCGCCAAACTAAGGTACGAAACTAATCCAAAAAGCCCTTTTCGCGCATCCAATCGTCGTTAAAGATTTTACCCACATAGCGGCTGCCATGATCGTGAAACAGGACGACCACTACATCGTCTTTCGTGAAGTGCTCCTTTAATTGAAGTAATCCCTTGACGGCCGCCCCGGCCGAGTTCCCCAAGAACATTCCTTCTTCCCGGGCAAGGCGTCGCGTATAGACAGCGGCATCCTTATCCGTTACCTTGGTAAAACCATCGATGATCTCAAAACGCACATTTTTTGGAAGAATGTCTTCCCCAATGCCTTCGGTGACATAAGGATAAATCTCATTTTTATCGAAGATTCCGGTCTCGTGGTATTTTTTAAAGACAGAACCATAAGTGTCGATACCCCAAACCTTTACATTGGGATTTTTCATTTTCAGATAAGAACCCACCCCTGAAATGGTACCCCCGGTACCGACCCCTACCACAAAATGGGTGACTTTTCCCTCGGTCTGTTCCCATATTTCAGGACCCGTACTCATAAAATGGGCCCTGCAGTTCGAGGGATTGTCGTACTGGTTCACATACCATGAATTCGGGATTTCCGTTGCCAGGCGCTTTGCGGTCGAATAGTAGCTTCGTGGATCTTCGGGCGCCACATCGGTGGGGCATACGTGTACCTCGCTCCCCATCGCCCGTAACACGTCCATTTTTTCCTTGGATTGTTTATCGCTCAGTACACAAATCAGTTTGTACCCCTTAACTGCCGCTGCCAAAGCCAGGCCCATTCCGGTATTTCCGGAGGTACCTTCGATAATGGTGTAGCTTGGTTTTAAAATACCCGAAGCCTCGGCATCTTCCACAATCTGGAGGGCCATACGGTCTTTTACCGAATTTCCGGGATTAAAGGTCTCGTATTTGGCCAACACCAAACATGGTAGTTCGGCGGTTAATTTATTTAGTTTCACCAAGGGGGTTTGCCCGATAGTTTCCAATATATTTTCTGCGTACTTCATGGTATCTTATCTATTCTAAATTTAGCGATCATACCTTCCTATCTTGTGCGTCGCATCTCTTTACAAGGGATTACTTACTCAAACTTGATTGCCTTTACAGGGGTTATTTTAGTGATAATATAGGAGGGAATCAAAAGCATTAACAAACACAGGAACAACACCCCGATATTCAATATGATGATAGTGAATATATCGAGATGTACCGGAATATAATCGATATAATACTCCTTCGGATTGGGAAACTTGAACAGGCGGTACCGTTGTTGTAACAACAATACCCCGAGACCGATCAGGTTGCCCCAAAAGAGTCCGATACTGATCAGATAGGCGGCATTGTACAAAAATATCTTTCGAATACTCCAGTTCGAACTGCCTAAGGCCTTTAAAATCCCGATCATTTGCGTACGCTCCAAAATAAGTACCAAAAGGGCCGTTATCATATTGATTCCCCCCACGATAATCATAATGCCGATGATAATGGCGATATTGAAATCGAACAGTCCGATCCATTCGAAAATCTGAAAGTAGCTCTCCTTGATGCTCCTTGTATCCAGGTTCGAAAGGGTCTTTCCATAAATTTCCCTTGCCTTTTCGTCCAAATCATCAAAATTGTTCAGAAAAACCTCGAAATTTCCAATTTGATCGGGCGTCCATTTATTCATCCGTTGAATATGGCGGATATCGGTGAAGATGTATTTGCTATCCAGCTCCTCAAAACCACTGTCATACAAACCCACGATCGTGAACTTTCGTTGGTTAGGGGCTTTGAGGGCATCTTCCTGTTTTGGGAACAAGGCATAAAAGGTGTCGCCAACTTCCAACCGAAGACGATTCGCCATCAATGCGGACAGTAATACCTCTTCGCTGATCTCTCCGGAATAATCGGGTAGTCTTCCCGTTACCAGATATTCCCTGAAAACATCCCAATGGTAATCGGCACCGACCCCCTTTGCGATAAAGGCATCGAAAGTGACCTCCGTACGGATGACCCCGCCCTTCATCGCCACCGCCTGAACATGGGAAACATCCTCTACGGTCGTAAACTCGGGATAAAAATCCTGGTGGATCGATACGGGTGCCACCGACACTTCGGACCGATTATTGTCATAATTCGAAATTTGAATATGCCCGTTGAAGGCCGCGACTTTCTCCCGGATCTTATACTTGAGCCCGACGCCGGTGGCGATGGCGATCAACATCATCACAAGACCAATGGCGATGGCCGAAATAGCAATTTTTATTATTGGGGCGGATATGCTAATTTTATGCTCCTTGCCTGTAATAAGTCGCTTGGCGATGTAAAATTCAAAATTCAATCTATGGCATTTATTTCCGCTGTCAAAAGTACATTTTTATTGTGGGTTTTGTGGGTCTCGGCCTGTGGAAACCCATCAAAGCAAAAGAACACGGTAACAGAACAGGCTCCAGAGAAAATAAACGCCGACTCCATACAGGAAATAGTGGTCGCCGCCAATCGCACCACTCAATATATTCCCTTATTACGGGAGAAAAAAGTAGGGGTTGTAGCCAATCAGACCAGCGTTATTTTTAAAGGGGAGGCCGAAGAACCGCGACCTCATATCCACTTGATCGATTCCTTACTTGTCCTGGGGGTGAATATTGGGAAAGTCTTTGCGCCCGAACATGGATTTCGGGGAAAAGCAGATGCAGGGGAGAAGGTAAGCGATGGCACGGACACGAAAACTGGCCTCCCCATTATATCGCTCTACGGAACGAATCGGAAACCTACCAAAGAACAATTAAAAGACCTTGACCTTGTATTGTTCGATATTCAGGATGTCGGAGTACGCTTCTACACGTATATTGCCACCTTGCAACTAGTGATGGAGGCCTGTGCCGAAAACGGAATTCCTATAGTAGTGCTAGACCGTCCCAATCCAAATGCCCACTATGTTGACGGACCTACCATGGAGAAAGCACACACCGGATTTTTAGGCATGACGGAAATTCCGTTGGTCTATGGCATGACCATCGGGGAATATGCCACCATGATCAATGGGGAAGGGTGGCTCGAGGGCGGTAATAAAGCGGATTTGACCGTTGTCACTTTGGAGAACTGGGACCATAACTCGGACTACAGCCTACCCATTCGGCCCTCTCCCAATCTACCCGACGATGTGTCGATCAACCTGTATCCCAGTCTAGGTCTTTTTGAGGGCACTAATATCAATGCGGGGCGGGGGACCGAGTTTCAGTTTCAACGTTACGGGGCTCCTTTTTTAACGCCCGAAAAATATGATTTCAACTATATCCCAACACCCAATTTTGGTTCCAAAAACCCCAAACACCAGGGGGAAACCTGTTACGGGAAAGACTTATCCCAACACCCAAAAATGAACAAAGTGTCCCTGGAATGGGTAATCGATGCCTACCGCAATGCGAAAGACCCCGGCAAAATGTTCAATACAGAAGGGTTCACCAAACACGCGGGTACGGAAAAACTACAGAAACAAATCGAAGCAGGGCTCTCCGAAGAAGCCATCAAGGCAACTTGGCAAAACGATTTGAACCGATTTAAAAAGCTACGGGAAAAATATTTGCTATACGATTGAACTACGGTCGTTACCATTAAAGAGAAATACATCAAAGTTAAAACCATGGGATTGACTTCACTGCCGACAACGCTCTTATTCTTTTTCGCCCTAGCAGCTTATGGGCAGACGTTACAAATCGATAACACCCTGCCTAAACTCGATGAACAGGGAGCAGTGGTCGATGCCCACGACGGCAGGGTCATCCAGTTCGGAAATCGCTTCTATTGGTATGGGACCGCCTACGGAAACACCAACGGATTCACTCATAAAAATACTTATTATTGCTACAGCTCCAAGAATCTTACGGACTGGAAAAAGGAAGGGAAACTACTTGAAAACCAACCGATAGGGGTGTACTACCGACCCCATGTCATCTATAATCAAAAGACCCAAAAATACGTGCTCTGGTACAATTGGTATCCCAAATTGTGGGAAGGACGTTTCGGGGTAGCCACCAGCGATACCCCAACGGGACCTTTTAAAATTGTAAACGACAACGTTAGAATGGTTCGTTCCAAGGTGGGGTTGGGCGATTTCGGTCTTTTTGTTGACGATGACCAAACCGCCTATATCAGTTACAATACCATTCAGAACCATCAGGTATCCATCGAAAAATTGAGCGACGATTATCTATCTTCCTCCATGCAAAATGGCGGAATCATAGCCGAACACATGGAAGCGGGTTCCCAGTTCAAACGAAACGGAAAGTATTATTTACTTACGGATCATACTTGTTGTTTTTGTAATTATGGCTCCGGTGCAAGGGTATACATTTCGGAAAATCCCATGACCGATTATGTCTATACCGGGAACATCAATCGTTATCCTGGAACCCCATCCTTGGTATTGAACGATGGAGTGCTCACCGGTACTAAATATGAAACCTTGACAAAGACCAAGGAAGGTTTCCATCACTTGGAAACAGTGCTTAAGGAACCCAGTGAAATCAGTGGAATAGAAATACATTTGTTTACGGGAAATAGACCGGAAAATTGTGGCGATGTCAATAATCCTAGGGTACATCCGGAAATCGTGACACCCAAATTCGAAATCTCCCATTGGAACAACGGGCAATGGAAAGCTACCGAACCCGTGTCTTTGGAAATAATCCAATCGGCCCTAAAGGAAAAGGCACTGATCAGCTTTTCCAAAATCAACACCGACCGCCTTCGGATTAGCCTTGGTAATGACTATGTGTATGACCATGCATATGTCAACGAGGTAAAACTCTTAAAAAATGCCACCGACGATACGACCATTCCTGCAACTAGCTATCTTACCGGAAAAGATATACCACAAAGACCTATCATACCGGCACAACAAACCTATGTGATGACATTAAATACCGCCAATGGGGAGCAGTTTATTTGGATGGGTGATTTATGGGGCTCGGCCTCTGACAATACCAAAGGACACGATTACCAATACTGGAGCGACCCCTTGCGTTTTAATGCGGATGGAACCATACAGCCCCTAAAGTGGGTCGATTCATGGCAGGCTACCCTGAGATAGGGTATTATTCGGTGTCCCGTTTCAAAAACGGATAGCACTCTAAATGCTATAACGTACACTAGAGCATCAGATCAGGGATCTGCCCTGTTCCAATCATTCGTCTAACTGCACCGTAGTCGGCCTGCGGTATTTATGAAAGGGTTGTTTTAGAAGTCCGGTGATACTGGCGTTCTCTACCTCATCGGGAAAGGTGTCTACCCCATAGACAATGGCCTCCCGGTCGAACTTCATATAGGTACCGAACAAACGGTCCCAAATCGAAAAGATATTCCCGTAGTTGCTGTCGGTATACGGAAGTACATAATGATGGTGTACCTTATGCATATCGGGTGAAACGATGAACCAACTCAGCGCATCATCCACTTTTTTAGGCAACCTGATATTGGCGTGGTTGAATTGACTCAATACCAAGGAAAGTGATTGGTACAGCATCACGATCCCGATAGGCGTCCCAACCAGGAACACACCAAAGAGGGTAAAGGTAAATCGAATGACACTTTCCAAAGGATGGTGTCGGTTGGCAGTCGTGGTATCAACATTATGATCCGTATGGTGCACCAGATGGATCATCCACAAAGGCTTGACCTTATGCTCCACCAAATGCGCCAGATATGCACCAATCAGGTCCAACAACAACAGTCCTAGGAGAATATACAGCCACAAGGGCATGACCGGCAACCAATTGATGATTCCAAAGTCGTTTGCTACCGTAAAATCGGCCGTTTTCAGTAGCAGAAAGGCAAACGCAAAATTGATAATGATGGTAGTGAGGGTAAAAAAGAAATTGGGCAGGGCATGTCGCCACTTCTTATAGTTGAATTTAAAAAGAGGCACCGCACCTTCCAATAGCCAAAAGAGAGTGATTCCCCCAACCAACAGGGCACTTCGATGTGTAGAGGGAATATTTTCGAAATAGGTGATCAGCGTTTCCATAGCTGTAAAGTTACAAATTTCGTCTGCTAGTTAAAAAGTTCCGGCAGAAGTTAAAAAACCCAATACAAATGTAAACTCCAAAATCAAATACCAATGCGAAAAATAAATTGATGTCGCCAACCGGATTTGGAATGCCGGGCGCTCCAAAAGAAAAAGACTGCACTGTGAACCTTGAATAACGACACCGTGGACTACGAACAGCCACTACCAACAATTTACCTCAACTTCAATCGCTTTTTCATTTCTTCGACGATGTTGAAGGCAGCCGGACAAACAGCGACGTTTTTCAGGGTCAGGTGGCTGATCTGATGAAACTTTTTCCTATCCGTATGCGGAAATTCACGACAGGCCTTGGGGCGCACCTCATAGATCGAACAATAATGATCGTCCCCTAAAAAAGCACAGGGCAGCTCCTGTAGTACGTAATCGTTGTCTTCATCGAGTCTCAGATAGCGCTCAATGAACCGTTGGGGCCTTAGCCGAAAATGCTTGGATATTCGCTCTATATCCGAATTGGTGAAAAGCGGACCCGTAGTCTTACAGCAATTGGCACATTCCAGGCAATCGGTTTTCTTGAATTCCTCCGTATGCAATTCCTGCATCAGATAATCCAAAACTTTCGGCGGTTTCTTTCTAAGCTTGGTAAAAAACTTCTTGTTTTCCGATTGATTTTGACGAGCTCTTTCCGGAAGTTGCTCGATGATTTCCTTCATGACTACCGATTATTGTTTCAAAACTAGGCAAGAAATACAATAAAGCGGCATTTTTGTATGAGATATCATGGCTTATGGAAGATATTTTTGGGACTGCTTTGCTCGATTACCAAAAAGGGGCGTATACCGAAGACCTGATCACATTTTCTTCCCTGGGGGAAGAAGACGTTATGCCCCTGCCCTATTTGTTCCGGAATTTCCAACAAATGCCCCCTTTGGAACAAAAGGCCTTGAAAGGCTGCGAAGGCCGTATTTTGGATATCGGCTGTGGGGCAGGGAGTCACAGCCTTGTTCTACAGGAACGGGGTCTGGACGTCACCGCTATAGACCATTCCCCCGGCGCCATCGAAACGTGCCGAATAAGGGGGGTTCGACAAACGGTCCTTTGCGATATATGCAGCTACGAAGGCCAACGGTTCGATACGCTTCTGATGTTGATGAACGGCATCGGTATTGTTGGAACCCTGGCACAACTAGGTCCTTTTTTGGACCATTTGAAAACACTGCTTCGCCCCGGCGGACAGTTATTGTTGGATTCAAGTGATATCATCTACATGTTCGATGAAGGGGACAAACCCCAGGAATGGGAACATTACTATGGCGAAGTAACATTTACCATACAGTACAAAGGTATGACCGGACCCTCCTTTCCTTGGCTGTACGTCTCCTATGGGGTGCTGGAAGAAATCGCTAAAGCCCATGATTTCAGTTGTGAACTTGTAGGTGATGGCGAACATTACGACTATTTGGCCAGATTGAGCCCTAGAAAGTACTAGTGGGCACGTTTTTTGCGTTATATTGCTACAGTCAAAAATGAAATAGGCTATGAAAAAGAACCATTTTCTCATTTTGATGTCGTTTGTGGGTGTCGTTTTTGGATGTTCCAACGATGACGATCCAGCGCCGATAGAAACACCGGTGACGATCGATAAATCCGCCAATCTGTTGGGCAGCGGTGATTCTGCCAACGATCTTCTTTCCAATGACAGCTTTAGCAAATTGTTGATAGAAATCGCCTACGTGGAAGGTTTTAGACCTACTGCGACCGCGATGGACGAGTTTGTCGATTATCTAAGTACACACACATTTAAAGTGGATATCGAAATCGATTACCTGGAATTGCCTTCTCCCGGCGAGGAAGATTTGACGCTTCAGGAAATCGCCGATCTCGAAAGTGAGAACCGTACGGCCTATAATGATGGGGAGACCTTGGCGGTTTATATCTATTTCGCCGATGCCCCTTCCGTGGACGACGACGAGGAAGAAGGGCTGGTAACCCTCGGCGCTGTCTATCGAAATACCTCGATGGTCATTCACGAAGTAACGGTCCGAAGATTGGCCGCCCGGAGCCTTTTTATTTCCGACTCCGATGTAGAAGGCGCTACCGTGAACCATGAATTTGGCCATTTGTTCGGACTGGTCAACCTGGGAAGCGACCCGGTAAACGATCATGAGGATACGGAAGCACCCAACCATTGCAATGTAGAAGGGTGTTTAATGCGTGCCGAACTGCAATTCAGCCCTTCCTCGAGGGCCATTGCCAAAACTTCCAAAAGTGGAATCGACGGGCTGCAATCCGCTTGTTCGCTCAGCGGGGAGAGTGTCTTACGGATGCTCGAACAAAACGTATCCAAAGGCCAAGCGGTGGCCCCTGACCTGGATGCGGAATGCGTGTTGGACCTTCAGGCCAACGGAGGAAGGTAACGAGGTATTAATCGAAAGTTCCCTTTAACATCCGAATCTTATCTTGGATAAAGGTCCGCGCCACCTCCAATTGGGTCAATGATAGGGCATCCAAATAATAGTCGATGGCCTTTTTTTCCTCTCCCATAAGGGCGTACATCTTGGCCAAAGTCGCAAAATACAGATGATGATGCTCCATCCCTTTCAATTTTTCTACCTCATCGATAGCTTTCCCCCGATTGCCGGAGTAAAATAGTGCGATGGAACGGTTTAGTTGGATATGGGCACCGGAATTGAGCTGCAACAACCTATTGTACAAGCCTAGCACTGCATCCCATCGTGTGTCTTGAAAGGAAGCGGCCGAGCAATGAAGCGAAGCTATTCCTGCTTCAAGATGATAGGAAGACCAAGTGGTTGCTTTTCGTGCTTCATTGAAATGGACAATACCCGACCGTATGATCTCTTGATCCCACTGTGACCGATCTTGGGATTCCAATTCCACAGGTATTCCGTATTGGTCTACACGACTATCAAAACGGGCAATATTAAAGAGCATTAGGGCATAAAGTGCTTGGGTGTCGGCATTCGAAATATGTGGCTCCCCCAAAAGTGCCTTTAGCAGTCTTGTCGCTTCCAAACACAATTCCCTTCGAATCAAACTTGCTCCATTTGATGCACTATATCCCTCGTTGAACAACAAATACAGAACACGATGTACACTGTTTAACCTTTCTCTGGATTGCAGGACAAACGGAACGTTCAAGGGTAACTTTTGTTCTCTCAGCTGTCTCTTTGCCCTCGTAAGACTTTTTTTGACCGCTTCGGTCTTCATATCCAAGGCTTTGGCAATTTCATTCATCCGAAACCCGATAGAGGTCTTTAGGGTTAAAATAATTTGTGACTTTGGCGACAGGTTGGGATGGCAGGTAGCAAAAAGGAGCCGTAATCGACTATCCCTTATCTGATGGGGCAAAAACAGCTGGGCGATCTTCGCTTTATCGGTCTGCTCCGTATAGTTATCCCTAAATGTGGGATACTGTGCATCTTTTCTTCGCAGCGCATTAATCGTTTTGTTTTTACAGACCCGAAAAAGCCAGGCTTTTGGATTGGTAGGCAGGCCTTTTTCATGCCATTGGCCTATAGCGGTATAAAAGGTATCCTGAACAATATCCTCGGCCAACGAAATCTTGGAAAGTTGAAAGAAAGAAACCAAGGAAGCGACCAATTTGCCGTAAAGCTCACGGTACAATCGGTCCACTTCCTTTTTGATGTTTTCGGATTTTTCCAAATCAGTACTTCATAATCGGTCGTAGTTCCACGGCACCATTATGCTTGTAAACGGGACACTGCTTTGCCAATTCCACCGCTTCGGCTATATCCTTGGCTTGAATTAGTACATATCCCGTCACCGCTTCCTTCGATTCGATGAATGGTCCGTCTGAATGTATTGTATCCTTTTTGAGATAGCGGCCCACAGGTTCCAAGGGATCTCCGGAAATATAATTGTCGGTTTTCGCCATTTCCTCTACCCAGGCCATGTACTCGTTAATCTCCGCCTGGGCTTCCGCCTCGGACATGTTCGCCATGATAGCGGCATCTTCTCGAATCAAAATCATAAAGTTTTTCATACGTAATTAATTTATTGGTTCGTACTATAGACAGGCCAGGGTAAAAATAAGGGACAAAAAATTAAAAAAATGTACTTTGTAGGGCTATGGGAACAATTGACAGTATCGACGAACGAAAAATAATCTGGATAGCCCTCTCCGATATGTATCTCGATACCGAGCTACAGGAGTATCATTTTAAACATATAGCAAGGACCATTGCCGAAAGCAACTACTCCTTCGAAGAAGTTAGAAAGATAGACCGGGAGGAAGTCTTTCCGGTGCTTTATACCAACTTGCTATCGGTGGCAGGTGTATGGGACGGATTTCAGGAAGAATGGTTGGTACAGGCCATCTTGGAAAAAATGGGGAAAAAGCGGTTTAAAGATCGCATCATCACCCCATTGGTCTATTGGAAAATGAAAGGGATGTTCAGACAGCACTGGGACAAGGTGGGAGAGGAGTTGCATAAAATAGTTTCCTAACCGCCAGAGGGTACCGATATGGGCCATAAGGGAACACCCCTGCCAACCATCTACGGAATATTTAAGTACTTATGCGTTTGCAACGATACCTTCCATTTCGGGTTTTGCATCACATAGTCGACGATCAAGGGGGTCACTTTCTCCCGAACACTCCATTCGGGTTGTAAGTACAGGATACAATCTTTATTGACCCGTGCTGCCTGTTCTTCCGCAAAAATCAAATCGTGTTTGTTATAGACAATCACCTTTAGCTCATCGGCCTTATCGTAGATGGTGCCTACGGGCAGTTTGTTCTTTTTTGGGGATAGGCATATCCAGTCCCAGGTGCCGGTAAGCACATAGGCCCCGGAAGTCTCTATATGGGTCTGTAGGTTTTTGGCCTTGAGGGCTTCCGTCAAGGGGCCCATATCCCAAGTAAGGGGCTCCCCACCAGTAACTACGATGGTATCGGAATAGGTTGCGGCATTTTTAACGATATGCAGAATATCGGTCGGTGGATGGGTGTCCGCATTCCAACTTTCCTTCACATCGCACCAATGGCAACCCACATCGCACCCACCTACTCGAATAAAATAGGCGGCGGTACCTTTATGGAATCCTTCCCCTTGGATCGTGTAGAATTCCTCCATCAACGGCAACCGTAGGCCTTGATCGACCAATGTGAGTACTTCACTCTTTACCATTGGGCAAAGATAGGTCTTGTCGGTTCCAAAACACAAATTCCGAAACACAAATTCCAAAATGACTTTGATTATGCAATTTTGCCCTATTTTTATACCAAATTCATTCCAAATGAGTAGCAAAGACGAATTTTTCAGCCATATTGAAAAGGGCTATACCACCAAAGGGGACTTCATTACCATGGGTGCCGCCATGCTGGACGGGGAGGCGGTTACAGATGCCTTGGTGAAGGTACCCCTAAAAACGCTGAACCGGCATGGGCTGATCGCCGGGGCAACAGGAACCGGAAAGACCAAAACCCTTCAGGTACTCGCCGAAAATCTATCGGACAAGGGTATTCCCGTGTTATTGATGGACCTAAAGGGGGATTTGAGCGGCCTGGCACAGCCCAGTCCGGGGCATCCCAAAATCGATGAACGGCATGCCAAGATAGGATTGCCTTTCGAGGCCAAGAGTTTTCCGGTGGAGATCCTTTCCCTCTCGGAACAGGATGGTGTAAAGCTCCGTGCTACGGTTTCGGAGTTCGGACCGGTGCTACTCTCCAGAATTTTAGACCTCAGTACCACACAGGAAGGCATCGTCGCAGTGATTTTCAAGTACTGTGACGACAATAAGTTGCCGTTACTTGATTTAAAAGATTTTAAAAAAGTGCTGCAGTATGCCACCGGGGAGGGCAAAAAAGAATTTGCCAAAGACTACGGTCGCATTAGTACTAGCAGCACCGGCACGATTCTGCGAAAAGTCATCGAATTGGAACAACAGGGCGCCGACCTATTTTTTGGCGAGAAGTCTTTCGAGGTCGACGACCTGACACGCGTTGATGAAAATGGTAGGGGTTACATCAACATTATCCGTTTGACCGATATCCAGGACCGGCCCAAATTGTTCTCCACGTTTATGCTGAGTTTATTGGCCGAGATTTATGCGACCTTTCCGGAGCAAGGCGACAGTGATAGGCCAGAACTCATTTTGTTCATCGATGAAGCGCATTTGATCTTTAATGAGGCTTCCAAAGCACTTCTCGACCAAATAGAGAGTATTGTAAAACTGATTCGTTCCAAAGGAATAGGCCTCTATTTCGTTACCCAGAACCCTACTGATGTGCCCAATGAGGTACTGGCGCAGTTAGGGCTAAAGGTACAACATGCCTTACGTGCATTTACCGCAAGAGATCGAAAAGCCATTAAGCTCACGGCGGAAAACTATCCCGAATCGCCCTATTACGATACCAAGGAGGTATTGACCTCCCTAGGAATCGGAGAGGCGCTGATTTCGGCCCTTGATGAAAAAGGACGCCCTACCCCACTCGCCGCCACATTGCTCAGAGCCCCTATGAGCCGAATGGATGTGCTTACCGATGGAGAACTCAAAGATGTCATCGACAGTTCCAAACTCGTAAGAAAATATAACGAAATCATCGATAGGGAAAGTGCTTATGAGATGCTGAACGAAAAAATTGAAAAAGCGGAAGCCGATGCAGAAAAAGAGGCGGAACGTGAAAGGGAAAGACCCGCACGACGAAGTTCGCGGAGAAGAGGCACCGGTATGGATCCGGTCGTAAAAGTACTGACCAGCGCGACCTTCATCCGTGGTGTTCTGGGCATTCTCAAAAAAGTGTTGCGATAAATCCAGTAGTAAAGTTCCCAAGCGATAAAATACCAACGTACAAAACAAAATTGATCTATGAAGCATAGCATTTCAGTCTTGATGTTGGCCTTTTTGCTTTTGAATTGCAAAGAGGAAATCGACACCACCTTTTTGATTACCGACACCAAGGTGGGTGTTTTGGAAAAGGAGAGTCTTGCCAGGGATATCGATTTGATCTATGCCCAAGATTCGGTTGTCAAGGATACCTTGCGCCTTGGACTGGGCAATAAGGCAAAAAAAATAAGGATTTACGAGAAAGGAGGCACCCATTTGCTGACCTTGACCCCCAGCGCCGACAGTATTCCCACTATCGAAAATGTACGCTTCGAGGATGACCGGTACAAGACAGGGAAAGGAATCAATATCAACAGTACGTTCAAGGATATTAAGGACGCCTACACCATTAAAAAGGTAATCACCTCGAGAAATAATGTATTGGTACTGGTAAAAGAAAGCAACGTATATTTCACGATCAGTAAGGAAGAGCTGCCCAGTAGTCTGCGCTATGCTTCTAGCGTTAATATCGAAGCTGTACAGATACCCGACAAGGCCAAGATCAAGTATATGATGCTGGGGTGGGACTAGCGTTCGGACACCGACTTAGGTAGCGAGTGAACATGTAGACCTTGGAGCCCCTGCATCCCAAATGAACACGGTGTTAATTAATTCCAAAGACATCGCCATCATCTATCCTATTTCATTAAATTGTGTCGAAACGACCGCATCATGAAGCCAAATTATCTTTCATTTCTTTTTAGTTGCTTTTCCCTAATGGCCTTTGCGCAGTACGAATATGAACCTTCATCGGAGTATCCCTTCGGACTCCCCAATCCGAAAGCGCCCCAGCAATTATTGGATTTTGCACCACTTATCGGGGAGTGCGACTGTAAGTCGGTGACACGAAAAGCCGACCAGACTTGGGCCGAACCGGTGGACATGGTTTGGCGATTCAAATACATCATGAACGGGATGGCCGTACAGGATGAAACGCTCAAAGCGGACGGGGGACATTCCGGAAGCATCAGACAATTCATAGCGGATAGTACACGTTGGTACGTACACTATTACAGCTCCGGGGCGCCTTCTACGAGTTTACCGGTCTGGGAGGGCACCAAGAATGAAGAGGGGAACATAGTGTTGTACAGGAATCAAAAGGCCCCCAACGGAATGGATGGTTTTTATCGGTTGACCTTTTCCGATATCAACTCCGAGGGATATCAGTGGGCCGGAGAATGGGTCTCCAAGGATGAGACGGTCGTGTTTCCTACGTGGAAAATATCGTGTACAAAAAGGGAATCGAAAGCGGACGCACGTGAGAAACAAAAAATATTGGCGACCGCCAAAAACTTTTCAAAAGCCTATATGGAGGCAGACTACGATGGAATGGCCGCGATCTATACGGAGGATGGAAAAATTTTTCCAAACAATTCCCGCATTATCGAAGGGAAGGAGGCCATTAAACAACGATGGGTCTTACCGGAGGGTGTCCAAATCATGGATCACAAAACTACCACGGAAGAAATCAATATCATTGGGAACTACGCCTATGACTATGGCTACTACAAAGGATCCAGCAAATCAACGGATGGAACAATTTCGGATTGGCAGGGTAAATATGTCATCGTTTGGAAAAAAGTGGGGCCCGATTGGAAAATGTACCTCGACATCTGGAACCGGGTCGCTGACTGACGACGTTCATTTTTCAACCCTCAACCCTGAGCGTTGGCATACTTCTTACGATTCGCCATGATCTGATCGCTGTAAGTGGTTACCCATTCGCTTAAGTCCAATATTTTTTGCAGATAGGAATGCCCAAAATCGGTCAATTCGTATTCCACCCTTATGGGCACTTCGGGATACAGGGTTCGGGAGAGGTAGCCGTCCGACTCCAAAACCTTTAGGCGCTCGCTCAACACCTTGTTCGAAATACCATAGACCTTCTTTTTTAATTGATTAAAGCGCAGCACCGGATAATAACCCAAATACAAAATAATCAGGATACTCCATTTGTCAGATGCCAGCGCCATCACATCCCGAATGGGACAGTACTCCATTTCGCTCCGTTTCATGTGACCGAACATTTTTTTTATTTTTTTTGCGACCTTAAGCTTCTGATTTTCAGTAATAGTTTCCATTTATATACTTACTATAGTTCGTATCACCTGCAGTGAGCAATCAAAAAAAGCTGTATTTTCGATATGAAATAAAGAGCAGGTTACCAAAAGTAACTTATATTTTCCTTTGAACAAAATCGGAGGCCAGTTGCAACCGTTACATGCTATCGGGGGGCATTATCGAGAAAAGAAAAACGGGAACTGTAGAAAAAAAGCATCCGTTTGTGGGTGAAATATAAGGCGAGGCGGAACGAAGGGTTTCGAAAGTCCATATGGGTGCTCCTTGAAGCGGAAGAACCCGAAAACCGGATGTTGGGAGGACAAGCCGTAGAGCATCGAGTCCAATAAATACAATGAAAACTATCTTCGCAATCGAAATGAAACAGCTTCTAAATAAATATATTCCCTTAGCATACGGCCACTATTTCAACACGTTGGCGTTATTTTCCCATGAAAAGGCTACGGAAAAAGCTTTCCGACTCTTTTGTACGCCGCGAAAAGGGCAGGTACTACCCCAGCAGAAATCGTATTTGGAAAAGGCAAAAGATACCATTTTGGAGGTGAACGACCTTCACATTCAGACATATCGGTGGCAAGGAAAAGGCCCCACCCTACTGTTGATGCATGGTTGGGAGAGCAATACCTATCGATGGCGCAGCTTCATTCCCAAACTGGAGAACGAGGGTTTTAATATCGTTGCCATGGACGCCCCTGCCCACGGCTATTCCGGTAGTACTCTTTTCAATGCACCCCTGTACGCCGAGTGTGCCCAAAAGGTCATCGAAACCTACCGGCCCAAATACATCATCGGGCATTCGTTGGGAGGCATGACCATGATCTATAACCAGTACAAATTCAACAATCCGGACATCGAAAAACTGGTTTCGTTAGGTGCCCCTTCCGAAC
Source organism: Pelagihabitans pacificus (assembly GCF_009371985.2). Classification (GTDB taxonomy): domain Bacteria; phylum Bacteroidota; class Bacteroidia; order Flavobacteriales; family Flavobacteriaceae; genus Pelagihabitans; species Pelagihabitans pacificus. The sequence continues at coordinate 535,804 of NZ_VIKU02000001.1, forward strand.
TATCGGACTTCTTAAGGCAATACCGAATTACCTTGGGATTAAACAAAAAAGTCGTTAAAAGTCTGGAGAACTACTTTGACTACCAATTCAACTTTCGGCCAAACGACTTCTCCACTTCCAAATTCGCCAAAACACTGACCGTTCCAGGGCTCTTGATTCATGACGAATTCGACGCCATAGCTTCCATCCGGTGCTCCGAACAGGTGCATGCCAACTGGAAAGACAGCACGCTTGTCAAGACGAAGGGGTTGGGTCATTCGCTACATCAAGACAAGGTGCGCAACCAAATTATTGACTTTCTAAAGTCGTGACAATAGTGTATTTTCGGGGAGCTTCAAAAAAACTTTATACCAAAAATGAACGGTCCCTATCGGATGTAAAGAATACTTTTATGCAAACTATCACTCCATTCCACATCGCAATCCCTGTACACAACCTAGCCGAGTGCCGCGCCTTTTATCGCGAGGTACTGAACTGTGAGGAAGGTCGCAGCAGCGACCATTGGGTCGATTTCAACCTATTTGGGCATCAACTGGTCATCCACTACAAGCCCAAAACCGAAAGCGAAGGGTTGCACCACAACCCCGTAGACGGTCACGACGTGCCGGTACCACATTACGGGGTGGTATTGCCATGGGATACCTTCCAATCGTTCTCAAGGGAATTAAAAGAAAAAGGGGTGCGGTTCATCATCGAACCCTACGTTCGTTTTGAAGGCCAGGTAGGGGAACAAGCGACGATGTTCTTTAAAGATCCCGCTGGAAATGCGCTGGAGTTCAAGGCGTTTAAAGACATGGGTCAGCTATTTGCGAAGTAAGCGAATCTGCCAATTACCGCCCGTTAATTGTCGTCAAGCCAAGAAACAACAACTTTTGACCCCCCTCACTGCGACCATTCGGTCGGGGTTCGGTCCCAACGGTGTTTGCGCAATTCTTGATGCAATTCAGGGGATAGGCCCTTACCATCACTCGTAGCCGTATTGGCCAATACGTTACGCGCCTTTCGCATTCCTGGAATAACGGTTCCCACGGTGTCGTTCATTAAAATAAAGCGGAGCGCCATTTCGGCCATGGTCATAGTATCCGGTACAAGCGGTCGCAATGCATCGGCATGCTCTACACTTGAAATCAGGTTTTCGGGTACAAAATAGGTGCCGCGCCAGTCGCCCTCAGGAAAAGTGGTCTCCTTGGTGATAGTACCGGTGAGAGTACCTTCATCGAAGGGAACACGCGCGATTACCCCGATATCGTTCTCATCGCAAAAGGGGAATAACACATCTTCCGGTGCCTGGTCAAAAATGTTATAGATAACCTGTACCGCATCGATTTTTCCCGTTTTCAGCGCCTCGATACCATTTTCGGGCTCCCAGCGGTTCATACTGATTCCCATGGCCGCAATCTTACCCGAAGTCTTTAGGTCTTCCACGGCACGTTGCCACTCTTCACGATGCGACCACCCCTCGTCCCAAGTATGAAACTGCATCAAATCAAGTTGTTCCACTCCCAAATTTTTGAGCGTTTTTTCGGTATACTCCATAATATGGGACGTAGGGTACGATTCGTCAAAGGTATACTCAGGTCGTGCCGGCCATTGAAAATTTTTGGGAGGGATTTTACTGGCCGTATATAGTTTTTTGGTGGGATGTCGGCGTACCAACTGCCCCAACAACTCCTCACTATGCCCTTCACCATAGCCCCAGGCCGTATCAAAAAAATTAACTCCGTTCTCTACCGCCAAATCGAGCGATCTCGCCGACTGGGCATCGTCGGACGCTGTCCATCCGGCCATGCCCCACATGCCGTAGCCAATTTCACTTACCTGCCAATCGGTTCTGCCAAATCTTCTATACTTCATTTTATTCTTTTTTGTTTCTAAATTTTTGCCCTGCCCAAATGATGATTCCGTAGATAATTCCAAAAATCACGGCCTTTTGTGATTTATCCAGTACTACATTCATCGTATATTGCTTTTCCAGGATGACCGATATGATGACAAAAAGTACCATGGCCACCAGCACTTGCACAAGCAGTTTTTTTACATTCATTTTAATAATTGCTTTCCCTGATGGTCTTAATCAATTAGGTTTTCCTTCAAAAACAGGGCGATCGCCTCGGTCATTCGGTCCCGATTGTCTTTCTTTCTAAAACCGTGGCCCTCGTCCTTGGCCAACATGTACCAAACGGCACCCTCATTCTCCCGTATCGACTGTACCATCTGCTCCGATTCGGAGGCAGGAACCCTAGGATCGTTGGCACCTTGTATTACAAATAAGGGTTTTGTAATCTTCTCGACATGGGAGGTCGGCGAAATGGCGAGCAGATGCTCCCTCATTTTTGGATCTCGCTCATCACCGTATTCGGCGCGTCGCAAATCCCTGCGGTATTCCTCGGTATTCTCCAAAAAGGTCACAAAATTACTGATTCCCACGACGTCTACCCCACATTTTAATTGGTCGTTGTAATGGAACATGGAGGATAAAACCATGTACCCTCCGTACGAACCACCGTAGACCGCAATGCGCCCACTATCAAACTGGGGTTGTTCTTGGACCCACTCAATCAATTTTCCAATGTCCTTGACGGAATCTTCCCGGTTGAACCCGTTATCCAATTTCAAATAGCTTTTCCCATAGCCCGAAGAACCTCGCACGTTCGGGGCCACTACCGCAATGCCCAGCTCATTGACCAGATAGGCATAAAATGAGGAAAAATAGGGGACGTGCTGCCCCTCCGGTCCTCCGTGTATGGAAATCAGCACTGGATAGGGACCATCGCCCTTTTCAGGTTTGTAAACGAAGGCTGGGATTTTTCTTTTGTCGCCGTCTACTGCATCATAGGTTTCATACTGTATCAATTCAGCTGTGGGGAACGACTCGGTATCCAATCCGCCCACCTCGCTATAGGTCCAACGGGTAAGGGCCATGGTATTCAGGTCTAAGGTGTGGATATCGCCTGGCGTTTTTGTCGTATTTAAGACCAATGCCAGTTGCTCTTTTTCCGGATGAAACGACAATCCATAGATCTGCCCTACCGGAAGACTTCCCACCTTGGAGTAGCTGTTATCCCCCAAATCCATCAGATACAGTTGTGCGTATCCATTTTCGTTGGCCGTGAAGGCTGCCTTTGTTCGTTCTTTATTGACAGCAAATTCATCAATATCCCACGGAATCGATTCGGTCAGATAGGTCATCTTCCCAGAGGCAACATCGACCTGGACCAAGGTTTGGAATTCTCTTCCGGCATCGGACACCGCATAAATCTTATTTCCTTCTTTGTTCCATGCCAAGGCTAAAAAAACCGCTTCGTTTTCGGCATTGTTCAAAGGGCTCAGTTCATTGGTTTTCAGGTCGAATATGTAGGAATTCGATTTGGTACTCGATAAGTATTGTAATACCAGCAATTTGGAATCGTCGGGCGACCAGTCTGCGGTAATCCAGTAGCCATTACCCTTATCGATCTTGATTTCGGCCTTTTTCGGGTCGGCCATATTCGATATATAGACATCAAAATCCTTTTTGTTCCTACGGCTGGAGGTAAAGGCAAACTGGTCTCCCTTGTTCGACCAGTTCAAGCCGAGGTTGACCGATTCGCCATCGCTCAGCATGGTCGAGTTTCTGGTATCCATATCATACCAGTAAATCTGGGAAAATTCATTGCCCCCACTGTCTTTTGTAAATAGAAAACCGTTGTAATCGGTGTGCGGACAAAAGGTTCCTCCGCCCACCGGCTCGTTAAAAAAAGTAATCTGGCTTCTGGCGGAGCCCGGCTTTTCAAGCTTGTGTAACTGGGTCGTATTACCAAAACGGGTAGCCATCAGAATCCCCTTATCACCCGGTATCCAATCGGCAAAGGAGGCCGATCGTGTGTTCTGATATTGTTGGATCCGTTCTTTAATGGTTTCGGGGATTGGGGGTACCTCCTCCAATACCATGTTTCCCACTTCACGACGCTCTTGGGCTTGGGCCAGGAGAGAACACGATAGTGCCAACATCAAAATCAACTGTATTTTTTTCATGGATATGCTTTAAGATTACTATTAATATTGATGAAATGCATCGGATACGAACCGAAGTACGGTAGGAAGCGACTCTCGCCAATAGGTCCAGCTGTGCCCGCCATCGCGTACCCGATATTCATGTGGAATCTCCTTCTTTTTCATGGCAATGTGCACCAGACTATTGCCCTCGTACAGAAAATCGTCATCGCCACAATCGATGTACCAGCGAACGGATTTCACGTCGGCCACAGGGACGGTCTTCAGCAATTCCAAGGCATTGTGCCTTTTGAAATACTTCTCGATTTCCGCCTCGGTAAACTTGGTGTCCGTCCGTTTTAGGCGTTCCCTCAAATCCCCGATTGTAAGGGGCCCCACATAGGCGCTCAAAGGGCAGGCCGATGAAAACAGTTCCGGATGGTGCAAGGCGTACATGAACGATCCGCCCCCGCCCATGGAGAGTCCGGCCACGGCACGATATCTTTTTTCTCCCTTGATTCGGTACTTTTGCTCGACATGGGGCATCAACTCCTGAAAGAAAAAATCCTCATACTTCCAATCCCCTTGGTTAAAGTATCCCATCCGCCCTGTGTCGGCATCGGGCATTATAATGACCATGGGGGTCGCAGCTCCCTCTTGAATGGCCTTGTCGGCAATATGCAGTACTTCCCCAAACTGCACCCATCCCGTGTGGTCGTCAGTGGCACCGTGTAGCAGGTACAAAACCGGATAACTGCGTTCCGAGGTCCCGTAATCGGGAGGGAGGTACACCGCATAGTTCCGTTCCATACCGAGGATCTTACTGGTGAGTGAAAGGTTATCATAGACTTTTCCGGTCTGTCCGAATACCATAAAACATATCCCTAGGGCCAAGAAGGAGGTGAGCACAAACTTTTTCATTTTGTAGCGGGTTAATCTATGCGGAATACAAGATAAGAAATCCTATCGGGCAAACAAATGGCTGTACTGATCATCGCCTGGGAAGCAGTGCCGATGTGACCCCTTCGAACGTCATTTGTACCGGTCGGATGGTACCATCGGAATTGAATTCCATCCGGTCCATACAGGTAACGCGATGGTCGCGGTCCTTATTGGGAATCGGACGACGGTGATATACCATGATCCACTCATCGGTATCCGGGATATTGATGACGGAATGGTGCCCGGCACCGGTTGCTATCCTGGGGTCGGATTCCAAGATGGTACCGACACGGGTATATGGACCAGTAGCCGCATCGGCCATCGCATAGGCCACTTTATAGCTGCCATCGGTCCAATTGCCTTCGGACCACATAAAATAATAGATATCGTTTCGTAGGAATAGAAAAGGACCTTCCACATAACCTTCCGGGGTCACCTCCCTGAAAAGGGAACTATCGTCCCAAGGGATAAAACCGGTAAAGTCATTGTTTAGCTTCCCTAAATTGCAATGACCCCAGCCACCGTAAAACAGGTAATGGGTACCATCCTTATCCTTAAAAACGAACTGATCGATGGGTTGGGCGTCATTGTAAAAGTCGGAAATTAAAGGTTTGCCCAAATAGTCGGTAAAAGGTCCGGCAGGGGAGTCCCCGACGGCCACCCCGATGCCTCCAAAATGATTGATATCGTTGTTCTGATCGTACGAAGGTCGACCGGGACGCTGTATGTCATTGGCGCCAAAAAAAAGAAAATAGCGACCCTCCTTTTCAATCATCGAGGGAGCCCAAAGCGCTTGCCGCGCCCATTTGATGATGGTGGTATCCAAAATGCGGGCATGTTTTTGCCAATGCACAAGGTCCTCGGAGGAAAAGGCATCGAGAAACACCTGTTTTTCAAAGTCATCCGAATAGGTAGGGTACACCCAGTATTCGTCACCGATAACCACACCCTCGGGGTCGGCGTACCACCCTGGGAAGATGGGATTCCCGGCCGTTAGGCCATCCTCTTGGGCAGGATTGTTCGCTTCTTGCATTTTTGGAGTCTCTTTGCAGCCATCCAAAACCAAAATACCCAAGCATAGCAAAGTGATGTATTTCATCCGGAAATTTTCTGTTTGATAGGTTTACTGTCGTGCTAAAGGTATGAATTCACCTCGTTTTTTCTTTACCTTAGTTTCGTCGATTTGAAACGTTAAGGGCAAACACTCCTTTAAGACCATATTTTTTTATCCCAAGACCACAAACGTTCTATTTTAACTATAAATTGGCTATTTATAGGAAGAAGGGGTAAAATAGCACATATTTTGGAAAATTCTGTTGCACTTCTTCCAAAAAGCTTGTTTGAACTTTGCAGCACAAATAAATTGTACCCCCAAATGAAAGAGTATAAATATCATCCATCCATATATCAGACGATTCCTTTTTCCTTCGATTTGACCGATTATTGGAATAAGACGAACCACGACAACCGGTTTTACAAAGTACTTAGGACCCTTTATCATCGGGTTTTTAAATAAGAAACGCCTTCTATATCGTAATTCGGGAAAAATCGTACCGTTGCCTAAGTTACCGATGGCCCCTCAGACGGCTCTATGGCGAATCGTTCCTGAAACAGACTAATGCCCATCATTAAACTTGTTGGGCGGTTAGTAGCCAAAAAGCCTCTTGGGAAGGTCAGGTTATTTAGGTTCCAGGGTCATGACGTAGTCGTAGCTTTCATCGAGGTAGGCTGCCAGGGCATCCAAATCGGCCAGCATCGACTCGGGCACCAGGACATAGCCTTTCATTACCGCTCCATAGGATTTGTAGAGCGTGCTGCCCCATTCGTTCATCAGCTGTTCCTGTCGTTCGTTATCAAATCGGATGCCGATTTCGCCTGCCTTGTTAAGTGCCGAAAACATATAACCGTTGGCCGAGGTATAGGGCATTGTCTTTCCCTTGCGTTCAAATCGGGGGCATTTGGCCACTAGGGCGTCGTAGATTTTTAGTTTTTCTTTCCACATACCGTTTTCTTTACCAAAGTCTACCTATTTCTATAACGGTTATCCAATGATAAGACCTTTTCTACGTATCCAAACAAAGGCGAAAACTATGTTCGGCACCCAACAGAGCCAGGCCACAATGCGATAGGCGGTGACAAAATCGCTGAGGGCAATGGTCAGCAATGGCAACCAAATGCGTAAGGTGACCGCGGCAAAACAGGCCGCATAACTGTAGATCATAAAGCCTTGGTGTAGCGAAATATCCCCTTTTCGAATGGCCAAATAGGCCTTACCGGTCGTGAATACCCAAAAAACACCCAAGCATAAAAAGCCCAGCATACTTATAATACCACCCGTAGCATAGAAAGCGATGAATATCCCACAAATACCACTGATCAAGGCAGCGACCACATAAATCTTTCCAATCGTACGATGCGCTTGCAGGTAGGAATTTCGCCATCGTTTACTGAACTGCGACCAGCCGACCAACAAGGCCAGTCCACCAAAAAAGATATGACCGTAAAAACCGATATTCCATGCCGGATTTGCCAAGAGGGCATCGCTCTTGGAAGCCAACAACCCGATATCCCTATCTATAAAAAGGTACATCGTCGGATACAGGCCGATACAGATGGCCAAAACCGCGAAAACGAACCAGGCTACTTTGTTAGTGGTATTCATGGTTTAGGGTTATTGGGTCCCGGCCTGGATGATTTCACCAGTGGGTCATGACCCATCTACTTCCTGTGATTCGAGCCCTAGCAAAAACGTAAAGCGTACAAGAACACCAGTTAAAGTTAGTGAATTTAGACTTTTTTTTTGGTCAGTCCTTTATGAATGCAATATTACCTTGGAACCACACACCGTGCTTCAGTTCGTACCCATCAAAAAATTGGCTCTTAGGTTGGCAACGGGAAAACTATGTTGGAAGACCTACGCTTAGTCTTTTGGTAGCGCCAAGTTCATCAGTTGGGCAGCTGTTCCGATGACCGCTTGCCAAGATCTCGAGGTGTTGGCCAGTACCACGACCACCGCCTGTTTGCTAGGAACAATAAAAAGCTGGGAAGAGGATCCGGTCTGTGTTCCACTGTGCCCTAAAATCGCCCCTTCGTTTGGCTTTTTGCCGTACAAAAACCAGCCAAAGCCATAGCCATTGTTTTCTTTTTCCAAGCTATGGTGTTTCCCCATCAACTCCAGGGTAGCCTTACTGACCAAGGTGTGGTTCAACACCGCATGGCCAAATTTCAATAGGTCTCCCATGGTCGTATAAAAACCTCCGGCCGGGATGCGATTACTCAGATTGTTGGGCGCTTCCTCGGTAATTTTGCCTTTTTTACCCCACTGATAGAGTTTCGATTTGTTCTCAACGGGTACCCCGTATTTTTCAACTCCCGTGTGCTGCATTCCTGCTTTGTCCAAAATATTTTTCTTCATGTAGTTTTCATAGGTGTCCCCGGAGACTTTTTCAATCAGTAATCCCAAAACTACATAGCCATAGGTGCTATAGCTATAGCGCGTGCCCGGCTCGAAGAGTAGCTTTCGGTCCTGAAAGACGGCAACGGCCGCTGTCAAGTCTTCATAATTTTTTGTAGTCTGTGCTTCCCTTACATTCTTATAGCCATCTATCCCTGAGGTATGCGACAACAACTGCCTGGGGGTAATCTGGGTCTTGGGCTGTTTGGGATAGGACGGAATATAGGTCTGAATCGGCGCATCCAAATCCACCTTTCCCTGCTCTACCAGTTGCATCACGGCAATGGCCGTCATCGGTTTGGCAATCGAAGCAGGCCTGGTAATCGTTTGAAGCTCAAACTTCTTATCCGCCTCCCGGTCTGCATAGCCCACGGCCTGTTGCCATAAGATTTCACCACCGACCGAATAGCCCGCGGAAGCCCCTACAACATGCTTTTTGGAAACCAGCTGCCGTAAAAGGCTATCGGCTTCGTTATTTTGGGCGGTTCCGAAATGGAAAATGGAAACGGCCACTACTAGCACTACATACTTTGACATCACGTATTTATTTTTTGTTGATGATCAAAACTAAAGAGGAGCGCTTATTTTGTCCTAAATTTTAAGGGGTTTGGGATAAACTTGCGGTTTTTAGGGACGAAGGACGACGTCCAAAATAGCTTCCTTATAGTTTTTGGAAACAGGGACTTCCATCTGGGTAAGGGCAATGGTGTTGGTTCCTTTCCATTCTTTAAAATGGATTGGATTGATCAAATGGGAGCGGTGCACCCTCACTAGATCGGGGACTTGGGCCTGAACATTCTTTAGGGTAGTTCGAAGCAACTTTCTTTGTGCTCGGTTTTCTTTTAGGAAGCAGACCTCTACATAGTTATCGGCACTGGAAACACAGACGAGATCGGTAGGGCAGATTTTCAAAACGTCCAACTTGTTATCCCCTTTTATAATAAGTTGTCCGGTTGGAAGACCCCGTACTTTACGATTTAAGAACCAACGCGCAAAAATAAGGATTGACAAAAGGATAAAGAAAATGGGGTAATATACTTCGAAGGTAAACTTTTCAAAAGGATAATCGCCGTTGATTACATCCGATTGGTAGTAGGCAAAGCATCCGAACAGTGCAATCAAATTATACAGGACGACAAATAGAATTTCCAAGACGATCGTCCATTTCCCCTTTTTCTTAAAAATCCAATTTTGCAGGGGAACCAGCAGCATATAGCACAAAAATGAAATAACCCCATAAAACGGCAAGATTTGTAATCGAATTCGAAAAGACAGGTCGGCGGCATCGAAGGGTGCAATCACCACTAGGAAAATTACCAACCAAAGGCTGATTCCAAAAGCGACCAAAGCATGGTATTTATAGGAGGTATTCAACTGTAAGGGAGACATCATGTATAGGATACTATATACTTTTGAATCAGCAAGATACTTGGTTTACACAAAATGTCAAATCATGACGCGGCCATTACCTAAAGCGCCAGCTTCGATACAGACCTAAATTTATCATCACGAGCTATAGCCAGTCTAAGATATCCGCTTCGATACTTGGTATGTATTGTGCACAAACTACCGGTACCGCCAACTGGTCAGATCCGCCCCCTTAGGCGCACTTTCCGCAATTCGTTTCATGATCTTGGGAACGTACATGCTGTTGTAGCGCAGGCGGCTGATGGCATTGGGCAATTCCGGGTCGCCATTCCAGCAATGCTCGGCCCGGTCCCCATATAACACCTCGCCCCCATAGTAAGGGTCGGTAGTGCTTTCCAAAAAATCTTCCATCAGGTAAACGGCATTGTTCAAATAGTAATTATCCATATCACCGCAATAGATATGGATCTTGCCACGAAGCTTTTCCCCCAATCGATCCCAATCGCGCTCAAGAATATATCGAAGATCGTAATTCTCCTTCCAGTATTCAGCCACTTGGTGGTCGATATCGCCTGTCATCTTGTCCCAGATACGCACCGGATAACCGTCTTCGCCCTGAGGGGAATACGTAGCTTCCCAAATATCCCACTGTTGTCCCGATCGACTTTTATCGCCTAGGACCAACTCCAGATGATTGCCTTCCCGAAGGGTCGATTGCACATGACCGAGGTAATCACGATGACTGGGCACTTCCAGTTGCTTATGGTCGCTGTCGTAATAATAGGCGTTTTTATCCTCGTAAATATTAGTGAGGCAATACGCGCGAAAATCGATGGGATCGGGACAGGCGGCAAAGCAGCCGTTGTACTCCTCCGGATATTTCACCTGCACGGCCAAAGCTTCCCAACCTCCCGTGGAACCTCCATATAAGAAGCGGGACCAGCCCTCACCGATGCCCCGAAACTCTTTTTCGATATAGGGGATCAACTCGTAGGTGATGGCATCACCATAAGGACCCTGACTGGCGGAGTTGACCGCATAGCTATCGTCATAATAAGGGGTGGGATGCTGAATCTCAATAATTAGAAAACGTGGGAAATCGGGTTCGTTCCAACGTTTGTAAAAATCATAGGCTTCTTGCTGTTGTATGATGTTATAGCCTTCCAATTGAAAGCGATCGGAATACTCCGGCTCCAGGTTCGAATCGGGCGGAGTGGTTCGGAAACCGCCAAAGTCGGAGGGGAAATGACCATGAAACACCATCAAAGGATACTTTGCCTCGGAATGTTCTTCGAATCCTTTCGGAAGAAGTACATGGGCCCCCAGGTACATATCCCTACCCCAATATTCCGATAGCTTTTCAGATTTGATTTTGATGTGTTTAATCCATTCGGTGTCCTCGGGTTCTTCGATAGGAGGAATTATCTGATCCATAACAACTTCCACATCCGGTATACCACTTTCGGTCACGGTTATCTTAAAAGGCTTGCTATAGAGATTTCCTGGGGAGCGATTCCATTGTTGGCCTTCCCCATTGTCCATCGGTAATTTAACGGTCTGCCCGGTAGAGAGGTCAAAAGTCTCATACACGTGCAATAAGGCCTGTACTTGATACTCACCGGGGGGTACCTCGGCCAAGCTTGGATAGGGAAAACCAAAGACAGAATCGTCAAATGCCTTCTGTTCCCCTGCCACCATGCCATCCACATTCATACCAAAAATCAATTGGGTGTTGAGTCCGTCATTAATCTGGAAACGGGGTTCCTTTTCCTCGTTGTTGGAGAGCATCAATAACAGTCGACCGTCCTTGGCCTGGTCACTGGCAGCCTCGGAAAAGGAAACCTTTATAGCGAATTCGGATTTCTTTTTGGTCTTGGGTTGGCACCCTATGAAACCGATTAATAGGAGCGTGCAAAGCGGTAGGACTTTTTTCATCGTCTGGCTATTTGTAGAAAAGGTAGGGCTTTTCGGGGAAATTCCAAATACCAAAATCCAAATTCGAGCGTTGTAGAAAAAACCCGAATTCTTGTTTTAACCTTCCTAATACCACTAAGATGAAGAAGCTATTTTGTGCCTTACTTATCTTCACTTTCACCTTCTCGACCTCGAGCTGTATCAATGATGAGGAATACACCGATCTGGAGGTCCTCACTCCGGAAGAAGACGAATCAAGTTCAAAGAACCCTATTGAATATGGACAAAGGCAGTGACGATGCCATCAACAATGTAGTATCGCTCCAGTGGTCCTTACCAAGGCAGGTCAGCTCTTGCCCCTACTCCGATGGCGTTCACGTGCCAACAGGGTATTCTTCAAGAGCATGGCAATGGTCATAGGCCCTACACCACCGGGTACCGGGGTAATAAAGGATGCCTTCTTGCTTACATCCTCGAAATCGACGTCTCCGGTAATATAATACCCCTTTTCCTTGGTATCATCGGGAACGCGTGTGATGCCCACATCTATGACCACCGCGCCCTCCTTTACCATATCGGCTTTCAAAAAGTTGGGAACCCCCAAGGCAGATATCACGATATCGGCCTGGGAAACGATGTCCTTGATGTTTTTGGTATGACTATGCGTTAAGGTAACGGTAGAATTGCCGGGCCAACCTTTGCGGGACATCAAGATGCTCATAGGTCGCCCAACGATATGGCTGCGTCCGATGACCACTGTATGCTTGCCCTTGGTATCTACCTTGTAGCGTTCCAATAGTTCCAAAATACCGAAGGGTGTCGCTGGAATGAAAGTGCTCATGTCCAATGCCATTTTCCCGAAGTTCGTTGGGTGAAACCCGTCGACATCCTTGTCGGGGTCAATGGCCATGATTACTTCTTGGGTATCGATTTGATCTGGCAATGGTAACTGTACGATAAAACCGTCGATGTCATTGTTTTGATTCAGCTCGTCGATTTTTTTAAGGAGTTCCAGTTCTGAGGTGGTGCTCGGCATCTGTATCAAGGTCGATTCGAAACCGATTTTTTTACAGGAACGCACCTTGCTTCCCACGTAGGTAAGGCTAGCCCCGTCGTTTCCGACTAGAACAGCGGCTAGATGTGGTACTTTTTCACCCCGTTCTTTCATCTTCGCAACCTCGGCAGCGATTTCTTCCTTAATCTGGTTGGATATTTTTCTTCCGTCTAGTATTTTCATTTCAGTCTTCAGTTGGCAGTGGCAGTTTGCAGTTTGTGTCAGAGGTAAATTTATTCTAACGGCTTTACTCCAAACTTACCTGGATTATTGATCATATAGTTAATGAGCTTACCGACCTCTTCACTTTGTTCAGTAAGCTGGTAGTATGTTTCTTCATTAATGTACTTACTAGCCTTCACAAAATCGAGCCATACTAAGGTCTCTGAATTCTCCCCATCAGAATCGGTTAATTTACTAATCCAATGCTTTACATATCTCCTTTTTCTGCATGCTTCCGACATATTTGCGCATACAGACCTCGAAGATCTTCGTATTTGGTCTGTTAACGAGTATGTCTCTTCCCTGGGGAAGGCTTTTGAAACTTCAAACACTCTCATTGCCAATGAAAATGCTTTTTTATATCCCCCTAATGTTTTAAAACTCATTTCCCAGCATAAGATAAGGTCATAATTGCCACTGCTCATGTATACCACCACTGCCAACTGCCACTGCGAAATGCAAACTGCTACCGCATCCCCTTCATGCCTCCCATCATCTGCATCATTTTTTTACCGCCGCCGCCTTGCATCATTTTCATCATTTTACCCATTTGGTCGAATTGCTTTAACAACTGGTTTACTTCTTGAATGGTACGGCCACTCCCTTTTGCGATTCTTTTCTTACGACTTGCGTTCAGTTTTGACGGATTCGAGCGTTCATCGGGTGTCATTGAGTGTATAATGGCCTCGATATGCTTGAATGCATCGTCATCGATATCCAATCCCTTAAGCGCTTTTCCAGCACCTGGAATCATTCCCATCAAATCTTTGATGTTCCCCATCTTCTTGATCTGTTGAATCTGGCTCAGGAAATCATCGAAACCGAACTTATTCTTGGCAATCTTCTTTTGGATTTTTCGAGCCTCCTCTTCATCAAACTGTTCCTGTGCCCGTTCTACCAATGAAATCACATCGCCCATACCTAGGATACGATCGGCCATTCTAGAAGGATGGAAGACATCGATGGCTTCCATCTTTTCCCCTGTTCCGATAAACTTAATCGGTTTATCAACTACTGATTTAATCGAGATTGCGGCACCGCCACGGGTATCACCGTCCAATTTGGTAAGGATCACCCCATCAAAATTCAAGATGTCGTTAAAGGCCTTGGCGGTATTGACGGCATCTTGCCCTGTCATGGAATCTACTACGAAGAGGGTTTCCTGGGGCTGTATGGCTTTATGGATGTCCGAAATCTCGTCCATCATCTTTTCATCTACGGCCAAACGGCCTGCGGTATCGATAATTACGACATTATACCCGTTTTGTTTGGCGTGGTCGATCCCCGCTTTCGCGATAGCCACCGGATCTGAATTACCTTTATCGGAATAGACCTCTACCCCAATCTGGTCCCCGACCACGTGCAACTGGTCGATGGCCGCGGGTCGGTATACGTCGCATGCGACCAACAGGGGGTTCTTGGACTTCTTTTTCTTTAGGAAATTCGCCAGTTTACCAGAAAAGGTGGTCTTACCGGAACCTTGTAACCCGGACATCAAAATGACCGATGGATTTCCCGATAGATTGATCCCCTCGGTTTCGCCGCCCATTAATTCGGTAAGTTCGTCCTTAACGATCTTCACCATCAATTGGCCCGGCTGTAGGGTCGTCAGTACGTTCTGACCCAAGGCCTTTTCCTTTACCCGATTGGTAAATTCCTTGGCAATCTTGAAATTGACATCGGCATCCAATAAGGCCCTGCGGACCTCCTTAGTAGTCTCCGCCACATTAATTTCAGTTATTTGCCCATGTCCCTTAAGAACATGTAGTGCCTTATCGAGCTTTTCACTTAAATTATCGAACATCGTCTTGCTTGATTTTGAAGAAAAGCAAATTTAATAATAACCATGGGAACAAGGAGGAAACTACCCAAAAAATATGTCCCTCCACCGCCCCCCATGAAAGGAAGGGTGCGCAGGTTCCGTTTCGAACAAGCTCCGAGAGGTGGGAAACCGTTACCTCCCTTGGGAGGTTGGGAAGGAGACAAAAAAAGCGCCCATCTTTCAATGGACGCTCTCAAGTTGTGGGGCAAAAAAGGTGTGGGGTAAAAGATCTACATCTTTTCGAAAGTGAGGTAGTCGGTGCTACCGTCGCCCCCGCTGATATCGATCAATTCGATCTTGGTATTGGAATAGCTGACAATATCCCAATCATCACTGAGTTCCTCAAACAACTCGGGCGAAGCAAAGACGATGTTAAAATCAATGTCGTCTTCAATGCTATCGTCATCGCTACTATCCGAACTGGTCACCGACCATGCTCCTGTAAGTGCCATAGTACCATCACTGGCCTGTAAAACACCGTCGGAACCGAAAGTGAAGATGAATCCCGTATAGTCGGAAGTCTCGTCCTTATCGGAATCGAAATAGTAGGTAATCATCCATTCACCGGCTGTCACCGCTGTTTTTACCGCTTCCATATCGGCCGCGTTGATCGTATCGGTATCATTATCATCACTGGTACAGGACTTGAAGACGAGCACAATGAACAAGAATGCCATCAGGTTTATCAGTTCCTTTTTCATCTTTTATTGCTTTTAGGGAACACCCGATGCCCAAAGGCCATCGGGTGTTCAAAACCTTTTAGTTACATTCCCTTTCAATCACTAGGATTTCATCGCCACGTTTTAACTCTAAGCGATCGCTCCTACAATCGATGACTATCCATTCCCCTATGTAATTGGCCATCTCCATGCTCAAATCGTTAAAGTAGAGTACGCCGTTATCGATTTCCCAATTTCCTTCATCGACCACCATCTCATTGGGATTACGCACATGGATGTTCATGTTGGAGAAATCCAAGGTCAACTCCGACAAGAAAGAACCTTCCGCGTTTGCGACAATCCATATACATTCAGACAGATTAGCGACAATGTCGTCGTCGGTACAGGGTTCCTCCTCGTAATCACAGGCAGTTTCCAAGACAATCCTATCATGGTCTCCTTTGAACAATTTGATCTTGTCCTCATCGATCTCATACACGAACCACTCCAAGTTAAAGTCGATCATGGTCTCAAATTCGAGAACCAACGCCACACGCCAATCGGTAATTCGTGTTTCCCAGGTTCCGGTTACCGTTCCACCCGCAGAACCCGTTACCGTAACCGTACCATCCTCGGTGAAGTTCATGAGGTATTCCAGATACTGATCGGTTTGGTTCAGATTATCCCTTCTTACATCCCTTACCCACCATGGGCATTCGACCAAAAGATTATCCAAACGCTCCTTGGTGAAATCGTCATCGTTGTAGTCATCATCATCGTCTTCGTCACAAGCATTTTTAGCTCTCTCCAAGGCATCCGCCAACTCCTGATAGCTATCTACCGTTACTTTGGTGCCATCGTACATTTCGAGCTCGATCGGGAAATCGATACCGATAAGGTCGTTCGGACCCAAGCCAGCAAAGAATCGTCTTAATTCCCTGTCGCTCTCAACGGTAACACTACCGGTCTGTTGTGAATTGATATCAAAAGTGAACAGCGTTATTGGATATATAAAGTCGATACACTCGATATCGTCATCGTCACCGCCCTCGGTACATTCCGCGGCAAGTTCACGAAGATCTTCGACACCCTCGATGGTTATTTCAGAGTAATCCGCCAAGGTTACCGTAACGGGAAAGATAATGTCCAAAATATCGTCATCCCCATCAACAGCATCAAAAATCTTTTCAATTAAGTAAAGA
This sequence comes from Pelagihabitans pacificus, assembly GCF_009371985.2. Taxonomy (GTDB): domain Bacteria; phylum Bacteroidota; class Bacteroidia; order Flavobacteriales; family Flavobacteriaceae; genus Pelagihabitans; species Pelagihabitans pacificus. The sequence goes on from NZ_VIKU02000001.1 coordinate 552,413, forward strand.
TCCTGTTCAGAATTAATGGTGATTTCCAAACCGTTCACTGAAACGGTATATGGAAAACGGATATCAAAACAACTAGAACCATCGACAATATTGTCAAAAGAGCCGTCGTTCGAGGCGGTTCGCGCTATCAATTGGGCCGTTGCCGAACTCGCTACCATAGTGGTTTCCTCGTTAGGTTCCTGGTTATCCACCGGATCGGTTTGACAGGCGGTAAAGGTCATAGCGACAGCAAGTAGGCCAGCATACATCGCAGATTTAAAATACTTTTTCATAATGATTTGGAATTTGTTGTTACTTCAGTCCTAAAACAACCCATCTGAAAAACACCCTACCAAGATTCTTAAACTTTTTTGAAATATCTTTGGTAAAACCGGCGTTATCTAATGGGTCCTATGCCCTATTTTATCGGTCATGGGCCTTTTTCTAAAAAACAGAAAAAATAATCGGTTTACGGGCCGAATTAATTGATACGAAACTAAAATCCAACCTCCATTGGAAACCAAAAACCATGATAATGTTTGTGAAGAATCGGTATTCGGTACCATCTTCAACGATACTTCAAAAACGGTTTTCAACTATATTTATTATAAATTCGGCAATGAGGAAAAGGCCCATGATGCTGTGCAAGAGGCATTTGTAAAGCTTTGGGAGAATTGTGCCAAGGTCTCCCCCGCCAAAGCAAAGTCTTTTGTATATACCGTAGCCAATAATTTATATCTCAATGTAATCAAGGCCGAAAAGGTACGCCTAAAATATGCCGATAAGACCCTAAAGACGACGAACGAGTCCCCTGAGTATTTGATGGAAGAGGCTGAGTTCAAGCAAAAATTGGACCGGGCCCTGAACCGCCTACCCGAAAATCAGCGAACTACTTTCCTATTAAATAGGATCGATGGAAAGAAATATGCAGAAATTGCCGAATTGGAAGGAGTAAGTGTAAAAGCGATTGAAAAACGAATGCATCTTGCCCTAAAATCCTTGAGGGAAAAAATTGATGGAATTTGAAAGGTTCAAATTTCACCGGGTAAGCAATACCATCTAGAACCTTGAACGTTGAGTCTCAAATAAATAAAGTAGGGTTTTTTGAAAAGTGGTTGTTACATAAAGAGTAAAGCTGGAAATTATGCAAGATAACTATTTGGCAAAATGGCTAAACAATGAGCTTACGGAGGCAGAGCTAGCGGAATTTAAAAAGTCCGAAGCGTACGCCACCTATCACCGTATCCGGGAGGTTTCGGAGCGTTTGGAAGCTCCCCATTTCGACAGGGAACAAGCCTTGATGGCCGTCAAGAACAAACGTACGTTGCAGGAAACCAAAGTAGTGCAGCTAAATCCGTTCAAAAAGTTCTTGAAAGTGGCGGCCGCCATCTCCGTATTGATAACAGCTTCCTACTTCTATTTGAACACACTGGGGGAAAAAGTCACGACCCAATATGCCGAACATAAAGAAGTAGTGCTTCCCGATAATTCGGAAGTAATCCTTAATGCCGATTCACAAATCTCTTACAATTCCAAAAATTGGGAGTCGCAACGAAACGTCGAATTGGATGGTGAAGCATTTTTTAAAGTGGCAAAAGGAAAACGTTTTACCGTAACTACCGACGCGGGAACGGTTTCCGTTTTGGGCACCCAATTCAATGTAGAGCACCGAAAAGACTTTTTTGAGGTCACCTGTTTTGAAGGGTTGGTAAGCGTATTGTTCAAAGGCCAGGAAAAGCGGCTTCCTGCTGGTACTTCCTTGGTCGCCATAAAAGGGGCGCTTGTAGACACCCACTCCCCGAATACCGAAGTACCATCCTGGGTAAATAGCGAAAGCTCGTTCAAGAGTATTCCACTTCGCTATGTATTGGATGAATTTGAACGACAACACAACATCAAGGTCGTTACCGAAAATGTTGACCTTGACCAATTGTACACGGGTACGTTTAGCAATATGGATGCTGAATTGGCCTTGCAGAGCATTAGCGTTCCTTCCCGAATAAAGTTTAAATTTGAGGGGAATAAAGTGCTATTCTATGCCGAAAACACCCCTTAAACCAGTACTGGTTTTTGTATATCTACTCTTTTTTTTGGTCTCCTTCGGGATAAGGGCACAGGAAGCGGGTACCCGTACTTCGCTTATCTCGTTCATCGAACGGTTGCAGGAAGATTTTGATATCAAGTTCTCCTATGTAGACGAGGATATCCAAACCATCGAAATCACGGTTCCCGGCGCCACCGAACTACAGCAGATCCTCGACCACATAACCTTGCAGACCCAGATTAAGATCGAGCAACTCAATGATCGCTACTACGCCCTTGCCAAAAGCACGACAGTAGATATCTGCGCTAGGGTCCTCGATAATTTTGAGGAGAATACGATTCCTGGAGCCACGGTGGAGGTATTGGACAGCGAAATAGGTCTCGTCACGGATACGGAAGGATATTTTACCCTGAAAGACATCCCCAGAAAAGCCATCCTCCAGATTAAATATTTAGGATATAAGACCCTCTTTGTCGAGGCGGAAGAGCTGTTAATGGGCAATCCCTGTAAAAATGTTTTGCTAGCTCCCTTTTACAACCAATTGGAAGAAGTAGTGGTCTATAAGTTCCTTACTACGGGTCTCATCAAACAGACCGATGCGAGTATCTTGCTGAATACAGCGGACTTCGGAATCCTTCCCGGGTCAATAGAGCCGGATGTGTTACAGACGGTGCAGGCACTACCCGGGGTAAAGAGTATCGACGAAACCGTTTCGGACATCAACATTCGCGGGGGTAGCAATGACCAAAATCTGTTGCTATGGGATGGTATCAAAATGTATCAATCCGGGCACTTTTTTGGACTGATATCAGCCTTTAATCCGTACTTGACCGATGAAGTGGTGATTGTTAAGAATGGTTCGAGCGCCGCATACGGCGATGGGGTCAGCGGCATTATCGATATGCGTACCAAGGACACCATCGAAGCGGATTTTTTTGGCGGGGGCGGGTTTAACCTAATCAGCGGCGACGTATATGCACAAATACCCCTACGCGATAATTTGGCCATTCAAATTTCGGCGCGCCGTTCCCTCACCGATTTTTTTGATACTCCGACTTACAACCAATTTTCGAGTAGGGCTTTCCAGGACACCCAAGTTGTTGATCAGGACGCCGATTTTTATTTCTACGATTTCACCGGAAAGTTATTGTACGACTTGGGTAATAAGCACAAAGCGCGCTTTAGTTTTATCAATATCAATAACCGCCTTGATTATTCGAGGCTCACAACGGATACCAACCTATCGACCGATAGCAGTCTCGATCAGACCAACCTTTCGTTCGGTGGTAGCCTTTCAAGCGATTGGAACGGGAAGTTTTCCACGTATTTGAATCTCTACCATACGCGTTATGATCTGGAGGCCCAAAATAGGTATCCCAATCCCATACAGCAACTAATTCAGGTAAACCAGGTAAAAGAGACGGGAGTCAGGATGAATACCACCCTTCAACTAAATAGGGGTCTTGATTGGCTCAACGGCTATCAGTTTACCGAGACGGGCATCACCAACCAAGCTTTTGTGACGCAGCCTCCGTTTGACAGTAATGTGAAACGCATCATGCGAGCCCATGCCCTTTTTTCGGAGATTGCCTATAAGTCTCCCAATCGAAAGTTCTTTGCCAAGGCAGGGGTGCGACTCAACTACTACCAAAATCCCGAAAGTTTTGAGGATTTTATACCAGAACCCCGATTGAATATCAATTACGAAATAGCCCGGTCGTGGAAACTCATTGCCTTGGGCGAATTCAAAAGTCAGGTCACGAACCAAATTATCGATCTGGAACAGAATTTTTTGGGCATCGAGAAACGAAGATGGATCATTTCCGATGGGGTGAACCTCCCGGTCACGAGAAGCAAACAGGGATCTTTCGGAGTCAATTATGATGAGGAAAACTTATTCGTAGGGCTTGAGGGCTTCTATAAGGAAGTAAAAGGGATCAGTACCGATACCCAAGGTTTTCAGAACCAAAACCAGTTTAACGGCGAGATCGGTCAATACGATGTGAAGGGATTAGAGTTTCTGATCAACAAGAAAACCGATACCTATAGTATTTGGGGAAGCTATACCTATAACCTCAATGATTATTATTTTCAAACGGAGGTACCCCCGGAGTTCCCGAACAATTTGGATGTGCGGCATACCGTTACGCTTGCCGGAACCTATACCTTGGGGAAGGTAAAGCTCGCCATAGGGCTCAACTACCGAACGGGTAAACCCTTTACAGAGCCCTTGGTCGACGACCCCATCGACTCGAGTTTCTTTCCGGCTAGAATCAATTATTCGGAACCGAACACTAGTAGGCTTCCCGAATATGTAAGAGCTGATTTTTCGGCGATATACGATTTTGAGATCGGGGAAGGTATCGCTGCTACCGTGGGTGCATCGGTACTGAATTTTACAGACCGCCAAAACATCTTCAACACCTTTTATCGACTAAACCCGGAGGAAGAAATCGAAAAAGTGGAAAATGGTTCCCTCGGGTTGACGCCCAATATTAGTTTTAGGGTGCGTTTCTAATGGTGGTTTAGGCGACCGATGACGAGCACATGCGGAAAAGTTATGGCCGCTAGAAAAGCTAGGAAGAAAGACAGCGATGTCTCCATATCGTCCTTTAGAAAAAATAATAAAAAGCCGGCGCCCACCGCAGCTACCAGCCAATAGATAAAAGAAGACTTCACATAACCTAGAAAACTGTCACTACTGAGATTTCCATATAAAAAAATGATTTGGTCGGCGATGGATGGAAGCGAATGCCAAAGAATAAAATAAATCGCAAAGGACCATAACAATGAGGCGGTATTGAAAACAACGAAAAAAACGAGTAGGAAAAACAATTGCTTAATCAAATTTGCATGGATGCTCTTCCTAGTATATAGAAACAAATACAGGAGCGCGAAAACAGCCGCGGAAATCCATAGTAGCCATTGGTATACATCAGCAGGTATTTGATGGCCCGTAATCTTATCGATAACCTCGGTGACCGCATCTTGGTGCACATCGAAGAGCATTCCGAGTACCAATAGTCCGTACGACAGATAAAAAACCCGGACCGAAAAGCTCGTCGAGTCTATCTTGGAAACCCAATGCTGTTCCCCAAAATGATAACCACTTACCACAATAAACAAAACAAAGGCAAAGGACGGAAACCAATAAAAAAGTCCGAATCCTAGCAGAACCACCAAGACATATAGTGAAAGGGCCACGGCAAAGCTGGTTCCCCCCGTGGCTTCCTTTGTGCTCTTCTGTATCAGTTTCAAATCGTTGGCCCCGTGCAACATCCCAAAAGTAAGGATCAATACATAGGCCAGGGTGTTTTCTACCTGATTACTGAAATAAATGGCTATCCACAAGGCAAAGAAGGTCGCCACAATGGCAATATTGGTCAATTTAGAAAAATAAAGAGGTTCATTTTTCATTCTGTTTAAAATTTTAACAAAATAATTAAACTATAATGTTTAAGTATTAGTAAATTTACTTAAACAAAAACAATTAATTCATAAATTATGGGAAATTTAATGACTTCTTTACCACTCGTTGCCAAAATGGCAACGGATGATTACGTGGGTTTCACCTTCTTCGTAGGGTGTATGGCCATGATGGCCGCCTCTGCTTTTTTCTTTCTTTCCATGAACAATTTTGACCGCAAGTGGAAAACTTCGATCCTGGTATCGGGCCTTATCACCTTTATCGCGGCAGTACACTATTGGTATATGCGTGACTACTGGGCCACCATTGGTGAGTCCCCTACCTTCTTTCGCTATGTGGACTGGGTTTTGACCGTACCGCTAATGTGTGTGGAGTTCTATTTGATTCTTAAGGTGGCCGGAGCCAAAAGGTCGTTGATGTGGCGACTGATATTCCTATCGGTAGTGATGCTGGTAACCGGCTACTTCGGTGAAGCCGTTTATCGTGATCAAGCGTGGTTCTGGGGGCTAATTTCCGGTATCGCTTACTTCATCATCGTTTACGAAATCTGGTTCGGTTCGGCCAAAAAATTGGCTGTGGAAGCCGGAGGTGCTGTCCTCAGTGCGCACAAGACCCTATGCTGGTTTGTGTTGGTAGGTTGGGCTATTTATCCGATTGGATATATGGCAGGAACCCCAGGCTGGTACGAAGGTATCTTTACTGGCCTTAATATGGACGTGATATACAACATAGGCGATGCCATAAATAAAATAGGATTTGGTTTGGTTGTTTATAATTTAGCGGTAATTGCCACTTCGAAAGTGGAAGCCTGATTATCGTTAATTAGTTGGTTGTTAAAAGGCCGCTCCCCCCGGAGCGGCCTTTTTTCCGTTATTGGTATCAAGGGGTCTAAATTCAAACTTCAACATTCCTTTGATAAGCGCATATAATTCGGGAAAGTCTTCATAAAATTTTTCCGGGGTCTCCACATAGTGTTCCACGGCTACCGAAAAAAACTCCTGTAAATTGGTCATTCCGTATTCTCGAAAATATTGGGTAGTCTCCAACCGGTCAACGAAACCTTCCAACAGAAAGAGTTCTTTTATCTTGTGAAGTCCCACTCTAAACTTCCTTGCCTCCCATGTTCGCTTCTTGTACATTTCAAAAATAAGGGCATGGGCAAATTCGTGTACCGCAAGGTTCACATTATCATGTGGAACTTCAAAGCCCTTCCATAACTGCTCCGCCGAGAATATCAAGGTCTTTAACCGCGGATTATATTCTCCGAAATGGTGTCTTTTATTGATCCTGGAATAGTACCGTGATGGATAAACAATGAGTCGCAACAACGACCGCCGCATCTGATAGTTTTTAAGTCCCATGGTCATCAACACCGCGGTACCGCTCAATAGCAGGGGAACGTCGGCCCGTCGAGCGACTTTTCCGTAAAAAACAAACTTTTTTCTACTTCGGAACCAAACGATTCGTTTCTCACATCTTTCCCTCAGTTCTAACGGTAATCTACCATAAATGGGGAAGTTTTCCGTTAAAAAGGCTTGCTCCTGGCGGGTAAGCGGTTTCAATTTCACAAAAGGATTGAACTGGTAGAGCCCGACCGCATAGTAAATGATATACAGTACATAACCGATGATATAGAGTCCTGCCAGGATGGCAAAGATCTTTGGGGCAACCATATGCTATAACAACTTCGAAAACCCGATTTAATTGTACCGATTCGACTGCTTACATTCGCTCGGGTACTTCGATGCCCAAGAGTAGAAAAGCAGAGCGGATGACTTCCCCTACCTTCTTCGAAAGCTGTACCCTAACGATTTTTTTTGGTCCGTCGGTCTCCCCAAGAATGGATACCTGTTGATAAAAGGAATTGAATTCCTTCACCAAATCATAGGTATAGTTCGCAATCAAGGCCGGACTGTAATTTTCGGCCGCTAACCGAATCGTTTCTGGAAATAGTTGTAACTGTTTGATCAATTCCTTTTCCTTTGGATGCAATTTATCGAGCTTTTCGATTTTGGCCGTTGAAATCACTTTGTTCTGATGGGCCTTTCTCAATATCGATTGGATCCGTGCATAGGTATACTGAATGAAAGGACCGGTATTGCCCTGAAAATCCACAGACTCCTCCGGATTGAAAAGAATTCTTTTTTTAGGGTCTACCTTAAGAATAAAATATTTTAACGCCCCGAGACCGATAATTTTGTACAGTCGCTGTTTTTCCTCCTCGGAGTAGTCTTCCAGTTTCCCCAACTCTTTTGAAATACCGGCGGCGGTCGCTGTCATATCATCGATCAAATCATCGGCATCGACCACCGTGCCTTCCCGACTTTTCATTTTACCACTAGGCAAATCGACCATCCCATAACTAAGATGGTATAGTTTTTCCGCCCAGGAAAAACCGAGTTTTTTGAGGATTAGAAACAGTACCTTAAAATGATAGTCCTGCTCATTGCCAACGGTATATACCATGCCCCCGATATCGGGATAGTCCTTGACCCTCTGTATGGCGGTACCGATATCTTGGGTCATGTAGACCGCAGTGCCATCGGAACGCAATACAATTTTTTCATCCAAGCCCTCGTCGGTCAAATCGATCCACACACTGCCATCTTCCTTTTTGTAAAAAACCCCTTTTTCGAGTCCGTCTGCCACCACATCCTTTCCCAACAAATAGGTGTCGCTCTCGTAATACAGCTTGTCAAAATCGACCCCTAGATTCCTATAGGTTTCGTCAAAGCCCTCATACACCCAGCTATTCATTGTTCTCCAAAGGGCAACGACCTCCTTGTCTCCCGCCTCCCATTGCTGGAGCATTTTTTGGGCTTCCAACAAAATCGGGGCTTCCTTTTCGGCAGTTTGACGGTCGATACCCTCGGATATCATTTTTGCCATCTCCTCCTTATAGGCCCTATCGAAAGCCACATAATAGTTTCCGACCAGTTTATCGCCCTTTAGTCCAGTACTTCTAGGTGTTTCCCCATTGCCCCACTTTTGCCAAGCCAGCATACTTTTGCAGATATGGATGCCGCGATCATTGATGATTTGGGTCTTATATACCTTTTTTCCCGAAGCCTTCAAAATTTCGGCCACCGAATACCCTAGGAGGTTATTTCGAATGTGCCCCAAGTGCAGCGGTTTGTTGGTATTGGGCGAACTATATTCGACCATTACAGCATCTTTCCCGATTTGCTTTGCGAACCCATAGTCGTTTTGGTCCCTGATCGAATTGAAAAAATGGAGATAGAAAGCATCACTGATAACAATGTTCAAAAAACCTTTTACCGTATTGAAGTCGGCCACCGCCTCGACCTCCTTCACCAGGAATGTACCGATTTGGTCGCCGATCCGTTCCGGATTTCCTTTTACGAAACGAAGCATGGGAAAAACCACGACGGTGATATCCCCTTCAAAGTCTTTCCGGGTAGGTTGGAACTCTACCGTTGGCAATTCCGTGTCAAATTCAGCAAGAACCGCTTCCTTGACCTTTGCTTCCAATACCTTCTGAATGTTCATATTTTCAACACTTATAAGCCTGCAAAACTAATCATTTTTTGGGCTTTCCCCGCGAAAGAGGACCGCAATCGGCACCGATTTCATCTGTCATTATGCGGAGTAACTACCAAGGTATAAGAAACCCTTTACGAATAAGTGTACCAGGTACAGCGACCTGAAAATCCCATTTTTTAGGTTAACTTTATAAAAAATTACTGAAAGAAAAAAATGCTCGTAAATGTATCCTATAACAATAAGGAAATCACTAAAAAAATCGACGAGGCGGTGGGCAAACCCTTCACACTCAAGGAACGCTGGGCCATGGGGGGTATCGGTTCACCCAAGTTATTCATTACGGAGTCTAGCGTGGAAATCAGAAATCTGTTGATTTTGGACAACAATAGGGATTCCTGCAACATAGAATTGCGTCCCAAAGGAATCATCCTGCGGTTTCGTTCGCTGCTGGAAACCTTTGCATTGATCATTCCCTATTACAAACTCACGGTTTACAAAGGCGATTTGGCCATTTATTCGGTGTACCGGGACAATCACTTCGTCAAGGTGCAGGCAGATACCAAGGCGGTGCAGAAATTTTTTCGAAAAATGTTGGATTATAAAGCCGATAACGCACCGACCTCTATTGAGGATTTGTGAAATACGTAGCAGACGCGAGACCCGGGGTCTGGTACGTGGCACCAAAATGACACTCCTGGTAAATGAAGCAAAATATGGCTATCCATCGATATTCCTTCTTTGCTCTTAGCGCTCTATTGCATCATCGGCCGGAAGTCCTGTAAAACAACAAGGAGTCCCTAAACAAAACCTAGAATAAATGAAGATTTTATTGACCGGTGCGAATGGTTATATCGGAATGCGTTTATTGCCCCAGCTACTCGAAATGGGGCATGAGGTAGTTTGCGCAGTCAGGGATGAGGAGCGACTGTCCGTCGATGCGGAAACCCGTTCCAAAATCGAAGTGGTAGAAATCGATTTTTTGAAGGAAGTGGTCGATGGAAAGATTCCCAAAGACATCGAAGCAGCCTATTTTTTGATTCATTCCATGAGCTCTTCGACCAAGGAGTTCGACGAAATGGAAGCGACCACTGCCCGGAATTTCAATACATATTTAGAAAACACACAGGTGAAACAGGTGATTTACCTCAGCGGTATCGCCAACGAGGAGCATCTTTCCAAGCATTTACAGTCACGTAAAAATGTGGAGGACATTCTCTCCGATGGAAAGTTTTCATTAACGGTCTTGAGAGCCGGGATCATTGTGGGCTCGGGGAGCTCTTCCTTCGAAATTATTCGCGACCTATGCGAAAAGTTGCCCTTTATGATTACCCCAAAATGGGTGCTGACCAAAACCCAGCCGATTGCGATTCGCGATGTCATCACTTTTTTGACTGGTGTATTGGGGAATGAAAAGACCTATGACGATGCTTTCGATATTGCCGGTCCCGATGTATTGAGTTATAAAGAAATGATGCAGCAATATGCCAAGGCAAGGGGTTTTAAAAATTGGATCGTAACCGTACCCATCATGACCCCCAAACTCTCTTCGTACTGGTTGTATTTTGTGACCTCCACTTCCTATAAACTGGCGAAAAACCTGGTCGATAGTATGAAGGTCGAAGTGGTCGCCAAGGATACCCGGCTGCAGGAACTTTTGGGAATTAAACCCCATACCTATATGGAGGCGATTAAAATGGCTTTTAGAAAAATCGAGCAAAACTTGGTGGTCAGTAGTTGGAAAGACAGCATGGTCAGTGGGCGTTTTCATAAAGACTTGGGTAAATTCATTCAGGTTCCCAAGTTCGGGGTCCTTAAGGACGAGCAAAGGTTAAAAGTGGATGATCCAAAACGTGTCCTGGAAAATATTTGGAAAATCGGTGGCGAAAACGGTTGGTACTATGGCAATTGGTTGTGGAAAATAAGGGGGCTCATCGACAAAGCCTGGGGCGGGGTAGGCCTACGAAGGGGGCGTACCCATCCCGACAAATTGTACCCAGGTGACTCGCTCGATTTTTGGCGGGTACTGTTGGCCGATAAAAAAGAGCGTAGATTATTGCTGTTCGCCGAAATGCGACTCCCTGGTGAGGCCTGGCTCGAGTTTAAGATCGATGAGGAAAACATTCTGTATCAGACCGCCACTTTTAGGCCGAGGGGTCTTCGGGGAAGATTGTACTGGTACAGCATCGTTCCTTTTCATTACTTTATCTTTGGCGGAATGATCCGCAATATTGCCAAAGCCTGATGCCTCTGCAATCAAAAAATTTCATTCTGCTCTTCATCGTGGTATCGATTTCGGTATCCCTTGTCCGTAGCCAACGAAAAGAATCGAATACCACGGAGTACAGATTTCAAATCACCGAGCTGAGTATCCCGAAATTGGCCCCCGACGGATATGAGTCCATTTTAAGTGTGGAGCTCGATACCCCCTTGTATCCAGATAGGGCGTACGAAGTAGGTTTTTGGATTATCGGTAGGCAACTCGACGATCGTGGGTATTCGTATCCTATCAACATATTCCCTTCGAAACATATGGAAAGGGTGTCAGAAGATATTTTTGATTTGGTCGAATCGAATGCAGTCTTACCGACCTTGGAAGTAAGGCCACCCCCAAGCTTTACGGGACGCGGGCATTTTACGTTTATCATTCGGCCAGATACTCTCTATCAGTTTATTACCATTGCACTTCAGAAAAACGGCTTAGGGCGGGTCCCGATCGACTTTCGGAAAGATGTGACGGTTACGGGGGTTTTTGTAAAACCGATCGAGACGAACGAGACCGATGATTCGACCGTCTCGGCACTAACGGAGCGGCCCAAAAAGCTGGCGGAACGGGAACTAATCGACAGTAATAAAAGCTATACGGTTAGGCAACGGGATGTTCTTATTAGTCTTTATGATCACAGAAACATCGACAAAGATGTGGTTACCATCTACCTCAACGACAAGATTGTCGTAGAAAAACTACCCCTGAAGCGAAAGAAACAAGGTTTTAAGGTGCGATTACGACCGGGCACCAATAGTATCACCCTATATGCCGAAAATCTCGGGGAGGTAGCACCCAATACTGCGGCCATCCTGATTGAAAGCGATTCCAAGGAATATAAGGCGGTGTTGGAGTCGGACTTGGGTCAGAGCCAATATTTTACCCTCATCTACAAACCGCGTTAAAACAAACTAACCCTACGAACCATTGTCTGGACTCCCAAAACTCAAAAACCCGCTTTTGTTTCTTTCCATAGGAATCATCCTCTTGTTTACGCTCGTGGTATTCTTTGCGACCGAAGCAAGCTATATAGTGATTGAACAGGCATCCCTTTGGGTACGGGCGTATTTCGGCTATTATTATCTCTATCTAGGCTTGGGTTGCGTGCTCTTACTACTGGGGGTTGCCTTCTCTCCCCTGGGCAAGCGAAAATTGGGGAAACCCGATGAACGACCCGAACATTCGCTCTGGGCGTGGACGGCCATGCTCTATAGTGCAGGGATGGGAGCCGGTATTTTGTTACGTGCCGTGCAAGAGCCCGTTTTCATGCAGCAGAACCCCCCTTTTCCTTCCAACCTGGAACCGGAAATCCTGGCCTTGGAATTCACCTTTTACCAGTGGGGTTTTACCGCCTGGGCCTTTTACGGCCTCTTTGCCATGGTCATCGGGTACGCCCTGTTTGTACGGAAGAAAAAAGTGCTGGTAAGTTCGGCCATCGACAATACCATTACCAATAAGCTGGCGAGGAATGGCATTGACATCATGACCATTATTACTACCGTCTTTGGTCTAATCGCCGCTATCGGATTGGGTACCGCCCAAATCAACGGCGGCCTCAACCACCTTTTCGACGGGGATTTTGGATTGGGCACTACCCTCCTGCTAGCAACGGTTATTTCATCGATTGCCTTTTACTCGGCTTGGCAGGGAGTGAACAAGGGCATTAAGGTCATCTCCAAATTCAATATCCTAGTTACCCTCATCATTTTACTTTTTGTGTTTTTTGCCAGTGACATGGGGGCTATTCTTCTATCGTTTGCCAAAGCCACCTTTCATTACGTAATCGATTTTGTGCCCATGAGCCTGGCAATAGGGAGGTATGATCCGGGAATGGGCTTTTTGACCGATTGGACTTTTTACTACTGGGCCTTTTGGCTGGCCTGGGCGCCGTTTACGGGCATCTTTATCGCCCGTATTTCCAGAGGAAGAACGCTGCGTCAACTGTTGTTGGGGGTAATGATCATCCCTTCACTGGGTACCTTTTTCTGGTTCTCGGTATTCGGGGCCTCCGCCTTTGAACTGATTGAAAGTTGGGGCTCATACCAGAATGAATTTGGGAATGTCTTCTCTTCCATTTTTGTGTTCTTTGAACACTATCCTTTCGCCACGGTGCTGAACTTCGTTACCATCTTTTTGTTGATTAGCTTTTTGGTCACCTCGGTCGATTCGGCCGTTTTTGTTCTAAGCATGTTCACCGATAAAGGAAAACAGCATCCCAGCAAACGACATCGGCTGCTATGGTCGGTATTCGTATTGTTAGCCACCATGGCCCTGCTGGTTCTAGGAAATGTAAAACCGGATATCGATGTATTGCAGGCAGTTCAGAAACTGCTCATTATTACCTCCTTACCGTTTGCCCTATTTATGGTAGTCATGACCGCAATTTTTTTGTTTGAAGGGATTAAAAATCTCAAACGGTAAGACATGAATTATCGCCGTTCTAGAAGCCATCCTCCAGCAATCGTTGCTGATCCTTTAAATCGATGGCATGATATAATGCGGTAAAGGCCGCGTAAATCCACATTACCGAGACGACGGCACCTACTACAAAGCAGACCAGACCAATTATGAACACGGGTATGGCCAGCAGCCCCATTCCAAAAATCTTCCATCCATGGCCCTTGGTCATTTCCCAGCTTTTTTCGATGGCGGGAATGGGCTCCATATCCTTGTCCATGACCAATAAAGAAACAAAGACCAGGCGACAGAGCAGGATGACACCTGGGATGATAAGAAAAACAAGGCCGATACCAACCAGAGCGAACTTTATGAGATTTGCCAAGACGATGGGCAGGTACTTTTCCCGAAACCCAACAAACAGCTCTGAAAAATCAATCTCCTCGTCCCGAATCCCCCTTAAATACAAAAGATTGCCCCCATAGGTGATAACAGGAAGCAACAACAGGGCATAGGCGGCGGAAAGCATTTGCCAAACGAACGACACGCCTCCATTTTCCAATTCGGACTTCTGGGCCATAGAAGCCGGTGATTCCGCAAGCGCTACGATAAGCAGAATCAGAAAAAAGTACAAAAAGTGCTTCCACAACTGCTGCCAACCAAATCTATAACTACCTATAATGCTCGCCTCGGGCTTTCTTTCCTTGGTTGTTTCCATTTTTTTGGTATTTTATTTCGGTAAATATAAAGGGACCAGGAAAAGATTCCTTCCAACTTTGGTAGTGATTTTAAAATCACTACCAAGGTATGTAATCCTGTTAAGGGTATTTAGGTACTTTTAAGTTATAAACCATACCAATTGCTAGACCTAACCTACTTCATAGTATTTGTTTTTTCTATTGCAATAGCCTTTGCCAGTATTTGGTTCGGCCATCAGTTTACGACTACCTACTATACTAAATTCCACAAGGACTATTTCTATTATCTAATCACTTTTTTTGGTTTTTCATTCTATGGAATCTGGGCACAGATTTTTATGAGAAGCTTTCTTTCCTCAAAAGACACAGGTGGTGAGATGATCGAAATGGTCGCTAACTTTTTGCCGATATTAGGAGTTCCCTTTCTTATTATTTCTTGGATAATGCTTGTTAAAATGGGATATTCCTTGGTAGAGGTGAAGCCAAAAAAAAAGTTTTGGCTAATTCATTTCATCATATTGGCAATAATCATCGCCCTTGGGGGCTTATTGGTGACTTTGGATACGAGTTATTGGGGTCTTGGAAATCAACTGATAGATATCCAAATCGGATTGGTATTGTTTTTAGACACGGTGCCTATAGTTTTCTTTGTAAGCATGGTGGTATACCATTCAAAAAAGTACAGAATGTCCTATAGGAATATCATCACCAGATTTGCACTGCTTGTACTATTAGGGTTGACCCTAAGATGCGTTGTTCTTATATTTCACGATACCGATCCATGGATCTTTGCTCCCTTGCTACTGCTCTATTTTTTATCGAACTTTGTACCACTTTTTTACCTAAGGCTTACGTCCGATGCTGTGTTCTCCCCCGTACGGGTCGAATATCTGAACGAGGAAAAGAGAGCCCTGCTTTTCCAGAAATATCAAATCACAAAACGTGAAAAGGAAATAATCGACCAAATCTGCCAAGGTAAAACCAATCAACAGATTGCAGATGACTTATTCATAAGTCTACAAACGGTTAAGGACCATACCCATAGAATTTACACCAAAATCGGCATCAACAGCAGGCTTAAATTGGTGCAGATGATCAATGGGTAATCCAAAGGACTAAAACGGTTAATGAAATCCATCAATCCTTCGATAGGGCTTTCCATTCTTGCCACCGAGCAAAAGCGGGACGCTGCTTTCCGTCACCGTCCAACAACCCATTGTCGCGCCATATCTTTAAAATATCCGGCGGATTCTGGGTCTTATCGTAAATGGCGTCATAATCGCGAAAAACGAACCAAAGAACGAATTCGGCATCCAAGTCGTTGGCAGCGTTGAAGAGCTTGTTTATATATTCGGCCTGCCATTCTTCGGAAGCCTTTATATCAATCCCTAAATTTTCGATGAGTAGGTCATCGGCACAGAAACCCGTTTCCGATATGGCAAATGGCTTGTTCGGATCAAGATTTCTGAAATCGGCCAACCAGTCGTCTTCGAACAATGCGGGGTCTGCATCTCGCTGTAAATCGGAATAGTCTAAAAACGGATACGAACTCATCGCTATAAAATCGGAGAATTCCAATAACATTTTTGAGGTTTCCAACAACTCCTCATCTGTATTTTCAAAAGATTGATCTTGCAAGGTCAAAAAAATAGGTAGGTTTGGATAAGCCGTTTTTAAGCTGGTATACACCGTATCGATCAAGGAAAGGAATTCGTTGAACTCGGCATCCTCCTTTTTAAAAGTGGCGTTGGTTTCAATACCGTAGGCAAAATAGTCCGGTCGTACCTCATCGATGATTCGTCTGCAATACTTGATGTAAGCCGTTACCACTTCGGGATCGTCCAGGGATTTACCCTGCCAATTTACCGGCAAATCTTGATGGGCACCCTCGTTGTTCCAATATCTTGAGAGGGTTTTTCTATCTTGGGAGGTAGGCGTTGCGGTAAGTAAAACCTTTGTCCCCGGTTGTAAACCGGTTCGGGTAATTTCCAGGGTATTTTGTACTTCCTCCGGAAAGGGCAAATCGTTCAGTGCTTCGTCCCACGGAACCCCATGATCTAAATGGTTCAAAAAGATATCCCCATTTGCGGCTACCTGCTCATAGGTGTCTACCTGCGATTCTATGGTCAGATCGTACGGGAAACCGGTAAAACCCATATAAAATGAACGGGGCTCAATCTCGGAAACTTCTTCTTGAACAACTTCAACTTCGCCGTTTGTACAAGACACGAACAAGATTAAAAGAAGCAGAAAACACCTGAATTTCATAACTGAAAACACCTAATGCACCAACGTAGAAACGCTTGGTTTTATTGTCATAAAAGAGCTAATGTACATAGCCGTTTAATTCAAACTCCTAAATTCATTCGGCGAATAGCCGACCTTTTGCTTGAACAAACGACTAAAATGTTGTGGATACTTGAATCCCAATTCATAGGCAATCTCGCTGATCGATTTAGCAGGGTCGAAGACCCTTTCCTTCGCTATATCGATAAGCTTGGCCTGTATATACTCCTGGGCCGAATTTCCGGTTTCCTTTTTCACCAAGTCGCCAAAATAATTGGAAGACAGATTCTCTTCCTCCGCAAAATAGCTGACCGAAGGGGTTCCCAGCTCTCTGGCTTTTCCTGATTGAATATAGGAATTCAACGAAATCTCAAACCGTTGGATTACTCCAAGGTTTTCCTTTTCCCGGGTAATGAACTGCCGATTGTAAAATCGCATACAGTATTTCAAAAATAGTTCGATAGTGGCTACGACGACTTCTTTGCTGTGCTTGTCTATTCCTTGGGAAAGTTCCGTTCGTATCGTATCAAAGAGGTCCAGCACCAATTGTCGTTCCTTTTTTGAGATATGGAGTGCTTCATGAGATAGATAGGAGAAAAAACTGTAGTCGCTAATCGCTTTGGCCAAGTGGGTGCCATGAAGCAGATCTGGATGAAACAAAAGCGCATGACCCGACGGTTTAAAATTAGCATCGATATGTCCGACATGCACTACCTGCCCCGGTGCCAAAAACACCAAGGTCCCATCTTGGTAATCATAGTTCTGACGACCATATCTTAAAATACAGCCCTCCCCCTGTTTCAGGAAAATACCGTAGAAATGATATCGGACAGCATCGACATGTTCCCGCCTATCAATGGTGCCCTCCGAAAGGTCATGTACACTGACTAGGGGATGCAAAGTTGACAGATTGAATTTGGAGCAATAGTCATCCACCTTTACCAAATCTTTCGTTGAAGCCATACGCATTTTTCTTTTTCCGAATTTAGTTAAAGTTTTGTAAATAAGACCGATAGCACGTCCAAATCAGTAAAAATGGTAGGTAAATCCGTAAATGGGGTAACTCGACTATCTTAACTATTCCATAGCTTTGAACAGCTTGTTTATGACGAGTTGAAAAGTCATGATCATGCCAAATTAAAAAATCATTCAGTAGTAACTTTTTAAACATATAAAAAATGAAAAATTTTCTATCCGTATTTTTTTTGACCCTAATTTGTGCGTCATCCTTTGCACAAGGGATCAAAGAAGAAATCAAGGAACTCTCCAAGCAAAAATGGCGATGGATGGCCGATAAAAATGTGGACCAACTGGCAACCCTTTTCCATGACAAATCAAAATTTGTGCACATGAGCGGTTCCTGGAAAAAGGACCGGGAGCTCGAAATCATCGAATCGGGAAGCATTTGGTATAAAAATGCCGAGGTTCATGACGTAGCGGTAGAAACGTTCGGGGATGACACCGCCGTACTCTGGAACCGCATTACGCTTACCGCCCACGTTAGGGGAAATGACGTTAAAAACGAGTTTACCGTAACGGAATTCTATCAAAAGGAAGGCGACGAATGGAAATTGCTCGACCTGACCTTTAGCAGTGTGCGCGACACCCATGAAATCGAACACTAAAAAAACTCTCGGAACCGATTATCTTGGAGGCCGGTTCGAGCGGCACGCCCTCCCGAACATATTCTGG
The DNA here is from genome assembly GCF_009371985.2 of Pelagihabitans pacificus. GTDB lineage: Bacteria > Bacteroidota > Bacteroidia > Flavobacteriales > Flavobacteriaceae > Pelagihabitans > Pelagihabitans pacificus. The sequence continues at coordinate 570,703 of NZ_VIKU02000001.1, forward strand.
CAGGGGCGGGCAGAGCGTTCAAGGAATTCTTTAGATTAAGCATACCGTAAAAACTTTAACATATTAAATGCGATGAAGGTTGAATTTAATAGCACAGACATTCAATATAATTTATAACTTCAAGGAAATCTTTACGATCATGGCAACATTTAATTTAAACATCAACGGAAAAACGCAGCAGGTAGACGTAGATCCGAACACGCCCATACTTTGGGTGCTGCGAGACCACTTACAATTAGTCGGCACCAAATACGGCTGCGGAATTGCGCAGTGCGGTAGCTGTACGGTGCACATGGACGGCGTAGCCGTTCGAGCCTGTATGCTTACGGTGGCTTCCGTAGGCAATCAGGAAATCACCACCATCGAAGGCCTTTCGGAAAATGGCGACCATCCGGTGCAAAAGGCATGGCTCGAAGTGGATGTTCCCCAATGTGGCTACTGCCAGGCAGGGCAGATTATGACGGCGGCAGCCTTACTGGATAAAAATCCGGACCCGTCCGATTCGGAAATCGAAATGGCGATGAACGGCAATATCTGCCGTTGCGGCACCTACACGCGTATCAAGAAAGCCGTTAAAATCGCAGCAGCTACCAAAACGAACGCCTAATCCAAAAAACGGGAACAATGAGACCGATACAAACAAAAATTGGAAGACGCGCGTTTATTAAAAATACCAGCTTGGCCAGTGGTGGCTTGGTCTTGGGTTTTAGCATTTTAAACGCCTGTAAACCCAAACAGGCAGAGACGATGGCCGTTCGGGAAATGCCCAAGGAATGGTTTGAGATCAATGCCTATCTCAAAATCGGGGAGAACGGACTGGTAACCATCATGGCGCCCAACCCTGAATTTGGGCAAGGAGTCATTACTTCCATGCCCATGATCCTGGCCGATGAACTGGATGTCGCCTGGGAAGATGTGTTGGTAGAACAAGCACCTTTCGACGCCAATCTGTATGGAAGGCAATTCACCGGAGGCAGCCAAGGCATCCGTCGTCGCTGGGAAGGACTTCGAATGGCCGGGGCGACCGCCAAACAGATGCTAAAGGAAGCCGCGGCACAGGCATGGCAGGTACCCGTTGCCGAAATCACGGTCTCCGAGGGCATTTTGAGTCATGATGCATCCGGAAATTCGGCGGGTTACGGCGAAATGGCAGCCGCCGCCTCAAAATTAGCCGTGCCCGAAAAGGTTACTTTGAAGGCCATAAAGGATTTTACCATTATCGGCACTTCGAAAAAGAGCGTGGAAAACAAAAAAATCGTAACGGGAAAACCCTTGTTCGGTACCGATTACCAGTACGAAGGTGCATTGATCGCCATGGTCGAACACCCACCCGCCTTTGGCCTTCAGTTGAAATCATTTGATGCCGGCGAAGTACGTTCCATGCCGGGAATCGTCGACGTATTGGAAATAAAGACCATGGAGGATGGTTTTAAAAGAGGCTATTTTGATACCAATGCCTTTACCAGTCTCATCGCCATTGTGGGTAAAACCACCTGGGAGGTGATGAACGCCAAAAAACGCCTGAAAGCGGAATGGGAACCCATTGCCGATTCGACCTTCAAAATGGATCGTTTTGGTACCGAAATGGAAGTGAAGGTTCCCAAAGGTCTGGAGAGCACGGAAGCCCATTACCAAAAAATGACCGAAATGGCAACGAGAACGGGAACAACCGCACGTAAAGATGGGAAGCCCGAAGCCGCCTTCAAAAATGCCGCAAAAGTTATCGAACGATCATATAGCTGTCCCTTCCTGGCCCATAACTGTATGGAACCCATGAACTTTTTTGCCCATGTGACCGACGAAGGGGCGAAATTGGCAGGACCGCTACAGGCACCAGGCCTGACCGAACCTACCGTGGCCGCCCGTTTGGGAATACCCGTTGAAAAGGTAGACATTGAGCTGACACGTATGGGTGGTGGCTTCGGACGTCGGGCCTATGGGCATTATGCCGTAGAGGCGGCCCTCATCTCCAAAGAGGTAAAAGCACCCGTGAAATTGGTCTATAGTCGTGAAGACGATATGACCTTTGGTATTTACCGACCGGCATACTACGCCACCTATAGGGCCGCATTGGATGAAAACAACAACTTGGTGGCCTTTCACGTAAAGGCAGGCGGCATCCCCGAGACACCCTTGTTCGCCAATCGTTTTCCCGCAGGGGCCGTCGACAATTATTTGGCGGAACAGTGGGAAATCAATTCGAATATCACCATCGGGGCATTCCGGGCTCCGCGTTCCAATTTTATGGCCGGGGTCGAACAGGCATTTTTGGATGAAGTGGCCGAAACTGCCGGAAAAGACCCTATCGATTTCCGGATGGAGTTATTGGAAAGGGCCAAAAATAATCCTGTGGGACAAGAAAACGATTATGAGCCAGACCGTTTGGCCGGGGTATTGAAGCTGGTACGTGAAAAAGCGAACTGGGGTGAAACTCGCGCAGGAGTCCATAGGGGAGTATCCGCTTATTTCTGTCATAATAGCTACGCCGCCCACGTGGTCGATGTGGTCATGGAAGGCGACAGCCCGAAAGTCGAAAAAGTGGTCTGTGCCGTTGATTGCGGTATTGTAGTGAATCCCGATGCGGCGGCCAATATGGCCGAGGGCGCTATTGTAGATGGGGTGGGCAACGCCATGTACGGGGAACTTACCTTTAAGAATGGCAGCACGGAACAAACCAATTTTGACCGCTATAGAATCATTCGTCACAGCGAGGCCCCGAAACACATCGAGGTTCATTTTGTACAAAATGAAATCGACCCCACCGGATTGGGCGAACCCCCCTTCCCCCCTGTTTTCGGGGCTTTGGCAAACGCGCTCTACAAGGCGACGGGAAGACGGCATTATCGGCAACCGTTTGTTTCGGACAGACCTCCCTTGGTAGGATAACCTTAAAACTAATCGCACTTATGCCACTTAAAAAAACCGCAATCGGAAGAAGGGCCTTCATCAAAAACACCAGCTTGGCCGGAGGTGGGCTCGTATTGGGTTTTAGCTTTTTGAATTCATGTACCGATAGGCAGGCCCAAACCATGACGGCCAAGGAAATGCCCGAGGAATGGTTTGAGATGAACGGATATTTGAAAATCGGTGAAAACGGTTTGGTCACCATCCTATCGCCCAATCCTGAAGGGGGGCAGAATGTAAAGACCTCTATGCCGATGATCGTGGCCGATGAACTCGACATAGACTGGAACGACGTCCTCGTGGAACAGGCCCCCTTGAATACCGATGCGTTTACGCGGCAATTCATAGGTGGGAGCCAGGCCATACGCAGAGGCTGGTCGGGTTTACGATTGGCAGGGGCATCGGCAAGGCAGATGCTCATAGCGGCTGCCGCAGAGGCTTGGCAGGTGCCCGTTGGGGAAGTAACCACCGAAGCGGGCGTACTGTATCATCGTGGAAGCGATAAATCGGTAGGCTATGGTGAAATGGCGGCGGCGGCGGCCAAACTTCCCGTACCGGAAGAGGTACCATTGAAGTCGATAGACGATTTTGACATCATCGGTACTTCCAAAAAAAATGTCGACGGACTCAAAATCGTAACCGGCAAACCCTTGTTCGGTAGCGATATCCATAGAGAGGGCATGTTCATTGCCATGATCGTACATCCCCCCGCTTTTGGGCTGCGATTGAAATCTATCGATGATACCGAGGCCAGAAAACTCCCGGGCATCAAGGATATCTTTACCATCAAAGTGTTTAACGAGGACTATGAAAAGACCTTTTTCGATACCCGAAGTTTTAATGAGGTCGCCGTGGTAGTAGGCAATTCGACCTGGGAAGTCCTAAACGCCAAAAAGGCGTTGAAAATCGAGTGCGAACCCATCGAGGACGCAACGGAAACCCGCGACCGGTTCGGAAGCAAATGGGAACAACACACCCCTGCCGGTATGGAAAGTACCGCAGATCATTTTGCCCAGATGGAAAAAATGGCGGTAAAGGGTGGGGTGGTCAAACGTAGGGATGGTGATCCCGAAGCGGCTTTCAAAAAAGCTGCCAAAATCGTAGAAGCCACCTATACCGCGCCTTTTTTGGCCCATAACTGCATGGAGCCGATGAACTTTTTTGCCGACGTCACCAGCGAAAAAGCGGAACTCATTGGGCCTTTGCAAAAACCGGAATTTACCGAACAAACCTTGTCGGCCAGACTGGGGATGCCGTTGGAAAACATCGACATTCAAATGACACGTCTGGGCGGCGGCTACGGACGACGTTCCTACGCCCATTGGCTGGTTGAGGCCGCACTCATCTCGCAAAGGATGAAGGCCCCCATTAAACTAATCTATACCCGCGAGGACGATATGACCGATGGTATCTATCGCCCGGCGTACCTGGCAAAGATGAGGGCCGGACTCGACGCCAATAACAACCTTATAGCCTATCACGTCAATGCCGGCGGTATTCCGGAAAGTCCATTGGCCGAGAACCGCTTTCCCGCAGGTGCCGTGGAACACTATTTGGCCGAGGAATGGACCATAGACTCCAACTTGACGGTAGGCTCGTTCCGGGCACCACGATCCAATTTCATGGCCAGCGCCGAGCAATCGTTTTTGGACGAAGTTGCCGAGGCTGCCGGTAAAGACCCCATCGATTTTCGATTGGAATTGTTGGATAGGGCCAAGAATAGGCCAGTCGGGGAGAATAATGACTACGAAGCAGATCGGTATGCCGGTGTGTTGAAGTTGGTAAAGGAAACATCAAATTGGGAAAAAGCAGCGCCTAAGGTAAGTAGGGGCGTATCGGCCTATTTCTGCCATAATTCCTACGCGGCACAGGTGCTCGATGTGGTTGTGGAAAATGGGAAGCCCGTAGTCCAAAAAGTGTTTTGTGCGTTGGATTGTGGAATCGTGGTGAATCCCGATAGTGCTAAAAATATGGCCGAAGGCGGTATCGTGGACGGTATCGGCAACGCTTTTTTTGGTGAGCTGACCTTTAAGGACGGCATCCCTGAAAAGAGTAATTTCGATACCTACCGCATGATTCGAATGCGTGAGGCCCCAAAGGAAATCGAGGTGCATTTCGTTAAAAATGAAATCGACCCAACCGGTCTGGGCGAACCTACCTTTCCACCTATTTTTGCCGCCTTGGCGAATGCGTTGTACCGGGCAACAGGAGACAGATACTACCATCAACCTTTTCTTTCAAATAAATCACCGTTGATGGGATGATTTGCCTTGGAGATAAAACCAAACCAAAGATTTCCCCAGGCCCGCCTATTTCCGGGGTAAAAATACCTCGGCCATCATACACCGGGCGCTACCACCCCCGCAAGTCTCGATGGTATCCAAGGGACTGTGGATAATAGCACAATGTTTTTCAATGGTCGCTATCTGATCTGGTGTCAAGCTATTATAGGCGGCCGTGCTCATCACCATAAAGCGTTGGTCATCAGCTCCGATGACCTGCAACATATTCCCTGCGAAATGATGCATCTGTTCATCGTTTATGGGGATGATTTCCTTACCGTCCCTTTTTAGATGGCCCACTACTTCGGCACGTTCCTTTTTGTCATCGATGGCATCGAGGTTGATAACCACAAAATTTTCTGCCATGGCCATCATCACGTTGGTATGGTAAATGGGAAGTCGTTCTCCATTTACGGTTTGATTGGCCGTAAAAATAACGGGGAAACAATCAAAGTCTTCACAGAACTCGATAAACAATTCTTCATGGGCCCTTTCGGATAGCGCACAATAAGCCTTCTGATGCACCCTGTCTTTCAAAATGCTACCGGTACCTTCCAAGAAGACCCCTTCTTCCTCTGCAGCAGTATAGTCCATTACGGTATCGATTAGGAAGCCCTCTGCCTCCAATAAGTCAAGGATGTCTTCCCTCCGTTCATTTCTGCGATTCTCTGCAAACATAGGGTAGACCACGACCGTACCGTTGGCGTGAAAAGAAATCCAGTTGTTGGGAAATATGGAATCTGGGGTATCCGGTTCCTTGGTATCGTCGACCACGATAACATGTACGCCATGCGCTCTTAAGACATTTACAAAGGCATCGAACTCCGCCTGGGCCTTTTTATTGATTTCCTTGTTCTGAAGGTCAAGGTCTTCCTGAAAATAATTGTTCACCGCCGTCTGCTCGTTCATTCGAAAATTAACCGGGCGAACCATCAAAATGGTATTCGTAATCTGCATTTCTTCTTTTTTAAGCAACCATTGTCTAAAATAGTATCTTAGTAAACAAAGGTAGTTTTTCCCGCTTATGATCAACCAAAAAAAATCAACATTTCGTTTACGAAGCCGTGGTGCCATTTTAAGGATATGTGCAGTACTGTTTTTCTCCCTATTCCTCGGTTGTAATAAATCGGATGATTCGTTGGATGTCTCGGGTTTCAAGGCCATCTCCCAACCGATGATTTTTGAATCCCTTGCCCCTGCGAAACCCTATGATTTCTATGAATTCAGAAACGGGGACTGTATGGATAAGGAATATTTCAGGATAATCCATTCGGTTGGAACTGCCTGCCCGTCAACTGCCGTTGACTGTGCGGATGCCCTGAATACCCTCGTATCGGAAGTACAGGGGTACAGTATCGGTTGTTTGCCGGGATGTTGCGCGGATTATGTACTCGCTAGGGAAGGAAATGACTTTTTCCTGTTCGATACTTTAGAGGAATTTCAAAGCTTCCTAGGCACTATTGATTCAGAGAGCGACGCCTTAAATTTGATAGAGGCAATGGGATATTTCTATCGATACGATGACGTTGGTGCCAGTGGAATAAAAACTACTTCCTCGGGATATCAGATCATCGCTTTACGAACCGTTAAATATTGCCTCCCCGTACAAACCGATCAATTTTTGCTGGATATATCCTTTGAGGGGGTGGTGACCATTGTTGAACAGAGGACCTTCAATGTAAGCGAGGGCGTCTGCGTTTGATATGCTTACTCCCTTACCAACGGCAATGTGCTACACCGAAGCAACCCTTCTTGTTTGGCGATTTCAGCATAGGGGACTTCTTCAACGATGAACCCTTGTTTTCTCATCCAACTGTTGAGTCGCGTAAAATGCTGTTCGGAAACGACCACCTCGGGTGAAATTGAAAAGACATTACTAAACATTTCATACATTTCATCGGCAGTGATTTCGAAAATATTGTCTTTCCCAAAATAGTCTACAAGCCACTGATATTCCTCTTCCACCAAAAATCCGTTTTTATGCAGAATTGCCTTTCCTTTTCCCAAGGGCTGAAAACAACAGTCCAAATGCAAGGCATTTTCGCGTGGATTCGTAGACTTCCTCAGTTCAAATGACTTGATCGTTTTATGCGGAAACTTTTGCGAAATAAAATCCACCGCTTCTTGATTGGTTCGTGCGGTAATCTGATTTGGGTAATCGGGCGCGGTATAGGTCCCGATAAAAATATAGTCGTTCCAGGGCATTACGTCCCCTCCTTCTACATGCACCTCTTCGGGACACATAATGATATCTTCATCCGCAATCCGGTCCAAGACATGCAGAATGGCGTCAAATTCCTTTTCACGATCAGGCAGTATGTTTGCCTTTATCAACTTGTTCTCGATTACAAAGGCAATATCCCGCGAAAATATTTGGTTGCAATCTTTCAAGACCTCTGGACGAAAAACTTGCACTCCGTGCTTTTTAAGTACTTGGGAGAACGCTTCCATCTCCTTGACCATATCGGCTTCTTTGGGATAGGTACCGGCCAGGATATGCTCCAAAGATTTTGGATCATAGGCGTCCTCGGGCTTCGGAACAGGCCCACAGCTTTCCGCTGTTCCGAGTACCACGGCTTTTAAGGTCGATATTTCGTCATTGACATTCAAATGGAGCATGGCCTAAAATTTTTCGCAAATATAGTATTGTTGAAGCGTGTAAAAAAAGTACCCTCCCAACAAGTTGGAAGGGTACTTTTTTGTCTTTTAGTGAGAAACCGGGACTAACGTGCATCCAGCGCCACAAAAGGTCGATGATTTTCACCTATATAAATTTGTCTGGGGCGACCGATGGGTTCGCCGTTCAAACGCATTTCCCTCCATTGGGAAATCCATCCGGGCAATCGGCCTAAGGCAAACATCACCGTAAACATATCGGTTGGAATCCCCAAAGCCCTGTAGATAATCCCAGAGTAAAAATCTACGTTTGGATAGAGTTTCCGATCTACAAAATATTGGTCTTCCAAGGCCTCTTTCTCCAATCCTTTGGCAATCTCCAAGATGGGGTCCTCTATACCCAAATCACCCAATACCTCATCCGCTGCCTTTTTGATGATTCTAGCCCTAGGGTCAAAGTTTTTATACACTCTATGACCAAAACCCATTAACCGGAAGGGGTCGTTTTTATCCTTTGCCTTCGCCATGTACTTTTTTGTATCCCCGCCATCGGCTTGGATGGCTTCCAACATTTCGAGTACTGCTTGATTGGCACCACCGTGCAATGGACCCCATAGCGCTGAGATACCGGCAGAAAGGGAAGCGAAAAGGCCGGCATGCGATGACCCCACAATACGTACGGTAGAAGTCGAACAGTTCTGTTCGTGATCCCCGTGTAAGATCAATAATTTATCCAAGGCCTCTATCACGATTTCATTTTTTTCGTAGGTCTTGCCGGGCCTTCTAAACATCATTTTATGTATATTCTCCACATAACCCAGTGTATCGTCCCCATATTCTAGCGGCAACCCCTTTTTCTTTCTTAAGGTCCATGCGACCAATACTGGAAACTTGGCCAGAATTCGGACTATGGCGTGGTACATGGCAGCTTCCGACGAAACGTCGACGGTGGAAGGATTAAAGGCTATTAAAGCACTCGTTAAGGAGGAAAGTACGCCCATCGGATGGGCAGACTTTGGAAAACTATCCAATATTTTTTTCATTTCCTCATCGACGTGGGACTCTTCCCTGATGTCGTTATGAAATTTTTGCAGTTGTTCTTTGTCGGGGAGTTCCCCAAATATCAGCAAATAGGCCACTTCCAGAAAATCGGCCTTTTCAGCCAAGTCCTCTATGGAATACCCTCGATACCTCAGAATTCCTTTTTCACCGTCCAAAAAAGTGATCGCACTTGTACAGGAGCCCGTATTCTTATAACCGGGATCGATAGTAATCAAACCACCCGTACTGGCGCGAAGTGTTTTTATATCAATGGCAAGCTCGTCCTCGGAGCCTTTTATGACTGGAAATTCGTATTTCTGACCGTTGTATTCTAAGGTAGCTTTGTCTGACATATGTTGGGTTTACTTAAGATTAAAATGAACTGTAAACTTAATAAAAACAGCCCGTTTTAACAATTTGGTATTTCTATTTAGAGTTTAATTAACAAAGTCCGAAAGCCCCATAATCAGTAAACAAAAGGCATCAGAGTAAATATAGGGAGCGGTAATATTCATCCACGGATTTCTTCCAGGTAAACCGCTTTCTTTTTGCATTTGCCTTGATTCTTTTCCACTGTGGCCGGTCATTGGTATAAACGTCCAGAGCGAGGTCGAAACATGTCAACATATTCCTTATTTTTTCGTCATAGGTATCACCGTCAAAAGAGAAGCCCGTTTTCAAATGTGATACGGTGTCTTTAAGCCCCCCCGTATGGTGCACCAAACAGGGATTTCCATTACGCATGGCCAACATCTGGCTTATACCACAAGGCTCGAACAAGCTGGGCATGAAATAGAGATCTGATTCCAAATAAATAGAGTCTATAAGGTCTTCGGACTGACCATTGGTAAAAATAAAATTCTTGTGGTCGTAGCTCATCTGTCTAAAGAGATCTTCATACTCTGGGGCTCCGGTCCCTAGCAACATAAAAATACCGTCGATCTTCTCGAGCTTCTTAAGAATTTCAACAAAAGCTTCCGGTGAACGTTTAAAAAAATAAAACTTCTGCTCGGTGAGTCGCGCTACGCTCGAGACGATGAACTTGGGGTGATTTTGTACGTATCGCATCACCTTTTCCCCGGTATGGGCGAGAAAATCGGCTTTGTATTTTTTAGATTCTTCCTGTAACCATCTAAACAGCGCCTTGACCGTATTTCGATAGAGCTTTCCTTTAGCGGCTACACGGATATTGCTATAATTGCACCCGTTCAATATGCCGAACAACCTCCCCTCGTTATCCGCTTCCAACAAATCTTTTTCCAAGCCCTCACCACCTATGAATTCCGGGGGTGAACTTGGTCGTAGAACATCTTCCTTATACGAAGGGGATACGGTATGCACTGCATCTGCAAAACGAATACCAACCGCCATAAGGTTTACACAATCTTGGTATCTATAATCCATGAGTGCCCCATAATCCAATTCCAATTCCGGAAACCAATTTTCAAGGGAAGAATAATTATCCCCAAAAGGTCGTATACCCTGAATCGCCAAATTATGGATACTATACACGTAGCGCATTTTTTTTAGGCCATTATAGGAAGGATGATATTTTTTTAAAAACAAGACCAAGCTAGAATGCCAATCGTGCATGTGCACCACGTCTACTTTTCCAAAAGCCTCCCTTTTTAAAGCCTCCGCCACGGCCGTACAAAAGATGATATACTTGATGGCGTCGGTATAGAAAGGTTCTGTTGGATCGTTGTGATAAATGTGGGCAATATCGCCTTCCTCTATTTCGGGATGGTGGATGACATAGTGGTGAAGGTTCCCAAACTCCTTTTTAGGAACTACCTCATATAGCTCTGCGGTATAGTCGATACCCCTTAACCGAAAATGAAGATGGGTCTTTAAAGTGCCGTTTTGGTGCAATCGGGAATAGGAAGGCACCACCACATGTGCCCTATCTCCCCTTTCCGAAATCTGTCGGGGTACATCACGTACTACGTCTCCCATACCTCCGGCCTTGCAATCAGGTAATGCATCGTTCTCAGCCGCTACGAAAAGAAAGTTGTTCATGAAGCGTTCATGGTTTTTGAGAAGTTACAAGATATTCAAATTAATCGTACCAATAGGACCCATTTCATAAAAAAACCCCTTCAGTTCAACGATTGGAAGTGAAGGGGCTTAGGTCAATCTCCTTACCTACTATTGCACCTTGAACGCCTTCTCTTTGGGATAGTGGGCCATATCACCCAATTCTTCCTCGATACGTAGAAGCTGGTTGTACTTGGCCATCCTGTCGGAACGGGAAGCGGAGCCGGTTTTAATCTGTCCCGTATTTAAGGCGACTGCTAAATCTGCTATCGTATTGTCCTCCGTTTCCCCTGAACGGTGCGACATGACCGAGGTATATCCCGCGTTTTTCGCCATATTCACCGCTGCAATGGTCTCGGTCAAGGTGCCTATTTGGTTCACTTTGATCAAAATCGAGTTGGCAATACCATTTTCGATACCTCTGGAGAGTCTTTCCACATTGGTCACGAACAGATCATCTCCCACCAGTTGTACTTTATCCCCTACTTTATCGGTCAAGGCTTTCCAGCCGTCCCAGTCGTTTTCATCCATGCCGTCCTCAATGGAAATAATCGGATACTTTCCACAGAGCTCAGCCAAGTACTGCGCCTGTTCTTCCGAGGTACGAACTACTCCTTTATCACCCTCGAACTTTGTATAGTCGTACTTGCCATCAACGTAGAATTCGGCCGATGCGCAATCCAAGGCGATTTTTACATCCTCTCCTAATCGGTAACCGGCCTTATCGACCGCCTTGGCAATCGTGTCCAAGGCATCTTCGGTACCTCCGGGTAAATTCGGCGCAAAACCTCCTTCGTCTCCCACAGCGGTACTCAAATTTCTATCATGTAGTACCTTTTTGAGGTTGTGAAAAATTTCAGTACCCATTTGCATCGCATGGGAGAAACTCTTCGCCTTCACCGGCATAATCATAAATTCCTGAAAAGCAATGGGCGCATCGGAGTGGGAACCTCCATTGATAATATTCATCATCGGAACCGGCAAGGTATTGGCACTAACGCCGCCAACGTATCTATATAGCGGTAAACCCAACTCGTTCGCAGCAGCCTTCGCGACTGCCAATGAAACCCCCAAAATGGCATTGGCGCCTAATTTTGATTTATTCGGGGTACCATCAAGGTCGATCATTATCCGATCGATTAGATTTTGTTCGAAAACCGACATCCCTAAAATTTCGTCGGCGATGGACGTATTTACATTTTTCACTGCATTGGCTACCCCCTTGCCCATAAAAGCACTGCCACCGTCGCGAAGTTCGACTGCTTCGTGTTCTCCGGTAGAGGCTCCTGATGGAACCGCTGCCCTACCCATGATGCCATTTTCGGTAATGACATCGACCTCTACTGTGGGATTGCCTCTTGAATCTAATATTTGTCTTGCGTGTACGCTTAATATGATACTCATTTGTTTCTTATTTATGATTGGTTTTCGATAACCCAAAGATACGAAACCAGCGGCTCAAAAGGCCGTTGGCGACAGGGTTATTCATCCAGATATAACGCTAATTTAAACTAGGAAACCGATACCGTGTCGACCGACTTGATCATCTCGAAAAATTGATCGAACAAATACTCGGCATCGTGCGGACCCGGGCTTGCTTCCGGATGGTATTGTACTGAAAAAACATTCTTGTCCTTCATTCGAATACCGGCAACCGTTTGGTCGTTCAAATGCACGTGGGTAATTTCAATATCGGGGTTCGCCTCCGTTTCTTCCCTATTAATGGCAAAACCGTGGTTTTGGGAGGTTATCTCTCCCTTACCGGTAAGCAGGTTGATTATAGGGTGGTTAATACCCCTGTGCCCGTTATGCATTTTGTAGGTAGATATACCGTTGGCCAACGCAATGACCTGATGGCCGAGACAGATACCAAAAACCGGTTTGTCCGTAGCGATCATTTTTTTGGCGGTTTCAATTGCATCGGTCAGGGGTTCCGGGTCGCCTGGCCCGTTTGAAATGAAGTATCCATCTGGATTCCATGCCGCCATGTCCAAAAAGGACGCATTGTAAGGAAATACCTTGATATAGGCATCCCTTTTCGCCAGGTTCCTCAGGATATTCTTTTTGATTCCGATATCCAAGGCGGCAATCTTGTAGGTCGCGTTTTCGTCACCAAAGAAGTAAGGTTTTTTGGCCGATACCTTCGATGCTAGCTCCAGCCCCTCCATGCTGGGAACTTCCGCCAACTGCTTTTTCAAGCCTTCCACGTTCTCAACATCCGTGGAAATAACGGCATTCATGGCTCCATGGTCCCGTATATAGCTCACCAGCGCACGGGTATCGACATCCGAGATGGCAAAAAGGTTGTTCTTATCCAAAAACTCCTGTAAGCTGGCATCTGCGGCCGGACGTGAGTAATCGTAACTGAAATTTCTACAAATAAGACCTGCTATTTTAATGGACTCGGATTCTACTTCATCCTCATTGGTTCCATAGTTCCCGATATGGGCGTTCGTGGTCACCATCAACTGTCCGTAATAGGAGGGGTCTGTAAAAATCTCCTGATAACCGGTCATACCGGTATTGAAACATACCTCACCGAACGCGGTACCGTCTTTGTCGCCTACCGACTTTCCATAAAAAATAGTGCCATCGGCCAATAATATCAATGCTTTCTTTCTTGCTTGGTACTTCATATGTACTTCAACTTTTTAAGGGTTTTACAAAAAAACATAAAAAAAGGATAAGCTTTTAGGCTTATCCTTTTAAATTATTATTATTTATCGACATCTTATTCTTCCGAGTCATCTGCCTTTGATTCAGTGTCGCTCTGTGCTTCCGTTGCTGGCTGAGCCACGGCAACCGGTGGCGTCTGTGTTTTACTTCCGCTGCCGCCTCTTCTACTTCTTCTGGTAGTTTTCTTCTTAGGCTTGTCGGCATTGTACAACTCGTTAAAATCGACCAACTCTATCATCGCCATATCGGCATTATCTCCCAACCGATTCCCCAACTTTATAATCCGCGTATAACCTCCCGGCCTGTCTCCTACTTTTTCGGAAACTACGCTGAACAACTCGGTTACCGCATATTTATCGCGCAGGCTCTTGAAAACCACGCGGCGATTATGGGTGCCTTTTTCAGTAGTGAGATTATTTTCTGCCTTTGATTTGGTAATCAAGGGCTCCACAAACTGTTTCAAGGCCTTGGCCTTGGCCACTGTGGTATTTATTCTTTTGTGTTCAATCAGGGAACATGCCATATTGGCCAACATTGCCTTTCTGTGGGCCGCTTTTCTCCCTAAATGATTGACTTTCTTACCGTGTCTCATTTTTATTGCTATTGACTTCCTTGTCCGGGATTTTCCCTTCTAATAGAAGTAAATTAATCTTTATCCAATTTGTATTTTGAAAGGTCCATACCGAAGCTCAGACCTTTGTTGATGACCAATTCTTCCAATTCGGTCAGTGATTTTTTACCGAAGTTCCTGAACTTCATCAAATCATTCTTGTTAAAGGAAACTAAATCCCCCAAGGTATCAACCTCGGCAGCTTTTAGACAATTCAAGGCGCGTACCGACAAATCCATATCGACCAATTTGGTCTTCAACAACTGTCGCATGTGCAACGACTCCTCATCATAGGTTTCCGTTTGTGCAATTTCATCGGCTTCAAGGGTGATTCGCTCATCGGAGAAGAGCATAAAATGGTGAATCAATACTTTTGCCGCTTCGGTCAATGCATCTTTCGGATGAATGGAGCCATCGGTCTCGATTTCAAAAACCAACTTTTCATAATCGGTTTTCTGCTCTACCCTGAAATTCTCGATGCTGTATTTAACGTTCTTTACAGGGGTAAAGATTGAGTCGACTGCAATGGTGCCCAAGGGCATACCTGATTTTTTATTCTCTTCCGCAGGTACGTATCCTCGCCCTTTGTCCAAGGTAATCTCCATATTGATGTTTACCTTGGGGTCCATATTACAGATAACCAAATCAGGATTCAGTACCTGATATCCTGAAATGAATTTTTGAAAATCCCCTGCGGTCATTTGCTGTTTCCCACTTACTGAAATCGATACGGTCTCTGCCTCCGAATCATCGATTTGCTTCTTAAACCGAACCTGTTTTAAGTTGAGGATGATTTCGGTAACATCTTCGACTACACCGGGAATTACAGAAAACTCATGCTCTACGGTATCGATACGAACCGATGTAATCGCATGGCCTTCCAATGCTGAAAGCAATACCCTTCTTAATGCGTTCCCAACTGTTAATCCATAACCAGGCTCCAAAGGGCGGAATTCAAACTTCCCTTTGAAATCTGAGGAATCGATCATTATTACTTTATCGGGTTTCTGAAAATTAAATAATGCCATAATGTGGATCCGTGTTGGTTTATTTTGAGTATAACTCGACGATTAATTGTTCTTTGATGTTTTCCGGAATTTGAATTCTCTCGGGAACGGAAACAAAGGTTCCCTCCATTTTTTCGGAATTCCAGGTAATCCATTCGTATACCTTGCTATTGGCAGCCAAGGCATCACCGATGGTTTGAAGTGATTTTGATTTTTCCCTTACCCCTACGACGTCACCGGCCTTCAATGTATAGGATGGGATATTGACCAACTCTCCGTTTACGGTAATGTGTCTATGGGAAACCAACTGTCTTGCTCCCCTTCTCGAGTTGGAAATACCCATACGGTACACGACATTGTCTAGACGGCACTCGCATAATTGAAGCAAAATTTCACCGGTTACACCTTCCTTTCGCTTCGCGTTGGCAAAAATGTTCCTAAATTGTTTTTCTAAAATACCGTAGGTATATTTAGCCTTTTGCTTCTCCATCAACTGGATAGCATATTCCGATTGTTTGCCGCGACGTCTGTTCTGTCCGTGCTGCCCCGGAGGATAGCTCTTCTTTTCGAAGGCCTTGTCGTCTCCGAAGATCGGTTCCCCGAATTTACGTGCTATCTTACTAGTTGGTCCTGTGTATCTTGCCATTTTCTTATAGTTAGAAGTGTGATTATGAATTAAGGCTTATCCTTCGATAATCGTTCACTACACTTCGATTGAAATATAAATTAATGATTATGATTATTAAACTCTTCTTCGCTTGGGAGGTCTACAACCATTGTGCGGCATTGGGGTAACGTCAATAATTTCGGTTACCTCAATTCCTGAATTGTGAATGGATCGGATAGCGGATTCCCTACCGTTACCGGGGCCTTTTACGTATACCTTTACTTTTCTAAGACCTGCTTCGTGTGCTACCTTAGCACAATCTTCGGCAGCTATTTGCGCAGCATAGGGCGTATTCTTCTTGGAGCCTCGGAATCCCATTTTTCCGGCCGAGGACCAAGAAATTACATCTCCCTTTTTGTTGGTCAAGGAGATAATAATATTGTTGAACGACGCAGTAACATGAGCCTCACCAACCGACTCGATGATTACTTTACGCTTTTTCGCTGTTTTTGCACTTGACTTTGCCATATTCTACTTGTATTCGGTACTAAACAGTAAGTAGTATGTATTTTTCGGGCTTCTGAAGCAAAACCTACTTGATACTGTTTACTCAATGCTCGGTACCATCGTATTATTTGGTAGCCTTCTTCTTATTGGCGACCGTTTTTCTCTTTCCTTTTCTTGTTCGGGAGTTGTTTTTGGTACGTTGACCCCTTAGTGGAAGACCAGATCTATGACGTATACCACGATAACATCCGATATCCATCAAACGTTTGATACTCAATTGAGTCTCGGAACGCAGCTCACCTTCGATTGTGTATGAACCTACTGCTTCACGGATACGACCTATTTCATCGTCGTTCCAATCGGACACTTTGGTGTCCTCGCTCACCTTTGCTTTTTCCAAAATCTCTTTGGCCCTGCTTTTACCGATTCCGAAGATATAGGTCAAGGCAATTACACCCCTTTTCTGTTTTGGTATATCTATACCTGCAATTCTTGCCATAATTATCCTTGTCTTTGTTTAAATCTAGGATTCTTTTTGTTGATTACATACAACCTGCCCTTTCTGCGAACAATCTTGCAGTCGGCACTTCTTTTCTTTACTGATGCTCTAATTTTCATCCCTGTGTCTTAATATCTATAAGTAATTCTAGCCTTTGTTAGGTCGTACGGACTCATCTCCAATTTCACCTTATCCCCGGGAAGTAATTTGATGTAATGCATACGCATTTTTCCCGAGATGTGTGCGGTCACTACGTGGCCATTCTCAAGTTCAACACGAAACATCGCATTTGACAATGCCTCTATGATACTTCCATCTTGTTCTATTGCTGCCTGTTTAGCCATAAATTATGCTACTTTTCTGTTTTTTCCTGTCTTCATAAGGCCATCATAATGCCGATTCAACAAATAGGCATTTACCTGTTGTACCGTATCGATTGCGACACCTACCATAATCAAAAGGGAAGTTCCACCATAAAATAGGGCCCAACCGGCCTGTACATCCATCAGTTTTACAACGATGGCCGGCAATACGGCCAAAAATGCCAAAAAGATAGATCCTGGTAGGGTTATCAACGACATAATTTTATCCAAGAAATCACCTGTTTCCTTTCCGGGTCGTATGCCTGGTATGAATCCTCCGCTTCGCTTTAAATCATCGGCCATCTTATTGGTAGGCACGGTAATCGCGGTGTAGAAATAAGTAAAAATGATAATCAAAAGAGCGAATAGAATGTTATAGGCCCATCCGAAGATATCACTAAACTGTACCTGAATCCATTGTCCGGCGGCCGTATCGTCAAATGCGCCCCCGATCAATCCGGGAACGAACATAATCGCTTGTGCAAAAATAATTGGCATCACCCCAGACGCGTTCAATTTTAGGGGAATGTACTGTCTTGATCCCATTACATTCTTCTCATATCCCCCGGATGCCGTTCTTCTGGCATATTGCACCGGAATTTGTCGGGTAGCCATTACCAACAGAACACTCGCAAGGATAACAAGAAACCAAACAATGACCTCAATCAATACGAACATCAGTCCTCCCGTATTGTTTGCCGTTCTGGAGACGAATTCCTGTACGAACGACTGTGGCATCGTAGCAATAATTCCAATCATAATCAGTAGCGATATACCGTTACCGATTCCCTTATCCGTAATTTTTTCACCCAACCACATTGCAAACACACATCCTGTTACCAAGATAATAACGGCGGGCACCATGAAGTCAAGTCCTTTCCCGAGTACGAAAGCACTATCAGGAACACCAAAAGCTTCAAGACCGTACAAATAGGCAGGTGCCTGCACGATACAAATACCGATCGTCAACCATCTTGTTATCTGGTTGATGGTTTTTCTACCGCTCTCGCCTTCCTTCTGAAGTTTTTGAAGGTACGGAATTGCAATTCCCATCAACTGAACCACGATCGAGGCGGAGATGTAAGGCATGATTCCCAAAGCAAAAATGGAAGCATTGGAAAATGCCCCACCGGTAAATGCATTCAAAAGACCGAATATCCCCTGATCGGTTCCTTCGACAAGGGAGCCCAATTGGGTAGAATCGATACCTGGAAGCACAATTTGGCAACCAAAACGATATACCAAGAGCAGCCCCAATGTAATGATGATCCTATTCCTGAGCTCTTCAATTTTCCAGATATTCGATATGGTCTCGAAAAATTTCTTCATAGTCGTCTTTAGCTTATAAACTTATTGCCTCTCCTCCGGCCGCTTCTATGGCCGCTTTTGCAGTGGCAGTAAACTTATGTACCGTAACTTTAAGGGAAGCCTTCAATTCGCCTCTCCCTAAAATTTTTACCAAATCGTTCTTTCTAGCCAATCTGTTCTCTACCAGGTCTTCGAATGTCACCGCATCCTTGATAACCTTGTTATCGACCAGCTCCTGAAGTGTATCAAGATTAATTCCTCGATACTCTTTCCGGTTAATGTTCGTAAAACCGAACTTGGGAACACGTCTTTGCAAAGGCATTTGGCCCCCTTCGAAACCAATTTTCTTCGAATAACCAGATCTTGACTTGGCTCCTTTGTGACCTCTGGTAGCCGTACCTCCTTTACCGGAGCCCTGACCTCTACCAATTGTTTTTCCCGCCTTATTGGCGGCACCCTTTGCTGGTTTTAAATTGCTTAAATTCATTACAACAGTGTATATTAAGCTTCCTCGGTAGAAACTAAATGTTTAACTCTATCTATCATTCCAAGAATATTCGGCGTGGCTTCGTGTTCTACCACTTGCCCTATTCCCTTTAAGCCAAGAGCCTTTAAGGTTCTTTTTTGGTTCTGTAGCTTTTTAATGCTACTACGTACCTGCTTTACTTTAATTTTAGCCATAACTATTCCTGTAATTATCCTTTAAAAACTTTTTCCAAGGAAACACCTCTTTGACGGGCAACCGTACCTGCATCCCTTAACTGCAATAGGGCATCGAAAGTAGCCTTCACCACATTGTGTGGGTTGGAAGAACCTTGGGATTTTGACAGTACATCGTGCACACCTACGGATTCCAATACGGCTCTTACGGCCCCACCCGCAATTACCCCTGTACCATGTGAGGCAGGTTGAATATAGACGCGGGCGCCTCCAAATTTCCCTTTTTGCTCGTGAGGAAGGGTATGGCCGTTCAAAGGTATACGGATCAAGTTCTTCTTGGCGTCCTCAATAGCCTTGGCGATTGCGGTTGCCACTTCCTTTGATTTACCCAGACCGTGTCCTACAACTCCGTGTTCGTCACCTACCACGACAATTGCCGAAAACCCAAAAGCCCTACCTCCTTTGGTCACCTTGGTCACGCGTTGAACACCTACCAATTTATCCTTTAGCTCTAAACCTCCCGGTTTTACAGTCTCTACGTTTTTATATTTCTGGTACATAAATTTTATTTAGAATTCAAGTCCTGCTTCCCTTGCTCCCTCGGCCAAGGCCTTGACCCGACCGTGATATAGATTGCCTCCTCTATCAAAAGCCACTTTGTCGATTCCCACTTTCTTTGCTTTTTCGGCAATCGTCTTACCTACAAGATTGGCAATCTCCGACTTGGTCCCCTTTTCTTTGCCCAAAGCTTTATCCCTTGATGAAACGGCCACGAGGGTCGTACCTTCCTGGTCGTTGATAATTTGGGCATAGATTTCACTATTGCTCCGGAAAACCGATAACCTTGGACGCGCTTCGGTACCAAAGGAAACTTTTCTTATCCTTTTTCTAATTCTAGATTTTCGTTGAATCTTTGACAATCCCATAACACTCTTATTAAGCTGATTTACCTGCTTTTCTT
This sequence comes from Pelagihabitans pacificus, assembly GCF_009371985.2. Classification (GTDB taxonomy): domain Bacteria; phylum Bacteroidota; class Bacteroidia; order Flavobacteriales; family Flavobacteriaceae; genus Pelagihabitans; species Pelagihabitans pacificus. The sequence goes on from NZ_VIKU02000001.1 coordinate 590,780, forward strand.
CTTAACTGCTCACCGACAAACTTGATTCCTTTCCCTTTATAGGGCTCGGGCTTACGGAAAGAACGTATTTTGGCGGCTATCTGACCTACCAATTGCTTGTCGTGCGAAGTTAGTTTTACAATTGGATTCTTACCTTTCTCCGACACCGTTTCTACCTTTACTTCAGGAGCAAGCTCAAGAACGATATTGTGAGAGAATCCAAGCGCTAAATCCAACTTTTGACCTTGATGGCTCGCACGGTATCCTACCCCGACCAACTCTAACTCTTTCGTCCACCCTTTGGACACTCCCTCAACCATGTTCAAGATCAATGACCGATAAAGGCCATGCTTGGCTTTATGTTCCTTCGAATCACTTGGCCTGGTTACCCATGCCTGCCCATCTTCAATTTTGACGGAAACCCCTGAATATTCCTGGGTCAATTCACCTAACTTGCCTTTTACCGTAATGATGTTGTCGTTGACCTCTATGGTCACTCCCTCAGGAATTGCGATTGGATTATTACCTATTCTAGACATTTTCTACTTCTTTCTTTCAATTAGTATACGTAACACAACACTTCACCGCCCACATTATCCCTTTGCGCCTGCTTGCTTGTCATTACTCCATGCGAAGTAGAGACAATCGCTATCCCAAGTCCGTTAAGCACCCTTGGTAGGGTCTCGGCCCCTGTATATTTTCGAAGACCGGGCTTGCTCACACGATGTATTTTTCTGATAACGGGTTCTTTGGTCACCTTGTCATATTTCAAGGCAATCTTTATCGTACCCTGCACCTTGTCTTCTTCGAACTTATAGCTAAGGATATAGCCTTGGTCGAACAAAATTTTGGTGATTTCCTTTTTAAGGTTGGATGCCGGAATCTCCACGACCCTATGACCCGCACTACTTGCGTTTCTAATCCTTGTTAAGTAATCTGCAATAGTATCTGTTACCATCTTTTTCTAATTATGAACCTCATCCTTTAAATCTAGGGAGGCAACTTCTGAATTTTTTCTTACCAACTTGCTTTCTTGACCCCGGGAATCAAACCTTGATTGGCCATTTCCCTGAATTTAACCCTTGAAATACCAAAGGTTCTCATGTACCCTTTAGGTCTTCCAGTAAGTTTACAACGGTTGTGCATGCGTACCGGAGAAGCGTTTTTTGGCAGTTTCTGAAGTGCTTCATAATCGCCGGCCTCTTTTAGGGCCTTACGTTTTTCGGCATACTTTGCAACTGTTTTTGCCCTTTTTCGCTCCCGGGCCTTCATTGATTCCTTAGCCATACTAGTTCTTTTTAAAGGGTAACCCCAATTCGGTTAATAACGATTTAGCTTCTTTATCGGTCTGTGCGGAGGTTACAAACGTAATATCCATACCGTTGATCCTATTGATCTTGTCAATGTTTATTTCAGGAAATATGATCTGCTCGGTTACTCCGAGACTATAATTTCCACGGCCATCGAATCCGGTAGCGCGAATTCCTTGAAAATCCCTTACTCGGGGTAGCGCCGTAGTCACCAAACGGTCTAAAAACTCGTACATTCTTTCCCCTCTCAAGGTAACCTTGGCGCCAATAGGCATACCCTTTCTCAATTTAAAGGCCGCCACGTCTTTTTTGGACACTGTGGCTACAGCCTTTTGTCCGGTAATATTCGTCAATTCCTCCACCGCATGGTCGATTAATTTTTTATCGGCCACGGCAGCGCCAACACCTCTACTGACAACGATTTTCTCGAGCTTGGGAACCTGCATTACATTTTTGTAACCAAACTCTTTTCTGAGCGCGCCTACCACACGATCATTGTATTCCTGTTTTAATCTTGCAACGTACCCCATAACTAAATTACTTCATTGGATTTTTTAGCGAATCGCACTTTTTTGCCATCCCGAGTTTCGTAGCCAACCCTAGTCGCCTCTCCCGATTTTGGGTCGATTAGCGAAAGGTTCGAAATATGTATGGGGGCCTCTTTCTTGACAATACCACCTTGAGGATTCTTGGCGCTTGGCTTTTCATGTTTCGACACCATATTGGCACCCTCTACAATCGCTTTATTCTTTACCTTATCTACCTTCATCACCTTCCCTTCGGTGCCTTTATGGTCACCTGCGATGATTCTAACGGTATCGCCTGTTTTAATTTTTAACTTTTTCATTCTTCTTCAATTATAGTACCTCAGGGGCCAATGATACAATTTTCATAAATTGCTTCTCACGAAGTTCCCTTGCGACCGGACCAAAAACACGCGTGCCCCTCATTTCACCTGTCGGGTTTAAAAGAACGCAGGCATTGTCGTCAAAACGAATGTAAGAACCATCTGGCCTTCTTACTTCTTTTTTGGTCCTAACGACCACTGCCGTTGATACCGCACCTTTTTTAATACCGCCATTGGGGGTAGCTTCCTTTACGGTAACCACAATTTTATCACCAATGGAGGCATACCGTCTTTTGGTACCCCCGAGCACACGAATGGTCAACACCTCTTTTGCTCCAGTATTGTCAGCTACCTTTAGTCTAGATTCCTGCTGTAACATAATTATTTAGCTCTTTCTAAGATTTCTACTAACCTCCAACATTTGGTCTTGCTCATCGGACGGGTTTCCATGATCTTTACGGTATCGCCTTCCTTGCAATCGTTCTTCTCGTCATGAGCGACATATTTCTTTGTCTTCAAAACGAACTTACCGTACATGGGGTGTTTTACTCTTTTAACCTCGGAGACAACAATGGACTTCTCCATTTTGTTACTGGTCACAACACCGATTCTCTCTTTTCTTAAGTTTCTTTTTTCCATAAAGCAGAACCAATTATTGGTTTTCCCTTTTAGTTAATTCCGTTGCCAGTCTTGCAGCAGTTCTTCGAGCCTTGCGTATTTGCAGTGGATTCTCCAATGGCGTAACGAAATGCGCCATCTTAAGGTCTGCATGCTGTTTCTTGTATTCGGCAAGCTTTTCTTTAAGCTCTTCGATAGACAATTCTTTGACTTCTTGTTTTTTCATGCTTTCTATCGATTAATTTTGATCAACATAATCCCTTGCTACGATGAACTTGGTCCTAACAGGCAATTTTTGGGCGGCAAGACGTAATGCTTCCTTTGCGATTTCCATTGGAACCCCTGCAACCTCGAACATGATTCTTCCTGGCTTCACGACGGCTACGAAATATTCAGGAGCACCTTTTCCTTTTCCCATACGTACCTCAAGAGGTTTTTTGGTTATCGGTTTGTCCGGAAAAATTTTTATCCAAAGTTGACCCTCCCTCTTCATATACCTTGTTGCCGCGATACGGGCTGCCTCGATCTGTCGTGAGGTAATGAACTTCGAATCCAAGGATTTAATGCCGAACATTCCGTTTGAAAGTTGGTGCCCTCTAGTAGAGAGGCCTTTCATACGACCTTTCTGCATTTTACGAAACTTGGTTCTTTTTGGCTGTAACATTGTACTGTCTCTTTAAAAAGTTACTTTCTGCGACGTTTTCTTGGTCCCTCTTGCTTTCCTTTACCTCCAGACCCCTTGGACATACCGACCAGGGGAGATAATTCTCTTTTACCGTATACCTCGCCTTTCATAATCCATACCTTGATACCCAACCGGCCGTAGGTCGTATGGGCTTCGTGCAAGGCATAATCAATATCGGCCCTAAAGGTAGAAAGTGGTATACGACCATCTTTATACGATTCCGAACGTGCCATTTCAGCTCCATTCAAACGACCGGAAATCTGTACCTTAATTCCCTCCGCATTCATACGCATGGCCGCGGCAATGGCCATTTTTATGGCTCTCCTAAAAGAAATTCGGCTTTCAATCTGTCTGGCGATACTGGCAGCCACCAAATTGGCTTCGACCTCTGGCCTTTTGATTTCATGAATGTTGATCTGAACCTCCTTGTTGGTGATTTTTTTAAGCTCTTCCTTCAACTTATCGACTTCTTGCCCCCCTTTTCCAATAATGATACCGGGTCTTGCGGTAGTTACCGTCACGGTAATCAGCTTAAGGGTGCGTTCGATAATAATCCTAGACACACTTGCCTTGGCCAAACGGGCGTGGATATACTTTCTGATTTTATCGTCCTCGGCCAGTTTATCCCCATAATCATTACCACCGTACCAGTTAGACTCCCATCCCCTGATAATTCCTAGACGATTCCCTATCGGATTTGTTTTCTGTCCCATTCTAGCTCTCTATATTATTATTTGAACCCAAAACCAATGTCACATGGTTGGATCGTTTTCTAATTCTGTGTGCCCTACCTTGTGGAGCCGGTCGTAAGCGCTTCAACATTGTTCCTCCATCAACACGGATTTCCTTGATAAAAAGATCTGCATCCTCTACGTCGGCATCTTCATTCTTTGTCTGCCAATTGGCAATGGCGGAAAGCAATAACTTTTCCAATCGCCTGGAGGCCTCCTTTGAATTGAACTTTAAAATTGCCAAAGCCTTCTCTACCTGTTCTCCCCTAATCAAATCGGCCACCAAACGCATTTTTCGAGGAGAGGTAGGACAATTATTGAGTTTGGCAAAGGCTACCTGTTTTTTTTCAGCCTTGATTCTTTCGGCCATCTGTCTTTTTCGAACTCCCATAGCTTACTTTTTACCTTTATTCTTTGCCCCGGCATGACCCCTAAAAGACCTTGTCGGCGAAAATTCCCCTAGTTTATGACCCACCATATTCTCGGTGATGTATACGGGTACGAATTGTCTTCCATTATGGACGGCAATCGTAAAGCCTACAAAATCAGGCGTTATCATCGATGCCCGAGACCAGGTCTTTATTACCGTTTTCTTTCCGGACGAAGCTCCTTGCTGGATTTTTTTCTCCAAACTATAATGAACGTAAGGTCCTTTTTTTAATGAACGTGCCATTGCTTTTTAATTTTATTTCTTTCTACGTTCTATTATGTATCTATTTGTGTTCTTGGTTTTGGAACGGGTTCTGAATCCTTTGGCAGGAATTCCGTTTCTCGACCTTGGATGTCCACCTGAAGCTCTTCCTTCTCCACCACCCATTGGATGATCGACAGGGTTCATTGCAACCGGTCTGGTTCTCGGTCTTCTACCCAACCATCTACTTCTACCTGCTTTACCGGACACCAATAATTGATGGTCGGAATTGGATACGGCACCGATGGTGGCCATACACGCAGATAGTATCAGTCGTGTCTCCCCTGATGGCATCTTTACCGTAGCGAATTTTCCGTCTTTTGCCATTAACTGGGCGAATGTCCCCGCACTTCTGGCCATAACGGCCCCTTGTCCAGGACGCAACTCAATGCAGGAAATAATGGTTCCTAACGGAATCTCGGTCAAAGGCAACGCATTGCCAATCTCCGGAGCGGCCGTTTTACCGGCAGAAATCCGCTGACCCACCTGCAACCCGTTCGGTGCAATGATATAGCGCTTTTCGCCATCGGCGTATTCGACCAATGCGATAAAAGCAGTTCTATTGGGATCGTACTGAATGGATACTACGGTAGCAAACACATCTTGTTTATCCCTCTTGAAATCGATGACACGGTACCTTCGCTTGTGCCCCCCGCCTTTCTGGCGAATGGTCATCTTGCCTTGACTATTTCTACCTCCGGACTTTTTTAACGGAGCAAGCAAGCTTTTCTCCGGCTTATCAGTAGTAATCGCGTCAAATCCGTTTACTACTCTAAAACGCTGTCCTGGAGTTACTGGTTTTAATTTTCTAACTGACATTGGTTGTCTTTATAGATTACTGTAAAAATCAATAATATCTCCTTCCGCAACATCGACAATCGCCTTTTTTACGGCATTGATCTTTCCATGCTGCACCCCCGTCTTGGTGTAACGGGTTTTCCTTTCCGGCGCATAATTCATGGTACGAACCTTCTTAACGGAAACACCATAAGCGGCTTCAACAGCGTCCTTGATCTGAATCTTGTTCGCATTGGTATCCACTACGAAACCATAACGATTGTACAACTCCCCTTGGGCAGTCATCTTTTCGGTTATAATCGGTTTTATCAACACACTCATGGTCTTCCTATTTAGTTAAGTTCGCCTCAAGCCCTTCCAATGAACCTTCCAGCAGCACGACATTATTGGCATTCAATATTTTGTAAGTGCTTATTTCTGAGTTAGTTACAACTTCAGAACGGCTCAAATTACGCGAAGCCAAATATACGCTATTATTTGAATCGCCCAACACAAACAATGATTTTTTGTTTTCAAGGCCAAGAGACTTTAAAATCTGAACGAAATCCTTCGTCTTTGGCGTCTCAAAATTGAAATCCTCCAACACCAAAATTGCCTTCTCTTTGGACTTGATACTCAAGGCCGATTTGCGAGCCAAACGTTTGACGTTTTTATTGAGTTTTTGGGTATAATCCTTTGGTCTTGGACCAAAAATTCTACCTCCTCCCCTAAAAATAGGGGATTTGATACTACCTGCTCGAGCGGTACCCGTACCTTTTTGCTTCTTGATCTTTCTAGTACTTCCAGCAATCTCACCGCGCTCCTTAGACTTATGCGTTCCTTGACGCTGATGCGCCAAATACTGCTTAACATCCAAATAAACCGCATGATTGTTGGGCTCTATAGCGAAAACATCATCTGAAAGCTCTACTTTCCGACCTGTTTCTTTTCCCTTAATATCTAATACTGCTACTTTCATTACTTCTCGACGGTTATGTAAGCGTTTTTATGTCCGGGAACACATCCCTTCACTACAATCAGGTTTTTTTCAGGAACCACTTTTAACACCCTTAGGTTTTGAACCGTCACTCGCTCACCACCCATTCGGCCAGCCATACGCATTCCCTTAAAAACTCTTGACGGATCTGATCCCGCACCAATCGAACCCGGTGCCCTTAATCTGTTATGTTGTCCGTGGGTCGACTGCCCGACACCCGCAAAACCGTGCCTTTTAACCACCCCTTGGAATCCCTTTCCCTTGGATGTTCCAACAACATCAACAAATTCACCTTCTACAAAAATGTCGACACCGATGGTATCTCCCAATTTGTATTCCCCTTCGAACTCCTTGAATTCAACGACTTTTTTCTTGGGAGAAGTGCCTGCTTTTTTACTATGGCCCAATTCGGCCTTGTTCGCACGCTTTTCTGCCTTGTCATCGAAACCAAGTTGAAGGGCACTGTACCCGTCTACCTCTTTGGTTCTGACTTGGGTAACTACACACGGGCCAGCTTGAATGACGGTACAGGGAACATTTTTCCCGTTCTCGTCAAAGATGCTGGTCATGCCTACTTTTTTTCCTATTAACCCAGACATTTCATTTTGAATTTTGAGTCAAGCCTCCAAACTGAAAACCCATACTCATGTTTATATTACATTTATTACTTAAATACTTGACAAAAAAACAGGGTCAAAAAACAATTCAACCCTGAATTTATTTTTTTTACCGTTTTTCCCTCGCCCGCAGCTCAGGACATGTCTACCTCCGCCTAAGCGAAATTCAGAATCACACCTTGATCTCGACCTCGACACCGCTGGGAAGCTCTAACTTCATCAAGGCATCGATGGTTTTCGAGGAGGAGCTATAAATATCCAATAGCCTTTTGTATGAGCTTAATTGAAATTGCTCCCTGGATTTTTTATTCACGTGCGGTGAACGCAATACCGTAAATATTTTCTTATGTGTCGGCAACGGAATGGGGCCAGTTACCACCGCTCCGGTCGTCTTTACCGTCTTTACGATTTTCTCAGCAGACTTATCCACCAAATTATGGTCGTAAGACTTTAGTTTTATTCTAATTTTCTGACTCATCTTCTAAAAATTAAGCGGTTACCCCTTTTGTTGCCTTGATTACTTCCTCTGCTATGTTCGATGGCGTTTCCGCATAGTGCGAGAATTCCATGGTCGAGGTAGCCCTACCGGAAGAGAGTGTCCGCAAAGAAGTTACATAACCGAACATCTCGGACAAAGGAACTTCGGCCCTGATTACTTTTGAACCCGCTCTATCCGACATATCATTGACCTGCCCTCTTCGACGGTTCAAATCCCCGACAATATCACCCATATTTTCTTCGGGCGTCAATACTTCCAACTTCATGATCGGCTCCATTAACACGGCACGCGCAGCTTTGGCAGCCTCTTTGTAACCTAATTTCGCAGCCAATTCGAATGAAAGCGAATCAGAATCCACTGGATGGAAGGATCCGTCTTTTAAAGTCACCTTCATACTATCCATTTCAAAACCGGCCAAAGGACCATTTTTCATGGCTTCCTTAAATCCTTTTTCTACGGATGGAATGTATTCCTTAGGAATATTACCTCCTTTAATTTCATTTACGAACTCCAATCCAGCCTTCGTTTCTTCGGAAGCCGGCTCCATGGTAAATACGATATCCGCGAACTTACCTCGGCCACCAGTTTGTTTCTTATAGACTTCCCGATGGTCGGCTTTGGCGGTCAATGCCTCTTTGTACTCAACTTGTGGCTGACCTTGGTTCACCTCTACCTTGAATTCCCTTCTCAAACGGTCAACGATGATATCGAGGTGCAACTCTCCCATTCCGGAGATGATAGTTTGCCCCGATGCCTCATCGGTCTTTACTTGGAAAGTGGGATCTTCTTCGGCCAATTTTGCCAAGGACATTCCCAACTTATCTACGTCGGCCTTGGTTTTAGGCTCTACTGCGATACCGATTACCGGATCCGGAAAATCCATGCTTTCAAGAACAATCGGATGCTTTTCGGAAGACATGGTATCCCCAGTCTTGATATCCTTAAAACCAACGGCAGCCCCAATATCACCTGCTTCTATGAAATCAATCGCATTCTGCTTGTTGGAGTGCATCTGATAGATACGGGAAATACGTTCTTTTTTGCCGGAACGGTTATTCAAGATGTAGGAACCGGCATCCAAACGACCCGAATAGGTTCTAAAGAATGCCAAACGCCCCACGAATGGATCGGTAGCAATCTTGAACGCCAAGGCTGAAAATGGCTCCTTAACATCTGGTTTTCTACTAATTTCCTCGCCAGTGTCGGGATTGATTCCGACGATAGCATCTTTATCGACCGGGGATGGTAGGTACCTACATACGGCATCCAACAAAAATTGAACCCCTTTGTTTTTAAAGGAAGAGCCACAAATCATTGGAATGATAGCCCTATCCATCACGGCAGCCCTTAAGGCAGCGTGTACTTCCTCCTCGGTGATGGACTCTTCATCCTCGAAGAATTTCTCCATCAACTCCTCATCATATTCCGCTACCGCTTCGATCAACGCGGCCCTGTATTCCTTTACCTCCGCCTTCATTTCTTCGGGAATATCGATAACATCAAAAGTAGACCCAAAGTTATCCTCGTGCCATACAATGGCCCTATTTTTCGCCAAGTCGACGATACCCTTAAAATCGGCCTCGTCGCCAATTGGCAGTACGATGGGTACCGCATTGGAACCCAACATTTCCCGCACCTGCTTACAGACGTTCAGGAAATTTGCTCCCTGACGGTCCATTTTATTTACAAAACCGATACGTGGCACCTTATAATTGTCAGCAAGTCGCCAGTTCGTTTCAGACTGTGGCTCCACCCCGTCTACCGCACTAAATAGGAATACCAATCCGTCCAATACACGCAATGATCGATTCACCTCCACCGTAAAATCCACGTGGCCCGGAGTATCGATAATATTGAAATGATACGGTTTGGTCTCATCGGTGATCTGCCCATTCTTCATGGGAAAATTCCACTCGCAGGTAGTCGCTGCGGACGTGATGGTGATACCTCGTTCTTGCTCCTGCTCCATCCAATCCATGGTGGCAGCGCCATCATGCACCTCCCCGATTTTATGACTTACCCCGGTATAGAACAAAATACGTTCGGTAGTAGTGGTCTTACCGGCATCAATATGCGCAGCAATACCTATATTTCTTGTATATTTTAAATCCCTAGCCATCTTGATTAAAATCTAAAGTGAGAGAATGCTTTGTTGGCCTCGGCCATTTTATGGGTATCAACTCTTTTCTTAACCGCGGCACCCTCTTCCTTGGATGCTGCCAATACCTCACCGGCCAGTTTTTGGGCCATTCCTTTTTCATTTCTTTTTCTAGCGTAGCTGATCAACCACTTCATTGCTGTGGAAATCTTTCTATCAGGTCGAATTTGCATGGGTATTTGAAAAGTAGCTCCCCCTACTCGCCTACTTCGAACCTCCACATGGGGCATTACGTTCGATAGTGCGTCCTTCCACAGTTCCAATGCACTTTTCTCCTCGTCGGTCTTTTTTTCCTCGACGATGTCCATCGCATCGTAAAAAACACTGAATGCTACCGATTTCTTACCATCCCACATCATCATATTGACAAAACGGGTTACGAGTTGATCATTATATCTTGGATCTGGCAATAATGGCCTTTTCTTTGCCTGTCTTTTTCTCATTGCATCAATTTTTAGACAAGTTGTCCTGTCTTTTCATTTTACTTCTTTGGGCGTTTTGCTCCGTATTTAGATCTTCGTTGGGTTCTACCTGCAACACCTGCAGTGTCAAGCGCCCCCCTCACGATGTGATACCTAACTCCCGGCAAATCCTTCACCCTTCCGCCCCTTACTAATACTATCGAGTGCTCCTGTAGGTTGTGTCCCTCTCCGGGAATGTAGGCATTTACCTCTTTACCATTGGTCAACCGAACCCTTGCCACTTTTCGCATGGCAGAGTTTGGTTTCTTAGGTGTTGTAGTGTAAACACGTGTACAGACCCCCCTTCTTTGGGGACACGAATCCAAAGCAGCCGATTTACTCTTCTTAGTAATCGTGGTCCTTCCTTTTCGTACTAATTGTGAAATTGTTGGCATACTATATTAATATGTATAAATGTACCCTTGTTTTAGGGTCGGCAAATGTAGTAATATTTCACAATAATTCAAATGGCAATCAATTAAATTTTTACGATTTTTTTATTTTCACCTTTTCCATACAATAAACATTTTAAAACCACCTTCGAATCCGATTCGGCCATCCTTTGGTGACATCCCCCTAAGCCAAAACGTACGGGTAGTCAGTACCAGATTGAAAACCCCTCGTTCCAAACAACACAAAATTCCAACATAATTGCGAAATCATTAAAATTCAAGCTTGTTATATAATAGGTAATAAATTATGTCAATTGTTTTAGCTATAACCGATAATTAACATGGAGAGTCTTAAAATTTTATTAAAAAAGGTTTGGATAATTAACTTGCTTTTTTGATTTTTGCCGCTAGCTAATTCAAATAATTAAAAAATGAGAACAAAACTAAATGGATTCTTAACGCTACTATTGGCGTTTGTTGTGCATGTTTCGTTTGCACAAGACAAAACGATCACTGGTACGGTGACAGACCAGGACGGTCTGCCACTTCCAGGGGTCAACATAGTTGTTGAAGGTACAACCACCGGTACCCAAACCGATTTCGATGGTAATTATGCCATCAAAGGTAGTGTCGGACAAACGCTGCTATTCACTTACATAGGTCAAAAAGATGTACGACAGACCATTGGTGCCTCGGATACCATCAACGTACAAATGCAGGAGGATGCCCAAGCCTTGGAAGAGGTGGTTGTAACGGCACAGGGTATCAAAAGGGAGAAGAAAGCCTTAGGATATGCCGTAACTTCTGTAGGAGAGGAGCAAATCCAGGACCGAACTGAAGCCGATATCGCCAGGGTACTGACCGGTAAGGCGGCAGGGGTTCAGATTACGGCTCAAGGGGGAACCACGGGCTCCGGTACGAGTGTGAACATTCGTGGTTTGAGTTCCTTTAGTGGGAGCAACCAGGCCTTGTTCATCGTGGACGGCGTTCCGTTTAGTAACGACACCAACCAAGGTGGTGGTGATGGCCAGGCGGATTTCATTTCAGGTAATACCGGTTCATCCCGTTTCCTGGATTTGGACCCGAACAACATCGCTAGCGTAGAAGTACTGAAAGGTTTGGCCGCGGCCACCCTTTATGGTTCGCAAGGACGTAACGGGGTCGTATTGATTACCACCAAAGCAGGAGCTGCACAAGCCGGTCCCAAAAAGACCGAAATTACCGTAAGCCAGTCTTTCAACACCTTGGAATTGGCTTCGTTGCCCGATTACCAGCAGCAATACGGAAATGGTTTCGACCAGTCATTCGGATGGTTCTTCAGTAACTGGGGACCTAGCTTTGACCGTGATGGTGTTTCCGGGTGGGGGAATCAACCTGCCATTGATGACAACGGTACTTTGGCACATCCATATTCTACTACTTCAGTCCAAGCCACAAGGGACGCGTTCCCCGAATTACAGAACGCGCGGTATCCTTGGCGACCTTACGATTCCGTGGAGGAATTCCTAAGTCCTGGATACAACACCGTAACCTCCGTGAATATCGCAGGGGCCAGTGAAACAGGCAATACTACTTATAATGCCAATATCGGATACACCGATGAGGAAGGGTTTACCCCCGGTAACACCTTGAACAGGTTAACCGTTTCTATTGGGGGGACCTCAAAACTCTCCAACAAGTTTACCGTAAGGGGAACCATGAACTACGCCAGAACCGATGTTAGAACTCCTCCTGTTGCCTCCAGTAGGGGTAACGGTACGGATGGTCTATCGGTTTTTGGTAATGTCTTCTTTACGCCAATAAGTGTGGACTTGATGGGGCTGCCTTTTGAAAACCCAATCGATGGTTCCAGTGTCTACTACCGAAATGGTAACGACATCATCAACCCTCGATGGACAGCGAAGAACGTAACCTATCGTCAGTTCACCAACCGTGTCAATTGGAACTTGGCTTTGGATTACCAAATCAATGACAATCTGACGGCTACCTGGCGAACAGGTCTCGACTTCTACAACGAGCGCAATGAAAATGGATCGAACAAAGGAGGTGTAGAATTTACCGATGCCATCTTCGGATTCTACGAAACTTTTGATAACAACAATACGATTTGGGACCATTTCCTTTCGTTGAACGGGAACTATGACCTTTCGGAAAAGTTGGGTATGACCTTTACGGTAGGTGCCAACGCACGACAGGATTTCTTCGACCGCCAAGGTGTTCGTAGTACCGGACAAATCGTATTTGGTATAAAGAGACACTTTAACTTCGAAAATCAGTTGCCATTTCAATTTACCCGCAACAGGAATATCGTCGGTTTAATTGGTGCAGCCAGCTTGGATTACGACAATATGTTGTTCTTGAACGTCTCTGCAAGATCCGACTGGGTTTCTAACTTTGCCAAAGAAAACAGAAACCAGACCTATCCCGGAGCCAGTTTATCATTCCTACCAACGGCTGCCTTCTCGGGGCTTCGTTCGGAAAATGGGCTGAATTTCTTAAAAATTCGAGCAGGCTACGGTACTTCGGCAAACTTCGATACGCAATTTGCCTATCCTACGGTTAATGTAGTGGAGCAAAATACACAACGTTTTGCCGATCCGTTCGGTGGTGCTTTGTTGACCACCAATCAGGTGGATAACTTCAGGGCCAATCCTGACTTAAAGCCAGAGCTTTTGGAGGAGTATGAAGTAGGTATCGAATCGCGTTTTTGGAAAAACCGTGTTTCCTTGGATGTTACTTACTACGATCGAAGAACAAATGATTTGATCGTATTGGAGCCATTATCCCCTTCTACCGGGTTTAGCTTCACTCAAAGTAATATTGGACAAATTAAGAATGAAGGTCTAGAAGCCGACTTAGGTATCGATTTGTTCGATAGCGAAAACTTTAGCTGGAATTCTAGAATCAATTTCTTTACCAACAACGAGACGGTAACCGAACAGGAGCAAGACTTCATCGCTTACGCCGGTAGTTTAGCCGTTGGTGGTGGGCTTTTCAGAGGGTCTAACGCAGCAATCAAAGGGGAATCCCTGAGAACAATGGTCGGTACGGCCATCGCCCGTGATGCCGAAGGAAATTTCTTGGTCAATGACGCCGGTAACTATGTAGTGGCCGAACAGGATGCCAATGGGGATGTTCCGATCATCGGGGATGCGGTTCCTGATTACACAATGAACTTCATCAACACTTTGCGATACAAGAATTGGAGTTTAGGATTCCAAATCAATCACACCAAGGGAGGTGATATCATGTCGAGCACCGTGGCCTCATTGTTGGGTCGTGGATTGATTGTTGAAACCCAAGACAGGGAAAATACCTATATCTTGCCTGGTGTGAAGCAGAGCTCGATCGACCCTGCCACGGGAGTAGCTACGCAGGCCAATGATATTCAAATCAACAACTCGACCTATTATTTTTCGAACTTGCTTTTCGGACCCACCGAACTGCGTGTATATGATGCATCGGTCGTTCGTTTACAAGAACTTTCTTTGAGCTACAGCTTCCCATCGAAGTACCTGGACAGGACTCCGTTTGGCAGCCTAACGATTACGGCCCAAGGATTTAACTTGTGGTACGACGCCTACAACACACCGGACGGTGCCAACTTCGACCCTAACGTCGCAGGTACCGGTATCGGTAACGGATTCGGATTCGAATTTATCAACGGGCCATCCGCTCGTAGGTACGGTATCACGTTAAGAGCAAGTTTCTAAATAAAAATTGTTAACGAATTACATTATGAAAAAAATATTCAAACACTTAGTAATCATCCTTCTCGTAGTCGGTTTAGCGGAGTCCTGCGAAACTACCGATTTGGATGGAAGGGTGAGCCCCAACGATCTATCGGTAGATCAAGCGGACCCTAATTTGTTGTTGAACGCAGTTCAATTGGCGTATGCAACAAACCAACAGACCTTTAGCGATAATGCCGCTGCCCTTACCCGTATCGATTATTTCTTCGGAAGGGATTATTTTAACCAATTGCCCGGTACCGTTTTGAACGGTGCCTGGTCGAGGACTTATAGTTCAAATACGAGTTTCGTGGGAGACGTTGTATCCGTGGGTATTCTAACCAACTTGCAGGCATTGGAAAGTATCGACGCCAACACAGACGTTGATTACTCCTTCCATATAGGAGTTGCCAAAACCCTTTATGCGCACTCTTTGTTCCAATTGGTCGACTTTTTGGGCCAAGCGGCGTTCAGTCAAGCTGGACAACCTTTGGAATTCCCAGCGCCATCTTTGGATAGCGGCGAGGAGGTATATGCTGCTGCCTTTAATCTGTTGGACGAAGCTGAGGCCCTTTTGGCAGGCAATCCGTCCGCCCAAGGAGCAACCGATTTGTTTTACGATGAGGATTCTTCCAAATGGGTAAAATTAATCAACACGCTACGTCTACGCTCTTATAAGAACACAGGGAACAAGGCAGCCTTTGACGCCATTATTGCCGGCGGCAATTATATTAGCAGTACTGCGGATGATTTTCAACTACAGTACGGTACTTCTGAATTGCAGCCCGATACAAGGCACCCGGACTATGCGCAAGATTATACTCCTAGTGGTGCCAACATTTATCAGTCGAACTGGTTGATGGAGCTGATGCTTGACAACGACGATCCGCGAATTCGTTATTACTTCTACCGTCAGAGTAACGGGACCCCAGGAGCGCTAGACGTTAACGGAGATCCAGTAGACCCTAACGAAGAAACCCTGGCGTGTTCATTGGTGGTACCACCACAGCACTATTTGGATGGTGGCTATACCTATTGTAGCGTTGATAACGGCTATTGGGGCCGTTCACACGGTAACGACGAAGGTACCCCTCCCGATAACTTCTTGAGAACAGCTGTTGGTGTATATCCTGCTGGTGGTCTTTTCGATGATAGCGAATTCAATGACGAAGGCCTAGCTCCTGGTGTCGGCCTTGGCGCCGGAGGCGGTGGTGCCGGTATTGAGCCTATTATTTTGGCAAGCTACGTGGACTTCTGGATTGGGGAAATGGCTACATCTGATAGCGAGAAAGCCGCTGCCCTCCAGGCTGGTTTGGAAAAGTCTATTGCCAAGGTACAATCTTTTGGTTCTTTGGATGGCTCGGCCGACTTATCCCTTGCACCCTCCGAAACCGATGTTGATGACTACATCACAGGCATTGTGGATGCTTTTAACGCCGCCACCGGAGATGATAAGGAAAATATCTTTGCCGAACAGTATTTCGTAACCTTGTACGGAGGCGGTACCGAATCTTATAACTATTATAGGAAAACAGGATACCCAACCACTGTATTGCCAAACTGGGAGTTGAATCCAGGTCCGTTCCCAAGAACGTTCCTATATCCGCAAAACGAAGTGGTCACGAATCCCAATTTGGAACAGCGAACCGCTTTAACGGAGCAAGTTTTCTGGGACACGAATCCAGCGAGCCCTACTTTTCCGCCAGCGAACTAACAATATAAAAGAAAAATGATGAAAACTTATTATAAAATTTTTACGGTTTTCGCTCTCGCTTCGCTGATGTTTACGGCTTGTGATGACGGTGATGCTGTCGTTGACACAGTGACCGCCGAGACCGAAAGAGGAGCAATCTTGAGAACCGTCAATTTGATTTCAAACGAGCTTCCGATAGGTAAGGACGATGCCAATTTTTCAGTTGAGGTTGAGGTCCAGGATGTTGAAAGCGGTGACCTGGTAAACAGTGTCGAAGTTTATCTCGGTTTCCGAGACAATACCGTTGAAGACGGAGGTACCGATTTGGACAAAGATGAGATACTGATAACCACTTTAGATGTTGCATCATTTAGTGTTGGAGAATTCGGTTTTCCTAGAACTACCTATACCATTACTTTGCCGGAAATGCTAAGCGCATTAAGCTTGGATGGAGGCGATTTGGATGGCGGCGATCAGTTTAGTATTCGGTTTGAATTAGTATTGGATGATGGAAGAAGGTTTTCCTTCGCCAACAATTCCGGTACGTTGACAGGATCGTTTTTTAGCTCTCCCTTCCTTTATACGCCAACGGTTATTTGTGAAGTACCTGCCGATAAATTCGTAGGAACTTATTTATTGACTACGGACGCCTCCACCCCTAGTCCTGCCGGTGGTGGAGCCACTTGGACCGATGGAGGTGTAGAAGTTGAGTTGACAGTAGGCGAGACTAGCTCCCAAAGAATATTCGAAGCGGTGTATTTAGCCGATTTGGGTATTGGAAACGGTCCACGTCCGTTCACGATGGATTTGGTCTGTGGAGAGGTGATTATACCAGCAGGTCAAGCTAGTGGGCTTCAATGTTCGGCCGGTATTACTTTTGGCCCCCCCTCGGATGACCAAGAGAACGGCACTTATGACATTTCAGCCCAAGACGATAGCGTTATCACCTTTTGGTTTACCGAAGATGAAGCCGCTGATTGTGGTACAGCCGCCAATGTTTTAGGTAGGCTGGTAAAACAGTAAGTAATACGTTGATACTATTCAAATACAGAAATGAAATGATCCATTCCCATTCATTTGGGAATGGATTATCATTTTCTTATTTTTAAGGAAATTGCTTACAACAACATTCCACTAAATAATTATAGCTCTATGAAAATTAAAAAATTACTTTTTACATCCTGTCTAACTGTGCTTCTCGCATTTTTTTTCCATGCCTGTGATGAGGGAGACGCCATAGTCGACGATGTTACCGCAAATACTGAGCGCGGTGCTATTTTAAGAACCGTGAATCTTATTTCCAACGAATTGCCCCTCGGACAGGAGGATGCAAATTTTTCCGTGGAAGTGGAGGTTCAAGATGTCGAAAGTGGTGATTTGGTAAATACCATCGAAGTCTACCTTGGTTTCAGGGATAACACGGTTGAGGAAGGTGGCACCGATTTGGACAAAGACGAGATATTGATTACCACTTTAGATGTTGCTTCATTTAGTATTGGAGAATTTGGTTTTCCAAGAACAACCTATACCATCACGGTGCCTGAAATGCTTGCTGCTTTGGGATTAGACAATGATGACATTGACGGTAGTGACCAATTTACTATTCGTTTTGAGTTGGTTTTGGACGATGGTAGAAGATATTCGTTCGCCAATAACTCCGGTACACTAACCGGGTCGTTCTTTAGTTCTCCATTCCTGTATACACCGGCCGTTGTATGCTTATCCGAGCTTGCAAAGGAATTCACCTATGTGACTTCCAATATGCAAGGGCCTTTTGCTGCAGGGGAATCGACTACGGGCGAAGATGCCTTCGTAGCCTTGACCGGAACCACCTATACGACCGCTTCCGGCTTTTTTGACTTCGGTTATTACTGTACCGTGTATAACGGCGGTGCCGCATCGGATTGCGGCGATGGTGCAGCCGGAACCTTGGAAATCCAAGATACCTGTGGCACATTATCGTTCTTAGGTGCAGACCAGTTTGGCGATCCATGGGAAATCTATGATGTTTCGGTTAGCGGGGACACGCTTACATTCACTTGGGAAAGTGCATATGGTGAAATTGCCACCGTAGCATTGACAACCAAGGATGGCTCTGACTGGGAGTTATTAGGTTTTTGATATCAAAGTATATCTCTCATAAATAACGGTAAAGGGGTTGTATTTTCAGCCCCTTTTTTTAATTTTACCCTAAAATAGATTATGAAAAGAGGATACAAAATTCTTTTTGTTCCTTTGATTCTACTTTCCCTATTTGGCATTCAGTGCTCGGAGGAAAATACTGATGAACCTGATGAAATAATCCAAAACCAGGACGGCACCACGGAAAGCACCGAAGAACTGCAGGAGGATGGAAATACAGAGACCACCGTGATTTTGGAGGGTGAAGTGGAGAAATTAAAGGTTTCAGAAATTGAAGATTCCCATATTTTAGTAAATGAACGAGGTGGTAATCGGGTGTTTTTAATGAACAAGGATGGGGAAAATCTATTTCAATGGGACCTGAAGCAAAAATTGGGAAACGATAGCTACCTTTTGCCTAACGGACAATTATTGAATATTTCCAAAGATCCCAATGCACAAATAACATACGGAGGATATGGAGGGCTCCTTCAATTAATCGATTCCGACAATACAATCGCTTGGGAATTACTATATTCAAATGCGGATAAGGTAGCACATCATGACGTTGAAATGTTGCCCAATGGGAACATTCTATTTTTAGTCTGGGAAAGAATACCTGCGGCCGAAGCGGAAGCAAATGGGTATCGTTTACCCATCGATATTTATCCCGAAGCGATTATCGAATACGATATACAAAGTGAAGAAATCGTCTGGGAGTGGCATTCCTGGAATCACATTATCCAAAATTACGATGAAACAAAATTAAATTTTGGAATGCCTCTGGAGCAGCAAGACCTGGTTGACATTAACTACAGTGACATTACGAATGGGGATATCATGCATGCGAATGGTTTGTCGTACGACCCGGAAATGGATTTGATTTATCTCAGCGTAAATTTCTTTAGTGAGATATGGGTTATCGATCATAGTACAACGACCGAAGAAGCCGCAAGTAACTTGGGTGGTAATTTCAACAAAGGTGGTCGTATCCTGTATCGGTTCGGAAATCCCGAAGCGTATGGAGGACCTACCGAAGATCGACTATTCTATAATAATCATTACCCCAATATTCTTGAGGAAAACAGACACATGCTCTTATTTATGAATGGCAACCATATTTCGGAGTCTACGGTGTACGAATTTGTACTCCCCACCGCTGATGTAATTTCTACGCAGCAAAACGAAACCCCGGAAATTGTTTGGAGTTTCACCGACCCTACCTTACACTCCCAGAGAATTTCCGGAGCGGTTCGCCTTAGAAACGGGAATACTTTGATTACCGAGGGTGATTTTGGATTGTGGGAAGTTAATCCCAGGGGCGAAGTGGTATGGAAATTCAAAGGCCCTGTACCCTACTGGAGAGCTTATAACTTTTATTCCGATGATCCGGCAATTATCAAATTAAGTCTTAGCAAGTAATGAGATTTCTGAAGATTTTCTTATGTTTTTTAACGGTGTTTATCGGTTGTAAAGACGCAAACGAAAGCGAGCCAGGGTTAACTGCCGATTCGGAGGTCCCTACCGAACAAAGGGCTAAAATCTTTGAAAAGACTTCCCCGAACGAAACAGGTTTGGTTTTCGAGAACCGAATTACCGAAAACTTGGAAACCCTGGACAATTTATTCAGTTTTGACTACTTCTATAACGGAGCTGGTGTGGGCATCGAAGACTTGAACAACGACGGATTACTGGATGTTTTCCTCTGCGGAAATCAAGTAGCCAACAAACTGTTTCTTAATGAAGGTGGTCTCCGATTCAAGGATGTGTCGGAAACGGCCCGTATCAACTCTGGTAAAAAATGGGCAAATGGCGTTACCTTCGTCGATATCAATAACGACGGTTTCAAAGACATCTACGTTTCCCAAGGAGGGCCAAATACCAGGTTCAATCGCAAAAATCTCCTATTTATCAATAACGGTGATCTTACCTTTGAAGAAAAAGCCGAGGAATACGGACTGGCAGATTTAGGCATCAGTACCCAATCGGTCTTCTTCGATTATGACAAGGATGGCGATTTGGACTGTCTCGTCATGAATGAAAACGAACTGTACGGATTAGACCCCATCAGCCTGTACAATACAATAGGAAACGACCAGGAAAAAATTTACTTCAACAGTTCGCATCTTTATCAAAACGAGGGAGGTAAATTCGTAGATGTCACCGAAAAAGCCGGTTTGCAACGACCTTTCTTTGGTCTGGGGCTATGCGTGAGCGATATCAACAATGATGGTTGGCTCGATATTTACATGGCGAGCGACTACTATATTCCCGATGTTTTATTCACCAATAATGGGGATGGTACCTTTACCGATCGCATCAAGGATTATACCCAACACACCTCCTTTTTTGGTATGGGAATGGATATTGCAGATGTCAATAATGACGGACTACAGGACATCTTTGTTCTAGACATGTCTTCAAGTGACCATGTGAGATCTAAAACCTTGATGGCATCGATGAACACCGCCCGGTTCGATTATTTAGTAAACAAGGCGGATTTTCACCACCAATATATGTTCAACTCGCTGCATCTCAATATCGGGAATAATAAGTTCAACAACATTTCGCAATTGACCGAAACCGCCAACACCGATTGGAGCTGGTCCGTACTTATGACCGATTTCGATAATGATGAAGATGCAGACATTTTCATTACCAATGGCTATCGAAGATATGCGCTGGACAATGATCTTCAACTAAAAGTATTCGAAGCCCGGAAAAGATATGGCAAAAACATTCCTTTGGAAGTAAAAAGACAATTGTATGCCGACATGCCCTCCGAAAAATTGTCAAATATCCTTTACGAAAACAATCTGAATCTGGAATTTGAAGAAAAGGCCAAGGACTGGGGTCTGGGCGATTTTTCCTTTAGCAACGGCGCGGCACAGGGCGACCTGGACAACGACGGAGATTTGGATTTGATAGTAAACAATATGGATGAGAATACATTTCTATACCGGAACCGGACCGTTGATTCGAATTTTGGAAATTTTCTTAAGGTAAAACTCGTTGGGGAAAACTCGGAAAGCTTCGCCAAGGTCAAAATTTCATATGAGGGTAAATCGCAGATACAGGAGTCAAAAAGGGTTAGGGGTTACATGTCTGCACATGAAAACGCCTTACATTTCGGTCTGGGAAAAACGCTTGTTATCGACACGGTTTCCGTGGAATGGTTAAATGGCAAAACTGAACAGAAATATAATGTTAAAACCAATAGTATTTTAACTTTTGAACAAAAAAGTGCCTTACAAACATCCAAGAACGTCGAAAAATCTAAAGAGCGTATTTTCAAAAAGGTAGATGCCTCCACCATCGGTATCGATTTTGTACACCGTGAGAATGATTATGACGATTTTTCTACCGAGGTACTTTTACCCTATAAGCAGTCTAATTTGGGCCCTTTCATCTCCAAAGCAGATGTAAACGGTGATAAAAGAATCGATTTATTCATCGGTGGGGCTGCAGATCAAGCCGGACAGTTGTATCTACAGACCAAAAATGGTTTTGAGAAAAGCAATAACCCTGTTTTCGAAACCGACCGCCGATTTGAAGATATGGAATCGGTCTTTTTCGATTTTGACGGCGATAACGACATGGACCTTTATGTAGTGAGTGGCGGTAATGAATTCGAGGAAAATTCATCGTACTACACGGACCGTATCTATCTAAATGATGGTGCCGGTAATTTCACCCGTTTTCAAAGTCAGGTGCTAGCCTCCTTTCCTAAAAGTGGTAAAACGGTAACTACTATAGATTTCGATAAAGATGGGGATGCGGATATTTTGGTCGGCAATCGCATAATCCCCAAATCATATCCCAATTACAGTCCATCTACCCTGTACGAAAATGTTGGGGGAAATTTAAAGGACGTTACTTCTGAAATAGCGGCGGAACTTCAAGATTTCGGTATTATAAACAGTATCCTAACCACCGATATAGACAATGACGGATGGGATGATTTCATTGCCGTTGGGGAATGGACAACCATTGGTGTTTTTAGAAATAATCAAGGTACTTTCTCGCTTTTGTCTAAAGAAGGGGATGTGCTCACGGAAAGAGGCTGGTGGTTTTCCGTTAGTGAGACCGATGTAAATAATGACGGGCTAAAAGACTATATCATAGGTAATGCAGGTCTTAATATCAAGTTCAAGGCTAGTCCTGAAAAACCTTTTAAAATATATTCCAATGACTTTGATAACGATGGTATTAACGACATCGTTTTAAGCAAGAAATATCAAGGGGAATACGTTCCCGTAAGAGGCCGCGAGTGCTCTTCGCAACAAATGCCGTTTATCAAGGAAAAATTTGGAACGTACAGTGAATTTGCCAATGCGACGTTAACCGATATCTACGGGGAAAAGTTAAAGGATTCCTACGAAAATGAGGTTACTGAATTTCAATCGGTCCTCGTGCTAAATAAAGGAAATGGCATCTTCGAAAAGAAACCTTTGCCCAAGTATGCACAACAATTGCCTTTATTTTCCACCGTTCATTATGACATCGACAAGGACGGGTACGAAGACTGCATTCTGGCTGGAAATATCTATGAAACGGAGGTCGAAACTCCTAGATTAGATGCGGTTTCCGGAATTGTTTTACTGTCGAACGGAAAGGATGGCTACAAAGTGCAGCCATATCACGACACGGGTTTGTATCTGGAAGGAAATGTCAAAGACTTGGATTTAATCGACGTAAACGGCCATCCTCATTTGTTGTCGGCCCGCAATAATAATCGTTTAACTACTTATAAACTAGGTTCAAATTAACGTTGTCTTAAGACCAGATATCTTAAAATTTCCTATTTTTACATTTCAATAACCGAAGATTATGAGAAAATTATTCTATGTAGCACTTTTTTGTGGAGTGGGAAGCTTTTCATTTGCACAATATTCAGGTCAAGTAATGAACTATGGGTCCGGTGCCGCCGGAAATATTAATTCCGCGGCGGTGGTCGACAGCTATCTAGGTTCCATATCGGAACGTGAGGCAAAACTCAAAAACCGTTTTGGCGAAATGCAGGGATCACCATATGTGGCCAATACGTTTCTTCCAACCACGGTTTACTACCAAGATGAAAACAATGGGCAAGTCTTTTATCGCTACAACGCCTTGAACGAGGAAGTTGAGATAAAGAAAACCACTTCAGAGGACGAACCGATTAGAAGTCTTTCCAGGGACAAGGATGTCAGCATTATGGTAGACGGAAATAAAAAGATGAGTTTCAAAACCTTCATCACCGAAAAAAACAAAACGATGAACGGTTATCTAATGTCGTTGCTAGACGGGAAAACGTATGACCTATACAAACGTATCCACATCAAGTTTACAGAAGGTACTCCTGCTACCAATTCATTCACAAAAGATGTACCCGCGCGTTTTACACAGTTTACCGAGTACTATTTCCAAAAGGAGGGCGTTAATAGAATCGATGAAATTCCGTTGAAAAATAATAAGTTGCTGAAAATGTTAGACAGTGATAAAAAAGGGAGAGTAAAGGAATATCTCAAAGAAAACAATCTCAATATTAAGAACGAAATAGATTTGATCAAAACGTTCCAATATTTGGAGCAGCTATAGTAAATTGATAATCTAGGAAAATACGAAAAACCATCTCGCGAGAACGAGATGGTTTTTTTATCTGAAGTCCATGAAGAATGCTACCCAAATCTATGGTGTCCGAGCGGTCATTGAAGCGATACATGCGCAGAAACCAATCGATAAAGTGTTTATTCAACGAGGACTTAAAGGAGACCTGTCCAAAGAGTTGGAAGGTTTGATCCGCAAAAACGGCATCAATGTTTCTTATGTTCCTTTTGAAAAGCTGAACCGGCTTACCAAAGATAACCATCAAGGCGTTGTCGCCAACATTTCACCTATTAGCTTCCAAGAACTTGAAGAGCTAGTTGAAGCCGCTATGGAGCAAAAGGAAAAACCCTTATTTCTGTTATTGGATCAATTATCGGATGTTCGAAACTTCGGAGCCATTATTCGAACAGCTGAATGCACCGGGGTCGATGGTATTATCATTCAGAAAAAAGGAGCCGCTCCGGTGACCGCCGATACC
Organism: Pelagihabitans pacificus; assembly: GCF_009371985.2. Classification (GTDB taxonomy): domain Bacteria; phylum Bacteroidota; class Bacteroidia; order Flavobacteriales; family Flavobacteriaceae; genus Pelagihabitans; species Pelagihabitans pacificus. The sequence goes on from NZ_VIKU02000001.1 coordinate 615,154, forward strand.
ATTAAAACCTCTGCTGGCGCTGCATTTTTGGTTCCTATGGCAAAGGTGGACCATATTAAGGATGCTATTTTTTATTTGCAGGCAAGTGGCGTCACCGTAATCGCGGCTAGCGAAAAAACCGAACAATTGCTTTACGACGTTTCCCTAAAAGATGCCTGTGCTATTGTAATGGGTTCCGAGGATAAGGGCATCTCCCCTTCCGTCTTAAAGGTCGTAGACCATACCGCTAAATTACCGTTGTTGGGAGAAATCGGGTCATTAAATGTATCGGTGGCCTGTGCCGTATTTCTGTACGAGGCGGTACGACAGCGTGGTAGTCAATAAAGAGGCCCAGAAAAAATAACAAGGGAATCTTGAAGGTACAGGGATACAAATGCCTATCGGTTTTTGTCTACTCTGTTTTCTTGTCAGTCGGGGTTTCCCTAAAATGATACCTTATATTCACCTTATTTGATTCAGCAGTGATCTCCTCTTCACTAGACTCGATAAAATTTCCATTTTCATCAAAATGTTTTAAAAAAGCATCTTCCTCTTCGTTATAGTCCTCTTTTTCCCAATCGTACTTTTTGGGCGAAGGCATTTTTGACCGCACTAAAAAGGCTAATAGTAATCCGGTCATAAAACCTCCTAAATGACCCTCCCACGAAATTCCGTCCTTTACCGGAAAAATATACCACAACATACTGCCATAGATGAAAACGACGACCAACGACAAGGCAATCAATCGGTAGTACTTGGTAACTATCCCTTTAAAGAAAATGAAACTTACCAAAAAATAAATCACTCCACTCGCACCAATATGGTAAGAAGGTCTTCCTATCGCCCACGTTATAAAACCAGATAGTAATATTCCCGTAACCAATACTTTGAACGCGTTGTTCCTATAGAAATAGAACAATGCGGCCATAAGAACCGCCAATGGAATTGTGTTATTGTACAAATGCTCGACAGAACCGTGAATCAACGGGCTTAAAACAATGCCCCGAAGACCTGAAAGCGTTTTTGGAAAAATTCCGTAGTCATTAAAGTTCGTTTGTAAGCGAAGTTCCAACCAAAAAACGGTCCAAATCAGCAATACGGCCACTAGAGGAGCAATCAGCACCGAATTGGTAAATTTGAAATATTGGCTTTCCGACATAGCACAAAGTTAGCAATAAACCGGCCACAGCGACCTTACCTGAAATATTGTCATTCCCCCAAAAAGCATCTCGGTAGTCAAAGCCAGGTGCTTTAATCTATCAATTAAAAGAATCGACCTTATCGCTACTTTGTTTTACTTTTACAGTATGAACGAACCCCTTGCAGAACGCATACGACCTAAAACCCTCGAGGAGTACATCAGCCAACAGCATCTAGTGGGAACACATGGTTCTTTAACGAACCAGATCAAGAAAGGCATTATACCTTCCCTTATACTTTGGGGACCTCCGGGAACCGGCAAGACCACCCTGGCCAATATCATCGCCAACGAAAGCGAACGGCCATTCTACACCTTGAGTGCCATCAATAGCGGGGTAAAGGATATTCGGGAAGTCATTGAAAAAGCGAAACAAAGCGGCGGGTTATTTACCGCCAAAAATCCGATTCTGTTCATCGACGAAATACATCGATTTAGCAAATCGCAACAAGATTCACTTCTCGCAGCGGTGGAAAAAGGTTGGGTAACCCTTATCGGTGCCACGACCGAAAATCCCAGTTTTGAAGTAATCCCCGCTCTTTTGTCGCGATGTCAGGTATACGTATTAAATGCCTTTGGGAAAGAGGACCTGGAGGCCCTATTGAAACGGGCTATGGAACAAGATTCGGTGCTGAGGACAAAAAAAATCAAGCTTGAGGAAACCGAAGCCCTATTGCGCCTGTCCGGTGGTGATGGTCGTAAACTCCTGAATATTTTCGAACTCCTTATCAATTCGGAAGAAACGGACACAGTAACCATCACCGATAGTTTGGTGATGGGCAAAGTACAGAAAAATACGGTCTTGTACGATAAAACGGGCGAGCAACATTACGATATCATTTCGGCCTTTATCAAATCGATTCGAGGTAGTGACCCCAATGGAGCCGTGTACTGGCTTGCGAGAATGATCGAAGGTGGGGAAGACGTAAAATTTATCGCTCGAAGAATGCTGATTTCCGCCTCGGAAGATATTGGGCTGGCCAATCCGACTGCTTTGGTTATAGCCAATGCGACCTTTCAGGCAGTAACTACCATTGGCTATCCCGAAGCTCGCATCATTTTGAGTCAGTGCGCCATTTATCTGGCTACCTCCCCGAAAAGCAATGCTAGCTATATGGCTATCAAAAAGGCGCAGCAAAAAGTTAGGGAAACCGGAGACCTTTCCGTACCCTTGGCATTGCGCAACGCGCCTACAAAATTGATGAAAGACTTAGGGTACGGGGAGGAATATAAGTACGCCCATGATTACAATAACAATTTCGTAATCGCTGAATATTTACCGGAAGAAATTGTTGGGAGCGCCTTCTACCAACCCGGTAGCAACCAGCGGGAAAAAGCGATCAAGGACTTTCTAAGAAATAGATGGAAGGATAAATATGAGCTCTAAAACTTAATATTTAATTCTTGAACGGTAAGGTCCTCACCTACATAATATTCATAAAACCACTTCCCTTCCTTTTTATAAACGACTCCGGTTCTATTATCACTTTGAGCGGTATATACATCGGTTACCGAAGTATTAAAAATCTTAAGGACTACCTTTGGACTACTATCAACCAATTGATACCCATTCGGTATTTCTTGTGCATAAAGCAGCCCTTGACCAGTAAGAGGCCCCTTTTCTTTTGACCCTTCCATATCTTCGGCCTTGACCATATCGGATGGCATCGGCTCTTTGGTGGTGTACCTTTGCTCCTCGGGAGTGGCCACTTGTTCGGTCAGGTCTTTAGCCTTTTCCTCGGCCTTTCCATATTCCGATTCAACCGGTTTCATATCCTTGTAAGATTGCTTTTCCGGGGTCGCTTCCTGCTGTACCATAGGGTCCTGGTACTTGTTCAATTTCGGTTTTTGTACCGTATCCTTTCCTTTCAGTTCCTTTACGTCGTCTTTAAAACTGATGGTTACCGGTTCTTCGGTCTCTCCTTTTCCACTATAACTATAAGCAAGCGTACCAAAAGATGCAAATGCTTTCGTGATGGCCTCGTTGTAGGATGCCTTATAGTCTTTTTTCTTGCTCCTACCCTCTTGGGTTACAAAAACTTCCTGCCCATTGCAATCCAACAAAACCAATGCGGTTTTGGTCGTAAACATCGAGGAATTATCATCGAGTTTTACCAAGAGTCCCAAACACCGGTTCCTGTTCAAATCATCTGGCATGGCGTCATCATAAACCGTGTTAAAACCTTTTTGCGTGAAGAGGTATTTGACCAACGTACTGGTCATATGTTGATTCTCTTCCCTGAAATCATCGAATTTCTTGGGGACGATAATATATTTATAGTCGTTCAACTGCGCTTGCAGATTGCCTACAACAAGGATCATTATGAAAATGGAAAGTAAACTGCGCATCAGAGAATTCTATTTTTTGTTTATAGAACTATCACTGAAAAAAGCGTGCCAAAAACGACTTCAACAAGAAAAAGTAATAACGCGATCAAGAATTAGTTCCGGCCCCAAGATATAATATTTAATCCGAACTGGAAAGATGTATAACGGCTGGCGGCAACATTCCGATAGGCTAATAGATTATCGGCCAAAAGATATAAATTTACAGGACCCGCTTGAAGACTGAATCCAAGTCCCACATTGCTCAACGAAAACTTATCGACCGTATAGGTCGTTTTCAAAGCCAAGATGTTCCCCAATCGTCTTAGATAAAAGGCAGTAAGAGCGGGCTGTGGACCACGGGGTCGATTGATTACGTACAACTGCCCTCCAACGGCATTCGCGTATTTTGATCTGAAGTTTCCGCCGGAAATCAGGTCTTCACAGTCGCAATCGGCTCGAGACATGACCTGTTCCCCAAAATTATAGCGCAGCGAGGCGTTCAACTTGGTCGGTCGAAAGCTGATATAACTTTCCGCATTGTCTTCAAATGGCACGAATTCCTCAATCTCATCGACCAAATCTTGCCAGAAGTCCGCGTTTGGGTCGGTCAGCGCGTCAGGGAGTATTACTTCGATACCCTCAACGGTGGCGCTACCATTCAACGTATAGTTCTTGACATCGTTGGCATGATAAATAAACCCTACATCCAAAAGGCTTGCAGTGACAACGGTCTGTTCGTTCAAGTGATAGGTAAATCCCAAATCGACTCCGACTCCAAGATTGCCGCCAAAAAAGCCTCTTTTTAAGATTGTCGATCCCAAATTTCCGTCATCCTGGGCCTCCCTTAGGGCCTCGATTCCGGAAGTTCTCAATTGCATGTCTGCCTCCAACGTACTGGCAAACAGATTGTTCTGTCCTTCGGTAGTTACAAAATATCCTTTATTTTTGGTGGAATTGAAATCAAAAATGCTGGAGTAAATTTTTGCCCTTGCACCTACTATCAATTGGTTGTCCACTCTTTTGTTAATTCCGAAATGGAAAACGTTCATAAGCTCCCCCCTCGTTTTTAGGTGGCCGAGATCAAATCGTTGGTTCAAACGATCTGCGTTGCCCTCGAAGGCCAAAATCGCATAATCCTGAAACCAATAGCCAATGGCATCCCCCTCATTATAAATTCCGAAGGAATAAAAAATATCGGGATTCTTACCCCTAAATCCTGCATTGATCAGTTCCAATTGATAGGTACCGCTAAGTTCATCCCTGGGATTCATTCCAAAAATGGCCCGCTCCCGAACTTTGGTATTGATATCGATCCCGTCATCGGCAAAAATGTCGTTTACAGAAAGGCCACTTGAACCAGCCTGAAAAGAAATTCCCGAAAGCACGGGAATACCGCTATACCATCTAACATCGGTTTTAGCCCCGGGATTGACAATCAACGATTGTGGGATTTCGGTAAAGTCGTACAGCAGCTGCTTGTTTTGACCGAGCGCACAGAAAACCAACCCAAAAAGGGTCAAAAAAAGTAATGTGCACTTTCTCATTTTATTTCCACTCTGAATTTACCACTAGATTGTAGCGTAACCTTCGGATCCGGAAGGTTTGAGGTACTGGTCGTATCGCCAAGGTTCAATGCGCTTACCCTTATGCTGGAGGTATTTCTGATAATATCGATACTTCTTCCGGTACCGCCGTAAGCTATTTCCCGTTGTAATACGGCTGTAGGTGCCGGTGCGATGGTGAAGTTTTCGGTATCCAGAACATTCGCACCTTCATCCAAAAACTGTATGGAAACCTCCAATTCTTTGCTGGTGGTATTCGTTACGATATAGGTGATGGAGCCATCGATGACCCTATCGGCGAAGACATCGGCGCTAAAAGCATCAAAATTGAAATCTTCGGTATAAAAATTCGTCGCGGTAGCCAAATTAATCACCCTTTCGGGCGCTTCCACATATAGGATACTTGCCTCAAGAACAGGTTCCAGTGCAAGATCGTCGTACTGGTCAAAGTCCTGATCTTCAATGCACGAGGAGAAAAGGGCAATACCCATCAAAAAGAAAGTCGTTATTTTATTGATTCCCTTCATTTAAAAACCTATTTGTAAGCAAAAAAACGGTGAAACGTTATTGCTATTATAACTCTACAAATAGGTTTTTATTTCATGTAAATCGTGAATCATATCGCAAAAATCGTGCTTTGGACCCTCATGGGGGTCGAAATGCAGGGCGTGAAGTCCGACAGCCATCGCTCCTTGAATATCAGCCTCTAAACTGTCCCCTATCATAAGCGAGCGCTCTCCAGAAGTATTGGCCCGCGCCAAGGCCAACTCGAAAATATAGGGGTTCGGTTTTTTTACCCCTGCCATTTCGGAATTCACAACATGTTCGAAATAACTATATATGTTGGAATTTTTAAGCTTTTTATCTTGAATTTCCTGAAAACCGTTGGTAATAATATGCAGGCGGTATTTCGGTTTCAAGTATTCAAGAATCTCAAGAGTATTGGGAAATAAGTGTGTTTGGGTTGAAAGCAGTTTTATATACGCTTCTGCCAATAGGTTAATCGTGTCATCCGAGATAGGGTGCCCCAGGGTATCGAAAACAGATTTTAACCGTTGGTAACGCAATTCTTCCTTGCTGATTTTTTCCTCTCGATACAGTTTCCAAAAGGCCAGGTTCGCAGGGACGTAAACCTTTAAAAAATCATGTAAGTCGACCCCAACACGATGCTCGTCCAAAATTTTTTCAAAGGTAAGCGCCGAATTCTTTTCAAAATCCCATAAGGTATGGTCCAGATCAAAGAAAACATCGGTTACAAGCTCTCTAAACATGATATGTTTTTATAATCGTTTGATAGAGGTTCATCCAATTTACCTTCTGGTCACCGCCCAACAGTTCATTCGAAAATACGGTAATAAATTCACCGTCTACAGCCTTTATTTCCTCATATAGTACGGAAACCTGTTCCATAATGGCTTCCTTATTTTTATAATTTATATAAGCATAATCGTGTATGGCAAAAGGATGGATGCGAATCGGTTGTTGTATTTCCAAATTTATATCGTAAAAATAAAATGGGGTACAGGTCCCCGCCCTAAAACCCGTCTCATGGGTATACCCCATCGTGTAATCGTCGGTGAACTCCGCATCTACCAAATTTCGATAGGTTTCCGGAACATCGACCCTATTATAGCGCAATCTTGAAAAATTAACGGGCCTGTTAATGACGTTGGAGAGCCTCTTTTTTTCTTTTCGCAATAGTTCGATATCGGAAAAGGAGCTGTAAGATGCAGCCAAGGATACCACGCTATAGTCCGCCACTGACTTTATCAAAAATTTGAACCGGTTGCTATTAGGGGAAACATTTTTATCATAAGTGGAATAATCCGCGAATTGAAAAAAGAACATACTGTTAATCCGATACTTTTTGTGTAGTTCTATAAGACTTGCGTAGTTATTATAGGGATCTTTCTTGGGATTGAACCATACCGAAATGCGTTGTGAAACGCGTCTGAGCTTGAATGAGAACAAATCCAACAAAAACCCTGCGGCACCGCGTACGAACCCCCTATAGGCGAAACAATGCGAGGTAGTGACATCGATAATGGAAGTATAGCGATACTCCCGTTGTTGATACTCCATATCGGGGAACCGTTGTTGTAGTTTTTCCAAAAGCTTAAAAGCCCAGATGTCGACCACCGGTCGCTTTAAGAAGCTGTTTTTGTATGCCACGCTGGCCTTAGGGGGAAACCTGCCATGCATATCCTTTACATGTGGCAAATACTCTTCGTACCGGCTTAGCAAATAAAAGCTAGCCGAAAAAATGTCAAAGGGAATCGTACTTCGTTCCCCAGTAGTGAAAAAACAGGGCACCCCGTCCCAATCCCCAATATGTATCTGGATATCATTGATTCCCTGCTCGAAAAGAAGGTCATTACTACGAATAAAAAACTCGTTTTGCAAGGGTTGTTTGGTATAGGTAATCTTAGGACCCGTGTGTTTAATGAAGTCTTCTACCTTGGTCGTGAAAGTAATCTCTATTCCCAGAATCCTAGTGAACAACTGCCTCATAGTATAACTGAAGCGAGGAGTAATCCTGTGGGTGTAGATGAGTAACATATGTTCTTTTGATTCCACTGTTCAAATCTAAGGGCCAATAGGCGAATTGCAAAACTACCATGAAGCCTCAATACACTGACCTAGCCTCTCCCGAAAACAACGCTACTAAAGCAAATTGCCATCGGCGAAACTAAAATAATCTTTTTGCGTAATGATCAAATGATCAAGAATCTTTATGTCCAGTGCTTTTGCGCCGGCTTTCAATTTCTGGGTGACATCCTTATCGGCCTTACTGGGCCTGAGCGTTCCCGACGGATGATTATGCGCCAATATCAAGGCGACCGCGCCTAGTTCCAAGGCCTGTTTCATAACAATCCGAACGTCGACCAAGGTTCCTGTCAGACCTCCTTTGCTCAACTGTGATGTGAGCAACACTTTATTGGCGTTATTGAGGTAAACAATCCAAAACTCTTCGTGCTGTAACTCGCCTAGTGATGGTTGAAGAAGCTCAAAGGCGTCCTTACTACTGTTTATTTTTGCAATCTTTAGAAGGCCCTCTCCCCTTCTACGCCGTCCAATTTCAAGAGCAGCGGCAATGGTGACCGCTTTTGCCTCCCCAATACCTTTAAACTGCATTAGTTGTTTGATCGATAGCCTCCCCAGTTCGTTAAGACTGTTATTGACGGACGCCAAAATTCGTTTCGACAATTCCACCGCACTTTCGTTTCTACTTCCGGAACCGATCAAGATGGCGATCAATTCCGTATCGGAAAGAACCGATTTTCCTTTATGTACCAATTTCTCCCTTGGTTTATCATCGTCGGACCAGTACTTAATGGAAAATGGGGTCGGCTTTTCTTGCATTCCCTAAAAATAGTTATTTGCACATAGCTTTTAAAATTAGTAGAAGCTATTTTGTCGTAAATTTATAGCCTAATATTTGCAGTGGATGAAATCACTTTTTGACGAATCGGTCTATAGTGAGGTATTGGCCCGTATCGACAACCTGGATGAAAATTCGAAAAGACAATGGGGCAAAATGACCGTAGGCCAAATGGTATGGCATTGTCAATTTCCGCTCGCCATAGCAGTGAAAAACAAGAAACCGAAGACCAACGGCAATTTATTGGCAAAACTGTTCTTTAAAAATTCGCTTTACAATGACAAGCCCTTTCGTAAAAACCTGCCAACCTCCCCTGCGCTCAAGGCCCGTGAGGAAAAGGATTTTAAGGTGGAGCTGGCAAAACTACGGCAGTTGGTAATCGATTTCCATAACACCAGAAACAGGAAAACCTGGAATCCGCACCCGATGTTCGGAACCTTTACACCAGAGCAATGGGGCCAACTTGAATATAAACATCTCGACCATCATTTAAGACAATTCGGTGTGTAAGGCGCCTTCGATCTATGAATCTTATTGCGCTATGAAATATCCACCTAGACACCATCAAGAAGCTAGTTTTGACAATGTTATCGAAGTGGTCAAAAACTATCCTTTCGGGACCTTGATCAGTGTAAAGCACAATAAACCGTTCATCACCCATATCCCCTTGGTGTATGAGCCAAAAGAAGGGGATTATGGAAAGTTGGTAGCACATATCGACGCTTCCAATCCTCAAGTTACCACCTTGGTCGACGGTGCCGATGTGACCACGGTGTTTTATGGTCCCGATTGTTATATTTCACCTTCCGTATATAGTACTCGACAATTACCGACCTGGAACTACATTTTTGCCCATCTAAAAGGAAAGGTTCGTTTGTTGAGAGACAAAGAATCCGTAAAAAAAACGATGGTGCGAATGACCCGGTTCCTAGAAGGTGAGAATCCAAAATATACCCTAGATTATGATGATTCCCGGATGGAGCGTTTGGTAGACTATATCGTAGGTTTTGAGATAAAAATCGACCATTGGGAAGGCAAATTCAAATTCTCACAGGACAAGCTTAAAAAAGATCGGGAATTGGCTAAGGAGGAACTCATTCGAAGTCAGAAAAAAGATGTTTCCGCCTTTGTGAAACGTATTTTTGAAAATCATGAAAATGCTCAGAAAACGTCTTCGTAGTACACGGCATCGTCTAAATCATTATCGGGTACTATTTCTTGTTGCTCTATCTGTTCCCTAGTATCGTGCACCATTCTTGTCTCTTCCAGGATTACGTTCGACATGCCCAACATAAAAGCAATTAAAAGCATCGACACTTTCCGTAAAAAATAGTTATGCACTGAACGTGCAACATTGGTTAAGGTACAGAAATTCATGCTGCACCAAGGTCAAAATCCGTTCCTTTGTTTGGATACCTGACATATCTTCAGATTGCTGAACATAAATTAATCGAGAATCTTTGCTTTTAATGCAGCTAGGTCCAAGCCACCATAATTACCCGAACTCATAAGCAGCAACACCGAATTATTCAATTCCTGATCAAATATAAACTCCTTGAAAGCGACAGCTCTAGTAAAAATCCGAAGATCGGTACGCCCGAAGGCTTCCGAAATCTGTGAAGGACTCACCGGGGCCAATTGTTTTATTTTCACCGACTCAGGTAAATAGAAAACCACGGCTTGATCGGCACCATCCAAAGCCCCCTTATATTCATTTAAAAACTCCGCATTGAAACTACTATAGGTGTGTAATTCAAGACATGCGATTACTTTTCTATTGGGATATTGTTCCTTTACAGCCTTCGTGGTAGCGGCTACCTTACTTGGGGAGTGGGCGAAATCTTTGTACACCACGGTAGCGTCTTTTTCAACAATTTTTTCCAATCGTTTCGCAGCTCCCTTGAAAGTAGCGATAGCTTCGTAGAAATCGTCCTCGTCAACGCCCATATGTTGACATATCCATTTAGCACCTGCCAGATTATTCAGGTTATGCTTGCCAAAGACTTCGATCGGCATCGGCCCTTCCGAAGTTTCCAAAAGTGTGAGTCCGTCATCCACTTTGTATTCAGGCGTGCGGTAGGGTAATTTTCGGATGGGATTTTCCGAGGCTTCTACCACTTTTCGAACCACTTCATCCTCTTCGTTGTAGGTGATGCTACCCCCCTTGACAATGCTATCAACAAAAATACGGAACTGCTGCACGTAGTTTTCGAAAGTCGGAAACACGTTGATATGATCCCATGCGATACCGCTTAATAAGGCGATATTCGGACGGTACAGATGAAACTTGGGTCTCCTATCGATGGGTGATGACAGATATTCATCCCCTTCTAGGACCATAAAGTCATTTTCCTCGGTAAGATGGACCATACGATCAAAACCCTCCAATTGTGCCCCTACCATGAAATCTACATCCTTGCCGTGGTACTTCAGTACATGTAGAATCATCGAGGTAATGGTAGTCTTCCCATGACTACCTCCAATGACCACTCTTGTCTTTTTCTTGGATTGCTCGTACAAAAACTCCGGATAGGAATAAATTGTAATTCCCAATTCTTGGGCCTTCATAAGCTCCGGATTATTCGGTTTTGCATGCATGCCTAGAATAACCGCATCCAGTTCAGCGTGTATCTTATCGGGGAACCATCCGAAAGCCGATGGCAAAAGCCCTTTATCGGACAACCTACCCGCCGAGGGTTCAAAAATGACGTCATCACTTCCAGTAATCGTATATCCCTTATGATGTAAGGCCAAAGCCAGATTGTGCATGGCGCTTCCGCCGATAGCGATAAAATGAATTTGCATACATGCGAATTTAAGCCTCAAAGATAGGAATTGAGTTCAAAGGTTTAAGGTATAAACCACAAATTTTCAGGTACGGAATCGGCTTTAAAAATGGTGTATGATCGACGAAATACGCCTTTTTAAAACCGATGTTTTATCAAAAAAAGTAAGATTCACCCTTCAAATTTGACATTTCACAACATTCTTTACGATGAAAGCCCATAACACAAATACATTTACAATCACTTATGTTGCCCTGGGCACATAGTAAACCAACCAAATATGAACCACCTTATCAAAGCGGGCCCCATTTCTATATGGATAGCCTTGTTGTGCGTCTTGGGTATCCCCGATATAAAAGCCCAATGCGCCGGTACCGATAATACAGTAACGGTCTGTAATAAAGACACCGATACCAGCACACAAAACTTCGACCTCTTCGCCAACCTCGGGGGCACCCCGACCTCAGGAGGCACCTGGTCAACCACTAACCCGGCTAATTTTTTTGCACTCGATGGCGTGAATGGCACGGTAAATCTATGGCGCATCAACAACTTCGGGGTGCATCAATTTTTATACACGAATGATGCTTGCGGTGAGAGCGCTACCGTTACAGTTAATCTCGGAGGGTATCCGGGGGAGGATAACATAGATGGGAGCGCCAATGCCTGTAGTGATAATCCCTTCGTAAACCTTCATGGATTCTTGGGTAGTGAAATTGATGGCAAGGTACAGGATTTTAACGGTACTTGGCAAGAAGAGCCAGGGACCCCTACCGGTTTTCGGGTGGATAATATGTTCGATGCCTTGGCCGCAGGTCCCGGCATCTATACCTTTACCTATTCGGTCGGTTTCGTGGCTGGTTGCCCAAGTAGATTCTCGACCGTAGTGCTCGAGGTACATCCCGCACCCAACCCAGGTATTCCGACAAATTTAGTCGTCTGTGTCAACGACGACCTTTCGGCGTATACCAATTTAGACCTCAACAGCCTCCTGTCTGGGGAAGAAACCAATGGCACCTGGTCAGAGGGCAGTACCAATCAGCTGAGCGATTTATCGGATAGTTTTATTAATGTGGAGGAAATCAGGGATAATTTTGGCTATGGGACGTATGAATTTCGATATACGGTATTTCCAACCCATCCCGTATGTCCTGAAAACTATTCCACGGTGAACATCATCATACTTCCAGTGCTGGAAGGTGTGCTTTCCCCACCGAATTTTTGTGTTGGAACCCCTTATGATGTTCCCTTGACGTATTACGATACAATTTTGCCTAACGGAGAATATCGCATCACATATAGAATAAATAACAGCACCACGGGCGAGGCGTTCGACGATACTATCCTCAGCAATGGGCAAGCTACTTTCGAAATCGACGCTACATTAGTACCGGTCAATGAGCTTGTTACCGTGGACATCATGGAAATTGAAGGAATCGATCCCATCCAAGATGTCTGTCCTACCATCCTAGTACCCCAAGCTTCGTTCTTGGTTTCGGATGCCATGGTAAACGTCGGCGACACTTGCGATGGGACAGAGGCTATGGTATCGGTGACCAACGTTTTGGATCACGCCGGAAACTTTTCCAACGACACTTATGATATTTCATATACCTTAACGGATACAAGTGGAGGAATCAGCAATGATACCGCCCAGAACGTTGCCTTTTCCAATGGCAGTGCAACTTTTACCGTTTCGTCAACCAACTTGACCACTCCTGGTCCCTACAATATCTCTCTCGAAATTGTTGGAAGCTTTGACATCGACTGCACTTTAGATGGTAGTTTTGAACTCAGTGCCATACCCGATGCGATACAATTAGACCTCTTAGTCGACAACAACTGCGACGCCACCCAAATCGATGTGATTGTCGATGCCCCTACTTTGCCCAACGGAAGCTATGCGATCACTTATGATGTCACCGAACTGAATTCGAGCAACGTGCTCACCACCAATACCATTAATTTCAATGGTGGCACCGCAAACTATCAAATTGACGTGGAGTCCTTGCCCCAAGGGAATTATACCGCAAGTGTACGCAGTAGCCAAAACGATACAACACCCTGTAGAACGATTTTCGATTTTGAAGTATCCGAAAACTTTGCTATTGAGGGAATTCCGAGCATTCCCGAAGCGGCCGACCAACAAATCTTCTGTCTAAGCGACTACGGAACCAGCGGGCCCACACTCGAAGATATCGAAGTGACCGCGAACGGTCAAATCCTCTTTTACGCCACCGCAACCGATATGTCTATTTTATCGTTGACCACACCATTGGTAGACGGGGAAGCCTACTTTGTTGCCAATATCGATCCCGATAATAATTGTGAAGGGTCCGATCGCGTTCAAATTACAGTTACCCTAGTAGACCCGGAGGCACCCACCAGTAATGAAACAAATCCGGTATTTTGCGGAGCCGATATGCCCACACTGACCGATTTTTCGGTGACACTGCCGGGAGCAGGTTCCGCGGTATGGTTCGATACGGACACAGGTGGCAATCCCCTACCTCCCGGTACCCTGTTGGAGGATGGCAATAGTTATTTTGCAGCCAATCAGATTGACGGGCAATGCTCGAGTACGGAACGGTTGGAATTCATCCCCACGGTTATAGGCCTGGAACCGGTATCCCTTCAGTTCACTGAGCTGGCACTCTGTGGACTCGACGACCCAACCGTAGGTGATTTGAGGGAGCTGGAGACCAATGCCGATTATGTCGTGTTGTGGTACGATCAGCCCGAAAATGGCACTCCTCTCACCAATGACACACCTCTTTCGGAAAACGTAATGTACTACGCTGAAAGCTTTAATCCGGATACAGGTTGCATCAACCCGAATCGAATCGCCGTCACGATCGAATTGAGCAACTGTAATCCCGAAGACTATGGTTTTTTTATCCCGGATGGGTTCTCTCCCAACGGGGATGGCCGAAACGACTTTTTCCTTATTCCCAACATCGAAGTCATTTTTCCAGATTTCACACTGGAAATCCTCAATAGGTACGGCACCTCCTTGTTCAAGGGCGACAGAAACAATCCCGCCTGGGACGGTCGCAATGGCGCAGGTATAGCCCCCAACGGCGTATATTTCTATATCATCGACTACAATAAGGAAGGATTTGATCCCATCCAGGGTCGACTATACCTCAACCAATAAACCCAAGTGGCAATCAATACGATCAACATGAAAAAAATAATACACTTTGGCATCCTATTGCTACTTGTTCAAGCCGGTCTCCGCGCCCAACAAGACCCGCAGTACACGCAATATATGTATAATATGAGTGTCATCAATCCTGCCTATACAACCAACGAATTGGGTATGCTCAACTTGGGTACGCTCTATCGATCTCAATGGGTAAGTGCCGTAGGCGGGCCCACCACGCTAACTTTCTTTAGTCATGCCGCGATCAGTGAAAAAATCGAGATGGGCCTTTCGCTGATTACCGATAATATTGGGGATGGTGCCGTAAAGGAAAACAATTTCTATGTCGATTTTGCCTATATTCTAAAATTGGATGAAATGAGCAATCTCTCGCTGGGGCTCAAGGCTGGGCTCACCAATTTCAACACCGACTTTACAGGATTTCAGTTACCGGAAATACAGGACGACCCTGCTTTTAATGAAAATTTAAATAGCACCTTTCCCAATGTCGGGGTCGGCGCTTTTTACAACCGAGACAATTTCTATGCCGGTGTATCGATACCAAACCTACTGACCTCTACCCATTTGGAAAATCAAAATGGTGTTGCTGGCTTGGGTTCCGAGGAGTTGCACCTCTTCTTTATCTCAGGTTATGTCTATGAAATGAGCCCGGACCTGAAAATAAAACCTTCGATTATGACCAAAGTGGTCAAAGGTTCGCCCTTGAGTATCGACGGTTCGTTGAACGTGCTCTTCAATAAGCGGTTTGAAGTGGGTGCTTCCTACCGACTGGAAGACTCGATTAGTGCGATGTTCAACATGTCGATTATACCCTCTTTGCGAATCGGATATGCCTATGATTATACCTTATCGAACCTTAGCGACTTCAGCGCGGGCTCACACGAAATATTCGCTCTTTTTGACCTTGATCTATTAGGCCTCAACAAAGGCTATGACAAATCTCCAAGATTCTATTAGAAGCTATGATACAAAGAATTACATATACTGTTTTGGCCGTTTGTTTTGCACATATGGTCTCTGCGCAGCAAGAATTGAAAAGGGCCAACGCCTATTTTGGGAAAGCGTATTATATGGATGCCATTCCGCTCTATGAATCGGCCCTACCCCAAAACAAAAGTAGCTCGCTTGTTCAAAACTTGGCAGACTGTTACTATAATACCTTCGACATGAAAAATGCCGCCCGTTGGTACAAGTACCTTATTTCGAATTATGGTTCAAAAATACAGGGCGATTATCACTTTAAATGGAGCCAATCGCTTAAGGCAATCGGGGAGTACGAAAAGGCGTCGGAAGTACTAACGGACTACTACACGGCTCAGGGGAATACCCAGAAACTGGAGCAATTGCAAAAAGAGAACTCGTACCTCGAAAACATCAGGGCCTTAGGAAATCGTTTCGACATCATGAATTTGGCTATCAATACCCCAACGGCCGAATTTGGTGCCGTTCAAATAGATTCACACATCGTCTTCTCGGCGGCCCTAAAGAAAAAAGAGGGAACGGCCAAGCGGTACCGTTGGAACAACCAACATTATTTGGACCTCTATTCCCAACCTCTTTCTACGATAGATAAAGGCGATACTTCAAGCACCGATTTTTCAAAAACGGTGAATAGCAAGATGCATGAGGGTACCTTTGCCATGACCCAAGATCGAAAAACGCTCTACTTCACCAGAAACAATTTTTTGAACGGAAAGCGAAAAACCGATGGAGATAAAATTTCCAGACTAAAAATATATCGGGCCGACTTGGTTGATGGTGAATGGCAAAACATCATCGAATTACCATTCAACAGCGATGATTTTTCGACTGAACATCCAGCATTAAGTCCTGACGGCACCAAGCTCTATTTTGCTTCGGACCGGCCTGGTGGTCAGGGCTCCTTTGACCTGTACGAAGTGGCGATCCAATCGGATGGCCTTTATGGCGCCCCTATAAATCTTGGGCCTACCATTAACACTGATAAAAAGGAACAATTTCCTTTCCTGGATACCAACGGCAATTTATATTTTGCCTCGAACGGACATCCCGGTTTTGGTTTGTTGGATGTTTTTATCGCCACAAATGAAAACGGAATTTTTCAAAAGCCCGATAATCTCGGACTACCTGTGAACAGTGGCTACGACGATTTCTCGTGGTCGTTGAATCGAGATGGGAAAACCGGATATTTTGCATCGAATCGGCCCGAAGGAAAGGGAAGTGACGATATCTATAGTTTTAGCGAGACCAAACCCCTAATTATCGAGGATTGCAAACAGTTCATTGCAGGTACTATTACCAATCGTACGACCAAAGAGCCGATTACCAATGTCCAAGTACGACTGTTGGATGCAACCGGTAACGAATTGGAAACCCGAGTGACCAAGGAAGATGCCAAGTTTAAGTTCAAATTGGAATGCAATACTGGTTATCGTATTGAAGCGCATAAAGAAAGTTATGAAGGAAACTCAAAAATCTTTCAGACCAATAAGGAGCGAGACACTGTAATAGATGGGTCTATGGACTTGTATTCGTTCGAGGAAAGGGCGAAACAGGAAGCCATCGTCTTAAAACAAAAAGAGGAGGAAGCGAAAAGAAGGGCGAAGGCATTGGAGGAAAAACGACGTAAAGAAGAAATCGCCGCAAAGGAAAAGAGGGTCTTGGAGGAAAGACAAGCCATGGAAAATAAAGAAAAAGAACGGCAACGGAGAATAGCCGGAGCCATTGAAAGGGAGGAGGCGATCGTGAAAGAGCAGCAACGCACGGTCATCAAAACCGAGGAAATTCATTTTGATTATAGTCTGTGGTATCTAAGGAGGGAATCTCGTGAACGATTGGGAAAGGTAATTAAAATCATGAAAGCCAATCCTGGAATCGTTTTGGAAATTGGTACCCATACCGATATTCGTGGTAATGCCCGTTACAATAAAAAGCTGTCCCAAAAGAGAGCAGAATCTGCGAGGGATTTTCTCATCAAAAATGGTATTGACGAAAAGCGGGTAATTGCCAAAGGTTATGGGGAATCACAACCCATTGTTGAGTGTGCCACCGAGGAAGCCTGTTCCGAAGAAGACCATGAATGGAACCGACGATGTGAGTTCGTAATCGTGAAATGGGAATAATCTCCCGTCCCGGAACAAGGGCTTAAATTGCTATTGAAGTAAAGACTCCAAAGGCCTTAAAACCTTTGGAGTCTTTATTTTTAAGAAAGGATTCTTGTTATATTCGTACGTAAAAACATGAAAAATGGATGTAAACCCCAACAACCTTCCTTCCAAGGAAATCATGCCGGGCTATCATGGCAAATTGGTACACACGGCGACTATGAGTATTGCCTTTTGGGAGGTCGAAGAAGGTGCTGTCGTGCCCGAACACTCACATATGAACGAGCAGGTGATGCAAGTCTTGGAAGGGGAGTTTGAGTTTACCCTGGATGGAACGACCAACGTATACCATCCGGGGGATATCGTGGTCATTTCCTCATGGCAAAAACACAGTGGTAAGGCCCTGACCCCCTGTAAACTGATGGATATTTTCAGTCCCGTTAGGGAAGAATACAAATAAACGGAAACGGTTGCCATGAACATCTCACTCAAAGGAAAGAAAGCACTTGTAGGCGGAAGCAGTGGCGGAATCGGCAAGGCCATCGCGCAACAATTGGCCGCCAGTGGTGCCAGCGTTACCCTCATGGCCAGGAACGAAGCCAAATTGAAAGCGGTACTGTCCGAACTAGCCGTGGGTGAAGGCCAGCAACACAGATATCTGGTGGTAGATTTTAATGACCATGAAGGGTATAGCAAACTAATTTCCGAGTATTTCGAAGTCCATTCCGTGGACATTTTGGTCAATAATACGCAAGGTCCGTCGGCCGGTGGAGCTCTTGAAAAAAAAGTGGCCGACTATCAAGAGGCTTTTGATCTACTCTTCAAGACCGTTGTTTTAACGACTGAATTGGCCCTGACCCACATGCGCCAAAATCGGTGGGGAAGAATCATCAATGTGGCATCGGTCTCGGTAAAAGAGCCGCTCTCCTATTTGGCACTCTCCAATAGCATTAGGGCTGCAGTGGTTACCTGGGCCAAAAGTCTGGCAACCGATGTTGGTCCCGACCAGATTACGGTGAACAACCTGCTAACGGGTTATTTCGATACGGAACGTATCGAGCAATTAAACGCCAAAAAAGCAGAACAATTGGGTATTTCCGAAAAAGAAGTCCGATCGGATATGGAATCCAAGGTGCCTGTCAAGCGCATAGGCGACCCCAAGGAGTACGGTTATTTTGTCACTTTTTTAGCCTCCGATCAAGCCGCTTATATTACAGGAACCCAAATTCCCATCGACGGGGGGCTACTTAAAAGTTTATGACACCCGAATCGGAAAAGCCATCTTGTTTGCCCATGTGCTAACTTCGGTTCGCATTCCCTTATGGGGCAATCAAGACACAATGAGCAAATTGCAGGTCAATGGCATCAGTTCTTCTCTAAAGCGTCTAGCATCCTAAATAGCCACTTTTCCTCATTAAAACCAGTAGTTCCCTCACTTTTCATGGTTTTCAGGGAGTTTTGGCCACATCTTTGTATATAACTTTGAAAAATGCTGTACATTCCATAATAGGTATCCGTACTATTTGAAGATGTATAGCTTAATAACTTGGTGATGAAACACATTGCAACCCTGATCACGATACTCTTATTTTCTCAAATGATGCATTCACAAAAAAGCAGTGAACCCTATAAAACGATTTGGAAAAAGGTCGAAAATCTCGAAAACGAATCCTTGACCAAATCCGCTTTGGAAGTGGTACGTACCATCTCTGAAAAAGCCAAGATGGAAAAGAATGCTGCCCAAATTGTCAAGGCCCTCTTATATTCTTCCAAATATGCGATGATATTGGAAGAAGACGCCCAGCTGAACATTGTGAATGATTTTAAATCCGAAATCAAAAAGGCGGCATTTCCAACCAAAAACGTACTTGAAAGCTATCTAGCCAGGATGTACTGGCAATACTTTCAACAAAACCGCTATCAATTTTACAATCGTACCAAGACAGAGACAAAGGTCGATAGTACAGACTTTCGTACTTGGGATCTTACCACGCTTTTTCACGAAATCGACCTTCACTTTGAAAGATCCCTGCAGAATGAAGCGCAGTTGAAAGCAACCCTTGTGCACGACTTCGAACCTATACTGCACAAACAGGAAAAATCCGAGGAATACCGCCCCACCCTTTTCGACCTATTGGCCCATGCTGCATTGGATTTCTATAAATCCGGTGAAAATAACGTCACCCGACCAGCGGATAGGTTTGAAATAGATGATCCCGAATTACTCTGTGAGGCCCGTTTCTTCCCTGACCGAACCATTGATACTACAGATCGAACCTCCTTACAGGCAAAGGCGTTACGGGTATACCAAAAACTAGTGATGCTCCATTTGCCTTCCCAAAAACCCTATACCTTGGCCGAAGTAGACATCGAACGCTTACGCTTCATTTATCAAAACGCCGTTTTTGAAAACAAGGATGAACAATACATAGAGGTACTTAACAATACGGTCGAAGCCCTAAACGGAAATTTGGCAGCCAGTTTGTATCGCTATGAAATTGCGGCCCTCCTACAGCAACAGGGCAATGGTTATGACCCTAAGAATAATGTGGACGTACGATGGAAGCATCAGGAAGCACTAGCCATTTGCAATGAGGTAATAAACAGCCAGCCAGTTACCCGAGGAGCCGACAAATGCAAGGCCCTACAATCCCAAATCTTGGCTAAAAGCCTACAATTGACCACCGAAAAGTATATTCCCATAGGCACCCAGGCCCGTCTGTTGGTGAATTATAAAAATCACCGGTCGCTGCGACTTACCGCTTTTAGAACCACGCCAGGGCAGATAAAAGCGTTGGAGCAGCTATACCCCATGCCCAAAAAACTTTCCTTTATCAGGGAAATGATGGTGGTGGAAGAATGGGAGACTCAGATTAAGGACGAGCAAGACTACCAGAATCACAGTACAGAGATTTCGATGCCCGGCTTGGAAAACGGACACTACATTATACTTGCATCCCCTATCGACGGTGAAAACAAGTCCGATCTGAACCAAACCTTCGCCTACAGTCCGGTTCAGGTTACGAATATCGCTTTAATCGAGACACGAACGCCTACCCATCAGCGCTATCAAGCAGTGAACCGTGATAATGGACAACCAATCGCAGCGGCCACGATAAAAATAAGGTATCAGCGAAACTACGATGGTGCCTTTCGGACGAAGACCATGACCACCGACACGAAGGGTTTCATAAACATTCCGTTGTCCGAACAATACTGGAATAATGTTACGATTACCGTTTCTCACCATAAAGACACGGCCCATTTCGGGGAGTTTTACGTGAACCGGAAATACGAAGATTCCGCATCCCGTACCGACCATATTGCCTTTTTATTAACAGACCGTAGCATATATCGTCCCGGCCAGCCTCTTTATTTCAAGGGAATCGCGATTAAAAGAACCCATAAGGTTTCCTCGGTTCTTGAAAATACCATGGTCACCGTGGTGCTCAAGGATGTGAATTATCAAGAATTGGCAAAGCAAGAGTTCAGGACGAACCGCTTCGGTTCTTTTTCGGGGGAATTTATCCTTCCCAATAACGGCCTCACGGGTGCTTTCAGCATGGAAGTTAATTCGAAGCAGCTTCCCCTTAACGGAAGTACTTCTTTTTCGGTAGAGGAATACAAACGTCCGAAATTCGAAACCTCCTTTGAACGTATCACCGAAACCTATAAGGTAAACGATAGCATTACCGTAAAGGGAAAAGCGACCGCTTATGCCGGAAGTAATATCACCGACGCCAAGGTCGCTTATACCGTTAAAAGAGTAGTCTCCTTCCCAAGATGGTATTCTTGGTACCGGCCCTATTTTAGCGGGAGTCCGCAAGAGATTGCCCATGGAGAGACCATTACCGATGCCGATGGGGGGTACCAAATTGATTTTAAGGCCATCCCCGACAACAATATCGATAAGAAAGCCCTGCCGACCTTCACCTATGAAATATCGGCCGATGTGACCGACATCAACGGAGAGACCCATAGTGCCACTACCACAGTCCGAATCGGGTACCACGCTTTGACCGCCCAGGTGTATGTGGGCAATCTCCTCGACAAGGATGGGGCCAATAACCAAATCAAGATAACGACCACCAATCTGAACGGACAGTTCGTTCCCGCCAAGGGCACCCTCAAAATGTATAAATTAAAGGCCCCGGAATATGTATTGAGACCGCGGCCTTGGGCCGCCCCGGACTACGAAGGGTTCTCCAGGGCCGAGTTTAAGAAGTTGTATCCGCATGATGCCTATGGTAACGAACACGATCCTAGTCAATGGGAAAAAGGTACAATGGTTTGGGAGTCGGATTTCGATACGGGAAAGGCGACCGAAGTCGCACTTAAAAACATTAAAAAATGGGAATCTGGCAAGTACGTTATCGAACTGGAGACCCAGGATAAGTTTGGGCAAGAAGTAAAGGATGTTGTGCGAACTACCCTGTTCAGCCAAACGGACAACACCCTGGCCGATAACCAGTTGTTCCGAATTAAGACCGATAAAGACTCCTATCGCATTGGGGATAATGTGGAAGTAACCCTCTTGAGCAGTTCGGAAAATCTTACCGTGACCGTTTTCCTAGAAAAAAAACGAAAAATTATAGAAACCAAGGTGATCGAACTGAACAACAACTCAAAGTCGTTTACCATACCCGTTACCAAGGACGATGAGGGTGGTTTTAGCATCAGCTATAGTTTTTCGGCTTATAACGCCTTCCAGAAAGGCTCGTTAATCATAGCGGTACCCTATCCGGTAACCGATTTGGAAATCGAAACCGGTACGTTTCGGGACAAGCTACAGCCAGGTACCGAGGAGACATGGACGTTCAAGGTAAAAGGTCCTAAGGGGGAAAAGGTCACCGCCGAACTCTTGGCCAGTATGTACGATGCCTCTTTGGATGCGTTTAGGGGACACTATTGGAGTTTTGATCCTATCTATCGGCCCTACTACTACTCCAACCTCTATATACAAGGCCACCACAGTTACGGTACTAACTCGTTCAATGTGTATACCGCCTATGGCAATGGCCACAGCTACCAACAACAGTATTTCGATTCGTTCAACTGGTTCGGTTTTCATTTTGGATATGGTAGGTATTACGGGAATGGGTTGAGAAGGATGAGAAAAACGGAAGCGCCGCAGGCGGTTATGATGGATGCTACTTTAACCGAGGAATCATTGGAGGATACAATGGAAGGACAAGTGGCCGGTCTAAGTGTCGATAACGAGAAGGCTCCCCCCCCATCAGCTGCAAATGCCGTAGTTGAACGGAAAGAAGAAAAAGATGATGGGGCCACTTCGTTCGACGATGTGCAGATTCGCAAAAACCTTCAAGAAACTGCTTTCTTCTTTCCACAATTACAGACCGATCAAGAAGGAAATGTGGCCTTCAGTTTCACGACACCCGAAGCCTTGACCCAATGGAAACTTCAATTATTGGCACATACCAAGACCCTGCAGAGTGCCTATACCAATCTTCAAACGGTGACCCAAAAAGAACTGATGGTCATCCCTAATGCTCCACGTTTTTTAAGAGAGGGTGATGAAATCACTATCAGCACCAAGATTGCCAACCTTACCGATAAACGGCTTACAGGACATGCGAAATTGGAATTAATCGATGCAGTATCGAACAACGAAATTTCATCCAAGTTGCTAAAATCTACCCCCTCTGGGGGAAGTGCAGATGGCGATGGAGTCCAGGATGACAAAACAACTAAAAGCTTTACCGTCGATTCCCTCGGCAATACCCAAATCTCCTGGCGTCTTCAAATCCCCAAAGGTATTCAGGCAGTGCAGTATAAAATCATTGCCAAAGCAGGCGATTTTAGCGATGGGGAACAAAATGTACTCCCGGTACTGACCAACCGCATGTTGGTGACCGAAACCCTGCCCATGTGGGTGCGAAGCAATCAGACCAAGACCTTTGTATTGGACAAACTCAAAAATAGCGCCTCTACCACCTTAAAACATCATAAACTGACCTTGGAGATGACCTCTAACCCCGCCTGGTATGCGGTGCAGGCCCTCCCCTATTTGATGGAGTACCCGTATGAATGTAACGAACAGATCTTTGCCAGGTATTATGCCAATTCGTTGGCCAGTCATATTGTCAATAGCAACCCAAGGATTCAGGAAGTCTTTGATCAATGGCGTAGTGCGGACGCTCTTTTGAGCAATTTGGAAAAGAACCAGGAATTGAAATCGCTCTTGATCCAAGAAACGCCGTGGTTACGTGATGCCCAGTCTGAAACCGAACAAAAAAAACGGATAGCACTCTTGTTCAATATGGACAAAATGAAGCAGGAACAGACCAAAGCCTTGAGAAAACTACAGTTAAGCCAAAAATCGAACGGGGCGTGGGCCTGGTTCAAGGGCGGACCGGATAGCCGATTCATCACCCAACATATCATCGCCGGATGGGGGCATCTAACGAAACTCGCTGTAGCTTCGAGCGGAGTCGAGCATCAAGCAAGTGGGCAGATGATACAAAAGGCCATCTCGTATTTGGACAAGGAGTTTATAAAGGAATATGAACACATGAAGAAATATGCCTCAAATCCAGAGGATGACCACCTAAGCCAGACCCAGGTGCACTATCTCTATATGCGTAGTTTTTTCGAAGAAATCAATACCTCCAAAAAGGTCGATGACCTCATCGCTTACTACCAACAACAGGCTCAGAAATATTGGATGCGCCGGGGCCTCTTTTCCAAAGGAATGTTGGCCTTGGTATTGCATCGAATGGGAGACGTCAAAACATCACGTAAGATTATGAGAGCTTTGGAAGAAAGCAGTATTATTTCCGAAGAACTTGGGATGTACTGGAAAGAAAATACTGCTTCGTGGTACTGGTACAGGGCACCTATCGAAACACAGTCATTGTTAATTGAAGCTTTCTCCGAAATTCAGGAAGATATAATCACTATCGATAACCTGAAAATATGGTTACTCAAAAACAAGCAAACCAATCAATGGAAGACTACGAAGGCAACGACCGATGCCATTTACGCCCTTTTACTTCAAGGAAACGATTGGCTCTCGGTAACCGATGCAGTCGAAGTGCTGATAGGTGGTGAAAAAATTACCCCATCCAAACTGGAAAATGTACAGGTAGAAGCCGGAACGGGGTACTACAAGACTTCTTGGAACGGTTCCGAGGTACGACCACAAATGGCAGAGGTACAAATAAGCAAAAAAGGCGACGGTATTGCGTGGGGTGGGCTCTATTGGCAGTATTTCGAGGATTTGGACAAAATAACCTTCGCCAAAACTCCTTTGCAGCTAAAGAAAAAGCTCTTTTTAAAGAAGAACACCGACACTGGGGAAGAGATTACGGAAATTACCTCTAAAACGCAAGTGAGCGTTGGTGATTTGATACGGGTACGTATCGAACTAAGAGCAGATCGCGACATGGAGTTTGTGCACATGAAAGATATGCGGGCCGCAGGGTTTGAACCTGTGAACGTCCTTTCCAATTATAAATGGCAAGATGGTCTCGGCTATTACGAAAGTACCAAGGATGCCAGCACCAATTTCTTTTTTGACTTTCTTCCCAAGGGAGTCTACGTCTTTGAATATGATGTACGGGCCAACAACGCCGGGGATTTTAGCAACGGCATTACCACGATCCAAAGCATGTACGCCCCAGAGTTCAGCAGCCATAGCGAAGGTGTCCGGGTGTCGGTCAACGCCTCGATAAAAAAATAGTAACGTGAGTTGGACGAAAGCGAACTTTACTCGATCAAAAATCTCCAAAATATAGTTGAAAAAGGTAAAGTCCTATAACGTAGCCGGTGGCGGTCCCAAGCACTACGATTAAAAACAGTAGGGCCTTCGAATTCTGTGATTTAAAGTTAACCAACGATACGGCAGCACCGTTTTTATGAATTTGAAAATCCTTTCCCGAAGGACCTGCGATATCCAGTTTCGAATAGATATCATACCTGTTGTTCCCCAAAACAAAATGATGTGGTTTTTTTAGCGAAGACCTTTGCTCGGAAATCTTATTTCCGTTAACAAAGACACTTTCGGTTCCAAACAGTGAATAATGAATTTCGATTTTGTGATTATCCAAATAGTATTCTGCGCACTTCATTAAAGTAGCGAAATTATGGGGTGAAACGTTCGTGGGGGAACACCAACCATCACTTCATATAGTGGGAAAATACGCAGACCGTTCTCAGGAGTCTACTTTGGCGTGAAAGAAAGAAGATTTTCTTTCCGCCTCACGAAAGTAGTTAAAGTCCAAGGAAGTGCAAACGAAAGTTTTTAACAATCGAAGTATTCTTACAAGGGTAGCTGTTTTGTCTTTAAAACAGTACTGCCGTTGAGACGTAGTCTATACCATCTTGCCATTCAAAAAAAACGTTTGAAAAGTTCCTTGCCAATAGGATCGGTGACCCGAAGCGTACATAGGACTATCTACAAACCAACAACTAGGACAAAAGATGGCCCATAAAAACCTCCTGTTCCATCTTGCTCAATTGTGTTGTGGGTTCAGCAGCTTCCATAACCTATCTTTTAACTCCGTAATACCTTGCTGACTAACCGATGAGATGAACATATACGGTACCTCCTTAAATTCTTTGTCGAGTTCCTCACGCATTTCCGCCATCAATTCCTCATCGAGCATATCGCTTTTGGAAATGGCGATGAGACGGTCTTTGTCCAGTAATTCGGGATTATAGCGCCTGAGCTCATCCAACAGGATTTCGTATTCCTTACTGATGTCATTACTATCTGCCGGAATTAGAAACAGTAGGGTCGCATTGCGTTCGATATGTCTTAAAAAATAGTGACCTAGCCCTTTACCCTCGGCGGCTCCTTCAATAATTCCCGGAATATCGGCCATAACGAAACTTTTGAAGTCACGATATTCAACAATGCCCAGGTTGGGCTTAAGGGTGGTAAACTCATAATCCCCAATTTTTGGTTTGGCCGAGGTAATAACGGATAACAATGTCGACTTACCCGCATTTGGAAAACCGACCAACCCTACGTCGGCCAAGACTTTGAGCTCTAAAATTACTGAAACTTCCTCACCAGGCATTCCTGGCTGTGCATAGCGTGGGGTCTGATTTGTGGCGGTCTTAAAATGCCAATTGCCACGACCCCCCATTCCTCCTTCCGCGAGTATTTTTTCCTCCCCGGATTCGGTGATTTCAAAAAGCACCTCCTGGGTCTCCGCATTTTTTACGACCGTACCCAAGGGAACATCGATATATACATCCTTACCGTCGGCTCCGGTACTACGGTTCTTGCTTCCATGCTCCCCATGGCCCGCCTTAAAGTGCTTCTTAAACTTAAAACCGACCAAGGTCCATAAGTTATCGTTACCCCGTACAATTACATGTCCGCCCCGACCTCCATCTCCGCCATCAGGACCTCCTTTTGTGATGTATTTTTCCCGGTGCAGATGCACGGAACCCTTGCCTCCCTTACCGGACTCGGCATAAATCTTTACGTAGTCGACAAAGTTTCCCTCGGTCATTTCCCTTACTAGTTAATTCGGTGTAAAAATAGGTAATTACCGGCAGGTAGCGTGCAGTTTCAAGAGGCATTGCACTTTCGTATGCATAAGCGGTCGTCCCGTACTTTTTGTTGAAAAAATGATTAAATTTCCACTTCCATGGTAGGGTGAGCAATCTATAAGTTGTTACAACACCATAAGCCATAGTGGCCCGCTATTTGATACAATCAACCGAAACCGATACAGTATGATACACAGATACCTTCTTAGCCTTTTTGCATTAATTTCTATAGGGGTAAGTGCCCAGAACAACGACAATCCGAGAAAGCATGAAATCAAGGCGAACGCTTTTAATCTGATTGTTTTCAAATCCCCGGAATTCTCCTATGAATACTTGATCGATTCCGAGTCGTCATTTGGTGCTTCGATACTTTTCAACTTGTATGACCGGGAAGAAGACGATTTCCTGGATGGGCCTTATTACAACGAAAAATTTGCCTTGACTCCTTATTACCGCCGGTACTTTTCCAGTTGGTATGCAAGCGGTTTCTTCTTGGAAGCCTTCGGGATGTATAATATTCAGGAGGATTATGATGGATTTTATGACATCGATCTTGATCGTGAGGTTTTCTCGAACGAGCGTAGTAACAACATTGCGTTTGGTATCGCCCTTGGAGGGAAATTCACGAGCAGTAAAGGATTTGCATTTGAATTTTATGGAGGTGTAGGACGAAACATTGTTACCTCTGACAACGATATAGGTTCCGAATTGGTACCTCGACTGGGGGTCTCCCTTGGATACCGCTTTTAGGAATGTCGTGGTTTGCTGGAGGATTCACCATCAAATTAATTCATTCATTTCATTTTTTCCTCGATCCGTTGGTAGATCGCCCTGAGCCTATCGATATCCGCCTTTCGATATTTCTCCTCTTCGTAAGTTCGTTTCTCGGTATTTTCAATGGCCAGCCCAACACAATTCAGAGCTTCTGGGTAAAGTTTTAATTGCTCGTAAATTGCGATTTTCGTATTGTAAACCCAGCTGTTATTGGCATCCAAAGCCAATGCCTTGTCGGCGAGCTCAAGTCCCAACTTATAATTCTTCCCTTGATATAAGAGATACGAGGCAGCTCCTGCGTAGGAATCGGATACTTTACTCTTGCCGGTTAATAAATTCTCTTTTATATAATCGGCAATACGTTCATCGGTCGATGTGCTGATTTCGAAGGAAACCTGGGTATTCGCCCAAGAAATATAGAATTGGGCGTTGTTTGGAATGAAATCAATGTCAATGGTCATGGCCTCATAAAAACGATCTGTCTTTTTTGAAACGACCGAAAAGCGGGCCACATCTTTCGCGGAATCATAACGACCACTCCCGTATAATGTGGTATCGGCATTAAAGATGATAACCCACTCCCTAGGGTTTGGAATTGTAAACAAGGAGTATGTCCCAGCAGTTAAAGGCTGCCCGGAAACGAGCACAGATTTATCAAAATGAACCTTTGTACAATGTCCTGCCCCTGTTCTCCATACCTTATCCCATGGCACCAAATGACCGAATATTTGACGATTTCGTACAGCAGGACGCTCGTACGCTACTTTAATAGTGGTATTTCCTATTATTTGGGAGATATTGCCCATGGGGCTTAGTGACGGGTAGGGGTAGTCGTTTTGAGCCGACAAAAATATACTGGTAAAGAAACAAAGGCCTAAAATCTTATTTTTCATCTTCATGAAGTTACACCGCTGAAAGTTTTGGATGACCAAAAATCCATATCGGACTAAAGCTCCTCAATAACCTTTGCCAGTCGTTGGGTAATTTCGTCGATGGCACCAATTCCGTTCACCGAATGAAACTTGCCCTGTTTCTCATAATAGTCTTTTAAAGGCGCCGTTTTTTGATTGTATTCCTCGAAACGATTGCGGATTTTATCCTCGTCCTGATCATCACTTCGACCGCTTACCTTGCCACGCTCCAACAAACGCTGTATCAACACTTCATCCTTGGCTTCCAAGGCAATGGTAGCATTTATTTTCATATCCTTGGTCTTCAAAAAAGCATCCAAGGCTTCCGCTTGGGCCGTTGTTCTTGGGAAGCCGTCGAAAATAAAACCGCTTGCATCGGGATTTTTCTCTACGTCATCCTGCAACATCCGAATGGTGACCTCATCGGGTACCAAATCCCCTCGATCGATATACGACTTGGCCAACTTTCCCAACTCTGTATCGTTTTTCATATTATAGCGAAACAAGTCTCCGGTGGAAATGTGTTTCAAATTGTATTTTTCCTTTAAGAACTCTGCTTGAGTGCCTTTACCGGCACCTGGTTTTCCGAATAAAACAAGGTTGATCATGTGTCTTTGGTTTTCTAGTTGGTAAACTTCTCTCAGGTTTCTTCCTAATTCCTTGTAATCCAATCCGTAGCCCACAATGAACTTATCTGGAATTTCGATCCCGACATAGTCAATGGTATATTCACCGTTGTAGACTTCGGATTTATAGAAAAGGCTGGCAATCTTGAATTCCTTCACATTGGTATCCGAAAAAAGATGCACCAATTCCTGAAGCGTACGCCCCGAATCGATGATATCCTCTAAAATAATGACGCTTCTTCCATCGATATTGTCCGGAGGGTCCAGGAGGGTTTCCACAATGCCTGTAGAAGTCAGCCCTTGGTAAGAACTTAATTTCACAAAGGAAAGTTCACAAGGGTGCGGATACGCCTTTAGAAAGTCTGCAACGAACATGAACGCCCCGTTGAGCACTCCCACAAAAATTGGCACTTGATTTTTATAATCCTCCGCAACGGCATGCGCCACTTTTTTTACCGCAGCCAAAATCTCCGCTTCTGACAGGTAGGGAACAAAGGTTTTATCGTGTAGTTTCATTGGTGGCCTTCGTTTTAGAAGAGCGTAAATATAGCATTTTGATTTCTCTTTTTCGTCTGTGCAGGAACGGTTTTAAGAATTCGATGTATTTTTGTTCCCGAGCCACAAAAGGCACTCGAAAACCAGACTCATGAACTACTTTTCTTCGAACTTTAAACTTGGTATCCTTGGCGGTGGCCAATTAGGTAAAATGCTGCTCTATGAGACCAGAAAGTGGGACATCCATACGAAGGTAATGGATGCTTCTCCCGAAGCACCCTGCAAAATTGGCTGTAATGAATTTGTTCAGGGCGACTTAATGGATTTCGATGCGGTGTACCAATTAGGTAAGCAAGTAGACTTATTGACAATCGAAATCGAGAACGTAAACCTGGATGCTTTGGAAAAACTTGAGGAAGAAGGCTTAAAGGTATACCCACCCACTAAGGCGCTTCGAATTATCCAGAACAAGGCCAAACAGAAGTTGTTCTATGTTGACCAAGGAATCCCGACCGCGAAATTCCAACGGTTCGCCTACAAAAGTGAAATAGAGGACAGTGTGTCCAATGGCGGACTTTCACTTCCCTTTGTCTGGAAAGCGGCCCAATTCGGTTATGACGGGCAAGGGGTGAAAATAGTGCGCAAGTTGCAAGATTTGGAGGGGCTCCCTCCTGGCGAATGCATCGCAGAGGAGATGGTATATTTCAAGAATGAATTGGCTGTGGTCGTTGCCCGAAGTGCAAGTGGTGAAATAAAAACCTATCCAGTGGTCGAAATGGAGTTCCACCCGGAAGCGAACCAAGTAGAATATGTTATTTGTCCGGCACGAATCGATACCAAAGTAGCCCAAAAAGCAAGGGAAATAGCCTTAAAGGTATCTGAAAAAATACAACAGGTGGGACTTTTGGCGGTTGAGATGTTCCAGACCCAAGAAGACGGGATACTGGTCAATGAAGTCGCCCCAAGACCCCATAATAGTGGGCATTACAGTATCGAAGCCAGTTATACCAACCAGTTTGAGCAGCATCTGCGTGCCATTTTGGGTTTTCCCCTGGGCAAAACCGATAGCAAACTACCGGGAATTATGGTAAATCTGGTCGGGGCGGAAGGTCATACAGGCGATGTGATTTACGAAAACATGGAAACTATTTTGGGCAAACAAGGGGTTACCCCCCATATCTATGGAAAAAAACAAACACGGCCCTTTCGTAAAATGGGCCATGTAACGATTGTCAACGAAAATGTGGAACGGGCACGGGAAATAGCCCAACAGGTAAAAGAAAAGATAAGGGTCGTCAGTAAATAATTTATAAGAAATAGTTTCCGGATTCCAGTGACCGACTGTTGGAATCGAGGATTCCTAACTTCGAAGTGTATGAAAAAAGTAGCCGTAGTCATGGGAAGTACCAGTGACCTACCCGTAATGCAGGAAGCCATTGATATATTGAAGGGTTTTGATATCGAGGTCGATGTAGACATCGTATCGGCACACAGAACCCCGGAAAAATTATTCACTTTCAGCAAAAATGCGCATACAAATGGCTATGCCGTTATCATTGCCGGAGCGGGGGGTGCAGCCCATTTGCCCGGGATGGTGGCCTCCATGTCGCCCTTGCCGGTCATCGGGGTACCTGTTAAGAGTAGTAACAGCATTGATGGGTGGGATTCCATACTTTCCATTTTACAAATGCCAGGGGGCGTACCCGTTGCTACGGTCGCCTTGAACGGGGCCAAAAATGCGGGTATCCTCGCCGCCCAGATTATCGGGAGCAGCGATAAATGTGTAATGGACAAGATTGTGCTGTACAAAGAAGGCCTAAAGCAAAAGGTCATCGAGGGAGCCAAGTCGGTGAATAGTTAGCACTAGGCAGTAACTAATAGACGGTCGACAAGAAAAATTTTCCATTGTTTTACAAACCTTAACTATTAAAGCTTTGAACAAACCCAGGGTTTGTTCTTAAATTTACATTTGAACTTGACATTTGAACTTGACATTTGAACTTTCAACATGAATCCCCTTTTAGAAAAATTTGATGCCGCTCCATTTTCAAAAATAAAAAACGAACATTTCAAACCTGCTTTCCTCCAAGCCATGGACGATGCCCGGGCAGAAATCGATACGATCACCACCAATCCGGAAGCCCCTTCCTTTGAAAACACCGTGGAGGCGCTGGAGTTTGCGGGTTACCAACTGGATCGTATTTCCAGCGTGTTCTTTAACCTGAATTCCGCCGAGACCAATGAGGAAATACAACGCATCGCCCAAGAGGTATCGCCCTTACTTTCGGAGTTTAGCAATGACATTACTTTGAATACGACACTTTTTGAACGTGTGAAAGCAGTCTATGACCAAAACGATTCGCTTAATTTGACCACCGAGCAGCAAACCTTGTTGGATAAAAAATATAAAAGTTTTAGCCGCAATGGGGCCAACTTGCCAGAAGAAAAAAAGAAGCGCCTACGTGAAATCGATGCTGAATTGGCCAAGCTAAAACTAAAGTT
The DNA here is from genome assembly GCF_009371985.2 of Pelagihabitans pacificus. Classification (GTDB taxonomy): domain Bacteria; phylum Bacteroidota; class Bacteroidia; order Flavobacteriales; family Flavobacteriaceae; genus Pelagihabitans; species Pelagihabitans pacificus. Next base: position 647,471 of record NZ_VIKU02000001.1, read on the forward strand.
CGGTGAAAATGTTTTGGCCGAGACCAACAAATACCAAATGCATCTTACGGATGAAGCGGACCTTGACGGGCTTCCCGAGGGAGAAAAGGAAGCGGCGTCCCAACGGGCAAAAGCAAAAGGAAAGGACCACGGCTGGATGATTACCCTAGACTATCCAAGCTATGTGCCTTTTATGAAATACGCAAAAAATAGGACACTTCGAAAAAAGTTGTCGTTGGCTTTTGGCAGCAAGGGTTTTCACGGCGACGAGCTCGACAATCAGGAAAACGTATTGCGTATTGCCCACCTGCGCCATGAACGCGCACAATTGCTGGGTTATGAAACCCACGCCCACTTCGTACTCGAAGAGCGCATGGCGGAAACGCCCGAAAAGGTGCACGATTTTTTGAACGAGCTTTTGGAAAAGGCAAAACCGGCAGCACAAAGGGAGTTCCAACAGCTTGAGGGTTTTGCCAGGGAGTTGGACGGAATCGACCGACTCGAAAAATGGGATGGTAGCTACTATTCCGAAAAACTAAAGAAAAAAATCTTCAATCTTGATGATGAGCAATTGAAACCTTATTTTAAACTGGAAAACGTAATTACCGGGGTTTTCAAGGTTGCCGAAAAATTATTCGGACTACAATTCGAGGAGGTGTTCGATATCGAAAAGTATCACGAAGAAGTAAAGACCTACAGGGTATATGACCTAAAAAAGAATTTCATTTCGATTTTCTACGCCGATTTTCACCCTCGACCTGGAAAGCGTGGTGGGGCTTGGATGACCTCCTACAAACCACAGTTCATGGTCGACGGAAATAATGTGCGTCCGCATATTTCAAACGTATGCAATTTCACTCCCTCGACCCCTAGCAAACCTTCCCTTTTGACTTTTAACGAAGTGACGACTTTGTTCCATGAGTTTGGGCATGGGCTACATGGCATGCTGGCGAATACTATCTATCCCAGCCTATCGGGTACTTCGGTATACTGGGATTTCGTGGAATTGCCCAGTCAGATTATGGAAAACTGGTGTTACGAGCGAGAGGCTCTGGAACTATTCGCCGAGCATTATGAAACCGGAGAAATCATTCCAATGGAATTAATCCAAAAAATCAAGGATTCCGCTACCTTTCAAGAAGGGATGGCCACTTTGCGGCAACTGAGCTTTGGTTTGCTGGATATGGCATGGCATGGAACCGACCCCACCGGTATTACAGATGTTAAGAAATACGAGCAACAGGCTTTTGAGGGAACCCAGCTTTATCCGGAAACTGCCGAAACCTGTATGAGCACTGCTTTCTCCCATATTTTCCAAGGAGGTTATTCCTCTGGGTATTACAGCTATAAATGGGCCGAAGTATTGGATGCCGATGCCTTTGCCTTCTTTAAGGAAAAAGGTATTTTTAACCAAGAAATAGCGACAAAGTTCAAGGAGCACGTACTATCAAAGGGTGGTACCGAAAAACCTATGGTACTGTACAAAAGATTTCGTGGAGCAGAACCCAAAGTGGAGGCACTACTCGAACGGGCCGGTCTGTTAAAAACCGGATAGTTCCAACATATTTGAACAACCATAAAGATAAAACCAAATTAAATCTGGCCAAAGGTTTATCCAATTCAGAAGCAAATGCCAGTACCCCATTTACCTTTACTAGTGATGGTTGGGTATTTTATCGATAAGCTTCTTTAGGACGGAGTAGGTTTTAAAAAAAACTGTATTTTTAATACCCCGTACAACGCCAAGCCATCTTAACCACACTTTCTAAATGTGATATAGATGTGTAAGATAAAATTGTTTTGGCTGTTAGTGCTTTCCGTTGGCGGCTTGCTATTTGCCCAAACCGATAGGGATGCATTAATGGCTTTATACAATGCGACCGATGGTCCCAACTGGTTGCGCAACGACAACTGGGGATCGATGATGCCGTTGGATACTTGGTATGGTATAACAACGGATGCTGCCGGGAACGTGGTCGATATCAATTTATATGACTACGTTACTCCAGGAGGTATATTCACTGGAGGTGGAAATAATCTCAACGGAACCTTGCCGGATGAATTGGGAGACCTCCCCTTCCTGGAGGGACTAGCGATTTCAGGCAATCCCAACTTGACAGGCCCTCTACCGGATGCGATTGGCAACCTCGGTAATCTAACCCAGATATTTATATCGAACAACGCGCTCTCGGGACCGATTCCCGAAACATTTGGAAACCTTACAAACCTAATGGACGCTAGGATGGGACGAAATTTATTTTCTGGCGAAATACCCGGAACCTTCTCGAATCTCATAAACCTGGAAAGATTGATTCTGAACAGCAACCAATTGGGGGGCACTATACCTATGTTTTTTGGAAGTCTAGGTAATTTGGATGTATTAGACCTTGGAGAGAACCAATTTACCGGTAACATACCTCCGGAATTGGGCAATTTGACGGCACTGGGATGGTTAGACCTTGGCGGTAATCAACTCACAGGAGGCATACCCAATAGTTTGGGAAATATCACGGGAATGGACGTTTTTGATGTTTCCGATAACCAATTGACCGGAACGCTTCCTGCTTCTTTAAACCAATGGACCATGCTGACCATTGTTGACATAGCCAACAATTCATTCGAAGGAGATATCCCGAGTTTCTTTTTTACAGGTTTTGCCGGTACGCCCTCCTTATACATTGATAATAATTTTTTCGAATTTGGGGATTTTGAGGACGAATTCGCCTACTACAGTAGCCCTAGTTTAACAGTTTTCAGCGATAATCCACAAGGGCCTGTAGACGACATCCAAAATGTGAGTATCTGTCCCGGCCAAGAGATTACCTTGACCACCACTGTCAGCGGTAATGCGAATAGTTACGAATGGTTCTTTGATGGAACACCAATACCTGATTCCGATACGCCCAATCTTGTTTTGTCAAATCCCCAGAACTCCGATTCGGGTGAATATACATGTCGCGTGAGTAGTGCTATCGTCACCGATCTTGTCCTGGAAAGAAATCCAATTACGTTGAACGTTGATGCCGGAGGCGGTCCGACGGCAAACCCTGTCGATGATCTTTACGCTTGTGACACCAATAGTGACGGCTTTGCAGAGTTTCAGATTGACCTTGCAAGCATTGATGCACAGGTGCTAGGGAATCAAACCGGATATCCAGTTTCCTATTTTGATGAAATGGGGAATCCCCTTGCCCTACCCAACCCCTATACCAGTGTTACGGAAGGGGAACAAATTATTACCGTACGGGTCGGAGATGATATTGGTTGTTCCGATGAAACTACATTTCGATTAATTACCGTGCCCGTAGTACCAGCAGATCAACTGCCTGATGCTTCGGAATGTAATTATACCCTACCCGAACTCAGTGCCAATAATTTTTATTATACCGAACCAGGCGGACAGGGGGAGTTGTTGGCATCCGGAACAATTATCACGAATACCCAAATTTTGTATGTCTATACCGAAACGGTGGTAGGCAACCTCGTTTGCTTCGATGAAAACAACTTTACAGTCACCGTAGACCCTAACAACTGTCAGGAGATAGAACCTACAACGCTTCCTAGGTTTTTCACCCCGAACAACGATGGCAACAATGATATATGGAATATCTCGGCCTTGACGGGAAGCGATATAAAAGTGACTATTTTCAACCGCTTTGGGCAGTTGCTGAAACAACTAGATCCCAATATTACCGAGGGTTGGGATGGGAGATATAATGGAACCGAACTTCCTTCGAGTGACTATTGGTACCGTTATACCGATCCGGAAAGCGGAAAAACGATAAAGGGTCATTTTACCTTAAAACGTTAAAGGTTGCCTTATCCTATAAAAAAATACCTGAAAATCATTCGAAGCTTTAATTAATTACCGGGATTCCAAGGCCATTTAGTCTTTTAACCATTTCGTTAAGCTTTATCGGGTCCAATGGCTTTTTATCCCGAAAGTTGTTGTTGCTTACCAATTGGGGATATTTGCCGAGCCAATAGCGTTTATAAGGCATGAGTTCAACCTCCAAAATTGAGGGGTTCTGGCTATAAAAATGCGCAATGGATTTTAAAAAATCGGGGTTGTCGTTAATTCCGGGAACGATCGGAAAACGTACCCTCACCAGCATGCCGTTTGACAGTAGTTGTTGAAGATTATTTAAAATACGGCTATTGTCTTTTCCAGTATATTTTTTGTGTTCCGATGCGTCGAACAATTTGATGTCGAATAGATATAAATCCGTTACGGAAATCGATTCTTTCAGGTAACGGTCATTACAATAGCCAGCGGTATCGATACAGGTATGAATGCCTTTATCCCTGGCTGCTTTCAATAAGCTGAGAAGAAACTGTGGTTGTGCAAAAGGTTCCCCCCCAGATAGGGTGAGTCCGCCTTCTTTTCCATAGAACTTTTGATCTCTGAGGACAATAGACATAATTTCTTCGACCTCCATCCACTTTCCAATTATTGAAAATTGTTCCTGTAAACAAGGACCATAGACTTCTTTGGCGACTGTTTCCCCATTCACGTTTTTCAACTCGTACCTGTCGTTGATAAATTGATTGTCTTGCCCGACTTCCCGACGCCATCTTCTGGTAAGCTGATTGGTGTCCTCGTCTTCTTCGGGCATTACCTGCACTCGTGGTGATTTTGACTCGGGATTATGACACCAAACACAGTTCAACGGACACCCTTTTAAAAATACGGTCGTACGAATTCCCGGGCCATTGGTTATAGAACCCCTCTGAATATCGAACACCAGTCCTTTTTTTTTCAAATGTTCCGTTTTTAATATAAGGTTCGGGCAATAATTTCCAGTTGGGTCTCTTTTCTCAAATCGACGAACCTAGCACTGAATCCACCCACTCTCACGATGAGATTTCCATACTTTTCGGGATACTTCATTGCCTCTTCCAAATCGTTTCTGTTGATCACCGTTAGCATGGCTTGCGCACCACCATTGTCGAAATAACCTTGCAACAGTGCTTGAAGTTTCTGCGGATATTTGGTAAACCACTCCTGAGAAAATTTGATGTTCTGCACAGCACCTCCATGAATATCGGTCCGCGGCTTTAGTAGGGAATTCAATAAAGCTGTGATTCCGTTTGTATCGGAACCGTGATAAGGGGCATTGCCGTTATTGAGGCTTTGACCCGATTTGCGGCCATCGGCCGAGGCATGGGTATTCTTTCCAAGATCAGTATTTGCATCGTTGTTGATATTGACGACTAAGTAGTAATCGAGCCCCACTTTCGCTGCCCGCATCTTCGTAGTCAAACAAATATGTTCGTGTAGCTCACAAAGCATGGTATCGGCGATCTCATGGTCGTTTCCGTATTTGGGGGTCTGCAATAGCCATTGGCGTTCCTTATCATAACCTTTAAAGTCGGCCTTTAGGATGGTCCGTAATGTTTTTAGGGATAACTTTTTAGTTTCATACACGAGTTGTTTAATGGCTGTAAGACTATCTGCGGCATTGACGTTTCCGTACGATTCCAAGGTGCCTCCGAGGTGCCGTACCCCTCCTTCAAAAATCGGCTTTCCTTGGGCCAAACAATCGTCGAACAAGAGAGAATAGTATAAGAACGGGGCCATGTTTGCGGCACTTTCGTACTCGATTTTTTGCTGAAGTGCCAAAGCTTCCACATGTTTTTCAACTTGCTTCTTGTAGGTCTCCAGCAGTGATTCAAAAGTGGAAAAAATGTTCGACTTGATGGGAATTCCTGTTTTTTGCCCAGTACGCCTATCGAAACCTCCATCCAAAGTAACCTCCAAAGCCTTCGCAAGATTGATGACACCACTTGGGGTGCCAAAACTTTTATGGTTCAGCACATATTCCCCACAACCAAAGGGCACATAGTCCTGTGCTTCCGCGCGGCTTACGCCAAATGCTTTCTGAAGCGAGTCAATGTTCACCTCATCATTGTATAACATGGGATACACATAGCCTGTTGCCAGTACTTCCATTGCTTTTTGCCATAATCTTGGCTCCATACCCTTGTAGAAACGAAGTGTAAGCTGGGGCAACACGGTTCGTTCTCGCCGAGAGGCCTCCATGGCGATCAAAGCAAAGGCATCGGCGGCTTTTTCGTTCCCCCTTCCACGTCCTCCGATTATCACACGACCGTCATAGACCGTTTTGCGGGCATCCATGAGCCGCCACAAGGATTGCAGATACCGTATCGCTGTCTCTTCATCGATCAAACCCTTCCCCAAATCGGTCTCATAAAAGTCTCCTAGATAGTCGTCCATTCTACCGTAGTTCTGAGCCCCAGAAATGATGGTATACAAAAAACTGAGCTGACACGCCTGATGAAAGTTGTTGGGTGGTTTCGATGCAATGTGTTCGAGTGTATCGGTCAACAGATCAATTGCCTCCATGGTTTTACCTGAGGAAAGGCTCAGCGTCTTCAAGTAATCTGCATACTGCAAGCACACTTCGCTTAGTACTTCCAAAGCCATATACATGGCATCGAAGAGCGACCCCGGGTCGCCACTTGAAAGTTTACCGGCATTTCTTACCTCCTCCTTTAGCCCGCATATACCAAGTGTGACGAGTTTCTTGAAGTCTAATTGGGCGCCCGACATGCGATACAAGGGAAAAGCGATGCCCGATTGTTCGATCCAGTCATCACTTGGCAAAAGTTGTGACACCCAAGCAGGATATTTGGCCCTAGTAAGCGCAGTGGAGTCATACTTCTTCCAATACCGTAGTAAATCTTGGATTCGGCCTTTGTTCTTCTTCGAGGCGCCTTCTGCAAATTCTCCGAGTTGCTCGGTATCGATATAATAACCAAAACCACCTTTCTTGGTATATACTTGCGGAGTAAAACCCAAGGCCGGTAATTTTGCCCTACCTACGAACAAATCGCCCGCTTGCCATGGTCTGAAAAGCAGTGGTGCCCAATACCTATGAATCAAGGCTTCACATAGATTCCTATCTTTATTAAACCATGTTTTGTGTAGTTCCGTAATGTTCCACAGTATAGCTAGCACTTCTTTTTTCCCGTCAGGAAAAAAATGTGTTATTCCATTGGCAATATGCGGAGAGCAGAGGGTATTTTTCATAAGGGTATTACTCCTATTCCAATATGCTAAAATGGTGTCACCGACCATTCTTCAAGATACGGGGTCTTCGGGATAAAAAAGCTGATAGAAGTCAGGTATCCATACGGCCTTGTGGAAACTCGATAATCATTTCATACAACCTGCCCCAGTACCCGTGGGGCCTCCCAAACAGGCTCTTTTAAAGCCAGAACATCACAAAAAACTAGTCGCTATACAGCAAGTTGAAAGGGAGTTGAAAGAAGTCGGGTTTTCCGAAGTGGCCATTGAAGATGTTTCTTTTCGGGTAGCACCTTCGGTCTTGCACGTACCTTTTGCCATCAAGGGCTTTGTTCTTAAACAACTTTTAGTCGGCGAAAACTTAAACGGGAAAGCCTGCACTACTTAAAAGGCTCATTTTATGCCCTGTTAGCCGAACTGAACATGCAAAGTTTTGGATACTATCTGTTGACGTGTACCAAATAATACTACAGGAACAAACTAAAAGTCGAGATATCCCTTGATTTTAAGGAAACACGTTCCTATCACTCCAAAAAAAAGCAAACGACTATCGAAAGATTACTTCACCCACGAGCTAGATATCTGTTCGCTGATTGCGACCAACCAATTCTCACGGTCTGTTCTTTTTCTAGGAAGTGGATGGTAGTATGCTGGGTATGGCACCTCCTTTTTCTTTCCAAGAATATTCCTAGCCGCGATTCTTTCCATTGCCATCGCAGCTAAATGGCTTAGCTTTTCATCTACCCCCCAGGCACAGACCACCGGAATACCTTTTACGAAAAGGGTGTCGAAATCCTTCGTTCGTTCTTTGCTGAAAATAGAGTGTTTGTTAAGGTTTCGTTGGTCTAGTTCGGTAATCATGCCGTAAAAGATGGTACTTTTGGGTTCTCTGAGATCAGACAAATTCAAAATCCGGGCATAGTTGAACCTACATTGGTTCATAAGTCTTATGATTTGGTATTGGGTGCTATCAGGTTTTGCGGGTACCTCTTCCAGGCAATTGTCTTTTCCATCCATCGGCCTAGAACTTCCCGGATTCATCATCACCACCATCAAATCTGGGGTCTTGACTTCCGACTTTCTCCTCTTGATATTCAAAAAGTCCCTGAGCTTAAAACCATGCTTGTCGACATAGAAACGCCCCGTGATTTCAAAATCGTCCGGTATAGGAGCACTTGGTTGCGGCACCAAACTAATACGTCTTTTCCAAGTAGGCGTCATACCCTCCCTCCAGATTCACTACGTGTTGGTAGCCCATCGATTGAAGTTTTTCCTGTGCCTTGGCGCTACGGCCGCCCTTTTTACAATACACATAGATAGTCTCGTTCTTATCGATTGCCTCGAACTGTTCCGCAAAATCCTCGTCGTACCAGTTGATGTTCAGGGCGTTGTCCAGATGTCCCGCCGAAAACTCCTCCGGAGTTCTGACATCGACCAAGACAACATTTTCGAGTTCATTTTGTGAAACTTCCGTGATGGATTTTGACGTTATTTGTGCACAAGCCAAATTCGTCAACACTAAAACATAAACTAAGTAACGCGCTTTCATAAGAACAGGTTTGTATCAAAATTAAGAATATTCGTTAAAATTCCATTACTTTTGAAAATTGTAAAAAACGCTATGATTCGGCACGAGCTACATCCCGATAATTGGGTCGACAACTATGCAGATTACCTATTTAACTATGCCGTTGGGAGAGTTAGTGATGCCGAGATTGCCAAGGACCTGGTACAGGAGACTTTCTTCGCAGGATTGAATTCTGCCAAGAACTTTAAAGGGGATGCTGCAGAACGCACCTGGCTGATTGCTATTCTAAAACGTAAAGTAATCGATTATTACCGAAAAATCAACTCCAAAAAAGGCAAGGCGGAGGTTCGAATGAACTATCGAAGCAGTAGTGATTCGGATGGTGACTGGATGGAAGAACAGGTTGCGGACCCTTTTAGCACACTGGAAAACGACGCTCTCGAAAACGAGGAACTGGGTTCTGCCATTTACGATTGCATCGGTAAGTTGCCGAAAAAACAGGCCTTGGTCTTTAACATGAAGACTATTCAGGGAATTAGTACCGAAGATATTTGTAAGGAGCTGGGCATTAACCCGTCCAACCTTTGGGTCATGATCCATAGGGCCAGAACAGCTTTAATGGGGTGTCTTAACCAAAACTGGTTCAACATATGATTTCTTGCGAACAAGCTACCATCATCTGCAACAAAACCCAATATAGGGAAGCCACTTTCATGGAAAAGCTGAAATTGAAATTTCATCTTTTTATGTGCAAGACCTGTTCCGCGTTCTCCAAAAAAAATACCGAGCTTACGTCGCTTTGCGAAAAAGCCGAACTTCATAGTCTTTCGCAAGTCGAAAAGAAAAGGATGAAAGCCCAACTAAAGGGTAGGATTTAAACACGCCCGTTTAGTACCAACAGCGATACATACCATCCTATAGGGATTGCCTCTACCCAAAATGAGGCGAAATAACGGTTTTGATCTTTATGGGTCATTAAAAGGGCTGTTGCAAGCATGAAGGCCATTATCGATTTTCCTAGTAACTCGAATTGGATGACCACATCCCTGAAAAAAATCAAAAGTAAAAACAACAAGATGGCCAACATACCGATACGTTTGGTATTCATGACCCCAAACCGTTGAGGCAAGGTACCCAATTCCTTGGCATCGTACCTCAGGTCCCGTATTTCAAAAGGCACCAATAGCACGAAAACCATAAGGAATCGCTGGGTGGTCTCGATAAAAATATCCCAAGAGGGGCTTTCCTTCACGGCTACAACGGGCAGCAATACCGAAATTCCCGCCCACACCACCGCAACCAATAACACTTTGAGCACCCCTAAGCTTCTAAGATTCTTTGAGCCTGGTAAAACTGGTAGTGCGTAGAACCCCGTAAGTACCATCAAAACAGCAATGCCAAGCCATGTTTCTATATTTAAAAAATAGAAATGATAAAAAGCGATCGCAAGGCACATGAAACTAAAGACCTGAATGCTTTTATGATAAGGGTTCGCAAGTCGTATGTACTTTTCCGCCTCGACCCCATATTTTATGAAATTATAGCAACTTATCGAACCAAAGAACAAAAAAAAGGCAAGATGTCTGTCGACCAAAATGTTTAGCAAAAGCCCTGTACAGTACAGTAGGCAAATAACCGCCAAAGCCGCATGAATACTGGCATCCAGATAAAAATTGAAAATACGCCGCGGCCACCTCATTAAACAAAAGTAGCCAAACTGTTTATAACCCTTGATTTTGGTTAAAAACTTTGAGGCAGTTCATCGATAATACCATTATTTTAAGGCAATTAATGCCTAATTTTGCACAACTAATTTCAAAAAATGCTCGCTTTATGAAGACTGACGTGTTTGCATCGCGCCACATCGGCATCCGGGAAGAAGATCATCGACATATGCTCGAAACCATAGAGGTCGAAAACTTGGAACAACTCATATACGAAACAATCCCGGAAGAGATACGTCTAAAGAAACCGTTACGGCTCGACGCCCCTATGAGTGAGCATGGGTTTTTAGAGCACATTCAAGAGCTCTCGGAAAAAAATAAAGTCTTTAAAAGCTATATCGGGTTGGGTTACCATGAATGCATAACTCCTTCGGTTATTAAGAGAAATATTCTGGAAAACCCAGGTTGGTACACAGCTTATACACCCTATCAAGCAGAGATTGCACAAGGCCGTTTGGAGGCCCTGCTGAATTTTCAGACCGTGGTAACCGACTTGACCGGAATGGAGCTGGCCAATGCCTCCCTTTTGGATGAAAGTACCGCAGCCGCTGAAGCCATGACCATGCTCTTCGATGTACGTAGCAGGGATCAGAAAAAAAATGAGGTCTTGAAATTCTTTGTTTCCGAAGAAGTGTTACCCCAAACCGTATCGCTCTTGAAGACTCGGTCCACTCCTCTTGGTATAGAATTGGTCATTGGCGATCATACCGAGTTTGATTTTGATACCGACTTTTACGGTGCCTTATTACAATACCCTGGAAAACAAGGGCAGCTATTCGATTATGCGGACTTTGTCAGCAAAGCGAAAGAGCGTGATATCAAGGTTGCCGTAGCGGCCGATATCCTAAGCTTGGCACTACTCACCGCTCCCGGAGAATTCGGGGTAGACGTGGTGGTAGGTACTACCCAACGCTTTGGTATTCCGCTTGGCTATGGTGGACCCCATGCTGCTTTTTTCGCCACGAAGGAAGCCTACAAAAGAAATATCCCAGGCCGCATTATCGGGGTAACAAGGGATACCGATGGCAATCCGGCATTGCGTATGGCATTACAAACCCGCGAACAGCACATTAAACGGGATAAAGCGACCTCCAACATCTGTACGGCACAGGTACTCCTGGCTGTCATGGCCGGAATGTATGCCGTGTACCATGGCCCAAAGGGACTCAAATACATCGCTGAAAAAGTACACGCCACGGCCCATACTTTGGCAGACCACTTGGAAAAATTGGGACTGTACCAGGGAAATACCTCTTATTTCGACACGCTTTCGATAAAGGTTGATACGCAGCTCATAAAACCGGTGGCCGAAGCACGTGGGGTAAATTTCCTATATGTGGATGAGGCGACCATCGCTATCTCTGTCAACGAAGCAACTTCGCTGAAAGATGTGCAACAAATCGTAGATATTTTTGCAATCGCCTTAGGAAAAGAAACTATCGAAGTAAAAGGTTTGACAACCGTTTCCGCCTTTTCAACGAGTCTTCGCAGGACCTCCCCGTACATGCAGAATAAGGTCTTCAATTCCTATCATTCCGAGACCGAATTGATGCGTTACATCAAAAAATTGGAGCGGAAAGACCTGGCGCTGAACCACTCAATGATTTCGTTGGGTAGCTGCACCATGAAATTGAACGCCGCTACCGAAATGCTTCCCTTGAGCTGGTCGCGATGGGGCAACATTCATCCATTTGTTCCCGTAGATCAAGCCGAAGGATATCAAATCATGTTAAGGGAGCTAGAGAAAGACTTAAATGAGATTACTGGTTTTGCCGGCACTTCCCTACAACCCAATTCCGGTGCCCAAGGTGAATACGCAGGCCTAATGACCATTCGTGCCTATCATGAATCCAGAAATGAAGGACATCGAAATATCTGTATCATCCCGGCTTCGGCACACGGCACCAATCCCGCCTCAGCCGTGATGGCAGGCATGCAAGTTGTGGTAACCAAGACCGATGAAAAAGGAAATATCGATTTGGTCGATTTAGAGGAAAAGGTAGTGGCCCATTCCGAGAATCTGGCGGCCTTAATGGTTACCTACCCCTCTACCCATGGGGTCTTTGAATCTTCCATAAAAAAAATAACCCAACTGATTCATGACCATGGCGGACAAGTATATATGGACGGTGCCAATATGAACGCCCAGGTCGGGTTGACCAATCCCGCTACCATCGGGGCAGATGTTTGCCATTTGAACTTACATAAGACCTTTGCCATCCCCCATGGCGGTGGCGGACCCGGCGTCGGACCTATCTGCGTGGCGCCTCAGTTGGTACCGTTCCTTCCGGGTAACCCAATTGTTAAAACAGGAGGCGAAAAAGCCATTACCGCCATCTCGGCAGCACCTTGGGGCAGCTCTTTGGCATGCCTTATTTCATATGGATACATCAAAATGTTGGGAGAGGAAGGATTGCGCCATTCTACCGAAATCGCCATTCTAAACGCTAATTATATAAAACACCGATTGCATGGAAGTTATGAGGTACTCTACACAGGGGAAAAAGGAAGGGCCGCCCACGAAATGATTTTGGATTGTAGGCCCTTTAAACAACATGGAATCGAGGTGACCGATATCGCCAAGCGATTGATGGACTATGGTTTTCATGCTCCCACGGTTTCTTTTCCGGTGGCGGGTACCGTCATGATTGAACCTACCGAGAGCGAAAATCTAGCGGAATTGGACCGTTTTTGCGACGCAATGATCGCCATCAGAGGCGAAATCGATGCTGCTGAAGCCGACGATGCCAACAACGTTTTGAAAAATTCACCGCATACCCTTTCTATGGTTACCAGTGATTCGTGGGATTTTCCATATAGTAGGGAGAAGGCAGCTTTTCCCTTACCCTACGTCGCGGAAAACAAATTTTGGCCCTCGGTCAGAAGGGTCGACGATGCCTATGGAGACCGTAATTTGATTTGTACTTGTGCCCCTATAGAAGCATATGCCGAGGCATAGCTGATCCGTTAAAATCGATATTTAAAGGCCTTCTTGATATCTTAGGAAGGCTTTTTAGGTTTTGGGACATTGCCAAAACGGGATTTGAACGTCGTATTAGCTTGTTATGCATGCATAATATTAAAAGTAGAATCGCCTATCTTGTAAACTACGAACCATTCCAAGAATTATGCAAATAGCCATTACAGGAACCGGATGTTACATTCCATCTATCACTATTCCAAATGATGATTTTGCAGCCAATAATTTCTTGAATTCGGATGGCACACCGATTCAACACGAAAATCGGCTGGTTATTGAAAAATTCAAGGCGATTACCGGTATCGGGGAAAGGCGCTATGTAGAACCCCATTTAAATACATCGGATATTGCACTTCTTGCTGCCGAAAAAGCGCTGACCGATGCGAATATCGATAAAGAGGAACTCGACTATATCATTCTTGCCCACAACTTTGGTGATGTTTCCAGTGGACAGTCCCAATCCGATACCATTCCTAGCCTAGCCTCAAGGGTGAAACACCTGTTGCGCATTCACAATCCGAAGTGCATAGCCTACGACCTACTTTTTGGTTGCCCCGGTTGGGTCGAAGGCGTTATTCAAGCCTGTGCCTTCATAAAAAGTGGTATGGCCACAAAGTGCTTGGTGATTGGTGCCGAGACACTCTCGCGCGTGACAGACCCTCATGATAGGGATTCTATGATATATTCCGACGGTGCCGGTGCCGCTGTCATCGAGGCCGTGGAGAATGGCGGAAAAATTCTTTCCCATGCAACTAGGACCTTTACCTATGAGGAAGCGTATTTTTTATTCTATGGTACTTCGTATCGCCCGACTGCAAAAAATACGAAATACATTAAAATGTATGGGCGAAAAATCTACGAATTTGCCATCACAAATGTGCCGAAAGCGATGAAGGAGTGCCTGAATGAAAGCGGGGCCGGCATCGAAGACGTCAAAAAAATATTCATTCACCAAGCGAATGAAAAAATGGACGAGGCAATCGTGAGTAGATTTTATGGCCTGTACGATAGGTCAATGCCCAAAGATGTCATGCCGATGAACATACATAAAATGGGCAATAGTTCCGTAGCCACGATTCCGACCCTATTTGACATGGTGCGCAAGGGAAACTTGAAAAATCAATCCATTGAAAAGGAAGATGTTGTTATCTTTGCCAGTGTAGGTGCCGGTATGAACATAAATGCCGTAATTTACAAGGTTTAAATTTCCAATAGTCGAAATACTTTCATTATTTTCAAGTAACGGGTCCTAGCTCCCAAATTACAACAGAGGAAACTTTCAAGGCCCTTTACACTTAAAAAATGTACGAAACAACATTTCCTGGCAAACGCTTTCAGCACACCTTATCGTTCCTTCAGAAACATATTCCCAAGGAGACCAGCATTCTTGATCTCGGCGTACCCAATCCCTTTTCCAAGATAATGAGCGAACAAGGATATGTAGTGGAAAATACCAAAGGGGAAGATTTAGACCTTGATTTTGAAACCGTACGAAATTCGAACGCCGAAGTGGTCACGGCATTTGAAATCTTTGAACACTTGCTGGCACCATTTAACGTACTTCGGGAAATCAAAGCGGATAAATTAGTGGCCAGCATCCCCTTAAAACTATGGTTTGCCCCCGCTTATCGCAGCAGGACCGACCCATGGGACAGACATTACCACGAGTTCGAGGATTGGCAATTCGATTGGCTTTTGGAAAAGGCGGGATGGAAAATTAAAGATCGTGAAAAATGGACCAATCCGGTTAAAAAAATTGGGGTACGCCCTTTGTTGCGAAGTTTTACGCCTAGGTATTATATTGTATATGCCGAAAGAATAGCCAATTAACCAATGTCAAACGCCCATCCTATTAGTAGAATTTTGAGATTGCATTTTGGTACCTGAAACCCATGCGCTGTTACATCATCATACCGTCGCACAATGAAGAAGCTTATTTGGCCGACACGCTCGATTCCATTCTTAGGCAAACCCTGCCACCCAAAAAAGTCGTTATTGTAAACGACCACTCTACCGACGGCACGGAAGCCATTATCGATAGCTATACCGAAAAACATTCCGTTTTTCAGAAAGTAAATACCGCCTCCTCTACGGAACATATGCCGGGAAGTAAAGTAATCGACGCATTTAATAAGGGTTTGGAAATGTTGGATAGCGATTATGACTTCTTGATGAAGTTAGATGCAGATATAATCTTGCCCGACGATTATCTCGAAAAGGTCGCTTATGTATTCAAAGGCAATCCAAAAGTCGGCATTACGGGTGGTTTCGCCTATGAAAAAGATTCCGAGGGCGTCTGGCAGCGTAGCCATCCTATGAACAACGACCACGTTCGTGGGGCTTTCAAGGCCTATTCCAAAAACTGTTTTAAGGCTATTGACGGACTCAAGTCGGCAATGGGCTGGGACACCGTAGATGAACTCTTGGCGAGGTACCATGGCTTCGAAATCTACACCGACGAAGCACTAAGGGTAAAACACTTACGCCCTGTAGGAAATGCCTATGACCAAAAGGCCAAATTGTTACAGGGAAGAGCCATGTATAGGATGCGCTACGGGTATTGGATTACGTTTATCGCCTCGCTCAAAATGGCCTGGAAACAACGTAAAAGGTATGCTTTTTTTGATAATATGGAGGGTTACCTACAAGCCGAAAGGGAGCAGGTACCCTATTTGGTCTCTGAAGAGGAAGGGAAATTTATCAGAAAATTCCGCTGGAGAAACATGAAAAGAAAACTAGTTTGAAACACTCAACCATTCCTCAAAAAAAAAGCCCACCATATGGTGGGCTTTTTCAGGGAATGTTGTTGCTTCTAGATTCCCAATTCTTTTTTGACATCAGCCAAGAGGTCCTTCCCCTTCGCGACAATAAGTCCGCCACCTGCTTGCGAATCGATTACATAATCGAACCCTTGTGCAGCGGCCACTTTTTCAATTGCAGCCTTGGCCCTTTCGGAGATAGGAGCGAACAGCTCGGCTTGTTTCTGCTGTAATTCCCTTTGGGCGGCTTGCTGAGCTTCGCCAATATTCTTCTGTACACCCTGAAGCTCGATGGCTCTCTTTTCGTTTTCTTCCTTGGAGAGTGAGGGAGCTTCGTTTTCGTATTGTGTGTATTTATTTCGGAGCTCGGTCATCGAACTCTCGATATCGGCGTTGTATGTTTCCGATAGCTTTTTCAGTTCGGCCTCGGCGCTCTTCATCTCCGGCATTGCCGACAAAAGCTGGGTTACATCAATATGGGCCACCTTGCTCTGTGCATTTACAAAACCGGTCGCTGCTACAAACAAAACCAGGGCTACCGCAATTTTCTTTAAATGTTTCATGATAATTAGTGATTAAAATATTTGAGTGTTAATTTATGGTTCTAGACTATGACTAGTTAATTGTATCTTTTTCCGTTTGTTGTCTCTGTTCTTGTTTGGCCTTCTTTTTGGCTTCCCGTTCCTCCAATAATTTTTTTCTTCTGGCCTCATAGGCTTTCTTCCGCTCTTCTCTCAGTCTTAGCTGCTCCGCACGTCTTTCATCTGCCGATTTAGCCTTGGCCTCCTGTGCTTTTTTCGACCGTTCCTGTCTCTCGAGGATTGCTTCGCTAGGCTGCTCCTCTAGTTCCTCTCCCTCAAAATCATCGATCTTACTTCTTTGATTCTTTTTCTTTGGGGCGCTCACCTTTCTGGTCCGGGCTATTCCCCTTAGAATTAAGTCACTGATATCGTGTCTTTTTTGGGAGTACAACATTACGACATCCGCCGATTTATCAAAAATAAAATCATACTTTTTATTTGCACCTATTTTTTGTACTTCATTGAATACCTGGTCTTGAATTGGCTGTATCAGTTGCCTCTTTTGGAGCACTAGGTCGCCTTGGGGTCCGAAGCGATCTTGCTGGTACTGGAACATTTCCTTTTCCAGTATTTGAATCTCCTCTTCCCGCTCGGCAATCAGCTCATCTGTCAACAGTACTTTTTCGGCCATCAAATCTTGCTTCATCTGCTCCACGACGCTCTGCTTTTGTTCGATTTCGACCTTCCATTTTTGAACTTTTGTTTCCAGTTGTGCGGTAGCATCCCGATATTCCTCGACATTTTCCAAAATATATTCCATGTCTACATAACCGATGCGAACACCACGCTGAGCAATGCTGGTAGTTCCAAATAAAACGGTGATCAATAGTAAAAGAACCTTTGCTTTTTGCTTCATTTTATTTTCATTTAATACCATAGAAAATATCGTGCCAAAAATACTAAATATATTAAAATGAATAAGTTAGCATAAGGCTCCGATGACCAATCTTAACAGTTGCTAAAACTGTTGGCCGATGATGAAGTGTGTTTGCCATCCGCTCCGTCCTGCGTTGGGATTTACATAGTCAGGGTCGAACCCGTATCCAAAGTCTATCCCAAGAAGTCCAAACGCCGGCATAAATATGCGTAGCCCCACTCCGGCCGATCGTCTTATTTCAAACGGATTAAATTCCTGAAAATTGTTGAAAGCGTTACCACCTTCCAAAAAAGAGAGCATATAGATTGAAGCGGAGGGCTTTAAGGTCAACGGATATCTTAATTCCAAGGAGTATTTATTATAGACAATACCCCCTTCGGCTCGCCCTGTCAACGGGTCGGTAGGGGTCAATGCCTGATTATTATAACCCCGTAATTGGACGATATCCCGGCCATCCAAGGTAAAATTACCCAGTCCATCACCTCCCACAAAAAAACGTTCAAAAGGCACATTCCCTATATCGGTATTATAGCTTCCCAAGAACCCTAGTTCGGCATTCGTCCGTAACACTAATGATTTGTCACCACTACCGGCAAGCGTGGTATACCAGTCACCCCTAAACTTCACCTTATAGTATTCGAGCCATTTAAAACGCTCCTCTTCCAAGACCTCACGTTGCGAGTTAAGTTCTGCACGCTCCGGATCGTTGACAGGTAAGGCACTCAATTCTTCCAATAGGCTATCGCTCTCTTCCCGAATCGATTTATAGTCCTTGTCACTGAACAACGAATACGGGGGGGTCAGTTTTGCGGTAATCTCGAAGTTGGAACCGCCCCTTGGAAAAATTCGACCTCCGGAGACCGCATTTCTAGCAATTCCCAGCGTATACGTAAATGAATTAGCCTTCCCATTACCAAAACTGAAAAGACCTATATTGTAGTTTTTAAAATCGTACAATTGATACCCCAAGGAGTGCGAGATGGTAAAGAAATCATCTGGCCATTGTACCCGCTTTGCCAAACCAGCGGAAACACCCGTAATTGAAAATTGTTGGTCTTTATTGGGTTGAAAACGCCCTCGATCATCTCTAGTAATGCCAAATTGCTGGGTTCTCGAAAAACTAAGGTTAAAACGCACCGGTTTCTTGCCCCCCAACCAAGGTTCTGCGAAGTTCAGACTATACACACGAAAAGTCCTACTGGCCTGCAACTGCAAAGCAAATGTTTGTCCGTCACCCATGGGCACCGGCTTGTAAGCTTCTTTCTTAAAAAGGTTCTGAATCGAAAAGTTATTGAAGGAAAGCCCTAAGGTGCCGATAAATCCACCGCCCCCATAGCCTCCTTGTAACTGTATCTGACTAGAGCCCGACTCTACCAGATTGTAATTCACATCCACGGTACCGGCATTTGGATCCGGGTTCTGGATATCCGGACTAATCTGTTCCGCATCGAAAAAGCCCAATTGTTGCAACTCGCGAATGGTACGGATAATATCAGCCTTACTGTATTTTTGACCGGGTCTGGTACGAAGTTCCCTATAAATGACATGGTCGTTGGTACGGTCGTTACCCTTAACGGTCACATGGTCGAGAAATGTCTCTTTTCCCTCAATAATTCGAATCTCGAAATTGATCGTATCGTTTTCGGCGGAGACTTCTACCGGGTTGATACTCGAAAACAGATATCCATAATTCTGATAAAGGCTGCTGATATCCTCGGCATCCGGCTTGGAATCATCCTGAATTCGTTTGCGAAGTTCCACTCCATTGTATACATCCCCTTTCTTGATCCCCAAAGCCCTTTGCAAAGCTCGATCCGGATACACTGTATTTCCGACGAAATTTATATCGCCAAAATAATATTTGTTTCCCTCCTCGACCTTTAACTTGATATCGATATTATTCTCATCCACTTTGATGATGGAATCCGAAACGATCCTGGCATCCCTAAAACCGTTTTCGGCATATTTATCAACGAATAAATCGAGGTCATTTTCATAGTCCTCCTCAATGAATTTTGATTTTTTCCAAAAACGATAGAAACGCTTTTCCTTTGTTTTCTTCATCGCCCCCAGTAACTTGGCATCCTTTATCTGTTCGGTCCCTTCCAGAATAAAATTTCTTATTTTGACCCTATCCCCTTTTTTAATGTTGATCACCATGTTTTCGGAGTTGGTTCCAGAGGTATCCTTGGCGGTCACAATGGTGGCTTTGGCATTCAAATAACCTTGCTTTTTGTATTTATTTTCTAAAAAATTCTTGGTGTTGGCAATAAGACTCTCGGTGATTTTCTTACCCTTCTTTAAATCGGTGTCGTCGATAATGCCTTGAATTTTTCGTTTCTTTTCACCATAAATAGTGACTTTGGAAAGCGTGGGGCGTTCAATGATGTTTAGTTCCAGAAAAACTTTATCCCCCTCGATATTGGTTATGTAGAATTCAATGTCGGTAAAAAGCTCAAGTCCCCATAATTTATTGATAACCTCACTGATTTGCTCTCCAGGGAGTGTAATGGGCTGCCCCACCCTCAAGCCAGTGTACGTCTTCACGGTCTGTTCATTATAGCTCTGAAGCCCGGTTACCTCAAGACCTCCCAAAATGTATCTTTTACCATCTTGATAGGAAATTTCCTGTGCGATGCCAAAAAGAGTAATGAAAAAAAGTAGAAGGGTGAATGTGAGTTTCGACGGTAAGAAAATTTTCTTACCGTTAGATGAGTTGTTCGCTAGTTTTTCCAAATCTTCGTTCTCTGTTTTGGTAATTTTTTATTGCATCTACCAAATGATGCTCGCTAAAATCGGGCCAAAATACGTCAATAAAATATAATTCGGCATAAGCTATTTGCCAAAGCAAAAAATTGCTGATCCGATGTTCCCCACTAGTTCGGATAAGCAAATCTACATCTGGCAAATCGTGCGTGTAAAGATGAGTATTTATAATGGTTTCGTCAATATTTTCAGGAGAAATTATATTATTTTTAACTTTGGTAGCAATTGCTTTTACAGCACTCTTAATTTCTTCCCTCGCACCGTAGCTCAAGGCGAGTGTGAGTGTCATTGTCCTGTTATTGCGCGTCTTTTCCATTACTTCCAAAAGCTCCTTGTGTGCTCGCTTTGGCAAAGAGGAAATATCCCCTATGGTGTTGAGACGTATATCATTCTCCTGGAAAGTAGGAAGTTCTTTTTTCAAGGATGAGACCAGGAGCCTCATCAGGGTATCGATTTCCCTTTTGGGCCGTTTCCAGTTTTCGGTAGAGAAGGTGTAGAGGGTAAGATAGTCAATGCCGATTTTTACGCAGTCCTCTACTGTTCTTCGAACCGTATGGACGCCATTTTCATGCCCGAAAACCCGAAGCTTGCCACGCTGTTTTGCCCAGCGACCGTTGCCATCCATTATAATCGCAATATGTTGCGGAAGGTTTTGGGGGGTAATATCTTCGATCGTATTCATAAAAAAATTACTCGAAACAATCCATACACGGTTTTCTGCCAAAGGTGTAAGTTAAGGTAAATCCCGTGAAAACGTACCAATCGTCACTGTTAATGTTTCCGAAGATAATATTATCAAATTGCCTGGCAATATTCAAATCTTCCGGATTGCTGCCATCCAAGTTATCCGTGAAGGTATATCGGGCACCAATCTCGGCACCCAAAATCAGGTACTGATTGAGTCGTAACTTGGCTCCAACAATCATCGGTATGGCAAGGGATCCGTCTTTTTGATTCGCATCTTGATATTGTCCTAAATCAAAATAACTGTAATCATAGCGAAAATAAGTGAGTCCGGTATACAGATAAGGAGTAAAGGCAGGACCCAGCTTATGTAAGTTGTATTCGACAAAGTTAAACTCCAATCCGGCCGACGCTTCTAGAACCGAGTTCTTGGCCACGTAACCCCGTTGCTGCCTTGCAGCGATATCCGATTTGGCGTCATCTGCCGTGAATTTTCCGTATATCATACTGGCTCGCCAAGCATAGCGCTTGCTTTTGTTCCATTTAAAAATACCCCCGAAAGCAACATCGGAAGGCAGGATGTAATTGGTACGGCCGACATCGCCAATATTGTTAGCACCTCCTGCAAAGACCCCGACCTCATAGGTTTGGGCGCTCATATTAACGGCAAAGAGAATCAATAAACTATATAGGTATCCCTTCATTTATTCAAAAAGTTTGCAAATATAGTAATTCAAAAGCGTACGCCCGGAATTACACATGATTAAAGCGTTCTATCTTGATAAACAGCGATTACACCTATTTATTGTTTTGGTGCAAATTCAATTACGGCGGTCTTCACCCCATAATAATTTGTTTCGAAGGGTTTTAAGGAAGCTCTCTGAAGTATACTCGACCATCTTTACCGTAAAAGCGGCCTTTCTGACAATGATCTCTTTTCCATTTTCCAAGCTGGCAATCCTGGAATCCAAAGACACCAGATGGTTCTCTTCCCTTCCCGATACCTTTAAGCGGATGACTGTGTCATCGGAAATGACCAAGGGTCTGGCATTTAGGTTATGGGGTGCGATCGGTGTAAGTACCAAGGATTTCGCCGTCGGTACTATTACAGGTCCTCCACAACTGAGGGAATATCCCGTAGAACCTGTTGGGGTAGATATGATAAGGCCGTCGGCCCAGTAGGAGGTCAAATACTCATCGTTTAAATAGGTCTCCACGGTAATCATGGAGGTAGTATCTTTTCTACTTACCGTGATTTCATTGAGGGCAAAAGTGAGGTCGCCAAACTCCGGAATCGGGAAGTCCGAAGCTATTTCGACAAGGCTTCTTTCAACAATGTGATAAGCACCTTGCACAAACTCTTGCACCACTTTGCGCACCTCCTCTTTTTTGAAGGTAGACAAAAATCCCAAACGTCCCGTATTAACGCCTACCAATGGGATTCCCAAATCCCGCACGTAGGTAGCGGCCCTCAAAACCGTGCCATCACCTCCAAAACTGACAAATAAATCAAAACTGGCATCCAATCCGGATGAAAAGGTAAAGGTACTGTGTTCAAAGGAACCTATTTTGGAGTGTAGCAAACCATAAAATGTCTCTTCGATACTAACCGTAGCATTGATCTTTTGAAGTTCATCTAACAGTTCTGCCACATAGTCTATCGCATCATCCTGATAGGTTTGACCGAAGATGGCTACCTTCATCCCTATACATTTAAATATTTATCTAGGTAATCGGACCTTTTTTTGAGGTTTTCCAGAAACTGGTCGTCATTATTTCCGAAGAGAATATTGTAGTTGTACCGTCTTAAGGTCTGAATAATCTCATTAAGGTTCGAAGATCCCACCTTAATCGTTATCTGTACTATATCGTTGCGAATTTCCGTGATAAACCCACCGATAAATCGAGTGTTGTTACTTTCCACTATTTGAGCTATTTCGCTAAAGGAATAATCTTTAATACCCTTAGCAACTACCAATATACTGCCGGGTTCGGTAAAAAAAGGAGTGTCGATGAACACCCCTATGATATCGGTCAAGTCGTAATACCCAAGAATCGATCCTTCTTCATCGATGACCGGTAGTAAATTCGCCTCGTTTCTTGCAAAGGCCTCCAGCACATCGAGCCAGGAGGTCGTCTTTAGTACGAATACGGCCTCCAAATTGTACCGGAAATCCTCTATCTTCTTATCCAATTCAAAGATTTCCAAGTCGCTCTCGTTTAGAACTCCTAAAAAAAGCCCTTCTTCGACCACGCCTATATGGGAATAGGTGCTTTCGTTAAAAAAAGTGATGACCTCTTTTATGGAATCACCGATGTCAAAGACCGGAATGTTGGAAATAATGTGGGTTTGGATTTGCATGGCAACTATATTAACGCAAAATACTAATTATTAATATCAAAAGGCATGCCTAATTCGTATTTTTGTGCTTTGGAACCAATGAAGGCAAAACAAATGACCAAACTAAGCGTCAACATCAACAAGATCGCAACCTTACGAAATTCCCGCGGTGGCAATGTCCCCGACGTGTTGAAGGTAGCTAAGGACATCGAGGAATTCGGCGCCCAAGGCATTACCGTTCATCCCCGGCCCGACGAACGCCATATTCGATACCAAGATGCCAGGGATTTAAAAAAAGTGGTGACTACGGAATACAATATCGAAGGAAACCCCATAGCAAAGTTCATCGAGCTGGTGCTAGAGGTGAAGCCTACTCAAGTGACGCTCGTACCGGATGCCGTGGAT
Source organism: Pelagihabitans pacificus (assembly GCF_009371985.2). GTDB lineage: Bacteria > Bacteroidota > Bacteroidia > Flavobacteriales > Flavobacteriaceae > Pelagihabitans > Pelagihabitans pacificus. The sequence goes on from NZ_VIKU02000001.1 coordinate 671,146, forward strand.
GCCATCACCTCCAACTCGGGATGGGATACGATTGCCAACTTGGATTTTTTAAGAGAGGTCATAGGCACTTTCAAAGATGCGGGCATCAGGACCTCTATTTTTGTCGATCCGGATACAAAGATGGTCGAAGGCGCTGCGAAAACAGGTACCGACCGCATCGAGTTATATACGGAAAGCTATGCAAAAGCCTTTTCAAATGGAAACAGCTCGGGAATTGCTCCCTTCGTTGCAGCGGCCGATGCGGCAAATGCAGTTGGTTTGGGCATCAATGCCGGTCATGACCTTAGTTTGGATAACATTCAATATTTCAAGGAAAACATTCCCAATCTTTTAGAGGTATCGATTGGTCATGCACTCATCTGTGAATCGCTCTATTTGGGATTGGATAATGTCATCAATATGTATCTAAACAAGTTGAAATAATGCCGTTATTGCATTCCATAATTTTAGGGGAAGGCACTCCGCTATTAATTTTGCATGGATTCCTTGGGATGTCGGATAATTGGAAAAGCCTTGGAAACCTATACGCCAAGGAAGGGTTACAAGTACATCTCATCGATCAACGGAATCACGGTAGAAGTTTCCACTCCGAGGAATTCAACTACGAAGTACTTTCGCAGGACCTCAAGAACTATATGGACCATTATCGGCTGGCAGAGGCCATCATCCTAGGGCACTCGATGGGGGGCAAGACCGCCATGCAGTTTGCGTGCTCCTATCCGGTGTTGACCAGGAAATTACTGGTCGCCGATATCGCCCCCAAGTTCTATCCTCCACACCATCAATCGATAATTAATGGACTCCTGAACCTTGATTTCGACCAGATTTCATCACGGAGCGAAGCCGATGGGCAATTGGCAAGCCATATTAGTGATTGGGGCATTAGACAGTTCTTACTCAAAAACCTTTATTGGGTCGATAAGGACCATCTCGGATTTCGATTCAACTTGAAAATCTTAAGCGAGCGTATGGAAGAAATAGGGGAAAGTATCGGTTCAACGGATACCTATTATGGACCGACCCTCTTTTTAAGGGGAGATCGTTCAGAATATATCACCGAAGGCGATTTACCGGAGATCGAGCGACACTTCCCCAACGCCACTTTGACTACTATTGAAAATGCCGGACACTGGCTGCACGCAGAGAACCCGAAACAATTCTTTGCGCAATCGCTTGCCTTCATCAATTCTTAAAAAAGCAGGTCGATTATTATGCATGCATAATTTTTTGCGGCCCAACATTGCGAGTATCATAATTTTATCTAAATTTGGCCCTACTGTATACTAACTCGATTAACCCAATATTTACAAGATGAAAAAGATTTTAGCGCTGTCGGCATTTTTTGGATTTCTGTTGATTTCCTGTAGCGATGACGATACCCCCGTAGTTACCCCAGACCCCATGATGCCGGTTCCTGAAAACTTCTCTGCCGGTTCGGCTGATTTTTCCAATTTCGTTTCCCTTGGTAATTCATTGACCGCCGGGTACTCTGATGAAGCACTTTTTATCGATGGGCAAAATGCCTCGATGCCTAATATGATGGCTACTAGTTTCTCTGCAGTCGGGGGCGGCGCCTTTACCATTCCGCTCATGGCAGATAATCTAGGGGGACTAACACTTGGAGGAGCTCCACTTGAAGGTTTTGGAAATCGAAGGATCCTATCCTTTGCCACGGGAGACCCAGACCCGGTAAGAGTAGAGGGAGCGGCTACAACCGAGGTCAGTAATATTCTAGCAGGCCCTTTTAACAATATGGGGGTTCCCGGTGCTAAGAGCTTTCACTTGGCTGCAAACGGTTACGGTAGTTTGGACGCCCTAGCGGTAGGAGCTGCCAATCCTTATTACGTACGTTTTGCCTCCTCCCCGACAGCAAGCATAATAGAAGATGCACTCGCTCAAAATCCGAGTTTCTTTTCTTTATGGATAGGCAACAACGATATATTGTCTTATGCCACCTCCGGTGGAGCCGGTGTGGACCAGGAAGGAAACCTGGATCCAACGACCTATGGAAACAATGACATTACGGACCCCAGTGTTTTTGCCAGTGTGTACAACGACTTATTGCTACGCCTTACTGCGAATGGCGCCAAGGGAGTGGTGGCCAATATTCCAGATGTGACTACCATACCTTACTTTACTAGAATACCTTTCGCACCACTCGATCCCACCAATCCCGATTTTGGGCCTCAAATTCCGACCTTGAATGCTAATTTTGCGCAGCTGAATGGAGTATTTGAGTTTTTGGGTGTTCCGGAAAGAGCCATCACGTTTTCCGAGTCGGGAGCTAGCGCCATTGTAATTAAGGACGAATCTTTGACAGACCTTTCCGATCAAATTACACAGGTGTTGCTTGCCAATGGGGCCGATGCAGGCACCGCTGCGGTCACTGGATTTTTGTACGGACAGGCCAGACAGGCTACGGCGGCAGATTTAATTGTTCTAACGGCACGGAATGAGATTGCGACCTTAAACGAGGAGGCGTTCGCAACCCTGCAACAGCTTGGTCTTCCTGCGGCCGAAGCAGGTCAGTTGGCGGTGAACGGTGTCACCTATCCCATGGAAGACCAGTGGGTCTTGACATCTACCGAACAGGCAGCGGTACAAGCGGCTACCGACAAATTCAATAGCACCATATCGACCTTGGCCCAAGTATACGATTTAGCATTTGTGGATGCAAAAGCTTTCTTGGAAGTCGTAGCGCAAACCGGGATTACCTTGGCCGACGGTAGTGTCGTAACAGCTACCTATGCAACTGGGGGTGGATTCTCTTTAGACGGCGTACATCCGGCCCCTAGGGGCTATGCCCTTTTGGCGAACGAATTTTTGAAGGCCATTGAGGAGCAATACGGGGCGACCTTACCAGATGTAAATCCTTTGGAATATACAGGGCTGTACATTCAATAACCGAAAAGAAATTTATACTTTTAAAGGTACCGGATGTCCGGTACCTTTTTTGTTCAATTCAAAATCAATATTGTATGAAATTTATTCTGAGAATGCTTTTGAGCGCACTGGCTGTTGTCATCCTCGCAAAAATACTTCCCCATGTGACTGTCGACACCTATCTCACCGCCTTTATCGTGGCGATAGTACTTAGCATCCTAAATCTGATCGTAAAACCCATCCTAGTAATTTTAACACTACCGGTTACCATTGTCACGTTCGGTCTTTTTCTGTTGATCATCAACGCTTGCATTATTCTGATGGCCGACTATTTCATCGATGGTTTCTCTGTAGATGGACTTTGGTGGGCCTTACTTTTTAGCCTGTTGTTGTCATTTTTACAATCGATCTTGTTTTCATTGTTGAAAGAGGAAAAAAAGTAAATGTAAGGACGCAAGTGCCTGTGATCGAAAAACTTGTCGGGCGATGTAAAATGTAGTATTTTTGCCTCCCATAAAAAAACTCATAATCGATAGAAGAGTACTATGAACATCACCAAAGAGCAAATTGACGAGTTGAATGCAGTGGTAAAGGTCGCGATTACAAAAGACGATTACCAGGATAAGGTAGATGCTATCTTAAAAGACTACAGAAAACAAGCGAATATTCCTGGGTTCAGGAAGGGACAGGTACCCTTGGGATTAATCAAGAAACAATACGGCAAGGCCGTATTGGTCGACGAGGTGAACAAATTAATACAAGACAACCTCAACAAGTACCTCACGGAAGAAAAATTGGATGTTTTAGGAAATCCACTACCGAAGCAACAAGACAACTTCGACTGGGACAAGGAAAATTTTGATTTTGAATTCGAATTGGGCCTGGCACCCAGCTTCGAAGTGCCCCTAAAGACCAAAAAAGCGATTACCCACTACAAAATAGTCGCCGATAAGAAAATGATAGACGAGCAAGTGGAACGTATTCAAAGGCAATACGGAAAATTGGTGCAAAAGAGCGAAGTTGGCAAAAAGGACGAACTCACAGGAACCTTTAAAAACGAGGAAGAAGGTATCGACAACAAAGCAACCCTGGAACTTGACAAAGTTGCCAACAAAAAAGCCTTGAACGCGCTTCTAGGCAAAAAAGTAGGAGATACCGTTGTGTTGAACACCAAAGGATTGCTTAAGGAAGAATATCTGTTGGCAGGTGTGTTGGGAATTACATCGGAAAAGGCTAAAGAGCTTACGATAGAGGTTGAATTTACTATCGAGGAAATCAATGAAAGGGAACCAGCTGAATTAAACCAGGAGCTTTTCGATAAATTGTTCGGTCCTGATACCGTGAAATCCGAAAAGGAACTTAAAGAGCGCATCAAGGAAGATTCAGAAAAACAGTTCGAGCAGCAGTCCGATCAAAAGCTTCTGAACGATGTAACGGAGTATTTTATAGAGAACACGAAGTTTGAACTGCCTTCCGGCTTTTTAACACGATGGATTCAACTAACCGGTGAAAAACCTTTAACAGAGGAACAGGCAAGCGAAGAGTATGCAAAATCCGAAAAGGGTCTTCGCTACCAATTGATCGAAGGTAAGATTATCAATGACAACGACATTCAGATACAGTTCGATGAACTAAAGGAATTCGCCAAAGGCTTTATCAAATCACAAATGGCCCAATTTGGTCAGTTAAATCCTCAGGAGGAAGAGTTAGACAATATCGCGACGAGGGTACTTAGTAACCAAGACGAGGTAAAACGTTTGTCAGAGCAGTTGATGAGTCAAAAATTGATTTCACTATATAAGGAAAAGGTAAATCTCAAGACCAAAGAAGTTACTTACGAAAACTTTGTGAAAGAGGTATACGGCTAGTTTTCACGAAAATTATAAGTATCTTTACGGTGCCGAAAAACCTACTTTCGGCACCTTTTTTATTTTATAATATCGAATTAAGAAACAATGGATTACGGAAAAGAATTCAAGAATTACGCAATAAAAGATCAGGGCATTAGTAGTACATACTACGATCAAATCATCAGTAGCATGTACCCGACGAATATGACGCCAAATATCATTGAGGAACGCCAAATGAATATCGCGGTATTCGATGTGTTCTCGAGACTCATGATGGATAGGATTATTTTCTTGGGAACCGGGATCAACGACCAAGTTGCCAACATCGTGCAGGCACAATTATTGTTTTTGGAGAGTACCGATGCCTCCAAGGACATACAAATCTATATCAATTCCCCAGGCGGCAGTGTCTATGCAGGTCTTGGAATCTATGACACCATGCAGTTCATCAAGCCAGATGTGGCAACGATTTGTACCGGTATGGCCGCTTCGATGGGCGCCGTACTTTTATGTGCAGGAGAAAAAGGAAAACGCAGTGGGCTTACCCATTCCCGTGTAATGATTCATCAACCCATGGGCGGTGCACAAGGTCAGGCCAGTGATATCGAAATCACCGCGCGCGAAATATTGAAGTTAAAGGATGAACTGTATTCCATTATCGCGAAGCACTCCGGCCAGACCATCGAAAGAGTCAATGAAGATAGTGACCGGGATTATTGGATGAAAGCCGACGCTGCCTTGGAATACGGCATGATCGATGAAATTCTGGTAAGGGATCGTTGATAAATTCGACCAAATACCCGAAATAATCGGGGGTTTGCAATACCGTGTAAACCAAAAACGAGATTCTTTCGTTAGATTTACAATAAGGAGAAGATTGATATGGCAAAGGAAAATTTAGAATGCTCTTTTTGTGGAAGAAAAAAACCGGAGACCAATCTTTTGATCGCCGGGTTGGATGCGCATATATGTGACCGCTGTATAGAACAGGCGCATGGGATTGTGGCGGAAGAGTCCAAACAGACCAAAACCAATGATCTTTCATCGGAACTGGTATTAAAAAAACCATTGGAAATCAAGGAGTTTCTCGACACTTTTATCATTGGGCAGGAACGCACCAAAAAAGTGATGTCTGTCGCAGTATACAACCACTACAAACGGTTGTTGCAACCCACATCAAAAGATAGTGATGTAGAAATTCAAAAGAGCAATATTGTCATGGTGGGCCAAACCGGTACCGGTAAGACCTTAATGGCCAAGACCATAGCCAGAATGCTGAACGTTCCGTTGGCCATTGTCGATGCCACGGTGCTCACGGAAGCCGGCTATGTTGGTGAGGACGTGGAAAGTATTCTCACCCGATTGTTACAGGCTGCGGACTATAATCTTGAAAAGGCCGAACGCGGTATCGTCTTTATCGATGAAATAGACAAAATTGCCCGAAAGGGAGATAATCCTTCCATTACCCGGGACGTTTCAGGTGAGGGAGTACAACAGGGACTGCTCAAACTGCTTGAGGGTACCGTGGTGAACGTGCCCCCTAAAGGAGGAAGAAAACATCCCGATCAAAAATTTATCGAAGTAAATACCGAAAACATATTATTCATAGCGGGTGGGGCCTTCGATGGTATAGAACGGGCCATTACCAAGCGATTGAACATGCAGGCTGTTGGTTATAGTGCCTCAAAGGCCGATGAAAATTTGGATGAGACCAATATACTCCAATACATTATACCAAAAGATTTGAAAGAGTTTGGACTGATTCCAGAGATTATCGGTCGATTGCCGGTACTCACTTATATGAATCCTCTGGATGCGAAAACACTTCGTGCAATCTTGACAGAACCTAAGAATGCCATCATCAAACAATATGAGAAATTGTTCGACATGGATGGTATCAGTTTCAAGATTACCGAACAGGCACTTGACTATATTGTCAAGAAGGCTATTGAGTACAAATTAGGTGCTCGGGGCCTGCGCTCACTTTGTGAAGCTATTTTTACCGATGCCATGTTCGAGATGCCCAGTAGCGGTGAGAAGGAATTTAAGGTAACCAAACCCTATGCCGAGGAAAAAATATCTTACGAGACCATTAAAAAACTCAAAGCGGTTTCTTAAAACCCATAAACTAGCAATGGCCGATTAAAACAAAACGTAAAGGAGACAAAAAACCCTGGGTGTGTTGAATGCCCAGGTTTTTTTGAGGAGTATTATTGGCGCTATCTAAACAGCTTTTTTAGTGTTCTTCTCCCTGGAACCCGTTACCGAAAACAAAAGATCTTGGCATACTTTGGCGATAATCTTCTCGTCGGTATAACATTCATGTCCAAAACCGGGTAATTCCTCTATTTCTATATCCAGTTTTTCATACCATTCCTGATCCGGTCGAAATTCATCCTTCCCCCCATAAAGCATTGTAGTACTTTCACAGTCGGGCTTTAGTAGCTCCAGACGCACCCTAGTGGCAGAAACCGCATAGAGCGACTTCATAGGCAAGCCCTTTAAACCAGCTTTCCACGCAATCGTTCCACCGGTACTGAACGCTAAGTAATGACTCGGCTTTTTTTCTTTTTTCAACAAATGTGCCACCGCTGTGTCGATCCCGCCTTCTACAAAGGCTTTATGAAGGTTTTCCTCGGTCTTGATGGCGAGGTCGATATTGGCTAGTTGCTGAATATCGTAAAACACAATATTGTAGTATTGTTGGAGATAGCCAAGGTACGAAGTGATCCAAAGGCCTTTTTTTACGCCCCATATATCTGAAAGCACTACAAGTCGTTCTGCCATGGTTAATACGTTAAAATTAGTTGTTCGGTCAAGTTTGGGGAACTAATTTGAGGTATAAACGCCAGAAAACCTTATTTATTTGTTCATATGGTTCATATCTTCGATGACAGTATTTCCGGTATGTACGAAAATTGCGGCGTTTTAGATTGCGCATTGACGATTTCAAAGAATTGAACGGAGGGTCCATATCAGAAAAATTTGTATTGGAACAATAGATTGGAAGCGTACATGGTAGCGAACGAATTGATATTTACATTTAGGTTGATACCCATGTTAAAATGGTTTCCTTCCTTGAAAAAAAACTTAAATCGAAAAGGAATACCCAATGACCGGTGGGTGTTTCGATTAAAATCCGTCTCCAAGTTTACTTGCACGTAGTTGATATATCCAAGACCGACATGACTTTCAAGAAACAGCCACTTGGCCAAAGTGTATTCCCGCCCATAGGTCACATTAACTTCATGGTAGTCATTTACACGATCATCCAAGATTATATGTACTTCCCCGCCTGCACTAAGATAGAGCGAAAGAATATGTTTCTGGAGCGTAGTAGCCACATCCATACTTACATTTGGCCCAATGTCATATTTATTCGAAGGTGAAAAGCTTATCCCAGGGGCGAGGCTCACCGAGCGAAGACTCAATTTATACTCCTGTGCCACACAATGCCCGTAGCCCATTAAAACAGCAATTAGCCACCCACAAACATATCTTTTGGCATTCAAACATAGCATTCCTTGATTTTTCATCTCAAAAGTTTTGGTTCATTCTTTAGAATCTTCTTCCTATGGAAATACCTACGAACGGCCTAAATCCGAAATCACTATTTTCCGAATCGGTAATACCAATCACCGGAGTGAAATTAAATTTCCACATCCATTTGCTCTCCTTCCCAAAATGCCTTCTAAAACCTATTGAAATCAAATAAACATCCGTAGCACTTTCATTGTCGGTTTCCTCAGGTTTAGATCTGGAACCGAACTGAAAGGTATACCCCAATCCAGTCTCCAGGTAATTATTCTTGTTTAAATCGATTAGATAATGGATCGAAAAAGGAAGGCTTATATCGGTGTCCGGAAAGCCCAAAAAATCACAGTACGGATTTCCAGATTCGCAGCTTAGCCCATCGTCTGGTTCGAAAAAAGAAATCCCGACGCCAATTCGAGCACTCAAACCCGGCTGTTCGCTTAACTGCCTTTCGTAGTTCAAAGAGCCAAAACCTCCGTTACCGAGCAATTCTAAAAAAACAGTGTTTTTTTGTGCCACGCTTACTTGGCAGAAGAACAAGATCAATGCTAATACAGTTGTTTTCACGACATCATATTTAGATACTAACGGTAAACGAAAAATCCCATATCCTAGAGTTTATAATTGGCAAAAAATATTACCGGTCGGATCACAGAGCGATGTTCATCCGATTACCGTCAAGAAATTCATCTGTTTGTTGGTACTTTATATCCATCGCTACCAAAACAAAGTTGTATTCACAAGTATTGTTGTTGGGTATTCCCTCCTCTCTACCAAAACTCCGATAGAATTGCACTCCTTACCCAATACGCTCTAATCGATTGCACATCTTGAAGCCGCTTTGAGATTTCAACATTATCAAACGGACTGGTATCGGAATCTCTACGGCGCTCTACTACCACCTTCCCTTTTTCGGCAAACAACACCTCATCTTCTTTGATACACGAAAAAAGAACCACTTTTTCCGTAACTTATCATTTTGGATTATCCAAAGCTAATCCATACCAAAAACCAATTGTCCCAGATTATATAATTTGGAAGAATTCGGACAAGTTTATTTGTTGCGGGTGAACTGTTTACGATACTCTGAAGGAGTGTGACCGGTAAATTTGTTGAAGGCCGAATAAAAGGTGGATTTGGAATTGAAGCCGCACTCCAAACCGATAGATACGATCGTGTAGTTTTCGAAATCGGGGTTGGCCAATAACCTTTTGGCGTCTTCGACTCTCAATCCGTTGACATAATCCGAAAAATTGTGCCCACTATACTGATTAATAAGAGCGGAGAGTTTACTGGTTCCCATGTTCAGCTCTTCGGACAGCTTTTCCAGACTTAACGAGGAATCGATATAACGTTGTTGGCCTACCACATGATCCTGAATTTTTTTGAACTCAATTTCTTGTTTTCCGAGTTTGGTGTCCTTCGCGTTTGCGATGGCTCCTATCGACTCATTTACCTTGTTTTTCCGCATCTCCCTTCTCAATACGATTCGATCTTTTAACACCACATATCTGAAGAAGGCCTGGTAGCCTATCCAATAGAGCAGCACCGAGGAAGCGATCCGAAGTGGGTAATAGCTGTACGGAGCTTTAATGGTCTCCGAAAAAATATTCAGCACAACTGCAATTCCCCATAATAGAAAAATAACCGCACCCCATTTGATGAATCGTTTAATCCAATTTAAATCATCAAAAGTTAGTATAGTGGGATACAATTCTTGATATTTAAAAACAATGCGAACGGCCTTCCCAAAAATAAAAAGGGAATAAAGCAGTGTTACCGTATCTTCAATGGCGTTGTACATGGGAATCGTCTCCGGGTCGTATCGGCCTTGATATACTTGGAATAAGAAAATACTTCTAGCTAGCAGTTCCCCGATAAAAACCGTTATGGTTGGGCCAAGAAAAGGCATTCGCTTTTTTTCTATCCCCAAGTAATGAATCAAAAAAGCATAAAACATTGGTAGGATAAGTACGTACCACGGGAACTCAAAGTGCTTGAAAAAAACCTGATCGATAACAAGGCCTTTGGTGATCAACCACGATTGTAAATTGTTAAGTGATAGAAAAAACACCAAGAGATTCAGGAAAACCACTGGCTTCTCTACCTTTCTACGGGTAAGAAAAATAACAACACTAAAAATAAATCCCTGAACGGCCCCAGCAATCAACAGAAAGTTCATGATGGCGGAAAAATTCATAAATTACTAGGCCTAGGTTAGGTCAAAGAAACAATAAAACATAGGTCACGGTGGTTCTTACTGGAAGCTTCTATCCGATCAACCTCATAACATATCTTTGGTTGGCGACAACGCCAAATCGAACCAAGGGACTTGCAGGAAAATACAAAATTATATATTTATCGAATTGATCATTCGCCTGAAGTGTGCCCCTTGAAATTGACTTGCAATTTATCGCTACCTTCATCCTTACACTTCTTTTCTTTAGCCAGAAAACCTTCCCTTCCCCTATTTCGTTTTCTACTCAAAGTAATCTGATCTTTAAAGACCGTATACCTAAAAAATGCCTGATACCCCATCCAATAGATCAATATGGACGAGGCGACACGTAATGGATAATAACTATAGGGAGCCTTGATATGGGTTGAAAAGATATTCAAGGCCACAGCGATTCCCCATAAAATAAAGATGACGCCTCCCCAAGCAATGGTTCTTTTAATCCATTTTAGATTGTCGAACTCCAAAAGGGAAGAATTCAATTGCGGATACGGAAATACCAACGAAATCACTTTGCTAAAGATAAATAAGGAATAAAACAACGTTACCGCATCCTCAATAGCATTATAAGTTGCAATTCCTCCTGAATCAAACCATCCTTGATCGACAAAGGTCAAAAAGATACTTTGCGCCAAAAATTCCCCCATAAAAATGCCTATGGAAAGACTCAGGAAAGATTTTTTCTTCTTTTCCAGACCAAAATAATGGATAAGGAAGGCGTAAAACATGGGAACGATCAATACATACCAAGGAAATATGAAGTTTTCCAGAAAAAATACGTTCAAGGCATACCCTTTGGCAATCAACCACGACTGCAAATTGTTCATGGAAAGGAAAAACACGAATAGGTTCAGAAAAATGACCGGTTGCTCTATTCTCCTTCGATAAAGAAAGGTGGCGATGTTAAAAATAAATCCGTGAATGGCCCCGGCTATCAATAAAAAGTTCATGACGTTGGATGCGTCCATCGGTATATTTATTTGGGATTGCTATCCGTTCATTTGAAGTAATTCATCAATATAATCCCTTTTATTGGAAAGTCGAGGTATCTTATGTTGGCCTCCGAGCTTGTCTTTCGACTTCAGCCAATCATAAAAAAGGTTTTTCCTTGCCACATGTACCTTGGGCATCTTCAGGGTGATGTTATTGTAGCGCTTGGCTTCGTAGTCGGAATTCAACGACTTCAATGCATTATCCAAAAACTCGGTAAAGTAGTTCAGGTCTTTTGGTTTTTTTCTGAACTCGATGATCCATTCATGTGCCCCTTTCTCTTTCCCCGACATGAAAATAGGCCCGGCGGTATAATCCATAATCTCGGCCCCTGTTTTTTTACAGATACTTTTTAAGGCTTCTTCCGCATTTTCGATGATTAGCTCTTCCCCAAACACATTGATATGATGCTTGGTACGCCCGGTGATTTTTATCCGATACGGATTGGTGGAAGTAAAGCGAACCGTATCCCCGATTTTGTACCGCCAGAGTCCGGCATTGGTAGTGATGACAATGGCGTAATTGATATTCGTTTTCACTTCCCATAGCGGAATGGCACGTTCATCTTCACCCCCATAGGAATCCATCGGAATAAATTCGTAAAAAATGCCATAGTCCAGCATCAGCAGGAGGTCGTCTGCATTGTTCCTATCCTGAATGGCAAAAAAACCCTCAGAAGCATTGTAAATTTCGTAGTATTTAAAGCTTTTCCTCGGAAGTAGTTTTTGGTATTGTTCTTTGTACGGACTAAAATTGACCCCGCCATGAAAGTAGACTTCCAGGTTTTCCCATACTTCGAACAAATGGTTTTTTCCGGTTTCCTCCAACACATTGTTTAGTAGCACCAACATCCAGGAGGGGACCCCGGCCAAGCTCGTCACATTTTCTTGGGTACTCTCCTTGATAATCGCTTTAAGCTTGTTTTCCCATTCGCTCATCAATGAAACCCTACTACTAGGGGTGCTACTGAATTCGGCCCATAAGGGCATATTATCGATCAAGATGGCCGAAAGGTCCCCAAAAAAGGATCCATTGTCTTCGTAGAGCTCCTTACTACCGCCCAAACGAAGGCTTTTTCCCGTGAAAAGCTGGGAATTCTCGTTGTTATTAAGGTACAGACACAATAGGTCTTTTCCGGATTTGTAATGGCAATCTTCCAACGCCTCCGTACTTACTGGAATAAACTTGCTCTTGGCATTGGTAGTACCACTGCTCTTTGCGAACCATTTGATGGCCGTTGGCCAGAAAAGGTTCTGCTCTCCCCTTCGGGTACGTTCAATAATAGGCTCAATTTCTTCATAGGAAACGATGGGAATCCGCTCCCTGAAAGTCTCATAGTTTTGAATGGATTCAAAATCATATTTACGCCCGATCTCGGTACCCTCCGCTAGTTCTAGCAACTGATCACGCACTTCTTCCTGTACTTCTGCCGGATATTTAAGAAAAAGCTCTATCTGGTGATAGCGTTTTTTTAGCAGCCATGAGGCGATGGAATTAAACAGTGGTATGGGCATTTTTGGGTATCTTTGGTGCACTAAAATAGCTTTTCTGGCGATTACTTTCAAATAGAATAATCATACCAATTTTTTATTGATGCAGTACAAAGGCGTATTACGAAAAATGCAGACCGAGGTAGGGAGTCCTATTCAATATTACCTTGTCTTTGAGAATGATTTTTTAAACCTGAACCAAGTTCTGGATAAACAGCTGCAGATCAATTTCATCAAATTTCAGTGTCTCAACTGCGGCTTGGACCGTCCTATTTATCGACAAGGGTTTTGCAAGACCTGTTTCTATGAAATCCCCTCGGCAGGTGATTGGATAATGCGCCCCGAATTAAGTACCGCCCATTTGGAAAAGGAAGACCGCGACCTGGAGTATGAGAAAAAGGTACAACTACAACCCCATATTGTATACCTCGCCAATTCAAGCAATATTAAGGTAGGGGTGACACGTAAAACCCAGGTGCCGACGAGATGGATCGATCAAGGTGCCCATGAAGCCATTGAAATCGTGGAAGTGCCGAACCGTTATTTGGCGGGGATTACCGAAGTGGCGCTGAAAGAACATTTGAGCGACAAGACCAATTGGCGCAAGATGCTGACCAATGATGTACAAGACGAAAATCTGGTAGAATGGCGCAACAAGCTACGCCCCTATATTCCCGAGGAGGCAGCCGAGTACTTTATCGAAAACAATCAGGAAACCGAATTGAAGTTTCCGGTACTGCAATATCCGAAAAAAGTAAAAAGTCTTAATCTGGATAAAGTGCCAAACTACAAAGGGGTTCTTAAAGGCATCAAAGGCCAATACCTCATTTTTGAAGATAGTACCGTTTTTAATGTCCGGGGCAGTGAAGGGTATGTTGTGGGGATTGGGATAGCCTAAGATGACTCGTATCATACCGATACCATTAATCGTTCTTCCCATCGGTTCCAAAAAAAAAGGTAGATTTTCTTTCGAACTAATAGAAGCAAGAAATAATACAATTACAAGTATCCTATATCAATTGAAATTTATTTATTTAAGGACTAGCCACAATTCGTATTTTTGACCCTTACGTAAGCTGTGAAGAGACCCTTAATTATTGGAATCCTTTTTGGTCTTTGAGGTATCTTTCTTTTTTCCGCCTAAGAGTCCGCCTAAAATACTTTTTGCTTTTTCCTTCACAACATCTTCCTCTTTCTTGGGTACCGAATCGACCTGGGTCGTATCTTTTTTCCTGCCTCCTAAAATCCCGCCTAAAACTTCCTTGACGCCTTCCGTAGTATTATCCTCTTTTTTGGCGGTGTCCTTTTCGCTTGTATTGCGTTTTAGGATGTCCCCGATCAAGTCCTTGGCCTTATCTTTTCCCTGATTGATCAATTTCTGCTTTTGTACTTCTATCAATTGATTGGTGAGATTTTTCACACCTGTGGCAAAATCGGTACTTACCGATGGATTGTTGTACATGCCCCCGATATTGGCCGTTACTGGAATGGTCATATTTTTGAGGGATTCCTCATCAATTTGGGCAATCAGGTTGTTGATATCGGATCCCAAATATTTGGTAGGTACTTCCATGGTAGCCGTGTAGTTGAGCTTTTGGTCAAATGTATGGCCACCGGCGACATTTATCGCGACATCCCTGTATTTGATTGTAAAGGGTTTTACGCTTACGATTCCATTTTCAAAGGATAGCTTGGTCTTTAGGGCATCCAAATTCAACTCCTTGAGGTCGATAAAGTCGAGTTTGTTGTCTAAGGCATTTAGGACCGGTGTCTGCTTCGCATCGATTTCCCGGGCAAAGATATTGGCCAAGACATTCCCGCTTAGGGAAAGTAAATCAGGACTAAAATCATCGGTCAGGTTACCGGCCAATTCAATATCGGAATCCAGTTTCCCTTGAAGGATTTGGGCAATCGGGGCCAAGACTTGAAAGAGTTCCAACGATTTGAATGTCTCCCCGATCTCCAGTTTGTCCAATCCCAATTTCATAGCAAACGCGGGGGTATTGTTCTTTGTGGACACCTCACCATTAAAGGACACTTTACCGTCAAACAATGAGGAGGTCATATTGCTCAAGACCGCTTTTTCATCTTTGATTCGAAGATTACCTTTTACATTCCTCAAGGTGAGGTCATCGTACAATACAGTGTTCGCGGATGCGTTGATAGTGGCATCCAGGAATGAGGGAATTTTTATTTTTTCCTCAGTGGTAGCAGGTTTGGCCCATGCCGGTCTTTTTTCACCTTCAGATTCCTGGCTTAGGGCGGACGTTTCATCGTCGGGCACCATAAAATCGTTAAGGGCAAAAGTATCGGAGGTGAAAACGAAATTGCCTTCTACCTCTTCGTCATTGAAGAGGAAGCCCAGCAAGTTATTGATGGTTCCCGTTGCATTAAAATCGGTGGTACCCGTGGTGCCGTTGAGCTTATTCAAGGTAACCGTGCTGGGGTTAAAGGTAAGGGAGGTGGAATTTAAGGCGATAGGATTTACCAACTCTTCGGAGTTGTATTCAAAATCCCTCAAATTCAGCTCCCCACTGGTCTTGGTCTTCCCATATTGCTTTTTCTCGATGGAAGCCATGTCAAAGTCCGTAGTGATATCCGCATTTAAGAGTCCTTTTAAATCGAGGTCCCCAGGTACCGGATATGCCTTGGAAATATTGGCAAGGTTCATTTTACCGTCGACATGGGCATTCACTTTTGTATTGCCCATCAGCTCCCTAATTTTGGCGGTCATATTGAAGGTATCCTCATCGATCATAAAGGAAAGTCTGTCAATATCCACCTGGGTATCCTCGGCTATTCCCGTAGTATTGGCAATCTTGGTGTCGATAAATACATTACGTACGGTTTTGGACAACTCGGGATATTTGAAGCTAGCGTTATCCGAATTGATCGTGATATTGAATTTGGGAATGTGTTCCTCATCCACCGTACCGTAGAATCGCCCTTCGACCTCAAAGTTACCGGTCGTCTGTACATTTTCAATATTCTTGGAATAGGCTTCTGGAATCACTGCCAGAAAGTTTTTAAAGTCGGAGGAGGGGGTTTTAAAGCTGATATCGACCTCTTGGCTGTTTTCGTTCACCTTTACAAATCCGTCAAAAACAAGGGGTAACTGATTTACCAAGGCTTCATTTTTAAGGAAGGTGTATTTATCCTCCTTCAGATCGATCCCTATCACCGCATCGAGTTTTATGCTGTTCTTGTTCAAATAATTGGTACTGTCCAGATCAAAGGTGACCAAGGCCGCTGTTTGGGTATCCAACTCGGAAGTGGTAGCCGACAAATCCCCGGTACCCCTATGTTGAATATCGGACACTTCCAAGTAAACCTTGGCAGCCCTGTCGTCATATACCACTTTGGAATTGGTGATCTCGTATGACTGTAGGTCCAACGTAAAGCCTTCAGATTGTTCGGACGAGGAGGTTGTTTCTCCCGAATCCTTACCAATTTCATAGTTGGCGATTTCCTCTTCATTGACTTTTACCAATACGCTGGCCCCATCAACGCTTAGATTTTTCACCCCGATCGATTCCCCTTCACCTTTAAAGAGTTCCCCAATACCCATGGTGAGTCGCAAATCCTTGGCTGCGAACAGCGTATCGCCTGCAAAGGGTTCCCTATTGACCAAGGTGACCTCTTGAAGCCTTAGAGCTGCGTTCGGAAAACTTTTGACCAAACTCAAATCCGCTTCCGTAAAACTCAAGGTAGCATCGACATTGTTATTGACATTGTTCTTGATTAATTCCCCGATCTTGGCTTCCAGGAAAAAGGGGGCCGCTATAAGCAAACCCACGATTAACAATAAAACGATACCCAAAACCTTTAAAAATTTTTTCATTTGCTATAAATTAATTGATCTCTTCGGTTCCATGCGTTCCAGTATCCCCAAAGACCTTTTACCAAAAACGAAATTGGTCCCATACCATAAAAAGTGGTGGTCGGTACACTTCGACGTTTGTACTAATGACTAAACTCTAAAAAACACCGGATATTATGCCTCTAGATAGATTTCCTCGCCTACGGCAAGACCAAATCGTTTTCTCAAAAGATATACGAAGAAATAAAGCAAAGGGGTGTCGATAAATGCTATAAAAACCTTAAAAAGAAAGCCGCTTACCAGCAGGCCGAAAAATAAATCCCACGATAGCACTTGAAATATACATAGGAGTCCGACCACGGTGAACGTATCGATAAACTGTGACAGAAAAGTCGAAAAGTTGTTGCGCAACCAAAGATGTTTCCCTTTGGTCAATCGCTTCCAAAAATGATAGAGCGCAATATCGACATACTGTGCGCATAAGTAAGCGATCATAGAGGCCAGCACCCCAATGGGCGAGAGCGCGAATACTTGTTTGAAAGTAACATCATCTATCGGTGATGCATCGATAGCCGGCACATAATCGGATAGCGCCAATAGTCCCATTGAAAAGAAGGAAGCAAAAATACCCGCCGTTACAATTTGATTCGCTTTTTTTTGACCGAAAATCTCCGAAATCAAATCGGTGATCAAAAACGTAATGGGATAGGGAAGCACCCCTACGGAAATCTCGAATAGGGGTACGTCAAATATTTTGATTTCCCCAAAAGGATACCAATAAAAAAATTTCTGGAAAATAAGGTTCGAAACCACCAAGGAGGTAATGAACAGTGCTCCCAGATATAAGTAGATCTGGTAAGCCAGTTTCTTGTCTTTTGGCGTCATTTATTTGATATCAAGGACAAAAGGCATTCTGGCCTGAATACCCTTTTGTTCCATGGCCGATTTGATTTGTTTCATTATCTGATAGGTTTCCGTACCTACTTCCTCTTCAATGAATTGTTGTTTTGCCTGGGCACTTGCTCCACTTAAATCCTCCATCAGTTGTTCGAAAGCGCCCTTATATTTGGGGTATTTTCTAATTCCATAGGTATCCAATTCTGCCATCCGGGCCGCTTCGGCAATGGCATCGTCCAAAGTACCGAGTTCATCTATAAGCCCCAATCTTTCCGCATCGACGCCGCTCCACACCCTGCCTTGGGCTAGACTGTCGGCCTTGGCTACCGTGATTCCCCTACCCTCGGCGACCCGTTCCAGGAAGGTTTCGTACACCTCCTCTATGCCTTCCTGTACGGTGTTTCGAAAGGTATCGGTCATTGGTTCAAAAAGGGAGTAGTCGATTGAATTTTTATTGGTTCCGACTTGTTCCGCATTGATACCGATATCGGTGGCCAACCCATGAACATTGGGTAGGGTCCCGAATACACCGATAGATCCCGTCACCGTAGTCGGTTCCGCGAATATCTTATCTGCCCCGACGGCGATGTAATAGCCACCCGAAGCGGCCACATTCCCCATGGAAACGACCAACGGTTTTTTAGCATTGGCCAACTCAAGCTCTCGCCAAATGATATCGGAGGTAAGCGCACTGCCCCCCGGGGAATCAACCCGTAATACAATGGCTTTTACGTCTTCATCGTCCTTAGCCTTTCGAATAGCCTTGACTATCATACCCTGACCAATAGTTTCCTGGTTGCCTTCCCCATAGAGAATTTCCCCTTGGGCAAATACAACGGCAATTTTATCTTTCCCGCTCTTTCTTCCTTTTCTGTTCGACCGTATGACATAATCCTCGAGCCGTACCTTGTTCAAGTCTTCTTGCTCATCTATGTCGAGCGCCTCTTTTAATTTTCGCTCGTATTCATCGTAAAACAGCAAATCGTCCACGAGTCCCGAAGCCTTTGCGTATTCAGGCGTCCTTCCCCCTAACGTGTCCGCAATGGTATTCAGGTCGGCAGTGCCTATTCCCCTTCCCTTTGAAATATCATTGACCATAGTATTCCATAAAGAGTGGATAAGTTCACTGATTTGCCTTCGATTTTCCTCACTCATTTCATTGGAAAGAAAAGGCTCTACCGCGCTTTTGTATTTTCCATGGCGGATCACTTCCATTTTGACCCCCGTTTTTTCTTGAAGATCCTTAAAAAAGAGCACTTCTGAAAATAGCCCCTTGAAATCCATTCCTCCTACTGGATTCAGATAGATGGCATCGGCCACGCTTGCCAAATAATAGTCTTTTTGCATATAAAAATCCCCGTACGCATATACCGATTTCCCGCTCTCCTTAAAATTATCCAATGCCTTTCGAAGGGCCTGGGTTTGGGCCAATCCCATCATGAGAAAGTTATTGTTGATACTAATGGCCTGGATATCATCATCTTCTTTCGCAACTTCAATGGCCTGAAGGATTTCGTCCAATCCCTGAAATTTTTCAAAGAGACCCGCAAGAGGGTCTGAAGCATCGCTTCCGACATAATCCTTGACGGGGAGTTGCAGCTGCAACTCCAATACGGAGTTCGATTTGACCGAAACGGTTTCCTCGGCATTCCCGACAAGACTGATAAAAATAAGGAACATCACAAAAATAATTCCAAAGGCAATCAAGCAACCGAGAATCGCTGCCAGTAGGTTTCTTAAAAACTTCATGCTACACAAGCTATAATTATGATTCAAAGATAATGAACTCCACCTGACTTTTTGTTACTTTGCCTACGATTATGGCGGACCCCAAAACGACATACCTATCCCTTGGCAGCAATCTAGGCAACAAGGCGAACAATCTGCAGCAGGCACTTTTCGCCATTCAACAAAAGGTCGGGAACATTGTGCGGATCTCCCCTGTTTATAAGAGCGGTGCCTGGGGATTCGATGCGGATGATTTTCTGAACGTTTGTATCGCCTTGGAAACAGAACTGGCACCACATGATCTGTTACAAGGTTTGCTTGAAATCGAGAGGCACATGGGAAGAACACGCCTCAAGGAAGAAGGCTATGAGCCCAGACTCATCGATATAGATATCCTTTATTATGAAAAGGAAAGTGTCGTATCCGATACACTGATCGTTCCACATCCTGAAATTCCATTCCGGAAATTCGTACTGAAGCCTTTGTCCGATATAGCACCTCAGTTCTATCACCCCATACTGAACAAAGATACCCGAAATCTACTTCAGGAATGCAGGGATAAGGGAACCCTGGAAAAAACAACCGTTCGTTTGTTCAAGGATCGCCAATCGCTTTTGGCCCATCTTGGTTTTATCTCTATCGAAGGAAATATTGGTGCAGGAAAAACCACCTTGGCCAACAAGATCGCGGAAGACTACAATGCCAAATTGGTATTGGAAAGATTTGCGGACAACCCTTTTCTGCCTAAATTCTATGAAGACCAAAGCCGATATGCCTTTCCGCTGGAAATGTCCTTTTTGGCAGATCGCTACCAACAGTTCACCGACGACACCTCCCAGTATGACTTATTCAAAAACTTCATGGTGAGCGATTACGATATCTATAAATCGTTGATTTTTGCACAAGTGACCTTGCAAAAAGAGGAATTCAGGCTTTATCGAAAGTTATTCAACCTCATGTACCGGGAGGTCAAAAAGCCAAAAATCTACGTTTATCTGTATCAGACAACGGAACGTCTTTTGGATAATATCAAAAAGCGCGGAAGGGAATATGAGCAGAATATCACAGCCGATTATTTGGAGAAAATCAATCAAGGGTATTTCGACTTCATCCGCAGCTATCCGGGGCAAAATAGCTTGGTGCTCGATGTCACGGAACTAGATTTTGTAGCTAGTACGAAAGACTATGAAAGTGTCGTAAAAAACATCCAGGACTTTGCAACGGAGAAAGTGCTTTGACATTTTTTATCGAAAATACTTGCACAGAAAAAATGCATTTGCGTACTTGCCTGCTCCTAATCGGAAACTAAACTAACTCAAACCATAGACAAGGCCCCGACATATGCTGTCGGGGTTTTGTTATCTAGGGAGTTAAGGATCGGTGTAATTTTGACCAAATATCCCAGATAACGATTCCGGCGCTTACCGAAATATTCAGGGAATGCTTGGTGCCGAATTGCGGAATCTCCAACACCCCATCGCAGAGGTCTACCACCTCTTGGGACACCCCCTTTACCTCGTTCCCAAAAACCACGGCATATTTTTTCGATGCAGCTACTTCAAAATCGTTCAAAAGGGTCGCATTTTCCGTTTGTTCAACGGCAAAGGTCAGCAACCCATCCGATTTTAATTCGTTCAGAAGGTCCAATGCATTATCCCTATATTCCCATGCCACACTTTCCGTGGCCCCTAATGCCGTTTTATGGATGTCTTTATGTGGAGGGGTCGCCGTGATTCCACAGAGGTAAATTTTCTCTACTAAAAATGCGTCCGCGGTACGGAAAACCGAACCAATATTATTAAGGCTACGAATATCATCCAGTACTAGCACCAAAGGGGTCTTCTTAGCCCTTTTGAAAGCTTCGATATCCAATCGGTTTAGTTCTTCGTTTTTGAGTTTGCGCATTTAAGGTTTAAGGTTCACGGTTGATAAGGCACATGTTTCTTCTTGGGCGCTGTGACCCCCTAAAAACTTATCCCCATAATATCAACAATGCTGGGGTTTACCTTCCAAAATCGCTACTTTCGTTTCACGTTCGGTATCGTAAAAATAGTTCAATAAAATCAGTTTGGGAAAAACGAAAATAAAGAAGGTGACCCCTTTGATGAAGCAATACAATACCATCAAGACCAAATATCCTGATGCGCTGTTGCTTTTTCGGGTGGGTGATTTTTACGAGACCTTTGGGGAAGACGCGGTAAAGGCCTCGAAGATCCTGGGAATTATACTAACACAACGAAACAATGGCGGCGATCGTACCGAGTTGGCCGGTTTTCCCCATCATTCGCTGAATACGTATTTACCAAAATTGGTCAAAGCGGGGCAACGGGTCGCTATCTGCGATCAGCTCGAAGATCCTAAAATGACCAAAACGATCGTAAAACGGGGCGTTACGGAATTGGTCACTCCCGGAGTTGCAATGAATGACGATATATTGTCGGCTAAATCGAACAATTTTCTGTGTGCCGTTCATTTTGGAAGAAAGCTCCTAGGGGTTTCCTTTGTGGATATTTCCACGGGAGAATTCCTTACCGCCGAGGGAGGTGAAGAACAAATTGATAAACTGCTTCAAAATTTCGCACCCAATGAAATCCTGGTCTCCAAAAGCCATAAGAAAGAATTCTTTACCCTATTTGGAAATCAGTTCCACACTTTTTTTATGGAAGATTGGGTCTTTCAAGAAGATTATGCCCTTGAAACCCTCACGGCCCATTTTAAGACGGCCACCCTAAAGGGTTTTGGGATCGATCATTTACGGCATGGCATCGTGGCCTCAGGAGTGGCATTGCACTATCTCTCCGAAACCCGGCACCGTCAATTGCAGCATATCAATACCTTGAAACGTATCTCCGAGGAGGAGTACATATGGATGGACCGCTTTACCATTCGCAACCTGGAATTGTATCATTCCACGAATGTGAACGCGGTTACCCTCTTGGATGTGATCGACCGGACCCTTTCGCCCATGGGTGGAAGATTGTTAAAACGCTGGCTCGCCCTTCCGTTAAAGAATATCGAAAAAATACGGCGGCGGCACCAAGTGATTTCCTATTTGGCGAAAGCGGAGGAAAACCTCGAGAAACTACAACATTGGATCAAGCAGATGGGCGACTTGGAACGTTTGATTTCAAAGGTGGCGACTGGAAAAATCAATCCCAAGGAGGTAGTACAGCTTAAAAATTCCTTAGAGGCCGTTGTCCCTATCAAACAGTTGACCGCCCGAAGTGGCAACGAGGCGCTTCTATTGATTTCCGACCGGTTGCAATCCTGCGAACTACTTCGTTCCAAAATCAAGGAAATGCTGTATGAGGAAGCCCCGACACAGATTCCCAAGGGAAAGACGATCGCCGATGGGTATTCAGATGAACTCGACGAATTGCGGCGATTGGCCTACTCAGGAAAGGACTATTTGGATACGATGTTGGAGCGGGAAACAAAACGTACGGGAATCACTTCCCTAAAAATTGCTTCCAACAACGTCTTTGGTTATTATATCGAAGTGCGTAATACGCATAAAGAAAAAGTGCCCGAAGATTGGATCCGCAAACAAACACTCGTAAGTGCGGAGCGCTACATCACGGAGGAACTAAAAGAGTACGAAGCAAAAATCCTTGGTGCCGAAGAACGGATTTTAAGTTTGGAACAACAACTGTTCTCCCAGCTGGTGGTATGGATGCAGGAATACATTTCCCCTGTTCAAAACAATGCCCAGCTCATCGCACAGCTTGACTGTCTTTGCGGTTTTACCCAATTGGCCAAGGAAAACCGGTATGTTATGCCAATCATCAACGATTCTACCGAAATCGAAATAAAGAATGGGCGACATCCCGTTATCGAGAAGCAGTTGCCCCCGGGGGAATCGTACATCGCAAACGACGTACTACTCAATCGGGAAGACCAGCAAATCATCATGATCACAGGACCCAATATGAGTGGGAAATCCGCTATTTTACGACAGACCGCCTTAATCGTACTGCTTGCGCAAATGGGAAGCTTTATCCCCGCCGACTCGGCCAAAATCGGTTATGTCGACAAGATTTTTACACGTGTAGGGGCCAGCGACAATATTTCAATGGGGGAATCGACCTTTATGGTAGAGATGAACGAGACGGCCTCTATTCTGAACAACCTCAGCGACCGCAGCCTAGTATTGTTAGACGAAATTGGTCGTGGTACGAGCACCTATGACGGTATTTCCATCGCATGGGCCATTTCGGAGTATCTTCACGAACACCCTGCCAGGGCGAAGACCCTATTCGCAACGCACTATCACGAATTGAACGAAATGGCCGCCACCTTTGAACGTATTAAAAACTACAATGTTTCGGTCAAGGAACTAAAGGATAACGTGCTATTTCTCAGAAAGCTCACTCCTGGTGGCAGCGAGCATAGTTTCGGGATACACGTGGCCAAAATGGCCGGTATGCCGCAACAAGTCATTCGCAAGGCCAATAAAATTTTGAAAAAATTGGAGAAATCCCACTCCAGCGAGGAACTCACTGATAAGCTGCAATCCGTTCAAAGCGAAATGCAGTTAAGTTTCTTTAACTTGGACGATCCCTTGTTGGAGCAAATCAAGGAAGAAATCACCCATTTGGACATCAATACGCTCACCCCTGTCGAGGCCTTGATGAAGTTAAGCGAAATCAAACGGCTACTTACCAAAAACAAGAAGGCCACCTCTTGAATCTACCCCCTAATTGGGGCTTTTGGCTTTTGTTTCTTTTGTCAAAATTTTCTTTGCCTTTCATAGAATTATATTAAATTTGCATCCGCATCATTGGAAAGATGCGATGTTCTCTTAAAAGCTAGTAGAAATGCGAAAATAGCTCAGTTGGTAGAGCGCCACCTTGCCAAGGTGGAGGTCGCGGGTTCGAATCCCGTTTTTCGCTCCAAAGGAAACGCTGCTCGCCGGCGTTTTTTTGTTTGAAGTCCGGCCCTCCATTACAAAGGTTTCGGAGGACACGCTCGAGTGGTGGAATTGGTAGACACGTTGGACTTAAAATCCAATGGCCATTATGGCCGTGCGGGTTCAAGTCCCGCCTCGAGTACAGATGTATGGAAAACCAAAGCTGTCGCTTTGGTTTTTTGTTTGGTAACGGACCCTACCTTCGTTAAGTGCAACAGCTAAACAAAAGGAAATCCGAATAGTATCGGTATTGGCTTGATGCTTTACCAATAAAATAATTGCCCGTTTACGAATGACCATAAATAGTCGAAGTTATACCAAGCATTACGTTGCCATGCCGCATTTTCCTCCGATGCGAACCGATATTGAAAGCATGCGAGCGGTGTACTCTTAACAAGTTCTTGAAATAGCAATGCTTTCCCATCCAGAATCCTCACATAATTCCTAAGGTAGCCTACTCTTGCAAATATTAGTAATCCCAATGGCTTGAACTTGATTTACAACGAATACTTACTACAAGGAGGTACGAATCAATACAAAACAGGATTTAGTGGGGTGTTGATGGTCTGGCCGATTTTTGCTCCGGGACACCAGGTTTCCCAATCGTTTTTCTGGCCATCATTCGATGGTTCTTTAAGTTTCATCTCCTTATCCATGTAAATCACGGTCATGACTTTTCTCGTCCGATCCGTGGTATTTGCGCCTGCTCGGTGGTATACCCAACCCGAGTGAAAACTGATTTCTCCGACTTCAAAAGGCTCGATGACATGCTTAAAATCGGTTACCTTTAAACGTTTTTCGATCAACATTTCACTATCGGCACCAATCGATAGTTCCCTACCTTCCATAATCCCGTGACTGCCGGCACTGAATTCAAGCGGCCCCATTTCCAAACCGGTTTCTTGCAACGGAATCCAAGCTGTGATTGTTTTATCGGTTTCTAAGGGCCAATAGTGCTGGTCTGCATGCCATGGTGTAATGCCACCACCGGCTTCTTTGAACAACGCTTGGTCATGATATAAACGGACACCCTCAACCTGCATTAGGTCCGATGCGATTTTGGCAATACGTTTGCTAAACACCAACTCCTTAATAGCACTGTCTTCTTTCCAAAGGTTGAAAAGTTGTAAAAAGGCCTTATCGTAAACAGAGCGTTCGGCTAGTGGAACAGTCTGTTGGTTCAATTCATCTACCTTCTTTGAAATGACCTGATTGAAATGCTCCAAAGTGGTGCTGTCCAGTACATTTTTAAGTTTAATGTATCTGTTCTTATGGTAAAACTCGATTTGCTCGGCCGTTAGAACATATGGTTGGTCCAATGCTATCGTGGTTGACATAATTTTACTTATTTATAGGAACAAAGGTATCACCATACTTGGGGTAATTATTTTTACATCTGAACCCAAACTATGCGTATTTAAACTTAAATGTATATTTTTAGAAGAAAACAAGTTTTAAACAGCTTATTTTGAAGCCTACACTAGAACAACTGAATTTAAATAACTCAGAACGATCCTTTCGGTTTTTCAAAAGGGAGGTCGACGCCTTTCGGCCCTTTTGGCATTACCATCCAGAACTGGAGGTGACCTTCATTTCAAAAGGAAATGGCACTCGGTTTGTAGGTAATTCAATTGAGCCATTTACAAATATGGACTTGGTCATGATTGGTAAAAATCTCCCACATCACTGGGTTGGCGTCCGTAGCGATACGGAAGAAAAACAGGAGGCGTTCGTATTTCAGTTTAACGATGATATGTTTGTAGGTTTCAAGGAATGTAGCGACTTTGAAATCTTGTTCGATTTATCAGGAAGAGGAATATTTTTTGAAAGTCCCTCAAACTCGCTGGTCCATCGTATTCTCAATTTTGAGTTTTTGAACGATGTGGAACAACTTTGCTCCTTGCTATTACTGATGAAGGACTTAAACAGTCATGGTCGCAAGAGGTTTTTGACCTCCGAATCCTACGCCCTTATGCATAATCAAAAATTGACCCGGCAAAAGTTCACAAAAGTCAACCATCATATACTTGAAAATCTCGATCAAAAACTAACGGTGAACGAAATGGCCGAGATAACCCATATGGTACCACAGTCATTCTGTCGCTGGTTCAAGAAACACTCAGGCCATTCTTTCGTGAATTTTTTGAATCTTTCCCGGATAGAACGGGCGTGTCAGCACTTGGTACTATCCTCAAATCCCATCCAGGAAATTGCTTTTAACTGTGGTTTTGAGACAATAAGTCATTTTAATCGAACGTTCAAAAAAATTAAGAAAATCAGTCCAAGAGAATATCGTAGTAAAAAATATTCCCGATAATTTTCACCCTGGCCTAACCGCCCATTTCCTCATCTCTTGGTTCGCTTAGCACAGTTTACCATGCCAATGTAAAAATCGCATTCCAAAAAACAGCTACTTCGGCTGTGGCTTTTCGTTTTGGAAGTGGAGCCAAGCGGGATTGAGTGGCAGTGTATAAAACTGAAAATCATCCTGTAGGGATTGGGTTTCCATTCTTAAGATGTTAGTATCGGGACTCACCGAAGGCAATTCCCGTCTCGAGAACAAAAGCCTTACTAAACGTAAGGCTTTTTGTTTGACTTAAAATCAAAAAAAGTATGGGTGGAACGGTACTGCTCATCCATTCATTTGTTGATAGATTTCCATCTCAATATGGATTAAAATCGTACAAAGATTGCAATCAATCTATTGATTTAACCATTGTTTGAATTCCGAAGCTCTATTCTTACTTATAATGATATCAAGTTCAGAATTTGGGTTTATTAAAATTTTGAGTTGGTTGTTACCATACTTAACGATTTTTTCAATTGCGGAAATTGCAATGATAAATTGTCTATTTGCCCTGAAAAAATGGTTTCCATCAAGATTGGAAATAAGCTCGTCAAGACTGGAATTTGAAGTTGATCTTTTGGAGTCTATACAAACTATGTAAGTAATAGTGTTTTCAGTATATATATATGCAATTTCCTTGGTAGGCACCGGCCTAAGTTCATTTCTATGATAGGTAAGTATGCGGCTTTTTGAGGAACTATCATCCTCATTATTTTCAACCGATTGCCCTACTACTCTTTTTTGGTATGCATCTACCGCACTATTGAGTTTTGCCAGATTAACTACTTCGTTGGAAAGTTTCACATTCTTTTCCTCTAATCTATTTTCATACCTGCTACCGATTAGCCTCACTATAACAACGGAAGTAACTATCATAACAAGCCCCATAACGATCAAAATGTTATAGAACTTATTTCTTAAATCATTTATTTGTGACATTACCAATTGGGTATTGGCATGTGCTGCAATAATCCAATCAGAATTATCAACGGGATATAGATAAATTACCTCTGATTCTTGTGAAGTATCCTCAAAGTCCCGAATTCCCCCCACGGCCTGTTTATTCTGTAATAAACTGTAAAAGTCTTTTGAGGTTAAATCGTCCGATACTGATGAAACAAAAGATTCTTCCGGACTTATGCTTTGCCCGACAACTTTAATATCCGGATGACAAATGATTTTACCGGACCAGTCAAACATACTTACAAAACCGATGGTCTGGTTGGTACTACCTATGCTGTTTTGCAAGGAAATAATTGCGGTATCCTTTAAAACACCATTCTTTAACTGTTCTCCTAATAGGGAAGCTACTTCCCTAGCTTCTCTTTTACTGAATTCCAACTGCGTCTCCAATACCCTATCTACGCTGAACTTCACAAAATAACGAACCGCAACGCTTGATATAATCAAAAAGATTATCGTAATACCTAAAAATGTCAAAAGATAGAGGCGATCTTTTCGCATGGCTGTTCAATGAAGTGCTAAAATAGTAATCTTTAAAGATACAGGGCCACTGAGGGGCTTATAAGGTGGGCAAATCTAAAAATCGACAAAATTTCAACCATTAAAATTCCCGATTAAACCCAAAATTTCCCTTTCACGGAGGTTAATAGGGTACCCTGGCCCTGAAATTATTCTATTTGATTTCAATTAAAATTAATCTCTTAAAAATAAAAACGATGAAAAAAACAAGACTAGGCATAGCTTTTTTCTGCGCCCTTTGTATTTGGAGTTGTACAAATGATAGCGAAGCCGATTTAATTGAACAAGAACAAATGGATGATGAGCCTACGGATGGCTCCGGGGTCACTTACGAAAACACAATTCGATCTATTATGCAAAGCAGCTGTGTTAACTGCCACGATGATCCCCCTAGAAACGGAGCCCCTTTCGCCCTGGTTACTTTCCAACAAGTTAGCTCCAGAGCCAATGGTATCCTGGAAGCTATGTCTCGCCAAAGCGGTGAGTCGGCGGCCATGCCTCCTGCAGGGAGACTCCCACAAAACACGATAGATCAAATTCAGCAATGGATCGATAACGGACTCCCTGAGAATTAAAATATACTTCTAACGATTAAACCTTAAAAATGAAACAACGTAAAATCCCATTGGCGGCAATACTCATTCCCATTAGTGTATTTGCTTTCAATCTGAATGCCCAAAGCAAATATGTCGATAAAGCTGGCTACCTAAAATTTGAAGCCTCGGAAGCACTTTTCGAACCCGTCGAAGCGATAAACAAATCTGTAACCGCAGTACTAAATACCGATACCGGTGAATTTGCCTCTTTGGCATTGATTGTAGGTTTTCGGTTCGAAAATTCGCTAATGGAAGAACATTTTAATGAAAACTACATAGAATCCGAAACGTATCCTAAAGCCATATTCAAAGGGATGCTGATTGATTTTGACCTTTCAAGTTTGTCTAAAGACCCCATAGAAATTATGGTAGATGGGAAATTAGCATTGCATGGAAAAGAAAAAGAGGTCAAAACGATGGTCAGTATGCAAAAATTGAATGGCACCATAGTCATGAAGGGGGGCTTTACCGTCACCCCTTCAGACTTTGATATTGAAATTCCATCCATTGTAAAAAACAAAATTGCCAAAGAGGTGCTTGTATCGTTGAACTTTAATCTTAAACCATGAGTAAAAAGAACAAGAGGTACTTCCTAATGGGTTTCGCCGCCTTGGTGATCTTAACAGCTTTTGTAATCTATGACAGGGTTTTTAATGCTGCACCTAGAGAGATAGCCAAGGAAACCACGGAATTTTCGATACCCGCTGACAATCTACAATTTCATTTTGCGGATAATCAAGCGAAGGCCACGGCGAAGTATTTAAACAGGGTGCTGGAAACCAGTGGGTCGGTCACTGAATTAGGAACCAATACGATGGTCTTGGAAAATAGGGTTCAAGTCTATTTCTTGGACAATCCCGAACAGGATATTTCCCTGGGGGATACTATAAGCATCAAAGGTAGATGTGTTGGCTTTGATGAGCTGTTACTCCTAGTCAAAATAGATCAAGCAACAACCATAAAACAAAATAAATGAAAAATATTCTAGTAATACTAATGCTCTATCTTACGGCAAGTACGCTTTGTGCCCAGGAAGATTTGCTTGCGGAATTTGATTCGGTCCCAGCTGACAACATCAAGAGTGCGGCATTCAAAGGTTTAAAAATCGTAAATTTTGAGTCTACTAAAATGGTCTCTAAAGGAGAGCTCTATTTTGTGACTTCACATCGGTTTGGTTCCGTGAAAGCCGGTATTGAAGATTTTTTTGGTTTGGATCAAGCCGTGACCCGTTTGAACTTCATATACGGAATCTCTGACGGAATTAATATAGGTATTTCCAGAAGTTCTTTTCAAAAAATCTATGAGTCATCCTTAAAATTAAGATTGGTTCGCGAAAAAGCCGGTGGCTTTCCATTTACCATTGTTAGTTCAAACAACATATTGCTGAACACGGCATTGGATGATGAGATATTACCCGGGCTAAGCTTCGAGAATCGTCTGGGATATACGGCGCAGCTGTTAATTTCAAAAAAGTTCAATAAAAACTTCTCGCTTGAATTAATGCCCACTTTCTTCCATGACAACTTGGTGGCCTTGGATGAACAAGAAAATTCTCAATATGCTATCGGCTTTGGTGGAAGGCATAAGTTGACCAAGAGATTTTCAATCAACTTCGACTATGGCCTTCATCTGAACAGGGCATCGAACTCCCCATTTAAGAACCCCCTTTCCGTCGGGATAGATATTGAAACCGGAGGGCATGTTTTTCAGCTACATTTTACCAACGCACAGCCCATGAATACGAATGGTTTTCTAGGACAAGGAACAGGGGATTGGGGGGACGGTGATGTTTTCTTTGGCTTTAATCTTTCCAGGGTTTTCAACTAAAACGACACTTATGAAACAACAGATCGCAAGAATTCAAGTACAGAACAACTTTTGTGAAAGGTGTAAAAGTTCCATACAAACAAAGTTGACAAAAATAAGGGATGTCTCCAATGTTCGGCTTTATCCCAAAGAATCCCTGGTGGTATTTAATTTTTTCAGGGCCAATGAGCTGTCCGATGTACTCAACGCCCTTACTGAGATGGGCTATCCGGAAGAAGGGGAAAGGATAAACCGGGATACGCTTCTAAGATCAAAATGGTGCATGTGTTAAGTTGTACTTCGAAGTCAGTGCAACGGCGGGGATGAGATCATTTCGGGAAATCAACAAAGATAGTATGATACGACTTTAGCCCATGGTTCCTATAACATCATTAATCAAATCAAAATGACACTTTACACCAAAAATACATTCCCTTTTAAAGCTAAATATTCCCTTTCACCTAGGTTTTGTGTATAAACATCACCGCTCAAGGGTTTATTTGCCAGCATAAATAATTTAATAATTCTAAAAAAATAGTACAATGAAAAAAGTATTTTTAGCAGCAATGGTCACTTTATTCGTAGTCGGTTGTAGCAAGGACGACGATAATGGATATGGCCCAAAACAAGATCAAGATCAAGAAGTAATCGATGACCCTGTGGTGGTTGAAAATTCGGTTAGATTGGCTTCTGATAACACCTTTGGAACGGTACTTACCAATGCGGAGGGGTTTACATTGTATTTCTTCGCTCCTGATAGTAAAGGAGATTCCAACTGCGTGGATGGTTGTTTGGCGAATTGGCCCGCTTTTAACCCAAGCGAACTAAGCTTGGACGAAGGTCTAAATGCGGATGATTTTAGTACGATAACCAGAACTGACGGCGCCGAACAAGTTGCCTACAAAGGATGGCCGTTGTACCTCTTTGCAAATGATACGGAGGCAGGACAAATAAATGGAGATGGCGCAGGAGATGTTTGGTTTGTTGCCAAGCCCGACTATTCAGTGATGTTTACAAGGTCTCAGCTTGTGGGAAGGGACGCCGATGGTAACGAGACCAACCTTACCAGCGCTTATGAAGCAGGGGACGAGGAGACATTTTATATGACCGATGCCAATGGCAATACGCTCTATTCCTTTATCAATGATGAGAGCGGAACCAATAATTTTACCAACGAGGATTTTTCCAATAATGGGGCTTGGCCTATTTTTCAAACCGCACTGGAAAATGTACCTAGTATATTGAATGCAGATGATTTTGGGACCATATCGGTTTTTGGTGAAGCACAATTAACCTATAAAGGGTGGCCACTTTATACCTTTGGCGGTGACGAGAATCGAGGGGACAATTTTGGGGTCGGATTCCCGGTGGCCGGCATATGGCCCATTTTAAACCTGGATACCGAAAGTGCCCCTGCTCCAGAGGTTGACACATCCGCTGTTGAAAAAACATTTACCGTTTCAAATGTTGGGGCCTCTGCGTATCTCTTTGATTTTACAAGTTTGGAAAACCCGGAGCTTGAATTGACCAGGGGCAGTACTTATGAATTTTCGGTTGACACGCCCGGACACCCATTTATCATTAAATCCGTGCAAGGTACAGGAACGGATAACACCTATGATGACGGTGTGACCAATAATGGTGCGGCAACGGGAACAATAGTGTTTACGGTACCCGAAGATGCTCCCGATGTTTTATTTTACATCTGCGAGTTTCATGGTTCGATGACCGGCAGAATTCGAATAGTGGACGCGACGGAGACCACTTCTTTTGACGTTGGCAATAATGGCGCTACCTCCTATGTTTTCGATGGAAAAGGTTTTGCCGGTGATGAAAATCCAAATTTTAACTTAAGAAGAGGAAGAACATATGAATTCGTTGTCAATACACCAGGGCATCCTTTTATCATTAAAGCTGTACAGGGCACGGGTACGGGCGACGCCGTTAATGACGGGGTTACAAATAATGGCGTGGCAACAGGAACAATAAGCTTTACCGTTCCCGCCGACGCTCCTGATACGCTTTTTTATATTTGCGAATTTCATGGCAGTATGACCGGTACTTTTACAATCAGCGATTGATTCATACCATCTTTATAAAATGAGGCTGTCTCTATAGTCGAGAAAAGGCGTCATTGCGAACATAGTGAGGTAATCTGTTTGTCGCCTGTCAAAAAACGTACAGATTGCTTCCCCGGATAGTTATGGGGTCGTAATGCAAAAAGCGAGACTTAGTAGACAGCCTCATTATTCAAACATTTGGGCTTCAAAAAGTCCCGTATAAACATTAGTTTTAACTACTTTTTAAAGGTGGGAATATGAGAAGGAGTACCAGATTTTCCTATTTAACGGTTTTTATACTTGTATTTCTATGTCTTTTAGGCTGTAATCACCGTTTAAATGGGGATCTAACAAACGTGCCGGCAAGTAAGGTATATACGGTGGAGCAATTGATTTCCGAATTCCAATCAAACAAGAAAGGCGATACCGAGCTCGTAATTGCAGTAGAAGGAATTGTGCATGAAATCAACAATGTCAATGACAGGCACACCATTTTGCTAGAGGGGGAAACTGCCAGCGAAACCTATGTGATATGCGATATGAATACCAACCAATTAAATACTACGGAAGCGGTAAAAAGTGGAGATTTGATTTTAGTAAAAGGTCTTTTAAAAGGTTTTCTAAAAGACGTTATTATGTTGAATTGTGTAGTGATTAAGACCGAATAGAATGATAAGAATGTTAGCTGTTTTTTTAATAGCACTTTTAAGCACCTCGGAAATCGATACTGATGGGAAGGTAATTGCCCGGCAGGGCAAGGTGTCTTTCTTCTCACACACATCGGTAGAAGACATAAAAGCGGAGAACAATCAGGTGCTAAGTGTTATTGACCTAAAAGACGGAAAAATTGCTGTTAGTATGCTTATGAGTGCCTTCATTTTTGAAAAAGCGTTGATGAGGGAGCACTTTAATGAAAGCTATATAGAGTCGGACATTTACCCCAAAGCTATCTTTGAAGGAGTTTTAGTTGATTTTGACCCCGCCGTTCAGGGAGAGCAAACCCGTATGGCAAAAGGAGTTTTTACTATGCACGGGGTATCAAAATCCCTTGAAATTAAAGTCAAAATAGAAAACAATACGAGTGGTTACGTCGTTTCGGGTAGTTTTGAAACATATGTAAAAGATTATGATATTAATATTCCTCCCTTGCTCGCCGGAAATATTGCCAAAAGCATTTCAGTAGATTTTAGATTTGAATACGAGCCCTATGAAGACTAAAATAATTTTTACGTTGGCATTCGCATTGCTGACCACGGTGCATTACTCATTTTCGCAAGACCTGCTGGGAATTTTAGAATCTGAACAGCAGAATGATGTTCCGTTTATCCCCGCAACATTTAAAATGACGCGTATAGCCGTCGGACACTCCACTGAAGTTCGGGGCAAGGGGATTTTGGACCTTTTTGTTGCGAATCGATTTTGGAATACCCCGGCCGACAGAACCCAAAGCTTTGTCGCGGATAGAATGAGCAGCCGAATAGCACTTGAATACGGTATATCCGACAGACTTACTTTTGGAACTGGCGCAACCACTTTTGATGGACTTTTTGACGCGCATCTTAAATATCGAATTGTGCAGCATACCGATAAAAAAGGATTTCCATTTTCGATTACCCTTTTCCAAAACATGAGTTATAACAGTAGTCCCTTTGGTAACCAAGACATAGCCGACGACTTTTCGGACAGAACAGCTTTTACGTCACAAATTTTACTTTCAAAAAAGGTGACAAAAGACTTTTCGTTCCAAGTTTCGCCTACATACATAAATAAAAGCCTAGGTTTATCAGAAAATGATCCTAAAAATTTCTTAGCTATTGGTTTGGGAGCTAGATATAGGTTGGGGTATCATTTAAGTCTGGTATCTGAATATTATCATACATTCAACCCAATAAAATCTTTCACTACTTATGATACTTTTGCCATTGGCACCAACTGGGAATTAGGTGATATCATGTTGCAATTTATGTTGACCAATGCCGTGAATATGGTAGAGGATGCATTTATAGTTCAAACTAGGAATAACTTTAATTTTCGCAATCCCAATTTAAATTTTGGTTTTAACGCCACCTATGTCTTCCATTTTAAAAATAGGCTTAAAACAAAAAATAAGGACAAATTGTAGATTATTGGGTCGGGTTGTTCGACTACCGATGAATTCCTATTTTTAACGTCAACTAAAAATTTCATTGAATTTTTTAGTGAGGTTGAAGAACTTTTGCATTGATTGAAGCGCTACATCCCATTATAAAAATTTGCCACCTCATCCAACACTTTGCAAGTCAGCCTACATATTTTTATTTCATTGCATCGGTTGTTTAAGTCCTTAGATGTATCTTTAATCCAATGAAAAAAAAGTTTTTCAAACTACTTGGATTTATTCTCTTAAGTTTTGTTTTAATGATATTTTTGTGCAACTATATCATTGATTCGGCCGCGGAAGGGAAGACTTTTTCAAATATAGATTCCGTTCCAAAAAATAGAGTTGGTATTGTATTGGGTACTTCCAGTAAATTGACCACAGGCTCCTCAAACCCATATTATACCAATAGAATAAATGCTACCATTCAACTCTTTACCGCAGGTAAAATAGATTTCATATTAGTAAGTGGAGACAACGGAACAAAATATTATAATGAACCGGACACTTTCAAAAAAGATCTTATAGAAGGCGGTATTCCAGAAGATAAAATTTTTCTCGACTATGCCGGTTTTAGAACTTTGGATTCCATGGTTCGCGCTAAAAATATCTTCGGACTGGACAGCGTAACCATTATATCCCAAAAGTTCCATAACGAACGGGCCATTTACCTTGCAGAAAAAAAAGGACTGTCGGCCATTGGCTACAATGCCCGAGATATTTCGGCCCAACAGGGCTTCAAGGTACAGTTTCGGGAATATTTCGCAAGGGTCAAGGTCTTTCTGGATCTGTTGTTCAACACAGAACCCAAGTTCTATGGGGATATGATAGAAATCAAGTAAAGAAAGGGAGCAGGGGAAAATTAGCATTTTAGAAACGATAACCAACTTTAATGTCCAAAACAAAGGCATTCCTTAAAAACTTAGGTCCTGGGCTCTTGTTCGCCAGTATGGCTATTGGCACCTCGCATTTGGTACTCTCGACCAAGGCTGGTGCACAGTATGGTTGGGTGATGGTCATTCCGATTATTTTGGCGAACGTATTTAAGTACCCCTTTTTCGAATTCGGGGTACGTTATACCCACCTTACCGACAAAACCTTGATAGAAGGATATCTAAACCGCGGAAAACTATATTTATGGTTCTATGCAGGTATTACATTGATTACTACATTTACGATTCTTGCAGCATTGTACACGGTTACCGCCGGACTGTTCATCAACCTCTTTAAAATTCCAAATGCTTCCGTTTCCTCCGTGGCTTTGGGCCTATTTGTCTTGATCGGTGCCTTACTCATTGTAGGTCGTTATAAATTGTTGGAAAACTCCTTGAAATTGGTCGTTTCCATTTTGTTTGTGGCACTAATCGTGACCACGGCCCTTGTTATTCTCAGGGGCAAAATAGCTGCAGTAGAAGGTTTTAGTCCTACCCCTATTTTTAACGAGGTCGGCATTCTTTTTTTGATCGGGTTGATGGGATGGATGCCAACCACCGTGGAAGCATCGAGTTGGGTAAGCCTCTGGAGTATTGAAAAATGGAAAAACAAAGAAGGAAAACCTTCACTGAAGCAATCGCTTCAGGAATTTAATACAGGTTATTTTTTGACAGGTATTCTAGCTATCTTTTTCTTGATTATCGGCTGGTTCACGCTTTACGGTACCCGTAGCGAGCTCAGTGGCAACGCGGTCATCTTTGCAGACCAAGTCGTGAACTTGTTTACCACCCATATCGGGGCTTGGGCCTATGTATTTATTGCCGTTTCGGCTTTTGCTACCATGTTCAGCACTTGTATGACGGCACATGACGCCGTAGCACGAGTAAGTCTCGATATTATTGATTTGCTCTCCCCGAAGACTCCCTTAAGTGGTAAAAAAGGGCCTTTCGCATTGGCAATTATCTTGTTGGCGTTGGTCAATTTTGTGGTCATCGCCACTTTTTCGGCCAACATGGGCCAGTTGGTCGCTTTAGCCACCTTCGTTTCTTTCGTAGTCGCCCCTATTATAGGGTATATGAATCTAAAAAATGTAATGAGCGCCGACCTTCCTGAAGCGCATCGACCTAAAAAATGGTTGCAATGGCTTACCTATGCCGGAATCGTATTCCTATCATTCTTTTCACTACTTTATTTCTGGATGGTAGTATTTCGCTAAGTACATCCGTAAAATCGTCTCCCAGATGTCCCCCCATAAGAGAAACCGGTGAACCGGTATCATATCATTGATTAAGCTCCTCGTAATTCAACACTACAAAATTTGTTCGAGCATTTTGGTCATGCAGAAAATCCAGACAATAAACCCCGTTGGTACAACTATTAAGGATTTTTTCTTCCCCATAACCTGTGGCTGAAACAATATTTGCCGAGGTAACATCCTTCTGTTCCAAGTACAGTCTAATCGCATCGGCTCTTTTCTGGGACAAACGCTTGTTTGAGGAACTACTTCCCCTACTATCGGTGTGGGTCTCTATTTGTAACCGCATTTTTGGAAATTGCTCAACGGCTTCGACTACCTTATCGAGTTGTACGGCAATCTCTGGCACTATTTCGGTCTTTCCCCTTTCAAAAACAAAACTATCCAACTTCAAAACGTCTTGGTTCTCTCTTTTCTCAACCAATTCTTCAAGGGAAACTATCTCAACATCCTGTTTGTTATTTTTTAATTCCTCCAATCCCGACTCCGTATATGTTTTGTTGAAAGTCGAATATCCCGGTTTGGATACCTTTAGCGATACATCTTCCCTCCATGGCACCTCTAATTGATAGCTACCGTCATCTTGGGTAAACACCTCCTTAATCAAATTTTGTTCCCCGTCAAGTAGTTTAACCGACACGTCACCGATTCCCTGTTCGGTTTTAGGGGTACGTACCTCTCCCCTAACGAGCAATGTCTTCAAACCCGGTTCCCGACTTATTTTGAAGCCGTAGATATCGTCACCGCCTTTTCCACCTTTACGATTGGAAGAAAAATAGCCGATATAGCCGTCCATATCCTGTGGTCTTATTATAAAACCGAAATCATCATCAGGCGAATTGATTCCTTCACCGAGGTTCACGGGGGTACTAAAACTGTCATCGGCTTGCAAATAGGCCTTATAAATATCCATCCCTCCCAGACCATAGAATACATCAGAGGAAAAAAAGAGGCTATTTCCCATGAAATAGGGGGCAATCTCATTGCCCGGAGTATTAATTCTAGGCCCCAAGTTTACCGGCGCGGACATCACTTGCGAATTTACCGTGGAAACGTAGTAGATATCGGTACCCCCATATCCATCGGGGAAATCCGCTGCAAAGTAAAGCCGTTCAGAGACCTCGTCAAAAAAAGGATAATAAAAGGAAGTGCTTAAATCTTTCAACATATTACGAAAGAATCCATTATCGTAGGTAACCCCTATTGCCAAACTATTCTTTCCTCTATCATCAAAGGTCAGTTCTCCATCCTCCTCGTTTGAAAGCACATAAAAAATACGATCTATCCCTGATGCATGGTAAGGAGTAGCCTTGTGGTAGGAAGATTCTGGAATCTTTTCAAATATATTTGGATTCATGACCTTTCCGCCCCCGTTGATTCTGGCTACATAAATATCCATATAGGATTCCCCCGAAGGTCCATATATTTTTTTTGACTTGCTCTTTCTGCTGCTACTAAAGAGTAATTTGTCTTTGTAAAAGGTCGGGGCAAAATCGTCCTGTGGACTATTGGCATCGATGTTGAAAACGAAAAAGCCACCATTGTCCGCCGTCTCCGATTGCAGCAGTTCGTAGTTGAAGGCCGCATTCTCGACCAACTCGGTCGACAAGGAACCTTCATTGGATTTTAAAAAGGCTTTGACCCGCTCGGGCTCGGAGGTCTTAGCCAAACTCTGCAACATACTGTTAAAACGATTGTTTGACATAATGGTATCGTTCTTGTACACGTCCAAATACCATTTTGCCGCATTGGTATAGTCATTTGTCTTAAAATAGGAATCCGCCAAATTCAAGAGCTGATGGTTGGTCATCAAAAATCCTTTCTGCATCTCTTTACCATATTCCTTGATAGCGTCTTCGTAGGCATAGGCATAGAAGTACTTGTCGCCTTTTGTCTTGATGTCCTGGGCAGTTACCAGAAATGCCGTTGTTAGAAAAAACAATATGAAAATTCGTATGCGCATATCATTTACATATTAAAAAAATCTAGGCGTATCGATTTGTTTTGGTTTTCCTTTTATACTCTTGGATTTGCTGCCCTTAACACGTTGACCCGTTCTTCCCAAATAAAATTTCAACACGAACTCAGGGGTACCATCGTTATAGGCTCCCAATCCATTTGTACTGTAATCATAAGAAACTCCAAAAAAAAGAGGATTGGATATCTGAAAACCTGCCAACGCACTCACGGCATTGTCTACCCGATACGAGGCCCCGACCGTAAAACGGTCATTGAATAAAAAGTTAGCCGATATATTTACATTTACGGGTGCCCCAGCGATATAATTTACCAAAAAAGCGGGTTTTAACCTTGTTGTTTCCGACAGATCGAAAACGTATCCGCCAATGAAGTTATACTGCATCTTATCCTCTACTACGGTAGCTACCTCCTGGTTATAGATACCATCGGTTAAAAAGTTGGGAATGGAAAGCCCCAAATACCAACTATCTTGATACAAAAACATTCCCGCACCGATCGTTGGGTAAAAGTTGTTGATGGTCTCCCGGTCTAAAATAGGTTCCCCGGGATTTTCGAAAGTACCTTTGGTGAAATCTACGTTCAACAGGGAACCCCCGACATCCATACCAAAAGACAATTTGGTGTTTTCGGAAACGTTGAATTGGTAGCTATAAGCCACATCGATATAGGTTTGGCTTAAAGGTCCCAACTGTTCATTGATTACATTGACACCCAATCCCATTCGTTCGTTCGCGAACGGAATGTTGGTTCCCAGTCGAATGGTCCTGGGAGCGCCGGGTATACTTAACCATTGTGCCCTATACATCGTCGTTATCTCCGGGGTCTCCGTAGTACCCACGTATGCCGGGTTAAAACTCCCTATATTATACATGTACTGGGTATATTGGGGTTCGTTTTGTGCAAGCAGAAAGGAGCCCCACAGTAGAAAAACCAGCAATGAAATATAGGAACACCTAAATCTATTTATATGGTACGCCATTGATTTAATCATCTTATCAGCTGTATCCAGCCTTTCTGTATTTTGGGCTCCTCATTCTCTATTCGTACGTTCAACACATAATAGTAAGTGCCATCCGGTACTTGTTTCCCTTTCCAGGTTCCATCCCATATTTCCGCTTCCGTTTTGTTCTGGGCCAAAAAAGCCTGATTGCCGTATCGGTTAAAAATTTCTATCGAATAGACCAGCGAAACTTCTCGATTGCCATCGGGTCCAAATTGGGTTTTATTGATTTTCAGCATATCATTTACCCCATCACCGTTGGGCGAAAATTGATTGTAAATAATACCGACCTCCAAAGGATTTCTTTCCGCAATATTGACAATAGCGGTTGATTGGCTATCAGCGTCAGATGCGATACTTTCGGCAGGTGATGAAGCGTTTACGGTAGCGGTATTGATAATTGTTCCAGGTTCGAGACATCGATAGGAAAGTACCAGTTCAACTTCCTCGCCCACTTGAAGGCTCGATGAAATAGTCCAGACACCCGTGTCAGGATTATAATCACCTTGATCTGCTTCAAATCCCTGAAATTCGAATTGAATACCTCCATCATTGGTCAACACATCGGCCACACTTATATTCGATACTTCATTACTTATTGATTCATTGGTAACCTTAATGACAAACTCGACTTCTTCACCCACTAACGGATTTGCTTCCGGACCTAATGAAGCCCCTTTGATGCGCGCCAATTTCTCAACTACTAGATTCACCCCTTCCGGGCGATCTATTTCCAAAGTTACCGTTGCCGTATCATTTGAAGGGTTACCATCGTTCGGTACCGAGGCCAACAGTTCAGCCGTATTGCTGTAGCTTCCACCTTCCACAATCGTTACGGTAATCTCAAGGGTAGCTGTTTCCAGCGGTACTATTTCAAAAATTTCCCATTGGCCCATTTCCGGATCGTAGGTTCCTAAAGACGTCTCGTGGGAAACGTATTCAAACCCACTTTCCAAAACCTCTGCAATCCTGATACCTCTAGTCCTAATTTCAGATAAGTTGGTAGCGGTAACCGTGAAGGTCACCTCATCCCCTATCGTGGCAGCCTCATTATCTATGACCTTTAAAACCTCAAGATCAATTTCCGTATTGCAATTCTCATTTTCCGGATCTGGGTCGCAGGCATTGTTCGGATCGGTACCATTTTCGATTTCTTCCCCATCGGTAATACCATCATCATCGGTATCGCAGAGGCTATTATTATTGTTCGGGATGCAAGGATTGGTATTGTCGGGATCTTGTTGATCTACCACCCCGTCGCTATCGGCATCGGAAACATTGGATTCCAAGGCGTCGATGATGTTATCGCCATCCTCATCTAACGGATTTTCAATATCATCGCCTACTTCTTCCCCGTCGAGCAGGCCGTCCCCATCGGTGTCCTCGTCATTTGGGTCGGTTCCCAAAGAGGCTTCGGGGCCGTCGAAGAGACCATCACCATCGGTATCCACATCGCAATCGTTGACAGAGATGGTGACTGTGGCGGACTCGTTTTCACAGGGCGCCTGTGCCTCAGTGGTTGTGTACGTAAATACGTAATTACCATCGGCCCGCCCTTCAAAGTCAACAATATTTCCGGCAAGGATTGTCAAACTTCCAGATGGGTCTTCGGCGATTTCCCAGATTCCCTCGTCTTCACCGGTTAGTCGGTCATCCAAATCGATAATGGTAAGTCCGTTGGCCTCGACGCTACAGGCCGATGCGTCCGAAGGAGTGCCCGCGGAAGGTTGGGGTATCACGGTAGCGGTGACCGGTATTCTCGGGGAAGTAGTACAGCCATTCTCCGTCGCCTCCACAAAAAAGATAGTAGTTTGTGAGAGATTGGTCGTAAAATTACTTCCTTGACCCACTTCGGTGCCGCCGCTTAGGGAGCTATACCAACGAAAGGTTGGGTTACCGGGGATTCCAGTAGCTGTAGCGCTGAGGGTAACAGGCCCTGTACCACAGCGTTGATCACCAGCCGTGCTGGTAATCGTAGGGGTTGTGTTTCTCGTTAACAATATACGCAATGCCGGACTCGCACAGTCATTGACCGCATCGTAAAAATATCCGAAATAGGTACCCGGATTAGGGTTATCTATTTCTGACTGTCCTATGGGAGCAGGTACATTACCGTTACTAGGCTCTGTAAGACTCCATCTTAGAACGGTACCCGAAGGAGGAGTCGTGCTGGTATAATCGTTTAGGCTCACGTCAATTTCATCACAGAATATAGTAGGCACGTCGGAATTTAAAGCTGGGGCGGCATTCCCGGCGACACAAGGGTCACAATCCGAAACCGGTACCGTAACATCAATGGTCTGTGTAGGACAGGGTGCTGCTGTAAGTGTATACCGAAAAACATAGCTTCCTTCAGGATCGTTGTTAAAATTAACCACGTTGCTACCATTGATACTCCCGGGATTCGCCGGTCCTGATACGAAGGTCCATTCTCCACCCGGGGTGCTTCCAGACAAAGTGGTATCAAGGTCCAAGGTGGTAACCCCACCAAAATCGGTGGTGTTGCAACTAAAAATACCACTGTTGACCGTACCTATCGGAGGCGTCTGTGCAAACACTACATCGAGACCATCGGTAACAGGACTAAAACAGTCTCCCGTTGCAGCATAATACACCGCATAATAGGTGTTTGACTGCGTAACAGTTGCCCCGGGCAGCAAATCTCCCACTGCTTCGGGATCGGGATCCAAGCTCCATCGCAGTGCAGAACCAGGGGGAGCACTTCCGGCCCCTCCTACTATAAACGTATTGAGATTTACGCTGGAAACATCGCAGAGTCCGGGGTCATTTCCATTGAATTCGGGGGCCTCATCACCGGCGGCACAATCATTGTCTACGATAGTGACCGTTCCGGAATCGGGTGTTCCCAATTGAAATACAGGATTGCTAGGGGTTCCTAAGGTGAGGATGACCGTTTCATCGATTTCTGCCACGGAATCGTCCTCAGGTATGACCCGTATCGTACGCGTAGATTGCCCTGCGGGAAAGGTAAGGATGGCTTGCCCTGCTATGGTATAATCCGACTGGGCACCTCCATTGGTAGCCGTACCGGTCAGGGTATAGGGCACCGATATTACCTCGCCTGTACCATTCTCTTTGTCAAGTCGTATCACAAACCGACCTTCGTCCTGATTTTCCTCTGCTGCATCCGCGTCGGTAACATCCACTATCAACGTACCAATGTCATTATCATCAATGGTAGCGGTACCCTCGTCATTCGCAGGGTCTACGGTGTAATCAAAACCGGGCAACAAACGAATCGTAATGGTCTCTTGAAGCTCGACCAATTCATCGTCGGTAATACTTATAATGATATTAGCGGTGGTAGCACCTCCCGCAGGTAGCGTCACTGTGCCCGTAAGGAGTGGAAAATCATCACCACTTGTTGCGGTACCCAATACCTCATAAAATACCGTTCGAGGGCCAAAGGTAATTGGGGCGGCACTCTTGGTAATACTAAAAAGGGCTGGATTTTGTACATCACCGGCCACTACTTCGGCCGCCTCGTCATCGGGCACTGTAAGGGACATAGTCTGGGCCTGCATTTTAAGACCGGCAAAAAATACCAGAAAAAACAGGCATACTTTTAATGCATATCGATTTCCTCCAGATGGGAAACCTTTGTTTCTTTTCAATTTCATCGCTATACTATTGAATTAAAAAATTCAACATCCAGCATATCAGCAGGTTCTTAAGCAAATAGGGCCTCAATAATACTAAAAAAAACACCCACAACCTTAAATAATAGGTTTAAATATGGGTTTATCCGCTAAATTGTTCCGGGCATTTAGGCAATAACAGCAG
The DNA here is from genome assembly GCF_009371985.2 of Pelagihabitans pacificus. Taxonomy (GTDB): domain Bacteria; phylum Bacteroidota; class Bacteroidia; order Flavobacteriales; family Flavobacteriaceae; genus Pelagihabitans; species Pelagihabitans pacificus. The sequence continues at coordinate 714,883 of NZ_VIKU02000001.1, forward strand.
AAGTAGTCTCGCTTTCCGGGGATATTTTCCTAACAAGTCCTTGAAGCACCTTACCCGGACCGACCTCAGTGAACAACGTAGCCCCATCTTTGACCATCTGTTGAATACTTTGTGTCCATTTCACCGGAGCGGTGAGCTGCGCAATCAAATTATCCTTGATTTCGGCAGAATCGGTAACTGCTGTCGTGGTAACATTCTGATAAATCGGACAAACCGGATTTCCAAAATTTGTGTTTTCAATGGCCGACGCCAGTTCTTCTCTGGCAGGCTGCATCAATGGGGAATGAAAGGCACCTCCAACTGGAAGCACCAACGCCCTTCGAGCACCGGCTTCCTTCAACTTTTCGCAGGCAAGGTTTACCGCTTCGACCTCTCCCGATATCACTAACTGCCCTGGACAGTTATAATTGGCAGCAACCACAATTCCGGGGGTTTCCCTGCAAATGCGCTCCACCACTTCATCTTCCAACCCTAAAACAGCTGCCATGGTACTCGGTTGTAGCTCACAGGCTTTTTGCATGGCCAAAGCACGTTGGGCCACTAATCGGAGTCCATCCTCAAAGCTTAATACCCCATTGGCCACCAGCGCGGAAAACTCCCCAAGTGAATGACCTGCCACCATTTCGGGTTTGAAATCATCTCCCATCACCTTGCTCAATATTACCGAATGTAGAAAGATTGCCGGCTGGGTCACCTTGGTCTGCTTCAGGTCTTCGGGCGTTCCTTCGAACATGACATCGGTGATGCTAAAACCAAGAATGTCATTTGCATTTTCGAATAGTTCTTGGGCCAAAGGGTATTTTTCATAGATATCGAGTCCCATTCCAACGAATTGGGCACCTTGACCTGGAAATATATATGCTTTCATTTTGTTTCTTTTTGGTGCGGCAAATTTACGGTTTTTGACGTACGATACTGAATTATGGCTTGAAAACCGATAGCGTACCCTATCAAACAATTTTTACCTCCCTAAAAAGTAGTTGGTTCAAAGGCTTCGTCTAGCTTGTGCATCGTAAACCCTTCCGTTTACCCCTCCTTGAACCAACTCGCATATTTCACATAGTTTTCTGCGATTCGATCTATTTCGCCAGCACTGAGCTCCGGGCTAATATCCTTGATTTTTTTCGCCGGAATCCCAGCGTATACAGACCCGGATGGCACATGAGTGCCCTTCGCAAGTACCGCGCCCGCGGCAATGATACTGTTAGATTCGACTACACAATCGTCCATGATGATACTACCCATCCCGACCAATACATTGTCTTTAATGGTACAGCCATGTACGATTGCATTATGTCCTATAGAAACATTGTTACCAATGGTTGTTGGGGATTTTTGATAGGTGCAGTGGATGACCGCCCCGTCCTGTACGTTTACTTTGTTGCCCATCTTTATAAAGTGAACATCGCCCCGTAAAACGGTATTGAACCAAATACTGCATTGGTTACCCATTATCACCTCCCCCACAATGGTGGCGTTTTCGGCGACAAAGCAGTCTTTTCCCAATTGTGGTGTTTTCCCTCTGACAGTTTTAAGAATCATGCTGACCAATTTTATCCATAGCGTTCCAAAGAGATTTGAAACAATCAAAAATACGCCAATAATTCTTTCTTTTTGGAAGCCGAGACTAGCAACTCCTTCCCACTGGAAATGACAACACTACCACCTTTCCCCTTTCGGTATTTGACTACCTCGTTCACATTGACCAAATAGGATTTATGAATGCGGGCAAAGGCAAAATCGGACAAGGCTTCCTCAAAATATTTGAGGGTTTTGCTGACTAGTATTTTCTTGTTCTCCAAATAGATTTCAGTATAATTGTCATCGGCCTTACAGTAAAGAATATCATTCACGTTCAACACTTGAAATCCATCTTGTTGTGGCAGCGTGATCTTTCCTTCGACGGATTTCAGTTTAGGCCGGAGTACCCGATCTTCCAAAGCATCCTCCTTTTTTCGTATTTCCAGCACGTACCCCACCGCTTTCACCAACTCATCGATATTGATAGGTTTCATTAAATAATAGGCTGCACGGTTGTTCAATGCATCCATGGCATATTGGTTATAGGCTGTCACAAAAACAGTCTCAAAGGTTCGATCAGGTACTTCGTCCAACAGATCGAATCCGTTTCCGAAAGGCATTTCCACATCCAAAAAAATAAGGTCAGGCGTATGTTTATCAATTAATTGCAGCCCCTCCTGTATCGAAGCCGCTTCACCTACCAAGGTTACTTCTGGACAGTACTTGGCCAAATAGTTTCGCAATATCTCCCTACTGTTGGCTTCGTCCTCTACTATGATCGTTTTTAAGTTCATTTCTTGGTCTTTATAATGTTCCTGAAGGTTTTGGATACTTCATCATTTTCAATATCCATCAAAAATTTGGTTGCTCTTTCAGTCTTTCCTTAATGTAAAAATTACCTGGGTACCGGTACCATCGCTTTCAAGGTCGGTAATATAGACATCGACCCTGTCTTTGTACATATCGTTTAAAATGGCGATGCGTTTCTTGATATTCCCCATGCCTTTTGACTTTTGCTTCTTTTGGTTCTGTGTCTTCAGGGCGGCTGAACGTTTTCGACCAATACCGTTGTCCGATATCGTTATTTCGATGGTTTCTTTGTCTATTTGAACAAGGTTGATATTTAGAAATCCCTTTTCTTCCTTATACCGAAGTCCATGCCATATTGAATTTTCGATATACGGTTGCAACAACATCGGTGGAATCTCAAAGGCGTCGACATTTAGATGTTCATCGATGTGTATTGTATAGTCGAACTTTTCTGGAAAACGGGAGTGTTCCAGCTTTACATACAGTCTTAGCAGTTCAAGCTCTTTGGACAATGGAATAAAGTCTTCTTCGGAGTTTTCCAATACGGCACGCATCAATGTGGAAAACTCGCTCAAATATCTATTGGCACTACGCTCATCGCTTTTGGCGATATAGTTGTTCACCGAATTCAAGGCATTGAAAATAAAATGGGGATTCATTTGGGAGCGCAAGGATTTTAACGCCAATAAGTTGTTTGCCAATTTTTGCTGCTGATTGCTCCTGTAAAAAAAGAACGCAGCCAAACCGAGCAGTATCATGCCGAAAATAAGGGAATAGATGACCCATTTTTGCCTTTTATAACTTTCCTCGACCAATTGCTGTTCGGTAAGCGCCAAATCGTACTTGCTCTGCGAAAGTTCGCGCTCCTGCTCCAATCCTGAAATTCTGCTTTGTTTGGCGGCAATTTCCCTGTTGAAGCGGGCCGCTCTTGAAATTTCCTGCTCCTTTCGGATGTATAGGGTATCTACCAACGCTACATAGTCTTGATAGGTCTTAAATGCTTTGGTATAGTCGCCTCGATACTCATAGATTTCCGATAGTTTTCTGGTAGCATCCTTTTGAACGATGAGATCGTCATCGCTATCTGCTTCCACAATGCTTTTCTTTAGATAGGGTATGGCCTCTTCGTATTTGTCCTGTGCGATGTAGGCGTTGGCGATTTTGTAGTTGATACGTTGCGCGGTAATGGAGTCCGAATTGATGGAAACAGACTGACTTTCCACTTTGGCCTTTGGCAACCTTTTTAATTCCTCCAGACTTTTTTTCCGCATCTGGATTTCTTCGGGATACCGGTTTTTTTGATTGTAAAAATCGGCCACTTTCTCTTTTTCCTGTATGGAGCGCTGTGGAGCTTGCTGTTCGGCCAATTGTAGCGAGTTTTTGTAAAAACCCTCAGCCTCGATACCACGATCATCGGTGGCATAGGCATCGGCTATCTTGGAATTAATATCCGCCATTTTGGGAGAAATCCTATTCTGTCGGGCAACTGCAAGCCCTTCCTCATAATAGGCTATGGCTGTCTCGATATTTCCCTGTCCCTTAGCGGCATCGCCCAGACTCTCATACAATTCTACCTTCTGAAAGGGTACCATGTTTCGGATTTTCATCAGGGGAAGAAGCGTTTGTTCCGCTTGCCTATAATCACCATTTAATACATACACCTGTCCCAGCAACAAGGTGGTCCTGACCGATTTATTGACTTCCAGGGCATCCTTCAAATTTGTAATGGCCAGGTCATATTGCTGATGGTGGGTGTAGACCTCTCCTAGGACTGTCAATGACCTTGCCAATAGTTTTTTGTCGGCCCTCTTGCCTAATTGCGCAATCGATTGGGTGATAAAATCAATACTTTTTTCAATATTGTCCTTTTTGTAAAAATTGGCCGAATCCAAATAGGTCTGATGCCTTGCCCTCCCCCGGTCCACTATCTTACTATCGACCGCTGTCAGATCGGCTTCACCATCGTAGCCCTCTACCAAGACGGTGATGTCCTGATTATCCTTAATCGTATAACGTATTGTTCTAAATTCAGGGCTCTCTACCACCAACCGATCCCCGATGGCGGCATTTATGTTGAATTCACCTAGGCCATTGGTCAAAGTATATTCACCAGTATTGGTGGTTACCGTCACACCGGAAATAGGTACTCGGTTTTCCTTGGTCATGACCACCCCTTTGATCGGCATCCTTTCCAATGATTCCGATACTTGTGAAAAGGCAGAGGTACAACCAAAAAGTACTACTAATATGAGGTGTTTCAAATTTGACATAGACTGCTATAACAACGTAAACTTAGCAGATTTATGCGGCACTAAAAAATGGTAAAATTCAAAACACATGGGCCAGTATCCCATATTTAAGCACTTCACACAACCGAGGAACCCTTTCACTCATCAAAAGGGGCAGTTTGCTCATTCCCCATTTTTTAAAAAATACTTTGGAAATACTTTTATCGATATAAATAGTATGATCAGGTGAGTTAATAAAAATAAGGATGAAAAAAATAATGGTTTTTAACCATTGCCTCTTATACCGACGATACCTGGAAGACTAAAAAAACCTCATCCTATGACCTCGGATTAATTGAGTGACCCATCCGGTCAAAAAACGATTTAAATAAAACAGAAACTAAAATCGAATTACTATGAAAACCCATTGTCAGATACTTGCAGCTGGTCTTTTGACCCTCGCTATGACAACCGCTTATGGTTGTGAATCAAAGACCAAACATAACGGACCCACTTTGGTTGCGGAAGCCATCGGAAGCGAGGATAAAAATGCCAATAATACGGTAAAAATCGCCTTGTTGTTGGACACCAGTAACAGCATGGACGGACTCATCAACCAAGCCAAGGCCCAATTATGGGATATTGTCAACGAATTCACGCATGCCAAATGCGGCAACGAAACGAGACCCAAACTAGAAATCGCCCTCTATCAATATGGCAACGATGACCTTTCTGCCCGCGAGGGATACATTCAACAGGTACTGGGCTTTAGCAGCGACTTGGATGAGATTTCTGAAAAGCTGTTCTCACTTACTACCAATGGTGGTGAAGAATACTGCGGTGAAGTAATACAGACTTCTTTAAAACAGTTGGATTGGGGTAAAAATCCCGATAATCTCAAGATGATCTTCATCGCTGGTAATGAACCCTTTGACCAAGGGAAACTAGACTTTCGCGATGCCACGAGCAACGCAATGGAAAAAGATGTGGTGGTGAATACCATCTTTTGCGGAAACTACGAACAGGGTATCAAAACGCATTGGAAAGAGGGTGCCCGTTCGACCGGGGGAGAGTACATGGCCATTGACCACAACCGCCAGGTGGTACATGTCGATACGCCTTATGATGAGGTCATCATAAAATTAAATTCGAAATTGAACAAAACCTACATTTCCTATGGCACCTTGGGAAGGTCAAAGATGGAAATGCAGGTGACCCAGGATGCCAACGCAATGGCAATGGAAGAGGCGGTAGCCGTGAAACGGGCCGTGAGCAAAAGTTCCAATCTATACAAAAACTCCAAATGGGATTTGGTCGATGCTTCCGAGGATGCGGAATTCGATGTCGCACAAATCGAAAAAGAGCAGTTACCTACGGAAATTAGAAACAAATCGACCGAAGAGATCAAAAGCTTTATCGAGAAGAAGAAACGTGAACGGGCTGCAATTCAAAAAGAGATAAAAGAACTGAACGCCCAACGGGAAGCCTATATCGCAAAAAATCAAAAAGAGGGTTCCAAAGGGGAACTGGAAAATGCGATGATCCAGGCGATTAGAAAACAGGCAGGACGTAAGAATTACCAGTGGGACTAAAATTTCCCGACCATCCTAACGATACACATCTTCCTTAGGAGGGGTAGCGAATATGAATAGTAGGTTGGTGTTGGTAAGCGGGTTCATACCTTTTTGGGTTGGGCCCGCTTTTTTTGTACTGATCCGGACAGATCCATTCTATCCCATCGGGATTTGTGTTAACCCCACCTTCGGTTCTATAAGAAGCAAAAGGGTTTGTCCTAAAAAACAGGTTCGCTTTCAATCTATGGGGAAGATTGCGAAGGAACTTTCAGAATAGGGATGTAAAAATTTTTTACGTGTAGGTTTTTGCTCTAGGTTCTTCAACTTTCCCCTGTCGAACAACGAATCTACAAAAGAAGGGATTCCAAATAAATACCTATTTGATTCAGAATAGTTGCGGATTTCCAGTTTGGTGGATACCTACTGGGCTGCAGGGCAATAACAATCATACTTTCTCTCAGGCTGTCCAAAATCGTACCCTAAGGTAATTTGGTGAAAACCCCCATTATCCAAACGTATAGTCCCGGATTGGTATGAATAATTATAGGATACCATAAAATTCTTGATGTTTGCGCCAATAATCGGGGTAAACAATTGTAGTCGCTGCTCGCCAAAATTGTCACCATCGACAAACTGGGCACCGTCAAAACTCCTTCGGTAAGAGAGGCCGCCCCAAATTCTTCCGAAATCGACGTCTTTGTAAACTTTTGCGTTGATATCGATGGTTTTTTCTTCTGTAAAATCGGTCAACTGGAATAGCACAGAAGGCTCTAACTGCACCGCATTCCTACCAAATACATATCCCACTGAAAAGAGATACCGCCTTAGATTATCGATTACGGGCACATTGTTGGGATCCAGTCTTCCCACACGGTATAGGCTTCTTTCGGTACTCAAAAGGTTCAATGCGGCGAAATGAGCGTAGAATTCCATCAAATTATAGGACATGCCAATATCAACATTGTAATAGGCTTCACTGAGTTTGGAACCAGAAATCGCGGGATCTACGACTCCACCGGGAGAAAGAAACTCGCTTTCATCCAAGCTACTTTGAAGGTAGGTGGGACTCAAACCAAAGGAGAGCTGATTAAGCGCCCTTACGTCGCCGGCCAACTTTAAATGGTAGGCATACGTAAGCTTGACCCCCGTTTGGGCGTGGTATCCGTTTGCGTCGTTAAAGATAATGGCCCCTATTCCGCTATTACTTTCGCCCAGTCTGAAATGGGCATTTAAAGTCTGAAGGTTGGGCGCGTCCTGCACATCGAACCATTGCTGACGTACCGTGGCCCTAATTTTACCACCTTGACCTATTCCCGCCATCGACGGATATACTAAGTAGTAGTTATCGGCCAAATAGTCGAAATAAACGGGAATACCTTCCTGCGCAAATGACTGATAACCAAAGGTAAAAACCGAAAGCAATACAAGTAAACGTAGTTTCATTATGGGATTTTGGGAATAATAGTCGACTAATTTAAACTATAACGGCCTAAATACAACATTATTATATGTGGGCCACCTTGGAAAATGATTGTATTTTTGCACAAAAGACAAGACTATGAAGGAGTATAACATCACCGTTCGTGAAACCAGCAACCCTGCAATTCTAAAATTCGAGACGAATCATTTTCTTACGAAACACAAAAACTACGAATTCAAGAACATCGATGAGGCTAAAAATTCACCATTGGCGCAGCAGTTGTTTTACCTTCCATTTATCAAGACCGTATACATATCAGGTAATTTTATTGCCTTGGAACGGTATGAAATTGTCACTTGGAACGATGTTAAAGACGAAGTGGCCCAACAAATGGTCGAATACCTCAACGCAGGGGAACCCGTAGTCATAGAAGAGGAGACTACGAAAAAGGTTGCAGTAACCGTCTACGCAGAAGTAACACCCAACCCTGCGGTAATGAAATTCGTTGCGAGCAGACGTATTGTGCCCGCTGCGCTGGAGTATAAAAACATAGATGAGGCGAAGGACTCTGCCTTGGCCAAGGAACTTTTCCATTTCCCTTTTGTCAAAGAGGTATTTTTCGATGAAAACTACGTTTCGGTCACTAAATTCGAGGTCGCCGATTGGGATGAGGTCACCATGCAACTCAGGGAACATATACGTGATTTTTTGGCAGATGGTAAAGAATTCGCTTCTACAGAAAGTATCGTGCAAAAAACGAAGGAAACAGGCAATCACCTATCCCAACAAGAGGAGCTGGATGTTACTTCAAGACAAATCATCGACATTCTGGAAGAGTATGTGAAACCGGCCGTAGCAAGTGATGGAGGTAATATTTTATTCAAATCCTATGAGCAAGAAAGTAAAACGGTCAATGTTATCCTCCAAGGGGCCTGCAGTGGCTGTCCGTCTTCCACCTTTACCCTGAAAAACGGCATCGAAACCATGCTCAAGAATATGATGGGCGATAAAGTAAATGAAGTGGTCGCCTTGAATGGCTAATTTCACCGACCTGTTTTCGTCTTTCAAAGATTTATTAGTACCTTATAGCAAATCTAAAAACACTAATTATGGCAGTATTAAAAGTAATTGAAGTATTGGCAAATTCCGATGAAAGTTGGGAAGATGCTACTAAGAAAGCAGTTTCCCATGCTTCAAAATCGGTTAAGAACATTCGTTCGGTATATGTGAATGAACAGAGTGCCACGGTTGATGATGGCGAAGTGAAAGAATTTAGGGTAAATGTGAAGATTACCTTTGAAGTAAAATAACGTTTTCCCGACCTACGTCATGAAGCATCGCCAGTTGGCAGATGCTTTTTTTTTGCCCGATTTTTCCTTTAACTTGACCTTAATAATCCAAAAGTTTGGTTCATTCGGAGGAATACGGCATCCACTTCCACTGCCTAAATACGTAACAGCATGTCCAAAGAGTTCACCAATGCCCTAATCCATGAGACTAGCCCTTATTTATTGCAACATGCCCATAATCCGGTAAACTGGAAGGCCTGGCATCCCGAAGTCCTGGAAAGGGCAAAAGAAGAAAATAAATTGTTACTAATAAGCATCGGCTATGCGGCATGTCATTGGTGCCATGTGATGGAAAAGGAGTGCTTTGAGGATATCGAGGTAGCCGAGGTAATGAACGCCCATTTTGTGAATATCAAAATTGATAGGGAAGAGCGGCCGGATATCGATCATATTTATATGGATGCCCTTCAAATAATGACGGGTAGTGGTGGATGGCCCCTAAATATTGTTGCACTACCGGACGGAAGACCCTTTTGGGGTGCGACCTATCTCAAGAAAGAGCGTTGGATCGATATGCTGTCCCAATTGAACGCATTGTATCAAAATCAGCCAGAAAAAGTACTGAAATATGCCCAAGATATGGCAGAGGGAATACGGGCCATCAATTTGGTTGAAAATAAGGGCAGTGATGCGCTTTTTGGCATGAAATCCTTGAAGGAGGCGGTCGAGGATTGGTCGCAATACTTCGATACGTTTCTTGGAGGCCATAAGCGCGCCCCAAAGTTTATGATGCCCGTCAATCTGAATTTTCTTTTGCACTATAGTACTGTCGTAAACGACACCAAACTAAGGGATTATGTGTATACCACGCTGACACGAATGGCCTGGGGGGGTATTTTCGACCACGTAGGCGGTGGGTTTTCGCGGTATTCGGTCGATACCAAATGGCATGTACCCCATTTTGAAAAGATGCTCTATGACAATGGTCAATTGGTGAGTCTATATGCCCAAGCCTATTCCGAATCCAAAAATGTGCTATACAAACAAGTAGTAGAACAGACCATTGACTTTATAAAGACCGAATTGATGGGTACCAACCATGGTTTCTATTCCTCCCTGGATGCCGATAGTCTTAATGAAAAAGGACAACTGGAAGAAGGAGCCTATTATGTTTGGAAAGAAAAAGAGTTGAAAGACCTCCTGGGTAGCCATTACGACCTATTTAAAGACTACTACAATATTAACCCATACGGCCTGTGGGAGCGTGATAAGTACGTCTTGATCCGCAATGCCGATGGCACGGACGTGGCACAGAAGCACAAAATCAGTACCAATACGCTAGAGCGCATTATTCAGGATTGTCTCGCCATTCTGAGGAAAGAACGCGATAAGAGAAACCGCCCCAGGCTCGATGATAAAATAATAGCTTCTTGGAATGGTCTAATGCTTAAGGGAGTGATCGATGCCTATCGATATGTCGAAGAACCTGAATATCTGGAACTTGCTTTGAAAAATGCCCACTTTATCGAAAAAAACCTTGCTAAGGAGGATGGCGGGCTCTTTCATGGTCATAAGAACGGGAAGAGTGCTATTAACGGATATCTGGAAGATTATGCAACCATCATCGATGCCTACATTGGTTTGTACGAGGTGAGTTTTGACGAGCATTGGCTTTTGAGGGCAAAGCAGTACACCGATTATTGCGAGCGAAATTTTAAGGACGTTAAGAGTGGCCTTTTCTTTTTTACCAACAAGCAAGACGATTTTGTAATACGAAGAACCCTTGAAATAACCGACAATGTGGTTCCGGCATCGAACTCGATGATGGCCAAAAATCTTTTTAAGCTATCCCGTTTTTTTCCGAATGAAGGTTTTGGAGACTCCACAGTACAAATGCTTCGGAACGTACAGGACAATTTTACCAAGAACGCCCAGGGCCATGCCAATTGGTTGCAACTAGTGCTGTATATGAACCAACCCTTTTATGAGGTTGCCCTAGTAGGGGATTTCTATCAGGAAAAAGCGAATGAAATAAGGAGAAATTACCTTCCGTACACTTTATTCGCAGGTACCGGGAGCGGTAGTGAGCTAGCGCTATTAAAAAACCGCCAGGTTGAGGGAATCACCCAATTCTATATCTGCCAACATGGTAGCTGTCAACTACCCTTGACACAAACCGATGAAGTATTGACCCAATTAAGAGTTCAACGGGAGCCTTAGCCATTATTTCATTTCTTTTTATGAAATTTGCAAAGCGATAACTTAATCTAGTCATCACTATGAAAGATTTGACCGAGTATCAAAAATATGTTGACAAGGCCATTGCCTATTTTTGGGAGTTTCTGCCAAACATTGTAACTGCCATCCTCATATTGGTAGTGGGGATGTGGGTGGTACGGTTCATCAATCGGTTGGTGCGGCGATTTTTCAACAAAAAAGACTACGACCCTACCCTTGAAACGTTTTTACAGAGCTTTATCAGCATCGCCCTTAAAGTGGTACTGTTTGTGTTGGTGGTGACCCAACTAGGGGTTAAATCGTCTTCCCTAGTGGCGATGGTCGGTGCGGCCGGTCTTGCCATTGGCCTGGCATTGCAGGGGTCGTTGGCCAATTTCGCCGGGGGAGTTCTTATACTCGTGTTCAAGCCTTTTAAAGTGGGCGATTGGATTTCTGCCCAAGGGGTCGATGGTACCGTAAAGGAAATTACCATATTTACCACTAAATTGAACACTTTTGGCAACCAGGTGGCAATCATACCCAACGGACAATTGAGCAATAACAATATCGTGAACTATAATGCCGAGCCGATTAGAAGGGATAAAATCGATGTGGGCATCGGCTATGGCTCGAATATTAAAAAGGCCAAGGATATTTTATTGGAGATTTGTGCGGAACACGAAGGAATTCTAAAGGAACCGGTACCTGAGGTCTATGTGGGGGCATTGGGAGATAGCTCTGTAAACCTAACTTTACGTTTTTGGGCCAAGAACGAAGATTTTTGGGTGGCTCATTTTCATGTCATAGAGTCCTTGAAATACCGATTCGATGAAGCAGGAATCGAAATTCCGTTCCCGCAGAGGGTGGTGCATCAGCCCAAAGGAACCGCTTAGCCACCTATGGTTGGAAGCATGGCTTTCAACTGGCCAAAGACTTTTAGTTTTCCATTCATACGTCCATGATGCTCAAGTACAGGAAAGCAACTTGACATGGAAATTCGATATTAGGAAAATCCTAACAAAACCATTGCAGAATATTTCGTATCTTCTCACTTAATATATTTGCACATGAAGACCTTACTAACAATTCCTATCGTGCTATGGAGCTTTTTCTCCTACGCACAATTCAATGAAAACACTTCTGGCCGTTATGCCGGTCAGTTCGAAATAACCCTTTATGACGCCCCCGTGGAGGGGTCGCCCTATTTGGATGAAATGTACAAGACGGGCAAGGCTACCATTGCAGGTGCTTCGCAAGCCTCCATGTTAATGCGGTACAACGCTTATGCCGATGAAATGGAATTTCTTGATTCTACCGGGAAACCAAGAAAACTAATGAAGAATACCAACGTTGTGGTAGATTTGGATGGCACTATCTACGAAGTGCATGAGTACGAACATCGGGGAAAAATGAAGGAAGGCTATTTTATTGCCCTTAATGAAGGGCCTATTATCCTTTATAAAAAACCGGGCAAACAATTCCGACAGGCAGAACAATTGCAGAACAGTTATGAAGAAGTGACCCCAGCCAAATACTCCGACAATACCACCTACTATTTATGGGAAGATGGCAAGGACATGCAACAAATTCGTCTGAATCGAAAAGACTTCATCTACCATCTTGATGACAACACACGATCGTTGAAAAAATTTCTACAAAGACAAAAACTTAAGTTAAAGACCGAGGAAGAGGCCGTAAAGGTGCTTACTTACTATAACAAGATGCAGCAGTTGAAGGGGACCAACGAAAACGCACAAGCGTAAATCGAGGTGCACTATGCTTTCTGGAAATATATTCTTTGACGTTTTCGGGAATCGTACAAAATGGTTCGTTTTTCTTTTGATTTATTGGTCCCTGTCATCTTTGATGGGTCAAAATGAACCAACAGAGACTTATACGTTCCGCCATGGTTCCAACAGTCTGACTGCCATCGACTATAACGTAGAAGGACTTCCTTATATAAACGAAAATTTTATCAATGGGGTAGTCATCAATCGTAACACCAAACTTACCATTCCCCTTCGTTATAATGCCTATTCCGATACGTTCCAAGCAATTGACCTCCAAGGTGACCACAACGATGTTTTAAAAAGACGCTATATCAGTGTTCGGTTGGGAGATACCCTTTACCAATATTTCGTGTTTGAAGACCATCTAAAGTTTAAGAAAGGATATTTCAAGGTAATAAGCGATGGAGAAACGAAACTCCTTTCGAGAACGGTCAAAACCATACAGGATTATATAGTACCTGAACACGGGTACGAACGTGGGGAAAGACCCAAGTTTCTGACCCACACTCATTACTATATCAAGAAATTGGGCAAGCCAGCCAAAAAATTGGCACATTTGAGCCGAAAAGAGGTCTTTGCAGTTTTATGGGATAAGTTTGCCGAGCTCCGGTCCTACGCCCGCAAAAACAAGTTACGCCTACGATCGGTAGAAGAGGTCGTTCAAACACTGGCATATTACGACTCCATTAAACTGCCGGAAGAAATTCCCAAAGAGGATGTGGAATAATCGTCCCTTGCCAGGGTCCCTAATTTGTCTTACTCCTTTTTCGCTTGAATTATAAAGTCTTTTAAATAGTAAGGTTCAAAGTAGGCGACATCCTCAAAATCGTTGGAAACAAATTTACGATACGAGAGTTGTGCCATTTCGCGTGCCGAAGGTACTATGGAAGAATCATAAGACAGGTGCTTGTCGTCAATTATTGCTTTACATTTTTCAGCACCACTTCCCAATAGCAGTACCCTTCCTTTTTGCAGATATTCCTTAAAAGAGTTCCCATCGATGATTTCGGCCCTTGTTTCCCTGACATACTGATGTTCCTTATCAAAAACCGCGGAATACACCTCCATGCGCCGGGCATCCAATACCGGTATGATAAAATCAACTGTTTCATCATTCACTTGATAAGCGATACTTTCAAGAGTAGGTATCGATAGCAAAGGAATATCCAAGGAAAAACACAGGCCTTTGGCCGCCGACACACCGATTCGCAGACCGGTATAGGACCCTGGCCCCTTGCTCACCGCAACCGCATCCAAATCGGAAACCTCCAAGGAAGCCTCCGCCAGCACATCGGCTATAAAAACATGTAACTCTTCGGAATGGGAATAGTTGGACGTGTTCTGTTCCTTTATTGCCACTAATCTACCGTCAACCGCCACACTTACCGAGCAGTTGGTGGTCGCAGTCTCTAGGTTCAGGATGTTTGCCATAACAGGCAGCAAATATAACCAAAAAGCCCCGCCGAGTTGCTTATAAACCGACAGGGACTCTTAATTTTTTTAAATTTTTACTCTAGCACCAATGGAAGTCCGAAATAGAATTCCAGCACCTTTATCCTGAAAATATAATCGTACTTTGTACGGACTACCTCTGCTGCCGCATTGTCGACCCTTGCTTGCGCTTGACTAAAAGTAAAGGCATCCATTAGACCTACGTCAAAGCGTTCTTTGGAATAGTCATAAGCAAGTTTTCTTGCTTCATACGTTTTTAGTGCCGCCTCATAGGCCTTGGCACTATTTTCCACATCAACGTACGCCTGATTGATATTGGTTTCCAAATCTAATTTGTCCTGTTCCAATTGCAATTTTGCCCTTTCGACGTTGATTTTGGAACGCTTGATATCATTTCGTACGCTAAAACCATTGAATACGGGTACATTCAGTTGAAAACCGTATTGAATACCATCATTGATCCATAGCTGATCGACAAAATCGTTTCTGAACGACACGATTTCTCCCGTTGCGGGATTCTCAAATGTCTGAAATTGATTGGTGTAGAAAGTATTGTAATTAAAGAATGCACCCAGCGTTGGATATCTGGCCCCCTTGGAAATGACCAAATCCTTCTCCGCCAATTCGATGTTGGTCTTAGAGAGTTTTATATCGTTTCGAAAATCCAAGGCCTTGGCAAAGATAGTTTTGGCCGAATTATTGACGACATCGGAGGGAGGCACCTCAAAATCTTCGTCGACAATATCGAAGTTTTCGTAGTCGGTAATCTGAAGCAGCTGTGCCAGACTGATCCTTGAAATCAACACCAAATTCTCGTTATTAATGATTTGCTGCTCCTGATTAGCGGCCGTTGCCTCAATTTCCAAAAGGTCTCCTCTGGGCAGAGCACCCGACTCGACCAATTCCTCGGTACGTTTCAAGTCCTGTTCGGTAACCGCATATTGTGCCTTTGCAACATTGAGGGCCTCCTTGTTCGACAAAACCGATAAATAGGCGTTCGCTACGTTGAGGCGTATATCGTCCTTTAAATCGTCCAAACGGTATTGATTAGCCAATGCGTTCAGTTTTGCCCTATTCAGCCGATGGATATTTCTCAGACCATCGAAGAGTGTCATATTGGAGGAAATCCCTCCCGAAGTAGAGAAAATCTGGCCAGGTTCAATAATGTTTGTTTGCGGGTTGGTCACCAGACCAGATCGCTCCGAAGCATTTGCATTTGCATTTAAGTCGGGTAACAAATTCCCAAAAGCGTCGGATTCATCTATTTTGGCGTTTTCAAGATCCAGCTCGAACTGGGCAATGCTCAGGTTGTTTTCTACTGCGTATTCCACACATTCCTCAAGGGACCATTTCTTTTGTTGTGCCGATAGCATGCCTATTGCCAGCACTACGAGTACTGCAGTTAGTTTAAATTTCATGTGATGGTATTTTCGTGATTATTGATTGATGGTATATTAGTTATCTGATGGGATTTTAGGAGTCTTCGTTATCGTCTTTCTTCTCCAATTCGTTCCAGACCTTGACTTTGGCATTTTCATCCAAGCCGGAAACCACTTCGACATCGATCCCATCACTCACTCCGAGCTCCAACTCCCTTTTTTCGAACTCATTCTCCCCGACCTCGACCTCGACAAAAGGTTTTTCCGTTTCCTTATCGAACTGCAGCAGTGCTTCCTTAATCGCCAATACGTCTTTTTTCTCTTCCAAAACAATGGCCGCGTTTGCACTATATCCTGCTCGGACATAAGCAGTATCGGTCACTACCAAGTCACCCTCGATCTTAAATTGAACGGCGCCTTCCTCCTCGGTCCCCTTGGGTGCGATAAATTTTAACTTGGCGGAATAAGTGGATTTTTCCAGTGCACCCAAGCTTATCTCCAAAGGCATCCCTAGCTTCAATTTTCCGACTTCGGCCTCATCGACCTCTCCCTCAAAAATCATCTTGGTCATATCGGCAATGGTCGCTACCGTGGTGCCATCGTTGAAATTGTTGCTTTGTATCACCTGATCTCCTTCCTTCACAGGAATCTCCAAAATGGTCCCCGCAACGGTCGAACGTACATTGGTATTCGCGCTCGAAGAGCCCCCTGCCGAACCCAATCGAATAATACGATAATCGTTTTGGGCATTTTCGAGTTCCAGCTTTGCCTGATCATAGGTCAACTTTATGTTGGCAAAATCCTGACTGGCAATGACCCCTTTATCAAACAGTTCCTTGTTTCGGTCAAATTCCAATTTGGCATTGGCCAAACTTACTTCGGCGTTCCGTACCCTACCACGAGCACTGGCCAACGACTGTTCGTTAGGGACCACTTTGATGGTCGCAATGAGGTCTCCCTCCTTTACTTGCTCCCCCTCTTCCAGGTAAATCTTACTGATAATGCCTGAAATTTGTGGTTTGATATTGATTTCATCCTCAGGAATCACCTTGCCTGTTACTATCACCTGATTCACGATATCCTTTTTTTCAAGTTCCTCGGTCTCGTATAGTTTTGTGGGAGTCGTATTCTTTTTAATGAAGAAAGCAACCGCCCATAGGACACCAATGGTCAAAAGACCGATCAATGTGTATTTAGCGTATTTGTTCATTCGAATTGATTTGATTGTTATTTGAATTCAGTTAGCTATCTCTTTTTATTCTTCCCTCAACGCGTCGATGGGTTTGATCTTGACGGCCCGATTGGCGGGAATGAGCCCGATGAGGGTACTCAACGCCACCATTAGCAAAAATGATACGGTAAATTGTGGGATATTGATCATCGGGTTATCGATAGGCACATCCCCTCCCGACAAGGCTATTTCAATCAGTGCCAACGCTCCTACCGAAATGGTAAAACCGATCAATCCCGCAAAGGTTGTAAGCACGATGGCCTCTAAGACAATTTGCCTTCTCACCACCTTGGGAGTAGCCCCAAGTGCCCTTCTGACACCTATTTCCTTGGTTCGTTCCTTCACCGTTATCAATAAAATATTGCTAATCGCGATAACTCCTGCCAACAACGTGAAAATACCTACGAAAAAGGAGAATCCCTTCAAGACGGTCGTGAAAGCCGAGATACTGTTAAAAACTTCCGACATATCGAAACTTCCTATGGCGCGTTCATCTTTGGGACTAATATCATATTTGGCCTTCAGTATCTTTTTAATCTTACTTTCAACCACGGCTACTTTGGTGTCGGGATCTACCGCAATCGCCATCCAACCCATTCGATCTCCGGAATTAAAGGCCTTTTGAAAGGTTGAAAAGGGAATAAACACAGCGTTCTCGCCATCGATGTTAATATTGTTATTGGGTTTATAAATCCCTACAATCCTAAAAAAGACGCCGTTTATACGAATATCTTCCCCGACCGCCTTTTCTCCCTTGTCAAACAACAGTTTATAGGTTTCCTCCCCAATGACGCACACTTTTTTCGAATCGTCGATATCGCTCTGGTTCAGAAAGCGACCCTCGACCAGTTTCTTTTTGGTGATGTTATCGATTTCAGGATAATCTCCATACACCGCCGAACCACTTTTTCGTCCCCTTCGATAAACCGTGACGACGTCTCGATGGCTGCCCAGCTCAATCCTGGGTGCCAGGACCTCTATTTCAGGAATTTGTTTTTTAATGATTTCCGCATCCTCGATTTTAAAGCGAATTCGTCTTCCCCTTTCAAATCCTTTGTAGGGTTCGGAAGTTCTTTGGCTCCATACGAATAGGCTGTTAGACGCCGTTCCTTCGAATATTTTATTAAAACCATTGCTCAATCCGTTGGAACCACCAAGCAGTAGAATCAAAATCAACATGGCCAGGATAACCCCTATCATCGTCAAAAAGGTGCGCAACATGTTCTTGCCCAAGGTGTTAAAAATTTCTCCCCATAAATCCCTATCGAATATCCACATATTACTTATCGCTTAGTGCTACTATTGGTTTAACCCTAGCGGCTTTCATTGCAGGAATAAAGCCGGCTATTAGTCCTGCTACCACCAAAATAATCGTAGCGGTGACTACCGTCGAAAAACTTACCGAGGGATTTGAAAATGCCGGAAAGTCGAGATTTGGGCCAACAAGTGCCAAGAGGCCGGTGGCAAACAAGAGGCCTATGAATCCGGAAAGAGCCGTTATGAACACCGATTCCAACAAAACCAATTTAATGATTTGTGAAGGCTTTGCCCCTAAGGCTTTTCGAACGCCAATTTCCTTGGTTCGCTCCTTGATAATAAAGACCATGATGTTTCCAATTCCGACGATACCAGCGATCAAAATTAAAATTCCCACGACCACGCTCATGAAACTTAACCCACCGGTAAATGTGCTGATGTCGGAAAAGGCCTCGGCATAATTGAAAATTCGAATCCCGGATTGATCTTCCGGAGCCACTTGGTGCTTTCTTTTCAGAATAGTTTCCAGACGCCGCGAGAACTCCAATGCCTTCGGCAAATCGTAGGAAGGATTATACGTGAGCGCTATTTGATCGATCTCATCGGTATTCCCATAAATTTTCTGATAGGTAGTTAGGGGGGCATAGATATTTCGCTCGGCGTTATCGTCGCCTTCATCGATAAAAATACCAATTACCCGAAAGGGTAGACTATTAAATTCCACAAATTTGCCTATGGGGTCCTCGTCGTCAAAAAGATCTTCCGCCACTTTTCTACCGATGACCGCAACTTTGGCCCCTAATGCTAAATCATTTGCGTTGATGTATCTACCATTGGTAACAATGGTTTTCTCAATTACCTGAAAATCGGGATGAACCGCTTGTACATTATAGGTGCCTGTTTCACTTTTATAGCGTGCCGAAGTATTCCTGAACATACGCGCACTGATCTGTTCATGGTCTTTTGGAAAACTTTTTTTGATATACCGAACGTCGTCGTTTCGCAATTGAATACGGCGATCTTTCTCAAAGCCCGCATATGCCTTCGAAGTGGTTCCGGATCGAATGAAGATTGTATTGGTCGCGTCATCGTTGAACTGTTTGGTAAAGCCGTTCTGCATTCCGTTAACAGACCCCAATAACATCACTAGAATAAAGATTCCCCAGCCCACGGAAAAGCCTGTCAGGAACGTTCTTAACTTATTGTTCCGGATACTGTGAAAAATTTCTTGCCAAATGTCCCTATCAAACATAGTTTTTGGCCCTTACCTGTTTTACTTTTTTATCCTCTACGATTACCCCATCCTTTAAATGCACGATTCGTTTGCACATATGGGCAATATCCTCTTCATGGGTTACTACCAAGATGGTATTTCCTTCATCGTTGATTTTCTGTATTAAATCCATGACCTCGTAAGATGTGGTACTATCCAAGGCTCCGGTAGGTTCATCGGCCAACAGTACCTTGGGTTCTGCCGCCATGGCCCTTGCAATGGCTACCCGTTGTTTTTGCCCTCCCGAAAGTTCGCTTGGTAAATGGGTGGCCCATTCCTTCAAGCCCACCTGTTCCAAATATTTCATGGCTTTCTCCTGGCGTTCCTTTCTGCCTACCTTTTGGTAATAGAGCGGTAACGCCACATTCTCCATGGCATTTTTGTAATTGATAAGGTTAAAAGATTGAAAAACAAAGCCTAGAAACTTATTCCTATAGTTGGCCGCCTTGGTTTCATTCAAATCTTTAATAGGCACCCCATCCAAGGTATAACTACCCTCGTCGAGGGTGTCCAACATTCCAATGA
Source organism: Pelagihabitans pacificus (assembly GCF_009371985.2). Lineage (GTDB taxonomy): Bacteria > Bacteroidota > Bacteroidia > Flavobacteriales > Flavobacteriaceae > Pelagihabitans > Pelagihabitans pacificus. Next base: position 734,849 of record NZ_VIKU02000001.1, read on the forward strand.
TGTTCAAAAGGGTAGATTTTCCCGAACCCGAAGACCCCATAATTGCTACTAATTCCCCCTCTTTTACTGAAAAATCGATGCCTTTGAGAACGTGCAGGGCATTGCTACCCATTTTATAGGATTTGTGAAGGTTTTTTATTTCAATCATATTGGTTTGATTAGTGGTTTGTGCCACCTAATTAGCTATCACTGCCAATAAGACACACAAGATGTTAATTTGTTACAAAACTTGCACCAAATATTTTGTTAATTGTTCTCTGCGAATTCCGCTGGCTTTATTTGGTTCCAGACCTTTATCTTATCATCTGCCGCTATACCCGATTTAATCTCGACATAAATCCCATCGCTGATTCCCAACTCCACGTCCTTTCGCTCGAACTGCTGGTCGCCGGTCTCAATTTCCACAAAGGGCTTTTTAGAAGTAGAATCGAATTGTACCAGTGCCTCTTTCAGGGCAAGAACACTATCGGCCTTGGCAAGAATTATCGATGCGTTGGCGCTTAGGCCGGCACGAATAAAGGTAGTATCGCTCTTTGTCAATGTTCCCTTTATCTCGAACTGAATAGCTCCGTTCTCTTCATTTCCCTTAGGAGCGATATAATCCAGAACTGCATCAAACTTTTGATCTTCAATGGCCCCTACGGTAATCTCTAAAGGTAGGTTTTCCTTAATCTTGCCTACTTCGGATTCATCGACCTTTCCCTCAAAAATCATCTTCTCCACATCCGCGATGGCCGCAATGGTGGTGCCTTCGTTAAAATTGTTACTTTCGATGACCTGATTGCCCACCTCTACGGGCACTTCCAACACCATACCACTAACAGTAGCACGTATCTGGGTGTTTGCCGCATTTCCGTAGCCTTTTGCCGTTCCCGTTTTTACGATATCATAGCGCTTATTGGCGGCACCGAATGCCTGTTTCGCTTGATCAAAGCTCACCTCGGCCCTTTCCAGGTCAACTTTCGAAATCACGCCCTTATCGAATAGGCTTTTTTGTCGGTCCAGATTTCGCTTTTGATCGTCTAACGCGATTTTGGCCTCGTCAATGGCATTGCGGGCATCGTTCAAGGCGTTCAGGTTGGGAACCACTTTTATACGACATATCAAATCGCCCGATTTCACATAGTCGCCGCCCTCGACAAATATTTCTTCGATGACCCCGGAGATATTGGGTTTTATCAATACTTCTTCCAAGGGAAGAATACTTCCGGTAGCCACAGTTTTTTTGACAATGTTCTGTTTGGAAGGTTTCTCGGTTTCATAGACCACCGGATCCTCCGCATTTTTTTGGTATAAATAGTACATCGATCCGCCGAAGGCCACGACAATCGTGAGTAATATAATAATAGTGATCGTTTTTTTCATTTTGTATTTAGTTTGATTTGATGGATACTATTTACTTGTTATGTACTCTATTTTTTAGCTACATCGGAACCTTACTCCGCACGCAACGCTTCGATAGGTCTTACACGAATGGCACTATTAGCGGGGATAAAACCAGCCAAAAGCCCCGAAATAATTAGAATGATGAGGGCCACCACCACTACCCCCAAATTAACATTCGGATTAACGAACATATCTACCGGGCCGTTCATCTCCAAGATATAGTTAATACCATAGATAGACAATGCGCCCAGCACAATACCCGCCATGCCGGAAATAATGGTCAAAAATATCGATTCCATCAAGACCTGTTTTTTTATCGACCAAGGCCCCTCCCCCAAAGCACGGCGTATGCCTATCTCCTTGGTCCGCTCCTTGACCACGATGAGCATAATGTTACTCACCCCGATAATACCCGACAATAATACCAAAACCCCGACAAAATAGGCAATGAATTCCAAGGCCCCGAAAAGACGTACGACCCTACTGAACTGTTCAAAGAGATCAAAGTGACCGATGGCACGCAGGTCTTCGGGATGTATGGTATGCCTTTCTTTTAAAAGGCTGAATATCCGTTCCTTTATTTGGGTAATCGGTGTCCCGTCAACGGCGGTAATGGCCATCCAACCCACATTGTCGGCCCGATTGAAAACCTGCGAAAAGGTGGTGAATGGGGTATATATTTCCTTTTGTGCATTGCTGTCGCCGTCGGCATTACCCTTATGGTAGGTACCGATAATCATAAAATTCACCCCATTGATCTTGATATAACTACCCAGTACCTCCTCGTCATTTTCATAGAGGCTTTTTCGAACATCGGTACCGATGACCGCTACTTTCCTTTTTTGCTGGATATCGGCGTGATTTATGAACCGCCCCGAAGTAATATCCATAGGTTGCTGCTTGATGATTTCAGGGTAATCACCGTAAATACTGAAAGCACCTGTTTTGAGCCCCCGGACGACATTACTGGCGCCCCTGAAACCGCCAGATTGATTTCTTGGGGAAACAAATCGCAGATCGGGAATATTCCTCCAGATGGCATCGACATCGTCTACTTTGAAGTTGAAAGTCCGTTCCTTCGGGAGGCCTTTGTACGCTTTGGTAACACTTTGCGTCCACATAAACATGGTATTGGTAGCGATATCACCAAAATCGGCCCGTATGCCATTTTCCAATCCTTTTCCTGCGGCCAATAAAATGATGAGGATGAAGATTCCCCAGAAAACCCCGAAGGCGGTTAGTACCGTCCTGAACCAGTTGGTGGTCAGTACCTGTAGAATTTCGCTCCAACGGTCTCTATTGAACATATGGTAGATTTTATTGCTTTTTTAGTCCACTTGGTACATTAATCACTATTCATCGCGCAGGGCAATAATCGGTTTAATTTTTGCTGCTCGGTAAGCAGGAAAAAAACCTGCCAAGGCGCCTGCCAAAATCAGTAGAAATACCGTAATCAACGCCACTCGAAAATCAATGGAGGGGTTTACCACATAGTCAACCTCTACCATCGGACCAAAGATTTCCAATAGCCCCATACTAAAAATGAGGCCCCCGAAACCGAATACGGCGGTTACGAAAATCGCCTCGTGCAAAATCAATCCGATTACCGAAATGGGTTTGGCCCCCAGCGCCTTTCGGATTCCTATTTCCTTGGTGCGTTCCTTCACTATGATCAACATGACATTGCTGACGCCGACAATACCGGCTACGATGGTACAAATACCAACAAACCAGAAAAAGAAACGAATGCCGCCTGTGAGATTATAAAAGCGCTTCACCTCCTCAAGGGTATTAAAGGTATTGATTGCGCTTAAATCATCCGGTGCCACCGTATGTACTTGTTTTAAATAGGTCTTCAATTCTTCGGTAAAGCGTGTTGATTCCGCTAAAGATTGTTCAAAAGTTTCAGCCGGTTTTAGGGTGAAATACATCATATTGAGCCGGTCGGCCCCGTTGTAGACCCCTTGGGCGGTGGAAACCGGCATATAAATTTTCTCCTCTTCCCGTTCCCCTCCGACATCACCATACACCCCGACAATCTGAAAGCTGAGTCCGGAAATTTCAATATGCTCCCCTATGGGATTTTCGATGCCGTTCATTAACTCCCGGTGGATTTTATTACTGATGACCACCACTTTTGCCTTCTCTTGCGAATCTTTGTAGTTCAAGAAACGCCCGTACGACATAAAGGCGTTCTCCAGTTGTTGAAAATGGGGGGAAGTTCCCCAAATCGAATAGGCGCCCGATTCCTTTCCATAGGTAATCGAGGCATCAAAAACACGATACATGGGGGATTTATACTCCAGCTTGTCCGCGTGCAGTTTTTCGACGAACTCATAGTTCTCGTCCCGTAATTGAATCACACGGCCTGGATTCAGGCCTTTATATTCTTTGGTAGTTACCTGGGTATACACCCCGATCATATTGCTTGCATCCCGCTGAAACTCCTGGGCTATACCATTTTGCATGCCTTGACCAAAACCTAATAAAATCACTAAAATGAATATACCGGATGCTACGGAAAGTCCTGTAAGGAAGGTACGCAACTTATTTTTGCGGATGGTATCAAAGATTTCTTGCCATCTTTCAATGTCGAACATGTGATTGGTTTTTGATTGATGCGTACAACAGGGGACGTCATACGTACATAAGACTTTGAGGAAACCAAAATGTTACAGTTGATATCTTAAAAAAAAGTTAAAAACCTCGTATGGATTAGGCCTTTACCTTTCTATAGACAAAGTAGAACAACACGCCCACTAAAATATAAGGTATTGCCATTAAATAGACGATACCGTTATTAACTCCTTCCGCCGTAGATACATTTCCCTCACTTTCCAGCACCGCCCTGCACATCGCACATTGGGCCTCGGCCAACCCGGGCGTGAACAGCAATATAAAAACTACCATGAAAATTATACTCTTTCGCATCTTAAACCTCTCGACCACCCTTGGGTCTTATTTTTCAATTGACGTAATACGGTGAGATCATCAAATAAACCACCACACCGGTAATGGCCACGTATAACCATATGGGAAAAGTTATCCTTGCCAATTTTCTATGGGCCTCAAACTTTTTTAAGTAAGCCCTGGCGTAGGTCTTTAGCACCAGCGGAATGATGACAATAGAAAGCGCAATATGGGATATCAAAATAAAGAAATATACATAACGCATCGTCCCTTCACCACCGTAGGCCGTTGATTCAGCGGTCATATGATAGGCAATATACATTAGCAAAAACAGGACCGATAGCACGATACAGCTGGTCATCAAATTCTGATGTAATTGTCTTTTTCCATTTTTAATCGCCCATATAGCTATTATCAATAATACCGCTGTGAGCCCGTTGATTGAGGCATAGATAGGAGGTAGAAAACCAAGGCGTTCAACATTTGGAATCTTTACACCGAACAAAATCGCTACAACTACCGGTACAATAATCGATACTATAGTGATCAACCGATTGAACTTTTTTTCTTTGTCAACAGTGGCGTCCATCTACTCTTCCAATAGTTTTTTAATATCTTCCTTTAGTATGGAAATCTGTTCAGTTTCCCCCTCCTCGTTAGTTCCTTGACTTTCGGTGATCGTTCCTCTATAATACACGATCGGGTTTCCGAATTCATCTACTCTTGAACGAATGTATCCTTTTTTGTCTATAAGCGCAAACAGTCCGGAATGCTCAAATCCACCGGGGACTTCAGGGGCTTCCGCCGCGAAGATATAAAACCCCGCATTCGCCAGTTCATAAATCTTTTCTCGATCACCCGTCATTAGATTCCAATCCAAATCGGTGATACCGTTACGCTCGGCATATTCCTTTAGAACTCTTGGGGTGTCGTATTCAGGAGTGATGGAGAAAGACGCGATGCCGAAGTCGTCCCTACCTGAAAACGCATTCTGAATTTCTACCAAATTCTTGTTCATAATCGGGCAAATGGAAGGACAACTGGTAAAAAAGAACTCGACCACATACACTTTCCCAAGATAGTCCTTATCAGAAATTACCAAGCTATCCTGGTTGAGAAAGGCAAAAGGGGGTACCCTTCTCTTTTTTCCGTTCTGCAATACATAGGCCAGGGGATCATCGTTGTTTCTGACATTCATACGATCGTTCTGCACAACCGAACCCTCTTTCACCCTATCAACGATTCTAGGAATCACGATAATCCCAAAGATCAAGACGATCAGGGATACCCAAACGTATGTATATTTTTTTTTACCCATATTCGTTCTATCAACGACCAGCAGTCAAAGACTGGGAAAAAACCGTTTAAACAAATAATCCGCACAAACTGGCCATTACCGCAAAGTCCCGTTACTTATCCCTTCGCGCCGTGTTTTTTTTAAGTGCCAGTCGGTACTCGGCCAAAATAATCTTAACGTCATCCTCCATTTTATTGTTTAGTTCGGCGACGGAAGTAGTGTCGAACCCATATTTGGTACCCTCATCCTCATCATCGGTACGTCCACGAAGATTGCCGTCTTTATCAATGATAAAAACATAGGGAGTCGAAAGGTCCGTGTTCAGTTTCAAATCGGTTTCAAGGCCTTCGAATACGGTCCGAATTTCCAGCTCCTTGGCAAAAACAAACACCCATTTTTGGGTATCGGTAAAAGTACCTAATTCGCTCTTAAGGGCTGCCACTTCGGATTCCATACCTTCTGGCACCATCATAATGAATTGAAAATCATTGAACTCGTAAAACCGCTTGTATATTTTCTGGTTTAAATTGAAGGCATTCGCTTTTTTCAGCTGAACATCACGCCCCAGAAAACCCAGAATCGTAATCTTGTCCTTAAAGGAAACCCCGCTATCTACGTCATCGATATCGACTACATTTTCGGTAAGCGTCGGAAGCCTTCCAAAATTATTCGTACCCGACAAAAAAAAGAGATAGGCCACAATGGGCAGTACGAAGAGGGCAACTAAAACAACCGTTTTTTTCATAAATCCAAGTTGATGGCAAAGATAAAACAGAAAAAGAAAAACCCGTTCCTCGTAATTCTTAACATTATCCCAATAGGGAAAATTCCTTTAAGAGAAATCCACCGGTTCCGGCAAGTTCACGAAACATGTACAACCCTATATTTTGTACTATTCGATACCTAAACCAAGAAAAGACGGTTCGAAAACCGTCTTTTCTCTATTATGGGTTATAGTTTAGTGCACTGTTAAAAATTCCATTTTATGTAACCGTCTTTGTACACATTGTAAACATAATCGGCCTCGAACAACAGAATAAAAATCAAATAGGCTACCAGGAAGATAGGGGTCCATACCACTGTTCTCCGAAGCGAAGTCTTCTCATCCCTGAGGTGCATGAAATCCCATGCGATATAATACGCTTTTACCAAGGTCAAGAGAATGAATATCCAGTTCAACAATTTCATTCCCAAAAAGGTGTTTCCTGTGAGAACCGCTGGCTTTGTAATACCTAAAGCGACCTCAATCGCCGTCACTACCGATAAAAAAATCAGAACCCCCCAAATTTTGGAAGTGTTCGACTTGAACTTCAGAAGTCCCCGGAAAATCTCTAATTTGTGTTCGTGTGCCATACTTACTGCAATATAATTTTTAAAAAGTTACGCCCTACCAAAACCACGCTGGGCACCAAGGCGCTCATTCAACTATGTTATACGAGATAGAAAAAGGTAAATACAAATACCCACACCAAATCAACAAAGTGCCAGTACAACCCTACTTTCTCGACCATTTCATAATGTCCCCTACGCTCATAGGTACCTAAAATAACATTAAAGAAAATAATAATATTGATAACGACCCCAGAGAATACGTGGAAGCCATGAAATCCGGTGATAAAGAAAAAGAAATCGGCAAATAATCTGCTGCCATATTCGTTTCTAATAAGGTTGGCACCTTCTACAACCAAAGTGCCGTCTTTGATTTTTTCCAGGGAAGCATTCCTATCCAAAACTACCTTTTCCCCTTCCTCACTGATCTGTTCCGTCCGTATGAGCACATCGGTATTTGCTTTTAGACCTTCAATCACCTCGGTGACGGTATAACTTGGCAGATACCCTTCGGACATAAACCAAACACCCTCATTTCTCGTCAGTTTTTCCCTTTCATCGGGTATGGTTTCGGCAAATTCCGACAGCGCCAAGCGTTCACCGGTCTCGGCACTTACAAACTGTAAAATCCTACCCCCCCTGGTCTCGATCGCGCCATAATCTCCCTTTATAAAAGTTGCCCATTCCCACGCCTGGGAACCGACGAAAATGGCACCTCCGATAATGGTCAGGAACATATACCAGATTACGGCGTTTTTCTTCATTCTATGTCCTGCATCCACGGCGAGTACCATCGTTACGGATGACATAATCAGAATAAAGGTCATGAAGGCCACGTAGTACATGGGAAAGTTCCCATGGAAAAACGGAACGTGGGTAAATACCTCGTCTGCAATGGGCCAAGTCTCGATAAATTTGAATCTTGAAAAACCGTAGGCAGCCAAAAATCCGGAGAACGTCAAAGCATCCGAAACTAGGAAGAACCACATCATTAATTTGCCGTAACTGGCACCTAGGGGTCTATTTCCACCTCCCCAAACGTTTTCTTCCGAAGCTGATGTTACCGTAGAATCCATAAATTATAAAGAATGGTTAAAGTTTGTGCAAATTTACATTTTTTTCGCCCATACAAAAGCTGAATTGTTATCAAAACAGTCTTTCCATCAAATTATTATTTCACAAAGGTCATAAATAGCATTAGATAGATCCATAAAAGATCCAGAAAATGCCAAAATGTGGCTCCCAAGGAAACTCCCAAGTATTCTTGGGAAGAGTATTTTCCCTTAACTTGTTTATACAACACCACCGATAATGAAAGGAGGCCCGCCACCACGTGCGCTATGTGTACCGCGGCAATCAGGAACACATAGGACATTTTGATGTTGCTGGTAGGTCCGGTGAAATAATACCCGTTGGCCAACATCTCTTCAAAACCACGGAACTGGAGTACAATAAAGGCGATTCCCAAACCCAAGGTACCCCACAATAGTGAAGTACCTCTTTTGCTATTGTTCGTTGCTATGGCTTTTTTTGCAAGGATGTATGTGATGCTACTTACTAGAATCACGGCAGTACTCACAAAAAAGGAGTTTGGCAACTGTATATCCGAAATCCAATCCTCACGGCTACTACTCACGATATAGGCACTGGTCCACCCTGCAAATCCCATTAGTAAACTAACGATACCGAACCAGAGCATCATTTTCTTTGCCCTGTCGGTTTTCTCTTTCTCGGTGCCTCGGGTCAAATCCATATCCGTATCATTTTATCCGCCACATATACCAGTTGCATCAAGGTGATATAACTCACACTCGCCAACATGAGCTTTCTGGCGGATGCATTATCCCTTTTTTCGTACAATCTAAACGCAAACAACAACATGACCAACCCCATCAAAAAAACCAGTATGGCAGCGGGTATCGACAATTGTAAGGTCCCGGTAATTCCGAATACGGGAATGACGGAAATAACCAACATCCAAATGGTGTACATGATGATCTGCAAGGCGGTCGCCCCGTCCTTCTTACCGGTGGGCAGCATCTTGAACCCACCTTTTCTATAGTCATCGTCAAGCATCCACCCTAACGCCCAGAAGTGGGGGAATTGCCAAAAAAACTGAATCATGAACAACGTCCCTGGCTCTATTCCAAAATCGTTCGTAGCGGCCACCCACCCCAGCATAAAAGGTATTGCACCGGGAAAGGCGCCTACAAAAACGGCCAAGGGGGTTTTGGTCTTTAGAGGGGTGTAGACACTCGTATACAGAAAAATCGAAATCGCTCCGAACATGGCGGTTTTCGGGTTCAGATAATAGAGTGAAACAACTCCCAGAAGCGTAAGCGTAATTGCAATCGCCATCGCCTTGTTTACAGACATTCTACCGGCGGGTATCGGTCTGTTCATAGTACGCTTCATCAGGGCATCGAGGTCTTTCTCTATCACCTGATTATACGCGTTCGAAGCGCCCACCATACAATAGCCACCAAAAGCAAGCAGTATGATGGAAAGCCAACTAATTTGGTCGGCCCCTAAAAAGTAACCTGCGATTGAAGAGAAAACAACACTTACGGCAAGCCTGGCTTTCGTGATCTCCTTGAAATCGGAGAAAGCCAAAGACCAAGAGGTATTTATCGCCGTACCCACCGCAGTTTTCATCTGTCGTTTTTAACGGCTGCAAAGATAGCCTGCAACCGCTATTTCTGCAACGAAATGGAGAGGTTTATCCTATATTTGGAAAAATATAACACTTGCAACCATAAAAAAACGACTGTCGATTTTACTAATGTCTTTGTTTCTGATGGGTCTTACCGAATTTAACGCCCAGGAAAAGGAGGTCATTATTACTATAGACACCCTATCCCAACAACTTTATATGCTCACTGGATAAGGGGGTAACATTGGCATCTATGTCGGACAGGAACATGTTTTTATGATCGACGACCAGTTTGATCGTCTGAGCGGTAAAATCAAGACGGCCATTGGCACCTTGACAGAACAACCTATTGCCTATTTGTTCAATACCCATATGCACAGGGACCATTCGGGAGGGAACGCCAAATTCAATTCCAAAAACACGGTATTGATAGCCCAGGACAATGTACGTACCCGAATCATGGGCAACCAAAAAGCAAAATTGGAAGCTCAGGAGATTTCATTGGATGACTACCGTAAAAGTCCGCCCGAAGTTACTTTTTCGGAAGATGCCACCTGTTATGATGGTGAGGAAACCATTATGGCCTTTCACGTCCACCAAGCGCATACCGATGGTGATGCAATTGGTCTACTTTATGCAAAACAATGTCTTGCACATGGGTGATACCTATTTTTCGGGACGATATCCTTTTATTGACCTTAAAAGTGGCTGGAGTGTCCGGGGCTATATCGATGCCCGTAAAAAGGCCCTTCTGGTCATCAATGAAGATACCAAAATAATTCCCGGGCATGGTAGACCTTCCAATCGGGCAGGGTTAAAGTTATATATATCGATGTTGGAAGATATCAAAGCCAAGGTACAGGCACAAATCGATGCGGGAAAATCGCTGGAACAAGTTATTGCGGATACTACCTTAACGGCAGCATATAATGAAAAGCATGGAAATGGCTAGATAAAACCCGAACGTCTCCGAGAGACCTTTTACAAAAGTTTAAAACCGTTGTAACGAAATACAAACCCACAAAAAAAGTCCGACTCAAATGAATGATCGGACTTTTTCAAAATTTCGTTCTTACTACTGAAGCTTGAAGGTAATTGGGATACTGAAAGGTACCCGTACCGCTCTTCCCCGTTGCTTGCCCGGTGTCATCTTAGGAAGTTTTCCGATGATTCTGGCAGCCTCTTTTTCCAAGTTCTTGTCCGGACCACGCATTCTGATATTTCCGATACTACCGTCTTTCTGGATAACGAACATTACGCTTACCCGGCCTTGAACACCCATTTCTTGAGCTATTTCAGGATAACGGAAGTTTTTGCTGATGTGCTTTTGCATCATGCTCTGAAAGCAAGCCCTTTTATCGCTTTCCCCCTCACAGCCGGGAAAAATCGGTACATCCTCGATAACTGCAAAAGGTACGTCTACATCCTCTTCGACTTCTTCTACCTCAACGTCATCTATCTCAACAATTTCTTCTTCCTGACTCGTCTCGGTAGACTCGATTACGGTTTCCTCTACTTCTTCTTCATCCTCGACAACCTCAATAATCTCCGGGGCAGCCGGAGGTGGTGGTGGTGGAGGGGTCTTGATCTGTTCGGTCATCGGTACTTCCTCATCCAACATATCGTCCACGTTCATGGAGATATCGTAATTGTTGTCGTCCTCATATGTTTTCCATTCCAATGCACGCCATACGATCAACATCACCAAGGCCAACCCTATTACAAAATAGAGGCCGCTGTTTCTTCCTACATCCGCCTTCGGATTCTTTTTAACTTCCATATCTATGAGTTTTAGTGATTGCTAATTTAATTAAATAATCCTAAAAAAAACAATTAATACTTCCATTTTAATTGTCTTTTACCTGCAAATAACGACCATATGACAAATGTACCGGCCAAAGCCCCAATTGAATTTGCCAGGGCATCATATGTATTTCCGTCTCTTTGGGTGGTCAGTTCCGCTTGTAATACCTCAATAATTGTACCATAAACCAAGGCCACGAAGAACATGATAAATAGGGTCTTTTTAAAACCATAATTCCCAGAGGTACGTTCCCTGACAAAGAAACAGCCAAGTATCACAGCCCCGAAATAGAAGCCAAAGTGCACCACTTTATCAAAACTTGGAATACGAATATCGGGTAGGTCGGTATTCGAAAAAGAACCAAGGCTCAGAAAGGTCACCGCAGCCATCCATACAAAAAAGGCGAGCGTGAACCTTGATTTTCTAAGCACCGATTAGCTCCTTGTAGCCTTCGTCACTAAGCAAATCGTCTACTTCCGACGGCGTGCTCAGCTTAATTTTTACCATCCATCCTTCACCGTAGGGATCCGAATTCACTTTTTCGGGCTCATCTTCCAGGGCAGCATTGAATTCGATAATTTCCCCACTTAACGGAAGGAACAGATCGGAAACCGTTTTTACCGCCTCTACCGTGCCAAAAACCTCCTCCCTATCCAGGGTTTCATCAACGGTTTCTACCTCGACGTAGACGATATCACCCAATTCACCTTGCGCAAAATCGGTAATTCCCACTGTAGCGATATCACCTTCCACACGCACCCATTCGTGGTCTTTGGTATACTTTAATTCTGATGGTATATTCATTTTTATGGCATTAATTAGTCGGACAAATGTAACGGATTAGGGGAAGGTATTCAAAAAAAGTTGAGGTTCGCTACCATTGAAAGTTCAAACTCAAATACAAATTCAGAAATTGCTGAATATTGGATGCTAGGTGAAGGATGCTGGATGCTCAATATCATGTGACGAAGTCTGGAAGCTGGAAGCTTGATACGAATTCCTATCTACTGCAACTGCCAACTGAATACCGATCACTAACTTCCTTACTAGTTCCCGAAGTTGTATCGCAACGTAAAGCCGGTATTGATCGTTGTCTGTGGGAAAGCGGTCGATACCGCAAATTGGGAGAACGAATGGTCGTAAAAGAAGAGCGCGTTCAGGTTCTTGCTCAAGGCATAGTCGGCCGTAAACTTGATGGACAAAAGGTTCTGCCCCGCCGTAATCTGGTTGTTGTCGATGTCGAGGTTTCTTATGATGGTAATATTGTCCCGCAGACTCAAGTCGGCCTTGAGGTTCAAATCCCCCTTGAGACGTGTTTTATTGCCTCCAATATTGGTGACGAACTGTACATCCTTGACGCGATATCCCAAACCAAGGGTGTATTCCTTGCCATTGATCTCGGTCATCAAGTTATTATCCAAACTCAATGATAGGGCACGATCGGTGCGCACTTCGGCCAATACGCTCACCGAATTCTGCATTTCGAAGTCCAGACGGACCAACGGATTGAACTGATCTGTTAGGACCACATTGTTCAAAATCAACTCAGGAAGCAAATCGTTCGTTTCCGGGTCGACCGCCGGAAGACCGTCCTTTATCAATTGTTGACGTTCCAAGTTCGTCTGAAATGAATTAATGCTATAGGCCGCACGATACCCATGCTGTACCGAAAACCGTTTGAATTTCTTTTTGAACCATTTGTTGCGCATTAAACCCGTGTACTTGATGTTCCAGTTCGGAATGGGTATTTCCCTAAAAATATCCAAATTTACCCTATTGACATCTTGCCCGGTATAGGCAGCAAAAAAAGCCGGGAGCAGCACATCTTGACTGGTTTTTCCGTACAGTTCTGGAAAACCGTCGTCATCCAAGGTTCCCGGAACTTGCCCACGGTCGTTTACCAAACGATTCGCGATAGTGATCCTATTTTGTTTGAACTCCTCGAAAGTCTCCGAATCAAATTCATCGCTCTTTCCAAAAGCGGTACCGATCATCATCGTGGAGATACTGAAGTTTCCAAAGTTGTTGGGGGTGAGGCTCTGATACACCTCCGGTGTCGTAAAATCAAGCTCATAGTTCTCCTGCAAGCTGTTGGAAAACTGCCTGTCGGCCACCAAATCGATGGTAATATCGGGCGTGGGTTGTGCCGTTGCCGTGATATTCAACTGCTTGTTGGTACGTCTGATAAACTGTTCGTTGAACCCATCAAAACTGGTCAACCAACCATTACGGGCCGCTTCAAAACGTACGTCGGACTGACTACCGAATACAAAGCCCAAAGTAGGTCGTGTGGAACCGATAAAACCAACATTTTGCGTATAGCCGGGGAGTACCGTACCATTGGTTTCATTATAATTGACATTCAACCGCTTTACCATGGTCACGATATCAACAGCGGTATTCCAAAGCCCACTTGTCTTTTTAGGGGTATTTCCCGTGCCTTCAGCGGGATTACCCGCTTTGTCCCTCCGTACCGGAGCTTGGCTGGCTACCGACTTACCATCGTTCTTTTTTAGACCGATTAGGTCGTAGAACTTCTGCAAGGTCATGGAGGCCGTTATGTTATGCGAATTTGAATTTTGAATGTTGTTGATCGAAACGATATCGAGATTCTCTCTGGGCACATCGGGATTCTGCTGTTCGGCGACCGCCAAATTGAGGGCATCGCCCCCCCGCTGCCAATCGTAATTGCTGGTGTACGAATACTGGGCATTGATAAAATCCAGCGCGGGAATCTTGGCAAAGGGAATCTCATAGTTCAACTGCATTTGCTGGGAATGCCGGTTGGGTTCTCCCAAATCCCAAAAACCGTCCCATAGTCCCAGCGCCTTATCAATCTCGGATTCGGGATTGTTTGGGTCTTCCAAATAGTTGCGGACGATACGGTTGTTGGAGGCCGTGAGGTTCAACCGCAAAGACTTGGTGAGGCTATAGTTCACGGCGTATTGCCAATTGAATAAATAGTTGCGTTGCTGTAATTCGGGAAGCGATAAAAAGTTCTCGGGGTCTTCACCGGCCGGAATAACATTTCGAAAGGTCTGTCGATTGAATTGCCTATTGATATCCGAATTGACCGAGACACTTGTGGGCAATAAACTCAGGTTCAATTCCTTTAGCCACTGCCAGTACCTCCCCGTAAAAAGGGAATCATTTTTGGCAAAGGGCGCCACCTCCACCGGTTTAAAATTATGGTTATAAACAAATCCGGCAACGACACTCTGGTCGTTCAAGCTTTCAATCTCAAAATCCCTGTGTTGTGTTTCATTGTAGGAATAGTTGAAGGTGAAATTCTCGATATCATAGAAATTCGCCTCGGCTTCCTCTCCCCTATTCTTACGTACCCCAATGAGGTTCAAGCTGGTCCTTTTTGTATAATCCTCGGCCCGTTCCCGTATATTTTCAGCGTCTTCCTCACTGACTGCGGTATCAATTAAGTCATCCAATCGCAGGTCGTCGAACTCGGGATCGAATTCCGGGGTGATCAATTGTTCCGATATGCCGTAGTTGAAGGGCAGTTGTATACCCCACTTCGGAGGTAGTAATTGACCAAGGTTGACGTTGGTAACTATATCGTAGGAGATAGCATCTTCCCTGGCCCTTTCGTTCGGCATTTGGTCGATAGCCCCAAAACCGGAAGTGCTGGTACTACCCGTCGCGGTTACGTTGGCAAAATCGGCAATGTTGGCGTCCATTGCCACAACCGAGGCCCAGCCCCCTTGATTATCAAGGCCTGCGAGCCGTAACTCATTGAACCAAACCTCTCCCGCCTGTACTTGATCACTGACATTTTTAACACCCACCATCATGCTGCGAATGTTTCCCAATGAGGGGTTTCCCTTGATTCCGATGCGTAAACGCCCCGGCGTTCGCGGATCGAACTCCCCGACCGGTACGACCTCCCCGTTTACAATCTCATAATAGCGGAGTTCACTCAACGGAACGTTATCGCTTCTGAGGTTGATACGCAACGATTTGATTCTCTTCAAATCATCCAATGGAATATCCATACGATTGGCAGTGGGCCAAATCGCTTCTTCCGAACGAGACCCCCACGGAGTAAATTCCAAGGGTAACTCTATTTGATAGAAATTCTCGGAGAAATCGGTTCCAATCCGGAGGAAACCGGCTAAAGGGGCTACCGAAGGTCGTAACTCGATTCCGACCTCCTCGGCGTGTATGAACATCTTCAAATTTTCATACTGCCGCAGGTCGATGTTCAGGTTTTTGAACACCCCGCGAGAATCCTGTGGGCCCAAATTGTTGACCACCAAGGAAAGGGATTGTTCGTTCTGTTGTACGATGGTGTTGTTATTATTCAGCTGTTCCCTGCGCACCCCGGGTGGCAGTACATAGGGGACGGGACTTCGCTGCTCATTCTCCTGGATGTTCACCGCGTTGACGTCCAGGGTACTTCCCGTCTCATCGGGAGGAAGTTCGGCACCCAAGCTAGCCGTTCGAAGCGATTTCGTATAGGTACGCCAATCGCCTCGTACCAAATCCAAGGTAGCGAAACGCAGCACCACATCATCGGTGAATCCGGTCAAGTACATACGCATGCTACTGATCGAACGAAAGTCGCTAATGCCCCCTACTCGATCGGTAAAATCGCTCAATGGAATTTTGTACTGTATCCAACGGCTCCTTCGCGTACTTCCATCCGGGATTCTAGGAGCGGCATACACCGTATCACGCACATCGGTTACGTACCGATCTCCGATATCGGTACCGGGTTCTATGTCGATTTCATAACTGTAGTAGCTATCGACCGTATTCATGGTTAGGTCGCGATCAATATCCTCTACATCGGGCAAAGTGGTATTTCCCCTGTTGTCGTTGGTTACTTCGATGGGGGAATTCCCCTGGGTGTTGTTAAAGTGTAGATAGCGATTGAGGATGCTTCCTTCCCGTTGTAAAAAATATTCGTAGTTATCATTGGCGGGATCCTCCGGATTATCGTTCCCATAGATTGCCGCTTCCTCACTATCGAGCAAGCCGTCAAAACCGACATCCTGTGCCTGTCGGCTCGCCTCATCGACATCGAAAGCATACACCAATGCCTGCGTCTGGGGCACCTGACCCCATTCGGTATCCCTTGCCGGGGTATCCGCAGGGGTGACCGGGAGTCCGTTTTCGTACTGTTTTCTCCCATCGGGCAATACGTCCTCGGTGATGTTTCCCAAGTCAATAACCAACTTTCCAGGGCTGGTACCGATATTATCGGCATAGGGATCCATCACCCAAAATTGTATGAACTCTACATTCGCCTGCTCAAAATTGGTGCTGCTCAACGAACGCATGATACCTCCCCAGTTCTGCTCGCTCCCTTCAGTAAAGCTTGGATTGGCGTTATAGGGGCCCTTTAAACGGGGATAGTACGCCAAATCCAGAGTAGTTTGCTGTCGGGTCTGCCCTTGGGCTACTTCTACTTGGGGAAAAACCTCATCGATGAAGACCCTTCGAGCCGTATTATCCGAAATATCGCTATCACTAATACTGGACGGTCGCTGGTTGGTGTAAAATATCGGGTCAATGGTGTACCAAGCCAATCTTGCCCGATTATACCCTTTTTCGAGATTATTGGCCGCCGCATCCGCGAAAACCTTTGGCGGACTGGCCAAAACCCACCCTAAGGAGGAACGAATATCGATAAGGGCTTGGGCCCCTTCGAAATCATCGAGATAAGAGGTTGTTTCGCCTTCAAAATCGGCATTTTTGGGAGAACTGGGCTGCAAGACGGCAACCTCACCCCTAAAGGAGAAATTCGAAGGTACATCGGTGTCGATGTTGGGCAATTTATTGACCAAACGGGTCAAGAAGGGCACTTCGGTCGAAAAGTTTCCATTAAGACCAAAAATAGTATTATTCACCGGCTCAATCCCAAAATTCGCTTTTTGGGTCAGGGGCCGCTCATTGAGATTGAGCAAGGTTCCGCCCAATACAAAGTTTTCGTTGAACTGGTGCTCCACATTTACCCCTGTAAAACGTCTCGTCTGTTGACCAAAAACCGCGTTGTTTTCTACGGATATATTGATGGGCGTGTTGGAAGCTTCCAAACTGGGGTCCAATATCTGTACGGTACCGGCCTGATAGTTCACCACATAATCGATTCCTTCCTGCAATTGTCTTCCACCGGCAGTCACCCGAACCGATCCCCTGGGAACGTTAAAGGCTCCAATGGGGATCCCGTTGCTTCCTTCCGATTTGTAGCGACCCTTTAAAATGAACTTATTCTGTTCGGGATTCTGTAACGCTGCGGCCTTGGTAAGGGCATACATATCCCTGAATACATAACGTTCCTGATTCACATTATATGCTGCGGGTGTAGCATATTGGTCTTCATTGCCATTGGCCAAGGTCTCGAACAGGTATTCCCCAAATGGCTCTACCTTCGTAAAAATGATCCGTCCCCCCCGGGTATCGACCGTGAGTCCAGGCACAAAATCAAAAAATCCGTCCCCACCAGGCTGAAGATCATTGTAGATGTTCAATCGGTCTAGATTGAACACATCCAACAAAATACGTTCTTCCAGTCCTTCTGGCCATCCACTACCCGGCCCATCTACGACAGGCGTAATATAGTTTCGCGGAGTCGGGTCGGAAAACAGGATGTTCAATTTGAAATCTTCCTGACTCAGCTGAAAGGCCCCGGTGGCGTAAATGTTCTTCATCATCAAGTCCCAAATTGGATCACTGATGTTGGTAATATTACTTTTCAAAAGCTTTAATATCAGGGTATTGTTATTGATAATCGGTTCGACCCCCGAACCGACCGATGTAGCGTCCAATCCTCCATTGGCAAATTCACCAACCTGGTACACATTTCCATTGAAGGTATACTGAAATGCCACACCCAAGACCTCATCATTGCTCAAACGTTGGTTGAGTGATATGTACCCCAGTTGTGAGTTGAAATCATAGTCCCTCCCTTGCTCTAATTTTCGGGCATTCTCCAAAATGGCGTAGTCGGTACCTTGACTTATGGGATAGCCGGCATTAAAGGCGACCAGATTAAACCCGTTATCCACGGTAGCGATATCCCGTATACTGTTATTCAATGCTCCGGAACCGGCAAGAATCAACGCTGGGTCAAAGTCATTCGCGCTGTTCCTTGGTAGGTTCCCGATGGTCGCATCGGTATTGAAAAAGGAAAGCCCCACCCCGTTCTGCCGCCCCACCCGCGTTTGCTCCGGAGCTGCTTCTCCCAAGTCTTGCAAGGCGACCACATTTCTTACATTCAAGGTCTGCTGACTGCGGTTGGTGACCCACACCTCCAATCGGGTAATCTGAATCTGGCTTTTTATATAGGGGTAGTTCTCCAAGGCCTCGTCATAGTTGTCCCTAAAATATTGTGATAGGAAAAAATGCTTGTCCTCATCATAATCCAGGGCCGAAAGTGAAAAGTCGTTCAAGGTACCACCGCCTTGGGCCACCACGGTGTTGTTTTGGGAACGTTGTTCGGAAAATACGGCAGTGACCGTAGTTTTTCCGAACTGTAGTTGGGTCTTTACCCCAAATAAACTCTGCGCGCCCTGAATCAATGAACTGTTCAGCGGCATATTCACATTACCAACCTCTATTTTTCGGATAATGTCGTCTTCGGTGGGGGTATAATCGAGCTTTACGATATTCTGAAAATCGAAGGTAGCCTCGGTATCATAATTGGCGGTTACCTGTAACCGTTCACCAATTTTCCCCAACATGCTCAGACTGATCCGCTGATCGAAATCGAATGAAAGATTGGTACGGTTTCTTGGGGAAAGCGCGGGATTATCGTTCTTTTGCCAGATAACGCCCAGATCCATCGCCACGGAACCCTGCGGAATAACTTCGATAGTATTGCCTCCAAAAACGGATTGAAAAAAGTTATTGTTGACGTAGAAGTTGGGCAAAAGGTTTCTTCTTGCCTCTTCGCTACCCTCCTTCTTACCGGAATAGGCATCCGCTTTTTCCTTAAAGTAATCTTTAATTCCTTCTTTTCGAACCAGTTCCAAATACTGCTCCGGAGTCAACATTATGGGATATCCAATGTTGAAATCGCCCACTTTCTCGGAATAGATATAAGCATCGAGATTCGGGTCGTAGACATATTTGGAAACTATACTTTCCGGGTTTTCCATCACCAATTTACCCAAATCGAATCCTGTCTTTACCGAATCGACTTGTTGTAAAAGTGAATCTGTTTCTTGTTCGTCTTTGGGGGGATCGTCTTGGGCAAAGGCCTCATTCGCAACTAAAAAAAATAGCGCGAATAGAAAGAAACCCTTAAATGAAGATTTAAGTATTGTTTTTGCCCCTGTTTTCAAACTTTTTACAAATTTTTAAGCGTACGTTTTATGATGTCCTCAACGCTTAGAGTGGCATCTTGGGCTAGCACTTTGTCAACAACCCTTTCGGCTTGTTTTCGGACAAATCCAAGTACCTCTAAAGCAGATAACGCTTCATCTTTATTTGTATTGTTTGAAGGAAGGGAAACTTCACCTACATCGTAGATTTTTAAAATTTTGTCCTTGAGGTCCAGAATCACTCTCTGGGCGGTCTTCGCACCTATTCCCTTGATACCTTGTATGGTAGCCACATCACTGCCCGCAATTGCATCCCGGACCTGTATGGGCGTCAATGAGGAAAGCATGGTTCTCGCGGTGCTCGATCCGATTCCGGAAACCGAAAGTAGCAGGCGGAAAATCTCCCTCTCGGACTTTTCGTAAAACCCAAATAAGGTGTGTGAGTCTTCCTTAATCTGCAAATGGGTAAAAAGTTGAATGTTTTCCGTATCACCGATCTTGGAGTATGTATTCAAGGAAATATTCACAAAGTAGCCTACACCGGCACATTCGATTACCACATGGGTGGGGTTCTTTTCTATTAGTCTTCCTTTAAGGTGGTCGATCATAAACGAGGCTTCTTGGTTGGTGTTGTCTGTTTGATAGTTGGCATCCTAGGAGTAAGATGGGCTATAAACCATATATTGGCTATGCTTCACTGTTTGCCATTTTTGCCTTTTTCCTTTTTTCACGTTCTTGGGCGTCGATAACGGCCACGGCGGTCATATTGACCATTTCGTCTACACTGGCACCTAGCTGTAAAATATGCACCGATTTGCTCAGCCCCACCATAATGGGCCCTATTGAGTCGGCGCCATTAAATTCCTTTAGCAACTTATAAGTGATATTGGCCGATTCTAGATTTGGAAAAATTAGGGTATTTACTTTTTTTCTGGCCAGCTTTGAAAAAGGAAACTGGCTTTGATGTAGCTCTCGGTTCAGCGCAAAATCGATTTGAATCTCACCATCTGCCACGAGATCGGGATTATTCTCGTGGAGAATCCGAAGTGCTTCCCGAACCTTTCGTGCATGGGGGTGGGAAGACGACCCAAAATTAGCATAGGATAACAGCGCCAACACTGGATCAAACCCAAAAGTCGATGCTACATTCGCGGTCATCTGCGCTATTTCGGCAATTTCTTCGGCATTTGGATCGATATTGATAGAAGTATCGGCCAAGAATAAAGGCCCTCTGGAGGTATTCATGATATTCACTGTGGAAACCCGTTTCACATTTGCCGCTCTTCCAATCACCTGAAAAATTGGTTTCACTACGGTAGGATACGCTCTGGAATAGCCCGATATCATTCCATCGGCATCTCCTTCACGAACCATCATGGCGCCGTAATAGTTGCGTTCCTTCATTCGTATTTTTGCGCTGTAAAGGGTAGTGCCACTTCGGTGACGCCTTTCCCAGAATTTGGTCGCATACCTCGTGCGGCTCTCTTTGGAAGAAGGATGCTTGGGGTCAATGATCTCGACGTCGGCATCGAACTCCAACTCGTTTTTCAGCTCGGCGATGATTTCTTGGTTACCGAGTAAGATCGGGATGGCAATACTCTCATCATATACTATTTGGGCCGCTTTCAGTACATCAATCTGATCTGCCTCCGCAAAAACGATTCGTTTGGGTTTTACTCGGGCCCTACTGTGTAATAAACGTACTAGCTTGTTGTCGCTACCGGAACGTTGCAATAGTTCTTCCCGATAGCGGTCCCAGTCCTCGATCGGAGATTTGGCAACACCGCTGTCCATTGCGGCTTTGGCCACCGCAGGGGGGATTTCGGCGATCAATCGTTGATCAAAGGGTTTGGGAATGATATAATCCGTACCAAAAGTAAGTCTGGTTTCACCATAGGCGATATTCACTTGTTCGGGAACCGGTTCCCGGGTAAGTTCGGCCAAGGCCTTTACCGCCGCCATTTTCATTTCTTCATTTATGGTTGTTGCCCGAACGTCTAGGGCACCTCTGAATATAAAAGGGAACCCGAGCACGTTATTCACTTGGTTTGGATGGTCGGATCGGCCCGTAGCCATAATAATGTCTTTGCGTGTTTTTACCGCCAGATTGTATTTGATTTCCGGATCGGGGTTGGCCATGGCGAATACGATGGGATTCTTGGCCATACTCTTCAACATTTCAGGACTCACGATGTCTGCAATGGAAAGGCCTATGAACACATCGGCGCCTTTCATGGCTTCCTCCAAGGTATCGATTTTTCGATCCGTTGCGAATTCAAGCTTGGAAGCGGAAAGGTTCTTCGCATCTTTACGAATAACTCCTTTGCTATCCAACATTACTATATTTTCCGCTTTGGCCCCAAATGCCTTATACAATTTGGTACAGGAAACCGCAGCAGCACCGGCGCCACTGATAACGATTTGTACCTCTTCTATTTTTTTCTGTGCGAGTTCCAATGCATTCAATAGCGCCGCTGCCGATATAATGGCCGTACCGTGCTGATCGTCATGCATCACGGGAATGTCCAATTCTTCCTTTAGTCTCCGCTCAATCTCAAAAGCCTCGGGAGCTTTGATATCTTCCAAGTTGATGCCCCCGAATGTGGGTGCGATTCTCTTTACGGTATCCACAAAATTATCGACATCCTTCGTATCGACCTCGATATCCATACTGTCTATATCGGCAAAAATCTTGAACAACAGGCTCTTTCCCTCCATCACAGGCTTGGAAGCCTCCGGGCCTATATCGCCCAAACCCAATACCGCGGTACCATTGCTAATAACAGCTACCAAATTTCCCTTGGCCGTGTATCGATAAACGTTGTCTTTATTCTTTGCAATTTCCAAGCAAGGTTCGGCAACCCCCGGAGAATAGGCCAACGCGAGATCGCGTTGTGTGGCGTAGGGTTTGGTGGGTACGATCTTAATCTTACCCGGCTGTGGTTTCGCATGATAGATCAAGGCTTCACGGCGTTGCTTCCTTTTGCTCATGTAGTTCAATTTTGGTAAGCAAATTTAGGGGTATTGTTTGGAAAAAAAGAGGTTCTAGGTTCAAAGTTCGGTGACCATTGACGACTGCATACCAATTCAATACCTTTCTTTAAAACTAATAATACATTTTAGAGCGTCGTGTAGGGATGCCAAAACAAAGAAGCCTGGCTGCCTTAAAGCCCCTCAGAAGTAACGTTGGCTTCCTATTCCTCCTTTGCCTTTTGAACATTCAAACGTAGTGCCAATACCGCGGCGATAAGAAAGAAGACCCCTGCGAACAACATGGCATTGACAGCATTGGCTCCCAATAGGTTTTTAAAGATGGGCCCAAAGGTCAAGGTTTCGATTCCCATTGGGATTACAATCATCATAT
The DNA here is from genome assembly GCF_009371985.2 of Pelagihabitans pacificus. Classification (GTDB taxonomy): domain Bacteria; phylum Bacteroidota; class Bacteroidia; order Flavobacteriales; family Flavobacteriaceae; genus Pelagihabitans; species Pelagihabitans pacificus. The sequence goes on from NZ_VIKU02000001.1 coordinate 757,874, forward strand.
TTAAAATACCCATGTATACTCCCCGTCGTTCCTGGGGTACGATTTTGGATACCATGGTATAGGGAATTCCCATCATGGCGGCCCAACCGATTCCAAAGAAGACCATGGGAAACAATACGTACACGGGATCATTTATATAGGGAATCGATAGCAAAGCCAATCCGGTGGCGAACAAACTGGCCGCATATATTTTCTTTCCCCCAAATTTCAGGGTCAGGGGCACAAGCATCAGGGCCACTACCACCGTGGCAATATTGTATGTAGTACTCATTTTCGCTGCTTGAGCCGCTGCCTGTGAGAGGTCATATCCCATCGTGGTTCTGAATAAGGGGGTTATGAATTGCCAATAAACGAACAAGGCATACCACTGAAACAAATACACGGCCGATAGTTTCCACATAAACTTTGGCATCTCCTTCACGGCACTTGAAATTTCTTTAAAAGGCATTTTAAAACGTTCCGAAAAAGGCAAAGCCTTGTGCGAATTGATTTCGGCCAGCTCTTCATCGGAAGGAGGAATTTCCGGCGTTTTTAGTACGGACCACAAAATGGTGGTCACCGACAAAACAGCCCCGATGAAAAATGAGTAATACAACCACTTGGGAATAGATCCGGCAACTTCGACCTCACCCCCACCGAACCAATCTTGAAATAAAAAAATAGATGCATTGGCCAATACGATACCCGCCCCTACGAAAAGACTCTGCATCTGATAGCCCAGACTCAACTGCTTTTCAGGCAATTTATCCCCAACAAACGCCCGGTAAGGCTCCATCGCCATATTATTGCCTACATCCAAAATCCATAACAACCCTACCGCGAACCACAATACGGGACTTAAAGGAAATGCGAACAAACACAGACTGCCAATGATGGCCCCGATCAAGAAAAAGGGCTTTCGCCGACCCCAGCGTGGCGACCAGGTCTTATCGGAAATCGCGCCGATGAGCGGTTGCACTATTAAGCCTGTAACCGGCCCTGCAATGTTCAAAATGGGCAACATATCCTCTGGAGCACCCAAGAATAAAAAAACCGGATTGATTGCCGTTTGCTGCAATCCGAAACTGAACTGGATTCCCAAGAATCCCACATTCATGTTGAAAATCTGCCAAAAGGTCAAGCTTGGTTTTTTGATCATTTGCGTCATAATGAAAGGTATGGTCGATTTAATCTGTCGAACAATATAAGATTTTAAATGTTTAGGTAACTTAAACTTAACAGTAAAAACCAGCAGTGCAGTAGCGAAAACGTTGTAGTAGGGCTAAGCTGTGTTCTCGATAGAAGGCTTGGGCGCTTTTTCAATTTCTTTTCTGTTATTTTAGAAATCGGATGTTTCTTTTAAGGCCTGAAAACTTCGTGCGTTTGACTGCGGACTTTTTGAATATTTTTCTGAAAACGTCCTCCGTGATCTCTTCCCAATCCTTTTTATTCATCGAGAGTAAGTCGGGGTGCGGGTTGAACAGGGGTTCGTTATGCGACTTGGAAAAACGGTTCCAGGGACAAACGTCTTGGCATACATCGCAACCAAAGACCCAATCATCAAATTTTCCCTTGAAATCGTTGGGAATTTCATTTTTCAACTCAATCGTGAAGTAGGAGATACATTTGCTTCCGTCAACCACATAGGGTGCTACGATGGCCTCGGTAGGACAGGCATCTATACAGGCCGTGCAGGTACCGCAATGGTCTGTAACGGGGGCGTCATAGTCCAGTTCCAAATCAATGATCAGCTCTGCAATAAAATAATAGGACCCCACTTGTTGGGTAAGCAGATTACTGTGTTTCCCTATCCATCCAAGTCCGGCTTTCGCGGCCCAGGTCTTGTCCAACACCGGGGCCGAATCTACAAAAGCCCGACCGTTGACCTCTCCTATTTGTTCTGAAATGAACTCCTGAAGTTGCCTTAATTTCGATTTGATGACATGGTGATAATCCTGACCATAGGCATACTTGGAAATTTTATAGGTGTTTTCCGATTGCTTCTCCTGTGGGTAATAGTTGAGCAGTAAGGAAATCACCGATTTTGCGCCAGCCACCAATAACCTGGGATCAAGGCGTTTATCGAAATGGTTTTCCATATAGCCCATTTCCCCGTGCATGTTTTGATTGAGCCATTGTTCCAGTCGGGGTGCCTCTTCCTCCAAAAAATCTGCTTTCGAAATACCACATGACAAAAAACCGAGGCGCTTGGCTTCGGTTTTTATCATTTTGGTATACTGCGCTCGACCCATAGATCGAAATTACACATTTAATCAGGATTTTGGTGGCGTAGACGGAGGTTGATAGCCCGGCACTACATTTTCTAGTGGTTTGATCGATTTTAAATACGAGAAAATGGCTGCAATATCCTCGTCGGTCAAATAGGCATAATGTCTGGGCATTGGGGGCATCATAGGGCGGGAATCCTCCAGCCCCTTGTACTTGGCTTCCCGTAACGCCTTCGTAAACTGTTCCAGCGTCCAAGTACCAATCCCTGTTTCATGGGGGGTCAGATTTCCCGCATAAGAGGTCCCCCACGGACCCACGGCGGCCGTTAAATCTCCCTTGAACAAAACCCAGGGACCCATGGGTACATTTTCAGGCACGGGTGGAAGTCCCTCAGCACTATCAAACCCCATTAAATATCGCGACATGTCATTTTCAGGTCCGTGAGCGGTCATTTTCTTTGGAGTGTGGCAGTCGGCACAGCCCAAAACATCGACCATGTATTTGCCACGGTCGATCAGATTCTCCGGCTCCATGGTGTCGTTGGCCATGGCGACGGTCTCTGTGGGTTTTTGGTCTTTACAGGCCAACAACACCAGGAACAAGGCGGTCAATAAAGCGTTTATTTTTAATCGCATAATTTATTGTTTTGATGGTTTACTTAAAAATAATCAAAAAGGGGCTTTTGGTAAGCAGTATTGTACAGCCTGCACTTTAAACCTTATGAAAAGCTTTCTTTCATGTATAGGCCGTCTAAAGCTAGTAGGGCCACAAAGACCGATTCATGGTACTTCAGCAGCAATATCCTCAATCCGCTGAAGGGTCACTGGCCGGAACCATAGAGTTCATCGGAGCGAATACCCCATCCGGATTCTCCAGAACCACCCACACGTGCAGCGTCCATGCCCCTCCCGCTACATTCGGGTTCAACTCCCATTCGTCAGCGTCTCCGATAAATCCTTCAGGAGGATTTGGCGACAATGCCTCCGGGACCGCATACTCAACCCCTACTAGCTCGAGGTTTCCCGCTTCATCGGGCACATAAAGGAGAATCTCGGGCTTTTCCAGTTCAAATACCCCATCGAGCAGATTACCATTCGTGTAGTGATACCCCATGTAGGGCACATAAGGCGACGGATTGAACTCCGACAACACGGCGTAGCCGTCCTCCTCGGCTTTGGAGAAATCCTGATAGGGCAAGGCTACCTCGGTCACCGTTTCCAGCTGTTTTTTCAAAGCTTCTTCCTGAGCTTTAATGTAAGGATCACTTGACGGCACATTCGGATTCGAGGGCGCAAATACACCATTTGGATTGTCCATAACGACCCACACGTGCAAGGTCCACGCCCCGCCTGCCACATTCGGATTGAGTTCCCAGACATCCTCATCTCCTAAAAATCCTTCGGGGGGTGTGGCCGAAAGGGCTTCGGGAACTGCATACTCGACCCCGACCAACTCGAGGACACCCATTTCATTCGGGACATACAGCAGTATTTCTGGTTTGTCCATTTCAAATGTCGCATCCAATAACGCTCGGTTGGTATAATGATAACCCATTTGGGGAACGTAGGGAGACGGATTGAATTCCGACAACACGGCATACCCATCCTCCTCGGCCTTTGCAAAACTTTGGTACGACAAGGCCATTAGTTCAACGGCCTCTATTTGTGTATCCAACGTTTCCGTTGGTAAACTGGGACCATCGTCATCTTTGGAGCAGGATGCGGCCCATAGCACGAGGAGTAGCATTCCGATTAAGGTCAAGGTTGATTTCAGTAGTATGCATGATCCGCCTACTACGGCTTTAACGTTCGCTTTCATAATCAAATTTTTTTTTAGTGAAACATTCAGTATAACTTCCAGGGGAATGGCATGGCTAAATTCCAAAGAAGCCACCGATTGGTTTACCACTATTATCGCATCGACTAACACTTTTGTGTCAATCGATTTATTTAGTTGATTATCAACGAATTAAATATTTAAAAAGTTCTAGAGGAAGTGTTATTTTTTGAAACTTGCCACTTTACTAGGAGGTATTCCAAACTTTTCTTTGAAGCTTTTGGTAAAATAGGACAAATTGCCATATCCTACCGAATAGGCCGCTTCCGAAACTGAACAAGCCCTATTTTTTAGTAGCTCGTTGGCCTTGTTCAATCGCATTTCGGTAATCAACTGATTCGGTGTTTTGTCCAGAAGTGCCTTTAGTTTTCGATGCAATTGGGAACGGCTAAATCCGACGGACTTCGATAAAATCTCCACCGAAAAACGATCATCATCCAAATGCGCATCAATAGCAGCCGTCACTTTTTGAAAGAATACATCATCGATTGAAGTAAGCTCCAAATCCTCGACCAGAATACCCTGGGTATCCTTCAGTTTTTCCCAAAGACGTTTTCTAGCGTTCAACAGATTTTGCATCCGTACCAACAATTCTTCAGCCTCGAATGGTTTGGTCACGTAGGCGTCGGCTCCTTGCTGCAAGCCTTGCATCTTATTTTCCTGGCCGGCCTTGGCAGTGAGCATGATAATGGGGATATGGCTTGTCCTGGCGTCATTTTTCAGGATATTGCACAATTCGAACCCATCTTTTTTAGGCATCATGACGTCGGTAAGGATGATGTCAGGAATGTGTTCAACAGCCAGTTTCACACCTTTGTCCCCATCCTCGGCCGTCAACAACTGATAACTATTGGCCAGAATGTTACTGATAAAGGATTGCAGATCGGGATTGTCTTCCACGATCAAGGCCATGGGCAAGGAGGTATCCTCTTGTTTCTGAAGTTTTTCCTGAGGAGCTTTCAGCGAATTGTTTTTGTCGGGTATGACGGTTCGCTTATTGTCATCTGAGACTACTTTTGCCGTTTTTGGAAGCCTATCCAAAGTGAGGGGAAGGTTCATACGAAAAATGGTTCCCTTACCCGATTCGCTTTCCACCGAAATAGTACCGTTATGCAATACGACCAATTCCCTGGTCAACGCCAGCCCAATACCCGACCCTTTTTCTTCAGACCCTTCGACCCGATAAAAGCGATCAAAAACATGGGGTATATCTGCTTTTGGTATTCCCTTTCCCGTATCGGTGACGGTGAATTTGAATCCTTCTTCCCCCGTCTCGGTATCGATTTTCACCGTTCCCCCGGAAGAGGTATACTTAAAGGCGTTCGAAAGGAGGTTGTAGATAACCTTTTCAAGTTTTGCTTTGTCAAAATAGCCCTTGATCTCCCCTTCCGGAAATGTAGCCTCCATGTCGATGTTTTCCCTTTCCGCCATGCTCTCAAACGAATATACGATTGCCTTGATGGTAGGCAGGATATCTTGAAAGGTAAGAGCGAGCCTTGTTTGTCCGCCTTCGAGTTTGGATAATTCCAACAGTTCATCGACCAACGACTGTAGCCGGTCGGTATTTCTCAGGACCATCTCGAAATCACTCTTGGCCAAAGCAACCCCTGCTCCATCCCCGTTGCTCGAATACCTTCGTTTGGCCTGTTGGATAGGGCCTTGAATTAGTGATAAAGGGGTCCTGAACTCATGGCTGATATTGGTGAAAAATCTAGTCTTCATCGTATCGAGGTCCCTGATGCGCAACATTTCGGATTTGGAACGTTCCGCTTCCAATCTGCCCTTTTCGGCCTGTTTGGCGAGCGTTTGTCTTCGGTAGGCCATTCCGAAAGAGTAAATGACCATTTGAAGAAACATGCCGGCCGCGAATGGATCTACAAAGTATTTAGACTGGGGCCGGATGATCTGCATGGCCCATAAAGTCCCTATTAAAAGGCAGGTTGATCCAATAATAGACCCCCAGCCAAAATAACGGGCAAAAAGATCTTTTTTGAATACGAGGAGAATGGATAGTACCAAACTGGCAATCGTATAGATTTGAAGCACATTAAAATGTATACCGACGCCCGAATAGAACGTCTGCGGTTTAAAAACAAAGGAATAGGCCGCAACCAGTATAATTTCAAACAAAATTAAAAGCGCCAGGCCGAGGATAAACTTATCCAGTTTCGGAAACTTCCTTTTCGAATCGATAAACGCCCGACCGAAAAACCAATAGGAATAAAAGACACCGTTGGCAATCAGTAGCCATACCTCAAAGCGGTTCTTTGTAAAATCCCCGATGAAAAGTCCGACGGTCATGGCGAAGGTACCCATACAGAAACCAAGCCAAATGGTAAACCACATCATTACCGGGTCTTTGAGATAAAAGAATTGCAGCAAATGATAAATAAAAATGATGAAGGCCACCCCAAACATAAATATGTTAAAGCTATTGTGAAACTGATAGATCTGATGATAGTAGGGCTGTTCGGAATTCCTTGCCGTAAGATTGAAGTAGGCCGGGTGACCCAGTGCATTTCCGGTTACCTTAATTACCAATGTCACTGGAGTATTCAAAGGTATTCCGTTCAGGTCGACCTGGTTCAACACCCAGTTGGCTTGTACGTTTCGCGCGTCTTTGTCATACTCTACCCCGGTCTTCCTATGAAATAACAACTTATCATCGACATAAAAATACACGTCGCCCTTACCGTTGCTCTTTCCCCATGCCGGAATTCCGATTTTCTTATCTTGAAAATGCAGTCGCCAGTCCTTTAAAGGTTGTCGGGCAATTAGGGTTAGTTTACCCCAATACACGGTACCAACCTTGAGGTTACGGGGTAGTTCATCACCTTTGAGGTATGCTGAGGAAGTGTCATTTAAAATCTGTTCACGGGATAATAGGCCTTCTTTATCCGGATATACCCGAAGTACGTGATCTAGGGAATGTACCGGGAATAAGGTATCCAACTCATATACCTCCTGGGCCATCGTGCTATGATGCACCCAAGTGAGCAATACGAGAAAACCAAGATAGTGATACCTCATGAGCTTAAAATGCGGTCAAAATGCAATCGAGGGAGTGATTACAAGATATTAATTTTTGGGGTTATTTTGGAAAGTGCTTGCAACAAACCGTATTTTCCGTAGCACGGGATAACAGTTCACACCAAAAAAAAAAGAACTTGCGCGGTGCATCATGCCGACCCAAAGATATTTTGGACAAAGTGTAACATTTTAGGATTTTTGTTACTAAAGGTATGTAGCTAATTCAACCACACTATGATAGAACTAAAGAACCTCACCAAATCGTTTACCACCAAAACCTCAAAAGGGTTCAAAAGCGAAATGACCACCGTAAATGCAGTAAACCAAGTCTCCCTAGAGTGCCGGCCTGGACGAATTTTTTCCCTTTTAGGGCCCAATGGAGCGGGGAAGACCACCACGCTTCGGATTATAGCGGGTATCATCAACCCCAGCTCGGGTACCGCCATCGTCGACGGAATCGATATTTCAAACGGCAACCACGAAGTCAAAAAACGAATTGGGTTTCTAACAGGATCTACCGGACTGTACGAACGCCTGAATCCTGATGAGACGATCGATTTTTTTGGAAAGCTCTATCGGCTTCCCGAGCATCAACTCACGGAACAAAAGGAATACCTCTTTGAAAAGTTGGGCATCAACGAGTTTCGGAAAAAACGCGTGGGACAAATGAGTACCGGTATGAAACAGAAAGTCTCCATCGCCAGAACCTTAATTCACGATCCCGAGGTACTCATCTTCGATGAGCCAACCTCAGGACTGGACGTTATAACCGCAGACAGCATTATCGACCTCATCAGGGAGTCAAAAGAGAATAATAAGACAGTTATTTTTTCGTCACATATCATGAGCGAAGTCGATCTTCTCTGCGATGATCTGGCCATCATTAGCAAGGGGTCGATTATTTACAACGATACTTTTGAAAATTTTAAAAAGGAAATGAAAGCCGACAACCTGACCCAAGAATTTATTAACCGCGTTAAAGAAGCCTAAACTATGAGGGATTTACTGATAATCATCAAGAAAGAGCTTTCGGAGCTTCTAAGGGACAAGAAAACCATAATCAATTCCATCGTACTGCCCACCTTGTTGGGCCCTGTTTTACTATTCGGATTTATCAAGGTAAGCAAAATAATCGACCAGAACGCCAAGGAAAAAACCATTCAAATCGGATTGGTAAATGCGCCCCAAAATTTTATGGATATTGTGGAAAGCGACACCTTAAACCAAGTAACCATATATGACGAATCAATCGATTTTAAAACCCTTATCGATGAGGAAACGATTCAAACGGCGGTAGTGTTCCCCGGCGATTGGAAAGCGCAGATGGACAGCCTTCGAACCGGTGCGGTACAAATTTATCGCAACGGGACGAAAGATAACGTGAATGAACGGGTATCCGGAATAATGGATACCTATGCTGCAAACCTAAAGGAAGCGCGCATGTCGCAATTGGACATCTCTGCAGAAAAACTGAATCCGATACGACAGGATTATGTCGAGGTTGGGGAACAAAAGGAACTGATCGGCAAGCGTATCGGAGGGTTTATCCCCTATCTTTTTATCCTGACCATGTGGGGCGGATGCCTATTGGCCGCCATTGATTTGGTCACAGGGGAAAAAGAGCGCAAAACCATTGAAACCACACTCTCATTGCCCGTATCCAAGTTTACGGTACTAATGGGAAAGTCGATCGTAGCGTCCCTTCTAGGGTTCATTCCCGCCGTATTGAACCTACTGGGTATTATTGCCGGCCTAAAACTAATCGATGGTATACCCGACACGTTTAAAGCAGCTATCAACGAAATGTTGAATTTTCAATCGGTGGCCCTTATTTTACTACTGTTAGTTCCGTTCGCTTTGTTCTTGGCAGGCTTTATCATCGCCTTGGTGGCCGGTGCGACCACTTTCAAGGAGGCCCAAAGCAAGGCCACTCCCATTATTATGGTAATCATTATCCCATTGGTATTGGCAATGATGCCCGGAATCGAACTAAGTTGGGCGACCGTTTTGGTGCCGGTATTGAATATCGGTTTGGGCGTCAAGGAAATTATGGCAGGTACCATCGATATGTTGCAGTATTTTACCATACTGGCGTCATTGATTGCATTCGCCGTTTTGGCCGTCTATTTTAGCTATAAGAGATTTTCGGATGAAAACGCCATTTTGAAGTAATCGATATATGCAACTATTTGCTGTAATAAGAAACCAGACTGCCTACAAAACAATTTGCTTTGTCATAGAAACAGGATTGACAAGTTAGTGAGAATTTGGCGTGGGAATAAATGAAATAAATTTTACTGTATGTGCATATGAGCCCTCAGCCGCAAGAGCTAAACCTAATCTTGATATGACGACCATCATGGATTTACAGGTCCCTTGGTGTAAAGTGTATCGGCACCTTTTTGGGTTTTAACGAAATCAACGGATTTAGGGTTATCTCGTCCAAGGAAGAAGACAAACGAAATTTCTTGATCAAAGTCGCGACCACCATCATCATTTCGTACATCGCAAAATTATTACCGATACACATGCGGGGACCTGCCCCAAATGGAAAATAATAGTCTGAAAAGTCCTTTTTGTTTTTGGGGTCGAAACGTTCGGGAATAAATTCCGTCGGGTTTTCCCAGAACTTGGTATGTCGGTGCAGCTCGAACATACTCATCAACCAAACGGTACGCCTTTTAAAGGTATGGCCATTGATCGTATCCTCGGCCAGGCTTACTCGATCGATTACATACACAGGCGGATACAATCGCATGGCTTCCTCGATACATTGTTTTGTATAAGGTAGTTGACCCATTAATCGCATTAAATCGTCGTCTTTAAAATCGACCCCCCCGACCTCCTGAAACAGCCTCTCCTGAGTATTCGGATGTTTCGCCAATAAAAACAGTGCAAAGCTCAGGGCATTCGCAGTGGTTTCGTGCCCTGCGGTGAAGAGAATCAGCACCTCATCGATCAATTGCTTTCTAGACATAGGAGACCCATCCTCATAACGTGCCTTAAGCAACATGTCGAGTAAATCGTCTTTATCAACTTTGGAATCTACCCTTTCTTGAATAATCCTATCCAGTAAGTTTCTCGCATCTTTTGCATAATCCAAATGCCTATTGATATCACCCGATAGCTGAAACCACCATTTCAAATAAGGCTGTCGCATCTCCTTAATCAACATTTTTTGGTTGATGGTGGTAATCCCCTGTAATTTTCGCATTCGCTCGCGAATGTCCCCTGCACTAAAAAGCGATTTGGCCACGACCTGAAAAGCGAGGTCCCCCATTAACGGAAATATGTCGAACTCCTTACCGCGTTCCAATGGTTCCAACTCGGTGGTAATCGCCTCATACATGATGGCCAGCAAGCCTTCCAGTTTTTTTTTATGGAAAGCGGGCTGTATCATTCTACGATGAACACGCCAGAATTCCCCGTTGGAAGTGAGTAGCCCCTGACCAATGTATTTTCCCAAATCCTTGGTCTGTAGTGTCGATTTGTGATAGTTCTTGTGATTCTTTTGAAGAATGTATTTGATGGTTTCGGCATTCCGGGTGAATACCACTTTATTACCAAGCCCAATCTTTACCATGAAAGTATCACCATGCTTGTCAAAATTTTCGCGATGAAACGGAAGTGGATTGGCAAGAATTCGGGAACGGTTCTTGAAAACGGTAAGTTGGGAAACTGTGACCATGGGTTTTTGCATGGGTACTGTTTTTTTGGTCGGAGCCGTTTTTATGGAGGGTGAGGTTTTCATTGAATATACGGTTATCTCCCCAAGTGAGTTTAAAGACTTAAAACAACCCCGGTTGTTGACCTCCTTTAATTCTTCCAAGATGTCGATAGGCCAACTCTGTTACCTCGCGCCCGCGGGGCGTACGCATAATAAATCCCTGTTGGATCAAAAAAGGTTCATAGACTTCTTCGATGGTTTCCGCACTTTCAGAGACTGCCGTCGCCAAGGTTGTAATGCCTACCGGACCTCCTTTAAACTTGTCGATTATAGTGGTCAGTATCTTGTTATCCATTTCGTCCAAGCCATGGGCATCGACATTTAGAGCTTTCAAACCGAACCTGGAGATTTCGATATCAATGTTGCCATCGCCCTTAATCTGTGCAAAATCCCGTACTCTTCGAAGCAAGGCATTACAGATTCGGGGAGTACCACGGCTACGACCCGCAATCTCGATTGCAGCTTCATTGCTAATAGGCACCCGTAGAATATCGGCACTGCGTTCAACAATGGTGGAAAGCAGTTCGGTAGAATAGTATTGTAAACGGCTCTGTATACCGAATCGCGCCCTCATGGGCGAGGTTAAGAGTCCTGATCGGGTGGTAGCACCTATCAGGGTAAACGGGTTCAAATTAATCTGCACCGAACGAGCATTCGGGCCCGTCTCGATCATGATGTCGATCTTATAATCCTCCATGGCCGAATAGAGGTATTCCTCGACCACCGGACTCAATCGATGTATCTCGTCGATAAACAGCACATCGCGCTCTTCCAAATTGGTAAGCAGGCCTGCCAGGTCACCTGGCTTATCCAGCACAGGACCGGAGGTAATCTTGATGCCTACGCCCAATTCATTGGCCAAAATATGGGCCAAAGTGGTTTTTCCCAATCCCGGAGGACCGTGAAACAAGGTATGGTCCAAGGCCTCTCCTCGCTGATTCGCCGCCTCAACGAACACCTTCAAATTTTCCAAGACCTGCTCTTGCCCGGTAAAATCATCAAAGGTAATGGGGCGCAAGGCTCTTTCAATATCAAGCTCCTCGCTTGAAAAACCGTCAGTAGTGGGGTCTAGGTGTTCATTCATATCCGCACAAAGATACTAAAATCATGTGCCGAAAATTAAGGCATTTAAGGCATAATAGTGCTAACATGACAATTGTCATCTTTTTTACAATTCGTATTTTTAAACTTTGCGGAGAAGTTCAGAACTCATTCCAATAACACCCAACATAAAACATTAAAAAATGGCAGAAGCATTCAATCTTAAACAATACGGCATAGAGACCGAAAAAATATATCGAAACAGCAGTGTCCCCGTTTTGTACGAACTAGGTCTTCGTTTGGAAAAGGGTACCGCGATTTCAGACGTGGGGGCCTTGATGACCTACTCAGGGGAAAAAACAGGGCGAAGTCCAAAAGATAAACGAATCGTTAGACACCCCGATTCAGAAAAAAATATCGACTGGGGTGACATCAACATCGGTCTTGACGAACACACCTATATGGTCAACCACGAACGCGCACTGGATTATCTAAACACACGCGATTATCTATTTGTGGTCGATGCCTACGCCGGATGGGACCCTAAATACCGAATCAAGACAAGGATTATATGTACCCGCGCCTACCACGCGCTCTTCATGCAAAACATGTTGATCATGCCGACCAAAGAGGAATTGGCCAATTTCGGCGAACCCGACTATGTTGTTTTGAACGCAGGTGGGTTCCCTGCAAACCGCTATACCTCCGAAATGACCTCTAAAACCAGTATCGATGTAAACTTGGAGCGCAAGGAAATCGTGATACTGGGCACCCAGTACGCAGGTGAGATGAAGAAAGGTCTTTTTGGTGTCATGAATTATCTTATGCCACTTGAGGGGGTAATGCCCATGCACTGTTCGGCCAACGTAGGGGAAAAAGGCGATGTGAGTATTTTATTCGGCCTCTCCGGAACAGGAAAGACTACCCTGAGTGCCGATCCAAAACGCAAACTAATCGGTGATGACGAACACTGTTGGACCGATGATGGAACCTTCAATATTGAGGGAGGTTGTTATGCCAAGGCCATCGACCTCAGTGCCGAGAATGAACCGGATATCTACAATGCCATTCGTTTTGGAACCGTTCTAGAGAACGTGGTTTACGACCCGGAAACCCGAAAAGTGGACTATAGCGATACCTCAATTACACAAAACACCAGGGCCTCATATCCTATTGAATTTATTGATAATGTACAGATACCTTGTATCGCAGGGCATCCTGAAAATATCATTTTCCTAACCTGTGATGCCTTTGGGGTACTGCCACCGGTGAGTAAACTAACGCCCGAGCAGGCAAGCTACCACTTCATTTCAGGTTATACCGCAAAGGTCGCAGGTACCGAAATGGGTGTAACCGAGCCTCAAGCGACCTTTAGTGCCTGTTTTGGAGCTGCTTTCATGATGTGGCATCCGAACCGATATGCCGAATTGCTGGCCGAAAAAATAAAAACGCACAAAGCGACGGCCTGGTTGGTCAACACCGGTTGGAACGGCACAGGCAACCGTATGAAATTAAAATATACGAGGGCAATGATCGATGCCATCCATAATCACGATTTTGACAATGTCGATTACATTACCGACGAAGAATTTGGTTTCCAGATACCAACAAGTTGTCCTAACGTACCCGAGGAGGTATTGGTGCCAAAGAATACATGGGAGGACAAGGCCAAGTACACCGAAGTCAAAAACAAGTTGATAAACCTTTTCAACAAAAACTTTGAAAAATTCAAGGCTAACGTGAATCCTGAAATAGTAGCGGCTGGTCCGAAAATTACCGAAACCGCCTAACTAAGCACGCTCTTTTTGTGAAAAGATCCTCGTTGTATAAATTATAACGAGGATTTTTTTGATTCGTACCTTGTTTACGATTTCCTTTTTAAGTCGTATTTTCAGGTTATGGAAAAGAAAACGTACTCCCCTGGCATTCTTCAATATATTCCCTTTTTTTACGTCATTTGGTCCGATGACCTCGTATCGGCTTCCGAAATCAATGTGGTACAAAAAGCCATCAATGAAGATACGTCCCTAAGTAATCAAGATAGGATACAATTGCATGCTTGGCTAGATGTAAAACAACCGCCTCCAAATGGTGAATTAAAGCAATGGAAGCATACCATTAGCAACTCCAAAGTAAAACTGGTGGAAAGCGACACCTATCCTTTATCCACTTTTAGTCAGAATGTCGTTTGCCATTATAAGGAAGTATGTCCGTTTAACGACCAATTAAAACATATCGAGGTCAACCTGGGTATTCAACCCAATCATTACAACCACTTGTTCGATGTGGAAGTCGAACATGAAACAACCTCGCATTACTACGATGCCAAGGAAATCGATACTATCCTAAAAGGAAGGCATGCCATGGTCATCGATGGGTTTAGGGAGGTGGTCAAGAATCCTCTTTTTAAGTGGGATATACATCGTACCAAAGAGGAATTTCGCGAAGTGGTATTGAAACAAGTACAGTTTTTGGCGGATAAAGGATACGGTTCGATAGCCTATCCGAAAGGCTATGGTGGCACAGGTGATATGGAGGGCTATGCGGCCATTTTTGAAAATATGATGTATGTAGATGGAAGCCTCACCATCAAATTCGGGGTACAGTTCGGACTCTTCGGGGGAAGCATTCAAAAATTAGGCACCAAAAAACACCATGACCACTATCTAAAGCGTGCGGGGGAGGCGAAACTTCTAGGTTGTTTTGCCATGACGGAGACCGGACATGGCTCCAATGTACGGGGCATCAAGACCACGGCAACCTACCATCAGGAAACGGATTGCATCATCATTCATACCCCGGGTAAAAATGACAATAAGGAATATATCGGCAATGCACTTCATTCCAAAATGGCCTCCGTCTTTGCACAGCTGATCGTCGACGGAAAAAATGAAGGTGTACATGCTGTTTTGGTGCCATTGAGAAACGATAAACACGAACTGCTTCCGGGCATTGTTGTCGAGGACAACGGGTATAAACTGGGATTGAACGGAGTTGATAATGGGAAAATATGGTTCAACCAAGTATCGGTTCCACGGGAAAATCTGCTTAATAAATATGGGGACATCACCGATGAAGGAACCTATTATTCGGATATCAAAAACCCGAACAAACGCTTTTTTACTATGCTCGGAACACTGGTCGGAGGTCGCATCTGTGTGGCCCGGGCGGGATTGGGTGGAGCCAAAATGGCCCTGGCTGTCGCCATCAGGCATTCGCTTAAAAGAAGACAGTTCAACGATAGCATTAAAATACAGGAAGACTTGTTGATGGATTATCCATCCCATCAATTGCGATTGACACCCTTAGTCGCCAGTGCCTATGTGTACCACGCCGCCTTGGATAACATGATGGCCGTCTATTGCGATGATTCACTACCCGACAAGCGCAAAGTCGAGACGCAAGTAGCCGGACTTAAATCGATTATTACCTGGTATGCCAATGATGCCATTCAGGAATGCCGGGAAGCTTGCGGGGGAAAAGGGTATCTTATTGAAAACAGGATTGCCGACCTGAAGGGCGATGTAGATATCTTTACCACTTTCGAAGGAGACAACAACGTGCTACTGCAACTGGCCGCCAAAGGGGTACTCTCTGATTTTAAGGCAGAATTCAACAGTGCCGGATTTTCTTCGGTGCTAAAGCTATTGGGCACACAATTGACCGATAAATTGGCCACTATCAATCCCGTTTATTCCAACAAAGTGGATAAAGAGCACCTTTACAATCCGAAATTTCATCGGCATGCCTTTGATTATCGTACCCGTCGATTGACCTATACCGCAGCTATGCGAATCCGTGATTACATTAAAAAGGGAATTCCATCGTATCAGGCGTTTCTGAAAGTACAGACCCATTTATTGGCCTTGGGCAAAGCCTATAGTGTTGAGTTGGCCTATAACACCTTTGTCGACTTTGTAGCGGATATTCCAGCGGAGAAACACCGACTCTTATTTCAAAAACTGGGTACCCTCTACGCCCTCTATGAAATCCGAAAAGATGCGGATTGGTTCTTGGAACAGGGGTATCTTGGCAGTACCAAATCAAAAGCGATTCGACAACGGGTAGAACGTCTCTGCACGGAATTGAGACCCCACATAGGGGTATTGGTCGATGGGTTTGGAATTCCGGAACATTGTATGACCGCCCCTATCGCAAGGTAGAAAGCGCTTACTTTTCCTTATGTAACTGGGAAGTATCCAGAAAGTCTGTCAAGGTAATTTTCGGATTTCCATAAAGATGGGTCTTTGAAGATCCCTTGGACGAAAGATCAAACTCCTCTTTGGCATAAACGTTGGCGTAGGGAGAATCCTGTAGATTGGCCAAAACACGGGTTGCCTCAAGCTTTTCAGCCTTTAAATTGGCATCCTCATATAAATCTACCCTCAAGTCATCCACGGTGCCCTCCAATTTGGCGGAAGCATTGTTATACATGGAAATGTAGCTACTCTCACCTACCGAATAGATTCTTGCATCTACCCTATTCTTCAATACGATATTCAAAGAGTCACTGGCGATGTTGAAATCCCCGGAACTCATTCCCTCCATGCTGATTTCCATGATATCGGCCGTCGCATTGAGTATCAATCTGGAAGACCCAAAAGCATTCACTTCCAACTCGTCTGCGAACACGACATCCGAATTTTCTATTTCACCTTGGTTGGCCGTGATTGCAACTAATTCGGTGTAGTTAACGGTAATTTTCAATTTCTTCTTCCCGATAATCTTATAAAAAGAACTAATAAAGAGCGTGCTGTCCTCTACCTTGAACTTCAGCACATCGATTAAATTATCGTCCGCCTCGATCTCATATCCTTCCCGGGAAGATTTTTTTAACATAATTTCCAAATCATCATTGAGCTCAATTGCATTGAAAGCCGGTAAATCTTCCTGTACCTCTACTACACTTCGATTCCCTTTGATTTTGGGTTTGCGCTGGGAATAGGCCTGAAAACAGAATATCACGGCAATTAAAAAAAGTCCTTTTTTCATTTCGTATGTTCTATGATTTAAAGATATTATAAAAAAGTTATACCTTCTTCCCTACTCCCCATCAATAAAAATGCCCAACTTGTTCAGTTGGGCATTTTTTATTTTTTGACATCAATTTTAGTGATTCAATTCCTCCTCGTCCTTTTGGAGCGGTACCGTCTGTGGCACGAAATCCTGACCCGGTATGATGTATTCACCGTTTTCGTCTACTTTACTATAATCGTACGCCCAACGATGTACTTCCGGAATGGGACCATCCCAGTTTCCGTGAATGTGCTTGACCTCGGCTGTCCATTCCAAGGTATTTGACTTCCAAGGATTTTTAGGTCCTTTTTTTCCATAGAAAATACTGCTGATAAAGTTGTAGAGGAAGACGAGTTGGGCAAGCCCGGCTATCAACGCGAAAACAGTCATCAATACCTGTACATCGGTCAACTCATCGAACATTGGGAATGCCGTATTCTGATAATATCGTCTAGGTACCCCGGCCATTCCTACAAAATGCATCGGAAAGAATACGCCATAGGCACAGACCGCCGTGACCCAAAAATGCACATATCCAAGATTCTTGTTCATCATCTTTCCCTCGAACATTTTCGGGAACCAATGATATACACCGGCGAACAATCCATATAAGGCGGAGATACCCATTACCAAATGGAAGTGTGCCACTACGAAATAAGTATCATGTACATTGATGTCCAACGTACTATCTCCAAGAATGATACCGGTAAGCCCCCCGGTAATGAAGGTCGACACCAGACCTATGGAGAACAACATCGCCGGATTCAGTTGCAGATTACCCTTCCAGAGGGTCGTGATATAGTTGAAGGCCTTTACCGCTGACGGAATGGCGATCAATAATGTTGTGAACGTAAATACCGAGCCCAAGAAAGGATTCATCCCGGAAATGAACATATGGTGCCCCCAAACGATGGTCGATAGGAAGGCGATTGCCATAATGGAGGCAACCATTGCCCTATATCCAAATATCGGCTTACGCGCATTAGTCGACATAACCTCGGAGGTAATCCCCAAAGCAGGCAACAATACGATATATACCTCAGGATGTCCCAAGAACCAGAACAAGTGTTCATATAGTACAGGAGAGCCCCCTTGGTAGTGCAGCACTTCCCCTTGAATAAAGATATCGGATAGGAAGAAGGAAGTCCCAAAGCTCCGATCCATAATCAATAATAAAGCGGCCGATAACAATACAGGGAATGAAATGACACCGATAATAGCGGTAATAAAGAAAGCCCAAATGGTCAAAGGCAGTCGCGTCATCGACATCCCTTTAGTTCTTAGATTCAAAACGGTGACAATGTAGTTCAATGAACCTAATAGGGAAGAAGCAATAAAGATTGCCATAGAGACCAACCAGAGGGTCATTCCCATCCCAGAGCCGGGCTGTGCCATCGGCAAGGCACTAAGCGGTGGGTAAATCGTCCACCCTGCGGCGGCCGGACCGGCTTCCACAAAAAGGGAAATTACCATGATGACCGAGGAGGTGAAGAACATCCAATACGACAACATATTCAGAAATCCAGAGGCCATATCCCGTGCCCCGATCTGTAACGGAATCAATAAGTTACTAAAGGTACCGCTGAGTCCTGCAGTCAATACAAAGAACACCATAATGGTACCATGAATGGTGACCAAGGCAAGATACATATCGGCATCCATTACTCCATCGGGTGCCCATTTACCAAGTACCGCCTCGAATATGGGGAAAGACTCCCCGGGCCAAGCCAATTGCATTCTAAACAGTAACGACATGGCGATACCGATAAAGCCCATGATCAAACCAGTAATCAGATACTGTTTTGCGATCATCTTATGATCTTGACTGAAAATATATTTTGTTACAAAGGTCTCTTTATGATGATGATGTGCATGATCGTCGTGTGCGTGATCTTCTACATGTGCATGTGCTGTAACCGACATAACTTCAATTTTTTGTTTATTAATTTTCTTTTTCTAGCTTTTTCAAAAATAATGCTTTTCAGATTAATTCCTATCTGCCCCGAGCGGGGTGTTAAACGCAGGCCCAGGTTCATTGGTTGCCATCAACTGGCCAAAGGTTTGTTGTGACTTCATCCATTCCTCATACTCCTCCTGGGTTTCCACAATGATTTTCATCTGCATATTGTAATGGGATTTCCCGCATATTTTGTTACACAATAAAATATAGTCGAATTCCCAAGGATCCGAATTATCCTCGCCGTTGGCCGCCCGCTCTGCACGAATTGCATTTGTGCGCCTTACCTTATCGGCCACATCGGCGTTTTGTCGCATTTCCGCGGTAGTTTTAATCGGTGTAAACGAAAATTCGGTCGTCATTCCGGGAACACAGTTCATCTGGGCCCTAAAATGGGGCATATAGGCGGAATGCAACACATCTTGTGAGCGCATTTTAAAGTTCACCTTTCTACCGACGGGAAGATGCAACTCCTTCACAATCACATCATCGGCGGCATAGGTATCGGCTTCGTCCAACCCTAACACGTTTGCCCGGTCGATATCGATCATTCTCACATTCGCTTTTCCCAGCACATTATCTTCTCCCCCATACCTTGCGGTCCAGTTAAACTGCTGTGCGTATAACTCCACTATCAGTGGGTCATCCTCATCGTTTACGTCCATAATGTTCGTCCAAGTGTACAATCCCCATAAAATCAATCCTGCCAACACAATGACGGGAATGATGGTCCAGATGAACTCCAACCGGTCATTATCTGCATAGAATAGCGCTTTTTTGTTCTTTTCTCCACGATACTTGTATCCAAAGTAATGCAACAGCGCTTGGGTTATCGTCTGTACAAAGAAGATAATTGCAAAGGAGACGAGCATTAGATAATCGTAATCCGCACCATGTGCCGATGCAGCTTCGGGCAACAAAAACTTAGAGTATTTCCAGAAGCTAAAAATCGTTATGGCGTAGATGAATATCAAAAAGGCGAACAACATATACCCGTTGTTCTTGTTATCGTCATCATTCGCTATTTGGGAGCTTTCGGTCTTCAGTTGGGACAATTCGAATATTTTGGTCATTTGCCAAATCGCAATCGCCACCAGCGCTAGAACTATTAATATCAGTAATGTAGTCATCGTATGTTTTACTGTTATACGTTAAGTCTTGTTTAGTAATGAAAATGTTTACTCTCCTCAATAAACGGATTTCGTTTGGGCTGCAAAGGTTGGGTCGCCAACGCCCTGAATACCCAAAAAATAAACAATCCCGCAAAAAATAATATCGCACCGATTTCGGGAATTCCTATGAACCACTGATCTCCCACTGTTGCAGGCATAATGGCGTTGAATATATCCAAATAATGACCCGCCAAAATAACAATGCCCGCCATGATTACAAACCAATTTATCCTTTTGTAATCGCTATTCATCAAAAGTAGCAACGGAAACACGAAATTCATCGCCACCATGCCGAAGAAGGGAAGGTTATAATCGGCAATTCTGGTTACGTAATAGGTAACCTCCTCGGGTATGTTGGAATACCAGATCAACATGAACTGTGAGAACCAAAGGTAGGTCCAGAAGATACTAATACCGAACATAAACTTGGCCAAATCGTGGATATGGCTATCGTTCACCTGTTCCAAATATCCTTTTGACTTTAAATAAATGGTCACCATGGCTATGACGGTAATACCCGACACGAACATACTGGCAAAAATATACCATCCGAACAGGGTACTGAACCAGTGTGGATCCACACTCATAATCCAATCCCAGGACATCATCGATTCCGAAATGAGATAGAATACCAAAAAGGCCGCCGAGATCCTGAAGTTCATTTTGAAACTGGAGTTGTCATCGGATTCGTCTTGCTTCAAGGAAAGCTTTCTGGAGTATTCACGGTATAAAATCCATCCCCCCAAGAAAATGGCAGCTCGAATCAAGAAAAAGACCGGATTCAAATATCCTGCTTTTCCCTGTAATAGTTTGTCGTGTGCCACCACCTCGGCATCCATCCAAACAAAAAGATGATTCATGTGCAGTACGGATAAGACCAGAATCACGAAAACGATGATTCCGCCCGGTACCATGTAGGCCGTAATGCCCTCCATCACTCGAAACAGCAAGGGGGACCAACCTGCCTGCGCCGCACGTTGCACGGCATAGAATGCCAAGACACCAAGAGCGATCATGAAGAAAAAGAAAGCGGCTACATACAATGCTGCCCATGGCTTATTTTGTAGTTGGTGTAACAGATGCTCATCGTGATCCATTGCATGACTTTCTTCCCCATGGCCCTCTGCACTAGGAGTGACCTTCTCCCGTGTATCGGTTGTCATATGGGTAGCCTCCTCTCCATGGGCACCACCATGTCCGTCATCATGGGCTTCGACCATGGCTTTCGCCTCTTCCACCGTACTTGGCGCGGAGACAAAACCAATTCCTATTCCCAAAAGCCCCACAGCCATTAAAATAAAGGAAGCTATTTTTAATCTGTTTGAAATCGTGTACATATCGTTGTTCTATGTATTATTTTGTTAGGTCTTGTTTCAACTTCATAACGTATTCCGAGACTTGCCACATTTCATGATTGTTCATCTGGGAGGCGTAGGAACCCATGGAGTTCAAACCATACTGGAGGGTATGGTAGGTAGTACCAACCGTGATGTTTCGTGCCGCATCGGCATAACTGGGTACCCCAAGGATTTTTTCCCTTTGTACCAACCATCCTTTTCCGTCCCCTTTATTACCGTGGCAA
This sequence comes from Pelagihabitans pacificus, assembly GCF_009371985.2. Classification (GTDB taxonomy): domain Bacteria; phylum Bacteroidota; class Bacteroidia; order Flavobacteriales; family Flavobacteriaceae; genus Pelagihabitans; species Pelagihabitans pacificus. The sequence continues at coordinate 779,443 of NZ_VIKU02000001.1, forward strand.
ATGGCACAATAATAGCCGTAAAGCTCTTGACCGACCGCAAGATTTTTTTCCTGCTGCATTGAGTCCAAGGGGCTCGTATTCAAACGGGCCAACTCCTTCCCTTCCGGAGTATTTTCGAATCCATAGGGCATCCATCCACGAGAAATACTTCCTTCGGCCGGAAGCAGTGCCTCTTGCCCGTCTGGTAGAAAATCGACCTCTTCATATGTTTCATAGCCTACCGGTTCGTACATATTGGGCATGTATTGGTAATTTGGTCTACTTTTATCGGCGCAGGAGGCAACTAAAACCAACAATACCCCAACTGCCCCTATTTTTGCAAAACTGTTCATATTCAATGACTGTTTTTTTCTGATATATTGATTTCCACCGCTCCCGTATCGGCCAGCAATTCTTTCAATTCGTTTTCATTTCCATGTACCTCGATTTCCATCACAAAATGATCGTCGGTGGTACGCACATCGGGATTCTCCGCCTTTTTAAAAGGCCACAATCTACTTCTTAAGTAAAATGTTATTACCATTAAGTGGGCCGCAAAGAAAACCGTAAGCTCGAACATGATCGGTACAAAGGCAGGCATGTTCTCGATGTAACTAAAACTGGGCTTACCGCCAATATCCTGGGGCCAATCCTCGATCATGATGTAATTCATCATTACTATGGCAACGGTAAGACCTACGCAACCATACAGAAATGAAGTAATCGCGATTCGGGTCGGGGCCAGTCCCATGGCCTTATCCAGACCATGCACCGGAAACGGACAGTATACCTCTTCGATATGGTGCTTTCCCGCCTTTACTTTTTTAACGGCGTGCATCAACACGTCATCGTCATTGTAATAAGCCTGTATAACTTTACTTGCTGACATACTTACTTTTTAGCGTTTAACTGTTTTGCCTGACCGGCCCAATCATCTCTTTGCGCCCTTCCTGGGAAGGCCTCCGTCAACGAATCCAACAAATCGTATTCCCTTTCGGTCATTCGACCTACTTGAGCGTAGGTAAAAATACCGATCTCATTCAAGGTCTCTTCCATTTTTGGCCCAACCCCTTTAATCTTTTTCAAGTCATCGGCGGTTTCTTTTGCAGGATCAAATGTTCCTATAGTACTCAGGAGTTCGCTCACGCCAACCTTGTCTCCCACCGTCGGCACCACTTCGCCCATGAGTACGTCATCGGTTATCGGCTCTGCCTTCTTGGTGTCAACCTTTAGCTTTTCGATTGTATAAAGAGGTTTCCCTGCCTCCCTGAGCTTCTTATACCGTTCTCCCGAAGATTTCAATATCGATTTGACCTCTGCCTGGGCGATAACCGGGAAAGTTCTCGCATACAAAAGGAACAATACAAAGAAAAACCCAATGGTTCCGATAAAAATCCCGATATCGACAAAGGTTGGTGAAAACATCGTCCAAGAAGAAGGGAGGTAATCCCGATGAAGGGAAGTCACGATGATTACAAAACGCTCAAACCACATCCCGATGTTCACTACGATCGAAATAAAGAACGAGAACATGATACTGGTACGTAATTTCTTGAACCACATGAACTGTGGCGAGAATACATTACAGGTCATCATTGCCCAATAAGCCCACCAGTAGGGACCGGTAGCCCTGTTAAGAAATGCGTACTGCTCATATTCCACTCCGGAATACCAAGCCATAAACAACTCGGTAATGTATGCACAGCCTACGATCGAACCCGTAATCATGATTACGATATTCATCAATTCGATGTGCTGTACGGTGATATAGGCCTCCAGATGACAGACCTTTCGCATGATAATCAATAACGTGTTCACCATGGCAAAACCGGAAAAGATCGCTCCGGCCACAAAGTAAGGCGGAAAAATCGTAGTATGCCATCCAGGGATTACCGAGGTGGCAAAGTCAAAGGATACAATGGTGTGTACGGACAGTACCAGTGGTGTGGCCAAACCAGCCAATACCAACGACACTTCTTCAAAACGCTGCCAATCCTTGGCGCGTCCGCTCCATCCAAAACTCAATAAACTGTATATTTTCTTTTGGAACGGCAATACCGCACGATCCCGGATCATGGCGAAATCGGGCAACAAACCTGTCCACCAAAACACTAGGGATACGGACAGATAGGTAGATATCGCAAACACGTCCCAAAGCAAGGGCGAGTTAAAGTTTACCCATAAAGACCCAAATTGGTTAGGAATCGGCAATACCCAGTATGCCAACCAAGGGCGACCCATGTGGATGATGGGAAACAAGCCCGCTTGTATCACCGAGAAGATGGTCATAGCTTCGGCAGAGCGGTTGATTGCCATTCTCCATTTCTGACGGAACAACAAGAGTACGGCAGAGATAAGGGTTCCCGCGTGACCGATACCTACCCACCAGACAAAGTTGGTGATATCCCAGGCCCAGTTTACGGTTTTATTCAACCCCCAAGTACCGATACCTGTAGAAATAGTATAAATAATTGAGCCCACACCCCATAGAAACGCCACCAAGGCAATGGAAAAAACAATCCACCAGTGTTTATTGGCCTTTCCCTCCACTGGAGCGGCAATATCCACGGTTACGTCGTGGTAGCCTTTGTCCCCAACTACTAAGGGTTTTCTAATTGGTGCTTCGTAATGCGACGCCATAGATGTAGATTATAGTTACTTAACTTATTGTATTGGTTGTTTTTTATGCTTCGTTGGTATTCCTCACCTTTACATGGTAGAATACATTTGGCTTCGTCCCAACATGCTCCAGTAAGTGGTACATTCTGTCACTTTTCGCCAACTCGGCCACCTTGCTTTCGGTATCGTTCACATCACCAAAAACAATGGCCCCATTACTACATGCGGAAGAACAAGCGGTCTGGAACTCACCATCCTTGATCAAACGGCCCTCCCGTTTTGCCTCTAAAATGGTCAGCTGGGTCTTTTGAATACACATCGAACATTTCTCGATGACCCCACGTGAACGAACGTTCACATCGGGATTCACGACCATCTTACCCAAATCGTTGTTCATATAATAATCGAACTCGTCGTTGTTGTTGTATAGGAACCAGTTGAAACGACGTACTTTGTACGGACAGTTATTGGCGCAATACCTTGTACCAACACACCTGTTATAGGCCATATGGTTTTGCCCTTGTCGACTGTGCGAAGTGGCTGCAACGGGACACACCGTTTCGCAAGGCGCATGGTTACAGTGCTGGCACATGACCGGTTGGAACGCCACTTGTGGATTGGTAGACGGGTCTTCCATTTCACCGAAACCACTTAAGGAACCTTTCTCGCCCCATAAGCCGTCCAATTCCTCTTTTTTCACATTGTCCGCTTCAAAACTATCTTCCGAAGAGTAGTATCGGTCGATACGTAACCAATGCATGTCCCTGGACATTCGCACTTCTTTCTTTCCTACTACAGGGACATTGTTTTCGGCATGACAGGCAATAACGCAAGCTCCACATCCTGTACAGGCGTTCAAATCGATCGACATATTGAAATGATGCCCAATGGAACGGTCGAAACTGTCCCAAAGATCTACCGATGTCGCGGGAACTTCTTGATGATTCAATGATACCTGTGGTACGTGGTTCCATTCCGAATGGTCCTTGGTGTTGAAAATCTGCAAGGTAGTTTCTTTGATGATATCACCACGACCCATTAATGTTTTATGCAGCTGCACACAAGCAAACTCGTGCATGCCCGCAGCCTTTTCAACGGTAACGGATTGAATACTCTTAAAGTTTTGATACAACGGATAGGCGTTCACCCCTGTCTGCATTTCAGATTTCATCCCGGCTTTTTTACCATATCCCATGGATAGGCCTATAGAACCTTTTGCCTGCCCGGGCTGAATAATGACGGGTACATTGTTTACTGCAACCCCATTCACGCTTACATTGGCATAACTGCCGTCCAAACCTCCGTTTGCGACATGTTCGTTTACAAATCCCATTTCTTCCGCGTCTGCTTTGGAAATGGTAATATAATTGTCCCAAGTGACCCGGGTAATCGGATCAGGGAATTCCTGTAGCCAAGGGTTGTTGGCCTGTCGACCGTCGCCCATGCCTACTTTCGAATACAGTGTAAGCTCCATTCCTGCGGTATTGGCATTCGCCAAGCTGCGTACTGCGGAGTCTATTGAAATGGAAGTTGCAGGCTCCATTTCCGTTTCCTCGGATTGATCAGCCTCCTCTTTATCGGTATCGGTCATGACCATCATGGGGTCTGCCACTGATGCCGCATCTTCTACATTCGTTGTCGCCTCGGAAGAAGCTGCAAAGACACCGTCATGCAATGCCTTGTTCCAATCATTGCCGCTTAATATAAACGTATTCCAAGTTTCCTTGATGTAATCATAATAACTACTATCGCTTCCCATCCAATTCAAAAGGGAAGACTGAAACTGTCTCGTATCGAAAAGCTCCCTGATGGTAGGTTGCATAAGGCTGTAATGCCCTTTTTTGATTTGGGCATCGCCCCAAGATTCCAGATAATGATTCGCTGCAGCGGTGTATTGGGTAACTTCGGCGGTTTCGTTATAATTGGTGGAGAATAGCACGGACAGGTCTACATTCTGAATGCCCTCCGCAAAATCAGCGGTATTTGGAAGTGTGTACATAGGATTGACACCATCCATGATCAAGGCACCTACCTTACCAGCCTTCATGTCGGCGACCAAAGCGTTTACCGCTTTGTCGCTTCCTTGACGTACGTAGCGAGGTGCTTTTGTATCAAAGGCCTTACTTCCCAACATTTCATTAATGGCCAGTACCACCGCTTGGGCATTTATATCATCGATTCCAGTGACTACGACGGCCCCACCTTTATTTTTTCTTATTTGGGCCACTACATTCTCGATGGCCATTTCTACATTTTGCGGAAGCTCCCCACCCGCACTGGTTCCGTTCAGTTTGGCATAGAGCTTCGCCAAAGCGATCATCTGCATCGACGGTGTCAAGGGCACGCGTTTATCGGCATTGGCCCCGGTCAACGACATATTCGCCTCAAACTGTACGTGGCGAGACATTTTTCCGTTCTTGGGCACACGCCCTTTGGAGTAACCACTGTCATAGCCACCCCCTTGCCAGTCGGCCAGAAAATCGGCTCCAAAAGAGACAATGATCTCTGCCTTTTCAAAATCATAATCCGCCAAGGCCCGCTCACCATATCGCGCCTCAAAAGCGGTCAATGCCGCATCTTCCGAAATAGCATCATACGTTACGTGGTTTACATTGCCGTACTTGGCCTTGAATTCGGCTACCAATCGTGAAGTTGACGGACTCGCATAGGTCTGGGTCAATAAAGCCACCTGCTTTCCGGAACCTTGCAAAGAACCCAATTTAGACTTTACCGCAGCATCCAACGCTTGCCACTCAATAGGCTCTCCGTTGGCTATAGGGCCTTGCAGCCTGGTACTATCATATAAGCCCAACACGGAAGCTTGGACCCTGGCATTGGCACCCCCGGCAACCTTGGCTTCGGTATTGTTCTCTACTTTTATTGGTCGCCCTTCGCGGGTTTTGATTAGAATACTGGCAAAATCGAAACCATTTGCAATCGTGGTGGCATAAAAATTTGGAACCCCCGGCACAATTCTGTCGGGTTGCACCACATAGGGAATGGATTTGATAACAGGACCCTCACAAGCGGCCAAAGTGGCCGCAGCGGTACTGAAACCGACATATTTCAGGAAGTCTCTACGATTCGTATTGGAAGTAGACAAATTTTGTTTGTCTCCCAAAAAATCATCCACTGGGATTTCCTCAACAAATTCGTTTTGCCTCAGCGCCTCAACAATGGAATCGTTCGGATTTAATTCCGCTTCATTCTTCCAATATTTTTTGTTTGATGCCATACGTTTATTTCTGTATTTAGCTGCTTGTTGTGATTAATAATGACACTTTCCACATTCCAAACCACCCATCTGCGCGGCAGTTAGATTCTCAACCCCATATTTCTTGGAAAGCTCCGCGTGTATTTTTTCGTAGTATTCGTTGCCTTCGACCTTCACATTGGTCTCTCGGTGGCAATTAATGCACCAACCCATGGTCAATGATGAGTACTGATACATGATTTCCATCTCTTCTACCGGTCCGTGACAGGTTTGACATTCGATACCGGCAACGGAAACATGCTGCGAATGGTTGAAATAGGCAAAATCGGGAAGATTATGGATTCTTACCCACTCGACTGGCTGACTTTCTCCTGTATATTTTTGGTTCTCTTCGTCCCAACCAACGGCCTTGTAAAGCTTCTTTATCTCGTTAGTGTAGAATTCATTGGTGTACCCATTCGCCAAATCCTCTTGGCTTGGACCGTCGGGACCTCCCGTGTATTCGTAAATCGACTTATGGCAATTCATACAAACATTCAAGGAAGGTATTCCGGAATGCTTTGAAACCCGTGCGGAAGAGTGACAATACTTACATTCAATTTTATTTGCCCCTGCATGAATCTTGTGGGAATAATGGATGGGCTGAATGGGCGCATATCCCTGATCTACCCCCACCTGCATCATCCATCCGTAGGCAAAATAGGCACTGCCGAGCAGTAAAAAGATGACCGTAACCAATACCAAAAACTGATTTTGGGCGAAGGCTTTCCAAATTGGCGTACGTTTTTGTGCAGCCTCCTGTTCCACTTCCAAGTCATTGGCCGCCATGACCCTCCTCAGGGTTTTGTTGACGGAGTAGAGCATAAAAATCAGCAAGGCGAACACCAAGGCCAATGCCCCTAAAATAATCTCATTGGATATGCCACTGGGCTGGGCTCCCCCACCACCAGGAACTTCTGTTGGAGCGGCGGCAGTAGCGGCTGCCGGAGGAGGCGCCGCCGTGTAGGCCAAGATATCATCGATATCGGCATTCGAAAGGGTCGGAAAAGCGGTCATGGCCGCCTGATTGTATTCGTTGTATATACGAACAGCGTAGTCGTCACCGGACTTTATCATTCCCGGGCTGTTCTTGATCCACGCATAGAGCCACTCCTTATCCAAACCTTCTTCCTCGGCCAATCTGGTTTCGACATTCGCCAAAGCGGGTCCGGTCATCTTTCGATTAAGGGCATGACACGCGGCACAGTTTTGCTGGAAAAGGGATTTACCTTTAACGGGATCCCCGCCGGCCGATGCTTCCGCTGTTTCGGCGACAGGCGTTTCCGCTACCTCAGCGGTATCATCCTGTGCAGAAACGGAAACGGTAAAAATGAAGGAGACTAAAAAACTTAAACCAAGGAACTTGGTAATTTGATTGCGGTACTGAACCTTTCTCATAAGTAGCATATTTCAATCCTAATCCTGGCATGATTTTTCCTATAATTACGTAATGATTATAGGTTGGCTTTATCACTACCCAAATTGCTTGCAAAAATAAGACATAGACTTTATTTGGGAAATCTTAAAGGTTTGATAATTTCTAATTTATAATTGTTCTAAATAAGTCAAATTTATTTCTGTTTGATCTTTAAAAATTTACATTTGTTAGCCATACTTTTTCCTAAGTTAGCAGTTTCTATGAAAACACTTGTATACAGTATCATTATTGCAGTTGGAACCTTGTCCGTCAATGCCCAAAAAGGTAAAATAAACATTCAACAAGACGATAAAATTACCGAGCTCCTGGAAGTATATAAATCAGTCATTTCAGATGCTGACTATTATCGAATTCAGGTCGGTTTTGGCTCCTACGATAAAGCGCAACGCATTAAGTCGGAAGTAGAGCAGGATTTCCCCTTGATGCCCTCAAAAATCGATTTTGATTCCCCTACCTACAGGGTCCGTTTGGGCCGCTTCAAAACACGGATAGAAGCGGAACGCAAGTTTATCGAAGTGCGTCAAAAATATCCGGATGCGATGTTATTGAAACCAAAAAAATCGACCCGTTAAGGTCGATTTTGTTCTTTATTCCCTTTGTAATAAGTCTGTTACGAGAAACGCATGAGTACCATTGGGTTTTGCTTTCCGGCTATTTCAGCGTCTTCTTGACCGCAACTTCCTGGAAGGCCTCCACGATATCTCCTTCATGGATGTCATTGTAATTTTTGATCTGCAATCCACAATCATAACCCTTTGAGACTTCTTTGACATCATCCTTAAAACGTTTCAAGGATGCCAGTTCGCCAGTGTAGACCACTACCCCATCACGAATCAAACGGATTCCCGCGTTACGGAATATTTTTCCGCTGGTCACCATACATCCGGCAATCGTACCCACTTTAGAGATTTTGAAAGTCTCCCTGATTTCGGCGGTCCCGGTAATCTCTTCCTTGATTTCCGGGGACAACATGCCTTCCATCGCATCTTTCAAATCGTTGATGGCATCGTAAATAATGGAGTACATTCGAATATCGATTTCCTCCTTATCGGCAATATCCCTGGCATTCCCCATCGGACGGACATTAAATCCTATAATAATCGCATCGGAGGCGGAAGCCAATAACACGTCGGATTCTGTAATTGCCCCTACCCCTTTATGGATGATATTTACCTGTATCTCCTCGGTCGAGAGTTTCTGGAACGAATCGGTCAAAGCCTCTACAGATCCGTCCACGTCGCCCTTGAGGATAATGTTCAACTCCTTGAAGTCGCCCAGGGCGATACGTCTTCCAATTTCATCGAGGGTAATATGGCGTTGCGTACGTACTGATTGCTCCCTGAACAATTGCGCTCTTTTAGAGGCGATTTGCTTCGCTTCCCGTTCATCGGCAAGCACGTTGAACTTATCCCCTGCTTGAGGAGCGCCATCCAAGCCTAGAATAGACACTGGAGCGGCCGGTCCTACTTTCTGTATTTCTTTGCCGCGTTCATCGTACATCGCCTTCACTTTTCCACTATGGGTACCTGCAAGCACATAGTCCCCGATTTGGAGCGTACCGGCCTGTACCAGTATGGTCGAAACATAACCACGTCCCTTATCCAGAAAGGCTTCCACTACGGTTCCTGAGGCCAATTTATCGGGATTGGCCTTCAACTCGAGCAATTCTGCTTCAAGCAATACTTTTTCCAGCAATTCCTTGACCCCGTCACCGGTTTTTGCAGAGATATCATGTGATTGTATCTTACCGCCCCAATCCTCTACCAGAAGATTCATATTGGCAAGACCTTCCTTTATCTTATCGGGATTTGCGGTAGGCCTATCTATTTTATTGATTGCAAATACCATGGGTACGCCCGCTGCCTGCGCGTGGCTAATTGCTTCCTTGGTCTGTGGCATGATATCGTCATCTGCAGCGATAACGATTACCGCGATATCGGTCACCTGCGCCCCTCTAGCCCGCATAGCCGTAAAAGCCTCGTGACCCGGCGTATCGAGGAAGGTGATTTTCTGCCCGTCTCCGAGGGTCACCCCATAAGCGCCGATGTGTTGTGTGATTCCACCGCTTTCCCCGGCGATTACGTTTGCTTCCCTTACATAGTCCAATAGCGAGGTCTTTCCGTGATCTACGTGACCCATCACCGTTACTATAGGAGCCCTAGGCTTCAAATCTTCCGGAGCGTCTTCGACTTCCTCGATGGCCTCCTCAATTTCAGCGGTAACAAACTCCACTTCATATCCAAATTCCTCGGCAACGATCGATAAGGTCTCTGCGTCCAAACGTTGGTTCATTGTTACCATCATACCCAACGACATACAGGCCGATATAATCTCTGTGGTGGAAACATTCATCATAGTCGCCACTTCACTTGCCGTAACAAACTCGGTTACCTTAAGAATCTTATTTTCAAGTTCTTGCTGTTCAAGGTCTTTCTCGGTCTGCTGGCGGTGTTGGTCTCTTTTATCCCTACGGTATTTGGCTCCTTTCCCTTTTTTGGATTTTCCCTGTAGTTTTTCGAGGGTTTCCCGTACCTGCTTTTGCACGTCTTCTTCGGAAGGTTCAACTTTTGGTGTTCCAAAACGTTGGACCGCTCCTTTTCTTTGCCCTGGTCTTCCGCGGTCGCTACCGGCACCTCCGGTGCTGCTGATAATCCGTTTTCTTCTCTTCTTCCGATCTTTACCCGGACCATCCGATGACTTGGCGTCTTCCTTCTTTTTTTTGGGTTTTTCGAACTTCGCCAAATCTATCTTGTCGCCCATGATCTTGGGTCCGGAAAGCTTCTGGTATTGGGTGGTGAGCTTTTCAGGTTCGGCTTGTACTTCCCCAGCATCCTTGACAGTATCGGTCTTTGCCTTTATTGTCTCGGTAGACTTTTCTATCGCAGGTTTTTCCGATGGGGATACGGCCTTTTCTTCTTCCGTAGGTTTTGTTGCAGTCTTTTTAGGTGCATCCAAATCAATTTTACCGACCGTTTTGGGTCCGGTTAGCTCGGCGGCCTTTGCCTTAATTACTCTTTCCGAGGTAGCAGCGGCCCTTTTCTCCCTTTGTAACCGTTTGTCTTCCTGTTCCTGTTCCAATTGTACCCGTATGGCTTCTTTCTCCTTCCGCTTCTCTTCGCCTACCTCTTTCGATGCAACTTTTTTGCTCATGTCGGTCTGGAACTCATCTTGAAGCACTTGATACACCTCATTGGAAATTTTGGTGGTCGGCCTGGCCTCAACAGTATGACCTTGTGAGGCAAGGTAATCGACAGCCCTGTCCAACGAAATATTAAGCTCCCTCAGGACCTTGTTAAGCCTTATTTTTGCATTTTCTGCCATAAATCTTTATTCCCTAAATTCTTTTATTCGTCGCTAATATAGCTATTCTTCCAATTCTTCTTTTAGTATCCGCACCACTTCGGTGATGGTTTCCACCTCAAGATCGGTTCGTCTCACCAACTCATCAACATCTTGCTCCAGGATACTTCTTGCAGTATCCATCCCTATTTTTTTGAATTCCTCGATGATCCAGCTATCGATTTCATCCGAAAACTCCGTAAGTTCCACATCTTCTTCAACCCCTTCACGGAACACATCGATTTCGTACCCTGTCAATTGCCCGGCCAATCGTATGTTGTGTCCGCCCCGACCAATCGCTTTGGAAACCTCCTCCGGTTTCAGGTATACTTGTGCAGTCATCTTTTCATCATTCAATTTTACCGAGGAAACCCTGGCCGGACTAAGCGACCTTGTCACCATTAACTGAGGGTTCCCGGTCCAGTTGATGACATCGATGTTTTCATTGCCCAGTTCCCTGACGATTCCGTGTATCCTAGACCCCTTCATCCCGACACAGGCACCCACTGGGTCAATACGGTCGTCGTAGGAATCAACGGCAACCTTTGCCTTTTCTCCAGGTATTCGCACCACTTTCTTTACAGTGATCAGTCCGTCAAATACTTCCGGAATCTCCTGGAAGAAAAGTTGCTCCAAAAACTTGGGGGAGCTTCGTGACATAATGATGGTGGGTTTACTTCCCTTTAATTCCACACTTTCGATGATCCCACGCACATTGTCGCCCTTTCTAAAAAAGTCCGAAGGTATCTGCCGATCTTTTGGCAGAATTATCTCGTTACCTTCATCATCCAATAAAATAATGGCCTTATGACGTATGTGGTGTACTTCGGCGGTATATATCTCACCTTCCAAATCTTTAAACTGCTTGTAAATGGTGGTATTGTCGTGCTCGTGGATTTTTGAAATCAGATTTTGACGCAACGCGAGAATCGCCCTTCTTCCCAAATCGATCAGCTTCACTTCTTCGGAAACGTCTTCCCCTACTTCAAAATCGGGTTCAATTTTACGGGCCTCGCTGAGCGATATTTCCTCATTGGGGTCTTCTACTTCCCCATCCTCCACAACGACCCGATTGCGCCAAATTTCCAAGTCGCCCTTATCGGGGTTGATGATAATGTCGAAATTGTCGTCGGACCCGAACTTCTTTTTCAAAGCACTTCTAAAAACATCCTCCAGAATGGCCATGAGCGTCACCCTATCTATGAATTTGTCGTCTTTAAACTCCGAGAAAGACTCGATTAACGCAATATTTTCCATTGTACTACAATTAAAATTTCAATATAACTTTTGCTTCTTTGATATCGGAAAAAACAATTTCCTTTTTTTTCTGCACGGTCACTTTCCCTTTCCCAATAGGTTTGGGTTCCCTTGCTTTCCATTCCAACACAATTCCGTCCTCCGTAACAGAGGCGAGCTTGCCCTCGAAACTATCTTCGGCGGTTACGACGGTCAACTTTCGGCCAACATTCTTGGCATACTGCCTTGGCATGGTCATAGGCGTAGTAGCCCCTGCGGAGGTCACCTCCAGTGAAAAATCCTCTTCTTCGCGATCTAGATTGTGCTCAATGGCCCTGCTGATTTTCATACAGTCCTGCAATGTTACCCCTTGATCACCGTCCAGTACCACTTTTATCCTGTTGTCGGCTCCCATCGAAAAGTCGACCAAAAACAACGATGCTTCCTCAGCGAGCGCTTCGTTTAAAAGAGTAGTTACCTTGTCTTTTAACATCTGCCTTAAAATTTGACCCTCTTTCGTTCCCCTTTGGATATTCGTTTTCACCCGGTTTCACTTTCAAAGTAAGTTGTTCGATTGGTCTCTTTTACTTCGTACTTGACGCAGATAAAAGAAATTCCAGCAAACAAAAAAGAGGACTTAATGTCCCCTCATGAATACTTAAATATCCTTTCAGTGGTGCAAATATACATATTTTTTATTGATTTCTACAATAGATGGTTCAGATCTCGGACCGTAAAAACCAACGATTGGGAAACAACTGTATCCAAAGGATAGAAACGTCCATGCGATTCCTTCCCAGTGACAATAATATCACCGTGATTGCTGTTAATGTAGTACATTTATTCTTAATTCATCTAAACCGACCAAGCATGGACATCCTATCTTCCTACAATGTCATAATAGAGGCATCGATTATCGTCATCCTGTCGTTTTGGTTCAACGGCATTTCTAAAAAAACCAACATTCCCTCGGTGTTAATGCTTATCGTACTAGGTGTCATTTTACAATATGTACTGAAATACTTTGTACAAAGACTTCCTGATTTTGAAGCTTCCTTGGAGATTTTGGGTACCGTAGGGCTTATCATGATCGTCTTGGAAGCCGCCTTGGAGCTCGAATTAAAACGGGAGAAACTTGTACCCATTCTTAAATCGATGGCCATCGCCCTTATCGGTCTCGTAGCGTCGGCCTGGGTGGCCGCACTAATTATTTATCAATTTATTCCCGATATGACCATGGCATCGGCCTGGCTGTACGCTACTCCGTTATCGATTCTCTCCAGTGCCATTATCATTCCAAGTGTAGGCGGACTTTCGGAATCGAAGAAAGAATTTCATATTTACGAGAGCACCTTCTCGGATATCATGGGAATCATGATGTTCTATTTTTTAGCGGCCGAATTCGACCCTGCCCAAGATGCCGGACTGGGAAGTTTTGCGGGCAACATCGTACTCACGATTGTCATTGCCATCGTAGCCAGTTATGCCATCATCCTCATTTTTCAAAGAATCAAAAGCCAGGCGAAGCTGTTCCTGTTGATTTCCGTACTGCTATTGCTGTACGCCATTGGAAAGAAATTGCACCTCTCGTCGCTTATCATCATTTTGATTTTTGGCCTGATCGTCAAGAACATTAAACTCTTCTTTCCGGGAAAGACGGCCATATTTTTGGATAAGGAAAGGATGGATCAAATCTACCATGAGCTTCATATCATTACCTTGGAAACAGCTTTTATCGTACGCACCTTTTTCTTTGTCATATTTGGTATCACTATTGCCATTGCCTCCTTGTACAGCTTAAACGTCGTCTTGATCAGCGTATTAATCATCGCTTCGATTTATGCCATTCGCTTTGTGATTCTCCGCGTCTTTATTGGAAGCGACATTCTTCCCCAACTATTTATTGCCCCAAGGGGGTTGATAACCGTGTTGTTATTCTATGCGATTCCCAAACAAGCCCAGATCGCAACCTTCGAATCAGGGGTATTGCTGTTCGTAATTATCGCCACCAGTTTGGTGATGACCTGGGCGATGATCAAAGATAAACGCAAAATGGGTACGCTACTGGATGAGATCGACGAGGAAATAAGGGAACGAAACCAAGCGGAAGATATATTACACGAGAAAAACCCGGTGGCCCTTATCAACGATATTGGCGATGTTCCGGATACTATCCAATCGGGTAACGCAGGTATCGCTCCGGGGGGCCTAACCGGTGATGAGGGTAGCGATTCGGAAGAAGCGGAAAGAAGACCACCGGAAAAGGATTCATAGGGTACAAATAAAAATCCCGATGCCAATCGGCATCGGGACTTATTTCAATTTTAAGTTGGCCCACTAGGACTCGAACCTAGAACGACTGGACCAAAACCAGCTGTGTTGCCAATTACACCATGGGCCATTACCAAAACGAAAACAAGTTCCGTATTAGAGCGTGCAAATTTAGAACAAAGTTTGGTTTGCACAAACATTTTGATATAGATTCCAATAAAAAATACGCTTTGAGCGTTGTTAAAGCTTTATCAAAATTCCAGCCCCATATTTATTTTAATTAGTAAATTCGCCCCATTGGTAAAACCATAGACTTCATGTTTGCAACGAACTTTGAAAAATGGGACCGTATCCTTGGATGGTCCGTCTTTTTTATTGCCCTTATCGTTTACGCTATTACCGTTGAGCCGACCAATAGTTTTTGGGATGCAGGGGAATACATTGCCACTTCGGCCAAATTGCAGGTAGGACATCCACCGGGAGCTCCTTTGCTTCAAATGATCGGGGCCTTTTTCGCAATGTTCGCCTTTGAACCCGAACAGGTAGCCCGAATGGTCAACTATGTTTCGGGAGTGTCCAGTGCCTTTACCATTCTTTTTATGTTTTGGACCATCACCAATCTCACCCGAAAATTGATTGCAAAGTCGGAACCGATAACCAATAGCAAGGCTATTGCGATTTTAGGAAGCGGACTCATAGGAAGTTTGGCATTTACTTTTTCGGATAGTTTTTGGTTCAACGCGGTGGAAACCGAAGTCTATTCAATGGCCAGTTTTATTATGGCGCTCCTACTTTGGTTGGGTCTCAAATGGACCGATACTTTGGATGACCCCCGTGGAAATCGCTGGATCGTACTCATCTCTTTCGTTGTGGGACTCACCTTTGGAATACAGTTTATGGGCTTTTTAGCCATTCCCTCCATAGGATTGCTGTACTTTTTTAAAAGATACAAGACCACGACCGTCCCCAACTTCCTTATCGCCAATATTGCCGTGGTGGGCATTTTGATGCTCGTTTATAAGTTTTCGCTCACCTACGTATTGAAGCTGTTCGGTTGGAGCGAGGTTTTCTTTATCAACAGTATTGGACTCCCGTTTAATTCAGGAACGATCATCATGGGGCTCCTCTTTATCGCTACCTTTTATTTCGGTCTGCGGTATACTAAAAAGAATGATTTCAGAACCGCCAATACCATTATCCTGTGCCTTATGTTCCTGATTCTAGGATTTTCCTCTTGGTTGATGTTGCCCATACGTGCCAATGCCAAAGTGGTGATCAACGAGAACAATCCGGAAGATGCACGATCCCTGTTGGCCTACTACAATAGGGAACAGTATCCGAGTACCGATAGTCCCGTATACGGCGCCTATTATTCCGATATGTTTGCTCCCCAAGGAGAGAAAAGGGATGGAAAACCCAAATACGAAAAAGATGAAAAAGCAGGGAAATATGTAATCGTAAACTATTACAAGGATGCCGATTTCGGTCCTAACGAAAAACATACGGGACTGCTGCCCCGAATGTGGAGTGGCCAACACGCAGAAAATTATATGAGGTACTTCGGGCGGCTCGATTTTAGGATGACCCAAAATAACGATGAGCTTCGAAAGGCGGTCGAGCAGGTGAAGACCGGTTTTGACAATGGGGAAATCGATGCGGACCAGTATATTAGTTTTATCCGTCGCTTTGGCGATTATCTAGAGGTAGAACCACCTTCATTGTGGCAGAATATTCAATACATGTTCGAGTTCCAGTTCGGCTACATGTATTGGCGCTACTTCATGTGGAATTTTTCGGGTAAACAAAACGATGTGCAGGGCCGATATAATGGAGAGGGCAACTGGCTGAGCGGCATCGGTTTTATCGACGGCATTCGTTTGGGAAGCCAAGATAATCTCCCGACCGAGGTACTCGAAAATAAGGCTCGAAACACCTACTATTTTTTACCACTTATTTTGGGGATTATCGGACTGGTGTTCCAAATATCAAAGAATCCGAAACAATTTTGGGTACTCTTCGTGTTCTTTATGTTCACAGGAATTGCCATACAATTCTACACCAATCCCTACATTTTTCAGCCACGGGAACGTGACTATTCGTTAGTAGGGTCCTTCTACATCTTTGCTATATGGATCGGCATAGGGGTCTACGGCCTGTTCGACGGTCTGAAACAATACTTGACCCCTAAAATATTGGCTCCGGCCGTAACCTTCGTTTGCCTGTTGGCAGTTCCTACGGTGATGGCTTATGAAAATTGGGACGATCATGATCGCTCCAATCGCTTTACAGCGAATGCCTCCGCCAAAGCCTATTTGGACTCCTGTCAAAAAGATGCAGGCGCCATTCTGTTCACTATAGGGGACAACGATACCTTTCCTCTTTGGTATGCCCAGGAAATAGAGGGTTATCGAACCGATGTGCGCATCGTTTGTACCAGCCTTTTCGAAACCGACTGGTATATCGATCAAATGAAAAAGAAGGCATATGAGAGCGATCCGATTCCTTCCCAGATTGGCCACGACAAATACCGATGGGGCTCAAGGGATGTACTGTATTATCAAAATGTAGACCCGCTGTTCAACAGGGAGCTATCAAAAAACCGGTGGATGATCAAGGACTTTATCAATTGGATCGATAGTGACAAATCGCAGACCAAGCTCAAGCACATCATACAAAAGCAAAATGCCGATTTGGAGGCCTATTCCGAAAACAGTCTTAACATCGTGTACTATCCCACCAACAAAATTCGCATTCCCGTTAATAAACGAAACGTGTTGGAGAGCGGTTTAGTAAAGCAAAAGGATGCCGATTTAATTGTCGATTTCATAGATATCGACTTGCCAACTAGCGCCATAACCAAAAAGAGTATGATGATGCTTGATATCATCGCCAATAACGATTGGAGACGCCCCATTTATTTCTCTGGCGGAAGCTTCGACGATTCAGAGTATATCTGGATGAAAGACTATTTGCAGTTGGATGGTATGGCGTACAAACTTGTTCCTATACGAACCGAACGGAAGAGTAGTTTTGAAATGGGACGAATCGATTCGGACCTAATGTACGATATCGTAAAAAAATGGGATTGGGGAAATTCGGGAAGCCCGGATATATATCACGACCCGCAGACCAGGATTCAGGGACTTTCCTATCGCGGAAACCTAGCGAGGTTGGTGGAACAACTATTGGACGAAAACAAAACCGATAGGGCCAAGGAGATCATCGATTTGGCCATGGAAAAAATGCCCGTGGAATACTTCGGGTACTATACGTTTGTGGAACCGTTTATAGATGGATATTATAAGGTAGGCGAAACCTCCAAGGCACGTGCCCTCTTTGAAAAATTAAAAACCATTTACCAAGAACGACTCATCTACTACGCAGGTACTACCCTTGATGAGCAATATGGTAAAATCGATGAGGTCATAGCCGACATGGAAGCCTACCGTAGAAATATCGATATCCTAATTGCCAATGATGACCGTGAACTTGCCGAAAAAGAGACTTTGGTATTTAATGAGTACATCGACAAATTTAGTCACTTCTATCAAAACGAATTGCTGGAGGAAGAACCTCCGGTATTGGATAGCGACCCTGACTTGATCGACACCGTTCCCGTATCCGACACCAACACAGTGGATAATACCAAGGTAGAAACGAGCGTACAGGATTCGGTCTTGGTCCCGGAAGAAAATTGAGGATTACTGTTTTTTGATTTTACCCCGCCAAATCGAAGGATATGGATGCCGCTTAAAACGATAGCGGACACGGTTCGTAAATTACATAAGTAAATAAGCTTAGATAGCAGCTAAGATGACCGCGTCAATTTCTAGCGGACACTAATGATATTGTGCCTTCATTCTAGAGGAAAATAGCGAATCGGTATGGTAAGTTGTTATGGCTTACACGTATTCGTTCAAGATTCCGATCAAAGTATTCGCATCTTGTTCTCCGCTTTGTCGCCAGACCATCTCCCCTTTTTTGTATATCATTAGGGTTGGCAAACCTTTTACCCGCAAAGCTTGGGATAGCTCCTTGTTCTTGTCGACATCGATTTTTATAATTTTTCCCTTATCGCCCAAAGCGGCCGCAACATCGCGTAAGACCGGATGCATCGAGGTAGATTGTTCGTTCCATTCTGCGTAGAAATCCAACAGTACGGGAACTTTAGTATCTATCAGTTCACCAAATTTTGACATAGGTATATCATTGGGTTATAGGCCAAATGTAGTAAAAAATGTGAAATTGCTGTACCAACGGGAGGTTTTGTGCTACGCAGAACGAGTTAAAATCATGTTAAGGATTTCTTTTTTAAGGTAATCACCGTAATCTCGGGCCAAATACCTACCCGGCCCGGATACCCAAGAAAACCAAAACCACGATTCACGTTAATAAACTGTCCTCCTTGTTCATAGATACCTGCCCATTGCTTGTATCGCCATTTTACCGGACTCCATTTAATCCATCCGGGAATCTCTATGCCAAACTGCATCCCATGTGTGTGGCCACTTAAAGTAATATGATAGTGGTAGTCGTGCGGAATTACCTGTTCCTCCCAATGTGAGGGGTCATGGCTCATCAAGATTTTGAAATCATCTTTGGAAATTGCCGCTGTTGCCTTATCTAGGTCCCCGGCCTTTTTGAATCCGCCCTTACCCCAGTTTTCGACCCCGATCAACGCAATACGGTCCGTACCCCTTTGTAAATAGCGGCTCTCGTTGAGCAGTAAATCGAAACCCATTTCCCTTTGCAAATCTTTAAGCTCCTCTAGGTTCTTTGCCTTGGCCTCGGGTGTTTCCCAAGGAACATAATCGCCATAATCATGGTTTCCCAGTACAGAATACACACCGTCTTTGGCAGCAAGCGTTCCGAAAAGATTTTTCCATGGATACATTTCCTCGGTTTTGTTGTTTACCAGATCCCCGGTAAAAAGTATAGCATCGCTTTGCTGTTGGTTCACCAAATCCACCGCATATTCGATTTCCTCCCTATTGTCAAAACTACCGCTATGCACATCGGAAATTTGGGTGATTTTGTACCCATGAAATGCTTCGGGCAAATCATCGAATTCCATTTCGTAGCGTAAGACTTTATAATTATACTTACCCTTGTACATACCCATCAACAGCGCTCCGAAAGGAACCGCCGCAATACCCAGCGCCATAAGGCTTAAAAAACGTCTGCGCTGGGGGAGGTTGAATTCCTTGGCACTCCCGAATATTTTTGCATAGGCACCTGCCAACAACCTAAAGATATCCTCTGAAAATAAAAATAGAACGGTAATCAATTTAAAGGTAAGCATCGTGAGCAACAGCCCAAATGCATAGCTTTTTGGTCTGCTTAAAACCCTTCCAGGTTCTTCCCCAACGGTGAACTGGTACACAAAATTACCCAATACCAAAAGTGACAAGGCAATAAAGGCATAATACACCCAAGGATAGCGGGTGGTAGTCTTAATCGCCTGCAAGGCATAAAATCCTAGGATAAGATAGATAGCGATAAAGATAATCCAACGGAGCATTCTTTTTTTGGCAAATATATCACTACATCTTTTGGCCAGTAGCCGTTTTTCGTTTTATTTAACGCTCGATACTACTGCTTGTATCAGTTCTGTGTCGGTCAATTGCACCGAACCGTCCGCTACATACCGACCAGCACTCATCGGGATTTTAGGCGTACCTTGTATGTTTTGCCGAACCCTTGTGCCCGATAAGTGAATCGCCTTGAATCCCCTTTCCCGAAACAGCCCCACATTATCCAAACTAATTCCCGAACCCGGCAAGATCGTACTAGTCGTGGCTTCTCGATGCAGATCATGCAGTAGGTCTATCCCTTCCAAGGCACTCTTTTGCTGCCCGGAACTCAAAATATTTGCAACACCCATAGCTTCCAACCGTCGTAAGGTCACATAGGGGTCGTTCACCCAATCGAAGGCCCGGTGAAAAGTAAACGAAAGGTTTTCGGCTGCCGTTACGAGGGCTTCGGTGCGCTTTTCATCCAACGAAAAATCGTCTAGTAGTACGCCGCATACGATTCCTTCAAAACCTAGATCAACACAAATTGCTATGTCTTTTTTCATTATCTCGAATTCCATTTTGGAATAGGAGAAGTCTCCACCCCTAGGGCGGATCAACACGTGAACCGGAATCGACACTTGTTCCCTTACCAGCGTTAGGAGTCCGTAGGAGGGAGTGATTCCCCCTACCCCCAATTCGGAACAGAGCTCGATTCTATCGGCCCCGCCTTTTTCGGCATTCAGTGCTGACTCCAAGGAATTGGCACAAACTTCTACGAGCATTTACCTATATTTAAGGCACTAAAAATAACCATCCTATCCATGAAAAGAAGAAACTTTCTAAAAAATTCCAGCGCAGCCACCGCGGGGCTACTCTCGACCCCCTTGCTAGGTTCTTGCCAAGAGAAAAAAACGACGGCGATTTCCCAAACCGGCAATCCGTTGCGGCCCATCGTTATCTGCACTTGGGATTTCATGAATGCCTCTGCAAAAGCTTGGGAGGTTCTGTCTAGAGGTGGCAGTGCGCTAGATGCCGTAGAGCAGGGTGTGATGGTCGAAGAAGCCGACGTGGACAATCAGACAGTGGGGGTAGGTGGAAGACCCGATCGCGACGGCAACGTGACCTTGGATGCCTGTATCATGGACAAGGATGGGAATTGCGGGGCCGTGCTCTATCTGCAAAACATAGCCCACCCGGTTTCGGTCGCCCGAAAAGTAATGGAAGAAACCCCCCATGTAATGCTGGCCGGAAAGGGAGCTGAACAGTTCGCCTATGAAAAGGGGTTTAAAAAGGTACGTTTGCTAACGGAAAAATCGAGCCAGGAATGGCAGGAATGGAAAAAAACCTCCGAGTACAGGCCGATTATCAATATTGAAAACCACGATACTATCGGGATGCTCGCCATTGATCAAGACGGGAATATCGCAGGAGCCTGCACTACGAGTGGCATGGCCTATAAAATGGCGGGGCGGGTAGGAGACTCCCCCATTATAGGGGCCGGACTTTTCGTCGACAACGAAGTAGGCGGGGCCACGGCAACCGGTGTCGGGGAAGAGGTCGTACGAACGGTAGGGAGTTTTCTGATCGTAGAATTGATGCGCCAGGGAAAATCGCCCCAAGAGGCCTGTGAAGAGGGCGTAAGACGCATCATAGCCAAAAATAAGGACCATACCGACTTTCAAATAGGGTTTATTGCCATCAACAAACAGGGCGAAACAGGGGGCTACTGCATTCAACCTGGGTTTACCTACAGGACCTATTCCGAGGTCGGGCATAGGAACAATCCCGCAAGTTCCTATATCACCATCTAAATTTTCCGTAAAGTAGATAATCTTCGTAGCTTTGATATCCTTCAAGAACACTTCCAATGGCTGAACAAAAACGACTTTTTTTACTCGATGCATACGCCCTGATTTTTAGGGGCTATTACGCCCTTATAAAAAATCCGAGAATCAATTCAAAGGGTATGGACACCTCTGCGATCATGGGTTTCATGAATTCGCTCTTTGACGTCATTAAACGGGAAAAGCCCGACCATTTGGCGGTATGCTTCGACAAGGGAGGAAGCGTGGAACGCACCGAACTTTTTGCCGAATACAAGGCCAATCGCGACGAGACCCCCGATGCCATTCAAATCGCCATACCCTACATCCAAAAAATCCTAGAGGCCATGCATATTCCCTCCGTAGTGCTGGAGGGTTGGGAAGCCGATGACATCATCGGTACTTTGGCCAAACAGGCCGAAAAGGAAGATTACAAAGTTTTCATGGTAACTCCCGACAAGGATTTTGGACAACTGGTCTCGGAAAATATATTCATGTATCGCCCTGCCCGTATGGGCAATGGCATCGAGATTTGGGGCATTCCCGAAGTACAAAAGCGTTTCGGTGTCGAAAAGCCCGAACAGGTCATCGATTATTTGGGAATGATGGGCGACGCGAGTGATAACATCCCGGGCTTACCCGGAGTCGGCGACAAGACGGCCAAGAAATTCCTTGCTGAATTCGGGTCGATGGAAAATCTATTTGCAAACACGGATAAGCTCAAAGGAGCCATGAAGGCGAAGGTAGAGCAAAACAAGGAACTGGGACTGCTCTCCAAAAAATTGGCAACCATTTGCACCGATTGTGACGTGAAGTTCAACGCTGAGGATTATGAACTTTCGGTTCCTGATGCCGAAAAGGTGCAGGAGATTTTTGAGGAACTTGAATTCAGGAGGCTCAAAGACCAGTTTCTAAAGATATTCTCTGGGGAAGTAGATACCCCGCAGACCCAAGTTACCAGCACCGAAACGGCCAAAAAACAGGCACAGCCAGCTGGCAGCGGACAGTTTTCGCTTTTTGGCAACGATGGCAACGCCGCCGCCACCATCAAGGAAAGCTCTAGCAGGAAGACCATTAAAGATGTTCCCCATGTCTACCAAACTGTCAACCCGGGCATGGCAATGAAACTCTTTATACAGAATCTATTGCAGCAATCTTCTGTGTGTTTCGATACGGAAACAACGGGAATCAATCCCTTGACAGCCGAATTGGTAGGAATCGCGTTTGCTTGGGAGTCGGGAAAAGGTTTCTACATTCCGTTTCCGGAAGACAGGCAGGAGGCTCAGGAAATCATCGAGCAATTACGCCCCTTCTTCGAGTCGCAAGACATCGAAAAAATTGGCCAAAACCTCAAATACGACATCAAGGTATTGCACAAGTACGACCTATCGGTCAAAGGAAAGCTATTCGACACTATGTTGGCCCACTACCTTATCAATCCTGATATGCGCCATAACATGGATGTACTGGCAGAAACCTACCTCAACTACACACCTGTTTCGATCACCGAGCTGATCGGCAAAAAAGGAAAGAACCAACTGAGCATGCGCGATGTGCCTTTGGAGCAGCAAACCGAATATGCGGTAGAGGATGCCGACATCACCTTTCAGTTGGCACAACACTTTCGACCTGAGTTGGCCGAGGCGAAGATAGAAGAGCTTTTCAACAGTATCGAAATTCCGTTATTAAGGGTGTTGGCGGATATGGAATTAGAAGGCATCAATCTGGATAAAGTATTTTTAGAGTCCCTTTCCGATGAGTTGAACAGTGACATTGCCTCGCTTGAAAAGAAGATTTATGAAGCTGCCGGGGAGGAATTCAATATCGGTTCGCCAAAACAATTGGGGGAAATCCTCTTCGATAAAATGAAGTTGGTCGACAAACCCAAAAAAACCAAAACCGGACAATACTCCACTGCGGAAGACGTACTTTCATATTTGGCAAAAGACCACGAAATCATACAAAATGTTCTGGAGTACCGGGGACTCACCAAGTTAAAAAGCACCTATGTCGATGCATTGCCCGAACAGGTGGAACCTTCCACAGGACGGGTACATACGGATTACATGCAAACAGTCGCCGCTACCGGGCGTCTGAGTAGCAACAATCCCAATCTACAGAACATCCCCATCCGTACCGAACGGGGTCGCCAGGTACGCAAGGCGTTTGTTCCAAGGGATGAAAATCATGTACTGCTAGCTGCTGATTATTCCCAGATAGAACTTCGAATCATCGCTGCGCTAAGTGATGAAACTACGATGATCGAAGCTTTTAGAAATGGAGAGGACATTCATGCCTCTACCGCTTCCAAAGTTTTCAATGTACCCATTTCGGAAGTCACCCGCGAGCAACGAAGCAACGCAAAAACGGTTAATTTCGGAATCATCTACGGGGTTTCGGCCTTTGGACTCAGTAACCAGACCGACCTCTCGCGTTCTGAAGCCAAGGAATTAATCGATACCTATTATAAAACCTATCCCAAGCTACGTAATTATATCAGTGACCAAATCGATTTTGCCCGTGAGCACGGGTATGTCCAGACCGTTCTGGGAAGGCGTCGGTATTTGAAGAACATCAATGCGGGAAATCAGGTGGTACGTGGTGCTGCGGAAAGGAATGCCGTAAACGCCCCGATTCAAGGAAGTGCCGCTGATATTATCAAGATTGCGATGATCAACATCCATAAGAAACTGGTAGAGGACAGCTTTAAAAGTAAGATGTTACTACAGGTACATGATGAACTGGTGTTCGACGCCTACAAACCTGAACTGGAAAAGTTAAAGTCCATGGTGAAATCCGAGATGGAGAATGCCTATAAGCTTACCGTTCCCTTGGATGTGGAAATGGGTGTCGGAACCGATTGGCTAGAGGCGCACTGACATACAAAAAACCCTCTTTCGCAACAATTTTTTTATTTCATGGCTGTTCTACTATAGTTTAGCATACTATTTGAGCAGGTCTCGCCATGAAAACATTAATTCTATTACTGCCAATTCTCATTTTTTCTTTCAACGGAATGGCCCAAACGGACCGGGAGCAAGAAAAAAGGCTTGGAACCGAGGTAACGGTACAACCCAAGGTAAAGGTATTTCCCAATCCTGCTACCAGTGTAGTAAACATACTTGGGCTTTCCAATACGAACCGGGCCGAGATAACCGTGTCGGATGTATACGGAAACATCGTACTTCAACATCGATGGGCCGTTAGAAACCATGCAGTGAACATCCCGATTTCAGATTTACATCCAGGAATTTATATTATTGCGATTCGTTCGGAGGAGCAACAGGTACAGACCAAGTTCTACAAGCAATAGTTTAGTCGAAGACAAAATTGTAGGTAACGGCGAACAGTGGACTATTGAGAATAGACAGTTCATAGGTCCCTAACGGACTTCCCAAAAACACATCTGAATCGACGCCATCTTGCCGTTGGGCATAATATACATTGAAGGGGTTTCTCCTGCTATAGACATTATAGACCGTAAATGTCCAATCGCCTACCCATTTTCGATTGGGATTTCTTCCATACTTTATTTTCCAAGAGAAGTCTAGTCGATGGTAAGGCCTAAGACGCGCATTGTTTCGTTCTATGAAAATAGGCACGTTGATATCTTCCAAAACGAATACACTATTTGCTACCGTATAGGGCCGACCGGTCTGGGCTGTAAAATTGAAACTCCAGGTATTGTATTTGTTGCCCTCAAAATTAATCGTTCCGTTGAATACATGGGGTCTGTCAAATTCGGAGGGATACCACTCATTGTTATTGATCCTGTCGGCAAGCCTTTCATTTTGGGAACGCAGGAGACTTCTGGAATAAGTGTAGTTAAACCAGCCGTTGAAGACCCCTTTCGGTTTTTTAAAACTTAGTTCTACCCCATAGGCTTCGCCCTCTGCCTGAACAACATCCCTTTGTAAAAACTCCTCCAGAAAAAAATCGGCACCCGGTTTGTACGTCAAATTATTCTGGGTAGCTCTATAATAACCTTCCAAACCTACTTCAATGCTGTTGTCGGCGATATTCTTGTAGATTCCGAGGCCATAATTGTCCGCCCGCTGTGGTGCGATGTCGGGATCGGAGGTTTTCCATCTAGAAGTCGGTAAAGGAGTCGTTGTGTTATAAATATTTTGAAGATATTGGTTGGTGCGTGCGTAGCTTGCCTTGATCGACGTATTCTCACCGATTTTTAAATTAGCTCCCAGTCTTGGTTCGAGGCTGTTATACGTCTTTACGGCATCGCCTTTTCCAAACACCGTGGAACCTAAAAGATTACCCGTAACATCATCAAAAGTAGCTTCGATAAAAGGACCAACAAATACAAAATGGTTGAACCGGAGCCCCCCTGAAAGAGTTAATTGTTCGAACGGCTTCCAATTGAGGTTGGCAAAGGCGGCCATTTCATAGCTCGTTTCCGTTTCTAGGGAAACAGGAACAATGCTATTGCCGAAACCGGGATCCAGGGATCCCGGCATGATTTGATATTGATTAACTTGGATACCTCCATAGTAATCCAGGTTGTCATTGACCGTTTTTGAGTATTCCGAAATAAAGCTTAAATAGTCGATGGTGGCATCATAGGTAATTTCATTATCGTTATCCACTTCCGGAAAAATGGTTTTGGGGGTATAATGACTGTAGACCAAAATATTTCGAAGATTCGATTCATCCCCAAAGGTATGGGTCCAGTTCAAGGTGCCATTAAGGGTCTGAAAGTCGTACTGGTTGTTGCGCGCATTGATATTTTCCACTTGGGAAATTAGGTCTAATTGATAAAAATCCTTGGTGTAAAAACCGGTAAGGGAAATTTGATCCCTTTCGGTAGGCAAATAGAGCAGCTTCATCGTTGTGTCATAGAAATTCGCCTTGGTATCTTTCAGACGCTCTGAGAATAGGGGCAAAAGAAAGCCCGTAAATCCGCCTCGACCCCCGATGTTTAATAGTAGTTTGTCCTTAATTAAAGGGGTTTCCAAAGTAAAACGGCTTGAAACAATACCGATTCCACCTGAAATCCTCGTTTTTTCGACATAAGGGTTTTTCACTTTCACATCCAAGACCGAGGTAATTCGGCCGCCATACCTTGCGGGGATGTTCGCCCGGTACAGATCAACCGTTGAAATCATATCCGGAGTGAATACCGAGAAAAGGCCGAAGAGATGGGTGGGGTTGAAAACGGGTGCATAGTCGTACAACAATAGGTTTTGATCTAAGGAGCCTCCCCGTACGGAAAGACCGTTGCTTACCTCTCCGGCGTTATTCACCCCGGCTACCAAGGTCATACCACGCAGTACGTCGAACTCCCCGACCGCTGCGGGTATTTTTTTCAAGTCTTTTGCATCTAATTGTAACGCACCCATTTGGGGAGTCTCTACCAAATCCAATCTTTTCTTTGCCCGAACGACCACCTCTGACAATTGCTCTTCTGCTTCATCCAGCTGTATTCGCAGAATCGAATTCCTGTAGAGCTCCACCGTTCTTGAATAATCCCTGAATCCAATAAACGATACCCTAATAGTGTATACTTCCCCGGGAAGACTAATGGAGAACCGACCGGACGAGTTGGTAACCCCGCCACAGGCACAGGGTGTGATGGAAATAGAGGCATCATCCAACGGCAGACCCGTTTCGGCTGCCAACACTTCGAACGATAAGGTATATTCCTGGGCCTGTACATAAAACAGTCCGGACAGAAAACAAAGGACTGTTGTCAATATCAATGTTTTTTTGGTCATGGTTTGAAATGCTTTCATTGCGAAATCCATCCCGGGGGAGGTATCGCGGTTCTATATTTTGACTCGTTGCAAGCCGCCGTACCTGTAATCGGCGATGGGACAGGATCCCCGAACTCTTCGTAATTTGTGAGCCCCAAGGATGTGAGGGCCTCCTCTTCGATTCCCTTGCGATTCACAAAAATTGAACTACTTGTGCTCGCCGCGGCCGTAAATCTTCCGAACACAAATTCCTCACTATCCGCGCTGGTCATATTGCCGACCAACGCTGCTGGTGGAGGAGCATTTAATCCACTATTGTTATCTATCAAATCTTTGAGCACTTTATAATATTCATGAGCGGAAGGGGTCAATATTAATTGCTCCACCTCTATAACCATATTTTCCTTTGTGTTCAATAACACGTTCCCGATGGAAAACTCGGTCGTAGGTTTACCATCGGAAAATCGATCATCGAACAGTGCAACGCCTTCTGGATACACAATTTGCCAACAGTCTTGCTCACAAGCGTAGGTAAAAAAAGGATCCCCCACAATATTAGGACCGTACGCCCTGCACTCTCCTTCCCGGTAGTAGCCTTGTATGCAAGTCTCACATAAAACAATCTTTTGAAATGCCTTATAACGCCAATAGTAAAAATTCCTTTCACCCGGCGGATCTTCAAAAGAAACCAAAATCTCGTGCCCTGGAACGAATGTGCCATTTGAAGATGGCAAAGGCTCGAGTTCGGCATCATAGCGAACATCAAGATCGGATATGGGTAGTGGTTGCAGCACTGTTTCAATCCCAGATTCCAACTTTCTACCATCCGGCATTAGAATATGAAGTTTCCATTGCTGCCCAGGAATAACAATAAAATTGGAGGGTGGAAAATAAGTGCCTTCAATTTCGGTCAATTGTACAAAATATCCCGAAACAACATTTTCAAAACTGACATCCGCCCCCTCAACGACATTAACAACATATTTTCCAAATTCAAAGGCTGAAATCTCAACCTCGACAAAGGACATGCCGGGGACGGTAGTTGCGAAAGCCTCTACAAATACCAAATCCTCTTTCAGCTCGAATTCAGGCGTTATCGGGTCGGTGCACGCTACAAATAGCAGTAATGCAAAAATGGCACTTACCGGAGGCGAAAATTTTATCCTGTAATGATTCCTCATATAACTGTTTCTATCATACCGTCTTGCTGCCAAGCTGTCCGAGAACCTACTGATCTATCCACAATTCAGGTCGTATGGCGGTTCTGAACCTTGTTTCCGAACAGGGGGCCGAGGTGGTCGGCGGCGGTGGCAAGGGCGAATTAAATGTAGGTTCCAAACGAACGGGATCTCTCGTCTCCAAGGGCTGCTCCTCAATAAGCGTACGATCGATGAAAAGAGCGGCCGTAGCGGTAGCCGCGGCGGTAAACCTCCCAAAAACAAAGTCTTCGCCGTCCTCGGGATTGAACATGTTGCCAACCAATGCTGCAGGGGGTGGTGCATTAAGACCGCTACTATTATCAATGATGTCTTTCAATACCTTATAATAGCGATAGGCTTCTGGGGTTAGTGAAAACTGTTGCACCTCTACAACCATATCTTCCTTTGTATAGAGAAGTAGATTTCCTATGGATAAGTTGGAAACATTTTTGCCATTGGCAAATTCATCTTGAAAAATAGCAATGCTTTCCGGAAAACGAATACGCCAACATTCACTTTCACAGGTATAGTCAAAATAAGGAAATCCGGCAAATCCCGGTCCCAAACGTTGGCATTCCCCTTCCCGAAAGACCCCCTCGAAACACTTCTCGCAAAAATCCAGATTTTCGTATGTTCTATAAGTCCAATAATAATAATTATCGCGATCTGGAGGGTCGTCAAAGGAAACCAACACTTCATGGCCCGGCACAAATTTCCCCCCGAACAGTTCCCTGAACTCCAATTCGGGATCATATCGGACCTCTATATTGGATACCGGTACCGATTCCAATACGGTTTCCGGGAACGACTCATAACGTACCCCATTGGGCAGTACAATCTTCAGTTTCCACTCTTCCCCAGGAACTACCCTAAAATCAGGTGGTGCGACATAGGTCCCATCGATCTCGGTCAATATAATCGATTCCCCGTCATTTACCTTTTCAAAACTAACCGTAGCACCTTCCAAGAAATTAACCACATATACCCCAAATTCAATGGCCGATGTATTGATCGTAACAAAGGAGGCACCGGGGGCAGTGGATGCAAAGCCCTCTACAAATACCAGACCCTCACGAAATTCGAATTCAGGCTCTATGGGATCTGTACATCCCAAAAGGAATCCTACGACAGTATATCGTAAAATTTTGAGTAGTCTCTTTTTTCCCATCATCAAAGATTACTCCTTAAAGATAGGCGAAGTGAGGTGATTTTATTAATTGATTTTAAACATTTTCCAAAAAAAAAAAAAGACCCTTTTTGGCATTGCAAAAGGGTCTTACATCCAATAATTGGAATTATTTATCTTCTCTTGAATATCAATTCTCCGCTAGCGTTAAAATTGGCTACATCCAAATCGCTGGCATCTATAGCCATCGTATCCCCGTTGATGGTGACGTTCGTGGTAATCGTCATACCCTGGTCATCAACAATCGCCAATTCAGTACCATCAAAGGTATAGGTGCTGGTGTCGGTGTCTTTCTCGGTCGGACAAGGAATATCGATACCGGTACCTTGCGAGTTCACTCCAATTTCCAGGTAATTAACCGAATTCTCAGCGATGACCGTCAAATCCTGATTGAAAGTGAATGTGATGATAAAACAGTCCTTTGCAGTTAAAAAGTTAAGGGCATCCCTGCCATTTTTTGCATCGTCGCTGGCCGTTTGATCATCGATCTGTAATTCGACGGCATCCCAAACACCTACAATTGAATTTTGGTCCGGTTCCTCGGTTTGCCCTCCATCATCGGAAGAACAGGAGAATAACAGCGTGGTAGCTATAACAAATAGTAAAATATTATATTTCATGGGACTCGATATTTTGTAGTTTACTCTAATGAACGTCAAAATCAGGTTAATATTACAATTCAATCCATTCCCATAACGCCTTCACCTTTTTCAAAAAGTCAAACGGTACCCTATCAGTTACTGTCGTTCGTATATAATGGTCAAACTTCCAAAATCTTGATCTTGACCTCTCAATATCATTTCCGTATTACCAATCTGTACCTGGGATTCTATGGTCTGGTCCCCTGTTACGGTAGTCAGAGCTGCATTGGAGAGCGTATAAGTACCTGAAACCGTCGGGGCTACTTCACAATCTCCCAAGAAAGTTCCATCGCCGACAGGTTCCAATGTTATATCGGAAGTGAAGGAAGTGAACGTTCCGTCTTCATTAAAGGTGAGTGTAGAGGTATAGCAATCCAGTTCTTGAATGATGTCATTGGAACTCTGCCCATCACCGTTTAGATCAAAGGAAAGCGAAGTGGTGAACGAGGTGGCGTCCCATTCCCCAACGATTGAGGGAGTTCCGGTTTCATCTTCATCCGATGAACAGGAGACCAAAAGCGACACACTTAGCAAAAGCGTAAAAAGATATTTCATAGCATATCATTGTATCAGTTAAAGATAAAAAATAAACTGAAAGGCGGGTAGCTATCTACTTTTGGCCCTTGCTATTGCTCGAAGAGATTATAAAATAAAGCGATAGGTGGCTTTTATCAAAAACGTATTGTCCAGTTTCCGATTTAAAATCTGACCGTCCAGATTACTTCCCAAAGAGTCCATCGGATCGCCAAAACCACTCAACCCTTGCGACCATACCAAGAACACTTCCGACCCCGGGATGTATTCCCAACGTAAAACCAAGTTCGAACGGAACTGCACGAAAGCGAAATCCGGATCCCCGAATTCGTAGTCGGTGGCACCATCAAAATCCTCGTCTATCAGAAAGGAATCGGTGGCATTATTTCGTGTGATTTGACTACTGTCATATAGCGTAATCCTTTCCCCTAAGTCTTCTGCAAGGGCGTTGTTCACATAATTAAAATCGGTATACGTACCTCTTGAAATAAATGGTTCCCCATAAAATTGTATCGATAAATTTGGATTGAGGCTGTAGTTAAAACGTATGGCGGTGCTGAAAGTGCGCTGATCGATATTGGCGGTGATGTATCGCGGGGTACCGTTGAACGAGGTCTCGGTAACATATTGAGTCTTATTGGGATTTTCCTCGTATTCAGAGGAAACCGACAAACTGAAGGCATCAAATGGTTGATAGCGAAAGCGGAATACGTAGCGAAGCAAGGAGAAATTATCCTGCTTTGCCTGACTATTTATATACCCTAAGGTAACGTTGAACTTCTTTCGTCGATCACTTCCGACAAATAGGTAGGCAAAATTTTCTTCGGACCAACGCCATCGAGGTCCGCCACGAAGGACCGTGTTCGAGAAAATCCTCGGTTTATGGGCAGCACCTAGCTCGGTAAACCAATTGTTTTTATAATTGATAAAACCTTCCAATTCATATTGTATCCTATTGTAATTACCCTCAAAGTCATAGGTCGTAAATTGTTCGATTCCGATTTGCGCCCTTCGGTAGAGGTTGGTAGGTGTTAAGAACAAACGATTCAATTCGGCATACTGTCTAATCTCGTCGGCCTGCCTCAAAAACCCGACATCGTTGAGTTCCAGTTCGGGTGATTTCCAGTTCAATCCACCGGAATAGCGCCAATTGCCCCCGCCGGCCTTGCCGGCTTCGAGCCTACCTCCGGTACCGGTCAAAGAGGTACGTTCAGTATCTACCTCGACATGGTCCGCATCGACCCGTTGAAACAAATGGGTGAGTTCTTGTTGGGTAGCTGTAATCGCCTCTTTGCTTCCGGTGACATGACTGGTAACCAGATTGCCCTCCACGTAATAATTACGATTTTTCCAATTGTGTTTGAAATCAAATCCCGCGGTGTATGCCGATTTTCTTAGAAAATCGATATTGGGCTCCAATTTGCGGTTGGTAGCGGTGAAGATCCCCCCCACGTACGAATTGCGCTCATTGAAGTCTTTTTGAACCCTTCCTACCAAATAGTTGGTCAGCGGCTCCACCAATTCTTTTCTACGCTCCCCTTCATTGTCGATTTCGGCAAACATATCCCCCGTAACACTTTCCAAGAGCCCCAAAGACCATCCTTTTCTGGTCTTTCCCGAAAACTTGGCCGCCCCTAGGATAGTGGTATTGGTAGGCACGTCAACAAACTCGCCATCGACCGAATTAACCGCCCCTTGCGGATTACGGCCAATACGACGACTGTAGAACACGTTGTCGTTTCTACCGGCAAACCGGTAATCGAAAATATTCTTGTTTTCGATAAAGAAGGGGCGTCGTTCTTCGAAGAAAATCTGGAAACCATCCAGGGCTATTGCTCCCGGATCGGCATCGACCTGACCAAAATCCGGATTTACGGTAAGATCTAAGGTGAGATCATTAGTAATCCCTATTTTGGCGTCCAGACCGCCATTGAAGATAAAATCGCTTCCATCCCGAAAAGGATTGCCTTGCTCTTTCTCGTAGGTGTCCAACTGGTTCACGAAGAAAGGCTGTATTTCCAATTGTTTTTGTGGCTGAATATTCATCAACCCGCGTAAAATTCCAAATTCACTTACCCATCCCGGGGTATCCTGCGGAACGTGTTGCCAAAGCGAACGCTCTTCTTCCCTGAAAACCCTACGATTCATCTGCAGGCCCCAGATCTGTTCCTCCTGTTTTCCAAACTTCAACTGACTGAAAGGTATTTTCATTTCGGCGGTCCAACCATCATCATCTATATTGGAAGCGGTGTACCATATCGGATTCCAACTGGGGTCCCAATTATCACCATTCTGGGAAACGAACTCATCCCCTTTGACACCCGCGGCCGAAACATTAAAAGAAAAAGCGGTACGTTTGTCGTTGTAGCTGTCGATATTGATCTCGATCCAATCCCCTGCAAAATTATCCCGGCGAGACAATCTTCTTTCAATTTTATCCGGGATGGAATCATAACACCGAACACCCACGTACAAATTCTTGGCATCATAGACAATCTTGAAAGTTGTTTGTTGACTTGGTGGTTTTCCGTTGTCCGGATCAAATACAGTGAAATCCCCTGCCCATTCGGCCACCTTCCACCCGTCATCGTTTAAGACACCATCGATTTCTATACCGGCGGTATCGGGGAGCTCTTGGGTTATATAAATACGCCTCGCAACAGCGGCTGAAGGGTTATCCTGGGACCAAACCGAATCATGAAGGAAAAAGAGAATGGCAACTAGGAAATATATCTTTCCCATGAACAAGGAGTGGTTTGTGGTTTGGATTAAAGACGCGAAGATAGATGGATTGTTACAGTGATGTGCCGTTCAATGTTTTTTTAACAGCGTTTAGAAATGGAATCGCTCCCGAAAAGTGAAGACTTAAAATTGGGACCCACCGACCTTAAAAAATCTTGAAAATAATCAGAAACAAGCATTTGCATTTCAACTTATAAGTTGTACATTTGCAGCCCTCTTATGGGGATTGAAATGTTTAATCATTAAAATAAAAGTAGTGGATACATTAAGCTACAAAACTATTTCGGCCAATCGCAAAACCGTTGACAAACAATGGTTATTAGTAGATGCTGAAGGAGAAACATTGGGGCGCCTCGCCTCCAAAGTCGCCAAATTGTTACGAGGGAAACACAAGCCTGACTTTACTCCACATGTAGATTGTGGGGACAACGTAATCGTTATCAATGCCGAAAAAATTCACCTAAGCGGCAACAAGTGGGACGACAAAACCTATTTGCGCTATACGGGTTACCCAGGTGGTCAACGATCCGCTACCGCAAGAGAGGTTTTGGCGAAAAAGCCTGCAAGCGTGGTAGAGCGTGCGATAAAAGGAATGCTTCCAAAAAACAAATTGGGTGCCGAATTGTTCAGGAACCTCAAGGTATATGTGGGTGCAGAGCATCACCAAGAAGCACAGAAACCAACCGTATTCAATTTAAAAGAATTTAAGTAATGGAAGTAATTCACAAAATTGGCAGAAGAAAAACAGCTGTAGCCAGGGTGTATGTATCCCAGGGAAAAGGTACCATTACCGTCAATAACCGAGAGCTTAACGATTATTTTCCTACCGCTACCCTTCAGTACAAGGTGAAACAGCCCTTTGCGTTGACAAACAACGAGGACAATTACGATGTAAAGGTAAACGTATATGGTGGTGGTATTACCGGACAGGCGGAAGCCATTAGATTGGCTCTTTCCAGGGCCATGTGCGAGGTAGATGCGGAAAACCGTGCTGCTTTAAAACCGGAAGGATTACTTACCAGGGATCCGAGAATGGTAGAGCGTAAGAAGTTTGGTCAGAAAAAAGCGCGTAAGAAGTTCCAGTTCTCCAAACGTTAGGAAAGAGTTTTCAGGTGCTTCGTACGAAGCACCTTATTTTATATTCATAACCAAGTTCATTGAAAGTTTCCGCTACTTGGCGGAGACACTTAAAAATCCTTATTCGCGGAAGCAGTAAGGTAAGTTAGTTTAGCATCTAAATGGTAGAGGCTTCTCGAACCCAAATTCGGGATACCACTTTATCATTGCTATTTCAAAAGAACGTAAACTAAATTAAAAATGGCTAAAAAAGTCGAAGTAAAAGATTTATTGGAAGCAGGTGTGCATTTTGGCCACCTTACACGAAAATGGAATCCCAACATGGCGCCCTACATCTACATGGAGCGTAACGGGATTCACGTTATCAACCTTTACAAAACAGTTGCGAAATTAGAGGAAGCCAATGAGGCTCTCAAAAAAATCGCTGCCTCAGGAAGAAAGATTCTTTTTGTCGCGACCAAAAAGCAGGCAAAAGACATCGTTGCCGAAAAAGTGGCAAACGTAAACATGCCGTACATTACGGAGCGTTGGCCTGGTGGTATGTTGACCAACTTTGTAACGATTCGAAAAGCGGTGAAGAAAATGGCCTCTATCGATCGTATGAAAAAAGATGGTACGTTCCTAACGCTTTCTAAAAAGGAGCGTTTACAAGTGGATCGCTTGCGTGCCAAATTGGAGAAGAACTTGGGTTCTATTTCGGAAATGACCCGTTTACCGGGTGCTATCTTTATCGTTGATACCATGCGTGAGCATATCGCGGTAAAGGAAGCCCAAAAATTGAACATCCCTATTTTCGCAATGGTCGATACCAATTCGGATCCAAGGGATATCGATTTCTTGATTCCTTCCAATGACGACGCCTCTAAATCTATCGAGATCATCATGCAGTCGGTAACCGATGCCGTTGCAGAAGGATTATCAGAAAGAAAATCTGAAAAACAAGCAGAGAGCGAAGGTGCCGAACCTAAAAAGGAAGAAAAAGTTGTTAAGGAAGCGCCTGAAATCGCTAAAGTAGAGACTGAGCCCATCGCAAAAGACGAAACAAAGGAAATAGAGGAAGCACCGGTAGTAGCGGACACCACGCAACCCGAACCAACGCCGGAAACCGTGGAAACCAAAGCGCCGCCGGTAGTCGCAAAAAATCCCAGGACCGAAGTCGATGTAGAGGAAGTCAAAGAAGAAGTAGCGAAGGAAAAATCGACCTCTAAAAAAGCATCGAAATCGGATGATTTGACCAAAATCGAAGGTGTGGGACCAAAAGCCGCCGAGGCCTTAGCGAACGCCGGATTTGAAACATTTGGGAAATTGGCCAAGGCCGATGCGGATAAAATCAAGGAAATTCTTACCGAGGCCAGTTCGAGAATGGCTCATTTAGACCCTACCTCATGGCCAAAACAAGCTCAAATGGCGGCCGATGAAAAATGGGACGAGTTAAAGGAGTGGCAAGACAAGGCCAAAGGGGGAGTTGAATAAGTTTACGCATATATCAAATAATCAGTAAGGCTTCCCATGACAGGGAATTAAAAAAATAAATTTTAGCTATGGCAAATATCACAGCCGCAGAAGTAAATAGATTAAGAAAAACGACCGGTGCTGGAATGATGGACTGCAAGAAAGCATTGGTGGAAGCGGAGGGAGATTTCGATAAGGCAATCGAAATCCTTCGCAAAAAAGGTCAAAAGGTAGCCGCCAAAAGAGCCGATAGGGATTCTTCCGAAGGAGCTGCTATCGCAAAGGTAAATTCGGACAATACCAGTGGTGTCATTATTTCATTGAACTGCGAGACCGACTTTGTCGCCAAAAACGATAGTTTCGTAACCTTGGCGAACGAACTGGCAGACCTGGCCTTGGGCTATGATAGTAAAGAGGCTTTCTTAGCGGCCGACTTTAACGGGATGACGGTCCAGGATAAGTTGACCGAGCAAACCGGTGTCATCGGGGAAAAAATCGAAATCGGTGGTTTCGAAACCTTGAGCGCTCCTTTCGTTGGATCTTATATTCACGCAGGAAACAAGATTGCCGTCCTAACTGGGCTTTCGGCTGCTGTTAGTGGTGTCGAGGCTGCAGCCAAGGACGTGGCCATGCAAGCGGCCGCAATGAATCCTGTGGCCTTGAACGAAGAAGGTGTTGACCAATCGGTCATCGACAAGGAAATCGAGATTGCCAAAGATCAATTGCGTCAGGAAGGGAAACCGGAAGAAATGTTGGATAAAATTGCACAAGGAAAACTAAAACGCTTCTTTAAGGACAATACCTTGGTCAACCAAGATTTTATCAAAGACGGAAAGCAGAGTGTCGCCCAGTATTTAAAATCGGTCGATTCCAACTTGGAAGTTATCGGATTTAAGAGGGTCGCTCTAGGATAGGACAGTGCCAACCAAATCAGAAAAACCGCCCTGACAACAATGTCAGGGCGGTTTTTTTTACAGTTCATGGAACGGATAAATCAATGTTCAGATACTACTATTGTATATAAAAAAGTAGTGGTGACTTTGATATTTTATTCAGTTAAAACCTTCATCAACTCTTCAAAAAATGGGACAACCAATGAGGTATCCGAACCAATCAACCAAAGCAGCATTCATTTATAAATCATTCATTTAGCATCTTTAGTTTCTCCAGCCCGTGTGTATTTTCCGGATTCAGTTCAACGGATTTCTGATAGAACTTAGTGGCATTTATCGTATCAAACGACCTTTCGTAACCCTCACCCAGACTATCCCACACGTTCCAAGATGTAGGATGTTCTTGGGTATTTAGTTTAAAAATATCCAAGGCTTTGTTGTTCTCTTTCAGATTTAATAACATATAACCTATGCTATTTAATAGCCTTTCAAAGTTCACTTTCAAATACTTTTTATCAGCTATCAATTCTTGATAGTAAACTTTGAATGTATCGAAGTCGCTCTTTAGACTTTTCTCTAGTAACGACTCAAAAATAAAATTATCCTCTATCCTTAAATCCCTATCTACCAAGCCTGCTATATGATTAATAGCATTTTCAATATTATACCAAGACCCTAATCCATTGGAAAGCAAAATGATGCTTAGACCATTCGATGGAAAAGTTCTATACGCCGTCACGAAAGAACCCGAAAAGCCATAGGAGGCATGACCGTTTACCCCATGATAATCCCAACCATAGGTGAATTGTTTATCCGAATGTGCATAGTCGAACAAGGACCACATCTTCCTCTTGGTCTCCGCCTTTATTAAAATATCATTCCCCATGGCTTTGTCCCATTTAACAAAACGCTGCACATCCATATTCAAACCATTGGCCGACAGAAGATATCTTCCCTGAAGATAGGAAAGGTCGGCAGTAAGCTTCCCTTTACTAAAGAAAAAATAAGGTGTTGCGCGATTCTGCACGATATCCCTTGAATCCGAGGAAAAAAGAACATCCTTGTTCATCGGGGCCCCATTAAATTGATGTTTCCCTACGAATTCTTCGATATTAATTCCTGAAGCTTTTTCAATAATTTGTTGAAGCATCCAAAATCCCGTTTGATTATAGTCATATTTTTCACCTTTATTGAATCGGAGTTTTTGACCAAATACCTTTGCTTTTGCTTCGGTCTCGGTCAAATCTTGAAATTCATAGTAGGGAGCCATATCGGGCAAACCGGAAGAATGGGTCAACAAGTGTTTGATTTGGATATCGTTCCATGAAGCTGGCAAACCACCGATATACTTCGAAACCGGATCTTCCAAAGAAAGTATCCCCTCCTCAACGAGTTGAAAAGCACTTACGGCTGTGAAGGGTTTTGTTAAGGAATACAACCTAAAGATCGTACTGTCCGAAACCGGTACTTGATGTTCCAGATTTGCATGCCCGAAGTGATTTTTATGAATTACTTTCCCATTTTTGACAATAGCCAAGGTAGCACCAGGAATTCCGTACCGTTCGGCAATA
The DNA here is from genome assembly GCF_009371985.2 of Pelagihabitans pacificus. Taxonomy (GTDB): domain Bacteria; phylum Bacteroidota; class Bacteroidia; order Flavobacteriales; family Flavobacteriaceae; genus Pelagihabitans; species Pelagihabitans pacificus. Next base: position 817,920 of record NZ_VIKU02000001.1, read on the forward strand.
GTTGCCATATATGCATCTACTTTTTTGAATTCAATCGAATTCCGGGTGTTGGTCTCCCTTGTTCTGTCGGGTTCGGTTCTGCATCCAAGGAATAGCAACCCAACAATCCACCATAACCTCATCATCGTATGTATCATTTTTTCCCTAGACTTTTCAGTTTCTCCAGCCCATGCCTATTGTCGGGGTTCAGTTCGACCGACCGTTGGTAATTGATAAGGGCATTTGTGGTATCTCCCGACATTTCATAGCCTTCCGCAAGGCTGTCCCACACATTCCAAGAATCTGGATACTCTTCGGCATTCATCATAAAGTATTTTATGGCGTCCCGAATCCTGTTCCTACCTACCAATTCGTATCCCAAGGAATTGATGATACCCTCAAAATTCGCCTCTGGGTACGTTGCTTTCAATCGCTCGTATTCTTGTTTCACTTGATCAAATGTCTTCTGCAGTATATGATTCATTAATTCGAAACGAATGGCTACATCCCTATCCAACAACGTATCGTCTATCAAACCCGCTATATGCATCACCGAGCTATTTACCCCTGAAAAATATTTATAGCCAGTGGTCAATAGAATAATGGTTAGGTCATCCTCCACAAATTTTTTGAGACTGACGATTGTTCCGCCCGAAAAACCGATCACGGAATGCCCATTGACACTATTAACACCCCAACCATAGGCAAACTGGTGGTCGTTCTTGTATTGGAATGGGCTCCACATACGCTTTTTGGTCTCGGGTTTTAGCAACTCATTATTATCTAACCGGAGGTTCCAATCAATAAACTCCCGAAGTGTCAGTGCAATACCTGCCGCACCGTACATGTATTCGGGAACATCGAACTTTTTTTCTTTCATAATGCCCTTCCCATCGGCAAAATATTCCGTAGCCCTGTTTCTAGCTTGAGTATTTTGGGCGAATATCAGGGCATTCTTTCTTCCTTCAAATTGATGGTCCAATACAAAGTTTTCAAACGATTTTTTGGAGATCTTGGCAATCATTCGGTTCAGCAGCCAAAAGTTGGTTTGGTTGTAACTGAAACGTGCTCCCGGCTTGAATTCGATAGCCCCTTTAAACACTTTAGCCTTGTGTTCAATCTCATTTGTCGCCTCATAACGTACCATATCTGGCAAACCGGAAGAATGGGTCAACAAGTGTTTGATTTGAACCTTTTGCCAAGCAGCTGGTAAATCCTCGATGTACTCCCCTATGAAATCATCCAGGTCAAGCTTATCTTTTTCAACCAGTTGAAAAACTCCGGTAGCGACAAAAACTTTGGAAAGGGAATGCAGCTTAAAAAGTGTATTCGCTTCCACAGGAGTGTCACTATCCAAATCCGCTTTTCCGTAGTATTTTTCGTGAATTACCGAACCATCCCGAACCACTGCCAGGGCCATTCCTGGAATCTCGTAGCGTTCGGCAATCGTTTTTAAATACATATCCAATTGTTTGTCTAACGGTTTATTCGAATTGCTCTGTGGCTTTATCGAAGAGGTGATAAAAAACAATACTAAAAAACTTGAAATCCAATTCATCTTTAGGAAGGTTTAGGGTGTAGCTGTCCACACGGCCGTTGAGCGAACGCATGAACCAGTACGCTGATTGATTTTTAAAAATGTCGGGGTTTGGTTATTCGGCTCGAATCAGAATATCGCCATTCCAGGTCTTAAAGAGCATTTCTGGGCCACCGCCGTTGATTTCCCCACGAACCCATTGCTCCAGTTTTACTTTGTAGGTATCTGACTTTTCGCTGGTCTCTACTTGAGTTTTCTGGGGTATGACCTTCATATCGAAATCGGTCAAAATCTCACCCATATCGGTGCGTAGTTTCATATCGGCTCTTATAGACTTGGGAAAAGTCACATCCAAATCACCGTTAAGGCTACTAAAGGCCATGTTGGCATCGGCAGCAATCGAATTGAACACCACTTTTATATCGCCGTTCACTGTATCGATTGATGCAGAACCATTCACCTGCAGTAAGGTTACTTCCCCATTTACATTGCTGATCTCAAATTCCCCGTTCACCCCCTCGACATCGATATTACCCTCATTGACGGTTTTCAATTTTAGCGAACAGTTTTTAGGTACTTTGATATCCAAATTGGTGGTTCTATTGTATTGCTCATTGATGATCTGGACTACATTGTCTTTCTCCTCCCCGCCGATGCTCAGCGAACTATTGGAAATGCGTTTCATGCCGTTCTTCGGCTTGTCATCTTTGTAATGGGCTTTTTTGTTTCCAAAAGAAGCCTTCACAATGACTTCCCTCCCATCATGGGCCGCCACCGTTATGGAGCCAGCAATTTGTTCTACAATCAATTTTCCCGGTTGCCCCGGATTGCTCAAGGGAATTGAAAAAAGTTCTACACTGGTGTCCTGTGCTTTTGCCCCTAGAATAACGAGCACTATCAATAGTAGGGTCGTCTTTATATTTTTCATGATGATTCGTTTTATTTTAATTCCTGCTTTTTCTCGTTTCCACCTGGAATCGATTTAGCGGAAGTCTGATTTGTTTTTATATTTTTTTGATGAATACGTTCCCATTCAAGGTCTCAAAATCGTGGAACAATGTCCCATCCCCGATCTGCACGATCGGTTTTGCCTCGTATCGATATTTGGCCTTCTTTCCTTTTCCCGATTCGTTCTTGCTGGTCTTGGCATATTGCCGGGCTATCTCGAAATCGGTGAACAGCTCCCCATTCATACTCTTAAAGGCGATTTCGGCCGATAGATCATCCTGATAGCTAATATTGATATCCCCGTTCAAACTGTAATAGGTCGAGGATTCTTTGGGATTGGCCGCATAGGAAATTTTCACTTCACCATTGATTGCATGCACATCGGTCTTGCCGGTGACATTTCCCAACTCAATACCGCCATTAATATTGTTGGCCTTAATGTAGCTACCGGCCATATTCGATACCCTAACTTCCCCATTGTTAATGGTACCTACCGACAATTGGATGTTACGAGGAACCCGAACCTTGAAATCCAATCGATGGTCATAGGATGGCGCCACCCATTTGTGGTGATCGATGGAAGATAACCGTCCGTCTTTATACTCCATGTTGGGCACTTGGGCGTGAAGCACTATTTCGTTGCCTTGCCGTAATACCTTAATCCCGATTTCCTGTTTTCCCTGCTCCAACTTTTCGGAAGTCTTGCCCCAAATCGATTTTTCGACCAAAAGCTGAACTTGATTTCCGTCATATCCTTCCACTGCTATCGAGCCGTTCAAGTTTTGAACGATCAGTACGTTATCACTATTGCCAGGGGAATCAAAAGACACTTCCCTTTTGATTTCTTCCTTAAACTCCTTTTTTTGCGCTTTTACACTTTGTACCATGGTGGCCAATACCACTAGGGTGCACACGACTACTTTTTTCATTTGATTATGATTTAATGATTGATGAATAAACCCCTAATAAATTGGGCATGTATTGTTACTTTTTTTAAATAATTTGATCTATGGAATTTTCTAGTTTTTGCTTTACCGAACTGTCGAGCTCTTTTGTCCGCATTAAGGTTTTGAAGGATTCGACTGATTTCTTCTCTTGCAAGGCCACCATTAAATCAGCCAAGGTAATTTGAACGATCGGTGATTCTTGATGCACAATCGATTGTATCAAACCTTCCCTTACCATTGGGTTTTCGACATAATTGATCAATGCTTCGATAGCGGCCAAACGTACATTCACATTGGCGTCTTTATTCAGTGTTTGTAAGAGAGCCTTGATCACTTTTTCATCGGCTTTTTGTATTTTATTGACTTCATTTACACCCTGCAACCGTTTATTTGCCGAAGATTGTTCCAACAAGGTCAACACCAGTTGCTCACGTACCTCCACGGTCTCCGCATCGGAAACCGCAACTGTTCGAACCGAGTCGTCTGTTTTGCCAGGATTTAAAAAGTAGCCGACCCCCAAACCAATAGTCAGTAGCAACATACCATAAGCCAGTTGTGGACGCCACAAAAAATAATATAATGATCGTACCCCTTTCCAAAGGTCTTTTGGTTTTGCTTTATCTTTTTGCGTTTTCGCATGCAGCATTTCAAAAAAACTTTCGTTCATCCGTTCCGAAGGTTCCGGAACCGTCGTTTCATCCATTCGTTCCCAGGCATGGCACAAACTATCGAATTCATCCTTATATTCCGGATAATCCTTCAACACGCGTTCAAATTCAGCCCTGCCTTCTTGATCCAATTCCCCGGCCAAATATTCCATCATCTTGGTTTCAAATTTTTCTTGTTGCATAACTATCCGGTTTCCAATTGCATAAAAACTGTTCTTAAATCTTTTAAGGCCCTATGTGCCTTAACTTTTGCCGCCCCTTCGCTACAACCCAATACCTGGGCGATTTCACTAAATTTCATTTCCTTTAGCTTACTCAACACCAAAATTTCACGCTTTTCAGGAGCTAGTTTTTTGAGCGCCTGTTGTAACAAGGAATTTTCGTCTTCTTTAATCATTCCCCTTTCTACATCTTCCGGGTCTTGAAGTTTGTATTCCATAGTTGTTACGTCATTTTGATGCAGCGTCGGCTTATGTTTCCTGTGATGATCGTAGTTCACATTTCTTGCCGTTGTGAACATCCATGCCGTAAAGGTACCATCCCCGGTAAACGTATGCTTGTATTTTAGCATACGCTCGAACACATTTTGCACCAGGTCCTCGCTAAGGGAAGCGTTGCCGTTCATGTTGTAAAAAAAACCGAATAACCGTTTTTTATGACGCTCATACAACAAACCAAGTTTACCCAAGTCGCCCGATTTTACTTGCAGCATTAAAGCGTTGTCGGTTAGTGAATGCATTCTGGCTATTAGGTTTTCTAAAGGGTAAACTGCGTTTTCTTGAAATGGTTACAAAAAAATAAGCGCTTTTTTAAGGTACCGCTTTTAAACCAAAAAACGGCTCTGTTTTCACAGAGCCGTTTTGAAGTCTTTGCAAACGGGTCGGATCAGCCTTTCATCCAAGCTTTCCGAAGGCTTATCTGCGCTTCGCTGGCATCTTCCACGGGAACGATCTTGGTAACGTTTACCATAGGGGTACCTACTTTACCCTCCAAGGTCAATTCCTCGCCATCGCGCTCTACGACCATTTGAATGTCGGTTTCGGGAGACCATCCAAAACTTTGCCCAATGATAGGCCTTATCGCATCCAGATTAATCGGGGTACCGTTGATACTCTTTATGACATCACCGGCCTGTGCTCCCAAATTGTTGAAAAAACTGTTCAATTCAATTCCCTTTCGAACAAAAATGGCATTGTCATTCGATTGGTCTACGTCGATGAATGGCACTTCTCCCTTTAGGAAATATCCGGTCTGTTCCTCTTCGGTTTTCGTTGTCAATCCCACTTTGGCAAAGAAGGTCCCGTAATCGATTGGAGTGTTACCGATGACGTAGGTATCAAAAAAGTCTTTCAACCCCGGATAGGTCATGGCCACTATCTCACCGATTAATTTTTCATCTTCAAAAGGCGTCATGTCACCATATTTTTTAGACAGTTCCTTCATCAACCATAAAACTCCCTTTTCACCATTGCTCCATTCCCGCAATTGTATGTCCAGTACCATATTGATGAGGGCTCCTTTTTCATAAACATTGGCATAATTATCTTCATAGGGCTCTTCCAAAATATTCTTGCTCATCTCGGTGAAAGACATGGCATCATCATAGGACTTCGAATTGCCGATCTTATCCATAATCCTTTTATAGAATTCGGCCTCATCGATCAACCCCTGTTGAATTTGGAACAGATTGGCAAAGTATTCGGTGGTTCCCTCGTACATCCATAGATGCCTGGACATCTTGGGGTCGTTGAAGTCAAAGTATTGGATTTCCTCGGAATGTACGTTCAAGGGTGTCACGATATGGAAAAATTCGTGGGAAACCACATCGATCATCGCCTGCTCCAAGGCATCTTTCTGCATAACTTCCGGCAATACTACCACTGTTGAAGTATGGTGTTCCAAGGCGCCAAAACCATTGGCATCTTGATCCATCGTAGAGAGGTACAACAAAATATTGTACTCTTTGGTGCTGTCGATGTCGCCTAAAAAAGCCTTTTGGGCAGCCATCATTTTTTCCATTGATTCCTTAATGCTTGCAGCAGTGTAGACCCCATTAGGGGAGTACACGCTCAAGGTTACTTCGATATCATTGATTTGAAAGGTTTCCGTATTGGGCTCTGCATACATAATGGGGTTGTCGATTACCTCAAAATAACGATCGGCCAAAAACACCTCCTTCGTAGGGGGCTGGTCTTCCATGGTCTTTTCCATCAGCGAAGTGGTGGAAACCAAATTCGCCGGCTTGGTAATGCCAATCTCGTAGGGAACTTCCTTAAGTCCGTCAAAATAGCCGACAAACCCATGCAAGTTGAGCACATAATTCTCACCTGCCTTGATATTGGTTCCGGCAGGAGAGAACACCGCATCTTTCACTTCGTTTTCGCTATCGTAGGTATCGTTTACCCAATAGGTCACTTTGTCCAAACTTTTTCCGTTGGATATTTTCCATGTATTGTCATCTGTTTTGGTAGCTGCCAGTTCGTTCCCTTCATAGTCAAGAGCCTTGAAATCTTCGATATACTTTCCATAATTATCGGAACTATAGGTTCCGGGAACGGTCTTGGGGATAAAGAAAGATACCTCTTCTCTGGTAAAGGCACCGGGATCGATGCTTACCATCACCTTGTCTTCTTGTACATTGACCAGATCCACACTGGTCAAAATTGGGGTTTTGCTTGCAGTCAGTATCGCCTTGGAGGTACCGCATCCGTACAGCATCAAAATCGATAAGGGAACTATCAGAAACTTTTTCATGGGATTGTTTATGTAATTAATGGCCCGCAAGATTACTAAAATTAATCGTTCGAACCCCATTTATTTACAATTAATTAAGGTTTGGATTGCGAATAAAGACCCCTCTTGGACATAACTTTTTTTGATTATTTTTGTTCGGACTTAAAAGCGAATGATGCATTACAAAAGGATTCTTTTGAAACTCAGCGGTGAAGCCCTGATGGGTGAAAAACAATATGGAATAGACTCCAAACGGTTAGAGGAATATGCCGATGAGATCAAACAGGTGGTCGACAAGGGCATCGAAGTGGCCATAGTTATCGGTGGGGGTAACATCTTTCGCGGCCTTTCGGGTGCTGCAACGGGCATGGATCGTGTTCAAGCAGACCACATGGGCATGTTGGCGACGGTTATTAACGGACTCGCCCTGCAAAGTGCCTTGGAACTCAAAGGCGTGCAGACCCGTTTGCAATCCGCTATCAAAATTAATGAAGTAGCGGAGCCATTTATTAGGAGACGTGCCATGCGACATTTGGAAAAGGGCAGGGTGGTCATTTTTGGGGGAGGTACTGGAAACCCATATTTTACTACAGATTCCGCTGCGGTATTGAGGGCCATCGAAATAGAGGCCGACGTTATCCTTAAAGGTACGAGGGTGGACGGAATCTATACTTCCGACCCTGAAAAAGATGAGAATGCCACCAAATTCGACACCATATCCTTTAAGGATGTTTTGAACAGGGGATTAAAGGTGATGGACACCACTGCTTTTACGCTAAGTCAGGAAAACCAACTGCCCATCGTGGTGTTCGATATGAATAAAAAAGGCAACCTACTCAAAATAGTGGATGGCCAGAATATAGGTACCGTAGTAAATATGTAACCTACCTGTCGGTAGACAGGTTTGGTTTACTATTTGTGGATAGTAAGCCAATGACAAATACCGTTTTAAAAAATGAAAGAAGAAATCGATTTTATCCTGGCTTCGGCCGAAGAGGCCATGGAAGCCGCAATTGTACATTTGGAGAAAGAATTCGTAAAAATACGCGCGGGCAAGGCAAGTCCGGCAATGCTTTCCTCGGTAATGGTAGAATATTATGGGTCTCAAACACCTTTGTCCCAAGTATCCAACATCAACACACCCGATGGTCGTACGATTACCGTACAGCCTTGGGAGAAAAGCATGCTGCCTGAAATCGAAAAAGCCATCTTGAATGCCAACCTGGGCTTTAATCCGATGAACAATGGGGAGACCGTCATCATCAATGTACCCCCTTTGACCGAGGAGCGCCGCCGGGATTTGGCGAAACAGGCCAAGGCCGAAGCCGAACACGCCAAAGTAGGGGTAAGAAGCGCCCGACAAGAGGCCAACAAGGAGGTAAGGGGACTGGAGGAAGCCTCTGAAGACCTTAAAAGTAACCTTGAGACCGATATACAGGAACTTACCGATAAATACAGCAAAAAAATCGATGATTTCCTCGCCGCCAAGGAAGCGGAAATAATGAAAGTTTAAGCATTCCACAACATGCCGAATGCGGAGAGCGACTTCAAGAAGAAGTCGCTTTTTTTATTAAAAGCGGGGTTCCCCGGGAATAATGAGCCCATGGTTTATTGATTTCACTGGTTCATCTTAGGAACACAACCCATCATTTTCTACCTTTGCCGGGTTTTGTAAATAAAACAGAAAGACACCTGCGGAAGTCGGTGTTGATTAGAACTAACTTTTCCAGGGTATACACGTCTCTTCGGCAAAAGAAGTCTTACTGAAATGGTAGCGAAACTTACACAAGGTTTTTGGGCAAAGACTGCTAGGATCATCCTGCGCAATAGGATTCTGATCTTATTGATGGTGACCGCAATGACCGTTTTCCTAGGCTTTCAATGGGAGAACATGCGGTTTTCGAATTCGCAGGCCAACCTTCTGCCCGACGACCATCCCGTAAATTTGGAATACCAATCATTCTTGGAACAGTTTGGTGAAGAGGGTAATACTATCGTTTTCGCCATTCAGGACAGTGCGCTTTTTACGCCCGAAAATTTCAACCGCTGGAATAAGTTCAGTAAACAATTAATGGCCTTTCCCGAAGTCGACCTGGTTATCTCCACCGATAATCTTAAGGAATTGGTCAAAGATCAGGAAAAACAGGAGTTTGTACTTCGTCCTATGATTCAATCGCAATTACGGACCAAAGCAGAGGTTGACAGTATTAAAAATCATCTTTTCAACGAGCTCCCTTTTTTCGACAACCTATTGTTCAATGCCGAGAGCGGCACTATACGAACGGTAGCCAATCTTGACAAGGATATCGTCAATACTTCTGTACGTAAAGATTTTATCCTAAAAGACCTTAGGAATGTGGTAAACAGTTTTGAGGAGGAAACCGGTATGGATGTCCATGTATCGGGGATGCCCTATATCCGCACAATGAACTCTCAGAACATTATTGACGAAATTGGTAAATTTATCCTGGCGGCGCTTGGGGTCACTTCCCTGATTTTCTTTTTTTTCTTTAGAAGTTTTAGGGCCACTTTTATTTCGATGTTCGTGGTCATTATCGGAGTGATGTGGGCTTTTGGAGTACTTGGTCTTCTACAATACGAGATTACCGTCCTCACGGCATTGATTCCGCCCTTGATCATTGTCATAGGCATCCCTAACTGCATTTTCCTGATCAATAAATACCAACAGGAAGTAAAAAAACACGGCAATCAGGCCTTATCGCTGCAACGGGTGATTACCAAAATAGGCAATGCAACCTTAATGACCAATGTGACCACGGCCTCCGGATTTGCCACCTTTATCATCACTGATAGCAAGCTTTTGAAGGAATTCGGAATTGTTGCCTCCATCAATATCCTTGGAATTTTTATTCTATCCCTTCTGATCATTCCGATTGTTTACAGTTTTATGTCTTTGCCTAAGACCAAGCATCTCAAGCATTTGAACAAACGATGGATCGATACGTTTGTCAATTGGATGGAACGTATTGTTCGTGAACGAAGAATAACGGTCTACGTAACCTCTTTAGTTCTTTTGATTGCCAGCATTATCGGTATCTACCAAATTAAGATTTCTGGAAGTATTATTGAGGATATGCCCAAAAAGACCGAGTTCTTTAAGGATATACGATTTTTTGAGAAGGAGTTCGACGGCATTATGCCCGTTGAGATTGTAGTCGACACCAAATCCCCGAAGGGAGTTTTAAGACCGGCCAACCTGAAACGGATGGATCGCCTGAGTACTGTAATCGAAGAGATTCCCGAACTTTCAAAACCCGTTTCCGTCGTTAATCTCGTCAAATATTCGAAGCAGGCCTTTTATAATGGCATCCCCAAATACTATCAATTGCCTACCTCACAGGAGAACACTTTCATTATGGATGTGGCCCGCAAATCATCGGAAAATGGTGATATGTTACAATCTTTTGTAGATAGTATCGGCCAATCGGCCCGTGTGACCACTTTTATGAGGGATGTAGCCACCGAACGAATGGAGGCCATTGAAGCCGAGCTCAACGAAAACATAGCAAAAATTTTCCCATCGGAACGTTACAACGTGTATATGACCGGGGGCGCCCTCATTTTTCTGAAAGGCACCAAGTATCTCGTAAAAAACCTGATTCTTTCGTTAACCTTGGCAATAGGCCTCATTGCCTTGTTCATGGCATATTTGTTCCGTTCGTTTCGAATGATTATTATCTCCCTGATACCCAACCTTCTTCCACTGGTGATTACCGCCGGGGTTATGGGTTTTGTAGGGGTACCTATTAAACCTTCCACTATTTTGGTATTCAGCATTGCTTTTGGTATCTCGGTAGACGATACCATTCACTTTCTGGCGAAATACCGACAGGAATTGACTGCGCACAAATGGCGCATCAAGACCTCGGTTTACGCCGCTTTAAGGGAGACGGGAGTAAGTATGTTCTACACCTCGATCGTTTTATTTTTTGGCTTTTCGGTATTTATCATCTCCAATTTTGGCGGTACGGTGGCTTTGGGTGCCCTTGTCTCTGCCACACTACTGTTCGCTATGCTGGCCAATTTGATTCTTTTGCCGTCACTGCTACTATCCTTAGAGCGTACTATTGCCAACAAGGAAATTCTCAAAGAACCGCAGATCGATATCCTACCGAAGGAAGAGGTGAATCTGGACGAAGACCAATAGTCTGAATTCGTGATACAAAATATCGTGGATTCAAAACAAAAATAGGCGCAATAACCTATCTTTGCCCTTTTAATTTTGAAGCCATTTATCATGCAGTCAACCAGCATCAAAGCGTTACTCGCTGCCGAACCTCTGTCACAGGAAGTGGTCATCAACGGATGGGTCAAAACTTTCAGAAGCAATCGCTTCATCGCCTTGAATGATGGCTCTTCGTTAGCGAACATCCAATGTGTGGTCGATTTTGAACAATTTGACGAGGAGACCCTTAAGCAAATCAATACCGGTGCCGCCCTAAAAATCAACGGAACCTTGGTAGAAAGCCAAGGAAGGGGCCAGAAAGTGGAGATTCAGGTAAAGGATATTTTTGTACATGGGGGGTCGAACCCGGAGACCTATCCCATACAGCCTAAGAAACACTCCATGGAGTTTCTTCGAGAACAGGCACACTTAAGGGTACGGACCAATACCTTTTCAGCGGTCATGAGGGTACGATCGGCACTCTCCTTCTCCATTCACCACTATTTTTACCAGAACGGATTTTATTATTTCCACGCTCCTATCATCACCGGATCCGATGCCGAAGGCGCGGGAGAAATGTTCCGTGTCACCACCTTGGATGATAAGGACCCTCCGCTCACAGAGGACGGGAAAGTTGATTATAGGGAAGATTTTTTTGGAAAGGAAACCAACCTTACCGTATCAGGACAGTTAGAGGCAGAGGCCTATGCCATGGGGCTTGGCAAGGTGTATACCTTTGGCCCTACATTCAGGGCCGAAAACTCGAACACTTCCAGGCACCTGGCCGAATTCTGGATGATAGAGCCTGAAATGGCGTTCTATGACCTGGCAGACAACATGGATCTTGCGGAGGATTTCATAAAAAGCGTGATCACCTACATCTTGGAGCATTGCAGGGAAGACCTTGATTTTTTGGAAAAACGGCTTTTAGACGAGGAAAAAACAAAACCTCAAGCAGAACGTAGTGAAATGGCATTGATCGAAAAGCTGCGATTTGTAGTCGACAATGGGTTTAAAAGGGTTACCTATACGGAGGCCATTGATATCCTTCGAAACAGCAAACCCAACAAAAAGAAAAAATTCAAATTTCCTATTGACGAATGGGGCGCGGACCTTCAAAGTGAACACGAGCGATTTTTGGTCGAAAAGCATTTTAAATGTCCGGTTATTTTGTTTGATTATCCTGCCAAGATAAAGGCTTTCTACATGCGTTTAAATGAAGACGGAAAAACCGTCCGTGCTATGGATATCCTGTTTCCCGGTATCGGGGAAATCGTTGGTGGATCCCAGCGTGAGGAACGGTTGGATGTACTCAAAAGCAAGATGGAGGCCCTTGGTATCCCGGAAGAGGAACTTTGGTGGTATCTAGACCTGAGGAAGTTTGGTACCGCGGTTCATAGTGGCTTCGGACTGGGTTTTGAACGATTGGTACTTTTCGCTACCGGAATGGGTAATATCAGGGATGTAATCCCCTTTCCCAGAACTCCCCAGAATGCTGAATTTTAAATTGATTTCTGTAACTTTATAAAGAGTAGGAAGAACAAACCCCAATGTTAAAGCAACACTTACAGTTCAAGTTATCCCAAAAGCTATCTCCTCAGCAAATTCAGCTGATGAAGCTCATTCAATTGCCCACTCAGGCATTCGAGCAGCGGCTAAAACAAGAATTGGAAGAAAATCCCGCCTTGGAAACCGGCAAGGAAGATAGCGATATCATGGAAGATGATTTTGGGGATAGTTACGACGAGGGAGACGATAGCGAATCGATTAATGCGGAAGACATCAACATCGACGATTATCTAAGCGATGATGAGATTCCCGATTATCGTACCAAGGCCAACAATTACAGTGCAGACGACGAGGAAAAAAGTGTACCCTACGCTGCAGGCATCTCGTTCAACCAATATCTGATGAATCAGTTAAATACTGTTTATCTAAGTGATGAGGAGTGGAGCATTGCGGAGTTTTTGGTAGGGAGCATCGATGAGAGTGGGTACATACGAAGACCCATATCCGACATTCTTGACGATTTAGCGTTTACCCAGAATATCTACACCGATGAAGAGACCATCCAAAGGGTTTTAAAAATGGTACAAGAGCTAGACCCCCCAGGGGTCGGGTCACGGTCACTGGAAGAATGTCTCACTATCCAATTAAAAAGAAAAGAACCAACACCGACGATTGAACTTGCTATTGAAATACTCGAAAAGTCGTTTGACCAGTTTACCAAAAAGCATTACAAGAAACTGATTCAAAAGCACGGCATTACGGAACAGCAACTTAGGGAAGCGATTTCCGAAATTGAAAAACTGAATCCAAAACCAGGTGGCTCCTATTCCGGAAGCAACAAGATCATAGAACACGTAGTGCCCGATTTTTCCATTCGAATCGTAGAAGGCGAACTAGAGCTTACACTTAACGGAAGAAATGCCCCTGAACTTCATGTTTCGCGGGAATATAACAACATGCTCAAGGGTTATAAGGATGCCAAGGACAAATCAAAATCACAGAAAGACGCCATTCTATTCATCAAACAGAAGCTCGATGCGGCAAAGTGGTTTATCGATGCAATACGACAGCGACAGCAGACCTTGTTTATCACCATGAACGCCATAATGCACTATCAAAAAGAGTATTTTTTGACGGGTGATGAACGCAATCTTCGACCCATGATCCTAAAGGATATCGCAGATGAAATCGATATGGATGTTTCAACCGTCTCTAGGGTTGCCAACAGCAAATATGTAGATACTCCCTATGGCACCAAGTTAATCAAGGAATATTTTTCCGAATCGATGAAAAACGTACAGGGAGAGGACGTTTCCACAAAAGAAATCAAGAAGATATTGGAAACGGTCATTGCGGATGAACAAAAGAAAAAGCCCTTGACCGATGACCGTTTGGCGGCAATTTTAAAGGAAAAAGGATATCCGATTGCGAGGAGAACCGTGGCTAAATATCGAGAGCAATTGGGTATTCCCGTTGCCCGCCTCCGAAAACAGATATAATGAGACTGTTTTTAAGGGCTATTTCCTATATTTTTCATCCAATTTTTGTTCCCATCGCCGGTACTTTGGCCTATTTTCTGATAACCCCAAAGTATAGCCCTTTAGAACTACAGAGTGGCAATATTCTTCCGATATTTATATTAACGGTAATCATACCTATCATTTCTTACCTTATTTTAACCAATTTGGGGGTGGTTAGTTCCGTTTTCAATCCGGATGCGAAAGAAAGGCGCTATTCCCTTTATATTGCCATTCTATTGCTATTGATGGTGGTATATAAAGTGGTTCCCAACAATTATACCATCGAATTGTATTATTATTTTGTTGGGCTAATAGGGGCATCGGCCGCCTCTTTGCTCTTACTCTTTCTGAACTTTAAAACCAGCTTGCATGTCACCGGTATGGCGAGTCTGTTCATGTACCTGATATGCCTAAGTGTTCATTTTGAAATTAATATCACCCTTGCATTGGGGTTTTTCATTCTAGCAACCGGTCTAGTCGCCACCTCGCGACTTTATCTTAATGTACATTCCAAAACCGAGGTACTGATAGGCTTTTTGATCGGACTTCTTTCGCAATTGTTAACGGTGCGGTTCTGGCTGTAATTCGCATGTACTTATGCTACTCCAAATTCTGAAACACGTCCCCTTCATAGGTGGTATAATTGACCTTAAGCGCACCGACGGTGCGCAGCTCTTGCTTAATATCCTTAATCAATCCCATATGGGTCTTTCTATCGACCTTTAGTGAAATTACCGCATACGGACGAAGTGCCTCCGGCATCGATGTTAGCCTCGAGAGCACATAGGGACCGATTTCGGACAAGTGGGCAAATTTATCGCCTAGTTGTATTCTGGGTTCTTTGCCGAGCACCGGTACCAGTCGATCGTTCGGCCTGCCCACATGTATCGTGATCACTCGGTCCTTTTTCTCGAGTTTCTTGATTTCGCTGGCGTTGGGCAACTCATTACTAACGTTCAGATTGTCGTCTTTCATCACGGTCACCGTCATAAAAAAGAATAGTAGCATAAATACAATATCGGGGAGGGAAGCAGTTGAAACTTCTGGAACGGTCGTATTATTTTTTTTGAATTTTGACATAACGGTATGATTTTATTATTGTTGTGGTTCTACTATGTTCAAAGGATACAAATCCCTTAAATACCGTATGTTCTTTTTCAACTCGGCTTTGACAAGCAAACTCGTTTGGCCATTTTGGTATTGCTCTTCCATATCGGTGTAATTCCGATGGTATAAACGATTCGCTTCCCTATTTCGAAGTTCGGTATAGGCACCTACTAGTTCGTTCTGTACGGCAATATAGACACCGTACTCCGTCTCACGCTGGGTATTGATGGTAATTATCGCTTTGGATGGACTATCGGAAGACGTTTGGTCCCTTAAACCCATGCAATAGTCACAGTAGTCTGGATGGTTCGGGTCTGCCCCCCCGTTATCGATAAACGAAATAGCCATGGAGCGCAACTCCTTCAGGTCTATTCGCTCATTTTTTACCAGTAATCGACCTTCTCCATCGACCCATACGGGAAAGAGGTTCTTCCTCTTATATTCAATTGCAATCGGATCGGTATTCTCACGTGGAAGTTTTCTATCGATACCGGCATCGGTTTCAATCGTAGTGGTGACCAAGAAAAAAATTAGTAATAGAAATGCAATGTCGGCCATTGAACCTGCATTTACGGTAGGGATCTGTGTTCTTTTTCCCATGATTCTAAATTTAATCGTTCAACAATAGTTTTTCCATGCTCGGAAAAGCTATGGCAATCAATTAGGGGGGCGTATAGAATAGTTAAACAATGCTGTGGATACAGCAGTTTATAGGAAAGTGATGGAGTTAAAAAAATATCAAGATCCGTGCCATGGAACAGATGGCTACGGAAAAAACCGAAAAGAGACCTATAGAATATAGAAAATAAAGCCGATCCGCAGTGGTCGAAGGCCGATATCCTGGTCATTGACCTGAACACCATCGTTGAAAAGATTGTTCAACATATAATAGGCATGTATATTAAAACTATGATATCCCAAATTGAGGGCAAGCCCGTATTGAAACTTGCGTACATCGGTATTAAAAAATGAGTCTTTAAATTGGTCGGTTACCAGCTTCGACCTTGCCCCCAAAAGATAAGCCAGTTTCACTCCGGCATAAATCCTATAGAATCGATATTCCGTAGCGGTCGAAGTACGCCAACGAAACTGGATCGGCATTTCCAACATATGGGTCTCCAGTTTATTTCGATTGAAGTTGGCTCCACCCCCATCTACCTCATATTCAATACCGTTGGCAGTCTCCGAAGCTACCAGATTGGAATAATAGGAATAGACCCCGTAACCCAGCCCTATGCCCAGTCCGGTAGTTCTTGTACGATTTAAGGGGATATCCTTTATGAATCCGGCCTGTAAGCCATAGGATAGGCTTCGTTGGGTAACGTCTTCCGGTTGTTGCAATAGAAAGTTATAGGTGATGCCCAAATAGAATTGATCTTCAAGATAGCGATCATCGGTGGAAATTGTATCCTGTAATGTCTGGGCCCTGACACCTAGCGCTAAAATAAAAGACACCCCGACAAGATATAACTTCATAAATATAAAGGTAAATAAATAAAAAACGCTCCAAAAAGTGTTTTTTGGAGCGTACTACTATAACTAAGTTTGAAACGTTGATTTAATTCTGAATGTTTCTGAAGGCATCACCTTCATAAGTGGTGTAATTGACCTTTAAGGCATTTACTTTACGTAATTCTAGCTTAATATCAGCAATCAAACCCATATTTGCATTCTTATCGACCTTCAATGAAGTAGTCAATACATTTTGTAGTTCCTGAGGCTTTTTGGCCCTTTCCATCAAAATGTAATCCCCAACTTCGGAAGCGTTAGCGAACTTGTCGTTCAGTTGTATCTTGGATTCCGTACCGAACACCTTCTGATACTCTTGGGTGGGCGCACCGACATAGATAGTGATGACCCTATCTTTCTTTTCTAGTTTTTTGATTTCGCTCGCATTCGGTAATACGTTCTCAACCATTACACTACTATCCTTCATAACGGTCACCGTCATGAAAAAGAACAAGAGCATAAAAACAATATCGGGCAAGGATGCTGTTGACACCGCCGGAACTTCACCGCTTTTCTTCTTTGCAAATTTAGACATATCTAATAGTTTTTAATGCTTCTTATTAGCTACTGGAACCTCCGGAGGTAGTTTCCGCCTCGGATAACTTCTGTGGGAACATTTCTTGGATTCTGGTAATTTTTTCCTTGAGCTCCTCTTTGACACTGGGAGGAGTTTCCTGCTTAATGTAGTCCGCTTCCATATCAGTGAACTTACGATTGAAAAGGCGCTCCGATTCCCTATTCCGCAAATCGTTATAGGCACCTACCAATTCATTCTGAACGGTAATGTAGGTACCGTACTTCGTCTCACGATCATTCTTCAAGGAGATAATCGCTTTTGTGGGGTTGTCCGAAGAAGATGCATCCCTTCTACCGCCACTACAGTAATTACAACTACCATCACCGTTATTCTCTAAAAAAGCTTTCGCCTTTTCACGCAAGTTCTTCAGTTCTATCAACTCTCCATCAGCCAGTAACTGACCGGCTTTGTTGATGTTCACTTGGAAGATGTTTTTCTGCTTGATAACCACATCGGTTTCAGGCGGTTCGATAGGCGGTAACATCCGATCCAGACCGGCATCCGTTTCAATAGTGGTAGTCACTAAGAAAAAGATAAGCAATAAGAATGCTATGTCGGCCATAGACCCTGCGTTCACTTCCGGTGCTCCTGCTCTTCTAGGCATAATCTATACTTTTATTTACTAAAAATTTTCTTTACGGATGGTACTATCATCAGTATCACGGCAATGGCCGTAAGGATAAAAAATACGTACAGCCCCATCCCGATCTTCTTAACGGTACTTTCATCCGACATTTCCATATATTCCGGCGCAACATCGGTTCCACTGGACATCACATAGGAAATAATGGCGACTAGGGCAAAACCTCCTATTGCGAATAAGGTTTTCTTTAGTCCAGCAGGATTTGAAAACATATTTTTCAACGCAAAACCTAGGCTAAATACCACCGCGATGCCCAATAACAGATAGGTTAACCAAAACATGGCGTTCATCGCCCCACTTTGAGCCGCCTCCGCAGGGGGCATGTTGGAATCGGGAAGCATTAACCAAAGTACCGCACTTATCAACCCCACCGCTATTAAAGCTATTTTTACAATCTTACTCATCTTTCTATTGTTTAGGGTGTACGACTTATTTCTTATGGTCTACCAACATATCGATCAAAGAGATGGAAGAATCTTCCATATCGTTTACGATGCTATCAATTTTTGCGATGATATAATTGTAGAAAATCTGAAGGATAATTGCAGTGATCAGACCAAATACCGTTGTCAAAAGCGCCACCTGGATGTCACCTGCAATCAATGAAGCACTTAGGTTACCGACAGCGGCAATTTTTTGGAATGCCTGAATCATACCAATTACCGTACCCATGAAACCAAGCATCGGGGCAATTGCGATAAACAACGACAACCAAGACACGTTTTTCTCTAATTGGCCCATCTGAACCCCCCCATAGGCTACAACGGCTTTTTCAGCAGACTCCACGCTTTCCCCAGCCCTATCCAAACCTTGATAGTAGATAGAGGCAACGGGACCTTTGGTATTTCTGCAGACTTCCTTGGCCGCTTCCACACCGCCGGAAGCCAAAGCGTCTTCAACCTGCTGCTTCAATTTGGTGGTATTGGTGCTCGCCAAGTTCAAGTAGATAATTCTTTCGATGGCAACGGCAAGACCAAGAATCAAACACAAAAGAACGATACCCATGAAACCGGCACCTCCTTGTATAAACTGCTCTTTCAACACTTGGGTGAAACCTTTGGAGGCCTCTTCCGGTGCGTCCTGGAACATTGTAGCGGCAGTTGCCATGGCATTTACCGTATTGGTGCTTAATATAAACAAACCACTTACAGTTAGGGTAGAGAATAATTTTTTCATTTTTTCAAACTTAAATTAGTTAGTTAATAATGCTAAAGATAAAAAAATTTCGCAATAATGAAAGCAAAACTTTGCAGAGAGGAAGGGATTCGAACCCTCGATACACTTTTGGTGTATACACACTTTCCAGGCGTGCGCCTTCGACCACTCGGCCACCTCTCTAATCAGTAATTATAAGGGGTGCCCAAATAACGAAAAAAATATTAGTTGAGGAAATTAATAGTGTAAATTTTATGCCATCTCGCCCCTGATCGAGGTTTCAAAGATTGTTTTAAAAGACTTTCCCGAGACCCCTCTCCCCAAAAGGTACATGAGTTTGGTAATGGCGGCTTCCGAGGTCATATCCTTTCCATTGACCACGTGTAGTTTTTTTAGGTGCTGGCTGGTCTGGTATTGTCCCATGAGCACCCCACCTCCGACACATTGCGTAACACTGATGATATGTATGCCCCGTTGTATCGCTTTTTTCAATATATCCGTCACCCATGATTCCGTAGGTGCATTCCCGGAGCCGTAGGTTTCCAGAATTAATGCTTTTAGGCCCGGGGTATCGAGCACATTTTGGAGCAACTGCGGGGAAAGGCCGGGAAACAACTTCAAAATGCCAACATTGGTATCCATAGATTTATGTACCACCAGTCGTTTTTGGCGCTTGCGTGGTAACAAGGCTTCCTTGAATACCTTTAAATGAACACCGGATTCGGCAAGTGGTGGATAATTCGGTGATTGAAAGGCCTCAAAATGCTCTGCATTGATTTTAGTGGTTCTATTGGCCCTCAAAAGCTTGTATTCAAAATAAAGTCCTACCTCTTGAATTACGGGCTTTCCTTTCTCGGTCAACGCCGCGATCTGTACCGAGGTAATCAAATTTTCCTTGGCATCGGTCCGCAGATCACCGATGGGTAATTGGCTACCGGTAAAGATGACGGGTTTGGTCAGGTTCTCCAACATATAACCAATGGCGGAGGCCGTATAACTCATGGTATCGCTGCCGTGAAGCACCACGAACCCGTCATGGGTGTCGTAATGGCTTTCGATGATGGTGGCAAGATCCACCCAATGGGCAGGGTTCATATTGGAAGAATCGATGGGTTTTTTGAAAGAGACGGTATCGATTGCACAATCCAATTGATAGAGCTCAGGAATATGCTTCAACAGCTTTTTAAAGTCGAATGCCTTCAGGGTATCCGTCGCATAATCCTTTACCATTCCGATGGTACCGCCGGTGTAAATCAGTAATATTTTGGTCACCTTGTCCTCCACAAATACTTTGTTTTAAGTTGCTATGCTCTGGTCAAATCCCAAAAACAGCCTTCGAGTTCCGTGTGGTAATTTCAGCAATCTCTTCGATATCCTTGTTGTAAATATCCGATAATTTCCGCGCTACATGGAGCAGATAGCTGCTTTCGTTACGCTTTCCCCGAAAGGGCATGGGCGCCAGATAGGGAGCGTCGGTTTCAAGAACGATATGCTCCAGGGGAATTTCCTGCAAAAAAGTATCTATTTTTCCATTTTTAAAGGTGACCACTCCGCCAATCCCCAATTTCATATTGTAGGATATGGCTTTATGTGCCTGCTCCAAAGTACCCGTAAAGCAATGAAAGATACCAAAAAGGTCGTCATCCTTCTTTTCCTCTAGAATCGCAAAAATCTCGTCAAAAGCTTCCCTACAATGAATAACGATGGGCAGCCTGTGCTTTTTTGCCAAATCGATTTGAATTCGGAAGGCTTCTTGCTGTTGTGCTAAAAAACTCTTATCCCAATACAGGTCGATACCGATTTCACCTACTGCATAAAATTTACGCTGATCAAGCATCTCCCTAACATGTTCCAATTCTTCCTCAAAGTGGTCCTTTACATGCGTAGGGTGCAGTCCCATCATCAAGAACATTTGGTCGGGATACCTGTTTTGAAGTGCCAACATTGCATCTGTATAGGTAGAGTCGATGGCCGGGATGAAAAAACGTTGCACGCCCACAGCGATTGCCCTATCAATGACGGCATCCCTATCGCCCTCAAAAGCTTCGCTGTACAAATGTGTATGGGTATCGGTCAAAATCATGCTGTAAAAATAGGCTTATCTTTGTGAAACGAAAGATGAACAAAACGACAATTGAAAAATGGGTCTGAAAAAGTTCCTGAAAAAGAAAAATTACATCAAAGTGCCATTGGTGCTCACAGCGACGAATCATTTTGAAGTCGCAGCTACCATCAACGGCATCACAGGTCGTTTCATATTGGACACGGGGGCCTCGAATACCTGTGTGGGATTCGATAAAATCGATTTATTCCAACTCACTTCCAAAGCCTCAAAAATAAAGGCAGCCGGAGCAGGTGCGACCAATATGGATACCTTGATATCCACCAAAAATGAAATCGCTATCGGTGATTGGAAAAAAGGAAAGTTAAAAATCGTTCTTTTTGATCTGGTGCACGTGAACGAGGCGCTCACGGCCCATAAGGCGCTCCCGGTAGATGGAATCATTGGCGCCGATCTATTGAAAAAAACCAAGGCGATTATTGATTACAACAAATGCTGTTTGTACCTCAAAGTAAAAACCAAAAAATCCAAATAATAAAAGTCCATAGGCTGTCCGACTTTGGCACATTAAACGACTATTTAGGACCTTTGGTAGAATAACGGCAATGATCTTTCGTAGATGTGGTTCTGTTAATAATCTCAACCTATCTGCGATGAAACGCATACATATTCCGCTAGCCCTACTCGGGCCGCTTCTATTCCTGACTTCCTGTGCAAAGGATGATGTTTCCTATTCGCCCATTACCGAAGAAAACGAACTAAGGGCACTACTCGAAGCCCGCTATGGCTCATTAGATTCCTTAATCATGCCTGAAAGCGGTGACTTCACCACAATCCCCGCCGACCCCAAAAATCCGATTACGCTCGAGAAAGTAGTACTGGGAAAACTGCTTTTTCACGAAACCGGCTTGGCCTTGAACCCGACAAAACCACAGGGATTAAACACGTATTCCTGTGCAAGTTGTCATCACGCGGCAGCTGCTTTTCAAAGTGGTTCAAAACAAGGAATTGGCGAAGGGGGCGTGGGCTTTGGCCTGCTAGGGGAATCAAGGGTCATGAGCATGGAGTATGAAGACACGACCATCGATGTACAACCGATACGATCTCCTACTATTTTGAATGCTGCCTTTCAAGATGTAATGCTTTGGAACGGCCAGTTCGGAGCAACCAAATCAAATTTGGGTACAGAAACCGAATGGACCGAGGGCACTCCCAAAGAGACCAATAATCTAGGGTTTGAAGGATTGGAAACCCAAGCGATTGCCGGATTGGAGGTACACCGACTCCGATGTGATCCCGATATGGTGAAAAACAGTGGCTACAAGCCACTATTTGATGCCGCTTATCCAGCCATTCCTGAATCGGAGCGATACTCCAAACTGAATGCCGCCTTAGCCATTGCCGCCTACGAACGAACAGTGATGGCCAACCAGGCCCCTTTTCAGGAATGGTTACGGGGGGTACCCAATAGCCTAAGCGCTAACGAAATCAAAGGGGCCCTACTTTTTTATGGAAAAGGGGAGTGTTACCAATGTCATTCCGGTCCCGGTTTGAACGGAATGGATTTCCATGCACTGGGAATGAAAGATCTTGAGGGAGCAGATGTCCATGGGAATGTTGATAAGGATACCCGAAAAGGGCGGGGTGGATTTACCAAAAATCCAGAAGACGAATACCGTTTTAAAACACCCACCTTATACAATCTAAGGAATCTTCGATTTTTAGGCCACGGAGCAAGTTTTTCAAGCATTAGGGACGTCATAGTGTACAAGAACAAGGCCGTGTCCGAGAACGTACTAGTGCCCGCCAACAAGCTATCACCGTTTTTTGCACCATTGAACCTCAGCGAGACGGAAATTGATCAGCTTACCGCATTTGTCGAGAAGGGGCTCTACGATCCGAACCTTCATCGATATGTGCCGGAAAGTCTACCAACGGGGAATTGTTTTCCGGTGGCCGATGATCAGGCCAAGGCTGATCTTGGATGTAATTGAACAAGCCAAATCAAATTGCAAAACAGAAAAACCTGATGTTGCCATCAGGTTTTTTTTACCTTTTAAAACTGTGCTACATCTCCAAAGCCTTCTGAACATCATTATCCATCAATAATTCTTCCGGATTTTCCAAGGCTTCCTTTACCGCTACCAAAAATCCGACCGATTCCTTTCCGTCGATAATTCGATGGTCATAGGATAACGCTACGTACATAATGGGCGCAATAGCAATGGCGCCATCCCTGACAATGGGCCGCTCCACAATATTGTGCATTCCTAAAATCGCACTTTGTGGCGGATTGATAATCGGCGTACTCAACATAGATCCAAATACACCCCCATTGGTGATCGTAAACGTACCCCCGGTCATTTCATCGATTGTAATCTCGCCTTCCCGGGCCCTAATGGCCAACCGTTTCACTTCGGATTCGACGCCCCTAAAAGTCAGGTTCTCGGCATTTCGGATAACAGGTACCATAAGTCCCTTGGGGCCTGAAACCGCAATACTGATATCGCAGAAATCGTAACTGATCATCTCCTTCCCATCGATCATCGAATTGACTGCCGGATACATTTCGAGGGCACGGACTACCGCCTTTGTGAAGAAACTCATGAATCCCAAACTCACCCCATGCTTTTCCTTGAAAGCCTCTTTGTATTGTTTTCGAAGCTCAAAAATAGGCGACATATCGACCTCGTTAAAGGTCGTCAACATAGCCGTTTCGTTTTTGGCGGAAACCAAACGCTCTGCCACCTTTCTACGCAGCATTGACAATTTGGAGCGGGTCTCCCCCCTGGAGCCTCCTGTTGGGGTTCCCATGGACGGAACGGCCTTCACGGCATCGTCCTTGGTAATTCGGCCATCCCGTCCGGTACCTTTTATAGTTGCTGCATCGATTCCTTTTTCATCCAATATCTTCTTGGCCGCTGGTGACGCTACACCCGACGCATAGGTTTCCTTTGCTTGGGCAGGCTGTGGAGCTTTTTCGCTATCCGTTTTACTTGGGGTAGCTTCCTGTTGTTGCTTCAAGTCCTTTTCCGCGCTACTTCCCGAACCTTCATCGCCCCCACCCATGGTGCTTTCGGCCCCGGCACTGGCTCCACTAGGTTTTTCGGCACTTGTGTCGATTAAACATACCACGGCGCCCACAGCTACGGCATCACCGACTTCCGCCTTCAAGGTTATGGTTCCGCTTTCCTCGGCAGGCAGTTCCAAAGTAGCCTTATCGGAATCGACCTCTGCAATGGCTTGGTCCTTTTCGACGTAATCCCCATCTTGTACCAACCACTCTGCAATTTCCACCTCGGTAATCGATTCTCCCGGTGATGGGACTTTCATTTCTAGAATCATTCTATTATCGTTTGCTTTGTTATTTGTTTCTATTTGAGTTGTCCTTGGACTTATCGAAAACATAATCGATGACCTGCTGGTGACGCATCTTGGAACGCACCGCACTACCTGCCGCCGGTGACGCGTAGAACCTTCTCGAGGCCACCCTAAATCGATGCGCTTCCTCAAAGTGCATCAGCAGATGGCTCCAAGCGCCCATATTCCTAGGTTCTTCCTGGGCCCAAACCAAATCATCCGCATTTTTATATTTTTTCATAAGCTCGAGCATTTGGTCGGTTGGTAGCGGAAATAATTGCTCTACCCTTACCAATGCCACATCGTCTCTGTCATGTTCTTCCTTTGCAGCCATTAAATCGTAATAGAACTTTCCGGTACAGAATACCAGGCTCTTCACTTTTTTAACCTCCGCACTACTGTCATCGATTACTTCCTGAAAACTTCCCGATGCCAATTCATCTATAGAGGAAATGGCTTTCGGATGACGCAAAAGACTCTTCGGGGTAAAGATAATTAAAGGCTTTCTGAAATTCGCCTTCATTTGTCTTCGTAGAATATGGAACATCTGCGCAGGAGTGGTCACATCGGCGATATACATATTATCGCGGGCGCAGAGCTGTAAATACCGTTCCATTCGAGCCGAGGAATGCTCGGCCCCTTGCCCCTCATAGCCGTGGGGCAATAACATCACGAGTCCGTTTTGAAGTTTCCACTTGTCCTCTGCCGCAGAGATATACTGGTCGATCATAATTTGGGCCCCATTGCTGAAGTCCCCAAACTGCGCCTCCCAAATGGTGAGGGTGTTCGGGCTCGCCATGGCGTATCCATAATCGAAGCCTACCACTCCGTACTCCGATAAAAGGGAATTATAGATTTGAAACCTCCCTTGTTTTTTAGAGATATGATTGAGCAGCAGTATTTCTTCCTCACTTTCCTCGACCTTCATCACTGCATGGCGGTGCGAGAAGGTCCCCCGCTCTACATCCTGACCCGACATGCGCACCCCGTACCCTTCCTCTAACAAGGTCCCATAGGCCAATAACTCTCCCATGGCCCAATCGAGCCTATCGGTCTCGAAGTACATTTTTTGACGATCTTTTACTAACTTTTCCACCTTGCGCAGAAACTTTTTGTCCGAGGGCAATTCGGTAATCACCTTGGCAATGTTGGTCAGTTTCTTTTTATCATAGGTGGTATCGACCGTTTCCATCATCTCCCATTCCCGAACATGTTCGAAGCCTTTCCATTCATCGGCCATAAAAGGGGTGATAATTGTCTTGTCCTCTTTACGGGAATCCTCCAATTCCTCCTCTAAAGAAGCCTTATACTCTTCTTCGAGTCTACGTACATGGTTCCCATCAATAACCCCTTCCGACATCAGTCTTTCGGCGTAGATATCCCTGGGGTTTTTATGCTTGGCGATTGCCTTATATAATTTGGGCTGTGTAAACCTCGGTTCATCGCCCTCATTGTGGCCATACTTTCGATATCCCAACAAATCGATGAACACATCGAGCTTAAAACGCATCCGATACTCGAGCGCAAAAAGAGATGCATGTACCACTGCTTCCGGATCGTCGGCATTGACGTGCAATACAGGGCTCAAGGTTACCTTCCCCACATCTGTACAATAGGTAGAAGATCTACCATCCAAATAGTTCGTGGTAAATCCGATTTGGTTGTTGACGACGATATGAATCGTTCCGTTGGTCTTGTAACCGTCCAAGCTAGCCATCTGTACTACCTCGTAGGCGATTCCCTGACCTGCGATGGCGGCATCACCGTGAACAACAATGGGGAGTGCTTTCGAAAAATCATCCGGAAAATGGGCGTCTTGCTTCGCCCTTGTAATACCTTCGACAACCGCGCCTACGGTTTCAAGATGTGACGGATTGGGGGCAATGTTCATTTTTATTTTGTTTCCATTGTCCGACTTGCGATCACTGGTCCATCCCAAATGGTATTTTACATCTCCGTCGAAAATTTCCTGCTCATAGTCTTTCCCATCGAACTCGCTAAAGATATCTTTGGCAGACTTCCCAAAAATATTGGTCAGTACATTCAACCGGCCCCTGTGGGCCATACCCATGACAAATTGTTTGACACCCAATTCAGCGGCACGTTCCACAATAGCGTCCAAGGCGGGAATCAAGGATTCGTTCCCCTCTAGGGAGAATCTCTTCTGGCCCACATATTTCGTGTGCAAAAAGGATTCGAACGAGACAGCTTGATTCAATTTTCGAAGGATGTGTTTTTTTCGGTCGGCATCAAAACTTGGGTGGTTGTCGTTGACGTTCAACCAGTCCTGTATCCATTGTACCCGCTCCGGTTTTCGAATATACATGTACTCGACGCCTATCGCGTCACAGTAAATTCGTTGTAAATGCTTTATGATTTCTCTCAGGGTGCCACTTCCTATCCCGATAATCTCACCAGCACTGAAAGTCGTATCCAAATCGGTTTCGGAAAGGCCAAAATTTTCAATATCGAGTGTTGGGGAATACTTTCGTCTCTCCCTTACCGGATTGGTCTTGGTGAACAAATGGCCCCTACTGCGATAACCATCGATCAATCGAATGACCTGAAATTCTTTTTGAAGTGATTGTGGAATTTCAACTTGCTGGCCGTTCGCCAACGACAGTGCCGCACTTTCACCATGAATCTCCAACTCTTCCAGGGCACTTTCGGTGCCGAAATCGAATCCTTGGAAAAAAGCCCGCCAACTGGGCTCCACACTATCCGGATTCTTTAAATATTTATCGTATGTCTCCGCAAAAAAAGAGGAATGCGCGGCATTTAAAAAGGAATACTTATCCATGCAAAAATGGCTCTAGTTCGATATCGGTCAAATACTCTTGATGTACTGCCAAGGGCAGATTTTTATAACAGCTTTTCAACCACAAAATTTTATCAAAAATACAACAATTCCCATTTATAAAGGTATCTTAGAGGGCATTATTGAATCGATAAAGATACTAAAATGATTCCTCACATAACCATACGTAAAAAACTGTTTTTTGGCTTTCTTTTGACTTTGGCCACTTTAAGCACTATGGCCCAAAACCCAACCTCCAAAGGCCAATTTTGGGACAGGGTTCGTTTTGGGGGAGGAATCGGTCTTGGGTTTACGAACGGTGGTTTTAATGGTTCTATCGCCCCAAGCGCCATCTATCAGGTAACCGATGAATTTGCCACGGGCATAAGCCTGAGCTTCAACTATGCCAAATTCAATGACAGCAAGTTTTTGGCCTATGGGGGCAGTGTGTTGACACTTTATAACCCTATTCCCTTTTTACAACTATCGGTAGAAATGGAGCAATTGAGGGTGAACCGCGATTTAGAGACCTTCGTGGGCACTATTGAGGACAATTATTGGTCTCCAGCGCTATTCCTTGGCATTGGCTATACCAATCAATTTGCTACCATCGGTATTCGATATGATATCTTGTTTGACGACAACCAAAGCATCTATGCCAATGCGTGGATGCCTTTTGTCAGGGTCTATTTCTAGGAATACTTTTTGTACGCTCACGCACTGAACTTCTCCTTCAAATAGACCTTCTGCAGCTCTCTTTTCAGAATCAAGAACGATACCTGATCCGCGACCTCTACTACATCGGTCACCTGAATCTCCTTAAAGAAACGCTCGGGCACATCGATTACATAAAGTAGATTGAGATATTCGTTGAACCGTTCCATGATCAATTGATAAATCTTTTCTTGGAGGGTAGCTTTCAAGTCTTCAGGGCGCATGCCGAGACCAAGGTCTATGGAAACATTGGCCAATACAAAGTCTTTCTCCAATTGTGCTATCAGCCTTTGGTAGCGTTTGTTTTCCGAGGCATGTGTAAGCAGTTCGATACTGTTTGGGAAATCTATATGCATATAGGATGTACGTGCCCTTATTCCATTTTGGTTGTTAAGTAGACGGCAAAAGCAGTGTTAAAAACGGAATTATGATTTTCGTTCGGGCGCCTCTTTGCAGCTGCCGTATACGAAAAGGTATTACTAGTCTATCACACATGTTGCAGGTACATGCATTCCCCATGGTAGCCGAACAGGTAGCAACTACTGTTTGTAGATAAGGCCATCTTTCATCACAAAAACCACCTTTTCCAAGGATTTTACATCTTTGGTGGGATCTTCTTCTACCGCGATAATATCCGCCAGAAAACCTTCTTTTAACTGTCCCAGACTATCGGACATGTCTAAAAGTGCCGCATTCGTGACAGTGGCAGCTTTCAACGATTCCCTAACCGGAATCCCGGCTTCGAGCAGATAACCAAATTCTATGGCGTTCATGCCATGGGGAAAGACGCCTGCATCGGTTCCAAAGCCCATAGGCACACCCTTTTTGTAGGCTTTTGCCATCGTCGCCTGGTGTTTAGGACCTATTTCCAACGCCTTTTTTGCCACTACCTCTGGGAAAAATCCGGACTGCTTCGCCTTCTCCGCCACTTGTTTTCCGGCACTGATAGTTGGTATCAGATAACATCCTTTTTCCTTCATCAACTCCATCGTTTCCTCACTCATCAAGGTACCGTGTTCAATGGTATTCACCCCGCCCAAAACGGCCAGTTTCATTCCTTCGTCTCCATGGGCATGGGCAGCGACCGAAAAACTATAGTCTTTAGCGGTACTGGTAATCGCCTGTATTTCCTCCAGCGTAAATTGAGGGTTTTGGCCGCTTTTGGCCACGCTGAGCACCCCTCCGGTCGCCGTAATCTTAATCACATCGGCCCCATTTTTATACCGTTGGCGTACCGCTTTTTTGCCGTCTTCCTTCGAATTTACCACCCCTTCCTTAGGTCCGGGATCTCCCATGAGCTCCCGTTTCATCCCGTTGGTAGGGTCGGCATGTCCTCCCGTGGTCGCCAATGCCTTTCCGCAGGTGAAGATACGGGGGCC
Organism: Pelagihabitans pacificus; assembly: GCF_009371985.2. Taxonomy (GTDB): domain Bacteria; phylum Bacteroidota; class Bacteroidia; order Flavobacteriales; family Flavobacteriaceae; genus Pelagihabitans; species Pelagihabitans pacificus. The sequence goes on from NZ_VIKU02000001.1 coordinate 847,250, forward strand.
CTCTATGAGGCCTTTGTTGATGGCGTTCCGCAAGGCGATATTAACGCCCGAACCTCCCAAGTCGCGCACTGCAGTAAAACCGGCCATGAGGGTGCGCTTAGCATATACAGTGGACTCAAAGGCTACGTCGACGTCGTTGTTCGTAAACCGTTTGATATACGTTTGTGGACTAAACTCGGATTCGATGTGCACATGCATATCGATGAGCCCTGGCAGTACCACTTTATCCTTAAGGTCGATGATTTGATGGTCGCCCGCCCCAGTCACATAGCCGTCTCGAATACTTTTTATTTTGTTGCCTGAAACTATAATCGTCTTTGCAGGATGCATGTCACCAGTATCGGTGTCTATGACCGTTCCACAGTAAAGGTAGATGTCCTGTGCACAAATAGGCACTATGAACAAAAGTGCCAGATAAAGAAAGAGGTTTTTCATTTTTGGTCGGTCTTCAAATTAACAAAGGGAAATATACGCATATTTCCCTTTACTCTATTGCCTAGAATAAATAAGAGTACTTATTGGCTTCGAATCTTTTGTTCCCACGCCCAAGCCGATCTCATGGCTTCGTCCAGAGTAGACTGGGCCTTCCAGCCTAAGACCTCATTGGCCTTCGTTGTATCGGCATAGGCCTCCACGACATCACCAGGTCTACGGCCCACTATTCTGTAATTGAGCTTTTTACCGGATACACGCTCAAAACTTTGAATCACCTCTAACACCGAACTGCCTTTTCCCGTACCTATATTGAATACTTCGTAGTTGCTTTCGTTGTCGTGGTTCAACAACCGCTGTAGCGCCACGACATGTGCCTTGGCCAAATCGACCACATGAATATAATCCCTTACACAAGTACCATCGCCGGTGGGATAATCATTCCCGAAAACGGAGAGTTCTTTCCGAATACCCATGCCCGTCTGTGTGATAAAAGGTACAAGGTTTTGCGGCACGCCAATGGGCAATTCCCCTATTTCGGTACTGGGGTGGGCTCCCATGGGATTAAAATAACGCAGGGCGATGGACTGTAGATTAGGAGTTACCTTGCAGGTATCTATAATTATTTCTTCACCAACTTGCTTTGTATTCCCATAAGGTGATTCTGCCGGTTTTACGGGAGCGCTTTCCGTAATCGGCATACTATCGGCCTGGCCGTATACCGTGCAGGAAGAACTGAATATGAAGTTCGCCCTGTTTTTCTTGATAAGTTCCTTCAAGACATACACCAGGGTACCCAAGTTGTTCTCGTAATACAACAACGGCTTTTCAACACTTTCACCCACCGCCTTGGAAGCGGCAAAATGGATGACCCCTTCAACATCAGGATGTCTTTTGAAGAAATCCTGGACACGGGCCTTCTCCTTCAAGTCCAGTTGTTCGAAAATCGGGGTCTTCCCGGTAATGGCTTTTATCCCATCCAATACTTTTTCATCGGCATTGGAGCAATTGTCTATCACGACCACGTCAAATCCCTCATTTTGGAGTTCGACAACCGTATGAGAACCTATAAACCCAAGACCCCCGGTTACAAGAATTTTCATGTACTGATTTTTAAATTATTTGTTCGAGCAGTTGGAACTTCATTTTAGTGGGTATGGGGGAAACCTGCAAGAATCCCATTTCGCCATACTACAAAATTCCTTCGATAAAGCTAGTGCTATCCCCGGATTATCCGCTGACATAATCGATGACGGCTTCGGTAATATAGGCAATCTGCACGTCGTCTAGCTCGGTATGCATGGGTAAGGAGATAACCTCCTCTACCAATTGGTTGGTTACCGGAAAATCCTCCTCCCGATACCGCTCATCCGCATAGGCCTTTTGTCGATGCAACGGAATCGGATAATATACGCCACACGGGATACCCTTTTCACCTAGGTGCTTTACCAAGCTATCGCGTTTTCCGTTGGTGATTTTTAAAGTGTATTGGTGAAAGACGTGACAGTCACAGGTATCACAAATGCCCTCGCAACCATTGACTGTTTTGGGAACCAGGATATTCGGTTGCCCAACAAAGGCTTTTGAGTACTTTCTGGCGGCATCCCTTCTTCGGTCGCAGTAGTCATCCAATTTCGGGAGTTTCGCCCTTAAAACGGCCGCTTGGATCGAATCCAACCTCGAATTTACCCCCACTACATCGTGATGGTACCGTTCGTACATTCCGTGGTTCACGATTCCCCTGAGCGTATGCGCCAAGGCATCGTCATTGGTGAAAATAGCACCTCCATCACCGTAAGCACCAAGATTCTTGGAGGGAAAAAAAGAGGTAGCACCAACGTGTCCCATGGTTCCCGCTTTCCGTTTGGTACCGTCCTTGGAGGTATGGTCTGCACCTATTGCTTGTGCATTGTCTTCGACGACATACAAATCATGCTTTCTAGCCAGTGCCAAGATTGCATCCATATCGGCACATTGTCCGAACAAATGTACAGGAACAATCGCCTTGGTCTTTGGAGTTATCGCCTTTTCCAAAGCATTGATGTCAATATTGAAGGTATCCGGGTCCACGTCGACCAAAACCGGGGTCAACCGCAGCAACGCTATGACCTCTACTGTCGCGGCAAAAGTAAAATCGGCCGTAATGACCTCGTCCCCTGGTTGAAGTCCCAAGCCCATCATGGCGATCTGCAGGGCATCGGTACCATTGGCACATGGAATTACATGCCTAACCCCTAGATAATCTTCCAAATCTCTTTGAAAGGCATGTACCTCAGGACCATTGATAAAGGCCGAAGTTTCCATAATAGATTCGATAGCGGCATTTACCTGCTCCTTGATTGCCTGGTATTGACCCCCTAGATCGACCATTTGAATTTTCTTCATGGGACATCGCTTTTAAAAGATTTCGTACAAAAATACGAAACCGGTATCAATGAACTCTCTGGAAAGAAATGTAATTTAGCCGTAAAATCGCCTACCGTGTTCACATTCTACAATCTAATCGTTCACATTTCATGGTTCTTCCTGAAAATTATGGCACCCTTCAGTGGAAAAATGAAACTTTTTGTACAAGGCAGAAAGCAGGCTTTGGCAGTTCTTAGGGAACGTATTCTAGAAACAGACCGAGTCTTCTGGATGCACGCGGCATCGCTGGGTGAATTTGAACAAGGTCTTCCGATCGTGGAAAAACTGAAAGTTGCCTACCCCTCCCACAAATTTCTGATCACCTTTTTTTCCCCTTCGGGCTATGAAGTGAAAAAGAATACCCAAGTTGCCGATATAGTTACCTACCTTCCAATGGATACCCGAGAAAATGTTGCATCGTTCCTACAGATTGTCAGGCCCGAATTGGCCATCTTCGTCAAATACGAGATTTGGCCCAATTATTTAAAGGCATTGAAGGATAAAAAGATACCGACAGTTTTGATATCGGCGCTCTTCAAAAAAAAACAAATCTATTTCAAGGGCTATGGTGGGTTTATGCGAAATTCCTTAAGATCGTTTTCCCACATTTTTGTGCAGAACGATACTTCGGAAGCACTTTTGAAATCGATAGGCATTGCTCAGGTCACCGTGAGTGGGGACACCCGGTTAGACAGGGTCTCCGAAATTTTGGAAAGGGATAATACCCTCGATTTTATGGATATCTTTAAGAAAGACAAGCTGTGCTTCGTAGCCGGAAGCACCTGGCCCGAAGATGAATCGATTCTCATCGACTACATCAACCACGCCCCCAAGCGACTCAAGTATGTGCTTGCCCCTCACACCATAAAGAAAGATAAAATATTGGGTCTTGCCGGATCCCTAACCAAAAAAACGGTTCTATATTCCAAGATGGATCTCGATTCCCTAGGCGACTATGAGGTATTGATTGTAGACCATATCGGGGTATTGACGAAGATTTACCACTATGCCGATATTGCCTACGTCGGCGGGGCGTTTGCGACGGGTCTGCACAATACCATGGAACCGGCAGTTTTTGGGATTCCGGTGATCATAGGTCCGCAATACAGCGGTTTTCGCGAAGCAGAGGAACTGGTCTCGAAAAAAGGCATTATATCAATAACCGACAAATGGGGCTTTGGTGAAGTCATGAAAAAAATGCTCGACGATCCTGAGTTCCGGAGAAAAACAGGCCTAATCAATGCGTATTACATCTCGGAAAATAAGGGGGCAAGCATCCAAATCATGGACCGTCTACGTACATTACTCTGATGTAATGATTCAATGTGACCATGCGTTTTTCCCGGATTTTATTGGTTTTTTTGGTTTTCTTCATAGGTGCTTGCAACCCTTTTGGTAAAGGGGGTCAACAAGCAGCACCTGAAGAGGAGCCCTTTCGGAAAAGAGACGATGTCGAGTTGCAAAGGATGAAGCGCGAAAAAGATTCGCTCCGCCGACCATCGATCAAAAAAAGAAAACCAAAAGCTTCGGATACCTTAAAACCAAAAAGAGCCTAGTTTGGTTGCTCTCGAATTTTCCCTATTCGACTTCTGAAATTAAAAATGCAACTTCAAAATGATGCCGATGAAATACGGTTCGTTATTTTTAGCTAGATTTACGAAAACCAACAAACCTAGCTGATGAATTCCAAACTTTTTCGAATTTCCCTTACCGCTGCCCTATCCGGATTTTTATTTGGTTTCGATACCGTAGTGATCAGTGGGGCCAACCTTCCCATCAAGGAACTTTGGGACACTTCTCCTTGGTTTCACGGTACCTTTATCATGTCGATGGCCCTTTGGGGAACGGTCATCGGTTCACTTCTTGGAGGAATCCCCTGCGATCGTTTTGGAAGAAAGAAAACACTCTTTTGGATCGGTGTACTCTACGCTATCTCCGCCCTGGGCTCCGGCTTGGCAACCGACCCGTATATGTTTTCGTTCTTCAGATTCATTGGAGGTTTGGGCGTAGGTGCCTCCTCCGTTGCGGCCCCTATCTATATTTCGGAAATCTCATCACCCGAAAACAGAGGCAAACTGGGAGCACTCTATCAATTCAACCTGGTACTTGGTATTTTAATAGCCTTCATATCGAACTATTTGCTCAAGGGTGTAGGCGGCGAAAACGATTGGCGCTTTATGTTGGGCATAGAGGCCATCCCGGCTATTATCTATACAATCATGGTCATCAGTATCCCCAATAGCCCACGATGGTTGGCCATCACCAAGCAAGATGAAGCAGGTGCGTTAAAAACGCTACGATTCCTTTTTACGGAGCAAGAGGCTCAGGAGAAATTGAAGGAAATCGAAGAGCATAATCCCGAAACGGTCGAAAAGGAAAGATTGTTTTCTGGCAAATATTCGGTGCCGCTCATGCTGGCCTTTTTATTGGCCTTCTTTAATCAACTTTCGGGTATTAATTTTGTACTCTATTACGCCCCGGAAATTTTGGAAAGGGCGGGGCTTGCCGCCCAGGAGTCGCTGTTTAGTTCTATTTCCATAGGAATCGTGAACTTGATTTTCACCTTCGTCGGGGTGCGCCTGATCGATAAGTTGGGCCGAAAGCAGTTGATGAAAATCGGTTCAATAGGTTATATTCTTAGTTTGGCCATGGTAGGTTGGTGTTTTTATACCTCGGCCAGCTCTATGTTGTTGCTCACTTTCGTATTGATTTTCATAGCCTCGCATGCTGTTGGACAGGGCGCTGTCATATGGGTCTTTATCTCGGAAATCTTTCCCAATAAGGTTAGGGCCTACGGACAGTCATGGGGTACGGGGACACATTGGGTATTCGCTGCCATTATCACATTGATAACTCCCATTTTTCTCGATGAGGACAAAGGTATCTTCAAAGAGAACCCTTGGCCTATATTCATCTTCTTTGCAGGAATGATGGTCTTGCAACTACTTTGGGTTCTCTTTAAAATGCCGGAAACCAAAGGGGTATCCCTGGAGGAACTGAGCGACATCTTAAGTCGAAAGAAATAGCCCCTATCGTTTGTACATCAGCAGTTTATCGAAAAAATCGGTCACACATCGAGCACATATACTTAAAATGGGGTCTTTGGTCGAAATATTGGATAAAAATCTGGATTCGAAGCCAAAAATTCCGTAATTTACAAGGTAAATAACACAAATATGGAACGTGAAATTACTTTTGGTGAAAGAGTTCTCAACGGTTTCCTGAGTGTAATGGTAGTCGTACTGGTCGGCATTTTATTGTCAGTAGTCGTTGCCCTTATTCTTTGGGCCTTCGGGTTCTTTTAGACCATCGATTTTAGTTCCCCAAAAGATCTTATGCCCCTATTTATTGTTTTTTAATTAGATTTTGACAAATGCCATGAAGCCTCACTTTGCCAGTGGGGCTTTTTTATGGACCACAATTGAGTAAGAGACACTTTTTCCGTTACCTTTTGGTTCTTAAGCAGTATATCCTTTCAAAGGGACCCCCAGGGAACCATCACCGGGTTTTTCGTCAAGCAGGATGGTATCCGCAATTTATGGTTCGAGCGTTTAAAACAACCTATCTGATACTACCAGTGGGACTAGCTCATCAAAGATTGTTCGTCTTTTTTGTGATTGTTAAACAAAAAGCCTTTCTACAAATAGGGTAACCGCCATACTAGTTTTGAGACTGGGCTTCCTTGATGCCATCCAATATCCAGGGCATCAGCTCGGAAATTGTTGGATGTACCAGTACTACCTCGCGGTAATTGCGACACTCAATGCCGCTATGCATAATGGCCGCGAACATGTTGATGATTTCATCCCCGTTGACCCCAAGGATTGAGGCCCCGAGAATCAGATCCGTCTCACCATCCACTAAAAGTTTGGTAAAACCCTTGGTTTCGGACATTTCCTTCGCTCTACTTATCTTACTATGCGGATGGGTGGATTTCAATACCTTTTTACCCGATTTCAACGCTTCTTTTTCACTCATTCCCACCCGTCCTAAAGGAGGGTCAGTGAACAAGCCGTAGATGGGTATGCGTTGCGAAATCGTGCGGGTACCGCCAAATAGCTTGTCCAACACAATCTCTGCATCGTTCACCGAAGTATGTGTAAAGGCTCCCTCCCCATTCACGTCTCCCAGAGCATACACTCCCTCGACCCCTGTGCTACAAAAGTCATCAACTTGAATGTAGCCTCTTTCGTCAGTCTCTATCGAGGTGTGTTCCAATCCGATTGTATCGCTATTGGGAATACGACCTACCGCCAACAACAAATCGGAGCCCGCTATTGCTTGCCGGTCTCCGTCTTTTTCCACAACCAGTTCAATGCCATCCACCCCTTCCGAAACAGAAACCGCTTCTGCATTGTATAGAATTTTAATGCCCTCATCCGTCAATATCTTATCGATTCCATCGGCCACATCTTCATCTTCCCTTGGCATCAACTGCCCTCCCCTCTGTACTATGGTCACCTCACAACCGAATCTTCTATAGACTTGGGAGAACTCCACTCCGATGTATCCTCCCCCAATGATTATTAGATGTTTTGGCAGTTCCAATTTTTCCAAAAGTCTGGCGCTATCCATCCAAAATACCTCATCAATTCCAGCAATTTCTGGGACTCGGGGACGCGTTCCCACATTGATATAGATATGCTCTCCACGAATTTGTTCTTTGCCAACCTGAAGTGTCTTGTCACTCACAAATTCGCCCTGGACCTGATAGAAATCCACATTCTCCGTATTTTCGATCCAATTCCTTAATCCAGTACTACTATCGTTTCGGATTTTGTTCATTCTACTTCGAATGGCCGGAAAATCTACTTCCACATCTGAGCTTTTAAAGCCGAATTCCGAGCCCCTTCTAGCCATATGAATGGCACGCGCACTTGCCACCAAGGCTTTGGTGGGGGTACATCCGTAATTCACGCAGCTGCCTCCGACTTTATTCTTTTCGATAACTGCGATAGAATCTCCAGTGGATATCAATCTTCCCAATAGGGTTCCGGTAGCCTGGCCGGTACCCAGAATGATATGGTCGTATGTCTTCATTGAAATGAATGGTTATTGCAGGTATAAGGTACAAATTCGTGGGATGATTGCGAATTTTCCGTTGGTTGCATGTACCATTGTTCCTTATTTGCGATAGGAATCGGTAAAGTGAAATGCCGCGTAGCTGTTCTAAATTTCACTGTTTTTTTTGATTCTCGATAAGGTCTTCCACCGTGTCGATCAGCTCTTCCAACTCATCCACAATGTGTTTCCCGTTCAATAGACCCGATGAATGAACCGATGATCTTGTCACATTGTTGGTCACTGCCAAAACATGCATTTTAGCAGAGAGTCCGGCCCTTATACCATTTACCGAATCCTCGATGACCAGGCATTCATTCGCATCGATACCAAGCTCATCCTTGGCTTTAAGATAAATTTCAGGGTTCGGTTTTCCTTCTCGCACATCATCACGGGTCAAAATAAAATCCAACGCATCTCGAATCCCCATTAATTCGACAATTCTGTTGACTTCCCTGCGATGCGACATCGTGGCCAATACCACCCTAAAGTCCTCGGCATGCATTTTAAATAAGAGTCCCAGGTTGTATGGACAAAAATGCGAGGATAAGAGTTCGACATCGTCCAAGATTTCATGGTAGATGGACAACCTTTTTTTGATAAGTCTATCCTGCAAGTATTCCGAATCCCCATTATCGAGCCCTGCCTGAAGTTGCCCTCGAAATTCTTCGTACAGTCCCACTACCACCTCTCGTCTTGACAACCCTACATATTTCCCGAAGACATCCATCACGGCTTCTTCCGCAACAGTTTTGTTCGTGAGAAAATGAATCGCCTTTGCATATGAGGTTGCCTTGAGTACTTCGGTCTGGACCAAGGTACCGTCCAGGTCAAAAATCACCGCTTTTATCATTGTTACAATGTTACCAAAATATGTCCAATTTTACTGCAAAATGCAGTTTTGCCCGTAATAAAACCATTGAGGGACTACAATTCTGCTTACATTCGTATTCAACACAGTTTTTCCCTACAAACGTGTTTTCATGAAATCGACCTATGTTGAAAACGAGAAAGAATTGGCGGCCGTTCATGCGACCGCTATGGTTAAAAACGGGATGATCGTAGGTCTCGGTTCCGGATCAACCTCGGCCTATATGATTAAAGAGCTAGGAGAGAACGTAAAAAAAGGCCTCGCCATTACCGGAGTACCTTCTTCAAAGAAAACCGCACAATTGGCACAAGAGGTAGGCATCCCGATAATTACTTTGGAGGAGGCGGGTTTTTTGGATATCAATATCGACGGCGCCGATGAATTTGACACCGAATTTCGTTTGATCAAGGGCGGTGGTGGCGCACTTTTGCGGGAAAAAATACTCGCGGACAATTCGAGGTTCAATGTGATTATTGCCGATTCAAGTAAGCAAGTAAGCAAGTTGGGTGCTTATAAACTGCCTTTGGAGGCTATTCCCTTTGCTACTGCGAACATCATCAAAAAGCTAACGGGAATGCACTTAAAACCCATGTTAAGACAAACAAACGGGGAGACCTATAAAACCGATGAAAATAACTTCATTGTGGATATTGATATCTCGGACATTCGAGACCTCGAAAAATTAAATCGGAATCTTCTTCACATTCCCGGTGTGGTGGAAACCGGTCTTTTCCTTGAATCAACAGACATTATCATAATGGGCAAGAGGGATAAAATAGTCGTTTTCAATGCGAAAGAGTCGAGTTAATTTTCTTAGTTTTAGGTAAAACATTTACGACTACACCTATACGATAAGGCGTTCTGATGGCCATCATATGCACCCCCTGCATCAACATATCAATAAACACGTAGCACTTGGCGAGAATGATTTCAAGAGGGTGTTGCGGCTGTTCCATGGTATCGAAGTCAAGAAAGGGTATCGGTTGATCGATCAAGGAACTATTGTAAAACATCAGCATTTTGTATTGAACGGTTGCCTTAGGACCTACATGGTTGATGCCGACGGCAAGGAACATACCATTCAGTTCGCTATTGAAAATTGGTGGGTCAGCGACTATATTTCTTATTATAAAAATATTCCCTCCGTTTTGATTGTTGAGTGTCTAGAAGATTCTGAGTTGCTAAAAATCCATGTGGATGACTTACACCAATTGTTCGAAGAACTTCCACAAGTCGAGCGGTTCTTTAGAAAGCAATTGGAAAATGCCTTTGTCGCTTTTCAGATGCGAATTCTATCCAGTCTACATCTAACGGCCGAAAAGCGGTATGACCTCTTTGTCAAAAACTATCCCGATTTGGGACAGCGGGTCAAAAATTATCAGATTGCCTCTTATTTGGGCATTACACCGGAAAGTCTGAGTCGCTTGAGAAAGCAGCGAATCGCCTCCGAGCAGTAAAAAATAACGTACGTTGATTTCTTACCATACATCAATTTTTTATCCATGTCAAATATTCAATTTTGGCAGGGTAAATAAAATTTCAGTGCAATTAGAAAAATATACACGATGAGAAACTTTGAATTATACGTGCCCACGAAGATGATTTTTGGGGAGGGAGAAATCAAAAAGTTGGCTGCCGAAGTGCCAAGCGATAAAAAGATATTATTATTATATGGAGGCGGAAGCATCAAAAAGAATGGTATTTACGATCAGGTCGTTGCGGCGCTAAAAGATCATGATTTTATCGAGTTTTCGGGAATCGAGGCCAATCCTGAATATACGACACTTCTGAAAGCATTGGAAATAATCAATAAAGAGGACGTTGGGTATATGCTGGCGGTCGGAGGAGGTTCCGTTATCGATGGGACAAAATTTTTGGCTTCGGCCGCATTGTACGAAGGAGATACGCCTTGGGATATTCTCTCCAAAAGGATACGAACCTTTAAGGGCCTCCCCTTTGGTACTGTACTGACCTTACCCGCCACCGGGAGCGAGATGAACAGTGGTGCCGTGGTCAGCCGCTCTGAAACAAACGAAAAGTTGGTGATGGGCGGACCTGGTCTGTTCCCCGAGTTTTCAATCTGTGATCCCACGGTTGTACGAAGCATTCCGAAAAGGCAGCTGGCAAACGGTCTGGCCGATGCCTTCACCCATGTTTTGGAGCAGTATATGACCTACCCTGCCGATGCCCCGCTGCAGGATCGATTCTCGGAGTCCATTTTACAGACCTTACTCGAAATTGCGCCAGCAGTGATGAAAGACCCGAACGACTATAAGGCCGCTTCCAATTTTATGTGGTGCTGCACCATGGCCCTCAACGGGTATATACAGAAGGGAGTGCCTACCGATTGGAGCGTTCACATGATCGCCCATGAGCTTACTGCCTTTTACGGAATAGATCACGCCCGTACGTTGGCGATTATACTTCCTAGTGCCTACACAAAGAAGTTTGAACAGAAAAAAGCCAAACTTGCGCAATATGCGGAACGTGTATTCAATCTACAATCGGGAACTATGGAGGAAAAAGCCAAAAAAGCTATTGAAAAAACCGAAGAATTTTATCAGTCATTGGGCATACAGACCCGCTTGCGCGCCTATACGGATGCCTATGACGGATTTTCACAAACGGTGGCCAAAAGTCTTACCGAACATGGGTTGACAGCACTTGGGGAGCATCAGGACATTACCCCTGAAGTCGCCGCGGAAATTGTGGAGATGGCTTACTAGGTAAACACATTGACAAAAGGAGTCGGTAGTGTACCCCAATAGTATGACTTTCACCAAACAGGAAGTGGCTATACCTTGTGGTCACAGCTCGATACGAAAGTTTCTATTTCGTGATATTTCAATTTTGGCAAAACCGTTCAAAGTCTGTATCAAGATTTCTGCCAATATCACTGAAACTTCTTTTTAGGGTTAACAGAACGTTTATCCATGTGGCCAAATAGCATCCTCAGCATTTTGGTCAAAAAAAGAAATACATTTTCTAAATTTGCAAACAGCGGATAAAAAACTATATCCACAAACCCAAGAAATGCCAGAATTACCGGAAGTACACGGATACAAAGTCTACATCGATAGTACCTCATTGCATAAAACCATCACATCCTTTGACTGTCGGGACACCAAGCTACTCAAGAAGCCAAAGGAAGCTTTTACCGAATACCTGTTAAACGAGCAACTTACAGGGACCGAACGCATCGGTAAATACTTGTTTCTTAAGACAAGTGGATCAAAAATTCTGGTAATGCATTTTGGGATGACCGGGAGGCCGAATTATTATAAAGATGAGGACGATCGCCCAAAATTTGGCCATATTGTGTTGCGATTTGACAATGGTTTTCATTTTGCCTTTGAAAACAAGCGAAAGTTTGGTTGGTGGGATTTGACCGATTCGATCGAAGACTACCGACAGGAGCATGATCTTAGCATAGATGCCAGGAAATTATCGTTGGAGGACTTCAAGAACTCTTTAAACAATCGCAAAACGCATATCAAAAAAATCATCATGGACCAAAGCGTAGCTGCCGGAGTCGGTAATTGGATGGCGGATGAGATTCTATACCAGGCCAAAATACACCCCGAGAAAAAGGTGGAGGATATGTCCGAAAAGCATATCGAAACGGTATTCGATGCGATGAAAAAGGTGATTGAGGTCGCCATCGAACACGATGCGCACTACAATGATTTTCCGAACGATTTTTTAATGCATTTTAGAAAGGAAGGGGCTACGTGCCATCACACCGGTGCTGAGATAAAAAAGATGAAGGTGGGTGGGAGATCTACTTATTTTTCCCCTGAATGGCAGGAGTTATAAGGAGGGAAATACCTTGAATAGGAAAAACCTATCCAATTCCAATTTTTGGACGTTCCACGCAAAAGAGGTTTTGGGTTTACTGTGGCGCTTCCCGTAATTACCGATTCGTTTAGACCCCTTATGGGCCTTTTATGACATTGTGTTTTAATAGGATTCTTATATCATATTCTTCAGTACCGATTCTCCAAATTTTGAGATTGATGACCTCAATTCCCTATAAACAGGGGTCATTAGAGACAAATGACACAAAGATGACATCTAAATGTCGTAAAAAAAACCAAGGGATATCGATAGCTTTGAACCAAACAAATTTTAACTCAATGGAGAATCATTCGATTGCAAAGAACCTTATTTACCAAAGAAAACTCAAAGGCTTTACCCAAGAGGAACTATCAATGAAAACAGCCGTAACGGTGCGTACTATCCAGCGTATCGAAAAAGGGGATGTGAACCCGCACCTACAAACCGTAAAGTTGCTGGCGACCGCCCTCGAAATTGACGTAGACGACCTACTTCAACTCGAAAACCCGAAAGAAGAAGCGATTCAAAAGAAATGGTTATTGCTTTTACACGGCACGCCATTATTGGGTTTTGTACTCCCTTTCTGCAATGTGCTCTTTCCACTGTTCCTATGGATTCACAAACGTGAAGATAATCCGCTTTATGACCGACATGGCATCAAGGTCATCAATTTTCAAATCACTGTTCTCTTGTCGTATGTGCTATCATTTATTGCCCTATTGACCATTGAGAAATGGGGGTTCATCTTTTTTATTTCAATCATTCCGTTGAGCGCCCTGATTGTACTGGGCAATATTGTATACGCTGTGAAAGAGTACAAATGTTACTATCCGTTGGCGATACCGTTTTTAAGATTCCAAAAACGCAAAACCGTTAAGTCATTGCTGTTCCTTTTCATCCTACTCACTTTTATAAACTGTAAACCACAAAAGACCGATACGATTATACGTTTGGACGGCACCGGGATATCCAAGGATTCGTTGACCGATAAAATCGACCAGCTTGTCAATGACGCCGAGGTGCATGGGGTGGCAGTTACCATATTCAATGAAAATATGCCTGTTTATCAAAGAACGTTTGGATATAAGGACTATCTTAAAAGGCTGGCACTAACCGACTCCACAAATATTTATGGTGCCTCTTTGAGCAAAGCTGTTTTTAGTGTATTGGTCATGAAGTTGGTGGAGGAAAACGTCCTTGATCTGGATACCCCCTTAGAGTCCTACCTTCCCAAAAAGATATATGAATACGAACCACAAACACGTTGGCATGATAATTATTCCGATCTAAAGACAGACAGTCTGTATCCACAAATAACTGCGAGAATGTGTTTGGCACATACCACCGGATTTGCCAACTGGCGATTTTTTGAACCGGACCAAAAATTAAAGGTCCACTATACTCCGGGCACAAAATATAGCTATAGCGGGGAGGGTTTCGTGTACCTACAGGTTGTCCTGGAAAAACTTACTGGAAAAGGGTTGGAGGAACTTGCGCAGGAAATTATTTTCGAACCATTGCAAATGAATAATTCTTCTTATCAATGGCAACCGAGGTTCGAAAAGGACTTTGCCTATGGTCATATGAACAACGGAGAAATCCATCAAAAAGATATCGACAATGAACCCAGGTCCGGCAGTACTTTGGAAACAACAGTAGGTGATTATATCAAATTCTTGACCGCTATTTTGAATCGGGAACTTTTAAGTAAAACCTCCTACGAAGAAATTTTTAGCCCTCAAATAAGAATTCGTTCCTTAAAACATTTTGGACAAGACGCCACCACCGCTACAACCAAGTACGACTCCATTAATTTGAGCTGTGGATTGGGATGGATTTATTTTGAAACCCCTTATGGAACAGCGGTCTCCAAAGGAGGTCACGGAGACGGATTTCAACACTATTCCATACTATTTCCAGAATTGGGCAAAGGGATGCTAATTATGACCAACTCCGATAATGGGGAGCGTATCTATAAAGAATTGTTGGAGGCTGCCATTGCGGACAAATACACTCCCTGGGAGTGGTCCAATTACATTCCGTATACCGTCAAAACAGCAAATTAAAGACTATGAAATATTTTTAGATAGTGGTGTTCGTACTGGTTATCGGTAGGTGTTCACCTTCGAGTTTCAAGCAAGTAAATCGGGACAGTTCGTAAATTTCAGCAAGTTGGTGACCGCTTTCGTATTCAAGAAAGAACCGTTCAAATGAATCTTTTTGGATGGATTGGTACTGATGCTTATCATATAATTTTGTAAAGAAAACTTCATCCCTGAAATACTTTTACTTTTCATAGCCACCGGTTACCGACCTGATTGCATCAGGGATATGAATAGACCCCAAACCTTCTCTTTACCAATACTTACCAAATAAAAAATCGATGTAACTCTGTATTGAGTTTTGCTGATTTTAGTGAGCAACTAATTGTTTAAGGCATTTTTCATTGAATAATCGGGCAGAAGGTTTAGACGCCAAAACAATTTTGCCTGAAAGCAACAGGCATTCCAAAGTTTATCCTCATCTTCAGTCTCTTTCAGCCCATTTCGAAAAGGCAGTTTAAATTGCAGGATACTCGCTCGGTATAAACCCCGAGACTCCCTGCGAAGGTGCCTGTATTGAATAAAACTCAAGTACTCGGTTAAACTGCCCATCTCCCAAGCAAAATTCCAAATTTATGAAAACAAAAAAGCCCCTCGATTCCGAAGGGCTTTGTTTCTGTACAGCCGGAGAGACTCCCCTCGACTTCGCTTGGGACAGGCTTCTCGTCACTCCTTTGCCTGAATTTCAGAAACAACTCTGTTCATAAAAAAAAGACCTCTCGTTGCCAAGAAGTCTTTCGTCTGTACAGGCGGAGAGACTCGAACTCTCACACCTTTCGGCACTAGATCCTAAGTCTAGCGTGTCTACCAATTCCACCACGCCTGCAAATCCCCATAAATTGGGGATGCAAATATAAAATAAAATTCAATTTGGAAATGCATCTTTTTTAAAAACTTCTTTTCTTACATTTAATCATTCTTTAAACCAAAAAAGCATGCAAGAGATCAAGGAGTACCTGGAGCAACACAAACAACGTTTTATCGACGAATTGATCGACTTGCTGAAAATACCCTCCGTTAGCGCCGATTCCGCTTTCTCCCAAGATGTCTTGGATACGGCCGACGCCGTGAAAACAGCTTTGGAAACAGCCGGTTGCGATGCCGTTGAGATTTGCGAAACTGCCGGGTACCCTATTGTGTATGCCGAAAAAATCATTGATCCCAACCTACCGACCGTGCTGGTCTACGGTCATTACGACGTACAACCCCCCGATCCCACCGACTTATGGAATTCCCCGCCTTTTGAGCCGGTCATCAAGCCTACGGAACTCCACCCCGAGGGAGCCATTTTTGCACGGGGCGCCAGTGACGATAAGGGCCAGATGTACATGCACATCAAGGCGGTGGAGTTCATGATCAAAACAGGACAACTACCCTGTAATGTAAAGTTCATGATCGAAGGGGAAGAAGAAGTGGGGAGCAAAAACCTCGCTACCTATGTATCGGAGCATCACGAAAAGCTGGCAAACGACATTATCCTCATCTCGGATACCGGAATGATTGCCAACGATGTACCCTCGATCACCACCGGACTCCGAGGCCTAAGCTACGTCGAGGTCGAGGTCACTGGACCCAATCGCGACCTACATTCCGGACTTTATGGGGGTGCGGTAGCCAACCCGATCAACATCCTGGCGAAGATGATCGCCTCCCTTCACGATGAGAATAACCACATAACCATTCCCGGGTTTTACGATCGGGTAGAGGAACTTTCCGAAGAAGAACGGGCCGAAATGGCGAAGGCGCCGTTTGATTTGGAAGCGTACAAGAACTCATTGGGTATCGAAGCAGTGTACGGGGAAAAAGGCTATAGTACCAACGAACGGAACTCGATACGCCCTACATTGGATGTGAACGGTATTTGGGGCGGTTACACAGGGGAAGGAGCCAAAACCGTCATTGCCAGTAAGGCCTATGCCAAGATTTCGATGCGGTTGGTACCCCACCAAGATTGGCAGGAAATTACCGAACTCTTTAAAACACATTTTGAACGAATTGCGCCCCAAGGGGTACGGGTGAAAGTAACCCCCCACCACGGTGGGCAAGGCTATGTGACCCCAATCGATACCATTGGCTACCAAGCTGCCTCAAAGGCTTATGAAACCACCTTTGGTAAAAAACCGGTGCCACAACGCGGTGGGGGCAGCATTCCCATCGTAGCCCTTTTTGAACAGGAATTAAAAAGCAAGACCATTTTAATGGGCTTTGGGCTCGATAGCAATGCCATCCACTCTCCCAACGAACATTTTGCGGTATGGAACTACCTCAAAGGCATTGAGACCATCCCCTATTTCTACCAATATTTTTCGGAGATGTATTCTTAATCCATAATATGGGAAAGATTAATACAATATTGTATATACCGGCGCTAATACTATTTGTTACTCCAACAATTTTCTGCTGTTGTTCGCAAAAAGATAATCCTGAACCTAAGGAAAGTAAATGGCTTGTCTTGGCTAAAAAGTCAGAGAATTATTTACAAAAGGCAAAATACAGCACAGCAGATGGCGGTCAGGCTTGGAAAGTAATGCCCGACAGTTTGGAAATAAGTCCCGACAATACGCTTTACAGTGGCACGGCGGGGGTGGTCCTTTTCTATCTCGAGCTTTACAATGCTACAAAAGACAGTACCTACTTAAATGAAGCTGTAAAAGGATCAAACCATTTGTTGAGATCCTTGAACGATTCTGTTTTTGGTCTTTCCGGAGCTGGGTTGTATACTGGTTTAGCCGGAACGGGTTTCACTTTAACAGAAACTTACAAGAATACCAGAGAAAAACGATATGCCAAAGCAGCTTTAAAAACTGTAAACCTGCTAGAAAAAATGGCAATGGTATCAAAGAACGGTATTCATTGGGATTCGATACCTGACATTATTTATGGAAGTGCCGGAATAGGTTTGTATCTTCACTACATTGCGAAGGAACTCGATTATGATAAAGCAGACCAATTGGCAATTAAAGCTGCTGATGGAGTGCTAGATCTCGCCGATAAATCCCCCAATGGTCTACGTTGGAAGTTCAGACCAAATCACCGCTATTATATGGATAACTTCTCTCACGGAACCTCGGGAGTGGCCTACTTTTTGGCTGAGACCTATAAGAGAACCAAAGACAAGAAATATCTGGATGCAGCCATTAAGAGCACCAGGTTACTTGATTCCATATCAAATGACAAGGGTTATATACCCCACCACTTGCCAGGAGGTGAGGGCCTTTATTATTTGAATTGGTGCCACGGACCGGCCGGTACCAGCAGACTCTACTACAACCTATACAGGATTACCGGAGATTCAAATTGGATGGATAAGATTAAAAAGCCAGCCGATAACCTGTTAAAAGAGGGAATAGAAAAAAGACAAACCCCAGGTTATTGGAATAACGTCGGCAGGTGCTGTGGTACTGCTTCGCTAGGTGACTACTATCTCTCTCTATTTCATATTACTGGTGATAACAAGTACTGGGAGTTTGCAGAGAAACTAACTCAAAATATTCTTGATAGAGCCACTTACGAAGAAAATCAAATCAAATGGATACATGCCGAAAACAGGCTAAACCCTAACGAGCTAGCAGCTCAAACCGGATTAATGCAGGGGTCGGCGGGTATAGGACTCTGGTTTTTAAAATTAAACGCGCAGCAACTCGATACAATTACCTCAATTCGGATTCCTGACGAACCTAAAATTGGAGGGTAAAAACTTCAGCGCGTTGAAGGCATTCTTTATGTTACCTGCAATCAGAATGTCGTAATTTAAATGTTTTTTCGTTGATTTTTACTCTACACTTGTAGAATTAAAATATTTATTCTATGTTTGTAGAACAATTCCGAAACTTCGGGACTAAAGAATGTAAAATATGCAGCTATCAAAATCAGAGGAGGAATTAATGAACATCCTGTGGAAGCAGCAAAAGGCTTTTATGAAAGACCTGTTGGAAGCCTATCCGGAACCCAAACCGGCGACCACTACCATTGCTACTTTGTTGAAACGAATGACCGACAAAGGGTTTGTGGCCTACATAAGTTTCGGAAGATCCAGGGAATACTATCCCTTGGTCAAAAAGAAAGACTATTTCTCCAGGCATGTGAACTCGCTGATCAAAAACTTTTTCAACGACAGCGCGAGTCAATTCGCTTCGTTCTTTACACAAGAGACCAATTTGAGCAAAGAGGAGTTACAAGAGCTTAAAAAACTGATCGATAACGAAATTAAAAGAAAGTAATATGTGGCTCTATCTTTTTAAATCCACAGCTTGTCTTGCTGTCCTACTTCTTTTCTACAAGCTTTTTCTCGAACGCGAGAGCATTCACGTTTTTAAACGCTTTTACCTACTCGGGGCCCTGTTGTTTTCCCTCATGGTTCCAGCTTTGGTCTTCAAGGAGGAAGTGGTGATGCTATATCCATCCGTTGAAACAGTCACGTCGTCGGTCACGTACGGCAATACGAATCCGATTCCCGGCGTACCCCAAAAATTGGAGGCGGATATGACGGACTTCTCCGTTTTACTTTGGACGGCCTATTTTCTGGGATTGGCCTTTTTTGGCATTCGCTTCCTTAAAAACCTTGTCCAAATCGTCCGCAGGATCCGAAGCAATCCTAAAGTACGGGTGGCACCTTTTATTCGGGTATTACTCGGCGAAAACATGCCGCCCCATACTTTTTTCAGCTATATTTTTCTAAACAAGGGCAAACTAGAGTCGAACACCATTCCAGACGAAGTGTTGCTGCATGAGGAAACCCATGCGAGACAGAAACACAGTATCGATGTACTTCTCATAGAAATTTTACAGGTCATCCTTTGGTTCAATCCTTTGGTATACGTCCTTCGAAAATCCATTAAACTCAATCACGAATTTCTTGCCGATAGTGCAGTATTGAAAAAAGGTGTGGCCTCATCGACCTATCAAAACACCTTATTGTCCTTTATGACCCCCACCGGTAATCAGGCATTCGTCAATGCCATCAATTATTCATCAATCAAAAAACGATTTACAGTCATGAAAACACACACATCAAAAAAGTCGATTTTCCTGAGAAGTACGCTACTGCTCCCTTTGCTCGCCTTGTTATTTGGTGCTTTCACCGAAACCAAGATTGTAGAGATTCCAGCAGGAAAAATCAGCCCATCAGAGCGGATAACACCCGCAGGGCACATCGAAATTTTTATAGATAATGAAGGTCGGCTAACCCTACAGGAAGAAATCGTCGCTCTTGAAGATTTAAAAGACTTTTTGGAAAACTACGGTACCGATCTATCCAAAGAAGAACGTAGGAACCAATTGAGGGTTTCGATATATCCCAAAGAGAATGTTCCTCCACGGACTATCGAAGAGGTAAACAAAATTGTAATGGATTATGGAGTTGCCACAATAAACATCGTTGGGCCAGAAAATGGCAATACCTACTCCTCTTCGCAAAAAGGGGCTACAAAACAGCAGTTGATCAAATATAACGGCCTGGCAAAAAAATACAGTGCGCAACCTATAGAGAATAGGATGGTTCCCCTAAAAGACCTGCAGGTACTCGAGGCCATCTATCAAAAGATGACCGCCCTACAAAAGAAAAGTGCCCAGCCATTTCCCGAATGTCAAACGATAGAGAACATCCATATTTATATTCAGGACGATGAACAACTGCTGGTCAATGGGGAGCCGATAACGCTTGATGAACTCGCTATACTTTTGCCAAAATTCAATGTACAAATCGACCGGAAAGAGCGACAAAACAATGTTCGGTCCTATATCAATACCAAGGCTAACGTCTCCGAGACGACTTTGCAAGAAATCGAAGCCGCATTGGAATCGTACGGAGTAGCCATGATCGACATCGTTGGTCCTAAAGAAAACACAAGCCGTCGCGAACAACAAAGTGCCAGTAGGGAAGAAATGCGCGAGTACAATGCCTTGGCGAAGAAGTATAATGCTATGTTGGCCAGTGATACAAGCATTCGCATCAAGAAAAAAGAGCTAGACCGTATGACCTATATCTACGACCTGATGTCTGACAAGCAAAAACAGGACGCCGAACCCTTTCCGGATTTTCCGAAACGCCCTGCTCCACCACAAGCGCCGCAAGCGGCCATGGCGCCCCTACAACAGGTTGATCAAGTCGAGGAAGCAGAAGAAATGCAAGAAGCGGATGAGATGGAAGAAATCATCGAATTACCACCCGCTCCGCCAAGTCCGCCATCCCCTTTGGACCATGTAATCGAAATGGCCAAAAAAGGTGCCACCTTCTATTATGAAGGCCAAAAGGTTTCGTCAGATAGGGCCATTGAACTTCTAAAGAATAACAAAAACCTGAACATCGACTCTAGGGGTTCCGGGGGCAAACACCCTGAGGTAAGGATTTCAAAAAATTCCATTTTCATCGAAAACTGAATAAAATCATAAATTATGACCCTAGGCCTTCATTTCGAGGGCTTTTTTTGTAACAAATGGCGCAAGGGAACGTTCTAATACTATGCTATCCTAAGGGTTGTTCCCTTGGGTAGTAGGTTCAACGGGAGTCGAGAACAATCGATTCCCCAACGAGACCATCGCCATTTTTCATCAATCAACTACTGAAGCTATTTCAGTATCAAACCAGAACACGATGCTACAAAACTTTTTTATTCTCTGCTCAGGGGCCGATTCATCCATTCTAAAAACCTGTTCCGAAGGGGAACAGAACAAATACGCCGGTATCGGAGCCACGGTGTTCTTTACGGCGGTAATGGCCTTTATCGCCAGTGCCTATGCACTGTATACCGTTTTTGACAACGTGTATACCGCTATATTTTTTGGACTCATCTGGGGTTTATTGATTTTTAATCTAGACCGATTTATTGTCTCCACGATTAAGAAAACAGGTAGCTTCGGAAGCGAATTGCTACAGGCGAGTCCACGAATTCTTTTGGCGGTCATCATCGCCGTGGTCATTTCCAAGCCACTGGAAATGAAGATTTTTGAAAAGGAAATCAACCAAGTATTGTTGGAGCAAAAAAACGAACTGACCTTGGCCAATAAGGAGCAGCTTGCCCTTCAATATACGCCCCAAGTAGAAAAACTAAACGGGGATATTGCAGCCCTTAAAGCTGAAATCGCTTCGAAGGAAGCCGAAACCAATGACCTCTATGACACCTATATCTCGGAAGCGGAGGGGAGGGCTGGCACCATGCTATTGGGAAAGGGTCCCGTATATGCTGAAAAGCGCCAAAAGCACGATGCCTCTTTGGCAGAATTGGCGCAGCTAAAGGAAACCAACGCCCAAAAGATTGCCGGAATCGAATCCCAAATCACGGCTCTTAACATTGAATATGCCGAAGTGGTCAAGAACTCCCAGCCTATTATCGACGGTTTCGACGGGCTCATGGCCCGTATCAACGCTTTGGGGGAACTGCCCTGGTTTCCCTCCTTTTTTATCTTTCTATTATTTTTGGCAATCGAGACATCGCCCATTATCGCTAAATTGTTGGCGCCCAAAGGGGAATATGACCTGAAGTTGGAAGACGAGGAAACCGCTATCAAAACTTGGGTGACCCAGAAAGTGAGGGAACGTCAAAAAATCCTCGTTACCGATACCGAATTGAATGAGAAAATCTACGGCGAAATCGCCGAGGAAGAAGCAGTATACGCATATAAAAAGCAGAAAGCGGAGGAACTCATGCGATTACAGGCCGATGCCTTTCACGATATGCAGGTGAAGCGATTGTAAGTGAAATGATATGTCATCGTTTTGCTTCTCGTCATCATTTTTCCTTGGCTACCCTTAGCAGTACCACCCAGTCCTTTTTATCGGCTTTCGGCGGAAGTCCCAAGTTTTGCACACTACCACCGGTCAGGGTAGTAAGTGACCCCTGTTGTAAATCGCCCCCATTTAAAGGATCGAACCACTGCACGGTGAATGTACCCTCGACCGAACTCAAATCGATGCTATATTCTTCATAATCCGGTAGGTATACGGCATACACTTCCCCTGCTTTCCTGAAACAGTAGGCCTCTTTCGAATTCACAAGCGTGTGTTCGGGCTGCATTTCCCAATACGGCAAATGGTCTTCAAAGAATCGCATCGCATAATGGGTCAACTCCCAAAGACGGTCGGTGGTTCTCCAATCTTCGGTATTCAAATCGTTATAGCGATTTCTGGCACCGTAATACCACTCCACCCCAGCAGCGCCCGATAATAAAGTGCCCCACAACACATACCTTCGTAGGCTATCATGTTCGGGGTCTATGGCATCAGGAACGGCTCCAGTGTGCCACATGCCGATTTCATCCATGGAAATCAACCAACCATGTCCCGCTTCTCGGGACTTCTCTTTCCAAGTTTCCACTACCGCCGCGGCCCCTTCCCTTTTATCGACCTGTAGAGAGAGTCCGTCCAAATCCTTAAAACCAACAATTGAATCGAGTACATCGGTACGTGCGGGCTCGTGGGAGTGGGTGTGCAACAAGAGGGGATGATCATAGGGGTCTATTTTGGTAAGAAAGCGAATCATGGCCTTTCGTTGTACATCATTCTGGGCAATCGGGGTGAAATCGGCCGGACCGTTCTCTTCCCCTAAATTAAATTGCAGCGCAAGATGATGCCCGAAACGAGCCATCAATTCGCGCAGATACAATTGTCGAAGCGGACCAGTATCCCCCTCATCGAGCATGGTCTCGTTCTCGGTTTCCTGCAATACCATATGCAGTAACATTCCTTTGGATTGCATGTGTTGAAATACCATTTCCCATTGCTCCAGTTTGCTCACATCAAACCGGGTAAAATTGTCGGGGGCTGCGTAGGGCCAAACATCCTTGCCATCGCCCTCGATATTCATCGCCAAGAAGTACACCGCGTTCATTCCCTTGGAAGCCAAATAGTTCAACGCGCCGATCAGGCCTTTCCCTTTGCCATTCTGCCAAGTAGGGTCTCCCTCCTGCCAATCGTTTAAGTGCGGGGTATACGAATGAATGGTATCATTGGTGCTTGCTTCCCCCTCGGAATTGGAGGTCTGCATCCGATACGTACCATCAAAGTCCTCGTAAGCCAATAGGTTTTCGGGACTATCGGCGCCTCCCTTGATCCAGTAGTCGCCGGTATCGCCAAAACGAAAGTATCCGTTAGACACTCTTAATCGTCCCTTGGAACGAAAGTCCGGGGCTTGTTTGTCCGAGGGTACCACTAAAAAGGCTCCATCGGCATCGGTGATGTCAATTGTATTTCCTGTTTCCGAGTCTTCCTTAAGCGCGATCGAGTCTCCTTGTTGCAGCACGGCATGATACGACCACTCCCCCAACCTATCCGGAGTGAACCGTACCCGCCAGATGTTTCCAGAATCCGCACTTGTTTCGGCCGCATTGCCATCGGCGGCATAGAAGCCTTGAATCGTATAATTCGTATCGGCATGTTTGAATTCAACTTGTAAGCGATAGTTTAGAAACGGATTCTCCGCAGCTTTTTCAGAAGTCTCCGGTCCTTCAAAATCGAGGGTGACCGTATGCCATTGGTGATGTTCCGGTAACGAAATCTCTTTTTGTTCTTCGGCACAGGCCCCAAAAAAGAGCGCCACGATTAGATAGTAGGTAAACAATCGAAAATTTTTCAAGATATATCGGTTTTAGATGGTTTTATGGTAAACGACCTCGGGGCCTCCGTCTGCAGTCCGCGTGTCACCATAGCTTTAGCGGAGGCACAAATGGCTAGGTGAAGGCGTGACAGCCCACGAGGCACTCAAAGCAATCAACATAGGTTTCTACGCAAGCCTGCCCGAACACCTTTCGTAGGGGTGTCGGAGCATTCAAATCTCGATCATCGAGCAAAAAAACTGACAACGCATACCCAAGAAAGGACACTCGCTTCAATAATTCGTTGGTATATCCCCTTAAAAGGTCCGTTCGCATCCCCGAATAAAAATACAACAAAAGTCAATGCAACAACCCCTGCGCCTAAGGAGAACCTGGACATGTACCTATATGAAACTTCTTTTCGAAGTCCAAAACCCACCGCCAGCATACAAAAAGGTACGGTCGAATAGGTCAGTGTCCCTGAAAGGTTGTGCACGAATTGGGATAGACTTGGACTTTCCCCATTGGGCACACATCCGATATCACAGGGAAAAATGCCCGTAATGATGGTCCCCAAACCGTAGAAAATGGCAAATAGGACAAACGCTATTTTTACACTTTTCGATTTCACATACACCCTGGCGGATAGAAATCCAAAAAACGCCAAAAGCATTCCACTGATGATAAAAGCATATTGCAGATACGCGGCGTTTGGCATGCCGGTAGCATAGCTCTCACTTATATATTGTTCCAGTTGGCTGTAGCCTTCGATTTGCAATCCGCCAAAAACGGAAGCAACAGCAAAAATGAAAGCACCGGACAGCCCGAAAACAAAAGTGACTTTTTTGATCATATTGTACCTTAATTTCCCCACATTCGTATCCAAAGTGCCGATAGCAAACGGTTGGTATCGGTCTTGAATTTCGGCGTCTCCCGAATCTTCAATCCAGCCTTCGTTTGTTCTAGTTCGTAACTAAAAGCAAAGCGGGTTTCGGTCGGGTCGAGACTGAGTAACCCGAACCGGAGGTCGTTCAGATAGCGTTGGTCTTCCTGTTGATTAATGGTATACCAGCCCTCGGTTACTTCAATGAGTCGACTTACTTTGTCGTTATTTTTCAGGTCACCCAGTAACTGATGATTTTTTGAATAGGCGGTAAACTGAATCTCCCTTGAATCAAAAAAGGAATAATTACCTATCAAATAGGCGTCTCCCACGTCGACATTGGCTGTCCAAAGTATCGTATTGAACGGGGTTGGCCGTGTATCGATTTGCGCATACGCAATACGTTGTGATTCTAGGCTATCTATAAATCTCGAATGGGCAAAACCCTTTAAGGCCAGTGTCAATATCAAATAGGAACTACTGATCAGCAGTCCCAACCGGTTGTACTTTTTCCTTAGGGGAGCGGTTCGCTTTTGTCGCATCGTCGATATAAGAAAAATCAAAAACGGAATCGTATACAGCGGATCGATCACAAAAATGTTCTGAAAAGCAAGTCGGGTATCAAAAGGCCAAAAAAGTTGGGTGCCCCAGGTCGTAAAGGTATCGAGAATGGGATGGGTGAAAAGCCCCCAAAAGAAGAGCCATGACCATTCCTTCCATGAAGCCTCCCCCTTTTTTTCGAGCTTCCAAACCAACCAACCAAAAATAGGGGCAAACCCGATACTAAAGACGATGGAGTGGCTAAAACCCCGATGCCATTCAATAGCGGTCACCGTATCGGTAAAATACTTCATTAAAACGTCGAGGTCGGGAATGGTCCCGGCAATAGCACCGTAGAGCATTGCCTTGTTACCCACTTTTTTACCCAACACCGCTTCGCCTACCGAGGCACCTAATACAATTTGTGTCAGTGAATCCATTTGTTACGTTCAATTTCATTCCACGACCCCCATCTTTTTCAGCAAAAACGAAGCGTTCATGTTCTGGCAAACACCTTGCTTTATGTGGTAGTCAAAATGTAATTCGTTATTGACTATTTCCGCATCAAAATAGTAATTCTTTACTTGCGGTAGTTTCTTGGCTACTTCACACAAACTCAAATCATGGGTGGCAATGATACCGGTAGACCTTGAGCGTACCAAGCGTTCTACAAATTTACGCGAACCCTTGGCCTTATCAGTACTGTTCGTACCCTTTAAAATTTCATCAAGCACGATAAAATAACGGTCGTTCTGAATCTCGTCAACGATAAATCTCAACCGTTTTAATTCCGAGAAAAAATACGACTCTTCGTCGGTTAAGGAATCTGTTGTCCGCATACTTGTAATCAATTTGACAGGTTGGTATTCCGCCGAATCCGCACAAACCGGCAAGCCTATATTCCCCATAAGAATGAGTAAGGAAACCGTTCTCAAAAAAGTACTTTTCCCGGCCATATTGGCTCCTGTGATAATCAAAAAAGCTTGATCATCGATTTGAAAATCGTTTAAAACATTCTTCTTCGGATCTAAGAGCGGATGCCCTGCACCTTTCACCTTCAGTACTTCCTTTTCATCGGTCAATCGAGGAAATTGATAGTTGGGATGGTTAAAGGCGAAATTCCCCAAACTATTGTAGGCATCGAAAAAAGCGATGGTATCGAACCATTCCTCTACAGAATTCCCATAGGTTTGAATCCATTGCTCCGTTTGATAGGCATAGGTAAGTGCCCTTAAAAAATAGCCGTTCGCCAAAATTAGATAGAATACATTGTTGTTCTTATCCAAGCCGTTGAGGAGCCTTGAAAACTGTTGGATGAGGGTTGAGGTTTTTTCTCCTTCACGCATCACCGACCGTCTCTGTTCTGACAGAAACTGGGCTTCAAATTCGTGGTTTTCAATCAATTGAATCAATTGATTGTATTGAGTGAAGGTGCCATGGGCCTTCGAAGCATTGACTCCGAGCTTCGTAATTTTCCTGGTGTAAATCGATGACATCCCAAGCCCTGTGAACACCCATAAAAAAGGAACCAATCCCGGCAGAATACCCAAAAAGTACAATGTTAAAAACAATAGCGAGGCCCCGGAGAAAAGCCATGGTAGCCAACGCATCGCTTTCGGAACAAAGGGGGTATAATGGGTCAACCATTGATGAATGACATCCACCCCGGTTTCAGCTTTGGTCAGGGAGGCGATGGCCGAAAACTCCTGACGCCATTCGGGTATTTTTGACAGCGCTTTTACCGCTTCTTGTTTTTGCAAAATGTCCTCAATCGAATTCTCCAAAAACAGTTGCGCCAAGGTCTCGCTACCTTGTTGCAATGCCGTTCGGTTAACATATTGGTAAAAAGATCCCCTTCCGAACAAATCGATGTCCTGACTAAAATAGTGCGTCGGGTCCTTAAACTGGTTTCCTTCCGGCCGATGGTAAAAATCACGGTTAAGCATCCGAATTTCGTTTTCATTACTATCCAAAAGCGCCTTTAAGGTATCTCTTTTTCGTTCCAGATCGGTATGTCTTGAAACCAAAAACAAAAACAGTGCAATCGCCAACAAAACAATTGCTACGACGGCTTTCGCATTCCAAAAAACCAAATAGCTTCCGATTACGGCACCCACGAAAACCATCAATCGCAGCATGCTGGAAACAAAGAGCCTTTTTTTTACGGCGGACAGGGCCTGGGTATGTTTCCGTATTTGATTTTGGTAGAAATGAAGGGGTTCATTCATGGTAGGCCTAAAGACTTATTTGGGGTCAAAGATACATTTTCTACCTTAGCTTCTTACCGCTGAATCGATTAGGGCTATCTGCCCCAAATGATAGATATCGTGTTGCGCAATACTGTTGAGTACGGGGCCAAAATCGTATTGCTTTCCCGGCACTTCGGTTTCCAAAATCGGGTCGGTAGAACGGCCCAGTACTGCCAACAAGTCATCTTGGGTTTGAATGAGTTCCTGTTTCAGTTGCTCCCACTCCCCTTGGTTCTTGATGTGAACATCGGACCAGTCGTTCGGACCGTCGATTACGAGATCGTAGGTAGCATCTCCCTGTAACTTTTTTAACACAAAGATGCGCCAATTGATGATATGTCGAAGCAGGGTGGCAATAGACCGTACGCCAGAGGGTCGGTGATTTACATGTTGCCAATCGATGCTGTTCAACTTTTTCATCACCGAGTCCCCGTACCAAGGTTTTCCATCAAAGCACTCCTTCAAATTATCTATAATGGTCTTTAAGCGACTTTCCATATCGTAATTTACAGGCTATCAAATTCGGCCCTAAGCTTTTTGGGGAATTTTGCGACTACCAGTTCAAAAGAGTGATCAATCAGCCCGCTCACCAATTTTGGGGGAAGCTGTTCCAGGAACAACGTATTCCAATGTGTTTTGCTCATATGATAGCCCGGGCTGATGGCCCCATCGTATTCCTCCCTCAATTCAATGGCCCTTTCGGGATCACATTTCAAGTTGGCCTGTGATGGTAGGCGCTCCAAAGGAACCAATGCGAACATTTTGCCCATTACCTTAAAGACCAAGGTGTGTTCATCGAATGGAAATTCTTCGGTGACGCCCTTTTTCGCTAAACAGTACTCGCGGAATGCTTCGATATTCATGGTCTACGCTCCTAAATCCTGTCCTACATGGGTAGAGAGGACCTTACTTTATTGTTATTTTAAATGGCCCCCTAAGTAATCAAACCCCCGACAAGCCGAGCAGCGTTTAAATCTAGATGATCGTGTGAACAATACACTGGTCAGACCAACTGGCGGCTCTCATTCGGAATTATCCACAAAATCACAAGCCCATCGAATCGTACACGATGACTTTAGTCCATAATTTGCTCGACTCCTCGACGAACAATTTGTGCGGTGCCTCGTCCTGATATTTTTGTTGTGCCTCGGCAGAATCGAAGGTTACGATCAGCGAATAGGTGAACGAGCCATCGACCACATCCCGACTTGCCCTGGGAGGGGTGCCGATAAACTTGGTTTTTGCATAAGCCGAATTGTCCAGAAAATTCTGTAATGAGGTTACAAAAGCAGTGCGGTCCGCTTCGCTATCGGGGTTTTTTAACCAAAAGTAAACGGTATGTACAAAATTGGCATCGAATTCTTTCATAGTGTTTTCAGTTTGGCCATGACCATAAATGGCTAAAGTTAGCAATAGAAATACAATGGCGATTTTTTTCATGATCTTATTGATAAAGTACTATTTACTGGATCGTTCGGATGCTTCGTTTTTTGATTCCAACAAGGCATTGCCTTTTGGGAGCTTGTCAATTTTACTTCCTATCTCCAAAGCGGAATAATCCAACTTCCAACCGATGGTCTCCGCTAGGTTTTCAATTAAAAGAATGGTATCCAAGGCTTCCTTTCTGGCCATTTCCATCAATCCGCTTTGGGGTATTTTTTCCCGAATATGGTGTTTGGCTTCTTGGTTCAGCACATTCAAGTCATTCGGTGTAAACGAATTGAACATACCATTTTTGATGTCATAGAATTCCAGCTCGGGCTCTATCGACAGTATCTCGGGTTGGGGAAAATCCGTAAGCGTCACTTTTTTATTTTCCACATCGGACTTCATCGCGATCTTTGATAGGTCATAGCCAATATGGGCCTTGGCGTTGATGACGATGAGCGCTTTTTTCTTACTACTGATCATACTTAGGAACCGTTGCTTGGTATTCTCGTACGTATAGATTTCGGCAAACTCCCCTTCCACGGAAATCAATTTGCAGACACTCTTGATTTTTTCCAATAAAACGGTCGATTGGTGCTTGGTCACTTCCCTTCCCTGCTTTTTTCGAAAAAAGGAATAGACCCAATAGGTGACGATGGCACCCAAAGCGAGTCCTAGTAAAGAATCCAACACATTATCCATTCGATAAATATAAGAAGATTAGCACAGTACCGAAGGCTATGATTCTATTTTGTAAAGTACAGGCCTGCTGGGGCTGGCATCGTTCTCAAAAGGGGCTACCTGTAAATTCAAAAAATATTTTCCATCCTCGATGTGGTTGGGCACGAATATGAATTCGGTAATCGTTGCTTGTTTTCGTAGGTCTCCATCAAAATCCCAAAAGGCCTTATGCGCCAATAGTGCCCCGTTATCTTTTTCCTTATCGACCGAAGGCAGGTCGATCAACAAATGTTTCACTCCCTTTGCAACTAGCAATCGTGCAGCTTGTTCCAAAAGATAGGGCGGATTGCTGTGGGAATACTGTTTGGAAAGCTTCTCCTTTAAATTGGGCAAGGTTCTAATAACGACCGCCTCCCGTTTTTTGTTCCCCAGGGCATATTGCAATTGTTTTCTTGATATCACAAAATCATCCTGATACTTTTCGGGGGCAATGGTAATCAGCTCGGCCAAAAAGAAAAATCGATTCAAATTTTGATTGATGGAATGAAAGCCTTCGGTAATATGGCCTACGCACTCCGTATGGGTGCCATGGGCATGGGGATTGAACCAGATATCGTTAAAATTGGTGGAAGCTCCTTTGGAAACCTTACCGACAAACTCCCCCTCTGTATGTGGCGTTATTTTGGGAGGACCTATGTACCAAGCGTTTACGTTGGAAGCATCACCCCGCAACGGAATGGAGATATCCAAGGGTTTGGAAAGGTCGATGGTATGGTTTTTTATTTTGGCTATCATAGGATTGAATGCATCGCACTGTCATTGTACACTCTCGGGAGCGATGGCTAACCCAATTTAATCATAAACAGGTCACTGGCAATACCATCGGCCAAAAATCGTCCTTTTTTGGTCGCTAAAAGCGTATCCCCGTCTAAATACAGTAAGTGGTCTTCCAGGTATTTCGCTGCTTGTGATAAGGCGTATGCCGCATAGTTTTTTCCAAAGTCCCGCTTGATTTTATCCATAGAAACACCCCAGATCGTCCGTAGGCCCGTCATCACATATTCGTTGTATTTATCGGTGGTGGAAAGTAGCTCGGTTTCCATAGGCAGTTGCCCCTTTTCGATGGCTTTTAAGTATGTAGGATTGTTATTAACGTTCCAGCCACGACGCTCACCATCGTAGGAGTGGGCAGACGGCCCGATACCGATATATTTTTTTTGCTGCCAATAGGCCGTATTGTTTTTGGAGAAATAGCCCGGTTTCCCAAAGTTGGAAATCTCATAGCTCTCAAATCCGGCCGCTTCCAAGGTGTCCGATAAAATAGTAAAATGCTCGTGGGCGACTGCATCGTCGACCCCTGGCACAATACCTTTCTCGATAAAATGGGCCAAGGCGGTTTTGGGCTCCACGGTCAGGGCATAACTGGAAATATGGGGAACGTTGAGCGATAAGGCCTTTTCCAGATTCCGCTTCCACCGGTCGTTGGTCATATTGGGAATTCCGTAAATCAAATCGATGGAAATGTTATCATAATACCTGGAAGCCTCCTTGATACAAGCTTCCGCTTCCTGGGCATTATGCGCCCGGTTCATTAGTTTTAGATCTTCTTCAAAAAATGACTGGACACCAATACTCAAACGGTTGATCCGGGTGTCTACCAATTCTTTGATTTTTTCGGCAGACAGGTCATCAGGGTTGGCTTCCAAGGTGATTTCGGGATACTCTGTTACTTCGTAGTGCCGATAGATAGTATCAATGATGGACTGGATTTCGCCCACATGCAATACCGATGGTGTGCCACCTCCCAAATAGACGGTTTCTACACGCCCGTTCCGGAATTCCTGCTTGCGCAGTTCCAGCTCCTTGCACAAAGCCGTTACCATGGCGTCCTTTTTGCCCATACTCGTTGAAAAATGAAAATCACAGTAGTGGCATGCCTGTTTGCAGAAAGGTATGTGGATATAGATGCCGGACATTTCTAGTAATAAGTGAACAGTATTGAGTAAACAGTGAACATAATGAGTACAGGCAAATCGCTATTTTGAACCAAACTTACCAGGGTTGTTTCTCATATAATAAATCAATTTACCTATTTCGAAGTTTTGTTCCATCAATCCGTTAAACTACGGCTATCTAAATACTCACAATCCAAGGCAAATTGCAACCAAGCCTGTGTTTCTAAGTTTTCTCCGTCCGAATCGGACAGTTTACCAATGAAGTGTTTTGGATAAAGGCGTTTGGCGTAAGATTCGGCTATATTCGACGCAGTGCTGCGAGATGACCTTCTTATTTGATCGGTCAAAGAATATAATTCCTCTCTAGGAAACTGTTTTGAGACTTTAAAAATTTGCATTGCCAAGTCTTGTGCTTTTTGATAGGCCAAAAGATCTTGAAATTTCATAAATACTGTTTACTGTTTACTCAATACGGCTTACTGTTGACTAATGACCAATCACTTTTCACCTACCTCTTTTTACGTAGTACTGACTACTACTCACTTTTTAACCCTTCCATCATTCTGCTTTACAAAAGCCTCCCATCCCGAATAGTTTTTGCCCACTTCAACTATTCCCTCATTGTAGAAATGGCATACCGCTGCGGCAAGGCCGTCGGTGCTGTCCAGGTTTTTAGGAAGTGTTTTGAGACCCAATATACCCTGGAGCATCTTAGCGACCTGTTCCTTACTGGCGTTCCCGTTGCCCGTAATCGCCATTTTGATTTTTTTTGGAAGGTATTCGGTAATGGGAATTTGACGGGAGAGTCCGGCTGCCATGGCCACCCCTTGGGCACGGCCCAGTTTCAACATTGATTGTACGTTTTTACCATAAAATGGTGCCTCGATAGCGATTTCATCGGGATGGTAGGTGTCGATAAGTTCGATGGTGCGCTCAAAGATCAATTTAAGCTTGGTATAGGGATCGTCGTACTTTTTTAAAAGCAGTTCATTCATTTGCACAAACTGCATCTTTTTATTCACCACCTTGATGAGTCCAAAACCCATGATGGTCGTTCCGGGGTCGATACCTAATATAATTTTTTCGCTTGTCAAAACTTGTTTTACTCGGTATTAAGTATGATGGGAATTCGAAACTTCGCCTTCACAGGAATACCCCTCTTCAACGCCGGGGCCAAAGGTGGCATATTTTTAAGACTTTGCGTTATGATTTGGTCAAATTCGGGCATCTGGGAATCGATTGCAGCATCTTTTTGAATATCCAAAACGGAGATTTGTCCATCTTGATCGACCAAGAAATCCACTTGCACCGTGGGGTTGGTCCCGCTTAAGAGCACGAATTCAAACTCTTTCAAACTTCTAGAACAGTGTAAAAGGACTTCCTGTTCGAAACATTCCCGTTGGCCTTTCTTTGTTTGGGTCTCATCGCAATTCCCAAAAAGTGGGTAGCTATCGATATCGTTCCAATTGATGTCGCGCATCTCTTGCTCCACTAGCTTTCGCATCTTCTTTTCTTTTGAGGCAAAAAGATTGCAAGAGACCAGCAGACCTGAAAAAAGTACAACCAAAAGATATTTCATCACGCCCCTATTCTAGGTGGAAATTACAACAATTTAGGGACATTCCGGCCAGATTTCAGCCGGACGGCAGCTTCGAATAACAATCCGAATGGCGCAAGGGGTGTTCGATCAATCTCGCTTATAGTGCAGTTCTTCTTTCAGTTCCCGAATACGCCTAAGGACGGTTTTGGAAAGGTAAGGGACTTCTTTTCCAAATTTCCGAAGGAAGTTTTCATAATACTCCAACCGAATTTTAGGGTCTTCATAGTATTGATCGGCTACGGTGCAAACTTGATAATACCCGGTACTACTGGTAGTATCTTCTTGATAGGCCAATCGATAATATTCCAAGGCCGACTTTAAATCGTTCCGCTCCCGCGCTAAACTTGCCAAGGCATTATACTCCCGGTCCAGCGCTGGATCTTTAACTTCTATTGCGGTCTTAAAATTAATTTCAGCGCTATCGAGTTGTTTGTTCCTCAAGTACACGCTACCAAGGCCAAAATAAGCATCGGGATTGGTGTCGTCAATAGCAGAGAGGATGCGATACATCGCCTTTGCCTTGTCAAATTCCCAGTTCTTATAGTAGCAATAGGCCAGTTTGGAATAGATATACTCCTTCTTTTCGCCCAGTTCCAATACCTTTTCGAACCATGGAATGGCGTTTTCGAACTGGTCATCATTATAGAGAATCAATGCCTTTAGATTTACAAGTGCCACATCGTTTTTATAGAATTCAAGCCCCCTGTTTACATACTTAAGGGCGGCACCCCGCTCCAGTTTTACCGTATAATACTTCCCTAATCGAAACAGACTACGTAGATGGGTACTGTCTAGGTCAACAGCTTTTTTATAGGCCACAAGACTACTGGCAATTTGATCTAGTTCCCGAAATGCTTCTCCTTGATAATAGCGATATTCAGGGTTGGTCTTGTTCGTGCTTACGAGATAAGAAAAAATCTTTCGTGCTTCATCGAACTGCTTGGTTTTCAAATAAAGCTTGCCTAGTTCGAATCGGGCAATCTCCAGGCCTAAATCCTTGCCAACCACGTCTCGATATTGATCAATTGCCTTATCGTAATTTCCCATCGCATTGTAGACCCTGGCAATTTGTAAGTTTGAATTTTGGGAGCCTACCTTGGCGTAGAAATTGATAGCTGCGGTGTAATTCCCTATGGTATAGAGGCTGTCAGCAATTTTTAAGTTTTGGTCAGACGAGAATTTAATGGATGTCTGTGCACAAGCGAAGAACAGATTGAACATAAAAAGGATGGAAAATATGCGCATGGTACACTTTTACAACTTAAAGGTTATGGGAATGGAAAAAGGTACGTTCACAGGCTGGCCATTCGCTTTTTTTCCAGGCTGCATTTTGGGCAATCTTGAGATGATTCGAACCGCCTCATCTTCCAACAAGGTATGGGGACCTCTTTTCGCAATACTGGTAATCTCTCCTTCCTTGGAAATCAAGAACATGACATTCACCCTTCCTTGAATACCCTGCTCTTTCGCCTTCGTCGGATAGTTGAAGTTTTTCATGATGTGCGTTCTCATTTTTTCCATGAAGCACGCCCTGCCATCGGAGGCATCTTCACATCCTGGTAAAATGGGTACTTGGGCTACTTCTCCAAAAGGAACCGCATTCTGAAATTCAATCTTTAGATCCTCGGGCATTTCGGCTATTTGTGCAGCCTTTACCTTTTCATATTCTGAATCCTCATTGATCCCATTAAAGCTTCCCTGTTGTAACTTAAAGGTGATGGGAATGGAAAAAGGTACATTCACCGCTTTCCCGTCCTGTTTGCCAGGGGTCATTTGAGGGAGTCTGGAAAGAATCCGGGCGACCTCGGCTTCCAATAGCTTATCGGGTCCTCTCATTTTCAGACCTTGAACGGAACCGTCTTTAGTGATAACAAAGATTGCATTGACCCTCCCCTCAATACCCTGCTTTTGAGCCTCTAAAGGATATCTGAAATTTTTGCTGATGTGCCGTTGTATCCCATCTTGAAAACAGGCCCTTTTATCGGTTTTGTTGTCACATCCTGGAAAAATAGGCACTTCATCAACGACTCCAAAAGGGACGGAGTTTTCGTTTATGACGATTTGTATATTTTTGGAAGCAGCATCAAAAAGACTGAAATCTTCCTCCAAAATGCTGGATTCAATTTGCATTTTCGCTTTGATCGGAATGCCCCCGGGACCGGAGATAAACGAGGCTTCATCGTTCGGGCTACTGAATTCAATGGATGACGAAGTATCCTTCAATAGCAGGTTCCAGTTTTTAGACTGTACGGAAAGATCGATCAACCGTGTAAAAATCCTTGATTCTTCATCGAGAGTTAGATTTGCAACATCCCCTACCACAAAGGTTTCTTTAATACCTTCGGATTGATCTAACTCGCTGACGCAGGAAGTATAATATAGCATACAGAAAACAATAGGTGCTAAAATCAAATATTTTAGTTGAAAAACTTTTCTGGACTTCGCTTTCTGTAACATGACAATTCGTTTTTTGATTAATGATGTTTTAAAAAACTGGTTTACAAATGAGATATGCTGCGTTTGAAATACCTGTGACAGCAGTAGCTGATACTGCCCCTTCTTGTCGGCCTTTGCGACTTTTGCATCGGCAATAAATTCGTGTAGTTCCGCAATCCTGCCTTGATAGAGGTACACCAAAGGGTTGAACCATCCCACAATCCGCATCGATTCAAAAAAAAGTAGGTCCCAGGTATGCCTTTGTTCGATATGAACCATTTCGTGTAGGATGATACCCTGGTGTTCCTTTTCCAATACACGGTCTCCCAGAAAAACAGATTTGAAAAAAGAAAAAGCAATATCAGTATTGGCAATGATTATCTTGGTGAAATCAGGAAAATAGTGTACGGTCCCCTCTTTTCGGAAGCGGTATATCCTGTATAATTTGTAAGTAAAAAGAATAGTGGCCAGGAACATGCCACCAAAGAACACACCTTGTAGCCATGTAAGTTGTAGTCCTTGGTTTTCCGAAGCGACAGTTACGACAGAAGCTTGGTCCAGTTCCATTAGAAAAGCCGGATATACATGGTATTCCTTGGGCAGCTGAGTGCTTAAAGCCTCGATTTTGATCCAAGGCAGTACCAAGGATAACAAATACGTACTTATCAAATAAAGACGGTTCCACTGAAAAAAGGTTTCCCCTTTCAACAAAAGGTCATAGATACTAAGGAATACCAATTGAAAGATGATGCACTCAAGAATATACTGTATCATAGGTCTATTTCTTTAGGGTCTTCGCCAACATCGTCAGAAGATTTTTTAATATCTTTTAGAATGGATTCCAATTCGGAAAGACTTACTTCGTTCTCTTTCATAAAAAAAGAGACCATACTCTTGAAGGAGCCCTGAAAATAGCCATCGACCAATTTGGTGATCGATTGGTTGCTGTAATCGGATTTTTTGACCAGCGGAAAATATATATGGCCCTTCCCCTCTTTTTCATGGTTTACAAATCCCTTGCTTTCCAAAATACGTACGATGGTGGATATGGTATTGTAGGCAGGCTTGGGCTCCGGAAGTTGGTCGATGATAGCGGCGACATTGCATTTCTGCAATTGCCAGAGAACCTGCATAACTTCTTCTTCAGCCTTGGTTAACTGCTTCATTTGAACTAAATTTTTAGTTATAAAAAAACAAATATAACTAAATTCTTAGTTTAAACTAATTTTTTAGTTGAATAATTTTTCGGAGCTTTCCGTTTAAAACTGGATTCCTGTAACAAATCGTTTCTATCTTCGTCAAACAACAAACCAATTTGAATGGACATTGCGCTATTAATGATCGGACTCCTTCTGATGCTGGTCGGAATTTTGGGAAGTTTTCTACCCGTATTGCCGGGTCCCCCCGTTAGCTGGTTGGGATTACTGTTGTTATCCCTCACCGAAGCGGTACCGGATGATTGGTGGTTTTTGGGAATCACTGCTGTGATCGCGTTGGTAGTTTTCGCCCTTGACTACATTATTCCAGCTATTGGAACCAAGAAATTCGGTGGTACACGGGCTGGGATGATCGGCACCACCATCGGTCTCATCGTGGGGCTTATCTTGCCGATTCCGGGTGGCATCATTATCGGTCCGTTTTTGGGTGCCTTAATCGGGGAACTCTCCAATAAGGCCGATAGAAGAACCGCCTTAACGGCGGCTTTTGGTTCTTTTTTGGGTTTTCTCACAGGTACTTTTATGAAGTTCCTTGTGAGCATCATCTTTTTAGGACTGTTTCTCTCGACAGCCTGGGACTATAAAGCGGCCCTTTTTCCATTTTTTGATTAATATTATCCCATCCAAACCACTTTTTCGGTCATGGAACCCCGTTCTACCTTAGGCAGTTCGCCATCATAGTACCCCATATAGAAAAACCCCAAACACTTCTCCCCTTCCTTCAACTCGAAAAATTCATGCATGTGCTTGATCAAACCAGGGGAGCTCCAATAGCAACCGATACCGAGTTCGGTACAGCACAACCACATATTTTGTACCGCCATGGCGGTCGCCGCAATTTCCTCCCATTCCGGTAGACTTTCCTTGGGATCACGTTGCATGCAAATAGCAATGACCGCTCCCGATTTTACAGGGTTTTCCTTGAGTTTCCTAATTTTCATCTGTTTGGGGCGTTCCTCAATTTCTTGATATTTGGCCGACAAAAATTGCCCCAATCGCCTTTGGGAGTCCCCTTGCAATACCTTAAAACGCCAAGGTTCGGTCTTTTTATGGGTGGGGGCCCAGTTGGCCGCTTCCAGTATTTTTTCGATATCCGCTTTCGCAATCGGTACGTCGTTGTATTGTGCCGGGAAGACCGATCGCCGGTTCTTTATCAATTCAAAAATCATTAGCAACGATTTAATAGGATAAAGTTACGTCATTCCACTGGTCATTCTCAAATGGATTAAATACTTTTAGGGCACCTTATCCAAAAAATAGATGACTGCCACCTCCAACACGTTTCGACTGGGCGAAGACTTACTCACCGCCGGTACTGCCCTGGCGATTGCCCGCGGCGATATGAAATTACAATGCTCTTCGACCGCAAAAAAAAAGGTCGTTGCAAGCTACGAGGTAGTACGGCAGATCGTTGACAAAGGGCATCCCGTTTACGGAATCAACACAGGTTTTGGACCCTTATGCACTACCAAAATATCAAAGGAAGAAACAAGCATTCTGCAGACCAACATCCTACAAAGCCATAGCGTCGGGGTGGGCCAACCTGTTGCCGGGGAAATCGCAAAACTCATGCTGGTGCTAAAGGCACATTCGTTGGCAAAGGGCTTTTCAGGAATTTCGGAAGCGACGCTCGATCGCATTATTTGGCATATAGAAAATAACGCGATTCCTATAGTGCCTTCCCAAGGTTCGGTCGGTGCTTCGGGAGATTTGGCACCACTCTCCCATTTATTCCTTCCCTTAATTGGTCTGGGAAAAGTGGAGTTTGAGGGAAAAACAATGGATACACCCCTATTCTTCAAAAAAACGGGGCTCCAATCCTTAGCCCTTGGTCCCAAGGAAGGTCTTGCGCTTATTAATGGAACACAGTTCATTGCAGCCCATGCGATACGGGTGGTAGAGAAACTACATTCCTGTCTTTCACAAGCCGATATTATTGGGGCCATGATGATCGAGGGCCTCCAAGGCTCGGTAAAACCATTTTATGAAAAACTGCATCAACTCCGCCCGTTCAAGGGAAATATACATGTCGCCAAACGGATCGGAAAACTATTGCAGGGTTCGGAAATTTTAGAGGACCATATCGATTGTGAACGAGTTCAAGATCC
Source organism: Pelagihabitans pacificus (assembly GCF_009371985.2). GTDB lineage: Bacteria > Bacteroidota > Bacteroidia > Flavobacteriales > Flavobacteriaceae > Pelagihabitans > Pelagihabitans pacificus. Next base: position 886,584 of record NZ_VIKU02000001.1, read on the forward strand.
CTACTCCCTACGCTGTATTCCACAAGTGCATGGGGCCTCCCGCAATACGTGGTTGCATCTGAAAGAACTACTTGAAGTGGAACTGAACGCCGTCACCGATAACCCTGTGATTATTGATAAGGACTTAACAATCAGTGGTGGTAATTTTCACGGACAACCCCTGGCCATGGCCTTGGATTACGCGTGCTTGGCGGCTTCCGAAATCGGGAATATCTCCGACCGCCGTATCTATCTCGCTTTGGAGGGCAACAGCCCCGGGGTTCCCAAATTGTTGATGAAGGATACCGGTATCAACTCAGGTTATATGATCCTGCAATACACCTCGGCGGCGCTCGCCAGTGAGAATAAAGGATTATGTTTTCCGGCCAGTGCAGATAGCATCCCAACTTCCTTAGGACAGGAAGACCATGTAAGTATGGGGTCAATTAGTGGAAGAAAAGCACTGCGGGTGCTCGATAATGTTGAAAAAATTCTTGCCATTGAACTATTGACAGCCGCACAAGCCTTTGAATACAGAAAACCGCTCAAATCCGGAATTTTCTTAGAGGAAGTACATCTGGAGGTTCGTAAAAAAGTATCCTTTGCGGACAAAGATCGGGTATTTGCCGACGACATCGAAAAAGGAATACAAATGATTCGTGGCCAAGTCTTACTAGACATTATTGATCGTGTTCGGAAAAAAGAGAAAATTTCCTTGAAGACAAAATACTCCGATGAATTTGAGGTATATTAAGAAGGAGAAAAAAGAAGAAACAGGATAGCATAAAGAATTAAAAAGGTGAAAAAAAGAATTCTTGTAGGCCCTTTCAAACAACTTGTCCCCATGACGGGATTGGCCATCAAAGGACCGATTTCAGACGGTGACTTGACCCTAATGCAGGATGCAGGGATTCTGATACATGATGAAAAGATAAGTACTATAGGACCTTACACCTCGTTGTTGGCAAATGCAAAGGATGTCGAAGTTCAAGAACTCAAAGGCGACCATGTTTGTCTTCCAGGCTTCATCGACGCGCACACCCATATTTGTTTTGCGGGTTCCAGGGCCAACGACTACGCTCTGCGTAACGCGGGCAAAACCTATTTGGAAATCGCCAAGGGCGGAGGCGGTATTTGGGACACCGTGACCCAAACACGGAAAGCTTCGCAGCAGACCTTGACCGTACGCACCCGGAAATTGGCCAACCGCCACCTTAAAAATGGAGTGACTACTATCGAGGTAAAAAGTGGCTACGGCCTTTCCATCGAAGAAGAACTCAAAATACTACGGGCTATTAAGGAAGCCAATGAAACTATTTCCACAGACCTGATTACCACTTGTCTTGCCGCGCATATGGTTCCCAAGGATTACCAAGGGAACGCCGAGGAATACCTTTCCGAAATTAGCACATCGCTTTTTCCACGAATCAAGAAGGAAGGTCTGACCAACCGCATCGATGCCTTTATCGAGGAAAGTGCTTTTTCAAGCGACGACATTCTGCCGTATTTCCAAAAGGCAAAGGAAATGGGGTTTGACCTTACCGTACATGCAGATCAGTTTTCCACCGGTGGCAGTGAGGTGGCCGTACGCTTCGACGCGCTCAGCGCCGACCATTTGGAGGCGAGCACGGAGAAGGAAATCGAATTATTGGCGAAAAGCAATGTCATCGCCACGGCGCTGCCAGGGGCTTCCTTGGGACTGGGTTGCGGTTTTACCCCAGCCCGTAAGATTTTGGATGCCGGAGGTGCTTTGGCCATTGCCAGTGATCATAATCCGGGATCTGCGCCCATGGGTGACCTGTTGACACAGGCCGCTATTCTTGGGGCTTTTGAAAAATTGACGAATGCGGAGGTCTTGGCCGGCATTACTTTTCGTGCGGCTGCTGCCCTGAATCTGAAGGATCGTGGGCGATTGGCAAAAGGCAAGTTGGCCGATTTTTGTGGCTTCCATTCCGATAATTACCAAGAGATTTTGTACAACCAAGGCAACTTTAAGCCCTGTATGGTATGGAAAAAAGGGGAATTGGTCTTTGACAAACACAAGCATTAGACGAAACAACGTGGATTTCAAATCACAAATACTACAGGGCATTCCATCAACACTTCCCCCGAAGAAGGAGTATCTATCGAAAGTTGATCACGCCCCAAAACGAAAAGACATTTTATCCTTGGCGGAAAAAAAATTGGCTATTTCCAATGCACTCCGGTATTTTTCCAGGGATTGGCATGGGGAACTCTCCAAGGAATTTGCCGAGGAGCTTCATTTGTACGGTCGCATTTACATGTATCGGTTTAAACCTGACTACGAGATGTATGCCCGTCCTATCGACGCCTATCCGGCAAAAACGGCACAGGCAGCGGCCATCATGCTCATGATCCAGAACAATTTGGACCCTGAAGTGGCGCAACATCCGGAGGAGCTCATTACCTACGGGGGCAATGGGGCCGTATTTCAAAATTGGGCACAGTACCTGCTTACCATGCAATATTTGGCCACCATGACCGAGGAACAGACGCTGCACGTCTATTCCGGACATCCGATGGGGCTCTTTCCTTCCGCCAAAGAGGCCCCAAGAGTAGTCGTCACCAACGGAATGATGGTTCCTAACTATTCCAAGCCCGATGATTGGGAAAAATACAACGCACTGGGGGTGACCCAATACGGGCAAATGACCGCTGGATCCTACATGTACATTGGCCCACAGGGTATTGTTCATGGCACTGCCATTACCGTAATGAACGCTTTTCGGAAAGTGTTACAAGCTCAGCAATCCATCCAAGGGAAGATATTCTTGACAGCCGGTCTGGGCGGCATGAGTGGTGCCCAACCCAAGGCAGGAACCATTGCTGGATGCATCACGGTCTGCGCGGAGGTAAATCGTGCCGCGGCCGTGAAAAGACATCAACAAGGCTGGGTCGATGAGTTGATAGAAGATTTGGACTCCTTGGTGGTACGAACCAAAAAAGCCGTAGCGCGGGAAGAAACCGTATCGCTGGCCTTTATCGGTAACATCGTAAACGTGTGGGAACGCTTTGATAAGGAAGAAATCTTTATACACCTCGGGTCCGATCAAACCTCGTTGCACAATCCATGGGCCGGAGGGTACTATCCTGTTGACCTATCTTTTGAGGAGTCTAATCGAATGATGGGTGAGCATCCGGAAACCTTCAAAAATCATGTCCAGGAATCCTTGCGAAGACATGCCACCGCTATCAATAAGCATACTGCGAAAGGCACCTATTTCTTTGACTATGGCAACGCCTTTCTGTTGGAAGCTTCAAGAGCAGGCGCCGACGTTATGGCCGAAAATCAAATCGATTTTAGATATCCCTCCTATGTACAGGATATTTTAGGGCCTATGTGTTTCGATTACGGATTCGGACCTTTCCGGTGGGTCTGTACTTCGGGAAACCCTGAAGATTTGAGGAAAACCGATGCTTTGGCACTTCAGATGATGCAGGAAATTGAAAAAGACGCCCCGTCGGAAATCCTACAACAGCTACGAGACAATATCAAATGGATAAAAGAGGCGGAACAAAATAAGTTGGTCGTGGGTTCCCAAGCAAGAATTTTGTATGCCGATGCCGAGGGAAGGATCAAAATAGCCGAAGCCTTCAACCGTGCTATCGAAGCCGGGGACATTTCCGCCCCCATTGTTCTGGGAAGGGACCATCACGACGTCAGCGGTACCGATTCCCCGTTCAGGGAGACCAGCAATATTTACGATGGAAGTAAATTTACCGCCGATATGGCCATCCATAATGTCATTGGTGATAGTTTTCGGGGGGCTACTTGGGTCTCTATCCACAATGGTGGTGGTGTTGGTTGGGGCGAAGTCATCAATGGAGGATTTGGAATGGTCTTGGATGGATCGGAGGCAGCTTCCGACCGCTTAAGGAATATGTTGTTCTACGATGTGAACAACGGAATTTCCAGAAGGAGCTGGGCTCGAAATACCGAAGCGTTGTTCGCTATCAAAAGGGAAATGAAGCGTACTCCCGAATTGAAGGTAACCCTGCCGCATTTGGTGGAAGACCGGTTGTTGGATGAATTATTTGATGAATAATAATGACCTATAAAAAAACCAGTCCGGAAATATATAAGGGTCGAAGCTCCAAAGAGCAGCTTTATCTGCATGAAAAGTTGATTTGTCTTGATTTCCAGGAAGAAATAATCAAGAAATCCCCCAAAAAAACGATCGTACTTCTTGGCTATGCCTGCGACGAGGGAGTCAAAAGAAACCAAGGGAGAACGGGAACGGTCTCCGGACCCGACGCCATTCGGGGCGCCCTTGGTAAAATGCCCAATCATTTATCCGAAGGTACCCGTTTTTTGGATGTCGGTACCATTGGCTGCCTCGATGGGGACCTGGAAGCAACACAAACACAGCTATGCCACTTGGTTGATCAACTGTTGGAAAAGGGAGTCTTCCCTGTTCTCTTGGGAGGCGGCCATGATATCGCATATGGACATTTTAATGGAATCAAAAAACATCGAGGGCCACAAAAAGCAATCGGTATCATCAATTTTGATGCCCATTTTGATTTACGCGACACAACAAACGGCAACAACTCAGGAACCCCTTTTTACCAAATCGCCCAAGATTGCAAAAAAGAAGGTTCCGAATTCAGGTATTTCTGTTTAGGCATTCGACAAGACGCCAATGACCCGGTTCTTTACAAAACTGCCGAGGAGTTACAAGTGCACTATTTAGAGCGTCACCATTTCCAAATGCACTATCTGGAACATGTTCAGCTTCGTCTTATCCAGTTTATCGAAGATGTGGATTGCCTTTACGTGACGGTTGATTTGGATGGGTTTTCCACTGCCTACGCCCCAGGGGTCAGTGCCCCGTCGGCAATGGGGTTTTCACCTGATATCGTATTGGAGTGTCTTAAACTCATTATCGATTCCAGGAAATTGATCAGCATCGATTTTGCCGAAATGAACCCTGCCTACGATATTGATGACCGTACGGCCAAATTAGCGGCATCCCTGATTCATTTCGTCATTCATAGATACTGACTTACTCCAACCAACTGCGATAATACTTCCCATCGTCGATATCCAAAGCTGCCTGTGTCAATTGCAAAGGCTTGAACGTATCGATCATCACCGCCAACTCCTCTGTTTTTGATTTTCCGATACTGGCTTCATAGGTGCCCGGATGTGGGCCGTGTGGAATACCGGCAGGATGCAGTGAGATGTATCCCTTATCAATTCCTTTTCTGCTCATGAAATCCCCCTCTACATAATAGAGCACCTCGTCCGAATCGATATTGGAGTGATTATAGGGTGCCGGAATTGCCTCAGGATGATAGTCGTACAATCGCGGACAGAAGGAACAAACCACAAATGCCCCTGTCTCAAAGGTCTGGTGCACTGGGGGTGGTTGATGTACTCGTCCGGTAATAGGCTCAAAATTATGAATGGAAAATCCGTAAGGATAATTATACCCGTCCCAACCTACAACATCAAAAGGATGGGTAGCATACACCATATGGTGTAACTGTCTTTCTTTCTTCACCTTGATCAAAAAATCACCTTTTTCGTCGTAAGCCTTTAGATTTTGGGGTAGTTTAAAATCACGCTCACAAAAAGGCGAATGTTCCAAATGTTGACCAAACCAATTGCGATAACGTTTCGGGGTGTATATGGGGTGATAACTTTCAGTGACCAGCAACCGGTTGTCATCGCTATCGAACTCGATTTGATAGATCATTCCTCGGGGAATCAACAGATAATCCCCATATTCGAACGGAATTTCGCCTAACATCGTTTTCAGCGTTCCAGTACCCTCATGTACAAAAAGCAATTCATCGGCATCGGCATTCTTGTAATAATAGTCGGTCATTGATTTTCTCGGGGCAGCTAAACCTATGTGTACATCCTTATTGAACAACACCGTTTTTCGACTCTCCAAATAATCGTCCTCAGGACGCACCTCAAAGCCCTTTAGCAATCGCGATTTTATGTTGTGGTCAACGGCTGCCCGCGGAGCAATGTCGAGGGTGTTTCCTACCTCTTTCACCTGGGTAGGCCTATGGAGATGATACATTAACGAAGACATACCATCGAAACCGACGGTTCCGAACAGCTGCTCATAGTGGAGCGAACCATCTTCTTTTTTAAAAACGGTATGTCGTTTCTGGGGTATTTTTCCCAATTTATGATATAAAGGCATACAAAAAATGACATTAAATTAGAAGTCTAAAATTACGATATTTTAGAGGAACCGCTTGATTCTCCCAAGTCAATTTTATCCCTTTTAAAAGAATCCCTTTTAATCGAAGTTTTGACCCTTTATCGAAAAAAATTTCTCTCTACCGAAATCCTATTTATATTGTATGTGCCTTTTGACTATAGAGGTAATCATTCCCTGAATGATTATGGTATTCCAATGAATACCCTTATACATTGTTTGTGCATGCTAACCACTGCGCCCAAAAGCTTGAACACCTTTGGACGTTGGCCAAACTGAACTGAAAATGAAGGAAAAAAGTACCGAAGCCAAGGCCAGAAAGGCCATGGAGGAATGGGAGCTACTCCAAGAATCCAGAAAGGTTCAAAAAATCCATGGTGATTTATCCCTACAGGAACAACACCCTAATCCACAAAACGATACAGCTCAAAAAGATTTCTCCAAAGACCGCATTGAGAATGGAAAAAAGGGGAAGGACCATCTTCGGGATATCGCTTAAGACATCCAATACCGTGTGACCTAAAACCTCTCCAAACAAAAAAAGCCTCCCAATTTGGAAAGCCTTTCATTGGCCCTCACCTCAAAAAAAGGTAATGGGTCACAACACAACGAGGCAAATATAGGAAAGGTTTTTTACTTTTTAATGTTTACCGGCTAAATCTGTACTATTCCTTCTTTGGACCATTGTTTGGTTGATGACTGCCGAGGGCAACAAATATCGGTGTTCGCCCTATTTAATCGTTGTGGGTAAAAAATGACTTTCGGGTATATGGCACAAAAGCCAGACAAGCGGCACTGTCGCTATGCACTCATCGAACTTCTTGGCATTCAATCGCAAAATACATCCCATAAGACAGACAGCGGCTAATTTTATGGTCAATTTTCGAATTTCAGGAAACCTAAGCGCTTATGCTCAAAAAACTACTTTTAGCCATTGTACTATTTTTTACCATTTTCTCCTGTAGTGTAGAGGATCTGGAAGAAGTCGGTATAGGAGATTCCGACACGGTAGTACCCCTTGAGCCCAATGAAGGGGTAGAAGTGGTTTTGGAAGAGGTACTTTTGGAAGAGTTGTCCTATAATTGGATCAGCAACGTTCAGCATTCAAATGGCTTGTTGGAAAGTTCGGAAAACACCGACTTTGTATCGCTCTATGACAATGCCTTGGCCGCCTTGGTCTTCATTCAGAAAGGGGAATTGGAAAAGGCTGAAAAAATCCTTGCTTTTTTCGACACTAGGGTTTCCGGTGAGCTGATGGCAGATTCAGGCGGGTTTTACCAATTTAGAAACAAAGAAGGAACGAATGGCCGCCGTAAATGGCTTGGCGACAATGCTTGGCTCCTAATTGCCGTTAATAATTATCATGAAGCAAGCGGCAATCCAAAATACCACCGTTTGGCCCAGGAATTGGAACTATGGATCCGGTCGTTACAGGATGAGGATGGCGGTCTATGGGGAGGAACCGAGGAAGATGGAACGCCCATACATAAGGTAACCGAAGGCATTGCCACGGCTTTCAACGCCGTCCCGGGCTATGACGATTTTCATAAAAAGATACTGGAGTATTTGGAACAATACCGTTGGGACCCGAACAAAAAAACACTGATCGCATGGCCAGAAAATCCCCAATACCTAAATGCCCTGGATTTGCACGCTATCGGGCAGGGTGTGTTCCAAAATTTTCCCAAAGAACAATTGTACTACGCCGATGAACTATTTATCACCTCACAAATGGCAACGGTTTCAGGGAAAGAGGTCACTGGTTACTGTTTCGATGTGGATAAAGACGTTATTTGGCTTGAGGGCACCGCACAAATGGCATTGGCTTTCAAACAACTGGACGATATTCCAAAAACGGAAAAGCTTTTGACAGAGTTGGAAAAAACGTTCATTGCCAGTACTACGATGAAAGATTCCGAAGGCATTCCATACACAAGCAACCATGGGAGTACGTATGGGCCCAATCCTCTTTGGGACCGTGCCGATATTACTCCGGCACTCTCCTCGACTGCCTGGTATCTTCTTGCAAAAACAGGATTTGACCCTTTTGCGATAGGATATGAAAAGAACATTCCCACATCGGATATGTTTTGGATTCAGGAGTAAAGGTAATTGTTGCGTATGATTTATGATACTCTCTGAGCCATTGGGTTGCCACAAAGCCCAAAAATCACCTAACCGGGCTACCTGATGGCTATTTTTACCGTGCCCTTGTCTTCTGAACTGAAATAACGTAAATTCAACGTGCTATAAACCATCCGAAAGCATATCCAGATGAAAAAAAACAACTCCAGAAGATCATTCCTTAAAAAAGCAACCTTAGGCTCCGCAGCCTTGACCGCTACTCCCTATGTGATGGGGTCTCCACGAAATGAAAAACTAGAATTATCCAGAAACTACGAGTCTATAAGTTATGAGGCAAATGATCAAATCAATTTGGGATTGATAGGGTCTGGAATCCAGGGTATTTATGATACTACGGCGGCACTAAAGGTTAATGGTGTAAAACTAGTGGCTGCTTGCGACCTCTATGATGGTCGTCACACACGGGCCAAAGAGCTCTGGGGCGATGACATTTTCACCACCAGGGATTATCGGGAACTTTTAAATCGAGACGATATCGATGCCGTCATTGTGGCGACTCCCGATCACTGGCATAAACGAATTACCATCGATGCCCTAAAGGCCGGAAAAGCGGTATATTGCGAAAAGCCCATGGTACAACGATTCGATGAGGGGCAAGAGATTATCAAAGCCCAAGCAGCTTCCGGTACTATATGTCAAGTAGGTAGTCAGGGCATGTCGTCGCTAGGAAATGAAAAGGCCAAGCAATTATACGAAGAAGGTGCTATCGGTGAAATTGTAATGCTGGATATGTACAACGACCGCTATTCGGCCGAAGGTGCATGGCAGTATCCCATTCCCCCCGATGCCAATCCCGACACCGTTGATTTTGACACTTTCCTGGGACGTGCACCCAAAGTACCTTATGAGCCAAAACGTTTTTTTAGGTGGCGGAACTATCGAGATTATGGCACGGGGGTTGCAGGCGATTTGTTCGTACACGCTTTCTCCACATTGAATCACGTTATCAGCTCAAACGGACCCAATAGGGCATTGGCTACGGGTGGTTTGCGCTATTGGAACGATGGTCGCGACGTACCCGATGTGACCATTACCTTATATGACTATCCTAAAACCGATACCCATGCGGCCTTCAATGCCGTATTCCGAATTAATTTTATTGCCGGCGGTGGAGGCGGTGGCGGGTTCAAGCTCATCGGAACGGAGGGTGAAATGGAAGTAGGCCAGAACTCCGTAAAATTGACACGTTCCAAGTTGGGTATGGTTCCAGGCGGCTATTCGATGGTTGCCTATACCGAAGCGACCCAAGGGAAGATACGGGAATCGTATGCCAAAAAAAACCTGGAGACAAGAGCTTCCAAACTAAACACAGGAACCACCACATGGGAAGCCCCTAGGGATTATAAGGGAGCCCACTACGATCATTTTTACAACTTTTTCCAAGCCGTTCGTGGCAAGGGGCCGGTAATCCAAGATCCGACCTTTGGATTACGTGCCGCCGGGGCGGCCCTATTGGCCAATGAGAGTTATTTCCAAGGAAAGCCGGTCAACTGGAACCCAACGGTCATGAAGTTGATTGAAGGCTAAAAACGATTAATCCTTTTGTTTGAGAGGCACTTTTTCAAGGGTATTGCCATCCCCATCAAGGTAAAAGGTCTCGAAATCGGTATTGTTGACCCAAGGGGCCTGGGGATTTTCACCTGCCATATAACGGGTGTAAAAATCCCTTCCTCCCGCAAGGGGTGCCCGTTCGTACAAATGTCCATAGCCTACCATCCTAAGGTCACCTTGTTCCAACAGTTTGGCCTCCATCTCTTGGCGGAGTGTATTTGTCATGCTTAGGTACTGGGCATCCTGGGCTAGATTCACCATACAAAAGGGGTCCGTTCCAATGTTGTAAAGCTCGTCGGCAACCCGTTTTCCGAAGTTTAGTCTCCAATACCGCGCATCCTCCCCATTGCGCCTCATATTCAGGATTACCGTTTTGGTGGGACTTCCATCGGAATTCAAATAACCCGTTTCAGGATTTCCCGATGGCCATCGATCTGTTTCATAGTTCCTTAGATACAGCATACTGTCTTTGTACATGCCTCGAATGGGAAAGCCGATATCATCGGGTCTTCCGGTATCGTGGCGTTCCTTTCCTACCAGCACGTAGTTGCGATCGATCTCGATTTGTCCCGATTTTGAGGATTCGATGATGTTCATTAAACTCCTTCCCGAGGCCGGATGCATTCCAGATACCTTCCAATCGATTCCTGCCATTTCCAAAAAAGTTGGGGCCAAATCTATAAAGCTAACGTAGTTGTCGACCACCCTTCCTCCCTGTTGCATTTTTTCCTTCCAAAGCATGGCCATCGGAACGTGATTGGCATTTTCGTACTGATCACCTTTTACTCTTGGAAACGGCATGCCGTGATCGGAAGTTACTACCACCAATGTATTCCCCAGTAAATTGCGTTCCCGAAGGATTTGCATAATGTTGCCGATATGCCGATCTGTATCCTCGATTTCATAGGCATAATCCAATAAATCGTTTCTGGTAATTTCATTATCGGGCCAATACGGCGGGAAGTTCTCGATCATGTCGATGGTCTTTCCGCCCAATCTGGAGCCCGTACCATACTCATAGCCACGATGCGGTTCGGTGGAGCCTACCCAAAAACTCCATGGTTTGTCTTTAGGGGCCTTCTCTAAAAAATCATTGAAATTGGCACTGTAATCGTTATCGGAAATACCGGAGGTTGCAGGCTGCAGCTTTTTATCATTGTACGCCAGGCCCATGACCTCCCGTTGGCTTCCGTCCTCGTTCAGGGTCTTCCCCGGGGCATATCCCTTGCCCGTATGGCCTGTGGTATACCCATTTTTCAATAGCACCTCCTGATACGTCTTGAATTTGGGCGGGAAGTAAATATAGTGGTTGGCAGCAGCATCCAACTGCCAAGAGTTACGCCCGGTCATCACCGAGGAGCGAGATGGGGCACATTTGGCATTCGGGGTATAGGCCCGACTAAAAAGTATTCCTTCCTTTGCAATGGCATCAAAAGCGGGTGTATTCACATAGGTACTTCCGTAGGCACCCATATCGAGTCCCGCATCATCGAACATGATGACCAAGATATTTGGCCGTATGTCTTCTTGGGCATACCCGATGCCTTGCCAAATGGCGCAGACGAGAAAAAAAATATATCTCATCTTCATGATGGATAGTTTATAGTTTACCATAAGTTACATTATTCCATCGTAGCTCTTGTTTAAACCGATAAAGATCGGTCTTGTCATCGATCAGTAAAAATTCAATGTTCAGCATATCGGCAAAATCCTCTAACTGTTCCGCTAGAATATTTTGACTATAACAGGTATGGTGCGCTCCTCCCGCCAGAATCCATGCGGCGACGGCGGTAGGCAAATCGGGTTCAGGTCGCCATAGGGCTCTTGCTACCGGTAGTTTGGGCATATCGTTTTGTATTTCCAAAGCCGCTACCGTATTGACCAAGAGACGAAACCGATGCCCCAAATCGATCATGGTTGCATTTACTGCTTTTCCCGGTCCGGCATTGAAGACCAATCGTGCGGGATTTTCTTTGCCCCCGATTTCCAAAGGATGTACCTCTAACTTGGGAGTACCGCTTGCGATGGAAGGACAAATCTCCAACATATGGGAACCTAGTACAGCACTATTATCGGGTTCGAAATGATAGGTGTAGTCCTCCATAAAACTATTGCCCCCTTTTAGACCGGCCGCCATGACCTTCATACTTCGCACTAAGGCGGCCGTCTTCCAATCACCCTCTGCCCCGAAACCATATCCTTGAGCCATTAAGCGCTGTGTAGCGATTCCGGGTAACTGCTTTAACCCGTGTAAATTTTCAAAGGTATTGGTGAACGCAGTGAATCCGCCTTCCTCTAAAAAGGCCCTCAGACCAATTTCAATTTGGGCGGCATCGCGAAGCGACCTATGCCGTTCGCCTCCTTGTTTGACCGAATCGGCGAGGGCATATGAATCGTTATATTCCTCGATTAACCTTCTGATTTCTTTATCTGTCACCCGATTTATAAAAGGCACCAGATCTCCAAGTCCGTACCCATTGACCTCATATCCAAACTGGATCTGAGCGGAGACCTTGTTACCCTCGGTGACAGCTACTTGGCGCATATTGTCCCCTATCCGGGCTATCTTCATGCTTTGGGAATCCGCCAAGGCACAGGCTACACGGCACCAACGGTCGAGTTGTTCGATGACCATTTGATTTTCCCAATGGCCGACCACTACTTTGCGTTGTATCTCCATGCGTGCGACGATAAAACCAAACTCCCTGCCTCCATGGGCCGATTGGTTGAGGTTCATAAAGTCCATGTCGATACTATCCCAAGGAATATCCCTATTGAACTGTGTATGAAGATGAAGGAAAGGTTTGTGAAGGACTTTAAGACCAGTGATCCACATTTTGGCGGGCGAAAAGGTATGCATCCAAACAATAAGGCCAACACAACTAATATGGTTGTTGGCTTCCTTGCATAAGTGCAGAATTTCATCTGCCGTTTTCACTACCGGCTTAAAAACAAGCTGTACCGAAATGGAATTTTGTGACCGATAGGCACTTACAATCCGCTGGGAATGATCGGCCACTTGCCGCAAGGTTTCCGGTCCATAAAGGCGCTGACTTCCCGTTACCAGCCAAACTTCGTATTTATCGAGATCTATCATGTCGGTATGTAATTCATAACAGGCAACCTCCCCGTAAACCAAGGAAATTGATAAAGTATCTTATAACGAAAGCGTACTGAAGGATACCATGATATACAATACGATCAAAACTACCACCACAGAGGCAACAATATCCCAAATGTTATAGCTCGCCTTATTGGCCGCTTTCTGCTCTGCGGTCACCGTACCAAAAGTAAGACCCTGTAACTGGGCCTCCGAAGGCCTGGGATAAAACATACTTACCGTAACCGCGATGGCGATGCACATGGCAAAAAAATAGGCCCCAAAAACGAGCCAATTAATATCCGCTATAGCAAATAGAAAACTGCCTTCGCTGAAACTTGACTTGGTAATCTCCAAGGTAAGTTTTGAAAATCCAATAATCAATCCACCTACCAAAGTTGCGATTGCCCCATTGGCGTTGATGCGCTTATAAAAAATGCCTAAAAGAAATACCGCGGTAATCGGCGGTGAAATATAGGCCTGTACGTTCTGTAGATATTCGTATAATCCATCGGATAAAGTAGTAATGATCGGAATCCACAACAAGCCCAAGCCCACAACGAAAAAAGTAGCGACGCGACCGGTCTTCACCAATTGTTCCTCCGGTTTGTCCGGTTTTAGCTTTTTATAGATATCCAAGGTAAACAGGGTAGAACAGGAGTTAAAGACCGAGGCCAAGGAACTCATTAGGGCCGCTAGTAGTCCGGCCGCTACCAATCCCCTAAGACCGGAAGGCAGCAGGTTGCTCATCAAAACGGGAAAGGCTTCATCGGGACTATCCCAATCGAGCTTTCCCTGCATCTTTAATCCCAAGGCCACTACTCCCGGTATCAAAAAGAGGAAAACGGGCATCAATTTCAAAAGTGCCCCGAAAATGCTTCCCCTTCTACCTTCCTTGATATTTTTGGCGGTCAATACCCGTTGTACGATCACCTGATCGGTACACCAGTACCATATTCCTACAATGCTACTTGTAAAAAAGAGCGGAAACCACGGATAGTCCGGATCGGAGTTCGACCGCCACATATTAAAATAATCGACCCCTACGGTGTCTTTGAGCTCTCCCCATCCTCCAACGGCATCCAAGCCCATAAAAGTGAGTACCCCCGCACCGACCACCAGCACCATGGCCTGGATGGTTTCGGTGTAGACCACTGCACGCATACCTCCCAGCACGGTGTACAAACCTGTTAATACGACCGTGGCGACCGCCCCTATCCAAAATGGAATGCCCAACAGGGCTGAAACTACTATACCACCGGCGTAAATAGTTACCGATACCTTGGTCAAAATATAGGCGATCAAGGAGACGACCGACAGCACCCATCGGGACCGTGCGTCGAAACGCTTTTCTAAAAACTCCGGCATGGTAAACACCCCACTTCGGGCGTAAAAAGGAAGAAAAACCCAGCCTAGCATCAAGACGATCCAGGCATGTAATTCGTAAATTAGGAGTGGCATCTTGTCACCCGCACCGTTTCCTGCCAGACCAACAACGTGTTCCGAACCGATATTGGAGGCAAAAATGGAGGCCCCTACGACGAACCATCCGATATTGCGTCCTGCCAGGAAGTAATCTTCGGTATCTTTTTGCTTTTGTTTAATGACCCACCAAGCAATTCCTAAAAGTATTAGAAAGTAAATGGCAATTACTACCCAATCCAATGTATCCAGTCCCTTCATCTGTAAAATTTAGTTGGTTGCTATATTTACCGGCACCCCTGACCATAATAGGCATCTTTACCGTGTTTTCGGTCAAAGTGCTTTCTTTTTAAAGTATCTTTTAAAGGTAGGGCATCCGGATTAATTTGCAAGGTAAGGTAGGCCATCTTGGCTACTTCTTCGCAGACCGCGCTGTGGTATACCGCTTTGCCAACCGTAGTGCCCCATGTAAACGGGCCGTGACTGCCCACCAGTATCATTTGTACTTCCTTATAGTCTAACTTTCTTTCCTTGAGACAGTCGAAAATCTGATATCCCGTCATGTGTTCATAATCTCCCTGTATATAATCATCTTTCATAGGCAGGGCACAGGGAATATCCGTTATCAAATAATCCGCATGGGTAGTACCAAAAACAGGAATATCCTTCAAGGCCTGTGCCCAGGCGGTAGCGTATGTGGAATGGGTATGCACTACCCCACCGATAGCATCATATTCCTTGTACAAGACTGCATGGGTCTTGGTATCGGAAGAGGGCCTTCGGTTTCCATCGATAGGTTTGCCATTAAAATCACAAATGACCACATCCTCTGGACGCAGCTCGGCATAGGGAACCCCACTGGGCTTGATGCCAAAAACTCCCTTATTTCTATCGACCGCGCTGGCATTGCCGAAACTGTATAGCACTAGACCCAATCGGGGCAATTGCATATTGGCCTCATATACCTCTTCTTTCAATGTTTTATAATTGCCCATATCTCTTTTTTTCGTTCATAATGTGCTGCTCCATGATCTTGCCGAGAGTATCATACCTTGCATACACTTGACTATACTGCACCACATGGTCGGGTATTGGTAAATAGGCTCGCTCGAACGCACTCCCCATTTTTTGCATAGCGGTAGTCACATCATCAAAGACTCCTGCCGCTACGGCACCGAAAATAGCAGCTCCCAAGGCACAGGCTTGTTCCGAAGCTACTACTTTTATCGGCATATTAAGTACATCGGCCATCATTTGCATGATAAAAGGCGATTTTTTTGCCACGCCACCCAAGGCAATTACTCCATTGATCGGAACCTGTTCTTCGATAAAGCGTTCCACTATTTTCCTGGCTCCAAAACAAGTGGCTTCTGCCAAGGCCCTGAAGATTTTGGGGGCCGTACTTCCTAGGTTGATACCGACTATAGCACCTTTTAAGAACTGGTTGGCATCGGGTGATCGTCTTCCGTTCATCCAATCCAAAGCCAGCTCCCCAGCAGAACCGATAGGTTCTGTGGAGGCCGCTTCACTCAATTTAGGAATCAATTCCGAACTCATTTTCTCGATTAGTTTTTGTTTCGTGGCCTGATCTATCAGATCAGAAGTTTCCAGAATTTCACCCAATGGCCAAGAAAGTACCCGTTCGAACCAAGCGTAGATGTCTCCAAAGTCCGATTGACCCGCTTCGAGCCCTGACATACCTGGTACGACAGAGCCATCTACCTGTCCGCAGATACCCTTTACGAGTCTTTCATTCCCCACCCCCGGGGCCACCAAAATATCGCAGGTAGAAGTACCCATGATTTTAGTAAGAAAATAGGGTTCCATTTTCGCCCCTACGGCACCCATGTGGGCATCAAAGGCGCCTACGGAAACGACTACCGAATCTGGCAATCCCAACCGTTGTGACCATTCCCATGATAGTGTTCCTACCGGAACATCGGCAGTGTACGTGCGGGTATACAGACGGTCTCGAAGTCCGTTCAACAACGGGTCCAAAGTGGTCAAGAAGTCGTTCGAAGGTAGTCCTCCAAAAGATTCATGCCAAAGTGCCTTGTGTCCGGCAGCACAGCGACTTCTCTTTATTTGGGAAACATCGGACCCTTCAGTTAACAAAAAGGGAATCCAATCGCAGTGTTCTACCCATGAGTACGCGGCTTCATATACTCCGGCATCTTGCCTTGATATATGTAGAATTTTAGACCAGAACCATTCCGACGAGTAGACACCTCCTTCATACTTCGAATAATTGATGGGCCATTGGGAACAAAGTGTATTAATCTCCTCCGCTTCAAGAATCGCGGTATGATCTTTCCAAAGCACAAACATGGCATTAGGATTATCTGTAAATTTGTCGAGCAAGGCTAAAGGAGTACCTGATTTATCGACAGCTACTGGAGTAGATCCGGTGGTATCGACCCCTATGCCAACAACGTTTTCCACAACGGATTCCCCGACCTTATCGGTAATCGCTTTGACGGTGTTCTCTATTCCCTCAATATAATCGAAGGGATGCTGTCGAAACTGATTCGTGGAGGGGTCACAATAGTGTCCCTTTTGCCAACGTGTATAAACATGTACCGCTGAAGCGAGTTCTTCCCCCGTACTGGTATTGACCAGAAGCGAGCGTACCGAATCAGTACCAAAATCGATACCTATGGTGTATTTTAATTGGGCCATGGTTCCAGTTATATCACGGTT
Organism: Pelagihabitans pacificus; assembly: GCF_009371985.2. Taxonomy (GTDB): domain Bacteria; phylum Bacteroidota; class Bacteroidia; order Flavobacteriales; family Flavobacteriaceae; genus Pelagihabitans; species Pelagihabitans pacificus. Next base: position 903,684 of record NZ_VIKU02000001.1, read on the forward strand.
CTCTTAACGGGTAATTTTAATGGGCTGACCAACTTCAAAAGTTGAAAGGGACCAGTATATGGCATCAGGTCTTAAACAAGTCCCCCAGCAAACTCCCCTAATCTTTGTTCTCAAAAAAGGCTTTGGTGTCTTTGTTGCAACGGCTATCATAGACTAAAGCTTTTGGCATGTTCATACTTCACTCTATTAAATTGGTATAAAAAAGCGCCCTTTTTAGACTCGGATTTGTCCTTCTCGTCCAGCTTTATCAAAAAATCCATCATCATGATTTTTTTTCTGAAGTTCCGTTTGTCAATTTCTTCGTTCAAGACTACCTCGTACAGACGCTGTAATTGGGGAAGGGTAAACTTTTTGGGTAAAAGATTAAACCCGACGGGTGCGGTCCTTACTCGGCGCCGTAACCTTCTTAAGGCGGAAGCGATCATTTCTTCATGGTCGAAAATTAAATTGGGCAAGGCATCGACGGGGAACCACCGAGCCCGGTATTTTTCTACAAGCCCAGCATCATAGTTTTCCTTTAGTATCAAAGCACTATACGTAGTTGATACAACTCTTTCATACGGATCACGGTCCGATTTTCCGAACGTCCGCACCTGTTCCATATAAAGATCCTCCAAGCCAGATAGCTCCTTTAGCACTCGATACGCAGCCTTGTCCAAATCTTCTTCGTTGCCTACAAATCCGCCCATTAATGACCATCGGTCTTTTTCGGGTTCAAACCCTCTATGGATTAACAGCACTTCCAGTTTTTTGTTATTAAATCCAAAAATAATACAGTCTACCGCCAAGGTGATCTGTTGTATTTCCGTATAAGTTCGATTGAGGTGTCTCGTCATTTTTTACGTAGCGAAGTCTTTCAAATATATAAAATAAATATTAGGTGTATTATATACACTTATTTTTAATACATTTAAAACTAAATTCATCCTTTTCCAATGAAGATTTTGCCGGTTTGTCTGCTTTTTTTGTTCGTAGCTGTCCCCTTTCTAAACAACCCTTCGGCAAAAAAGGGCTGGGTAACCGATTTACAAGACCCCAAATGGGAGCCCCTTTTTAATGGAACCAATCTTGACGGTTGGTACATGGTAGTCAAAGACAGTTCGTTCACCGGAACGGTGGATGAAATTTTTGCGGTAAAAGAGGATGCGATACATGTTTATCCCGGACAAGAACCGCACTCGCTACAGACTTTCGCCGGACTCGTTACGGAAGAAACCTATGACAACTACAAATTGCGGATGGAATACAAATGGGGCGAAAAAAAGTTTCGACCACGACATGGGGCCGTTCGTGATGCCGGAATCATTTTTCACATGCACGGTAAGGAAATGATTTGGCCTTATGGGATAGAATGTCAGATCCAAGAAGGCGATACGGGAGATGTATGGGCCATTGGCTCCAAGGTCAGTTCAACAATTCAGGATGTGGTACGCAATTATGACCCCAAAGGTACTTTGACAACGAGGGGAGACACCCTACAAACCTTTCAACGCTTTCATCGAAGTTATTGTTGGGAGGTTCCGGGATGGAATACCATTGAAATTCATGTCAAGGAGAACAACGCCGTTTTTCTAGTAAACGGAAAAGTAGTAAACGAAGCCCTGGATATGCGTTATTGGTCGAAAACCGATACCGCCTGGGAGCCCCTAACAGAGGGTAAAATCATGATCCAAGCGGAAGGTGCGGAACTTTTTTACCGCAACATCGAACTCCAAAAACTGTGACGGGCGCCCACTGGAATCAATACATCGCGGTAAGAGACTCTTAGAAAACGTTTTGGTTTACCAAAAAGGACCTTAATAGGCATCCTTGATCCACTGGTAGGGTTTTCTTTTTATCCAAAGACCACGGGTAAAATCAGGAAAATCTTGAGGGGCGCCATTGTTTTCTATAGAGGCCTCCGACAAAGGGGTCACGGCACTCCATGCTGCGGCGTCATAGGCATCCATAGGTGGGGCAACGTTCGCCTTGGCAGACTCCACGAACGAATTAATGACGAAAAAATCCATTCCGCCATGTCCGGCGTCCAGGGCGTATTCACCAAACTTTTTCCATAATGGATGGTCGTATTGGGACAACCATTCTTTGTCCGGATCCCATTTGTGCGGTTTCGACTTTCCTTCAATATAGATACGATCACCATCGTTTTCCCAGAGTCCGTTTGCACCCTGCACACGAAACCCTAGGGAATAAGGTCGTGGCAGATTACAATCGTGTGTGATAATGATGGTTTCTCCATTGGCGGTTTCCAAGGTAGAAGTAATCACATCGCCCTGCTTAAACTTTACCTTGGCATTTGGATGATCTTCTCCGCCGATTTTCACAATGTAATTATGTAATCCTATCGCTTTCGACGCATGGGAAGTCATCGAAACCAGACGATTCCCCCTGTTTATGTCGGCCATCACGGCGATAGGTCCCAATCCGTGGGTCGGATAGACATCCGCATTGCGCTTTACCGAATGTTCAGTACGCCACCTGGCCTCTGAAATAGCTTTTTCCCCAAACTCTACCCCACCACCGTAAGGCTGTTTGCCATCGTTGAATTTTACTTCCCTCAAATCGTGCTGATAGCCACACCTAAAGTGCACTAACTCTCCGAATATATTTTGCTTGACCATATTCAACACGGCCATGATGTCTCTTCGATAATTCACGTTCTCCAGAATCATCATGTGGGTGCCAGTAGCTTCATGGGTGTTCACCAAATCCCAACACTCTTCCAAGGTATTCGATGCAGAAACCTCGACCCCTGCATATTTCCCAGCCTTCATCGCATCGACGGTCATTCGTGTATGCCATAGCCAAGGTGTAGCGATGATGACCGCATCTACTTCCTTCAAATCAAGTAAATTGCGATAGTCGTAGTCATTGCTTCCAAAAGTCTTTGGCACCTTGCCCCCGGCTTTGGAAATAAGATCTTTGGCGATTGTAATCCTAGTCGGGTCAATATCGCAGACAGCGGTGACGTTTACATCTTTCCTCGACAAAAGGTTTTGCAAATGGTTGGTACCTCGCAGTCCGGCACCGATCAAACCCACGTTCAATTTTTCATTCTGATCGGCAGGCAACATCCCGTAGCCAAAGCCAGGTGCTAGCGCTAGTCCGGTTCCTATCATTGCGGATTTCTGTATAAAATTTCTTCTAGAGCCCATTTTGTCCTTTATTTTTGTTTGAGATTTTTTTTGGCTACCTATCAACCATTCGATCAAATTATAAAAATTTTTGCTTGCATCGTTTCAGACAGCCATTTTTATTGGAAATGACCGCATCTTCGATGCTTCTTTTGATTCAAAAACTTACTTTTGCAAGGTAAAAACAGAAAACACATGACCTTATTATTAATGGCCGCCGGGAGTGGAAGCCGCTACGGAAAACTAAAACAATTCGATGACTTGGGCCCCAAAGGTGAATTTCTGATGGAATTTGCGATGTACGACGCTATAAAGAATGGCTTCGGGCACATCGTGGTCATCACTAAAAAAGAGAATGTCGATTTTTTAAGGGAACACCTGGAAGCAAGACTTCCCAAGACCGTAAAATTGGATGTGCTCTCCCAAGAAATCAGCGACCTACCGGACGGAATGGAATTTTCCGGGGAACGTCTAAAACCATGGGGAACCGCCCATGCCGTATGGACAGCCAGAGATGTAATCAAGGATCCTTTTTGTGTTATCAATGCCGATGATTTCTACGGCCAATCGGCCTATGAAAACGCAGCGAAGTTTATCAGGGAACACCCTCAAGAAGACCATTACGCCCTAGTAGGTTATATCTTAAAAGACACCCTATCCGAACATGGTTCGGTGTCCCGTGGGGTCTGTATGACCAGTGGGGATGACCTTGTTTCGGTTGATGAACGATTAAAGTTGGAACAAAAGGGCGACAAAGTGGTCGATGCCGATTCGGGATTGGAATATACCGGAAATGAATTGGCCAGTATGAATTTCTGGATATGTAGGCCCTCTATTTTTGGGGTCATAGAAACAGAATTTCGAGAGTTTCTACAAGACGACCAACTAGTTAAAACCGGTGAACTCTACATTCCCAAGACCGTTCAAAAAATGTTGAAGGATGGACTTGCGAAGGTCAAGGTAGTCCCTGCCCAAGATCAGTGGTTTGGGGTAACCTATGCCAGTGACCGGGAAACAGCGGTGGCCAGTCTGAAACAAAAGACCGCCGAAGGACAGTACATTACCCCCTTATGGTCAATGTAACGTATAGTGATAAGACCCTAAATATCCTGCTTAAGGAATTTCAGACCCCGCGGACGGACTACCGATTTCAGCCGCTGACACAGGGCTTTATCAACGATACTTTTTTAGTACTTTCCGATACGCAGCCCCTTTATATTTTGCAGCGAATCAACCATGAGGTATTTCCTAATGTGAAGGAGTTGATGGGCAACATACAAAAAGCCTTTGAACATCTCAAGCACGACTCCTATCGTACAATAGCATTGGTACGTACTGGCAGCGGGAGTACCTATTTCGAGCATGAAGTGTACGGATATTGGCGTTTGATGACCTATATTTCCGGTACTATCGCGTACGACACCACCCAAGATTCGAAAATAGCTCGGGAAGCAGGACGTCTAATAGGGACGTTTCATCTGTTGCTACAAGACGTAGACCCCGATGACTTTTTCGATACCGTCCCCCGTTTTCATGATTTACACCTTCGAAACCAACAGTTCGAAACTTCCCTTGGAAGGGCAAGGACTGCAAGGCTAAACGAAGCAAAGAACGCCATCGCCTTTGCCAAAGATACGATCAAAGAGCTTCTCGGTTTTGACAGAACCCCCTTACCCCCTAGGGTTTGCCATAATGATACGAAGCTCAATAACATTCTTTTTTCAAAACAAACCGGTGAGGCACTTTGCCTCATCGATCTCGATACTTTGATGAAGGGGTATTTCCATTACGATTTCGGTGATGCGGTACGCACGATTGTCAATACCGCCGCCGAAGATGAAAAAGATCATCGCAAAATTGCTTTTGAAAACAGGTTGTTCGAGGCCTTTGTCGATGGTCTGGCCTCCAATGCGCCCTTTCTCACCAAAGGGGAAATCAAAGCCTTGCCTTATGGGGTAGTATTGATGCCTTTCCTACATGGGCTTCGAGCCTTGACCGACTATCTGAACAACGACACCTACTACAAAGTAGCGTATGAAAATCAAAATCTGGATAGATGCCTGAGCTTGTTCGATTTTACAGCAAAGGCACTACGGGAAATGGACTATATGGCCCAAATAGCCCTCAAAAAATTATCTCCAAAAAGCTAGTAAATCAACTTTCTCGAGGAATGCTGGCAGGTCGACTGTGACCGCCAAAAAAACGTTCCCAAGCAGCTTCCTATTTTTACTCTCAAATTCAAAATTCCAAGGAAAACAAGGAATACCGACAAGCCGTTCAACATCAATTTTAGTACCTTGGTATTACTATTAATACTGCTTGCGGATGTCTAAACATCTTATCGGATTCTTTCTACTACTCTTAACCGTTTTCGGTTGTAAAAAAGAACAAAAAGACCATCGATTTGTTCATCTGGCTTCCTCGAAAACAGGTATCGACTTCGTCAACCGGATAACCGAAAACGACAGTATCAACGCAGTCAATTTTCAGTACTGCTATAACGGGGGCGGAGTCAGGATGGGCGATTTCAACAATGACGGACTCACCGACATCGTTTTTACCGGAAATCAAGTATCCTCAAAGCTGTACCTCAACCAAGGGGAGCTATCCTTTGAGGGTGTCTCGGAAAAAGCGAATTTCAAGACCAGTAGCTGGACAACCGGGGTATCGATCGTAGATATCAATTCGGATGGTCTCGAGGATATTTACCTAAATGTCGGTGGTTCCGATTGTAAAGGAGATTGTAACAACCTATTGTTCGTTAACCAAGGCCTTGATGAGAATGGCGTTCCTCGGTTCGCCGAAGAAGCAACCGCCTACGGCCTTGATGACGGAAATTATGCCCAACAGTCGGTCTTTTTCGACTATGATGGGGATGGGGATCTGGATGTATATATTCTTCATAATGGCAACTCCGGCATCGACAAGAACAATCCCGTTCCGAAACAGTATATGCCACCCCACCTAAAGGATTTTTTACTACGAAACGATACGAAGGAAGGCATCGAACATCCCGTATTTACCAATGTGTCTGAAAGCGTTGGAATCGTTCATGGTGGATTTGGACTGGGTGTGGGTATCAATGATTTTAACGGTGACGGACTTATCGATATTTATGTGGCGAACGATTTCATCACCGAAGATCTGTTGTACATCCAAAAAAGACACGGGGATAGTCTACAGCCCTGGTTTGAGGAGAAAAGCAAGCAGCTATTGGGTCATGAGACCTATAATGCCATGGGAATCGATTTTCAAGATATCAACAATGATACGCGACCCGATATTTTGGTGTTAGACATGTTACCCCAGGATTATGGGCGCCATAAAAAGATGCTGGGTATGATGAACTATGACAAGTACTTGCTCTCCCTGCGTAACGGCTACAGTTTACAATACGTACACAATACCCTTCAAATCAACAATGGGCAGCTACATGAAAAACCTATAAAGGCAAGTGAAATAGGCTTTCTGAAGGGCCTCGCCAGCACCGATTGGAGCTGGGCACCCCTGATGGTGGATCTGGACAACGATGCCGATAAGGATATTTACATCTCCAACGGGTACGTAAAAGATGTGGCCGATTTGGACTATATCAACTATTCGGGCCAAAACAATATGTTCGGCACGAGGGAACAACGGATTGCAAAACAAATTGAATTTACCAAGAAACTGGACAGCATATATCTTCCCAACTTTATCTATGAAAATGACGGGGCTTTACATTTTACGGATGTCTCGGATAACTGGGTCGTAGGCAAACCCTCGTATTCCAATGGGGTAGCCTATGCCGATTTGGACCGGGACGGTGATTTGGATTTAGTCGTCAACAATATCAATGAGCCAGCTTATTTGTTGGAAAATACCTCCAACAACAACGAAGAAACCGACTATTTAAGAATACAATGAACGGGACTAAAAAGAATCCTCATAGCGTCGGAGCCAAAATTACGCTTTGGAACCAAGGAAAAGTACAGCATCATTTTCAATCCATAATACGAGGGTATCTTTCGTCAATGGAACCCTTGATCCATTTTGGGGTTCCCGACAGCTTGGTCGATTCCCTGAGCGTTACTTGGCCCAATGGAAAAAAACTGTCTTAAAACAGGTACGGGCAAGTCTAGTGTGGACTATTGAAATTCAAACCGGAAAGGAAATTCAATCTTTTGATCCGTCGACGCCCTCTTTATTGAAGCAAAAGAAAGGGCTCATCGACTTTGTTATCGTTCTTTTCTGGTTTCAATTTTTTCGTTGGGCATGAAGCGATCCCTTATTCGATTTTTCTTACAGCTCCCCTGAAAGATAAACACAAAGCAGGGCTATCCTCTTTTAAATTATAGTTTAAGAGTTATCCAAAATACATCCACTTTTATACCACCTAAAAAAATAGCAACACCCGTCGGTGTTTCTCATTTGTATTCTTTTTCAGTGGTCTGATTGGTGATACTACGGTTCTATGCTTTTAGGTACAGGAAATCAAAAGAATCGAGGTGATAGGACTAAGTGAAAAACACACTGTTTAACGTAATTAAAAAATTAATAAACATTTAACTATGGTTGCATGTGCAACCTTTTGTTTTTTAGCTAGCTTAGCCCCGTGAAAGTAGCGGAACCCAAAATCGATTTTGAAAACTCCATTGGTCCTTGGATTGGGAAGACCACCAAGATTATGGATTATTACATGCAGGAGGTGATGTCGCGGCACGGACTCGACTTGAGCAAGGAACAGATGATTGTTTTAAAAAAATTGCATGACCAAGACGGTCTTAAGCAGAACGAATTGGCATCGCTTACGTATCGGGACAAATCGTCGTTGGCACGTTTACTTTCAAAGATGGAGGCCAAAAACTTCATTGTTAGAAAGCAAAGTGAGGAAGACAAGCGAAGTAACGAAGTTTTTTTGACCGACGAAGGCCGCCGAATTTTTCATCGTACGCGTCCTGCCATCAAGGAGCACCTGGAAACCATGGAACAGGACCTCACCGAAGAGGAAAAACATCATATTATCCAAATACTTAAAAAAGTACAATTCAACTTTACAGGGAAAACCGCAAACTTATAACAAAACATGAGAAAAATAATTTTATCTGTTTTAGGTCTCTTATTAATCGTAGGGGCCTTTTTCGGTGCAAAAGCGATCATCGCGAGCAAAAAGAACTTTCGCCCAAAAGCGGAAAAGGTCGTAAAAACCGTTTTTACGGAGGTTGTGAAAAATGGTACAGTTCCCATTGTCGTTCCCGCCAACGGAAATCTCCGTGCCAAAAGACGCGTTGAATTGTATTCGGAGGTACAAGGCGTTTTTAAAGGAGGAAGCAAACTGTTTAAGACGGGTACGGCTTTTAGGAAAGGGGAAACCATCATCCGAATCGACGCTGCGGAATATGCGGCCAGTGTACAATCGGCAAAAAGCAATCTTTACAATCAGCTCACCTCCATAATGCCAGACCTCAGATTAGACTATCCCGATATCTTCCCTAAATGGGAGGCCTATCTCAACGGATTCGATCTGGCCGAAAGCACTCCCGAACTTCCGGAAATGGTATCCGAAAAAGAAAAATTCTTTATCTCGGGTCGAGGAATACTCACAAGCTATTACAACGTTAAAAACTTGGAGCAACGACTCTCCAAATACCGGATTGCCGCACCCTTTAACGGTGTACTCACCGAAGCTTTGGTCACAGAGGGCACTTTGGTTCGTGCCGGTCAAAAGTTGGGGGAGTTCATCAACACCGATGTCTACGAGTTGGAAGTAGCTGTTAGCAAAACCTACAGCGACATGTTAAAGGTCGGGGAGGCCGTGGAGCTCACTAGTTTAGACAGTGAAAAAACCTATACGGGCAAAGTGGTACGGATCAATGCCAATATCGACCAAGCCACCCAAACCATACAGGCCTTTATCGAGGTGAAAGACAATTCCTTAAAAGAAGGGATGTATCTAGAGGCGAATTTAGATGCCAAGGAAGAGCCCAATGCCATTGAAATAGATCGAAATCTTTTATTGGAAAGTAATCAGATATTCGTGGTTCGCGATTCCATTTTAGACCTGATCGACGTAAGACCCGTGTACTTCAGTGATAAGAAAGTAGTCATCAAGGAAGTTCCGGATGGCACTACGATTATGGCCAAACCCTTGATAGGGGCCTATACCGGAATGGCGGTCAAGATTTACGAAGAAAAAACCACCGATACCCAGGGATCATGAGAAAGTTAATCTCCTATTTTATCAAATACCACGTAGCCGTCGATGTTATCGTGATTGCATTTCTAATCTTTGGAGTCGTAGGGGCCCTCTCGTTGAAATCCTCCTTTTTTCCATTGACCGAATCCAAGAATGTCTTTATCACCGTCACGTATCCGGGAGCGTCTCCCCAAGAAGTCGAGGAAGGAATCGTACTTAAAATAGAGGACAACCTAAAGGGATTGGAAGGAGTGGACCGCGTTACTTCGACCTCAAGGGAAAACAGCGGTAGCATCAATGTGGAAATCGAAAAAGGGCGGGACATTGATTTTATGCTGCTCGAAGTCAAAAACGCCGTTGATCGCGTACCTACCTTCCCAGGTGGGATGGAGCCTTTGATCGTTTCCAAGCTTGAAGCGGTACGACCGACCATCAGTTTTGCCGTGAGCGGCGAAAACATTCCCCTGGCAACACTCAAACAGATCGCACGACAGATCGAAAACGATATTCGTGCCATCGATGGTATTTCCCAAATAGAAATTAGCGGGTATCCGCAAGAGGAAATCGAGATAGCCGTGAACGAAAATAGTTTGTTGGCCTATAATATTTCCTTCACCGAGGTGGCACAAGCGGTCGGAAACGCCAATATTTTGGTAACTGGTGGAAATATAAAGACCGATGCCGAGGAATATCTGATTCGGGCGAACAACCGTTCGTATTACGGCGATGAGCTTTCCAACATTATTATCAAGGCCGACCCTTCGGGCCGGTCCGTACGGTTAAGTGATGTTGCCGTTATTAGAGATCGCTTTTCCGAGAATCCGAATGCCACGTATTTTAATGGTAACCTGTCGGTTGATGCCACGATTACCAGTACAAATACCGAAGATTTGATCGGTTCCGCGGAAAAGGTGAAGGAGTACATTACGGCGTTCAACGAGAAGTACGATAATGTACAACTCGATGTGGTCAGGGACCTTTCCACTACGCTCACCCAGCGTACCAAATTGCTTACGGAGAACGCCATTATGGGTATGGCATTGGTATTGATATTTCTTTCGCTTTTCCTGAATACCCGATTGGCTTTTTGGGTTGCCTTCGGTCTGCCCATCGCCTTTTTAGGAATGTTCGTTTTCGCTGGTTTCTTTAACGTGACCATCAACGTGCTTTCGCTGTTCGGGATGATCATCGTCATCGGTATTTTAGTGGATGACGGTATCGTCATCGCGGAAAATATTTATCAGCATTATGAAAAAGGGAAATCACCGATTCAGGCTGCCATCGATGGCACGATGGAGGTAATACCACCAATCGTATCGGCGATCATCACCACCATATTGGCCTTCTCGATATTCCTGTTTCTAGATGGCCGGATCGGCGATTTTTTCGGGGAGGTATCGGTCATCGTAATTTTGACCTTGGTCGTTTCCTTGGTGGAGGCACTGATCATCTTACCCGCCCACTTGGCGCACTCCAAGGCCCTTCAGCCTGTAGATAAGAAACCCAAAACAGGCGTTGCCAAGGCATTTGCCAAGTTGCGAATCATCAATAAGTCGGGAGATCGCTTTATGTCCTATATGCGGGACAAAACCTATGCCCCTGTTCTAAAGTTTACGCTACAGAACAAGCTGTTGACCTTTGCAATATTTGCAGCAGCCTTGATTCTTACCTTGGGTTCAATAGGCGGAGGTATCATCCGTACTGCCTTCTTCCCGCGGATTGCGAGCGACAGGGTACAGGTAGAATTGTTGATGCCCAATGGCACGAATGAAAAGGTGACCGATTCGATCATTAGTTTGATCGAGGAAAAGTCCGAAATTGTCAACGAAGAACTTACCGAACAATATTTGAAGGGAACCGATAAGGTACTTTTTGAAAATGTGATTAAAAGAATTGGCCCGGGATCGTCAGCGGCCACTTTAACGATTAACTTACTACCAGGGGAAGAGCGCCCCGATGCGATTCGGGCAGACCTCATTACGACCAGGCTCGAAGAATTGGTTGGTCCCGTCGTCGGCGTGGAAAGTCTTATCTACGGTTCTGGAGGCAACTTTGGGGGAAGTCCGGTTTCCGTATCGCTCCTTGGAAACAATATCCAGGAATTAAAGGCGGCCAAAAAAGAACTGAAGGATGCCATGTTGAACAATTCCGCCTTAAAGGACATCGCGGATAACGATCCCGCGGGAATCAAGGAAATACGATTGGAGCTCAAGGAAAACGCCTATCTGCTAGGTTTGGATTTGAGAACCGTTATGAACCAAGTACGTGCCGGTTTTTTTGGAGCCCAGGCCCAGCGCTTTCAACGAGGTCAGGATGAAATTCGGGTTTGGGTGCGTTATGACCGGGAGAACCGTTCTTCCATTGCCGATCTTGACGATATGCGTATTGTCACCCCTAGTGGTAGCAGGGTGCCCCTAAAGGAAATCGCCACCTATAGTATCGAAAGGGGTGATGTCGCCATCAATCGATTGGAGGGGCAACGGGAAATTCAGATTTCGGCCGATCTCAAAGACCCTAAAGCGACCAGTCCCGTGGATATAATGAATGAAATCAAAACGGTCATCATGCCCGAGATTCAATCAAAATATCCTACGGTAACCGCATCCTACGAGGGGCAGAATCGAGAGCGTAACAAGTTGTTCGACTCGCTTAATTTCGTGGGGCTTTCTGTACTGGCGTTGATATATATTACCATTGCCTTTACTTTTAGAAGTTTTAGCCAACCCTTGATGCTGTTGCTTCTGGTTCCGTTTAGTCTTACCGGTGTCGCATGGGGCCATTGGATCCATGATTTCCCCATTAACATTCTGTCGATGTTGGGAATCATAGCCCTCATTGGAATCATGGTCAACGATGGTCTTGTCCTGATAGGTAGGTTCAATAGCAACCTTCGTCTGGGCATGACGTTCGATGATGCCATATACGAGGCAGGAAAGTCCCGTTTTCGGGCTATTTTTCTCACCTCTTTAACGACTATCGCAGGTTTGGCCCCTTTGATGTTGGAGACCAGTAGGCAGGCGCAATTCTTGATTCCCATGGCCATCTCCATCGCCTATGGTATCGGTTTTGCCACCATTCTCACGTTGTTGATGCTTCCCTTATTCCTATCGTTTAGCAATAGGGTAAAAGTTAGTGCCAAATGGTTGAAAACCGGGAACGAGATCACGAAGGAAGAGGTAGAGCGGGCCATTAAGGAACAAAAGGAAGAAGCGCACTTGGGCGCGTTAGACCATGTGCATGTTAATGGAGAGTCTAAAGATATTCCAGAACACGAGTTAGTCAAAGCCAGCGAACTATTTAAAGAAAGTACCACTGAGACGCCAGTAGAGAACCCCTGACCACATGAAAAAAACACCTTTACCGTGCCTACTCTTTTTCGTAGGGCTAACATCACTTTTCGCACAAGAGAAATTACTATCCAAACAAGAGGCTTTTAACTTGGCCTTGGAGAATAATTTCGGGATCAAGGTCGCGCAGGGCCAGGTGGCCATTGCCGAAAACAACCAAAGCGTTTTGAATAGCGGGTTTTTACCCATTCTTACCGGCAACGCTGGTGCTACCTACAATCGGGACGATTCCACCATTGAGTTCCCGGGCCAGTTTCAGACCGACGGGGAGGGAAATCCCATCATCGATCCGGACACAGGGAATCAGTTACCGAGGGAGGACTTGATTTTAGACCAGGCAGAAAGCCAACGTTACAATGCCGGTTTGACCCTTAATTATACCCTCTTTGACGGACTGGGCCGTTTCTATAACTACAAACGATTAAAGGAACAATTTCAGTTAAGTCAATTGCAAGCAAGGGAGACTATCGAAAATACGATGCTTCAATTGTTCAGCATCTATTTTGAAGTGGCGCGATTGTCTGAAAATGAGCGGGTCTTGGAAGAAGCCTTGCGTATTTCCTCCCAACGCACGCAGCGTGCGGAATATGCATTTGAATATGGCCAGAATACAAAGTTGGACATCTTGAACGCCCAAGTTGACGTCACCAACGACAGTATAAATTTGTTGAATACGAGACAACAGTTGGCAAACGTTAAAAGGGATCTCAATGTTATTTTAAGCCAAAATCTGAATGAGACCTTTCAAGTGGATACGTTGGTGAACTTTATCCCTAAATTACAATTGGAAGAATTTGTCTCCCAATCCGATCTCAACAATGTGGCGTTGCTCCAAACAGAAAAGAATCTGTCGATCAATGCATATGATATCAAGGTGAACAAATCGGGTTATCTCCCTACCATTGGGTTAAGTGGCTCCTACGGCTGGAATCTCAACCAAACCGCTGATGGCGCTTTCTTTCCCGGTGTGAATAATACAAGTTATACTACGAATTTAGGAGCTACCCTTACATGGAACCTTTTCGACGGGGGAGGAACCGCCGTGCGGGTAAAGAACGCCAAAATTGCCTACGAGAACCAAGAGCTTCTAAAACAACAGGTGCTGTTGGAAGTGGACCGGGACATCCAAAATGCCTTGGCGATTTACGAAAACCGCTTGAACATCTACAAAATCCAAGAACAGAACGTCATCACCAATCAAAATAATTTTGAGCGTTCGCGGGAGCAGTTTCAATTGGGGCGTATTACTTCCATCGAATTCCGGCAGGCCCAGATCAATCTATTGAATGCCCAGACCAATAAAAACCTTGCCAAATACGATGCGAAACTCGCCGAACTGCAATTGCTGCAGTTAACAGGGCAATTACTGAATGTGGAATTTTAAAAAGAAAAATGGAACAAAGACTGTATTCATTGTCTTTGTTCTATTCTCTAACCTCTTTACGCTTAACCCATGTACGAACATTTCTTTCAATGCCCGTATTGCTGGGAAGATATTTCGATGTTGCTAGACCCTTCCGTCTCCCGGCAGACCTATGTGGAAGACTGTGAGGTCTGTTGCAATCCCATCGAAGTGACCCCTGTGTTCGAAGAAAACGATTTGGTAGGTTTTGAGGCCCGGGACATCGAGCAATAACCCAAATAATACTGCGTGGCATTGGAATTTTGGAAAGGTCTACTTCCTCTTTGAAACAAGGATTATTATAGAAAGTCCGCCGCTTCATGAAGTTGTCCGATACCATCCCTGCCAAAATATTCCCCCTTCTTTCGGTAAACTTTATCGGGTTCCCCGGTGATGGCATCGTTATCCCCATCCTTATTTTCATGGTGGTCGATATAGGCGGCAATGGTCTTATCTATGGAATCTTCGGTGCCAAGGGGCCATTCAAGGTTATCGGAACAGCATGGGCAGTTTTGCCAGCAAGCTGGCATTCATTGTAGGCGGACTATTGTTTGAACGTATAACGACCACGGCCTTCTTGATTGGGGGGGATGGTTTTTTTGATCGTACTGCTCTCGATAGGAATCTATTATTTACAGCAGAAAAAGAAGCCTGTAAGTATTAAAGAAGTCCAGGTCGGCTCATCGTACTGAAATTTATTCGTGATCCTGTAAAGTCCCAACCGATGATTTTGAAACTTATAGGTTTGTCAGGGACTGAGTTCCGAGCGCTATTCGAACATCGGCCCATAAGGTGTCTTTCCAAATGACCATTTCAATGCCCTTAGGTCACTACAACCCAAGCTACATGTATACCCAAACGGGTTTTTAGTTTCCATGCTGTAAAGCAAGTATGGCTTTAGTTGCCAAAAATGCAACACTTTTCATTAGTCTGGACCATACCGATGCATTAGAAAAGCGATGGCTTTATCATAAAAAAAGGCCGAATTTCTTCGACCTATTCTTTCAGCGAACCACTTTACATTCAATTTTCATTCATCCAATGTTAGCCCAACGATTTTTGATATCATAATGTCTTCACCCTCATCGTCAGTTTCCATTTCCGACTCAAAAGTAATTATGAAAGTTTTGCCCTGGTATTGCACATCCATAAGATTAAATGATTTCCGAACTTCCTCAGCTATTTCATCAAATTCAAGAGAAAAGCCGTCGGCGTCCAAAAAGTAATAGGTTCCATCCTCTACTGTCTCGAAGGTGGCCTTCACAGTTTCTTTTTCCTGCGCTTTTGCTGTGGTAGTCATAATCATAAGTGCAAGGATGGTCAAAAGTTTTGTTTTCATTGTTTATCGAAAAAGTTAATGTTAAATACAACATTGATACACAAAAGCTATAAAAGGTCACCTTTGTTTCATTAGTTTGATCCAAAATTCGACCCAACTCTTAAACCATCCAATGAAAAATCCATTCATCGCGTTGTTTTTGGCTCTCCTGACTGGCCCAACTATTTTTGGTCGAACCAACAAAACAAACAATGATTCCCATAAAAAACATCACGGCCTTCAAAAATAACCGGCTTCCATACTCTGACATTCGCTGGTGTTACACCTACGGAAGCACTTGTATGCCTCAAGTCCAATACCTTTGTCCTCATCGTAGAACCCAGATTTGAGATAGGCCATAACCTTTTGGATTTTTTTTGGTATACCACCCTATCGATCAATCGTATCGAGAGCTCGTTGTTACACATGCCAATTATTGGTCGCATCTCCTTTTTAAATGCCCGAAACTTTTTAATTCCGCCCTTTTCGATTGCGTTGATAGCTACCATTAAACTGGCAGTTTTGGGTAGGCCTATAACGTGCATCATAAGACTCCCATTGGCTCGGGTAATAGGAACGTTCTGCGGAATCTTTGAGATAAACGATGCCACCACCATTCTTTTTGGGGTAATCCATCGATTCCAACCGGCAAGCGAAGTCAGCCAGATTTTAGCGTTGCGCGTCAGGCCGTATCCGACGTTTTTCGTGATGGCAGAATTTTGTTATCTGCAATTTGATCCGGCAAGTCTACCCAAGCCCTTGTCAAAGTACCCAAAGGCTATCGGATAGAAGACAGAATAGTCTTGAATTCATAGGCTTACCATTCACTTATGTAGGCTACAATGCAGGAACTCCACTGAATTCAAATTCCTGCGAAATTTTAAAATTTTGTCGTCCCTATGAAGATATGTTCGCAAATGTGGTGACAAACTAGCCCCAGATGTGTATCTATTAAGAACAAAAGTCATTAAGGTCATGAAAAAAGTAAAAATCGATGTTGGATGTAGCAGTCTGGAAAGTTTACAAACATTGGCGACCAACCTTCCCGACCTATTTACCAAATGCGAGGTTATTGAATTTACCTTGAACAACGGACAAAAACAGGAAAGGATAAAACTAGTTGTAGGAGATACCGTGTATTTGATTAAACGATCGGCGTTGACTTCGCTCAGTGGAATCCCGAAAGACAGGGAATATGATTCCCCCTATTTGGTTGAAGCACCGGATGCAGGGCTCTAAGATTGGAGTTCCAATCCGTTCAAAAGATATTTCTTTGAACACATCACACGTTAAAAGAGATTCTGTCAAATCATAGGAGTTGAGTGAGGGCTAGAAAAATAATCTAGCCCCAATTTTTTTATCCTATCCAGTTGAACAATATGTACAATAACAAAAAGGTCATGGTTATGAGTACAATCAGAAAGGATGCTGCATGCTTTTCAAAGTAATTTCGGATGCGAACCAATGCCCTGGTCGAATTGGTAATCAACGCTTCCTCAAAGCCAATTTGCTTTTTACGATTTACCTTGGTGATACCAACCTGCCTCTGACTAGACCTTACTTGTTTCAAAAATTGTTTGTACTCTTTTTTATGAAGCGCATGACTGTCTTTCATTTTTTCCTATTTAATAGCTTGTTAAACCTTGTCGGTATATAACTTTAGGACCGCTCGGAACGAATCCGTAAATTTCAAATCATCGAACCAATACCCCGAGGATATAATTTTGAATTCTTTTGTTAGTCCTGTCTGGCTCTGCGATAAATGCCAAATAATATCTTTGGCCTCAGTGAAATTACCCTCGATTAGTTGTTTTTCGAATAGCCGATTGATCAGCCCGTTCTCGGGCATACCCTGTGCCAGCAACCGAATCAGGTCGGTTTCTATGTTGTCATTGCCAAAAGCCTTTATTTCTGTGGCTTTTGAAGTAATTCGAACTTTAAACGATACGGCTTCGGGTTTTGGAAACGTTCCCCCATACGCCTCGTATAGCAGCTGCCCACAGTTAAAAAACTGTTCATGCTTTGATATATCGGCATATTCTACCCATAGTTTTTCATCTATTATGTCATCTGCAAGGGCTTTCACCTGACCTATTCTCAGGGCATCGCCAAAAACGTAACTCAAGACCAGCTCTGCACTTTCCTCGGGTCGGTTATCGGACAAGGCCAAAAGGCACATTTCCTCTAGCTCATCCACGGCCACGGAAGCGGTATCGGAATAGTCCATACGGTTTAAAAGATCAACGTATTTCTGCGGTGTCCAAAACCCTTCTATTTTTCGTATTGTTTTGAAATCCCATACATCGACTTTACAATCTAGTTTCATTTGATATTCTATTTTGCGGTATATACTTGATACACTTAAAATAAAAAAGGTCACCAAGGCAGTGAATGGGATACTTGGTAGGCGGTTACAGATGCGTTCTAATCGACTGCATGACGCAAGCCAAAGAAATACCTAAACCAAGTCTGATATTCGCTTTGGCCGAATCTTACGGAAAAAGGATATCTGACTGGCGGGGTGGCAGGGTTTCTTTGCCTGTATTTTCCCGTTGCCAATATCCTTCCGCGTATACCCTATGGATTTAAAACTCCGAGTCCGGGCGAGGTGTTCGGGTATAATATGCCCTTTTCAAGCCTAAAAAGATTTCGGAAAGGGTCGCCTTGTAAGTCAAAGTGTCCATCCAAATCGGCATACTTTACGTTTGGCCGTGACAGCGAAAAGTGCAGCCCGGCCGAAATTCCCAAGCGGCACTCGTCCAAACAACCGACCATTGATTCGATATTTCCTGCCTTTGCCACCGCGTTCATTTGAATGGCGCGCTGGATCCCGCCAACCTTCATCAATTTAATATTGATCATATCAACCCGCTCGTTCTTGGCAAGTCTAAAAATATCTTTTAAAGTTTTAAGGCTTTCATCCGCCATAATGGGGATATCTATTTGTTCACGTATTTTTCCCATCCTGTAGTCTTTGCCGATTCTCGTGGGTTGTTCGAAAATCTCGATATTCAAGTCATGGGTATCCCTGTAAAATACCAAAGCATCCTGAATGGAATACCCTTGATTACCATCGAACCTTAAATGTATGGAAGGGTACTTTTCACGCAGCAAGACCATTTTTTCAATATCCTCGGAAAGGGATTTCCCTCCCTTGACCTTTAGAATGAAAAATCCCTGTTCTACATAATCTTTCGCCCGTTTCATGGTTTCGTCAATCGACATAATACCAATGGTAATACTGGTTGGAATACTGGTTCGATAACCTCCCAGAAATTGATAAAGCGGAACGTCCATTTTTTTGCTGAGTAGGTCCATCAGGGCCATATCCACCATTGCCAAGGTCGAAGATTGCTGATTGAGAAGGCCGGCAACCTCCTCTATAAGCCGGGAAAACATATAGGGATTACTTCCCTTTAAAAATGGAATCACCGTGGCTTTAATCGCTTCTTCGACTTGATCCGGCGTTTCAAGGGTCACTACTTTGTCAGGAGCTGCACAGCCATAACCCACCAGCCCCGTATCGGTTTCAATCCTGAGAACAAAGTTGACCACTTCAGCTACGGTCTCATAGGCTATGGTATAGGGCTCCACTAGTGGTAAATTCAGGCGCTCATATGAAACCATTCTTATTTTCATCAATAACGGTTCTGATAGAGGTCATCTAGAGGAGTATTGATAATAGACTCCACAAGATGAACCATATGGTGAATCATCAGTTCCCACATTTCATGTCCTTTTTCTGCCGTTGCCTTGGTCGCATCGCCCATAATACCGCTTTCAGAAAGTTTGCTGGTTCTCACATACCAATTCACGCTCCGTTCGTCGTCATAATCTAGAAACTTGCTACCGAAACGAATGGTCTCGTTGACCGCCTTGTCCATTTGTACCATATCGGGTCTTATCGCCAAGGTAGTACTCGTCTCTATTTCCCCGGCATGTATGTCGTTTGGAGTATCTATCAGTTTGTAAAGATCAATATCACTGGTATCTCCCGTGTCTACACAAACAAAAATTTTACCATCCCTATTGATCATTTGTGCCGCATAATTTAAAGTAGGCGCATTATCACCATGGCCGTTGAGGATAATGATTTTCTTTATGCCGTTTTTTACCAAGCTCATCCCAAGATCATATACAAATTTTGACAAGGCCTCATTAGTAACGCTTAAAGTGCCCTTAAAATCATCATGATGGTATGATACACCGAAGGGAATAGGAGGCAATACCAGCGGTTTTGGGTCGGAACAGGCCTCGGCTACCTTATAGGCCATGTACTTGGCATCAAAGTAATCAATATCGACAGGTAGGTGGGGACCGTGTTGTTCAATAGCGCCACAGGGCAAAATTACAGTATCTACTATTTTCAGATAGGACTCCAGTTCCGGCCAAGTCATTTCTTCCCAAAGGAAGGTTTTTTTAGTTGTTTTCATACGTTTTTATCTAAGAAATGGGGCATCCCCCAATTGTCGTTTTTTATTGTAAATGCTTGCCATTTTCGGTCTTGAAATTGTACAGCCCCTTCACTGTATTTTGCCAGGATCGCGAACAGCGGTCTTCGAATATAAGTTGGCAAATCGGCAAGCGTACTACGTTCCTTGTCAAAACGTAGCATCATAATTTCCTTGTGTTCTTTCGCCAGTTTCTTGGTATGGTCATTCGTTTCGATTATGGCTTTACTTAACAATAAATGATATAGTTGTGCGGCATCGCTCCCTAGCTGTTTCACACTTCGTTGCGCCAACGTTTTTAAGGCCTTTTGAATCTGGGAATCCGTATAGCCGCAACGCTTGGGGTCCTCATCCAAAGCGGACAACATTCCAACGATCCGGCGGCATTTTTCGCAGTTCCCGCAAGGGCGCATTTTACCGTTCTCCTCATGGGCTGCATGACAGGAAACCTGTAAGGTTTGAAGGTCTGGATAGCGTTTTACCAATATTTTTAGGATCAATAGCTCGGATAGGCTACGCAGCAGGGAATACTGGTACACATCCCACCCTTTTCTCCGATAGTATCGGGTCATGGCATTGTCAAAGTATTTGCTTTGATCATATAAACCATGGTAATGGGTGATACCCTGGTAGTTGCCTTTTATCGTGGTGTCGTATTCGTTGCCGATCAACACGTTTCCCAAACCTCTTTTGCGCACTACGGGCAGTACCCCAAAAAGAAAAACGGCCACCGTCCATAATCGAATGGGGTAGCTATCGGAGCGGATATTTTGAAAGTTCTCTTTGATAAAGGGCATTTGCTTCACCATCCAATTAAAGATCCGATCACTATTGCACCAAGGTTTCACGGTATTGGGCTCATAAGCCCTAAAATATTGATGTGCATTGACAGCGGTAAACCAATGGCGACCACTTTCATTGATAAAAACAGGATGGGGTTCGCCAATTTCCTTGATAAGTCCGTAGGTTAACAAGCTATCCTTTCCCCCGCTACTTAAAATGGCGTAGGCGTTCCTATCGATTGCGGATTCGGATATAATCAATTCCAGGGAGGCGAATTGCGTGTTGACAAACACTATGTTTGCCGCGGTGTACCGTTCCAATTTTTCCCGTTGAATGGTATCGAAAGGAGCTTTCAAGAATTCATTTTTACTAAAAAATTTATGTACTAAAATTTCCCTGGAGGTATTTTCGGTCATGTCCCGAATGAAACGGCTATCTGTTTCGTCGAACCATCCGTCGAACAAAATGGTTTCAAAGAACAATCCATAGTTGAGGGCGACCTGTGCGACCATCATCGATGCCAGATTGACGTCAGAAGCGTTTTTCGGATCGAAGTACCGATCATTGTAGCTATAAATGAGTTCGGAGCATACTTCACTATTATCCTTTTTTACGATGGTATAGGTAGCCTTTACACGCTTGGGCTCGACGACCAGCTGATGTACTTTTAAGGTCTTAAATACTACAAGGGACCGTATGGTTGTCATTTTAGTTTGGTCTTTATCAATTTGACCAGTTCATCCGCACCATGTGCCAACACATCAAAAGCGGGCAGGCCGGTTTGTTTTGTAATGGCCTCACAGGCGGGAAGAATTTCTTCCGGGGCCATATCCTCATGGTTGATGGTAACGGCCAGGACTTTCTTGCCCGATATCAGTTCCAAGGCCCTGATCTGCAGTTTTAGCGGATGTATTTTGTACCCTGGGAAACCGTCATATTCCTTTCGTTTCGGTGCATGTTGCAATAGGATATAATCGGGCCTACCGGCGGCCAAAATTTCAAATCCGCCCGGATATGCGGGGTTCATAAGACTTCCTTGTCCTTCGATCACGATGACATCCGGGTCCTCGTTTTCATAGGCACTGACCACGGCATGTTCGATTTCGCCGGATACAAAATCGTTGATACAGCTGTCCATGATCATACTGTATTTGGCCCCTTGCATCCATGCAGTCTGTCCAGTCCCGATCATTTCGGCATTCAAACGGTTTTTTCTAAGGGCGTGCACGAGGATCCAGGCAGTGGTCCGTTTTCCCAAAGCTGAATCCGTTCCCAGCACCGCTAGTTTCAGGCAATCTACTTTTTCTATTTTTCCCGAGAAAAAATGTAGGTCGCTTCGATCAGGGGTTTTGCGAATATCCCTTAGTCGACAACCATGGGAGTTGGCCAGTTGTACCAATTCTTTGTCGCTGGTCAGAAAATCGTGCAATCCGCTATCTACATTCCAGCCTAGGGCCAAGGCCTTCTTAATTGCCTCTTTGGCAGATGATGGCAATCGTCCCCCGTCGGGAGCAAGACCAATAACCAAGCACTTGGGCAGGGATCCCTTATCGCGAAGTTCCCGCACCGCCGAGGGAATGTCCTTAAAAATAAGAATCCCATTTTTTTTATTGTCAAGTATCTTTCCGGCATCTTGTCCGGTATAGGTACTGTCAATAACGCCCACTATTTCGTACCGTTCGGTAAAACGGACTAGGCCATGTGCGGTTTTACCATTGGGGGTATTAAAGGCTCCTTCGCAATAAACGAGGGCTCTTCCATCGATTTTTTTCTTCATGTTTAGTTTTTTGCCGTGAGGATCGCCACAAAGCGATCTGGTTCAAAATTATACTGTCGGTCCAGTTCCAAAAGTCCGATGAGACCGGCGGTGGCGGCGGGCAATATGCGTAGCCCTTCTTTTTTTAGGACAAAAGAAGCCATTTCCTTCATTTTTTTATCGCTGATATGAAAGGCTTCTCCCTTTGACTCACGAAGCGCGTAAAGCGCCTCGTCGCCGTCAAAGCTGTGCCAATTGATCAAGGGTTCATTGTATATGGTCTCCTTGATAGTAGCCGGGTCTAGGTCCTCACAGAGTTCCAAACCATTTTTAAACGAAATAATTATAGGATTTTTACGCGTTGAGGAAGCGGCGATCATTTTCGGAATTCTCGATGTTTTACCTCGTTTATGCAAAGTAACAAAGCCGCGATAAATCCCGGCCAACAAGGTTCCGTTCGATACAGGGGTCGCACAGTATTTGGGTGCATCGCCCAAATCCTCCACGATTTCAGAAGCAATTTGGGAATAGGCGGTTATCTGCAACGGGGTGTTCGCCCCTCCAGGATTGGCATCGTACCAATCGTATTGTATGGCATAATCGCTGCTTGACCGTACCACATGTTCATAGCTGCCGTCAAGGCGTATGATTTCGGCATTGAGCCCTTCTATTTCCTTGATTCGTTCGGTACGGTAACTTTCAGGGATGAACACCTTACAATGGAGACCGGCCAGATTTGCGGCCAATGCAACCGCAACCCCGTAGTTGCCGCAGGTTGCGAGGGAAATGGTATCGTAATCCCTCCGTAATGCATCATATACCTGGGCGAACGCAATGCGGTCTTTTTGGGTACCCGTGGGGTTGTCGCCTTCGTATTTGATATAAAGTTGTCTGATGTCAAATTCGCGCTCCAAGGTTTTGGCGCGGGTTAGTCCCGTATCGCCGACCTCAATATTGATAATGTCCTCAAAACTCTCTAAACGGTCTATGGACGATTTACTTTTATCCTTCACAAAATCACTGAGTTTCATCGTTTCCGATGACATTTTGATTTCGACCGACTTTACACCATCCCTAAGGTTCATGTACTTAGCATAAAATTTAAAATCAATAAAAAAACTATTCCCATTGATACCCCGAAAACACAAGAAGGTCACATAACGCCTTCATCTGCCCAAAAAACAATCCTATTTCGCTATTCGTCCTCTGCTACTTCTTCCCGATTGCTAGAGGGTGAGGTATCTTCCAAATCAGTTTCTTCGTTCAAATCCGACACATCAAGTTCGGGAAGAGTACTTAAGATATCTTCCTTGATTTCTTTTGGAAGCTCCTTATCGGTCTCGATTCTTTTAAAAATGTTCTTTTTCATCGGCTACTTTCATAAATTTTGACCACTTTTTTTTTCGCCCTATTAATGCGCATTTTAACGGCACTTTCGTTAAGACACAATAGTTCCTGGATTTCCTTTATGGGTACGTCATCCTGATAGCGTAGTAGTAACAAGGCCTTATCTTCCGGAGGGAGTTTCAACAAAGCCTCTGAAAACTTCTCTTCGTCCAAGCCATTCAACTCCTCCAGTTCAATAACGTCCCCACTATCTCCATAGTCTTTTATGGAAGATTCCTTGAATGTGTTTTGCCATCTCTTTTTATCCCGGGTCACATAATTCGTGCAATGATTATATACGATAACATACAGCCATGTGGAGAAGGACGCCTTGACCTTGTTGTAATGCTGCAACTTTGTAAATACTTTGAGAAAAATATCCTGAACGAGGTCTTTGGCCTCATTCTGATTTTTGGTGAAACCGATACATTTGTTATACACTTTATTGGAGTAGCGATCATACAAAACCCCAAAAAGCCGGCTATCCTTCTTTTCCACGATCTTGTCTATTAACTCATCGTCGGTCCAGTTTTTGGCATCTCGATAATCACCTCCGGGACTATCGCTGACAAGGCTTAAAATAAGAGCTTTTTTTAAATGCATTCTTTCCCGTAGTGTGTTAAATAAAAGTGACGGCCCAGAGATTCGGTGTATAAATAAAAAATAAATTTATCGTGTTACCAATTTTTTAACCCCAGTGCGTGGATTAACGAACCAAAAAACAACCCTGTGGTGATCGATTCAAAATCGCCATTGCGATTCATTTAATTTAACCAAAAAATAAAGCATGTCCATAAAAAATCTGTTCGAATCGGGTGAGCAATTGAGCAAATCTACCCATTTCACCGCAATAGTCCATCTAGCCGCTGTTGACGGACAAATCAACTTAGAAGAAAAAAAGGTCTTGGAAAAGCTCGCCCTTAAATTGGATATTGGCCATGAAGAATACAATGAGATACTAAGCTGGGCCGCCGATGTACAAGAATCTCCGGAATACAAAACCAAAAAAAGATTGGAATACATTCATGATTTGTTTCAAATCATTTATGCAGATCATGATATAAACGAAGTGGAGCAGAAAATTTTGAGAAAGTATGCCATACAGCTTGGTTTTACCGAAAAGGAAGCCGCTAAGATTATTCAAAAATCAATAAAAATTTTTGGGGGTAAAATTGATTTTGAGGACTATGAACTTATTATGAATCAATAGTTGTGACAACACAAGTCAATACGATCAGACCGTAATCGATTCCCATACGTTGGTTTCAAAATCAGGGTCGAAAAAGTTCTCCGGTGAGCACCGGGAAACTACAAAGGGGCTTGTGAATCACTGGCCTTTGCAAATTTATTATCCATAGCCATTACCTTTTTTCAGCTTGAGTGGATGAGCGCTTTTTGATGATGCGATGGGCAATAGTTCCCAGGATTATTCTTAAGCAAGCTGAAATGATACTGGTTGGATTGATGCCAGTAGAAAATGGTGATGTGACAAATGGACCGGGACGTGGGTTCCGGACTTTTAATGTTCGACGATCCTAACGCAAAAAGTAATTTAAGGATAAGACGGAAGAAAACGGAAGAAATATGGGCACCTCCATGACCCGTGCGAAAAATTGGAATAAATCCCTTGTTTAAATATAAATAATCAAAATTCTTGTCTTACATTCAGACAATCAAAAAGAACCTCTTTTATGATTAAATAAAGTATGGAAATAAAGGAAATTGAAAATATAGAGCTTCAGTTTTTGACACTGGATGATTATCAAGACCTCAAAAAGGCAATGATCGCTGCTTATTCGAACATGAACGGAGCCTATTGGAAAGAAGAACATATAAAATCATTGATCGAAAAGTTTCCGGAGGGACAGGTCGTCATTAAGATCAATGGTCAATTGGCCGGGGTTGCCTTATCCATCATAGTAGACTACGAAACCTTTGATGACCAACACACCTACGAGCAAATTACCGGTAAGTACTCTTTTGATACCCATGATAACAACGGCGATGTGCTTTACGGGATCGAAGTGTTTATAAAACCACAGTTTCGAGGGCTTCGATTGGGACGCAGATTGTATGATTATCGCAAGGAACTCTGTGAGAAGTTGAATCTTAAAAGTATTCTTTTTGGAGGGCGTATGCCCAATTACCACAGGTATGCCGACACGTTTACTCCAAAGGAATACATCGAAAAGGTGAAGCGGAAGGAGATCCAAGACCCAGTCCTCAACTTTCAAATCAGTAATGATTTTCACCCTGCCAAGGTTATGAAAGGGTACCTTCCAGGAGATAATGCATCAAATGATTTTGCCATTTTGATGGAGTGGGATAATATCTATTACCACAAGCCTACCAAAAAGGCGGCTACCAAGAAGAAGGTAATCCGGTTGGGATTGATACAATGGCAGATGCGCCCGTACAAGGACCTCGAGGCCCTATTGCAACAGGCCGAATACTTCATTGATGCCGTATCTGGATACCGCTCGGATTTTGCCCTATTTCCCGAATTTTTCGATGCGCCTTTAATGGCCAAGGACAACCATTTGTCTACCCCGGATGCCATTCGTGAATTGGCGAAGCATACGGAGGCCATTGTCCAGAAATTCTCGGAATTTTCCATTTCCTACAATATAAATATCATAACGGGCAGTATGCCAGAGGTGGTCGATGGGCGCCTGTACAATGTTGGTTATTTGTGTCGAAGGGATGGTAGTATGGAACGATACGAAAAACTGCACGTGACCCCGGACGAAGCCAAAGTTTGGGGTATGCAAGGTGGAAATCAACTACAGGCTTTCGATACCGATTGCGGCAAAATAGGTGTACTCATCTGCTACGATAGTGAATTTCCCGAACTGAGCCGGATTTTGGCTGATGAGGGTATGGATATTTTGTTTATTCCATTTTTGACCGATACTCAGAATGGCTATTCCAGGGTGCGAAACTGTGCACAGGCGCGCGCCATAGAAAATGAATGCTATGTGGCTATAGCCGGTAGTGTGGGCAACTTGCCCAACGTCCAAAATATGGACATCCAATTTGCCCAATCCATGGTATTTACTCCCTGTGATTTTTCGTTTCCCACGAATGGCATAAAGGCAGAGGCGACACCCAATACCGAAATGATTTTGATTGCGGATGTGGATATCGACTTACTACGTGAGCTCAATCAATTTGGGGCCGTTCGCAATTTAAAAGATAGAAGAAAAGACCTTTTTGAACTCAGAAAAAAGTAATCTTTGAAAAATACGGCGTTTCATTTGTCCTTACCCCTTAGAAAGCATCTCCCCACATAAAATTTTTGTGTGTATACCTTGGGTGCGAAAATGGCAAGAAATAAGTGTCAATAGCAGGATATCGATTTCTAAGGCAGCCAGGCGACGTTTGCCAAGTCGGGGCGTTTTGATTTCGATTACAAGTCCAATAAGTTTGGGGGAAACGGTGGCGCCATCGTTCTATTTGGGTTAATTGTTTGGCGGGATATCCCAGAAGCCCACTTCGATAGACTAACGTCTTCAGGTCATGGGGTTGCTCGAGAAACAACATTCCTGTAGGGCCATCGCTCCCACCCGTTCATTAACTTCTTAGCAGCTATCAAAAAAAATCTAGGCTATGCCCCATGATATTGCAAGGCTGGAAATTTGCCCGATTGCTAGACCAATTCAAGTAATCCCAACTTGGGTTTGACGATTTTTTCCGCTCCAATCATCTGACAAATCCAATGTAAGGGTTAAACCCAATCTATTAAGATTGTCAGATTAAGTCTTACCTATTACAATATAAGCCAGCCTATTCTGTATATAGTTACCCTTTCCGAACTTATCACACAAACGGTCCCATCTATAGAGCCTTAAAAATATTACCTTTCGACAACTTCCTTGAGTTTGGACAAGGCCCTTGGCCAAGATTCTTTGAAATATTCTTCCCATTCTGGCGCGGAATCCATTCGTACTTTTAGGATAGTTATATCATTTTCTTGAACAAATGTGTATTCTTCCAAAGCACCTGAGAAGGCATCTACCTTTTCCCCTACAACTATTTCTTCTCCATCCTCCAAAATTCCGGTATGTTCAATACTCACGAAGTCGTTGGGTCGGTTTTCGTTGATACGGCTGACCATTCCGCAGGCTTTCCCATCGGCATCATCCGACAAAAAGAGGATTTTTGAGCCCTTTTCCCAACTTCCCTGATAGCGCGAAGTGGGACTGAATTCAGCGGTCCATTTTTCAAAGGTCTTTTTGCCCAACATCGTTTCATACACTTTCGATGCTGGCGCGTTGATTTTTGTTTCAAAATGCAGTGTTTTCATCTGTTTGTTTTTTAATTGCTGGTCTATTGTTTTCTTTTGCCTAAAGTGGTGCCTGCAGTGCATCTCGGCGAACTGAAACCATTCATGGGCAGTCAAAAATTGATGGCCAGGATGTTTGGACTTGCCCTTCGAGTTACTTGTTGAAATGGTATCGGTCATTTGTCGTACATCACTTTTGAGTCTTTCCAATTTGTCGACCAACTCGTTTATAGAGTTGGGTTGCTTCGGTTCGTCCATATCTTCCGGCCCTTTAAAGCGCTCATCAGGAAAGCTATTCGCTATAAACCATGCCGCAATTGTTGGACTTTTTGATTTTTGAAGATGTTGGGTGTCGACCAAAGCTTTCCTCGCCTGTAAAAAATACCAGTCCGTTTCAATGACGAGGTGATTGATAAGCTGCCCAATTGACCATTGTTTAGGCGTTGGTTGTTTTCGTAGGACATTAAGTTCATACTCCTGAACGATGCTTTGCCATTTGTTCAGGTCATCCAAAAAGTCTTTCTTTATTTCCCCAAGACCTCTCATTGGTTTTCCTGAATTAGTGATATTATGTTGCCTGCTGGGTCTTTGAACCAGGCTATGGCGAATCGGTCATCTCTGCGACAGATACCCTTTTCATCCGTTTTCATGGGTTCCGGATATTGCTCAAAGGTGATTCCTTTGGCAATCAAATCATCCACCTCACTTTGTATGTTTTTTACCTCAAAATTAAGCACCGTAAAGGTGGCAGGTTGGTGATTTTCTTTGGGATAGATAACAAATCTATTGCTACCGCCCGCTTTGATTTCCAAGATACCCATTTCGTTTTCAACCACTTGCAAACCCAAGGTTTCTCCATAAAATTTTTTTGAAGACTCGATGTTATTGGTCGCATAGGAGTTGAAGGTGTAGCTTTCCCGTAGCATTTGTCTCTATTAGTAGCCTTTAAATTTATGAAACTCCGTGATTGTCAGATAGTATCCGTCAGGGTCACGAAGCGAAAATTCCTTTTTTTGTGAGTTCGGATTTACATGGATTTCCTCCTCAACTGGGTACTTCATTTGCTCCACATTCTTTCGTATTTCTTCCATTTGATCCGTCCGGAAATACAATATGAGTCCATTTCCTGGAGTAACATTTGGATTCATCATCGTTGGATGCTCATGTGCTCCCCACTGATGCAGGCAGAGCATGATGTCATCATTCTTGTCAACTAGAACGGCGAATTCATCCCCGCCATGCTTTCTTGCATACCCAAATACGGATTCATACCATTGGGCACTGATATTTACGTCTTTTACGGCAATGATTGGGTCTATTTGCATCTTGAGTTATTGATTTTCGTGATACCCTTTTCTAACGAGTCGTTTTGAAATCCACCAATAATTTCCACTAGGGTCAACAATTCCAGATTGTCGATCACCATAATCCATATCTGAAGGCTCAAGTTCACTGATGGCTCCATGTTCAATGGCTCTTTTATGCATTTCATCGACGTCCTCAACATAGAGATAAAACGCCGTTCGCATATTCAAAAACTGACCCCTTGCTTGGCTTATCATAAAACAGGAATTTCCAATTTTAAGAATCACATTGGCAATATCTCCGTTTTTAGGGTTTATGGAACGGTTTATTTCCTCGGCATAGAAGGCATATTTCAGGAAATCTATCAGCTCTTCAGGATTTTCAATAAACAAATAGCTATTTACAGTGCCGAATCCCTCTGGTCTATAGGTTTCAAAAATTTTCTTCATAAAGTCTGCATTTTAGATGGCTGAATAATACTGTTTCTATTCCCTTCCGTATCATAAAAGGCAACGTAAAAACCAAAATTTGGAATGTTATGGGGTTCACCCAAAACGGCTCCGCCATGTTGTTTTATGGCCTTCATGGATTCCTCGATATCCCCGACACCGATCACCACCGACGGATACTGCCCTGGTCTATTAGGATTTAAAGGAAAGAAGCCGCCATTTATTGTCCCAGCTGGCGAACCCGGTTTGGCATCTGTTTCTGCCGTCGTGGCCAAAATATAGCTACCAAAGTCCGCTCCCGAAGGGGTCAATTCCCACCCAAAAACCGTTTTGTAAAATGCGGATATTCTTTCTCCGTCCTTATAGGGAAACTCAAAATGTACTACGGGATTCATGATTCCATTTTTTTAAGGTTATCTCAGCCAAAGGACCGTGTTAAAGTTTGACGACATAGGATTGCATTTCCTTCAAAACCATACTTGTTGTGTTGGTGAAGGAATAGACATCGCAAAAGACATAGGTATGATCCCCCATTCGCATCTCACCATTGGCTGCAGCCTCCCTTCCATGGGTAATAATGCTATTCAAAGTCATTTCATCAGCTGTATATTGTTTCATGATGTGGATTTCCTCACGAAATACTTCTTTGCCCTCAATTTTCTTGTCACCATAAATGGTCCAAACCATATCGTCACTGGCATGTTCTACAATGAAATTAGCATTTCCTTTGGCGAAAGCGATATTCAGTTCTTTCAAGAATTCTTTTCTTGGCGAATTGCCACAATCGGCTTGTATATTGATTTTGGTCATCTCGGTTTCAATTGGATTCGACGTACTTTTTAAAATTATCCAAAATAGCCTGCCAGCCCTGTTGTTGTTGCTCCAAGGTATTGATGTCCTCTACTTCAAAGGTTTCGACAATGGAAACGGTATCACCCACTTTCGTGAAATTGATGCTGACCTTTCTTCCATCCTCAAGCACATACGCAATCGATGATCTTGGTTCCATCTTGGTATAGGTGCCCTCATAATCGAAGCCCATACTACCATCTTTGGCTTCCATACGGTAATTGAATGACTTTCCAACCTCCAGGTCGTTACTCGCTTTTGGACAATGCCATTCAGGGATGGCAAAATTCCAATTGACGATATGTTCGGGGTTGGTCCAACACTCCCAGATTTTGTCGATACCACCATTAACTTTTGTCGCTACCGTGATTGTTTTCATCATCTTTATTGCTTTTGTGTGCCAATGGCCCAAGTGTTTCCCATATCATCCTGGAACATTCCCCGCTTGTCAGGGTCGTCGTCCTTATTCCTGGGCACTTCAAGGCCTTGACAACCTGCTCTAAGGGCTTTTTCATATACTTTGTCTACATCGGGGACGTATACATGAAGCAAAAGACTGTTTGCAGGATAATCTGCTGTTGTACCACTCAGCATGACAATGGAGTCCATGATCTTGACTTCGGCATGGTTGATTTGTCCATCATCTTTTGTAAAGCATCGCGTTACATCTCCATCAAAAACTGTTTTCAGAAAGTCGATGAAGCATTGTGGGTCATCGACAATGAAATAAGGGGAAACACAATTGTAGCCGTCGGGTTTAAAGTTTGTTTCCATTAATTATTTTAATCGAATTAATTCTCCTTTTCTTTTGACGATGTTCTTATAGTCCCACTGGATTTCCCTAGCTTTTTGGAGCCACCTTTTCAAGGTTTTTGGGTCAATTTGGTCAACATTTGTATAGAAGATAGAAGCGTCCTTAAAGGTTGCGCCCAACACATTCAACCCTTGCTCCCCAAAACTGGCTCCACTCCAAAACATCAAACGAATACCTGCTTTCTGCTTGCTGTATCCTACAATGGGATTTTCGTTTAAAAACCAAACAGGGTGCCCATGCCAGATTTTGCCTTGGGCCTCAGGCAAGAACTGTCGTATGAGTTGCTCTAGTTGCTCACAGATCCATCGGTCGTCCCCGGTTTGTGCAGTATGGTATGAAGCGATTTCGGATGTCATTCCATATTTTTTAGAAATCGGGATTGAAATTCACCATCCACATGACCCCGAATTTATCGGTAAAAGCGCCAAAATAATCGCCCCAGAATTGGTCTTCCATGGGCATTTCGATGTCACCACCTGCTGATAGCCCGTTGAACAATCTGTCGGCTTCTTCCCGGGATTCTGGGTGTATGGATATGTAATTGTTGTTTCCAGCATTCAACTTGTGACCCACAGAGGGCAGAATATCCGAAGCCATGAGGATGGTGTTGTTACCTATGGGCAGCGAGATATGCATGGTACGATTCTTCTCATTTTCCGGAAGCTTGTCCGTATCGGGGGCATCGCTCATTTTCATATGGGAAATGAACTCCCCTCCGAAGATGGATTTGTAAAAACGGAATGCTTCCTCTGCATTGCCGTCAAAATTGAGATAAGGATTTACTTTCATGTGTTGATATTTATTGATTTTTGATTGTTGTTTTAAATGACTCGTGCCACCCATTTTGGGGGTTCAAGTCCTTCATTTCTTAGTATCATATTCAGTTGGGCGGCATGATGCTGAATGTGCCGTAGGTTATAGAGCAATATTTCGATAAGGGAATAGTCCATTTTACCAACTTCGACATCCTCCATAAAACGGGGATTCCCATTTTCCTTAATACTCATAATTAAACTAAGGCACTTCTTCTTGCTTGATTTGATGTACTCCAAAAGCTGTTCTTTGGGGTAATGCTCATTGGGCAGCACATCATCCAAGGCCTCCTTGGGCATATCTTCCTTTTCTACAATGGTAAATGGTAGACGTGGTTCAAAATCTGTCGGGGGAACAGTCAGGTAATAGTCCAGAAAAACAATAGCATGATAGGCCATATAGAAAAAGCGCTTATTGGTTTTGTACAGGGTTGAAGGACACGCATCAAGTGCATTGATCAACATATCGATACTGGCACCGAACTGTTGCCAAAGACTGTTTTTTAATTCTTCTAGCATATATTAATTTGGTTTAAGATTTAGGCATTTTCTCTATGTCCATATGCAGCATGTTCCAGCAATGGCCGTCCAAATCGCCAAAACTGAACAAATACATCCAGCCATCGACCTCTTGGGGAGTTTGATAAACGGTTCCTCCTGCTTTTTTAACCGCTTCGGCAAAAGCATCCACTTCATCCTTACTCTGGGCATCGATATTGATAAGCATTTCATTGCTTTCATTCGTATCGGTCACCTTTTTTTGAAGCCATTGGCTCATTTGTTCCTGTGGAAACAACATCACTACAAAGTCATGTTCACCTATTAAAAAACTGCCCAAATGCTCCGCGTTTCGATGCATTGGATTCTCACGAAAACCAATGTTCCTAAAGAATTGTTTGGACCTTTGTAGGTCTTTGACGGGTAAGTTCAACCAGATTGTTTTCATTCTATATTGGTTTGTTGTTCAAATAGTTACCTTAAAGATACATGACAAAGATGGAATTTTGACATTGTGATTCCGTCAATTTGAGGGGTTGATTGCGACACGGGTTTAAATTATCTTTAGCTATCAAAACAATCAAGTGATGAAGCATATATCCATATTGATACCAAAAGGACACGTTAGCGTGGTCAACGTGGCCGGAACCCATCAAATGTTGACTTGGGTGAACCAATTTTATGAGGAAACTGGAAGAGATTCCTTATTCCAAATTCAATTGGTGGGGCTGGACACTGAAGTAGATGGCAAAGGGGGCCTTTTTGCGACCAAACCAGAAGTTAGCATTAAAGATGTCATTAAAACCGACCTTATCATCATACCCGCCATTCATGACGATTTTGAAACGGTCTTGGACAGAAACAGGAGATTAATGCCTTGGATCGTGGGGCAGTACAAAGAGGGGGCAGAAATCGTAAGCCTTTGTGTGTCTTCCTTCTTTTTGGCAGCGACCGGTTTGCTGGATGGCAAGCCCTGTTCAACCCATTGGCAATTTGCCCAAACATTTAGGGAGCACTTTCCGAAAGCAATCCTCACCGATGAGCGGATAGTAACCGATGCCGATGGTATCTATACCAGTGGTGGGGCCTATGCGTTTACCAATTTGGTCATATATCTTATTGAAAAGTATGCAGGAAGGGAAACAGCGGTTATGGCCGCCAAAGGATTTATGGTTGATATTGAGCGAAGCAGCCAGTCGCCTTTTATGGTATTCTCCGGCCAAAAGAACCACAAGGATGATATGGTACTCAAAGCACAGGAGTACATAGAAGAGAACTATCAGGACAAGATTTCCGTCAATGACCTTTGTGGAGACATGGCGCTAAGCAGAAGGACTTTTGAGCGTCGTTTTAAAAACGCCACTTCCAATACGGTGCTGGAATATTTGCAACGGGTCAAAATCGAGGCCGCCAAGAAGGAACTCGAAAAAGGCAGGAAAACCGTCAACGAGGTTATGTATGCTGTGGGCTATAACGATGCCAAGGCCTTTCGGGATGTATTTCGAAAAGTGACCAGTATGTCGCCTTTGCAATATCAAAAGAAATATAGTGTTCCTGTTCATTGAATCAGCCACATACACCATCAATCCTCAATGTTATCTAATTCCTAACCCACCAATTACTTCTAATTCTTTCCCTTTTTGCGGACTTCCTTTCAGTATTGGGATGGCTTTTCCAATAAGTTCCTTCACTCCGAGAACATTCAGAGAATTGTCATGTGCTTGTTTGTTATCCCAAATCTCCGTTACCCATACCTCATTCGGATATGTTTTATCAACACCCACTGCATACAATCTGCAACCTTTAGCCGATTCCATCAGTTTAGCCGCCTCAAGTAATATGCTGGAAAGCTCTTGTCCTTTTCCTTCCTTGGCAGTCAGTTTTCCATGCAGCCCGTAAGAAGTATTGTTTTCCAGATTGGTAAAACCCAATCTTGGCGAGCACTGAATAAAGAGTGCTGTGCATATGATTATGTAGAAGACTTTTTTCATGTAGATTCATTTACGCTTTGTACGCATTGCTTTGACTTTCTTTATGGAATCATCTTCTAAAAAATCTTTGTACTCCTCGGTTTCTGCCCCGTAGATGGCAATTTTACCTTCTTCATCAGCATGTACTCCCCAGCCAAATTTTTTGGTCAGTGGTGAAGCTCGAAGACAAGGGCGACCCTTTGAAAAGTACTGCTCCCTTTGTTCTTCCAACTCGTGTTCATCAAAATTTTGCCTTGTGGCGAAAACACCAAATAGCACATCGTCTGAAGTATACTTGTAGGGGTTCTCATGTAACATTTCAAACTGTAGGTTGGCAATGGACTTCTTTTCCCCTTTAAGTGGGGGCATTTCACCTTTAGCTGTTGGACTGTCGGGAGCTATTTCGATAAAGGTGTTGTAATAGTTTATTGAATGCATGTCTATCGTTTTTGGTAAAAATAAGCAGGCGCTGTGTCAACCCTTTGTCGCAGGTACATTGAAATGGTTATCGCGTTGTGTCTTTTCGTATTCTTGCATCGTCATTTTGTGGGGAGGAAAGTGCTCATCCTTTAAGGTCAATTTCTGGATTCTGTCCAATCTGAAGTTTCGATATTCGTTTCGTAATCGACACCAGGCAATTACTACCCAATTCTCTTCCATGTTGTGATAGATGGCAAATGGTTCAATATCTCTAGCGCTGATTTTCTTTTCACCGGCCTTTTTATAGTGTATCTCAATAACGAGAAAGTTTGTGAGTGCCTTTTGAATTTCTGCTAAAAAAGTACTTGTTGTTTCGTCTTGCCAGTTTTTACCAATAATGGTCCTATGAGCAAGAAAATCTGCTTTTTCTTTTTCACTCGTTCTTAAAACGGCCTTGATTTTGTCAATTGCGGAATTGAATTCTCGAATCAGGGATTCATCCTTGGTCTTATCAATCATCTTCTTACCAAAGATTAAAGCGTTGGCTTCCGATTCGGTAAACATTACCGGTGGAATAACATAGCCCTCCATTAGCGTGTAACCTTCACCTTCCAAAGAGACTATGGGCACACCGACCTGTTCCAAAGCCGTTAGGTCACGGTATATAGTTCTTTTACTGACGCCAAAGGAATTCGCCAATTGCTGCACTTTTACTGCGGGTCTGGATTGCAGTTTAAGCAGAATGGATGTCAGCCGTGACAGTCTGGATATGTTGCTTGAATACGACATTTAGATTTTTTTTCTACTGTTATATTTATCGTGAAGGCCTTCTCCATTCAAAATTTTTCCGGTACATTTTTCGATTCTAGATTCACGGGTCTTTGATTGTTTGGGCTGTGAGAAATAAAGAATGTACCCTCGTTGTCTTCCAGGGGTCAACGATTCAAATGCCGACTTTAAGACGGGGTCCTCTTCGAACTTATGTTCCAGTTCTGCAGGAATGGGCTCAGGGTTTTTCTTGAAATGTACTTTAAGGCCTGCCTTTTCCACCTCGATGGCTTCATAAATGTATGATTTTACAACAGCTTCCATTTCAGGAATTCTCTCAGCATCTACAAACTTGATGTAACGTGCCGATTGGGAGTTTGGCCCAGGCATTTCTAAAATATCTTTAGCGTCCTTTAATAGAACACCTTTGAAGAAACTTATGACACTATAGTTCTTGAGCGCACTTACAGTTAACACATTGCTATTGTTAAAGGTGTAGCATGGCACTCCCCACTTTAGCTCTTCTGTCAACCCACAGTCCAAGACGATTGTTCTTAGTTTTTCCAGTTCAGCCGTCCATGCATGGACTTTGCAGTCAGGAGTTCCGCCTAACTCACAACGCATACATCCCTGTTCTAAATAATTATCAACTTTTGGATTCATGAGTTAGCTATTTATTTTTGATATAGGTTTTCGACTTTCTGGTCTGAAGTACCAGGAAACCACTGTGAGAATAAGGAGTAGTGTCGCCCCAAAATATTCCATCAATCCATCATTAACGGCTAGATGTGAAAAGATGGCTCCAGACATCAGAAAGGCAAAACCGGCATAGGCCCATTCTTTTACTAAGGGAAGCTTCGGTATCAAAACGGCAATAATGCCTAATAGTTTCCAGATTCCAATTATTGAAAGCAAGTAAAGAGGATAACCTAATTGGGCCATTTTTTCTGCCTCTTCATCCAAGGGTATCAATTGAACGACTCCAGTGGAGACCATCCCTAGTGATAACCAAACAGTGGCAATCCAGTAAATTATTTTATTCCTTTTTTTCATGTGCATTAGTTTTAGCTGGAAAGGAGTTCTTCGAGTTTGTTATGTGCCCTATTGAGACCAAAAGCAAACGGAAGTTTTAACAAGTTGTCTCTGTCGGAAATAGATTTAAAGACAATAAGCATTTCAAGCTTGCTGTTATTTTCGTTGATTTCTTGAAATTCGAGAAACTCCAATTGTACAGGAAAGGTTGTGTTTTCCATTTCAAAAGTCCGAGTGATTTTTTGATTGGGCTCAAATTCATGGATGGTACCATTAAAGCCATGCTTGTTTCCTTGTGGGTCAGTGGTTTCGAAGTGATAACTTCCGTGCTTTTTGCTTTCCAGTTTTATAACTTTTGTTCCCATCCAATGTTCCACAATTTCAGGGTTAACATAAGCTTTGAAAAGAGATTCCAATGGCAACTCAAACACTCGTGAAATTCGTATCTCTTGTTTGCCTTCCTCGGCAACTACTTTGGTCTTTTGCTCCATACTATGCTTTGTTTGGTTGGTTTTTCATAATAGTCTCAAGCTTATCAAAACGTTCATCCCACATCTTGCGATAAGGTTCAATGAAGTTTGCAATTTCTTTCAACTTTTCAGGATTTAAGTGATAATAGATTTCCCTACCTGTCTGTTCCTGTTTCAGTAGCTCACATTCGGTGAGTATCTGAATGTGCTTGGATATCGTCTGCCTTGAAAAATCAAATTCTTCAGCTATAGCCCCTGGGGTCATTGCCTGAACAGCGACCATTGAAATGATAACCCTCCTGGTTGGGTCGGCAATAGCTTGAAACACATCTCTTCTTAATTTCATTACGCAGTCATTTGACTGCAAATATACAAAATGCAATCATTTGACTGCGCAAATTTGTATGTGGAATTTTCCTCTTGTAAAATGTCCGTTTTATTGCACTAAGTAAAAGAACTGAAAGCAATTATTAGTGTAGCCTCATTTCTGGTCATTCTTGGTTGTATCGCTAATTGATCTTATATGGTACATTTTGAATTCAAGACCAAACTAATACGGTGAACCCCCTGCGTGAAGAACTTGTGATATGAACGATTTTGGTTTTATCGAAGCACTACGTCTATATTTCGAGCTACATTTTATTCGGAATTCAATGGGCTATTACCAAAACTTTTCACAAAGCTAAATTTTACACAATAAAAAAGGCCCCCAAATCTTTCGGAGGCCTTATTTTTATCGGCGGTCTGGAAGGCCTCGGGGGAACTTTTCTTCAAAACCCCCTATTCCAAAGGCCTGCCAAGGGGGCGTTTTTTAGGCTCACCGCAAGGCTTACCTTTTAACGAAGTTTAACGTTTGAAGGAGTTTCCTATATCAACCATCAGCAAGAATGAAAATCATCGTTTTTTCAACTCTATGAATTAAGAACAATAATTAAGTATAAGACCGCGTGCATAAACTGTATTAAAATGGTAAAGGGTTTTAGCTTCCTTTTAATAGGCAAATCTTTGTTAAAGAAAATATGTAGTGAATGACGCAGGTCATTGACAGAAAATGCATATAAATCTACTTTTAACATGCTTTAAGCACAAGCTTTGGATCTACTATTCATAAACCAGCTGACAACTTCCCCCTTCATTTTTTCCTTACATCATCATTTAATCTTACCCAATGAAAAAGTATTTATATTATTTGATGTTACTTTTAATTCCTTTGGTCTCTTGTGAGAAAGATAATTTGGATTCAAAGATTTTAGAAGGAACACAAGCAGGAGATGCAACTACCAAGGTTGACCTGGCTGCTTCAAAAGAGTTTTTTACCGTCATAGGACA
Source organism: Pelagihabitans pacificus (assembly GCF_009371985.2). GTDB lineage: Bacteria > Bacteroidota > Bacteroidia > Flavobacteriales > Flavobacteriaceae > Pelagihabitans > Pelagihabitans pacificus. The sequence continues at coordinate 942,437 of NZ_VIKU02000001.1, forward strand.
GAGTAACCCAGTAGTAGACCTTCCTGCCGTGCAAAATGCCGTAGACAATTACGACAGAATCACACTGAGCGGAGTGTTCGACTTCGGTTCTGACGAAATTACCGGGGGTGTGGATATCACCAGACCCAATGTCATTTTAAAAGGGCCGGCTACCATATTAAATGGGGCGAAGACACAAAGTGTCCCGGAACTTGGAAAGTTAAGAGTCCCCATTAGTATTCGTGCGCCAGGGGTGGAGGTGCGAGACATTGAATTCAACTGTAACCACGACGGTATTCTTGTTTATGTACAAGAAAATGGGAAACCGGTTGTCATCTACAGTAATACGGTTAGTGTAGGTGAATTTGGGGGTGGAGTGGCAATCGCAGCTACCCCGGGTGGTATCAAAGTGCTGAATAATACAATATCTGCCTTCTACCCTTACCTTGCCATTGAAACCACCGGAAATACGGAGATAGTTCAGAATGAGATGCAGGAATGTTTTGAGTGTGTCTTTATATTCGGATTTGACCACAAACTCGATATTCTGGACAATATCATGAGCACTAATTCTTTTGCATTTGAGGGCATGTTCATTGGATCATGGCAAGTAACTACCGAGACAGGACCGGATTGGGGCGATAACCCACCGGTCAGGATCATAGATAATACCATAGAAATTGAGGGTATTGATGCAGCGGGGATTATAGTTGGCACTTCCGCCCACGGTATTAATAACACCTTGGTCAAGGGCAATGTAATAACCGGTACAGGAGGTTATTCCGGTCTATTGAAAGAACCCTATGGTCGCAATAACAGATTCATCAACAATGATCTTAGCGGGTTAACGACCTATGGGCCGCAACTCTGGTTGCATGGAGGTAGGAACAACCATTTCCAAAACAACAAATTGGGAAGCGTTCTACCCATACCAGGAGGTGGATTTGCACCAGTACAACAAGATGCGGCTACCCTGGTCTCAACGGTCAACTGGCATCTTAACGATGGCTTAAATACGCCAGATCCCCTAAATGAGGGAAATCATTTCAGCAATAATGACTACGGCCAAACGGGCGTATCTGGCTGGTCAGAGGATACGGGATCCATAGGTGCTGTGTTGCTCTTAGATTTCATCCAGAGGTTTGATTCAGATGGATTTCCTTTTGAAGAGCCCTTTGCTATGGAGAACTTCGTTTCTGAGAAAAAATTTCCTGCTGGGACTGACCTATGTGACCAGGTGCTCGACATTGGTGGTACAAATCATATTGCTGGCTGGAAGGCCTGTGAATCTCACACTAAAATGGCCTATGAGATGGCGAGCAAGAGCTACAAGAATTTCGGCCAGCGACATAAAGATAGGAACCGGAAACGAATGGAGATTTTGGAAAAGTTCAGAGAATAAATGGAAAAACTGGACATGCCGGCTATACCTGGAGTTCATTACAACAAAAGCCTGGAAACTAAAAGTTTTCGGGCTTTTTGGTTATTCTTCAAGTCTAAAGGTGACCTAACTGGCGCTTATTTTTCTTTACATTTTCAATCATAATTCTCGATACAACGTGATGAGAATTTCAAAAAGTAAGGAATATCCTTCGTTTATCCATACGCTGAAATTCGACCAATGGTTTATTAAAAAAAGTCATTTTCATTTGCTATAAACTCGGTCATCCTTTTATATACTAAAGGCGAAAGGGTTGAGCCAAATAACACTCCTAATCAGCTCATATTTCGTAGTTTTTGAGCCGAATAGGAAAATTATTCGGCTCATACCCCTTGGTTCTTAGCGAGCGTTACAGAGATTTGCAAGACCTAGTCACAAAAGATATTTCAACCCTATGGGTGGAGGACGTGCGAGGTATGAAATTAATAGTAAGCCGATATTGTTCGTAACGGCCTTCCAGTTTAGGAAAACAATATTATACTAGGTAACTTGAGTTAGTTACTTTCCAAAAAACCTGATCTGTTTCTTTCTGCTTGCAAAAAATCTTCCAATTTGCCCGATAAACTTCTTTCGATTTCTGGTTCTGATCCAAGCAAATTGTAAAGTTCTCTATGATCCTGTTGTAAATTAAATAATTCAACAGGATTTATACTATCTGCCAACATTTTCCACTTACCTTCAATGACTACAGAAGTTGAAAATGGCTTTGGTTTAGGTCCTTGATTTTGAAAATGTTTGTAGAGATCCATTTGCCAAAATAGAGGTTCTCGCAAAGTATATCCCTCATTGTCTGTAAAAACGTTCCATTGGCTTTTACCATCCAGATTTAAAGAGTCCTCGATTTTGATGTTGACCGCATCGCATACCGTTGGCAAAAGGTCCGCCATATGTATGGTGTTAAAAGAGTGCGAATTTTGTGGGATTTTATTTTTCCAAACAGCAAACATGGGAACTCGAATGCCCCCTTCATGTAAATCAGTTTTACCTCCCCTAAAAGGACCCGGACTACCCTCATATGCCGGACCGTTATCCGAGGTAAATAGTATCAGTGTATTTTCAAATATCCCCTTTCCTTTCAGGTGACGAATTAAACGTCCAATATTTGCATCAAGATGCGAAACCATGGATCGAAATTTTAATTGGTCACCCTGAACACCAAGTCTTTTGTATTTTGAGTAATGCGGTTCTGGTGCCGGTTCATAAGGTGTATGGGGCACATCAAACCATAAATTCAAAAAGAAAGGCTTCTGGGCCTTGGTGCTCATATCTATTACCTCTATAGCCTCGTCAACTTTTATTTCAGTCCAGTGTCCTGAATTCTCTTTGGCTCTTTGATCATTGCGAACCATATATTTTCCGCCTTGACGGTACAATTGCCTTTTGTTTATTAAATCAGGTCTTATGGGCGCTCCTTCAATACTTGTCAAACTATGGTCAAAACCATGTTGCAAAGGGCCTGGATTTGCTTTTTGACCTAGGTTCCGAGCCTTATAATCTTTAGGACGTAGCCCACCAAGGTGCCATTTGCCTATATGGGCAGTAAAGTATCCGGCCCTGCCCAAAATCTCGGAAATGGTTGTAGCGCTTGTTGGTAGATGCTCCTCTTCATCGGTGAAATGCCGTCTGATGTCAAAACGCAAAGGAAACTTTCCCGTAAGTAGGCAGGCTCTTGATGGTGAACATACTGCAGATCCAGCATAGAAACTTGAGAATCTCATTCCTAATCTCGCCAAAGAATCAATATTTGGAGTTTCAATCGACTGACTACCATATATAGATAGGTCTCCATAGCCCAAGTCGTCAGCTAACAATACTATTACGTTTGGAGGAATCGCTATATCTTCAGTACTCTGAATTTTTTCCTTTTGGCAACGTACTCCGATTGCGAGTGCTGCCGACAAAATAAAAATTACAACTATTGATTTTGGTTGCACGGGTTCAGTTGATTAGCAATTATATTCTTTTAATCGAGTTGTGTGTACATCTATGAAAATAGGTCAATAATTAGTTATCCCTGCTAGTTTAGGAGCCTTCTCATATGGTTCTGAAGTGCATCAAAATTTTGTTTTACATATTCCAAGTCTTCATTCCCATATTATTAATGAAAGGGTAAATCCCCAAATTTATAAGCACGCTATTCGCATAGAACCTACTTATGCTATCAGTGCTCTGCAACATTTAAAGCAAAAGTGAAGACTTATCCCTTTTCATACAGCGGTAAATTAAACAAAATGATGTTTCAAAGGGGCAAGCCCCTTTGAAAATTCCTCCAAATATTCTTTCGGGCCGCTCCGTCCCGACGATTTATGTGGATGGAAACAGTTGTATTCCTACCTCAACCGCTCGGTCTCCAGGTTCACCTCTTCAATGTCCCTAAAAGAATGGGCGTCTAGTACATCCTCTCTATAGGTGCGGTTGAACAGTTCGATGTACCCGTTATGGCCCGGTTGGATGTATTCCATCTCGATGTCCTCGACTTCACGGTAGTTCACGCACACTCTTAAGAGAAACTCGATTCCATTGGCCACACGAATGGCCTACGGCTTGCCATGAATCTCTATCGCATCCCTTCGATATTCCACGATGCGAAGCCCCGGAATGGAGAAGTTTCCCTTCGTACAAAGGGCCTCTCGGTTAAAGTCGCCCATCAGGTCGAAGACACTGAAGCTCCCTCTCATACTGTTTAAAATTAAGATTAATATTCTACTTTTAAACAGTTCGATTTTTTGAGGAAGCTTACAGGCGGCCCTGCAATACTCAAACCTTATCCCAACTTCGTTGGCTCTATTGGCGCAACAGCATGAAGATGTACTTTGATTCACTAGATGACGGGATTGCTTCCTCATTGCATTCGGAAGCGGCCCAAAGGGTGGCCCTTCAATACTCAAACCCTTATGCCAACATCGTTGGCATACTTTTTTATAGTTTCTCAAATTCCAAAAGCGAGCTTTTTGTTTTCGAAACTAAAAAAACCCCACGCACATTGTGCGAAGGGTTTTACTTATTGCGGTCTGGACGGGACTCGAACCCGCGACCCCCTGCGTGACAGGCAGGTATTCTAACCAACTGAACTACCAGACCAATGATTTTATCCTAAAACGGACCCCGGCAACAGCCAGATACAAATCTTGTTCAACGCTTTTTGCAAAGCGTGTGCAAATATACATTGCTTATTGAATTGCGCAAACAAATTCATTCAAAAATAACCCGCCCTCACAGAAAATTCTGCCGTTCGACCAAATAGGTGTTCAAAACCTTGGAGAAATTCGCTTGTACGTCTACCTCGACATATTTGATCTTGTACTGCGCACATTTTAAGCGCAGCGCGGCAAAATACGTCTCTACCCCCTTTTCATAGGCTTCCTTAATGGTATCGGCATAGAGATCGATATGATCTCCGGTCTCTACGTCTAAAAAGCGTTTGGGGGTATTATCAAAATCAAAATGGTATTCCGTAGATTTATCCAGTAGGTGAAACAAGACCACTTCGTGTTTGTTATACTTTAAATGTCGCAAGGCATCGAATAGCTTTTCGTCATCGGTGGCGGTTTGGAACATATCGGTAAACAAGAAGATCAAGCTGCGACGTTTGATTTTTTCGGCAATTAAATGCAAATGGGAATAAGTCTCCGTATTCTTGGCCGGGACACTATCGGTACTGATTTCGCTCAACTTTGCCAATAACCGTTGATAATGGCGTTCGCTGCCCTTTTCGGAGGAATAAAAATGATACGCATCGGAGTAGACACTGAGCCCCACCGCATCGCGTTGTCTTTTCAAGATATTCATTAAAGCGGCGATGGCCAATACCCCAAAACCGATTTTGTTCAAATGATCAATACCCAACTTCTTGACCTCGGGATAATACATCGAGGCCGAACTATCCAAAATCATATGACACCGCAAGTTCGTTTCCTCCTCGTACCGTTTGGTGTAAAGTTTATCGGTCTTGGCAAAGAGTTTCCAATCGATATGTTTGGTGCTTTCCCCGATATTGTAAATCTTGTGCTCGGCAAACTCCGCGGAGAACCCGTGAAACGGACTCTTATGAATGCCACTGATAAAACCCTCGACCACCTGTTGTGCCAACAGTTCCAGATTTTGAAAAAGGGAGGCCTTGTTTAATTCGGATTGAAGGTTCATAGTACTAAGATACAGCAAAAAGAAGAAGGAAGCTGGATGCTCGTTATCAGATATAATGGAAGCCAACCGCTACTTTTTCGACTGGAAACAAAAAATCCCGCCTAGGCGGGATTTCAAATGCTTTCATTTTCACTCTTATAAAACGGCGTCAATCGCATCGGTATAGACTTTTTTGGGAGAAACCCCTACTTGTCTGTTCACGATTTCCCCGTCTTTGAATACCAAAACGGTTGGGATGTTACGTACCCCGTACTTGGCGGCAAATTCCTGATTGGCATCTACATCGACCTTGCCGACTACTGCCTTACCTTCATATTCGTTGCTCACCTCATCGATGATCGGTCCGACCATTCTACAGGGTCCGCACCAAGCGGCCCAAAAGTCTACCACAACCGGTTTATCACTTTTTAAAACTACCTCGTCAAAAGTAGCATCCGTTATTTCTAAAGCCATGACTGTATCTTTTATTAATTACGCAAAGTTAGTCAAATATTTGCCGTTTTCCTTACCCAAAGAACATTCATATTGCCTATGACGGTATTGGTTAAAACTATATCCAAGAGCTCTTTAACCCCCCTGTTTATAGATCGCGATTAAATGGGTACGCACCTGCACAGCGGTACCCAGGCTATCGTCGCCTAACGCAATCCGCATCCTTCGAATCGAGGAGCGGCATATGACAGCCAATACAATTGTTACCCTTCCTTAAAACCAGTCGCTCCTCGGCGGAGCAATGGGCCCGAGGTCCCGTCCCTTGATGACACTGAACACATTTTTGATTAAAGGTAGGCAAGTCGCCCCGTTGATTTTCATGAGGACTATGGCAGCTGTTACAATCCATGGTTTCAGAACCTTGAAAACACTTGCTTGCGGTCAATACTCCATACTGATTACCATGTACATCCAAGCTGGCAGGATCGTTCAGGACGGCTTCGTCCACGGTCGAGAAATCGGATAGCCGGTCCCCAGTAAGAAAAAGAAAGGCCGGTCTAAGAGGAGTCCGTACCCCTGAATGACAGAGGGCACAAGCGTCTAAACGTTGTTGTCTGGTTAAGGTATCGTAGGCAATCATGGCATGGGCGGTGGTCATCCCGGGTCGTTTTCGATGAAACTTTACATGGGCCTCCGACGGTCCATGGCAGCGTTCACAATCGATTCCATAGAGGATTTCCTTCTTCCGAAAGGTATTTCCTATACCATAGAGCGCCGTGCTTTTGGCAAAGGTGACGTGACATTCCAAGCAAGAACTGTTCACCGGCCTGGAATCGACAAACTGATTGCGAGACATTCCCGGGCTGTTCGTCCATTCGTCCGTCGGTGATAGTAGGATACCTGTAGTTGATACAGGGCATCGTCTTCCCAACTCAAAAAGGTCTACCCCTTGGTGCCAGAGCCAATGACGATATCCAAGGTATCCCTGGAGGCCATTCGGCCTTCCTTTGTCCAATACGACTCTTGGTACCAACCGTTTGGATCCGCCACCATCCTAAAACCAAGGGAGTCATTCAGATTGTACGTGTTCCGGCCGGCCTCAAAATTTCCTCTGACCGAGCCACTATCGGTGACGCTCGAGGTCCGATGGTGGGCCGTTTTCATATGAGATCGGTACAGATCCGCATGGCATTCACGACAACTTTCGGACCCCACAAAACCCTGACCATTTTCATGGTAGGCAACCGGTTCCAAATCGACGTAAGCCGATGAGGGACCGGACTCTTTACAGGCATCAAAAACGATTAGTGCCAACAAGACCAATCCCCAGACTCCTAGGAATCCAAGAATCTGCCGTACGTCAAGAAATCGATTCATAAGGTTCACACCATCATTATAAGGTGGAAGGTACACAGACAAGGGGAGCGGTAAAAATCAATTCAATTTATAATGTACTTCCTGTTCCTCCAAAACATGTAACAGTTCACTGGTAATCTGTACTTTTTGTTTTCTACTGGAAAGGTTGACCTTGATTTCCTCTTCCATCTCGTACACCACGAAGTTCAAAGGATGGCTGCCCTTGTGAGACACCAACGTGTCCTTTAATCGATGGATACGCTCCTCCTTTAATTCGTCGATATTCAGTTTAATGGTCAATTTCTTGGCGTAGGCCTCCATGACTTCCTGTAGCAGCATAAAACTGTTGAACTGCATTCGCGGATCGCCCTTTTTTCCGGTTTCGCGATTCACCCACCCCTCTCGGACGAACAGCTTGATGTACACAAATGAGTTGATCATTAAAAAGTGGCGGAATTTGAGATATTCCTCCCCAAAAATCCTGAATTCGAATGAATCGGTATAGTCTTCCATCGTGAACGCAGCCCAACCCTTCCCGTTTTTTGAGGTACGGTGCTGCACATCGGTGATGACCCCGGCAAAGGAAAGTTCCCGGTTCACATACTCCTCTAAATTGGCTGCATGGGAGACGCTGGCATTACAGAACGCATTGATCTCGGTCTTAAAATCATCCAACGGATGGCCGGAAATATAAATGCCCACTACTTCTTTTTCGCGTCGCAGTTTTTCCATGGTACCCCACTCCTCACAGGGAGGCACGACCGGCTCTGGAATCTGTACCTCACTGGCATCCCCGAACAAGCTTACCTGGCTCGAGTTTTCGTTCTCTTGAAACTTGGCCCCGTACTTGATTACTTTTTCCAAAAAGGTGATGCCATCACCCTCTTCATGAAAGTATTGGGCCCGATGGGCCGTTCCGAACGAATCGAATCCGCCCGCCACTGCCAAGTTTTCAAATGCTTTTTTATTGGCCGCCCGAAGATCGACACGCTTCGCCATATCAAAGACCGATCGGTAGGGACCGTCCTTTTTTCTGTTCTCCACAATGGTCTCCACGGCGGAACGGCCCACTCCCTTGATCGCACCCATTCCGAAACGCACAGCACCCTCCTTGTTGACCGCGAACTTGTAATACGATTCGTTCACATCGGGTCCCAGCACATCGAGACCCATACGTTTACACTCTTCCATAAAGAAAGTCACCTGTTTGATGTCGTTCATGTTGTTGCTCAACACGGCCGCCATGTATTCCGCCGGGTAATGCGCTTTCAAATAAGCGGTCTGATAAGCGATGTAGGCGTAGCAGGTAGAGTGACTTTTATTAAAGGCGTAGGAAGCGAAGGCTTCCCAATCTTTCCATATCTTTTCCAAGGTTTCGGTCGGATGCCCATTGGCGGCGCCCCCTTCCAAAAACTTGGGCTTCATCTTTTGGAGCACGGCAAATATCTTTTTCCCCATAGCCTTCCGCAACACGTCGGCCTCACCTTTGGTAAAGCCCGCCAACTTTTGGGAAAGCAACATCACCTGTTCCTGGTACACGGTAATCCCGTAAGTTTCCTTTAAATACTCCTCCATATCGGGCAGGTCATAGGAAATCTCCTCCCGACCGTGCTTTCGGGCAATAAAGCTGGGTATGTATTCCATAGGACCAGGACGGTACAAGGCATTCATGGCAATGAGGTCATCGAAAACCGTAGGTTTCAAGTCTTTCATGTGCTTTTGCATCCCAGGCGATTCATATTGGAAAATCCCTACGGTATCACCCCGTTGAAACAGCTCATAGGTTTTCTCGTCATCCAAAGGAAACTCGTCGGGCACCAACTCGATGCCGTGTTTGGCCTTCACGATCTTCACCGTATCCTTGATCAAGGTCAAGGTCTTGAGCCCCAGGAAATCCATTTTCAAGAGTCCGGCACTTTCCACGACCGAGTTATCGAACTGGGTGACGTACAGGTCGGAGTCCTTGGCAGTAGCTACCGGAACAAAATTGGTAATATCGTCTGGAGTAATGATGACACCACAGGCATGGATACCGGTATTCCGGAGCGAACCTTCCAGCACGCGGGCCATTTTCAAGGTCTGGCCCTCCAAATCGTCCCCTTCGGATATATTCAACAGTTGGTGGACCTTTTCCAAATCGTCGGCCCTGAATTTTTTTTTGAGGTCTGTCTCGGAAACCCCGAAAATCTTCCCCAGCTTCGACATGGTCGGAATCAACTTGGCAATACGGTCGGCATCGCCCAAGGGTAGATCCAACACCCTGGCCGTATCCCGTATCGATGATTTGGCCGCCATCGTACCATAGGTAATGATTTGGGCCACCTGATTAGCGCCATATTTATTGATCACATACTCCATCACCCGGCCTCTACCCTCATCATCGAAATCAATATCGATATCGGGCATCGATACCCGATCGGGATTAAGGAACCGCTCAAAAAGCAAATCGTACTTGAGGGGATCTATATTGGTGATTTTAAGGCAATAGGCAACTACGGAACCGGCCGCGGAACCCCTCCCTGGCCCAACTGACACATTCATATTCCTCGCTTCCCGGATAAAATCCTCTACGATCAAAAAGTAGCCGGGATATCCCGAGTTTTCAATGGTCTTAAGCTCAAAATCAATGCGTTCCTCAATTTCGGGGGTGATTTTCCCATAGCGTTCCTTTGCCCCTTCGTGGGTGATGTGTCGCAAATAGGCGTTCTCGCCCCGTTTGCCACCGTCCAATTCGTCTTCCACTTCCTTGAACTCCTCCGGGATGTCGAACTTGGGCAAGAGCACGTCCCTGGCCAATTCGTAGGGCTCTATCTTATCGATAATCTCCTGAACGTTCAATATCGAATCGGGAAGATCTTTGAACAAGGCTTTCATCTCTTCCTGCGACTTGAAGTAGTACTCCTGATTGGGTAATCCGTAGCGATATCCGCGACCGCGACCGATGGGGGTCGCTTGCTTCTCCCCGTCCTTCACACACAACAGAATATCGTGCGCGTCGGCATCTTCCTTGGCACAATAATAGGTGTTGTTGGTAGCGACCAGTTTCACTTGATGTTTTTTAGCGAACTCGATAAGCACTTGGTTCACTCGATCTTCATCTTCCTGCCCATGCCGCATGATTTCAAGATAGAGATCGTCTCCGAACCGCTCTTTCCACCACAGCAAGGCCTCTTCTGCCTGGTTCTCACCGATATTCAGCACTTTTCCGGGAACTTCGCCATAAAGGTTTCCCGTGAGTACAATGATATCTTCCTTGTATTGCTCAATGACTTTTTTATCGATTCGGGGCACGTAATAGAATCCGTCGGTATAAGCGATGGACGACATTTTGGCCAGATTGTGATAACCATTCTTATTCTTGGCCAGCAGTACGATTTGATACCCGTAATCCTTTACATTTTTATTGGTGTGGTCCTCACATACGAAGAATTCACAGCCGACAATCGGGATAATTTCCTTGGCGACCGGTGCTTCCCCTTTTTCAAAGGCCTCGGCATTCCTTTCCCTAACCGATTTGTTATGGGCGCCGATTTCCTTTACAAAATGAAAGGCCCCCATCATATTGGCGTGATCGGTGAGGGCGACGGCGGGCATTTGATGGTCGGCGGTCGCCTTTACCAAGGCCTTAATGTTAATCGTGGATTGCAATACCGAAAACTGGGAATGGTTGTGTAGGTGTGCAAAGGCAGCCTCCTCGAGCGTCTCGAGGTTTTTGGTCATTTGCGCTTCGGACACCCCACCGGTATCTTCTTCCCAAAGTTGGTCGGCAATCTTCCTGGAAGCCTTCTTAAGGTTGATATGCCTAAGACCGATCAGTTCAATCTCCTGGGGATTGGCCTCCGAAAAGTTGTGGAAATAGTCGGGTTGTACATCCAATTTTTCCGCCGGATAGTGTTTTCTTCGGACCAACTCCAAAAAACAGCGGGTGGTCGCTTCGACGTCGGCGGTCGCATTGTGGGCCTCATCGAACGGTTCCTTAAAAAGATACTCGTGCAGTTCGGTCAGTGTGGGCAGCTTGAACTTACCGCCACGTCCGCCCGGAATCTGACAAAGTGCCGCCGTCTCCTCGGTACAGGTGTCCAATACGGGCAGTTCTTGCAAGGCATTATCGATTTCTGCACGATAAAACTCGGCCCCCATGATGTTCAAGTCGAAGCCAACGTTCTGCCCGACCACAAATTTGGTCCGGGCCATGGCCGCATTAAACTTTTCCAGCACCTCGACCATGGGTACGCCCTTGGCTTCGGCAAGTGCGGTAGAGATACCATGAACCTGTTCCGCATCGTAGGGGATGTTGAATCCGTCGGGCCGTATCAAATAATCCTGATGCTCCAACAGATTTCCCATCGCATCGTGCAACTGCCAAGCGATTTGAACACATCGAGGCCAGTTGTCGGTATCGGTGATGGGCGCATCCCAGCGTTTGGGAAGACCAGTGGTTTCGGTATCAAAAATCAAATACATCCAGACGGGTTTATGGTCGTTAACTAGAAGCCTATAAAAATAACAAAACGGCCTCCCCTGTAAAAGAAGAGTTTTAACGAGTTATCAACGCACAAAAAATCCGAGTGTCCCCACACTCGGATTTTCTCTAGATTTGGAACTTAATCCTATTTTTAGGATACTAGTTCTTCGTATTTTTTGGCCACTTCAATAGAAGCTTGAATAGCGTCCCGCTGCCTTGTCAGCAACTGTCTAGTAGATTCTGGTAATACAAATTCATCATTGTTTAAAATTTCATTGTACTCCTCGACCGTTTTTTTCTCGCCGCGTGCTACTTCTTCCAACATTCGTTCTTCCTCATTTGAGGAGAGGGAGCTAGTTAAATTCATCCATGTTCTATGAATGCTTCCTTTTACACTTCCGCCTTTTTCCGGTAGTTGTCCGAAACTACTTATCTCGGTTTTCAACTCATGTCCGAAATTATAGCGCTGTTGTACGCGTTCTCCGAAGAACTTTTTGATGGATGGATTATCCACCTTATCCTGGGCCAACCTATAACCCTTTTCAGCGTCATACGTTTTTTCCAATAATTCATTTAATTTGTTTGAAACTTTTTCAGAATACTTCATTTTATCTCTTATCATTTAAGTTAATAACGGTTATTGTTTTTCAATAACAACTATTTATAAGATAACAAAAATTCCCGGAAAACCTAATATTTACGGGGGTTTAGCGTTATCTTAACATTTTGTTGGGACAATGTTAAATCCCTTAACAATTAAAGGGCTTTTTTTTCCGTTCCATATTCATTGTAACATCAAAAAAGAAAACCTATCTTTGCATCCGCTTTAAAGAAAGCACACTTAAAGAATTAATAACCGAGGGTCGGGCACCCTACATAATTAATGTGATATGCCAGTTAAAATTCGATTACAGAGACACGGGAAAAAAGGAAAACCATTTTATTGGATCGTTGCCGCGGATAGCCGCGCCAAAAGAGACGGAAAATTCCTCGAAAAGTTAGGCACCTATGATCCCAACACCAATCCGGCTACCATAGACCTCAATTTAGATCATTCCTTGGAATGGTTACAAAATGGCGCTCAGCCTACCAATACCGCTAGGGCTATTTTATCGTACAAAGGGGTACTGATGAAAATGCACTTATTGGGAGGAGTCAAGAAAGGGGCTTTTACAGAGGAGCAGGCCGAAAAGAAATTTCAGGCTTGGTTGGAAGAAAAGGAAGGAAGAATTCAGGCCAAAGTCGGAAACTTGGATAAAGCGAAGGCAGACGCGAGGGCGGCTGCTTTGAAAGCGGAGAAAGAAGCGAACGAAAAACGTGCCCTGGCAGCCGCGGAGGCCGAATTGCCGGACACCCCTGAAGGAGAGGATGCAGCCGCTGAAGTAGAGGCCGTAGCAGAAGCCCCGGCCCCCGAGGCAGAGGTTGCACAATCAGAGGAAACAGCCCCTGTCGTAGAAGAGGTAGTCGAAACTCCGGAAGTGCCCCAGCCCGATAAGGAGAATGCGGACCACACCCCGGTTGCACCCGTCGTGGAAGAGGAAGTCGTGGCGGCGAACGAGGATATGAAGAAAGCACCGTCCGTTGAGGAAGTAATGGAGGCTAGCGACGAGGAGGTACAACCTGCCCCTACTGCCGAAGAAGCTTCGAGCGAGGAGGAATAAACAAGTTCCGAAACGGATGCGAAAAGAAGAATGCTTCTACCTCGGTAAAATCGTTTCAAAATTCAGTTATAAGGGTGAGGTACTCGTAAAACTCGATACCGATGAACCCGAACTATACGAAGAAATGGAATCAGTATTCGTTTCAATGCGAAACAATCTGGTTCCATTTTTTATTACCAGAAGCCGACTACATAAGTCGGCCTTGTTACGGATCGATTTCGAGGAAGTGACATCCGAAGAAGAAGCCGACAAGATGATTGGATCGGAGCTTTACCTGCCGCTTTCCTTTCTACCCAAATTAGAGGGCAATCGATTCTACTTTCACGAAGTCATCGGTTTTGGCGTTTCCGATTCGGTTCATGGCGATATCGGAATCATCACCGGGGTCAACGATACTACCACCCAAGCCTTGTTTGAAGTCGATAAGGATGGTAAGCAACTATTGATTCCCATCACCGATGACATTATAACAAAGGTCGACCGGGACAACAAGACCATTCATGTTACCACACCCGAAGGCTTGGTAGATCTGTATTTGAGTTGAATTCAAAATGCCGCCCGCAACCAATTAACTTTTCCAATCATTTCCATTTCGCTTATATTTAGGCAAACCAAAGGCTGTTATGCTATGCGCCGACTATTCCTAATTTTTGCCATAATCCTCCTTTTCTCGTGTGGAGAAAAAGCTACGAAGTCCCTTGAATCCACTCCTGAAAATCCTCCCAATATCGTTTTGATTTTCACCGACGACCAGGGCTATCGTGATGTAGGTGTCTTTGGTGCCGATGACATCGCTACTCCCCATCTCGATCAATTGGCCAAAGAAGGAGTCAAATTGACAAGTTACTATGCGGCACAAGCGGTATGTTCGGCTTCAAGGGCCGGAATCTTGACCGGTTGCTACCCCAATCGAATCGGTATTCACAACGCCATGATGCCCAATAGTAATAAGGGATTGCATCCGTCCGAAACCACTTTGGCAGAAATGCTCAAGGGTAAGGGATACCGAACCGGTATATTTGGGAAATGGCATCTCGGGGATCATCCTGATTTCCTTCCCACCAAAAACGGATTCGACGAATGGTTCGGCATTCCCTACTCCAACGATATGTGGCCATTGCACCCGCTACAAGGCCCGGTCTTTGACTTTGGTCCGTTGCCGCTCTATAGCAACGAACAGGTCATCGACACCTTGACCGATCAAACCAATCTCACCACCCAAATAACCGAACACAGTGTTGAGTTCATCAATAGCAACAAAAATCAGCCTTTCTTTCTGTACGTGCCCCATCCGCAGCCCCATGTTCCCCTCTTCGTATCGGAGAAGTTTAAGGGAAAGTCCAACAGGGGGCTATATGGGGACGTCATAATGGAGATCGATTGGTCGGTGGGTCAGATCCTGGATGCGCTCAAGACAAACGGCCTGGACGAGAAGACAGTGGTGATTTTCACCTCGGACAACGGACCATGGTTGGCCTATGGCAACCATGCCGGAAGTGCCCTTCCTTTTCGGGAGGGAAAAGGTACGGCTTGGGAAGGAGGTCAGCGAGAACCTTTTATCATACGCTATCTCGACAAGCTACCAGCAGGAAAAACAATTGATGTGCCGGTTATGGCAATCGATATCCTCCCTACGATTGCTGAAATAACAGACACTAAACTTCCCGAAAAAACAATTGACGGCAAAAGTGTTTGGAAGGTCTTCACCGGGGAGAGCGATGAGAGTCCGCAGGAGGCCTATTTCTTTTATTATCGCGTCAATGAGCTTTTCGGGGTGCGATACGGTAAATGGAAGCTCTATTTTCCGCACACCTATCGCAGCATGGAGGGACAGGAACCTGGAAAAGATGGTTTACCAGGAACGTACAAAATGGTCGATTTAGAAGAAATCGAACTCTACGACCTAGAAAAAGACCCTAGCGAAACCAACGATGTGGCCGCCGAGAATGAGGAAGTGGTGGAAAAAATAAAACTGCTTGCCACTACCATGCGCACGAGATTAGGGGATGCTTTGTTGGATTTGGAAGGAACGGAAACCAGACCACCGGGAATCGTAGAATAGGAAAATCGTTACCACCAAAAAACCATCGCCGCTAAGCGATGGTTTCCTTTTTTAAATCAACTATACGTATTGTTACTCGTTGCTTCCGATATTGCCTTGGGCCACCAAGGTGGCTAGATCATCCGCACTCAAGTGTACATTGATATAACCGTCGTATTGCAATACATCATCATATCTAAAATTAGTTTCGTCATCCAGCGCGCTCACATTCGTTTTGCTCGTACCACTGTCCCCATCGACCGGGGTAAAGGTAAAAACGATCGGGCCGCCTTCCGCTGCGGAATTCATGTGTATATGGGCCGGATGTTCACCACCCTCAGGGGTATTGACCAGCTCTAAAACAGCCAATGCTTCCCCATTGATTCTTTTGGTAAAGGTTGCGGTACCCTCAATGCCATCCACATCCACTGTGGCCAGCGTATAGGTCTTGGTGTCTTCCATTAGATCATTTTGTCCAATATCGCCTTGGGCAACCAATGTTCCCAAATCATCGGCGCTCAAATGCACGTTAACGTACCCGTCATATCCAACAACATCATCATATAAAAAGGCGGTGAGACCGTCGTCCAGTACTTCTACGTTGGTGAAACTTTTGCCCGTCGTACCGTCCACAGGGTTAAAGGTGAAGGCGATCGCGCCGCCCTCGGCAGCCGTGTTGAAGTGAATATGCGCGGGATGTATACCTCCTTCAGGGGTATTTTCCAAGCTAATTTCTGCCAAAGCTTGCCCGTTCGTTCGCTCTGTAAATGTGACGGTTCCCTGAATATCCTCAACAGCGACGCTACCCAAATCATACGTCACCGACTCATTGCCCAATTCATTTTCACCAATATCGCCCTGTGCGACCAAAGTGTCCAAATCGTCGGCACTTAAATGTACGTTAATGTAACCGTCGAAGGTCAATAAATCGGAGTAGGAAATCGGGGTACCATCATCCAATTCCGAAAAGGTAATCTCACTTTCACCAGTGGTTCCGTCCACTGTACCAAGGGTTACTGCAATACCACCACCTTCGGCCGCCGTATTAAAGTGGATGTGTGCCGGATGCTGTCCCCCATCAGGAGTGTTCACCAACGCTATCGTTACCGTGACGGAGTTATCGCCATTATCCGCAAAAGTAGCTGTTCCCGATATGTCGGGATCGGTCACTGACCGAAGCTCATACACCTTGGTATCACCGATTACGGGATCTATTGGCGCGCCCTGGTCGTCGTCGTCGCTACAGGATACAAAAAATAAAATCATGACTCCAAAGGTCATGGTTGCAAGCTTTTCCAAATATCTTTTCATAATATATTATTTTTGTAGGAAGCTATGTTTTCTACACCAGCCCCATTAGCCCAATTCAAAAAAATCTTGCCGCTATAGAAAAATTATTGGACATTGAACACATATCCAATATGCCCCTTATGAAGTCTGATCGCTTCTCATTCAAACAATTCACTGTAAATCAAAATCGTTGCGCGATGAAGGTAGGTACCGATGGGGTCTTATTGGGGGCTTGGTCTTCCTTGGACAACAATCCTACGTTGATATTGGATATCGGGGCCGGAACGGGCCTCATCGCGTTGATGCTCGCACAGCGTAGCGCTGCCGAGGTGGTTGATGCCATCGAAATAGATGAAAACGCCTACGAGCAGTGCGTGGATAATTTTGAAGCTTCCCCTTGGAGCGACCGTTTATTCTGCTACCATGCCGGCCTTGACGAATTTGTCGACGAGATTGAAGAGTGCTATGACCTCATCGTTTCCAATCCACCCTTCTATCCAGAGAACGTCTCGAGCGGTAATCTAGCCAGGGATGTCGCCCGGCAAAGCCAGTCGCTACCCTTTGACCAGCTCCTGGACGCCGTTTCAAAACTACTTTCCGAAAACGGCGTATTTGCAACGATTATTCCCTTTAAGGAGGAAGCCGATTTTTTAGGATTGGCCCTAAGCGTCAATCTCTTTCCAAAACGTATTACCCGTGTAAGAGGAACCCCCACATCAAAAATCAAAAGAAGTTTGTTGGAACTATGCCGTTTGGAAACGGAGACCCGGTTTGATGAACTGACCCTTGAAATCGAACGCCATAAGTATACCCCTGAATACATCGCCCTTACCCGGGAATTTTATTTGAAGCTATAGCCCCTTATAACAATCTTTGAATAGGCCTCGTAAGACATGTAGGTCCGCCGCCGCCCTTCAAGCTAATTTCCTCCCCTTTGTAGGTAATGACCTCACAACCTACTTTTCGTAACGCGGCTTCGGTCATCGGATTACCGCTCACCATAAGGCATTTTCGTGGCGCCAATGCCAACACGTTACATCCCATGCTATCGAAATCCGTATCGGCGACCTCTACCAAATCGAATCCCATATCCAATAGGCAATTTCGAAATCGAATGGGCATAAGCGGCGAATAGACCACTGCTAGATCTTTATCTATTGGGCTGAAAATCGACATGAGATGAAATACATCCTCGGCGCCCCTGTAATGAGGTAGGTCTACGCTGATCACGGTTACTCCAAAAGGTGAAAGGAATTGCCTCAATTGCCTGATGCCTTCTTCATTGGTGCGGTAGGTAAGTCCAACGGCTAATGTACGGTCGTTTATCCATGCAACATCACCTCCTTCCAAGGTACCGGGCGATACGATAGCTCCCAATATTTTTTGTCCGTTTTTTTCCAAAACAGCTCGCTGCGCAGCAGGTTCGGGCATTCTATCCGTCTTACCCATCCTACACAGTATCATCCCATAGTCTGTTGCAATCGATGCATCCCGGCAGTAGATTGCATCAATGGTCACCGAACCATCCTGGGTAAAATAATGGATTTCCCTGGTCGATTGTTCCAAAATTTTGCGAAAGATCGCATACTCCTCCTTCGCCTTTTCAAAGTCTGGCATGGAAGTATAATGCAGAGCTTCCCACTCCTTATCCAGTTTTTGGCGTCCTACAAAACCCGCCTCCACGGATTTAATATAAACCGAATGTAATTTTCCGTACTCGGAGTGACAGGTGAACTTCATGGGTACTTTCTTTTAATATCCATCTTTATTTTTCCATTTCATCCATACATAGAAAGGCGTTCCCAGAAGCAGCAGTATAAATCCCCAAAAAACCGATTTTTCGCCGGCTCCGTAAATGGCCCATAGGGCATAGGCAAAGGCCAAACTCCCCAATACAAAAATACTGATAACGGAATTTCCCTTGGAAGAACGATGAACAGCAATAGAAACATAGGCCGCCGCAGAGAATAGATAGGGAACCAAACAGCATAGGGTCGATAGCAATATCATAAATCGAAACTGAGCTACCAAACCCTCCGAATAATTCATTAGTATGAGTATGGAGCTCAAAACACTTCCAATAATCAAACTCCAAACAGGAACTCCCATCTTATTTTCTTTCCTAAAAATTTTGGGGAATAGTCGATCTTGCGCCGTGGCCCTGGCCACCTGACTCTGTATCAATATCCACCCGTTCAAGGCTCCAAAACTAGCAATGGCAGCACCGGCGGCCACGAATTCGGCACCTATCTTGCCACTCATGATTTGCATGGCATCCGCAAAGGGAGCGGGTGATTCCGCCAACCGGTCCAAGGGTATCATGCCCATCACCACTATCGTACTCAGTATGTAGATGACCGTTGTAACGATGGTACCCAAAATAGTAGCCCTTGGAATCGTTTTTTCCGCATCTACAACCTTATCTGCGGGCACCGTAGCGCTTTCCAGGCCCAAGAAAGCATAAAGCGTCATGGTACCAGTGACGGCAATAGCGGAAAAAGACGATTGGCCACTACTGTTGAAAGGCATAAAATTATCGAAATTAAAAAAGAAGAAACCACCTATGATTATGACTACTATGGGTACCAGTTTGAGCATGGTGGTTACCACTTGGATTTTTCCCGAAGTGCGCACACCCCTCGTGTTGACCCAAGTCAAAACCCAGATTGCAGAAAGACTAACCAGAACCGCCACTAGCGGATTTCGCTCCAAGATTGGAAAGAAAACGCTTAAGGCACTTACGAAGGCAACCGCTATGGCACTATTGGCAACCCATACGGAGATCCAGTATCCCCAGGCTACCAGAAAACCTACATAATCGCCAAACCCTACTTTGGCAAAAGCATAAGGGCCGCCACTTTTATTAATGACCATGGTGCTAAGCTTGCCGAATACCATTGCCAAAAGCAATGCGCCCAATGAGGAAACCAGCCATCCTATGATACTAATACCCCCAAAGCTAGCCAGGGCGGAAGGCATTAAAAATACGCCCGCCCCTATCATATTCCCTATCACCAGGGAAGTGCTCATCCAAAGGCCTAACTTTTTACCCTTCTTAGAATTCATTATTCGTTTGCCCCTGGTTTAATGTTCGGTTCTAAATAATTACATTTGGTAAGCTACGCCCCAAAGTACAAATAAAAAAATCATGTCAAAGCCCTTCCATATCGATAAGGACATTACCAAAGCCGAGACCTTACCGGCCTCATTTTATCGAGACTCCGAGGTCTTCGAGAAACTCAAAGAGGCCATTTTTTATCGATCATGGCAGTGGATCGGGCATGAGAATATGTTAAATGAAGCTGCCAACGTCCACCCCTTTGTGCTTTTAGATGGTTTTTTGACCGAACCCATGGTTTTGACCAAAGACTCGGAAGGGCATTTACATTGCTTGAGTAATGTTTGTACCCACCGTGGTAATTTAGTAGTCGATCAAACAGGAAAAACAAAGAAATTGATTTGCGGCTATCATGGAAGGCGTTTTTCGTTGAATGGTAGTTTTGAACACATGCCCGAATTCAAGGAGACCCGGGATTTTCCAAGACCCTGTGATCACTTGTATCGGTTCCCTTTGCGACATTGGGGCCCTTTTCTGTTCGCCGGGCTGGAACCTTCCTTCGATTTTCAACAGGTCATCGACGGTATGAACAACCGGGTCGGTTTTCTCCCTCTGGAAGAATTCAAACTGGACATAAGCCGAAGTAAGGACTATTTTGTCGACGCCCATTGGGCCCTGTATTGCGATAATTATTTAGAGGGGTTCCATATTCCCTTTGTGCATGAAGACCTGGATGCGGTATTGGATTACGGAGACTATGATACGGTGTTGCATCCATACATGAATCTACAGATAGGGTATTCGGAAGGTAGCGAACATGTTTTTGATCTACCGGAAGGGCATATGGATTATGGCAAAAAAGTAGCGGCGTATTACTATTGGGTATTTCCCAATATGATGTTCAACTTTTATCCTTGGGGCCTTTCGATAAATCTGGTGCAGCCTTTGGGAACAAGTCGCACGAAAGTATCGTTCCTCAGCTATGTATGGGACGCCTCTAAACTGGATCAAGGAGCGGGAGCCATCTTGGACAAGGTCGAACTCGAAGACGAGAAGGTTGTTCATGGGGTGCAGAAAGGTGTTCGTTCCAGATTTTACAAAGCAGGTCGATTCTCCCCAACCAGGGAAAAAGGAGTACACCATTTTCATTCCCTATTGGCTAATTTTTTGAATACCGTTTAGTACGACCTTTCACCGGAACATGGATTAAAAAGGTAACAATATACCCATGCCATGTTACGTTTCATTCTTACCTTTGCTAAAATTTTTTCAGCTATGAGACCCGACTTGTTCGAAGCACCCGACTACTACCAACTTGACGATTTACTATCGGAAGAACATAAACTCGTACGCGATGCGGCTCGCCAGTGGGTAAAGCGGGATGTGTCACCCATCATCGAGGAATATGCCCAAAAAGCAGAATTTCCAAACCAAATCTTGAAAGGTTTGGCCGAAATAGGGGCCTTTGGGCCTTATATTCCGGAGGAGTACGGTGGTGCAGGTTTGGACCAAATAAGTTACGGCCTCATCATGCAAGAAATCGAACGGGGCGATAGTGGGGTACGTTCCACCGCCTCGGTACAGTCTTCCCTGGTCATGTACCCTATCTTTACCTATGGTACGGAAGAACAGCGTAAAAAGTATTTGCCTAAGCTGGCCACCGGGGAGTTAATGGGTTGTTTTGGTCTTACGGAGCCCAACCATGGCTCCAATCCCGGCGGCATGGAAACCAAATACAAAGATATGGGTGACCATTATCTTCTGAACGGGGCAAAGTTATGGATTTCGAACTCCCCTTTTGCAGATATCGCAGTGGTATGGGCAAAAAATGAGGAAGGACGCATTCACGGACTCATTGTGGAGCGAGGTATGGAAGGGTTTTCCACCCCGGAGACCCACAACAAATGGTCGTTGCGCGCCTCTGCCACAGGAGAATTGATATTCGACAATGTAAAAGTGCCCAAGGAAAACCTACTTCCCAATAAGACCGGATTGGGCGCGCCCTTAGGGTGCTTGGATTCTGCCCGTTATGGCATTTCATGGGGTGCCATTGGAGCTGCGATGGACTGTTATGATACGGCTCTTCGCTATGCAAAAGAGCGGGTCCAGTTTGGTAAACCGATTGCGGCCACACAGTTGCAGCAGAAAAAACTGGCCGAAATGATCACTGAAATCACCAAGGCACAGTTATTGGCCTTTCGCTTGGGGCAATTAAAAAATGAAGGGAGAGCTACTACTGCGCAAATCTCCATGGCAAAGCGTAACAACGTGGAAATGGCCATCAAAATCGCCAGGGAGTCCCGTCAGGTTCTAGGAGGTATGGGGATAACCGGTGAATACAGTATTATGCGACATATGATGAATTTGGAAAGTGTGATTACCTACGAGGGAACACATGACATTCACCTACTCATCACCGGCGCCGATATCACCGGAATGCCCGCATTTCAATAAAAAGTAATACTTTGGCATCGTCAAACACCTTTGATGATTCCTTATGAGATACTTTTTAGCATTTCTTTTTCTGCTATTCGTTTCGTGCAAGACCGAAACCAATCAAAAAGCCGAGACATCGACCTCCTCGGAACATTTCGTAAGTCAACCAAATAAAGGAGTACAGCCCCCGGATGTTCTACTGGGCAGTCTATTCATCGATGTGCAATTACAGGAGGTTTTCCCAGACAGCAAAACATTTGTAGATTGTACCGCGAAATACCCCTATGAGGAGATACGGGTCAAATACAATACGGAAAAGAAGAAGGAAGGCTTTGATCTAAAACAATTTGTTGCATCCCATTTTGATATTCCACCTTCCGTATCTTCCGATTTTAAATCAGATCCCAATAAATCGGCCGTAGAACATGTGAAGGTATTGTGGCCGGTTTTAAAACGGGAATCGGACAGCAATCAAGAAGGCAGCACCTTGATTCCCTTACCCAAACCCTACATTGTTCCCGGCGGCCGTTTTCGCGAAGTGTACTATTGGGACAGCTATTTCACCATGCTCGGATTGGTAGAAAGTGGTGAATTTGAATTGATTGGGAACATGCTCGATAATTTCGCGCACCTCATTGAAACCGTGGGCCATATCCCCAACGGAAATCGGACGTACTACATCACCCGGTCACAACCTCCCTTTTTCGCGCAGATGGTAAAACTGTTGGCCAAGGAAAAAGGGGATACCATTTACACAAAATATAAGGAAGCCTTAAAAAAGGAGTATGAATTCTGGATGGATGGCCGTATGGCCACCAATCAACCGATCAGGCATTGCGTGAACACCCCGAACGGGATCGTAAACCGGTATTATGATTCAGGGGACACCCCGAGGCAGGAATCGTATCGGGAGGACTTCTTCCAAATACAAAAACTCGCAGGGGGTAAAAAAATGTATAGGGATTTGCGCTCAGGGGCCGAATCGGGCTGGGACTATACCTCGCGGTGGTTTGCCAATAAAAAGGATATCGAGACCATCGAAACCACCGATATTATTCCCGTAGACCTAAATGCCTTGCTTTACGGACTTGAAGAAGTGTTGACGGTATGCTATGCCGATGATGCAGCCTATGTAGCCGCCTTAAAAACTAGTATGGCGAATCGTGCCACCTTCTTGGATACCTATTGTTGGAATGCCAAGGAGGGGATTTATGAGGATTTCAACTGGGTACGACAACAAAGAACTGGTGTTCAATCGTTGGCAATGGTGTATCCGTTGTACTTTAAAATGACCAGTCAAATACAGGCCGACGCGGTAGCCGGTTATATTAAGGAACACTTTCTGAAGCCGGGAGGGGTCGTCACCACCCTGAACAATACCGGAGAGCAATGGGACGCACCCAATGGCTGGGCGCCTTTGCAATGGATGACTATCATTGGTCTTGAAAATTACGGGCATCATGATTTGGCCCGTACCATTGCCGAAAGATGGGTGGCCTTAAACGAAAAAGTATACCGTAATACGGGGAAATTCGTCGAGAAATACAATGTGGAGGATATGGGTCTTGAGGCCGGAGGGGGAGAATATCCCCTTCAGGATGGTTTTGGCTGGAGCAACGGGGTGTACTTGGCCTTAAAATCCCATCTGGAAAAGAAGTAAGAAACAGCCCTTTCAACATGTTCAATCCCGAATGTACTCCAATACCAGTTCATCATCCGCGATATCGGGATTGTCTACATAAGTAAGCCTTAAAACATTATCTTCTATCACATAACGGTATTGATTGCCATTTTCAAGGGTAATCAAATTTCCGTCGGCGGCATACGAATAGGTACCGGAAGCTCCCAAGAATCGGAGTTCTTCGGAATTTGTTACTGTAAGCATGCTGCCCTCAAAGGAAATACCATGCACCGAAAAATCGGTGTCAGGGTCGAAAAAGCAAAAACAAAACGCATTGGTCAATTCCCATTTTCCTTCCAATTCTACATTAACGATATCATCGCTGCCTTTGGAACAAGAGGCCATCAAGAGGACGGCAAGAAGTAAGGTGGTTATTCGTTTCATTTCATTTAAGTGGTGGTACCTCCATTACTATAACGTACTATTTGTGGCACAAGTATCGTGCCCAAGCGATTTTTTCGAAAAAAAATAATCCCAAACCACTAAAAACATAGAAACACACCACAGAATATAAGGGCTACACATCATTTTTTTTCTTCCCTCGAACCTTGTTGGTATGTTTACACCGTAATCAACGAAACGTAAATTTTTTCATTTTCATATAGTGTTCTCGTAAAAGAGCCCGTCTTTATAGATAGGGCTCTTTTTAGTAATAAAAATGTTTGGTCAACTCTGATGTAAAAAAAAGAAAACCAAGGTCTGTCGTGGGAACGAACGAGCGAAGTGGTGATTGCCTTAGTAGCTTTGGGTCGACTTGGCCTTGAGCAGTTTGGCGACGGTATTCCAAAAACTACTGGAGGTTGGATTCAGGTCCATGGGTTTGGCGGGATTCTCGATATAGGAACTCACTAATAAAATCAGGTATTGCAATTGATGGTTGGTCCCCATAAAATTCTCATACGCCATTTCCCAACTATCGAATTCCCTGGATTCGATATCGCCATGCGCCAGCACCTCTATATCGGTGTGCCGGTCATCTTCCTTGATCTTATCGAAAAGCCGAAGCACCTTGATCTGACTTCCCTCCAAATATTGTAGAAATTCTCCCTGATAAAATAGCAGACATCCGGTGATGCCATTCGCTTTGTTCGCAGTTCGTGAATGTTCCAACATGTCTTGGATATTCGATTGCCCAAACCCTGGACGTGCCTTGGAGCGATATACGAGACTAAACATAAGCGGTAGTCCTATTGGTAATACGTTGAAAGATACTCATTTTTCATTAAACATAATATAAAGAACCGTTCGGGATTGATATTTATTTACTATCCTTCTTCAGGAACAGTTCCCGATTGGCCGTTTTCATGTCGGCATACCTGGGATCTTGAACATAATCTTCCTTGCGCATCTTGATTACCTCGATACTCAAGAAACCAAATTCACTGACCACCTTGCCATAAAAGCGATACACCCCCCTACCCCTAAAAAAGTACTTTGCCGCCACTGGTGGGAAGAGCACCGTATCGAACACCTCGCCCTGTTGATCGACCAAAGTCGCAAAATGCATTTTTTTACCATTGTGGGTGCTGGTGTTCTTAACCGTAACCAGATAGCCGTAAATATCGATATACCTATTAAGATACCGTGCCAGGTCTTTACTGCCATTGGCATTCATCGGGGGCTCCTGCAACAGTTCAAACGGACTACACAAACAGAAACCCAACAGTTCCAGCTGCGTAAAGGCCATTTCAAGGTCTGTGGTATGCAACCGGGGGATTCGAAAATCTTGCTGCTTGGGAGCGAACAGCTTGGGATGGTCGATTTTTTTTGACTTTCCTAAAAATAGATGGGCTTTCCATAAGAGCTCGTGCTTATTGGTATGGGTAAACCGAAAGGCATCGATGCGGATCAAGATGCCCAACTGTTCAATGGATATCAAGACCCGATCTAGAAAATCTTCCAACGAAAGAAAGATTCCGTTCAGGATACGCTCCTTCAGGATCCGCTCGGTTACCCGGGCTTCAAGGTCTTTGAGGTACCCAAAGCCCAGATACAGTTGTTTCCCATAAAGACGGTTGGTTCCAAAACTGCTGTTGATACAAGGAGGGTGGATCGTAGCCCCCAGCATACGTGCCTCATGGATATAAAACTCGGAGCGGTAAAAGCCCCCGCCATTGTTGAGCACCGCTACCATATATTCCAATGGATAGTAGGCCCGTAAAAACAACGTCTGATAACTTTCAACAGCGTACGAAGCGGAATGCCCCTTGGCAAAGGCATAGCCGGCAAAGCTGGCCACCTGGTCCCAGATCTCAAAAATCAGTTCGTCGCCATAGCCTTTTTTTCGACAGTTGTCGATGAACTTCTCCCTTACTTTTTGAAATTCTTCCCGGGAACGGAACTTACCGCTCATCCCTCGGCGCAATACATCGGCCTCACCCAAGGTAAGATCGGCAAAATGGTGGGCCACTTTTATCACGTCTTCCTGATAGACCATCACCCCATAGGTATCGGGCATAATATTCAACATCACAGGATGTGCCTTTTCCTCGGCCCTACCCTTGTTTCGATGCCGTAGAATATACTCCCGCATCATACCACTTTTAGCGACCCCGGGGCGGATAATGGAGCTAGCGGCTACGAGACCCAGATAGTTATCGACCTCCAACTTTTTGAGTAACATGCGCATGGCGGGCGACTCTACATAGAAACAGCCCATGCATTGCGCAGTCTTGATCAGGTCGTTGATTTTAGAATCCTCCTTGAACCGCTTGATGTCATGTATGTCGATTTTGGCAAAGTCCTCCGGACGATCCCGTTCCAGGATTTCCATACTTTCCCTGATTTTCGCCAATCCCCGTTGCCCAAGGATATCGAACTTGTAAAGCCCTACATCCTCGGCGATGACCATATCGAATTGGGTGGTGGGGAACCCTTTGGGCGGTAAATGGGTGGCCGAAAACCAGTGTAGGGGTTTTTCGCTAATGAGGATACCTCCTGCGTGAATACTCAGATAATTGGGCATGCCTTCGAGCAGTCGCGTGTATTTGACTACCAAGGAGGAAACCCCGTCTAAACGGGACATTTGAAAATGACCGTCGGACAAGGCATCGATTTCCTCCTTGGGGAGTCCGAATACCTTTCCCAACTCGCGCACCATGCCTTTCCATTTGAACGTAACGTAAGTACCCAACAGGGCCACATGTTGAAACCGTTTAAAAATATACTCGGTCATGATGGGCCGATCGCGATGTGAAAAATCAATATCAAAATCGGGCGGATTGGCCCGATAGAGATTGATGAACCGTTCAAAATAGAGATCGAGCTCCATGGGATCCACGTCGGTAATACGCAGCAGATAGGCGACAATACTGTTTGCCCCGCTACCGCGGCCTACGTAGTAAAAACCTCTTCTCCTCGCTTCGGAAACAATGTCCCAATTGATCAGGAAGTAGGAGACGAAACCCATTTTCTTGATGAGTTGTAATTCTTTGTCCAAACGCGCTTTCACGGCATCTCCCCCTTCCGGATAGCGGTAGGGCAGGCCTTCTTCGCAAAGTTTTTCCAACAATACTACATCTTTCTCCTTACTTCCGGTATAGGTCTTTAGATTCTGCGGTTCCCGTCCCTCGGAAAAGTCGAACTCGATGCTACAGGCGTTTAATAGTTGTTCGGTATTTTCCAATATAAAGGAGTGTTCGGCAAAGACCGCCGCCAGATTTTTAATAGGGAACATCTTCTCCTCCTCACTAGCTTGCTCAGTAATCGATAGCTTGCTCAGCAACGTATTATTATCAATGGCACGTAACAACCGATGGGCGTTAAAGTCTCGCTTGTTCCGAAATGTAACGGGCTGCTGAACTACCAGTTTTTCCTTGAAACCAACAAGCTTCGAAAAACGCAATCTTTTGAGGTTGGCAACGGAAATACCGATGAATTCATGTTCCCGGAAGGATGCTATTTCATGGAGCAGTACCTTCTCAAAAGGATAAATGACATACGCATTTTCAAAGCAGGGGGCAACGGGCGGAAATTCCTTTTCCCGGTGTAGGTGTTCCGATAAGAAATTATTCAGTTCCAAATATCCCTCATTGTTCTTGGCAATTCCAACATAACAGGGATCGACCCCGTTGCGAAAGTCGACACCCAACAAGGGTTTGATACCAAATTCAGGGGCCTTCCTGACAAAATTGAGGCATGCCGAGGTATTGTTGATATCGGTCAATACCAATTGGGCTACCTGGTTCCCTTGCGCCAATCGCAAAAGCTCCTCCTCCGAAAAGGTACCGTAGCGAAGGCTGTAATATGTGTGACAATTTAAATAGATGTTAGATGTTGTATTTTAGATATTAGACTTTTTAAGTTCAAGCGCGAGTGACAAGTTCAAACGCAAATTCAAACTCAAGTTCAAACGCAAATTCAAGTACGACCCGGAACGCAGGAACTAAATTGAATATTGAACCCTCGCCCTGAGCGAAATCGAGGATTGAACCTTCCCTGCCACTGCCAACTGCTCACTGCTTACCGATTACTGTTTCCGATGCGCCAACACCACAGGTGGCTGCCCATTAAAGGGGTTGTGCATTCGGCCAATGGTTTTTGCCCCTAGGCCCGCGGCACGGATAACGCTTTTATCGCCATAACGTTCCCGAATGGTATCCAGGGCATTGTACAGGTTTAGTATTTCCTCGGTATCATCGAACAGATTGATCTGATAGTTACCACTTACCAAATGGCTGAAACGAATCCCTATCAATCGCACCAGCAACCGCCGATTATACAACGCCTTGAACAATTCCAGGATTTTAGGGATCAGAATATGGTCGGCACTGGTGTAAGGAATGCGCAACTGCTTGGAATACGTATTGAAATCGGAATAACGGATCTTCACCGAGATACAGGCCGTGAGCTTCTCCCCTCGGCGCAGTTGGTACGCTAAATTCTCGGTCATGGCGATTAAAACCCCCTTTAACTTGTGTACATCGATAGTATCGCGATCAAAGGTGCGCTCGGTCGAAATCGACTTCCGCTCACAAAAGGGGATAACGGGGGTATTGTCCATTCCATTGGCGCGTTTCCAGATGACGGTGCCGTTGGCACCAAGCACACGCTGCATCACTTCCATCGGCATTTCCTGTACGGTACGCACCTGTCGCAGGCCCAGATTCCGAAGGGTCTGGTAGGTCTTATCACCCACCATCGGTATTTTTTTGATGGATAGAGGGGCTAAAAAGGGTTTTTCCCAACCTTTATCGACCTTTAACTGATTGTTGGGCTTTGCCTCATTGGTGGCGACCTTGGAAACCACCTTATTGACCGATAACCCAAAGGAAATCGGGAGGCCGGTCTCGTTTATAATCTTTTGTCGTAGCTCGGTCGCATACTTGTAAGCCCCAAAAAAGCGGTCCATTCCCGACAGATCGGCATAGAACTCGTCGATACTCGATTTCTCGAAGAGGGGCACTTTTTCCTTGATAATTTCAGTGACTACATCGGAGTATTGGCTATAAGTACCCGCATTGCCACGAATGACCACTGCTTCGGGACAGAGTTCCCGGGCCATCTTCATGGGCATGCCCGAGTGCACTCCAAAGCCTCGGGTCTCGTAACTACAGGCCGCTACGACCCCACGATCGCCCGTGCCGCCGACCAATAAAGGCCTATTTTGTAGTTCACGGTTCAGCTGCCGCTCCACGGATACATAAAACGTATCCAAATCGATATGTAAGATGGTTTTGGTCATTGCTAGCCTAAAAAGGATAGCAAATGCGAATTCATCGGCTATCCAAAAATCGGATAGCTAATATATGGAATATTTCCTATTTTTTGGAATATTTCCAATATATAAAATCATAAAAAGCCCTCGGATTGTACCGAAGGCCTTTCATGATGGTCAAGGTACGATGTGCCACTTGGCAATCATCCTTTTATGTAACCCATATGACAAGTAGCTGTACGAGACGTCCCTAATCAAATGCAAAACCGGTCAACATTCTAAATAGCAACGCATACAGTCCTACGCCTACCAGGACAAAACTAAACCATGCGAATGCTTTCATATAGTTTTTGAGTAGGTAATGTCCCAAATTCCTAAATCCTTCCAAATAAATTTCCCTAATAAGTAATGTCGTTTTCATATCCTTTTCATTTAATCGTTACACATATCCATTGGATACCAAGAGTTGTGCTAGGATTAAAATCGGGCTTAAATATTGGTCAAAGACATCAAAAAACCGGACAAACTACTTCTTTTCCCGAAAAGAACAACCTAATCGCCATTGCTCTAAAAAACGTGTTTTCATACATTTCATACCATTTTCGGAAAAGCACGGGTGATTTAGTTCGAGGTATGAATAAGGAACGTGCTATCAAATTTCGGAGAAACGAAAAGACCCCATCCCTAAAAACGGAACGAAGCCTTCCCAAACAAACTAACTCAAACTAACTAAACACTTCTGCCATTGGCAGTACCGAAACATTTTCTTTTTCAATTTCCCCTATAGTACGACGGTCCAAACACCCCATTTTGAGCTACTACCAAAGGTATCAATGTATACTGATACCGAAAACTATTGTTAAGCCACAGTACCTCCCCGGTATTGGCATCCATACTTAATAGTCCAACGTTGTTATCGGTATCATCGGTGCGATTGAAATCGTGCCCGTGAAAAAACAAGCGTCCGTTCGCATAAACAGGACTGTGGTCGATAGACACGTCATCACGGGACCAAAACCGTTGTCCATCGGACAAACTTACGGCAAAAGGCCTCCCTGATCGGGAAAAAGCAAATTCTGTCGCTTCGTCATATACACCGAATACGACGTTTTCAACTATTAACGGACTCCACAGCCTATCAAAGCCGGTATCTACTTGCCATTGTAGATTTCCTGTATCGGCTCCCAAACAGTATAATTTGGAGGATATACCGTCGTTTAGCGGATTCGCCTGAAATACCACGAGTCCGTTTGAAACGGCCGGGGTGCCCACCGCCTCTGCCTCAAACACCCAAAGGGTCTCCAAAGTAACCGCATCTACCGCATATAAATTTTTGGCAGGTAGGTATAGCGTATTGTTTATAAACAGTGGGGTTCCAGTAATCTCATAGGGCAATTCGATTTTTTCCACTAGATTTCCAGTTTCTTTATCGAGTATGTGCAAGTAGGGAGGCAAATCACTAATAAAGCCCTCATCGGAAAAGAGGTATACTTTATCACCATATACAATGGGTGTATCCGCTTCACTTAGCACGTCATCAAGTTCCCCATCCGGATTTGTTGAATAATACCATTTCACATCGCCCGTATTTTCATCCAGTGCGACCACTACTCCCGTTCCACCGACCGCGTAACAGATACCTTCAAGACAAACAGGTTCGGTTACCCCCAAGCTATTAAAATCGTATTCCAGCATCGGGGTATCCCAAACAAAGCTTCTGTTTTCAAAGTCGATGGCGTTGACCGAATTATCATCCGCCGAGATAAAAATGCGTCCGTTGTCATATTCCGGCATGACCTCCAGTTCTGTGAGGTCTTCAAAGGTGAAGATGACCTCTTCCTCACCGGTCTGGGCATCAACGGTTACTACACTTTCGTCATTGCTGGTAATCAAGAAAGTATTTAGTTCGGGATTACCTGAAACGATACCGGTTTCGCCTCCTGGATCAGGGTTTTCCAGTAGCGCTGTTTCGCCATCTGAATCTTTGGAGCATCCGACGAAAGCAACCGTCGTTAAAATCAACCATAATAGAGGAATACGGGAAACCGAAAATGTCTTTTTCATATTCATTCATTTTAAATTCGCTGGTTCACTACTGTACGATAAAATCAAATACTTCCGACCGGGAGGTATTGCCGGCAGCGTCCTTGGTAATCACTCTCCAAAAATAGGTCTGGCCTGAACCAACGTTGGCATCGATGCTATTTTGGCTCGTAGTACCAAGACTTGTAGCCGGACTCGGGTTTGTATCGAACAGCACTTCGAACCCCACTATGTCATTGTCCACATCACTGCCCTGCCATTCGAGAACGATACTGGTGGTAGCATTTACTGTTTGTCCACGGGTCGGTGCAATCGCCTCGGCAGGAAAGGGCGCATAATTTTCGACGCCGGGTCCTTGGTTGTAGAAACGCCATTTGGCACTGCTAGGGCTCTCATCGGTCCCTTCTTTTTTTGACACAACGAACCATTCGTAGGGTCGACCCCTTTCCAAATCGATGGTCACCTCGTTATTCTGTGAAGTGGTCGTAGCCGATGAATTGCTCTCCAGGTTGCGCAAGTGCAACTCGTAACTATCCACGCTCTCCCCGGCCTCCCATTCAAAGGTGACACTGCTCTGTAGGTCGTTCCGAACAACACCCTCGGTACATTCCGAATTGTTTTCGGGGAATATCAAGGAAACCCCGTCGGGGTCTCCTCCCCCTCCACCTGGCAGTCTGGGTGGGTCGATTTCGGAATCGCCTCCATTGCTCTTCGAACATGCCGTGAAGCTTAGCATTGCCCCAATCAAAATGGTTATTTTCAATAGTTTCATTGCTTTATTATTTTGTAAGTAAATGTTTCACTATTCATTTGTGCCGATAGTAGGTAGGTGCCGCTGGCCAGTTGGTCTACATCGATTTCGATGACCTTGGTATTCGGCACAGCCATTTTTTGCATCACCAGCTGTCCGCTCAACGTATGTAGCTGCAGCCTCGTGGAACCATCGGAAGGAACATCCATCACTAAGGTAATCGTGCCGCTTCGTACCGGGTTTGGATAAATGATCGGTTTATCGGAGAGCGTTAGGGTCTCTTCATGGGTGCCCTGGCACTCCTTATCGGTTTTCACCGTCAGCTTGGTGGCAGATGCACTCAAGGGCAAGGTAATACTGGATTCCTTCGTAACAACGATTTCGTCATTTAAAGCGATCGTATAGGTTTCCCCTCCCGATAGGTCCAAGGTCACTTCTTTTGAATCCAGATTCACCTTTGAGGCCACCGAAAGGGCCTCCGGCTCGTCGACGACTACCTCAAAACAGTTTTCATAGCCTGCCTGACCCTGTACCGTTATGCAGACATTGTAGGTTCCGCCTTCCAAATTTTCAAATAGAATACCGGTATTGAAATTGAAGCTAAGATCCAATCCATTTCCCTCTAGGCTGGCGGTATAGTTCAAGTTTTGCGCTGCATCGATGTGTATGCTCCCGTTGTTGCCGGCCATACAGGACTCGCCTTTGGCCAGCACCCGGAAATTATCGGATGGAAGGGAAAATATCCCGCAGCCGGTAACATCCACCACCGACCCTGCCGGTGTGTTCGGACATTGATCCGCAGTATTGGGCACCCCATCACCATCTTCGTCGTTCGGATCGTTCGGCGCACTGTTCCCCAAGCGTACGGTAAAGTTTTTCGACGATCCATCTTCGGCCGTTACGGTATAGACCACCGGGTTGGTAAAGTCATTGATCGTGACCCCGCTTTGTTGCGAGACTCCTCCGATCGAGACCTGCGACCGTGCCGAATGGGCAAAAGTGGCCACCAAATTGGCAGGATTGATGTTGTTCGGAAGATCAATAGTAATCTCAGTACCCGAAATGACACCTACTGCGGGTGGAGCGGTCACATTGAACCGGAAATCGGTAATTTCCTTCTCGTTACTCAAGGTGCTTCGTGTTCCGACGGTATACCATATGCCCCATTTGCCGTTCGGAATCAATTCACTGGCATTACCGGACGGACTTATTTTATCGGCTGCTATATTGATGACCGCAATGTCCTCATCACCTCCATTAAAGGTGTCGAAAATCATCTTATCATCGTTCTTTGAATAATTGGGAAAACCCAATTTGTTATTGGAGAAGACTGTTTTAATTTCCCCGGTTTCGATATTGGCGGCGATTACGGCATATTCATCGTTCAATTCATCCAAGTAGTCGAAAGCCAATATATTTCCGGAAGTCTTGGAGAACGATGGGTTTCCAATACTGACTCCTTCGGGCAAGTCGGAAAAAATCTTTTGGATGGTACCGTCGCCGAAGGTATTGGTTGCGTTGTCCCAGACTTTCATGGCACCGACATCCCAATATTGGATATCTTGGCCGGTTGGGTTTTCAAGGCGATTCAAGGCATCGTAGATAAGGTATTGGCCTGAATAATCCCATTCCAAGGCGTCGGGATATAGTACTTCCCCAGTCGCTATCCCATCGGCCGAAGTGGGGTTGTACAATTCAAATTCCCTAAAATCACCTCCAACCAAATCAAGGATATATACAACATTCGACTCATCGTTCGGTACTGCCGCAAACTTGGTGGCGTCTTTTGAAAGGGCCACGGCCGCCCAGATGGGTTCTTCGGAAATCACTGTTTCTTCGGGATTGTTGCGGTCGAGGGTAACGGCATTGATCGTATGGTCCTCAGTGACGTAAATGGCCAGACTTCCGTCATCGGCAACACTTGGTTTGCGATAGACCCTGGTAGTCGTTAAGGGGAAGTACTCCGTAGCCTGTGTATCGGAAATGTACAAGGTATTGGGATCGGTGTCCCTGATATCAAGACTCAAAATAAAGTCATCCCCTTCAGCCGCGGGAACATCGTTATCGGTATCGGTCGGGGCACCATCTGTAATCCCGACGGTATCAAACGCATTTCGGATTGCCTGTACCTCTAGAGAATTTGCACCGTGTAAATCCGTGGCTGATTGAATAACCGCCAACCGCAAGTCAATAAACTGTGACGATACGGTCAAATAGGTCTCCAAGGCACGATAATAAATTTGTTCGGCCTTGTCTTTTCCGATATCCGTGGCGACCAGGTAATAAGCCCTATTGGGAATACCGCTGTTGATATGAACCCCTCCGTTGTCCCGATCGCCGGTGTAATATTCCGTCATATCTTTGGGCTGCCAACCCGGTTCGCCCAACTGGGTACGGCCATTGTTTGGATTCTGCATGTCGCGCATCGCACCTGAGGGAAAGTATTGGGTATTGGCAATATCTTCTGCCAACAGCCAGTCGTCGCGATCGATCATCACCCCAAAAATATCGGCAAACGATTCGTTGATCGCACCGGATTGGTAGCGGTACTCCAGATTGGCGGTGTTTTGAATCACCCCATGCGACATTTCATGCCCGCCCACGTCAAGGGCACCGGCAAAAGGTTCAAAAGCGACACGGCCATTACCATAGAACATGGCCCGTCCGTTCCAATAGGCATTTTCCAAGGGTCCGCCATCGTTTGGATCGGCAACGTTGATGAAGGAAATAATAGTCCCTCCCTGTCCGTTAATGGAATTTCGTCCGAACGTGTTCCTAAAGTACTCGTAGGATACATCCGCATTGTAGTGGGCCGATACCGCCGTGGGATTGTTCCAGGTGTTGCTGGTGGACGTCACATGAAAGATCTGCACTCCCTCAAGGGCAGGTTCATTTCGCAAATCTAAGGTCATAATACCTCCAACGGGCCTATCGGGCATTTGTGATTGTGCAGCGTTGAACATCGGCTTCGAGGTATTGACCATGAAATTGGTACCATTGACACTATAGGTATTCAATTGCCTTGTAATGCCATTCAGGTCGGTGCCCGACCCTGTTTCAGGAGGGGAGGCTTCTTCCATAGTCGGTTCCGAATATTCCAACGGATAGGCATGAAATGCACAGGTATGGTAATATTTATCGATGATTTTCCCTGACTGCGCATCCACAAAATACTCCCAACGATCCATAATGTTAGGGTATACCGTTAGATGTCTTACCAATACGTCCTTTCCGTCCATTTGGTAAATCAACAGTTCTTGTTCATGCACGGGGCGACTCATCATCGAACTGTCGATGTCTGCCGAAACCCTTGGCAAGGGTACCCCTAGGTCTTTCTCTACAAGATCCAAAGCATTTGCCTCGGATAATTTCGGCTTTGTGGTCGTCAGTACAGGGGTTGGCCGATTTCTTCCATTTAGGGATCGCACTTGCTTGCCTTTATCAAGATGCAGCACCATCTCGCCCCCATATACCTTGATTCCCTGAAAAACCTGTTGCATCTTTATATGGGTCTGCCCCAATGCATCGGTTTTCTGGGCCGCCAGTACGAATTCACCGGCGGCATCTTCGACCTGAAGTAATCGGCCTACATCGGCCATATATTCCTTGGCAATGACCTCAACGGACTGTCGTGCCACCGATCGGGCTGTTTCTGCACTGGGAACGCTTTGAATAAACAGAGGGAGCCCATTGCCAGATCGCTGCAATACCCGGTGCATATAGCGAGCAGGTGTCTGGTCTACCTGGAAAACGGAGGGCATTTGAAAATTGGTGCGTCCTGTAGATACATACCGTTGCCTCTTTTCGGCCCCTGTTTTTGGATAGTTAAACTTTTTGGGGTTTACCGTTTTGGAGACGATACCCTTTTTATGCCTTTTGTCATCAAAGGTATTTTGGGCTAATACGCCCACGACCGGTAACAAAAAGGAAAGGAGGAGTAAGAAGAGTAGTGTTCTTTTCATAATCGTTATTTTATGGTGGCGACCAGTTTTTTATACAATGTTTTGTAGGATGCCGGAGCCTCGTAATCGTTTGAACCCCATGTAACCCTATGCACTGCATCCCTGTCGACGGACTCCAAAAAATAATAGCGATTGCCGGGATGGTTAACGTCCATTTCAGCAAGTTGCAATTGTACGAGTTCACTAAAGAGTTTCCCTGCTTTTTCCCTACCTACCGAGGGCAGCTCCTCGCTTTCACGAGTGAACGAATTGGTATGGAACAGTTGTCCGTTCTCCAATAATATATAACTGTCCGAGCCCCCGGTGATGCCTCCGCCGCTTCCAAAGACCAATTGTCTTTGGGGTAGATTCCCGAACGTATATTGTTGTGGCTTACAATTATACAAGGATAACAGTAGCAGTAGTTTCAATACGTGTGCTCGTCGCATGGTCTAATCTTAAAAGTTAATGGTGTCAAACTATCGAACCCTATTGGAAAAATGATGTAGGTCACGAATACACCTCTCAACCATTTCACCTTTCCATCATTGAAAACCCCTCTAGCCTCCAAACTGATAGGTAACGGATAGACGTACTACGTTTAACCGACTTTTCAGTCCATTGCTACGGTCGTTCGACAGGTTGGCCACCCCGATACTCCCTGAAAAATCTACATTGAGAGCCTCGAAAAACTGTACTCCCGCGCCAATATTGATACCGCCGTCGAGCGGTTTAAAGAAGTCGGTGCTTTTGTTACCGATATCGATTTTAACATCATTGGATTTTCCTGAGAACATATAAGCCACGTATCCACCACCTAGGCCGTAAAGTCTACCGACATCTCCAAGGTCAAGGATGTAGACCTTTAGGTTGACCGGCAATTCGATAAAGTTGGTCTTGACCTTAAAAAATTCATCGAGGTCGGCACTAAACGACTTTTGTGTAAATAACAAGGCGGGTTCCAGAGCGATGTTGTCCGAAAAGTCGATTTCAAATCCTACCCCCGTGCTAAAGGCAAAACCTGCATCGAACAACTCGGCACTTACGTCTACATCATTGTCTTTTAAGACCCAATTGGAAACCCCCAGACCCGCTTTGATACCCACTTGGGCGGTAGCACTTAAACCGACTAGCGCAATTACCAGTAGCACCGATACTTTGATTGTTTTCTTCATAATAGTTTAGTTAAAATTTAGTGATTGAAATCTGTTCCGATTTTCTGATAGCAAGGTATTTTGAAATGCCCGTTTATGAAATACCCCTTAGGTTGTATTTTTTTCTACTGGTTTTCCAGTATATTGAATTCGAGGTATTTATAGTCCCGTATAGTTGTAGTATATTGGCCATACCAACTGTAAAAAATCGAGCGTAATGCGAATTTTTATTGCTGTTTTCTCAATGCTGTTCATACTTTTCGGCCGGGCCCAAACTGGGCGCGAGAAGCGAATCGACAGTCTTGAAAAGGAGCTCAAAAAAGCAATTCATGACACCACCAAAGTGCTCGTATTTAGCGAAATGGCGCGAGTGTACGGAGGGGTCGATTCCTTGAAGGCATTTCAAAACGGATTCAAAGCCATTCAACTGAGCAAAGATTTGCAATACCTGAAGGGAATGGCCATATCCCATATCGATGTGGCCGGTGTCTATCTCGACTATTTTGACATTGAAAATGCCAAAAAATATTATCGAATCGGAAACGGTTTTGCAGACAAATTGATTGCCAAGGACTCGGCTCGAGACCACGTAAAAATATGGCTCCGAGGAGTCTATAACTTGGGCGTAGCGTATGGGTTCGAAGGTAATGTGGAAAAAGAAATCGAACTGGCGTCAAAAACCATTCCCATTGCCGAGCGTATGGGCGACAAGATGTTTGTGGCCAACGGCAATACGAATCTGGGAATAAAGTACAGCAACCTGGGACTGTACGGCAAGGCCTATGATATGTTTACCTTAAGCCAAAGGCAGTTTCAGGAAATTGGCGGTCCGGAAGACATGGTCTACCACTGTCTCGCCTTTGCCACCTGTTTGGCCAATATGGACTCCTTGCCACGTCTGAAGTCGGTCTTGGACCTGGCCAAGAAAAATCTGGATAAAATACCGAATTCCTTTTATCAAGGAAATTATTACGGCGAACTCGGACTTTACTACGGTGGGATAGGCGAGTACGAAAAAGCCCTGGAGGCGCTCGACCAATCCTACGCCTATTTTGAAAGCAACCCTACCCATTATTATCTTAAGCTCCTTTATCAGCGGTATTCCGACATCCATGAGAAAATGGGGAACTACCAAAAAGCAAAGGACTACATGCTACGATACCTAAACTTCTATGATCGGGAGCATTCCAACAGTGACATCGTAGGGTCTTATTACAGATTGGCCAAGCAAGAGGCAGGCCTTAGTAATTACCGTAAAGCCTACGAATACTTACAATCCTATATCGTTGCCTTTGACAGTATGCGGGTCGGTGAATTGGGAAAGGATATGCAACAATTGGAAATAGAATACAAAACGGCTACCAAGGAAAAAGAAATTCTGGCGTTAAAAAACGAGAAAAACGAGGCTGCCCTAGCACTTGAAAAACGAAAATCACAAGCGTATCTGATGGCGATTATCATAGGCGCCCTTGGTTTCCTGTTGACGATGGGGTATTTGTTTTATCGCTCCAAATTACGAAAGGCCCAAAAAAAAGAGCGGATGCGCGAAGCGGAAGTAGCCCTCCTGAAACAGGAACAACAGAACCAAATATTTTCCGCCATGATCGAGGGGCAGGAAAAAGAACGTAAACGACTGGCCATTGACTTACATGATGGCTTAGGCGGAAGGTTATCGGGGATTAGTCTGAACCTGTCCAAACTCGATAAGGATGAACCGAAAGAGTACCCCAAAAAACAGTTGCGGAAAATGATGAAAGACTTGGACGATTCGTTGACCGAGCTAAGGGGCATCGCACGAAACCTCATGCCCGAGACCCTGGTTAAATTTGGATTACAGGCCGCGCTCAAAGACTATTGTAGTAGTATGACCGGTAAGGACACCAAGGTGATGTTGCAATTTTATGGGAGTGATAAGGGTATCGACCTCAACCAACAAGTAACTATGTACCGCGTTATACAGGAATTGATCAATAATGCCATTAAACACGCCAAGGCCTCCGAAGTCTTGGTCCAGTACATACGTGAAGGCAACCAAATCGACATTACGGTAGAGGACAATGGTATTGGCATGGCCGACCAAAAAATAAAGGAAGAAGGGGGCAAGGGAATGGGCTTGTCGAACCTACAGACCCGCGTGGCCTATTTAAAGGGGGATTTGGATTTTCATAGTGAAGAAAACGAAGGCACTACCGTTAACGTACATATCAATATCGATGCAGCATAAGCCGATAAGCGTCTTAATCGTAGATGATCACCCAATGGTTATCGAGGGTCTCAAAACGCTCTTGAGCGACGACGAAAGGGTGGTGGTAAAAACCCATTTTACCAATGGAAAGGATACGCTCGCCTTTCTGGAAAAGGAAATCGTGGATGTAATTCTACTGGACGTTAACCTACCGGACATCAATGGGGTTGAAATGGTAAAATTGATACTGGACAAACGGGCCACCATACAAATTTTAGGATTAAGTACCTATAGCGAACCCAGCATCATTAATCAGATGATCAAAAACGGGGTCAAGGGCTACTTATTAAAAAATGCGACCTCCGACGAATTGGTCAATGCCATTACGCGGGTGCACCAAGGCGACTTTTACTTCGGGACGGAAGTGCAGAAAATATTGGCCGATTCGGTTACCCAGGAAAAGGTGGATGTGCCGAAACTCACCCGTCGGGAAACCCACATATTGCGATTGATCGCCGAGGGAAAGACTACCAACAACATTGCCGAAGAGCTTTTCATCAGTCCGTTGACGGTTGAGACGCACCGGAGAAACCTCATGCAAAAGATGGAGGTATCCAACGCCGCTTCCCTGATAAAGATCGCGGTGGAAAAAAAATTGATTTAAATTTCGTTCATTTCATGTTAACCTCTCGTACAACATAAACATAAAGCTACATAGAAACCTTAAATGTGTAGTCTTATGAGAACCGTCTTGAATTACCCAATTATTAGTGCTGCGATTGTTATGCTGGTGGTTGTATCCTGTACCCATGAAAATACCGAACCTGTATTTGATTCGACTTCAAATCGAACAAACATAGAGTCCAGGTCTTTTAAAACCGATTTCAATCAGCCTGCCGAGACCGATTTCCACCTTGTGTTAACCAGTATCCAGGCATTGGTCGATTTGGAGTACCCCATCGGGAAGGAAGCCTTTGAAAAATACCTGACCGAAGTGGATGAAATGAATCTCTCCGCAATTTTCGAACATAGTTTTTCGAAAAAAGACTTTCCCCTTCGAGATGTAAAGGAGGCCTTTGAAATTCACTATACCCACAATCCGTTGTTCAAATTCGCTCGGCCTATGCTTCCTGAATTGCCTTTGTTACCCCCCTACCTACCCGATTTTTCGGAACGCCCAAGTGCCTGTGAAGTCTACTACCGGGATTTCAGAGATTCCAATGCCGCGGCCTGCGCATGCGATACCTATCTTGGTTCTCTTGATTCCGGCTTCAACAACTGGCAGGCGCTATTACATGGTATATGGGCAGGCAGGCAATACGTAGACACCGGTGACTGCCCGTAGACCCCCTGTCTAAACTTTTCATTCTTGGTTAAATCAACCCAACAACTGTACAGAGGGGAGGGGAAGGGGTACACTTCTTGTCCGAACTTTGTCCATGTTGCTTTTTTACTCGTTCACAATCACTTCCTTTTAGACCGCAGATTGACGCTTAGTGCAGATAACCCATGTGGTCGAAATCAAGAGCCCGGTTCGATCTGATAATCCGTTTGGGGAATGTACCAAACGTCTTTCTCCAAATCCACACCACCGCCCAATTCCTCCTGAACGACCCTGTCGACGATATACACTCCCTTTTTGGCCATGTTTCCAAAGGTGTCGATCCCGTTATTCGGAAATCCGATGCGGGTTCGGTGAATATTGAATTTATCGGAAAACTTTCGGTTAAACGCCTCTTCGACCCCTTCTTTCCCCAACATGAAACCCAATAATCCGCCCCAGGTGGCTGTGGGGTTATCGGAATCCCATCCGCACAACGCCCCGATTTTAATAGTTTCCTTGATATCCCCTTCGCCGTACAAAAGGCTCACGATGCTTGCCCCAAAATTAATGCCCGCTGCAAAGCAACCGTTGCACGATTCGTCTTTGGTCGCCCACAGATATCCATCTTCCTGTCGAATCTGGTATTTTTCGTGCAGGCTGTCACGGGCTTCTTCCCAGGTAGCTCCCGATTCGTATTGGGCCTTGACGAAATCATACATTTTGGCCGAATAGGAATCATCGGGTAATCGTTTTCGCGCTTCGCGCGCCATCCATAGTATATTTTCCTTGATGGTCTTGGAAGAATCCGCTAGCGGTGCCATAGCGTACATGACCACATTGAATTCGGATATCCACTCCGCATTATACCTGGCTACGTTCCGTATAGGCAATCGGGCCATTTTCAAGGCAACATCGGGGCGAGCAGGTGCAAAAAAACCAAAAATCTCGGTAGTCAACTGTGCATCGATCATTTCATAATCGGGGTTGTTTTCCGGCGCTCCGGTTGCCGGCGGTACCAATCCTTCCTGCATTAACTTGAGTGCTCTTTCGTTCGACACCCACAAATAATTCTCTTCCTCGGTCTTGATATGGGTCAACCAACCCTCCCTTATCTGCTCTCCGCTCAATATACCGGTCCTGTTTCGGTACAGTAAATCCTGATAGATGTATTCAATATCGGTATCGTCATCGGCTCCCCAGATACTGTCTTGGTCCGCAAAAAGAAAGTCGATAGTGTCGGAATAGTTATTCGAACCCCACAAATTGGGCTGGTCAGGTTTTCCCCAGTCTTCCCTTGTATAAAATCCGGCTCCTTTCCCCTCCTTGGTCGGGATCCCAATCTTGTCCATTTCCGTCACCAGGCCGGTCCAATTGGCAATACATTGGCCCAACCAAAATCCGTATAATCTGTCCGCATAGTCGGCCCGTGAAAGTTGCATGTCGGTCGGTTTTGGAATGTACTCCGAATAGGTCAGCATTGAATCGACCATTGTATTTTGAACGACTTCCTGTGGCTTCCTCTCTTTTTGTTTACAACATAGGTTTAGGAGTATAAGGATAAGCGACGTGGTTTTCAGAAAG
Source organism: Pelagihabitans pacificus (assembly GCF_009371985.2). Classification (GTDB taxonomy): domain Bacteria; phylum Bacteroidota; class Bacteroidia; order Flavobacteriales; family Flavobacteriaceae; genus Pelagihabitans; species Pelagihabitans pacificus. The sequence continues at coordinate 985,055 of NZ_VIKU02000001.1, forward strand.
CTTTTACTTGGACGGATTGTCATTGATACTGATTTTGGTGGAAATTCGATCGTACTACAATTTACACATAATCCTTAAGACAGCGCTTCATGTGAATGGTTCCGGTTTTCTAAAAAAGTCGTCGGTCGAAAAGTACCATTCGTCTACAGCAAATTTCCATTCGTCTATACTTCTCCCCAAAATGAAACGTTCTGTTTGCATATTGCAGATTAAATTGAAGCTTGGTATCTATGAACATTTTACTGATTGAGGACGACACGATCGAAACGATGAAATTGCAGCGAACCGTTTCCAAATTGCAATTGAGGCACGGTATACTCGAGGCGAAAAATGGGGAAGAGGCGCTATCCCTTCTTGAGTCTACCAACGCTCTTCCGGATATTATCTTATTGGATCTGAACATGCCCCGAATGAGTGGCATCGAATTCCTCAAGATATTGAAGGCCGACCACAGGTTAAAATACCTGCCGACCATTGTTCTCACCACATCGGAAAACAGGGCCGACTTGTTGGAGTGTTACGAAATCGGTATTGCCGGGTACATCATTAAACCCTTGAAATACGAAGACTACGAATTGAAGCTGCAAAAAGTACTGGCATACTGGGACATCAACGAATTGGTCAAAGCCTAACAAAAAAGTGCATTTCACAACAAAAATTATTCAGTACGTATTACTTTTCCTACTTTCGACTTCCAAATCTACCAAATATGAAAGGCATTGTCTTTACCGAGTTTATGGAAATGGTCGAGTCGAAATTCGGGCTCGAAATGGTCGATACCATTATTGAAAATGGCACGCTGCCTTCTGAAGGTATCTATACCTCGGTCGGAACGTATGATTTTAATGAAATGGTGAGCCTAATTACCCAACTGAGCCATGAAACCCAGCTTCCGGCCGGAGACCTCATCTATTCCTTTGGACTATACCTATTCGACAGTTTAGGCAAAGCTCATCCAGAAGTAATCCAAAGCTATAATTCTCCTTTGGGGCTGCTCTATTCCATTGAAGACCATATACATGTGCACGTAAAAAAACTATATCCCGATGCCGAACTGCCCACTTTCAAGATACTGGAAAAGACATATACGTCGATCTCGATGGTCTACAGTTCTTCGAGGGGTTTATACCGCTTGGCCCATGGGCTCATCGAAAAAACATTTGTACATTTTAATGGTACCGCAGACATTTCGTACGAGCTGTTGAAGGAAGACGGGACAGAAGTAAAATTTGATGTTGTGCAAAATGGCTGAAAAAGAAGTGTTGCTTCTTAAAAAAGCCTTGGAACGACAGAAAAAAGCACGTATCCAAGCAGAAAAAATCCTGGAGGAAAAGTCTAAGGAACTGTATGACGTGACCCAACATCTCAAAGAAGCCAACAGTCAACTAGAGAATCTATTAAATGAAAAAACCTCGGAGCTCGACGGAGTGTTTATCAATATCATCGACCCCTATGTAGTGATGGATTTGAAGTTCAATGTCATCAACATGAACCGATCGGCCAAAGAATTTTTGGGATATGACCACAACCGTGAACGACTGAATTTGAAACAGCTGGTGCACCCCGAGTACCTCGAATATACCTGGGAGTCGATTCAATCGTTATTGGAGGTTGGGACTCTTAAAAACTATCGTGCCAAAATATTCTCGAAAGACGGTACCGAAAAATGGGTCCAAATCAATAGTAGTTTAATTTATGATAAGGAGCGGAAACCCATCGCCGCACAAGGCATCATACGCGATATTACAAATGAAACCGAGATACGACAGTTGTTGGACGAGCAAAAAAGACAACTCGATATCATTGTTGGTAATTCTCCCTTGGGCATCGCACTCACCATCAAAGGCAAAATCATCAAAGTGAACCCCGCCTTTGAGAACCTATTGGGTTATTCGGAATACGAATTAAAACGGTTGCATGTTAAAGATATTACGGTGCCGGAAGAAAATGAGGAAAGTATTCGACTCATCGATCAAATGAACAAGGGGCGACTCGACACCTTTTCCATCGTTAAAAAATACCTTCGAAAAGATGGGACTACCCTATTCGCGAAGACTACTGTAAGTGCCGTCAAAAACCATAGAGGCGACGTCGATTATCAAGTTGCCCTTGTAGAAGACATAAGCAAAGAAAGGGAGGCAGAGGAACGGACGAAGGCTTCAGAAAACAGATTGGCCACCCTGATTTCAAATCTACAGACCGGGGTGCTTCTGGAAGACGAGCATCGTACCATCTCATTGACCAATCAAATGTTCTGCGACTTGTTCCACATTCCAGTAACCCCTGAAAGTCTCAAAGGAGCCGACTGTAGCAATGCCGCCGAGGACAACAAAAAGTATTTCAAGGACCCGGAGAACTTTGTAAACCGGATCGAAACGATATTACAAAACCGTAAAGTAGTGCTGAAAGACGAATTGGAGATGATCGACGGGAGTATCCTGGAACGGGACTACATCCCCATTTTTAATCAGGATATCTACAAAGGACATCTATGGACCTACCAAGATGTGACCTTGCGAAAGAACTACAAACGCAATCTGGAAGCTCAAAAGGAAAAATACAGCAGCATTATCGCCAATATGAACTTAGGGCTCATCGAAGTAGACCTGGAAGACACCATACAATTGGTAAACCAAAGTTTCTGTAACATGAGCGGTTTTGCCGAAACGGAGTTGGTAGGACAAAAAGCCTCGGAAGTGTTGAATCTTATAGAGCGGGATTTGCTGAAAGAAAAGAATGAAAAACGGTTACTGGGTGAGTCCGATTCCTATGAGGTACGTGTCGCCCATAAAGATGGCCGTACGAGGCATTGGCTCATAAGCGGGGCACCCCGTTACAATGAGGCAGGCCAGGCTGTTGGTTCGATTGGGATTCATCTCGACATTACGGATCAGAAGCAATTGGAATTACAAAAAGAGAAGCTGCTACGAGAGCTCGAGTCCAGTAATCAAGGGCTCCAAGAGTATGCGCATATTGTATCGCACGACCTTAAATCGCCTTTGCGGTCGATCAGTGCCCTAGCCTCTTGGCTCGCAGAAGATTATAAAGAAGTACTCGACGATAACGGCCTTTTCAATCTTCAGCAGATGCAAGAAAAGGTCGAGAGCATGGATCGTCTCATCAGTGGTATCTTGAAATACTCGAGCATCAGCCATGATACATCGGAACATACACAAGTAGACTTGAATGCGGTAGTCAATGAGATACGTGAAATTATTTTCATTCCAGAACATGTCAATGTGTTGATTATGAATACGCTACCTGTCGTATTGGCCGATCGCACCAAAATATATCAATTATTTCAAAATTTGATCGGAAACGCCGTGGTACATATCGAAGCAGAACAAGGTCTTGTGGAAATCAGTTCCAGCGAAACAAGGACCCACTGGCAATTCAATATCAAGGACAACGGCATTGGCATCGCCCCCGAGTACCATGAAAAAATCTTCAAAATATTTCAATCGATCGGGAATGGCGAACGCTCGACAGGTATTGGCCTATCGATCGTTAAAAAAATCATCGACTTGTATGAGGGTTCTATTTGGTTGGATAGTACCATTGGCCAAGGAACCACTTTTCACTTTACCTTAAAAAAATAGCTATGGAAGAATGTCCCAATTTATCCTACGTTCAAACCCTTGCCGCCGGTGATACGGATTTTGAGCAAAGATTCATTCAAATCATCAAAGAGGAATTTCCCGACGAGGCCACGCTGTATTTAAGCCATATTCGTCATGATGAACCTAGGGCCGCCGCGGAAATCGTGCACAAGCTTAAACACAAATTCAATATTCTGAGTATGGAAAAAGCCTATGCATTCGCTGTTGAATACGAAGAACAGCTACAAATTGGCGACATGAAACATGACCTTGATTTCAGAAAAATACTCGATACAATTACCCGCTACCTTAAAACCATTTGACCATGAACTGTATCATTATAGACGACGAGACGGCCGCCAGGGCGATTGTCTCCCAACTATGCACCCAAGTACCGGACCTCGACGTTATCGAGGAATTCGACAATGCCATCGATGCCATCAAATTTCTCAACCAACAGAACATCGATGTCGTGTTTCTCGACATTCATATGCCAGGTTTCACGGGGGTTGATTTTGTACAGACTTTAAAAAATCCTCCAAAAATCGTTCTGACCACTTCGGATACCAACTTTGCTATCGAAGCTTATGAGTACGAAGCAATCGTTGATTATCTCGTAAAACCGATTACCATGGAGCGCTTTGAAAAGTCGGTCCAAAAAATCAAGAATACGACCGTACGCCCTGCTTCCAAAACGGGGGAGGCTACCTCGGATACCGGGGAAGACCTCTACATCAATATTGACCGAAGGCTCATCAAACTAAAAATGAACGAGATTCAATTGATCGAGGCGAAAGGGGATTATATCGAAGTAAAAACCGATACGGAAAGCTATCGGGTACATAATACGCTGAAGAAAATCAAGGAAAAACTACCCGAAAAAACCTTCTTGCAGATTCATCGTTCCTATATCATCAATTTTACCAAGATTATCGATATTGAGGACAACAGCGTCCTTATCGAAAAGAACGTAGTGCCCATTAGCCGTTCGAACCGGCCAGAGCTGATGCGGCGGTTGAACTTGCTATAGGCAATCGGTTCCCCCCTCTCATATTACCATCGGTCTAAAGGAACGCGCCATTGACCGAAGCCGCTGACAAAAAGAAATGGAAGCTACATACATTTGGATTAAATATTAAAAACAATGTTTCATCTAAATATAAAAGTTATGAAAGCTTTATCCGTATTACATACTGCTTTGAAAACCTTGATTACCGGATTGATGGGTGTTTTGTCCTGCGTTGCCATCGCTACCACCTTCTCGCTGGTCGGGTTGATCTAACATCTGTATACCCACTTATTAAAGAGCTCCGGAAAGGGGCTTTTTTTTGTGTCAACTATTCCGTTTACAGGTCCAAAAGTGTTTTCAAAACCTTTTTTCATTTACCCCCCTATAGGTACCATCAATCCATACTAAACCGCCATCCACCGAAAACGGTGCTAAATACCTCATAATTCATTTGATATTTGTCTATAGAATTGAAACCTACTTATCATGAAACGATTTTTACTTCTCATCACGACCCTGCTAAGCATGGCCCTGGCCACAGCACAAAATCAGAGCTGCATACGTAACTATAGCTTGTACAGTAGCCAAACCGTGCACTTGGAAACTATACGCCCGCCCTACGGTCTTTATCTGTATCGCCTTCCCGACATACAGGGCGGTAAAACGTATCGCCGTAAACTGCTGAAACAATAAATTAGATAGTTCCTCCCTTAAGACCACTCCCCCTTTTAAATTTGGGTTCGGGGGGAGGGTCTTTTTTTAGGTTTCTTATGAAGATGGTCCCGTGAAATCGCGGGACCATTTTATTTGGATAGTTAAATAAATTCTAAGGGTTTTGGAACTTCCGGTGTTCCTAGTTTGGCCACCCATGGGACCCAACCTCTTTTACGAAACCAATTGATGCCGCGAGGCTGCCCTTCCCAAAAAGGGACAAGGGCTCAATCTTTTTGAAACGAGGACCTAATTGTTCCAACGCTACAAGGTTCTTTGAAAATGTTCAACAGAATATTTAAACAAAAATCTTCTATTGTATATGAAGATTAAATTAACCGAAGGACAATGAAACTGGCCCTGTAGCGTCACAAATTGTTCCCTGATACAGATTCGGCATACCTATAGGGATAGCGATCTAATGCGACTTAAGTAAGCAGAATATAAAATTATGCAAATCAGGTAGCATAGTACCTAGCTATTGAATCGGATGAATCTTGGACTGAATAATAATTAGATCGACTAATTGGATGCGGTGGTAGCACCTTGCGGCGGAGCGTGCTTAAATTACCCGAAAATAGCTTCCGTCGAGAACGTAATTATCAACAAAAGATTTCGCTCAACATCATAATCCTACTTCCCTACCCTCCCATAGAACAAGGGCCTTTTTGTCAACAACCAATTCAACTGCACCCCTAACTCGGTGAACTCGAATCCAGCGGCGGTGGCCGAAGCGATATTGCTGTACTTACCATAAAGATTGCCGCTCAACCGCTTGCCGAATTGGTGTCGGAGTCCGGCCTCTGCACGGAAAATGGTGGTTTGGGGGTCTTCTTCTACTTGCTGCAACCCAGTCGCGACACTGGTCCAAAAACCGGTTTTTTTCGAAAGGTCGCCACGAAAGTCGGCAAAGAGCTCATATGCTTGGTACTCCTCCGGACTAAAATAAATGGAGGGTACCTGTTTTTCAAAACTGAGATATTGATAGTTAACGCCCGCTTTTAAAACCGGTTTATGCAATAAGTTGTAGTAAAGGGAAGTAAACAAAAGATTGCGGCTATTCTCATCGGTCTGCCGGGTATGCATCACTTGGGTATACCAGCCCAGGTTAAAGTTGGTGCCTAGGTTATAGTTGATTCCGTAGTGGTTCATGACGATCTCCCGTTCGATCAAATCGGCGTTGAAATTCTGCACTTCCCGTTGATAGCCCAACTCCAGGTTTTGTAACTTGTAAGGCTTCAGCACTAATTTGGCGTCCAAAACGGGCTGTGTATATGCTTCTGTCATAAAGCGGGAATTGTTCAGCCCCACCACCGTCTTTAATCGGGTATTCGGAAAGGGGCTGTATTCGAAACCGGCCAAGAGTATGTGCGAATTTGCCTTGTTCGTGCTTATCGTATTCTCGGTGCTGCGGTATTGGTAGGATAAGGTAGTCCGAAATCGGGTCGCCCAGGGGATGTTCGCCGTTGTATTCGTAAAATAGACCACATTATTACCGTTGTCAAAGGTGTATCCGGCTTGTTGGCCTATCATCGGGGCATACCGTGCATTCATTTTTTCGATAAGGCCCATCGCATCCTTTTGATGGGGAAATACCTTTAAAGTTTGAAAAGCGGATTTGTAGGCCGAAACAATCCGGTCGGAAGCGAACAAGGCGTTCGCCTTGCCCAAATTACCATCGAAAGAGGTACTATCGTTCGCTAAAATGGCATCGTAACTCTGGAGACTCGTTTTAAAATCCCCCGTGTACATGCCCAAAGTCGCTCTTAAGGCCAAGACCCAGTTACGTCCGGAATGGGTGACAGACAGGCTATCGATCTGCTGCCGTGCCTTGCCGAACTTGCGGTTCCATATCAAGGCCTGCACATGGCGTTCATAGGTTCGCTCGATAAGCTCGGTGTCTTTGAAGGTTCTTACTTTTATTTTCGCACTTTCGGCCACCCGCTGGGCTTCCCTATTGTGCGCCCCGATATGTTCCGCAAGGGCGATACCGTTCAAAGCGGTAATCGAATCCTTTGGCGTAGTGGCATAACGCCGGTAGGCAGCTTTGGCACTGTCCGTTTCCTTTGTGATCAAATATACATTGGCCAAGTTGAGCAACGCATCCTTATCTTCGGGAAAATCCGTAAAGATTTCCTTCAACATTTCCTTTCCCCGAGGGTAGTCTTGCTTGTTCACAAAAGTGTTCGCATATCCAAGACGTATGTACTTTCGGGAGACTTTGGCGCTTTCGTTCCCGGGCTGTAGTGCCAACGCCTTCTCGATCCACTCTAGGGCCACTGTGTACTCTTTTAGGTTGCCCAAGGTATTGGCATAGCCCAACAACGCCCCGAAATTCTCTGGATACCGGGCTACCAACTCTGCATAAAGGGGCTTGGCCTTATCGTATTCCCCTCCCCATAGGAACGATTCGTTGTAATTGATCCGTATCTCAAAATCATCGGGATAGGTTTTCAGAAGGCCGGCGAACAAACTCGTGGCCTTTTGGGGCTCACCACTAAGCCCTACTGCCCGACCATAACAGATTTGGGCGGTCTTGTTATCGGGGTCAGATCGTAGGTACGTGCCAAAAAAAGATTCGGCCTGTTCAAAACGTCCCTTTTCCAAAAGGGTAAAGCCATTCTCCAAAGGGGCCTGCGCCGAAGTAAAAAGCGAGGACATCAATAAGGTGTAAACAAGTGCTGTTCGTAACATCGGTCAAGTAGGTTTTGCTACGGGAAAAACAGAAAAAAAGAACCTGGTTTGCCCGTATGATTTAGGTGATATAAAGGTACGGCAGGCCTTCCCGCACCGGAAGTGTGAAATCTACCATTGACCTACAGTAAATCGCCATCCGTCGAAATCCATCCCAATAGAGCGTCAAATCGGTGGATATTTGCCAGCATAAACCCAAATCATACGTAACCTAAAACAAAATCAGTATGGCTTTACAAATCACAGAAACCCATGGCATGTTCCAAGTACTGGGTTCGCTAAGTGCCGAGACCTCGCGCACCTTGCACTCGCACATCCTACGATACCTGCACGAACGCAGCCAAATCATCCTCAACCTGGAAAAAATTAAGGATATGGACGCTTCTGCCGCCTATATGCTACAGCGGTTGTATCGCTATGCCATGCGCAACAACTGCATTCTCATAATCATCGGGCAGGAAAACGAACGTATTCTTCCAGCGATGCACAAAACACGAACCTCTTATATCTTGAGCCATGACCGTGTTTAATATCGCACAAAAAAAACTGTCGCCCGAACGCTTGTTCATGGGGAGTGTACTGTTGGTGAACGGGGGCAACTATCTGTACAACCTGGTCCTGGGTCGCCTTTTGGGACCTGAAGCCTTTGCCGATGCCGCTTTGATGGTTACATTATTACTGGTACTTTCCTTTGTCGGGATGACCTTTCAATTGACCACCGCCAAATTTGCCGTATTGTTCTCACATGATCAATGGCAGGCCTTTCAGCAAATCATGTACCGGTATGCGCTGATCATTGGTTGTTTTGCGGGTGCTTTGTTGGTCTTTTTTGCGGGCGAACTGCAAGTCGTGTTCAACACCGCTACCCCCAGCATGTTCATCATTTTCGGCCTGGGTGTGCCATTATACTTTTTGATGTCGGTCAACAGGGGTTCCTATCAAGGCCGGCAGCTCTTCACCAAGCTTTCAATTACCTACCAGACTGAAATGTGGAGCCGCTTGTTGCTCACGTTGGCCTTGTTGTTCGTGGCTCCCATGCACCCGTCCTTATTGGTTGCTTTGGGTATTGCATTTTCCTGCCTGTTCGGATTGATTCCTTCCGACATCAAAAACCTTCAGTGGCACCAAACCAAACACTTGACCCCTGAAAATCTGGAACTCGTATCCCGATTCATAGTATTGACGGCTTGTTATGAGCTTACCCAAATCATGATTAACAACAGCGATATCTTACTGGTAAAGCATTTTTTCGACCCTACGGAAGCCGGCCTGTATGCCTCGCTGGCCCTCATCGGGCGCGTAGTGTACTTTGTAGCCTGGATGTTCGTTATGTTGCTCTTGCCAGCGGTGGTGCAAAAACACAAAGATGGGGAGGCTACCACCCCCGTTCTCTTTAAATATGTGGGCTATGTGTCGCTTTTATCTACGACCATCGTGATGGCCAGTTATCTCTTTCCTGAAACGATCATTGAACTTTTGTTCGGGGAGGATTATATCGACATGGCCGGACTTCTATGGCAGTACGCCCTGGCCACCTCGCTCTTTGCCATCTCGAACATTTTTGCCTATTACTTTTTGTCTCTCGACCAATACGTTCCGGTAATCCTATCGGGTGTGCTGGGCGTTTCCCAAATTATATTGATCGTATATTTTCACGATAGCCTACTAGAGGTCGTTCAAGCACAGATCATTGCGATGGTCGCCTTGTTGATTACACAACTGATCTACTTCGCCAAAAAGACCTTATAGTTTACCTGCTTTTATGGTGGCCAACATGGCCTGGCCGGAAACACCTCCAACCTGTTTCCGGCTTTCTGTTTTTCCTATTTCTGCAGGGATTCCAACATACCATAAAGCGATTGGATACAACCCGGAACGTAAAAACCCGGATGGGTTGTAACCGTTGATTTTTGCCTTATCGATACTACTTTCCCATTCGTCTACAGCAACCCCCCATCCATCCCAAACCATCTACAAAAACAAGGCTTAAAACGGATATTTGTAGCTGAATTTCAACCCAATATCCATTAAAACCTATCCTTATGAAATTAGCCATCGTAACCGCTTATCCACCGAGCAAAGTAACCCTGACGGAGTACGGGTACCATTTGGTAAAACACTTTCGATTACAAAAGGAAGTATCCGAAATAGTTTTGATCACCGACCGTACAGAAGGTGAAAAAGACCTCTCCTTTGAGGAAGACGGTTGCAAGATCACCGTAAGGGAATGCTGGCGCTTCAACAGCTATCTGAATAGTATCAACATTTCCAAAACAATTTTGGAGACCCGACCCGATGCCATCTTGTTCAACCTACAGTTCCTGAAGTTCGGGGATAAAAAAATCCCTGCAGCCCTGGGTCTGATGCTTCCGTTGATATGCAGACTCAAAGGCATCCCGACCATCTCCTTACTCCATAACATATTGGAACAGGTAGATTTGGAGAATGCAGGGATCACTCAAAATAAGTGGTTACAAAAGGCCTATAATTTCATCGGAAGCACCCTCACCCGATTCGTTTTGGCCTCCGATGTGCTGGCCGTGACCATCAGCAAATACAAAACCATTCTTGAAAATAAATACAAGGCCCGTAATGTCGCCTTGGTACCCCATGGAGCATTTGAAACACCCCCCGAGCCCGATTATCGCCTCCCTTCAGGTCCCAAGCAAGTGATGGCCTTCGGTAAATTCGGTACCTACAAAAAAGTGGAAATCCTGATAGAAGCGGTCGAGCTGATCCGCGAACGGACCAAAGAAGATATCGAAATCGTCATTGCCGGAACCGATAGTCCCAACACTCCGGGCTATTTGGACAGAATGAAAGAACAGTATCAATATGTATCTCAGCTTCGGTTTACGGGATATGTAGCGGAGGAAGAAGTGCCGGATATCTTTGGTCAAAGTGCGGTAGTGGTTTTTCCGTACACATCGACGACCGGAAGTTCCGGGGTACTGCACCAGGCAGGAAGCTATGGAAAGGCCGTAGCCCTTCCCGATTTGGGTGACCTGGGCATTTTGGTCAAAGAGGAAGGATACCTAGGGGAATTCTTTGATCCCGGGAGCACCGAATCGCTGGCAGATGCCATCCAGAATATTCTGGCCCATGATGCCTATCGCGTACATCTTGGAATGACCAATTACAAAGCGGCCTGTTCCCTACCCATGTCGGAAATCACGGAACGTTACATCGATTACTTTAAGGGCATACAATTTGCCAAATCGACCGGATTCGATGTCAACCTCACTATTAAGAAAGAACAACCCACAAACACTCTTTAAAGCGCACACTTGTTTTCCGGACAGATAATGACCTATAGGTCGGCATTAAGAACAGACCCCGACCGAAAGCGGCGGGGTTCAATACCCATCGAATTTCAAGGCGCCCAAGCTTTTGAAATTCGGGTCTCAAGAATGATTTTAGGTTAGGTTAAGTAGAAGAGGGGAATGGCTTGGTTAGCTGTTTCCCTTTTTGTTTAACGGCAATCGAAACAGAGGTAATTGTACGCAGCTTTTGGGGTCCCTTTTGAGTCGAGGATCCCAAAATGTTTCTGCCGCTCCGTACGCCAGGGCAATCGCCCCACCACGGAAGAGGGTACTTCCTCAAAATCGTACAAAGTCCATAATAAAAAGGGAATGTTCTCGGCTTGCAGCAACGGTTGTATCTCCGCATAGTAAGCTGCTTGCTCTTCCTCTGATCCCGTATATGCATTCCAAAGTCCATCATAGGAAGAAAAACCATATTCCTGCAAGACCAGTGGCTTGTTCGGAACAGCATCGCGCAAACGGGTATACGCCTTCGGAAATTGTACCGCTTCCCGATAGTAATGAAACGATATCATATCGACTTCCCCGGAAAGATAGACCGCCGCCTCGGGACTGGACCAACCGATGGTCATCGGATGTTCCGAGTCCCACCGGCGCATTTCAATCATCAGCTGCCGCAACCATTTTAGTACCCGCTCCCTTCCCCTCGACTCGAAGTCCAGGTCCGGCTCATTCTTTAAGTCCCATGCTAACAGGGCTTTGGATTCTTTTAAAGTATTGACGATTTGTTCGGCATATCGGTGGGTCAAGGTCCAATCATACAAGGAATAATCCCCGTAAAAATCAAAAAGTGTCACAACTACCTTCAAATCGTTTGCTTCGGCCAACACTAAGGTTTGTTTCAACCGCTCCAATTTTTCAGCATCTGGCTTCGCCTTTCCAAAAGCTGTGTACGGAACAAAAATACGGATGGTATTCAATCCCATGTCCCGAATTTTCTTAAAATCGCTTTGGATAATACGGTCGTTGAAATTTGTCCCGAACATATTCCAAGGGGTTTGTTGGGGATAGTAATTGATTCCTTTGATTTGTTGGATGGCCTCTTCCTCCCCTAGGGAAGGTTCGGTGATTGAAGTCTTCGAATCCGGTTCCGAAGTTATTTCCTGCCAATGACGCACACGCCAGAAACCATCCTCCAGCAATAGCAAGATCTGATAGCTTCGTATACTACGGCGCTTTGCTACCAATAACTTATTCCGGTAGACCTCTTCATAGGTTCGAACCTGATAATCGGTCAGAACCACCATTTTGCCGTCGGCACTGTAAAAATCAAGCCGCGGGTGATGTTCCAAAGTAGTGACCTTCACATGGGTTCCTTGCTGCCTGTTGAAATCCAGAATCTTATAAAGTTTGGTACGGGCACTATCGGTAAAATAGTCGGCCAGGCCTTCTGCTGAATTGGTCTCCAAAGCCCGGTTGCGAATGTACCAGGCACTGAGATAATCCCGTTCTATTTCTTGAAGTGTTGGTGATTCCATCGGCCGGCCCTCGACCTGCAAGGAATCCCAGACCATTTTGGGCAGGTAGGCCTGATCAAGTGCTTTGGGCAAATGCAAGATCGAGGTGCGGTCCGCCCCGGTATTAAGATACGACCAAACCGAGCCGATACCGGCTAAAATGGCCGCATTCAATCCTAAAAAGGAGAGCAGTAGCACAATGCGGTATGTGGTCTTGTTTCCCCTCATGGCAAATCGATGGTTTTGACCTTTCGTATGCCCGCTGTCTCGACCTGCAATTGATAAGTTCCCTCGGACCAAAAACCTGCCGAAAAATCGAAAATACCCAAACCGTTTCGGCTGGTCGTTCGTAAGTGCTTGACCAAATCGCCTTTGTCGTTGGTAATGGTAAGCTTTATAGGCATTCCGTCGGGAACCAGCTGCCCCATAAAGCTCTTCAATGGACCAATGGTCAGGGTTCGCGAGTCGTTGGAAAACAACACCTGATAGTCCAACACCGCCGATTCAAATTCTACCTTTAACGTATTACTCTTTGCCGCACCGGCAATGTAGGCGGTTATTTTCCAATGGGTACGTTGCATAGGATGCAGTAATCGGGCTTGCGCGATTCCGTTCAAGCTAGTTCCCGTGGTTTGCAGCCGATGACCTGCCTCATCGATCACCTCGAAAGCCACTAAGGTACCGTCGCCGATGGTATTGCCGAAAGCGTCATGAACGCGATCCGTACGGAAGGTAATTACTTGGTTGCCATCGGCAAAGCCATGATTGCGTTCATAAGCGATTTGAAAATCGACAGGTTTGGCGGCGTACACCTTGCTTGTCAGTTCCTTTGAAATAACGTCGCCACAAGCAGCGGAAATCAACAATCGTCCTGTCTGGCTTGGAGATGAAAGTGTTGTCCATGCCACCATATGTTGGGTGCGCAGTACTTTTTCGATATATTTTTCCTTAAATTGCTTTTTAGCGACCACTAGGGTACTGTCAGGCAACGGATTATCGTAACGGTCGACAGGTACCGATACCAACATGGAATAATCATCGCCCCCCGCACTAATACTTCTGGGTCCCAGATAGGTTTCTATCCGTAACTTCTTCCCGATGGCCGGTCGGATGTACAAGGTACCCGATGCCTTGCTGTTTTGTCGGATAAAAAGTTCCCACTGGCAAGGCCCCGCCTTTTGGACGTAAGGGTCAGGTATCCGAAATCGGAGGGTGTCGTTTTTCGCTTCCGGTGTCAGAATTGAAGTCCCTATACCATTGCGCACGACCAAAAAAGCAGCTGTTCCAAGGTCGGATTCAAACTGTAGTTCGACGGAATCCCCTGCCTTGTAATGGTGTTGTTCCGTAAGCAGTCGTACCGGCACTTCGGGCTTTCGGGAAACCGTAGTTGTTTCGGTACAGGCTTGAAGCAACGCAAACACGATGATGATGGTTCGAAACGCTTTCATTTAGTTGGGGTTTCCGATATAGCTATTGATATCTATTTTGATAAAGGAATACCCTTTTCCTTCCACTGGTTGCAACATTGCTTTCCTGTGCAGCAGGTTACGGTCCGGAAGCAGTTTGCTCGCAATATCCGTGTTGGGCAAGCCGTTCACGAAACAATTTTTCAGATTGGAGGCTATCACTTTTAACCCTTTCAAATCACTGGGTTCGTATTCAAATAATTGCTTCCGTTGCACCCGTACGCCCTCTTCCAAAAAGTGATGGTCGACCCATATCAATTCCTTTGCCTCATCGTAATAGGAGATCAATAACTGGGGAATCGTCACTTCCTGCACCCCGGAGTTGAAAAGTATGCCATCCATTTTATCGGCAGACAAACGCAATTGCTGGAGGGCCAATTGTTTGTAAAGGTCCCTGTTGGCAATATTCCCGGCACATTGCAAATTAAACTGCGTCGGCTGCTCCGCCAAAGACACAGGTGTGAACTCGTCCGGGTCAAAGGTCGGTGGCAAGGTATCCTTAGTGGAGGACCAGGCAATCCCTTCAAAATCGACCTTAAAGGGGGTGGTCTCTTTGGGCATCAGTTTGTGTTTGATATGGTGCTTGGCCGCATACGTTGCCAGCTCCAGGTGATTGTCGTTATACAAAGTGCCCTTGATGACCGCATCGGCCGGTACGTTGTCGATATTCTGAAGCTCCCCGATAATGCTGTACCGCCCTTCATGCTGCACCAATTTGGCGGACAGGATTTCGAGAACGGGTTGTTGTAGTACATCTTCATGATGGGTTTGTTGGGTCGCAATCCGTCGTCTACCGTGGTTCAAAAATGTCGTACCTGCGTCACTGAAGAGCTGATCAGGTGGTAAATCATTATCGAACTCCTTTGGGACAATGTGCCAAGAGCCATCGCGCACGACCAACAGGTGATCATATGCTTTGTGTATTTTTTCCAAAGGGGTAATCCATTGGGTGGTCACTTTGGCCTTTGCCGTGCTCGCTGTGCTGTCAACAATGGTAACTTTAATGGCATCCAATTTTCCATAAGAGCTTAGAATACCGTCGGTGACAGAGACTTGGAGCATGTACTGCGACAAATCTACTCCACTTTGCGGGTCTAAATACGAATGGGCCCGTTCGAATTCCTTAAAATCCAAAGCGTCATAATAGGCTTTCACTACATTTTCGGGAGCGATTTGAGCGGTATTTTTAAGATAAAAATGATAGAGGCCATAGCCCAGACATAGTAAGACTGCCACGGCCCAAAAATGGTTCAGGTTCACCAAGGTCCGGGAAAACCCTTTGTAAGATATCGCGTAATTCAGGTAAACGCCATCGGGCAGCGGTCTTGATTTAAGCATGCGGTACCAGACCCACTGAATATTGATCATAAAGGCCAATAGCACGGTCGACAACGGAATCAGCGCCCACATCATTTTTAGCTCTAAGGGCACTTCTTCCCTGGAGATCAGGGCCGGTAGGGGTGGTACGTTTAGTTTTTCCCATACCATGATTCCATTTTCCAGCTGTTGCAGACGTTGCCAACCGCAGAAATAAAGAATGGGGTCGTAAAATTTATCGTTGGAAAAAATATATTTCAAATGGTATTTTTCGGGAACCGTTAGAAACTGCTGTAAGGAACCGATACCTTCCACCCCTCGGAACTTGGAATTTTCTATCCGTTCAATGGCACGGGTCGTTAGTTCGGGCAATCTACGGGCCGAATGGTAGTTGCCATCCACCGTCATAGCATTGGTCTGTGCCGACAACCACGCCATCTGATCTCCAAACCCTAGGGGCAGATAACGCCAATGATCGTGCTGGTCCTGGTTCAAGAAGTTGACGATGGGTAGCATATTGATCTTTTGGGGCTGGGATGGCCGAAAGTATCCTAGGCTCATGGTAAACAGCACCATGAAGAGCAGCCCCCCTGTTAAAAGTCCGCCTATAATCCGATGGTACACACTGCCAAAACGTTCCTGTAGCTGTGTCCGAAGATCCCCTTCGACCAATCGATAGGCAAGCTCCCCAAAAATGGGGAGAGCCATAATCGTGGCCCAGAGGGTAAAGCGGTCCAGTGTCAAGATGTTGAACGCGGTTTCTCCAAGTAGTTTTAAAGGAATCGGGGTGGTACCGCCCGTTCCCAAAAGTGCCAGCATCGAAAAAGAAAGTCCAAAAAAAAGATAACGCTTGCTGAAATACCGATACAAGAGATAGGGTAATACGAACAACAGTATTCCCCAGGGAATCAAGAAAAAGACCATTCCCGAAGAGGTGACCTCCAAAAAATTATCCCGGGACCCATGGGGAATCGGCACCTGTGTAATCGGGTTTTTCTTCGAATTGATCCAATATGGTAAAATACAGACAACAATCAGCAGAAGCGATGAAAAACCAAAGCCCACGATGCGCCAAAACAACTTTTTAAATTCCCCCAGAAATATCTTGAAGGTTACTGCCTTATACATTTGTACCTGGTCTTTGGCCGCATCCATGATGACCATCCCGATCAACGGGAAAATAAAAAAGACCATCCCGAAAATAGGGGTCACATGATGCGAGGTCACGGTAACAGCAATCAAAGAAAGACTGGTAGCCAAATACCGCGGTGTCCCCGTTTTGATCCATGAATAGATTTCCGGCAGGGCGTGCAATAACACCGAGAGCCCCACGATACTGGGCAGCTGGCCAAAAATATGTAAGGTCTCGATAAAGGTCGAGGAAAAAACAGCCAACAGAGCAGTGTAACCCGCAACCCTGCGGTCTCCCGATATCAACAATCCGAAACGATACGCACCTGTGATAAAGAGTACTATGGCGATCAAGGCGACCGCAAACAATCCGAACTTGAGTCCGCCGATATAGGATAACAAAGCCATTGACTGATGCACCAATGGTGGATAGCCCTGTACCGTAAATCCCGTGTACCACCGATATTCCCACGGCTCGAACCAACTATCGGCATAATGATCGGCAAAAAAAAGATGGATCAGTGCATCATAGGTCGTCTCCAAGGTGAAAAAGATGCTTGAACCGTGAAAGGCCAGTCCTATGAACAGTGAAATGATCAGTAAAACATTTGTTCGCTGCATGTCAAAACTGTAGGAAAATATAACAGGATAAAGCTAGGAATATTGTGGAGCTTTCCGCTTATCGGCCATCGAACCGAAACGACCGTTCGTCTACAGAAAGCGACCATCGAACTTTTTGGCCGCGAATCGGCAGTCTATCGAGGATATATTTGCTTCGGAAATCAGCTAAAACCAATCGATTTCCAAACCCAAATACTTAAAAACCTAAAACTTGACCTATGAAAATTTTAGCTATCGACGATCAACAACTGATTCGTTTATCCGTAGAAAAGAAACTGACCGAAAGGGGCTATGAGGTGCTAACTGCCGAGAGTGGACAAGAAGGGACGGTTTTGTTCGATTCGTTTCAACCTGATTTGGTCATCTTGGATATCAATATGCCCGATATGTCCGGACTAGAGGTCGTCAAACACATTCGAATTACCAAAAACCTTCCAACTCCTATTTTGGTGATGTCGGGCAATACCAACGAAACCGTTATTATGAACGGATTCCATCTAGGCATCGACGACTACATGAAAAAACCGGTGAGCCTGGATGAAATGGTGGCCCGTGTCGAACGTATTTTGGGTAAACGACCCGATAAAATCCCTGTAAGAAACTCTATTGAAACACAAATGCTTCAGAAGTATTGTGTGGGAGTGGTAATTCCCTGTTACAACGAAGAAGAACGGCTTTCAAGCACTGTATTTCAATCCTTTGCACAAAAAAACCTAGGATACCATTTGTGCTTCGTCAACGATGGAAGTACCGACAATACGTTAGAGGTCTTGGAAGAACTGCGAAAGGGCAATGAGGCGATGATCAGTATTTACAACTGCGAAAAAAATGGCGGGAAGGCAGAGGCGGTGCGGCGGGGAATGTTATATCTCGCCAAGGATTCCCAGCTCGACTATATTGGCTACCTGGATGCCGACCTTTCGACCGATTTCAGCGACTTTGATGATTTGGTGGCTACCATAGACCGTTCCGAATTCAAAATTGTCAGTGGATCACGTATCAGCCGCATGGGGGCCGACATCACTAAGGAATCGGCCCGAAAGGTAATTAGTAAGACCATCAACCTGATTATCCGGAACATCGTAGGGATGCCTTTTAAGGATACCCAATGCGGAGCCAAGATTATGGAGCGTTCCTTAGTCCCCGTCGTGTTCGAAAAGTCGTTCATTACCCGTTGGCTGTTCGATGTCGAAATCTTCATCCGTATGCGAAAACATTTCGGAAAAGAACGGGTTCAACAGTTTATTTGTGAACAACCTTTAAGAAGATGGATCCATGCCGACGGTTCGAAGCTCTCGATGACGGATTCCGTAAAAATTGTAGGGCAACTGGCCCGGATTGCCATACATTATCAAAAGTGATCAATAATCTTAAAATAGACCAAATGAAAACACCAGGAAGAAAAAAAAGAAACAAGGGATTTATTAGAATGGATGCCACCAAAGAAGTCTATCAAATTTGTGAGGTACACATCAACAAAAAGGAAATTATCCTGAGTGTCCTGACCCCCACCGTCTTACAACTCATCTAACTCAAATAGGCCGGTAGTCGCTCTTGGCACTACCGGTTTTTACTCGATAATCGAGATTTAATACTCCGACGCCAAAACGACGGATGTCAGGTCAGGTCATGCCGACAAACGTTCATGTAGCCCTGCGTGGGAAATTGAATTTTAAATTTCCTTTTAATGCCTTGTGGGCTCGCCACAAGGTAGTATACCGCTCTTAGTACATCACGGCATTGATTCATTCCCACATTCGAAAGAACTTTCGTATCTTTGGTTAAACGTTTAACCAACATGAAAACAACGAAGCTTCACCTGTTCCTTGTGTCATTGTTCTGTATGATGATCCACCTGCTACAAGCACAATCGCAACGTACTATTGATAATCCAATGCCGACCCGACAGGTGCATCTTGACTTTCATACCTCCGAGTATATTCCCGATATCGGTACGCGATTTGACAAAAAGCAATTTCAAGAGGCCTTGAAAGTCGGGAATGTGAATCATATCAACATCTTTAGCAAAGGCCATCACGGTTGGTCGTACTACCCCACCAAAATCGGAAAAACACACCCAAACCTCGATTTTGATCTGTTGGGTGCCCAATTGGAAGCCTGTCACGAAATAGGGGTCGAGGCGCCCTTTTATTTTACCATTGGTTGGAGCGAACTTGATGCACGCGAGCATCCCGAATGGACCATTCGCAATGAAGACGGTTCTATCAATGCCCCTGGCTATGATTGGGCTGCCACTCCGGATACCGAGCGGCCCACTTATTTATGGAAGCGGCTCGATCCGAGTATCGGTACCCCTTATCACGAGCAAATCATGAAACAGGTGGAGGAAATCTGCCAGCGCTATCCCGACCTCGATGGTTTTTGGTTCGATATTTACCATGTGGCCAAAAGAAACTACAACTCCTACGCGATGAAGCGCATGAAGAAGGAAGGTATTGATATCAATGATACATTGGCGGTGGAACGCAGCCATGCCCTGGCCTTAAAGGCGCACATGAAAGCCCTAAGGGAACTCGTAGCAAAATACAAGCCTGAGGCGACCGTCTACTTCAATGCGGTGACCCGTATCGAAGATGTGTTTCTTTTCAAGGAACGACTATTTGATATGGACACACATCAAGACCTGGAAGATTTACCGACCACCTGGGGTGGCTACAACAAATTGCCTTTGGATGCCAAATACCATCTGCAACAAGGAGTGCCCGCGGCAGGGATGAGTGGAAAATTTCATAAAGCGTGGGGTGAGTTTGGCGGATTTAAAAATCCGGATGCCATCAAATACGAGGCGGCTGCCATGATCTCGTTCGGGGCCTCCTGCAATTTTGGAGATCAATTACACCCGTCGGGCGAGATGGATATGGAGACCTATAAAAATATCGGCCATGCTTATGAGTACGTGGAGCAAATAGAGGACTATGGACCGGGAGGTGTTCCTGTTTCCAAATTGGGAATGTGGCTGACCCTCAACGAAGCGGCCGATCATGGGGTAGTAAACATGTTGTTGGAAATTCACGAAGACTTTATCGTGGCCGATGAACAAAACTTAGACCAGCTCGAACTGTTGATCATTCCGAGCGAACCGTCCCTGAACGAGAAACAGGCCGCAAAAATTGCTACATGGGTGCAGAAGGGTGGGAAGTTGATCGTATTTGCCGACGGTGCCTTGAACCAGGATCGCAGCTCTTTTTTATTGGATGTCGGGGCCACCTATCTAAAGCCGTCCGACTTCCAATTTGACTATACCGTGGTAAAAAAAGATTTAACCACTAATATCGTTTCCACTCCTTTTCTCAATTACGATGCGGGCTTAATGACCCAAACTACCAGTGGCGAGGTGCTCGCCAGCATCCGGGAACCCTATTTCAATCGCACCTATGATAAATTCAACGGACATCGCGAAACACCCTATCGCTTACAGGATGCCTCCTATCCGGCCATTGTGAAAAATGGCAATGTGCTCTTTTTTGCCCATCCCTTAGACCAGCTCTATTACACCGACGGGGTGCTCCTACATCGGCAGTTGGTCAAAAATGCGATTCGACTACTCTATCAAAAACCGCTGTTAAAGGTGTCAAAATTGCCCAGTGCGGGCCGCGTGAGCCTTTTGAAGCAGGCTGCTAAAAATCGGTATGTGGCACATTTGCTCTACGGGCCGCCGTTGCTGCGGGGCGAAGTAAGTGTTTTGGAGGATTTTTTACCGGTTCCGGGAGTGGAACTTTCGCTAGCGGTTCCAGAATCTATCAAGGAAGTCGTTCAAATTCCGGACGGCACACCACTTCCCTTTGCCCAAGAAGGAAGCACCGTGAAGGTGACCGTACCCACTTTTACGATGCATACCGCCATCGTATTTAAGTACGAGTAATACTGCCTAGTCGCTGACATTTAAGGACCGAAAGCTATAAATGGCAACCACTGCCAGACATAGCAAAGGCAAAATAAATGAGAATTTTACCTCGGGGATACTTCCTGCGACCATTACCTCTGAAAAACCGGGACCACCCCAGTCCAAAATAGCGGCCTGTAGAGGCGGCATCAAAGCACCGCCGACGATGGCCATGACCAACCCGGCCGAACCCAACTTGGCCTCATCGCCCATCCCTTTTAAGGCGATGCCGTAGATGGTCGGGAACATCAACGACATGCATGCACTAATGGCGACCAAGGAGTACAGCCCGGCCGTTCCGGGAAGTAAAATTGTCCCTGCCGCAAACAGGATTCCCGCCAAGGCAAAAAACAACATCAATCTTGGACCTTTGATATATTTCAACAACCAGGTACAAAGCCAACGTCCTGAAAGGAACAAAGCCATGGCGGCCATGTTATACCAAGTAGCTGTCAACTGTTCGTCGGGGCCACGGGAATCGTTCAAATGGTCTACGTATTGAAAAATGAACGTCCAACACATGATTTGAGCACCCACATAGAAAGCCTGTGCCAACACCCCTTCATAGTAGCGGCGGTTACGGATCAATTTGGAAAAAGAGGTTTTCAGCGACATTTTCGATTCCTCACGAAACAACGGAAACTTAGTTAAAGCAATGACCAACAGGATGATAACCACTAAAATGCCCAAAGCGATGTAGGGGAAACTGATGATGTTTAAGTCATTTTCCCGAATCCCGGCTTTTTCCGCTACGCTCAGGGCGGCATAGGCTTCTGCCGAGTAATCGTCCGATTTCAGGGACTGAATCACGAACAATTGCGCCACCAGCATGCCCAATAGGGAACCCATGGGATTAAAGGCCTGTGAAAGATTCAACCGCCGTGTGGCGGTCTCCGCATCTCCCATCGAGAGAATAAAGGGGTTCGAGGTCGTTTCTAAAAATGCCAATCCAAAAGTAAGGATATACAAGGATGCCAAAAAGAAGCCAAATTCCTCGTAAGCCGCGGCGGGGTAGAACAGGAATGCGCCCGTGGCGTACAACACCAAACCCAATAAAATCCCTTTTTTGTAACTGTACTTTCGAATAAATAGCGCCGCGGGTATCGCCATCGTGGCATAGCCCCCATAGAAAGCGAGCTGAACCAGGGCGGCCTCGAAGTTCGATAGTTCCGGCATCACTTTTTTAAAGGCCGATACCATGGGGTTGGTCAAATCGTTGGCAATGCCCCAAAGGAAAAAGAGGGAGGTAATGGCAATAAAGGGAAAAAGCAACTGCTTTCGAACAACGGGAATGTGACTTGTTTCAGACATTGATGGGATATAGATGGCGATTCGACTCTTTCAAAGTTTCGTTTTTTAGGAAGCTCATTTGGCCTCAGGTTGGTCAGATTGATATTCAAATACTATGGCCGCATGGCATTCCACAACCGGTACCGTTACCTGCAGGCGGCCGTCAACCTGTTTAAGAGGCAGCAGTTCCCCCGAAGGGATCAAATAGGCTTCATTAATTTGCTCTGGAACGTTCAGCTTTACCGGAATATCGTACAAGGGCACCAAATCCTCAATGACCCGCACCGACCCTCGTTGGATCGGGGAGGCATATAACAAATGGGCGACGTACCGTTTCTGTTCTGGCTGATGTAGTAGATTGATGCGCCCCATACTGGGCATATCGGTTTCCAGCATCGGTCGCTCCCGGAGCAATTGAAAGGCATTGTAGAACAGGTCTCGATGCATACGTGCCCCTTCCTTGCTGTATTGCCTATCGAGGTCATGAGCGATGTATATGATATTTCCTTTGCGAATGACCGCCGGATGTTCCGCTCTGTTCAAACGGTTCGGGGTATTGTTGTGCGAGCTGTAGTGTGCCACCCCACGTGAAAAGAACGGTTCCTGTATGGCTGCCAATACCTCGGTTTCATCTTTGGGCCGTACCTTTAAGGCCGCGTTGTAATTGAGGAAGGGAGAGGTCACCAAACCATCGCCCAAGGTCGGTTCCACAACAGTATAATCAATGTCATACCTTGCCTTTCCTAGATAGTCGGCCCCGATATCGATGATGGGTTTTCCCTCTTGGAAGATACCATCTCCCATGGCGATGACCTTTCCGCCTTTCTGTACAAATTGCTGCAGTTTTGGAACATCGCGTGCCAACACTCCGCCACTGGTAATGACGATAACTTCAATGGGGGACCAATCCTCCAGCGTATTGACAACATTAAAGTTTACTTGCCTTTCAAGCAACATGGCCACCGCCCCTTCAATGGCCGGTAAATCTTCCCCGATGTACAATCCGGTGGTCGCCACGTGGTCTGCACCGATACCGTAATCCTCGATTTTCTCCACATAGTCGTACGCATACCCGATATTCCCATAAGTGGCCATATCCATTTCCCCGTAGGGATGGAGTTGATCTCCCATATTACAGGAGGCTCCAAAGGCCACCATGGATGCGGCTTCGTATAGCAGTGCGTCCTTGTGTTTGAAGCCACCGAACTCTCCCCAGGCCTTATGGAACTTACCGCTCATCGCAACGATATCTTTCCCGGTGTTGGCGAAATATTTGGATCGCCAGGGGAAGATATCATACCCGCCCCAGGCCGTAGGCAAATCCTCTAAATCATGTTTGGTATTGTATTGAAAAAATCCATGCTTAAAAAGTTTGATATTGTCCGTGTTATAGGTTCTTGTCGTACCATTGTAATAAATGGTGGCGTCGGGTTTGTGCTTCTTGATGATGGCACCCGTCTTCTGAAAGAATTCCTCATACTTTTCATTGGTGCGTTTCACCACCGCTATGGAATCGTTCACATCGATGCCCTTGGTGAGATAATCCCGAAGACTCCAGGCATTGTAATTGAGGCTTTCGGGTTGGTGGATGTCGTACCAAATACCATCCAAATCGTAATTTTTAATAAGTTCCTCGGTCTGTGCATAGATCAATTCAGCGTAGGGCCCCGAGGGTTCCAAATATTCCCATCCCCGAAAGGGGTCGTCAGGTCCCAAATCCCTTAGTTGGTCGCGATATTCATTGGAACCATCTTTACGTACCACGGCCCATTCGGGATGGTTTTTGGCATCGTTCGCCGACCAGCCGACCGTAAAATAGGCGAATACCTCGACCCCTATTTCACGACAGGCCGCTATCTGTTCCTTTAAGAGGTCAAAGTCGAGCTTCGGATGCATCATCCCGATTTTGGTGGGATAATAGCTCCAACTGTGATGCCCTTTTGCAAAAACATTGATGGCATTCACCTTACCTGCTTTCAATGCCTGTTGAAACTGTTGCTTGTCGAACTTAAACCCGATGCTGTCGATGAGTTCGGAAGTATGGAAATCAAGATGGATCTGCCGAGTAGGTTCTTCAAAAACCAGCTTTGGATTTTCACTGAGGTCCTTGAATTTTATGGTATCCTTTTCTTCTGAAGTACAGGCGCACAGCATTCCAAGAACACTGATATAAAATAATAATTTAGTTCTCATCTTTTCTTTAATTTTCGTCCGTATTCAAATTAGCTGGGCAACCACCTTCCATCGAAACCTTCAACCGTTTTATTCATTTCAGGACAAATCCGTTTGCCTTCCTTTTTACATAAAAAATATACAACACCAAGGCCAAAGGAACCATTTGGATAACCGCGGCCACCAAAAACAATTTGGAGGGCTGTTCAAAATAATCGAACAAATAGCCCATCAACATGATGCCCAGATACTGGCCTACTCCATAGGTTAAGGAATAAAAAATGGTTTGGGAAGTGGTTACCAATTTCCCCGGAACATTCCCCGTAATAAAAGTAACACATGCTAAGGTAAAGAGGGCGATTTCGGAGTGCAATACCTGTATCCCGATCAATACGGCCGGATTGGACGTATTGGCAATGACCACCCAACGTGTAATGCTAAGGGCAATGGAAATCAGAATCAACAGGTCCAGTCCCAACCACTTTTTGAATTTGTCAAAAAAGAACATAAAGACAACTTCAGCCATGGTGCCCACGCCGATGCTGAGTCCTACCACCGAAGGCTTGAGCCCCAAATGTTCGATGAGGGGGCCGTAATAGACCAAATAGGCCGACACACTTGCTAAGTTGAGCAGCCCCATGATGTAGAACAAGACCAAATATTTATTTTGGAACAGCTCCTTGATTTCGCTTAGTGTCGGTCGCTCCTGGTTCTCGGTAGTGGTTTTTTTAAGTCCTAATGAACTGAGGAACATCAATCCAAAGCTCAAAACAAAGGCGATGATGACGGACAAGTCGTTCCAAGATTTACCGCTCAATTCAATATAGTATCCCAGGGCTACGGAACCTACGAACCATCCAGCAGGGGCAAACAACCGCATTTTGCCGAAGTCCAATCCTTGTTCCTTGGCCCGTACGGAAGCGATGGAATCCAAAATACCCATGATACCGATCGAGAAGAAGGAATACACGAAAAACGTGCTGAAAACAAGCCAGTAGTCTTTCAAAAACAAAAGCGGCAAACTCCCCGCAAACACGCCGAAAGCCAATATCCTTAGGATTAGTTGGGGCTTCCCGATCCGGTCGGAAATATAGCCCCATAGCATGGGCACCCCAAAGAGGCCACACAAGGCCCCTAACGACATCACCGAACTGATCTCCGTACCGGTAAACCCTTCCGTCTTTAAGTAGGTGGGTAGAAAAGCCAAGACACAGCCGAGCCCCACGTGAAATAAAAAATAAAATGCCCGAATACTATTGGTCATAACGGTTGAATTAAATGAAATGAAAGGCTCCTGAACACTATTTCAAATCGTCCAAAATGTCTTGGAGCGCTACCTCGGCATAACCAATGTAGGTGTCGGCCGCACCGTAATATATTTTAACGATTCCCTCTTCGACCAATACGCCACAATTGAAGATGACATTGCCAAAGAAACCGTTGATTTCATAGTCTTCCTCTGGCAGCATGATCGGATTTTCCGATCGGGAAATGACCTTCCAAGGTTCTTCCAAATCGAGCAACACCGCTCCCAGGCAATACACGTTGTCCTTAGAGGCTCCATGATAGATTTCCAACCAACCAGCTTCGGTACGAAAAGGTACCGCCGAACATCCGATTCGGCCATCGTCCCAATAACCTTCCCGGGTACTAATCAGAAACCGATGGTTGCCCCAGGCCTCGATGTCGGGAGATTCGGAAATCCAAATATCCTTTAACTTGTATTCTGCCGATATGGGACGGTTTAGCGCATAGTACTTTCCATGGATCTTTTCAGGAAAAATTGCTACATCCTTATTGTCGGGCGTAAACATGACCCCTTTTCGCTCAAAATTTTTGAAATCCCTGGTGACTGCCAAACAGGTGGTAACGCCGCCGATAGTAGAGCAGGCGCTGTAATTGACCCAATAATCATCCCCTATTTTGGTAATACGGGGGTCCTCGATACCATACATTTCGTAGACATTGGCCGCTTCCATACAGGGTTGTTCATCAATATCGAAGTCGATTCCGTTGGTGCTGGTCGCCAAGCGGAAGTGTGACATGGAGGATAAGTAAATACGCTCAGGCGTGTAGATGTACCGACTATCGTGCAGGCCGATGCCGGGCATATCCTTTTCGAAGCTTTTGACAGTAATCTTTTCTTGAATATGGTCGTAAAAAACCGTCCGGACTTCATTCCCGTGCCTTGCTTTGGGTCGTTCTGCCACACGAAGCATCAAGAGCACTTTTCCTTGAAAACGAATCACCCCGCAGTTAAAGACACATACTACTTCAAAATCTTCCCTGGACGGTTTTACATCTTTCGGGGCAATAATCGGGTTTTTTACCGAGCGCGTTACTTTCATTGTATTGTATGGATTATAGGTTGTTTGTTTCTTTAAGAGGTATCCGTCCTGCGTCGGACACATCTACTTCCTGAATGCCCAATTCGTGGGCTATGGAATTTGGGGCGAACCGAATCTTTCCTTCCTCATATTCCAAAATCAGAGGGTCCTCATCCGTATTGCCATCAGTGAGCGGTAATTCGAACTCGTCAATCACTTCGTATCTGTTCAAGGATTTCCCGATTACTTTTCCCGAGCCGGCAAAGAGAATGTTATTGTTAAAATCGGTGCAGGTCGCAGGGTCGTAAAACTCAAAACCGGTTCCGGTGACCACTACGTTTTTTTCAAAAACATAACCCTCACTGCGTTCCATGGAAAATCGACCCTTCTCCTTCATAAAGAAGAAATTATTGCGAAAGGTGTTGTTCTTTCCAATGTGATTGTGACTTGCCCGAGGTACATTGATTTCGACATTGCCTTCCACCAGACAGTCAATTGCTTTTTCATCCAAATAATAGGCCGAGGTACCTGCCCCCGGAGCGTCCTTAATATCTCGGATGAAGTTGTTACGCACCATGGAGTTGGTGCAGAAAGTGATATAGATACCGGCTCCATCGTACAGGTTCTGCATGGCCCGATATATCAGATTCTTTTCAATGACCAGATTTTTACCACCGGCACAAATGGCCGCATAGGGTACGTCGTGCAGTTCGTTATGAGCAATGACACAATCGGTATACGCCTTGCCGGCCTCCCACTCTTCCAGTACATTGGGATCCGTGGCACCTACATAAAGAGCGATGGCACTGGGAAAGGTCTTGCCAATGTCATGGATGTAGTTATTGTGGATGTTGGCCCGGGATCCGGTAATCCGAATGGCACCGGCACCGGCATTGTATATTTGGCATGATGTTATGCTGATATCGTCCCCATCTGCCTTGATTCCATGGGCGCCCACATTCTTAATGGTAAGCCCTTCTAGCTTGCAATTCTTTGCGCCACGCAGGGCTATCGCCCCGTCAAAAAGTTTGGCCCCAAAGGCACCGCTCATCAAAGGGGCGTTGGAAAGGGCTACCGTGAAATCTTGTAGTTCAATATCCGCTACATCGTTATGATCGTCCCCTTCAAGTACCAGTACATTTTCGAGCACGGGTGCGTAGATTTCCACTTTGGCCATATCTTCGTTTTCCTGGGGCCAATAAACCAATTCGCCGGCGGCCCTGTCCAAATACCATTGTCCCGGTTTTTGAAGGCCCTCCCTGGTATTCCATACAACATACCGTTTGTCAAATTGATAATACTTGGCAAACGCCCCCGGCGGCCAGCCTGCCGGATTTGAAAACATAATGGTGTTCGACCCGCGATCAATTTGTTTGACCCCAACCAAGGACTCGTCCCACATGTGAAATACCGTAAGTTCCGCATTTTTAGGCTCAAAACTAGTGGGAATATCCGCCGGCTTGAATTTTAATGTGGTCAGCTCTTCATAGGTAGGCTCCCGCTCAAATCCGCCTTCATAGGTACTTTTCCAGGTAACGTCAAAGTCGGTCTCGTGAATTAGAAAACCCTTCTGCGGAAAATGGGCACGTTCGGCATAACGATCATTGACCATCAGCATTCGAAAATCCCATTTGCCCGCTAGTACCTCGGGAAGTTTGGCACGCCACAGCGTGTCGCCCTTCGGCTCCCAATTCGCGATGCGCTGACCGCCATAGAGCCTTGCATCACCGCTTCCCTTGATTACAAGACCCGAATCCATGCCCCCCAATCGAATGGTTTCACCTACAAAGTGATTCCCTTCGGATAAAGTAATTTTTCGTTCCGATTTCGGAAGTTGCCTGCATGCGGCGATAGCTTCAAGCAAGGTGGTACCATTGGTGGTTACGGTTATTGGCATTCAGCTAATTTTTTAGAGTGGCTCATTTTATTTTGTATCCGATTCAATGAACGCACATAATTTTTTATATCGGGCATACCGTTCGCGATAGAGCACAGACATTTCCGTATTTGGAAGGTATTCGATTTCAAATCCCTGGCCCATATGCTGCATGGCGGTTTCTACCCTAGGGTAAATGCCGGCTACGGTCGCAGCGAACATCGCCGCCCCGTAGGCACAGGTTTGCTCAGATCGGTGTACCCGTATGGGCATTTCAAGCACATCGGCCATCAATTGCATGATGAAAGGCGACTTTTTCGCGACCCCTCCCACCCCGATGATTCCCTTAATGGTTACTCCTCGTTCCTGGAAGCGTTCCACGATTTTTTTGGCGCCAAAACAGGTGGCCTCGGCCAACGCCCTGAAAATTCTTGGCGCATCGGAACCCAGACTTAAATCCGTTACGGCCGCTTTTAACGTCTGGTCGGCATCGGGTGTTCTTCTACCGTTGAGCCAATCGAGTGCCAGTTCGGTGTCAGTATTAGGCTGAATCGCCGCTGCCGCTGTATTCAATCCTTTCAGGATACCATCCTCGATTTCCTGCAAGAGCTCCACTTGGGATGCTGCGCCCTTTTGGCTCGACCGATAGTTTTGAAGCGGCCACGCCAACACTTGCTTGAACCAGTCATACACATCGCCAAAAGCCGATTGACCCGCTTCCATCCCGATCATTCCAGGAATTACGGAACCGTTCACTTGTCCGCAAATACCATCAATCAAGGTCTCCCCGACCTCCTCAGGGGGCATTGTCAGCATATCACAAGTTGAGGTCCCCATCACCTTACTCAGATAGGAGGGGGCTATTTGTCCGCCTACGGCTCCCATGTGGGCATCCATGGCTCCTATACCAATCTTCACATCCGTATTCAAGGCCCATTTTTCGGCCCATTCGGCACATAAATTACCAGCACATTCGTCCGCTGTAAAGGTTTTACTGGGCAAACGGTCGGCCCAACCCTCGAGCAGGGGGTCCAAGCCGGTGAAAAAATGATCGGGCGGGAACCCGCCCCATTCCCGGGACCAGATTGCCTTATGGCCCGCTGCACATACACCGCGTTTTATTTCTTTGGCACTACTTCCCCCCGTCAATAAGAAAGGAATCCAGTCGCAATGCTCCACCCAGGAGTGGGCTGCCTTACGTACTTTTGCATCGTTCCGCAGCATATGCAACAATTTGGCCCAGAACCACTCGGAGGAATAAATCCCTCCGACATATTTTAAATAGTCCGTTTTTTGTTTTTTGGCATGTTGGTTGATTTCCTCGGCTTCTTTCAAGGCCGTATGGTCCTTCCAAAGGAAAAACATCGCATTGGGATTGTCCTTAAATTCAGGATGCAGCGCCAGCGGCATTCCCTTTTCATCGACCGCTACCGGAGTCGAGCCCGTAGTATCGACCGAAATGGCCCTGATGTTCTTCCGCACCGCTGTGTCACAGTCGTTCAAGACCTCCGTCACCGATTGTTCCAGGCCCTCTAAATAATCCAGTGGATGCTGTCTGAATTGATTGTTGGCGGCATCACAATAGCGCCCTTGGCCGAAACGTTCGTACGTAGTGACCGCGGATGCTTTTTGCTCCCCATTGGCTGCGTCAACGACAATGGCCCGCACGGAAGCGGTACCAAAATCGACGCCGATCACATAATTTTCCGGTGATGCCATGGTGCAGTAACTTGAACTGGTTAGTACAAAGGTCCGTAGGTGTCGCAGGCCCTGTAATCCTGCCCTTCCTTATCCATTCCAAAGGCGTTCCAGGCCGCTGGCCGAAATACGTTCTCGTCCGGTACGTTGTGCATACAGACCGGAATGCGCAACATCGAAGCGAGGGTTATCAAATCTTTTCCGATATGGCCATAGCTGATGGCACCGTGATTGGCACCCCAATTATTCATGACGGAATAGACATCGGTGAAGGCTCCGCTCCCCGTCAAATTGGGTACGAACCAAGTGGTTGGCCATGTTCTGTTGGTACGCACATCCAAGGTGTGATGCACTTTTTCGGGCAGGTCAATACTCCATCCTTCGGCTATCTGTAGTACAGGTCCCAAACCTTTGACCAGATTGATCCGGCACATGGTCAGGGGCATACCTCCCTGGGTCAAGAAATTGGAGGAGTACCCCCCTCCCCTAAAATAGCCCAAATCTGCAGGGTACCAGGTCGTCGCATCCAGGCAAGCCTGTTTTTCGGCTTCGGTGATTTCCCAAAAGGGTTTCATGGCAGGACTGCCGTTTTCGCGTTGCTGTCCTGAGCCATCCAAGGTTGCGGAACCGGAATTGATCAAATGAATAAAACCATTTTTTGCCTGGCCACTGGGCCTCCAACCAGCGACGCGTTCCACCGCATCCGCACTCCAGTAGGTACGAACGTCGGCAAATATCTGCGCGGTATTGGTCAATAAATAATTGAACAACATGGAAATACCGTTCAGTGAATCGTTTTCGGTCGCAACCATAAACGGTCTGCGAATGCCATTCCAGTCAAAGGAAGAATTAAGAATTGCCTCCGAAAAATCCCCGTTGGGGAGAAAGTCGGTCCACTGTCGTTGCCCTTGAAATCCTGAGACCAGGGCGTTATGTCCCAACGACTCCTCCCCATGGCCCATTTCGGCCAGTTTGGGGTTGCCCTCCATCAAATCCCGGATAATCAGGGTCATTTTAACGACAAATTCCCAGTCTTTGTCTTTCTGCTCACGCGAACGCTGTTTGG
This sequence comes from Pelagihabitans pacificus, assembly GCF_009371985.2. GTDB lineage: Bacteria > Bacteroidota > Bacteroidia > Flavobacteriales > Flavobacteriaceae > Pelagihabitans > Pelagihabitans pacificus. Next base: position 1,016,716 of record NZ_VIKU02000001.1, read on the forward strand.
CGGCTTCGTTAAAATCTTCCCCTTCCTGACAATGGTCTTTGGTCCATTGCAAGGCCTTTACATATTCTTCTTGGTCATAGATTTTTTGTTCGATCCTACGCATTACTTCCGTGGAATCTACATATTCGTTCCGCATTCCTAAATAGGATTGAAAGAAATCGGATTGAATCTCCGATCCGGCAATTCCCATGGAAACGGTACCGATGGCGAGGTACGATTTGCCTTTCATGATGGCAACGGCCAAGCCTGCTTTGGCAAAACTCAAGAGTTTTTCGCGTACATCCTCGGGAATTGCCTCATCACCCAAATCTTGAACGTCCCTACCGTAAATTCCGAAAGAGGGAAGCCCTTTTTGATTGTGTCCTGCCAGGGTAGCTGCCAAATAAACCGCTCCCGGACGTTCCGTGCCGTTAAAGCCCCAAATGGCTTTTGGGATGGCGGCATCCATATCCATGGTTTCGGTACCATAACACCAACAGGGGGTGACCGAAAGGGATACCCCCACGTTTTCCGATTGAAACTTGGTTGCACAGTCGGCTGCTTCCTTGACTCCACCGATACAGCTGTCGGCAATCACACATTGTACGGCCGACCCATCGGGATATTTAAGATTTTCGGTATAAAAACGCGCCACATTGCGCGCCATACTCATGGTGGTTTCTTCGAGTGATTCACGTACACCGCCCAATCGGCCATCGATAATCGGACGAATTCCAATTTTAGGATACATAGCTACTGGTTAGTTTGATAATAGAATTAGAAAGTTTGGTTGTAAGGGTTTGTCTTTTTGTGAGAACCATACGACTACCAAACGTAGCAACGGAATCCCTTTTGCCCTTTTACCAAAGATATGCTTAATCGTTTAAACAAAAAAATCAATGCATTCAAAATGAATACCATAAAGGTATGGCGGTGTCTTGCTATTTGGAGGTCGTGGTGGAGGAAGATTTACGCACCACTACCTCAGCAGATAAACAGATGGCTTGCTGTGGAATTTTTGGATTCTTGATGCGGTTCGATAAGGATTGTACGGCTGCCTTGCCCATCTCCTCCAAAGGTTGCCTAACGTGGGTCAACGGACAGTAATAAAAATCGAAGGCCTCACCCTCATCGAAACTCACCACCGCGATGTCATCGGGTACTTTCTTATTGAGCTTTCCTAAATATTTAAGTCCATGTATGGCCAAGGTATTGGTGGCGAAAAAAATAGAATCGATAGGTTTGTCACCTGCAAGCATACTGTCAATGGCCGCCTCAATTTCCTTTTTTCCATTGGTATAAGAAATCTTTCCCAACCACTCCGGTGCTTCAACGAGTTGATTATCGCTCAAAACGGTTTGATAACCCCGGATTCGTTCCTGCATATGATACAGTCCGTCAGTGTAGGCCAACATTCCTATTCTACGATGGCCTGAACGTATCAATTCCGCTACCACCCGATACGATGATTCATAGTTGTCTATGATTACATAATCGGTTGAAATATTTGGAAAGAACCGATCGATTAGAACTACTGGAATACCCTGCTGTTGTAAGGCATGTATCTGGTCTTCGGAACCCTCTGAGGGAGCGATGATAAAACCATCCACTTGCCGACTCGACAAAAAATCGATGAGCTGTTTTGACTTGGTAGCTTTTTCATCCGAGCTTCCGAAAATTACTGTGTAGTTGTACTTGGCTGCTTCATCTTCGATGACCCGGGCCAAATTGGCAAAGAAAGGATTCGATATATCGGCCAGGATTAGCCCAATGGTGTTCGTGGTGCCACTTTTGAGACTTTGGGCGATGATGTTCGGCTGATAATTGAGTCTTTTTGCCACTTCCCGAATTTTTTCGGACATGGCATCACTGACCCGGCTATCTTTTCCTTTGGAAAGTACATAAGAAACGGTCGCTATCGAAACCCCTACCTCTTTCGCAATATCTTTGAGGGATACTTGTTTTTTTTTCATGGGCTGGTTCGTGAGGCAAAGATATATTAAAAGCTATAAAGTATCGAATATTAGGGGAGGAAGGGCTTTTTGTAGTTCCTTTTTACCGTGGTTTTACGTACCTTTAAAGTACCCAGCTATTGATTCCAAACTCTTTGAAAAAAACCTTAGACCTATTATTATAAAAGCATTGCCAAAATAAATTCATGTGAGAATCCTCTATCTCCTTTTACTTAGTGCGACTCCCGTACTGGGACAATCGCAACCCGAAAACATTCCTAAAATTATCTTTGATACCGATATCGGCGGGGATATCGATGATCTGGGTGCCCTGTACGCCCTACACGTGTATGCAGATCAGGGTCAATGTACTATCGAAGCCATTATGTCTTCCTGGTCGATGCAGCATCATGTTACCGGTATCGATGCCGTGAATACCTATTTTGGAAGACCTGATATTCCAATCGGGGCTCACGAAGGTGAAGTGTTTGCCAAGGAGGAATATACCTGGTACCTTGGTGAAAATTATCAAAGCGATCAAACGCATGCCACCTCTATGAAGGCCACGGAACTGTATCGCCAACTGCTATCCCAAGCTGAAGACCACAGTACCACTATTGTGGTAACAGGGCGGATGAATAACCTTTACAAGCTGTTCAAGTCACAGCCGGACCGGTTTTCATCCTTAGACGGTGTGGAGCTCGTTTCCAAAAAGGTCGACCGCTTTTTTATCATGGGCGGCATCTACACCGAGGGATTGGAAAAGGAAGCCAATTTTAAACATGGTGGTCCAGGAGTGAGCAAATATGTTATCGAACACTGTCCGAGACCTATCATATTCAACGGCGGGGAAATCGGTGGCTCCCAATTTGGGTACAGTACCGGAACCCGAATCAACGAATGGCCCGATGGGCACATCCTGAAAGCGGGTTATGGTTACTTCTTTCGCAATCCACCAAAGTGGACAGGTCTAGCCTCCTCAGACACCATCGCTCCATGGTCTATCTGGGATATTATCACCGTACAAATGGCTGTCACAGGAGCAAAGGATTATTTTGATGTGGTTTCGGAGGGATACAACCAGCTCGAAGAAGATGGGACCAACCGATGGCAATCCCAACCTGATAAGCAGCATTCGTACCTCGTAGCCAAAATGGATCCAAAGATCTACGCCGATACCATTATTGAACCCTTGTTGATGACAGAGGCCCGGTCGCAGCAGTAATGGGATCAGTTACAGAGCGGGCCCAAGGACCCACCCGCGTCGGATGAAACGGAGCAGCGTGAATGAATTGCTCGTATCTACTACGTCCGGACAGGTCAAATACAAAAGTAGCTCAGCTTCGTCCCGCGCAGGAGGCAAACGATGTCCGGCATTTCCCATAGGATGCGGTATTGTACGACTGAGCACCCAATATGAACGATTCTCATACCAAAAATTAGTAGCTTTGAACTCGTCTAATATCTTGAATACCATTTATGAAAAAAGTCGTTACGTTCGGTGAAATTATGCTACGCTTGTCCCCTCCCGGTTTTCTAAGGTTTTCACAAACCACTAGTTTTGATGTTGTCTATGGAGGGGGGGAATCGAACGTAGCCGTTTCGTTGGCAAATTATGGGGTGCCGGTTGAGTTCGTGACACGCCTGCCCAAAAATGATATTGGGGAATGTGCCTTGATGGAACTCCGAAAACGAAACGTAGGCACCCACCATATTATTTATGGGGGGAACCGTTTGGGCATCTACTTTTTGGAAACGGGAGCCGTGAGTCGCGGGAGTAAGGTAGTATATGATCGGGCACACTCTGCCATTGCCGAAATAAAAGAAGGGATGATTGACTGGGAAACGGTTTTTAAGGGGGTGGAGTGGTTTCATTGGACAGGCATCACACCCGCCATTTCCCAAGGAGCCGCCGATGCTTGTTTGGAGGCCGTGAAAGTCGCCAGCAATACGGGGGTTACCATTTCAACGGACCTTAACTACCGGGCTAAACTTTGGAATTACGATGGTGATCGGGAAGCCATCATGACCGAACTCACTTCCTATTGCGATATTATCCTGGGCAATGAAGAGGATGCGGAAAAGCATTTTGGCATCAAGCCTGAGGGGTTGGACATTACCACCCAAGGCGAACACGTAAAGGCCGAAGCCTTTTTATCGGTATGCCAACAAATGATGAAGAAGTTTCCGCGTGCCAAAAAAGTGATCACCACCTTAAGGGGATCTATCTCGGCGTCCCATAACACTTGGGCAGGCGTCTTGTACGACGGTAAAACGATGTATGAATCACCCCAATATCAGATTACCGATATTGTAGATCGCGTGGGGGGCGGTGATTCCTTTATGGGCGGATTGATATACGGGCTCCTTCAATATCCCGATGATGATCAAAATGCCCTGAACTTTGCAGTAGCCGCTTCCTGTTTAAAACACACCATAAAGGGCGATGCCAATCTGGTAACCGTCTCGGAAGTAGAAAAATTAATGGGCGGCGATGCCTCGGGTAGGGTAGCTCGATAAGCTCGTAAACATACTCCATGGAAGATTCCATACATTTGGGGATTATGTAAACGCTTTTAGTAGGTTCCTGCCTTGGCGGGTTGAACATAAACCAATTTAGATGGCACAATATTCAAGAATTGAAGTCGCAACGGTCATGAGGGAAACCGGGATGGTTCCCTTATTCTACCATCCAGACATCGATCTGGGAAAAAAAGTATTGAACGCCTGTTATCAAGGAGGTGCCCGCTTATTGGAATTTACCGCCAGAGGCGATTTTGCCTTTGAGGCTTTTTCCGAATTGAATAAATACGCGATCAATGAGCTCCCTGGAATGATTTTGGGCGTGGGTTCGATTACCGATGCCGCCGCTGCCAGTCTTTTTCTACAAATGGGCGCCAATTTTGTGGTGACCCCCTCGCTTCGGGAAGATATTGCCATTGTTTGCAACCGCAGAAAGGTACTTTGGTCCCCAGGCTGTGGTTCGCTGACGGAAATCAATAGGGCCGAGGAACTCGGCTGTGAAATCATCAAACTTTTTCCGGGTGCTACCTACGGACCGGGATTTGTAAAAGCCATCCGTGGACCCCAACCGTGGACCAGTATCATGCCAACCGGTGGTGTAAGCACCGAAGAGGCGAATCTTCGGGCTTGGTTCGATGCCGGGGTTACCTGTGTGGGCATGGGTTCCAAACTGATCAGCAAGGAGTTGTTGGCCCAGCAAGATTTTGACAAGTTGGAGCAACTGGTACGCGACACCTTGGCCTTGATACAAACGTTACGCTCGTAAAAGAATAGGGATGAAGACTTTTATCACGGACGATTTTTTATTGCAAAACGCGTTTGCGAAACGGCTGTACCACGACCATGCCAAAGACCTGCCCATCATCGATTACCACAACCACTTGCCCCCGGCCGAGATTGCACAAAATCGGGTCTTTGAAAATATCAGCCAGGTCTGGTTGGCGGGCGACCATTACAAATGGCGGGCCATGCGGGCCCTGGGCATTGATGAACACTATATTACGGGTGCCGCGACGGACAAGGAAAAGTTTTTAAAATGGGCCGAAACGGTGCCTTACACCGTTCGCAACCCGCTCTACCATTGGACCCATCTGGAGCTGCATCGGTATTTTGGCATTGACAGCCTATTATCGGCGACCAATGCCGAGGCGGTATATGAAACCACCTCCAACCGACTGCAGGAGGCCTCGCACCACACCGTGGGGCTGTTGCACCAGCATAAAGTGGAATACCTCTGTACCACCGATGACCCGACCGATAGCTTGGAACACCATACACGTATTCGGACACAAAAAGGCACTCCCAAGGTCTACCCCACCTTTCGTCCCGATAAGGCTTTTGCGGTAGAGGATGCGACTGCCTACAAGGCCTACCTTCAAAAGCTGGAAACCGCGGTAAACAGTACTATTGCCACCTACGCCGATTTGTTGCAGGCACTGGAAAACCGCATCGACTATTTCCACGAACAGGGCGGCCGACTGGCCGACCATGGCCTGGAACAGCTTTATTATTTTGACGAAAAACGGTACGATTGCGAAAAGCTGTTCCAACAGGTGCAAGAAGGCCGGGAATTGACGCCCGATGAGGTAGCCTACTTTAAGGCCAACACCCTTGTTTTTCTCTGTCGTGCCTACCATGCAAAGGGGTGGACACAACAGTTTCACCTCGGGGCACTTCGAAATAACAACAAACGCCTATTGGGCATTTTGGGGCCGGACACCGGTTTTGACTCCATGGGCGATTTTTCACAGGCCAAGGCGCTGAGCCGTTTTCTAAACGACCTCGACAGCACCAACCAACTGGCGAAGACCGTACTCTATAATTTGAATCCGGCTGACGATGAGGTCTTTGCGACCATGGCCGGCAACTTCAACGACGGCAGCATCAAGGGAAAGGTGCAATACGGATCTGCTTGGTGGTTTTTAGATCAAAAAGACGGCATGGAAAAGCAATTGAACACCCTTTCCAATATGGGATTGCTTAGTTGTTTTGTGGGCATGCTCACCGACTCCCGTAGTTTTCTTTCCTTCCCCCGACACGAGTACTTTCGGCGGATTCTTTGCAACCTTATCGGCACTGATGTGGAAAACGGGGAACTCCCGGCAGATGAAAAATGGTTGGGGAAAATCGTTGGGGATATCTGTTACCACAATGCGAAGGGGTATTTTGGATTATAGTACCCACCGCCGTAATGACCCAATTAAACGTGTTTCGTAGGGCAAAGCCATACACTATGTCTGTTCGGTCTATTTTGAGCTGGGCATTAGTCATGTCTTCCTTCTAAAAGAGACGGGCATCTTGTATAACGAAGCAGGTATTTTATATATCAGTCGCTATGGGAACACAAACAATGATATATAAAATGCATGACTAAGAATTTTTTCGTATGCCCCTATTTGTAGGAGATACGAAATAAATACTATCTTGGCAAGTACCATCACAAATACAGACTTATTTACGTGATGGTGTTGCAGTCGCAGTAGGCGCTAGGTCTACCGGCCGACAACGCCGCGACGGCCTGGGTGCCTTCCTCTCCCTCTGCTCGTCGGAGGCAAGAACACATCAGGACCCTACCTGCCCGACCGGCAGGCGGGTATGCAATTTATTCATGTCATATTATTTTTTTAAAGGAATTCATGTGTTCGCTACGCTCGGATGGACCGCACGATTTTATTCCCAATACCGCTGAAAACCCTATCGGGATTTTCGCTATCTTTCCATAAACATCGCGCGGAGTGCACATAGTGCTGCATTGGCATAGATTTAGATTGGAAACTATGAAAATCAAATTATTGGTACCTGTTCTGTTCTTTGCATTTATTTCATGCTCGAACGATGAACGAAAAACGATCGTAACCATATCCGGGAATCAGTTTTTAATTAATGGAGAGCTCACCTATAAAGAAAGATATTGGAAGGGCAATAAGATTGAAGGTCTTCTTTTCAATTCCAGAATGGTTCAAGGAATCTTTGATGATTTAAATCCCGATACGCGGGCTCAATTTGCCTACCCCGACACCAAACTTTGGGATGCGGACAGAAATACGAATGAATTTGTTTCCAATATGGAAGAATGGCATAAGCATGGCCTACTTTCTTTTACCCTTAATCTTCAAGGAGGGAGTCCCTTGGGATATGGAAATAAAGATTGGATCAACTCGGCTTTTGATGAGAAAGGTGAATTGAGGTCGGATTATATGGGGAGACTCGAACGTATACTGGACAAAGCTGACGAGCTGCAAATGGTTGTAATTCTAGGATATTTTTATTTTGGTCAGGATCAGCATTTAGAAAATGAGCAGGCAGTAATCAATTCAACGGACAATATTACCAATTGGATACTAAACAAAGGGTACAAGAACATCTTGATTGAGATAAACAATGAATGCAATGTTAAGTATGATCATGAAATACTACAACCCAAACGAGTTCATGAGCTGATCAGAAGAGTTCAGCATACAAAAAAGGACGGATACAATCTGCTTGTTAGTACCAGTTATGGGGGTGGTTATGTTCCTGAACCATCTGTTGTAACCGCCGCAGATTTTATTTTACTACACGGTAATGACGTGGATGAGCCGTCACAAATTACCGGATTAATCGAAGCCACCAGGAATGTTGTTGGGTACACGGCAAAACCTCTAGTTTTTAATGAAGACGATCACTACGGTTTCGAGTCCGACTCGTGCAATTTTGTCACTGCAGTTAAAGCATATGCATCCTGGGGTCTCTTTGACTATAGAATGAAAGATGAAGGATTTGAATCTGGCTTCCAAAGTGTTCCCGTTGATTGGGGTATTAATTCAGAAAGGAAAAGAGCCTTTTTTAAGAAGCTGAGGGAAATAACTATTAAATAAAAACATTTGCTGTAAGCTTCTCTATTTTCCTACGGTCTAAAATTCAAATCTCAATCCATCAAAACCCAAACTGCCGGGGCAGCCACAGGCTTAGTTCGGGGAAATAGGTGACCAAAAAGAGTGCGAAGATCATCGCTATAAAGAGCGGGAGCAAAGGCCGCACCACCTTTTCAATGGTGGTTTTGGCAATCCCCACCCCAACGAACAAGACCGAACCTACGGGCGGTGTACACAGGCCGATACACAAATTGAGTACCATAATGATTCCGAAGTGTACGGGATCTAGGCCGAGCTTGGTAACCACCGGGAGAAAAATCGGGGTGAAGATAAGCACGGCCGGGGTCATGTCCATAAAAACCCCTACAAACAGCAGGAGCAAATTGATTATCAAAAGGATGATGATGGGATTATCGCTCAGGGCCAATAAGCCTGTACTGATTTCCTGTGGAATGTTTTCGTAACTCATGGCCCATGACATGCTCATGGATGCCCCTATCAAAAGCATCACAATGGCCGTAGTGGCCGTGGAATCCAACAAAATTTGAGGTAGCTTTGGGAAAGAAATTTCCCGGTAAAAAAGCCCCAGTAACAAACTGTAGAGTACTGCAATGGCGGAAGCCTCGGTAGCCGTGAAGATTCCTGTTACTATGCCGCCGATAACAACGACCAGCATGAACAAACTGGGTAGGGCATCGATAAAGGTTTTAAAAATTTCCTTTAAGCTACTTCGTTTCCCGACCTTGTACCCCTTTTTCTTGGCCCATATGGAGGCAACGATCATAAGGAACAAACCGGTAAGGATTCCTGGAATATATCCCGCCAAAAACAAGGCCGCGATTGAGGCGCCACCACTGGCGAGGGAATATACGATCAACACGTTGCTGGGCGGAATTACCAATCCGGTAGTCGCCGCAGTGATGTTCACCGCCGCCCCAAATTGTTTGGAATACCCTTCTTTCTCCATTTCAGGACCTAAAATACTACCCATGGCCGAAGCGGCCGCCATTGCTGATCCTGCGATCGCTCCCATCAACATGGCCGAGATAATATTTATCAAGGCCAAACCACCCGGCAAGGCACCCACCAAGGTTTTCGCAAAGGCAATCAACCGGTGGGCGATACCTCCCTTATTCATCAACTCGCCAGAGAGTATAAAGAGCGGGATTGCCAAGAGGGCAAAACTATCGAGCCCGGTTCCCATTCGTTGTGAGACAGTGGTAGCGGCCGGTACAAAAGGTATGCTTACCATTAAAGTCAACAACGAGGAAATAGCGATGCTCCATGCCACCGGCGTTCCTATGGCCAACAAGCAGACAAAACTTAACACTAAAACGAGTATTGGTATATATTCCATGGGGTCAGCTTTCTAAGATGTCCGATAATTTATAATAGATGATAAGAATACCGCTAATCGGAATGACCACATACACCAAAGACAAAGGAACTTGCAGTGCCGGGGAGTTTTGATCCAATACATGGGTGATATATACCAATCGTGACCCTCCGATGACCATGGCACCTAGGCAAAATAGGATAATCAATACCCGTACGATTAGCTTGAGTCGTTTCTGGGTTTTCCCATTCAGGCGGGAAGGGAGCACATCAATCGCTACATGCATGTTGCGACCCGATACGTAGGCGGCACCCAAAATACCGATCCATATCATAAGGTAGCGGGCGAGTTCATCGGTAAACGAACTGGGAGCGCCCAATAGATAACGACTGGCAACTTGCCACAATACATTGATGACCATAACGGACATGATGATGATCAAAAAATTGGCGAGTAGCTTATCGATTGTTTGGCGTAGTTGCATGGCTTGGTTACTTAAGTGGTATTATTTGGTGGCTTGTATTTCCCGTATCAACTGGTACAGTTCCTTGTCTTCCTTGTATTTTTCGAACGAATCCTTGATTTTCTCGGAAAATAGGCTTTTGTTAGGGCGTATGACTTCTACCCCCGCTTTTTTAACAGCTTCCAAGGCCTCATTTTCTGCCTCGAGCCACAATTTACGCTGGTAAACGACGGAGGTTTGGACCGCTTGCGTTAGCCAGCCCTGTTCCTCTTCCGTGAGCGTATCCCATAAATGCGTGCCGGCCAAGAGCACATCGGGGATTACCGAGTGTTCGTCCAAGGAGTAATATTTACAAACCTCATAATGTCGTGATAGATAAAAACTGGGAGGATTGTTCTCTGCCCCGTCAACGACCCCTTGTTGCAAAGCGGTGTACAACTCGCCCCATGAAATAGGGGTTGGGGAACCTCCCAGACCGCTCACCATATCCATCGCGGTCACACTTTCCATCACCCTTATTTTTTGGCCTTTTAAGTCAGCGGGGCTATTTACAGGTTTGTCTTTCGTATAAAAGCTGCGGCTTCCGGCATCGTAATAGCCCAAGCCCTTCAACCAATATTTCGTGCCCTCGTCAAGCAATTCCTGTCCGATAGGCCCGTCCAACACACGAAAGGAGTGTTCTCTATCTCGAAATAAATAAGGAAGGCCCAGCACCTTCATTTTTGGAGCAAAATTTTCAAGCACCCCCACGGAGACCTTGGTCATATCCAAACTTCCAATCTGCAATAATTCCAGACATTGACGTTCGGTACCCAATTGCTGACTGGGATAAATCTCTAGTAGTAGTTTTCCGTTGGAAAGTGTTTCCAAATCCTCCCCCATTCTCACCATGGCCTTATGGACCGGATGGCTTACATCGAGCCCATGTCCCAATCGCAGGGTTTTTGCACCGTCGGTCCGGGAACACGAATTAACAATACCCATTAGAACGATAAACAGTATAAAATTTCTAACCCTCATAACTGATCGTTTGGTTATACATCACTACCTCACCGTTACCTCCAAAGGATTTTTCAACCGTTCCGCAAAGCGGTCGATATAGGCTTCCCATTCGGCCTTATTGACGAATTGGCCGCTTTTTTTCCACCCAAAACCAGCATAATAAACGGCCTTCCCATCATTTGTTCCCAGATGGGCGTACAGGTTACTTTCGTCTTTTCTATCGGTCCTGTAGTGCTCATGGCCCACCATCCTATTTCCCGGCACTACAATCGCCGTTCCCAATTCCGAATCCTCGTGGGGTTCCCAATAACTGATCCAGCCATTTTGCTGGTTGACCCCTATTTCACCATCCTTTTCGTGCAGGGTGAGTCCGGCGGAAATGGTGTCGGTGCCTTTTAATGTAATCTCGAATTTGGAAAGATTGCTTCCATAATCCAATGAAATCTTTTTTTCTTCGGAGAGGACCTTACCGGCAGCATCCCAATCGGCATAAGTTAGCACAAAACTTGTTCGCACTGGTCCATTGGTCAATGTTTTCCAAGAGACGAAGTTTTTTGAAATATGATAAGTGGTATCCACTTTTTTAGCGATACCTCCTACCCCACGACTCATGCCCACATGAAAATTGTCAAGACCCTCCCCGGTATCCTCGTGGTAACTGCCATCGGTTTCCAATTCTTTTTTGTACCATTTATCGATGATGGGGTAATCGACCCGTTTCAACCAAGCATCGATACCACTGGATAACGTACCCTCCGGTATGCCATCCTCCTTCATTTTTTGGGCGGTTGGCCCATAGGTCCGAAAGGCAACCCGGTTATTTTCCCAAGCATAGTCGTCGGTTCTTTCCGGAACAAATCTCGAATAGCAAGCTGGGACACTGTCTTTTTCTTTTTTTTGATCAGTAACCGTTACCTCATATATCTTTTCAGTGCTTGGTCCGATTTCCGGCTGAAATAAAATAGCGTCCATCTTTCCATCACCATCCGAATCGATTTCTTGAGACACTACCTCGGCCTGGGTGGCAGCATCCCTCAGAACGATTCCGCCATTGGTATTATCAAGGTCGAGGGATGCGATATCCACGGAAACCGTTTCAAATGCACGATTGGCGTCCATGGTGTTTTTTACCACGATTTGTTTATTGGTTTTAGTCTCTTCCCCACAGGATATCACGAGTATTGCGGAGAAGAGCATTAGGAAAAGGTTGGCTCCTTGCATGATTATTTAAATTTCAATTTTCGTTGGAGGGCTTTCCGATCGTTGCCAAGATACCCCCGTCTACGTATAAAATATGTCCGTTTACAAAATCACTGGCCCGTGATGCCAAAAAAATCGCAGCCCCTGCCAAATCATCCGGATCCCCCCATTTGGCGGCAGGAGTTCGATTCACGATAAATTCATTGAACGGATGCCCATCGACCCGAATGGGGGCGGTTTGGGAAGTGGCAAAATAACCAGGTCCGATACCGTTGATCTGTATGTTATATTTGGCCCATTCCGTTGCCATATTCCGAGTCAACATCTTGAGTCCACCCTTGGCGGCCGCATAGGCACCCACCGTATTTCTACCTAGCTCGCTCATCATAGAGCAGATATTGATAATTTTTCCCTGCTTGCGTGCCATCATGCTCTTTACTACATGCTTTGACATGATAAACGGACTTACCAAATCGATGTCGATGACCTCCTTGAAGTCGGCCACTTCCATCTCCTCAAGGGGGGTTCTTTTAATAATTCCGGCATTGTTGACAAGGATATCGATGGGGCCTACTTCACTCTGAATCTTGTTTACTGCATCGATTACCTGTGCTTCATCTGCCACATTAAATTTGTATCCGACCGCTTTGATACCTTCCCGCTCATAATGCAACACGGCGTCGTTTATTTTTTGTTGGGAGGAGTTCCCGTTGACGACGATGGTGGCACCGGCTTTTCCCAATCCTTTTGCCATGGCCATTCCCAGTCCGTGGGTGCTACCCGTCACCAGCGCTACTTTTCCTTTTAAACTAAATAGTTCCATAGCCATACTTTATCTCAAGTCGGTTATTTTGGCGACATCCATATCACTGTAATCCAAATTTTCACCGGCCATGCCCCAAATAAAGGTATAGTTCGAGGTACCGGACCCACAATGAATCGACCAGGGCGGAGAGATAACCGCTTGATGGTTTTGCATCCAGATATGACGTGTTTCCTGGGGTTGCCCCATAAAATGACAAACCGATTGCCCCTCTGGGACATCCAGATAAAAATATACTTCCATACGCCGGTCATGTACATGTGCGGGCATCGTATTCCAAACGCTTCCCGTTTTCAGTTCGGTCATGCCCATCTGCAATTGACAAGTGGTGACGATTCCTCCAATAATCATTTGGCTTACCGTGCGATGGTTGGCGGTTTCCAAAGAACCCAACTCCAACTTATTGGCCTCGGCCAAACCTACTTTTTTGGTGGGGTGACTTGTGTGCGCAGGAGCCGAATTCAAATAGAATTTGGCCGGTGTACTCCCATTGTCGCTTTTAAACACGATTTCTTTGGCACCCCTGCCCACGTACAAGGCATCCTTGCGATTCAACGCGTATGAGGTTCCGTCGACTTCTACCGATCCACTATCACCAACATTGATGATTCCCAGTTCGCGGCGTTCCAAAAAGAATTCGGCCTTCAACGGGTCGATGGGTTCTAACTTCAACGGACCTTCGGGAACCGCCGAACCTGCGATATAGCGGTCATAGTGCGTATAGGTCAGATTGATTTTTCCCTTTTGCATTAAATTATCGATGAGAAATTCATCACGCAATTCGGTAGTGTCGTATTTTTTTACGGCTTCGGGGCTTGAAGCATAGCGCGTTTCGTAAGTTGTTGCCATTTTAAATATTAGAAGTTAGATAATAAATTTTAAATTTTCCGATAGCGTTTGGTTCCTTAGGTAAACAGCGCTCTACGGATTCCCATTTCAAGGCCTCTCAGTTCGGCCAAGCCTCGCAAACGGCCGATGGCGGAATAGCCTGGATTGGTCTTTTTATGAAGGTCATCGAGCATCTTGTGCCCGTGATCGGGGCGCATCGGCATGCGAAAATCTGCCCTTCCCTCCTTCTTACGTTTCCCTTGTTCGGCGACCAATGCTTTCATCACTGCGTACATGTCCACATCGCCCTCCAGGTGATTGGCCTCATGAAAATTACCTTCCGAATCCCGTTGTGTACTACGGAGATGGATGAAATGGATACGATGGCCCAAACGTTCTACCATCCCCGGTAAATCATTATCCGGTCTTACCCCAAAGGAACCCGTGCAGAAAGTAAGCCCGTTATGGGGGCTATCCACGGCCGAATACAAGTCCATGATGTCCTGTTCGGTGCTTACCACCCTGGGTAGTCCCAAAATCGGAAACGGCGGATCATCGGGATGGATGCAAAGCAACACGCCTGCTTTTTCGGCTGCGGGAACAACTTGTTCCAAAAACTCGAACAAGTGCCTTTTCAACTTGGTACGCCCGATTCCCTCGTAAGTAGCCAGAATGTCATTGAAACGATCCAGGGAGTAGCCTTCTTCAGCTCCTGGAAGTCCGGCGATAATAGTATCGGCAAGCTGCTGTTTTTCGCTATCGGATAAACCTTCAAAATAATTTTTTGCCGCTTCTTTCTGTTGGTCCGTATAGGCTTCGGCAGCCCCCGGGAGTTTTAACAGGAACAACTCAAAGGCCGCCATTGCCACAGCTTCGAATCGCAAGGCTGTAGATCCATCCGTTACCTCATAATCGAGGTGGGTGCGTGTCCAGTCTAACACCGGCATAAAATTGTAACACACTATATTGATGCCACATGCTCCTAAATTGGTAAGGGTGGCTTTGTAATTTTCGAGATATTGTCGATACCCATCGGCCTGGGTTTTGATGGCCTCATGAATGGGTACACTTTCCACGACCGACCAAGTGAGTCCGGCCGTCTCGATGATTTCCTTTCTTTTTTTGATTTCCGAAACGGGCCATACGTCGCCATTTGGAATATGGTGCAACGCCGATACCACCCCGGTCGCCCCGGCCTGACGTATATCCGCCAGGGATACCGGGTCATCCGGCCCGTACCACCGCCATGTTTGTTCTAATCCAGAAACCATTTTTAAAGGCACTACGTATTTTAGGATATTAAAAGATAAGGTTGACCAGAGATTCGGGGCCATTTTTCCCTCTGTTGGTTAAGATAATACTTCCTCGGCTATTACACTAGTTCCATGG
This sequence comes from Pelagihabitans pacificus, assembly GCF_009371985.2. Lineage (GTDB taxonomy): Bacteria > Bacteroidota > Bacteroidia > Flavobacteriales > Flavobacteriaceae > Pelagihabitans > Pelagihabitans pacificus. The sequence goes on from NZ_VIKU02000001.1 coordinate 1,032,065, forward strand.
ATTTTTTTGATAAGGTACCGACCTGGTTACTGTGTCAACGGGAATATTTAGTGATGGATAAATCTGTTTGCACAGTTATTCCGATATGCGTAACATTGTTTGACCTTATCAACATATCATCAACAACGATTTGATTTCCAGAAATTTGACCCTTTATACCGAACCGAAAGGTCGGAAAAAACTAAATCCATCGGAAATAAAAGGTTGCAAATACCATAGTTATGAATAACGATAAAAGTACTTTCCTATCTGTCAGGGATAGAGCCCACCGATTGACTTGGGTCATTGCCCTGGGCTTATGTTCATTTTTTATGATTGCCTGCAATCAAACAAAAAAAGCCGGGACAGGAGCGGAAACCCTTTCAATCGACTCTGTTTTACAAATACGCTACCAGAAACTTTTGGAGTATCCACTCGATTCCACCAAAATTCCTAGAAGTTACACGAAGTCCGCTAGCGTGGTGCGCGGTGTGCCTTCCAAAGACTGGACCAGTGGTTTCTTCGCAGGGAACTTATGGCATCTATACCGGCTTACTGGCGATGATAACTTTAAAAATAGGGCCATGAGATGGACCACATTCATCGAAAAAGAAAAGTTCAATGACGGCACCCATGACATGGGGTTTAAGATTTTTTGCAGTTTTGGTGAGGGATTAAAAGTAGAGGACAACCAAGTTTATAAAGATATCATCTTGCAAAGTGCGAAAACCTTGTCGACCCGCTTTAACGAAAATGTAGGCAGCCTTCGCTCTTGGGATTTTAATAAGGATGTCTGGGAATTTCCCGTCATCGTCGACAATATGATGAACCTGGAATTGCTTTTCATAGCTACCCGTATGTCAGGGGATAGTACCTTTCACGAAATAGCTGTCCAACATGCCAATACAACCCTCAAAAATCATTTTCGGGACGACCACAGTAGTGTGCATGTAGTGGTATACGATACCATTTCAGGGGCCGTAAAGGAAAAAGTGACCCATCAGGGATTCAATGCCGAGTCTGCATGGGCACGCGGACAAGCCTGGGGAATTTATGGCTTTACCATGTGCTATCGATACACCCGAGATCCAGCGTATTTGGCTCAAGCGGAAGCAAGCGCCCAATTCTTTATCGACCATCCCAATTTACCGGAAGATGGCGTTCCGTATTGGGATTTCAACGACCCTGCAATTCCAGAAGCCCCTAGGGATGTATCTGCCGCTGCCATCGTGGCGTCGGCACTGCTTGAGTTGTCCAAATACACGGAAAATTCGGCCTACCAGAAATACTCTGAAAAGGTATTGGAAAGCTTGCGATCGGATAAATATGTACTAGAACCTTCTTTGGAAATACCGTTCATTCTTGACCATAGTACGGGCAACTGGCCCGCTAATGATGAAATCGACGTGCCTATTGTATATGCCGATTATTACTTTTTGGAAGCCATGATACGGCGAAATGAAAAATAGCGAAAAAGAATGGCCAAATTTAGTTTTTACTAAAAGACCTATAAGTTTCTCCATACGATTGCTAATCTACCAGACGATAGCCATACCCGGGACCATAGTATAGGAGATAGCTTCCATTGTAAAGCTCTTTATCGCTCAGAATTCTTAGGTTTTCTACTGGTGATGCTACGCAACTTTGGAAAAGATGGCTCTCGTAGGTGAAGCTAAGCTCAAAAAAAGCTCCCTGCTCCAATTCCTTTTATAGGTAGTCTCCCCCAGCGGTACTAGTGCCGTCGTTATAGATTCTTCTCTTAATGAAAGTACTATCCTGGAAAAACTCGATGAATTCGTTGAAATCCAAATTTGCATTTACGTTTAATACTATTCTGAAAAATTAAGGTTGACCTTTTTACGACAGCAATGATGGCCCATATGGCGAACACCATTATTGAATTAATTATATAGTTTAGTTTAAAAAATAATAGAGGATATATGTTATTTTAAAAAACTTAAAATTGAATTGAAAGTATAAGAAGTTTCATAAATCAAGGGCACCTAGGTTTTGATTTAAAATATCTAAAATGAAGATGAAAAAATGGATAGCATTGGCACTACTAACCCTGATTACCCACTATGCCAGTTCCCAAGAACCCTCAAAAATTGAAAGAGCCAAAAATATAGTTATAGCTGTTAATCAAAAGGATGCGAACCTATATGTAGAAAACTTCTCCAAGGATGTCAAGGTTTACATGTATAACGAAAACCAGAAGTTTGAACTCCGTATTGACGGTCTCGAGGCCTTACTTAATAATAGGTCGGATCATTTTAAAAGGTACCCCAATGTCCGAAACGAAATCCAACATTTGGCCGAAATAGACAATCGGGTGATCATGCATGATAAGGTGTGGTTGAATCCAACGGTTGTGGAAGGTAGTGATATTGTCGAGATTTTTACATTCAATGATCTTGGTAAAATTTCGAGAGTTGATGTGATACAGCAAAAGGAACTTTTCAACCAACAAGACTAAAAAACCGGAACTTCAAAACACCATAACACCTTAATCCCTGATACGAAAAAAGCACTAGTCCCGTCTGATTTTTAGCTTGTTACGGCCAATTTGCCGACCTTCTCTTCTCGGTTTTAGTTTTGATGGATACATTTATCACATATGCAATCCTTAAAAGCGTCAACATGACGCGAAGGTTACTTGTAAGTCTCATCGGACTCGCTCCCCTAACACTCATTTCTTCCAAAATTCCAACGGATCGTTCCATCCCGGATACGCTTATAAAAAGGTGGAAAAAGTCCAAGGAATACACCATGGCGGTATTCGAGGCTATGCCAGCAGATCAAATGGAGTTTACACCCTCAAGGGATCAGATGAGTTTTGCCCAGCACTTTATGCATTTGAGTTTTGTAAATAGTTCTTACATCGGAATAATAGTGGATTCCAAAACGTATCCGGATTTTTACGCGCTCATGGAAGCCGAATTCCTGATGCAGCCTCCAGACCAAATCAACTCGTTCCAACCGGATTACTTAAAAAAAAGAAATCCAAAAACTAATAAAGCGTTGGTATCGAAATATGATGCCGATCGTTTGATTATGTGATCTCCAGTTCAGGCAACCTAAGCGATAAAATGTTGACCGAAGGGGAAAACAAAGAAAAACCGGAATATTTATAGGTCCACACCAATTTAGATTAATTTTGCGGGGAGCGAGTCATACGGCACATCACAGAGCCCAAGCTATATCCTGTTAACGAATGAACGACGTAATGCCCCCTGGATATTCGCTCTACAATAGGTTTTAATTCGACAAGGTTGAATTGAACTAGTCCATAGACCATAACCGGTCAATGGAAATGACCTGAAAAAATTCGAGTATGTCATATAAAAAGGTAGCATTGCTAGTGTTTTCAACCTTGCTTTTTGCAATAAATTGCCGCGAGGTACATAAAGAAGAGCTGAAGGAAACCACAAATATAGCCGTAAGCCATGAAGCTGAGAAGAGCGCTATCCTGCAAACCTTGAACGATGAAACGAAAGCCGCATTTCAAAGGGACTATGAAGGGTGGAAGGAAAAATGGGTGCACGACCCTACTATCTCCAAGACCTACATCAACTTTGCCGATAGCAGTTTTACCGAGGCCATCGGATGGCAAGAGATCAGCGGTTTTGTAAAAAACTTTTTTAAAGAACATCCCGAACCGGAACCGCTTCCAGCATTGCTTGATGATATAGAGGTACGCCTTTACGGGAATGGAGCATGGGTAACCTATGAACAAAAAGATTCGTTAAGGGGCTTAAAACGAGAAACAAGGCTCATGGAGAAAGTAGATGGGACATGGAAAATTGCCAGTATGCAAACGACTATCTATGGCTTCAAAAGGGAAGAATAAACCTTTCAAAATTGCTTTACAAGACCCCCACGTAAGATTTTGAGCATCGCTTCCTACAAGATCTACTCCTGCTTTATCCGTTTCCCGTCATAGCTATTTTGCGACCGTGAAGCAAAAACATCAGTATCATCTCATATTTATCGCCCAGCTTTCTGCGCAAGATGAGAAACGCCTTGGTAATCTGGGCCTCAACCGTCTTAATAGAGACGTTCAAATGCTCGGAGATTTCGACATTGGTGAGTCCTTCTTTTTTACTTAGCATAAATACACGCTTACATTTGGGAGGCAAATTTTGAATTTCTTGGTTTACGATGGCGATCATTCGATTTAGTGCCGATTCGTCGGTCGCTTCTACCACCGCTTCCAAAGATTCCAGATATTTTTTTTGCAGTAGCATCATCGATTTATCTTTCTGGTACTTGTTCACGAACTCGTTGTACACCGATTTGTACAAAAAACTGCTGATCGGATACTCGCTTTTGAGCTTTTTCCGAAACTGCCACGTTCGTAGAAAAACGTTCTGTACGATGTCTTGCGCCATGGCCCCATCTCCGATCAACGAGAGGGCATATGCATTGAGCCTTCGGTGGTAGGTATCCAGCAAAAAAATAAAAGCCTTTTCCTCCCCCTTCCGTAGATGCGCTACTAAAACCTCGTTGTTCCTATAATCCATTAGCAATATGAATACTCAAATTATTGCGTAAATATAATAGGAATATGAAAAAAAAGTAATTAAAAAGTTAGGGTGTTGTCAATTGGCTCTGTAATAACTAATACAAGACCGAACCACCAATGGCACCGAATATCGAAAATCATATCATTAAATTTTTGACCAAGTCTGCGGATGCCAATGACCTTGATATCCTTGATAAATGGATTCAAAAACCAAGAAATGAGGAGGTTTTCAAAGACTATGTCAATACCTATTTTGCGATAGAACTAGCCATGAACGAACCTGAAAAAGAACAGATCAAAGAGCGATTATTACAGGAAATCAGAAAGGAAAAAAACCTTTACCATCGCCTTAAAAGAAATTCATTTTTGAAGTATGCCGCGATGGCCCTTTTATTTATGGGAGTGGGTTATTTTTTGAGCCAATCGCTTTTCGACCAATCGCCCAGCGTGGTTCCCAAAGACGATGATATTACGCTCCAGTTGCAGGATGGCAAGATGAAAATCGTCGGCAAGGACAAAAACACGCGTTTGGTCGATTCCGAAGGAGACCTCATCGGTGTACAGGAAGGGGATACCCTCATTTACAAGAGTACTGCTGCCAAAAACGAATTGGTGTTCAATACGCTCAAAGTACCCTTTGGCAAGCGGTTCGCGATAAAGCTTTCCGATGGTACCAAGGTATTCCTGAATTCTGGAAGCTCTATGAGATTTCCAGTGGCCTTCGTGGAGGGCCACGACCGAACTGTTTTTTTAGAGGGAGAGGCCTTTTTCGACGTAACGCATGACAAAAAACATCCATTCATAGTAGTGTCCGAGGAACTACAGGTCGAGGTTTTGGGAACCACCTTCAATCTTTCCAATTATCCAGAGGAAATCGATACCGAAGTGGTGCTGCTCGAGGGTGTCGTGGAATTATCCACTGCCAAAGACTCCACGGATACCGTTCTTTTAGATCCAGGCTTTAAGGGAAGCTATCACAAATTGAATCGCGGCATCACCCTTAAAAAAGTGAATACCGCCTCTTATGTTTCCTGGATGGACGGAAGCGTCGTTTTCCGCAATGAATCCTTTGGGAATATTATCCTAAAGCTGGAACGCATCTACAATGTTGAAATTTTCAATAGCAACAAGGAACTGGCCAAGGAAACATTTTCCGCTACGCTCGAGACAAACTACGATACGATCGAGGAAGTACTGGGTTATTTTAACAAGGTACATCAAATAGAATACACCATTATCGAGAACAAAATTATCATCAACTAAACCGGCATGCCCATGAAATGAACAACACCTGAAAATCACTTGGTCCACTCCTCGAAACCAAAGAGAAAAAAATCGGAAAATGCTGGCACATTTCCCGATTTAGGATGAAGTGATTAAACCAAAACGAGTAATCACTAGCAAAATTCAAAATTATGAAAAAACAACTAGAGTCCGGGACTTCCCGTGCCATGGACTTCAATTTTGATTGGAAAATGAAAATTTCGCTTCTACTGGTTCTTTTCATGTCCTTTGCCTTACAAGCAAATTCTACCTATGGCCAGCGGACCAAGATTTCCCTGAACATGAACAATGTCACCGTGGAAGAGGTCATGGACGAAATCGAGGCAAGAACCGAGTTTCGATTCATTTTCAATACCAAAGCGGTAGATCTGGAACGCAGAGTATTCATACGCGTGGCAAAAAGCCCGGTCGCCGATGTTCTGAAACTCCTTTTTCAAAATGTGGACACCGCTTTTGAAATTGACGACCGAAAAATTCTTTTAAAAAGAAGCGAGAAGAAAAAAGCCGAAACTACGAGCCCTGACGTAGCTACGACAATTACCGTAACACAAGACCAAACGGTGACTGGAACGGTAACCGATACCGATGGGGTACCACTTTCAGGGGCCAATATTGTTGAAAAAGGGACGGTCAACGGAGTCAATGCCGATTTTGACGGTAATTTCTCTTTGAGCTTGACCACTGAAAATCCGGTTTTGGTAGTTTCCTATCTCGGTTTTGCCACCCAGGAAATCGCGGTTGGCGACCAAACCGAAATAACGGTGCAACTTAGAGAATCTGCCGCAAGTCTTGATGAGGTCGTGATCATTGGCTACGGAACCCGGAACCGAGCCGATCTTACCGGAGCAGTATCAACGGTACAGGCCGAAGGTATTTCCGAATTGCCGGTAACTACTTTCGAACAAGCGCTCTCGGGGCAGGTATCTGGGGTACAGTTGCGCCAAAACGGTGCCCCCGGTGGTGGGCCGGAAGTATTAATTCGCGGGGTTGCCTCCACCGGGGATAATAATGCGCCGCTTTACGTGGTCGACGGTATACCTCTGGGCAATGTCAACAGTCAGCGCGATAATTTTGTGCTGAGTTCAATCGACCCTTCTTCCATCGAATCGATCAGTATCTTAAAAGATGCTTCTTCAAAAGCTATTTACGGGTCGCGGGCATCGAACGGAGTGGTCGTCATCACCACCAAACGGGGGAAGACCGGGAAACCCCGAATTACCTTTGGTGTATCGACCGGTTTTCAATCGATTCCATCCTTTGAAGAACCCAATGTTTTAAATGCAGAGGAATTACGACGGTACAGAATAGAGTTTTTTGAAGACCAACGTTTTGCGACAGGTACTTTAGGACAAGGAGAGATAGCCGAGTTAGACCGTTTGATCAATTTAGGTAATCAAGGGGTTGGCACGAACTGGTTTGATGAAATTACCCGACAAGCCCCCCTATCCCAATATAATGTGGGCGTAAGTGGCGGTACCGAGAATGTGCGTTATAGCATTCAGGGGAATTACACCAATCAAGACGGTACCTTGATCAATACCAATTTTAAGCGGTACAGCGTCAGGGCCAATATTGATGTAGATGTGAGCGATAAAATTCGTTTCGGTCTGAACCTAGCACCTACCCAAACCATCGCTACCGGAGGTAGAACCGATGCCGGAGGCCAAAATTTCAACATTTTCGCGGCGGTACCCCTCTCGCGGTGGACCGATCCTTCGGCCCCTGTCTTTGATGGGAACGGTGAACTGACCAACGTTGCCCTAGGTAATGTGATACCCTTTTATAATGTAAATCCGGTTTATCTATTGAAAGGTCGGGTCGATAATCGGCGTACCAATCAAGTATTGGCAGGATCTTTTTTAGAGGTTGATATTTTAAAGGGACTCACTGCCAAAACCTTTGGGTCCATACAGTATATCGACCGTAGAAACAATTCGTTCGAACCTTCTGATTTCCCCGGTGATGCAGCCTTACAACCCAACTTGGAAGGTACGCGTCAAGCTCGTGCGGGCATTGACGAGTTTACCAATTTCAATTGGATTTGGGAAAACACGCTCCGTTATTCCATTACCTTGGGTGAAAACCATCGTATCGAGGCATTGGCCGGTTTTACCATGGAAAATCGTCGCGCTGACAATACCGTCATCAACGCCCGAAACCTGATCGATGAATCTAGAATCATTCCTGATTCCGATAATGTCGACCCGGCCGATCCTGACAATTTCACTGGGCGTGGGCAGGCTGATGAGAATAGTCTAGTTTCACTCATCGGTAGGCTTGATTACTCGTTTAAAAACAAATACTACCTAACCGGTACCATTCGTCGTGATGGCTCTTCCCGCTTTGGGGTTGATACCCGTTACGGAAACTTCCCCTCGGTGGCCGCGGCATGGCGGGTATCGAACGAACCTTTTTGGGAAGGTATTCGCAACCTAATCTCGGATTTTAAATTAGAAGGGGGATACGGTATCAGTGGTAGTAATGCCAATATCGGAAACTTTCAGGCCCAAGGGCGAATCAATCCGGCAAACCCCAGGGACCCTAACCCAGATTATATCTTTGGGGGACAATTTGCAGCCGGTAGTGCCGTAACCGTACTGCCCAACACGCTGGTTACCTGGGAAGAGGCCAAGGAAACCAACTTTGGAGTGGATCTCGGGTTTTTGGACAACCGTTTGGCTCTAAGCGTTGATTATTACAATATTGAAACCGACGGATTTTTGTCGGGATTGCCATTGCCAAGATCTTCTGGATTTTCTGAAGTTTTGACGAACTTAGGAAGTATCCAAAACGAGGGTTTTGAAGTAGAATTGCAATTCAACAATGTATTCAATAGCAACGATTTCATTTATAACGCCACTTTCAATTTTACTCGAAATCGCAGTGAAGTATTAGACCTGGCCGCCGAAGCGGGCTTTATTCGCCGTGGTGCCATTGCCCGTCAGTTTACCGAAACCCGCATCGGGGAAGAAGTGGGTCTGTATCGTGGGTTCAACGTTACCGGACTCTTCACACAAGAAGATTTGGACGATCCCAACGTACCCAAGTACAATGATAATTCACAGGTGGTAGGCTCTTTAAAATATGAAGATGGCAATGGCGATGGTATTTTGGGCGACGAGGAAGACTTTGTAATCATCGGGAACCCTAATCCGGATTTTCTATACGGTATGGTTCACAATTTTGCCTATAAAAATCTCGATTTGAGTTTGGTTTTTGCCGGGTCTGTCGGGGAACAAGTGTTCAATGGCACCAATCAGTACAATGGCAACCAGGATGGGGTGTTCAATGTTGACCGAAGACAGCTTGATCGCTGGCGACCCGGTGATGACCCCAACTTCGCGGTGATACCCGGTACCGCAAGTTCAACCAGCCGTCAACGTTTTCGCTTGCCCAATTCCCTTTCCGTCGACGATGCCAGTTATCTATGGGTGAGAAATATTACCCTAGGCTATAGCCTGCCTGGGAGTATGGTCAATAATGTCGTTTCGAACATACGGTTGTACACCAGTATTCAAAATCCGTTCTTATTTACCGAGTACGAAAATGGGAATCCCGAAGTAAACCGCTCGGCCGACACCGCATTGGTGCGAAACGTAAATTACGGGGCTTATCCGATTGCTCGGGTATTTACTTTGGGTGTTAATGTTTCTTTTTAAACTATGAAGATGAAAACGCAAAACTATATTATTTTATCGATTGCCTTTATACTCCTCTGGTCTTGTGATGATTTCTTGGACCAAAGTCCTGAAACCTTTCAAACCCCGACCAATTTCTTTAAGACCGAGGCGCAAATTGATGAGGCGGTGGCTGCTATTTACAATACGAATCGCGCTTTAAATAACGATGAGCACTGGCGCTTTGGTGAAAATCGATCCGACAACACTTCTTTTCAATACAACGTGAACGACAGAGGTGGTGAACTTAATGATGAACCAGTTGATTTGTTTTTAATGTTGACGGCCAATGACAATCTTAGCGGCTACTGGAACAGATCTTACACGGGTATTTCCAGGGCTAATTTTGCCCTGGCCAATATCGATGCCGTAGAATTTAGCGATGAAGATATTCGCGATGCCCGTAAGGGAGAAATTTTGTTCCTGCGCAGTTGGTTTTATTTTAATTTGGTGCAGCTTTATGGTGATGTGCCCCTGGTCACTTCCCCCGGCACCTCACCGGAGGTTATTTTAACCGATGAATTTTTACAAAGGGCGCCCGCTGAAGAAGTCTACAATTTTATCATCGAGGAGGTTGGGCAAGCGATAGACTTGTTACCCACGCAAGCCAATACCGCCACCGGTAGGGCCAGTCGGGGGGCCGCCTTGATGTTACTCGCCAAAATTCAAATGGTACGTCAAAACTTTCAGGCAGCCCGAGCGGCGCTTGAAACGCTACAAACCATGGGGTATTCCCTGCAAGAGAATTACGCTAGCGTATTTGACCCAGACCCGGCGAACAATGAGGGTAGTGAGTCAATTTTTGAAATTCAATACGATTTTAGCCTAGGTCAAGGGTCTGATTTTGTTTCGCGTTTTGTGCCCTTTAATAGCGGCAATGATATTTTAGGGGAAAACGGACCGGCAAATTCAAGGGCCGGGCAAAACCAACCTACCCAAAGTTTAATTGATCTGTATGACCCTGAAGATGTCCGGTTTCAGCATAATATTGGCTTTTACACAGGTACTAACGGCGTGGTCGAACCCTGGATGAGTAAATTCAATTTTGGTTTTGAAGCATTGGGTCCCAACACCCAAAGTGTAAACTTTCCCATGTTTCGATATGCCGATGCCCTATTGATGTTGGCCGAAGTATATAATGAAGTTGGCGGGGGTGATCCGGTGGCCTTGGTAGAGCAAGTGCGTTCACGCTCGCTGGCCGATGGAAGTCTAAGTGCGGCCGAACTAGCCGATCTCGATCAAACCATTGCCGACGAACGCCGAAGGGAATTGGCTTTCGAAAATCATCGTTATTTCGATTTGCTACGCCGTGGTGAGTTGGTCGAGGTGATGACCGCCCATGGTATCGACCAAAAAGCGCAAAAATCCAACGTCCCTGCCGAAGCTTATACCAACATTAGAACCCTACTGGGCATTCCTCTGGGTCAAGTGCAGGAATTTGGTTTTACGCAAAATGAAGGCTGGTAGTGCATCTTGCTTACCAAATTATGATTATCAATAAATTAAAAAAATGAGACGATATGAAGACCAAACTTAATTCGGCGCTGATTCCTCTCTCGTTCCTATTCTTTGTTATTTTAATAGGGTGCGAGGAGGACGATCCAACCGCAGATGCGCCATACACCTTATTTACGTTTGAAGTGGCTGATCTTACAGTCGCCTTTAGAAATGGATCAACGGATAATCCCGAGAGTTACAATTGGGATTTTGGCGATGGGCAAACCTCCACCGAAGTAAATCCCACCCATACCTATCAAGAAGGGGGTACCTACACGGTTGTTCTAACGGCTAGTAATGGTTCAGGAGAAGACCAATTTGAAAGGACAGTTTCGGTTACGGAACCTGAAGAACCGCTACCACCGGTAGTTTTTGAATCCTTCGATAGTTATACCGCCGATGCTACGGTAGAAGGACAAGGTGGTGCCTCGGACGGTTGGGCAGGTGCGTGGACAAAATTGACCGGGGATGACCTCAATGTGGTATCTAAAGTTATTATCAACAACGACATTGCTGTGGTGACCTCAGGAAATTCACTAGTACTCGATGCCAGTGGTACCAACACGCGCTACAAACGTAATTTCGCAACGCCGTATGTGGACAATGGAAATACGTACTGGTTCGCTTTCCATGCCGAGTTTGCCAATGCTGATATTGATGGTGGTGAAGTACAGGTCATGTTGGTCGATAACGATGCAGAAGCTTTTGGAGCTGGTGGAGGCGATGGCCAATTTTTGGGCATCGGTAAGACCATCACTCCTGGTGCCCTAGGTATCATGACCTTCGGCCCGTTCAATAATGTAGAGGCAACAACAGCGACGGCGGATGGCCCGTTATGGTTGGTAGCCAAAATTGAAACCAATGGCACCGAAGATCCCGATGTGGTCCGATTGTTCGTCAATCCTACTCCAGGCGTAGAACCTGCGCAGGGAACAGAGGTAGTTACCTTTAACGCGCCTGAACTGAACGGTGGCTGGCAGGGTATCGGTTTTAAATATGCTGGTGGCAATGCTTCCTCGGTGACCATCGATGACATTTATGTAGGCAACACCTACCAAGATGTGACGCCCCTCAATTATGTAGACCTTCCACCACCGATTTTTGAAACCTTCGATAGCTATACCGCTGACGCTACCGTGGCGGGACAAGGTACCGCAGCGGATGGGTGGGCCGGTCCGTGGACACAATTATCCGGGGGTGCCGTAAATGTGGTTTCAGGCGGCGTTAGCAATGGCACGCTGTCAGTAGAAACAACGGGGAATTCCCTATTGCTCGATGCAACGGTCGGTGCTTCTCGCTATAAAAGAGGGCTATCGGAAGCCTTTTTGGATGATGGCCGTACGTACTGGTTTGCCTTCCAGGCAGAGTTTGACGGTGCAACCGAAGACACTGGGGAATTAGTGGTCATGCTGGTCGATAATGATGCGGAGACCTTCGGCGGGGGTGGAGGAAATGGCCAATTTTTGGGCATCGGCAAAACCATTACCCCAGGTGCTCCTCTTGGCATCATGACCTTTGGCCCTTTTAATAACATAGACGCGACAGATGTAAGCGTAGAGGATGGACCGCTATGGGTGGTGGCCAAGATCGAAACCAATGGAACCGCTGAGCCTGACCTGGTACGGGTGTTTGTCAATCCTACCCCAGGTACCGCACCTGCGGACGGGACAGAGGTAGTATCCTTTGCCGCCCCTGAACTGAACGGAGGCTGGCAGGGTATCGGTTTTAAATTTAATGGAGGTGCCACCACCGCGAAAATTGATGACATTTACCTGGGATATCGCTTTGCGGATGTTACCCCTGAAAATTATTAAGAAACGAACAGAATCCAGGTCGGTAATCAAATACCGAATCATTAAAAGCGGGCAGACAATCTTGGGATAAGTCTATGAGACGACGAAAAGAAAGTCAACATTTCATTTCGAAGCAAACGTCGGAGTACCTACATCTCGATTATCGAGTTAATTTGAGTTAGTTTAGTTTGGTTAGTTTGGCGGTATAATCCGCATCTTGGGTTATGCCGCTTTTTTTCTAATCCCGAAACAATGAAATATCAGTATCTTCTACTCTATCTAACCTTGTTTTCTTTCGCTTGCAAGAACGACACGAAGAATGTAAGGCAGGCAAGCGACGGGAACGAACCGCCGAACATCCTTTTCCTATTGACCGACGACCAGCGTTTTAACGCATTGGGTTTTGCGGGAAACACCATCCTAAAAACACCCCATTTGGATTCTTTGGCAAGGAATGGGGTTTACTTTAACAATGCCTTTGTTACGACTTCCATCTGTGCGGTAAGCAGGGCCAGCATCTTAACAGGACAATACGCCCGCCGGCATGGCATTTGGGGTTTTGACAAGAATCTGTCCGAAGAACAATTCGCAAACACCTATCCGATGCTCCTTAAAAAAGCAGGGTACACCGTGGGTTTTATCGGTAAATATGGGGTCGGCAACAAAATGCCGAAGGAAGCCTTTAACTATTGGCGGGGCTTTCCGGGGCAAGGTACCTTCAAAGCCGTTGATGACAAAGGCGATTCGGTACACCTGACCCAAAAAATGGGAAAGCAGGCGATACAATTTATTACTGGCCAACAAACACGCGACACCCCTTTTTGCCTATCGATCAGCTTTAAGGCGCCCCATGTGGATGAGAGTTACGGTCCCGGATTTTTCCTGTTCGACAAAGCCTACCATAGCGAATATGCCAGCGATACCATCCCCGTTCCGATAACGTCGAGCGAAACCTATTTTGACTATTTCCCTGAAACATTTACCGCCAACAACGTCGCCCGAAATCGATGGGAGCAACGTTTCAAGACTCTGGGGATGCAACAGGAATCCATCAAGGGCTATTACCGTTTGATTCACGGAGTCGATGTAGTGGTCGGCCAAATTCTGGAAACTTTGAAAGAAACCGGCAAGGATCAGAACACCGTTATCGTGTTTACCAGTGATAATGGCTTTTATTTGGGGGAATACGGTTTTGCCGGCAAGTGGTACGGCAGTGAACCTTCGATTCGGGTGCCTATGCTCATCTATGATCCCCGACCCAAGGCGGTAAAAGGGAAACTGGTTGACCACAAGGTATTGAATATCGATATAGCGCCGACTATTTTATCCTTCGCAGGAGTCCCCATACCTTCCACTATGCAAGGAAGCGATTTGACCGAGCTGATTCAAAATCCAGAAAGGGAGTGGCGGGATTCCTTCTTCTACGAACATTTATGGCAGTCTTCGGACCAATACTATATTCCCAGCACCGAAGGGGTTGTTTCCGGGGATAAAAAATACATGAAGTATTTTATGAACAGGGATACGACCCATATCATTTTTGAGGAACTATATGATTTGGGGCAAGATCCGCTCGAAATCAATAATCTATCGGGACAGTGGGAAGCGGCCGAACTGGAAGCAAGTCTGAGACAAAAGTATGTAGAACTCAAAAAATCGGCGGAATAGCCGAAGATGCTTCGTCATGGGCGCCCATCTTCATCTCAATCCAATTAACCAGATAATATCCTAACATGGCGTTCAAACAGCTTTTTTTTGGAGGATTCATCATGATCCTCCTGGCATGTCAGAGTAGTCCTGAGGACCGTAGTGCGGCCTTTCCTCTTGAAGGGTCCGCAATAGGAGGTTCTTGGAAAGCCGATTGGATCACCGCGCAGGATAGTCTTCCCGAAAAAAATGCGTGGATCGCCTATCGACAAAGCTTTATCAATAAAAACATAACCGATTCCGTCAAGCTCCGTATAGCCGTAGATTCCAAATATTGGCTGTATCTGAATGGCGAACTTGTCGTCTTCGAAGGTGGCCTAAAACGAGGGCCAACACCGGAAGATACCTATTACGATGAGGTAGACCTCACCGGAAAACTGAAACAGGGGCAAAATACCTTGGCCATACTGGTATGGTATTTTGGTAAGGAAGGCATGAGTCATAAGTCGAGCGGCAGGGCAGCGTTGATTGCCGAGCTGTGGCAAGGAAACCGTTTGGTCACGCAGACCGATACCGGTTGGAAAGCCATTCCACATCCTGCCTATGCATCGGAAAGTGCAGGTCCCCAACCCAATTGGCGCCTTCCGGAATCGAATATTGTCTTCGATGCCCGAAAAGACATTCCCAATTGGGAACTTCCAAATTTTGATGATACCGATTGGCCCTCGGCCAAAACCATTGGAAAGGCTGGTTCGGAACCCTGGAACAACCTGGTGAAAAGACCGATTCCGTTTTGGAAAGATTATGGGTATCGTGCCTACGAAAACAACCTGTCATTTCCCTTCATGAGTACCGGGGACACCCTTTCCTGTAAACTTCCACACAATGCGCAGGTCACCCCTTACCTGAAGGTCAGGGCCGCTCCTGGTCATCGGATCACGATGCTTACCGACCATTATCAAGGCGGATCGGCCTACAATATGCGCTCGGAATATATCACCGGTGATGGGGAGCAGGCCTACGAATCGCTCGGATGGATCAACGGGGAAATGATGTACTACGTGATTCCAAAAGGGGTCGAAGTGCTGGACCTACAATTTAGGGAAACAGGTTATAACACCGAGTTTTTAGGTAGCTTTGAGTGCGACGATGTTTTCTACAATCGATTATGGCAAAAGGCCTTGCGGACACTCTATGTAACCATGCGCGATAATTATATGGATTGCCCCGATAGGGAACGTGCCCAATGGTGGGGCGATGAGGTATTGGAAAGTGGTGAGGCCTTCTACGCATTGGACCGTAAATCCGATTTATTGGTGCGAAAGGGCATCTTGGAACTGATGTATTGGCAACGGGCCGATAGTACCATTTTTTCGCCGTTGCCGACCGGCAATTGGGACAAGGAACTGCCGGGACAAATGTTGGCGAGCGTCGGGTACTACGGCTTTTGGAATTACTATTGGCATACCGGTGATCTGGAGACCCTGAGGAAAATCTACGACCCGGTCAAGAACTATATGGGCGTGTGGAAGGTAAAAAGCGACGGCACCGTAATGCTTCGCGAAGGTGGTTGGACATGGGGAGACTGGGGGAAAAACAAGGATGTTCCTTTGTTGATGAATACCCAGTACTATATGGCTTTAAAGGGACAACAATTGATGGCGGAAGCCTTGGGAAAGGCTACCGAAGCAGAAACTTTGAAGGCCAAAATGAAAACCTTCAAAGTAGCCTTTAACAAAACCTTCTGGCAACACGACCACTATCGCTCGCGAGATTATAAAGGTAAGACCGATGACCGCTCGCAGGGCTTGGCGGTAGTAGCGGGATTAGCCGACCCGGACAAATTTGAGGCCATCTATCACACACTCCAAACGCAAATGCATGCGAGTCCGTATATGGAAAAATACATTCTAGAAGCCTTGTTTCAAATGGGGTATGCCGATTTTGCATTGCACCGGATGAAAAAGCGTTTTGAAAAGATGGTCGAACACCCCGAAATGACCACCCTATGGGAAGGTTGGGGTATCGGTGCCGAGGGCTTCGGGGGCGGCACTACCAATCACGCCTGGTCGGGCGGGGGCCTCACCCTGCTCTCCCAGTACGTCGCCGGCATCTATCCGACCGATCCGGGGTACGAAACCTTTCAGATACGACCGCAGCTGGGCTTTTTAAAAAATGTACAGGCCACGGTTCCCTCGATAAGGGGCAAAATTAGGGTAACCATTCAGCAAGACGATACATTTAGAATGAGTATTACCGTGCCCCAGGAAACCACTGCAACCGTATTTATTCCCTCCAAATACAAGAAAATCGAACAAAACGGACGAGAAACCCCGGCAACCCTTTATGGTGAATACTTCAAGATAGAAGTTGCTTCGGGTGAGCATGTGTTCAAGGCAAGATAAAGTTATCGGGCGTTTGTTTACTTTGGATTATTCCCGATATACCTGATAGATTTGGTATCTTGGTCGTATCATGTCGATACGATTTATGAAACAACTCTATAGCAACCAAATGTCTGAAAAGCACCCTAAACCCGAACAACACATCGCGTGAACCCCAAAGTTGACAAATACCCCGAAAACGTCGACCGCTGGCAAACTGAGTTAAAAAAACTGCGAACAATCATTCTGGATTGCGGTTTGACGGAAGAATTTAAATGGATGCATCCTTGCTACACCTATCAAAAGAAGAATATCGTTTTGATTCACGGGTTTAAGGCATATTGTGCCGTGCTATTCCACAAAGGCGCTCTGTTGAAAGACACGAATCATCTCTTGGTACAACAAACCGAAAATGTGCAAGCTGCGCGGCAATTGCGTTTCACCAATGCAATTGAAATCGAAAAACTGGAACCAACCCTCAAAAGGTACATCTTCGAGGCGATCGGGATTGAAAAAGCAGGACTCCAGGTAAAGATAAAGGAGGCATCTGATTTCTGTATCCCGGATGAACTACAACAAAAATTCGAAAAGAACCCTGATTTTCAGGATGCCTTTGAAGCGCTGACACCAGGACGACAAAAAGGATATATACTTTATTTTTCAAAACCGAAACAATCCAAAACCCGTATTGCAAGAATCGACCAATATACGGAAAGGGTTATGAACGGTAAGGGATTGCGCGATTGTATCTGTGATCATTCAAAGCGAATGCCGAATTGTGATGGGTCGCACAGGTATATTGGGAAACACCATCAAAAAGAGAACTCAGCGTATAGCGTAAAAATGGATTTACAACCCACCTTGGAAAACGAACGGGTAAAAATTAGACCTTTGGGACATCAGGACTTGGAACCCTTGTATGAAGTTGCCAAGGACCCGAAAATATGGGAACAACACCCGAGCAAACGATACTAAAGAAAGGAGTTTGAAAAATTCTTTGCGGAATCCATCACGTCAAAAGGTGCTTTGGCCATTTTGGATAAATTAACCGAAAATATCATCGGAAGTTCCCAATTTAACACAGTTGAAGGACGTCCAAATGCGATTGAAATTGGCTGGACCTTTCTTGGCCGAAACTATTGGGGAGGAACCTGTAACAAAGAGGTCAAAGGCTTAATGATGACATATGCCTTCAACTACGTGCAAAATGTCATCTTCTATGTAGACAAACAAAATATTCGTTCTCAAAAGGCAGTCGAAAAAATTAACGGTCGAAAATTATCGGAGTCCGAACGGGCCATGATGCCTAAAAAAAGTAAGGAGAACGAAACGTATATCATCGAAAAAAGCGCCCAATAGTGATAATAATGAATAACGCAACATCAAGATGGTAAAAATTGGCGTCAGGTAGCTTTCCATACCATAAATTTGAGACAAAAAGCTAACTTTACGGTTTAGTATTTTAAAAACTATTTTGTCGCCTGTAGACCCATCAACCACAACTTAGGGATAATCCCGCATTTTGTTCAAAATCTTTGATAACCAAACCGCTAACCGCAGATATGCAATTTAACGCAGAACAGTTGGTAAATGCCAAAACAAGAAAAGACCTGCTTGCCTTTGCAAAAAAAAATGATATTGCCATTTCAAAAACGCTTGATAAGCTAAGGTACGAAGCTGAACTCGCACTGCTCCAATCCGAGTTTGTTAACCTCCAAAAGTGGATTGCACAAAACAAGATGCGGGTCGCCATTATTTTTGAAGGTCGGGATGCGGCCGGGAAAGGAGGTTCCATCAAACGATTTAAAGAGCATTTAAATCCCCGCTCCTCGAGGGTAGTTGCATTAACGAAACCCACCGAGGTCGAGAAGGGGCAATGGTATTTTAGACGTTATATCAAGGTGCTACCCAACCCAGGGGAAATTGTTTTTTTTGATAGAAGTTGGTATAACCGGGCCGTGGTAGAACCTGTTATGGGGTTTTGTTCCAAGGAACAGTACGACAAATTCATAGTACAAGTCCCGGAATTTGAACACCTGCTCTATGAGGACAACCTGAAAATCATCAAATTTTGGTTTTCCATCTCCAAAGAGGAACAACAAAAACGCTTCGAGGCCCGACTGAACAATCCTTTAAAACGTTGGAAATTTAGTCCGGTCGATATGAAGGGACAGGAATTATGGGACGATTACACCCACTATAAAGAACAGATGTTCAGTAAAACCCATACCAACTTCAGCCCTTGGATCATTGTAAAGACAAACGATAAGAAACAAGCACGCCTAGAAAGCATTCGATACGTGCTTTCACAATTCGACTATGACGGGAAAGGGGAGTCGAACATTTCGCTCTTACCGGATCCCAACGTAATTATGAGATACCATCGAAGTGTGATACAAATCGATATTTAATGACCCGACCATGACCAACATGAAACTAACGGACGAAGATGTAGCCCTCCTGAATTCCAAAGTGGGGCTTCACGCACTGTTGAGAAACAAAAAGGTGAATCTGAAAAGTGCCCTGAAAGAGGCCCGATACCTAACCCAGTTACGAAAAAAACAGGAGGAGCTTATAAAGCTTCAGAATTGGGTAATAGAAAATGACCAAAAAGTGGTCATTCTTTTCGAAGGTCGGGATGCCGCAGGAAAGGGTGGCGCGATTCGCAGATTAACCGAATATATCAACCCACGGCATTTTCGCATCGTTGCCCTTGACATCCCCTCGGATGATGAACGAAAGCAATGGTTTTTTCAACGTTATATCAACCAGCTTCCCAAACCGGGGGAAATCGTATTTTTTGATAGAAGTTGGTACAATCGGGCCGTGGTAGAACCCGTGAACAAATTCTGCACGGAAAAGGAATACAACATCTTCATGTCGCATGTAAACGATTTTGAAAAAATGTTGATCGAGTCGGACACCCACCTTATCAAGTTTTATTTCTCCATCAATAAAAAGGAGCAGGCAAAACGGTTTAAGGAGATAAAAAAGAACCCTTTAAAACGCTGGAAGATGACCCCGGTAGATGAGAAGGCCCAAGACCTTTGGGACGATTATAGCAGGTACAAAGAGAAAATGTTCGAGCAAACCAACACCGCTCATGCCCCATGGGTGATTGTGGATGCCAACGAAAAGACACAGGCACGCTTGAATGCCGTTTCCCACGTACTCAAAACAATACTTTATCACTAAGTCATAGGGTCTATCATAAACCGCTATTTCCTTACCGCAGTACATCCGCTGCCCACTGATCGAAAAAAGATTTGAACCTTGAGCCCAAACGATGAAGCGTTATCTCCCTATCATTCTACCGCTTGCCATTATTAAATTGACAATCCAGTTTTTTGGCAATCGCAATTATGGTTTTCATCGCGACGAGCTGCTTCATTTGTCCGTGAGCGAGCATTTGGATTGGGGATTTATGGAATTCCCCCCCTTTATTGGGTTTCTGGGTAAAATAGCATTTTGGATTTTTGACTACTCCCTCTTTGGGGTTCGATTGTTTCCGACCTTGGCCGGGGTAGCGATTCTGGTGCTATGCTGTTCGATCGCCAAAGCACTGGGCGGAAGGTCAAAGGCGCTATTGATCGCTGGAATCTGTGTGCTGGCCTTTCTTCCGTTTTACCGAAACCATACCTTGTTCCAACCTGTGGCTTTCGACCAATTTTTCTGGACGCTCGGCTTTTATTTTGTCATCCGCTGGATCAACTCACAAAACAAAAAGTGGCTGTTCTTCCTGGGAATAACCTTAGGCTTAGGTCTATTAAATAAATATACCATGCTGGTCTGGGCGTTCGGCCTCTTGGTAGGCTTGTTTTTCCATGAAAAAGGGAAGGTATATAAAAACAAATGGTTCTATCTTTCCGGACTCTTGGCGTTGTTGATTTTCCTGCCCAATATCATCTGGCAGTTCCAAAACGATTTTCCACTTCTGAGACACCTTCAAGCATTGAATAAAAACCAGCTTGAAGCGATTGGTCCCTGGGATTTTGTTTTGCAACAACTCGAACTTCCTTTTACATTGGCAGTAAGTCTGCTTGGCGTTTACGCATTTCTGTTCGATAATACTTTGCAAAAATATAGGACCGTTGGTGTAGCGGCCTTGGTAATCTTCGGCACTCTCTGGATCTTAAAGTCCAAGGCCTACTATGTATATGCCATCTATCCTGTCTTGTTTGCCGGGGGGGCGGTAAAAATCGAGGCGTTGCTTGCCAAGAAACCGGTATGGACCTATATAATAGCGGGTATTATAGTATTACCATCCCTCTATTTTATTCCCGAGGCGACCCCGGTATTGCCCATCCGTAAATTCGAGAAATACTGGGGTCTGGAAGAAAACGAGGAGGGGCGTATTGAACTTACGGGGGATTATGCCGACATGTTCGGTTGGGAAGAACAGGTGAAACTGGTCGATAGTGTATACCAATCGCTACCTCCCGAGGAGAGAAACAATTGCATTTTATGGGCCGAAAACTATGGGGAGGCGGGTGCCCTCAAGATACTTGGAAAGAAATACGGCCTCCCGAATCCGATTAGCAGACACGGTAGTTTTTGGAGCTGGGGGTACGGCAACAAAGAGGCAGCCGTCTGGATCAGCTTGGGGAACGAGACACCCACGGTCGAACAGGTGTTCGAAGAGATTTCACTGGTGAAAGTAATCTATCACAAATACGCCATCGGGGAGGAAAATGGGATTCCCCTATATATCTGTAGAAAACCTAAAATCGACATTAAAACCTGGTGGGGCGACTATGAGGAACATATATTCGATTGAATCAAAGACAGCATATGGCTGAAATTTCATTCAGAAAAGCAATACCATCCGATTCGTTGCGAATATCCGTTTTATTGAAAACGGTCTATGTTCAAACATACGCGGTGGAGGGGGTTACATTCGAGTTTGCCAATTTTATCACGAATCGATTCGCTGCATCACTGATTGAAAAGAATATTAGAGCGCATCCCGACCGAGTGCTTTTGGCCTGTTTTAATGAAAATCCGGTCGGAGTCGCGGAAATCATTTACGAGAGCAACTGTCCTATAAGAAACATTTCTGTACCCGAATTAAGCAAGCTATATCTGCTCGAACGCTTTTATGGAAAGGGAATGGGATACGGCTTGTTGAAGGAAGTGGAAAAGCAGCTAGCCTTACGAGGACATAAAGAATTGAACCTCGAAGTTTATGTCCACAACGACAGGGCGATTTCATTTTACAAAAGACAAGGCTATACCACCCTAGGGATGGTAGACTTCCCGATGGAATCGAATACCTACAAAAACTGGGTAATGAGCAAAAAGCTAGACCAATGACTTTTCGTAAAACCATAGGAAGAAAACAGTTTTATACTTTCTATTCTACCCTTCACTCGGAAGAAGTCCTAAAACTTACTGAGACCAAAAAAAACCAAAGAAAGCGATAGGCTCCCGAAATACTAAGTGACCCTAGTTCGGCAAGTGGGAGGGAAACTCCCTTAGCCCCGTTCAAAATAGTTGATTTATAGCTATTGCTCCCTTCTTTTTCTGTAACTTAACCCTAAAATAACACATTACAATGGCCACTTACACGCTAGATATTAACAATATCAAACATGAGGTCGACGTTTCGGAGGGCACCTCCCTGCTTTGGGTACTCCGTGAACATCTGGGCCTTACGGGCACTAAATATGGCTGTGGTATCGCCCAATGTGGGTCCTGTACCATCCATGTAGACGATACCCCCATGAAAGCATGCATCCTGCAGGTTGATACTGTTGCCGAAGGACAAAAAATCAAAACCATCGAGGGGCTGTCCGATGATGGGGACCATCCTGTCCAAAAGGCATGGATCGAGGCCCAAGCGCCACAATGTGGTTATTGCCAGTCCGGTCAGATCATGCAGGCAGTTGCCCTGTTGAAAGAAAATCCCAATCCGACACGGGAAGAAATCAAAACATACATGAACGGTATCCTCTGCCGTTGTGGTACCTATCTCCGCATCTTGGAAGCGATTGAACTAGCGGCTGGAGCAAAAATCCCGACAAACTAATCCTTATAAAGAAACGTTATGTCAATTACTTCAAAGCGCATCGACCGTCGGCAGTTTTTAAAATCCTCCAGTGGCGTGGCCCTTTTTATTGGGGTTTCCGGCATTTTACCTCAGTTGATTTCCTGTAAGGAACCAAAAAAACTTGCGGAACAGTTGGAGAAACATCGGCTGACCGCATGGGTGCAATTGACCGAAGCGGGAGAGCTGACCATTTACAATCCCGCCGCTGAAATGGGACAAGGGTCTATGACGTCCCTTCCGTTGATTTTTGCCGAAGAGATGGATGCCGACTGGTCTAAGGTAAAAGTCGAATTTTCACCGCAGGAGGCGGAAATCTATGGCGGTGAGGGATGGAGACCGGGCAGCAAACTTATGTTTACCGTAGGTAGTCGCACCACCAATAGTTATTATTCGACAATGCGAAAAGCAGGGGCACAGGCGCGTTATGTTCTGTTGACCGCCGCCGCCGATCACTGGGATGTTCCCCTTTCGGAATTGAGCGCTACCAACGGCCAAGTCGTTCATCAAAAAACAAATCGCGAAATAGGTTATGGCGCATTGGTCCCTTTTTTGAAGATGCCCGAGACCCTGCCCGATTTCGCGGAGGACCAGTTGAAAAATCCAAAGGATTTTCGATTGATCGGAAAAGAAATTGCCAGAACGGAAATCCCTGCAAAGGTAGATGGTACCGCCCAATTCGCTTGTGATATCCGTTTGCCCGAAATGGTTTACGGGGTGTTGGAACGTGGAAACCTTCACGGTGCCAAACCCGACTTGACCAATGAGGAGGAAATCCTGGCTATGGACGGCGTCTTGAAAATTGTCCCTTTCGATTATGCCATTGGTGTCATCGCCAAGACCCTCGAACAGGCCTTGGACGCCAAAAAACAGCTGCGAATCGATTGGAGCAAATCCCAAGCGTCGGGTTACAATTCCCAGCAAATCTACGCTGAATATCAAAAAATAGCAGACCGGCGACAAAAAGGTGAGGTCACGGTCGAAATCGGGGATGTGGGGAACGCGCTGCGCTCCGCGTCAAAAACCTATATGATCGATTTTAAAAACGACTATGTGTACCACGCGCAAATGGAACCACTAAATGCCGTAGTCCAAGTGGCAGAAGACCTACAAAGTGCCGAAGTTTGGGTTGGCAGCCAACAGGGACCCGATACCAAGCTGGGTGTACCCGGACTTTTGGGGATTCTACCCGAAAAAGTAACCGTTCATTTACAATATCTTGGGGGAGGGTTCGGACGAAGAAGTATGAACGATTTTGTGGAGGAATGCGCCGTATTGGCCATGGAAATGGCCCCTCGTCCCGTAAAACTGATATGGACCAGGAAAGATGATATTACGTACGGGACGTTTCGTCCGTTATCGCTACAACGCCTTCAGGCCACGGTGGATGCCACAGCTAACATTACCGGCTTGTCCCATTGTGTAGTCGGTGACGGGGGGAATCTAGTAGCCAGCGGAGCGCGAAACGATCATTACGATATTCCCAATCAATTGGTCGAATGGCGGGAGGCCACCCATGGAATTCGCCTCAAGCATTGGCGTTCCGTAGGCCATGGTCCTAACAAGTTTGCCATTGAATGTTTGTTGGATGAAGTCGCCATGGATCAAAAAATAGATCCTGTAGACTTGCGAAGAAAACTAATGGCCAAATCGCCCAAAGCATTGGCCACCTTGGAAAAGGCTGCCGAACTATCCGATTGGAACGGACCTGTTAAAGAGGGTCGGGCCAAGGGTGTGGCATTTGTAGAACATGGATCCTTAGGAACTGGTGTTTGCGAAATTTCGGTAGACCGGAATTCGGGAAAAATCAAGGTACATAACTTCTGGATTGCTTTGGATGCGGGAGTCATCGTTCAACCCGACAATGTAAAGGCCCAAATGGAAGGGGGCATCATCATGGGAATGAGCAGCGTGCTTAAGGAACAGATTACCATCGAAGATGGCAGAGTACAGCAGTCCAATTTTGACACATATCAATTACTTCGAATGCAAGACATTCCCGATCGTATCGAAACTGCCCTCATTGCATCCTACGACCACCCGGAAGGGGTGGGCGAAACGGCAACCCCCATGGTGGCCGGTGCCATTGCGAATGCTTTTTTACGGTTGACCGGGAAACGACTGCGTCATTTGCCTTTTACCCCCGAAAGGGTGTTGGAAGTTTTAAATAGTTAGTTGTAGAAAAGTCCGTTAGCCAAAAAGAAGCATCAATGTCACGCCGGGTTCGCCTGCACCAAGCAAGGCCGAAGTGTCAAAGCGCAATAAAAGGTCCTCGACACACTCGGACTGACAAAATAGCTTTGACATGGCACGATTGCATAAAGAATCACTTACATCGCTATAAACAATGCCTTTCACAAAGAACAGCCGGAAACGTCAAAGCGCAACACGGTCCCCGACCTGTCTGTCCCGGACAAAGCTTCAGGACTTGGACCAACAGGACACTATAAATTGGTCATTGGACAAATGAAAGCAAACCCTGCCTTATCGGCCTTTTTGGAACCTTATCCCCCATCGATTCGAGAGTTGACACTTCAATTGAGGACGTTTGTTCTGGACTCGGTTCCCGAAACGAATGAATTGCTATGGGATAATTACAATGCCGTTGCATTGGCTTATTCCAAGTCGGAGCGACTCCGTGACGCCTTTTGTCATATTGCAGTGTATGCAAAACATGTTAATTTCGGCTTTAATCGCGGTGCGGAACTATCGAGCGACTATCTTCCACTGCTTGGCAAGGGAAAACTCATCCGTCATATCAAGGTGAACCACTTTGACACCTTTCCACAAGAGGGAGTCCGCAAACTGTTATTAGATGCCGTTGCACGTTCCGAGCAGCTTCACCCTGAATTGGTTGATTGCAAATCGAACCCCAAAAGTATCGTAATGTCAATATCCGAAAAGAAAATACGGCCAAAATAATAGCGGCCGTATTTCATTAAATAAGACGATAAAGTCGACTGGTATCAATCTACTATGGGCGGGACACCGGCATCCAATAGCATTTTCTCCACCCTTGGTACATCGGTATCCAAAAATTGGCTCAGTTTCGATTCCAATCCTGCATACTGTTGTTTCGCCATTTCAAAACTTTCCATGTGCATCTTGGTCGGTCCGTAGGTATTCCCAAAATACCCTCTTTGAGCCACTCCCAAACGACTTTGCACCGTAGGGTCGTCTTTCTCCCCTACTTCGGCCTTGGCAGAATTACCGAATAGAGCGCCTTCAAGTTCGAACATCGCGGTTTTCAAATCGGCCACTTCCTTCTCCAAGGCCCCTGGAGCACTTTTCGCATATCGCAACGCATTGTCAAAGGCTTTTACCTTTTTTGTCGCCTTGCGAAAACGATGTTGAGTCACCGCCAGCTCTCTTCCAAAATCGATCAATCGATCGGTATAGTCGGAAATCTGTACTTCCAACGGATTTTCCAATACATTCTTACGGATCCGTTCCACCGTAAACGACTGCGAATCCCCTAGTTCGGTAACGGTTCCGTCGACCGATTTGTACAAACTCACGGTGTACGTTCCCGGGTCTACCATGATCGCTCTTCTAAACCTACGATTTTCCGGTTCTTCCGTCGAAGTATCCAATGTCATCTCCACGGGTTGGGTCAAATCCCAGGATACCTGTTGGAACCCTTTTTTCAGGGGACCGTTTACACGGGCAACCACTTGGCCTTCCCCATTTTTGACCACTAAAATAGCGGTCGGTTTTGTCTCATTTTTTTCAGCTTCGACGGTCTTCCATCCTGGAAAGGGAACATCGTTCCCAGTTCCTAATTTCTTCTCCCTATCCTTTCGTACCTCGGCCGTCGTCTTGTAATCGTCGGACAGGTAATAGTTGAACACCGCTCCATAAGGGGGATTGTCGGCCGTAAAGAAACTTCCGCCTTGACTAGCACTTCCCCCACGTATTTGGATGTACTGAAGGGCCTTTCTTGGCTTGAACAAGGTGGCTTCCTTTTTCAACATTTCTTCGGATACTTCCCGTAATAGGCTGTAGTCGTCAAAGACATAAAAACTTCTTCCGAAGGAGGCCCCGATCAAATCGTTTTCCCTTTTATGAATGGCCAGATCACGGAACGAGATGGTGGGGAGACCGTTTGAGAACTTGATCCATTTCCCTCCTTGATCAAAGGATACATAGATGCCATACTCCGTGGCCAAGAACAGTAGATTTTTGTTGACGTGGTCCTGCACCAACCGCCAAACCAGCGTTCCTTTAGGCAGCCCGTTGGTAATGGCCTTCCAGGTTTTGCCACCATTCACGGTTTTGTACAGATAGGGCGCGTAATCCCCAAATTTATGGTTGTCGAGCGCGACGTAAGCGGTATTCGCATCGTGCAAATCGGCCTTGATATCATTCACAAAGGCGGAGGCAGGAACGCCCGGCAATTGGGTTACATTGATGTTCGTCCAACTATCCCCTCCGTTCTTCGTATACTGGATATGTCCGTCATCGGTTCCTGCGTACAGGATATTTTCGTCCAGGGGCGACTCGGATAAAGAAGTAATGGTGTTATAGGTCGACATGGCATATACATCCCATACCGCATCCCAGCTTTGCCTTTTTCCCATGATGGGTAGTGTCAAGCGCTCCTGATTTTTGGTAAGGTCCGTGGAAATCGGTGTCCAGCTATCACCTCTATCATTCGAACGCCACACTCTTTGGGAGGCAAAATACAATCGCTTGGGATCGTGGTTGCTTACCAGAATGGGCGCATCCCAATTAAACCGTTCGTAATCCTCCCCTGGTTTCGATTGGGGTCGAATGTACACCGCTTCTCCGGTAGTACGGTCGATTCGGTGCAAATTTCCTTGCTGTGATTGGGCATACATCACATCGGGATTCCCTGGAGTCGTAGCAGGTTGATGCCCATCGCCGCCCAATAATACGAACCAGTCTTGGTTGGCAATACCACGGGTACTAAAAGTGCGTGAAGGTCCCCCCTGGGAATTGTTGTCCTGCGTACCGCCGTAGATATTGTAGAAGGGCTCCGCATCGTCTACGGCCAATTTGTAGAACTGGGTAATGGGCAGGTTGCCTACGAACTTCCAGGTTTTGGCGTCGTCGAAACTTTCGTAAATACCTCCATCGGTGCCCATCAACAAATAATTGGGGTCCTGCTTTTTGAAGGTGAGGGAATGGTTATCGCTATGCTTATCCTCCTCGGTGAGTGTCGAAAAGTTTTTTCCCCCGTCCTCGGAGACCAATACCCGGACGTTCATCAAGTAAATCTTGTCAAAAACATGGGGAGAGGCCACCAACTCCTGGTAGTAATGGGGGCCGGTAGCACCGGACACGGTATCGGACATTTTTTTCCAGCTGGCACCCCCGTCTTCGGAACGATACACGGCCCCGGTTCTTCGTTTTAGTTCAATGGCCGCGTAAAGCACATCAGGATTCATGGGTGACATCGCCAATCCTATTTTTCCCATATCCTCCTTTGGAAGGCCCGTTTCCAATTTTGTCCAGTTTTCACCCCCGTCGGTGCTTTTGTACAAAGCGGTTCCGGGACCCCCGCCCATGTAGGCGGCTACATTTCGATGTCGTTGCCAAGTGGCTGCATAGAGCACATCGGGGTTTCTGGGATCTATAAGCAAATCGGTAACGCCGGTCCATTCGTTACTTTCCAGGGTATTTTTCCACGTTTTGCCCCCATCGGTGGTTTTGTAAAGGCCCCGCTCACCCCCAGGGCTCCAGAGGGGCCCTTGGGCAGCGACCCAAACCACGTCCGGATCTTCGGGATGCACGATGATTTTCGAGATATGTTCCGATTTCTTCAGGCCCATATTCGTCCAGGTGTTGCCCCCATCCTCGCTTTTGTATAGCCCGTGGCCCACCCCAATATGACGGCCGCCGTTGTTCTCTCCCGTTCCCAACCAAATGGTATTGTGGTTATGGGGGTCAATAGTGACGCATCCGGTCGCGTAGAACGACTCCTTATCGGTCAGTGGTTTCCAAGTGGTACCGGCATTGGTGGTTTTCCACAAACCTCCTGAGGAAACCGCGGCATACCAGACATTTTCATTGGTAGGGTCAATGGCGATGTCCGATAACCGTCCCGACATGAAAGCCGGACCAACGCTTCGAAATTTTAATCCCGAAAAGGTTTTTTCGTTCCAAAGATCGGTTGATTCATCTTGGGAAAATCCCATTAATCCGTTTAGTAGGAGGGAAAGCAAGAATACATAAAAGGTATTTTTCTTCATTTTCATTTCTGTTAGAATTTTGATTTAGCCAGCCCTGAAATTACAAAAAAAAGGGTATCCGACGGAAAGGCTCGAAAGCCTTTTTAAGGTTCGTCAACGTCGCTCTATTTTACTATCTTAGGGGCTACAACCTATCCAATTTATAGCCAACAATGCCGCTCGCCATCGTAATCATTGGAATTATCCTCCTTTTTGTCCTAATCGCCCAATTCAAACTCAACGCCTTTATCGCCTTTATCATCGTCTCACTTTTTGTGGGTGTTGCGGAAGGGATGGAGGTCCTCAAGGTTGTCGATTCGATACAGACAGGTCTGGGCAAGACCTTGGGCGGGCTCATCATGATCTTAGGCCTGGGAGCCATGCTTGGAAAGTTGGTTGCCGACAGTGGGGCCGCGCAACGAATTACGACTCAGCTAGTGGATAAATTTGGGAAAAAGAACATTCAATGGGCTGTGGTGCTTACTGGTTTTATCGTAGGCATTCCCATGTTTTATACGGTGGGTTTTGTGATATTGGTACCCTTGGTTTTTACCGTAGCCGCTGCGACGGGACTTCCTTTGATCTATGTAGGCCTTCCCATGTTGGCATCGCTTTCGGTGACCCATGGCTACCTGCCGCCCCACCCTGCCCCGACAGGTATTGCCGTGATGTTCAAGGCCGATATTGGTAAAACGTTGCTATACGGAATCGTAGTTGCCATCCCGGCCATTATCATCGCAGGGCCTTTATTTTCAAGAACCATCAAAAAAATAAAGGCCACACCATTAAAGGAATTTTTAAATCCAAGGGTATTGACGGAAGAGGAGATGCCCGGAACCTTTATCAGTATTTTTACAGCCTTGTTACCCGTGATTTTGATTGGAATTGCGGCCATTTTCAAGGTATTGCTCCCCGAAGGAAGTACGATGGCCCAAGTTACCGGTATACTCGGCGACCCGGTCATTGCCATGTTACTCTCCGTTTTGGTCGCCATTTATACCTTGGGGCTGGCTCGCGGTAAAAATATGAAAGAGGTCATGGATTCGGTGTCCAGCGCGGTTGCGGGAATTACCATGGTATTGTTGATTATCGCCGGAGCCGGGGCCTTAAAGGAAGTATTGATCGACAGTGGGGTGAGTGACTATATCGGGAACATGCTCAAAGGGTCTACTATTTCCCCCTTGATTTTGGCTTGGTTGATTGCTACCGTCATCCGGGTCTGTGTCGGTTCCGCTACGGTGGCAGGTTTGACGGCGGCGGGAATAGCGGCACCCTTATTGGCAAATTCGGGTGTAAGCCCAGAATTGATGGTCCTTGCCATTGGTTCGGGAAGTTTGATGCTCTCCCATGTAAACGACGGGGGCTTTTGGCTCTATAAGGAATATTTCAACCTTTCGGTCAAGGATACCCTTCGTACGTGGACCGTGATGGAAACCACGGTCGGGGTGATGGGGTTATTGGGGGTGTTGGTGTTGGATATATTTCTTTGAAAAGGATAAAAAAAGTAGTGTATTGTTAAAAATTACGTACTATAAAATGCTAAAAAATGAATAGTAAACCTTCGGAAAGAATCAAGGAATTGGGATTGGTACTTCCACCGGCCCCACCACCGGCCGGCTTGTACAAACCCGTTTTGGTGGTCGATAATTTTCTCTATGTTTCAGGTCAGGGGCCCATGCGCAACGACGGTACCCTGTATACCGGTCGCGTGGGTGACGACCTGGGCTTGGAACAGGGGAAAGAGGCGGCCCGTCAAGTAGCGTTGACCATGTTGGCAACGATTACCACCCATTTTGGGGATGTGGATCGAATTAAACGGTTGGTAAAAACCTTGGGAATGGTGAATTGTACCCCCAATTTTGGAGACCAACCACTGGTCATCAACGGTTATAGCGAATTAATGTCCGACGTCTTCGGTCCCGATGATGGAGTCGGGGTCCGAAGTGCCGTAGGCATGATGCTCCCCAGTCAAGTGGCCGTAGAAATCGAGGCCATGTTCGAACTTCACACCTAAAATATGATGTCAGACACTAACTGGTATGCCCTAAAGGATACCTCCAACGTCAATTCCCCTTCTCTACTGGTATATCCCGAACGTATCGAGGAAAACATCCGGACAATGATTTCAATGGCAGGTGGCTACTCCATGCTACGCCCCCATATCAAGACCCACAAAATGGCCCAAATCGTACAGATGCAGCAACGCCATGGTATTCAAAAATTCAAGTGTGCCACCATCGCCGAAGCAGAGCTATTGGGCAGGTGCAAGGCCGAAGACGTATTATTGGCCATGCAGCCTGTGGGGTCGAACATCCAGCGTTTTTTTCAATTAATGGCTACCTTTCCCAGCACACAGTTCGCTACCTTGGTCGATAACCAACATACGTTGGGAGAGATTGGGGAGGCCGCTGCTGCAGAAAGCAAAATCGCCTTCCTGTATCTCGATATCAACAACGGCATGAACCGGACCGGATGCCTACCGGACGCCGAGGCCGTACGACTATATCGTGCCATGGAAGAACACCCCCATATCGTGGCGAAGGGTTTGCATGTGTACGACGGTCATATCCGGGACAGCGATATCGAAGAACGCAGCCGACGTTGTAATGCCGCATTTGATCAAATACTAAAGCTCAAGGAGGCCATCAAAAAAGACGGGGTCATAGTTCCCAATTTAGTTGCTGGAGGGTCGCCCTCCTTTCCCATTCATAGCAAGCGACCTTCGGTGGAGGCTAGCCCTGGCACCACCTTATTATGGGATGCCCGGTATGGGGACCTTTTCCCCGACATGCATTTTTTACATGCGGCCGTGCTGTTCATAAGAATCATCAGCAAACCCACCGAAGACACCCTATGCTTTGACCTTGGCCATAAATCGGTTGCCCCTGAAATGGATTTTCCCCGGGTACGTATTTTAGGTTTGGAAGACAGCGAACAAATCGGACAGAGCGAAGAGCACCTCGTCGTAAGAAGCACTAGGGCCAATGAGTTTGAAGTAGGTGACGCATTTTATGCCATCCCGATGCATATATGTCCGACGGTGGCCAAGTACGAGGAGGTACTCACCGTCACCGATGGGGCCGTCACCGGTTCTTGGAAAGTAGCGGCCAGAAATCAAAGAATCACGATTTGACATGTTCCTATTCGATGCCCATTTAGACCTTGCCATGAACGCCATGGAATGGAACCGCGACCTCCGCTGGTCGGTCGAGGCCATTCGACAGCATGAACAGGGAATGACCGATAAACCTGATCGTGGCCACAATACCGTTTCCTTTGAAGCCATGCGCAAAGGCAATATCGGGCTCTGCATGGCTACCCAAATTGCGCGCTACGTAAAACCGGAAAGTACTCTTCCAGGTTGGAAATCTCCCCACCAGGCCTGGGCACAAACCCAGGGACAACTGGCATGGTACCGAGCGATGGAAGCGGAAGGGGAGCTGACACAAATCACGAACAGCGAACAATTGGAGACCCATTTGCGGGCTTGGAAAAAAAGCCCTGATACCCAACCGATCGGTTATATCTTGACCTTGGAGGGTGCCGACAGTATCGTCGACCTGGGCTATCTCGAAAAATCCTATCAAGAAGGCCTCCGAGCTATTGGTCCGGCCCACTACGGCCCGGGAACTTATGCCCATGGCACCAACTCGGTCGGGGGTATCGGCAGCAAGGGAAAAGCGCTTTTGAAAGAAATTGAACGCTTTAACCTCATCCTGGACGCCACCCATTTATGCGACCAGAGTTTTTGGGAAACCATGAACGTGTACCACGGGCCCGTTTGGGCCAGCCACAATAACTGCCGGGCTTTGGTAGATCACAATCGCCAATTTTCGGACGAACAGTTTAAGGAACTCATTGCACGAAACGCGGTCATCGGAGTGGCTCTGGATGCCTGGATGATGGTTGCCCACTGGCAGAAGGGGGTTTCTACCCCAAAGGGCATGGGGCTAACCTTGGAACATATGATCGACCATATCGACCATATCTGTCAGCTGGCAGGCAACGCCGACCATGTGGGTATCGGTACCGATTTGGACGGTGGTTTCGGGAAGGAGCAATGCCCTTCGGATATCGATACGATTGCCGACCTACAAAAAATTCCGCCCTTGCTTTCCAAAAGAGGCTGTTCCGAACAAGACATCCTCAAAATTATGCACGGAAACTTCATTGCCTTTCTACAACGAACGTGGTCGTAAAGCATCGGAAAACTCTGATTATCCTCCCATTTATCGAATTTAACAGCGATTTAAGTGCCCGTGGCAGGGTATTTGTTAATTTTATAAACCAAAACGATAATCAAGGTGATGCGACCTTTACGCTTCTTTTTAGTTTTCTCCCTACTCCCTTTTCTAGGAGCGGCGCAGACGGATATCCCGACTGCGAAACCCCTGAAAATCGAGGCCGCCAATAAATTGGACACCAAAGGGAAGGAACAAAAAGGGACACCGCTTAAAATACCTTCGGTAGTGGGGGATGCCCCGGAAATTAATCTAGAAGACCCCAATGCCAGAAAACCGGTCAAGATGTTGCCTGATCGCAAGTTGGTGCAAGCAGGTACCGGAATGAAAATCGACCCCAAAGTGGGGCCTCGAAATGCCAAGGAAGGTTCCTCGGATTTTTTTGGGAATATGTATCTAGGAGACGTCAAGAACAACGGAAAGTTTGTGGGCATCGTATGTCGAGATCACGAATACGTGGATGGCGATCGGGTCAAAATCGTCCATAACGATAGGGTTATAGATCCGAACACGTTGCTCACAGGCAGTTTCAAAGGCATTAACGTCGATTTGGAAGTAGGCTTCAACCGGCTTGATTTTGTCGCCCTGAACGAGGGTTCTTCCTCTCCCAATACCGCACAGGTGGACGTCTATGACGATCAGGGAAATCTTATCTACTCGAACAAGTGGCTCCTTTCCTCCGGATCAAAGGCGACCTTGATCATCACAAAGGAAGCAGAAGAAGAAGAATAATCGGTTGGCGCACCTCATCGCCATTTAGCTTGCCCAATAGGTGTCTTCCCCCTAACCGACCCGGGATTTTCAAATGATTCAATTGCGGTGTTGAAACATGAATCAACTAGTTTCTCTTTCCCGGTCGATAGGTTTCATTAGCGCGCTTTTGCACATCCTCTTGGTAGTATGCCACCTCTTTCCAATCCACATCGGCATACCGTTGGATCTGATCATCAAAATGCGGCGAATCGGAGTCCCCGCTCTGTCCGCCCGCCAAAATGCTTTTTGCCTTAACCCTATCCCCAAACTCCACAACCGCCGCAAAACTATTGCCTCGGGTGCCATAGATTTTTTTGGTGTCGTTATCGTAGCGGGCGCCATAGGCCGCCAAGGCTCCCCAACGACCGGAGGCAAAACCGATGGGAATACTGGGCTTGCTATCGTCAAAGGCCTGACGGATATCGCCGTTCAGGCGTTGGTAACGGTTTACCTCCCCCCAGGGCATTTCCCAAGTGCCAAAATCGGCTGTTAGTTGGGCGATCACCTCCTCAAAAATTCGGATACGTTCCCCTTGGGGCGAATCACTTCCGAAATAGGTAATCAACTCCATACCACCCATGCCCTCGGGTCGTATCGCCCGTTGCCCCATGGCGGTGCCATAATAATGCGCCAAGGTCATCGCTACCGATTCCTTGGAGGTCGTATAATCCCATGAATCCAAAAGCATTATCGGTTCACGTACTATGGGATTTTTATCGTCATACAGGTTGTAGGCCTTGATCAATCCCGGAATCAAGGCTTTGAAGGCAGGCAAATACGGGTCGTGGGCCAATTGAATCAGACTGTCAATGGTGTACCCACTTCTATCTTTTAACAATCCGATGGCGTGTACCCCCCGGAAGTTTTCCTGGTCGCGGGACATGTAGTAGGGATAGTTTTCCCTTTTTGGACTAAACTCCAAAGCGGCGGTATAGGGGGTAGAATTGCAATTCTGTATCCATCCGTTTTCAGGGTTCAGGAGTAGAATGTTTTCATCGACCGTGTGTAGGCCCTGCCAATCGGTCTTTGGGTTGCTCCCATCAACGGGTTTTGAATAATCGAAGGAAACATCACGTTTCGGAACAAAATTACCATGGAAATAGGCAATGTTCCCCTCAGCATCGGCATAAACGGTATTGTTGGAGGAGTTGGTACGGATGTCCATCATCTCACGAAATCCCTTGTACCCATCCTGTTTGGTACGGATAAAAGATTGTTCCAAGGCTTTTACCGGATCCCACATCATCGCGGAGGCCGTCCATTGGCCCTCCTCCAAATGGGTGATGGGCCCATGGTGGGTATGGTAGGCCGGAACGGTTTTTTCCTTGAGGTCGTCACCCTCACTATATTTCAAAGTAATTTCGGAAGTCTCCACCGGACGTAGTTCCTCTCCGTATTGATACAGCAATTTTCCATCGATATTCATAACGGTTTCCTTAAACTCATCCATCACATCGGTATAGGTACTAGTATGCATCCAACCGGTTTTTTCATTGAATCCCTGATAGACGAAAAACTGCCCCCAGGTCACGGCCCCGTAGGCATTCAAGCCTTCCTCACTGACCACATGTACCTCCCCCCGAAAATAAAAGGACGTATGCGGATTAATGAGCAACATCGCATCACCAGACTGTGTTAGTTTTCCGGAAATGGCGATGCCGTTCGACCCCTGGGGCTCGGCCATTTCCGCTTCTTTTTTCATTTCCATCTCCTGGGCCTCCGGAATTTCCATGTCACTTTCATAGAACGCCTTTATTTTTTGGGTGGAAATCCGTTCAATATCCCCTCCAATGGAACCTTCGCTAAAATACATCGGCATCCAGGGCTCGAAACGCGTCAGTAGTTTTGGCCGTACCTCGGGATGGGTATGGAGGTAGTAATTGATTCCATCGGCAAAAGCGTCACAGAGTTTTTTGAGCCATTCCGGACTCTTATCGTATTTGGTCCTTGCCTCCTCCTCGGTCATAAACAATTTGGCGCGAAGGTCGCTATACAGGGCTTCTTCCCCTTCGACCTCGGCCAATCGGCCCGTGGCCCAGATATAGTTTTGTTCCACCCGATTAAAATCGTCCTCGCATTGGGCATAGAGCAGTCCAAAAACGGCATCGGCATCGGTCTTTCCATAGATGTGGGGTATCCCAAAATCATCCCGGATGATCGTGACCTGCTCGGCCTGAGCCTGCCAACGATCTTTCTCTGTTTGGACTACTGCTCGTTCCTTACAGGAGAGAAAGTTTCCGACCATTACTACAACCACTAAATAAATACATCCTTGTTTCATAAGCACCCCTGGTATTCGCTTGGATGGTCGAAAAAAGCTGCCTTAGCTTTTTGTCCCACGTATTCCAAACTTAATTTAGTGTTTAAATATAGATCTTATTCCCCGATAAGGGTAGCTGTCCATGGGATTCGCCGTTGAAATTCGATGCACTTTTTTTAAAAAAACTGTGCATTTCATCGAAAAAAAGTAGGGTAATGCCATATACCATTGTTATGCACATATCAATTTAACATTTCAAACGTTAAATTCTTATGCTTTAAGAAACAGGATTGGCCCCAACCTTCCTACAACTTAACCGACTTAGCTATGACGTACAAAAATGCCGCTCGTTTCCTTTATCTGTTTTTTGCCCTGACGGCAATTCCCTGCACTCTTCTTGCGCAGCAAAACTGGTCGAACCCCTCTTCATGGGCTTCCGGAGAGGTGCCAAAGGCGAATCAGGACATTAGGATTCCCGCCGACAAAACGATTCTCTTGGATGTATCACCACCAAACCTGGGGAATTTGGTCATTGAGGGAAGTCTTATTTTTGAGGACAAAAACCTCTCCTTGACGGCAGAGACCATCAAGGTGATGGGGCTGCTTCAGATAGGAACCGCCGAAACCCCGTTCCAAAGCAATGCTACCATTACCTTAAACGGCCCCAAGGTCGATGAGGAAGTTTTTGGTGGCCGTTTCCTGACTACCCTATCGGGCGGGTCGTTACAACTACACGGTGCCAGCGCCGCCAAACTTAGTTGGGGACAATTGGAAGGTACCGTTCAGCCGGGAGCTACAAGCATTACTTTAGACCAAACTCCCGTAGGTTGGGAGACCGGGGATAAAATCGCCATTGCACCCAGCGGTTATGAGCCGTATGAGGCCGAGGAACTGACCATCACCGGCGTTGCGGGAAATACGATTTCCTTTGTTCCGGCCCTGCAATTCCCCCATTTTGGCGAAATCCAGGAATACGAGGGAAAATTATTGGACGAACGGGCCGAGGTAGGTATGTTGACCCGGAACATCAAGATTCGGGGAGCCCAGGATTCCGAAGAACAACGTTTCGGGGGGCATACCATGATCTTGAACGAATCGGGACCCATCCACATCGAAGGGGTCGAGTTTACCCTGATGGGGCAGCCCGGTATCGAAGCCCGCTACAATATGCACTGGCACTTGGCCGGTGACCGGGAGGGGGACTATATTAAGAACTCCAGTATTCACCATAGCCTGCAAAGAGGGGTGGTCATTCACCGCACCGACAATGTGTTGGTCGAGGATGTGGTCGCCTATAACGTACGCAACCACGTGTTTATCCCTGCCGAGGATGGCCCGGAGATCAACAACACCTTTCGGCACAATCTGGCCATTTTAGTGCGCAAACCAGAAAAAGGCTTTTTTGCATTCCCGCGCGATGGCGGTGGCGGCAGTAACCAAGGGGAACAACGCGTCGGCGGGTTTTGGATGCGCAACGTACACAACAATTTGATTGACAACCATGTTGCCGGTTCGGAAAGGGGCACCGGTTTCTTTTTTGACACCAGGGGCCGTAGCCGGGATTTCAGGGAAATCGATCTGTTGCCCCGTGAGGTGGTGTTCGACGGCAATGTCGCCCACTCCTGTTCAGTGCCTGGAAACTTAGGAAACGAAGGGATTTCGAACACGGCCTTATACAGTCAAGTAGGACACGGACATGGATTTTTTATGACCACGTTCAATCCAGGAGACTTGATGTGGACCTTCAATAATTTCACCAGCTATAAAAATGCCATGAGCGGGGTTTGGACGGAAATTACCAACGTGACCCTCGACAATTTTATGATTGCCGACAATGCCATCGGACTGCTATCGTCCGAATCGCATGTGCAGAATACCGTTGTGATCGGAAAATCGGCCAATACCATTGGTGGAAAGAACCGTCATTTACGACACGGCGACCGAAGGGCCGGCTATTACTCCATCGCGCAAGGTGGTCGCAAACAACCCAAATTGACCAACGTCACCTTTATCGATATCAATAAGGATGTAGAGGAAGGAAAGGTCGCCGCCGCGGTTATAGGCCATGGTGGACATCGAGGAAAAAACTTCTTCCGG
This sequence comes from Pelagihabitans pacificus, assembly GCF_009371985.2. Classification (GTDB taxonomy): domain Bacteria; phylum Bacteroidota; class Bacteroidia; order Flavobacteriales; family Flavobacteriaceae; genus Pelagihabitans; species Pelagihabitans pacificus. The sequence goes on from NZ_VIKU02000001.1 coordinate 1,070,442, forward strand.
AGCGTACAACTTAAAGGCGAAACCCTTCCCGTTTGGATGAGCACCCGGGGATCAAAGGGCGATAATGAGAACTCTTCCTTTTTGTTGGATGAGGATGGGAGTCTCACCGGATACGATCGACCCGTGTTGATTGCGCACCCCTACTCTTCCTTTCGCCATGATGCCATCGAGTATCGGGAAGAATGGCAGGCGTATATTTTAGAGGCCGAGGGTGCCATGCAACTCAAAATGAACGGCATCGGTTTTGACCTGGAGCAGGAAGTGTCCCTAATACGGGATTTTGACCGATTGCGTATTCCCAAACAACAACATGCCCATCAACGGTTTTTTAATTTTTTCGGACAACAGAGCTATACCATCGTTGGGCAGTGGGAAATCGACGAGAAGGATAACTATCTGGAGCTACGCAGTGTCATGGAAAAGGAAGGCGAATGGACGACCTTTAAACATCCGTTCCCCTACACCGGAATCCTGGTATTGGACAGGGAAGACAATCCCATTACCCAGGTTAACAGCCTTGCTGAACTGGATGCCCAACAGGCTACGGCCTATTACTTTGATCCCGCCCAAGGGGCCGTGTATCTTAAAATGGTAACAGATGAAACGGGGTATTCAAACATCAACCTAATACCACAGGGCGAAAAAACAGGAAACAACTATGGCATCGAGTACGGGGACATCCGCCAGTTTGTATTGGATGCGAAAGTATACCCCAACCCCCTAAGCGCCGATTCGCGATTGGAATACACCCTCTTGCAAGATCAGGTAGTGGCCATCTCCATTTATGACATTCTGGGAAGAAAAGTGAAGACGCTGCTGGTCGAGGAACAGGAAGACGGTTTTCACAGCGTTCCTATCGGTGAGCACGTGATGCAGTCGGGTACCTATGTCGTGGATATTAATTTTCTGGTGAGTTCCCTCCCGATAAAAATCATAAAGCCCTAAAATAAATCGAGTGGTACGGGTGTTATGAATACAAACCTAAGCTACGATGGCCGTTAAGAGGTATTTTGTCTATGGAGTATGCTTGCTTTTAACGGGCAGCCTTGCAGTTGTGCGAGCCAAGGAACCACGGACCCCCAAATCGAACCCGGTATCCCATACCGAACCCATCGAAACCAAGATTATTGTTAAAAAAGGCGATCGATTTGTTTTAAGCGGGAAGTCGCTGCAAGTCGACACCTTATTGGTAAAGGGTACTTTGGTATTCGAAGACCATAACAACTTCGACCTATCGGTGGCCGTATTGGAAATAGATGGTGGGACTTTGCGGGCGGGAACTTCTAAAAAACCAATATCCCATTCATTTTTAATCGATTTGAGCGGTGGCGAAGCGCATCCTGCGCAGTTGACGGTTAAAAACGGGGGTAGGCTTTTGCTTTTCGGAAACACGGAAGTGTACGGCGAAGGGGAGATCCATCTGGATACGGAAAAGGAGGTTCCTTCCAGACCCATCGTGATCAGCTCCCAAGGAAATTTTGGTTTTATACGGCTGACGGAAGCCGCCGAAGCCGTATTCGATGGCGTGCAGTTACGTGGGCTTGGCGTAGCGGGAACGCATCCCGTCCTGTCCTGGCAAGGTACCCAGTCCGATTCCGGGGTGATTAGGAATTCCATTTTTGTCGACTCCCGTCATACCGACCTTTTTTTGGCTACGGCGGGGGCCGTTATTGAAAACAATCTGTTTATCTCCAGACAGGGAAGCTCCATTTATTGCGCATCCTCCAGAAACGCTACAGATAATAGGATTCATTCAAACCGCATCGTGAATACGACCGGAAACCACATTTTTGCCCTGGCCATTCACAATCCTTATCAAACAGTGACCCAAAACCATATCACCGTCAGCGGGCCGACCTCTGGCATTGGTATCCTATTACAAAACGAACATAAAAACGTGCAGTGGGAAAAACCCACGAAGACCTTTGCCTTAAATCACAATACTGTTGAGGCCAAAGGGGCCCACCCGGTCCCGGGCACCGTAGGGATCCAAATAGACGCCTTCGATCACAAGGCTATCTGGAGAAGCACCAACAACCGAATTGCCAACTTTGGATTGGGACTTCAAACCTATTCCAAAAATACGGTGCTGGATGGCTATAGCTTTGAACACAATACCGTTGGCCTGATTCCCGGGGTCGCCTACCTACAAAACAGTCGATTCTTGAACGATGCAAACCATGGGAAGTCCACCGCCGTTTGGGTGACGGATGCCATGGGAGCCTCGGCCCCAAAAATCTCGGGCCTTCAAATCACCGGATCCGATATCGGTTTTCAAATCGAAGGTACCCCAGGCGCCAACAACTATTTTGAAAAAATCACCTACCGGGGCGTACCCAGGTTGCTAAAATTTAACGAGATGGATGCTACCTCCTTTCTGTACGACAAAGACAGGAGTCTCACACAGACCAAGGCCCCCGAGGTGGTTCCAGAACCCGGAGCAGCGGTCCCTGGCCATGACCACCATGCGGGGAAGCAGCCCTTAAAAGGATTGTATCTATTTCACCAAGACGCATTTCTCAACACCAAAAACAGCCGTCCGTACCCCTCCAATCCGTCAATCTACACCGCATCCGCCACTAATTTTGGCACCCTGACCATTTCGACCGGTTTTGGTCTGGAAGATCCCGTTCACGAACATCGACAGATCTTCAATTCAATTTGGCTCCGGAATTCCGATACCCAAAAAATAATGACCAAGGAAAAGGCGGTAGACAATGAGTCGTTCTTTTTGGCGGCGAATACGCTCTACGAATTTGACTACGGGCGCTCGGACAGGCCGCTCTACGATCTGAGTTTTGAATGGGACGCGCCGAAAGGGAATTGGATCATGCTCAAGTTCCGCTATACCCACCCCAATGTGCAAGGGCTACGATCATTTGGCAGTTTGATCGATAGGGCCGCCTCGATGCACAATTTGATGCACCAAAACCAGACTTCCTACTATTTTGATGCGGCTACGGAAACAGTCTTTGTAAAAATATACAATGACGGCAACCGGGACGAACTGGTAATTTACAGTTCCGATATCCTTACGGAAATACAGATCGATGGTAAAAAAGTGCCGCTCAGCATGTACACCGATCTGCGGGAAGACAAGGTCGTTATTTCCTATGAACTCCCCAAAGCGCTACCGTCTACGCTGCTGTTGGCAGACCACTATGGGAACACCTTGAAAACCCTACATACAGGGATTTCCGATTCCGGAAAGATTTCAACTGCCTTCAGTCTTCAGGAATACGACGTGCGAAAAGGGGTCTTTCTTTACTTCCTTACGGTAAACGACCAAACCCACAAGGGTCCGGTCTATGCCTATTAGCCCTTTAGTGCCGGTCAACGGCCTGTAATCCGTACCCTCTTTCCGACCATTCGGACAAAACCACTCCGGTACCAAATCAGTTCGGGGTCCGACCTGCTCCAATACCTGACATAAGTCATATTATCCGCCTACTGAATCCCGTACTTTTAATACTTTGATACGATATGCCATGCAGCCAACACGGTCAAATACCGATACCTATTCGCATACAGGCATCATTTCTAAAATGGGCGATCGTTCGCTTGTCGTCTCCTTGGATGAAAATGTGCACTGCGAATCGTGCCGTGCCAAGGCCACTTGTGGGATTACCGACGCTACCACCAAACAGATTGAAATAACGGATCCGGAAGGCATCTTTCAAATGCACGAACCGGTACAGGTGGTGCTCCAAAAACAATTGGGTCTAAAAGCGGTTTTCTGGGCCTATGTGTTCCCCTTTATCCTAATGCTGGCGACACTGCTGATCGGTTCCGTTTTTTTGGAGGAATGGTTGGCCGGCCTCCTATCATTGGGGGTGCTTGTCCCCTATTATTTGACCCTCTATGTGCTGAGGGATGCGTTTAAGAAGACCTTCCGAATCGCCGTTTTAAAACTATCGTCGTGACCGATTCGATCCTCAATAGCGTTTTTTTGCTGACCTCTTTGGGAGGGGTTACCGGCATGGTATTGTTTATCGTCTCTAAGAAGTTTTATGTGTACGAAGATCCGCTGATCGCAGAGATCGAGGACGTACTACCTGCCGCCAATTGTGCGGGCTGCGGCTCTCCCGGCTGCAAGGCTTTTGCCGAAAAGCTGGTGGCTACCGAAGATATTTCTGGCCTGTTCTGTCCGGTGGGGGGAAACGAGGTCATGAAAACGGTCTCCGAAATCCTGGGCAAGGAAGTAGTGGAACAAGACCCGACGGTCGCCGTAGTGCGCTGTCAGGGCGGGTGTGATGTACGGCCCAAGACCACCGAATACCAAGGACCCAAGTCCTGCGCTATTTCCGCGATGATCTACAGTGGGGAAACCGATTGCCAATACGGCTGTCTGGGCGATGGGGACTGTGTCGCTGTGTGCAAGTTCGATGCAATGTATATGGACGAGGCTACCGGCCTCCCCGTGGTCATTACCGATAAGTGTACCTCCTGTGGTATGTGCGTCGATGCCTGTCCCCGCGACATTATCGAAATGCGCCCCAAACACAAAAGGGACCTCAAAATTTTCGTCGGTTGTTTGAACGAGGACAAGGGCGGTATCGCCAAAAAAGCCTGTGCCGTCGCCTGTATCGGATGCTCCAAATGTTTCGACGTTTGCCCGAAAGAGGCGATTACCATGGTCAATAACCTGGCCTATATCGACCCCGAATATTGTACGTTATGTCGAAAATGCGTTCCCGTTTGCCCGACCGAATCGATTATCGAGACCAATTTCCCAAAGAAAAAGGTAAAAAAGGTCGAAGTGGATAAAGGGATAGAAGTGAAATCGGTAAATCTGATGAACGATGCTTAAGACCTTCCCAAAAGGGGGAATCCACCCTCCCGAAAACAAGCTGACCTCCTCCAATAGCATCAAACGCATGCCCGTGCCCAAGGTGGTGTACGTGCCCATTGCCCAGCATATCGGAATCCCCTCGGAAATCGTGGTCGATCGCAAGGACAAGGTCGAGCTCGGGCAGGTGATCGCCAAATCGGGCGGCTTCGTCTCTTCGAACATCCATTCACCGGTGGCCGGTACCGTCACCAAACTGGATATGATCGTCGACAGCAGCGGCTATAAAAAACAGTGCATCGTTATCCGAACCGATGTGAAGAACGAAACCAACTTCGAGGAGATCGACTATCCACTGAAAAAGGAAATCACTTTGGAGCCCCAGGAAATCGTACGGCGTATTTCGGACTACGGCATCGTAGGTTTGGGCGGGGCCACCTTTCCTTCCCACGTGAAATTGAATGTGAAGGAAGATAAAAAACTGGATTGTCTGCTGGTCAACGGGGTCGAATGCGAACCCTATTTGACCGCCGACCATCGCTTGATGCTGGAGAAGGCGGAAGAAATCCTGGTAGGCATCCGAATTTTAATGAAGGCGCTGCACTTGCATCGGGCGGTCATCGGTATCGAAAACAACAAACGGGATGCCATCGAAGTTTTTAAAAAACTGACCGCTGACGAAAAGGAAATCCAAGTCGCCGCCTTACGGGTAAAATATCCCCAGGGAAGTGAAAAGCAATTGGTGAAGGCCATTTTAAAAAGGGAGGTCCCCAAAAACGGACTGCCCCTCGATGTCGGCGTGGTCGTGCACAATGTGGGAACCATCTTTGCGATTTACCAGGCCATTCAACACCAGCAGCCCCTCATCGAGCGGGTCGTGACGGTTACCGGCAAACAACTGAAAGAACCCTCCAATTTTTGGGTCAAGATCGGCACCCCTATCAAAGACCTCGTTGAGGAAGTAGGTGGTTTGCCCGAAGGAACCCGCAAAATAGTGAACGGCGGCCCTATGATGGGCAAGGCCATCAAAAATACCGATGTGCCGGTCACCAAGGGTACTTCGGGCATTCTGGTCATTCATGAGGACGAGGCCAGCCGAGGCGAACCGAAAGCCTGCATCCGTTGTGGGGACTGCGTCGATGTCTGCCCCATGGGACTGGAACCCCACCTCTTGATGAACCTGTCGGAAAAGGGACTCTATGAAAAAGCGGCCCAGGAAGATATCCTTACCTGTATCGAATGCGGGTCGTGCAGCTATGTTTGCCCTTCCCACCGACCCTTGTTGGATTACATTCGCTTTGGAAAATCCATCGCGAAAAAAATGGTAACCTCAAAGAATTGAGCATGGATAGCCCCCCTATCGTCATATCCGCCTCGCCCCATGTGCATTCCGACAGAACGGCCAAACGGATCATGTACGACGTGGTCATCGCCCTGGTGCCCGCCTTTTTAGTGTCGGTCTATGTCTTTGGCATCCATGCCTTGATCGCTACTACCGCCGCAGTGGGCTCCTGCCTTTTGTTCGAGTACCTCATTCAAAAATATTTCCTAAGGACCGAGGTCACCATTTTAGACGGTTCGGCCCTGATTACCGGAATTCTTTTGGCGTTTAACCTGCCCGCCACGCTACCCGTTTGGATGATCATCGTGGGTAGTTTGGTCGCCGTCGGTATCGCCAAACTTTCCTTTGGCGGACTCGGATACAATGTGTTCAACCCCGCCCTGGTCGGTCGGGTGTTCCTATTGATCTGTTTTCCGGTACAGATGACGCTATGGCCAACCCCGGTGGAGAACAATACTTCGTTGGTAGATGCCATTTCCGGGGCGACGACCCTGGGCATCATCAAAGACGGTTTGCAAATAGGGGAAACGATGGGCACCATCAGCGCCCAACTCCCCTCGAACATGAACATGTTGTTGGGCATTACCGGTGGTTCCCTAGGGGAAATGTCGGCCTTGGCCCTGCTGCTGGGCGGCCTGTACCTCATCATCCGAAAGGTAATTTCCTGGCATATTCCGGTGACGGTCTTGGCAACGATGGCGGTTATGACCGGAATTTTCTGGTGGGCAGATCCTACCCAATACGTGAGCCCTATCATTCACCTATTGGCCGGGGGTGCCATTTTGGGGGCCTTTTATATGGCGACCGATCTGGTGACCAGCCCGGTTACCAAAAAGGGCATGGTCGTTTTTGCCATCGGTATTGGGTTGATTACCGTGGTCATTCGGTTATTCGGTTCCTATCCGGAAGGCATCTCGTTCGCCATCCTGATTATGAACGCCTTTGTACCCCTGATCAATAAATTTTTTAAACCGAGACGCTTTGGCTCCAAGATCAAAGCAACAATTGTATAGCGATGGTTCGAAACGAATCTACCTTATTGAATATGGTGCTGGCACTGATCGTGATTACGGTGGTAGCCGGATTCTCCCTGGGCTACGTGAATGACATCACCCTGGAACCCAAAGCAAAGGCGAAACTGGCCAAAAAAATGACTGCCTTGGAGCGCGTGCTGCCCGACTTTGATAACCGTCCCGTATCCGAAATACTACTAGTGAAAGTGGAAGGTGCCAAAGACAGCGTCGAGATTTATCCGGCTTTCAAGGAGGGGGCGTTTGTCGGGGCCGCGGTCGTCGGGGCCTCCGAAAAAGGCTATAGCGGCCTCGTGAAAATCATGGTGGGCTTTGAGCCCGATGGCACCGTACACAACATCGTGGTGCTGGAACAAAAGGAAACCCCCGGGCTGGGGACCAAGATGAAGGGGGAAAAGTTCCTACGCCAGTTCCGGGATCGGCATCCTGCTAATTTTGAGTTGAAGGTCACCAAGGATGGTGGGGAGGTCGATGCCCTTACCGGGGCGACCATCAGTACCAGGGCCTTTACGGAGGCCGCTCAAATGGCCTACGAAGAATTCGTCAAAAACAAGGAATTGATCACTACAACCGACCGATAAGCGCATGGCAAAACCTATTGATCAACAACAAAATTTTTTCAAGGGCATCGTGAAGGAGAACCCCGTCTTCGTGATGCTATTGGGCATGTGCCCCGCATTGGGGGTGACCTCCTCGGCCTTTAACGGACTCGGGATGGGCGTGGCGACGCTCTTCGTGTTGTTGATGTCGAACATCGTGGTCTCCCTGGTGAAGTCCCAGATACCGAATAAGGTGCGGATTCCCGCCTTTATCATCATCATCGCCTCCTTCGTGACCATCGTGGAAATGGTACTGGAAGCCTATATTCCTTTCTTGTACGAACAGTTGGGCATTTTTATTCCCTTGATTGTGGTGAACTGTCTCATCTTGGGGCGGGCCGAGGCCTTTGCCTCCAAAAACACGCTGAAATCCTCGGTCTTGGACGCCCTGGGAATGGGCTTGGGCTTTGTCATCGCGCTGACCGTGCTAGGGGCCGTACGGGAAGTACTGGGCAACGGGAGTATTTTTGATTGGAAGTTTGTCTCCGAGGATGCGAACACCTTAATCCTCTTTATCTTACCACCAGGGGCGTTTATCGCCTTGGCCTACCTTGCCATTTTGTTCAACCGCCTCACCCTAAAAACAGCTTGATATGGACTATCTTGTTATCCTCATCGCCGCGGTTTTTGTCAACAATATCGTACTCTCGCAGTTTTTGGGCATCTGCCCCTTTTTGGGGGTGTCGAACCGGGTATCGACCTCCATCGGGATGTCTGGGGCCGTTTTGTTCGTAATGACCATCGCCACCACGGTCACCTATTTGCTACACCACTATGTATTGCTCCCTTCGGGGTTGGAATACCTACGTACCATCACCTTTATTCTGGTCATTGCCGCCCTGGTACAAATGGTCGAAATCGTCTTGAAAAAGGTGAGTCCGCCCCTCTATCAGGCGCTCGGCGTGTTTCTTCCCTTGATCACCACCAACTGTGCCGTGTTGGGGGTCGCTATTTTGGCTTTGGGGCTCGACAATGGCAGTTTGTTAAAGGCGGTCTTCTTCGCCTTTGCCAATTCGCTGGGCTTTGGTTTGGCCCTGATCGTCTTTGCCAGTATTCGCGAGTTTTTGGAATTGGCGAATATTCCGGAGGGCATGAAAGGCGTTCCCATTAATCTGCTGGTAGCCGGACTCCTCTCTCTGGCCTTTTTGGGATTTGCCGGCTTGGTGTAGGCTTTTTCGTTTACTTTTTTAACAAAAAGTAGTACATTGGGGTGGTTCCTGTAATAGAGTTAGCCGTAATTATGAAAGAACTATGCAGTGTCATTTTTCGTCACGTTGTAATGGCCCCTAACTGAGAACCCCCGAAAATGAAATAGAGAGGTCTTTACCAATCAAAGAAAAAAACAAGTCAATGCCTGAACATTCCAATAAGGAGCGCTGTCTTTCCTATTTGAACCGCTATGCGGAAAAGGACCTCCATAGTATCGAAAAAATGTTTTCGGAGGATATCGTATTACGGGACTGGAAAATTCGTGTCGAGGGAAAGGAAAATGCGCTCAAGGAAACGCGTAAAAATTTCGAAGCTGCAGCTTCAATAGCGATAGAAGTTCTTTCTACGTATGAAAACGAGGACACCGTAGCAGCCGAGCTGAAAATTACCGTCGATTCGATCGAAGAACTTTATGTGGTAGATGTCATCACCATGAATTCCGAGGGGAAAATAAAATCCATAAGAGCGTATTTGGGTAGAGGTAATCAGTGAACAAACGTGCCTGACAATGCCTAAAATTTTTTTGCTTTCCTTCTTTCCCGAATAATTTTCGCTACATTTAATACCAACGGCAATTGCCGCTATTACTTAATTCAAAGTGCCTTCCGCTCCCCCAATGGCTTGGGCTTGTCTAAGGAAAGAAGAGATTTGGCCCGACCGCTGGCACCATTAGAAGCTACGCAAAAAAATGAACAAGCTCCATAAAAATATAGAGCGGCATTATTTGAAAGCAGGGCTGTTTGAGGATATCCTGCAACGCTTAAAGGAACAACAGATTGCCCTTGACCAGGTCAAAAGATCGCACATTTCGGGGGTTGACGAGTTTCATGTACGGGGCGCCGAAGTATCCAAGGAACTGGCGAATTCCATTGACCTGCACGGTCTTCATGTCTTGGATGTCGGTTGCGGCTTGGGCGGACCTTGCAGAATGCTGGCCGACGAATATCAGTGTACGGTGACCGGTATCGACCTGAGCCAGGAATACGTGCGAACCGCTGCCAAACTATCAAAACTCGTTGGTCTAGACCACAAAACGACCTTCATCCGGGCAGATGCCACCGAGCTGCCGTTTGAAAACGCGCGCTTTGAGGTGGTGTGGACCCAACATGCGCAAATGAACATTCCCGATAAGAACGCTTTCTATTCGGAAATAAAGCGGGTGTTGAAAAAAGGGGGGTACTTTCTTTTTTACGAGATCCTCAAAAAGGGAGACGGAGCGGTCGCCTATCCCATGCCCTGGGCAAGCGATGCCGGTCACAGTTTTCTGTTTACGGCAGCGCAAATGGAGGGATTTTTAAAGGCGCTCGGATTCACCAAAAAAGAAACCAACGATCAGACCCGGGCAGGAATCGATTTTTTTGAAGCCCTCATCGAACGACTCAAAACGAGCGGGCCTCCGCCACTAGGGCTGAACGTTCTGATGGGTGGAACGACCGAACAAAAAATAACGAATCTGCTGACCCATTTAAAGAAGGGCGATCTTGAATTGATAAGTGGAACATATCAAAAATAAGGGTGGCGACAAGCGGCCCATAAAAGCAAAAGCCAAGTCTAACACGTAACTACCAAACGCTAGGCAAAATCCATGACATATTTCGTATCTTAGGAATTAACGGCATTCCAAAACTAGCGGTTGCCGATGGATGCGTTATCCGTATTTGTTTGTCGGAGGCACAAAAAAATAAAACCCAAGCATTGGCAGAAAACCCAGACAACAATAATCCTTCCGATGGCCGAAATCGTTGAAATAGCACATTCAAACTATCAGGAAATCGCCCGTTTGGCATCCAAACTATGGCCTGATAGTACGCTAGAAGAAGAAAAGAAGTATTTTCATCATTGTATTTCCGATACCACTCACACCGCTTTTCTCTTAACGATGGAGACCACAAGTATAGGATTCGTACTGGTCTCATTACGAAATGACTTTGTCGAAGGAACGAAATCCAAACCCGTGTGCTATATCGAAGGTATTTACGTGGAACCTCCCCATCGGAGAAAGGGTTATGCCGAACTATTGATCCATAAAGCGGAAAGTTGGGGAAAAGCAATGAATTGCACCGAAATTGCTTCCGATACCGAAATCAACAATAGGGCGAGTATCGCTTTCCACAAAGGAATCGGTTTCAAGGAAATCAATCGGGTGGTCTGCTTTGCAAAAGCTATTTTGTAGTTGTCTGACAGCAACAGCTTTCTTAAAAAGGGCACTAAGAGCGTACTCTTAACACCGCCGGACCGATGGATAGGTTGCTGTCGGATGTTCCATACTTCGGCTTTGCCAAACGCAAATTTGGAAATTCCTGTAATTGGTTATCTTTAAAGTCAGGCTGCCAGTCACCGTAAAAATCCCTTCCTCTTGAGACATCCATTTGTCGGTAGAAGGCAACCATAGAACATGGATACAAAATGATTGGCGGGTCTTTTGCTTATGAAAAATATGGTGCGTCTTCTGTTACTATTTATTGCCACACTACATTCCTGCAAAAAAGGGCCAGAGCATCATTTCATTGATGTTCAAGGAAAACCACAACATGTATTGACTTGGGGAAAAGGGGAACCGGTGGTAGTGTTTTTAAACGGTGGGGGTAGCGATCTTCAAGATTTTGGAATCGTTCAGAAATCAATCGCCCAGATTACAAAAACCTTTTCCTACGACAAACCCGGTCTTGGAAAATCACAAATGATCGATGTTCCCAGGACACTGGAAAATGTAGTGGAAGAGCTTCGGGAATTATTGGTAAAGGAAGGAATCGTGGACGTGCCCGTGATATTGGTCGGACATTCCATGGGCGGTTACGTAGCACGGTATTACCTGCACCGGTATCCGAAAAATGTAGCGGGCATGGTATTGATCGATCCAGGAAGCGAATTTCTTAATGACGAATATCGAAAAGTGCAAACGCAAAAGGAAATCATGAGGGAAGACAGCATCCTATTGGAACAAATAAAATTAATTCCCAAAGGGTTTCAAATGGAGGTCCTTGCCTACCCCCTTCACGATTCCCTTCTCAAAACCTTTTCAATTAACACGGATATTCCGATAACCCTCATAGAATCGAACAAGGTGGATGGGGACGACCCGTCCCACAAAAAACTCATTGAAATTCAGAAAAGACTGTATAGGGACTTTCAAAGGAAGGTGCCTCAAACCAACATCATCTCCACCGTAAAAAGTGGCCATTTTGTGCAACGGGACGAACCCGAACTCGTCATAGCTGCCATCAAAGGGATGCTTGTCGATTACCGGAAACCCACTGTTAAAAATTAGCCCTTATGCTACTTTGCAACTGGCGGAAATTAGAGTCGAAATCCTATAGGAATAGACCGAACCTTTAACCATATTAAAAGCTTGAGTGATGCAAACCGACTTAATGAATAGAAAATTCTATTTCCTAACCCTACTACTTTGTGCAATCCCTTGGTGTTATATTTCCTACGCGCAGGAATCCTCCCTGCTACTGCCCTTTCGGATGCCCCTCCCCGACGATTTGGAAAAAATCGAACGGCTCGATTTTGATCGGGACGGCGACCCGGACGCCATCAAGTATACGATACACGGCGATATGCCCGTACTATGGATCGATGACGATGACGATATGAAACCCGATGACTGGGAAGGCGACCTAGATAATGACTGTGTGCTTATCGACCGCAACAAAGACGGGCTGTTTGCCGGCCCTTATGACCTGAGCATCGATTTTGGGGATGAAGATGGGGATGGCATGGCCGATTTGCAGCTCCTCGTTGAGAACGGGGATAGCGCCTTACGGAGCCAGTGGGACTGGTCGTCGAACATCGTATGGTTTATCGATGATGGGGAGCAGGATGCCCATTTTGCCTATATCAATTGGGACAAAATGGATTTAAAATTCTGGGAACATTACGGCCATGCCAATTTTTATGCAGACTACCACGGACAGAACGCCTTTACCAAAATGAATGTTTCCAGTTTTCGGTTCCACGATTTTCGCTACAGTTGGGAAAATCCGTTTTATTTTTTTGATATCGATGGCGATTCCCATAGCGAAATAGCCATTCGGTGCGAGGATACGCCCGTTTTCAAGGACAAGCCCGAGAATATCAACGGCCGGGTCGACAATGAACTTTTTAAAGAGCTGGACGACGACATCGATGCGACCATCATCGGTGTGCTGGACAAGGTGTACATCTCCTTTGACCTGGACAACGACAACGGGCCCGGCAACGAATTTGATTTTGACATGAGCCTGCAGTTCAACGGGGACGAGGGGTACGATTACAACCATATGAAACATCCCTTCCAATCAATCGATGGACTTAAGGAGGCCGATGACCTGCTGTTCGATGCGCGCTGGCGCCATTTAACCGAGTTAATCTATCCGCATCGGGAGGCCACCTGGGACATCCTCTTTAAAGACGGGAACTGGGAAGAATGCTGGTTTGTATTTGATGAGGACGACGATTGCAACCGTTGGGAACGCGTGGAGCTCTTGCAGCCCAAAGCCATTTTTAAGCATGGAATGCTTCAAGAGGGCTTGGACCACAATCCCCAAGCGGATGAAATGGGAGATCGGGGGGAGTTCGATCTGGACAACTCCGGCAAAGGGAATCTGTACCTGGGTTCGTTTGACGGACGACTGCATCTATACGGTGCCGAGTGGGGCGCCTGGCGCGTGGATCAAGATGCCTATTCCTATCAGGGCTATGGGGGCTTATACGACCGGTCGGGCTATACCCGCACCCAATACCCGGCAGGGCGCTATGCAACGGTCAAGTATTCCGATACGAACGGCAATGGTTTTATCGACCTCATCGAGTACGACCTGGATGGGGACACGGTATTCGAGCATACGCTTTCCTTTGAGGCACTGGGAATCGACGATGTGAACGATATTATCGAGATGTATGCTTCCGATTATACCTCCCTTTCCAATTTATACCGTGACATGAGTGAGCGGCAATGGCGGAAAGCGGAACAAGCAGTGGCCACCTTGGAAAAATGGGGCCTCAACACCCGATGGTATTCCTTTTACAAACAACCCGGATCGTTGCGCGAAAAATACAGCCATGGCTATTGGGTTAATTTCTACTGTTATTGGGATTTGAGGACTTATTTTACAAAAACAAGGCAGGAGGACAAGGTCATCCAAGTGGATAAGGCATTTCTATCGGGAAATTGGGAAACCCTTTCCATGGAGTAACCCTACCCAACCAAGGGTAGGAAAGCGTATGCCAAGGTAAATAGCATTCCAACATCAAAAACCCAACGGGCTGATTTTAGGTGTGTTTTTGGTTGTGTTTTTTTTAGCAAGGTTTCTGATTGAATTTTTCAAGGAAAATCAAGTCGGATTTGAGGATGCGATGACCCTGAATATGGGCCAGATTTTGAGTATTCCGTTCATCATTGTAGGTTTGGTGATTATTTTCTGGCGAAAAGGACGTAGGGCAGCCCCAGTGGTTGGAAAGTCTTAAACGGGACTATAAAACACCTGCTAGGTACGCCAACCCTTTAGTTTTCCCGTTGGCGTGCTATTAAAAACAACATAGGAAAACTCGGGTTGAAGTGTTCATGGAAGTGAGGGGTTTCTTCCTTCCAATCCCTTCCCTACCACGCCTACCATCTAAATAGTAATTTAAAAGGCCGGCGTAGGGTTGGGCACCAACACGCTTTACGGCCCATAGCATCGAGCGAAGGGTAAAGAATCAATAAATTTAGGATGCTGTCTTTTTGAAGGTCTAATACCATTTTGTCCCCAAACCTTCTTTAGTCCGATTTTTTCCGAACCTTGTAAAAATATTGGACATAAACCGTCAAATATCTTGACGGTAATCGTTCTATACTTTCTAAAAATTCCTTTCAATTAGTTGATAACCAATAATTTAGCTCCGTGGCATAGAATTGGATTCAAAAATTGCTTTAACCTACTACATTTAATCGGAAAAAGAATGCTCAAGAACTATCTAAAAATCGCTTGGCGGACCATTTTAAAGAATAAGATAAGTTCCGCGATCAATATTTTGGGTTTGTCGATTGGAATAAGCGCATGTATGGCCATCCTTATTTTCGTAAGATATGAATCTAGTTTTGATAAATACCACTCCAAATCGGAACACACCTACAGGGTGGTACAGCACAACAACTTACCAGACCAAACATTGTATTGGAACACTACTGCCTATCCGCTGGCAGAGGCCCTTAGGGATGATTTTCCGGAAATTGATCTGGTAACACAAACAATGGGGCCCATAACTCAGGAATTTGGTATCGTAGAAGGTCCTGATTTGAATACATTCGAAGAAACACAAGTGCTATACGTGGATTCTTTCTATCCAAAGACATTTGATATGGAGTGGATATCCGGAAATCCCGTTACGGCATTAAAGGATATGCATTCGGTAGTACTTACTGAAAAACTTGCAAGGAAGTATTTCGGAAAGATCGAAGAAAATTATCGCTCAATACTGGGAAAGACCATACTATTACATGGTAATGAACCGCTTACAATTACCGGCATCATAGAGGATGTCCCTGGAAATTCCAACCAACGTTTTAACATGCTCATCCCGTATGCACTTTTTAAGGCAAAAAATCCAGATGTCTCCGGGAATTGGTCGGGCAACCATCAAGGAACGACATTTGTAGTCTTGCAAAATAGCGCGCTTAAAAATACACTGGAATCCAAAATCGAATCGTGGAAGAAAAAGTATCTTAAGCCCGAAGATGATATGCGTATTTCTTATTTTCTTCAACCCTTGGCCGATATTCATAACGATACCTTGTACGGAAGCAATATCGGAGGCTACGTTATGCCCACGAACACACTTAATATGCTTACAATCGTCGCATTGTTCATCTTGACAATAGCTATCGTTAATTTCGTCAATATACTAACCGCCCAATCAACCTCGCGATCAAAGGAGGTCGGTATCCGAAAGATATTCGGTAGTAACCGGTTGAATTTGATACTCCAGTTCATTTTTGAAAACAGTATCATACTACTGGGCTCTTTGGGGCTTTCCGTTGCCATTCTCAACATCGTATTGGGCCAACTGAATGAAAATTTGTCTGTTATCGACCTACAACTGGCGTTGGGCTGGAACCATGTCGGCCTTATTCTTTTCATCGGTTTGCTGACCTTACTTTCGGCAGCAATTTATCCAGCTTTGGTTCTTTCGGCATTCAAACCCATTGCGGCACTGAAGAATAAAATTCGGTTTTCCAAAAAAGACGGTATAGGTATTCGCAAGTCATTGGTTACGGTTCAATTTATAATCGTACAGCTTTTCGTTATCGCGGCTATTATTTTAGCATCGCAAATGGATTATTTCAAAAGTAAGTCCATGGGTTTCTCGTCCGACGCCGTTGTCATCACCTCGGCCCCGGAGTTTGAAAAATTGGAGGTCTACAGGAACTCTCTTTTGGAAAACAACGAAATTTCCAAGGTTTCCTTTGGTTCCGGCCCCCCTATGGCGGTGGAAGGGCTTCAGTTGGGCACTAGCTTTCGCCTCCCACAACAATCTCCGGAGCATGCTTTGGAAGCAGAGATAAAAGTCGGGGATACGAAGTATTTGGATTTCTATGATCTAGAACTTTTGTCTGGAAGAAATTTTACTACCAACAAAGAAGCTTTTGACGAATTCATAGTCAACGAAACCCTTTTAGGAACATATGGTTGGAACCCTCGGGAAGCCATAGGTAAAAAAATTCAAATTAACGAGGGTATTGCCACTATTGTTGGGGTAGTCAGGGACTTTCATAATAATTCCCTTCAGAGGGATATTTCCCCTTGCATTATTATGAACTGGACCTATTTTCAAAACCAGGCTTTTATAAAAATCGACAGTGGCAAGCCGCTTGAATTCATAAAGGCCAATTGGGAAGATACCTTTGCCTCTTCCGTTTTTCGCTACAGCTTTCTGGATGATTCCATCGAAAAGGAATATGTGGTGGAACAGTTGATTTTTAATGGGTTCACCATTCTTTCAATTCTCGCTATAGGCATTGGATGTTTGGGCCTTTTCGGATTAATGTCATTTATTGTTGCCAGAAAGAAAAAAGAAATTGGAATCCGTAAGGTGCTAGGGGCAGGTATCCCACAGATTTTTTCCGTAGTCACAGGGGAATTTATTGGTTTGATTTCGGTGGCATTCGTTATTGCGGCCCCCTTTGTTTATTATTTTGGCAAGGTCTGGCTTGAAAGCTTTACCTATCGTATCGAATTATCTGTCTGGATGTTTTTAAGTGGTGGTCTTCTAACACTGATGATTGCAATGATAACCTGTAGCTTCCAGTCTTTAAGAGCGGCATTTGCCAACCCGGTCAATTCGCTGAGGGAGGAATAGGAATCCTTCTTTATGTACGCCTTTCCTATCTGAAGTTTTGGGTTTGTACTAGTACCAGTCCCATAAACGGCTGTTTTATGGACTGAATGGATGTATGCTGACGTTTCATTTCTAGATATTAAGCTCTTTTACACTATTTTATTTTTGGCTGGATGTGCGGACGTAGCGGAACTATTTAAACATGGTATTTTACTTTTAAAATGTACTTTTTTGATGGAAGCTTTCGTCGACAGGTATGTTTAAGCATCCCGCTTCTTTCCAAGTACTGTGGTGACCATGCCGAACAGCAGGAAACAAAAGAAGAACAGGAATACACAATGGGATAGGACTTGGCATTTGGCAAAATGGAACCAAATGCATGCGGATAAGAACGATTCTGTAGAACCAATGAGGGGAAGGAATTTTTGCTAAATATTAAAATAAAAAAATTGGGTAACTCCTTGTCGATAGCGGACACCACATTCATATCAAAAAACCAACGGTAGTTCTCGATGCGCTGGAGGAACATGGCCCCTTTGGTCGACTGATAACCTTTTTCAACGACGTATCCGGAAAATTACCTCGGAAACGTTGTTCGTCGCAGCAATTAGGTGAAGGCAAAACAAGGCTTTGAGGAACCAAGGGCACCAACACTCAATTCGACACGAGGCTTGACGTTCACAGTCAGGGCAGGCGTAGGAGCAAATAAATCCCGAGTACGGGTGAAAACACCGCGGGGGACTCCCGAAGACTGGGTATATGCCCTTCGGTCCAAAACCATTTTCTTTTAGAGAATCGTTGCTCCATATGCTCCGTCATCGAGTTACGGAAATATACACTTTTTTGCTACCTTAGGGCTGGGCACTATGCAAGATTGTGCCCTAGCTGTTTCCTGTGGGAGATAGGAACCTTGCCCGAGAAACTCCTTAAAACAAAAGACATGGAAAATCTACTGGTTGCGATTGATTTTAATGGGGACGAAACCCCACTCTTGGACAAGGCCGTTCAATTGGCAACAAAATTTGATTCAAAAGTATGGCTCATCCATGTGGCCGCAGCCGATCCCGCGTTTGTCGGCTACGATATCGGTCCTCAAAACACTAGGGACAGCCGTGCATCACAACTTCGAAAAAAACATCGGCAATTACAGGAATACGCGACCGAACTTCAGAAACAAGGGATAACGGCCACGGCCCTATTGTTACAGGGCGCTGCCATCGCAACGATTATGGAAGAAGTTAAAAAACTCCATATCGATCTTATCATTATGGGACACCATGAACACGGTTTTTTGTACCAGGCACTTATGGGAAGCGTTTCCAGGGAAATCATTAAAAAATCGAACATTCCCGTTTTGATCGTTCCTTTGGAATCTTAGAAATGCCTGCCCGGCATACAAAGGAGCTTTGTACCTTTGGGATACATGAAAATAGCTTCCGACAAAAAAATTTTACTGCTGCAAATGCGGCCCGAGGATGTCGCCGCCGATAGCGAATTTGAAGCCTTTCTACGCGTGGGCGGTTTACAGCCCTACGAAGTAGACCGGTTTCGCCTGGAACAGGGCATTCCCAGCATCGACCTTCGGCGGTATTCGGCCATCATTGCCGGTGGGAGCCCTTTTGACGTCAGTTTGCCCGAAAAGGACAAAAGCAATACCCAAAAAGCCATCGAGGTCTTCTATCACGGTTTATTCGACCAGGTAGTCCCTTCGGACTTCCCTTTTTTGGGGGCTTGCTCGGGCAACGGACTCCTAGGCAGCTACTGTGGGACACCTATATCGACTACCTATGGCGAACCTATCGGGAGTGTCGACGTGACCATGACCGAAGAAGGAATGCGAGACCCGCTGTTAAAGGGTCTGCCACGCACTTTTTCCGCCTTGGTAGGCCACAAGGAAGCCTGTGATATCGTACCCAAGGGTGCAGTGCTTTTAGGTTCTTCCCCCACCTGCCCTGTTCAGATGTTCCGGGTAAACAAGAACATCTACGCCACCCAATTCCATCCGGAAGCCGATGCCGATGAGTTTATCCTCCGTATCCACACCTATAGGAACCATGGCTATTTTGATCCGGAAGAAGCCGAAAGTTTAATTGCTGCGGTTCGCCGCACCCATACGCCCGTCCCCAAAATACTACTCCAACGTTTTGTAGCACGCTATAAAACATCCGGGTAACGAGCAACCCAGTCAAAAGGACCTTTGAATCGAATCCGACTATCGCCATCAACACTCTTGGAAACATTTTCATCGAAACCTACTTTGAAAAATGCATGGCGATTGTTATTTTCCTATGCTGTATACTGGTTTGGACGATTAGAGGTACCAAAGGGTAGGGTCATCCCGCTCAAAGAATCGTATTGGCACCAAACTGACCCATGGATCAACGCAACCGTATCATTGATTTCATATCATTGAAGAAAACAACATATGAAAGCTTATTACTCCATTAGGATTTTATTACTTTCAGCAATTACCTTAATCGCATTCGGTAATTGTTCAAAAGACGACAATGACATTTCTTATGATTTGACCGGAAGTTGGAAGGTAATCTATTACATAGACGGTGATAGGAAAATAAGTAAAACGGACGAAAATACTTGGCCCGACATCAATAACGGGGACATTACCGCGAATTTTACAGAACCGAATGACCGCGGTGAAGGAGCTATTTCTGGGATTAGGGTGACCAATCAATATCAGGGCAGCTATACAATTGGAGAGAACGGAAAAATCTCAATCGGACCAATCTCAACAACATTTATCAATGAACCCGAATGGACGGATTTATTTCGCATCAGCGGGGCAACTAATTACGAAATAAAAAACTCAAGACTTTTCATATACTACAATGACCAGGAAAATGTAATTGTCTTTGATAGTAATTAGGATCTTAGCGCTTTTAGGTCCGTTAAAAAACCAACTATCAACAAGGCCACCATTTCATGACGACATGCTTATCAACTTCAACCTATGAACTAGTAATTCGACTGGATTTCTTAAGAACATTTCCTATTGGGAATGTCCACGACAAAATCATAGTAAACGACCTCGGGACCCTCGTCCGCCGTCCGTGTGTCGCCATAGCTTTAGCGGAGGCACAAACGGCTCCGCGAAGGCGTGGACAAGCCCACAAGGCATTAAATGGAAATTCAACGTAGATTTGTACACCTTTCGTTAGGATGTCCAAGCATCTAAATCTGGATTATCGAGTTAAAATCGACAACCCGAACACAACGGCTTCCCGGTAGTCAAGGAAAATGATGATTTTCTCGGTAGTGTATTTAGAAAGGTATTGATCACTTCACCACGTAGGTTTCCCCGGAAAAGAAGAGGTCGTCCGTTTTGGTAAACTCCGAATCGGCCTTTACTTGTGCGGTCAGCGCATCCTCGCGCTCCCCTAGGGTCACATCCACAAAACTACGAATGATGCCGGTCACCAAAGGATATTCCAACCGTACCAACATCTGGTGCAGCGTGGGGTCTTGCTCTTTGGCGTCGTGGACCAAAATGTCTTCTTGGGTCACCCCGTTTTCGCCGATGGTGGCCACCTCCAGTTTTAGTCCGTTCAAGACCAATCCCTTCTCCCTATCTTTTCCAAACAGCATTGGCTTGCCGTGTTCGATGAATAACTGCTGATCATCGCGAACCGTCTTATCGGTGTATTTCGAAAAACAGCCATTATTGAAAATTACACAGTTTTGCAGCACCTCTATCAGTGCCGTACCCTTGAATTTTTCGGCCTCGATAAAAATTTGGGTCATTTCCTTGGGCATATTGCCCCCGATGCGTGCAAAAAAACGCGCTTGGGCGCCTATTGCCAATTCACCTGGTAAAAAGGGGGGTTGGGTATTGCCATAAGGCGACGATTTTGTTTTCTGCCCCACTAACGAAGTAGGTGAAAACTGCCCCTTGGTGAGTCCGTAAATCTCGTTGTTGAACAGGATGATGTTCAAATCCATATTCCTACGCAGCACATGAATGAAATGATTGCCCCCAATGGCCATACTGTCCCCGTCGCCCGTAATCACCCAAACACTCAGGTCGGGGTTGGCCAATTTGACCCCCGTAGCGATGGCCGGCGCACGCCCGTGAATGCCATGCATGCCATAGGCATCCATATAATAGGGAAAACGGGAGGAGCAACCGATACCCGAGATAAAGACAACATCTTCTTTCCGCACCCCCATCTCGGGGAGGGCTTTTTGTAGGGAACGTAAGATGACGTAATCATCACAGCCCGGACACCAACGTACTTCCTGATCACTGACAAAATCCTTGAACATATATTTTTCTTCCGTAGTCGTTTCCATCATTTGGGGAGTAACTGTTTAAATTTTTGAATCAGCTCGTCATTGCCAAAGGGCAAACCCTGTATCTTGTTGAACTGTAAGAATTCGAAGCGGCTAAAGTGAATGCGCAACACTTTGGCGAACTGCCCGTTGTTCAGTTCACATACCACGATTTTTTTGAACTTTCCAAGAATGGCCTCCGTGTTTTTGGGCAGGGGATTGATGTAGTTGAAATGTGCAAATCCAATCGTATCGACCCCTTCTTCTTGTAACTGCTTTACGGCGGTATGCAAAGCCCCATAGGTACCGCCCCAACCGATGACCAGTACATCCCCTTCCCCCGCAAATTCGGTGGTCAAGTCCGGGATATAGTTTTCGACCCGTTTGATCTTCTCGGCCCGTATTTTGGTCATGAACTCATGATTTTCAGGGACGTAGGAAACATTGCCGGTGACCTGATCCTTCTCCAGCCCTCCAATGCGGTGTTCAAAGCCCTTGGTTCCCGGAACGGCCCAACTGCGGGCCAGGGTCTCTTCATCCCTGTCGTAGGCATGCCACTCTTCCCCGTTCCCGGTCACTTTATTATTCCTGATTTCCGGCATTTCGGCCACGGTCTTGATCTTCCATGGGGCCGATCCGTTAGCGATATAGCCGTCGGTCAACAGAATTACCGGGGTCATATGCTCCAAGGCCAGCTTGGAAGCCTGATAGGCATATTCAAAACAGTTCGCCGGCGTACTCGCCGCAATAACGATTACCGGACTTTCCCCGTTTCTGCCGTAGAGGGCCTGCAGCAAATCGGACTGCTCCGTTTTGGTCGGCAGTCCTGTGGAGGGCCCCCCACGCTGCACATTCACCACGACCAGGGGCAGTTCGATCATCATGGCAAGACCCAAGGCCTCCGTTTTAAGGGCAAGACCGGGGCCGGAGGTGGTTGTAATGGCCAAATCGCCAGCGAAGGCCGCCCCGATGGCGGAAGTGATTCCGGCAATTTCGTCTTCGGCCTGAAAGGCCTTTACCCCAAAATGCTTATGTTTTACCAGCTCGTGCAAAATATCGGTGGCCGGGGTGATGGGATAGGAACCCAGAAAGAGTTCCAAACCCGATTTTTCGGCCGCGGCCAAAAAGCCCCAGGCAGTGGCCGTGTTTCCCAAGATGATGCGGTAGGTGCCCGGCTCCATTTTTGCTGGTGCGATGGTATAGGAGTTGGGTATCAACTCCAACGTCTCCGCAAAGTAATAGCCCGCATTCAGGACCTTGGTATTGGCTTCTGCGATCAGGGGTTGTGTCCTAAACTTTTTGTTTAAAAAATCAATGGTGTATTCCGGGGAACGGTGGTACATCCAGTAGACCATCCCCAAGGCGAACATATTTTTGCTACGGGTAATGCTTTTGTTGTCGATGCCTTCTATGTCCTTTAAAGCCTCCTTTGTCAAGGAGGTCATTTCTACCTCGATGACCCGATAGTTTTCCAGGCTCCCATCTTCCAAGGGGTTCGAATCGTACTTCGCCTTTTCCAGGTTCTTTTTACTGAAGGAATCGGTATCCACAATAATGGTATGTCCGGGTTTTACCGCATACAAATTGGTTTTTAATCCCGCCGGGTTCATGGCCACCAGCAAATCGACGTTGTCGCCCGGGGTGCTCACTTCGATACTTCCGATATGCACTTGAAAGCCGGAAACGCCGTACAGACTGCCCTGCGGTGCCCGTATTTCAGAAGGATAATTGGGAAAGGTGGCCACATCGTTGCCAAACATGGCCGAGGTATCGGTAAACTGGGTACCGGTCAATTGCATACCGTCTCCGGAGTCCCCTACAAAGCGGATCACGACCGCCTCCAAGATTTCATTGCCTTTCTCGGCATCGGCTAAAAGACGTGGGATGGCCATAGGACACTCAGTTTAAGAATGATGAAGTCCTTTAAACTTTTTGCTTTACCTGCAAACTATACATTTTACACCCTAATTTTGTCATTTTTGAGTACCGTAGCAATGACTATGCTACAAAAAATCACTTCATTACGGCGCAAAAGCCAAAATTTTCGGTTACAAACAAAAAGTCTAAACGACTTAGATATGTGAATACTACCCAAAAATAGTTTTACCAATTAAGATGAAACATGATTTTTATCATTAATAAGAGGGTTTAAGAGCAGTAATTTTATGCATTATATTCTAAAACCGATTCCAATGGCTATCATCATCACCGACGAATGCATTAATTGCGATGCCTGTATTTCCGAATGTCCCAACCATGCGATTTACGAACCGGATGAGGAATGGTCCTACTCCGATGACACCGATCTCAGTGGTACCGTTACCGTACCATTTAATGGGCACGAAGTGGATGCGGATGCCCCAAACGACCCTATTTCCGATGAATTCTATTACATCGTACCCGATAAGTGTACCGAGTGCAAAGGATTTCATGATGAGCCTCAATGTGCTTCCGTTTGTCCGGTCGACTGCTGTGTGCCCGATGAGGACCATGTGGAGACCGAGGAACAACTACTAGCCAAAAAGGCGTGGTTGTATAATGAGTAAATAACAAGAAATATACCAATCCGTGTATACCCTAACTTCCTAGTCGATGTAGTTCGACATGACTTCTGCGAGCGCCCTGATCCCAAAAAGATCAGGGCGCTTCTTTTGAGGGCCAATCCTAGCGTATTAGCTGACATTAATCATATTCTACCCGCAATTTGCGGGCTATTTTTATAACAATTTACTGAAACTCCCTGCCGTGAAAAACGTTGCGGGAATACAATGGCATACAGTTCGAATAGCTTTTCGTCCTATGCTACGAAGTTAACCAATACGGGTGTCCGGAGAAGTCGACCTACATGCTGGTAAGCTTGTCCGGCCCAATAATTCCTTACTGATGAAAAAAGACTTTCCAAAACTCATTTGTGACGCGAACGAAGCGGTTGCAAGAGTAGCCCACAAGACCAATGAAGTTTGCGCCATTTATCCCATTACGCCAGCTTCCCCCATGGGGGAACATGTAGATGTGTTCAGTTCCAAAGGTGAGAAGAACATTTGGGGCAATGTTCCGAGAATCGTGGAAATGCAGAGTGAGGGCGGCGCATCGGGAGCGGTTCATGGATCGCTACAGGCAGGTGCCTTGACCACCACTTTTACGGCATCCCAGGGATTGCTTTTGATGATTCCCAATATGTATAAAATAGCCGGGGAACTACTACCTTCGGTCATTCATGTGGCGGCGCGGACGGTGGCGACCCACGCGCTCTCCATTTTCGGGGACCATTCCGACGTCATGGCAGCCAGGCAAACCGGGTTTTCCATGTTGTTCGGAGGTTCGGTACAGGAAGCGATGGATTTCGCCCTGATTGCCCAAATAGCTACCTTAAAATCACGTGTGCCATTTTTAAATGTTTTCGATGGGTTTAGGACATCCCATGAAATCTCCAAGATCGATTCGATTCCGGACGACGTTATCAAAGCGATGATACCTGAAGAGGCCGTCATGGCTCATAAAAATAGGTCGTTAGATCCCGACCATCCGGTAGTGCGAGGCACCTCGCAAAATCCCGATGTATTCTTTCAGGCAAGGGAAGCGGCCAACACCTATTATGGGAAGGTACCGGAAATCGTTCAGGACACCATGAACGAGTTTTACGGGCATACTGGTCGTAGGTACAGTTTGTTCTACTACGTCGGCCATGAAGAAGCCGAAAAAGTAATCGTCATCATGGGATCTGGCCAAGGTCCGGTCATCGAGGCGGTAGATACCATGGTCAAAAATGGCGAAAAGGTAGGTGCTATCATCGTTCGATTGTTCAGGCCCTTCTCCATCGGTCATTTTATCGACGCCCTACCGAAAAGCGTCAAAAAAGTGGCGGTTTTGGACCGAACCAAGGAACCCGGTAGCACTGGGGAGCCCCTTTATTTGGATGTGGTTGCAGCCTTTGCCGAAAGTGAGAGGGCCATGCCTACCATTATCGGAGGCCGATATGGGCTATCTTCCAAGGAATTCGACCCCGCCATGGTGAAGGCCGTTTATGACGAACTGGACAAACCAACACCCAAAAAACACTTCACCATCGGTATCAACGACGATGTGTCGCATACCAGTCTTGAAGTCGGTGAACGCTTGCAGACCGTCAAGAATACGTTTAATTGTATGTTCTATGGGCTTGGTTCCGATGGTACCGTAGGCGCCAATAAGAACTCCATCAAAATCATCGGGGAAACCACGGACAACTATGTACAAGGATATTTTGTGTACGACTCCAAAAAAGCGGGTGCCCAAACGGTTTCCCATTTGCGTTTTGGCCCAAAACCGATTTACTCGTCCTATCTGATACACAAGGCGGATTTTATCGCCTGCCATCAATTCAATTTTATTGAAAAGTATGACATCCTCAAGAACATCAAAAAAGGAGGTACCTTTCTTTTGAACGCTCCCTATTCCAAGGAGGGGATCTGGGACAAACTGCCCCAACGGATGCAGGAGGAAATTATCGAAAACGAGCTGGAATTCTACGTCGTGGATGCGACCAAGGTAGCCCATGAGGCAAAATTGGGGAAACGCACCAATACGGTGCTACAGACCTGTTTCTTCGCGATTTCGGGCATCTTACCAAAAGAGGAGGCCATCGAAAAAATTAAGAATGCCATCGTAAAATCTTATGCCCACAAAGGGGATAAGATCGTGCAGATGAATTTCGATGCGGTGGATACCTCCTTGGAAAATCTACAAAAGGTCGACTATCCGAAACGGGTGACCAATCACAGGAAGCTCAAGCCTATGATGACAGGCACCGACGACCCGTTCGTCCGGGATATCTTGGGAAAAATATTGGCTGGGAAAGGAGATGAGCTTCCGGTCAGTGCCTTCCCTGTCGATGGGACGTTCCCCACGGGCACTTCCCAGTACGAAAAACGAGGCATCGCAGATTATATACCGATATGGGACGATGCAGGTCTTTGTACCCAATGTAACAAGTGTGTGGCTATTTGTCCGCATGCGGCCATTCGCGCCAAAGTGGTGCGCAACGAAGATTTGATAGATGCGCCTACCACCTTAAAAGCCGTGCCGGCCAAAGGAAGACCGTTTAACGGTGAAACGGAATCCTATGTGCTACAGGTTTCGCCGGAAGACTGTACCGGATGTGATCTTTGTGTAGCGGTTTGTCCTGCAGAAAGCAAGGAAATAGCAGATTTCAAATCGATCAATATGCATCGAAAAATCGATTTTGACGCTGTAGAGGATAAAAATTGGGAATACTTCATCGATTTACCGGACTACGATCGAACCGCCTTGCAGATTACCAATGTCAAGGGGTCCCAGTTTCTAGAACCGCTCTTTGAGTTTTCAGGGGCCTGTTCGGGCTGTGGGGAAACCCCTTATATTAAAATGCTGACCCAACTCTATGGGGATAGTATCTTGATTGCCAACGCCACTGGATGTTCCTCAATTTACGGTGGTAACCTACCCACCACTCCTTATAAAAAGAACAAGGAAGGGCGCGGTCCCGCCTGGGCCAATTCGCTCTTTGAGGATAATGCCGAGTTTGGTTTCGGTATGAAACTGGCGTTATCCAAAAAACAGGAGATAGCGGTACAATTGCTCCAATCATTGGAATCCTTGGTAGGCACCGAACTCGTGGAAGCTATCCTGAACAACCAGGAAGCGAACGAAACGCAACGGGACGAGAAATTCAAGCAACTGGAGGCCCTTCAGGAACTATTGAAAACCAGCGAAGATCCCAACGCCAAGAAATTACGCCAAATGACGGAGTACCTCAGAAGGAAATCGGTCTGGATTTTGGGTGGTGACGGTTGGGCCTACGATATTGGATACGGGGGTGTAGACCATGTACTGGCATCCGGGGAGGATATCAATATTATGGTCCTGGACACCGAGGTCTATTCGAATACGGGTGGCCAAACCTCCAAAGCGACCCCCCTTGGGGCCAGTGCCAAGTTTTCGGTATCGGGCAAACGCACCAGTAAAAAAAGTTTGGCGTTGCAGGCGGTATCCTATGAGAACGTTTATGTCGCCCAGGTAGCCATGGGAGCAAAGGATATACAAACGCTCAAAGCAATCGAGGAAGCCGAAGCCTATCCCGGACCTTCGTTGATCGTGGCATACTCTCACTGTGGGGAACATGGCTATGATCTAAAGGATGGAGCCCTGCAACAACAAAAAGCCGTTGAGACCGGTTATTGGCCCTTGTTCCGTTTCGACCCCTCGAAACCCAAAGGCAAGAAGTTTAAACTGGATTCCAAAGAACCCACCGCGCCCCTTAGCGATTTCATGTATAACGAAACCCGTTTTTCAAGAGTTGTCAAGGAAAATGCCGAGTTAGGGGAGGCACTGCTACAACAGGCCCAGGAAGAAGTAGAAACACGATGGGAACGATTGGAGCTTTTTAGAAGTATGTAATCGCGTTTGAATGAACCTATAATGAACAATGTTTAACCTTTAAAATAGACCGATGATGGAAGATATAGCTACCACATTATTTGATGAGGCCATTCAAAAATTAAGGGAGGCCAATGATGAGCTCTGCAGACCGGAAGAAGACGTAGTTACAGCTTTGGTCTGTAGCAATTCCCAGTTTGCCATTCAAAACTATCTAAAAGGATTTCTAATGCTGAATGGGACCAATCTGGATGCTGACGAAACCATCGATAGCCTGTACCAAAAATGCAAAGATATCAACAACCATTTCGAAGAAGTGTATTTAGAAGGTTTCGAATGCAATGCCCACAAGGAAGACTCCCGGTTTTGTAATGCCTCTTCGAGATTTAGCCATTGTTTTGATATTGCCGATAGCCTGGATACGTTCTTAAGACGGGAGAAAATCATTCGCTAGGCGAATAGTACACTTGGTCGTAGTCACGAATTTGAAGATAGGTGTTAGGAGGTGCCCGGAAGGTTTCCATCCAAAAACATCCTGTCATCGTATGCACTCCGAAACGCTGTGAAAACATGCTTAATTTGCCGAAGTATATTTTTCTACCGAGCCCGGAATGACCCTAAAATGGAATTTTGGAGACTTCTATTTGTACCATTCCGGCAACACGGCCGACCCTCCATCTTTTTACGTTAACTTTGTGGCCTTTATAAATGAATTCCTTGCCTCATGGCCGACAAAAAAGTTAGCATTCTCAAAGCATTCAAGACTATCATCTGGCCCAGAAGAAACCTGGTATTCATAGGGCTGCTATTGATAGTCATTAGCAAAGCGGCAAGTTTTGTGGCACCTATGTCGCTCAAATACTTGATGGACGATATCATTCCCAACAAAGATATCGACTTTCTAAAATTACTGGTAGGTGTAGTCATCCTAGCGATTTTTGTACAGGCGGTCACCTCCTTTTTATTGACAAGAATCCTCAGCGTCCAGGCCCAGTACATGATTTCCGAATTACGGGCGCAGGTTCAAAAAAAAGTATTGTCACTCCCCATTCGCTTTTTTGACAACACCAAATCAGGCGAATTGGTCTCCCGCATCATGACCGATGTAGAAGGGGTGCGCAACCTGATCGGTACAGGTTTGGTACAATTGGTAGGGGGTACCGTCACGGCCGTAGTTTCTTTGATCTTGTTGTTGAATATCAGCTGGAGCATGACCCTCTTTGCGTTGATTCCTCTAGCTATTTTTGCCATCATCGCCTTAAAGGCATTCAAAGTCATCCGTCCCATTTTCCGGAATAGGGGCAAAATCAACGCCGAGGTTACTGGAAGACTCACGGAAACCTTGGGCGGTATTCGAATCATTAAAGGTTTTGGGGCGGAGGGTCAGGAACACCATGTTTTCGAAGAGGGTGTACACCGGCTCTACCAAAATGTAAAGAAGAGTTTGACCGCGACAGCGGCGATGACGAGTTCCTCTATCTTTCTTTTGGGGGTTGCCACGACAGGGATTATGGGAATTGGTGGATACAAGATTATGATGGATGAGCTGACCGTTGGCGAATTCCTCACCTTCACCTTTTTACTGGGGCTCATGGTGGCACCCATTGTACAGATGAGCAATATCGGAAGCCAATTGACCGAAGCACTGGCAGGACTGGACCGTACCGAGGAATTGATGAACAAGACAGCGGAAGCGGATGAATCACAGCGTACTGTTCAATTGGCGTCGGTAAAAGGCGATATGGTTTTCGACAATGTTTCGTTCGCTTACGAGGAAGACAAGGAGGTATTGCACAACATTAGTTTCGAGGTAAAATCGGGTTCCGTGGTTGCCCTGGTGGGTAGTTCCGGTTCCGGCAAGAGTACTATTGCAGGCTTGGCGGCCAGTTTTATTACGCCACAGGCAGGAACGGTGCGAATCGATGGGCATGATTTGTCGAAAGTAGACCTGGAGAGTTTTCGGAACTACTTGGGAGTGGTGCTCCAAGATGATTTTTTATTTGAAGGCACCATCCGGGAGAACATTCTTTTTCCTCGACCGGATGCCAGCGATAGCGACTTGCAAAAGGCCGTAAAGGCAGCGTATGTCGATGAGTTTACCGATCGCTTTGAAGACGGGCTAGACACCTTGATCGGGGAGCGCGGCATCAAACTTTCCGGCGGGCAGCGACAACGGATTGCCATCGCCAGGGCAGTGCTGGCCAACCCGAAAATCCTAATCTTGGATGAGGCAACCTCCAATTTGGATACTGAAAGTGAAGCTTTGATTCAAAAAAGTTTGGCTGAATTGACCAAGGGACGAACTACGTTTGTGATTGCCCATCGACTCAGTACGATCCGAAAAGCCGACCAAATTTTGGTCATCGAAGAAGGAAGAATCGCGGAACAGGGCACGCATGAGGAATTGATAGCCAAAGAAGGGAGATATTTTAACCTCTTTACCTATCAGGCCAGGATATAAAACTCACACCTCAAGCTCAAATGCAATAGTTTCAATCTTGTATTTGACCATAGAATTTGTGTTGTATTTAAAACAACTTAACTCTCCGGCGCCAGCACCACCTCGAGTCCCTCCAAGTTTTCGGTAATACGTATTTGACAGCCTAACCGGCTATTATCCTCCACGTAGAAAGCTTCGGATAGCATGGCATCCTCCTCGTCGGTTTTTTCGGGAAGTTCATGATCCGATTTGACATAGCACTGACAAGAGGCGCACATGACCATGCCGCCACAGACCCCTATGGTACCTTCCGGGGCGAGCTCATAGGTGCGCACCAATTCCATCAGGTTCATGTTCATGTCGGTCGGGGCATGTACTTCATGGGGAACGCCCTCCCTATCCGTAATCTTAATTTTTATGTCTGACATAGATATATTTCTGCTCTTACAAACATCGATTCTGTTCCAACAACATGGAAACAAGCGGCAAAATTACAATTTTATTGGATAGTTGGTCGAAATTAGTCGATCGTCTTTACAACGGCTTTGGGTGCTTCCTTTTTAGAGCCATCAAAACCTTGAACGCCTCCTACGGTCGTATATTTCATGACATACTTTTTATCCGGAAAAATACGTTGGTAGGCACTCTGGCACATGAGCGTAGCTTCGTGGAAGCCACAAAGAATGAGCTTTAACTTTCCCGGATAGGTGTTGACATCACCGATAGCATAAATTCCCGGTATATTGGTTTGATAATCCAATGTATTATCTACTTTGATGGCATTCTTTTCGATTTCAAGTCCCCAATCTGCGATAGGGCCCAGTTTCGGGGAAAGTCCGAATAGCGGAATAAAATAGTCGACCGCTAATCGAATGTCGTCATCACCATTGGTAGTCTTTCGGATCAAGACAGCTTCCAGTAGGTCCCTTCCCTGTAATTCTACGATTTCGGCAGGGGTAATCAGGTTGATTTTTCCTTGATTTTTCAATTGCTGTAACTTTTCGACGGAATCCAAGGCCCCTCGAAATTCATTGCGACGATGCACCAAGGTAACCTCCGATGCCACATCGGTCAAAAAAATGCTCCAATCCAAGGCCGAATCGCCTCCTCCGGCAATCACGACCTTTTTATCACGATATATTTCTGGGTCCTTGATGAAATACGCGATACCCTTCTCCTCATAATCATTGATGTTCTGCAATAAGGGCTTTCGCGGTTCGAAACTACCTAATCCGCCGGCAATGGCGACAATAGGGGCATGATGCCGGGTACCCTTATTCGTAGTGACCACAAAGGAACCGTCCTCCATTTTTTCAATGGTCTCCGCACGTTCCCCCAAGGTGAATCCTGGCTGAAAGGGTTTGATCTGTTCCATGAGGTTGTCCACCAATTCACCGGCCAATACCTCTGGGAATCCGGGAATATCGTAAATGGGTTTTTTGGGATAGATCTCGGTACACTGACCCCCTGGCTGTGGCAAGGCATCAATTAAATGACATTTGAGCTGCAATAAACCTGCCTCAAATACGGCAAAAAGACCCGTAGGTCCCGCGCCAATTATCAATATATCTGTTTCAATCATTAACTACGTCCGTTTAGAATAATGGCAAAATATTGATAGGTTGTCGTGATATGATAACAGCCATCAACGTTTAAGGTGTTAGGAAATGTTGATGACCTCCTCGATTTGAGGGGCGTATTTTTTTATAGTCATTTCAACTCCGCTCTTCAAGGTCATTTGGTTGACAGTGCAACCGACGCAGGCACCTTCCAGACGTACCTTTACAGAGCTGTCGTTGTCGATGGAAACCAAGGAAATATTCCCTCCATCGCTCTGCAAAAAGGGTCGGATTTCGTCCAAGGCTTTTTCTACATTTATTTTAAGTTCTTCCGATGTCATGTCACTTTTTTTTCACTGCGGAACATCCCGCCATTGTTGTTATCTTGATTGCCTCGGTCGGAGGAAGACTTTTGTTTCGCTTCACCAGCTCCTGGACCACATTCTTTGTCAACTGCTCAAAAGCCATTTCGACCGGAGTCGCCGTCTGCAACGCAGCCGGCCTTCCTACATCACCTGCCTCACGGATACTTTGCACCAACGGAATCTCTCCCAGGAAAGGTACGTTCAAGTCCTCGGACAGATGTTTGGCCCCTTCCTTCCCAAAAATATAGTACTTGTTGTTCGGTAGTTCCTCCGGCGTAAAATACGCCATGTTCTCCACAATCCCCAGGACAGGCACGTTGATGGAGTCTTGTTGAAACATCGCCACTCCTTTTCGGGCATCGGCCAGTGCCACCTCCTGTGGTGTACTAACGACCACGGCTCCGGTTACAGGCATGGCCTGCATGATACTCAAATGAATGTCCCCGGTTCCGGGAGGTAGATCCAAAAGCATAAAATCGAGTTCGCCCCAGTGTGCATCAAAAATCATCTGATTCAAGGCCTTGGCCGCCATAGGGCCACGCCAGATTACGGCTTGGTTGGGTTGGGTAAAGAACCCAATGGATAACAATTGCACCCCGTAACTTTCAATCGGCCTCATTTTCGATTTACCTTCGACAGTTACAGCCAGCGGTTTTTCATGCGCCACATCGAACATAATAGGCATCGACGGACCATAAATATCGGCATCCAATAAACCTACCTTGAAGCCCATTTTGGCCAACGTAACCGCTAAATTAGCGGTTACCGTAGACTTCCCGACCCCTCCTTTACCGGAAGCCACGGCAATGATGTTCTGGATGCCTGGAATCGGTTTCCCCTTGATTTCATTCACCTTGGGTTTGCCGGCAGGAGCATCGACCTTTATATTCACCTTGATCTTTGCCTTCGCATAGACCTCCTGATGAACAATTTTTAAAATCTCCACTTCGGTCTTTTTACGCGCCTGAAGGCTCGGGTTTCCGATAGTGACATCGATTTCGACCTCATCCCCAAAAACCTGCACATTCTTTACCGACCCGCTTTCCACCATATTTTGGCCTTCCCCGGGTACGGTAATCTTTTCGAGTGCTCGAAGAATTTCTTTCTTTTCTATTTTCATATCCGCAACTGCCTGTTATTCAAACTGATTCTAAATTACAAAGATACAGTATCGGCGCGAGAAGCTAAAGGGTTGCGATTGAAAAGTAATATGGTACGATAGGGCGGGCTGATGTGATGCTTTCTATTGAACTTGTGACGATTCCAGGATATATTTTGCGGAGCCTGAGAATTAAACTATTTAAGGGGGTTTAGAAATCGGTTCCCAATTCCTTGAAGGGGTCCCAAAAGTGTTTGTCGAAATCCTGTATCTGATTGTCCACGACCTTAATGCCTTCGTTCTCCAATAATTGTTGCATCAAATTGGTGCCTCCGAAGTGGTGCTTTCCGGTCAACAAACCAATTTTATTAACCACTCGATGCGCCGGTACCTCGGGCATGTTGCCCGCCCCGTTCATCGCCCACCCAACCATTCTGGCACTCCTCGCGGCACCGAGGTACTTGGCGATCGCCCCATAGGAAGTAACCCGGCCATACGGAATCTGTTTGGCCACTTTGTAAACTTTTTGGAAAAAATTTTGATTGTCGGGATTTGTCATCGATAAAATATTCTAAAAATAGTGATGACCAATAACATCAGCATCAAGACACTTAGGATGTAGTTGCTGTTACGTGAGAAGCCATCGGTCTTTCGTTCCAATTTGTTAAAATAAAACACATACAGGTACAAAACGGAAAACGTACCCAGGCCAGCGGCCAAAATAAAGGTAAGGATATCGGCAAACTCGAATTTGATCCAACCGGAGGCATTCCACATCGCATTGAGCCCACTGTAATAGGGAATTGTCAATAGGTTGACCGCAGCTAATAAAAAGCCCCTGAAATAACTGTTCTTTTTACTGACTACTACTTCTTTTGGCTTCTGTTCATGGTTTCGTCTGGCCGCGACAAAAAAGTATACCGCGAAAAAGGCAAATACACCCAAGGCTATCTTTAACAGCCAATCGATGACCTCTGGATTTCGGTATAGGAACTTGGAGATCATTACGGCCACATAGGCCTGAATCAATATCATGCTCGATACACCCAAGCTAAAAATGATCCCGTTCAGCTTCCCTTTTTCGACACTTACCTTGGCGGCATTCATGTTGAGCAATCCCGGAGGTACGGTCGCCATGGCAGCAGCGGAGAATGTAGCAAAAAACAAGATCAATAGGTGTTGCATGGTCAATGAACCTTGAATTGTATATAGGTAATCGGTTTTCCTTGTTCCAGGTATTGCTGTTCGTAAAAGGTCTGGATGTTCAAAACCTCTCTGGGGCTACCTTCATTTTTATACACATCGTGGTTGGCATAGACGATCTCCAAATCCAATCCGTGCAGCAATCCGAGGGTATAACCGTGCATAAACTCGCTATCGGTTTTTAAGTTGATCGGTCCACCCGGGCGAAGGATTGTTTTATACTTATCGAGAAAATGTCGATTGGTCATACGGTGTTTGGTACGCTTGTATTTTATTTGCGGATCTGGAAAGGTGATCCATAGTTCATCGACCTCCCCTTCGCCGAAGAGCGCATCGATCAATTCGATTTGGGAGCGTAGAAAGGCTACGTTTTCGAGCCCTTTTTCCAAGGCAGTTTTCGCTCCACGCCAAAAACGGGCCCCCTTGATATCGATACCGATATAATTTTTGGTAGGATTCAACTTTGCCAGGCCAACGGTATACTCTCCTTTACCACAACCGAGTTCCAGTACAATAGGATTTTTGTTCCCAAAATGTTCGGACCATTGACCCTTGAGGGGAAAATGTCCGTTCAGGACTTCCTCCCTTTTGGGTTGAATCACATTTTGGAAGGTCTCGTTCTCCTTGAATCGTTTGAGCTTGTTCTTACTACCCACCGGACACAGATTTATTGGTACAAAACTAGAAAAAAACTATTCCTTGGAAGGGGTTGCTTTCTCCAGCGTAAAGGAAAACTCCGAACCGACTTTCTCCACACTTTCAACATAGATTTTTTCACCATGGGCCTCGATAATATGTTTCACAATGGATAGTCCGAGACCCGATCCGCCTTCTTTTCGACTACCGCTCTGGTCTACACGATAGAACCGTTCGAAGAGCCTAGGAATATATTGCTCTGGAATACCTTCCCCATTATCGGTTACCCGCACGATCACTTTGTTTCGAATGAGGTTTTCAACACTCACCTCGGTAGTACCCTGCGGTTGCCCGTATTTTATGGAATTAACCAAGAGGTTGGTCAGTACCTGTTGTATTTTTTCCCGATCCGCGTTCACATAAATGGGTTCGGGATATTCCATGTCGAAAGTCATGGTAATCTCTTTTTTGGCCGCCTTCATCTCCAACAGTTCGAAAACACTTTGAATCAGTTCGATGATATCAAAGTCGGAACGTTCCACGTTCAGCTCCCCCGCTTCCAACTTGGTAATCAGATCCAGGTCTTTGACGATGTAGATGAGACGTTCCACTGCCTTATTGGCGCGCTGTAAATATTTTTTACGTACGTTCTTATCGTTAATGGCGCCTTCCAACAGTGTTTCAAGGTACCCCTGTACGGTAAACAAAGGGGTTTTTAGCTCATGGGAAACATTGCCGAGAAAGTCTTTTCGATACTCTTCCCGGATTTTTAAGGTGTCTATTTCGATTTTTTTGTCCTTGGCAAACTTTTCGATTTCCGCCGTCAGGGTTTTCATATCGGTCGTAATGGGATCCGATGTCAAGGAGGAGGACTCCAAAAGTGCCACATCGTCATAAATCTTTTTAATTCTTCGATAGATGTACCGTTGTATCCGATATTGGAGTATGACAAAGGAAAGGATGAAAAATAAAATACTAAAGAGCAACAGGAAAACCCCATCGAACGACCGCTGAACATAGAAAAACACTCCCAACAATATCGCCGAACACAAGGTCAACAGAAAAGCCGACCGTAAGGCAAACTTGTATGATTTTTTGAGTTTAATGGCCATTCAGGATTGTTTTGATGCATGGGCACCTTCTTGAAAGAACAAAGGCACTCTTATTCCTAAAGGAGGAACCCCAGGCAATAATAGGTAAATTTCGAACAATTGCCTATATAACGAACTTGTAGCCGACCCCTTTAACGGTCTTGAAGTGTTCGTCCCCGATTTTCTCGCGTAGTTTTCGAATATGTACATCAATGGTACGCCCGCCGACCACCACCTCATTGCCCCAGACCCGATCCAGGATGACCTCGCGTTTAAAGACCTTGTTGGGTTTTGAACTAAGTAGGGATAACAGCTCGAATTCTTTTCTGGGAAGAATAATTTCGGTTCCTTCGTTCACTATCTTGTATTCCTCCCGATTTATGACCAAGTTTCCCACCCGATAAATGTCCTCCTCCTCTTTTTTATCGTTCTCTTTCAATCTTCTAAGCAGTGCCTTTACTTTACTTACCAATACTTTGGGCTTAATGGGCTTGGTAATGTAATCGTCGGCCCCCGCATCAAAACCAGCTACTTGGGAATAGTCTTCGCCCCTAGCTGTTAAAAACGTGATGATCGTGTGTTCCAGTCCTGGAGTGCCCCGAATAATCTCGCAGGCCTCGATACCATCCATTTCCGGCATCATCACATCAAGAATAATCAAGTGCGGCTGCTTCTTTTTGGCCTTTTCAACTCCTTCGGCCCCATTTTTGGCCGTAAACACCTGATAGCCCTCTGCAGAGAGATTATACCCAACAATCTCCAAAATGTCGGGTTCGTCGTCTATTAACAGGATTTTTGTTTCACTTTTTTTCATCTGTTCGCGGATTGCATACTCCGTCAAATGTAAAGATAATACGCTAAGGGCAAAACCGCTTAACTTTCATTTAATATCGTAACATTTAATTAACCAATAGAAAATAAAGGTTTAACAAAGGGGTAACACGGCTTTTACAGCAGCCCCGTTTATTTGCAGTGGTTCAAAAAGAGTGAATTCAAACATTAATTATGAAATTTAAATCTAAAAAAATGAAAAAAGTAATTTTTGCTATGTCAATTGTTGGAATGTTGGCGTTAGTCTCTTGTGGCGACGATGACAATGACCCCATCGAGCCTGTAGCGACCTGTAATGACGGGGTTCAGAATCAAGGGGAGACAGGCCTCGACTGCGGCGGGCCAAACTGTCAAGCCTGCGAGGTGGAGCCAACCTGCACCGACGGTATCCAAAATGGCGATGAAGCCGGGGTAGATTGTGGTGGTTCATGTCCAGAAGTATGTGACACTACCGGAGGTATTATCGAGGTATCGGAAAATATTACCTCGGATACTACTTGGAACGCTGACAATATCTACGAGTTGCAAGGTAGAATTACGGTAACGAATGGTGCCACTTTGACCATAGAGGCTGGTACTATTATCAAGGCTTTTGCAGGTACAGGGGCAAACGCTTCCGTATTGATTATAGCACGGGGTGCGAATATCGAGGCATTGGGTACAGCGACACAGCCTATTGTGTTTACATCTGTAGCTGATAATATCGAACTTGGACAGACTGCCGGTACCAATCTTACCGAGAATGATCGAGGTTTGTGGGGTGGATTGATAGTTTTGGGCAACGCTCCTGTTTCTTTGGATGGCGATGCCACGGAGGCCCAAATAGAAGGAATACCCGCTAGTGACACCAACGGTCTTTATGGAGGGAATGATGATGCTGATGATTCCGGAACTATCCAGTACGTTTCCATTCGACACGGTGGAGCCTTAATCGGTGAAGGAAATGAAATTAATGGACTTACTTTAGGCGGAGTAGGTAGCGGTACTACCATTGATAATGTGGAAGTAGTGGGCAACGTCGACGATGGAATCGAATTCTTTGGAGGTTCCGTCAACGCATCAAATTTATTCGTCTGGGCACAGGGAGATGATGCCATCGATATTGATCAGGCGTATTCTGGAACCATCACTAATGTAGTAGTGGTACAAGGAAACATTTCGGATCATGCTCTAGAGATTGATGGTCCGGAAGGTTCTTTAGATGGAGCCTTCACCCTTACGGATGTAACATTATTTGGTTTGGATCAAAATGTGTCTGAGGGTGAAATTGCGGATTATCGTTCAAATGCCCAAGGATCTACCAGTAATGTACTAGTTACAGGATTCACTGGGATAGGACAGATTGAAGTAGATGGCGAAATGACAGATTTGGTCTTGTCTGACGTAGAACTGGATAATGATGGGGTAGCTGCAAACTATACTGCTGGAGAACTAACTTTTTCAGCATGGGAAATTGTTCTTCCCGAAGGTGTTACTTCTTCTGATGAGATTTTTGACGACCGCTCGGATGTTGGATCTTCGTTTGAGACAGATGCCGCCACCTTCTCTTCCTCTGTTGCTGATACAGCCTCAGCTACAGTAGGTGCCAATACCTCTGCGTTTTCATGGACTTATTCCAACAACACGGCTAATCTTGGATTTTAAGAAAGCTGTCTTCCTAAAAAAAGGAATTAATTAATATGAGTTGCTCGTCTTTTTTGCAAAGGCGGGCAATTCATTTATTAACAAATCGAGTTAAGATAGAATTTTATGAAATTCAGAATCACATTTGTCTTCTTTGTTTTTTTGTCGATATTTTATGGATCGGCACAACAAGGAACTGTATCGGGTACCGTGAACGATGGCGAGTTTAATGATGTTTTGCCCTTTGCAAATGTTTTGGTTAAAGGCAGTTCAAAAGGAACGACATCGGATTTCGATGGAAAGTATACATTGAACCTCGAGCCTGGCACTTACACCATTGTTTATTCGTTTCTCGGTTATGAAACCAAGGAAATTACGGAGGTAAATGTAAATCCTGGGTCGGAAACCATAGTGGACGTAACACTAAATCCTGCCTCCAGCCAACTGGATGAAGTGGTCGTAGTAACCACGGCATCAAAGAATACTGAAGCTTCGGTACTCAATCTGCAGAAACGATCCGTTGCGCTTTTGGATGGGCTATCAATTCAGAGCATTAAACGTTCGGGTGCCAGTGATATAGCAAGCGCTGTGAAAAGTGTTCCTGGTGTTTCGGTTCAAGGGGGAAAGTTTGTGTACGTCCGTGGTTTGGGAGATAGATACACGAAATCCATTCTTAACGGTGTTGACGTACCCGGACTAGACCCGGATAGAAACACGTTGCAGCTAGATATCTTCCCGACTAACATTTTAGATAATATCATCGTCGTTAAGTCTTCTACCGCAGATCAACCTGCCGATTTCACAGGAGGAGTTGTTGATATTGTTACCAAAGACCTTCCAACAAAGGAGGAATATAGTATTTCTTTGGGGGTAGGCTACAATTCCACGATGCATTTTAACAACGACTATCTTAGTTATGAAGGTAGCGATACCGATTTTCTAGGGTTTGACGATGGATTAAGGGATTTGCCAATTCAACAAAGTACTGAGATTCCTATTCCAGCACAGGATGGTGTAACGGTACGACAACTAACCCGGAGGTTTGAGTCTACCTTGGCTGCCCAACAAGAACAGAGTTTGATGAATTTCAATTTTGGCTTCACCGCGGGAAATCAGTATAATTTAAACGAGGATGGCACAAAAAGGTTGGGTTACCTTGCCTCAATCTCCTACAGAAATACCACAGAATTTTATGAGGATTACATAAATGGGCAAGTTTTTAGGAAAGATGACCAAGATAGATCTGTTCTCGAGCTGATCGATGATAGAACGCAAATCGGTGATTTGGGAATCAATAGCATATTGCTAAACGGTTTAGCAGGTATATCACTTAAAACCGAACAGTCAAAATATAAACTCAACGTGCTTCATATACAAAACGGGGAAAGCAATGCCTCTTATCTTCGTCAGGAAAACTTTAGTGTTAATTCCAACGTAAACTTCAGAGATGTTCTTGTATACACAGAACGCTCAATTACCAATGTTTTGCTGAACGGTCTGCATACCAATCAGGACGCCAGTTGGTCTACTGAATGGAAAATAGCTCCTACCTTATCCCGAATATACGATAAGGACTTTAGGGTCACACCTTTTCTCGCCAACGACAACGGAACATTTACCATTTCACCAAGTGAGGCCGGTGATCCCACCCGCATTTGGAGGGATCTGCAAGAAATCAATCTAGCCGGTAAATTGGATATCACTAGAAAACACCAATTGTTCGGAAGGGATGCAAAATTGAAGTTCGGAGGTGCCTACACTTATAAACAACGAGATTTTGTGGTAGACCAGTTTGC
Organism: Pelagihabitans pacificus; assembly: GCF_009371985.2. GTDB lineage: Bacteria > Bacteroidota > Bacteroidia > Flavobacteriales > Flavobacteriaceae > Pelagihabitans > Pelagihabitans pacificus. The sequence goes on from NZ_VIKU02000001.1 coordinate 1,111,036, forward strand.
ATTTCCCGTACAGTCAAGAGGTTCTAACTTCAGTCTACAGTTCGGAGGCGATGCCGATCAGGTTTTAGCACTGGATAATATTTATGCCCTGGACACTGGCGAAGGAACCTATGTTCGAAGGGATTCCAATATTTCGGATACCTTTGATTCAGAAATAAGCGTTTCCGCCGCCTATCTTTCGGAAGAATTTAAACTATCCTCAAGATTAAATGCCATATTGGGCGTACGAATGGAGATGTTCGACTTGAAGTATACGGGGGAACGACAGGATGGAACCCGACTTGAAGATGAACAAATATTAGACAAGACCGATTTCTTTCCATCGGCAAATTTTATCTACGACTTGAATGAAGATGCCAATAAAAAGGTACGTGCTTCCTATTCGAGGACTACTGCACGCCCATCTTTCAAAGAGGCTTCAATTGCTGAGATATTTGACCCGGTTTCAAGTACATTTTTCATTGGTAACATCGATATACAACCTACTTATATTAATAATTACGATATCAGGTTCGAGAGTTACGGGGAGGGAAACAACTTCTTCGCCGTAAGTGGTTTCTATAAGACTTTTGATGACCCGATTGAAGTGCAGTTTATTCGTGAAGCTAGAGGTCAGTTCAGGCCTTTGAATTTAGGTGATGCCAAAGTTTTTGGAGCTGAGTTGGAAATTAGGAGAAACTTGGGTTTCATACCAGGCTGGGAAGACTTCAATCTTAATGCCAATATATCAATCATTGAATCTCAACAAAACTTCAGCGAAAATGAGGAAGATGCTAGGAGAGACAACCTCCGAGAGGGAGAAACGCTGGATGATAACAGGCAGTTACAAGGTCAGTCTCCTTATCTCATCAACTTTGGTGTAAATTATGATAATGAGGACAATGGATGGCAAGCAGGATTGTTTTATAACGTTCAAGGAGAAACTTTGGAAATTGTGGGCAACGGGGATATTCCAGATGTTTTTACACAACCTTTCCATAACCTAAAATTGAATTTTAGTAAGGAATTTGGGAAAGAGATACAACATAAAATATCCTTAAATTTCTCCAATATTCTAAACGACGATATTGAAAGCTTCTATAAATCTTTCGGGGCGGAAGATAGAATATTCTCGTTCAGAAGCCCAGGTCAAACTATTTCTTTGGGGTACAGCATGCAGTTTTAATCATGTTTCAATTATAATAATTTATAAATGACCGTCCAAAACCAATTGGGCGGTCACTTTGCATTTTGGCCGGATTTTTGCTCAATTATGGATATTTGGTAATGATAAAACATCATTTTTAGTATCTTTAGCGTATATTATTGTAGATGAAGCACTTTTACCTAATTGTATCTTTTCTTTTCATCACTTTTGCCTCGGCCCAAGACTCCAAGGCGAATGGTGAAATTGATGGGTTTACCCTATACCCAAATCCGGTGACCGATGGTAAGGTGTTTATCAATACGGCGGCCAATGCCCCCAAGAAAATACTGATTTTTGATGTCCTGGGTACCCAAGTGCTCCAAACGACTATTTTTGGTGCCGAATTGAGTCTTTCCGACCTAGACACCGGTGTTTATGTGCTCCGTGTCTTTGAAAAAGACAAAGTAGCTACGCGAAAGTTGATTGTGAAGTAAGTGCCTCTTCCGAATGGCCCTCCGACCATTTTTTAGTTCCCGAATCGCCAGAAAATCCGATGAAATGCATTCCTTTTTTCATTGACCTACATTTTGTCGAATTTCACAACAATTTTAAGGTGTAGGTTTCCCCTTTCACTACCTTTATTATGTTGATCCCAAATCAATACCTATGAAGTTATTCTACGCTGCGCTATTTTTAGTGTTTACCCTGCATGCCTTTGGGCAAGATCCGCCTTCACGACAGGACTCCAAAAACGAGGGGGTCCCTGGATTTAAACTATACCCCAATCCCGTTTTTGACGATGTAGTATACATCACTACCGACCGCAATGCGCAAAAGACCGTAGCCATTTACGATGTCTTTGGCGAAGTCGTACTTCGGGATGTCATCAAGAACAACATCTTGAACATTTCCGATTTGGTCCCAGGGGTGTACGTACTTCAAGTGATGGAAGCGCAAAAAACGAGCACGCGAAAACTAGTAGTGAAGTAAACACGATTTTTCGGTTCAATACCTAAACTACTTTATATCGCTAGTAGCTACCTATCTTTCCTTTAAGGTATCGAGTGAAAGCCAAATTGGCTAATTTTGCTTAATGATCGGCATCCGGAAAATCTTTACTATCGGCAGCGCGGCGGAATTTGATGCCATTGCCCTGGAAGTTTTTCGGTATCAGTATCAAAAAAATCCTGTTTACCAACAATTTTGTGACCATTTAGGTGTCACCACCACTTCCGTAGAACAGGTTCTAGACATTCCTTTTCTGCCCATAGAATTTTTCAAATCCAAAAAAATCCTGTCCAATGACAGGACGCCCCAAGCCATTTTTACAAGTAGTGGTACCACAGGGAGTAGTACCAGCAAACATTTTGTGACAGATTTGCAACTGTACCAACAGAGCTACACCAAAGGTTTTGAACATTTCTACGGACCCATAACGGACTGCTGTATATTGGCGCTACTGCCTTCCTATCTTGAACGCGAGGGCTCCTCCTTAGTGTATATGGTCGACGATCTCATCAAAAAAAGCGGACATCCTGAAAGTGGTTTTTATCTCGGTGACCTTGATCGTTTGGCAAGTACCTTGAAAAAGCTGGATGCCCGGGGAACTTCTGTGCTACTGATAGGAGTGTCTTTTGCGCTACTCGATTTGGTGGAAAAACATCGTTTTGACCTTCAACATACGGTTGTAATGGAAACGGGAGGTATGAAGGGCCGAAGAAAAGAAATGATTCGGAAAGAACTGCATCTCCTCCTTGGTGAGGGCTTTGGCCTGGACACCATTCACTCCGAATATGGGATGACCGAATTGTTATCCCAAGCCTACTCCAAAGGCAATGGTGTTTTTAATACACCACCCTGGATGCGGGTAATGGTTCGGGATACCGAAGACCCTCTCACCAATCAGACATCAGGGAAAACAGGAGGCATCAATATCATCGATTTGGCCAATGCCAACTCCTGTTCGTTTATCGCTACCCAAGATTTGGGAAAAGTACTGAAGGACGGTAGTTTTGAAATCTCGGGCCGATTCGATCATTCCGATATCCGGGGATGCAATCTGATGGTTCTCTGACCAAAACATCCAAAGTATTCCGGCCCAGGTAAAAAGTGAAAAATTACCCCTGTGGAAAGTAAACGGATTTAGAACAATCCCGTGATATTTCCTTCGGCATCAATGTCTATTTGTTCCGAGGAAGGATGCGCCGGCAAACCGGGCATTCGCATGATATCCCCCGTAATCGGAACCAAAAATCCTGCACCGGCGGCAATTTCGATTTCCCTCACCGTAATGATAAAATCCTTTGGCCTTCCCAGGAGTTTGGGATTGTCCGACAGCGATTTCTGGGTTTTGGCAATGCAGACAGGTAGGTTCCCAAGGCCCAGATTGGTGATTTTTTTGAGATCATTTTTGGCCTTTGCCGTATAGTCTACATGCTCTGCCCCGTAAATTTTTGTGGCGATCGTTGCAATCTTTGATGGCACATCCATGTTCCAGTCGTATAAGGGAGTAAACCCATTACCATTGGTCTCGATTAGTTCAACCACTTCTTTGGCCAATTCCAAGGCACCCTCGCCACCTTTGGCCCAAACCTCTGTTACGGCCACGCGCACCCCTAATTTCTTCGCTTCTCGCTGAAGTAGTGCCACTTCCTCGTCGGTATCGGTAGCGAAACGGTTAATAGCTACCACACAGGGCAAACCGAACAATCGAATATTCTCTACATGCTTCTCCAAGTTGGGAATCCCTCTGGTCAATGCCTCCAAATTTTCATCGGTCAAATTAGTAAGGCTTACCCCACCATGATATTTCAGGGCCCGTATAGTTGTAGTCAATACCACGGCTTTGGGTGAAAGTGCCGCACTTTGACATTTGATGTCAAAGAACTTTTCCGCACCTAGGTCAAAACCAAACCCGGCTTCGGTCACCGTATATTCGGAAAACGACATACCCATCCTAGTGGCAATGACCGAATTGGTGCCCTGGGCAATGTTGGCAAAAGGCCCCCCATGGATGATAGCCGGATTCCCTTCGATCGTCTGTACCAAATTCGGTTTGATAGCATCCTTTAAAAGGGCGGTCATGGCCCCTTCGGCTTTCAGATCCCTTGCGAAGATGGGTTTTCTGTCGAAGGTGTATCCGATAAATATTCCCCCCAGACGTCTTTTCAAGTCTATCAAATCATCTGCCAGGCATAGAATGGCCATAATCTCCGAGGCCGCGGTAATATCAAAACCGGTTTCACGGGGAACGCCGAAGGTGGTACCCCCAAGACCTACGATAATTCGTCGAAGCGCTCGGTCGTTCATATCCAATACCCGCTTCCAAGAAATGGTACGGGCGTCGAGTCCCAAAGAATTGATCTTGCTCTGAATATTGTTATCGATCAATGCTGCCAGTAGGTTATGGGCCTTTTCTATAGCCGCAAAATCACCGGTGAAATGGAGGTTGATATCCTCCATGGGCAATACTTGGGAATACCCACCTCCCGTGGCGCCCCCTTTGATTCCAAAAACAGGGCCCAACGAGGGTTCCCTAAGCACGACCGTAGTTTTCATGCCCAAGCGGTTCAGCCCTTCCGACAGACCGATGGAAATGGTGGTCTTGCCCTCTCCGGCAGGTGTAGGCGATATCGCCGAGACCAGGATAAGGTTGCTTTGTTCGGCCTTGGTTTTACTGATTTTGGAGAGTGGTAGCTTTGCCTTATACTTTCCGTACATCTCAATTTCATCGGAGGCTATTCCGAATTTTTCGGCAATTTCCGTAATTGGTTCGAGTGTAACTCCCTTGGCAATCTCGATATCGGTCATGTAACTTTATGTAAATGGTTGGTATGAATTCACAAAATAACTAAGAAGATAACGATTTTATCGTTGAGGTGCACAATCCCTCAAGGATTGTGCTAAAATTCGTCTTATTTCTCAATATAATTCTATTTTAGCCGTTTCATAACCAAACCAGCAGACCAGCAAACTTTATGTCCAAGTTCATACAAACCATAGGACTTGCCCTATTACTTTGGAACTTAGGGGCATCTGCCCAAAAAGTATCCAAAACAACACATCCAAACTGGGTAGCTCCCGTTTCACGCCCCGAAAACACAACTCACAAACTTTTGGAAGACCAAGGTGGGTTTCAATACCTACTTCTTGATTTTCAGGACAATGTAGCCGATAAGGAATTGTATCGCCACTATATCATTAAGATAATCAATTCGGAAGGAGTGCAGGCAGTGTCAGACATCAGTGCCTCCTACGATCCCTCCTATCAAAAGCTATATTTCCACCAGATAAGTCTGATTCGGGAAGGTGTTGAAATGGATAAGCTTGCCGATAGCGAAATCAATGTGTTTCAAAGGGAGACCAATATGGAAAGGTCGCTATATGATGGTTCCCTGACCGCGGTAATAAATCTCTCCGATGTTCGTGAGGGCGATATTCTGGAATATTCCTATAGTATTCGAGGTTTCAATCCTATCAATAAAAATCATTACTCGACTACCTTTTATCAAGAGTATACTGCACCAGTAAATCAGATTTATAGCCGTGTAGTACTCGATAAGTCGCGAAAGTTGAATTTCAAACTTTTTAATAATGCAAAACCACCTGAAATCATCGAATCCCGACGATACAGGGAATACATTTGGGATAATGAGGGACACGACTATTTTTCATATGATAACAACGTACCAAGCTGGATAAATAAGCAAAAAAGAGTATCGGTCTCTACTCTCGACAACTGGAAAGAAGTAGTGGACTGGGCAAAAGAGTTGTACAAATACCCTAGGAACAACTTTGATATTATGCAAGACCTCGATATCGAGGATATCCCCAAGAACGAACAAATAACGACACTCATCCGGTTTGTTCAAGATGAAGTACGCTATCTTGGCCTCGAATCGGGGATGGGAGCCTATAAACCCAATAGTCCAACAAAAGTTTACAAACAACGCTATGGCGACTGCAAGGACAAATCGCTGCTGTTGGTTTCGCTGTTGACCGATCTCGATGTGAGCGCTTATCCATTATTGGTAAATACGCAATTAAAAAAGGAGATAAAAGAATTATTACCAAGTCATAATCTGTTCGATCATTGTATTGTATACTTTAACTTTGAAAACCAAGACTATTTTGTTGATCCAACGGTATCCAACCAAGGGGGAAACCTTGAAAACATAAGTTTTCCAACTTACGATTTTGGTCTTGTGATAAAACCTAATACCAATCAACTTATTCCTATTCCCAACCGAGACAAAAGCACTTTATCGATTACAGAGACTATAAATATCGACTCTATTGGAGGCAGCGGATTCATTAAGATAGAATCAGAGTACACCGGTGCCAAGGCCGACTACATTAGAGGTTACTTTAACTCAAATTCGAAAGAATCAATTAAAAAGGAATATGCCAATTTCTATAGTAGTTTGTATAACGAGATAGAACCTGCTGGTGATATTAAGATAAATGATGGACTTAGAAATTCTTATAATAGTTTATATATCGAAGAAACCTACCGCATAAATAAATTGTGGTCTACTACCGACCAAGGTGTCCTTTATTTCGAAGCCTATCCCTTAGTACTGGAATCGCTCATCAATTATCCCGTCTCTGCGAAAAGAAGTATGCCCTACTATTTGGGGGAACCCCATTCTTTTAACCAAAAAACCATTATCAATCTTCCCGAACCATGGAACGTAAATGACACGGATAAAATTATTGAAGGGAAAGGTTTTACCTATAAAAGTTCGGTTCAAGGGCTTGGAAGTAGAATCACAATCGATCACTCCTACGAGCTCGAAATAGAAACAATCGATGGAAGTGAGGTCTCGGACCTGTTGACAAAAAATGATGAAATCACTAAGGATTTATCCTTTATGATTAGCTATGATAAAAACTTGGAAGGATTTAAGTATAGTTGGGCCTCTATTCTAGTATTAATACTCGCACTTGGTCTTGGGATTTTCTTTTTTCTTAAACTTTATCGGGACTATAATCCAGAGTCACATCAGTACATTGAGGAAAAACCTATTGGTGGCTGGCTTATTTTACCGGCACTTGGCTTGATACTCACCCCAATAGTGGTTCTTGTACAGATAATTACAGAAGACCCCTTAAACCATAATACATGGCTATCCCTATATCGGGCGGACACAGAAAGCCCAATTGCACTAGTGCTCCTTTACGGGGTGGAACAACTATATAATTACTTATTTTTGATGTTTTCCGTGTTATTGATCATATTGTTTTTTCAAAAGCGATCAAGCATACCCACTTTAATGATCATCTTTTATGGTACTAGCTTAGTGGTTCCCATAGTAGACCTTTTTTTGACGAAGCTGTTGGCATCAAACTTGTTAAGTGATTCGGACGGTCAAGCTTTATATGCCGATATTGGAAAGAGGTTTGTCGGCGCGGCGATTTGGATTCCATATTTTTTAACGTCCCAAAGAGTAAAGGAAACTTTTATCAAAAAACATAGTGCTTCCAAGCAAGACTCCTCAATCGAGCAAAACCAAATCTCATTAAATCCGACCACGCCACCGATTAAAGATGAGCATTCAAAATACAGACCCTGAAACCAATAAATTCATGTTAGCAATATGTCAAGAGAAGAAAAGTTGTAAAATTCAGGTGTCAAAGACCAACACAAAATAACTCTTTTTTCCCCGTTGTAATAGCACGAACTTATTGTTGATCAAGTCGTTCGAAGTAATTAAATGGTCTTCCTTGACCTTTGCCTTATTGACCGAAATCGAATTCTGTTTCAACTCCCTGCGAGCCTCCCCGTTCGAGCTTAAAAAACCTGTTTTGGCGGCTAACGCCCCGATCATATCGAGACCGTTTTCCAATTCGGACTTTGCTATTTCGGCCTGAGGCACCCCTTCAAAAACTTCTAAGAAGGTTTTTTCGTCCAACTTTTTCAAATCCTCGGAGGTCGATTTCCCAAAAAGAATTTCGCTCGCCCGCACAGCGTTCTCCAAATCCTCTTTTGAATGTACCATCTCGGTAATCTCTTCCGCCAACTTCTTCTGAAGCAATCGTAGATGTGGGGCCCCTCGATGTTCCCCAACCAGTTGTTCGATTTCCCCCTTCGAAAGAAAGGTGAATATCTTGATGTATTTCTCCGCATCTTCGTCCGAGGTGTTCAACCAATACTGGTAAAATCGATAGGGAGAGGTTCGGTGTGCATCCAACCACACGTTGCCGCCTTCGGTCTTCCCAAACTTGGTCCCGTCGGTCTTGGTGATCAACGGACAGGTCAAGGCAAAACCCTTTCCACCGGCTATCCTTCGAATCAGTTCGGTACCTGTGGTAATATTCCCCCATTGGTCGCTACCGCCCATTTGCAGAGAACAATGGTGGTTTTGGTAGAGGTACAGAAAATCATAGCCTTGTACCAATTGATACGTGAATTCAGTGAACGACATACCCTCTTTGGAATCCGAAGAAAGGCGTTTTTTCACCGAGTCCTTCGCCATCATATAATTGACCGTAATATGCTTGCCAACATCGCGGATGAAATCCAAAAATGAAAAATCTTTCATCCAATCGTAGTTGTTCACTAAGACCGCCGCGTTTTCGGCATCGCTTTCGAAGTCTAAAAATCGGGCCAATTGTGCCTTTAAGGCTTCCTGATTATAGCGCAGGGTAGTTTCATCCAACAGGTTGCGCTCCGCGGATTTACCCGAGGGGTCCCCGATCATTCCAGTGGCCCCACCGACCAAGGCGTAGGGCTTGTGCCCGGCCAGCTGAAAGTGTCGTAGCATCATCACGCTGACCAAATGGCCGATATGGAGGGAGTCGGCCGTTGGATCGATTCCCACATAGGCAGCTTGCATTCCGCTCAGTAAATGCTCCTCGGTACCGGGCATCATATCGTGCAACATACCCCGCCATTTTAATTCTTCGACAAAATTAAAAGCCATGCTTCCTGATTTGTGTTTATCCTGCAAATATAAAGAACTCCCCTTGGGTTTTGTCTTTTGCCCCAAGCAAAATAATCCGGCCCAAATCGCTAACTTTAGCCCATGGTTTTGGTCACTGGCGGTACAGGTTTGGTGGGGTCACATTTGCTGGTGCACTTGTTGGGGAATGGTATTTCGGTAAGGGCCATTCATCGTAAGGGAAGCGATCTTCAGCGCGTACGGAAAGTGTTTTCCTATTATGTCGGGAATCCCACTGAACTATTTCAGAAAATAGATTGGGTCGAAGCCGACGTCAATGATATTCCCGCCTTGGAAAACGCATTTGAAGGTATCGACCGGGTGTATCATTCGGCCGCATTCATCTCTTTTGATCCCAATGACTATGATGCCCTACTAAAGATCAATGCGGGGGGAACGGCAAACATCGTTAACCTTTGCCTCGCGAAGCGCGTACAAAAACTATGTTACGTGAGCAGTATAGCCACTATGGGAGGTAGTGCGGATAGTGCCAAAATCAACGAAGAAAATGAGTTTTTGGAATTACATGCCAATGTATATGCCCGTTCCAAATACCAAGCGGAATTGGAAGTGTGGCGCGGATCACAGGAAGGGCTTCCCGTTGTTATCATAAATCCCGGTATCATTATCGGTCCCGGTTTTTGGGAAGGTGGAAGCGGAACGCTCTTTGCAATTGCAAAGAAAGGGTATTCCTATTACCTCCCTGGAGGAACAGGTTTTGTTGGCGTTAACGATGTGGTTCGAATGTTATATCGATTGATGCATTCCAATGTCACTAACGAACGGTATCTGGCCGTATCCGAGAACCGGAGTTATCGGGAAATAATGACATTGTTGCAGACCAACCTCGGTTTGGAAGCACCTACAAAACAGCTTCAATTTTGGCAACTAGGGCTTTTTCGACTACTTGACTGGCTCTGGCACAGTATATCTGGCCGCGGCAGACGACTTACCAAAAACAGCATCCATTCATTAAGACATCAGGAGTCTTATGACAACTCAAAAATCCAAAGAGATTTCGATTTTAGTTTTGAGCCCTTGAATGCGGCGATTGGTTTCTCCTGTTCAAAGTTTATGGAAGAGAATCGGTAGTTTTCGTGATTTCCTTTTTCATTTTGCTGGGCGAAGATGATTTTTTCCGTTCACGTTCCAACAACTTAAGACTATCATTGATTTTTTTTTGTCGCACTACTTCCTCTTGTTGTTTTTCTATTCGTTCCTTTACCTTGGTATGAATATCTTCATACTCGACCGGTAAGGACGCGTAGTAGCGATCACTCTGTACAAACTGTGCACTATCGACCCCGTATTTCTTAAAAATATAGGGCATCGGTTCGATACCGTTTTCCCTTAGTACCGATACATTCGTCGTCTTTGCCGCGTTGATCAAGCTCAAATCAGTGAGCATTTCCACCATTTTCTCTTTGGGAATTAGTCTTTCTGGTGGCTCCAGTACCTGCTCCCCACAGGAAAACAGTATCACTGCCCCCAACAGCAAAAAAAAACTTGGATGGTTCTTAATCTCTTTCAAAAGTTAATCTCTTAGCCTTTCGCAGCTCGGAAAAACGACCTTTCTCGTAGGCCAGATGTCCGTTTACAAAAGTATGGGTAATTTGTGATTTAAAAGTCGTCCCCTCAAAAGGCGACCATCCACATTTATATACGCTATTCGAAGGCGTTACCTTCCAAGGATTATTGATATCGACCACTACCATATCAGCATAGTAGCCTTCCCTCAAATACCCCCGTCCTTGTATCTCGAAAAGAATCGCGGGGTTGTGGCACATCTTTTCCACCATTTTTTCCAAGGAAATCGCCCCCTCATGAACCTTTTCCAACATGGCAGGTAGGGCATGCTGTACCAAAGGTCCTCCTGACGGGGCCTTTGTATAGACATTGTCTTTCTCCTCAAGTAAGTGTGGCGCATGGTCGGTGGCAATGACATCCAAACGATCATCCAAAAGGGCTTTCCATAGCTGCTCCCTGTCCGCGGCCGTTTTCACGGCAGGATTCCATTTGATCAAGGTTCCTTTGGTGTCGTAATCCGCCTCGGAGAACCACAAATGGTGAATACATACCTCTGCCGTTATTTTCTTTTGTGACAGTGGGATGTCATTTCGGAACAATTCGGTCTCCTTTCCCGTAGATAAATGGAACACATGCAAACGCGCCCCCGTTTTTTTTGCCAGCGCAATGGCCTTTGAGGAAGAAAGATAACACGCTTCTTCGCTTCTGATAACGGGATGAAACTTGACCGGAATGTCATCCCCGTAACGGGAGATATAGTTCGCCAAATTTTTTCTAATGGTACTTTCGTCCTCACAGTGTGCCGAGATGACCATTTCCGTATTGAGAAAAATCTGCTCTATGACCGCCTCGTCATCGACCAACATATTGCCCGTTGAGGAACCCAGGAACAGCTTCACCCCGGAACAGGCATTTTTATCCAAACGCTTTATTTCTTCCAAATTGTCATTGGTACCGCCAAACAGAAAGGAATAATTGGCGAAGGCACTCTGGGCGGCTATTTGAAACTTTTCCTCCAGTTTCTCGATGGTAGTGGTCTGTGGGTTGGTGTTGGGCTGTTCCATAAAGGTGGTAATACCCCCGGCAACCGCCGCCCTGCTTTCCGTTGCAATCGTCCCCTTATGGGTGAGGCCGGGTTCCCGAAAGTGTACCTGATCATCGATTACGCCGGGCAGCAAATAGTGTCCATGAAGATCAAACACCTTTGCTTGCGGGTCGCTGATATCACGGTCAATTTTGAGAATGATGTCGTCCTTTACCAATACATCACTTTCATGGATGCGATTTTCATTGACCAACATCACGTTTTTAAGCAACTGCTTCCCCATATTAAAATCGTTTTTTCTGGAACATACTACGCAATTTCATTACAAAGACCCCCCAAACGGCCTCCTTGATAATTGATCCGCTCATTTTGGATTTCCCCTTCACCCGATCGCGGAAGACTATCGACACCTCTTCGATTTTATATCCTTGAAGATAGGTTCTGAACTTCATCTCTATCTGGAAGGCATAGCCGATAAAACGAACCGAATCAAGGTCGATAGTTTCCAAAACATGACGCTTATAGCACACGAAACCGGCGGTAGGGTCATGTACCCGCATGCCCGTAATCATTTTTACATAAAATGAGGCACCATACGATAACAAAACGCGGTATAGTGGCCAATTGACCACGTTGACCCCTTTTTTGTAGCGAGAGCCTATCGACATGTCGGCCCCATTGGCACATGCTTGGTAAAGTCGCTCCAGGTCTTGCGGATTATGGGAAAAGTCCGCATCCATTTCAAAGATGTAATCGTACTTACGGGCAATGGCCCATTTGAATCCGTGAATATAGGCCGTGCCCAAACCTGATTTTTCCTTTCGTACTTCCAAAAAAAGCTTGTCTCCAAATTCGTGCTGCATTTCGGTGACCCGTGCAGCCGTGCCATCTGGTGAATTGTCATCGACAACCAGTACATGAAAACCCTTTTTCAGGGAGAAGACGGCCTTGACAATCGCCTCAATGTTCTCGATTTCATTGTAAGTTGGGATAATTACTAGACTGTCGGACATTAATTTTTAAACTATTGAACGTATCCGAGTTTCTGGTTTGTGGGTAAAAAGAAAGATGCGAACAAATTCATTTTGGCAAAAATAGTATTTTCAATCAGGGTGTTAAAATAGGTGAACGGTATTTATGCTTTTTTTAGAGGATAGGGATAGGCAAGAATTTGTAATTTTGATTTCTGAATCAGCCACGATACATGCCATCAAAATTTCCCAAAATCTTTTTATATCTCTTAGGGGCTATTTTGGCCATCAATCTATTGCAGGCACACTTTACGGAACTTATTTTCGACGAAGCCTATTATTGGCACTATGCACAGGATATGGCCTTTGGTTATTTTGATCATCCGCCCATGGTCGCTTGGATGATTCGGGCCGGTTGTCTTTTTTTTGAAGGGGAACTCGGGGTACGTTTTATTAGCTGCCTATTCTCCGTTGCAACACTGGCAACACTTTGGTTGACCATCGACCACCCCAAAAAAAACGATTTCATACCCCATTTCTTCATCCTGGCGTTCTCTATGACACTTTTGAATGCCTACGGATTCTTCACCCTTCCCGATACACCACTCTTGTTTTTTACCGCACTTTTTTTGTTGGTATATAAAAGATTTACCGAGAAACCCTCGGCTTTAGCGGGCATTTTTTTAGGCCTCGTAATGGCAGCGCTCATGTACAGTAAGTACCACGCAGTACTGGTCATTGTGTTTGTGCTGCTTTCCAATTTAAAACTCCTGACCAATAAATACGCCTGGCTGGCCGTGGCGGTTTCGTTACTCGCTTACCTACCCCATTTTTTATGGTTATACCAAAACAACTTCATCTCGATCAAATACCACTTATTCGAGCGACCGAACGATGCCTATCGATTCGACAAATATACCCTTGGTTTTTTGGTCAATCTAGTAGCTCTTTTTGGGCTCACTTTCCCATGGGTGTACCGTGCGCTATTTAAAACCCGGCCTAAGGATACTTTCACACGGGCCTTGGTTTTCCTTACCTATGGGGTGTTGCTGTTCTTTTTCGTTTCGAGCTTTAACCGACGTGTACAGACGCAATGGATTATCGTGGTTTCGATTCCTCTCGTTATTCTGGTGTTCTACCATTTAATCAAGGATGTCAAGACGCGAAAATGGATTTTCCGAATGGGACTGATCAACATTGCGGTATTGCTGTATCTGCGCTTAGGCTTGGTAATCCCCGCTCTATTTCCCGTACATTACGAAAGCCATGGTAACAAGCTATGGACAGGCGAACTGAAATCAAAGATAGGAGATATCCCTGTAGTCTTCGAAAATACGTACCGGCTGGCACCGATGTATGCCTTTTATAGGGATGTCCCAACCTATTCGTTGAACAATATCAATTACCGGCAAAACCAATACTCCATAGATGAAAGTGAACGTACCGTGCAGCATCGGAACGTCTATTATGTATCTCCATTCATGACCAACGAAGAAGTGGCCTTTACCAATTTAAAAGGGGATATTTACTATGGAAAGTATATCGAAAACTTTGAGTCGTTCCGAAAGCTACGCGCCTATGTAAAACCCAAAACCTTTACCCTTTCGAGCGAAGAGGAACATTTGCTACAGGTTTACAACCCGTATGATACCGATATCGATTTATCGAAATTGAAGTTTGCAGTGGGATATTTGAACGATTACAAGCGCATCAAGGATATAATTCCGATGAGCGTTCGACCGATCGATGGGAAAATTGTGGTCTTGAAATCAAATGATACGACGAATTTTACGTTTAAACTTCCGAAACCAAAAATGAAAGACCCTGGATACTTTAGAATAGGGATCTCTGAGAACGGTCTGCGATATGGACTCAACGGAAACAGTATCAAATTAGAATAAATGGAACCCATTCTTAGAACGGCAACTAACACTGATTGGATCACCATCCTGATTTTTTCGAGCCTTCTTTTCGTTGTAATGGCCAAAAGCATGTTCTATAGCAGATTTCTGAACTTCATTATTCTGCCCTTCAACAACAAGTACGTTTTTATGTATAACAAAAAAGATCGCTTGATAAATTGGTTTCACGTTTTCTTTACTATTTTCCAGACCATCAATTTTGCGCTTTTTATTTATCTGGCTCAAAATATCCTCTTGGATGTTGGTCATGATTCATACCCTGGCATGTTCTTGATTATTTTGGCGTTCCTACTACTTTTTTTACTCCTAAAAGTCGCATTGCAATTGGGCAACGGCTATATTTTTGGCTCCAGAAAAGTCATTTCCGAGATTATTTTCAAAAAGCTATCGTACCTCAACTATAGCGGTGTAATCATGTTCCTTGCGAATGTGACCCTTTCTTTTGTTTTACGGGACGCAATCTTTGTAGTTTATTTAGCGATATTCCTAATTCTGTTGGTGAATGCCATTGGTTTGGTCACTACACTAAGGAATCATCAAAAATTCATTGCGACTCATTTTTTCTATTTTATTTTGTACCTTTGCGCACTTGAAATTTCACCCTTGGTGATAATAGGAAGTTACCTAAACCGCTGATAGATATGAAAGTAAAGACGATTTTGGTTTCCCAGCCAGAACCGAAAATGGAGAACTCCCCCTACGCAAGACTTATTGACAAAGAAAAAGTAAAAGTGGATTTCAGGCCCTTCATTCATGTTGAGGGGGTTGACGCGAAAGAAGTACGTCAGCAAAAAATAGACCTCAACAATTATACCGCCATAATCCTAACCAGTAGAAATGCGGTCAACCATTATTTTCGTTTGGCCGAAGAAATGAGGTATAAGGTGCCGGACACGATGAAATACTTTTGCCAATCAGAGGCGGTGGCCTACTATTTGCAAAAATATGTGGTGTATCGGAAGCGGAAAATTTATGTTGGGAAGATGAACTTTACCGACATGGTACCCATGTTCAAAAAGTACAAGGATGAAAAGTTCTTGTTACCCTCCTCGGATTCCTTGAAACCCATCGTACCGGAAACCTTGGACAAAATGGGTGTTGATTGGACCAGGGGCATCTTTTACAAAACGGTCATCAGTGATCTATCAGATCTTAGGGATGTCTATTATGATATTTTGGTATTCTTTAGTCCCTCGGGAATCGAGTCGTTATTGAAGAATTTTCCCGACTTTGAACAGAACGATACCAGAATCGCCGTTTTTGGCAATTCGACTGTTACCGCCGCCACCGAGGCCGGACTACGAATCGATATCCAGGCTCCTACACCCGAAACCCCCTCAATGACCATGGCACTTCAAAAATATATAACTACTGTCAACAAGAAATAAACAACCTCGGAACATTTAAATCTCGATTGGTGAATAAAACCAGCTTGTTCTTTCCAACAGCAAGCTTTATCGGAATGTACAAGGAAAACAGTTAGTTAAAGATACCGACCCTGTGAAGTACTTCACAGGGTTTTATTTTTACAAAGCGGGAGTTAAGAAACCAACATTTCTATTTGGTGGTGTTTTCAGGTCAAAAAGCATACCGCTGCGGGCCGCCTCTTCGAATCTCTTCGCTAGCATAGGCTTCGAACTTCTTGAAATTTTCACGAAAGGCATTGGTCAGTTTAAAGGCCGTGGTGTAGTATGCCTTGTCATCGTTCCATGTGGTCCGGGGACTCAGCACATCGGTCGGGACACCAGGACAGGTTCTGGGCTGGGCCACTCCAAAAACGGAGTGTATATGGTAATCGTCGTAGGAGTACAGTCCCAAATCACCGTTCAGCACCGCGTTGATCATAGCACGGGTGTATTGAAGTTTCATTCGGGTACCTACCCCGTACGGACCACCGGTCCAACCGGTGTTTACAAGCCAAACGCTCACCCCGCTGTCTTGCATCTTTCTACTCAACATCTCCGCATATTTTGCAGGATGCAAGGGCATAAAAGGTGCCCCAAAACAGGCCGAAAAAGAAGGAATGGGCTCTACTACTCCCGCTTCGGTACCGGCAACTTTAGCCGTATAGCCCGAAATAAAATGATAGGCGGCTTGGCTTGGTGTCAGTTTTGAAATCGGAGGCAGTACCCCAAAGGCGTCGGCAGTCAAAAAAAAGATGTTTTTTGGATTTTTTCCGATGGAGGGACGCTGTACGTTTTCAATATGGTAAAGAGGGTAGCTCACCCGGGTATTTTGGGTGATGGTCGTGTCGGCGAAATCGACCACCCCGTTTCCATCCATAATCACATTTTCCAATATGGCTCCCTTTTTAATGGCCCCATAAATCTCAGGTTCTTTTTCTTTGGATAGGTTGATAACCTTTGCATAACAGCCCCCTTCAAAATTAAAGACAGCATTCTCATTGTTCCATCCATGTTCGTCGTCCCCGATAAGCTTTCTGGAGGCATCGGTCGACAAAGTGGTCTTTCCCGTGCCCGAAAGTCCAAAAAACAAAGCAGTAGTACCATCCTTGCCCACATTGGCCGAACAGTGCATCGGCAATGTATTCTTTTCAACGGGAAGAATGAAATTCAGCGCGGAAAAGATGCCTTTTTTAATTTCACCGGTATATCCCGTTCCACCCACTAAAGCAATTTTTCTTGTGAAATTCAATATGGCAAAGTTGTGTTGTCGGGTACCGTCTTCCTTGGCATCTGCCATAAAGCCGGGCGCATTGATGACCGTCCATTCGGGATCGAAGTCTTTTAGCTCTTCCTGGGTTGGGCGAATGAACATGTTATAGACGAATAGGTTCGACCACGGATATTCATTGACCACCCGGATGTCCATCCGATAATTATGGTCGGCACAGGCGTAACAATCCCTTACATAAAGCTCTTTATCATTTAAATAAGCAATTACTTTGTCGTATAACGCATCGAACTTTTCGGGTGTAAAAGGAATATTGATATCGCTCCACCAGACCTTATCCTCGGTAATGGCATCCCTTACAATAAACCGATCTTTGGGAGATCGCCCGGTAAACTCCCCGGTATTCACGGCCAAGGCTCCCGAGGAAGCCTCCCGGCCCATCTTCCTCTCCAAGGTAATTTGGTGTAAATCATCGGGAGAGAGTTGATAGTTGATATTGGCATGGGTAATTCCATACGATTCCAGAGAGATGGAAGTTGGTCGGTTTTTCGAATTGTTCATTCAGTAGCGGATTTGATGGGGCAAAATTATCATAAATATATTTTTGGCCTATAAATTTTGAGAATATATTAGTCGAAATAGCGTAAACAACCAAAGCCTAACAAGCCCCAACCTACCATCAGAAAGACACCTCCTACCGGGGTTATAAAACCGATTGTCCTAAAATCAAAGCTGGTGAGCTCATTGGTCGCCAAAAAATAAATCGAGAAAGAAAAAAGTAGGATGCCGGTCAGCAGCGCATAAAAAATCCATCGTTTGCGTGTATCGGGCAACTGTCCGAGCTTGCCCAAAATCAATAACACGAGGGCATGATACATTTGGTAGCGCACACCTGTCTGAAAGGTATCGATTGCCGCCGTATCAACGAGCTTTTCCAATCCGTGTGCCGCAAAGGCCCCCAATGCCACAGCTAACGCACCTAGTATACAACCTGTCACAAAAATTGTTCTGTTCATAACTTTACAATCACTTTTCATTAAAAATATCACAATTTGATACCTTCGTATTTCGTTACAACAAAGGTAATCATAACAGCGCATGCACAATATACTGGTACTCGGAGCGGGCAAATCAACCTCCTATTTATTGGATTATATTCTGGAAAAGGCACCTACGGAAAAGTTGCATTTGACCATTGGCGATTTGCATCCCGAGTCAATTTCCGACAAGGTAAAAAACCATCCTTCCTGTACTGCTATTACCCTGGATATTTTCAAGGATGAACAACGTACGAAGGCAATTCAGGCCTCCGACATCGTGGTATCGATGCTTCCGGCCCGTTTTCATGGTAAGGTCGCGATCGATTGCATTGCGTTTGGAAAACACCTGGTAACTGCCTCCTATGTTAGCAAGGAGATAAAGAGTTTGGATGAACAGGCCAAAAAGAAAGGCCTGGTCTTTATGAACGAGATTGGCCTTGACCCTGGTATCGACCATATGAGTGCCATGCAGGTCATCGACCGCATTCGCGCCAAAGGAGGAAAGATGTTATTATTCGAGTCGTTTACAGGCGGACTGGTGGCTCCTGAGAGCGATGACAACCTGTGGAACTACAAGTTTACCTGGAATCCTCGAAACGTGGTAGTGGCAGGACAGGGCGGCACCGCCAAATTCCTTCAGGAGGGAAGTTACAAATACATCCCCTATCACAAACTGTTTCGACGCACCGAATTTTTCGATATCGAAGGCTATGGGCGCTTTGAAGGATATGCCAATCGGGATTCGTTGGACTATCGAGAGGCTTATGGCCTTCAAGACGTGCTTACCCTTTACCGAGGCACCATGCGGCGCGTAGGTTTCTCCAAAGCATGGAACATGTTCGTACAATTGGGCATGACCGACGACAGCTATCATATCGAAAACTCGGAGGGCATGTCATATCGCGAATTCGTAAACCTGTTCCTGCCCTATTCCCCTACCGACTCGGTGGAACTTAAACTACGCCACTACCTGAAAATCGATCAGGACGATATCATGTGGGACAAATTAGTGGAGCTCGACCTTTTTAGCCATGAAAAGAGCATTCGCCTGAAAAATGCAACCCCGGCCCAAGTGTTACAGACCATTTTGGAGGATAGTTGGACGCTCGCGCAAGATGATAAGGACATGATTGTAATGTATCACAAATTCGGGTACGAGCTTCATAGTAAAAAACGGCAAATTGACGCCAATATGGTGGTTATCGGGGAAACCCACACGCACACTGCCATGGCGAAAACGGTCGGACTTCCGGTAGCCATCGCCACCTTGTTGATCCTGAATAAAAAAATAACCACGCCTGGGGTACAGATTCCGATTACCCGGGAAGTCTACGAACCTATTCTTGCGGAGCTCCAAAAGTATGGGGTCGTTTTCAAGGAATTCGAAGTGCCCTATTTGGGGTACAACCCGGACTCTGTTGCAAGCTAGTCAATTCCTTCCTTTGTCAGACCTAACAATAGTGGATAGCCCTATAGTCTACCCTCCAATTTCTTTAACTTAGGCCTAAATAGGTGGATGTCTTCCCGATTGGCCGGAGTGGTCAGTAACTTAAGTGATAAATTTTTATACTATATTTGATATTTCAACTATCAATCTATAACCAGAATCATGAAATTCAATAACGAAAAGCTAAAGATTGATGGCATCGATAAGAAAATTCTAAGGTTTTTGATGGCCGATGCCCGAAAACCCGTGTTGGAAATCGCACGGAGCATCGGTATCTCTGGAGCCGCCATTCACCAAAGACTCCGCAAATTGGAAGCCTCTGGATTATTGGCGGGTTCCAAGTTTGTGATCAATGCCAAGGTAATGGGCTACACCACCATGGCCTATGTCGGTATTTATTTGGACAAAGCGATGAGCAACCCCGTAGCCGTGAAACAATTGGAAAAGGTTCCCGAAGTATTGGAATGCCACTACACCACTGGGGATTGGTCTATTCTGGTCAAAGTGCTCTGTCGTGACAACGAACACTTAATGCAGGTACTAAACAACGAAATTCAACAGATAGAGGGGGTCTCCCGAACCGAGACCTTTATATCATTGGCACAGCAAATCGATCGACAGATTACGATTTAACCATTGCAAACCCATAAAGGACCACCCTTTCCCGACTCTCGGTTCCCCCAGCGGCCAGGTATGCTTTTTGAGCGGCCCTATTCGACTTTTCGGTAGCGACCCAAGCTTCTACACATCCCAATCTTTGACCTTCCTTCACCAGAAATTGCACTAATCGTCGACCAATTCCCCTGTTGCGATACCCCTCCAAGACACTCACCTCGTTCACAAAAAGCTGTGGATCTTTGTCCGGATGCACGTAATGAAACCCGGAGGCCATCCCCACCAGCTGAATTCCGTCATAGGCAAGAACCAAATGATGTCTAGGATCGGATAGGAATTCAACCGTTCTCTCTTTTTTGATGGGATAATCGAACAATCGCTCCCCGACTTTTTCCAGCGCGGTCAAATCTTCCGTTGTCGCTACTTTTATTTCAAGATGCTCCAAAATTCGCAAACAATTATAGTTAAAGGTATGAAATAAAAAAACCTGCCGTGAACCAATCACGGCAGGCTTCGTATCGTCTCCGGTTCCCGGTTTTGGTCCTCTAGTCCCTTCCTCCCAATACCTGCATCCCCCAATAAACCAACGTGGCAAGGGAACCAATAGCGGCCACCAAATAGGTGCGGGCCGCCCATTTGAGCGCGTCCTCAGAACCTTTGTACTCTTGTTGGGTCACGATGTTTTTTGACTTTAACCATGCCAATGCACGGTTACTGGCATCGTATTCCACTGGTAGCGTTATAAAACTAAATAAGGTGGCCAAGCACATCATGACCAAGCCTGCGATGGCTACCCAATAGCCAAATCCGACTCCTGCAGCGGCTCCCAACATGAGTCCGCCAAAAACTACCCACATGCTCATTCCAGAGGTCACCTGAACTACTGGTACCAATTTGGAACGCATGGTCAACCATTCATAGGCCTGGGCGTGCTGCACAGCGTGCCCGCATTCATGTGCCGCAACAGCCGCTGCGGCCGCATTGCGCTGGTTGTAAACTCCTTCGCTCAAGTTGACCGTTTTGTTCACCGGATTGTAGTGGTCGGTCAGCATACCACCTGTAGAAACAACTTTTACATCCCGGATGCCATGGTCGGCAAGCATTTTTTCAGCGATTTCGGCACCGCTCATTCCGTTTTGCAAATGCACTTGGCTGTAGTGCTTGAACTTGCTCTTTAATCGGCTACTTACCAGCCAACTGACCAAGGCAATAGCTCCGATTAATATATAATATCCCATCATAACGATTCTCTTTTTAAAAATTTATTAAAGATACTAAAGATTCCTTTTTTGAAGGAATCCCATTAATTAACGATTCCCATTTTCACGGGAATAACATGTCTTTATATAGCAAAAACCCCGCCATTCTTCCTGAATTAGTCAAAAGGAAGTGACGGGGCTGGATTGAACTGACAGAATGTACGTTTTATGCCATCACGGGTTCCCACCCAAAGGCTTCCATTATTTCTTCGTAAACCACTTTACCCTTCACGATGTTAAGGCCTTTTTGCAAAGACGCATCGGTTTCGGTCGCTTTTTCCCAACCTAAATCGGCCAGTTTCAATACGTAGGGCAAGGTAACATTGGTCAATGCCATCGTAGAGGTATATGGGACCGCCCCGGGCATATTTGCTACGGAATAGTGCACTACGTCATCGATGATATACACCGGATCTTCATGGGTAGTGGGCCGTGTCGTTTCGACGCAGCCTCCCTGGTCCACCGCAACATCGACAATGACCGTTCCCGCCCTCATTTCCTTAAGCATATCCCGCGTAATGAGGTTGGGTGCCTTTGCTCCCTTCAGCAATACCCCACCGATAATCAAATCATGATCCTTGATGTGTTTGCGAATATTGAACTCATTCGAAAACTCGGTAACGACATGTGGGGGCATCACATCGTTTACATAACGCAATCGCTTCATATTGATATCGAGGATGGTCACGTGAGCACCGAGTCCGGCTGCCATTTTTGCAGCTTGAATTCCCACGACACCTGCTCCAAGCACCAGTACTTTTCCCGGCGCCACTCCGGGAACCCCTCCCAAAAGTACCCCTCGGCCCTTGACCGGTTTCTCCAAATACTTGGCTCCTTGCTGAATCGCCATTCGACCCGCCACCTCGGACATAGGGGTAAGCAACGGCAGGGTACCCTCATCGTCTTCCACGGTTTCATAGGCGATGCAAATGGCGCTGCTGTCGATCATCGCCTTTGTCAACGGCTCACTTGATGCAAAATGAAAATAAGTGAACACCACTTGGTTTGGCTGTACAAGTTGGTATTCCTCTTGGATAGGTTCCTTTACCTTTACGATCATGTCGCTCATGGCATATACCTGACCGATCGTATCCAAGATGATGGCACCAGCCTTTTTATAGTCGGCATCAAAAAAACCACTGCCTTCCCCCGCAGTAGATTGTATGTATACGGTATGACCGTTTTTTACCAGTTCGTACACACCGGCCGGGGTCATCCCCACCCGGCTTTCATTGTTTTTTATTTCTTTTGGAACTCCTACAGTCATCTGTTGATTATTTATAGATTACAACACAAAATTGTGACAATTGCAACAATAATAAAAATATAATCGACAAAAATAGGGGGTTATAGGGATAAAAAGATAGTATTTGCCAGATTACCCCCTAAAAATTAGGGGGTATAGTTTCTAAATTTATTTATACTTAATTTTAAGCATGATGATTATAAGGGAGAGTACTGCCGTAACCGAATTGGCAATCGTCATGCTTAAACTTCCGATTTGGATGCCATAGAAGAGCCACAATATGATTCCGGTAAGAAAGACCAAATACATCGTTAAGGAAATATCTTTGGTAGACCTGAGTTTCCAAGCTTTGTACACTTGGGGCACAAAGGCCGAAGTGGTGAGCGCAGCGGCGATGAGGCCTATGATTTCAAGATTGTCCATCGTGCTTTTTGTTACTCTCGGCACTCCTCATGTCTAGGAATGACAAATTGGAGATACTATATTACGAAGTCGGGTCACCCTACGATATTCACAATCCTCCCCGGGACCACGATTACCTTTTTGGGTGTACGCCCCTGTAGTTGTTCTTGGGTTTTTTCGTGTGCCATGACCGCCGTTTCGATGGCTTCCTTATCCATATCGGCCGGCAACTCCAAAGTAAAACGTTTTTTACCGTTAAAGGAGATCGGATACTCCTTGGTACTTTCCACCAAATATTCCGGATTAAAAGTGGGCCAAGAGGCGGTCGCAATCGATTCGGAATGCCCCAGCTTTTCCCAGAGTTCCTCGGAGATATGCGGTGCGTAGGGAGCGACCAAAACGGCCAGGGGTTCCAATATAGTGCGACTCTTGCATTTTTGTGCGGTAAGTTCGTTTACACAGATCATAAAAGTAGCGACCGAGGTATTAAAACTGAAGTTCTCAATGTCTTCCTCCACTTTTTTGATGGTTTTGTGAAGTGTTTTCAGACTTTCGGCTGAGAGGTCTTCCACCGACCCCTTTGAAGGAGAGGCACCTTCTACGTAAAATTCCCCGTTTGGACCGGAATGATAAAGTCTCCATAATTTTTTTAGGAAGCCATGTACCCCAGTGATTCCTGCGGTGTTCCAGGGTTTGGACTGCTCCAAAGGGCCCAGAAACATTTCATACAGCCGTAGGCTATCCGCTCCGTACTGTTCGCAGATTTCATCGGGATTAACGACGTTGTACTTGGACTTGGACATCTTTTCGATTTCGCGGCCTACCACGTATTTTCCATCTTCCAAAACAAACTCTGCATCCTTATACTCGGGCTGCCATTTTTTGAAAGCGTCGACATCGAGTTCATCCGATGCATTCACGAAAGAAACGTCGGCATGAATAGGCGTCACCCTTTTATCCGTAATCAAGCCTTTGGAAATAACTTTACCGGAACCTTCTTCCCTATAAACAAATGCACTCGTCCCCGTAATCATCCCTTGGTTGATCAATTTTTTGGCATATTCATCCTTGGGTACCCACCCTCTGTCATACATAAACTTTTGCCAAAAGCGCGAATACAGTAAGTGCCCCGTGGCATGTTCGCTACCTCCGATATAAAGATCTACGTCTTGCCAATAGTCGATGGCCTCCCGGGAGAAGATTTCCGTTTCGTTATGTGGATCCATATACCGATTAAAGTATTGGGAACTTCCCGCCCAGCCGGGCATGGTATTCAACTCTAACGGAAAAACGGTTTTGTGATCGATCAAATCATTGCTGACAACTGCCGATCTTTCAATGTCCCATGCCCAGTGGGTCGCATTGCCCAGAGGAGGTTCCCCGGTTTCGGTAGGAAGGTATTTTTCGACTTCCGGAAGCTCGATCGGTAAATATTTCTCATTTATCATCCGGGGCATGCCATCCGCATCGTAATATACGGGGAACGGTTCGCCCCAATACCGTTGCCTACTGAACACGGCATCACGCAAACGGTAATTGACCTTTCCTTTGCCTTGGCCTATTTTTTCCAATTCGGCTATGACCCTTTGTACCGCTTTTTTATAGGGTAGCCCGTTCAGGAAGCCCGAATTGGTGATTACGGTCTTTTCCTTATCGGCAAAGGCCTCCTCTGAAATATCGACCCCATCAAAGATATTCGGTATGGGAATATTGAAATGCCTTGCAAAATCATAATCACGCTGGTCCCCACAGGGAACCGACATTACCGCCCCAGTGCCATAGCCTGCCAATACATAGTCACCTATCCAAATAGGGATGGGTTCTTTGGTAAACGGATGCTCTGCATAGGCACCGGTGAAAACGCCGGTAATGGTCTTTACGTCCGCCATACGATCGCGCTCGGAGCGTTTTGCAGTAGTTTCGATGTATGCTTCGACCGCTGCTTTTCGTTCCGAGGTGGTAATCAACGGAACCAATTCATGTTCGGGAGCCAGCGTCATAAAACTTGCCCCAAAAATAGTGTCCGGACGGGTGGTAAAAACAGCGAATGCCTGTTCCGAATCCAGTACTTTAAATGTAACACTCGCTCCCTCGCTTCTACCGATCCAATTGGTCTGGGAATCTTTGAGAGGTTGTGGCCAATCGATTTTCTCGAGTCCGTCCAATAATCGTTGCGCATAGGCAGAAATACGCATGCTCCATTGGGTCATTTTCTTTCGAATGACCGGATGCCCCCCACGTTCCGAAACACCGTTAACAATTTCATCGTTCGCCAATACGGTACCGAGCGCCGGACACCAATTGACCTCACTTTCCGCCAAATAGGTCAACCGATATTTTAAAAGAATTTCTTGTTGCCGCCCTGCTGAAAACCGTTTCCATTCCTCCGCTGAAAAAACTTCCGTATCCTCATCACAAACCGCATTGACCTTACTATTTCCCTCCTTTTCAAAAAGGGCGATCAAACCGGTAATATCCTCTGCCTTATCCGAACCCTTATTGTACCATGAGTTGAAAAGCTGAATAAAGATCCATTGGGTCCATTTGTAATATTTGGGGTCGGAAGTGCGCACCTCACGGCTCCAGTCGAACGAAAATCCGATTTTATCCAATTGCTCCCGGTACCGTTTGATATTGGCCTCGGTCGTAATCGCTGGATGCTGTCCCGTTTGAATGGCATACTGCTCCGCCGGAAGCCCAAAGGAATCATACCCTTGCGGGTGCAATACATTGAAACCCCGATGACGCTTGTAGCGCGCATAGATATCACTGGCGATATAGCCCAACGGATGCCCTACATGCAAGCCCGCTCCCGAGGGGTATGGGAACATATCCAATACATAGAATTTTTCCTTATCCGAGCTGTTCTCCGCCTTAAACGTTTGGTTCTTGGCCCAATATAGCTGCCATTTGGCCTCTATTCTATTGAAATCGTATTGCATTTCAGGAGTTTCTTTTCTGTATCGCGCAAAAATAAGTTTATTAGATTTACTTTCCTATTTTTACACTTTATACCTCCTATGGGCAAATCGTTTGAAAGCTATCAAAAAAGAAAGTTGATATCTTCCTATTTCTCAGTGGTACTGAGTATTGGGTTGGTACTTTTTTTGCTGGGTGTTTTGGGGCTTTTGGTACTCAACACCAAGAAAATGGCCGACCACTTCAAGGAACAGATTACGATTTCGGTTTTCTTAAAGGAAAGTGCCAAGGAAGTAGAAGTGAACCAACTTCAGAAAAGTTTGGCGCTGGCCGACTATGTAAAATCGGCCACCTATATCTCCAAAGAAGAGGCCGCCCAGCAGCACAGTGAGGAAATCGGGGAAAATTTTATGGAATTTCTCGGTTATAATCCACTAAAGAATTCCATAGACGTTAAACTTAAGGCCGATTTCGTTTCTCCCGTACAAATCGAGGAAATCGCTGCGGACCTTTCGACGAAAGGCTATGTAGACGAAGTAAGCTATGACAAACCCTTGGTAGGCTTGTTGAACGACAATGTAAAAAAAATCAGTTTTTGGATCCTCGTGGCAAGCGGTGTCTTTACCTTTATCGCCGTTTTATTGATCAACAGTTCCATTCGCCTCAGCATCTATGCAAAACGGTTTATCATCAAGACCATGCAAATGGTGGGAGCGACCAAGACCTTTATTCGCAGACCCTTTATTTGGACGAACATTCAACTAGGGATGCTTGGTGCCGTATTGGCGATGTTGGCCTTGGCAGGACTCCTTTATTATTTGGACACCACCTTCCCGGAACTGAATCTTTTTGGGGATGCGATGGTACTGGGGGTTCTGTTCGGTGGGGTGTTCGTTTTAGGCATTTTGATTTCATGGATCAGTACTTTTTTCGCCACCCAACGCTTTTTGAATCTCCGAACCGACGAGCTCTATTATTAGAAATAGCCTTATTTGGCTACCGATAATAGGAAGCAAGGTTTCAATCGACGGATTTTGGACACTCAAAACGCAATATCCTGACAGCGTACTACGAATGGAGCCTACTAACCAATAACTTTTTCCTAAATTTGCGCCATGGCAAAAAATAAACACAACCAACCCGAGCAGCGTGCACAGCAGGAATTCATTTTCCAGAAGAAGAACTATCTGTTTATGTTTATAGGCATTGCCTGCATCGCTTTGGGCTTCATTTTGATGAGCGGTGGTGGTACCGACGACCCCAATGTTTTCAACGAGGAGATCTACAACTTCCGCAGAATACGTCTGGCCCCTACTTTAGTGCTTATCGGCCTGGGTATCGAGGTGTATGCTATTTTGTTGAATCCGCATAAGAAGTAACCAGTTTTGGATATTCTGCAAGCCATTGTATTGGCGATCATAGAAGGGATTACCGAATACCTGCCTGTATCCTCAACCGGGCATATGATCATCGCCTCCTCGTTTTATGGGATCGCCCAGGAAGACTTTACCAAACTTTTCACGATTGTAATACAGTTAGGTACCATCATGTCGGTAGTCGTTCTCTATTTTAAGCGGTTTTTTCAAAGCATCGATTTTTATTTCAAACTACTCGTTGCCTTTATTCCAGCGGTAGTTTTAGGCCTTTTATTGAGCGATGTCATCGATTCGTTGTTGGAAAACCCGATTACCGTGGCGGTTTCCTTGGTACTTGGAGGTTTTGTGCTTTTAAAGGTCGACGACTGGTTCGGTGATGCCGAAGAAACTGATATTTCCTATGGAACCGCTTTTAAAATTGGGCTTTTTCAATGTTTGGCGATGATTCCGGGAGTATCGCGTAGCGGTGCCAGTATCGTAGGGGGAATGACACAAAAATTATCACGGACGGCAGCAGCGGAATTTTCGTTTTTTCTTGCCGTGCCTACCATGCTGGGAGCGACCTTGAAGAAAAGCTACGACTATTACAATGCCGGATTTACCCTGACTTCTGAACAGGTGAACCAGCTCATCATTGGGAATGTAGTAGGTTTCCTGGTCGCCATGCTCGCCATAAAAACCTTTATAGGATACCTAAGCAAGCATGGTTTTAAGGTCTTTGGTTACTACCGCATCGTTGTCGGCATCGCCCTCTTGCTCATTCACTATTTTATACGTCCCCTAACCGTGATCTGATGACCAAGGAGGATTTTCTCGAGGGGCAGTTGTTATTGATCGATAAACCAATGGGATGGTCTTCGTTCCAAGCAGTGAACAAAATCAAATGGGCCATCCGTCGAAAATTCGATTTAAAGAAAATTAAAATCGGCCATGCCGGTACCTTGGATCCCTTGGCTACCGGGTTGCTGTTGATCTGTACGGGAAAATTCACCAAGAAAATCAATGAATTGCAGGGCCAAGTAAAGGAATACACGGGGACGATTACCTTAGGGGCTACCACTCCGTCTTATGATCTGGAAACCGAGATCGATAAAAGTTACCCTATCGAACATATTACGAAAGGGCTTATTGCTGAGACAACTACTCTATTCCTCGGTGAAATCGAACAGCAACCGCCAGTATTTTCGGCCCTGAAGAAAGAGGGTAAACGCTTGTACGAATATGCGCGGGAAGGCAAGGAAGTTACCGTTAAATCAAGAAAAGTTACGATACACGAATTTGAAATCTCCGGTATTTCGATGCCCGAAGTACAATTTCGTGTAGTTTGCGGCAAAGGCACGTATATTCGGTCTTTAGCACATGATTTTGGAGCCGCTTTGGGAAGTGGCGGACATTTGTCGAAACTTAGAAGAACCAAAATAGGCGATTATAACGTAAATAATGCCCTTGCTCCCTCCGTTTTTGCGGAAAACTTGCTCGGAAAGGCATGATAATTGCAAGAAACATGTAGGAATCTTTCCGTTCAACGATTATTTAAAATATTTTTAGGAAATTGTGGTTATAGCACTATGAGTCTCAATCGTAAACAACTATCGTTTTTGATTACGCTTTTTTCACTGTCGATCATCGTATTGATTCTATTCAATATCAGTATGGGGCAAGGAGAGAGGGAGGACGAGTATGTGGTGGAGATGATTTTAGCGGAGGAGGATATCGAGGAGCTCTTGGAGGAAAAAGAGAAACTGTTGGAAGAAATAGCCAACGCCGATCCCATCAAAAGTCACATGGCCTTTAACGAAACTGCCAAACCCAGCTTCGGGAATCCGGAACCGTTGAAGACCTTGGAGGAATTGATGGCGGAAAAAGAAGCCTCTTCGGACGAGGGCGATCCCACAGACCTAATGGCGGATTCCGAATACGCGGAGCGGGTAAAGGAATTAGCAAAAAAACGCGAGGAGAAAAAACAGCTTCTAGGTGAAAAAGAAGCGCAGAAGGAAGAATTTACCAATAATTTGGCCAAACGCCGTACTTCGGTCTCCTACTCTTTGGTGGATCGTAACAACTACAGACTGCCCCCACCCATCTATACCTGTATTGAAGGTGGGAAAGTGGTGGTTAACATTCAAGTGGATGCGTTGGGCAATGTCGTCGATGCCAATTTCAATGAAAAGAGTTCAGGCACTTCGAACGGATGTCTGGTCGACAACGCCATTGCATATGCACTAAAAGCGAAGTTCAGTTCTTCTTCAAGAGCTTCCCAAAAAGGTACCATTACCTATTTATTTCAACAAAAGACCCGTTAAGTCTTCGACCACGCTCTTCCCTTTATCCTTGTTGTACCATAGCTGAAGCTCTTGCTTGAATTCGGGAGTCAGTACACCGTGGGTTGCCTTGTAATCCTCGACCAATTTCGTGGCGGCCTCAGACCGTGGGCCCCATGTATCCAAGACCTCCCCGCTTAAATCATCGATGACAATCAGTTTGGGAATAGACATCGCCCCGTGGGTGAGAAAACGTTGCATCAACTCCAAATTTTCATCCCGGAGTACAATACGAAACGATATGTTCGGATTCAATTCCGCTATTTTATGCATCACTGGCATTGAGGGTGAAGCATCACCGCACCAACTCTCGGTAAGCACCAACCACGTAACCTTCTTGTTGAACTTCGCAATCGTGTCTACGGTTCCCGAATCGAACTTGAGGGTCTTATCCCACCGTTTCATCCTTCGATCGTTCAACCGGGTGTAGTTGACCAAGGCTTCCGTTTGTTCCGAACCGGTGGTGCGGCCCTCCTTGGCAAGACTTTCTACCAGTGCTCTGTACTCGGAATAGGAAAGGGCGCTGGATAAACTTAGCCGGATCAGTTCCTTGTTGGTCGTTTGCATACTATCTATTTGGAGGGTGTTCATAAGGCGACATTTTTAAGGCAATGCAGCATATTAAATTGACTGCTCTGGCTGGGTTGGTAGGGATTTTGGTCGCTTCCTTACAAAACCCTTTTCTTGATCATACCCCCTCGGGTATCGTTGAGTTTGTTCATGACCACAAACGCTTTGGGATCTATCTTGGAGATTTCTATATTCAGTTTTCTGATTTCAAGCCTTGTAATCACTGTAAAAAGCACATCGTATTCGTTGTGCACTCCGTTTTTGCCGTAACCTCCTTTCGCCGGATAAATGGTGACCCCTCTCCCCAATTTATTGATAATCATTAATCGAAGGTCATCACTATTATCGGAAATAATGGTGACCCCGGTATATTCCTCGATTCCCTCGATTACAAAATCAAGTGTTTTGGAGGCCGCCAAGTAGGTCAGCATAGAATACAAGGCCGTCTCGACGGACAAAAGGTACGCAGCTGCCAAAAAAACCAACACATTGATCATGATAATCACATCGCCGATCGTGGTGCCCATTTTTCTACTCAAGAATATTGCCAGCACCTCGGTACCGTCCAACACCGCCCCTCCACGAATGGATAGTCCGATTCCCGCTCCCAAAAAAAAGCCCCCGAACACGGCCACCAACAGTTTGTCCTGCGTGACTTCCGGAAAATTTATCGTAGCCAGCACTAGGGCCAAAAGGATAATCGCAATGGTCGCCTTAATGGCAAAGGTTTTCCCGATAACGCGAAAAGCAAGCACTATAAAAGGAATGTTCACTAGAAGAATCAGTAAGGGAAGGGATAAACCGGTGACCTCGGCCACCAATAACGAAATACCTGTCGCGCCACCATCTATGAAACGGTTCGGGAACAAAAAGCTTTCCAGGCCGAATGCTGCCCCAAAAACTCCGGTCACGATAAAGAACGTATCCTTCACCATCAATCGCCAATCGGTTCCCTTTATAAAATCAATGGTTGATACGATCATATGTTTTTCCTAAAGGTTTTCCGGATTAATGGCAAGGCTATTGAACAATTTTGCCTTGGTATCGTAATATTTCTTCTGTACCGAATTCTGCTTAAGCTTTGCTTCAATCAATTTAATCTCACGGGAGTTGATCAGGAACAACGAACTTTCCCCAAAACTGAATTTTCGTTCCTCGGCGGCCAATAGCGTGCCGTAATTATCCACGATATCGAAAATAAGTCGGTTCTGGGATTGGAAGGATTCCAGCTCATTATAGATGGCAAAGACCTTATTTCGTATGGTTACCTCGGTGAGGTCCAGATCAAACTGGGCATCACGTAACTTTAACTTTGCCAATTTCAAGTCGCCCCGCTCCTTTCGCAAAAACAAGGGAAACTCAAAATTGATACCCCCCTTGTACTGTTCGGTTTGAAATGAATTAATGAGCTCTGGAGTCTCGGTCAGAAAATTGTATTCCAAATCAATTTTGGGTAACAGTTTGTTGGCTTTCAGTCGTTTTTCGACCAGCAGGCCATCTACCTTAAAGCCCAGAGAGCGTAGTTTTGGGTGGTTTTCAATGGTAAAGCTATCCAACGGTTTCCCTAAAATTTCTAGGGTGGTGTCGATATCACCTTCCAAATCGGTATCGGGCCTTACATTGGGCTGTAATTCCACCGGGATATTGTCGCCCAACCACAAAAAGTTGGACAGTTCCAGACTTTTGTTGACCAATTTTACATTCGCCTGCTCGAGGCTCAAGGCCCGATCCTGGACAGCTATTTTCGCTTCGACCGTGTCTATAGCGGCAATATCGCCCGCCAGGGCACTGGTTCTGATACCCTCGAATCGGATACGGGCATTGGTCAGGAAATTATCGAATACTTGCGCATCCAAATAGGCCTGTAGCCAATCGAAATAGGCCAAAGAAGCCTCGTATAGGATTTGGTTGACCAAGAGGTCACGATCCGCTTTGGTCTGCTCCCTAAAAATCTTTGCTTGTTTCAGGGTCGCCATACGGTCGTTGATCCAAAGCCCTTGCGCCACCGACACCGACACCCCGGCACTGTAGAGACCGTTGTCTGGAAAATCCTCATCCGGATTGATATTGTTTCCCTCACTTTGTTCAAAATTCCCCTTGAGTTCTATACCATACCAGGTAGGAATTTTAAAAGTTGCATTTAACCGATCCCAGTACTCGGTATCCTTGAAGACCTTTCGCTCATAATCGGCTTCCAATTTGGGGTCGAAACCACCTCGTGCCTTCATCAGGTTGGCCTGACCGATATCGATGGTCAAGGCGGCCTGTTTAGCAACGGGATGAAATTTTTTCACATACCCCATGTACTCCTTAAAATCGAGTACGAGCGTATCCGCTTCCTGGGCGAATAAGGGGAAGGTAAGGCTACAGCATATATAAAAGAGGAACTGCCTCATTTTTTATCGGTCTTAGCCATTTTGGAATCCTCCGGCTGGTAGTAATTGGGTGGGAATCCATTCAGTTGTCGCCATAATTCGTACCAAATCGGTACATCTTCCAGAAGGGCGATGGTATTGGCACCGGAGCCGACACGAATATCCTTGGGCCAGGGATGGTCGTCGGGGTCGGGAGCCAATAGTACCCGGTATTTTCCATTATCGCTGATAAATGTCTCTATGGCGACCACTTCACCGCCATAGGTCCCGTACGAGACATTAGGCCAACCACTAAAGATGATGGCGGGCCAACCATCGAATTGAATTCGTACTTTCTCGCCCAAGTGGATCAATGGCAAATCAAGGGGTTCTACGAAGGTTTCCACCGCCATATCGTACTTGGCCGGCATAATGCCCACCAAGGCATCCCCTTCCTTAAAGGTCTCGCCGATCCCTCCCTGAAGTGCCTTGTTGATATAACCACTTTGTGGAGCCCTGATGTAATATAGACTGTTGCGCATTTCATAGTTGGTGAACTCATTCTCCAGTTTGGTCACCTGGGCCTCCGAATCGAACTGGTTCGATTGGGCCGTGTACATATCGCTCTGGGCTTTGGATATTTTATCGGTGTATTCGGCCTGTATCCGATTGATCTCTACTTCGGCGTTGATGACCTCATTTTTGGCCGTTAGTAATTTGTTCTGCTGCGAAATCAGTTTTGCCTGGGTCTCTTGGAGCTTCAATCTTTTCTCTTCGACATCGGTCACTGCCTTTAAACCCTCTTTTTCTAGTTGTTCGGTTCGATCATACTGACGTTGGGCGATTTTAATGTTGGTCTTGGCAGCTTCCAGGTCGATGCTGTCACTTTGAACCTTCAATTTGGACTGCAAGAGTTTGTTTCGGGCTTGTTCCAGCTTTAACTTCCGTTCGCTGATCAGTGCGCCGATTTGATTTTGCAAGGCCTTCACCTTCCCTTCATAGGAGGCAACAGCCGAAGATTTAGCCCTTATTTGCTGCCCTGTACGCTCGACCAGATTGGGGTCGAAATACTCGTTTTTCACCTCGGAGATGAACAGGATAGTATCTCCCCTCTCTACAAAATCACCCTCTCGAACGTACCACTTTTCGATTCTGCCCGGAATGGGCGATTGTATGGTCTGTGGTCGCTGATCCGGCGTCAGTGTCGTCAGAAAGCCCGTTCCTGTGACGTTCTGTGTCCATGGCAAGAAAAGTACGACAAGGGCGACCAACGAAAAAATGAGCAAGAATCTGTTAAAGTGTTTGTAATGCCTTTTATGAAAGACCTTTTCGGGCGATCTATATCCCGAAAGATCTACATTCTTGTTCACGCTGTTTTTAGAAATATTGAGCATGGTCCGTTATTTTTCACTGATTATTTTTCCCGCTTCCAAGGTCAGGATTCGACCGCATTGGGTAAGCCACTTCGGGTCTTGACTGACGACAATGAGTGCCCAAGGGCGCTCCGGGGATACCAAAAACTTCATGATTTTTAGGGATTCGACCTCATCGAATTGATCCAAAGGGTTGCGCAGCAACAAAAGCCTAGGTCGTTTAACGATACTTCTAGCCAATACGATCTTTTTACCTGTGGTATAGGAAATTTGCTTGCCTTCGGGATAAATGAAGGTCTGCAGTCCTTTCGGTTGGCGTTTCACGAAGTCGGAGAGCCCACAATTTTCGATGGCCCAGTAGATGTCTTCCTCACCGATAGAGGTATCACCGAAGGTAATGTTCTCCCAAAGAGTGCCTTCAAAGGGCGATTCGCCGCTCAATGACTGTCCTACATGTGAGCGATAATAATTAAGGTTCAGATTCTCGAGTCTGCGTCCGTTGACAAAAATGCTACCTTCATCGGCGGTGATGATTCCCGCAATCAAATTCAGCAGTGTCGATTTTCCGGAACCATTGGCGCCATTGATCAAAATAGAACAATTAGGGGTAATCGAAAGCGATACCCCGTCCAGTATCCGTTGAGTGGTATCCGGGATATGGTACACCACCTTTTCTAGCTCCACGGTAAAAGCTTCTGTTTCCTTAAAGGGTTGCTCTCCCTTCTGCGGTTCCAACTCTTTATCGACCACCTGACCCAACTTCTCCAGGGAGGTAAGGACATCATAGAAGGATTCCAGTCCTAAAATGAGTTTTTCCACGGAATTGATTACTAAAAGAATGATAATTTCAGCTGCCACAAACTGTCCGATGTTCATTTCCTGGCTCAACACCAATAGCCCACCAATCAATAAAAGCCCCGCCGTGACCAAAACCTTAAACCCGACCATTTGGATGAATTGAAGCACTAGAATCCTAAAATGGCTTTCCCTGGATTCCAAATAGCTGTTCACCAAACGATCGCTCTTTCGAAGGGCCAAATCTGTGTTGCCGGAGAGCTTAAAACTGATAATGGATCGGGCTACCTCCTGAATCCAATGGGCAATTTTGTATTTGCTCTTCGACTCCGCCAGACTTGTATCGAGCCCCCGTTGGATGGTAAATTTGAAGACCACATAGATGAGCAGTATCAAGAGAATACCATAGATAATAAAAAACGGGTGGTAAAAAGATAGCAATAGCAACCCAAAGATAATCTGTAAGAGCGCTGCGGGAAAATCGACCAATAATTTAGAAAGTCCTTTCTGAACGTTCAGGGTATCGAAAAAGCGATTCGCCAATTCGGGTGGATAAAAATTGCGCAGCTGGCTCATCTTAATCTTGGGAAAACGGTAGGCAAACTCGAAAGCAGATCGAGTGAATATTTTTTGCTGTATGTTTTCAATGATCCTAATCTGCATTAACTGTAATATGCCTACAAAAGCCACCCCCAAAGTCACCAAAATCACAAGAACGATCCATGAGGTAGTCACCTGTGCCCCTTGTATAAGATTGATGATTGCCTGTATACCCAAAGGCAACGATAGGTTCACAAGACCTGCAAAGATTGCGTAATAGAATACTTGGAACACGTCTCTCTTATCCAGTTTGAGCAAGCCCAAAAGGCGTTGCCAAGCTGTCAAAATATTTTTAGCCATTGAGGTCCTTGTTTAGGGAATTGAATACCAAATCGATGAAATAGTCAGTGGGCGCCACATTTCCATGGCAATTGGTTAAGGAAGTAAAATGATCTTTTAAAAAATGTTGGTGCAACGACCCTTCCAGAATGGTGCTTGCCAAGCTCGAGGGGTAGCGATAGGAAGGATTCACCGCTTGGATCATTTGGCTGATCCTGGAAACCAATCGCTTGTAGATCACGAAATAACCATCTTTATTATCGGCATCGACTTCTTTCGTCAAATAGGATTTTGAATATTCGTTGATAACGATTTTATTTAGAAGCACCTCGTTGATATGGGAGAATGCGGAATCTTCCTCTGTGGCACGTGTCACGATTTCAATCGCCTTTTTTAACTTTTCGACCGGATCTGCCATGCTATTTGTGGAAAAAACCAACTGGTACTCCAACCATCCCCAATACCAAGAGGTAAGATAAAGCAATAATTTATGTTTATTTTCAAAATACCGGTAGATGGAGCTTTCATTGGAGCCAATTCGCATGCCCAATTTCCTGAAGGTAAAGCTTTCAAAAC
This sequence comes from Pelagihabitans pacificus, assembly GCF_009371985.2. Taxonomy (GTDB): domain Bacteria; phylum Bacteroidota; class Bacteroidia; order Flavobacteriales; family Flavobacteriaceae; genus Pelagihabitans; species Pelagihabitans pacificus. The sequence goes on from NZ_VIKU02000001.1 coordinate 1,147,376, forward strand.
CCATCTCGCTGATCATTAAAATACTTTCCTGTATGATGCGTTTTCCCAAATCGGAGGATTGGGGATCTTTGAGAAAGATTTTTTCGTTAATACTAATTTTTACCGATTGCAATAAACGATCCATATCGTTGCCATTTTTTTACCTGGACAAATATAATAGTATTACTATCATATATTAATAGTTTAACTAATATTTAACGAAAGTGACACTTTCTATTCGGCATTCCTTAGTATATTTGTAAGAATAGGTTACAAAAATTACGATATATGAAATATAACTACCTTATTTTTGTTTTACTGTTAAGTGTTAGTCCCTTAATGGCACAGCAACAGTTGCTTATCGTAGATGAATATCAGCAGACCGAAACAATACCAAGCCCGACGAATCAGTTGATAAAGATGTCTGGCAAACAGGTTATCCCGGTAGTGGGGGGGCTCGATCAATGGGATGGCATGAATAACTATATCTACGTATTTGGAAGTAAATTGATTATTGAAAGTGCGGATTTGGGATCTGACGGTATCACTAGATTGGTCCTCCGGAGGGAAGACGGACTCGATTTTTTTAATCTCTTCCCAACCTTACGGGCCCGGTTGGTACCTATACACATGGAACGCGGTGCAAAAATAGTACCCTAATAATGATGAATTAACAACGAAGTATAATCATAAATTTTATCGAACATGAAAAAGTCATTTTTTGTTGCAGTATTTTTGGCGGTTTCATTTTTAGTGAACGCCCAAGAAAAGGAAACTATGATACAACCAGGTACTACATTTACGTTAGCCGCCGTTGATGGCGATAATTACCGCCATATAAAGTTTCCACGAAAAAACATTATTATAAAACGAGGGGCAATTGCAAATTTCAACGAATTAATCGGTGAGCAGTTGGTCGTATCCGAAGTAAAAAGTGGAGCGGAAAATACGTATGTCGTTTTGAAACGTAAGAATGGAAAGCCCTTTTTTAGGTTCTTTCCCACAGTCGATGCCAATTTGGAAAAAGCGTTGGAGCGCGGTGAGTTGAGAGCAGCGGAACCAACTAAGAACCAACTGGCACAAAAGTAAAGTGTTTATTTGTTCTCTGTTACACCGGTCATATTAAAATCGATTTTCGCTAGCCGATTTGAAGAAGCTATGACCGGTGTTTAACTTTAACCATGTTGTGGATGTCGAATCGGGGTAGTACGGCCCGTTCGGCTTTTGGATGAAGGTTTAGTGTATTCCCTCGTTACATACTCCTTGGAAGCCTTTCGATCGACGAACTATTTTAAGCACTAGCCATCATAAACTACTTGGCACGGAACTGCTCCTAGAGAAAACAAGGTATCACGAAGAGGCGCTCTCAGGAGTATTGGTGCGTTCCGAGCAAACACTTATCATAGGCAAGACGAAGCCAACGTTGTTCCAAACAATCAATCAAAAACTTTTGGAGGAGTACCCTGAAAACATTCCTGAGTTTTATGCGGTGCCCCTGAGATTTATAGACGACGTTCAGACGCGTTACATTCGCAAAAACACGGCCAACGTCCGAGCCTAAAAAGTAAGGGCACTTAACCGATATCTTGGAACCAGTTAAAATGCTCTTGAATTATTTTTTCCTTCTCTCCCTTGATATATTCCAAGAAAGCAGTCGCGACCGGCGAGTGCTTTTTAGAGGAAAGCCATATCAAATTCCAGGTAGTACTAATGGGCAACCCTTGCATCCTGATGATTTGTAGGTCCTTATTCTTCAGGTCATTTTTTATGCCTATCAGCGGCATAATCGAATACCCCAACCCGGCAATAACAGCCTGTTTCACCGCCTCGTTCGAAGTAAGCTCAATTTTTTTCCTTACCGGGAAACCGTGGCCACTTATAAACCGTTCCATGGCATTTCGGGTAGCCGACCCTTGCTCCCTATAGATCAAAGGTAAGGTTTCGAACATTTTTCTCCTGCTGAGCCTACTGTCAATTTTGCGCTTGGTGCCGCCTACAAAAAACAGTTTGTTCTCCATCAGTGCGACCCGTTCGATTTTTAAGTGGGTAGGTAACACGGAAACCAAAGCAAAATCCACTTCGTTTTTTTCCAGGCTCTTGACAACCTTGGCCTTGTTGGTCACATCCATGTTCAAATCGATTCCCTTATTATTGTGCATAAAACTGGATAGAAAATAAGGCATTACATACTTTCCTGTAGAGACTACCGAGATTTTTAATCGCCCCGAAAGCATGCCCTCATACGCCAAGGTCTTATAATTAATAGCTGCCACCTCATCTATGATTTTCTGGGCGGCTACCGCAATTTCCTTACCAAAATCAGTAACAAAAAGCTGTCTTCCGACCACTTCGGTCAGTGGGATGGAGAACTGATCTTGAAAATTTTTCAGCTGAATCGATACCGCAGGTTGGGTCAAAAATAGCTCTTCCGCGGCCTTGGTAATACTCTGTTTTTCGGACACTTTCAGGAACACCTGTAGCTGATGCAACGTGTAATTCATAAATTTTATATATGTTTCTTATAATAAATATAAATAAAATATTATGAAATTAAATACCAAACTTTGCATCGACATAAACTTATAAAATTCAATTTCCATGAAAAATTCCACAGTAGCGCAGGCAGTGAACACCCAACAAAAAATTCAATTGGTAGACGGCACCTTCACCATTTCGGAGGCCAACGATGTCGTAACGGCCTTAATTAATGAAAAAATCAACTTTCACAAATTACAACGCCTATCACTCTGCGAAGGTCTTGCTACCGCCGATACCTTATATCCGGATGGCCGAATAGCGGAGTTGGAACAGGAGAAAAAAATCGCGAAGGCCTTTTTCAAAGAGGTAAGAAATACGGGGGCGACCATAAAAATAAACGGTACGTTAGAAATTTCCGTGGAAAAATAGACCTACTGGTTCCAATACATGATTATCGTTTAAAATATTTGTAACCCACTATTTGACATCAAAATATGCATCAGAAAAAAACACATTTTTTGTTGATTATCGCTGCCTTGCTCTTTGTAGCGTGTATAATCACCTCACACGTACACGACAACCTATTCATGGATCAACTATTAATTTCTACCGGCATTCTCTCGTGTACCTTTATGGTTAAAACCCTTGGTAAAGGATAAAAATGTATCCCCGTACCCTAGTGATGGATTTGATACGGTTTTACGTTGCTACCGACTCGTTCAAACACATTATCAATGACTCGATTTTCGAATGGAAACCAAACATCAATTTACCCTTGTAGAAGGTACATTTAGTCCGGCGGATGCGGCGGATGTACTCTTTTCATTGATTGGCGACAAAATAAAGTTTCATCAGCTGCAAATGTTGGGCGTTCAGAATCTTGCTGGCAAAGACCTCGTTTTGTCACAAAAACGTATCCAATCGCTTACCGAATCTAAAAATCTTTCAAAACAGCTGATTATTAAAGCTAGGGATGAGGGGGTTCATTTACAGATAAATGGGGAAATTTCGATAGCTCTGGTAAAAACTTCCCAAAACCAACTTCCTTCGTAACCTACCGCCATATATGGATTTTAAATTATTGTTGGACAATCTGACCAATCCTGCCCTGCTGTTTTTCTTTTTAGGCGTCTTTGCCGTACAGGTCAAAAGCGATTTGGAAATCCCTGCTAATTCCTCCAAGTTTATTTCCCTGTATTTGATGTTCTCCATTGGTTTCAAAGGGGGCTTGGAACTCTCCCATAGTCATCTGGATATGGAGATTTTTTGGAGTCTGCTCTTTGGTATCTTTTTGGCCTTATTCGTACCCTTATATACGTATTTCATTTTACGCCGTAAGTTTAGCGTTGCCAATTCGGGGGCCATTGCCGCCGCCTATGGGTCGGTAAGCGCCGTGACCTTCGTAACTGCCGTTTCTTTCTTGGAAATTGAACAAATCGATTTTGGCGGACACATGGTCGCCGTTATGGCGTTGATGGAAGCTCCTTCCATAATCATTGGGGTACTGCTCATGTCCTATTTTCAAAAAGAACAGAAAGAAAAGCAAATTTCAATTCGAAGTGTACTACACCATTCGTTGACAAACGGTAGTGTGCTGCTAATTTTAGGTAGCCTTCTAATCGGTTTTCTTGCCAGCGACCAACAGGCAAGGGGAATTGAACCCTTTACCACTGATATCTTCAAAGGATTTTTAGCGGTATTTCTTTTGGATATGGGCATCTCTAGCGGAAAGAAACTGGCAGACTTTCTCAAAAAAGGCTGGTTCGCCTTTCTTTTTGCTGTCATAGTCCCGATCATCAACGGTTCTACTGTCGCATTTATTAGTTCCCTTTTTACCGAGAGCGAAGGCAATCGCTTTTTGTTTGCCATTTTAGCGGCCAGCGCTTCCTACATTGCAGTGCCCGCCGCAATGCGATTGGCCGCCCCGAAAGCGAATCCGAGTTTATACCTTCCCATGGCCCTAGCCATTACCTTTCCCTTCAACATCACCTTGGGCATGCCGCTGTACCTGTACGTCATCCAAGCTTTTTAAATTATTGATTTATCTTTAGGCCCTAAACAATGCTGATGGAGAAACATCGATGTGGCTGGTGCCAGGGCGATTCATTGTATGAGGCCTATCATGACCGGGAATGGGGTGTTCCCGTAATGGACGATGCCACTATTTTCGAATTTCTAATTTTGGAAACCTTTCAAGCAGGACTGAGTTGGATCACCGTGCTGCGCAAAAGGGAAAATTTTAGAAAGGCTTTCGACCATTTTGATTACGGAAAAATAGCAACATACGATCAAGCGAAAATCGATGCCCTATTACAGGATGCCGGCATTATCAGAAATAAACTAAAGATACACGCCACTATTACCAATGCCCAATCATTTATGAGGATACAGGAAGAGTTTGGCAGTTTTAGCAAATACATTTGGGGATTTGTCGATGGAAAACCCATAAAAAACAAGATTAGAAATTATAAAAATGCACCTGCAACCAGCCCTATTTCAGATGCCCTCAGCAAGGATTTAAAAAAACGGGGCTTCAAATTTGTAGGCAGCACCGTGGTATATGCCCATATGCAAGCTACCGGCATGGTAAACGACCATGAAGTAAATTGTTTTCGATACCATGAAGTATCTTAGCTATTTTAGGAATTTGACCGAAAACTGAAGAAGGAAACAAAAAAAGAAGCGACAAAATGAAATTAGCGATACGTTTATTCATACCCTTATTTTTAATTAGTTTTTCAGGCATCGCCCAAAATAAGTATGAGCGGGAACATCGCATCCGAAAAGCACAATTTCCCGAAAAGGCCTTGAGTTATATTTCCGAAAAATTGGTAGGGGCCAAGAAAATACGGTTTTACAAGGAAATTGACAGCACTAAGGTCAGCTATGAGGTCAAGTTTAAAAAAGACCGGCTCCGATACAGTGTGGAGTTCAGTGAGGAAGGCGTTTTGGAAGATGTGGAAATCCTAATAAAGGAGGTAGATATTCCCAACGACACCTTTGCCAGAATCCAACAATATCTCCAAAAAGAATTTACCAAGTACCATATTCGGCGAATGCAGCAGCAATATCCGCTCGGTGGGGATTCACCGGAAACGACTATAAACAATGCTTTTCAAAACTTGATGCTTCCCAGTATCAAATATGAGTTCATAGTAGCTGGAAAACAGGATAAGGAATACCACCAATATGAGGTCTTGTTCGACAACAAAGGCAATTTTGAAAAACTACGAAAATCATTACCCGCCAACTACGATCATGTATTGTATTAGAGGGCTTTTTCTATGGGGTTCCCTTTTAGTGGTCTCATCCCTAATGGCACAAAACAACTACACCGGTTATATAGAGCCCGATATTTCGGTAAACTATGAGGCAGCCACCAATTACGATCATAACTTTAAAATCTCGACACGTACCTATTTTTATGATGAGGGTGCTTATGGCCTCCGCTCCCGCCAAATTGATTTGGTTCATTTTTCTAAGCTGAAGATACGTGTCAACCAAAGCTTGGCAATAGGTCTTCAATACCGGTTCCGGGAACTCTTTGAGAACGACCGGGAAAACGAATTAAGGCTTACCCAACAATACAATGGTACCTCAAAACCATCGGTGATACGTTTCGGGCACCGAGTTCGCTCTGAGCAGCGAATTCAGTCTTCAATTACCATTCACCGCTTTCGATACCGTTTTGCATTGGATTTTCCATTACGGGGGGAACAATTAGACATTGGGGAACCTTATTTGATTGGCTCTACCGAAACCCTTTTAAGCGTGGCTAAAAGTAATCGCCCCCAGTACGACCATCGGTTTACCGTAAGTTTGGGAGCATTACTATCAAAAGAGACCAGGATACAGGCTGGAATGGAATATCGTTTCGAAGATTACATCGGTGGCTCTACACAAGAAGTGTTCTTTATCCTAAGTTCTTTGATCTTATCGTTTTAAATAACTGAGAAATGTAGTCCTGGGCATCTCCTCTGCCCCCAAACTGGCCAAATGTTCCGTATACAATTGGCAATCGATCAACTCGTACTCTCTTTGTTCGAGCTCCTGCGCCAATTTGATAAAAGCAAATTTCGAGGCATTGTCCACTAGGCTGAACATACTTTCCCCACAGAACACGTGTCCCAAATCGATTCCATACAGGCCACCCACCAGTCGGTCACCTTCCCATACCTCAAACGAACAGGCAAGCCCTTTTTCATGGAGGGCGATATAGGCCTTTTTCATGTCATTGGTTATCCAAGTTCCTTGTTGACCCGCACGCTTCACGGTCGCACAATGACTAAGTACCTGCTCAAAACAAGTGTTTTTCGTGAGTCGAAATTGTCCGCTACGCATTACTTTTCGCATGCTTTTGGATATCTTGATCTTAGACGGGAATAATACCATTCTCGGATCCGGACTCCACCACAAAATCAATGAATCCTCATTGAACCAGGGGAATATCCCATTTTGGTAGGCCAATATCAAACGCTCGGGAGAAAGGTCTCCCCCAACAGCCAATAGCCCTTCGGCATTGGCATGCTCCACAGGTGGAAATTCCAGTCGCTCGTTCAGAAAGAACATCGGATTATGCGCCCTATCTTTTTTCAAACCGTTTCTTTATTCTTAAAGATAAACAAATGTAAAAAAGGCCCCAAGGGTTTCAAAAACCTTTGGAGCCTAAATTTCCCATATCTATGGGAGTGTTATCATTTCTTTAAAACGGGAGGTCGTCGTGATCTTCCTCGTTCAGGTTATCAACGGGTTCAAAAGCCTCAGCCGCGGGTACGGGTGGCATTCCTTCCGTCGATTCCGCGGGTTGTAGGCTCTCGATTCGCCATCCCTGTATCGAATTAAAGTATTTTACCTCACCTTGTGGATTTGTCCACTCCCGGCCCCTGAGGTTGATACTTATTTTCACCGGTTGCCCTACCGTGAAATTATTTAACAATTCGGTTTTGTCCTGAACAAACTCTACCATAATATGCTGGGGATATTGTTCCTCGGTGGTCACTACCACTTCTCTTTTTCTAAAACCGTTATTCCCAAAGGTTTGGGTCTCCCCAATCAACTTTATTTTCCCTTCTACTTCCATGACTATGAATTATATGACTAAAATTTTAACTAGCTAAAAATAGCCTTATTCCCATAATTCACCTAAAAAAACCAACACAAGTTATCAAAGGTTATCCCGCTTTGAAATTTCGGCTAAAATGCAGCCAACACCAGATCGATACCCATAGTTTTAAGAAGAACCACTAAAAGATGGGTCATACACGTTCGCAACCAAGTCGGAAACCAGCGAAGATCTTCGAACCCAAAAAGTTGTATCCGTTTCAGATACCCGATCGAAACTTAATGGGATCCGCGTTTGTTAATCTGGTTATTCAAAAAGAAAACGGCATTCTGCCTGGCCGTTTTCCTTATTCTTTTTCCTGGGCCAACAATATCTTCCAAGCCGATAACACCTCGTTCCTATCCAGATAGTCCTTTGCTTTTTGTTCCAATACTTCCCGCCCGCCTGCCCTTAGGATACCGCGTATCTCTATGTTTTCTGCCACAAAATTTTCTACTTCCTGTGGTGTTGGCAGTTGCGCTACGTTGCCAAGGAGACCCAGATCGTTACCGGTGAGGACCTTACTATGCCGTATGTGTTCGGGTATTCGGTCTACCCCGATCCCGATAGTCGAAAGAGGTTTGGGTACTTCAAAAAGTCCTTCCTTTGCCCTACTGTACCAATTACCTCCCATCCGGGCCACTTGATCAATCTTATGCTGGTCGATGCTTCCGTTTTCATCCAGTATCGAGGAATCGATATGTATTTTCAACACTTCCGAGAAAACCAGATTTCCCGCCCCGCCCTGATTCCCGAGGGCTTCGACTTTAGTCACTTTACATTCAAATTGCACCGGTGATTCGGCCACTCGAAAGGGATTTACCGTTTCAGAGGGTAGCATGGTGAGTCCTGCTTTTTTAAACTCATTCTCCCCTTCAGGATATTCGGTACTTGCCAATGACATCTGCTGAACCATGTCGTAGTTGACGATGTTGATGACCACCTCTTTGGTCTCCAACACATTCTCCAAGGTGTGTTTGCCCGTGTTGTCCCGGACCCTTCTTGCAGGGGAAAAGATAAGGATTGGTGGATTGGCACTGAAGACGTTGAAGAAACTAAATGGCGCTAGGTTCGGCCTCCCCTCGCCATCGATCGTGCTGGCAAATGCAATGGGGCGCGGCCCTATCGCTCCTAGTAAATAACCGTGTAATTTAGCGGTTGGCAACTCGTTTGGGGTAATGGAAATCATAGAAACTTTCATATGATAAAGGTACACAATTCACTGCCGGATTTTTCTTTTTTGGCGATGGTATAGTTTGAACATTCAGGCATTTTTCCTGCGTGCCGCTGACAAAGGCTATTGCCTTACCAGGGTCGGGCTGTTTGCTTTTACACCTCGCCCACGGGGCCGAAGGGTAACCGCTACCATCCCTCACGGGGCTTCACGATAGCCCGCAGATGCCGTTGGGCAAACCCTTTGTACCATGTTAGGCCATTTTACGCTATCTTTGAAATATGGCACGGTTCCGTAATTTCAAAACCGTGCCAAAGACAACCTTTGGATGAACTTTAGTCCTAAAAAGAAAGCTTCCAACATCGTTTTATTGATAGCATCATTTGTTATCGTGAGCCTAATTTTGTGGAACACCAATAGTTTCTTTAAAAAGTTCAAGGAAGAGGAGCGGCATAAAATGGAGATATGGGCAACGGCCCATTCCGAACTGTTACAGGCCCCCTTGGATGCCGACCCCGGTGAACTTCCCATCAAAATATTCCAGAACAATACCTCGACCCCCATGATCTTGGTCGATAAGGATGGCGCTACCAAAACGCACAACATGCCCGAGGAAAAGGCCAATGACAAAGAATACATCGATCGTGCCATCGAAAAGTTCAAAAAAGAAAACCAGCCTATCGTCATCGATTATTTAGGAGAGGAACTGGCGACCCTTTATTACGGAAATTCACAGGTACTCAATAAGTTGAAATACTATCCCTTGGCGCTCTTACTGATCATCTTTTTGTTCGGTACGGTCATCTTTTTTTTCTTCAAGACCAACAAGGCTTCCGAGCAGAACAAGCTCTGGGCCGGGATGGCCAAGGAGACGGCCCATCAAATCGGTACGCCCCTTTCTTCCTTATTAGGTTGGAACGAACTGCTGAAGGCCGAGAATATCAACCCGGAAATCACCAAGGAAATCGAAAAGGACATCGCGCGTCTGGAAACCATTACCGAGCGCTTTTCAAAAATAGGCTCGCTTCCCACACTCGAAAAACACGACATTGTTGCCGAGACTAAGAATGCCTTTGATTATTTGAAACATAGGAGCTCCAAGCTTATAAGTTTCTCGTTCAACACGCAAATTGAACGGGCCACGGTACTTTTAAATCCGTCACTATATCAGTGGACCATAGAAAATTTGGTTAAAAATGGTATCGATGCGATGCGGGGAAAAGGAAATATTTCCATTGAAATCGCAAAAGACAATAATTACGTACATATACAGGTATCGGATAGTGGCCATGGCATTCCCAGAAGCGATTATCAAACGATTTTCAATCCTGGGGTCACTACCAAAAAACGTGGCTGGGGGTTGGGACTGTCGCTAGTAAAGCGAATTGTTGAAGAGTACCACAAAGGAAAAGTAAAAGTGTTGTCATCGGGCAAAAGTGGAACCATCATGCAAGTATCGCTTCAGGTTGTGGCGTAAAGCATTGTTTAGTAAGAACCCATTGTAATATGGCAAAAGAGAAATTAGAAGTTATTAGAGAGGCGGAACTTAAGAACAACTGTCCGGAGTGTTTCAACCAGGAACTGGCACTTACTTTCTACCAAAAACACAAATACGGTAAACTGTTTCACAGAACCACCGGTGAGGTAACCCATCAAATCACCTGTAACAAATGTGGATCCCATATTTACCCGGCCAAGTGGACCGATGATATCGAACGAATTTTTGAATACTACCAAAAAATGGTGACCCCCGAAAAGGCGTCGATCAAATTCACCAACTTGTTTTACGGGCTTGTACTATTTCTAGTCGTGCTTGTCGGAGCTGGGACTTATCTGTTTCTGGAAGGAATCATTCAATTTTAGCACGGATTTTTGCTGCCACCGTCTCGAATTCCTCCTTTGTAAGCGACACCTTATGTTGGTAGGTGGCATCCCTCATGTCGTTCAAAGGAATCAAATGCACATGTACATGGGGCACTTCCAACCCGATAACCGAGATTCCTACACGTTTGCAAGGCAGTGCCGCCTCGATGGCCATTCCTATTTTACGAACAAAGGCCATAAGACCCAGGTAAGTAGTTTCGTCCAGGTCCATGATCTTATCCACCTCCTGTTTTGGAATGCAGAGCGTATGGCCTACGGCATTCGGATTGATATCCAAAAACGCAAAAAAGTCCTCGTCCTCGGCAATCTTGTAGCAGGGAATATCCCCTTGGATGATTTTTGTAAAAAGGGTCGGCATTGCACACGGTATGAACAAAAATAAAAAATCCCGCCGTTGGCAGGATTAAATATAAAAAATTAATCGGCCTTACGCCCGGCTAATTTCTAAAATCTCGAACTTGAGCGTGCCATTGGGAACGGTAATCTCCGCTATTTCACCCACGGTTTTTCCCAAGAGACCTTTACCAATTGGGGAATTTACCGAGATTTTTCCGGATTTGAGGTCGGCCTCACTTTCGGCCACCAGCGTGTAGGTCATCTCCATTTTGTTGTTCATATTTTTAAGCTTTACCGTAGAAAGCACCAACACTTTGGAAGTGTCCAACTGCGATTCATCGATCAGTCTGGCATTGGCAAGGGTTTCTTCCATCTTAGATATTTTCAATTCTAAAAGACCTTGGGCTTCCTTGGCCGCATCGTACTCTGCATTCTCAGAAAGATCGCCTTTATCCCGGGCATCGGCGATGGCCTGTGATGCTTTGGGCCGCTCCACATCCCGCAGCTGATTTAGCTCTTCCCTCAACTTTTTAAGCCCTTCCGCTGTATAATAAGATACGTTACTCATACTATCTTCGTTTAATAAATAACAAAATCCCCTACTTCTACGATGCAATGCATGGTTTTTAGTGAGGATTTAACGCAAAGATACATAATTTTTGCTCAATTTTGTTCGAATACACTTAAATAGACCAGGGAGTATGAAACGCATTTGGGGCCTATTATTCATGATATTTCTGTTTTCCTGTGATAATGATAGAGGTACTCGAAATCCGTATCTGCAGGAAATCGGTTTTCGATTCGATTTAAATCTGAGCCTGCCGCTCTATAGCCCCTTGACCAATACAGGCAACGCGGTCTACGTAGGTGCCAATGGGGTAGGTACCCGTGGTGTTTTTGTAATCAATGCCGGCTTTGATCAATTTCGGGCTTTCGAGGCGAGTTGTCCCAACCACCCGCCCAACGATTGTTCTACCATGGAGTTGAACGGACAAACAGCGGTTTGCCCCTGTGAAGACTATGAATACAGTCTGTTTACAGGCCAGCAGTTATCTCGGCCCGATGACGGCAACCGCTACTACGATATGTTGGAATACCGGGCCGTCTTTAACGGCGGGGTGGTGAGTGTTTCCAACTAAGAAGCTAATAGATATAGGTCTTGACCAAGCAGTCCCGGTGAAGATACCCGAGGTATTCCCAAAGATTTTTTAAAACCCAATCGAACAACCTATAAAGTGCCCAAAATGCTGTCCATCACCCAACTCGTGTGTAAACCAGAGGCACCTAAGGAGGGGTGAACGTTTTCCCCCTTTAAATGCCCCACCATGTTTTTTACATGAAATTCTTGTATGTGTCGGGGATGCGCTATTTCCAATTCCTTTATGCCCTGTTGATTTTGAAGTGTCAGTGGCTTGTCATGGAAGATGGCAAAACGAAGGGTCCCTTGACTACCGATGATCTCGACCTCATCGCGATGTTCATGACCCCCGAAATTCCAGCTTCCCTCCCCAGTAATTTCGCCCTGGTGTACCCAACAGCCGGTCACCGCATCCTTGGCAGTGTACAATCCCTGTTGGTTTAGGGCAATACCCTTTGCCGTTTCGATCTCTCCCAACAGGTATACAAATAGATCGAGGCCATGACTGGCCAAATCATCAAAATAGCCGCCCGGGGCTATTCGAACATCGGTACGCCAGTTGTACGTACCACCCTTGTCAAGCTCCGAAGGCGGTTTGACCAATTGCCATCGAACGTGGCGTGGAGTACCTATCTGCCCTTCCCGTAGCCATTCGCGAACCTGTTCAAATCGGGGTAACGATCGGCGATAGTAGGCGACAAATAGGGGCAGCTTTTTTTCATCGAAGGCACGATATATTTCCAAACTGTCCGCATAACTGGGTGCCATTGGTTTTTCTACACAGCAGGGCTTTCCTGCCTCGGCCACTTTCAGGGCATACAGCCTATGGGTATCGGGGGGTGTAGCGATATAGACGGCATCGACCCGGTCGTCATAAATCAAATCCTCGGCATTCGTATAATATATGGGAACCCCATGTCGTTTGGCATAATCGGCGGCCTTTTTACCATCACGGCGCATCACGGCGACCAATTCAAAACCGCTGGCCTGTTGGTAGGCCGGTCCGCTCTTTATCTCGGTGACGTCACCACAACCGATGATTCCCCATCGAATGGTGTTTGACTTTTTATCCATACGGTACAAAAGTATTGATTAAAATCAAAGACCTTGTTTGCTCAACAATAAGATGGTACCTACCTATTCGTAGACGCAGAAACTTTCTCGCCCTTTCTTTGTAAAGGCAGGAATCGAGAAGGTAATTGTTCCCCTAAAATCGAATAGTCGCCCCCAACAAGAAATTCCTTCCTGCTTGAGGATAGTATCCTGCCCCTTCAACGGTCGTGATGGTTCCGGGATCACTGAAGTCGTCATCAAAGGTATAAAAATACCCGTTCGAGATAATGTCCTCGTTCGCCACGTTGTTGATCATCCCCGAGAAGGTAATACTGTCAATAAAGGCATCGATGTTCCAAACGTACTGCACATTGAAGTCGAGCTGGGAGTAGGCCTCCAGAACCGAAGCATCGGAGTCGATATTGCCCATATACTGCTTGCCCACATATTTGGACAGAAAAGAGATATCCAAAGTCTCCCAAGGGGAATAGGTAAACCAATTGCCGATGACCAGCCAAGGGGAGTAGGCGATATTTGTGTTGCCCAAATTCTGCAGTACCCCATCGCGTTGAAAGACGAAATCAATGTTGCGATTATCGCTCACTGCCACATTAGGGCGCCATTGGAATTGGTTACTGAATTCAATGTTCGCATCTACCTCGAGCCCCAGACGGTAACTGTCACCAACGTTGGCCCTCAGAGGCGCCCCTACATCGTTCAGTTCCCCGGTCAACACCAATTGATCTTTGTATCGCATATAATAAAGATTGGTATTTACTTGAAAGCTGGGGGCAACATACCGCCAACCGAGTTCAATATCTTGGAGGCGTTCCGGTTTGGGGCTACCATTCTCGTAATCATTTCGATTGGGTTCCCGATTTGCCACGGCGTAACTTAAATAAAAGTTGTTGTTACGATTTAGGTCGTACGTAAGCCCCGCCTTCGGATTAAAGAAGTTAAAGGTATCATCGACAAGACCTGTCTCGTTTCCGTTGGCCTGATAGCCGACCGTTCGGTACTGCAAGTCACCAAAGAGATTCCATTTACTATCCAGCCTGTAATTAGCCTTGGCATATAGGTTCAAATCGGTCTTTTTCGAGCTGTCATCGTAGTAGCGCTCCCGTAAGTCGTTGCCATTGTTAAACCTGGTCCAGATTACCTCCCCAAAATGGTCGCCTTCGTATTGATTCCATCCTCCCCCCAAAATAAGGTTCAATTTCTCTTGGCTGTAGATGGCGGAAAACACGGTACCGTAGAAATCATTATCCAACCAACGTCTTCTGATGTAATCGGTAGCGGTAATTTCCGTACCGTTCAAGGTAAAGTTTTCACGACCGATAAAGCTTAACTGCGAATCCCCTGAAAAGAGGACGTTGGTGTAGTACCAATCGTCTACATATTCTTCGAAAAAGCCTCTTCCGTGGGTGTAGTGAAGGGCCAGATTGAGGTTCCAAGCATCCGATAGTTGTTCGTTCCACAACAATTGGGCGTGGTCTTGTTTGTAATTATCGACTTGATTTTCATAGAAACCTTCTGAATTTCCTATCGCATCGAATCGGGCCCCGGCAATGTTAAAGGTTCTATTGGTTTCGATATTGCCATCTTCACCGATTGCCGTGATGGTCGCCGCATCAAATCCGTACCATGACTGATAGGTGATTTCATGACCACCGAACAATAAGGCCTTGATCAAAGTATTATCGTCCTTATAGGCCCCTTGTAGAAAATAGGCGTCCAGTTCGGAAGATGCCCGATCGATGTATCCATCGGAGGTAATTCTTGACAAACGGCCCGCTATTTCCACATGGTCATTAAGAAGGCCTGTGCTGAACTTTAGGTTATTTCGTAGCGTATTGAAGCTTCCGATCGAAGAGGAGATTTGTCCGTATGCCTCTTCAGAGACCGCATCGGTCAATAGATTGAGGCTAGCTCCGAACGCCCCGGCCCCATTGGTAGAAGTTCCAACGCCCCTTTGTAACTGCAGACTTTCGGTGGAGGAAGCAAAATCGGGCATGTTTACCCAAAAAGTACCATGCGATTCGGCGTCATTATAAGGTATGCCGTTGATCGTAACATTTACACGGGTTGCATCGCTTCCCCGAACCCGTATACCGGTATAGCCCACCCCGGCCCCGGCATCGGAGGTGGTGACGACCGAGGGTAAGAAATTCATCAGGATCGGAATGTCCTGCCCCAGGTTTCGCGGAGCGAATTCATCTTTTTTAAAATTGGAAAAGGTCACCGGTGTCTCGTTCGTCACCCGAACCGCCGAGACGAAGACTTCGTCAAGTACTACTTGTTTTCCTTCAAGCGAATCGGTAGGTTGCTGGTCTTGGGCCAAGAGACCGGTGCCAAACCCTATAAGGGCAAACAGTATAACAATAGGTTTCATTCGTAAAAAATTTTACGAATAAAAGGGGCTATTATTCCAAGTAAAACATGATTTTCGGCCCACCCAAGGACCTTTGAAATTCCAAAACAGCGTTGTACGCATCCCTTAGCGGCATTACCCGCCCAGGTTCATTGGGTATGATCTCAGCCCGCCCTGAACTTGATTCAGGGCCTTTCCCTTTCAAGTTCGGGGCCAAAGCACCCCTTTGAGATAGTGCAAAGGTAGCACGGTAATATTAGACTACCATAAAAATCGAAGTAAATATTAACGAATCATTATAAACAATCCAGGCGTCTGCTACGTATTTATAGTAACCTCTGGTTTTACGACCACTCTATGAAAGACGAATCCAAAAACAGATTTACCTTCAAGATCATCTTCAGCTATCTGGTATTGGCCGTGCTTTTTCTGGTGGCAGGCTATTTTATCTATTCCGAAATTCGAGTAATCCTGTATAACGACACTGCCGAGGAAACCGACATAAAATTACTCAAGACCGGAGCTTTGGTCACAGAACTATATGAGGCCGAAAGCCTTTCAAAATTGGCCCTACAGAACAAGACACAAGCAAATTTCAACGCTTATGCCGCCAAAATCGATACCCTTTCTATGGATATCGATACCCTAAAACAGCTCTCGGGGGACGAACACCAAAAAAGCATGCTCGATAGTGTGCAACTGCTATTACGTAAAAAGGTAGACAACAGCAATGAGCTACGTAATCTGAAAGTCCAGAACGAGGCGAACAATTCCATTGACATCGCATTAAAGGAATTCCGCAAGATGGAATCGTCTTTCGGCAAGCTTACCGCCTATGACATTCATCCTAATCCAGAGAGTTTATCATCGTATGAACGAAAGGTGTTGGAGGATTGGGTGACCTACCTGAACGATAACATTCCCGCCGACAGCTCCGATTTACCCGATTCTGAAAAAATAGACTCGATTATCAATGCTTCTAGAGTATTGTTGGTCGAAGCCAAGATGAAAGATGCCAAAACACAGCGTTTTCTAGCTCAAAAAGAGGAAGAGATCAATAGGAACGATTTGGAACTCTCCCAACAGCTTCGTACCATCATTTCGGCTTTTGAACAGGAAGTGCTATTAAATTCGTACAACCAAAGTTTAAAAAGACAGGCAGCTTTTCGCAAAAGTATGCGTTTGGCAGGATTTGCGGCAGTCCTTGGTTTTTTGGTCGTAGCGCTCTTTACCTTTCTCATCAACAGGGATTTCTGGCGTATACAGACCTATCGTCAAAAACTGGAAAAGGAAAAGAAATTTTCCGAATCGTTGCTCAGAAGTAGGGAACAACTCATCTCCACGGTGAGCCATGACCTTCGTACCCCACTGAATACCATTACCGGATACACCGAGCTGATGGAAAGTACACCCTTGAGCGAAAAACAAAAACAGTACCTGAAAAACGTCAAATCCTCTTCGGAATACGTGAATAATCTGGTCAACGACCTGTTAGATTTTTCTAAACTGGAGGCCGGCAAGCTTAAGGTTGAAAAAGTACCCTTTATAGCCGCCCATTTGATACAGGAGACCGCCGAAAACCTGCAGGCTCTTTACAGCCACAAAAAACTCAGTCTATTTCTGGAAATCGATCCTGAACTAAAACAAACTGTGTCGGGAGACCCCTTCCGAATTCGGCAAGTACTCACCAACCTGATCGGGAATGCCTTCAAATTTACCGAGGAGGGATCCATAAAAATTCGTGCCAAGGCTATTGGAAAAGGCAAAAATAGTAACACCCATATCGAGATCCAGGATACTGGCATTGGAATTCCAAAGGAGAAACAGCAGGTGATTTTCAAAGAGTTTGCCCAGGGCGAGGATAACACCGATAAAAAATTCGGCGGCTATGGACTTGGGTTGACCATTTCAAAGAAGTTGACCGAATTGCTCGGCGGCAGCTTGCAATTGGAAAGTGAGTTCGGCCGTGGGAGCACCTTTATCCTTAAAATCCCCTTGGAGATTACCAAAATAGAAGCGGTCGAAAAAACCGAGGCTCCCTATATGGCACCAAAACTGAGGATGCTTATAATCGATGATGATACCGCTCTGCTGCGGATGTTAAAAGAATTGACCGGGAGTATGGGAATACGCGCACATATTTTCTCAAACTTTTTACAGGTTGAAAAAGAGTCGCATTTGGCTTATGATCTGGTGCTTACCGATATTCAAATGCCTCAAATAACCGGGTTTGAGGTATTGCAACGGTTGAGGGCCGGCGAATACAAGCATTATAAGAATCAGCCAATTATCGCGATGACCGGTAGAAGGGATTTGGAATCCGAAGCCTATACTTCCCTGGGATTTGCCCAAGTACTTCAAAAACCATTTTCCAAAGGGGAATTGATAGGAATACTGAAACTGTTGGGGTTGCATACTAAAAACCTAGGAAAGGAATTGACCCCAAAGGAAAAAACAACCACCGCAGAAGTCTATGACCTTGATATTATTCATTCCTTCTTGGGCACCAACGAAGATGCCATTCATGATGTTTTGGAGACTTTTTTAATGGATACCTCGACCAATATGAAGTTGTTGAACGAAACCGTTACGGCTAGGGATTATGCCCAAATAAACAGCGTTGCACATCGTATGCTCCCCATGTTTCGGCAATTGAAGGTTGCGAGCTGTGTTCCTATTCTGGAACGATTGGAAGTGGCCACTCCGGGCGATATGGATGCCGTAAGTTTGGACAATAGTCTAAGAACCCTTAAAGAAAGTGTGGTTATCCTCATTGTTGCCCTCGAGAATCGACTGGCTACAAGTCCAACTTATAATGACTGATTTTGTTGTAAAGGGTCTTTCTGGTTACCTGGAGAAGTTTGGCCGCCTCCGACTTGTTGAAATTTGTGCGTTTTAGGGCTTGGATAATTCGGTCTTTTTCGAATTCCGCCTTTGAAAACCGGTCTCTAACCTTATTTTTGGGGGACGGTTGCCTCACTTCTTGAGGAAGGGCCTCGATTTGCACCTCATCGCCAGCGGTCAATAGTACCGACCGTTTGATAATATTTTGGAGTTCCCTTAGATTTCCCGGCCAGTGATAGCGTTTAAAGGCGTTCCAAACTTCCTTTGAAAAACCGGTTACATTCTTGTCTAGGTTATGGTTGGCCTTCTCTAAAAAATGTTCTGCAAACAGCATCAAATCTTCAAAACGATCTTGTAAGGAAGGTAGTTCAATGGAAAACTCGTTCAATCGATGGTAAAGATCCTCACGAAAACTTCCTTTCCCGACCAATTCGGTAAGATCTTCATTGGTTGCGGTAATGATGCGTACGTCGACCAAGATTTCTTGCGTACTTCCCACTCTCTTTATTTTTCGCTCCTGTAGTGCCCGGAGTAACTGTATTTGGTTGTCGTAGGACAAGTTGCCCACCTCATCCAAAAAGAGTGTACCTCCGTTGGCCGCTTCAAAATTCCCCTTCTTATCCTCTACAGCTCCCGTAAAACTTCCTTTAACATGTCCGAAAAACTCACTAGTCGCCAATTCTTTTGGGATGGCTCCACAATCGACCGCAACGAAGGGAAAATCCTTGCGCTTGCTCTGATCATGTATCGCCTTTGCCGTTACTTCCTTTCCGGTACCGCTTTCACCGGTAATCAAGACCGACATGTCGGTAGGAGCGACCAGTTTAATGTATTCGGCTAACTTTCTGGAGGCTTCGCTAGTACCTGTGATAGTATGTTGGCTTGCAATAGGATTGCTTTTCGCGCTATTGGTGTTGCTTGTTTTGGCAACCCCTCCATGGTTCGGCAAACTTTCCGATGGCCGGGCCTTCAATGCATTTTCAATGACCATCACGATTTCATCGGGCGTGAAGGGTTTGGAGATATAATCGTAGGCTCCTTTTTTCATAGCGTTGACTGCGGAACCTACCTCGGCGTAGCCGGTCATCAAAATGACCTGGGTCTTTGAATTCACCTCTTTGATATCGGTAAGCATTTGTATGCCGTCATAGTCGGGAAGACGTAAATCGGTCAGTACCACGTCGAAGTTGGTCTCGGAAAATTTGACCTTGGCATCGGGCGCGGTAAAACTCGTTTCTACTTGATAATTGTGTTTGGTCAAGAACTTCTGCAACATTTGACAGAATGCGGCATCGTCCTCAATAATCAAGATGTTCGGCATATTGAGCTACTTGTTGTTTAGTATCTACGTAAAAATACCACTTGATAGTCGAGAGCACCCCAAAATTATCTTAAAAGAAGTAGTAAATGACTGCTAAAACTATGCTAAATAGAATGTTTGTCGAATTTGATGATCAGCGCCGTTTCCGGCTAGGATTTGGTAGTCAAAGGAAAGGCGACGGAGAAAAAAAGTATGCGAAAGACTTCGACGCTCCGGTCGGGGTAAATTCGACCAGCCGAATAGGAGCATTACAAAAGTAATACCCGTATTCGGGGTTTCATTAAAAATAGAAAGGGGCCGCATTTTATACGACCCCTTTCCGACCAAACCAACTTGATACAAAACAAATAACTCAAGTTATTACATTTCAATCCAGTTTCCGTTCTCATCGGCGTACAAGGTACCGGAAGTACCATCTTCCAAAGACACCTCTAATTTGAACTGCTTTGCCTCGTTGACATATGCTTTATCGATAGTCGCCGTAGGATAGTTTTTGGCAACAGCGGCGGTAACGGCCTCAGGCAACTCACTAGCGGCGATTTCAGTAAAATCATCCTGGGCTACGGCTTCAGTAGCAGTAGCTTCTACAACGTCTGCATCCTGGGCGAAAGCTGTTAAACTTCCTAGAGATAATGCTAATACAAAAAATACTTTTTTCATGATTCTCAATTTTATTTATTCCCTTTATCTAAAGAAAATATAGTACCAAACCCGCTACAAAATGTAATAAATTGATTATCAAAGAGATGTGTATTTATAAGTTTTTCCTGACTGTGTAAATGTGTGTACCGCTGTGTGAAATCGTATAAAACATACACGAAAATCATTTTTCGATATGAAGTATGGTAGGAATCAAGTGCTTGCCTTATAGTTCCAAAATCAATCAAGTTCAAAAGGCCGCTTCATCATATCGAGACTTTCCGTTTCCCTACCCAAATTCAAGGAAAACGAATTTGGTAGGTATGGGTTTCGCAAAAAAAAAGTCCCGACAGGAGACTGTCGGGACTTTTAACTTAAACTAACTAAATATACGCAATAAGAAAGTGGGGCTTGTTTACATTTCAATCCAATTGCCCTCGGCATCGGCATACAATTCAACAGCTTCGCCGTCTTCCTTAGTAACTTCCAACTTATATTGGGCAGCCTCATTAACGTACGCTTTGGAAATGG
Source organism: Pelagihabitans pacificus (assembly GCF_009371985.2). Taxonomy (GTDB): domain Bacteria; phylum Bacteroidota; class Bacteroidia; order Flavobacteriales; family Flavobacteriaceae; genus Pelagihabitans; species Pelagihabitans pacificus. Next base: position 1,168,225 of record NZ_VIKU02000001.1, read on the forward strand.
TGGCTCCAGGATGGGCAGCTTCCAAAGCAGCGGAGATAGCCTCTGGCAGTTCTTCCAAAGCCACTTCAGCAAATCCATCTTGTGTTTCCACTGCTTCTGTTGCTACAGCTACAGCTTCGGTGGCCTCTTCTTCTTGTGCGAATGCGGTCATAGTTCCTAGGGAAAGAGCCGCTACTAAAAATACTTTTTTCATTTTGTTCGTGTTTAAAATTTATTGTTATTGTTTTGATTCACTTACTTATAGGAAGAATAGTGCCAATTGGTGTATGGGACAATAAAATATATAATAAACTGATAATCAATATATTGAATAGCGGATGATTTTTCCAATTGTTGTGTAATGATGTGTAATCCTTTTGAAAGTGTGTAATTTTTATACAACGTAGGATTACGGCTGGTGCGAAGGTCGCAACAAATCATTCACCGTTTTTACAGGATTAAAGGTAGTAATGGGCACCTCGACAAATAGCGTGTTCCAATAGGCCATTGCCCCGTTCCAAAGTCCAGGCAATTCCAAAGCCTTGAGTTCCCTACCTTCTTGGGTCTTTCCTGTGATAAATCCCAAACTAGCATCTACAAACTTTAATAAATCATACTTTTCACCCTTATGGTTCTTGACACCACAAACCAGGTCAACGGGGTTGAAGTGGGTGGAACTCTTTAGAATGGAAGCCTGTTTTTCATCATCCCTATCGACCTGCGCCGATTCTACGATTTGTAACGAGATATTCCCGTGGGTATCCGTTACCCAAAATGGTCCTCCACCCGGTTCACCTTCGTTTTTCACCATACCACATACCCGTATTGGCCGGTTCATCTTATCTTGAAGCACCTTGATCTGTTCAGAAAGACTAAAATGGTCGAAACTATCCGAAAAACGAACATTGAGTTCCTTTTCCAAAAATTGTTTGATTTCGATCAGTTGGGAGGCATCCGCAATACCGTTCTCCATGAGCTTGGCGTATTCGAAAATCTTCCCTTGCACCTTTAACAACGCACCGGCCAATACCTTTTTGCTATTAACAATTACGTCAAGGGATCTCGCGGGCACCACATTGTCTATATTTTTTATAAAAATAATGTCGGCTTCTTGCTCATCAAGGTTTTCGATCAAGGCACCGTGCCCACCGGGCCTGAATAGTATCGAGCCGTCTGTGTCCCGGAAAGCGTTGTTCCCCATATCGACCGCAATGGTATCGGTAGCCGGCTTTTGAAAAGAAAAGGTCACTTCGAAATCGACTCCGGTCTGATGGCGTAACCGGGCACGAGCTATCTCGAATTCCTTTTTGAAAAGGAACTCATGTTGGGGAGAAATCGTGAAGTGCAGTCGGGCTTTACCGTCTGTTTCCGAATAGCGGGTTGCTTCCTTCATATGTTCTTCAAAGGCGGTCACGACATAGTCGTCATATACATGAAATGGAAGTAACCCTTTGGGATAAAAACCATAATTCAACCGGTCCTCCGAAAGCATCTCCTTAACAAAAAGGTATTTTTCTTCGTCCTTGGACAGAGCGATGTCCTTGATTCTTTCCTGAATGAGGGAATAGAAGGGAAGGGATTCCCATTGTTCAAAAAGAGCCTTGATATCTTTGCTGCCGGTTCTGTGGACATAGTCTTTAAAGCCCTCCCTGGAGGGGTCATAGGTTTCCAAAAAGTTAAAAAGTGCTTTGAACATCCGGGACGCCGCACCTGAGGCGGGCACAAACTTGAGCAAAGAAAGATGTTTCCTCGACTGTTCAAATATATCGATTAACGCCTCTACCTCGGCGGGTGAAAAACGAGCAATGCCATCGCCAACCACTGCTGCCTTTTCCAGACGCACAAAAGGAATGCCTTCTTTGAACGTTTCTATCTGATCAAGTACTTTTTCTTTAGAAATTCCCTTTTGGGCAAGTTGTTGCAAATCACTTTCGGAAAATTTCATACGTTTAGGCAGCTTTGTTGTTTATGAGTCGATCGATGTGGGCAATGGCAGTTGACAATCGCGTTTTTTTATCACCCTTTAAAATAATAAAATTTCGTTGATATTTCTCCAAGGCATTCTTGAAATAGGCGAACATTCGTTCCCTTTGGTTCGGTTTGTCCCTTAAGTCATCCCCTACCCAGGGTACGTCGATATAGGTAAGGAGATAAAGGTCATAGCTGTTTTCAAGGGCATATTTCTCCAATAACGGATCACAGTACCCTAGGTAATATGCCTCCGAATATACCTTGGTCTCCAAAAGGTCGGTATCGCAAATCAACACATCCGTGGCCTTTTTGGCAAGTTGGTTTTCCAAACGTATCTGTCCGGCCGCGATTGGTAATAAATCTTTCGGTTCACAAGTCTTGCGCTCGTTGTTCCACTTGTCCTGAAGATACTCCCGTGCATATTCCGGTACCCAAACGGTGTTATAATGGCGCGCCAATTGTTCCGACAAGGTGGTTTTGCCGGTAGATTCGGGACCAAACAGTACTACTTTAACGATAGTTGAGGGCTCTTGTCTAAACTTTTCTTCCATAGGAGATAACCTTGAACGGCCAATACGGTAAATATAACATATTGGAGCGAAAGCATGCCCCAACCGCGGTATGCGTATAGTGGAATAGTGATAATGTTTGCTAGAATCCAGAGGGTCCAATTCTCCAATTTCTTTAATGCCATATACCACATGGCGGTGAAAAAAATACCCGAGGTTAGGATGTCGATATAATTGGACGCCTCGATTTCATAATCGAAGATCCGATATACCGAATAATTCACGATCATTGTCAAAACGAACAGTCCAATGCCGATTCCTTTTTCCCTGGGGGTGGTCCTGGATATTTGTACTATTTTCTTATTATTCTTTTTTCTTGACCAATTCCACCAACCGTAGATGCTCATCGCCGACCAATAGAAATTCATCATCATATCGCCCAACAATCCATCTTTTAGAAAAAGATATACCGTAATGATAGTGGCGATCAAACCGGTCGGATATACCAGAATATTTTCCTTCCGGGCATACCAAACACTAACGATACCGGCTATAAAAACAATTGCTTCCAGGCCGATAACGTAGGTCTCCTTATTCCTGTAACTATCCAGAAAAAAATCAAAAATGGGGCTCATAGGCACTTCGGTCCGATTTTACGATTTTTAGATACAGCAATCCTTTGTCCATCAATTCAAACGCCGTTTTTATTTCGGTATTCAACACTTTCATCACTTCATCATATTCCCCATATACTTGGGTACTCAAAGGATTTTCCAAAAAGGTGAGTCCTGAGGTCCGTAATTTCTTGATGAAGGCGATGATATGATCTTCATAATCGTCTTGTAAGGGTGAAAAGGTAAGCTCTACGGAGATTTTCATTTTTTTAGTTCCAAGTGTAGGAATCAAGTGCAAGATTCCCAATTATTTTGTAATAGAGTTAAGAATTCCTGACGGCATAAGCACAGGTAAAACCTTCAAACTCTAAAAAGTCGATTTCGTAGGTGGACCTTTTTCCGTGATAAAGGACCTCCCCCGTGGTCCTGGCATCCGATAGCGAGAAATCGTGAATGTCGATATGGTGCAAAAAACTGAGTCCCGGTTCGGCATAAATCTTATAGAGCGATTCCTTGGCGCCCCATACGACCGTTAGCTTTCGGATCAAGGCCTCGGTATTGGCGATGGTGTTGTATTCCTCGATCGGGGTAAACTTATGGGCAATGCGCAATATTTTCTCACGCTGCATTTCAATATCGATTCCAACTTCCTGCGCTTCACTGACCACGATTCCGGTGAAATGGTTCGAATGGGTAATCGAAATGTGGGTGCCATCCTTAAGATGGGGTTTGCCAAAATCGTCGTAGTACAGGTCGTGGTCTCTATAGCCTGCTTCGGCCATCAAATGCCGAATGCTCAAAAACCCCCGCCGATGCAATTCGGATTTCATCCGCATCATACGATTTTGACAATGATCCGTAAGTACGATACCGTTCCCAAGCTCATTTTCAGACTCTTGGATTTTCCAAATATGGACAATAATCGACGAACTGACATGTATTGTCTTGTAAAGGGGCATGGAAATACTACTATTATTTGTAACTTTGCATCTGCAAAAAAAGCCGGGCTGTAAGGCCCATTAACGAAAGTAAAAAATAAAAAATAATATGAGCACGAAAACCGTTCCTTATGTACCCTATAAAGTAAAAGATATCTCTTTGGCAGATTGGGGAAGAAAAGAGATCAACCTGGCCGAGGCTGAAATGCCCGGATTGATGGCCTTGCGTGAAGAATACGGAAAAGAGCAGCCATTAAAAGGTGCGCGGATTGCAGGATGCCTTCACATGACCATCCAGACTGCCGTGTTGATCGAGACCTTGGTCGCCCTGGGTGCTGAGGTGACCTGGAGTTCCTGTAATATATTTTCGACCCAGGACCATGCCGCCGCTGCGATCGCCGCAGCAGGAATCCCAGTGTATGCCTGGAAGGGAATGAACGAGGAAGAATTCGATTGGTGTATAGAGCAAACCATCTTCTTTGGTGAAGATCGTAAACCTCTCAACATGATCTTGGACGATGGGGGTGACCTGACCAATATGGTACTCGACAAATTTCCAGAGCTTACAGCGGGCATCAGAGGACTCTCCGAAGAAACTACTACAGGAGTACACCGGTTGTACGAGCGTTTCAAAAACGGAACCTTGCCCATGCCCGCCATCAACGTAAACGATTCGGTCACCAAATCGAAATTCGATAACAAATACGGTTGTCGTGAAAGTGCCGTGGATGCCATTCGCCGCGCAACGGATACGATGTTGGCCGGTAAGCGTGTGGTCGTTGCAGGTTACGGGGACGTCGGGAAAGGTACCGCTGCTTCCTTTGCAGGCGCAGGAGCTATTGTGACCGTTACCGAAATCGACCCGATCTGTGCATTACAGGCCTGTATGGAAGGTTTTGAGGTGAAGAAGTTGGAAACCGTCATCGGAAACGCCGATATTGTTATCACCACTACCGGGAATAAAGACATTATCCGCGCAGAACATTTTAAAGCCCTTAAAGACAAGGCGATCGTATGTAATATCGGACACTTCGATAACGAAATCGATATGGCCTGGTTGAACAACAACTACGGCGATACCAAAGACGAGATCAAACCTCAGGTTGACAAGTACACCATTGATGGGAAAGATGTGATCATCTTGGCCGAAGGTCGATTGGTAAACCTAGGTTGTGCTACGGGACACCCTAGTTTTGTGATGAGCAACTCGTTCACCAACCAGACCTTGGCACAGATCGAACTGTGGAACCACAACGATAAGTACGAGAACAAGGTATACATGTTACCCAAGCATTTGGATGAAAAAGTAGCCAAGCTACACCTATCACGTCTAGGGGCCGAGCTTACCGAACTGAAGAAAGATCAGGCGGACTATATCGGGGTAACTGTCGACGGGCCGTATAAACCGGAATACTATAGGTACTAGACTGTAGCCTTTAGAAAACCATTTTCAAAAAGACCCCTGCCATTGTTGGCAGGGGTCTTTGTTTTTTACCTTGTCGGCAATGGCAAGGGAGATTAATATTCGACAGAAACTTTTGGTCATTCCTTAAGTTTGTACAAAGCCGCTACTCTTCTCTGGCGGACATCTTCAACCTTTCACTTAGTCCTTTAAAATCCTTCTTTGCCCATTTATTGGGCCCTTATTTGGTTTCGCTTCGCATTCTTTCCCACCCACAACACGATTGTTTCCTGGAACGAGGTCGTCCGCTATCTATTTGCTCCAAGTCCCATACTTGGCTACATACATCGGTACCTTGTGGAAGAGAGCCACTCACAATAAGGAATATACCCTGTCAACACAACCCGTTGCCATTTCTGCAAATTTCACGGGGTATCTTCCCCAATCTATCTTCCTTTAAATCCGGTCCAGGCAACTATTTGGGGAAATCGTATGTCTATAAAAGTAATTGGTAACCTAGTCCCGACAACAATGGATGAGTTGAAAAGAAAGAAAACCAGCGTGTACAGAGGCCTCTGTTTAGCCGGCAGTTTTCTGCTACTGTTAATGGCAGTATTTCACGGAAGCGGTTTTTGGTATGTAAGCGATACGATCATGAAATCGAACGCGGATGGTTTTCTCAAAGAAATCGTTCCGGTTTTATTTGCGCATCCATCAGTGCACCTTGCCGGACTGGCCGCTTTTGGAATATTGGCGCTGTTTTTACAAACAGATGCCAAAAGAGTGTTGCTTTTACTGTCCGCACTTGTTGTTCTCGATGCGCTATTGGCTTTTTATTTGGGGGGTACCCTACCTGGCATGTCACTGCTGCTTGGGGCACTTTGTTTCATTGTTGCCAATTACTTCTCACAACAAGCAACCATTGATTAATTTCTGGGTCTATTGATAAAGCCGTTCCCATGAAAAAAAGACCACTAGCCTTACTAGGCTTATCGTTCATGCTATTTCTAGGAGGTTGTTCAAACAGTACTTCCGAGGTCGACAACCCATTGTTTCCCCAAGAATTGGTCATTTCTAGTTTTAGCGTGCAGGCTCCTTCCGGTTGGGAGTGGGAGCAAGACCAGGGCATCGATACCTTTATTGGCCGAATCTTTAATAACGAGGACACCATTTATTTTGATATGGGGTACCTCAGCTTTGGAGGATTGGAATTAGTGGAGAAAAGCGCGCGAAACATCTCATTTCAACCTACCGCTATTAACGGGGTTCCTGCCATTATCGAAAAGGAATATACCCCGGAAGGCGAATCCAACGGTGAGATACGGCTCTCGGTATACCTTGATGCCGGGGATCGCCAACGGTTAAACCGACTCTACATCTTTGACCCAAAAGATGAGCAAACGGTATTGGCTATTTTTAGGTCGCATAAGTTTGAATAGCGTTTATCACGTTGTAAATCTAGTTCAATTAGAGGGCCAACCTTCTGCTTTTTTCAGGTATTTTGTCGCAAGGAAAGGTCTAGTGTCATTGCCATTCGGTTTTATGTACTCCTTAAAACATATCCTAGAACGAGCTTAATACTCTAAAGTTGTGATAATCTACCTCAAGCAATAACTTCTTTCAAAACCAGATGATATAACAAGATTTGCCTTAGTCGGTTTCTCCCAAATTCAACAACCAAGTGTTCGCATCATTCCCCTATTTTCTTTAACTTAAAGCCAGTATCTAAAAAACGCATTATGGAACTCACCTATCTCGGTCACGCTAGCCTTTCACTGGAACTGAATGGTTCCCATATTCTCGTCGACCCCTTTATCAGCGGCAATCCCTTGGCTAAAAACATCGAAATCGGTGATCTTGAAGCGGACTATATCTTGATTACCCATGGGCACCAAGACCATGTCTTGGACGTAGAGGCCATCGCCCAACGCACCGGTGCTACTTTAATATCCAATTATGAAATTGTTTCCTACTACGGGGAAAAGGGACTGAAAGGCCATCCGATGAACCACGGGGGCAAATATTCGTTCCCCTTCGGAACGGTCAAATATGTCAACGCCATCCACTCCAGCGTGTTGCCCGATGGCACTTATGGCGGCAATCCAGGCGGGTTTGTGCTATGGTCGGACCAGCTTTGCCTGTATATCGCGGGAGATACCGCCCTGACCGAAGATATGAAACTCATTCCCAAGACCTGTCCCAAACTAGACCTGGCAATTTTGCCGATCGGAGATAATTTTACCATGGGGTATGAGGACGACCTGATTGCCAGCGACTACATTCAGTGTAGCAAGATTATGGGATATCATTACGACACTTTTCCTCCCATTGAAATTGATAAAATCAAGGCGAAGGATGTATTTAGCAACGAGAACAAAGAGCTGTTGCTCCCTGCCATCGGGGAAACCATCACTATTATCGTCTGATCAATACCGCTATTTAGGGTAAGTAATACGTATCGGTTACACCAAAGCGCTGGCATGTGCCTAAGTAGCAATGTTCTTTGGCTAGCTAGCAATGGCCGTCACTACTTTTTCGTTTAGCTCGATCTCCCTGGATTTCCTGATTTTTGATACGATGCCTTCCAGTCCGGAGGCAGTCAAGGGTTTCGACAGGAAATCAGAGGCCCCCGCCTCGAAGGCCATTGGTTCGAACGTGGGTCTGGTGGAGTTCATAACCACAGGTACCTGTTTTGTTAGCTGCGCCTTGAGTTCAAACCCATCCATTTCGGGCATTTCTACATCCAAAAGTACCATATCGACCTCCATACTGTTGACCGCCATGAGTCCCAAAAGGGGATTGGCATAGGCTCCCAACAGGGTCAAATGTTCATTTTGTGCAATCAGCCGTGCAGCCATCAGGAGTTGTACCGGCGAGTCGTCGATAACGATTACACGTAGTTTCATAGCAAGTATGTTTTAGGTGGTTATGTAGTATTAAAACTGTGTTTTAAAGGGATATCTTACTAAAAACAGATGAAGTGTATAAAGCGATCGATGTAGTACCAATAGGCTGGATTTTTGCATTTTTAAAGTGATTCGTTCCCCAAAACCTTAGGTGATAGGGGTTGGTGGTGAGCTTTGAGGAAAGCATTACTAGAGTTGATATGACCGATAACTATATTTATAGTTTTATTACTATATTTATAGTTGTTATTAAGAAATAGTTATATATTTGCCTTATGAACGAACTTACAAAAGCCGAAGAGCAGGTAATGCACTATCTCTGGGAACTCAAAAAAGCCTTCTTAAAGGAGATAGTAGAAAAATTTCCCGAACCCCGACCCGCCTATACTACCATATCCACCGTAGTTCGGGTTCTGGTAAAAAAGGGGTTCATTAAATTCAATACGTTTGGCAAAATACGGCAGTATTATCCTTCCATCTCAAAAGAGCACTACTTTAAAAGGCATATGAATTCCATGATTGCGAATTTCTTTGAAGGCTCCAAAAGCAAATTTGCCCATTTCTTTACGGAAGATGAAGATTTGAACCTAACGCAGTTAGAGGAAATGAAACAACTGATCGAACATAAAATTAAAAGGCTTAAAGAGAACAATGAGTAATTTTTTCACGTACGTGCTCGAGGTCAGTATCATTTTTAAGGCTACTACCTTGTTCTACCGGTATTTTCTTAGCAAGCTCACCTTTCACCAGGTCAACCGCTTCATATTACTGCTGTTGCCCATTTTATCGATGGTTTTACCCATCTGGGATATGGGCTTTTTTTATGGAATAGATAGCAGCGAAATCTTTATTCCAGACTTTGAGGCGTCTTTCCTTTATTTGGAACCATCCGTGGAAACTGCCCTAAATCCAAACATCGGGGAAAAAATTAGTCCCGAAGATAATCTCTTTTTACATGGGCTCCTGTTCGTTTATGTAATCGGCGTTGCAACCATTCTCGTTCGAACCGTCTCTGGGCATTTGGCTGTCTTTAGTATTAGAAAAAAGGCTTATAAACAAAAGATAGGTGGAGTCGACGTCTTTTTGACCACTGTAGCCACACCATTCTCCTATTTCAAATGGATCTTTATCCCAGAGAACCAAAGCGGCAATTTACATGCCCTCGTTCTAGAACATGAGTGCGCCCATATAAAACTGAAACATACGTTGGATTTAATATTCGCCGACCTCTACGCCATTGCGTTTTGGTTGAATCCCGTTATTCCTTTGTATCGCAAAAGTCTAAAGGCATTGCACGAATTTCAGGCAGACGAAGCGGTCCTAAATCAAAAGGTAAAGCCTTCGGACTATTTGCAACTGATGCTGGTAACCATTCAAAACAAAAATAACCACCCCTCATTTAGCTATTTCAATAATTCTTTAATCAAAAAACGAATCGACATGATGACAAAATCAAAATCAAAAAAAGGGTTTGCGCTATACTACCTAATGCTTTTACCGAGCGCTATTTTCATTTCAATCGCTTTTTCGAATCCAATGCCGACGGTGGAACCGACACCCAATGGAGCCATGGCCTCCGTGGAAAAAGTGGCAATCCCCCCTTCCATGGCTCCCATAGAAAATTTTAAAATCGCATACCTCACAAGTTCCTTCGGCCAAAAAACCAAACAACCAAAAACAGGTACTATCGTCGTTCATCAAGGAATCGATATCAAGGTGCCCAAAGGGACACCCGTACTGGCTACCGAGGATGGCATCATCGCCATGGCCAATTTGAAGAACGATTGGGGCAATCTGGTTGTAATCAGTCACTCCGATGGTTACGAAACTTGGTATGCACATTTGGAACGTTTTGATGTCGCCGAAAATCAGGTCGTACAGAAAGGGGAGGTAATCGGTTATGTGGGCAGCACCGGACTTTCTTCCGGCCCGCATCTGCACTACGAGGTTCACAAGGATAAGAAGCGACTCGACCCGATGAAGTTCATAAAGGAATAACTTCCAGATGGTCCTCCAATCGAAACCGGCCTTTGGAAGTTAGTGGCCATTTGGGAAACTTAAAATTTGATGAAACATCGTAACAACTATCCTTTGTTTTTCTTCGTGCTTATGCTCTCCATGGTAATGGGTAGCCATGCCCAACCAACGGTAAGTTTTACCTTTGACGATGGGATGCTGGCAGATTTTCCTGAATATTCCTTTGAAGAGTGGAACAATCTATTATTACAAAAACTGAAGGAAGCGGATATCAAGGCGATGCTCTTCATTGCCGGACGTCGAAAGGATACCAAACGAGGAACACAGCTATTAAGTTCATGGAACAATAATGGCCATTTTTTGGCCAATCATACATGGAAACATCATAACTACAATAATTCAGCGATAACCTTCGATATCTTTGCCAAAGACATGCTACGGGGCGATTCCCTTCTCCGTACTTATTCGAATTTTAGAAAATTCTTTAGGTTCCCATATTTAAAAGAGGGCAATACTCCTCAAAAAATCGATGCTTTTAGGGCATTTCTAAAAGGCAACGACTATAAGAATGGGTATGTCACGATTGATGCATCCGATTGGTACATTGATAATCGATTGGTGGATAGACTTAAATCAAACAAAACGACCGACCTCGATGCCTATAGGGACTATTATCTGCAACACATCTGGGAGCGTGCCCAATTTTATGAGAACTTGTCCTATGAACTTAACGGTCGACACATTAAACACACGCTATTATTGCATCACAATCTGTTGGCCGCGTTATTTATTGATGACCTGATTAAAATGTTCCAGGAAAAGGGCTGGAAGATCGTATCGGCGGAAGAGGCATTTACCGACCCCATTTTTGGGTATACACCAAGGTACGCGGGTGAAAGCCTTATCTATGCAATGGCAAAGGATTCCGGTGATTTTAAAAACTTATTAAGGTATCCCGCGGAAGATGGTCGTTATGAGAAAGAAGCTATGGATAGGCTAGGGCTGTAGACCCATCCCGTAATACTATTCCTTTTCCCTAATGGTCGCCCGCCAAGATACCACGCCATAGTTTGAAAACCCGACCACCCACTTCAACGGGAAACCGTAACATTTTACCTGGCCGATGACCCACAAAAATTTTCTGTCGCCTTTCACTACAAATCCAACCAACGTTTGAAATTGCCGGTCCGTTCCCTGGAAACGATTACCTGCCCCTCTTCTTTGGGCAGCAATTTGAGCAGTAATCGGCTGTTGAAATAGGTATGGATCTCTTCGACCGCCTTTACCGATACCATAAACTTTCGATTGATACGGAAAAATTGCACCGGATCTAGGATATCCTCCAATTGATCGATGGTATATTCCACAGGGTAGGACTTCCCATTATGGGCATACAAGAAAATGAGCCCTTCATTTGATTTGAAATACGCGATGTCCTCCACATTGAACGATTTGAACTGGTTGCCTACCTTCACCATAAAACGGTGCTTGTATTCTTTCTGAAAGAAGTTCCGAATCTGTTCGAGCTTCTGATCACCCCACACCTTTTGGCTGTTGTCATTGGTTTTGCGAAACTTGTCCAATGCAGTTCGCAAATCGTTCTTGTCTATAGGTTTTAAAAGGTAATCCAACCCATTGTATTTAAATCCGCGAATTGCGTATTCATTATAGGCCGTAGTAAAGATGACCGGCGGATGTTCCGTCAATTGATCCAGAATATCAAAACCATACCCATCATTTAACTGGATATCCAAAAAAATAAGTTGGGGCAACGTATTTTCATGAAACCAGGCCAAACCACTTTCAACCGAGGTCAACTGTCCCACAATTTCAATTTCAGGGGCGAGTTCCCCTACCAATTGGGCCAGTCGTCTAGAGGCAATGTGTTCGTCTTCTATTATAACCGCTTTCAAATCTTTATTTCATTAAACCCTTTTGCTAAGAAACCGATAGCACAGGCCTCGTTACGGCATCCTTTCCCAACAACGGCATCGTCACCTTGAACGTAGCGCCGTCTACTTCGACCGCTACCTCCTGATGGGTATAAAACGCATACCGCTTCTGAATATTCTTAATGCCTACCTGGGTCGATGCTTCCTCCAATTTTCGCTTTCGCAATGTATTCTCGACCACCAAGGCAATCTTACCGACCGTATAGACATTAATATGCATGGGTCTTTCGTTCGAAAAATAGTTATGCTTCATCGCATTTTCGACCAGCATTTGCAGGGATAAGGTAGGTATGGCGTATTCGGCCGCATCTACTCCGATAGTCGTCTTGATGATAATCGAATCGGTATGGCGTACGTTCATCATAAAGATAAAGGAATCCAGAAAATTCAATTCCTTCTCCAGACTTACGACGTCTTCCTCCTTGTTATCCAGAATATAACGATAGGTAGAGGCCAATCTAGTAACGAAGTCAGAGGCTAAATCTCGATCTTCGTACATTAAGGAAGTTAGCGTGTTCAGACTATTGAATAAAAAATGCGGACTTATTTGGTTCTTTAGGGATTTGTACTTGGAAGTGAGTACTTCATTCTGTAACTCGTTCATCTTGAGTTCCAAATCCTTTTTCTGTTTTCCCGAAAAATAGAGCAGATTAAAGACCATTATGGCACACCCCACTACCATGGCACGCATCCAATCGACCCGAAATTGTAGGGCCTTGTCCTCTGCCGGGATTTGGCAAATGTCATCGAGTTCGTATAGGCCCATATAATATAAGATAGCCGCCGTCGGGGCTAAGAACAACAGGGTAAGACCCAAAGTTTTAAGGCTTCCTGGCAAATCGAGTCCGTTTGGCTTCTTTAGTTGTCTTTTAACCAACCAATCGTGTAACTCCCAGGTAAACATCACCTGAAAAAAGGCGGTAGAAAAATAAAAGATGGAAGCCGCATCGAAAAGGGCATCCTGTTCCCCATGATCAATGGTCAGCTTGACGCCAAAAAAAATCAGGACGACCACGAGCAGCCGAAAACCGAATTTGTGAAGTCCTTTTTTGCTTACCAATTGTTTTGCCATGACATAAAAGTAGCCAATATGGAAAGAATCTTAAGAGGATAACCGATGTATCGTCATATTTTGACCTGAACCGTCGAAAGGTGTTGTTGAACTGAAAACAATCCTTGGTCTGCTTTATTTTCCAGTACAAGCCTTAAAATAACAGTCCAAATGATTCCTTTACGGTTGTGCGTTTTTGACCCGTTCCCGCCTATTTGGTTTTTCATCTTTGGGTATCTAAAAACAAAGACAATGAAAAATCAACTCCTCTTACTCGTACTACTATTCGGGCTATTGGCCCATGGCCAAACCGGGACCATCAAAGGTCTTATCGTTGACAAGCAATCGGAAATACCCTTGATGGGTGCCACTGTGGAACTTCTGAATACCGCCGATGCCACCGGTGTCGTCACCGACGAAAACGGTCGTTTTGTATTAAATAACATCCCGGTAGGAAGACAGGGGATACAGGTTAGTTATATCGGTTTTGAAACCTATTCGGTACCCAATATCGATGTTACTAGCGGGAAGGATGTTTTTTTAAACATTGCCCTTACCGAAGCCTTTAATCAATTGGATGAAGTGGTACTGACCTCCAATACCAACAAAGACCAGCCCCTCAACAAGATGTCTACGGTATCTACCCGACAATTCGGATTGGAAGAAGTGACCCGGTTCTCGGGAGGCCGGAGCGATGTGGGTCGACTAGCGGCCAATTTTGCCGGGGTGTCCGCTCCCGATGATAGCCGAAACGATATCGTTGTACGCGGTAACTCCCCGACCGGTTTGCTATGGCGATTGGAGGGAGTACCCATTCCAAGCCCGAACCACTTTGGTACGGCGGGCACCACGGGCGGACCTGTTTCCGCCTTGAATCCCAACATCTTGAAAAATTCAGACTTTCTTACGTCTGCCTTCCCAGCGGAATATGGAAATGCCGTTGGCGGCGTTTTTGATCTTGGTTTTCGAAACGGGAACACCGACGATTATGAATACACCTTACAAACAGGAATATTCACCGGAGTGGAAGCCATGGCCGAAGGACCTATGGGGAAAAAAAATGGGTCCTTTTTAGTGGCCTACCGTTACTCCTTAGTAGGCCTATTGGGTGTCGGGGCAGGTGGCACCTCTGCCGCCCCAAACTACAACGACCTTTCGTTCAATCTTAATTTTGGCAACGGTAACCTGGGGAATTTATCGCTCTTCGGTATTTTGGGATCTTCGGATATCGATTTCCTGGGTGATGATATCGATGAGGACGACCTTTTTGCCGCCGAGGATGAGAACACCTTTGTCGAATCACGTTTTGGCGTACTTGGCATCAAACACCGTATCAATATTGGTACGAACTCGTATCTAAGAAGCATTCTGTCCCGCTCTTTTTCGGGAAATGATTTTACGGTCGATCGCTTCATCGAACAAAACACGCCCCAAGAAAGAAGCATCCGTTATACCTTGGCCGACGAGTCGGAAAACCGCTTTACCTTTTCGACCCTCTTCAATTCCAAATTAAGCAGTCGAAGTACCTTACGTCTCGGAATATTAGCAGAAAACTTTCAAGTGAAGAGCTTATTACAGGATCGTACGGAACAACCCGATACGAATGCAGATGGTGACCCCGACCTATTCACATTCCGTGATATCGATGAAAGCGTCCTATTGGTGCAACCCTACATACAGGGACAATTTAGGTTGACCGAATCACTAACCGTAAACGCCGGACTACACGCCCAGTATAGTAATCTCAATGGCCAATTCGCCTTGGAACCCCGTGCCGCCATAGGGTATCAGGTAGCTCCCGCCCACCGCATAAGTCTGGGATATGGTTTACACCAACAGCAGTTGCCCCTACCCATCCTATTCCTCAATGAGGAGGTAAACGGAAATTTAGTACAGACCAACAAGGACCTTGATTTTGTTCGAAGCAACCATTTCGTACTAGGATATGATGTAAAAATATCCCAAAACTGGCGCGGTAAGATAGAGGTCTATTACCAGGATATCGACAAGGCCGGGGTAGAATCGTTCGCATCAAGTTACTCTACCCTTACCGAAGGTGCCGATTTTGGTTTTGAGAACGACAGGGTCTCCCTGGTCAACAAAGGCAACGGAACCAATCAGGGAATCGAACTTACCTTGGAACGGTTTTTTAATAAAGGATACTATGGACTGTTAACGGGCTCCTTTTTTGAAAGCAAATACGCCGGTAGTGATGGGATTGAACGTAATACCCCCTTCAACAACGAGTATGTCGTAAACCTTCTCGCCGGAAGGGAGTTCAAGGTGGGCAAAGCAGGAAAAAACATCCTATTCCTAGATACGCGGTTGACCACTTCCGGCGGAAGGTACGCCACCCCGGTAAATCTCGAGGCCTCACAACAAGCAGGATTCGAAGTCTTACGGGAAGATATCGCCTTTAGCGAACAGTACGACCCCTACTTTCGGTGGGATGTGAAATTCGGCATCAAAATCAATAGTAAGGAGAAAAAACGTTCCCACCAGTTCTATGTGGACCTCCAGAACGTGACCGCAAATGAGAATATTTTCGTTCGGCGCTACAACCGTTTGACCAACCAGGTAGACCAGGTGAACCAAATCGGGTTCTTCCCGGACTTTGGGTATCGCTTTCAGTTTTAATCTCATAAACACATGTAATGAGCAACAAAAAAGAAATACAGAAATTGGACTTGAACCCAACTACGATCGGGCTTAAAAAGAAACAGATAAGAAATAGGTTATCGCAGAAATTATGGTGGGGCTGGGGTACAGACTCGGTCGTTAAACTCAAAAGTACCGTTTAACGGGGTCATGTGCTTTTTTCATAACGAAACAAAAAACCCCGACAAAAATGCCGGGGTTTTTAACTTACTTTCAAAAGGTTCTTAAGCCTCAAAAGGCTCTACGGAAACATAGGATTTTCCTCCTGCTTTCTTTTCAAACTTTACGAGACCATCAACTTTCGCATGCAATGTATGGTCTTTTCCGGCGTACACATTCTCGCCTGGATTGTGCTTGGTACCACGCTGTCTAACGATAATGTTACCGGCAACTGCCGCTTGGCCGCCAAAAATCTTAACGCCTAAGCGTTTCGATTCCGACTCCCTACCGTTTTTCGAACTACCTACCCCTTTTTTATGTGCCATATCTTATGGTTTTATATTGTTTTACTTAGTGACAAGTACTTATGCCTTACCACCGTCCAGTTCGTCTTGCCATTTCTTCAACTCATCCCACTTGCCTTCGGCCGCCAATTTTGCCTGCTCTGGCCATGTGTCGGTAACGTGGTTTCCACGAACGTCGGCAATGATTTCAGAAAGTTTTTCCGGCTTCGCCTTGGCCAAATCCGCAAATGTAGCGATTCCGCCGGCCACCAACGTCTCTGCAATTTTTGGACCGATGCCTTCAATTTTTTTCAAATCGTCTGCTTTGACCTTGGCTTTTGCCGGGGCCTTTTTCGCTGGAGCCTCTTTTTCAACCGCGGGTTTAGCCTCGGCTTTGGCCTTTGGTGCCGCTTTAGGCTTCTCCGCCTTCGCCGGTGCAGCCTTTTTAGCTCCCTTGGCCACGATACTCTCAATCACGATTTCGGTCAACGACTGGCGATGTCCGTTTTTCTTTTTGTACCCTTTTCGCCTTTTCTTTTTGAAAACGATTACCTTGTCACCACGAAGGTGCTTCACGACTTTCGCCTCTACGGCTGCGCCGTCTATAGCTGGGGCGCCTACGGTGATGTTCTTGCCGTCGTCCAAAAGAAGTACATTGTCAAAAGTTACCTTTTTACCTTCTTCGGTCTGTAAACGGTGAACATACACTTTTTGGTCTTTCGCAACTTTGAATTGCTGCCCTGCCATCTCTACAATTGCATACATAGCGTGTATATTATATTTATTGATAAACGCTCATTTTTTTCAATAAGCGGATGCAAATATACTGCTAAATGCCGAATGCACAAGCTATTTTGATGGTTTTTAGACCGGTTTTTTGTTTGGGTTATTGCTAGACTTGAACAATTGCATAAAAGACAAAGTCAACACCAATGTGGTCGCGAACCCCATGATGGCAACAGTAAAGAAAAGAATAGCCTCAAAACTCTTGAATGACTTGAACCAAGCCTGTGCAATCTGCTGCATAAATTCCGGATTGATCTCGGTACAATACAGGGCGAAAAAAATGGTGAAAATCAAAGTCCCTACGAAACCGGTTACCACTCCTGCCATAAAACCCCTGCGATAATCGAACTTCTCCGGGTCTTCTATTCTACGATACCGGATGGCCTCATAAATACCAAATCCCGTGATGACCCCGTTGAACAAACTAAAAAAAATATTGGTATGTAGATTGAACAAAGAAAGTATCAGAAAATAGGCGATCAACGACCCACTAACCGCGATACCAAATCGGATGGGCAGCGTAAATTGTTTCATATAGGGAGTTTTAACATTATGCTCAAAAGTTAAGAAATACTTTTAAAACTCCCTATAAATTCTTTGTTAAAGCCTTTTTTGATAAAGGGGGGATTCGTATCGTCCAAAAATGGTGCAATCAACCCACTTTACGAATGGATGCTTCCCCGATCACGATGCCCTTTTCGACCTCGGGATTTCCAGCATAGTTAATGGTCGCTTCCCCAAAGCAGGTAATCTTTAAGCGATCCGATACCTTCACCCTGAAATTACTTTCCCCGTAGGCGGTAATCTTGGTCGATCTGTTACGGATTTCGGACGCGTTTACCTCGCTTTCCCCATAGGCCCTGTACACCTGATGGTTGACGGAACCATCGGTGATTTCCAAATAGCTCTCCCCATAGATGGCGACTGTGAGATTCTCTGCAATCAGATTATCAAAATAGACTTTCGACTCCCCGAAGATGGTGAGTTTCATGTTTTTTTGGTTCATGGCACTTGCCACATGTACCTTCTCTTCACCCCGTATCGACAAGTTCTTCAATCTTTTATAAGTAATGGTTACTTTAGCCATGGTACCGTCGTAAATCGAACGACGGCCCTCATAGTTGTCGTAAGCTACCCTTTCGGATTTGGTGATTACCCTGGCGCCATCCAAATACACCCGTAGTGTTTTTCCCGATACTTCAAAATTAATTTTGTCCTTGGAAATCTCTGACTCGTTAATGACCACCGACTCTTCGTTCCCCTCTTTGAGTATTACTTCGATATGTGGACTAACGATTAGTTTCTCAAACGATTTTACCGGAATAGCTTCCAATTGGCCACTGACGCTTTGTAGGCTGAATACAGTTATCATCAGCACTGTTGTGAATACTGTCAACTTTTTCATTTTCTATTAATTTATGATTGATTCCCTTTAAAGATAGTAATGGAATAAAATTGTTACAGTTTTTAACAATACCTAATCCCTCATCCCAGACTTGGGACAGCCAAGAGAGTTTTGTATCGACTATCGCAGGCAACAATATGGGTTCAGGTCCTTTCTTCAGCGCCTCTTCTTGTTCACCAACCACACTCCGAACAAAATGATGAGTCCTCCAACCAATTGATACGCATTAATGGATTCTCCGTCCCATAGACCCCATAGTATAGCGACCAGAGGAATCAAATAGGTGACGGAAGCCGCAAAGACCGGACTCGACACCTTGATAAGATTATTAAAGAAGATATTGGCAATAGCAGTTCCAAAAAGCGCAAGTGCCAGTAGATACCAGATAGCATCTTTCATAGCCTCATCACTGTTGATTTCTTCCAAAAAACCAGAGTAGGACACCAACACAATCGCTGGCAATATAGCCACCGCAAAACTTGCCGTGGTCACTGCCAACGGACTCAAATGTTGTAATTTGGTCTTGATGATGTTGATGTTCAATGCATATCCAAGGGCCGAGAGCAATATAAATATGGAATACCAATAATTTTGATCAGGGCTGAATTCCATACCCGTAATAATTAATGACAGGGTACCGAACAGACCGATAAAAACCCCCACTAACTGTCTTTTGGTGATTACCAATCCAAATAGACCGATACCGACCAGAGTGGTAAGCAGTGGTACCGTGGAGTTAAATATGGAAGTCACCCCACTATCCAATTCGGTCTGGGCGACGGCGAACAGAAAAGGCGGAAAAAAGCTGCTGAGGAGCCCGGCCATTACCAACCATTTCCAATCCTTCAGCATTGGCAAAGCCAAGGTTCGAAAACCAAAAAGCAGTAAGAACAAAGAGGCGAAAACGATTCGAAGTCCTCCTACCTGAAGGGCGGTCATACCAAGTAGCGACTTTTTGATCAAAATAAACGATGAACCCCAAATCAACGATAGGAGTGCTAAATACAACCATTTTTTTGCATAATCGCCCAAAGAGATAATTTCTGGCAAAAGTGCTACTTTTCAAAGAAAGATTTGTAGGCTTATTTCGTAATTTTATCAAACATAAAAAACGATTCTATGGCGAAGCTCAAAAACTACCTGGTTTCAGTACTTATCTTCTTTTTTATTTTTTCCTGCAAAGAGGAAAAAAAAGCAACGCAATCAGAAGGGCCTTCCCAGATGGAGCAGGTGATGGCCGTTCATGACGAGGTAATGCCAAAGATGGGCAAAATTGGAAGGCTTGTTGGCGAACTGAAAAGCAAAATCGATTCCACGGAGCAAGGGATGGCCTATGAAAAAGCCATGAAAGACCTTCAGGATGCCAATAAATCGATGATGGACTGGATGCAGGGTTTCGGAAACCGCTTCGACTCCGACGAAATCCTGAACGGAAAAGCCTTGTCGGAAGAAAAACAGCGATGGCTCGATGAGGAAGAGGCCAAAATGAACCAAGTAAAGGAGAAAATCAATTCGAGCATTGCAAAGGCGGAGGCACTTTTAAAACAATAGGTCGTTCTACTGCTTGTGCTGATTTAGCGCTTTCCGCTAGATTATAAGAAAATCAAAAATTGGTCCACCAATCTTCTTGGATCGGCTTATCGCCATTCAAATAGATAGGTTCCCCTATTTTTGGGACTGTCCATGGTATTCCCAATTCATTCGCTTTTTGGGTCAGGCGTTCCACGGGTTCGGTCCATGGATGCATGGCCAGTTTGAAGGAACCCCAGTGAATCGGCATGATAGTTTGGGCCTGGACATCGATTCCCGCTTGTACGGTTTCCTCGGGCATCATATGAATTTCTTTCCAAAGTTCGTTGTATTGCCCGCATTCCATCATGGCGAAATCAAATGGCCCATATTGGGCGCCTATTTCCTTAAAATGTAGCCCGTACCCACTATCACCACTGAAGAAAATATTTTCTTTGGTCGATTGGATGATCCAAGAACACCATAAGGTTTTTCCCCGATCGTTCAATCCTCGACCCGAAAAATGTTGGGCAGGAGCACAAATAAACTTTAAGTCTTGAAACTGGATTTCATCCCACCAGTCCGACTCCACAATGATATCTTCCGAAACACCCCATTCCCGAAGGTGGGCACCTACTCCCAAAGGAACGTAAAACCGTGCTACTTTATCTTTGAGCAATTGTACCGACCCATAATCTAGATGATCATAGTGGTCGTGTGAAAAGATAACAGCATCGATTTTTGGCAGTTTTTCCATGGCAATGGGCAGCTCTGCACTAAAACGGTTCGCTCCCAACCAAGGATGTGGTGCCGGCACTAAACCGAACATGGGATCGATCAAGAGAATCTTTCCATTCATCTGAAGCAAAAAAGTGGAGTGGCCAAACCATATCATTCGTGTTGGCCCCTCATAATCGGCTATATTAAGGGAATCAATCTTTTCGACCGAAAGGTCTCGCTCGGGTTTGGTGTTGGGCTGTGGACTGAAATAGCCCGTAAGGGATTTAAAAAACTTGTCAAAACCCATCTCCATCGTAACGCCGTCCCTGTTGACAAAAACGCCTTCCTTATAGTTTTCGGAATGGGTAAACCTTGTTCTGTCAGCTTCGTTGGGGGTTCCCCCAAATTGCGGACTAAAATTCAAAAACAATACCGCAACGATAACCAGGAAAACGACAAGCGCTAAAAAGAACATCCCCATTTTTTTCAGAATTTTTTTGAGTTTACGCATACATCAGAATGGCAAGTTCCCCAGATCAACATTACCTCCCGAGATGATAGTACCCACTTTTAACCCTCTGAACTGTCGCCGTTCGCGGAGCAAGGCCGCAAAAGTTACGGCACTGGAGGGTTCAATAATGATTTTCATACGTTCCCAGACCATACGCATGGCTGCAATGATTTCGTCTTCGGTCACCCGAATGATTTCCGTTACATATTCTTTGATAATCGGGAAATTTTGATCCCCGAGGGTGGTACGGAGTCCGTCGGCAATGGTATTGGTAGTTTCGTTGCTTTCTATTATTCCACTTTGTAGGGAGCGATAGGCATCATCCGCTTCAAAGGGCTCACCCCCATATACCTTGCAGTCGGTTCCAAAATAATGAGCCGCCAAAGCCGAACCCGCAATGAGTCCGCCACCTCCGACTGGACAGAAAATGGCATTTAAATCAGGATGTTCCTCAAGCAGCTCCATGGCTGCGGTACCCTGTCCTAGAATAACCTCGAGCTGATTCGAAGGATGCAAAAAAGTAGCGCCCGTTTCTTGGGCAATCTGATCTGCCATGGCTTGCCTGGCAGCCAATGTGGGCTCACACTCATATATTTTTCCACCATATTCCCTTACTCCTACCTTCTTGACCTCCGGTGCGGAAGTCGGCATTACGATATGTGCGGTAATTCCCAAACTTTGTGCCGCCAAAGACAACGCTTGGGCAAAATTACCCGATGAATGGGTAACGACCCCTTTCCCCCGTTCTTCGTCGGTGAGCCGTAAAATGGCATTGGTCGCCCCTCGCATCTTATAGGCTCCTGCCCGCTGAAAGTTCTCGCATTTGAAAAAGACCTCCGCCCCTACTGCCTTATTGATGAGCCTGGAACTTAATACCGGGGTATTGTGTATATAGGGTTTGATCCTTGCGTGGCAGTCTAGGAGGGTTTGAGAATTCATATGTTGGGAGAATAGCTTTTATGATACCGTAAAGGTAAGAGATGTGCTTATAGAAAACTATTTTAGGGTATATTCAAATCGAATTAACAAGAAATGGGCCTCGTTGGATAAATACATCGTGAATATGTCGCCACCTATTTTAATCGGGTAGATATCGAGACTATCTATGACACACTTTTGTTAATTTAATTTTATGACTATTAGCGTTTTATGACCTTTAAATACGCTAGAATATCCCAATATTTTGCTATCTTGTTATCACCTTGGCAAGACAACTCTGCCCGCTTTTTGGCAAAGTTTTCAATGGATTAAAAATGGTAGGTTATGAAGTATTTATGTGGTATTTTGATTTTTTTTGTCGGTGGCCTTTTTTTTCATCTTCACTCCCAACAAATCAGTAAGGAAGAACTGATTTTTTTGACCCCGGAATGGAAAGGGGAGCGTTTCGAGGATGGAAGGCCCAAAGTGCCTGACGCCTTGTTGAAACGAATGAAACTGGTCACTTTGGAAGAAGCCTGGGCCGTACTGAAAGGAGCCAATTTCAAACACCAATATGCCGAAGGATGGCAAACGATCAATCCTGATAGTGTACTGGTCGGAAGGGCGGTGACCGCCACCTTTGTCCCGGGCCGCCCGGATATACATCGGGCCATTGACGACCGTGGCCATAATAAAGATGGCCGTATCAAATCCCAGAATGCCTGGACAATCGACTTATTGGTAAAAGCCGATGTGTATGTGGTGGACCAATTTAGCGCACACATCGATGGTCCTACCATTGGGGATAACCTCGGAAATTCAATCTTTGCAAAAACAGGGAACGGCATTGTTTATGACGGGGCCATTCGAGATATCGATGGCCTTAAGGAAATTGGTGGTTTTACGTCGTTTTTCCGTACATACCATCCGTCGCATCACTTGAACAACCCGGATGGGGAACTCAATACCACACTGATCGGCATCAATACCCCTACCCGTATCGGAATGGCTACGGTTATGCCCGGCGACGTAGTTTTGGGAAGGGATGGAGGAGTCATTTTTATTCCGCCCCATTTGGCCGAAAAAGTGGTGAAAACGTCTGAAATCGTTCGATTAAGGGATATGTTCGGACATCAGCGTCTTCGAGAACAAAAATATACCCCCGGACAAATCGACAGCCGATGGAGCGATGAAATTGAAAAGGATTTCTCGAAATGGCTCAACGACCATATCGACGAACTTCCCGTACCCAAGGAACAGATTCAGGAACTATTGAAAACACGTACTTGGTAGAGGGGTCCGGTGGGCAATAAATACCGGCCCTATTCAAAGAAAGGGACTCCCTCGACCGCGTACTTGCGCATTCCTTCCTCATTGATCTCCACCCCAATCCCCGGTTTTTCGGACAGCGGTATAAATCCATTCTCGACCATAGCACCATCAAATGTTACAATTTCCTTGAACATGGGGTTTTTGTGAAAATATATTTGCCATTCCAATACCATAAAATTGGGTATCGACGCACATACATGACAAGAGGCCATGGCACCAAGATAGGATGCGACCATGTGTGGTGAAAAGGGCACATAATATAGGTTGGCCAAATTTGCGATGCGTTGGGCTTCCCCCAGCCCTCCGGCCTTTTGAAGGTCGGGCATGACGATATCGACCGCCCCGGCTTCCAACAGTGGCCGGAATCCGTAAGCTAGATAGTGGTTCTCCCCGGCACAGATGGGTGTACTGGTCGATTCGGTAATTTTTTTGTAGGCTTCCACATTTTCCGCAGGGATGGGCTCTTCCAACCACATCAAATTGAGCGGCTCCAACACTTTGGCCACCCGTTCCCCGGAGGTCGTGTCGTAGCGACCGTGCATATCGGCACAAATATCGATATTCGGACCGACCGCTTCCCTGGCCGCTGCCATTTGATCGTACATACGCTGGATTTCGGCCGGGCTCGCCGTCCAATTGTATTGGTCATATTTATTGGGGTCATTGCCTTGGTCCAAATCGAACTTTACCGCCGTAAAGCCCATATCGACAGCCTCTTTCGCCGATTTGGCGAAATCCTCTGGACTGGGAAGTTTGTTCTGGTAAAGGGCAGTGTCCATATAGACACGAATACGATCACGAAACTTGCCGCCGAGTAATTGGTACACGGGCAGGCCCAACGCCTTTCCGGCTAAATCCCACAAAGCCGATTCGACCGCGGTCAATACCGATACATACATCCCCGCCTGTGCTCCCTCAAAAAATCCGCGTCTTCTCAGGTCTTCAAACAAACGATGAACGTTCAAGGGATTTTTTCCTTTGAGCCGGTCTCCAAAAATCTTGACCAGGTGATAGGTGCCAGGAGTGGCATCGACCCCCTCACCGTGGCCCACGATGTCCTGATTGGAATAAATTTTGACAAAGAGACTGTGTCCTCCACGGATGTAACCACATTTGATATCGGTTATTTTCAAATCGGAAGGTGCTGATTTCTTGGAAGTACTATCAATGGCACGTTCGTACTCCATTCCGTAATTTGTAAAAGGCATTCCGGTCAGGGCAGCGGTCGCCGCCACTTTCCCCAAAAAGCTTCTTCTTGAATTTTTCATGGTTTTTCAAATTTATCGATGGTTCAACTTAAACGAGTCCCCTATCTTTTTTCAGGGACCGCCCCTACCGCTTCGTCCGTTGGTTTTCCGCTCCAATAGGACGCCAATATGGAACCGGTGATATTCATCAAAGGCCCGAACACGGCCGGGGCCAGCCCCATAGTCGCAATTTTTCCTAAAGAATCGGCTATACCCGAAGCGAGTCCTCCGTTTTGCATGCCGACCTCTATGGCAATCGTACGCGCATCCTGCTCGGACATCCGGAAGAGACGGGCGTACCAATACCCAAGGGTATAGCCAAAAAGATTATGGATCAATACCAGTAGCATCAGAATACCTCCTATGTCTAACAGGCTATCCCTGCCCGCAGCGGTAATCACCGTAATAATCAAGCCAATGGCCAGCATGGAGACCAGCGGCATTGCCCTATCGAGCCATTGGGCTCCATCGCCCCTCAACTTATTGAACAAAAGTCCTGCGCCAATGGGTAGGATAATCATTTTGACGATACTCCACATCATCGCCAGAATATCAATTTCAATAAACTCCCCGGCCAGTAACTTCATCAACACCGGAGTAATAAAGGGTGCCAAAAGTGTAGCAATTGAAGTAATGGTGATGGAGAGCGCCACATTCGCCTTGGCCAGATAGGCCATGACATTGGAGGCCACTCCGCTGGGCGAACATCCGATCAGCACGATACCAGCCGCGATTTCCGGAGGAAAGCTACTGGTCTTGGCCAAGGTAAAACCCACCAGTGGCATGATCAACAACTGGGCCGAAACCCCGATCAAGACACCTTTCGGAGTTTTAAAAACCGCTGCGAAATCCCCGACGCTCATGCTGGTTCCCATGCCGAACATGATAATCTGTATCAGGGGAATAATAAGACCCGTCAACTTAAATCCCGCTATTTCGGTAAAGAGTTCCGGATAATAGAGTGCCACGGAAACCCCCGCAAAAATCATGGTAGTAAATACGAGTCCGTTGTAGGCCCTATATCCGCTGAATCCAAAAGCTAGGGTTGCAAAGAAGCCCAGGAAAAACGGACCTGCCTGATGAATTTTTCCGGTAACGATCAAGACCACAATCCATAGGAACAGAAGGGCTGCAATCCCAAGCGAAAATGCGTAAACCGTTGTTTTTTTCAAAATAGTTAGATGTTAAAAGTGTTTCCGGGGCCTATATGACGGGACGAAAACTCGACGCTACAGTTTGTAAGCCTGTCGTGCCAATAGTTTCCAGCCCTCTCCTGTTTTCTTAAAAATCATCATCACTCCTATCCGCACATTGGTAGCCTCCCCTGCGTCGGCACCATCGGCCTGCAAGATATGGCGCACCACACCCACATCGTCCAATACCGAATATTTAGGCTCTTCCGTATCGATGTGCAAAAACTCAAAAGGGCCTTTGATCACCGCTTCCAAAAACTGTGTATGGTTTTCTATGGTACCGCTAGAATGACCATAGCTCAATTCGGGTAATGTCAAGGTCTTGAGCACTGTCTCGTTCTTGTCGATCATGGCCTGGTAAAAAGTACCCACTGTTTCCTCCAAGGTATTTTCCCCAGGTTCTACCTTTTGCGCGCTGACCAGAACATTTGAAATCAGAAATAGGTAAGGAACAATTTTCGGAATGACAGATTTATGGAATATCCCCATGGCAAAATATTTAAAAGGATGGTACCATCGATAGGATGATATGTTGGTGGCTACAAGGCTAAAAAAAATAGGACAATAACCTCTTCGGTGGTGTTCTTTTAAGCGGAACAATCCCATATCTTATTCTTTATCGGTATTATTGAGATAGTCGTCCAATTCCTTTCGTGTCATCGGTAATTTGTTATCTGGATATTCTTTGATCCAATTCCGGAAATCTGCCTCTATCGCTGAGGTCCATTTCGTATCGATCTGGCCCGGGGCATACTTTTTTTCCCGAAGCCGTTGAAACCCGAACTGGTCCCTTAGCCCTACCACCTCGGAAGAAAGTACCAATTCACTGGCAAGATGGGCGGGGATAAAGATGGTTCCATGTCGATTGGCGAGTACCACATCTCCCGGAAGTATGGTCGCCCTCCCTATACGAATGGGAGTGTTGATCTCGCTCAGCATTTGCTCTGCTAAAAAAGAGGGGTCGTCCCCACGATACCATCCGTTGAATCCTTCGATTTCCAATAGTCCGGCTACATCGCGAACGCCGCCATCGAAAATGACCCCATTTTGCGAATTCGCAAAAATGGCATTTCCCAGGTTGGAACCGATCAATGTGCCATCGATTATCCGTCCGTAGCCGTCGGCGACATACACATCGCCAGGAACCAGCATTTCAATCGGCCATGAGTTGCTTCCCCCAATGGTATCCCGATTTTCCTGGGCACCCTTGACTTTGATCAACTCTTTATAATCGGGACGCAACGGCATATATTGGGCGGTAACCACACGCCCGGTCATGACCCTGTCGGGATGAAGAATTTTCCAGTCACCCTCGTACTGATTGTGGTATCCTTTTCTTCGTAAGTATCCCCAGGCCTCCTCTATTTGGATATTCTTCATTCGTTTGAGTAGTGCATCGGATACCTTGGGTCTACCGTCGGGAAAACGTTCTCCCTTCCAGTCGGCGGTCAGTTCCATGATATATTCCGGCGTAGCCGCTACTCCTTGGGATTGGACCGAAGAGAAGGTTAAAAATGCAATGGTCAGAATGAATTGGATGCTTTTCATGTGATATGGTTTGTTGTCGTTCTTGGTTTATTTGATATTTTTATAAGTTGTTATTTTGGCTTACACGTAAAAAAGGTAGTTTTTGAAATGATTAAGACACTTTTACACGATCTCTTAAATTACTCAAAAAATCCGTATTGTTCCTTTTGGGCGCATTGGCAAGGTACTAAAAAGCTTGGGGCTGGGCGCCCTACTCAAGAATAGGGGCCCAACAACCAAACTTCAACTAACTCAAACTCTACCTTCCAATAGGCTATTGCAACCTTGTTTTTTCTATGAACTTGTCACGGGTGCCCATGCTAACTATAGGTTCGATCATGGGAACGCTGCTCGTTCCATTCCTTGGTCGGGGCAAAATAGCTTTTGTCCCTAGGATCGATATGCTTTTTCAATACCTCTTCATTGAGCTCGATACCGAGACCGGGTGCGGTCAACGGTACGGTAGCAAATCCGTTCTCTATCATTTTATAACCTCCTACGGTTTTTACCAAATCTTCCCACCAGGGAAGGTCGACCGAATGATGTTCTAAGGCCAAGAAGTTTTGGGTGGCCGCGGCACAGTGTACATTGGCCATGAAGGACACCGGGGTTCCCGCCTGATGCATTGCCATGGCGATACCAAATTCCTCGGCGTAATCGGCAATCCGTTTGGTCTCCAAGAGACCGCCCGAAGAAGCCAGATCGGGATGAATGATATCTACTGCCCTAGCATGGATCAAGGGTTTAAAGTCTTTTAACAGATAGATGTCCTCCCCCGTTGTGGTAGGCGTTTCAATCGAATCGGTTATAGTCTTCCACTGTTCGGTATATTGCCATGGCACCATGTCTTCAAACCAGGCCAGACGGTATTTTTCCAGTGCCCTCGCCAAGCGGATGTTATTGTTTAAATCGAAATGTCCGTAGTGGTCGGTAGAAATCGGTATTTCGTAGCCGACCATATTGCGAACATTCTCTACGACTTCCTGAAGGTGTTCCAATCCCTTATCGGTCATCTGAATCTGCGTAAACGGATGCATGGTATTGCCATAGGACATGAAATTACGTTGATCGCCCCATTGTGCCAGTGTTCCCTTTTCGTTTTCCCAGAACTTTCCATTGACGACGGTATTTGGTTTTCCTTTAAGTTCACCGATCGAGACATCCATCTTCAACCAGGTATACCCTTGCTCTTTGACCCTAAAATTGATCAACCGCTGTTGTTCTTCCGGGGAGCTTGCTTCCGGCGTATCGGCGTAGAGCCGCACCTTGTCGCGGTACCGCCCACCCAACAATTGCCAGGCTGGCACCCCATACGCTTTACCGCAAAGGTCCCAAAGGGCCATTTCTACGGCACAGACCCCGCCCGCCTGACGTGCCGGACCACCAAACTGTCTGATGATTTTGAATATCTTCTCTACATTACAGGGGTTTCGACCCAAAATTCGGCTCTTGAGCATCAGGGCATAACGGGGGTCGGCACCATCCCGCACTTCGCCCAACCCATAGATGCCCTGGTTGGTATCGATCCGGATAATGGCGGTGCCACCCATCACCTTCGCCAAGGTATATCGCATATCGGTAATCTTGAGTTCGGAAGGGGCCGATGCACGGTTGACCTTTGAGGTGGTCTCGGCAACCGTATCCTCGAACGAATACCCCATAAAACTGGAAAGGGCAATACCACCCAGAGCGGTCTTTTTCAAAAAATTTCGACGGTCATCCCCCGTTTTTGGGTTTTCGATTTCGGCCTGCCGTGTCTTTGTATATTTTCGTTCGGCCTCTTTGTTTTGTGCAATCAGTTCCTGGAGTCTGTTTTTCATAGTTCGTACGGTTCAAATGGTTTGTTTCTCGTTTTGAATGGGTAACATCCAATTTTCCATTCAATTGGATTAAGTTAACAATCTTTCCCCCAAATATCAATAGCTGAAAGGAAACATGCATCCGTTACATGGTTAACCGACACAGGTTTCGTTTTTAGCAGTTATTCATCCCACCAAACCTTTGTTTCAAGATTATCGGGCCCTTGGCGAGCGATGGCTTCCTGGGCATTTGCACCATTGACGGCGAGCTCGTCCAGCGGATAGGTCAATCGATTTATAAAATCCGTAGAAATATCCTGCCCGGGAAATGGATTGGGTGTCAGGGCCGGAAATTCAGAACGTCTAAAATTGGCGAAAGCTTCCGGACCATTGAGGAAAGAAGCAACCCAATATTGGGTATTGATTTGCTCTAGGGCGTTGCCGGCATCAAACGGATTGGCCGCCAAATAGGCATCGATATCGGCATCCGCTATGGCGATGGTCGGATTGTACAATGCCATTTGCTCCATATGCGCACGAACACCTTCGTTATAAAAGCTTGCCGGGTCTCCAGTAATCCAGCCCCTTTCGGCCGCTTCGGCCAAAAGCAATTGGGTTTGGGCGTGGGTTAATATGAAGAAGGGAGTAAATGTATTCGCGATACGATTACGGTCTGCCTGACTGAATTCGTAGAAACTTGTTAGGCCAAGATCATCAGCTACCCCGACTATGGTACCATTATCAAAACCCAAGGGCATCCCGATTTGATCGGCCGGATCGGTGTTCTCAACCTCCGGTACTTGATCTGCACCAGATTCCGCCCCCGTGTAACGAACGGCAATAGCTCCGAGACGGGGATCGTTATTGTCCGCAAGAAAACTGACAAAGGGTGCCGCCAGATAAAAATTACTGGCTTCGGTAGAGTTCAAAAGACGCCCGAGGTCATTAACATAGTTGCCATCATGACGTACCACAAAATTGTCGTCATTCGAT
The DNA here is from genome assembly GCF_009371985.2 of Pelagihabitans pacificus. Lineage (GTDB taxonomy): Bacteria > Bacteroidota > Bacteroidia > Flavobacteriales > Flavobacteriaceae > Pelagihabitans > Pelagihabitans pacificus. Next base: position 1,198,565 of record NZ_VIKU02000001.1, read on the forward strand.
TCAAGAACTCCCCTGCTAAACGCTGCGGTCACCGTAGACTCTGCCAGCTGTAAATCTCGTTCGGTTAAACGCATTCCTAACCGCACCAGTAAAGAGTTTCCCAGTTTTTGCCATTTTGATATGTCGCCCCCATACAAGATTTCGCCGGGATACGTATCACCGTTCGGGTCTAGACCTGTGGTGGCATTAGTAACACGACTGATCAAATCGGGATAGATTTGGGCCTGGTCGTCATAGGCGGGAAGTACAATATTCTCGGCCCGGCCCAAACCTGCCTCGAAATAAGGAACATCGCCATAGGTATCAGTCAGCACCATAAAAGCATGTGCCTCGACAATTTCTGTCATCCGAAGCAAATTGGCACGATCCGGATTATCCGCTAGTGAGCTTTTGATCAGTCCAGTCACCTGGATCAGGTCTTGATAGTGGTTGTTCCATATCTGTAAGGTAACGTTACGGTTATCTTGATTGAAGTTGGCACCCGTCAAAACCCCGGAATTCGGACTAATGATCTGCTGGACAATACCCATTTCATAAACGAGTTGTGCCGTAGGCAAGGAGGTCTCAATAATGGCATTGTTCAATAAGAACACCTCATCAATCTCTGTGGGATCAACTGTATTGGTATTTAGTCTATCCAGATCTTCTTCACAAGAAACTATAATAAACAAAATGCCGAATACGCCTAAAAGTCTTCTAATATTTTTCATGGTCATATTCATTTTAAAGTTTCAAATTCAAGTTAAAACCGATATCTCTGGTGGTCGGAACACCAGGGGCTTCCAAGCCGACAACATTGTCAGAGGTGAAACCAAAAGATTCCGGATCAATGTTCGGCACCCATTTCTTGAGTATTGCCACATTGTTGGCCACCAAGCTCAAAGTTGCACCCTTCAACCACGAATTCTCAGGAATGAACCTTTGAAAATTATATCCTAAGGTAATTTGTCGCAACCTCCAAAAGCCGGAATCATAAACCACAGGTTCCACCAAACCAAAGTTCCGTATGGTTTCCCAATAAGCCTGACTATTAGCGGCAACGGTATTCGGCTCGCCTGCTTGGTTGACCCCTACACCGATTACCCCGTCTTCACGACCGGGCAATGTCATCCGATGCAGGCCGTGACGTACGGCATTAAAGTTGGTTCCAGAAATCATTTGGCCACCCAACCGGAAATCAATCAAAAAAGAAAAATTAAAATCCTTGTAGTTGAAGGTATTGGTAATACCCCCGACGTGTGTGGGCAATGCACTACCGAACAACACATCTTCTTCACTGGGTAGCGGTCGACCATCGTCGGCAAATATTTGCCTGCCCTGCTCATCAAACCGATATCCCGTACCGACCAGTTGGCCCATTTCCTCTCCTACGACCTGGAACAAAAAACCGTTGAAAATATGTCGGCCGACCAAAATACGCTCTCCAGGCTCGTCGGTGAGTAAACTGATGACCTTTGTTTTATTATAAGCAAAGTTTGCCGTAACATCCCAATTGAAGTCATTCGTTTGAATAGGGTTGACGCTCAATAAGGCTTCAATACCTTGGTTACGACTTTCCCCACTATTGATCAAGGTACTTCTGAAACCCGATGAATTAGATATCTCTGCATTGATGATCTGGTCAAAGGTAGTTTTTTGATACGCGGCCAAATCTATACGCACCCGATTGTCGAAAAGCCGGAGGTCGAGACCCACCTCGATTTCCTGAACCCGCATCGGACGCAAGTCAGGGTTGGGCAGCACATCGGAGCTGGGCCTACCAACAGGACTAAGACCATTGGGCCCGGGAAATAAGTTAGGCTGAATCTCGAAAAACAACTGATCGGAAAAAGGCCTAACGTCGGTATCGCTACCCACCTCGGCATAAGCGGCCCTTATCTTACCAAAAGTTAGCCAGCTGGGTTTGAAGGTATTGGAGAAAATATAGCTTCCGGTAATCGATGGATAAAAAATACTTCGATTTTCGGGAGAAAGCGTCGAGAACCAATCGTTTCTCCCAGTTACATTAAGATAGTAGGTATCTTGATAGGAAAACTCGGCCGCCCCGTAAACAGAATTGACACCCCGTGTAAAATCTTGATAGATGGGTTGGTTTACCCTTCCGTTTCGCACGGTGTACAAGTCGCGAATCACAAAATCGGTCACATTGACCCGGTTCAGCTGATTGCGTTGTTCCATGAGGTTACCCCCCAAATTGACGTCGATACCAAAATCGCCGAACTCCTTGGTCGCGGTCAATAACACGTCAACATTGGTTTCCCGAAAACGACGCACCTCCTGGGTATACGTACCATTTACAAAGCCCTCGGGAGCCGGGGGCCGTGATACTTGACCTGTAGGATACCCATTGTACTCCTGATCGCGCGACCAAAAGTCTTGCCCGACCCTCGCCTGGGCCGAAAGCCATGGCAGGACCTTATAACTGAGGGCGACGTTCCCAAAAATACGGTCACGTTCAATATTGTTGAACTGTTTCTCCAAAATAAAATAAGGATTGGTACGGTTTCTAAAACGCGAATAGAAAATTTCGTCCCCATTTTCGTCGAAGGCGTTATCCCGTAAAACATCCAAGGGCATTGAATTCGCCAAGGCAAAAAGGGTAGTAGGTATAGTGTTGTCTTGTTGCCCTATGTTAGGTGGATTCGTATTTTCTTCATTCGAATAGTTAACACTCGCCGTAACATTGACTTTGTCCGAAAGGTCATAGCTAAGGCCCAAGTTGACCGTACGCCTTTCAAATTCATTATTCGGGGTGATTCCTTCGCTCGAAAGATTGGATAGTGAAAGATTGAAACCTCCTTTTTCACCACCTCCTGAAATAGCGATGGAATTCGTAATATTGACACCATCACGATAAAAATCACGAAGAATGTCGCGTTGCGGGACATAGGGAAGTTCGATGCCATCGTACAATACCTGTGTCAAGCCAGGCTCGAAACGCTCCCCGAAAGACCATTGTCCCGAAGCTGGATTGGGACTCGTAGGTCGCACCCCGAATTCCCCCTGGCCATATTCGTATTGGTAATCAGTAAAGTCAAGAGGCGTATTGTTTGTGACATTCAAATTGTAAGTAATTCCCAGACCTTGGCCCTCACCACGTGTTTTTGTAGTGATCATAATGACGCCGTCTTTTGCCCGGGAACCATAAAGTGCTGCTGCTGCCGCCCCTTTTAGTATGGTCATGCTTTCAATGTCATCAGGGTTAATGCTGGAGAAACCATCACCCCCATCTGAGGTGACCCCTCCACCACTGGTACCCGGTTCGCCCCCGGTACTCCTGGGATTAGTCCCGAAATTGCTGTTATCAATAGGCACCCCGTTTACGACTATCAAGGGCGTATTGGTGCCCCCTAGGGAAGATTGTCCCCTTAGACGTACCTTTGATGAGCCTCCCGGTCCTGATCCCAGATTTGAAACATTTACCCCTGCTACCTTTCCTGTTAAGGTATTCATGAAATTGGTGGTTCGGTTAACCGTCAATTCTTCCGATTCGACCTTTGAAACGGCATACCCCAACTTACGGGCATCCTTTTTGATACCCAAGGCCGTAACTACGACCTCATCGAGATTCTCGGTCGTTTCCTCCAATGTTATGTCCAGTCTACTAGAGGCTCCTATTGTGACTTCTTTGGTCGCATATCCCAGTGCACTGAAGACCAGTATGGCGTCTGAACTTGTTGGAACTATACGATAGTTGCCATCAAAATCGGTAGCAACTCCGTTCGAAGTGTTTTTCTCTACTACTGAAACTCCTGGGATAGGCATTCCTTCGGTATCGGTAACGGTACCACTAATTTCTTGTTGTATGGGCGCTTCCGAATTGTGAAGGAAGGTAGAACCTTCAAAATCATTCACGATGGTAGCCACAGGACGTATTTTTAAGACAATTTGCTTGCCTTTGAATACATAAGCCGTATTACTTCCTTCAAAAAGGATTGATAACACTTCCAATACCGGTTTATTCTCGACGATTACCGATACTTTTCGTTCCGTGTCAATTTTGGTATTGTCATACAGGAATTTAAAGTCGGTCTGCTGCTCTATTTGGTCAAGAACCTGTTGGAGGCTTGCATCCTTTAGGTTCAAGGTTACCTTTGTCTTCTGGGAATAGGCGTATGCCCGCGTGGAAAACAAGGAAAGTACAAGAAAGCATATGGTCAGTTTCATGAGCACACCGAACTTTAACGGGCGAGGCACCAAGGCCTCGGCACTGATATAGTTTTTCATATCTTCGTAGTTTTATTAATTAACTCGTGTTAGTTGATATCCTTAATCGGGAAATGTGTCCGCATTTCTCGATTTTTTTTATGGATTGAAATTCTCAAAAGGTTCTAATCATAGGCGTTCATTTTTAAGTGTTCCCGTGGTTTTTCGATAACAATTTTTTTATCTTCAAGACGGTACTCGAAATAGGTTTCCTCGGCGAAGGTGTCGAGTACCTCCGATATGGTTTCCTTGTCGAAAGTGGCCGAAAAAATACGGTGGCGCAACGCCTCGAATCGATTCTCGATCTTCACATTATATTTTCGTTGCAATCGCCTCAAAATCGCCTCAAAACTAGTTTTCCTAAAAACCAGCTTTCCCTCACGCCAACTGGTGTAGTGTTCCACATCTACGTTCTTCGTTTTTAGCTCGTTGTTACTTTTGTTCCAGGTCGCTTTTTGTCCCGGAACCAAGCGGATAGGTGTTGCCAGTGCCTTCCCACCACCCCCGTAAAGGCTGATCGAACCTTCGACCAACACGGTATTGACCTGAAAGTCGTCTTCATAGGCAGTAACATTGAACTCGGTTCCCATTACCTGTATGCTGACTTCTCCACTGGAAACCACAAAGGGCCTCTTCTTGTTCTTTGAGACCTTGAAATAAGCCTCTCCGGTCAACGCCACCTCGCGGACGGTCTCATGGCCTTGATTCACTGGATAGCGTATCGAAGAACCGGAGTTAAGACGAATTTGAGTGCCATCGGGCAGCTGTATAGCAAACTGCTTCCCGTTTGGCACCCAAAGGCTATGATAAACCGATTCGTCATCGGTTTGATAATGGCCGTAGTTCAATACATCATACCTTTTGATTCCCATCAATCTTTCATTTTGGTCAAAAATCGGCTCCTCGCCCCCTATCCTAATGGTTTGTGAATAATCGTTCGATAGTTGCAGGGTTATCTCCGAGGTCGTCCGCTGTCGGTCACCTTCCGAGCGATTCTGTATCCATATTACCCAAAGTATTGAAGCCAATCCCGCAAACACCGCCGCGAAACGAAATGCCATTCTCTGGTATTGTATTTTTTTTTGTTTGCGGTTCTCCTGCTCCCTGAGCAGCTTCTGCCAAACAAGGGTCGGTTCACTCCGATCAAAATTCGGGATGACAATATTTCTTTTTTGAAGATCGAGAAGGCGGTGGTATAAACGCATGTTCTCCTCCGATTCCGAAAGCCATAGATCTAGTTGTCGCTGCTCCTCGGGCCTGAGATCCTCTAGTAGTTTTTTTCTTATCAGTTGGTTTGGATGCATGGTACGGTATACACTTTTATAGTCTATACTACTAAGAGTACCTAGTTACCGAAAAGGGTAGTCCCAAGACAAAGGAAAAATAAAATCATACTTCTTCACCCTTTGGAGAAGATAGACTTACCTCGGTACTGCCTATACGAATAATGTTATGGGAAAAGGGGTTGTTTCTACCGGAAATCACGTAGGAAGTTCCAAGAAAACCTATTACTATCCAAAGAAAGGTTTCCTGGCGTTCTACAAGCATACAAAGGGTAACAGCAGGAAGGTGAAATACGTATCCCTCAAAGAAAGCCTAAGGGACTTGAAAGACTTTTTCAGATGATATTTGACGGTATTGACCGATAATCCCAATGTCGTAGCGGCCATCTTATATCGAACGCCTTGGATAACGCACAGTTGAAAGATTCTTCTGGCTTTTTCAGGCAATGCATTGATACTGTTGTTGATTATGGCCTTTCTTTCCGAATCAATCAGGCTAATTTCATAAGAAGGTACCACAGCCTCGTGATCGCTGTAAGCAATCTGCCTTCTTTGTTTTCGAATATGCTTGAGGCAGGCATTGCGAATGGAAACCTTTACATAACCTCTTAAATGGACAATATGGTTTCTCTTGGGCAGTATCATACGCAGGAAAACCTCTTGAACCACATCTTCCGCCGCGGAACTTTCACCAAGATAACTAAAGGCCAACATGCACCATTCATGATAATGCTCTACAAAAAGCACCTCAATTCTTTTAAGTTGATCGGCATCCATGGCTGTTGCGTGCTGTATGATTGTTATTGCAAAAGAATTGGGATGGGGGAACCTGTCAACAAAACGTAGTCAACACTTTTCTTGCGTTATTCTTACTTCTTGCCTTACCAATATACTAAATTAACATGAATTTATGTAAAAAAATGATGGATTAATATTGAGGTCCTTCTCGAAACCTCGTAAGCAAATAATTACAGGGAATAAGAAGAAATCCCAATGGGCGCTAATTATCGTTTCGTTATATCAAGGGGGAAAGATGGGTGGGTGCCTGTCACCAGTTTACCTATAATTACGCGCCTACTTCCATTTTAGGGTCTCCATAATAGTAAGTATATCATTCTGTAGGTATACGGCTGCCGGATAAATCGAATCATAGTTCGGTTTTGCATAAAAATAAAGCGATCCGGTCACAAAGTGATCTGTGCTATCGGTAGCATAAAACTGCGCCTGGGAAGCAGCATCGCCACTGACCGAAAAGAACTGCCCGTACACCCGGTCTTCCTCATTTTGAAACACCTTCGTATCGATCGCATCGGCCTTGACTACATGCTCGTAACTAAACTTTTGGGCATCGACCAATAGTTTTTCCAGATTGTCATCGACCTTTTTATAGTTGATAAAGATAGTGCCCTTCATATTGGGGTAATCCAAGGTCAGCGATTCCGCGGTTTGATCCTTTACCCTAGCCATTTGATTATATTGGAATGTAAACTGGTTTGTCTCCAAAATTCCCAATTTCGCTTCGGGATATTCCAAGCGTAGTTGGGCTTGTGGCTTGGGAAGCACCTCATCCTTGCAACTGACGAACAGCGTAAAAATGGGAATAAAGCCCAAAAAGAATTTATGGTTCATATGGCAAGGTGATTTTTATTTGCTTCAATCGCTTTCTGTCCAAACTTTCCACCACGAACTGGTAGTCGTTGAACCTGATCTTCTCGCCCTTTTTGGGAAAATTTCCTGCTATTTCCAACACAAAACCTGCAATAGTCTCGGACTCGCCTTTCTGTGTTTCAAAAGCCTCTTCATCCTCGATTTTGACCACACGATAAAAATCCTTGAGTGCCGTTTTACCATCAAAAACATAGTTCAAATCATCCAGTTTTGAGAAAATGAGATCTTCGTCATCAAACTCATCGCTTATATCCCCTACAATTTCCTCGATGATATCCTCTAAGGTAACGATTCCGGAAGTGCCGCCATATTCATCGACCACAACGGCCAAGTGGTTTTTCATATCCTGAAATTCCAATAACAAATCATCTAACTTTTTATTTTCAGGTACAAAATAGGGTTCCCTGATCAACGACATCCAATTAAACGTCTTTCTATCGATGTAGGGTAAGAGATCTTTCACGTAGAGTACACCGAGCACATTATCCATACTTTCGGAAAAGACCGGAATACGGGAATATCCATGCTTTTTGATTTCGGTCAATACTTCCGGAAACTTCATCTCTTCGTTCAAAGCGAAAATGTCGATACGGGGCCGCATTACTTGTTTGGTGTCCGTATTTCCAAAAGATACGATGCCCTCTAGAATTTTTTGTTCCTCTTTACTGGTATCTCCTTCCGAAGTTAATTCCAAGGCCTGGGAGAGATGGTCTACACTCAAATTCGATTTCTCCTTGCCCAACCTCTTATAGAGGAAAATGGTACCTGAGCGCATGGGCAGGCTAAGAGGGGAGAAAAGAAAATCAAGCACTTTCAACGGGTAGGCCATAAAGTGTGAAAATGCCATGCGATTGCGATTGGCATACACTTTGGGTAAAATTTCCCCGAACATCAATATCAGAAAAGTGGCTACTACCACTTCCAACAAAAACCGAACCGAGACAAATCCGAATAATTGGTAGTTAATGCTTGAAAACAATACATCACCAATAGCACTGAACAAAAGCACAACCCCAATATTGATAGCGTTGTTGGCGATTAATATGGTTGCTAACAATTTTTTGGGACGTTCCAGTAGTTTATTAATAATATTGGCCTTGGTTGTCTTTCTTTCCACTAGTTCATTGACATCGGTAGAGGAGAGACCAAAAAAAGCCACCTCGGCCCCGGAAATCAATGCGGAACATAGCAGCAGTATGACCAAGAAGCCAATCTTTACCGCTATGGCACTATCAAAAACAATGAAATTCAATAGTAAACTATAGGGATCGGGGTCCAACGTTGGTGAATATTTTATTGATTAGAAGGGCAAATCATCTTCTTGTTCCGGTTTTTGCACCGGAGCAGCTTGCTGGGTCTCGATAGCAGCCTTGGTAGTAGGCTGTTGTTGTGGAGTATTTCCGGCCTGACTTTCCTTTTTTGTAGTCAAAAAAGTGAAATCCTGCACTTGAATCTCGGTAGAATAACGGGTATTACCATCTTCACCCTGCCATTGACGAGTCTTCAAACGACCTTCCACGTATACCTTATCGCCTTTGCTCAAGTATTTTTCACAGATTTCGGCCGCTTTGTTTCGCACGACGATATTATGCCAATCGGTGTTGGTCACCCGTTCACCTGTCTGTTTATTGGTATAGGTTTCATTGGTCGCCAATGGAAATCGTCCAATACAGCCCCCACCTTCAAAATAATGCATTTTCACCTCATCTCCCAGATGCCCGATTAGCATCACCTTGTTCAATGTTCCACTCATTTTTTCTACTTGTATAATTTCTAAACGGCTCCCTGTGATATGCAAAAAATATGATCGCTCAAAACAATGCCTCAAAAGGGACAATTACCTTGGCAAAAGTACTAAATTTTATATGTTTTGATGAAATCCGCCAACAAAACCGGCACAGCATATTCCTCCAGCGCATCGAAGGGTATCGCACCCGTCAAATCGGTATTCGATTGCACTATCCAAAACTTAGTGTAGAGATGTTGGTGCGATAGTTTGTGAACTATAGGGCTTTCATTAAAAAGTTCCACCTCGGAATTACCATGTAAAGGCAGTACCTCTGGAATTCTTGCCTTTATTTGGGAAAGATCGATGTCACCTTCCGATTCCAGTAATGGGAACTCCCATAAATTTTGCCAAATACCTTTGCTTTTTCGCTGTCGTAACAAGGTACTGTTCGCGCCATTTTCGTTCTTGGTTATAGGTACCAAATAGTTGAAATACCGATGGCGTACCTTGGTTTTTTTTAACTTTACGGGTAACTCCTTCACAACGTTTTTTTGCAGGGCCACACAACTTTGGTTCAGGGGGCAATGGAGGCAATACGGATTTTGGGGGGCACATTGTATGGCTCCGAACTCCATTATACCCTGGTTATAGTCCCGTATGTTTTCGACATCCATTATTTCCCTCGCCAATCTCTTGAAATAGGTAGACCCCTTGCTATCATTAATAGGCTTGTCAATTCCGAAATAACGGGCCAACACCCTATAAACATTGCCATCGACCACAGGTTGGGGTTCATCAAAACATATCGATGCAATGGCACTGGCCGTGTAGTCGCCAACCCCTTTGAGCTTCATTAATTCTTCGTAAGTTGAAGGGAATTTCCCCCCTAGATCAAACGCCACCTTCTTAGCGGTCGCATGTAAGTTTCTGGCACGGGAATAATACCCCAACCCCTGCCACAATTTCAATACTTGCGCTTCCGAGGCCATGGCCAAGTCGGTAACCGTGGGAAAGTGTTCGACGAATTTGAGATAATACGGGGTACCCTGTGCCACTCGGGTCTGCTGTAGTATGATCTCGGAAAGCCAAATCTTGTAGGGATCCCTTGAGCCTCGCCAGGGAAGCGTTCTTTTATGCCCTGAATACCATTGCAGGATAATTTTGGAAAACGACATTCTCTGCATTCTTAAAGTGCTAAAGTAGTGGTTTATAGACTTAAAATTGATTCTTTGAACGGAAAGATTCAATTTAATTTATATATTTGCATCCCTTAAAACAAACTATATAATTTAACGATGACGAAAGCAGAAATTGTAGCAAAAATCTCGGAAAGACTGGGAATGGAAAAAGGTGATGTACAAGCGACCGTTGAAACCTTTATGGAAGAGGTAAAAGCTTCTTTGGAAGGTGGTGACAATGTTTATTTAAGAGGTTTTGGAAGTTTTATTATCAAAACCAGGGCGGAAAAAACAGGTAGAAATATCTCCAAAAACACGACTATTAAAATCGCTGCCCACAACATACCGGCATTCAAACCAGCAAAGGTTTTTGTAGAAGGTGTAAAGAGTAACGTTCTAGTAAAATAATCAATAATCTAAAAGTATAACTTTATGCCTAGCGGTAAAAAACGAAAAAGACATAAGGTGGCTACCCACAAGCGAAAAAAGCGCCGGAGAGCCAACCGACACAAGAAAAAGTAGTTGTTCCGACTACTTTTTCATTTTAATACGTTCTTTGACATAGAGATTCAAAAAAGAATTTCGGCAGGTATAAAAGACCTGTTTCTATCATTGTTTAATCTATTTATCCCTAAAGGGAGTCGGTTTTATCGAAACCATTCCAGGGATAACTATAAATACATTCAGGTGAATAGAGAATTAATCGTAAGATCTAGTTCGGATGCCGTTGATTTTGCATTGCTTAAAGATGGAAAACTCACTGAATTGCATAAAGACGAGGACAACAACAACTTTTCCGTTGGCGATATTTTTTTAGCCAAGATACGGAAACCCGTCACCGGCCTAAATGCCGCCTTTGTGAACGTAGGATACGAGAAAGATGCTTTTCTCCACTACCACGACCTCGGGCCCCAATTGGCCTCTATGTTGAAATTCATTAAAAGTGTGAGTTCCGGAAAGTTGAGGGACTATGACCTCAAAAATTTTCCTTTTGAAAAAGATATTGACAAGAATGGTGTTATCACGGATGTGGTCAAAGCCAATCAATCTTTACTGGTGCAAATCGTAAAAGAACCTATTTCTACCAAAGGCCCGAGAATAAGCTCGGAGCTTTCCTTTGCTGGAAGATACCTTGTCATGGTACCTTTTTCCGACCGTGTTTCCGTGTCGCAGAAAATAAGTAGCAAAGAAGAAAAAGATAGGCTTAAGCGATTGGTAATGAGTATCAAGCCTAAAGGGTTTGGCGTTATCATCCGCACCGTAGCAGAAGGCAAGAAAGTCGCGGAACTCGATAAAGATCTAGAGAACTTGCTGAACAAATGGACAGCAATGTGCAAGAAATTATACAAAGCACGCACCCCATCGAAAGTTTTGGTAGAGGTGAACAGGGCTTCCAGCATTCTTAGGGATGTATTCAACGATTCCTTTACAGGAATACACGTTGATAATGAAACGCTTTTCGGTCAAATCCAGGACTATGTCCAAGAGATTGCACCGGGAAAGGAGTCCATAGTTAAATTATATACTTCCAAGGTCCCTATTTTTGAGAAATTCGGGATTGAAAGGCAGATTAAAACTTCTTTCGGCCGAACCGCCTCCATGAGTAAGGGGGCCTATTTGATCATAGAACATACCGAAGCTTTGCACGTCATCGACGTGAACAGCGGTAACCGTTCCAATAAGGCCAACAACCAAGAAGATACCGCATTAGAGGTTAACCTGCTCGCCGCCTCTGAAATAGCAAGACAATTGCGTCTGCGTGATATGGGTGGCATCATTGTTATCGATTTCATCGATATGGTGAAACCACAGCACCGAAAAAAGTTGTTCGAACATCTTAGAAATGAGATGAAAGATGACCGGGCCAAACATAAGATATTGCCTCCGAGCAAGTTTGGTCTGATACAGATTACACGACAACGCGTGCGACCCGAAATGAACATCAAGACAACCGAGGAAAACCCCAATAAGACAGGTGGTGAAGTAGAAGCCCCTATCGTATTGATCGATAAAATCAACTCAGATCTTGAGAAATTGTTGAATGGCCCTGCAAAGGACAATAAGATTACCCTAAATATACATCCGTTCATTGCAGCTTATTTGACCAAAGGATTTCCGTCTATTCGTTCCAAGTGGTTCTTGGAACATAAAAAATGGATCAAAATACAACCTAGGGATGCCTACACGTATCTCGAATACCGTTTTAAGAATAAAGACGGTAAAACCATTTATTAAAATTTTAAAGCGACCTTCGTATCCGGGGGTCGTTTTTTTTTTTGAGTTTCGGCATGTTGTTTAGTCAATCGCTCGTTCAGGATACGACGGATAGTCCAACAATTTACGATTTGCGTATATTGTTTACATAAACAAAGTAGCATGAAAATTTTGGTGTCTTTTCTCAGTGTGATTCTTTCACTTCCTTTTTGCTCCGAACTACGTTCCCAAAGTATTCAGACGTCCGATATTCACGGAATGGTGCATCTCTACGGCAAGAAAAAATATAACACCTTTTCCGGCACTTGGAAGTTCAACAAGGAAACCACTTGGCTCTTATTAAATAATGGGTGGGGGCTCAAAAATCCCACTCGCCCGCCCTCCGAAATTAATTTTGAACAATCCCAAAAAGAGGAGCCCAAAAGATGGATCCGCTGGAAAGAAGACAAAAGATTCGACGAGGCAACGCTGTATGCTCCCAGTCCGAACGATACCACTTATGACATGAAAGTGAAACTATATTCGGTCAGTGGAACACCTGCCAGCAGCGCGACTACGACCAAAACACTCATCCTTAGAAAAAACAGAACCTTTGAAACCAGTTCGTTTTCACTCGCCAGTATCGAAGGAGGTAACTCCTCTACCTACATAAACGTTTCAAAAGACAAAACGGGAACTACGAGTACTGGCAGTAATACCTCGACAAACGGAAGCGTTACGACTTCGAGCTCACGAGTTTCAAAAAGCGGGGGCACCGGTAGTATGTCGGGCACCTATCGTATCGATGGAAATCAAATTGAGTTGCATTTTGACGATGCCACGGTGATTAAGAATATTTTTGCAACAGACGGAAAGGAGCATATTATACTGGGCACCAACTTCTATATGAAATAAGTCTTGATGCAACGGATACTACGATCGAACTGCGGTCCGACTACCTAAAAGTGTACCGATACCCATTTAGAAAAGCCATCGTAAATGCATAGCACGTATACTGTTTTCGAAGCGACCAAAAAGTTGGAAGGGTATTGTGCCTATCAGGAGCGCTGCCATAAGGAAGTAATTACCAAGCTAAGGGAAATGCGAATGATCCCAGAGGCGATTGATCAAATCGTTGCCCACCTCATCCAAGAAAATTACCTGAACGAGGAACGTTTTGCCCGAAGCTTTGCAAGAGGCAAGTTCAACATAAAAAAATGGGGCAGAAACCGCATCGTGAACGAATTGAAACAGCGCAATATCTCCCCTTATAATATCAAATCGGCCCTTACGGAAATCGAGGACACCGAATACCTCCAAACTTTGGACACCCTTGCCAAAAAAAGGCTTGCATCCTTAAAGGAAACCAATCGTCAAAAAAAAAGAAAAAAATTGGTCGATTACCTTTTGTACCGAGGGTGGGAAAGCCATCTAATCTTCGAAAAGACGAAGGAACTCATCCCATAACATGAGGTGCGAAGAGTGCAAGCAATGGCCATTCTTTACAGGAAATTAAACGAAGCCCCTAGATTAATGACAAACTGATTGTGAAGTTTTTCGGCCGGTGTTAGCGCGTCTGTTTCATATTTTGCTATTGGAAAACCCAATTCGGTATACACCCCAAAACCGTCGGAAAAAAAATAGCGTGCCCCCGTGTGAAAGCCGAAATTCTTGAGCCCCAAATCCAATCCCGGATAGATGTCGAACGCATCGCTAATCCCAATTACGGGGCCTAAATGTGCACTAAACCGGGCCTTGACGTCGAAGCGTTCCCTAGTGCTGTCATCTATGGAGCTGTTGACACCCAGTAAATAGGAAGAAATAGCCCCTATTGAAATATTTTCCCCTAACCCATAATCATAAGAGGCGACGATGCCAGAGCCGTTGCTCTGCACATTGGCACCTACCTGAAACTTTTGGTCATTTTTGCCTGAATAGGCCTGTCCCCAAATAAATATCGGGACACAAATAAAAAGGAAAACAAAAACATTGGGTTTCATAATTGAATATTTTAAGTTGATATATAAAGATAACCAAAATACGATGAGGTGCTCATCATTCGGTACGTTGAATAGCCCTAAGGTTTTTGTATTCTATCCATTTCTGACCTTGAAGTTTTCGCATGAATACGTCAAAATTACGCATAACGACCACATTGTATAACCCTTTCGCAAAGTTTGAAGGCTTCTTGGGCCATGATCGCAGACTCATTGAAAATCCGGGTAAGTGGTATTTCATATAATGCCAATAACCCTCGGGCATATAGAGCATCTCGCCGTGATTCAGGTAGGTTTTATAGCCGTTGGCCTTTCGCAACGAAGGCCATCGTTCCAAATCGGGTTGTGAGAAGTCGATACTTTCATGCGTAATCAAAGAATGGGGAACCTTGTACAGATATTTGGTTTCGGACTGGGGAAATAGGATGCATTCCTTCTTTCCCTCGAAATGAAAATGAAAGATATTCGACAAATCGATGTCATAGTGCATAAAAGTGTACGAATCCCTTCCTCCAAAGAAGAGCATCGGTAACTTCTTCTGTAGTTTGAGTCCAAAATCAGGATAGTCGAAATCGTTCTGCAGGGCTGGAACTTCCTTAAAGATGTTCCATAAAAAAATTCGATATCGGGTAGGTTCCGATTTCAACAGATTGATGTAATCGGTCATTTTCATTTCAGCATGCGGCTCGTTGAAACCATCTTCGTGATGTACCGGCCGATCGTCATAAAGAGGGACCACCTTATGCCCTGCTACCTTCGACATATAGTCCAGACTCCATTTTGAGATAGCCGGCCAGTGCTCGACCGCCCGTTCAACGACAAGGGGCTTCTGAGGTTTGAAATAATGCTGAATAAACTCCTCCTTGGTAATAGTAGGTACCCTTGGGATTTCTTCTAACTTCAATGGTATTCGGGTTGTTATTGAGCTCCAAAAGTAACCAAGAACGAAAAAATAATTTCTTAAAATAAAGCTAATATCGACGCTACTCCAGCAACTTGGCCTTCCCTTTCGCTTCCTCGTTTCTTTCGATTTTATGTCCTGGTCGTGTCCACTTAGGTTTCTCTCCCAAGGGTTGCAATTGCGAATCTTCGGCCTCAATGGTCTTTGGTTGCGCTATTTTTGTAAACGGCTTTTGCGGATTCAAACCCAACAACTGGAACATCTCCATATCTTCGTTTACATCGGGATTCGGTGTGGTCAAGAGCTTGTCGCCCGCAAAGATGGAGTTCGCACCGGCAAAAAAGCACATTGCCTGCCCCTCCCGGCTCATTTCGGTACGTCCTGCGGACAACCGAACTTGGGTCTCCGGAATTACAATTCTTGTGGTAGCTACCATGCGTATCATATCCCAGATGGAAACAGGTTCCATATCAGCCATAGGCGTACCTTCGACCGCCACTAGTGCATTGATCGGAACGGACTCCGGCTGCGGATTCAACGACGCCAGGGCGACCAACATCCCGGCTCGGTCTTCCAACTTTTCCCCCATTCCGATAATGCCGCCGCTGCAGACAGTCACGTTGCTTTTGCGCACATTATCAATGGTTTCCAAACGATCTTCAAAGGCCCGGGTAGAAATCACGTCTTTATAGTAGTCTTCGGAAGTATCCAAATTATGGTTGTAGGCGTATAAACCGGCTTCGGCCAAACGCTTGGCCTGATTCTCGGTGAGCATCCCCAAAGTACAGCACACTTCCATATCCAACTTATTTATAGTGCGTACCATTTCCAACACTTGTTCAAATTCGGGACCATCCTTAACATTCCGCCACGCCGCCCCCATGCATACCCTGGAACTTCCGGAAGCCTTTGCACGAAGGGCTTGGGCCTTCACTTGGGGTACGCTCATCAAGTCATTGCCTTCAATATCGGTATGGTATCGAGCTGCTTGCGGACAGTATCCGCAGTCTTCCGGACACCCTCCCGTTTTAATGGATAACAGGGTCGATACCTGAACGGTATTGGGATTATGATATTTTCTGTGGATGGTAGCCGCCTCATAAAGTAGCTCCATCATCGGTTTGTTATAAATTGCCAGAATCTCCTCCTTGGTCCAGTTGTGTCTTATTTTGCTCATGAAGATGGATTAATTGAGTTTCAAAAATAGTTTTTCTACCGCTGAAATAACAAATTCCAATTCCTTAATTAAAAAAACTTCGTGTTCGTCGTCGGGAACCAGCAATATAAATAGGCTAGTCCGGTACTTTCAATAGAACACTCACCGCATTTCCACCAAAACCGACTGCATTGACCAGTACTTTCGAAATCTTACGGGGTATAACGTCGTAAGCAATAAATGGTACTTTGATGAACTGTTGATTCCCCAACATCAATAGGGCCATTTCAATACTTAGCATTCCGGAAGCACCAAAGGTATGCCCTAGTTTCCACTTATTGGTAGTGAGGGCCGGTAGTTTATTTCCAAACACTTTTTCAATGGCCCGGAATTCCGATGCATCTCCTTTAATGGTCCCTGGTGCATGCATCACGATTACATCGACCTCTGCGGGTTCAGTTTCACCAAGGGCCTTTTTCATCGATTGCTGAAAACACTTGGCATCGGTTGAAATGGACGTATTGTGTTCCAACGGCTCACTCGCATAGCCTACTCCTTCAATGACCGCCAAAGCGTCTGGTGGAATCCCTTTTTCCAAACAGGCCATGGAGGCGCCTTCGCCCAGGACCATCGTATTTCGTTTTTTGGTCAAATCAAGCGCCCTGCAGGGGTAGCTTCGGTTTTCCTTAACGGATACTTCGCTAGCATCTTCCAAGGGCATTTTAGCACTTTGCAGGGAGGTATAAATTTTTAAGGCCTTCATTTGTGCCATTGTGAAAGGGGTCAGGGGTGCTTCGCTGCCGCCCACCATAAATTTGTCAACCATACCACTTTTGATCCAGGCCACTCCGTTCAAAAGTGCATGTAAGGCCGTAGAACAAGTAATGGAGTGTGAAATTTCCGGTCCTTTGGTCTGCAAATCATGGGCTACCCAGGAAGCGATATTCCCCAAGGTCGTGGTAGGGGACGACAAGGTAGATGCCTTGTTCGTGTCCAAAAACTCTCGGTAATATCTTTCAAAAAGGGTAGTAGCCCCACGGGACGAACCGACATTAACACCAAAATCACTACCGGACTTCCATCCTGCAATATCCATCGCCTTCCTGGAAGCACTGATGGCATAGAGCACGGAGCTATCAAGATTTTTATACGTATTGTTGGATCGCTTAATTTCCAGAATCCCTTTCCTGGCATCCTGTGCCAGAAACGCCGCCCACTCTTGCCGTTCCCCAAAAGGTGCCTGGGTCATGAAGTGTGCTTCGCTCCGATAGCTTTGCCAAGCCTCCTCAAGGGAAGTACCTAAGGGGGACACTGAGGAAATAGCGGTGATGGAAATCGGGATCGACAATTGCTTTTGATTTGGGCAAAAATAAAAGTTCTTATCTTCATCTAGCCCAATCAATATCAAAAACAATGAACAATGAACTAGTGCCTCGACCAAATTGGTGGAAAAGAAATTGGAAATGGGCATTGCCCATTGGTGGATGTCTTACCATGGCGATACTTATAGCTGTTTTCATAGGTTCTGTTTTTTATGGAATAACCTCTGTCTTCGAAGGTTCGGACCCTTATGAATATGCCCTTGAAAAAGTGAACGAAGATGAGCGACTTATCAGGTTATTGGGTTCCCCTATCGCTAAGGATGGAATGATTCAAGGAAATCTAAGTTATCGCAACGGCAATGGAAAAGCTGACATGGGAATCCCCATTTCCGGCCCTAACGGAGACGGAATTCTTTATATCAAAGCCTCGAGTGTCGGAGACGATTGGACCTATCACGAAATCAGGGTCGAACTAAGCGGCAATGAATCCATTGATTTGCTCAAAGAGGCATCGGTCCAATTTTGACCTAATTAGAGGCAAACGCCGGTTTCTCTCCATTCCTAATTTGACTTCAAGGCCTCTCGAAGTAGTAGCCACTTTCCAGGAAGTTTTGAAAAAGTGCTACCCCACTAATTCAAGTGCGCTCTCGATGGCACTATATATCCTCCCGAGTTGTTCATCAGAGGTAATATAGGGTGCTAAAATATAGATGGTGTTTCCCAGGGGCCTCAAAAATACACCATGGTCCATAAAGTGGTCGAAAAGTCTATCCCTAAGATTCCCATAGCGCTCCATTTCTACAACTAGGTCTAGGGCATATATGATTCCGCACTGTCTTGTACGCGCTACCTTTGGGTGGTTTTTAATCTTCTTGTCGAAGACGCTATGCGACTTTGAAATTCTTCGAATATTCGCCTGCATCTCCGCTGACTGCAACAATTCAAGCCCTGCCAAGGCTGCGGTACAGGCCAAAGGATTGGCGGTATAGGTATGCCCATGAAATAACCCTTTTGCAATTTCATCGCTATAAAAGGCGTCGTATACCCGCTGCGTACAACTGGTAATCGCCATTGGCACCATACCGGCCGTCAAAGCCTTCGACAGACAAATGATATCCGGTTTTACAGTTAGCTGATCGGAGGCAAAAAAGGTACCCGTCTTACCGAAACCGGTCATCACTTCATCGGCAATGGTAATCACCCCGTTCAATTTGAGAAGGCGTAAGATTCGGCATAACCCTTGTGCATTGTGCATTTGCATGGCGGCGGCTCCCTGAACCAAGGGCTCGTAGATAAACCCGGCAATATTTTTTTGCTTTAGTCTTTCCTTTAATTGGGCCAGCAGTGTTTCGATATTGTCTTCGGTAGGGACCGGTATGCGCTCTACCTCGATAAAGAAATCCTCAAACGGGCCGTTGTAGACCGAAAGTCCGGAAACGGACATTGCCCCAAAGGTATCGCCGTGAAATCCGTCTTCAAAGGCCAACAATATCGATCGTTTTTCACCACGATTAAAATGGTATTGTAACGCCATCTTTATTCCAATTTCCGTTGCGGTCGATCCATTATCCGAAAAAAAGAGTTTTTCCTGATTGTAAGGCAGCAGTTGAATCAATTCCTCTGACAAAAGCACTGCAGGTTCGTGGGTAAATCCACTAAAAACAACTTGGTCCAATTGCTGCATCTGTCGGTAGACACGGTCCAGAATGTATGCATTGCAATGACCGTACACACTAGTGTACCAAGAGGAGATGCCATCGATATATTCCCTGCCGTTTTCATCATATAGGAGTGCCCCTTTTGCTTTGACGATACCCAACATTTTTGGATGTAACTTGTGCTGCGTCAAAGGGTGCCATATATGTTTCTGGTCTCTTTTGGAAAGATTTTTCAAGGGTGGGTTATTTATGGAATACCGGATTTACTCTATCTTGCAAAGATGGGAAATTCATCCCAAAACAACATATGCTAAACAGGCTTATAAAAACACTATCCCCGAACTACAACGACCTTTCCAACAAAGGGGTATTCTTTGTACTTCTATCGATAGCTACACTGGTTCGTTTTCCTTTTTACTTTCGGGACTACATCGATCGGGACGAAAGCACATTTATCTTAATGGGCCAGTCGTGGGTAGATGGGCATTTGCCATACACCGAACTATGGGATCTAAAACCGCCTATTGTTTTTCTGTTCTTTGCCGGTATTATTTACGTTTTTGGTAAGAGCTTTTTGGCCATCCGTTTTTTTGGAACCTTACTCGTAGCTTCCTCCGCGTTTTTTACCTATAGGATAGGAGAGGCCATGTGCTCTAAAAAAGTAGCCCTTTGGGCCGCCATGGCCGCGGTGGCCCTTCAAAGTATGTTCGGAAGCATCCAAGGAGTTATGTCCGAACATCTGTGTATGGCTTTTTTGATGCCCGGCCTTTACCTCTTGATAAGGCCTGGTAAATGGTGGAGGTATCTTGGTGCAGGATTGCTTATGGGTCTGGCAATTATGACAAAATTGAATATTGCGTATGCCGTCTTGTTTATAGGCATTTACCTGCTCTTTTATTTTTTTCGGAGGAAGGAATACACAACGGGAATCGCAAACGTAGCATTCTATGGCCTTGGAATTCTACTAGTTATTGCATCTACTTGGTTACCCTATTATTTGGAAGGAAAACCCGGGGTCTGGTGGAAATCGGTCGTTTTGGCCTCCATGGAATATGCCGGCTCACGACGCAGTTCAATGCTGAACCTAGCCCCTACATTTTTGGTATTGACCGCCTTTTTTCTTTTTACATGGAGAAAAAAGTATCTCAATTTTAAAGATGTGAAAATTCAAATAGTGAGCGTAGCCATCTTTGGGGTCCTGTTCTCTTTTGCGAAAGCAGGAAGAATCAACAGTCATTATTTAATCCAATTGCATCCTTTGCTCATCATTTTGGTCGCTATTTTTATCAGTCGTCTTCAATTCCCAAAAAAATGGATTCACCAACCATTTCTAGCACTATTACTTTTATTGGTGCCTGCGGAAAGCTATCTCGAGTACTATCGAATCATAAAGTACAAAATAGAACGAGGTACTTTTTATAACGGCGAGGGCATTACGGTTCCCGCTTATTTAGCGAAAAACTATCCTTCTGAAAAAAATGTCCTCTTTTTAGGCTATCATATCGGCTATTGGCCGTTGGGGGCCGTTCCTCCCACTATGGCCGCAACACACCCTAGTAACATCTGTAGAAATGAGCTTTTTCCTTATTTCGACAACCCACGCAAAACAGCCATTGAGGAGCTGGCATATATCATGGGCAGTGTAAGACCCAAAATCGTGGTTACCCGAAAGAACAGACTCGTATTCGACGAGAAACTGAAAGCTGAAAATCGATATATCGATACCTACCTCAAAAAACATTACAAGTTGGTCAGCACCGTAGACTTGGCGAATATTTATCAACGCCTAGAGTGATTGTAATATATTTCGGAATTTATCGGCATACTTCCGTATGGTCGCCTTATCGAAAGTAGGTTCTTCCTCAATTCTACCAATTAGGGAAACCCCTGTCTTGTGCAAAATTATATTTTCGGTATGAGGATTGGCATTACCGCTAAAAATCAAGGAGACGTCGTATCCCCGCATCTTCAGCCAATTGATGGTCAAGAGCGAATGATTAATACTTCCAAGGTAATGCCTGGAAACCACTACCACCTTGTAATTGGGCATGATTAGGTCCAGAATAGTATCTTCCGCATTGAGGGGAACCAACAATCCCCCGGCACCTTCGATGACCAAATGGTTGTCGGTTTGGGGTTCATGAATGTTCTTCGCCTCGATAACCACCCCGTCAATCTCGGCCGCCGCGTGCGGACTCATTGGGGAAGTAAGTTCAAAGCTGCTCTTGTGAATTTTTGTTTTGGAATTCGACACCAACGCGGCAACCTTATGACTATCTGTATTGTCAAGGTCCCCTGCCTGGACCGGCTTCCAATAATCTGCCTCCAAGGCCTCGGCAATAATGGCGGAAGCCATTGTTTTTCCAACTTCCGTTGATATTCCGGTAACAAAAATTCGCTGCATATTAAAGGGGTTTTGTAATCATTCCACAATTTAGGCATTTGTACTTTCTTTTTTCGAAAAACGGAAAAAGTTTGTAGAAAATACCCTTTCGGTCGTAATAAACTTCCGATTTTTGGGCCTTGCAATTTGGACAAACGATAGGGCGATTATTCTCATCCAAGGCGTAGGCACGAACCTCATTATAAATTGCCAGTGCCTTGTCTTTTTCACTGGCATATACCTGTAATTTCACGCCGCCGATGGCAGCACTGAAACCGGGATCGGAATTCATGGTGTTCTCATCCCTTAGAAAAACCGTTATTCCTTCTGACTCTAGTTTGCCTTTGATAATTTGTACGTCGGCGGGAAACTCGAAAGAGGCGATTGTATAGAATTTCTCTTTCATCGGCGAATTATGAAGGTTGACAAATGTGCTAGTACTTCCGAAATCTGCTGTTGGGAATTATAGGCATGCAAACAAAAGCGAAGCCGCTCTTGCCCCTTCGGCACGGTTGGTGAAAGAATAGGCTTTACGTCAAAGCCTTTTTTCTGTAACTCATCGGTAATTTCCCGAACTTTTTCAATCTCCGGTACGATGCAGCAGTGAATAGCCGAAGAACTGGGTATAAAATGATTTTTTAGGTCATAGGAATCGAGCCCTGTATTAAAACATTCTATTGCTTCGATAAGCTGTCTTCGTTTATGGGCTCCGGCCGATCCATTGAGCAAGCGGTACGCTGCCAAAATGGTTGCCACGGAGTGCGGCGGAAGTCCTGTGGTATAAATAAAACTTCTTGCAAAATTGATAAGATAGTCGATTAGCGAATGGCTACCTAGGATTGCCGCTCCATGGCAGCCAATGGCCTTGCCAAAGGTAACGACGCGTGCAAATACGTCATTTTGGAGTCCCAACTGCTGTACAAGCCCCTCTCCCTTGTTTCCGATAACACCCACAGCATGGGCTTCATCGACTACCAAACGATGGTCATCCCCTCTGCAGAAGGCGGCAAGATCAGAGAGGTTTGGAGAGTCCCCATCCATTGAAAAGACCGATTCCGTTACGATGTAGATTTCGCTATGGGAATTCCTTACCGCTCGGCTTCGCACAAGCGCTGATTTCAAATCTTCGATATCGTTGTGTTTGAACTTATAACTTTTGGCGTTCCCTATCTTAATACCGTCACGGATGCTGGCGTGTACAAGCTCGTCGTAGAACACCAGATCCCCCCTTTGTGGAACGCAGCCAAAAAACCCGAGATTGGCGTCATAGCCCGAATTGAAGACAAGGGCGGCCTCTGCTTCATGGAAATTGGACAGGGCTTTTTCCAACGTAGCATAGAGGCCGTGATTTCCTGAGAGTAGGCGGGAACCGGTTGCGCCATTCTGAACTTCTTTCCCATTTTCAAAAATTTTCAATGCGCTGTCGGCGATAGCTTCGTTTTTTCCGAGGCCCAGATAGTCGTTTGAGGAAAAATCTACAAGTCCGTCATTAATTACGGGTAGTCCACGCAACGAATGGTTTGCTTGCCTCTCAGACAGTTTTTGTTGCAACTTTTTAGGGATTTTGAGCATAATTCAAATGTACCTATTTATTCAAAAATGTGGTGATGGATCAAATATACATTGATATAACATTTCGTAAAATGGCACTCTCTAAAGGCATGTATCTTTTTTATAAATTGGGATTTTCGTAGTATTCGTAGTGGCCGTTTTTAGAAGAGGGTTTACTGTACAGACAGAAAATCACCTAACCATATAACCATGCCAATAATCGTACACCTGGATGTGATGCTTGCCAAACGCAAAATGAAAAGCAATGAACTGGCCGAGAAAATGGGTATTACCACTGCAAACCTCTCCATCCTGAAAACCGGCAAAGCAAAAGCCATACGGTTTTCAACCTTGGACTCGATTTGTAGGGAATTGGATTGCCAACCCTAGGATATTCTAGAGTACATTCCATAAAAAAAGCCATACATTTTCGTATGGCTTTTGCTCTTTATTAATGTGTTAGTTTGATTAATCGGCCAACACAATTACCTTATTGTCTTTCATCTCCACAGTACCACTGGTAATTGGAAGTACCGTTTTTCCATTAGCATCTTTGGTAAATCGTGCTTCATACTCTTCGTCTATGGTCAAGTCGCCATCGACTTTTACGTTTCCAGCCTGAAGCAACGATACGATAGGGGCGTGGTCGGTCAACATCTGAAACTCCCCGTTTACCCCAGGGACGGTTACCGAAGTGACTTCACCTGCGAACAAGGTGGCCTCTGGTGATACGATTTCTAAATACATTTTTCTTTAAGTTATCAGTTATGAGTTATGAATTCAGGGTTCATAACTATGACTTTTTTAAGCCTCGGCGAGCATTTTCTCCCCAGCCTCGATGGCCTCTTCAATCGTTCCTTTCAGGTTAAAGGCCGATTCTGGAAGATGGTCCAACTTGCCATCCATAATCATATTAAAGCCCTTGATGGTTTCCTTAATGTCGACCAATACTCCAGGGATACCGGTAAACTGTTCCGCCACGTGGAAAGGTTGTGACAAGAAACGCTGTACCCGACGTGCTCGGCCTACGGCCAACTTATCTTCTTCGGACAGTTCCTCCATTCCCAAAATGGCAATAATGTCCTGTAACTCCTTATAACGCTGCAACAACTCCTTGACGCGTTGTGCGCACTCGTAATGCTCTTTCCCTAAAATCTCGGCGGTCAAAATCCTTGAGGTAGAATCCAAGGGATCCACAGCGGGATAGATGCCCAGCTCCGCAATCTTACGAGAAAGTACCGTAGTAGCATCCAAGTGGGCAAAGGTGGTCGCCGGTGCGGGATCCGTTAAGTCATCCGCAGGCACGTAAACTGCCTGTACCGAAGTAATAGATCCTCTTTTTGTCGAGGTAATACGTTCCTGCATGGCTCCCATCTCGGTCGCCAAGGTCGGCTGATACCCCACCGCAGATGGCATACGTCCCAATAGTGCTGACACTTCGGAACCTGCTTGGGTAAATCGGAAAATATTATCTACGAAAAACAATACGTCTTTTCCTTGGCCTTCCCCTGCACCGTCACGGAAATACTCTGCAATAGTCAAACCGGAAAGTGCCACTCGGGCCCGTGCTCCGGGAGGCTCGTTCATTTGTCCGAAAACGAAAGTCGCCTTCGACTCTTTCATAGCCTTTTTGTCCACTTTGGTAAGGTCCCATCCGCCTTCCTCCATCGAGTGCAAGAAATCATCCCCATACTTGATAATACCCGATTCCAACATCTCGCGCAGCAAGTCGTTCCCTTCACGGGTACGTTCCCCTACACCCGCAAAAACGGATAGTCCGCCGTGGCCTTTTGCAATGTTGTTGATCAATTCCTGTATCAATACCGTTTTACCAACTCCCGCTCCACCGAACAATCCAATTTTTCCACCCTTCGCATACGGTTCGATCAAGTCGATTACCTTAATTCCGGTAAATAACACTTCGGTCGAAGTAGTAAGATCTTCGAATTTGGGAGCTGCCCGGTGAATAGGTAGACCATCTTTTCCGGCCTTGGGCAAGTTTCCAAGTCCATCAATGGCATCCCCGATTACATTGAACAAACGGCCGTATACATCGTCACCGATAGGCATCTGAATGGCAGCGCCGGTTGCGAGCACTTCGGTTCCACGGCTCAATCCGTCGGTAGAATCCATAGAAATGGTTCTCACAGTGTTCTCGCCTACATGTGATTGTACCTCCAATACGAGTGTGGTACCGTCTGCATTGGTTATTTCCAATGAATCATAAATCTTTGGGAGCTCTGAACCGGACTGGAATTCAACATCGACCACCGGGCCTATAATTTGGGAAACCTTACCTGTAACTTTCGACATTACGTATCTATTTATAAATTGAGATTATAGCAGTAGAAAAACCGTTGTGTTTTTCAGGCTGCAAAGATAGGATTTTATAGTTACAATGAAAATGGTTTCACTTCCTTTTTTTGCAATAAAAAAGGCGGCCAAAAATGCCGCCCTTCTCTATTGTAATCTTCTAATTTTTATGGATTTATCGTCCAAGAGACGTAATAAATCGCTCCAATCAATCCGGTACCTACCGCGGTAAAATATTCCTCGTTCAGGATGTTCGAGCCACCGACCTTAAAGACCGATTTAATGCTCGGTACTTCATAGTTGATCTGGGCATCGAGCACACTAAAGGAAGGGATAGGACCATCTGCAAAAGTATTCTGCCAGAAGTAGTCGTCGCTCCATCGGTAGTTTAGATTAAAACCAAAGTTTTCGAAAAGGGCGGTGTTCCCAAAAGAAGCTTTTACCTTGTGTTTCGGGGTGTTGAAAGAGGGCCTAAAATCAGGGAAAGCCGCTTGATCAAAATCGAACTCCGCAAAGGTGTAATTGACCCCCACATCGAAATTGCCAAAGACTTTGGCATCTACTCCAGCGGTAACCCCATAGGAGGTAATGGGAACCTCGGCATTCGTATAAGTCTGATAGGGCTGGCTATCACCATTTTGTAAGGCCAACAACGACAACCCCCCATCACCTGCCTCTCCGTACAGCGGAACTACAACGGTTGTGTTGGCAATAAAATTGTCATAATCGTTGTAATAACCACTGATATCGATGGCCATTTTTCCTATTTGTGCCCTGTAACCCGCCTCAAAAGCAGTGATTTCCTCGGGTTGCACCAACGCGGTGTTCACCACGGTAGGGTTGCCCGTCAATACCGAATTTAAGGAAAAAGCGTTCTCATAGGCGGCCCTCCCTAGAATGGTCACCGATTGCTGACCGGTCAAGGTTTGCCCAGCCGGGGTTAAATCATAGGTACGGACATCCCTATCCAAGTTGTCGATAGCGGAACCCACCAGAATCGCCCTTCCTGCATTCAAGCCAATAAATAAGTCCTGTGTAGTGGGGTTTCGAAATCCCTGTTGTGCCGACACACGGATGTTGTGATTTCTGTTTGCTCCCAGAGTATAGACCAAAGAGCCCCTGGGCGAGAAAAATCCATCAAAAAACTCATTTTTATCATAACGGATGGAACCAGTGTATTTAAGGCGGTCATCGGCCACCGTACCTTGAATCTGGGTATAGGCGCCATATTCATCATAGGTTATCGGCCCATCGATATCGGTAAAGATGGTACCGTTCGAATTGAGTTCATACTGCCTGTAAGATCCTCCCACCTGTATATCGAGGTTATCCCCCAACAGATGTCCGAAATTATAATTACCATTGGCATGGCGCAACTTTGTATTGTCGATAAATTTAGCTCCCGTAGTCAGGTCCCCATCAGATATGACACGATTAAAAGCCGATTGAAATTCCGGGGTTCCGGGGACCAATCTACCCGTATCGGCAGCTGCACGCGCAGCGGCATGGGCGGTGGCATCGTCGGCCAATACACCGGTCCCGACTCCCAATTTAGCACCGATAAAGGTTTGAGCATACTCGGTAAACCACTGCGTATCGGATTTCCAGGCACGATTGACATTGATTGCGGCAAAACGCATATCATAGGAATCACCGGAACCTTCTGAAGTGATATAGCCCCTGATGAAGAAATTATCATTACGAATTTCCAGCTTGTGTTGCTGTAAGATAAAGTTGTTGATGTAGTAACGGTTGGCCCCTTGATAAATCGTATTTCCACGACCTACACGTCCGTTATAGATGATTTCCAAATCATCGGCAAAGGGTCGGTAATAAATCGATCCGTCGAATTTGACGCTTTCCGCATTGTAATCGGTCAAATCTTGTTCGGCATATCCAGTTCTACTAACGGTGGCCGATCCAACGGTGCCTGTCGGCAAACCGGCCGCCGCATCGAAATTCAATACTGTACTGACTTCGTCCCCATAGATGTTGAGTCCGTCATAGGCCGGGTCGGAACGGGTTCTTCCAGGGTTGAGCAAGTCCACATCGTTCACTGCATGCCAATCTTCCCCTCGCATGTAGGAGAAATTGGCCTTAACGGCTAGTTTATCACTAAAAGCATGGGCCGCCCTGATGCCAAAATCGTAGTAGGTATTGTCCCCTGCAGCGGTCTGCGAGGTAATCCCTGTTTTGAAATAGGTACTGATTCCCTGATAATCGAAGGGATTTTTACTGGTCATGAACAACATACCATTAAAAGCACCCGCGCCGTACAGTGCGGAAGAGGCGCCCGGCAAGATCTCGACGCTTGCCACCTCCAATTCGGACATCCCGACCAGGTTTCCCAAAACAAAATTCAATCCCGGGGCGGAGTTGTCCATTCCATCGACCAGTTGTAGGAATCTGGTATTGGCAAAAGTGGCAAAACCTCTGGTATTAATCGATTGAAAGGTAAGACTGTTGGTGTTGATGTCTACCCCTTTTAAATTTTGTAGACCACCATAAAATGACTCGGCGGTAGTTGATTTAATTTCCTTTAATCCAAAACGCTCCACCGACACCGGGGATTCAAAAATACGTTCCGGGGTTCTGGAGGCAGATATGACTACTTCATCCAAAAAGGTCTGCGTCTCTGAAATCGTGATAGAGAGCGTTTGGTTGTTTTCGGTCACATCCGCCGTAGCATCCGTAAAACCAATGCTTGTGATTTTCAATTGAAAGGGGGGGACCTCAGAAGTTTCCAGCAAAAAATTACCATCGAAATCGGTAACGGTACCGATAGCCTTGCCAACGATAACCACATTGGCCCCGGGGACTGGCTCGTTGTTCTGATCTACCACTGTTCCGCTCACCCTCGTTTGGGAAAAACCAACGATTCCGAACAGAAGAAGCGACATAAAAAGAATTGTTCTCATTCTTTTGAATATTAAGTTAGTTATTAAGTTACCGGCAAGATACCGATTTTTTCAAATTGATAATCATAAAATGAAAAAAAGTATGCATGCATAATAAATTATCCGTAAAAATAACAGCGGTAAAATATCACATTCATAAATCATGGGAAAAGGGCCGTGGAAACCAATCCAACGACCCTTTTAAATTATCTTGTCAAAACTTGGTTATTCCACTGTCACCGATTTTGCCAAGTTACGAGGCTGATCTACATTACAACCACGCATTACTGCAATATGATACGATAACAATTGTAGCGGAATAGTGGTTAAAAGCGGGGTAAGGCTTTCCAAAGTTTCGGGCACCTCGACCACGTGGTCGGCCAAGCTCCTTACTTGTTTGTCACCTTCGGTCACGACAGCAATGATTTTCCCTTTTCTGGATTTTATCTCCTGGATGTTACTGACCACCTTCTCATAGTGACCCTTTTTTGTGGCGATGACGATTACGGGCATTTGTTCATCGATTAAGGCAATTGGCCCGTGCTTCATTTCCGCGGCCGGATAACCTTCTGCATGAATATAGCTGATTTCCTTGAGTTTTAGTGCCCCTTCCAAAGCAACCGGAAAGTTATAGCCACGGCCTAGATACAAGCAGTTTTCCGAATCTTTATATACATCTGCGATGATCTCTATCAATGTATTGGACTCTAACGCCTTTTCGACCTTTGCCGGGATGGTCTCCAATTCAGTTAAGAACTCATGAAACTTAGAGGACGAAAACTCCCCCTTCTCTTTCGCCAATTTCAATGCTATGAGGGTCAATACCGTAATCTGGGTGGTGAATGCCTTGGTCGAGGCCACCCCGATTTCCGGTCCGGCATGGGTATAAGCCCCAGCATCGGTTTCCCTGGCGATCGATGAACCTACTACATTACAAACTCCAAACACGAAAGCCCCTTTTTCCTTTGCCAATTTTATCGCTGCCAAGGTATCGGCAGTTTCTCCCGATTGGGAAATGGCGATTAAGACATCTTTGTCGGTAATCACAGGGTTTCGATATCGAAATTCGGAGGCATACTCGACTTCAACCGGTATCCTGGCCAGGTCCTCAAAAATATATTCGGCTACAAGTCCTGCATGCCAAGAAGTGCCACAGGCAACGATGATAATCCGGTTTGCATTCAGGAATTTTTCGAGATTCTGATCAATACCGGCCATACGGATCAATCCTTGATCTGCTAAAAGGCGCCCACGATACGTATCCAAAATCGCCCGGGGTTGTTCATAGATTTCCTTTAACATAAAATGTTCGTAGCCTCCTTTTTCTATCTCCTCCAAATTCAGCTGAAGCTCCAAAATATTTGGATAGGCAATGGCATCGTCCTTTATTTTTCTCAATTTTATTTCTTTCCCTAAACGCACTATGGCCATTTCCTCGTCTTCGAGATATACGGCATTATTGGTGAATTCTATGAAGGGAGAAGCATCCGAAGCGATAAAAAATTCCTTATCACCTACCCCGATAGCCAACGGACTTCCCAATTTAGCCACTACGATCTCATCGGGCTTTTTAAGGTCAAAAACAGCAATCGCGTACGCCCCGACTACCTGATTCAAGGCAATTTGAACGGCTTTTCCCAATTTAACATCCTCCGTTTTTTGAACTTCCTCTATCAGATTTACCAAGACTTCCGTATCGGTTTCCGAATGAAAAGTGTAGCCCCTCTTGAGCAGCTCTTTTTTTATCGATTCATAATTCTCGATAATTCCATTATGGATAATTACAAGATTGCCGGAATTCGAGTAGTGTGGATGGGAGTTAATGTCGTTGGGCACACCATGTGTGGCCCAACGAGTATGACCGATTCCCAAGGTACCTTTTAGGGAGATATCGGTTTCAGCCTTCTTATTAAGGTCCTCGACCTTCCCCTTTGTCTTGGCGAGGTTGATGTTCGTTCCGTCGAACAATGCGACACCCGCACTATCGTAACCACGATACTCTAGGCGCTGCAGTCCCTTTATAAGTATCGGATAGGCATCGCGATACCCTATGTAGCCAACTATTCCACACATATTCCCTTGATTTTAGTTTATGGATACGTTATTTATCCGCAAATGTACAAGAAACGTACAAATGTGGTCTTGTGTAACGGTTGTAGAACGTAAATTTTCTGCAAGTGGTATGTCTAGGCGATAAAAAAACTTAGTTCATTCAACCATATGGTATTCACCAAAAAAAAAGCGGTTTAATTAGCCTCAGTGTAGAAAATCTCGAGTTTCAACCGCACCTCTTCATCGACGCTTTCATTGCTTCCAAAGAGTATCGTGCCCACGGGTGTCAATGTAGAAGCGATCGGAATGTTCTGTTCCTCCAAGCCGTTATCACCTTCCACCATTGCGTCTAGCGTAGCCAACCTTGTTATATCGGGTGTAATCGTTAGTGCCAGCTTCACATTATCTTCCTCCCTAACGACCAAATTATTGATGTGGTCGGTAATCCTTACCGCATATCTAATGCCTTTGCTGTCCTCTTCCTGGATAATACCATCATAGTTCAAAAAACTTCCAAAAAGATCTTGGGAAACTGTATTTTCTGTCCCAAAATTGATCAAAGGTAGTCCTGTTTCCGTGTTATACAGATAAAGTCTAAAAGGCTCGCGGGATGGTGCATCATCTCCCTCATTATTGACTCCCATGGCATCCAAGGTAGCGCGATCGATATAAAACACCAAGTTCGCTTCGTTGATGATCCAATTATTGGACCGAATCTCATCGATACCCGCTGCAACTTCATCCCCGTCATCGTCAAAGAGATTTATTTCGGTGTACGACCCGGCCCCTCCCTTTAGGTAAATGCGGGAAGCCTCCACATCGTCACCGAAATCATCGAGTATCTCCTGTGGATATGCGTTGTTTATAAAAGTATTTACCGCATTGCCATTTACCGATTGCCCGGAAATTTGCAGTAAATTAAGTACGTAAGTACCCTCTTGGGTTACCACCGTATCATCCGATGTATCGGAAAGGGTGGCATTGGTGTCCACTCTTTGATATTCATAGGTAATGGTTATGTTGGCCCTTGCCAAATCCAGTAACATCAAAAGATCATTCTGCCCATTCGGGGTCAATGATAGATGTATTCCTCTTAAAAATTCGGAAAAATTCGTCTGGCTCAACAGTTCGGTACTTCCTTCCTTATCCAAAATATTCTGTTGAAAAAAAAGCGAATCCAATTCTACGCGGATTCCCGGTTGCAAACGGTCTACTTCGAGGGACTCATCCAAATCGGTGTTGGGATCATCGGTTTTCCTAAAAACATATTCCCTATCACTTATACTCTGGGTGTCTTCATACAGCAAATCGGAAACAAAGGATGGGTCGAATTGCTGGGTGGAGAAATACTCTTGTTGATCTTGAAAATCGGTCGCCGGATCCAGGTCGCGGAGAAAGAAAGTGGAGCGCTGTACTTTTAAGGTAAACTCTTGCTCCCTATTACCATAAATACTGTCGATATCAACTCTCCTGGCGAACGTATTCGCAGGATTCTCATCGGTAACCTCGGTGGATGTCGCGTCTAGCGGATCCGTGCCATTAGCCGTTTCTTCCGCGTTGCTAATGTTGTCGCCATCGGAATCGTTGGTGCCGTCGGTCGGCTCGTCGTCCAG
Source organism: Pelagihabitans pacificus (assembly GCF_009371985.2). Classification (GTDB taxonomy): domain Bacteria; phylum Bacteroidota; class Bacteroidia; order Flavobacteriales; family Flavobacteriaceae; genus Pelagihabitans; species Pelagihabitans pacificus. Next base: position 1,230,665 of record NZ_VIKU02000001.1, read on the forward strand.
GGAGTCGGGAACCCCATCACGGTCGGTATCGGGAGGTGTGGCTGTTCTCGTTAAAAAGGGTATGTACAAAAAAACTTCTTTCACCGTTTCATTTTCGGCAATCTGAGCGGGGTTCTCGGGGTCGGCAACTTCCCTATCCGGTCTAAAGGATCCGAAAATAGGATTCGGGGTCGTCAATAACAATTGGGAGGTAATCTGTGCCTCGGTCCTTCCATAGACGGGGTCGTCATAAATCCCTAACTGATATACCGGAAGCTTGTTGGTCTGTACTGCCTCGATTCTTTTATTATAGGCAAAAACGGCATATTCCTTCTTTCCCGTAAAAAAAGGTTCGCTACCGATTACCCGATCTCCTATCGTCGTCAATTCATCATCACAAGAAACAAATGCTACCAACAATAGGAGGCCCACCAATGCAGGGGATTTTACGCTACTCAAAAAAGTCATTCGGATTATTTTAAAACTTCTGTGTTATAAAAATTTGCATAGGCCTCTTCGAACTCTTGTAAGGAGACATACGGTAACACCGGTATTTGAAGGTTGGAAATGTGTTGTTGTAAATCTTCGGGAATTTCTTCCGAGGCTAAAATAACTGCATCGGAAAAATCTACAGCTACTTTTAACAAATTATTATAGGTGGGTGTTTTAAGGTGGTCGATACTATCCTCAGGGATACCATCAAAAGCTATTTTTTTTACCATGCCGGCATCCAAAGCACCGTCAAATGATTGTTTGTATACCGAAGTTACTATTTTACTCTCGGCAAAGAGCGGTTCATCGGCATAGTATTTTTTGAGATAGAGCGGCAATAATGAAGCCATCCAACCATGCACGTGGATGATGTCAGGGTTCCAGTTCAACTTTTTAACGGTTTCGACCACCCCTTTCGCAAAGAAAATTGCCCGTTGATCGTTATCCGGAAAAAGATTTCCCTGTTCATCACTAAAGGTAGCCTTTCTTTTAAAATATTCATCATTGTCTATAAAGTATACCTGTATCCGCTCCCGTGGAATGGAGGCAACCTTTATGATCAAGGGCATGTCCATATCATTGATCACCAAATTCATCCCCGATAATCGAATTACCTCGTGGAGCTGGTGCCTACGTTCGTTGATATTGCCATACCTGGGCATAAATATTCGAATCTGCCCTCCCTTGCTATTCACCATTCTGGGGGCTTCGTAAGACATCAAGGACACCTCATTTTCCGGGAGATAGGGAACTAATTCTGAAGATACGAACAATATCTTTTTGCCATTCATAAAAGCTGTGTTTCGTTAACGGTGTAAACAGAATTGCAAAACTACAAAAATTATGCAGATTAGCAGTATTTGTAGTAAGTTTGCTGGCTTTTAAATAAGACCCATGCCACTTGTCAAGACCAAAAACCAATTAAAATCGCATTTGGCTGCCCTTGATCCCAAAGGACGTTTGGGACTGGTGCCTACAATGGGTGCTTTGCACGAAGGGCATGCAACACTTGTCGAGAAAGCGGTTACAGAGAACGATTCGGTGGTGGTAAGTATTTTTGTAAATCCTACCCAGTTCAATGATAAGGAAGACCTGGAAAGATATCCAAGGGACTTGAATGCCGATATGGCAGTACTTATGGATATTTCGGATCGAATTATTGTGTTTGCCCCATCAGCCGAAGAGATGTACCAAAACGATATCACGGCCAACACCTATGATTTCGATGGCTTGGACAAGGTTATGGAAGGTGCCTTTCGAAAGGGCCATTTCAACGGTGTAGGGACTGTTGTGGAAACCTTGTTACGGCTCGTAGCTCCGGATAGGGCTTATTTTGGGGAAAAAGACTTTCAGCAACTTCAAATCATAAAAAAAATAGTCGCCGATAAAAGTTTGCCGGTTGAAATCATAGGCTGTCCCATTGTCAGGGAATCGAATGGGCTTGCCATGAGTTCCAGAAATAAAAGACTGTCCAAAACCATACGGCAAGAGGCTTCCTTTATATATAAAACCCTCATTGCTGCCAGGGAAAAATTTGGCATGAAAAGTGCTAAACAAATAACGGATTGGGTTACCAATGAGTTTAAAAACCATGCCGATCTTGAGTTGGAGTATTTCGTGATTGCAGATGCGGATACACTTTCTATGGAAACAAAAAAGCAACGGAACAAAAAATATCGGGCATTTATCGCCGTTTATGCGGATGATGTTCGACTTATAGACAACATTGCCCTCAATTATTGAACCTATGACTATGCAAATTCAAGTCGTAAAATCGAAAATACATCGTGTAAAGGTGACCGGCGCGGACCTTAATTATATCGGTAGCATTACTATTGATGAAGATTTGATGGATGCTGCCAATCTCATACAGGGAGAAAAGGTACAGATCGTAAACAACAATAATGGCGAGCGTTTGGAAACGTACGCCATTCCGGGTCCTAGGGGAAGTGGTGAAATTACCCTCAACGGGGCAGCAGCCAGAAAAGTGGCCGTGGGAGACGTCTTGATCCTCATTGCCTACGCTTGGATGCCTTTAGAGGAAGCCAAAACCTTCAACCCCGCGTTGATATTCCCCAATGAGGAGAACAATTTACTGGAATAAGGATATTCCAAAATTATTCGTCCCTTTTATTTTATTTTTGTGGATAACGGTCTACTTTCGGGCCTTCTAACTATGACGCTGCTTCCATTTTGACCCTATCCCTAAAAAAATCCTTGAAAATAATTATCCCCATTGCCCTAGGAATCTTCCTGGTATGGTATCTTTATTATTCAACGACCGAAGCGCAAAGGGAACAGATTCTTGGCTATATCAAGAAAGCAGATCCAATCTGGATAATGGTCTCCGTGCTCATAGGCATGCTAAGCCATGTCTCAAGGGCTATCCGTTGGAACTATTTGTTGGAGCCGATGGGCTATCGTCCGAAGATTACCAATAATGTATTGATCATCCTTACCGCCTATTTGACGAATTTGGGAGTTCCCAGATCTGGTGAATTTTTAAGGGCCACAGCCCTAACAACATATGAAGATGTTCCTTTTGAAAAAGGTTTTGGCACCATTGTCACCGAGCGGGTGGTCGATGTGCTTATGCTCCTACTTATCATTATTACCGCTTTGCTCTTTCAAACAGAACTGATTCTCGGATTCTTGAAAGAAAGTGGTTTGGGCATTGTAGGCAGTCTGTCGATACTTCTTATCGGGATTCTTGGCCTGTTCATAGCGATACGGTTGATTAGGAAATCTACTGCGGGATTTGCCTTGAAGGTCAAGTCTTTCTTGAAAAATATGATGGAGGGGATTCTTAGTATCGGTAAGATGAGGAACAAATGGGCCTTTATCGCACATACTATTTTTATCTGGTTTGCCTATTTTGCCATGTTTTGGGTCGTTAAATTCACGGTGCCCGAAACAACCGACGCCTCCTTGGGGGCCCTCCTTATTGCCTTCGTAGGCGGAGCTATTGCCATGATGACCACCAACGGTGGTTTTTTGGCCTATCCGGTAGCCGTAAGCAAGTCTCTTGAAATTTTTAGCATCAGCGCCGTTTCCGGGACGGCCTTCGGCTGGATAATGTGGATTTCCCAAACCCTGATGATCGTAGTGTTCGGGGCAATATCTTTTCTTGTATTACCGTTATGGAACAAAGACAGATAAGCGTCTTTTCGAATCAAAAAATCAGCCATGCAACGTATTATCACCTTTTTTGCCTTGTTTTTGTGCTTTGGGGCAAACGCACAGGTAACCCAAGAAATATTCGAATCCTTCAAACTGCAAGAGCGCAGGGAAGTACTGTATTATATTCCCGAAGACTACGACGAAAAAAAGAAATATCCTTTGGTGATTGTACTCGATGCCGAATATCTGTACGATCAAGTGGTGGCCAACGCTAAGTTTTACAGCGAATTTCATGGTATGCCGGATATGATCGTTGTAGGAATCAACCAAAATGAAAACAGTGTACGACTCGACGATTGCGCCTTTGAAGAAAATGGCCTCCCTTCGGAAAAAGGCAAGGAATTTTTTGAGTTTTTGGGGATGGAATTGATTCCGTATCTCGACTTGAATTACAATACCGCGCCCTTCAAGATGATCATCGGTTACGATATTACCGCCAATTTTGAAAACTACTGGTTGTATAAGGAGAATTCCCTTTTTAATGCTTATGTAAGCATCTCTCCCACCTTGGCCCCCGGAATGGAAACCAACGTGCCTGCCCGTTTGGCCGAACACAACAAGAAAATCTTCTACCAACTAATTATGGAAGGGGAAAAAAATGACTATACCGCCCGGATCAAGGAAATGGACAAAGCCATTAAAGCCATCGAAAAAGAGAGTTTGTTCTACTATTACGACGAATACCCCGGTGCCGATCACATATCGATTGCCACCTATGGTATCGGCAGGGCCTTTGATAATATTTTCGGAATGTTCAAACCGATCAGCCCCAAGGAATACAGGGAGCAAATACTAACATCCGAAGAACCTGTTTTCCAGTACCTTCAAGACAAGTATAAAAGCATACAGGACCTTTTCGGCCTTCAAAAACCTGTGGAGCTGAACGACATCATGGCCATTTATGCGGGCATTCGCAAAAAGGAAGATTATGAATCGCTTAAACCTTTGTCGGATCTCTGTAAAACCGAATTTACCGGTTATATGTTGGGTTTCTATTTCGAGGGTGAGTACTACGAACAGATGGGTGAACCCAAAAAAGCCTTGAAAACCTTCGAAAAAGCCTTCGGTATGGACGAGATAGACTTTCTCACCAAGGAAATGGCACTCGAAAAAATCGACGCATTAAAGGCAGATTTTGGGTACTAGGCCCTTTCTTTCAAAATCCTTTTGTGTTTACAACAGGTAACACCGTGTCGACATCACGTCGTTGCTTACCAAAGCGGTTCATTATAACCCAAAGAAAAAAACCGTATCCCATCTTTGTTTAAAACAGAGGGTTTCCGATTCCCTGTAGTTCCAACTCAAAGTTTTATCTTTGGCCCCATCCGAAATCCCGGTCATGGCTAAAACCAAAACTACTTTTTTCTGTCAAAACTGCGGTACGCAATTCGCGAAATGGGTCGGACAATGCTCGGCCTGTAAAGAATGGAATACGGTTGTTGAAGAGGTGGTTCAAAAAGCGGAAAAAACCGTTTGGAAGACCCATTCCGAAAAGCTTGGAAAAAGGCCCAAACCACTGCGCATCAACGAAATTAGCACGGAAAGGGAGGTGCGTCTTGACACTTTCGACCTGGAATTCAACCGCGTACTTGGGGGTGGGTTGGTCCCCGGTTCATTGGTACTACTGGGCGGAGAGCCCGGGGTGGGCAAAAGTACCCTCTTACTGCAAATCGCTTTAAGGCTTCCGTATAAAACGCTTTATGTTTCCGGGGAGGAAAGCCAAAAGCAGATCAAGATGCGGGCCGATAGGATTCATCCAAATAGTGAAACTTGTCTCATCCTAACGGAAACCAAAACGCAGAATATCTTTCAGCAAATCGAAGCGACCGAACCTGACATCGTGGTCATCGATTCCATACAGACCTTACATTCCGACTATATCGAATCGGCAGCCGGAAGCATTTCCCAAATACGGGAATGCACGGCCGAACTGATCAAGTTTGCCAAGGAAACAAACACCCCGGTAATCCTTATCGGACACATCACCAAGGACGGCTCTATCGCCGGACCCAAAATCTTGGAGCATATGGTCGATACGGTCTTGCAGTTTGAAGGAGACCGAAATTATGTATATCGTATTCTTCGTGCCTTGAAGAATAGATTCGGTTCTACGGCAGAATTGGGTATCTATGAGATGCAAGGTGGTGGGCTACGGCAGGTGAACAATCCCTCGGAAATACTGATTTCGAAAAGCGATGAGGGTTTAAGTGGCACGGCCGTTGCCTCCACAGTCGAGGGCATGAGGCCCTTGATGATAGAAATACAGGCCTTGGTAAGTACTGCGGTCTACGGCACACCACAACGTTCTACCACGGGGTACAATGCCAAGCGTTTGAACATGCTATTGGCTGTATTGGAAAAACGTGCTGGCTTTAAGCTGGGTGCCAAGGATGTGTTCCTGAACATCACCGGGGGCATCTCCGTTGATGACCCCGCTATCGATTTGGCGGTCATCGCCGCAATTCTGTCGAGCAATGAAGACATCCCTATCGAAAAGGGAGTGTGTTTCGCCGCAGAGGTAGGGCTGGCCGGGGAAATACGCCCAGTACAGCGTGTGGACCAACGTATCCTAGAAGCCGAAAAATTGGGATTCACAACAATTTATGTATCCAAGAACAATAAAATTGGTTTAAAGAAAACCAATATCGAGGTGCGATTGGTCGCTCGAATCGAAGATGTGGTCCGTGGGTTGTTCGGATAGATATTAAGGTGCCGGATTCGGTATCTTATCATGAATGGCTTCGATGCCTTGATATACCTCATCGCTTAACTTTATATCGATGCTGGCTATATTCTCCCGTAATTGCTTCATTGAGGTCGCGCCTATGATATTACTGGTAAGAAATGGTCGTGAATTTACAAAGGCCAGTGACATCTGTACCAAGGAAAGATTGTGGGCCTGTGCCAGCTCGTAATACAGCTGGGTAGCATGGGTAGCCGTTTCCCCGCTATAGCGTTTATAATTTGGAAACAGCGTAATACGGGCCTTGTCGGGCTTCCTATCCCCTAAATATTTCCCACTCAAAACTCCAAAACCCAATGGGGAATAGGCCAATAAACCAATCCGTTCCCGATGGGACACTTCGGCGTTGCCAACCTCGAACAAACGGTTGAGAAGGCTATACGGATTCTGAATCGTAATCATTCTGGGAAGGCTTACATGCACCTTGCTCTCTTCCAAGTAACGCATAACGCCCCAAGGAGTCTCGTTAGACAGCCCTACATGTCGTATTTTTCCTTCCCGAATCAGGTCCCGGAGGGTTTCCAATACCTGATGAATGTTGTCTTCCCAATAATCGCTGGCACTGTGCGTATAGCCCCGTTGACCGAAGTAATTGGTGTTTCGATCGGGCCAATGCAGCTGATACAAATCGATATAATCGGTCTGTAAACGTTCAAGGCTTCCTTCTACCGCATTGATAATCGTCTCCCTCGTGAAACCGGTGGTTCTGATATGTTTTGAGAACTCGGCCTTTCCTGCAATTTTAGTCGCCAATACGACCTTATCGCGATTTCCCGTTTTTTTAAACCAATTGCCAATGATTTTTTCGGTATCCGCATAGCGGTCTGGGTGGGCGGGTATGGGATAAAGTTCCGCCGTATCGAAGAAATTCACCCCTTGATCGAGAGCATAATCCATTTGTTCGTGCCCTTCGGCCTCGGTATTCTGTTTGCCCCACGTCATCGTACCCAAACAAATCTTACTCACTTCGATATCGGTATGTGGCAGGGTAGTATATTTCATTCGATTATTTAGGAACAGTCTATAAGAAATACAAATCTACAAATTATAACACTATCGTTTTCTACGCTTCCAATTCGACCAAAATCGGACAATGGTCACTATGCTTTGCTTCGGATAGGATGACAGAACGTTGGAGCCGATCTTCCAATGACTCACTAACCATCCCGTAATCCAATCGCCAGCCTTTGTTATTGTTTCTTGCATTGGCGCGATAGCTCCACCAGGTATAGTTATCGGGTTCCTTGTTGAAATGTCGGAAGCTATCGATAAAGCCACTCTTGATGAAATTGCCGATCCATTCCCTCTCAACGGGTAAAAACCCCGAAACGTTTTTATTGCGAACCGGGTCGTGAATATCAATGGCCTCATGGCAGATATTGTAGTCGCCCAAAACGATCAGGTTTGGTCTTTCTTTGCGAAGTTCGTCTGCGTACCGTTGAAAATCGGCCATGTATTGCAGTTTGAATTCCAAACGGTCAAGATTGGTTCCAGAGGGCAGGTACATACTCATCACGGAGATATCTCCATAATCCGCACGGAGATTTCTACCCTCATAATCCATATATTCGATTCCCGTACCCACTTCCACATGGTCGGGTTGCTTTTTGGATAGGATGGCTACCCCGCTGTAACCTTTTTTCCGGGCACTGAACCAATAGTTGTGGCCATACCCCGCCTCCTCAAAAAGGGAAAGCTCCAATTGGTGTTCCTGTGCCTTGATTTCCTGAAGACATACCACATCGGGATTCACGGTGTTTAGCCAATCCAAAAAACCTTTCCCCAAGGCCGCACGGATACCATTTACGTTATAGGATACTACTTTCATTCCCCAGTTTTAGGTGAGCGACGAAAGTAGCCAAAAAGCAACGATTTGAAAAACAGGCGGCATACTAAATCAACCTGGATGCGAGCTTGGTACAACATTTGTAACCCTCCTTTTACTAAAGTATGTTCCAAATGAAAAAATATCTGATTTTTGTCGGTTTTCTATCCGCTTCCAGTCTAGCGATGGCACAGGCCTATCAACAATACGGAACCGACCATGAATTAAAGTTCAATATGGGGCAGTTCCTGGTAAACAGCACTGTAGAAGGCTCCTATGAATACTATTTCACGGAAGATACCAGTATCGGAGGCACGGTTTATTTTAATGGTGATGCTACCGGGCGTAATGGTAATTTTGGCATTGGTCCCAACCTAAGGGCTTATTTTGGATACCGGCCCAAAAGCGGCTTCTTCGCCGAAGCGTTTGGATTGTATTTTACAGGGCAAGATGACATCGATGAAGATACTTTGGGCCGCAGAAACACCGATTATGGGGCAACGGCCATTGGCCTTGGGTTCGGCAGAAAATGGGCTACCTTCAACCAAAAACTCACTTTTGAACTTTACGGTGGTTTGGGACGGACGATTACCGATCGAGACGAGGTGGATGCCTTTTTGTTTCGAGGCGGTTTATCGATCGGATTTCGATTTTAAACCTTACTTTTAGTCGTGCTAAAACCAACTATGAGGGCTTTTTTACCGATTTTCTTACTCCTTGGCGTTGTCCACGCCCAAGATTCCATACCCATCGATAGCATTACCCAACTGGATGAGGTAGTTCTATTGGACGCCCTGAAGAAAAAAAATGCCACGGGGGTAGTCCCTTCCGAAGTAATTTCGGCCAAGGTCTTCCAGAACTACAGTCCAGTTTCGATGGTCAATGCAATCAACCAGATTCCAGGGGTTTATGTACTCTCGGGGGCCTTGAACACCAATCGCATTACCATTCGAGGCATCGGTGCGCGCACCCTATTCGGAACGGATAAATTACGCATGTATTACGAGGATATTCCGGTGACCGATGGTTCCGGTTTTTCGAGCATCGAGGCCTACGATTTGGAAAACCTACGTCAAATTGAAGTCATTAAAGGGCCAAAGGGCACGGCCTATGGGACGAATTTGGGGGGCGCCATTATTTTAAACCCAAAGGAGGCATTGGGGCGGTCGACCAACGTTACCAATAATCTCACCCTTGGCTCGTTCGGACTTCTAAAAAACAACCTATCATTCAATCATTTCGATGGGAAGCTTCGACTAGGAGTACAGTACGGCCATATGGAAACCGATGGGTATCGTCAAAACAGCAATTTCGAACGCGATGGCTTTTTATTGAACACTTCATACCAGCTCAATGAAAAGAACAAGATCTCCGTTTTGGTGAACCATATCGATTTTACCGCTCAAATTCCGAGTTCCTTGGGAGCGACCGCTTTTGCCGAGGACCCACAACAAGCGACCTTTACTTGGCGTGCATCCGAAGGTTTTGAAGCCAATAATTATACCTTGGCAGGCCTTACCTTTTCACATCGATTCAATAACCGATTGGAAAATGCCACGAGCCTCTTTTACAATTATCTGGATAAGGAAGAAGCGCGGCCCTTCGGCATCTTGGATGAAATTACCAAGGGTTTCGGACTGCGAACACGGTTTACGGGAGATTTTGGCCTTCGCACTTCGAAGGCACGCTATACTTTTGGGGCCGAGCTTTTCAAGGATGAGTACGATTGGGACGAGTTTCGAAACCTGTGGGAAGACAACAATGGTAATGGAAGTCTAAAAGGTGCACAGTTTGCCCGCAACAAGGAGTTTCGGAGCCAATGGAATGCTTTTGGCACCCTGTTGCTTCCATTTACGGAACGATTTTCGGCCCAATTCGGACTCAATGTGAACAACACCCAGTACGATTACCGCGATTTGTTCAATACCGGAACCGACAATAAAAGTGCCGAAAGAAACTTTGAGGTCATTGTCTTGCCGAGTGTGAACCTCAATTATGCAGTTTCAGAACACTACGAAATCTACGGAAATGTAAGCCGTGGTTTTTCCAATCCGACCCTAGAGGAGACCTTAACGCCCGATGGGGTCATCAACCCGGACATCGCCCGGGAAACCGGAGTTAATTACGAATTGGGCACACGGCTGTTCCTAGGTCAAAGGCGACTCGCCATTGACTTTTCGCTGTATCAGATGAATATCGATAACCTACTCGTCGGGGAACGAATCAATGAAGACCAATTCGTAGGTAAGAATGCCGGTAAAACGCGACATCGCGGACTGGAACTTGCGTTGAGCTACCACTGGGAGCTCTCCAAAAGCCTACAGTTGACCCCTTTTTTGAACTATACCTTTAACGACCATGTATTTGTGGAGTTCAACGATGAGGGGCAGGATTTCTCTGGAAATCCGCTCACCGGAGTGCCCGACCATCGGGTGACCGCAGGCTTGCAAGTGCGGTTTTTAGAATACTTTTATTGGAATACCACGCTACAGCATGTTGGTGAAATTCCCTTGACCGACGAAGCCGACCTGTATAGCGATCCCTTTACCGTAGTAACCACCCGCTTGGGCTACCAACATAAATTGACGGATCGGTTTACGCTGGGAGCCGACTTCGGAATCAATAATCTGTTCGACACGGTCTACGCACAATCCGTGCTGATCAACACCCAAGCTTTTGGCGGCAACGAACCCCGCTATTTCTATCCCGGGGATGCCCGAAACTGCTACGGAGGGCTTCGACTCGGGTATCGACTGTGACATTCTTTGCCAGTGTTCTCTGAAATGGGCGGATCGGAAACATATGCCACCGCATTCAAAAGCAATAAAACCCATACGCTGAATAGCTATTCAATACACCATTGAGCAAGTCATAATACCTTCTGTAAATGGATACTACACGCGTGACCTACTGCTACTCTCCCGTAGCTACTTCTTTCTAAGGGGATTTGACCGAATTATCGGCATTATAGCGCTGTAGAATAGAATAATCTATATTCTTGTTAGACGCTCATTTAAGATATTAAATAACACTCAGGCAACCTTTCCTAGTTAACCTACGTCTATACAGGTAATTACATATAAATCTTAAAAAAACCGCTGTTTTGTTAAAATATAGATTAAGTCCTTTACTTTTTATTGTAATTTCTTTTATCCAATTAAACAATTGTTCTTCTCCTGGGAAAGAAGAAATCGAAAATTTTCAAGGCATATATATCTTAAAAGATTCAATCGATTATCATGTCAAGACAAAAATGCAGGAGTTGAAAATCCCCGGAGCGTCTTTAGCTATCATTAATAAGGGGAAAATAGTCCATCATCAAACGTATGGGTATGCCAATCTTGAAGAAAAGATAAAAGTCACTAAGAAAACAATTTTTGAGGGCGCCTCGATATCAAAATCGATATTCTCATTTTTTGTAATGAAATATGTTGAAGAAGGTAGGTTGGATTTGGATAAACCTTTATTTGAATATTTGGCATATCCTGATATTGCCCATGATGAAAGATACAAAGCAATAACCGCACGCATGGTGTTGAGTCATCGTTCCGGATTTCCGAACTGGCGAGAAAATGAACCGGACAAAAAGTTGAAAATTAAGTTTGAGCCTGGAACCGATTTTGAATATTCTGGAGAAGGCTATCAATATCTAGCGATGGTTTTGAAAGAAATGGATGGAGGAAATTGGGCTGATTTAGAAAGTAAATTTCAGAATAAGGTAGCCAAACCCTTGAACATGGAGCATACGGTATTTATTCCCACCGAATATATGGAACAAAATAAAGCAGAACCTTAAGATAAGGACAATAATTGGATTGATTTAAAAAACAACTACTGGTATAAAAAAGATAAAGGAATATTCGTCGCACCCTCGTCAATTCACACCGAATCAATTGATTTTTCAAAATGGATGGTAGGCGTAATGAACAGAGAATTATTAACCGGTAATAGCTACAATGAATTATTCAAACATCATTCAAAACTTCATACATCGGATTCCGGTGTAACTTATTATTATTCACTAGGATACATTACCGGAGATAACGATTATCAGAACACATACTTCCATAGTGGCAGTAATGATGGGTTTACCTGTTGGTATTTGTTCAACACCGAAAAAAAATAGGGTTTTGTAGTATTTACCAATTCAGAATACGGGGAGGAACTCGGAGAAAACATTTTTGATTATTTAAGCAAGTAGGCAACAAATAAAAAAAGGACTTAACAAAGTGCATAATTTATGGCCTAGCTGTTTAATGGTCTTTCGCAGCGTTCCAAGTTTCGAGTTCACCCTACTACTACCTTGAACCTTTGTACTTTCGTAGAATGGCAAATGGTACCACCCGGATGCTACCAGGCAAACAAAATAAAACAAACCCCGTTCCCTGGTAACCAACGACTAAATTTTCTTCAACCAAGTCTTCATGTCGACGGCCTCGGCGATAATAGTGCCCACCTCGGGAATGGCTACCCGCTGCTGTTCCATACTATCCCGATGACGTAGCGTTACGGTTTGGTCCTCCAAAGTTTGGTGATCTACCGTAATGCAAAAAGGTGTGCCAGCGGCATCCTGTCGTCGGTAACGCCTTCCAACGGCATCCTTTTCATCATAGATAACGTTGAAGTCCCATTTCAACTCATCCACGATTTGATGGGCGATTTCGGGCAGACCATCTTTTTTGACCAACGGTAATACGGCCGCCTTGGTAGGCGCCAATACGGCCGGAAGCTTTAAGACGGTTCGGTTAGTATCGTTTTCCAATTCCTCTTCTTCAAGGGCATGTGAAAACACGGCCAGGAACATCCGATCGAGACCGATAGAAGTTTCCACTACGTAGGGCACGTAGCTTTCATTCTCCTCGTGATCGAAATACTGCAATTTCTTACCGGAATATTTCTCATGGGCGCCCAAATCGAAATCGGTTCGGGAATGAATGCCTTCCAACTCCTTGAAGCCAAAGGGAAACCGGAACTCGATATCGGCGGCAGCATCGGCATAATGCGCCAGTTTTTCATGATCGTGAAAACGGTAGTTCTCCTCGCCCAACCCTAAGGATAGATGCCATTTTAATCGAGCCTCTTTCCAGTAGTCGTACCAAACTTTTTGGGTGCCGGGTTTGATGAAGAACTGCATCTCCATCTGTTCGAATTCCCGCATCCGAAAAATAAACTGTCTGGCCACAATTTCGTTTCGAAACGCTTTTCCGGTCTGGGCGATGCCGAATGGAATCTTCATACGCCCGGTTTTCTGAACGTTCAAAAAATTGACAAAAATACCTTGGGCAGTTTCCGGTCGCAGGTAAAGGTCCATCGCCGTATCGGCCGAAGCCCCTAACTTGGTCCCGAACATCAGGTTGAATTGTTTGACATCGGTCCAATTCCGGGATCCCGATACGGGGCATGCAATTTCCAATTCCTCGATCAGCGCTTTCACATCGGCCAAGTCCTCATTTTCCAACGACTTTGCCAGTCTTTTCAGAATCGTATCTATTTGATTTTGGTATCCGGAAACCCGTGGATTTGTCGCCAAAAATTGGGTTTTGTCAAATGCATCGCCGAAACGCTTGGCGGCTTTCTTCACTTCTTTTTCGATTTTGGCCTCTATTTTGGCGGTATGATCTTCGACCAAAACATCGGCCCGATATCTTTTTTTCGAGTCTTTATTGTCGATCAAGGGGTCGTTGAAGGCATCTACGTGTCCCGAAGCTTTCCAAGTCGTTGGGTGCATAAAAATGGCCGCGTCGATACCAACGATATTTTCGTGAAGCTGCACCATGGCTCGCCACCAATACTCCCGAATATTTTTCTTGAGTTCAGCCCCGTTCTGCGCGTAATCGTACACCGCACTCAAACCATCATAAATTTCGCTCGATTGAAATACATACCCATACTCCTTTGCATGGGAGATTACCTTCTTAAAAATATCTTCTTGATTTGCCATTGGGCAAAAATAGAATTTTACCCTAAGAGAGCGGAGAGAATTTTACAAATTATTTTAGCTGAAATTCCGAGGAGGACAAGAGTCGCTCATCCTCGAAAACATTGAGCGTGTAGGTACCCGGTTCCAATGAACCTTCGGGGAAGGTTACAAAGTCGTTTACCTGGGTTTGTTCCCCATCAAAAAGAAACTCGACCCGTTTGCTATAGACATTTCCGTTTACGGTAATGGTATTGGCATTGTCTTCTATTATTTGCATGTTCGGACCCAAAAACTGGAAGTAAATCACCTTTTCGGTACCGCTGGCGGTGGGATCGGGCAAAATAATCGCCGTTCCCCGTAACTTTTCGATGGTAGAGGCCTTATTGGTCTGGATGGGCCTGCCACCCCTCAGGCGAAACCCACTGCCCTGGGCGTTCTGTATTTTGAGGTAGCTCTTCATTTTGAGTTGCTTGTTCAACTCCAATATTTTTTTGCGCTGTAACGCCTCGGCTTCGGCCAACGAACTACTCTTGCCCCGTAGTTCCTCGATCTGCTTCCTGGTCTCCTCGTACTTATCCGCAAGGAGCATGTTGTTGTATTTCAAGAAATTATTCTTAAGCCGTAGACTGTCGTTTTTGGCTTCAAGCCTTCTGAGCTCCGTTTTGTACTCCCTCAACCTTTCAACGGTAAAATTAAGCCTCCCAACGGAATCGAGAAGTTCCTGTACCCTAAATTTGGCGTTTTGAATTTCAATCGTACTCACTTCGTCGCGGGCAGTTAGGCGATCAACATCCGCTTTCATTAAGGTAAGATCCTTTATCAGGAGCGCCTTTTCTTCTTCCAAGTAGTTAATCTGGGTCTTGGATTGGGCATAACTGTAATAAAAGGCAATTAGAATACCCAAGATTACGGCCACCAAGGCAGCAAAGATGATTTTATAATTGAATTTAGTATCTTGACTATTCATTAATCAGGTGAGCGTTAAGTAGGTTCTAAAGCGTTAAGATTTGTTCTTCTCCAATCTAGCAAATATACTAAATGATATCAACTCCACGATACTACCCAAGGTGTGTTTTGGATGTAATGCCCATTTATACAGGGGAGAACAACTACTTTGTACCATTTGTCGAAACGATATGCCGTTCACCGAGTATACCTTTAACGCAGAAAATTCCGTTGACCGTATATTTTATGGAAGAATTGATGTTAAAAAATCAAGTTCTTTTCTTTTTTATCGGGAAAATAGCGTGGTTCAGCACCTTATTCACCACCTGAAATACAGAAATCAAGAACAATTAGCACCCTTTTTGGGGGATTGGTACGGTCAAATTTTGAAAGAAGATCCCGGTCTGCAAGGTATTATCGATTTTGTTATTCCCGTTCCCTTGCACACCAAAAAATTAAGGAAAAGGGGCTATAATCAAGTGACCGGTTTTGCCAAAAAGCTTGCTCACCACCTCGAGGCCACTTTTGTAGATGACCTACTTTTGAAAACGGCCAATACCAAAACCCAGACCAAAAAAGGAAGAATCGGACGTTGGCAAAACAATAAGGCACTTTACATCCTATCTGATATGAAAGCGCTCAAAAACAAAAACGTACTCTTGGTCGACGATGTCATCACTACTGGGGCAACCATGGAAATCTGCACCGAGGCGCTCCTACAGGTTCCCGGCATCGGTGTTTACCTGACGAGTATGGCAGTAGTGCCACTTACCTAGTAAAATAACATATTTTTATGACCCAGGGGTTCCGAGTACCCGCACATTTTGCAAATAAATCGTTTCTTTGCGGCTAGCAAGGCAATAATCATGATGCGACGTTTTTTAGCGGGGTTATTTTTATTCTTTATGGTTTCCGCATTGTGGCAATGTGCTAAAAGGGGAAGCCCCACTGGCGGTCCGAAAGATGAAGCCCCCCCGATATTGTTACGATCGGATCCCGACAATATGACCGTCAATTTCAAGACAAACAAAATAAAGCTTTATTTCGACGAATACGTTAAGCTCGAGAACCTGCAAGAGCAACTAATTGTATCCCCTCCTTTGAAATACCTACCGGAAATCACCCCCCAAGGTGGCACCGGCAAAGTGGTAGAAGTTACGATAAAGGATACGCTAAAGGAAAATACCACCTATACCTTTAACTTCGGGCAGAGTATCGTAGACAATAACGAGGGCAATCCGTATCCCTTTCTGACCTATGTTTTTTCCACTGGGGATTTTATCGATTCGTTGACTCTCAATGGGGTCGTGAAGGATGCATTGAACAAAAAGGCCGACGACTTCATTAGTGTAATGCTATATGAAATAGATAGTATGTATACCGATTCAACCGTTTTTCAAAGGCCCCCCAACTATATTACCAATACCCTAGACAGTGCCATTATCTTCAAAATTAGCAATATCAAGGAGGGTAGGTATGCCTTATTCGCTTTAAAAGATGAGGCCAAGAACAATGTTTTTGACCAAAACACGGATAAAATCGGCTTCGTAGAGGACACGATTTCAATTCCTACCGATTCGACCTACTTATTGAACCTTTTTAGGGAAATCCCCGACTACAATCTTTCGGTGCCTAGTTTTGCCGCTAGCAACAAAATCATTTTCGGATACTATGGAGATGGTAAGGAGGTCAAAATCGAACCGATGAGCGCACTACCCGACACTGTTCGCACCAAAGTGTTAAGGGAGCGGGATAAAGACACATTGAATTTTTGGTTTACGCCCTTTGAAACGGATTCTATCCTATTTACCGTAACCAATGAAGCGTACCAACGCATCGACACATTCAATGTAAAAACAAGAAAAGTCGCTATCGACTCCTTGGTCTTGAACCCCAACTTCAGGGGTACTTATAATTTTAACGACTCTTTTCACATTGCCGCGAACATTCCATTGACCTCCATCGATTCGACTCAAATACAGGTCATTGACAAGGACTCCATACCAGTACCTTTCCAAGTAGATTTGGATTCGATTGAAAACAAGGTCGATTTCGACTTTGAAGTGGAGCCGAACCAAACCTATAACATCGAATTATTGCCCGGGGCCATCACCGATTTTTTCGAAGGAACCAACGACAGTCTTTTGTACAGTCTTTCAACGAAAAGTCCGGCCGATTATGCCAATCTAACCGTGAATCTTGAAGGTGCGGTTACCTACCCCCTAATTCTGCAGTTGACCAATGAACAGGGGGAAACCCAAATAGAGCAATACGCGGAGCAACCTCGTGCCTTTCAGTTCAACAACATCGAACCCGGAATCTATATCGTTCGCGTTATTTTTGACACGAATCAAAACAGGAAATGGGATACGGGAAATTTTCTTCAAAGACTTCAGCCCGAAAAAGTAAGTTATTATCCCAAACCGATTGAACTCAGGGCCAATTGGGAGATGATAGAAACGTTCACGTTGATAGAGTGAATTGATCTCTATCCTCCAAAAACCGCAATTGTTTTCGAATGGTCTCTAGGTGTTCTTTGTGCAAGGTAGCATAACGGGTTTCTGCATCCATAGAAAAAACCAATTGCTCCCCAAGACCATCATAAACCGCTGAATGACCTGGGTATTCCAAGCCTGTTTCATCGGTTCCTACCCGATTCAGACCGATGCAGTAGGCCATGTTTTCAATGGCGCGTGCCTTTAACAAAGTATCCCAGGCAGCAATCCTAGGTTTGGGCCAATTGGCCACATAGAACAATACATCGTAGTCTACCGTGTTTCTCGCCCAGACCGGAAATCGAAGGTCGTAACAAATCATGGGGCAGATTTTGAATCCCTTATAAGATACGATCAATCGTTCGGCTCCCGCTTTGTAGACCTTATCTTCCCCTGCCAGGGTGAAAGTATGTCGTTTATCGTATTGATAGTAGTTGCCGTCGGGTAATACGAAAAATAATCGATTCGCATGGCTGCCGTTTTCGTAGAAGGGAAGGCTTCCCGCCAAGGCGGCTTTTTTTTCAATCGCTTTTTGTCGCATCCAATCCAGGGTAAGGCCTCCGTATTCATTTCCAATCTTCTCCGGGTGCATGGTAAAGCCTGTCGTGAACATTTCAGGCAAAAGAATAAGGTCGGCCGCTTTTGAAATCTTATCGAGCTGTTGGGAGAAATGTTCAAAATTAGCGTCGGGATTTTCCCAGACCACCTCACTTTGTACCAACGCTACCTGTAGTTTTTCTTCCATATTAATCAAAATATACGTGACTATCGGGATTTTTGACCAGTTGATATAAATGTTCCAATTGCGATTTTAGTATACGGTCTTCGGATAGTTCGGGAAGTGTGTCGAGCCGAAAGAAGGCAGCCCCCTGCATATCAAAACCATGCCTTAATTTACCCCCTGTTATCTTACAAAGGAAATTCAGCTTATAAATATAGAAAGGTTGTGGCGGATGTGGATGGCATTTTTTATCGTATACCGCTAATAACCGAACGACCTTCGTAGTGAGACCGGTCTCCTCATAAATTTCCTTGACCACGGCTTCTGAGGGGGAGTCCCCTACATCGGCCCAACCGCCGGGAATGGCCCATTTCCCATCAACGCTTTCCTTGGCCATCAAGATTTCATCGGCCTCGTTCAGCACAAAACCGCGTACATCGACCTTTACGGTGGGGTAGTCGTTCGCGGGCATGAAAAAATCCTTAAGGACCGCCAAGGGTCGGTCGGCAGTATGGGCCATCAATTGCAAACTGATGTTCATAAGCTCCTCATACCGTTCCCGGTCGTAGCCGTTCTCCGCATAAATCAGCCCTGTATCTGCCAAGGCCTTGATTCGTTTGATAAGTTCCAATTGCCGAAATCCATCTAAATTGCTACCGCCCATATCTTATTAGCTACCTTCTTTTTAAAGAAACCCTCACTTAATTCTTCTTTAAGTATCCACCCATAAATACTAGATGTCATCTGGCCTGCAGTAGTTCGATCAAGGCGGGTATCCCCTGCATCTTGGCATGGTCCAATGCCGTGTGGCCCCTACCATCCTTGACGGAGGTATCGGCACCGTGCTCCAGAAGCAATCGCGCGATTTCCAAGCGGTTAAAGGTAGTGGCATAAATTAGGCAAGTGCCTCCCATGGCGTTGCGTTCGTTTACGTTGGCTCCCTTCTCCAACAGTTTCTTGGCGACTTCGGTATATCCCTTAAAACAGACGCCCATTAGGGCCGTATTGCCCGAGGCATCTTTTGCATCGATAACGGCTCCTTGATCTAGGAGCAAATCTACCAACTTCGCATGGCCGTAATAGGTAGCAAGAATTAAGGGTGTACTGCCACGTTGGTCCCTGACACTGATGAAATCCGGGTTTTCGAGCAACATTTCTTGAAGGGCCTTCAGGTTGCCATTTCTGATTTCATTGAAAAAAGCTTCCGTGTTTTGCATACCCTAAAAGTAAGAATAATGAACCGAAACAACTGCCGATTCATTTTCAGAAGCTATGCTTTCCACAGTTACAGATTTTGCCTCACGGTATAACCATCGACCGAAATTAGCGCTAAGCACGAGTCAAAAGCATCAAAAGCCAATAAAATATAGGTAAAAATGAAACAATTTTACGGTATATTCCTACGTTATTGGGAATAACGCTATCTTTAAACAGCAAAAACCATCCCCATTGAAAACATTAACCACCAACTTTTTGATCAAGGATTCCCCAATGGCAGTGGCCATTTTCGATACCCAAATGTGTTTTATCAGCCACTCTGATATCTGGTCGATTAAATTTGGCCAAGGACGTCAAACGCTTCAGGGAAAATCCTTATATGATATTGCGCCAAACACTCCTAAAACGCTAAGGCAAATTCATGTGGATTGCCTAGCGGGTGCATCCAACAGTAATAACGGACAAAAATTTATACATCCGGATGGCACCGTACAATGGCTGAAATGGAAAATGAAACCTTGGAGAGACGAGGAAGACCGAATAGGAGGCCTGATTATGGTACAAGAGGATATCACCGAGGAGAAATTAAAGGAGGAACTCTTATTAAAAGCCAAGAGCGTTGCGCGTATTGGGGGTTGGGAGGTGGATATGACTTCCAACAAAGTCTACTGGACGCAGATTACCAGGGAAATCCACGAAGTGCCGGAAGACTATGAACCCAATCTTGAAGAGGGTATCAACTTCTATAAGGAAGGCTGGCATCGGAACGAAATAACCCGTTTGGTAACCGAGGCAATGACCCAAGGAACCCCATGGGATACAGAACTTATCATCATCACCGCCACGGGAAGGGAGGTCTGGGTACGGGCCAAGGGAGAGGCCGAAACAATAAACGGAAAGTGCGTTCGTATTTATGGCACTTTTCAGGACATCGACGAAAAAAAACGAATGCAATTGGAATACCAAACGGTTTCCGACCGTTTGGCCATTGCCACTCATGCCGCCAAAATAGGTATTTGGGACTACGACATTGTTCATAACAACTTGGTATGGGACGACAATATGTACAAACTATATGGCATCAAACCTTCCGACTTCGGTGGTGTGGTCGAAGCTTGGGAAGCCGCTGTACATCCGGATGACAAGGAGCGTTCCCAAAAAGGGGTTGAAATGGCCATTGCGGGGGTCCAAGAATTCAATGCCGAATTCCGGGTCATCTGGCCCAATGGGGAAATACGATATATCAAAGCGGAATCAACGGTGCGTAGGGACACAAACGGAAATCCCGTTCGAATGGTCGGGGCCAATTGGGATATTACCGAGGACAAGAGGGCCGAAAAAAAACTAAAAAACCTATTGGACATCACCAGCGAACAGAACAATAGCCTGTTGAACTTCGCCCACATCGTTTCCCACAACCTACGATCGCATTCGAGCAATCTTTCCATGTTATCGGGATTCTTGTCGCAAGAAGAGGATGAAAACGAAAGAAAGAATCTTCTAGATATGCTTGGCAATGCCACGGAGAGCCTTAACGAAACCGTCCTTCATTTAAACGAGGTGGTGCAGGTAAAAACAGGTGCCATCGACAAAATGAAATCGGTAAATCTCCTGGATACCATTTCAGGTGTTCAAAAGAATCTGGCATTACTGTTAAAGGAAAAAGAAGTAACGGTCAAAGTGAAGGTGGCAAAAGAAATGACCGTGAATGCGATTCCTGCTTATTTGGACAGTATCCTTTTGAACCTGTTCACCAATAGTATCAAATACTCCTCGCCCAAACGACCGCCGGTAATTTCGGTAAAGGCAGAAAATGAGGAAGATGGAAAATTGGTCGTCACCTTCTCGGACAACGGACTTGGAATTGATTTGGAGCGACACGGTAAAAAGCTGTTTGGCATGTACAAGACCTTTCACAAGCATAAAGATGCAAAAGGTATAGGACTTTTCATAACAAAGAACCAAATGGAGGCCATGAACGGTCAAATCGAGGTGACCAGCGCGGTAGGCGTTGGTACTAACTTTCGGCTCTACTTTCAACAAACATAAAAACACCAACGCTATGATGACAATGAAAAAAATTGAAAGTGCCTGTATCATCGATGACGATCCCATCTTCATCTATGGAACCAAGCGCATGATGAACGAGGTAAATTTCTGTAATCAGATCTTGGTCTTCAACAACGGACAGGATGCCATCGATGGCCTAAATGAAATCACCACTAGGGGGGAGGACTTGCCGGAGGTAATTTTTTTGGATTTGAACATGCCTATCATGAATGGGTGGGAGTTCTTGGAAGACTTCGTAAAAATACCCAACCACAATCGGGAGAAGGTAGTTATCTATATCATCAGCTCTTCCATCGACCCTCGTGACCTCGAACGGATCAAGGACTACGAAGTGGTCAACAACTACATTCTGAAACCGGTATCACCGGAAGACTTGGAAAAGGTGCTTCAGAATTTTGGATAACCCTTGCTAAAGTATTTTTATGGTCAATCCCTTTTTCCCGGTCCAAAATCGTCCGGGGCGATCTGGGGTTGGTTGATAGTGCCATCCTCACCAGTATCATTGTAAATGATCCATTCACCAAAGGTATAAATGGCGTTGCCCTGCGTTATGTCCAATCGACGCAAAGCCTTACCATCTTCAAATTCGTGATTGGTGCCCGAACCATCTTCTCCCACGACTCCAAAAACGTCTATAACCGTACCGAAAGGATCTACCAGCACCAGGTTGTCATCACCGTTGGAGTCGGCAGGACTATTAGTGCCCACACCCAAATCGGGGGCGAAACCGTAGACTGCCTCGAACTCATCGGCATTGGGGGAAATCACCAATGTACTTTCCGGCCCAATGACAAGAGCCGACAAATCGATGGTTGAGCTCAACTCTGTTTTTTCGTTCGTATAACGTTGCAGTTGCCAACCTTTTAAGGGAAGTGCTTCGGTACCGTAATTATACAGCTCTACGAATCGTGCCCCGGTGTTATTATCGGGGTCGGCCAGTTCTGAAATAAACAATCGGTTCGAAGTAAATTCATCGATGACCTCCTCACAACGTTCCCCTGAAAAATCGATATCGCCCAAATCTCGAATGGCCAAGGAATACTCCTCATTTTCGCGGAGAAGCACGCCCAAAATGGTCCCGTTGCCTTCCGGTAGCAACTCGGCTTGAAAATCCGCGAAACCGCTATTCAACAGCACTAGTTCATTGTCCAAACAGTCTACCAGGGTGCGTTCGGTCTCTTCCTGTTCCAAGGCAAAGTTTTGGCCCAATTCCTCCGCAGTGATTTCAACAGTTGGCAATTGCACCAAGGTATTGGTCAGGGATTCGTTCAATCCTGTTATTTCGGAAGCAGTCGGAATCAAGGCGGCAGGTTCATCACAGGAAACAAAAATATGTTGGTCGACAACGGTGTTAGGCAATCTCCCGACCGATATGTTCCCAAAAGAGGTAAAGACACCGCCTAACTTGAAAACACCTTTGCTCTTTCCTAAATAAAGTCCTTTTAGTTTGATCCATATTTTCGCTCCCGGGGGATAAAACAGATGGGAGTCCCGCACATCGATTTCTATCTGGAAACCTGCTGTTGGGTTGTTTGGCAAATCTTGAAAATGCAAGATATTGAAGAAGTTACCAGCTTTATCGGAAGAAGTCACATACCCCTCAATCACCAGATCTTCCTGTATCTGTACGGTTTGGTCGATATATAAACCCTTAACCTCCGCATAGGTGCTATTGGCAACCAATTCGCTGGTACAATCACTTTCCGGCAGGTCGAAGTTACGATTTTTGACACAGCTTAAAAGTGACAGGGCCACCGACCAAATAACTATTGTTTTTCCACTCATTGCTACTGTTTTGATGCGCTCGCTTTTCTAATCAATATCCATACTATACCCCTAAAGTACCCTTGCGGTGACAGTAGCCCGATGCGGGGTCCTCTAAAAACTGAATGCCACATTCAAAAAGTAGGTACGTCCATAGCCATACCAATACTTGGGGGCGAAAGACGGCACACCGCTAAGGTTATCTTGCCGTAACTGTTCAAAATTGCCATTCCTGCTTTGTTCGTAGCCCCCCGTTCGGAAGACCGTATTGAATACATTGTTGATACTTGCAAACACACTGAGATACTTTCCTTTTTTCAACCAGGATTTACCCCCGACCAGATTTAGCAAATAAAAATTGTCCAAGGGTTTTTGTCTTAACAACTTATCAACGTATTCTTGGGTGGCATCGGGAAAGGGTCGTCCAGTTTCCGGATTAAGATAAAAGCTTTGGGTACGGGTGATAGTCGAAATGTTGGCATAGTTATCGGCCAAATAGTTCGCACTTGCCTTCAACCACCAATAGTTGGGATCTCGGTATTCGATGGCCAAAGAGAAAGCCTGTTGTGGGCCTTGTCCCAAGTTTAGGTTTTTTATACGAGCTACTCCCAAATCGATATTTCCATCGGGATTGATTACATCTTCGGAGGCACCTGCCGTATCAAAATTAATGGATACGTCCGGGTCACTGGCATAGCGATAACTACCCACAGCTGCAACCGAGCTTACTTTAACCGAGGAAGACAATTGGTATTCCAACCCTAACTCCAACCCCTTATGTAGCTTGTCTGAATTGGTCAGTACTTCTTGGACAAAATCGGAACCCACACCCGCATCCACAAAAAAGAAGTTGATATCGGTAGTATTCTGAAAACGGGTATAAAATGCGCTAAGCCTTCCGGTTAGTTTGGGAAGGCGAAGAAAATAGTTTAAATCTACTGTTGATATATTCTCGCTCATGATATCCGGAACGATTTGATTATTTTCCCTCGGGTTCACAAAAACATTTTGTAACACCACGGGGCGGGTCAACAAAGCTCCTTGGGCAGTAATCCAATGTCTTCCAGTTATCAAGTAGGTAAACCCGCTTTTGAGGCCGTAATCGATAAACTGTACCATCTCACTTTTTCCAAGGGAACTTTCAATGAATCGTTCATTTTGAAAAAGACCCTCCCGTTGATAATTGGTTGCCGAATAATTTCCCGCAAGAAATGCGTTCCATTTATTTCGTTTGTAGCGCAACTGGGCAAAACTGTTGAATTGGGAGGCCACGATTCGATACCGATAGTTGAAAATAGCACCTTCCCCTTTTTGTACGATACCGTTTAGGTCGTTTAGGGTATTTGAAAAAGGATCAATGTCTTCATGAAAAATCGCGCCCAATAAATCATTGATTTGTGCATAATTATCCGATTTAAGTTGCTGATATGTTAGGCCAAAATCACCTTGTAACTTGTCGGAGATATTCCAGTTCCCAATGGTATTTACGCTTAAACGGTGGTTATCGACCGTGTCATCATACAGCACATAGGCCGCTTTCCCTCCCGTATTTGCCCTATACATTTTGTCCCAGTCCAGTTGCGGATCGATTAAAAAACCTTCCTCGGCAAGCTGTGCACTTCTGAAATTGGCCCCGATCGGGCTATTGATATAAAAACTAGGCAAGTACCGATAGTAACTAGGGTCCGGATTGGGAGCATTGTAGTACCCAAGCCTGCTTCTTTCATTGGTGCCGAATTGATAGGCGATTCCCGTAGTTAGGTTAAACTTCTCCGATTCATAATAATGATTCAATAGTAGCATGGGTTCCGCTATTTTGCGTTCCCTGGAATTTCTGATATCACCTCCCTGTTCCCCCCAATACGGGTTATACCGATTGCCGACAAGTTCAAATACCTCTTCGGTGATCGCAGACGAACGTCCACGTCTGTTGGAGGCGAAAATACCGGTCAAGTTAATGCTATTTTGGTCGTTGAAGGCATATTGCACCGCTCCGAAAAATGAAAATGCGTCATAGAGCGTACCTTCGATATAGCCTTCGTTCGCCCATCTTCTGGAACCGGAAAAACTATAGGCCAGTCCCTTTTCTTGTGCTGACGTGTAGGTCGCCATCACCCTACCTGCATACGTGCGATTGGACACCGAGGAAGAGATGCGCATTCCGGGCCGTAGTCCCGAAGGTCGGGTATCGATATAGGTGGTACCCAGGATACCTCCAAAAGTGAAATCCGATAGATCTAAACCATTTGTGAATTGTTGATTTCGTGTCACGTCGTTAAGCCCACCCCAATTGTTCCATTGAGGCCTACCATCGAAAAACTTGTTCATGGGAATCCCGTTAATCAGTACCCTACCATTTTGAGAGTCGTACCCACGAACGCGAAAAAAAGCTTGACCAAAATCGAAAGCGGCCGTATTTAGAAAAACATCCCTCGTTCCTTGCAGCAAGGCGGTAGAACTCGCGCTAACCTCGTCATCGAACAATTCGGAGTCGGTCAATGAGATAAGATTGTCGGTCTGTTCGGATGTGATATCACTTTCGAGATAAAGCGCGCCCATATCGATATTGTTGCCTTCGAGCTCTATAGGAATTCGTTTTGATATGTAGTCCTGTAGGGAAATTTGCATAATGTAACTCCCCTCCCGTTCGGTCATCAGCTGAAAACCACCCATAGTATCCGTGGTCGTGGTAACTCCAGCACTTTCCAAAGTCACCTGTACCAAACGCAAAGGTTCCTGGGATTGGCTGCTCAGAACGGTTCCCTTGATTTCGACCGTTTCTTGGCCATAAACACCCTGTAAGAAAAACAAGGTAAAGGATAGGGCGATGAATAACCGCATGTATTAAAGGTTGGTTGGTCAATCGTCTTCAATATATCCATAAATTGCCAGAGATTAGCGATTAATCCTTTATAATTGACAGTTTTTTCGTTAATTAACAATGATGTATGCTTTATTTTATGAAATTTATTCTTACTTTTTTCTTCTTCCTTACGGTATATCATATAACCGCGCAGGAAGGTAACCAATATAAAGTACGAACGATTGCCTTCTATAATGTGGAGAACCTGTTCGACACCGAAAATGACTCCTTGACTTTTGATGACGATAGAACTCCTGAGGGTAAAGATCGATGGACGGATGAGCGGTATTGGAAAAAAGTGTTCCACATTTCCAAGGTCCTTTCCGAAATAGGCAAAGAAGTGACCCAGACCTCACCGGATATCATAGGAATCTGCGAGGTAGAGAATCTCGGTGTAATCGAGGATTTGGTAAACCATAGGAACCTACGTGACAAAGATTACGGTATCGTGCATTTTGATTCGCCCGACGAACGGGGAATCGATGTCGCATTACTTTACAAGAGGGCAGCTTTCTTACCCGTCTCCTTTGCCAGCCATCGACTTCTAATTTTTGACGAGGAAGAAGAACGTAACTATACCCGGGACCAGTTGGTGGTCGGTGGTCTCCTTGATAATGAAAAGATCTATTTTATAGTCAACCACTGGCCCTCCAGAAGTGGCGGCGAATTGCGCAGTAAACCAAATAGAATAGCGGCAGCGAAATTGAACAAGCGTATCATTGATTCCCTACGGCGATTGGATCTATCTTCCAAAATAATCAGTATGGGTGATCTGAACGATGACCCCATCGATGACAGCCTAAAAAAGGTATTGAAGACCGAAGGAAAGAAAAAGCGATTGGAAGAAGGGGAGTTATTCAACCCTATGGAAAATCTGTTTACAAAAGGTATCGGTTCCCTGGCCTACAGAGACCGATGGAATTTATTCGACCAACTATTGCTCACTTCCAATCTGGTGAGACAGGAAGGTGAAGGCTTTCGGTATTGGAAAGCCGATGTCTTTACCGCTCCCTATTTGGTGACCAAGAAGGGGCGCTACAAGGGATACCCTTTTCGTACCTATGCCGGAGGCACTTACATAGGTGGGTACAGCGATCATTTTCCGGTGTATGTGTATCTGATAAAGAAGAAAATACCTAATAAGGAAAAGTAACGCCTTTTGTTTAGGAAGGATCGGTGTTCAGGTGCCGACCAATACGCCGGTCGGCGCTCTTGTATTTCCCTTGTCAATACATCACGGACAAGGTATGATGTGGGATTACAGGAATTACAATTCTTGTATTTTAATATTCCGCCATTTCACCTTGATACCACCGCCATCATGGATTTGGAGGGCGATACCGCCTTCCCCGGCGCCGATTTTTTCATCGGTAAGGGTTACCATTTCGGTTCCGTTTAACCACGAGGTAACCGTATCACCTACCACGCGGATTTTCATCTGGTTCCATTCCCCTTTTTTGAGTACTTTGTCTTTTTCGGGAGCGGGTTTGATCAACCAACCGCGACCATAGGACTCATAGATACCTCCGGTGTCATGGCCAGGGGGAGCTACCTCTACCTGCCAACCGCTTACCTTGGTACCCTCGACCGTGGAACGGATAAAGACCCCACTGTTTCCATCGGCCTCCTGTTTGAACTCCAACGACAACTCAAAATCTTTGTAATGCCCATCGGTTCCCAGATAACCGTATTGTGCATCCGGGCCGCTCTCGCAGACCAACTCCCCATCTTCGACATACCATAACTCGGTGCCATAAACGGTCCAACCGCTAAGGTCGTTACCGTTAAAGAGTAATTTTTGTTGGGCGCAGAGCAGCGTCGAGAAAAGAAGGATTGTAAGAAGCAGATAACTTTTCATGGTTGGTTTTTTAAATTCGAATTACACCTACCCAGATTTCCGTCTACACGGAAACCAGTAGGACTAGTTAAACCATTGATTCCAAGGAATACGGCTAAGGATAAGGATGAGTCCCAGGCCATAGAAAATGGCGATACTCTTGAATTTTCTTTTGCCTTCCATAAACTTCTTATGGCGCGACCAGCCGATGGTAATCAGTACAATAGCGACGATATTGATAAAGGGATGCTCAACGGCCAACAAACGGGCCGGCGCGTTCAGTCCACCCATACCCAAAGTCTGGATAGCCTTTAATCCACTGGGGGAAATAAAGAATACGATAAGCCCGACTACCAGTTGAATATGTGATAGGATCAACGTGAAAAGGCTGAGTCGAAAATCTTTGTTCAGATTGAAGATTTTATTCCCCATCCATCCGATAAGGGCATTGGCCACGGCCAAGAAGAGGAGGGCGAGTACTATATAGGCGAGATAGGAATGAACGGCTTGTATGGTTTCGTACATAGGTTTTGATTTTACGAACTAAATGTAATGATTTTTGGGCATAAAAAACCCCGAACTTAAGTCGGGGTTTAGTCCTATGTATACATTTTCAAACCAACGGCTCAACTTAATTGAATATATAACGGATACCCAATTGCGCCTGCCATCTAGAAGATTGTATCCCTTCATCGTCGAACTCCAAAAAGTTGGGAGATCCGTCCAAATTAACGGCACCGGTATTCAAGTTGAAGGTAGGTACGTCCCCTGTAGATACGGTAGTCAATGGTCGAACTTCTTCACCCACAAACTTGAGCCTACCCCAATCCTTGTTAAGGAAGTTGGTAAAGTTGAAGATATCGGCAGATATTTGGAACGTATGTTTCTTCTCCCCGAAAGTTAAGCTAAAGTCCTGTAAAAATTTCAAGTCCACGATGTGGCTCCAAGGACCTCGGGTAGCATTTCTTTCGGCGTACGTTCCCCGTCTTTCACTTAGATAATCGTCATTTTCGATAAAGGCATCCAATGCGGCCCATTGTTCTTCCGGGGTTGCTATAATGTTTCCGCTACTGTCTGTCAAGTTTACGAGGCTGATTTCGCTCTGACTTGCCGGGACATAGATGAGGGCATTATCCCTAGAGTCATCGTTCAACAAGTCACGTCCTTCATTATAGACAAAGCTATAGGGAGCCCCTTGAAATCCTTGGTATAACAGTCCCACTGTTGTTTTTAGATTGTCATTCCATCTTATTTGATAGGAGGCGTCTGCCACAATCCTGTTCCCCAGAGCAAAATCGGACCGCGTTACGGGCAGGTTGGAATTCTTACCGTTGACCGTTTGGATATTTCTCCATTGTGAACTGTTTTGTGATGAGGTACCATCAAAAATCTTGTTGGATTCCCCGTACGTATAAGACACCGACCCTGCAAAACCGTTTTCAAAAGGTTTTCTCAGGGTCAAGGTCAGGTTGGTCGCGTCGCCCCCTCCTGTATTGGATGCCAAGTAAATTCCTTGATAGGTGCCGTCGATCCTGTTGGAACGATTGTAAAACGGTCTGTTGTCGGCACCCTGATAGAATCCTTCAGGAGCCCCTATATTGAGATTTTCATAATAGATATCCGTAATAATATCGGTATACAAAAAGTCTGCTGAAAATATCAATCCTGCGAAAGGAAGCTTCTGATCAACGGCTATATTGTATTTCATTACCTGTGGCAATTTGAAATCCTCGGCAATCAAATCGATATTACCCCCCAGACCGCCCGAACCAGGTGCTGGATCTTCAAATTGGTCATTGATGTTTGGTTCGAACTCCTGACCGAATTCGAACATAAAACCTCCGGTTACCCCGTTGTTATTATAGCTACCTCCTGGCCAAACCAGCGGTAATCTCGAGGTAAACACTCCAAGACCACCTCGAATCTGCGTTGATCTATTGCCATTGAGGTCCCAGTTGAATCCCAATCTTGGAGCAAACATGGCGGTACCGACTCCTTGGCCTACCCGTGCTCCCTGAAGGTTCTTCCCGGCGCCCTCTAACAATGCGACGGTTCGCGTATTGAAATCTTCATTGACCGTACCATCTTCCCATCGCGGGATATCGATACGTGCACCCAAGGTCACCTTGAAATCGCTTGTCAATTGTATGTCATCCTGCACGTAAAAGCCTGCTTGAAACGTTTTAAAATCGGCAGAACCGCTCGATTCATCACCTACGGAACCGTTACCCACTAAAGAATACCCATGCTGATAAACATCGGCATCTTCACCTGTTAGGAATTGGTTGAGTCCACTGGATAACAGGTTACCATCGTCATCAAATTGATCTTCGAAGGTATAATCTCCGTAATTGAATGCGAAAAACAAGTTCTTAACCGTAGCAAACTCCAAGTTTGCCCCAAGGGTAACCGTATGGGCTCCGGCATATATTTCAAAATTATTGGTAATTGTCAAATAATCGGTGTTCAGCAAATTGGCCGTGGAAAAAGGCTCCGATCCAAATGAAATGGTACCGTTCCCATCCTGAATGTCAACGGTTGGAAAAGGGTCTCCTGATGGATCCCTATCATCTCGAACTGCCGTGTACCCGATTACCAAGTTGTTGCTAAACTTGTTTCCAAAACGTGAATTTAGCTCCAACGCCGTTGAATTGGTATTTGATTCAAAAAACTCGGAGCCGTTGATAAAACCGATATTTCTATTTCCAGAACTTCTCGCCTCCAAATTTTCTGCTCCAACATAGCTGTGTCTCAAAGACATTTTATGGTTCTCATTGATATTCCAATCCAACTTGGCGACTACGGTATTACTTTCCAAAGTTCGGGTGTTGTTGTCGAAAATGCCAGGATTGTACCCGTAGTTGGTCTGTAAAAAATTACTGAGATTTCCCAAATCGGCTTCTGAAGAGCGTCCAGTATAATTGCTAAAGATGAATGGCTGGGGGATTTCTGTCTCGTTTCGTTCATAATTAACGAAGAAGAAAAGTTTGTCCTCGACAATTGGGCCACCGATACGAACACCATACGTATTAGCCGAAAAATCGGAAACCTTTTCGCGCTCGTCTCCTTCGTTCACAAGGGCGGACGGAGTTTTAGCAACCAAATTCTCGTTTCTTGTAAAGAAATATGCAGACCCCTCAAACTCGTTGGAACCGGACCTTGTTATCGCGTTCACCGAACCACCGGAAAATCCAGATTGTCTTACATCGAAAGGGGCGATATTGATTTGGAAAGTCTCAATGGCATCTACCGATAAAGGATTCACACCGGTTTGACCTCCATTGGTACCGGACCCTGCCAATCCAAATACGTCGTTATTCACCGCACCATCTATATAAATGGCATTGTAACGGTTATTCTGTCCTGCAAGGGAAATTGAAAACCCATCATCGCCCTCCGTTAACTGGGCTTGAGGCGTTAAACGCACAAAATCTGCCAAACTACGCGATGCGGCAGGGGTTACCGCAACTTGGCGTTGTGAGATGTTGGTCTCCGTACCTGTCTTGTTGGCACCAAAAACCCCATTGGAAGTCGCCGTTACGACCACTTCCTCCAAGGCAGTAGCCGACTCGGCCAATTGAACATCTATTTTATTGGTAGCACCGAGGTTCAGATAAATACCTTCTTTGGTATCCTCATTAAAACCAACGTACGAATAGGTTATCTGATACGGTCCTCCGGAACGCATTCCAGATATGCGGTAGAATCCATCAAAATCAGTAGCCGCACCATATTTAGTGCCAGAAGGTGTATGCACTGCGACGACACTCGCACCAAATAGAGGCTCCCCAGTATTATCCGTTACTTTTCCACCGATAGCCGAGGTGGTAACACCCTGTGAAAATGCAATGGCGGTCATGAAAAACGCAACCAATGCGAAGTACTTTTGTCTCATCTGTTCTCGTGTTTTATTTAGCTTAATTTTCCGCAAAAGTGCAGTATTTTTTGCCTTTCCGCATTAAGCTAATGTTAAATTAGCTGGCGCAAATTTAACATAAAATTGGCAAGCCTGAATATTGAAAAACAGGAAGTTATCAGAGTTTATCAAGAAATACGGAAGTAGTATTTTATTTCTTAAAAGATTGCAACAACTGCATTGTAGAGGCATCGTGATCGCTAATTTCCGAACCCTGGATATCTTTCAAGATGGTCCCCGCCAGCTGTTTACCCAATTCTACCCCCCACTGGTCATAGCTGAAAATATTCCAGACGACCCCTTGTACGAAAATCTTATGCTCATAAAGGGCGATCAAGGCTCCCAAGCTTCTAGGGGTAAGTTTCTCGATCAAAATCGTATTGGTCGGTTTGTTTCCCTCAAATACCTTGAATGGAAGTAACTTTTGCAGTTCATTTCCCGACATATTCTTCGCTTGCAATTCGCTCCTCACCTCATCCTCGGTTTTACCGTTCATCAGGGCTTCGGTCTGAGCGAAAAAATTGGCCATTAGTTTCTGATGATGGTCGGTCTCACCATATAACGATTGTTTGAACCCAATAAAATCGGTAGGAATCAATTTGGTTCCCTGATGGATCAGTTGAAAAAAGGCATGTTGCGAGTTGGTACCCGGCTCGCCCCAAATGATGGTCCCGGTTTGGTAGTCGACCCGCTTTCCCTTCCGGTCGACGCTTTTACCGTTACTTTCCATAATTCCCTGCTGCAAATAGGCCGAAAATCGACTTAAATATTGGGAATAGGGAATGATTGCCTCCGTTTC
Organism: Pelagihabitans pacificus; assembly: GCF_009371985.2. Classification (GTDB taxonomy): domain Bacteria; phylum Bacteroidota; class Bacteroidia; order Flavobacteriales; family Flavobacteriaceae; genus Pelagihabitans; species Pelagihabitans pacificus. The sequence goes on from NZ_VIKU02000001.1 coordinate 1,263,432, forward strand.
CGCCCCATAAAAATTGTTGTACCAAACACTCAAGAGCGCCAGGACCACCGGAATGTTCTCATCAAAAGCCGTGGTTTTAAAATGCCTATCCATTTCATTGGCACCCTCGAGCAATGATTCAAAATGGTCATACCCGACGGCCAAGGCAATGGAAAGTCCAACAGCGCTCCAAAGTGAAAAACGGCCTCCTACCCAATCCCACATGGGAAATACGTTCTCCTGGGCTATTCCAAACTCGGCTATTTTTTCAGTATTGGTCGATACAGCGGCGAAATGCATGGCAATATCTTTCTGTGCGGCATGCCGTAAGAACCACTTCTTAATGGTGGTCGCGTTGCTTAGGGTCTCTTGGGTGGTAAAGGTCTTGGATACAACGACAAAGAGCGTAGTCTCAGGGTTCAACTCCCGTAATACTTCCCGAACATGATCACCATCGACATTACTGACAAAATGTACCCTTAAGTGGTTTTTATAAAACTTGAGAGCCTCGGCAACCATTGCCGGCCCTAAATCAGAACCCCCAATACCGATATTCACCACATCGGTAAAGGGCTTTCCCGTAAATCCTCTTCTTTCTCCTGAAATCACTGATTCCGAGAATGTCTTCATATGGGCTCTAACCTTGTACACCTCCGGCACTACATTTTTACCATCCACCAAAATGGTATCGGTAGGTTGCGCCCGAAGTGCCGTATGCAGTACCGCCCTTCCTTCGGTCTCGTTGATGGTGTCCCCATCGAAGTATTTTTGGATAGCGGCTTTCAGTTGCACCTCATCGGCCAAACGCATCAATAGGTTCAATGTTTCGTCCGTGATTCTATTCTTGGAAAAATCTACCAAAAAATTGTTCCATTTCAAGCTCAAATTATGGGTCCTTTTTGGATCGGAAGCGAAGAGCTCCTTGAGCTGCTGCTCTTTGGTATCTTTATGGTGTTGTTGTAGTTTCTTCCAGGCAGCGGTTGTTGTAGGATCGGTGCTAGCTAGTGCCATCTTATGATTTTAGGGTTTTCGAATCATTATATTATTCCCCGAAACGGGAAACAAAAGTAATCATTCTCCCTAGAAATCAGGAGCCCTTAACGAAATCGTAATCCGACGGTCACTAATTGAGGGTCAGCATATCTTCGTTTTGTTCTTCCTCCGTCGGTTCGGGATAGACCATACAATCTAGCTGATCTTTTATCGGTTCGATATATTCATAGTAGCCGGGCTGTAAACTTTCAGCCAGCGGTTCGGCCTTGGGAAGATCTTCACGAAGCGGGTCTACTTGTCGACCATTTTTCCAAAAACGATAGCACACATGGGGGCCACTGGTATTTCCGGTCATACCTATCCAGCCGATAACATCCCCTTGACGTACAAAATCGCCTCTTTTCACTTTTTGTTTTCTCATATGAAGGTACTGGGTAGAATAGGTGCCGTTATGACGAATTTTTACGTACTTTCCATTGCCCCCCCTACGGGTCGATTCGGTTACGGTACCATCTGCCGTAGCCAATATAGGGGTACCTACCGGGGCGGCATAGTCGGTTCCCCTATGGGGTCGGACGCGATTACCGTAATAACGGATTCTTCTTTTCAAATTATACCGCGACGACAATCTGCCGAACTTTAGGGGAGCCCTCAAAAATGTTCTTCGCAGGTTATTGGCTTCTTCATCAAAGTAATCCACAATATTCTTCAAGGAGTCGTTCTCATAGGCAAAAGCATAAATAGGCCGACCGTTATGCTCAAAATAGGCAGCTTCGATTGGTCCGGCTCCCGCATATACCGAGTCGTTGATAAATTTTTCCTTATAAATCACCTTGAATTTGTCTCCTTTTTGAAGCTTAAAGAAATCAACGGTCCAAGCATATATTTCCGAAAGGTTGTTGGTTACATTGTAATCGATTCCCTGTGCTAGGATAGCTTCCGATAAGGATGTTTCTATAATGCCGGAGGCTTCCCGCTCCACGTACTTTACCTTTTTCCTTTCTTTATAGGCGACAACGCTATCCCGTAAATCCACGACCGTATAATTGATGGGGTCGTTCTCATAAATGAATACTTGTGCGGTTTCCGAAGTATCTTTTGATTGCAGTATCATATAGGGTTTCCCCACTCTAATTCTTCGAACGTCGAAGGTATCTTTAAAGTCTTGGGAAATCTTTGCGATTTTTGGATAGTCTACCTTATAGGAAAGCATCAATTCGCCAAAGCTATCACCGCGTTTTACCGTATCGATCTTTACCTTAAAATCATCTAGATTGAATCCGAACTGTTTGGCGGTCACTTTTTCCACCACCTTTGTTACTTCGGCAATTTCTTTTTTTACGGGTTCCGACAGTTTCTCCTGTTTACAGGAAACGAAAAGACTAGTCAGTAAAACAATGCCCCAGAATTTGTTCATTTTACGCCTTTGGCTTTTTGAGGGTTAAAGATATGGTCTACCCATTGCTTTCCCCAATTATTTAACTCTTGTTTTGTATACAGTTTAGGAAAAAAAACGACTTTTTGAAAACTTGGTGGTAAATACTCTTTCCAGTTCGTACCGCCAGTGGCATTGATTTCCTGTTTATCCTTACCCAAATAACGGTGGGCAGATCCAAGATGCATCAGTGGCCAGTTTACATTTGCGTTGATATCCAGATTCTTTAACGCCTCAATAAGGACTTTATTATCTTGTTTTTCCTCGGGTAATTGTAGGAATTTGTGATAGATAGTGCTGTTTTTGACCTGCTTTGCGATTCGTATTAAACGCGGCGTGTAACGATACTCGAACTGTTTCAAGGTCAAGGTTTTTTCCCCGGTGGTAAGGTCGGTAGCTCCTTTTTTCCAATAAATATGCTCATAGAGTTCCTCAATGCTGTTTGAGGAAGAAAAAAGAGCCCTTTCGGTATGGTGGACCAAATTTTCCATCGGGGTCGCATAAATCTCAATCATTCTGTATTGGGCCGATTGAAATCCGCTTGCCGGTAAAAGTGCCATACGGTATTGAAGAAACTGCTCCCGCTCCATACCTCTGATCATAATGCTAAAAGAGGAAATCAATGCCTGATAGTAACTATTGATCCTTCTTACCCGCTCGATAAAAAAATCCAGATTCTGCGACTTGTCGTCGACCAGTTGTTTTTGTTCATGCAAGATCAGCTTGAAATAGAGTTCGGTAATCTGATGGTACATGATAAAAATCTCTTCATCGGGGAAGTAGGTCCTTGGTACCTGTAAGCTCAACAATGTATCTAAATGGATATAATCCCAGTAGGTGAGATAGCGCTGGTATAGCAGACCGTCTAGATAGGAGCTTAAGTCTTGTCCCGAATCCTTGTACTTTTCCTCAAGTTTTGAGATTTGGGATTCGATGTGCTCCTTCTTGTCCATATGTAGGCTAATCCATTATTATCTTAAATTGATGTTTAAGTCCGTTATAGGCATCGAGATCTGCCTTAATGGCCCCAACCGCCAAATCTGCCTTGATCCTTATAGGAATTCTGTTGTCATCGGTCGACACCCACAACGAAAGACTTTCTTTTTCCTTAAAGACCCTTCCGGACTGTACTAAAGGCCTAAATTTATAACATTCCACTTTACCGAATTTGGTTTTCAATACTTCGGTGCCCAAATACTTGAGTTTAAAGTTGAATATACCGTCATCATCGTATAGCATCCTTAGCTTAACGGCCTCGCCTTCGACCAACTCTCCGGGATCATAATTGTTTCGAAGATAATAAAAAGCCGAGATCAAATCCTGTACGCTATCCTGAAGGTCAAAATTATGCTTTTTCTTGTTTTTTTTGTCGTTCAGAATTGCCTTGTCCTTTTCATGGTCGAAATCGATTTCAATATCCTTGGTATACCCCCCCTCGTAAATCTTTCTTATAAATCTATAGGGTTTACCATCTTTTTTCCCAAAATAACTTTCGTAGGTGTCGTCTACCTTGAAGAAGATGCTGGCCCATCCCGTAGTCTTGCCTTTTCCGACCACGTGGTACACCGGAACATCTTCGATTTTGTCCGACTTTACGTGCAATGTGGCGTAACTGGCATTCAAAATGCCGTAGTGCATACGAAACTTTAGCCATTCCCCGGGCTTAAAGGCAGATTCGTTATTGTCCCCACCATTTTGCGCCCAGACTAACTGACCGGCCAAAATAAAAAATATGTAAAGCTTTCTCATAAACCGTTATTCGTGATAAAATTAGCAAAACAGCCAGAAAAACTGTTTTAACTTACAGTTAATAAAACAAATTTTATTCCAAAGTATTGTGCGAGAAAGTGAAGGTCACAAAAAAAGCCCTGATGAAACATCAGGGCTTTTCCTAAATAACCAACCAAACTTTAAATTATGAAAAACCAATACTTAAAGTTATAAGGGAACCACCCCTTATGCTGACAAATTTACTATATGATCCCTAGCTTGTAAACCCTTTTAACGTACTTTAACTATCCTCTTAACAGATATTTATCACTGTAAGGGAATTTTAGTCAAAATTTTAAGATTTTTAGGGTAAGACGTCTTCTTCAAACTACGAGCCGGCTTTACCTCATATCAGAGCGTGCCCCTGGAGGCTTGTTCCCGCTCGATCGATTCGAATAAGGCCTTGAAATTTCCTTTTCCAAAAGATTTGGCGCCTTTTCGCTGAATAATCTCAATAAACATGGTGGGGCGATCCAGGATAGGTTTGGTAAATATCTGCAACAGATAGCCCTCATCGTCGCGATCGATTAAAATCCCTAATTCGCTCAGGGGCTTCAAATCCTCATCGATTTCACCTACCCTATCCAGCACATCCTCGTAATAAGTGGCCGGAACGGTCAAAAATTCCACTCCCCTGTTTTTTAACGCCGTGACGGTTTCGATGATGTTGTCGGTCGCCAATGCCATATGCTGCACCCCGGCACCATTGTAAAATTCGATATACTCCTCGATCTGGGACTTCTTTCGACCCTCTGCAGGTTCGTTTATCGGAAACTTGATCCTTCCATTGCCATTGCTCATTACCTTGCTCATCAAGGCCGTATATTCCGTGGAAATGTCTTTGTCATCAAAAGAGACCAACTGGGCAAATCCCATAACCTTGGCATAGAATTCACACCACTTGTTCATTTCATTCCAACCTACATTTCCTACCATATGGTCTATATATTTCAGGCCTACATCCTCCGGTTGGTAAAAGGGATCCCATGGTTGATACCCGGGCATGAAAACGCCTTTGTAGTTTGAGCGTTCCACGAATATATGAACAGTTTCGCCATAAGTGTGTATTCCGGATAACACGACCTCACCCTCATCATCCAAAATACGTTTAGGCTCAAAATAACTTTCGGCACCCCGTTTAGTAGTTTCCCGATGACTTTTAATGGCATCGTCGACCCAAAGTGCGATTACCTTCACCCCGTCACCATGTGCATCGATATGACGGTTGATATCGCCTCCGGATTTTAAAGGGGAAGTAAGCACTAGGCGTATTTTTCCTTGCTGCAACACATAGGACACCTTATCCTTTAAACCCGTCTCCAAACCTGCATAGGCCAAAGGTTGAAAACCCCAAGCGGCCATATAGTAGTGCGCGGCCTGCTTTGCATTCCCTACGTATAGTTCTACATAGTCGGTACCTAACAAGGGTAGGAAATCCTCGGCTTCAGGATTCTCGACAGGAAGTTGTAATGAAGTTTTATCTACTGTTGACATGTTATAATAATTTTATGAATTGATATAATTGTTTTACATCCTTACAAAGGAATATAAACAGGTTCGAGGGATTTCTCTTTTTATGGAAATGTTGGGAGCCCCTTTCATTTACCACATGGCCCTTAAGTGGGCGGTGATATCAATTCGTAGCTGTAGCATCGTGGTACAAATATCTGAAAAAAGAATGGCTTTTGATGTTAAGAAGCTCAAAACCAATAACCAATACTAAAAAATAAATTGCTGGTCTTTCCTTCAGGTGTCCACGAATAGATTACCTGAACGGGGCCAATAAAGGATTCCCATCCATATCCCACTCCATAACCCGAAAAATCCGGATTTGTGAACCATTCACCCGTACGAAAAATATCGTCATCGACATTGGAATAATTTGCCGCAAACAATAAATGATTGTGGCGGGCAAATTCGAAGTCGAGTCTTCCATAGGCCTTTACATAACTGTTTCCTGGAAGGCTTAAAAAATCATAGCCTAAAAAGGGCACAAAATTGTTGATGAGGTCGTTCCCGAACCCACCGAGGGCAAAATCGAAGGAGGTCACATTCGAAGTGCCTAATTTGAATCCGCCTTCCGTTTCTACATTCAGCGACAAATTCCGGACCAGGGGAATCGCCGCCCCCATTCTGGCCTTGGCAATAGAGAATTCCTTAAAATTCCCATTAAAATCGGAGGAGAGTAGGTAGAAGTGAAAATCTCCGTTGAAATACAACCCTTTGGTAGGAAAATAGCGATCATCGTAAGTGTCTAGCTGCAACTTGCCGTATGCACTATAGAAGTTACTTTTTTCGAACAGGGTTCTCCCATCTTCCATCCTCAAGGTACTTACTACCCCTTCATCGGCCAAGGCCCCCAAAGTACGGGTACTATACTTTAGAAATTTATGTTCCATCCCGAGGGTAAAGGCAAATTCTTCCCGCAAAACGGTTTGTCCGTATATCTGGTTGGTAATATCGGTAACGGATAAATTGATACTGTTCACATTGAGCCCCTGTGGCACTTCAAAATTACTGCGAATGAGCCCGAAATCGATTTCATACTCAAAATCGTTTAGCCGCGAGTTGAATCCAAAGCTCCAATATGATCCCTTATCCACATAATACTGGAAATTATAGCGTATGTTATCGCCTAAAATGAAGTCGAAAGAGGATACATCGTCGCGCATTAAAAAGTTCTTTCTGGTAAGGTTTATCAGGGCAGCACTTTTGTACAGGTCGTCATAGTGGGCCCCAAGCCTCAGAAAAGTCTTTTCACTTGTCTCGTTTAAAGGTAATACCAGATCTTCCCCTATACCGTTATGTAGGAGCTTGTATCGAATGGTCTTAAAATTATCCGTAGCCGCCAGGTTGCTAATTCCCTGCTGTAATTTCTTAAAAGTAATTTTTTTACCTAAATCGAAACGTAGTTTTCCCTTAACGTATCCGCGGGTATAGTTTTCCACATCACCAGTGATGATCAGCCGGTTGACAATGAGCGTATCCTGGATCGCGACAGGCTGAACGGCATTTCTTTTACTATTCTGGAACCGTGAAAGTTTCTTTAACTCGCCAAAATGTCCCCTTGCCGCTTCCTCGCCCTTTTCCACGATTTGTTGGTATGCCTGAAAATCGATTAGGGAAAAATCGCCGATATCGGGTTTGATGTAAATATCGGTCCGTACGGATTTGTCTTTCATTGCAGCAACTGTACGATAATTATTGACCTGTTGTAGAATTTCAGTAGCGGAGGATAGGTCTTCCTTGTTGGAAAGCCCATGTTGCACGTCAGATCCTATGATCACATCGGCGCCCATTGCCTTTACCTCATCTATAGGATAATTATTGACAACGCCCCCGTCGATTAGGATTTGATCGTCAATATTGGCCGGCTCAAAAAGCGAAGGTAACGCTGCGCTGGCCATGACCACTTGGGGAAGATAGCCTGAGTCGAGCAAAACCTCCTTACCCGTTTCCACATTGGTGGCAATACAAACAAATGGGATGGGCAATTGACTGAAGTCCCTGACGTCTTTGACATGGTATAACAATCGTACCAATTCGTTGTATACATTTTGACCTCCTGAAAATGCCTGGGGTACCGATACTTTGAATTTGTCGAAAGGAAGTGTCAATGCATACCGCTCCGAATCTTCCTTCTCATAAAAGGTTTTGGCACTTCTTGGGAGGTTGTCCTGGATCAATCCACTGAAATCGACAACCCTAAAAATAGAATCGAGTTCAACGGCCGAATAGCCTGCGGCATATAAGGCCGATACTACCGACCCCATGCTGGTGCCTCCGATATAATCTATTTGTATCCCTGCCTCCTCGATGACCTTCAGTGTTCCGATGTGGGCCATGCCCTTTGCGCCACCTCCGCTCAGGACTACTCCCACCTTAAGTCGATCTGCTTCATCGGTTCCTTGACCGATTACGAGAACCGTGTAAAGCAAAAAATATATTAAAACGAGAAATCTCAGCATCTTGGCTATTGGTCGTCGGTTTTAGTGAAATGTTTCATAAATTTTTTTTGCCTTGGCCAATCCGACGGTTTCGGCCAGGTTCTCTATAGAAGCCTCCTTGATACGTTTTACCGATTTAAAGGATTTCAATAGATCCTGTGCCGTTTTTTTTCCGATGCCTTCGATTTGCTCCAATTCCGAATTAATAGCAGCTTTGCTGCGTTTGTTCCTATGGAACGTAATGCCGAAACGGTGGGCCTCATTCCTCAATTGTTGAATAATTTTTAGACTCTCCGATTTTTTATCCAAGTATAGGGGAATGGGATCTTCGGGAAAGTAAATTTCCTCTAGCCGCTTCGCGATACCGATAATCGCTATTTTTCCCCTGATTCCCAGTATGTCGAGACTTTTTAAAGCAGACGACAACTGCCCTTTGCCCCCATCGATTACTATAAGTTGGGGGAGCGATTCCCCTTCCTCCAACAAACGCCTGTAGCGCCTAAAGACTACCTCTTCCATCGAAGCAAAATCATCGGGCCCCTCCACTGTTTTGATATTGAAATGACGATACTCTTTCTTGGACGGTTTTCCATCCCTAAAAACCACACAAGCCGCGACCGGATTGCTACCCTGAATATTACTGTTGTCAAAGCATTCGATATGACGAGGTTCTTCGGAAAGTCTCAAGTCGATCTTCATTTGTGCCATGATCCGCTTAGTATGCCGATCGGGGTCGATGATCTTGATTTGCTTAAAGCGTTCTTGCCTAAAAAACCGGGCATTTCGTTCACTGAGCTCAACAATCTTTTTTTTATCGCCCAATCGGGGAATCGTAACCTTTAAATGGGGTTCAACGGTCACGGGAAAAGGCAGGTACAACTCTTTTGACTGGGAGTGAAAACGCTGGCGTATCTCCACAATGGCCAATTGCAACAGGTCTTTGTCGAGTTCAGCCAATTTCTTTTTGATTTCCATGGTATGCGAACGAATAATCGAACCATGGGAAAGCTGTAGAAAATTGACATACGCAAAAGCCTCATCGGAAATGATCGAAAATACATCAACGTTGTTGATTTTCGGATTCACGATAGTCGATTTTACCTGATAGTTTTCCAAAATATCGATCTTATCCTTTATCCGTTGGGCTTCCTCAAATTTCATTTCCTTGGCCAACCCTTTCATTTGGCGCTTAAAATACTGCAGGGAGGATTTAAAATTGCCTTTGATGATTTCGCGAATATCATCGATTTGTTGATGGTATTCTTCCGCTTCTTGCCGTCCTTCGCAGGGAGCCTTGCAATTCCCTAGGTGATACTCAAGGCATGATTTAAATTTACCCGCAGCAACTTTTTCCACGGAAAGGTCATAATTACATGTTCGAAGGGGATAAACACTTCTTACCAAATCCAATAAGGTACGTACGGTCTTCATACTGGTGTACGGGCCGTAGTATTCCGACCCATCCTTGATCAGTTTTCTGGTCGGAAATATTCGGGGAAAGCGTTCATTTTTAATGCAAATCCAAGGATATGATTTATCATCCTTTAATAGCACATTATATCTTGGCCGATATTTTTTGATCAAATTGTTCTCAAGTAGCAACGCATCCGACTCGGTAGGAACAACAATATGCTTGATTCTATCGATTTTTTTTACCATGACCCGGGTCTTACCGTATTCATGGTTTTTGTTAAAATAGGAAGTGACCCTTTTTTTTAGGTTTTTTGCTTTTCCAACATACAATATTCTGTCATCCGCATCATAGAACTGATATACCCCTGGACTATCGGGTAAGGTGCTCAACTGAATTTCTATCGGTACTTGGGGCATTATTGTTCAAAGAATTAACCGTTGGTTTATGGAGTTAAATTACTGCCTTTTTACAAAAGCACCCAGCAATTTCCTTTTTTTAACCCTGCTTTCAGAGGGGTACAATTTTACAAGTCAAAAACTAAAATATTATAATAACGGACAGGGTGAAAATACAACTTTTGGCATCAGAAGGCTTTGAAAAGGACCTGTCACACCTATACAATTTTTACAAAATATGACTATATTTTTAACCGAATGGAAATAAAAGTATTCTGAAGCTTAAAAAAAATAATCGGTAGGAAAACTCTACAATCGCAAAAATAATTGCAAGAAAAATCTTACAAAATATTTACAACGCTGTATATCAATTATTTACAATTCTAAATACTCGTTCTATTTGAAAAACGGACGATTAAATCCCTTGGCAAAAAAACATTATTGTGCATTTCATCGAGAAAAAGTTACTTTTTAAAGATTTTTTAACGGTTTTTTTAGCTATATTTAAAATTCAAAATCAAGCACAACATGGACAAGTATTTAATCACCCTCGGGTTGTACTTAATGCTAATGCTTTTTTTCAAGATTTACTACTATGTAATTTTGAAAGAACGGTAGAAATTTAAGTTCCCCTACTTATTCTTAAGAGTCCCCACCTCCTTAAGCGTCTAATCCAAAATCATGCTCAAGAAAGACTTGAGATTGAACTATAGTGCCCTTCGGGAAAATACCTCTAGAGAATTTATATTAAATGCAAGTTTGAGCATTGCCAACCAACTCCTAAAAACACCTATTTGGGAGGGAAGTTATTATCATATTTTTCTTCCCATCTTCGAAAAAAAAGAGGTAGACACTTCCTTTGTACTATCCATTTTGTACGGAAAGGATAAGCAAGTGGTATTGCCCAAGGTTTCAGGGGAGAACTCCCTAACCCATTATCTACTAACCGATAGCACCCAACTTGTGAAAAGTACTTGGGGCGTTCCAGAGCCAACAGATGGTATAACGATTGCCCCTAGCAAACTGGATGTCGTTTTTGTTCCCCTTCTCGCCTTCGACCGGAGGGGAAATCGTGTAGGATATGGAAAAGGGTTCTATGATCGGTTCTTATCGGAATGCGGGCCTGGGGTACTGAAGGTGGGATTATCGATTTTCGAGGCCGAAGACGTAATTACCGATGTGGATGAGCAAGATATCCGCTTGGATTACTGTGTAACCCCCAAGAACATTTACTCATTCAAAGAAGACTGATGTTCCTCCGAAAATGAATCCGTGTCCTCTTTTTCTCCTTCATCTTTTCCAAAGGCCTTTTTATTGAAGACTATGAGTATCCCTACCCCTGTACTAATTGCCGTGTCGGCAATGTTGAACACCGGTTCAAAAAAGCTAAAGGTACTTCCTCCAAAATACGGAATCCATTCTGGCCAAACGGCATCCTTGATTATGGGGAAGTGTAACATATCCACCACTTTTCCATGAAACATGCTACCATACGGATTATCTGCAAACAGGGTAGCCACTTGGGTCCTTGTACTTTCGTCAAAAATCAAACCGTAGAATACGGAATCTATGATATTTCCCAAGGCACCCGCAAAAATCAACGAAACGGATAGTATATAAATTGACGAAGCTTTCTTTCTAATGATATCAAAAAGCCAATAACCGATACCAAAAATGGCAAATAGACGAAAAACGGTCAACACCAGTTTCGCGGTGCCTTCCGAAATGGGCAAAAAATCATTGAGCTTGGCACCCCACGCCGCTCCCGGATTTTCGATAAAGTTAATTTCAAACCAAGAGAACACTTCCACTATCTCCCCATATGTAAAATTCGTCTTGATATAAATTTTGCTCCATTGGTCGACCACAAGGATAAAACCGATAAGCAAAAGGGATTTTCTAAAACTCATAGTTCGATTTCTGCTCGGCAAAATTAGCCATATTATTCCGTTGTACTTAAATGGATATCTCCGGTAACCGTGTTCAAGATATAGCTGTTGTCCCCTTTGGGAATTTGATTATTCTCCACAAAGCCGTATTTACTGTTCGCGATGATACGGGCACCGGAACCTAAAACAAATATGTCCCCGCTCTGGGTGATTACCTCTGCCGATTCGGCAACCTGATCAAGAGTACACTGTCCGTCACTTAGGCTTACGTCCAGGTTCCGATAGTTTCCCGACACCACCACATTACAACTGGTGCCATAGAGAGTAACATTCTTATATTGGGGTATTTGAATGTGAAGTGCAATGGAAACTACCTTATGTGCACTCAACTTGTCGTTCGGGTTAACAAAGCTTGGAAGAAATGCCGCAGCCACCGTTAAGGTGCTTCCTTCCTCCTTTAGATTCAACATTAGATCATCGTTATATTCGCCATCAATTTTCGCCTCGACCATCATTTCACTTTTGTCAACAGTCTCTACCAAGATATCAAAGCAATTGTGGGCGTCGATACTTATCAACGAGATACCAGGGTGTACAATCGACTTTTTAACTACTTTCTGGGCCTGCCCGAAGTGAAAGGCTAATATTAGTAAAAAGAAGAACCGCTTTGGCATATGATAAATGAAGGGGCTTATAGCGTTATTTCACTAATAAGCCGGAGCATCCTGATTACAAATGAAAACAAAGGGACCGAAATTGGAAATACAGTATCGTTCTACTTCTGCATATTCTTGGCTTCTATGCTCAGAGTGGCATGGGGAACCAGTTTTAATCGCTCTTTATTGATCAATTTTCCCGTAACACGGCAGATGCCGTAGGTTTTGTTCTCAATTCGCAACAAGGCGTTTTTTAAATCCCGTATAAACTTTTCCTGACGTATGGCCAATTGCGTATTGGCTTCCTTGCTCATGGTCTCGGAACCTTCCTCAAAAGCCTTGAAGGTCGGTGAGGTATCATCGGTTCCGTTATTACCATCGTTCATGTAAGAGCTCTTCAAGAGCTCTAAATGACTTTTGGCCTTTTCTATCTTATCCTCGATAAGTGCCTTAAATTCGGCCAAATCTTTGTCTGAGTATCTAACTTTTAAATCCTGTGCCATGGTATTCAATGTTTTTCAATATATAATTTTGTGTTCACTTCATCAAAAGCGATTGCTGTACCTTTTTCCAACTTTTCCTCAAAATCAAGTTCAGCGGTCAAGGTCTCGGTTTTGATATAATTCATATTACTTGCCACTGCATTTTCGACTAGACCGTCTTTCTGAATCTTAATGTCGATTTTGTCAGTGACCTCGAAGCCGGAGTCTTTTCGAAGATTCTGTATTCGATTTACCAATTCCCGGGCGATTCCTTCCTTCCTGAGATCATCATCAATGGTCACATCCAAGGCTACTGTGAGCGGGCCAGCACTTGCTACCAACCAACCCTCGATATCTTGTGATGTGATTTCTACATCCAATAACTGTAATTTAATGGTTTTATTTTCAATTTCAATACTTATTTCGCCCTTTTGCTCAATTTCTTGGATATGTTCCTGTCCAAATTGCGCTACCACTTGAGCAATTTTCTTCATATCCTTGCCGTATTTAGGCCCTAAGGTCTTGAAATTGGGCTTTATCCGTTTTATCAAAATACCTGAGGCATCATCCAATAGGTCGATTTCCTTCACATTCACTTCCGATTTAATCAGATCGGCAACTGCTTCTATTTCATGCCGTTGATTTTCGTCCAGAACAGGGATCATTATCCGCTTCAGCGGTTGGCGTACCTTGATTTTCTCCTTTTGGCGAATAGACAGCACCAAGGAAGAAATGGTCTGCGCCTTCTCCATCTTACCTTCCAATTCCTTATCTACCATATCCGCCCTGTAGGATGGGAATTCCGCCAAATGTACACTTTCAAAAGTTTCCTTTTTCGTGGCACCTGTTAAATCTTTGTAAAGACGATCCATGAAGAACGGGGCGATGGGAGCCGATAGTTTGGCCACTGTCACCAGACAGGTGTAAAGGGTTTGATAAGCCGAAATCTTATCTTTCTGATAATCCCCCTTCCAAAATCGCCTTCTGCATAAGCGCACATACCAATTGCTTAAATTCTCCTGCACGTAGTACGATACTGCCCGCGCTGCCTTGGTCGGTTCGTAATCGCTGTAGGCCGCATCGACCGTTTTGATCAGCGTATGCAACTCTGACAGAATCCACCGGTCGATTTCAGGTCTTTCGTTCAATGCAATGTCTTCCTCGACATAAGTGAATTCATCGATATTTGCATAGAGCGAAAAGAACGAATACGTATTGTAAAGCGTGCCAAAGAACTTTCGCTTTACCTCTACGATGCCATCGATGTCGAATTTTAGATTGTCCCAGGGATTCGCATTGCTTATCAAATACCAACGGGTAGCATCTGCCCCGTGATCTTTCATCGTTTCAAAAGGATCAACGGCATTTCCAAGACGTTTCGACATTTTTTTGCCCTCCTTATCCAATATCAATCCGTTGGAAACCACATTTTTATAGGCGACAGCGTCAAAAACCATCGTCGCTATGGCATGTAAGGTATAGAACCACCCCCTTGTCTGGTCGACCCCTTCGGCAATAAAGTCCGCTGGGAACGCTTCCCCCTTGTCGATAAAGTCCTTGTTCTCAAACGGATAATGCCATTGGGCATAGGGCATAGAGCCACTATCGAACCAAACATCGATCAAATCGTTTTCTCGCCTCATCGGTTTTCCGGAAGCTGAAACCAAGGTAATTTGGTCTACAATGTTTTTATGCAAGTCGACCTTGTTGTAGTTCTCCTCCGAAAAGTCGCCCACCAAAAAATCTTCAAAAATATCTTTCTCCAAGACGCCCGCCGCAATCGCTTTTCCCATTTCGGACTTCAGCTCGGCCACTGACCCTATGATGATTTCTTCCCGACCATCGGTTGTTCTCCAAATGGGCAGTGGTATACCCCAATAACGGGAGCGCGATAGGTTCCAGTCGTTCGCATTGGCCAACCAGTTACCGAAACGCCCTTCCCCGGTCGACTTTGGTTTCCAGTTAATCGTTTCGTTCAATTCGAACATGCGATCCCTTACTTCGGTAATCTTGATGAACCACGAATCCAAGGGATAGTAAAGAATGGGTTTATCGGTACGCCAACAATTTGGATAGCTGTGTACGTATTTCTCGACCTTAAAGGCCTTGTTCCCTTCCTTTAGTTTGATTGCCAATTCGACATCCACGGATCGTTCGGGGGCTTCGCCCTCGTCGTAGTATTCATTTTTAACATACTTCCCCGCCAAAGCTCCCATCTCCGGTCTAAATTTTCCCTGAAGGTCGACCAACGGAACTGGGTTGTTATGCTCATCGAGTACCAATAAAGGAGGTACTTCCGGAATGGCCTGTTTGGCCACCGTGGCATCATCGGCACCAAAGGTAGGGGCAGTATGAACGATTCCCGTACCATCTTCAGTGGTCACGAAATCCCCAGAAATGATCCTGAAGGCATTTTCGGGATTTTGATAGGGAAGTGCATACTCAAGAAGTTGCTCGTACCGGATGCCCAACAAATCTTTCCCCTTGAATTCCTTTACGACGTAATATGGTATTTTTTTGTCGCCGGATGTATACTCCAATAGTTCCGGCTTCGACGCTACCTGATGAAATTTCCCGGCAAATTGTTTTGATACCAAATTTTTTGCCAAGACCACATTCATAGGCTTAAAGGTGTATTGATTATAGGTCTCCACCAATACATAGTCTATTTTGGTTCCTACGGTCAAAGCCGTATTGGAAGGCAGTGTCCACGGGGTCGTTGTCCAGGCCAAGAAATAAACGGTCCCCTCATTTTGCAGAAACTCGGGAAGGGTTTTTTCAATCGCTTTGAACTGTGCCACTACCGAAGTATCGGTCACATCTTGATAGGTGCCCGGTTGGTTCAACTCATGTGAACTCAAGCCCGTACCTGCCTTGGGGGAATAAGGTTGAATGGTATATCCTTTGTAGATAAGGCCTTTGTCGTAGATTTGCTTCAATAACCACCAGACCGACTCCATGTACTTAGGCTTATAGGTGATGTAGGGGTCATCCATATCTACCCAATATCCTAACTGCTCCGTCATCTCGTTCCAGACATCGGTATAGCGCATCACCGCTTTTTTACAGGCCGCATTGTATTCTTCCACTGATATTTTCTTCCCGATATCTTCCTTGGTAATCCCCAGTTCTTTTTCTACTCCTAATTCTATTGGCAGTCCGTGGGTATCCCAACCGGCTTTTCGCTTCACCTGAAAACCTTTCATCGTCTTAAATCGCGGGAAGATATCCTTGATCGTACGTGCTATAACATGGTGAATGCCAGGCATCCCATTAGCAGAAGGTGGCCCTTCGTAAAAAACATAGTTCGGCTTACCTTCCCTGGTAGAAACGCTTTTTTCAAAAATGTCGTTTTGCTTCCAATACTCCAGAATCTCTTCTGCAACTTTTGGGAGGTCCAATCCTTTATATTCAGTGAACTTCATACGAACTGCTTCTAGCACTGCAAATTAAGGCTGCAAAATTAGGGATTTTTGATGGATTTCATTGGATTTCTAACACTGTAAATATCAGGTGAACAACCACAAATGTGATTAAATGTTAAAAAAGTAGCATCCAAAAACAAAATTAGCCCGTATATCCTATCGTAAAACTATAAACACAAAAAACTGAAAACATGAAAAAAGTAATTCTAAGTTCCATTTTAATGATCGCCCTTGCTTTCTCCTTCACATCGTGTAGAGATGCTGCCGATAAAGCAAAAGAGGCCACCGAAGCCGCCGCCGATGCTGCCGATGAAGCTGCCGATGCCACCGAGGGGGCAATGGAAAAAGCAGGTGATGCCATGGAGAGTGCCGCGGAAGCTACAGAGGAAGCTGCCGAGGGCGCCATGGAAAAAGCCGGAGAGGCTATGGATGATGCCAAAGAAGCTACCGATAATGCCGTAGAAGGAGTTAAGGATGCCGCCGGTGAAGCTGCAGATAAGGCCAAAGAAGCTGGGAATCAGGTAAAAGATGCCGCCAAGGATGCTGCGGACAAGGCAAAGGAAGCCGTAAAGAATTAACGAAACGTCAAATCTTTAAAATCCCCGGCAGCATTTAGCTACCGGGGATTTTTTATCCCTTTATTTTTTCCAATTCCTCTTTTAGGAGCGCAACTAGAAACTATAGCCCAAGCCGACTATCAGATTACTACCCGGCGCCGTAATTCCCGATGAGTAGGTACGATAGCGTTGATTCGTAATGTTTTCAAGACTCAGGGTTGCCCTTAACGTATTGGAAACATTGTATTGGGAACGAAAATTAAGGGTGTACCAAGAGGGCGAATACGGATTTCCATTCGTATCGACCGCATAGATAAATTCCTTGTTTCTTTCCGATAGGGCCAAATCCTCAAAAGGGATTTCCCCGTTATAGTTAACAAATAGGTCTGCCTTAAGCCGCTGGTTTTTCCACATGATATGAAAATCGCCAAAAGTCGGCGCCACGTGCCTGCCGGGCGAATCGGTGCCATTATCTTCTTCCTCGACGCCTTCGGTAAGGGTCAGGTTGGCCGCAAGGGATAGGTTATCGGTTAAAAACGCATCCAATCCAAACTCAAAGCCATACACGTAGGCCTTTGCCGCATTTTGTATCGCCTGTACATTGCTTAATTCACCATTATATTCGATCTGCGACTGGCCATTGAACAGAAAATCGCGCCGTACTAGGGCATCGACCAAATAGGTGTAGAAAGTGGCTCCTTTGACGACTACCCGGTCCTTGAAATTCTTTTGTAAGCCTAGTTCCGTAGTATAGGCGTATTCAGGTTCCAAATCTGGATTAGGAACGACCACTGATCCGGGCTCGGAATCAAATATTTTGCCGACATCGTCGATGTTCGGGGCACGAAAACCGGTAGAGCCATTCCAGGTAATTTGCCAATTGACCCAAGGAAACCAGCTCATACCCAAACTTCCGGTCAAGGCACCATTGTTCAAATTCGCATTATCAAAAGGAAAGGGATAAAAAGTCTTGTCAAAAACGGCGTCTATCCACACATGGCTATACCGTACTCCCGATAACAAGGTTAAATTCGGCTTTGCCTTGTACTCTCCAGTAACATATCCTGCCAGTGTTTGCCAGGTAGATCCATCAGGATAACGGGATGCCGCCGAAGAAACAAGATTGGTCTCAATATTCCTTTTACTTCCTTCGGAGCCTATTTTGTTCAATACGTATTCGGTACCATAGTACAACTTCAAATCCCCTATTTTTTTATTTTCAAAGTCGATATTCATCGATAGCGCATTCACGCTTTCTTTGGTGGTAAATAGATCGAGATCATTAAAACTTCGGTTATTCCTGCTTTCCTCAAAGAATTGATAGGCAGTCGTGACCCGAAGACCGTCATAGAACTTTCCCTTTCCCTTTTTTTCAATCTGTAGATTTGAAAGAAGCCATTTTTGGGGACCGTAAAACCATTCTGCAGACCGAAGACCGTCTCCCTCCGCATCCGGACGAATCAACCGGTCATATCGAGAGTAATCGGAGGTCTCCGAATAATGGGTGTTGAATTTAAAAAGCCAATCGCTGTTCGGCTTAAAGGTGATTTTTTGCATGAGATTGATTTGGTCGTATCCTGTGGGGAGCTGCTTTCTGGGGTCTGAATTGGACACCAGCCGATCTTCGCCATTCAACCTCACGACGTAGTTATTTCTCAAATAGCTGTCAGGGCCATGTTCGCCCATCATCAAATCGCCAAAACCATTGTAGGTTACACTGGTCAGCGACGCCCACTTCTTATTGCCTATATTTAAATCCAAATGCCCTGTATTCTCGTCATTTGCAGAAGAAAACCGATAATTCGCATTTCCGGAAACCTCTAGGCTATCAATGGTCGAAAACTGTGGTTTTTTGGTATAGAAGTTCATGACCCCACCCATGGCATCGCTCCCATAGATGACGGAGCCCGGACCAAAAATTACCTCGGTATTACGTACCGTATAGGGATCTATTGAAATCACGTTTTGAAGATTACCGCCGCGAAAGATGGCATTGTTCATTCTGACCCCATCTACAGAAAGCAATAGTCGGTTGGTTGAAAAACCCCGAATCATCGGACTGCCCCCTCCCAACTGACTTTTTTGCACAAAGACCTTTCCACTACTTTGCAGCAAGTCAGCGGAGGTTTGCGGGTTATTAAAGGCTATTTCCCTGGAGTCGATAGAGGCTATTTTCTGGGGAACGTCTTTCTTTTGTTGTTCCCATTTCGAGACGGACATTACCACCTCGTCCAACTGTTGTGCTTTCATGACCATGTATACGCGCCCTCCTTGCCTGTTTATCTGGCCGGGAGTTGTCTTTCTTATCTGATAACCGATATGCTTAAAGGTTATACGTTCACTTCGTGCAAAGACAGAAAGGTCGCACTTACCGTCCAAATCGGACAAAGCAGTCTTCGACTTGTCAAAGTTATAAATCGCGACGTTAGAAATGGGCTCTTCTGTATCCGCGTCCAAAACAGTAATTTGTTGGCCGTAGACAGACTGAAAAAAAAGAAAAACTAATGCGTAAAGTATCCGCTGCATATACTAGCTAAAAACTTCATTCAAAATGGCCAGGGATTTAGGTTTTCGAAACCCCTGCAAATGTAATTCAAAATAGAGGACAAGGGATTTCAAAAGATCTTGTCGGCTGGCCTTTGTCATCCTAACGGTATGTATCCCATCAAAATTTATGCCCAAGAAGGTTTTGAAATAGGTTAAGTTTTCACCTATAAGAATAGGGTTCAATGAGGGAGTATCCGTAAATTCCCCTTCGTGCAAATCGAAACTAGAAGCCTCAATCCGATTCGTGTCGGGATAGAAACCCAAATATTTGGTGAGTTCCAACAAGAAGTAGATATGAAAGTTGGCAATATTGTCGTGGGTATCCATCCATTGTAACGAAGCTTCCAAGAAATCGAACAACCCTTGATTGCGCTCCTCTTCATGAATACTATTTCCCAACATCTCTGCCAAGAAAAGGGTCATTGCATTCTTGGCCATGTCGGCATGCAGTGTCCGATATGGGTGGACAACCCTAGCATCCCGAATGCTTTCCAGAGTGCCTCTGTTACGATGGGTGGCTGCCAGCTCCAATTGGGTAAGGGGTTGAAAGAGTGCTGTTTTCAGTTTTCCCCGCTTAGATGCCAAGATACCTTTGAGCATATAGCTTTTCAAACCATCCGAAGCCGTGAATGCCTTGACAATAAGACTGGTATCACCGTATTTAATAGCGGAAAACACAATTGCACGGGTGGTCACCTGCATGACTTTATGATGGTTTGGGACAAAGATAGCGTGAAAAAAAACGAAAAACGAAGTACGGGGTACGAAGGAAAAAAACCGTTTACAACGACATGTTCGAATATTTGAATCCAAGACCGGTCGGCCCTAAAAGTTGGTTAATCCGTTAACAATAGCCATGGTTATGCTCTTGAAAACTAAAAAACCTGATCGGTCTAATAGACCGGTCAGGTTTTCCCTACCTCTTGTTGTCAATGTCTTACCTTAAATAACTCCTTGCGCAAGCATGGCGTCGGCTACTTTGACGAAACCAGCTATGTTTGCACCCTTTACATAGTTGCAATAGCCGTCTTCTTCCTCACCGTATTCGATACATGACTCATGGATATCTTCCATAATTCCTTTCAAACGCTCATCAACCTCCTCACGTGTCCAGCTAATCCTTAAGGAGTTCTGTGACATCTCCAGACCGGAGGTCGCCACACCTCCCGCGTTGGAAGCCTTCCCGGGGGCAAACAAAATCTTGGCGTCGTGAAACGCGTGCACGGCGTCGGCCGTACAGGGCATATTGGCTCCTTCCGCAACGCAGAAGCAACCGTTGTCCAACAAGTTCTTTGCGTCTTTTTCATGCAACTCGTTTTGGGTAGCACAGGGCAAGGCGATATCGCATTTTACATCCCATGGCGTTTTTCCCTTGTGGAATTTTGCCGACGAATATTTTTCAGCGTATTCGGAAATTCGACCTCTTTTGTTGTTCTTCAAATCCATTACATAGGCTAATTTTTCCTCGTCGATCCCTTCCTCGTCATAGATATAGCCACCGGAATCGGAGAGGGTAACCACTTTGCCCCCAAGTTGCAATACTTTTTCTGCGGCGTATTGCGCAACATTCCCAGATCCGGAAATAACAACCGTTTTCCCATCAACATCTTCATCCCTGGTTTTAAGCATACTTTGCGCAAAGTATACGGTTCCGTAACCAGTTGCTTCAGGGCGTATCTTAGAGCCACCCCAAGAAAGCCCCTTACCGGTTAGTACCCCGGTAAACTCATTGCGTATTCTCTTATACATACCGAAAAGAAAACCGATTTCCCGGGCCCCCACCCCTATATCACCGGCGGGCACATCAGTGTTCGGACCGATATGACGACAGAGCTCGGTCATAAATGCATGACAAAAACGCATTACCTCATCATCCGATTTGCCTTTGGGATCAAAATCGGAACCACCTTTGCCCCCACCCATAGGAAGGGTGGTAAGACTGTTCTTGAACACCTGTTCAAAGGCGAGAAACTTTAAAATACTGGCATTCACAGACGGATGAAAACGCAACCCTCCTTTGTACGGTCCGATGGCGGAGTTCATTTGTATACGGTATCCCCGGTTTACATGTATTTCACCATCATCGTCTACCCACGCCACGCGAAAAGAGATCAATCGCTCTGGCTCCACCATTCGCAATAAAATGTTCTTACCGTTGTATATTTCATTCTGCGCGATGTAGGGAATCACCGTTTCGGCTACTTCCTGAACGGCCTGTATGAATTCGGGCTCATGACCATTTCGGGTCTTGACCTCCTCCATAAATCCATCGATTTTTGCTTGCATTTTTGCGTCCATAGAGTATTAGGAATAAGTTTTTTTATTGAATTAAAAATATAACGGCAAAAATATACTATTCCTATAATTTAAAACCGCTTTTTTTAAAAATATGACAAAACGTTATCCGATAGCCTGTTCTAAGTCGGCAATCAAATCCCGAATATCCTCAATACCAACGCTCAAACGTATCAAAGAATCAACCACCCCGCTTTTCTCACGCTCTTCCTTGGGGATGCTCGCATGGGTCATACTGGCGGGATGACCGGCCAAACTCTCCACCCCACCCAACGATTCTGCAAGGGTGAACAGCTTCAATTTTTCCACTATTTTTATGGCTTCATCATAATTACTGCCTTTCGGCACGAACGAAATCATCCCCCCAAAATCACTCATCTGACTCTTGGCGATATCGTGATTGGGATGATTTTCGAATCCTGGCCAGTATACCTTTTCTATTTTGGGGTTGCCCGCGAGGTATTCGGCTACCGCCTTCCCGTTTTCGCAGTGGCGCTGCATACGCACGTGTAAGGTCTTTATTCCTCTAAGAACCAAAAAGCTATCCATTGGACCACATACGGCACCGCTTGCGTTTTGAAGAAAATAAAGCTTGTCGGCCAAATCCTTGTCCCTTACTACCAAGGCTCCTACCACCACATCGCTGTGGCCTCCCAGATATTTCGTCGCCGAGTGCATTACGATATCGGCGCCAAGATCTAAAGGGGTCTGTAAATAGGGAGTGGCAAAAGTGTTATCGACAGCCAAAAGCAACCGGTACTTTTTCGCCAATTTCGAGATTGCACGGATATCGATGACATTCATCATCGGATTCGTCGGGGTTTCTGTCCAGATGAGCTTGGTATTCCCATTAATGTATTCCTCAATGGTGTGGACGTTCTGCATCCCAATAAAATGAAAACGGATACCAAATTTTTCGAACACTTGTTTGAATAATCGATAGCTTCCACCATATAAATCATTTGTTGAGACTACCTCATCACCTGGATTCAGCAACTTGATGACCGCATCGATAGCTGCCAAGCCACTGGCAAAGGCCAAGCCATAATTTCCATTTTCAATACTGGCCAATGACTTCTCCAATGCGGTTCTGGTGGGGTTGGCACTTCGAGAATATTCGTAGCCTTGATGGCCGCCCGGAGTACTCTGTGCATAGGTCGATGTTTGATAGATAGGTGGCATGACTGCCCCATAGGCCTTATCGGGTTCCTGCCCTCCGTGAATAGCCTTGCTATTGAATTTTAACTTTTTTTCGCTCATCTTGTATAATTATTGCTGCAAATGTATCGTTATCTTTGGACGCATACAATACTCGCCCCTCGAGTGCATCATGCCCCAATAAAACCGAAAGCCATGCCTATGAAGTCTTCCATGACTTATGTACTTCTTTTTTTATTGCTCATTGGTTGTAAGAAAACGGAAAAACTTACTTTCGAACCTTTGATGGTCAATGAGAATGAATGTGCTGAGTGCACCAAGGTCTCTATCGTCGTTCCCAAGCCTCTTGACAGAACCAGGCTGGCAAATACTATCAACGCCACCCTCGAGGAAGAAATCATCGCCCTCTTGTCTTTTGACGATGAAGTGGAAGTCACCTCCATGGACGAAGCGATTCAATCGTTTAGCCAGGGTTATCAGAAAATGAGAGACCTTTTTGAAGATGAAACCACTCCTTGGGAAGCAAAAATAGAAGGTACCATTACCTATGAAGATACCGAGCACTTAACTATCGAAATGAATTCGTACATCTTTACTGGTGGTGCCCATGGGTACAGTATCAACCAGTTTTTAAACTTTGATAAACAAAAAGGTAGGGAGCTAGAAAATTGGGAGTTGTTCAAAAACCAACAGGATTTTGAAGAATTCGCGGAAACGAAATTCCGGGAACAGGAGGCAATCCCCGAGAACGCATCAATCAACCATACCGGACTCATGTTTGAAAGGGATAGCTTTTATTTGCCCGACAACATTGGCTTCACCGAACAGGGAATCAAACTACTTTACAACCCGTACGAAGTGGCTTCCTATTCCGACGGGGCCATTAGCCTCGTGTTGCCCTTTGAAGAGGTAAAACCTTATCTGGCCAATCGGATAAAGTCGTAAGCTTATGATTTTACCGCTTTCTGCAATGCGAATACCGCCCCCAAATGCAGGCCTTCGTGAAAGGTATTGAAAGCAATCGCATCCTCCACATTTTCTAAAGTCACGTTCAAGCTAGTGGTATATGAATCAAATTTCTTGAACAAGGCTGAGTCATAATCCTCTTTCACCCACTCTGCGGTAGACATCAGAAAATTGCTAATTTCCTTGATTTCCTCCTCCGTTATGGTCCCATCGGGCACGGTTCCCTTTTTAAATCGTTCGATATAGCTCTCGGGAATACGAACTTGTAATCCGCTCATTTTATAAACCAGCAGTTGCTGGGTAACTACCACATGGGCGATATTCCACCAAATGTTATTTCGAAAGCCCTTGGGAATTTTAAGTAAGTCTTCCTTGGAGGTGCCTGCTAATATTTTATGAAGTAACCTTCGATTCTTAAGGGTAATGTCGAATAGTTTTTGCATCAAGGTGATTTTTTTTGGGAGGATAAAAATAGGGCTTTTAATGGGAATTGGGTTTCTTTGTTGTTAAATAAACTTGGTTAAAGAAACACTCCCCAGCATGAAGAAAATATATTACCTCAGCACCTGTGATACCTGTCAACGAATCCTCAAGGAGTGGGAGCCGTTAGACGGTGTTACGTTACAAGACATTAAGAACGAAGCCATGACCGAGTCCCAAGTAGACGAAATGAAAACCCTTGCAGGCAATTATGAGCCCTTGTTTAGTAAACGAGCCAGGTTGTACCGCGAAAAAGGGTTGCACGAAAAGCAGCTTTCCGAAACGGAGTATAAAAACTTGATTCTGGACCACTACACCTTTTTAAAGCGTCCGGTACTATTGGTCGATGACCAAATATTTATTGGGAACAGCAAAAAGGTCGTTGAGGCCGCCAAGCAAGCCCTTCATTCTTGAGCAAGCGAACGCTCGCCATATTTGCGGCCATAGGGGCCACCACCATCTATGGAATCAATCATACGATCGCCAAAGGGGTCATGCCCGATCATGTGCAGCCCTTTGGGTTTATCATGCTTAGGGTCATAGGCGCGGCAGTGCTTTTCTGGGCCGTATCCATTTTTGGCCCCAAGGAAAAAATCGACAAAAAAGACTATTTGCGAATGGTTGTCTGTGCGTTGTTGGGTATGGGCTTTAATATGCTGGTCTTTTTCAAGGGGTTGGCACTTTCGACCCCGATTAACAGCTCGGTATTGGTTACTACCACCCCAATCATTGTGCTGATCCTATCGGCCATACTCATTAAAGAAAAAATACTTCCCCAAAAAATAGTGGGTATCGCCATCGGACTCATAGGCGCCTTGGGTCTCATTCTGTTCGGGGCCGAAATACGGCAAGATGCCCCCAATATTCCCTTGGGTAATTTTTTGATCTTGATGAATTCCGTTTTTTACGGATCCTACCTGATCGTGGCCAAGACCTTGATTGCCAAATACCACCCGTTTACCTTTATGAAATGGTTGTTTACCTTGGGTATTTTCATCTGTCTTCCACTTGGTTACCAGGAGTTAATAGAAATTCGATGGGGTCAACTCCCCCTTGGCGCTCTTTGGAGCATCATCTTCGTAATTATTGGAACCACCTTTTGCACCTATCTCTTCAACATATTCGCACTTACCCAGTTGAAGGCCTCTACCCTAAGTGCCTTTGTATATGTACAGCCACTGTTCGGTATACTCTTTGCTATCGCCACCGGACAGGATAGGTTAACCTCTGTCAAAATCTTGGCGGCCTGTTTGGTCTTGTTGGGGGTGTATTTGGCGAGTAGAAGGTCTCAATCAAGGGTATCATAGATGGTTTGTATCGTACCCATCTTCCCTCCTCTAAAAAGGATAACGACACTAGGTGATTTCTATAGTCTATAGATCTCTTTTCGAACCAATCCCATTAAATCCATGTGTTTTTCCTCCCGCATCAAACGGCGGTAATTTTTTCTGTCAAGTTTGTCCACCAAATTCCAAAGGGCTAGGTTCATTTCAGCATGTTCGGTAAAAAACCCGACCATATCGAAAATGCGGGGTGAGGCATCCGCGGTGAAATACTTGTCGTAGCCGTACTCCTTTGCATAGAACAGAAACTCCACAGTATGCAAAAAGTTACGGGAGCCAGAGATCAAGTCCCAATCAAAATTAAAATCGTTGTCATTGGTGTGCAGGTAATAATCGGTACCCGTCTCCTCACACAGGGCAATGACCTGGGCCGGATTTTCCTTTGCCAACAGGGCATGCCCGAAATCGATCGTGACCCCTGTAGCCGAATTGCCGACCTCCTTCAAAAACAAAATGGTTTTGGCACAATTGTCCAGCTGCGCATGCACCCGTGTCTCATTGATTTTGTATTCGATAAACAAAGGGATTTCTTGTAGATAATCGGCGGCCTCCGCTACCGACTCCACCATATTCCTCCATGCCTTGGGGTAATCTACCTGAAAAAGATTATCATACCCATCTGACAATGGACAACAGGTTACCAAAGGAGCCCCTACGGCTTTGGCATATTCCTTTGCCTTTTTAATAATCTCGATGGCCCCTTTTCTCAAATCGGAATCGGGTCGCGACAAGGCCCCTGGCACCCATTGGGTCTCTTTTTTGATATTGGCATTGACCGCGGCGAAGTTCAAACCCCTATCATCGAACATTTTTTTGGTGGCATCAGCCTCCTCTGTTTCGTAAGGATACACGATTTCCACCCCGTCGACACCGGGAATCTTTACGACCAAATCCAATCGCTCTTCTAGGGAGGTTGGTTGTTGGTATTCTGAAAAACGATCTTGGGTCCGTCCCAAGAATGCTGTGATGATGCTCTGTTTCATTTTGTGTTTTTAAATTTTGAGGATGTCCAACAAGTCCTTTTGTCGGATATGTCAGGCTAGGCTTTTTCGAAACCGATTCTTGATTGGTAACAGCCTAGAGTATTGCAACAGACTCAATATAACATTTGACCATACTTTTTGGACATCTTTTTTATCAACTATTTTACTTCCTTAACATCTATTAATTCCAGCTTCTGTTGACAATATCTGTACTATTTATCGAAAGCTTCCTTTAAGTTGGGACGCTACGGCAACTATCCCTCGATAACGGTATCCCTTACCACTTGGGGGTCAGTGAACCGGTCCATCAGATCCGTCACCTTGGTCGAGAACGAATACATGACGGCGCCCCGTTCCCCGGCCTGAAACCAATGTTTGGTACCTGGGGGTAATATCAATTGGTCTCCGGGATTGATAACCACTTCGTTACGCATGGTATAACAAAGGTCTTTCCCTTCAACGATAAATCCCTTTTCCAATGTGTCCTCACCGGGAATATAAAAGGTAAGGTCGCCCCAAATACCCCGAATGACTTCCTCTTTCCCAGGGTCATCGCCCACCGGCGGATGCCAATGCTCCGGTTCGGTCTGATAGGGCAGCAACACCAAAATCTTCGCCGCCATACGGTCTGTATCGAAGAGCGTTAAAATCTGTACTCCTTCCTTTTTGATATCGCTTAGGCCAAAGTCTGCGGCAGTGATATTTTTCTTATCGGTCTCGGTCAAGTAAATACCGGCGGCCTCGATCATCTCGATAGACCGTTGGCACACTTCCTTGAAATCTTTTTTTGTGATCATCTATACTTAAGGCCTTAAATTCTACGTATCCTTTTTAATACTACAGCTACGGTCATATCCTGTTAAAACATGCTCCCCTTACCCCCTCCAGCAGCGGCATAATTTAATTCGCCTTCGTCTACGCTTGAGATTTTCACTGATTTCTTCTCCTTATTCCTTTCTCCTTATACCCCAAGCCTTTTTCAGCGCTCAATGGTTATTTCCAAAGGGTTTTGAGGCTTTACCGCCATCCATACAAATATCGCCAATACATTCAAACCCGCTGCCAGATAGAAAAAAGGCACTTCCGAGCCTGTCACATCCAGTAAATAGGGAAAAGCCAAAGCTGTCAAGAACGACCCAATATTTCCGGCCATGTTCATGGTGCCGCTCACGGCGCCCGAGAACTGCTTCCCTACATCGACACAGGCAGACCACGACGGACTCAAGGTCATATCGGCCCCAAAAACGGCCATAGAGATAAAAACAATTGCAGGTGTCACTTCCTCCATATACACACTGGCTACAATACCTGTTGACGCAAGAAGGAATCCGATAATGGCCGGTATCTTGCGCGAGAGGGCCCATTTGTTCCTTTTGTAGATCAAATCGACCAGAAATCCTGAAAACCAATTGCCCAGGGCACCAAAAATCAAGGGTGCCGAAGCATAAAACCCCGCTTCCAATGCATCCAAATTGTATGTAACCTTCAAGTGGGGAAACAACCAGGTCAAACAGAAAAAAAAGGTAAAATTACTAGCAAAATATTGGCCCATCAGCAACCACATGGTCTTTGATTTGAAAAGCTTGCTAAAATCGATCTGGGCATTTTTTTCCTCCCCTACCGTCCGATTGGTATTCGATTGGATATAGGCGACCTCGACCCCCGACATCCCTCTATGGTCCTCCGGATTATCCCGGAACCAAATATACCAGACCAAACCCCAGAGCAATCCGACACCTCCCAGAATTACGAAGGTCAGCCGCCATCCTACCGCATCGATCAGCCAAGCGACCATGGGAAGCGCAAAAGCGGCCCCGATGCGTCCGCCTGAAAAATTGATGCCGTTTACGATACCGCGCTCCTGTAAGGGAATCCAGCTATAAATGGCTCTTGCCATTCCCGGGAACGCCCCTGCTTCACCAGCCCCGAACAAAAACCGCACCACCATCAATACGGCATAATTCCAAACGGCTCCGGTAAGGGCGGTGAAAAGCGACCAAAGGGCCACCACCGCTGTCAAAACCTTTCGAGGACCGTATTTGTCCGCCAAGAGTCCGGCCGGGGTCTGGAACAAGGCATAGCCCAGGGCGAAAATGCTCATGGCCCAACCCATTTGTTTGTCGGAGAGTTGCAGCGATTCGGCTACGGGGTCTTTGGCCACGGAGAGCAATATACGATCGAACAAGACGATCATGGCCAACAGGAAGGTACCGAAGACCATTTTGAAACGGACAGGAAATAGCGGTGGTTTGTTGATTGGCTCAGCTTGCATCCAACTAAAGATAATTAAAACTCGGTTGCCCAAGATACCCAGAACCCATCGAATCGGAAAAGCGAATTTTGTCTTTTGCGCATCGGAAAAAAAGGGAGTCACAGGCTGCGAAAGACGTAACTAGGAGAGCATGATCTTCTCTCCAGTCTCGGCCGATTGGTTGATGGCCTCTACAATGGCTATGTCTTTCATTCCATCGGTACCGGGGACCATCACAGGACGGTCTTCCAAAATGGCCAGGGCATCATCGTCCATTTGGCGGGCTTGTTGGTTTTCGATAAAGGTGTTCAACAGTTTGCCATCACTGGCCTTTCCACCCACGCCGTTGTACGATTGGAAGGGCGATAGTTGGTACCATCCGTTCTCGCAATCGGCCCGTAAAATGTTGATGCTTTCCCTGCCCGTGGTTCGGCCATGGGCAGCTATCCCATCGGGAAACTCCAAATCGAATAGGGTCGTTTCCGGTACTTCCCGGTAGACTTCCGGTCGGGTATTCTCAAACTTCCCTATTACCGACAAGGGTTCCGTTCCCGTCGTATAACGCATGGCGTTGATGGAATATACGCCGACGTCGTAGAGGAGGCCGCCCCCTAATTCCTTGTCCATTCGCCATGTGTCACCGGGGTTCCTGATATTAAAACCGACTTCGGCCCGCACTTTTTGAATCTTCCCATAGGGTTGTGTTTTGGCCCATTTTATTACGGTTTGGGTATTCGGTTCGTGCTGCATGCGATAGCCGATGGAGAGTTTTACGTTGTTTTTGTCACAGGCATCGATGATCGACTGGCATTCGGCTACCGTTTTCGCCATGGGTTTTTCGCACCATACATTTTTTCCGGTATTCGCTGCCTTAATGGCATATTCGGCATGCAATCCGGTAGGCAATACGATGTAGATGACATCGATATCGGGATTATTGGCAATCTCCCCCATGGTATCGTAGTTGTACACGTTTTTGTCTAGAATATCATAACGTTTTTGCCAAATGGGAATCTTATGGGGACTGCCCGTGACTATTCCCCGAAGTTCGCAATGTTGGGTCAGTTGCAGGGCCGGGGCCAATTGATTGCTACTATAGCTTCCCAGGCCCACCAAACAAACACCTAGTTTTTTGTTTTGGGAAGTGCAACTAAAAGCATAGTGCGGCAAGATGAGGCTACCCGCAGTACCCCATCCGATTTTTTCCATGAACGTTCTTCTGTCGAGCATGTCGATTCTTTTTTGCTATAATGGTTCTCACGTTCAAATTAAGTATAATTTTAAAGCATTCGACGAACTTTAAGAGTTCCTTTATAGTTTTGGATATATTTGTTACAATTAACTTTTAGAAAAATAGACCATGAGCCAAAAACCCGCTTTTATCAAAGACCTATCCCTTCCAGCTATAGCCGCCCCCATGTTTTTGATCTCTGGACCAAAACTGGTCGTCGAATGTTGCAAAAATGGAATTGTGGGTACCTTTCCGGCCCTCAACCAACGCACTAGTGAAGGTTTCGAGGAATGGCTCATCGAGATTACATCGGAACTGGAAAAGTTTGAAAAGGAAACAGGGAAAAAAGCGGCGCCCTATGGAGTAAACCTTATTGTACACCCTACTAATCCGAGATTGGAGGCCGATATCAGACTCTGTATAAAGCATAAGGTGCCCATCATCATCACCTCGTTGGGGGCGGTATCGATGGTGGTCGATGCGATACATAGCTATGGCGGATTGGTCTTTCACGATATTATCAAGAAACGCCATGCTGAAAAGGCGTCGGAGGCAGGGGTAGACGGACTCATACTCGTCGCCGCGGGAGCAGGGGGCCATGCAGGTACGATCAATCCGATGACCTTGGTAGCCGAAATCAAGAAATTCTTTCATAAAACCATTATTCTTTCGGGCTGTATCAGCACCGGGAGGGACATCGCCTCTGCTCTTCAAATGGGAGCTGACCTGGCCTACATGGGTACCCGATTTATCAATACTACGGAAAGCAAGGCCCCGGAAGAATACCGCGATATGATTAGGGAAGCAGGGGCCAGCGATATCACTTATACGGCAGCGATTTCGGGTGTGCATGCTAATTTTTTGTCGGACAGTTTAAAAGCGGCCGGATTGACCGAAGAGGATTTAAAAAAGGATACCAAGATAGATTTTGGAAAGGAACTGGATACCGAGGCCAAGGCATGGAAAACCATCTGGTCGGCTGGGCAAGGTTCGGCTTTGATAGACAACTCCGTTCCCGTTGCCGAACTGGTAGCCCAGTTGAAATCGGAATTCAAATCGGCGATAGAGGAACAGATAAAGGTATTGGAGACCTATCCCAAATAAAATAAGTTTGTAAACAATGTATATTAAAAGAAATATCGGCTGGGGCCTCATTTTGCGCTATGCCTGGAAAAACCTCATCTTTTTCACACTTTACTCGGGAGCGGTATTCCTTGTATACCATTTTTTAGGATGGAATTTTATAGACATTCCCTTTCAACCCTTGAGTGTCATCGGTATTGCGGTCGCCTTTTACATTGGTTTTAAGAACAGCCAAAGTTATGACCGTTTCTGGGAGGGTCGTAAAATTTGGGGCGGTATCGTTAATTATAGCCGTACGTGGGCTATGCAGGTCTTAAGCTTCGTAAGATCGGGGGATCGGGAATATGACAAAAAAATGCATACCCAGATGATTCATCGGCACATCGCCTGGATCAACGCACTACGTGTGCAGTTGCGGCAGCCCAAATCCTGGGCATTGAAGGAGAATCGGATGGTCGAAAAGGTATTCGACAAGCACGATGAGCGCAATATTTCATGCAATGAAGCCTACAATTATGTGAGTATGCGGGAGTTCAGCGATTTGAAAAAACGGGTGAACCCGGCCACACACCTTGTAAAGAATCAGGCTATGGACATCAGTATGCTGAAAGACAAGGAAATTTTGGATGGTTTCCAAGAGGATCAGATGCAATCGGTCTTGGAAGAACTTTATAATTTACAGGGCAAGTGTGAACGCATCAAGAACACTCCGTTTCCCAGGCAATACGGCTATTTTTCCAAGGTCTTCACTTGGATTTTTGTGTTACTGCTCCCATTTGGATTGTTGGATGTTTTCGAGGACGATGCCATGAGTAATCCCGAAGGGATGCTACAGTGGTATGTTTTCCTGATGATTCCGTTTTCGGTGTTGATCTCATGGATATTTACAACTATGGAAATTGTTGGTGATAATAGTGAAGACCCTTTTGAAGGTCGACTTAACGACGTTCCAATGACCGCCCTATGTCGCACTATCGAAATCGACCTAAGGGATATGCTCGACGAAAAGGAACTTCCGGAACCGGTAGCTCCCAAGGACAATATTTTGTACTAATGCCGTTGGTTTCTTCCTCGTATCGACCGCCCTTGCTTTTTAAAAACGGGCATTTTTCCACTATTTATTCCGGCCTTGTCCGCAGTGTCGAGGGAGTAACCCAAGAACGGGAGCGCCTGGATTTGCCGGATGGCGATTTTATGGATTTGGATTGGAGTTTTTCTACCATCCCCACCCAAAAAGTAATTATTCTGTTGCACGGTCTGGAAGGAAACGCGCAGCGCGCCTACATCAAGGGAAGCGCCAAGATTTTCAAAGGACATGGATATGACGCCTGCGCCGTGAACCTACGATCGTGTAGCGGAGAGATTAATCGGCTGTACCGATCGTATCATTCCGGTGCCACCGAAGATCTGGAAGCGGTTATCAACCATATTTTGGAAACGAGAAATTATAAGGATATCTATTTAAAAGGGTTTAGCCTTGGAGGTAACATGACGCTAAAATACCTTGGAGAGGGACGGGATATACCGGCGGAAATCAAGGCAGCTGTGGCAATTTCCGTACCCTGCGATCTGCATAGTTCCTTGAAGCAACTGTTGATGCCTAAAAATATTTTGTATGCTATCCGCTTCAAAAAGCATTTGGTGGGGAAGCTTAAAGCAAAGCAACAACTATTTCCTGAAAAGATTACGGATGCCGACATCAAAGCAGTGGAAACATTAAAGGATTTTGATGACATCTATACCAGTCGCGCCCATGGCTTCAAAGATGCATTGGACTATTACACCCAATGTAGTAGTCGGCAATTTCTACCTAATATTCCAATCCCCTCCTTGATCATAAATGCCCGGAACGACTCCTTTTTAGGACCCGAGTGCTATCCGCATCAAGAAGCGGAACAAAACCCCCAACTGTTTCTGGAAGTGACCGACTATGGTGGTCACGTGGGGTTTTTTGACCAAGGCAATGCCTATTACAACGAAAAAAGGGCGATAAAGTTTCTAAACGAAGTAGCTTAATTTCCCGTATTCCTTATATTAGTAGCAATAAACGAATAGATGCCCGGGGGCGTCCCGGCATAAACACGATATACATGAAAAAATTATTGAGCGTATTGGCCATCGGAGCTTTGTTAACAAGCTGTGGCGAAAAAAAGGAAGAAAAAAAAGAAGGTTTTGAAATGAACCGCACTAAGACCGAAGCGAAAACCACCGAGGCCGTCTCGGAAGGGGTACCTGTTGACATGGACAATGATGGGGTCGGGCCTTATAAGGATGTTACCTTCCCCGATGAGATCGACGCTGAATTGGCCGCGGCCGGGGAAGCAAAATACAGTGCGATTTGTATCGCCTGCCACGCTGCCGAAAAACGCATGATCGGACCTGCCCTAAAAGGTGTGTATGAAAGAAGAAGTCCGGCCTGGGTCATGAACATGATTATTGCTCCGGACAAAATGTTAAAGGAAGACCCCATTGCCAAAGCCCTTTTAAAGGAATACAATAATGCCATTATGCTCAATCAAAACCTCACGGAGGACGAAACCCGTGCAGTAGCGGAGTATTTACGGACGTTGTAAAATAACAGATAGAACAAGTTGCGAAAGCTGCTGTCATTTGAATTGGTGACAGCAGTTTTTTGTTTCCCAAAAGACAAACCTCTATCGAATGGAAAATAGTTTGGTCACAACAATATTCTTTATTTTGGTCGCTCTGATTATCGTTAATTGGATTTCCGGTTATCTAGGTGTCGTACTTACCTCGCGCTATGAACCCCAAGAATCTTCCTCTTATTTAGGTGCCCATGGGCTGAAGCTCATCAAGGTCGTAAGGACAACCAGCGAATATGAAAAACAAAGTTCGGTCCTGATAGATTCCAGGTCATTGTTTCGGAAAATGTATCCCGTCCGGAGTGTATGCCTTGTTATTACCTATTCTGAATATGAAGAGAAGAATATCATCCTATAGGTTGAATTGGTCAAATCCTGGAATAGATGGTCTTCTAAAGCACGTTCCATAAATCATTATAGGGAAACCAATATTCACCTTATGGATTCCTTAAACCAGGTTGATTGAAGGATAGTCTTCTATCTTGAAAATCGTTCGATATCTTCCAGTAAATCGTATCACAGTATATGGATTTTATTGGAAAAGTTGTCCTTTTCAAACGAATTCAAACGTCTTATTCGCAGATACACCATGTAAATCTGTACGCAATGAAAGACGCAGTTATACTTTTAAAAGACCAGCCTACCTGTAAGGGAGCTTCCCAAAAAAGACGACAACAACTCCTATTAAAAAAATGGCTGGGATGGGCCGGGGGTTATAGTAGCTTAAAACAGGAAAAGCATACCAATATTACAACCCCCAAAGATTGAATAGATTTTTTTCTTCCTCATCTTTCTTTACCGGCTTGTCGACTACTACTTTGTAGGTTGGGTCTTCCATGACATTCACCTCGATAATGTCCTGCGCATTTTTTAACAGCCGGATACAGTCTTTACTCAGATGACGCAGATGTACCCTCTTGCCTACTTTTTGGTAGCGTTCCGTGATTTTGTTCAAGGCTTCGATGCCCGACATGTCCGCTACTCGGCTTTCCTGAAAATCAATGATTACCTCTTCGGGGTCATTCTGCACATCGAACTTTTCGGCGAACAGCGTCGTAGACCCGAAAAACAAAGGGCCATAAATTTCATAATGCTTAACCCCATGTTCATCGACATACTTTCGGGCCCGGATGCGCTTTGCGTTCTCCCATGAATAGGCCAGAGCGGAGATGATAACCCCCAATAAAACCGCTATGGCCAAATTATGGGTGATGGCGGTAATCAAAGTCACCAACACCATGACCACCACATCCGATTTGGGCATTTTCCCAAAAGTCCTGAAACTGGCCCACTCAAAGGTGCCGATGGCAACCATAAACATTAAACCTACCAAAGCGGCCATTGGCAAACGCTCGATTAAACTCGACCCGAACATGATAAAGACCAACAGCATCACTGCCGCGGTAATCCCGGATAAGCGCGCTCTGGCTCCGGAAGAGGTATTGATCAAACTCTGCCCGATCATGGCACAACCGCCCATACCCGAGAGAAATCCAGAAAGGATGTTCGCGGTTCCCTGGGCCACACATTCCTTGTTGCCACTTCCGCGGGTATCGGTAATTTCATCGATAATGTTCAAGGTCAACAAACTTTCGATCAAACCTACGCCAGCCACAATAGCCGCATACGGAAAGATAATCTTGAAGGTCTCCAAGCTAAAGGGGATTTGGGGAATAGACAGCGGTGGAAATCCACCTTTGATCGTCTCTCCCTCAGCCATGGTATCGGCGACGGTAAGCGTCTCCACTCCAAAGCCCAATACAATGGCCGATACAACAATGATCGCAACCAAGGACGAGGGAACCGCCTTGGTCAACTTGGGAAGTCCCCAAATGATTATCATGGTCAAAAGTGTTAGCCCGAGCATGATATACATTGGAGGCCCAGCGAGCAAATCGGAGGTTCCTTTTTGATAAAAATTCGGGAACTGTGCCATAAAGATGATAATGGCGAGTCCGTTTACAAAACCGAACATCACGGGATGGGGCACTAGCCGGATGAACTTTCCGAGTCGTAGCAACCCCGCCAAAATCTGAAGGATTCCGGCAATAACCACGGTAGCGAAGACATAATTTAAAATGGTCTCAGGCTCAATCCCGGGAAAATTGCGTTTTAGCTCCAATATCAATCCCACAAAAATCACGGCCACAGCACCGGTGGCTCCCGAAATCATTCCAGGACGACCTCCTAAAATGGAGGTTACCAAACAGAGGATAAATGCCGCGTACAAACCGGTCAAGGGTGAAAACCCTGGAATCAGCGCAAATGCAATGGCCTCGGGCACCAAGGCCAGCGCTACGGTCAAGCCGGAAAGTATTTCGGTCTTATAGTCTACCTTCTGCTTAAAGTCGAATAAATTCAGGTATTTCTTCATGCCCTTGATTTTAAGCGGGCAAAAATACGGTTTATTCCCTTGATGGCCTTACATCCTTCAATTATTAGGAATATGACAATTTACCAATTCCTTAATCCCAATAACTTTTCGCCAAGGAGCGATAATTTAGCAGTTTCATATTTGGTCTGTTCCCAGTTTCGGGGATCTCCGGGAAAAGCGTATCCTTCCGGGGCAATGCGATGTTTCCATGAATTGATACGCCAATTACGCAATTCGGCATTGTCTTCTTCGGCGGGCATCATGGAAATATACTGGGCGACCCGTACTTTGTCCTTTGACTTGTTGGGGCGGATGCCGTGGGGTTCGGTGCTGTTAAAGATCAACAGGTCGCCCGCTTCCATCTTTACTTTGACGATTTTGTCCTCCAAACCCGAAATATCGGGTTGAAAGCGATCTCGATCTTCCGGTTGGGTCAGTTTCCAGGTATCGTAATTACGATATAGCCAAGGGATACACTGAAAGCCGCCCATACGCTCATCGGTCTGATCTGCCAACGCCAAGACACCCTGCACGTTTTGCGGACGCGTTTCCGGATCGTAGTCCCAATGGATGAATCCTTTTTTATCCGTTCCAGGCGGTAACGGAAAATTCAAATTGGCCCGGTCGATGGTCACCCATAGCTTCTCGGTTCCCCAGACATCGACAAAGGCATCGTACACTCGTGGCATCTGACGGTTGTTCCAAAGATGTTGGTGGTTGTACACCTCTACCATTCCGGTACCTGTTAGCTCTTTCATTTTCATCTCGGCCCTTGGAGGGGCATACCAAGTACTGGGGTCGCTAGGATTTTTTTCGTCAAATTCCCAGATAAAATCAGCCGTGGCCTTGGCCTGTTGTTTCGGGACCGCATTCTTTATTACGATATATCCGTTGTGTCTCCAGAACGCCCAATCTTCCTCACTCAACACGCGTAATGGCTCCCCATTGGAACGGTCGTTCAGTTTTATTTTGCTACTGGTGGCAGTAGAAGGGTTCCCTGGGATTTCCTCATGGGCCTTATTGGCCATCTCGATTTTTGTAGTATCCGTTTTCATGCTTTTTTAACTTTCATTCGATGGTATAAAACTAAGTAGCGCTCTCGGTAAAATCCACCTTAATATTGACCATTCTTTGAACAATATTGATTTTTTAACTTATAAACCATATAAATTGGGCCAATTTTGTTAAATTAAGGGATGCGAATTGAACTGGAAACCATCGGAAAAGATAGTAAGAGTCCGTTTCGAATTCTTCACAACCCTAGATTGAACCATCTTTTTTATTGGCATTTTCATCCGGAATATGAGCTA
Organism: Pelagihabitans pacificus; assembly: GCF_009371985.2. Lineage (GTDB taxonomy): Bacteria > Bacteroidota > Bacteroidia > Flavobacteriales > Flavobacteriaceae > Pelagihabitans > Pelagihabitans pacificus. Next base: position 1,300,998 of record NZ_VIKU02000001.1, read on the forward strand.
GTATATATCGAGGGGGCCAGCGCCATACGCCATGTGGGCGATCACATTTCGAACTATAACGATAGCGACCTCGTACTCATTGGGTCGAACATCCCTCATTTGAATTTTGACCACGGTGTCCAAACGGCTTATAAAAAGGATGTCTTGCACATAAAACCCTTTTTGAAACAACAATTAATATCTGAAATTCCGGAATTAGACGCTGTTTACCAACTGTTTGAACGCTCCCGACATGGAATCGCCTTTTTTGGAAAAACAAGGGAAGAGGTAGGTAAACGGATGCAAGACCTACATCGACTGACCCACTTTCAACTTTTTATGGAAGTCTTACAGCTACTAGAACTTCTTGCCAATAGCACGGAGTATTCGTTGCTCCATGACCAACCCTTCGTAAATACCTACAATAAAAAAGAACAAGAGCGATTGCGGCGCATCTACGCCTATGTCGATGAGTACTATCAACAGAAAATTGGTCTGGAAGAAATTGCAGCTTTCACCAATTTGGGCAAGGAGGCTTTTTGCCGCTATTTCAAAAAGGCGACCGGAACTACTTTTATTCAGTTTTTGAACCAATATCGAATCAGTCAGGCGAAACGTCTGTTATTAATTGGTAAAAACAGCGGTGAGGCCTGTTACGAATGTGGTTTCGAAAGTCTTTCGTACTTTAACCGGACCTTTAAAAAAATTACCGGGGAGAACCCCACCGAATTCAAAAAGAAACATCTCAACCGTAGACAATGATGAAAAATATCGCTTCCTTTGGTGTGCTCTTGATTTCCTTGACGCTTACGGGCCAGGAATTGTTCTTGCAGAATGCCTATAACCGAATAGCTACTTCTCTGAACGGGGAATGGAACTACATTGTAGACCCCTATGAAAACGGTTTTTATGACTATCGTTACGAGCCTTTTGAGAATGCGGAATCTGTGTCTAAAAATGCTTTTTTCACCAATAGTAAACCAACCGATAAAACCGACCTCATCGAGTATGATTTCGATAAGGCCCCATTGATAAAAGTCCCTGGGGACTGGAACACGCAAAAAGAAAAACTTTACTACTACGAAGGAACCGTCTGGTACAAAAAGTCCTTTGATTATACCAAGGCCCATGATTCCAATAGGGTGTTCGTTTATTTTGGCGCGGCGAACTATGAAGTTGATATCTATTTAAACGGGGAAAAATTAGGAAAGCACGTAGGAGGCTTTACGCCCTTTCAATTTGAGGTGTCCCCCTTGCTCAGGGAAAAAGACAACTTCCTTATCGTAAAGGTCGATAACAAACGGAAGCGGGAAGCCGTACCGACCTTGAATACCGATTGGTGGAATTACGGAGGATTGACCAGGGACGTAAAACTGATAGAGACCCCAGGCACCTATATAAATGATTATTTCATACAGCTTAAGAAAGATGACAATCGATTGATTACTGGTTATCTTGAACTCAACGGCGATGATGTATCCAACAAAAAAATCACCCTTGAAATACCGGAATTGAAACTCAAAAAAGAGCTACTTACCAATGTCGAAGGGAAAGCCCTCTTGGAAATCAAAACAAAAAAAATCCAATATTGGAGTCCGGAAAATCCAAAACTTTATGAGGTACTACTGCGCACGGATGGGGAAACACTACAAGACCATATCGGATTTCGGACCATCAACACCGAAGGAAAATATATTTTGCTTAATGGGGAACCGACTTTCTTAAGGGGTATCTGCCTTCATGAAGAAAGTCCCAACGAAGGGGGAGGACGGGCCAATTCGCAGGAGGAAGCCCGAAAACTATTAGGTTGGGCCAAGGAACTGGGCTGCAATTTTGTACGCCTGGCCCACTACCCCCATAACGAGTATATAATTCGCGAAGCGGATAAAATGGGAATCATGGTTTGGGAGGAGGACCCCGTTTATTGGACCATCGACTGGGAAAACGAGGCGACCTACCGGAATGCCGAGAACCAACTTTCCGAAGTCATTCATCGCGATAAGAACCGTGCATCCGTCATCATTTGGTCAATGGCCAACGAAACCCCGACCAGTGGTGCGCGAAACGAATTTTTGGGAAGTCTTGCCGAACACGCTCGGCAAATGGACCCAACCCGACTCATCAGTGCAGCCTTGGAAATAAGTCGGTATGAGGGGAATCCCACTACCCTCACCATCAGCGATTCCTATGCCGATGTGGTCGATGTGTTGAGTTTTAACCAATACATCGGCTGGTACGTGGGCACCCCCGAGCTTGCCCAACGGATTACATGGAAAATTACTCAGGACAAGCCAGTCATCATCTCGGAATTTGGTGCAGGTGCCAAATACGGATTTCACGGTGATGCCCTCACAAGGTGGTCTGAGGAGTACCAGGCCGACCTGTACAAAGAAACCTTAAAGATGATCGACAAAATTGAAAAACTGCAGGGGGTTACGCCCTGGATCTTAAAGGACTTCCGATCACCCAGAAGACTTTTGAACGGAATCCAGGACGACTACAATCGAAAAGGGTTGATTTCGGATAAAGGGGAAAAAAAACAAGCGTTTTTTGTGTTACAAGACTATTATCAAAAAAAGCCATGGAAAATGAGTAACAACTTCCCAAAGTGATTTTGATCATGGTACGAATAGGTCAAAAAGCTCCTGTTCTTAGGTTCTCAGGTATTTTGATGTTCCCTAAAATTCCGCTACCTTAAGTATCAAATACCGGGGTATGCCAATTCTTTCCAAAAAATCCTCCAAAAAGGACAAAGTCAAATATTTTGGAACCTTTCAAGGTGTTTTCACGCCCACCGTCCTGACCATTCTAGGGGTCATCATGTACATACGACATCCTTGGGTGGTCGGCAATGCCGGAGTGGTCGGGGCCATGGTCATCGTGGCGATCTCGGTGGCGATTACCTTGTTTACAAGTTTATCGATGGCTTCAATGACTACCAATATCCGGATCGAATCCGGGGGTGCCTTTTCCATTATTTCACAGTCATTGGGCTTGGAAATCGGAGGGAGTATCGGCATCCCGCTCTATTTGGCCCAAGCCTGCGTTGTGGCGATGTACATCTTTGGATTCCGTGAGGGCTGGCTATGGATTTTTCCAGACCACAACCCACTGATTATAGACATCCTCACTTTTGGTGTAATAGCGCTAATAGCCGGTATTAGCACCGATGTAGCATTCAAAATACAGTATGTTATCATGGCCATTATTGCCGGATCCATTGTTTCCATTGTCGCGGGAGCATTTCAATCTCCTTTGGATTTGGAACAATTGAATTGGTTTGGCAGCTATGAAGGGGAACCTATCATCGACGCCTCTTCGGGCGCTATCATGGGGTTTAAACCCGCCACTTTTTGGACCGTATTTGCTGTCTTCTTTCCTGCCGTTACCGGCATCATGGCCGGCGTAAATATGTCCGGGGAGTTAAGCAATCCAAGAAAAAGTATCCCCCAGGGCACTTTGATTGCCGTAGTACTCACCGGTATTATTTATCTGCTACTAATACTTGTTGCCTCGGTAATAGCTTCTCCTTACGAACTTGTTAGCGATTATTACATATTTATCGATAAGGCCTTTTGGAAACCTATTGTGGTCGCTGGCCTTCTTGGTGCAACCTTTTCCTCTGCATTGAGCTCCATGGTCGGGGCTCCAAGAATTCTATTGGCTTTGGGGCAGAAAAATATCTTGCCTAAAAGCACCTTTTTTTCAAAGGTAAGCGCTACGGGGGAACCACGGAACGCCATCTACTTTTCAATGGTCATCGTTATCATATCATTACTGTTCAGAAATTTAAATGCGATTGCCCCTTTAATTACGATGTTTTTTCTGATTACCTATGCCATGATCAATGTAGTGGTGCTGATCGAACAGAGTTTGGGCCTTCCCAGTTTTAGACCCATGTTAAAAGTACCGATCATCATCCCCCTAATTGGAACAGCAGGCTGTTTGTTGGTCATGTTCATTATTAATTCGACCATTTCACTTATTTCGCTCGCCATCGTCGTCGCTTTTTACGCAGTGCTCATCAACAAAGTGCTGATTCAAACGAAGGGCGATGTGAGAAGTGGGCTATTTACCGCTATCGCAAACTGGGCCACGAAAATTTCCAGCGAGCTCTCCCCTACGAAAGAGGCTCGTGCCTGGCAACCGGAACTATTGGTTCCCATAGAATCGGCCAAGGAAGTAAAAGGAGCGTACCGTTTGATCTATGCCCTTACCTACCCCAAAGGCTCGGTCAAAGTTCTTGGGATGATGCTGGGAGGAGAGGAAGAGCGGCTTCGACTGTATCTACCGAAATTGATGGATTCATTTAGAAAGGCCAATATTTCCTCCTCCTATACCCTTGTGGATGGCGAGGATTTCGGCAAGACGGTAAGTATCAGCATGCAAGCCCTGGAAACTGCCTTTTTTAAACCCAACACCATCTTTTTAAAGCTTGATGAAAACAAGCACGGGCTGCAGGAAAAATACATGCCGATCATTCTGGAAACCAAAAAGAGAAACTGGGGGCTGGTACTTTTGGCCACTTTTGAAGGGGTCGGTTTTGGCATAGAAAAAACCATCAATGTGTGGTTGGATATTGTACCTGAGAATTGGGAAAGCACGCTAAATATCGGAAACAACGACCTTGCCATTTTGACCGCATTGATTATTCGGAAAAACTGGGACGCAAAAATAAACATCATCAAAACCAGAAGGGAAGAAAGTCCCCTATCGGAAAAAGAAATTTTCGCTCAATTGGAGCAAATAAAAGTTCTTGCCAGGATGCCCCAGGACACCCAAATACGAATCGTGATGCGTACACCCGATATGTGGGGGCAAGCGCCCCTTGCCGATTTGAACATTCTTGAACTACCCAATAAAGAGGGACTTGACCTTCGCCGACTACAAGAAATTCCCAATAAGCTTCGTACCGCCTGTTTGTTTACCTTGGATTCAAATGTAGAGAATGCATTGATTTAGACGTGATCGGCCTACTTCAATGTACAGTTGCCATCAACCTTCTCACCTAGAGATCCCGGCAATGGACAGACCCCGACGCTATCGGTCGGGGTTAACCTGCCATGACCATGAGCGTCAGGGTGCGGTCTACTGTCTTATGTGCGGGCGATGCCCTGTCGGGGATGGAACTTGGGAGAACCAAGAGACCCCGACGCTATCGGTCGGGATTAACCTGCCATGACCGTGAGCGTCAGGGTTCGGTCTACTGTCTTATGTGCGGGCGATGCCCTGTCGGGGACGAAACTTGGGAAACCCCGGAGACCCCGACGCTATCGGTCGGGGTTAATTCGGTCTACTGTCTTATGTGCGGGCGATGCCCTTCATAATACAGGGCCTCATTAAAAAGAACCGCCCCGAACATAATGTCCAGGGCGATTCCTAACTAAATAACCAACCAAAAAAATTATTATTTTTTTCTACTTCGCTTTACCTTCATTATAGGATTCGAAGTTTTTTGTCTCTTTTTATCAATCGAATTTTTATCCGATTTCAGATACTCATTGTACCCCCTTCCTCGAAACTCATAGACCGTTCCGCTATCTGGATGATACAACTCGATAGTACTGTCATTAATAACGTAGAGTTCAAAGTAATCATTGCCCATGAAGTCGTAAGCAAGTGTTAAAGTTTTGAGCATTTCATCGTTTTCTACGTCATACACCTGATAATTGCCCTCAAAATCCCACTGCAGGTTGGAAACCGGTGTACCAGGGGCATCTACCGATGATTTGAAAAAGGATGGTAAAAACTGCAAATAGTTCTCGTCATCAAAGTCGTTAATCGCTCCTTCCTCGCTCGTGTATACTTTCTCCCAGGCATCATACTCCTGTAGTAAGTAATTGATGTTGTCGTAGAAGACAAAGTCATAGTCAAAATTATTGGCTTGATAACCATTTAGAAAATAGGAGGTATTGGAACGTGGATCTCGCAATTCGATGGTATTCCCATTTACCGCAAATACATCCAACAGCCAAAGTCCGTCGACATCATGATCGATTTCAACCGTTCCCCGAAGCGTACTGTAATACCCAACATCAATCCCTAATCCGTTTCCGGTTTTCCCGATACCGACAATATTGTTATTGGCATACACCGTTCCGTTCACGAAGGAAATGGTAAATGCCCTCTGCAGGAAAGGAACCTCGCCGTTACCTCGGGTCGCATTGATATCAACATACCACAAATCATACGAACGCAACACCTGATCGGTATTAAAAGCCGATTCCTCGATAAATTCATCCTCGATGATGACTTCGGTATAACAAGAGGTCAGTAAGGTTCCGACCATTACAAATCCTAGAAGTAGTCTTATCGCTTTCATACGCTTTCGTTTTATGATTCCTTTTATTTAAAACAAGCTCCATGCCATATTTTTTAACCGACTGATAATCAGTGTTTAAAATTTGAATTTTTTATTTGATTACTTTTGGTGCTGAAATTTTTAGTAAACCACCTCGGGGCAAGCCCTGTAGGCATTGAAATGAAATTTAATTTTGATTTCGACGCCTGCCCGACCAACGTTCAGGCGGGCAAGCGTCGGAGCATTTTAAATCTCGATTATCGAGTAAACAGAACAAACGGTCGGATGCGTTCATCCGACCTTAAGATTTCCATCTTCATGGAAATGAAAATTAACTATAATACAGACTATGAAATTTGCCGTGCTGGGCGGCGGTAGCTGGGCCACCGCCATTGTAAAAATGCTCTTGGTCAATCAGGAAAAAGTAGGTTGGTATATGCGCAATTCGGATGCCATCGGATTTCTCAAAATCCAAAAACACAATCCGAACTACTTGACTTCCGTCACCTTCGATACGGATAAGTTGGAATTGACAGATGATATCAATACGGCCATCGAAAAAGCCGATATCTTGATTTTTGCGATTCCCTCCGCTTTTTTGGAAACAGAGTTACAAAAACTGACCGTTTCGTTGAAAGATAAAATCGTATTCTCCGCCATCAAGGGAATAGTTCCCGAGAGCGGATTGATAGTTGGGGAACATTTTCACGAAAAATATGACATTCCCTTTAAGAACATAGGGGTCATTACTGGTCCCTGCCATGCCGAGGAGGTGGCCCTAGAGCGGTTATCCTACCTTACAATTGCTTGTGCCGACCAAGAGAAGGCCCAATACGTGGCCGATAATCTTGCCAGTAGCTATATAAAAACCAAAATTACCAAGGATATTATCGGTACCGAATATGCCGCCATGCTCAAGAATATTTATGCCATTGCCGCTGGTATCGCGCACGGACTCGGGTATGGTGACAATTTCCAAAGTGTGTTGATGAGTAACGCCATTCGGGAAATGAAACGTTTTACAAAGCGTATTCACAAAATTGACCGGAACATTAATGACTCCGCCTATTTGGGCGACCTTTTGGTAACGGGCTATTCAACCTTTAGCCGTAATCGTATGTTCGGAAATATGATCGGTAAGGGCTATACCGTAAAGAGTGCCCAAATGGAAATGCGGATGGTAGCCGAAGGCTATTACGCCGCCGAAAGTGCCTATAAACTAAAAGCGACCTTCAAAAAAAAGGTCAAGACACCGATTATCGACGCCGTCCATGCAGTACTCTATGAGGGGAAGGATGCAAAAAAGGTTTTTAAGGCGTTGACGGAGAAGTTGGATTGACATTTGCTTTCAATCGAATGGGCCGGTAGCCTATTGAAGGCAAGATACCGCGTCGAACCTGCCTGCACCCAGCAAGTGGGAAACAGCAAAACGCTCGTACTGAAGAAAGTTAAAGCTACTCCAATACATGGTCCATGACAAGCTCGGACTGACATTTTAGTCATTATTTGGCCTTATGCGGAAACTAGGAACACTTACTGTCCTACTAAGCCTGTCGAAGACTTTTATAGCATATTCGTTCACAGGATTTCTTATAAAGTCAAACAATTTGTATGACGCAGCTAAAGACTTAAACCCGCTCCAGTGAAAAATTGGAATGTTCTTCCAACTCGTGCTGTAGTGTTTCCTTCCATTGAAGCAATTGTGCGTCGTCTACTTTATAAATTACCTTAAATTCTTCCAAAAGCGGTTCCATAAGCGAACGAACACTGTCAATATCAAAATACAACCGTCCGGTTCTGCGGATAAAGAAATCCATCGGATTCTGTACCATTTCATGATTGATGCCAAACCGTAGCTCGGCCTTTGCCAAGCGGATGGCATTGTCCGTATCATTCAGACTCGCATAGGTATCCAAAATCGCTTCCGTCTGCTTCCCGTAATTAGTTACGAGGAACCAAGCTGTATATTTTTCGAAACCGTCCAATTTGATTCGCTCATAGACCTCATCGATGTATTTGGTGACATGCTTAAATTTCTTAAAGTCCACGTTCCCGGCCAATGGAATCGCATCGGTGGTACATTCCTTGATTTTTTGGCCGTAGTCTTCTTCCATTTTTTTGGCAATACGGTCCACTACCCGCTCGGCCATTTTACGGTACCCGGTCAACTTTCCGCCAGCAATACTGATCAAACCACTATCGGAAGTAAAGATCTCATCCTTACGCGACAATTCGGAAGCCGATTTACCTTCTTCATGAATCAAGGGTCGGAGTCCGGCCCACGAAGAAACGATATCTTCCATCTCCAATTCAATGCTGGGGAACATGTTGTTTACTGCCGAAATCAAATAGATGGCATCGGCCATGTCTGTACGGACGCGGTCTTTGTCATCTCGGTAATTCGTGTCGGTAGTTCCTATATAGGTAACTTTTCCCCTGGGTATGGCGAACATCATGCGCCCATCGGGAACGTCGAAATAGACCGACTGTTTCACGGGTAATCTTTCTTTGGGAAATACCAAATGAACGCCTTTGGTCAAATGCAAGCGTTTTCCCTTTTTGGAATTATTTACGCTACGCAGCTCGTCAACCCATGGTCCCGCAGCACTGATGACATATTTTGACTTGATTTGGAACGAATCTCCCGTGATGGCATCCTTGATTGTTACTCCGGCAATGGTATCGTTGTTATACAGAAAATCGGTTACCTCGGCATAGTTGAGCGCTAAAGCCCCGTACTGCAGACTGGTCTTGATGTTTTCGATTGTCAAGCGTGCATCATCGGTACGGTATTCCGCATAATATCCAGCACCTTTCAGAATTTTTTTGGGCAACAGGGGCTCCAGTTTTAACGCTTCCTTTTTCTCGAGCATTTTACGCTTATCGTCCCCTGTCACCTGTGCTAAAATGTCATAGACTTTGAGACCGATCGAGGTCAACCATTTGCCATAAGATCCGTTTTCGATCAGGGGCAATAACATCTTTTCGGGCAATACCAAATGGGGAGCCAATTTATGCACGATTGCCCGCTCGGAGCCTACTTCCTTTACCAACCAAAAATCGAATTGCTTTAAATACCGCAAGCCACCATGAATCAATTTGGTGGATTTACTACTAGTGCCCGAGGCGAAATCGCCTTTTTCGACCAAGGCCACTTTAAGTCCACGGGAGGCCGCATCCAAAGCGATTCCACCGCCTGTGATTCCACCGCCGATGACGACTAAATCGAATTCTTCTTTCGAGAGTTTTTCGACTGTTTCCGTTCTATCCAAGTTTGAGAATTTGATGTTTCCTTTCATGCAATTTTTTGTTTCTTATTGTTCTTCCCACCCCTTGGTACGCTCCACGGCTTTTTGCCATTTGTCGTACAGGCGTTTGCGTTTTACCCGGTCAAACGTAGGTTTAAAAATTCGGTTCATCGGGCGGTTCTGGTCGATGTCTTGTTGCGTCCATAAGCCTACCTGGATTCCAGCCAAAAAAGCGGCTCCCATCGCCGTAGATTCGATGACTTCGGGTCGATGCACCTCGGTGTCCAAGATATCGGCTTGGAATTGCATCAAATGATTGTTGGCACATGCACCCCCGTCCACACGAAGGTTTTCCAACTGTATCCCGGAATCTTCCTCCATCGCTTTTAAGATATCCTTGGTCTGGTAGGCCAACGATTCCAGGGTGGCTTTCGCCAAATGGGCCTTTCCTGTATCGCGGGTAAGCCCGAAGATGGCTCCGCGCGCATACATATCCCAATAGGGAGCACCCAAACCGGCAAAGGCCGGCACCACATAGACCGGGTTTTCCCCTTCAACGGAATCGGCCAACGCCTCGGTCTCCTTGGCGTCTTTGATGAGTTCCAATCCGTCTCTTAGCCATTGAATCGCGGCTCCAGCGATGAATATACTTCCCTCAAAGGCGTAGTTCACCTTCCCGTCCAAGCCATAGGCAATGGTAGTCAACAAGCCGTTTTTAGAGAATCGGGGCGTTTCCCCCGTATTCATCAACATAAAGCATCCGGTGCCATAGGTGTTTTTTGCGGTTCCCTCTTGAAAACAGGCCTGTCCGAATAGTGCGGCCTGCTGATCTCCGGCAATTCCGGCAATGGGTATCGAAGTACCCTCCAACTCATAATCCCCAAAATGAGAGGCCGAGGGCTTTACCTCGGGCAGCATGCTTTTTGGGATTCCAAGGGCCTCCAACATCTTATCATCCCACCGAAGATTTACGATATCGTAAATCATCGTACGGGAGGCATTGGTATAATCGGTCACATGGTTCTTACCTCCGGTCATGTTCCAAACGAGCCAACTATCGATGGTTCCCATAAGCAGCTCTCTATTTTCCGCCTTTGCCCTGGCACCCGCTACGTTGTCCAGCATCCATTTTACCTTGGTTCCAGAAAAATAAGAGTCGATGACCAGCCCGGTCGTTTTTCGCACGTGTTCGGTAAGGCCACTATTGGTCAAATGCTCACAGATATCGGCGGTTCGTTTGTCTTGCCATACGATGGCATTATATATGGGCTCTCCCGTATTCCTATCCCAAACCACCGTGGTTTCCCGCTGGTTGGTGATGCCGATAGCCTTGATATCGGAAACAGCTACTCCTTCTTTTTCAATCAACTCGTTAAGCACTGCCAGCTGTGATGCCAGAATCTCTTTGGCATCGTGCTCTACCCAGCCCGACTTGGGGAAAATCTGTTTGAATTCCTTTTGTACCATGCCTTGTATTTGGCCTTCTTCGTCGACCAGCAAGGCACGGGAACTCGTGGTGCCCTGATCAAGGGAAATAACATAATTCATACACTCGATTTTAGTTAGATTCGACTGTTTGGGACAAGTAAGATGCAGTGAATCACGTAAATATAGGACATTAAACAGCGTTCACAAAAAAGGGATGCTACTCTATCGTTATCGTAACAAAAACTTCATTTCCAAGAGTATCTATCACCGTAATGCGATGCGTTCCAATCGAAGGAACCAATCCGATTTCGTGATAATTCCTGGTCTCAGAAATAAAGGTGTCATCCAAATACCAAAATACGGGAGTTTCAGGCTTGATATGGGCAAGCTTTAAGACGAGTTCGTTGGTGTTCCCCTCAAAATTTTTGGTGAGGCTGATGCGACTTCCATTTTTGGGATAGATGAATTCCATCGTAGGAACATCGGTTCGCCGGCAATCTTCGCGAAAAGGAGGCAGTGTTCTGTATTCGGGATGCGTTCTCTTGTAGTAAAACCCCATCAACGGCGGCAAGGAGAACCACGATTCGGAAACGGTTTGGGAAAGATCGGCGCAAGACGAATTCACCCGAAATTGTCGTTTGGGGTCCAAGTGTACCATCTGATGATACCTACAGACCCCGACGTAGTTCTTTTTGTTAGGAATGGAAATCGTCTTAATGGGACACGATTCGCTGGCCAAATAACCACTTCTCGCGCATACGTCGATTTCGACAAACCCATCCAACGGTTTTTCGAACCAAGAACTGGTCGGAAGCACATCATACACGTCGAACAAAATGGGTGCGGCGCTCGATACACCGGTCATATTCGGGCGCCCTTCCCCATCGGCATTCCCCACCCAAACACCGACCACATAGTCTTTAGTAATGCCAATAGCCCAAGCATCTTTATTACCAAAGCTGGTGCCGGTTTTCCATGCAATTTCCTTGCTACTATCATAAAACTGCCAGGATTCATCACCCTCTGGGCGATTCACCTCTTTCATTGCCTCGAAAGTAAGGTATGTACTTCCGGCATCGAAAATGGTCTTTTCGGTAGACAATCCACCAAAAGCGACTACTTGGTCTTTCATCAAGACCGGATTGGAATATTCCTTTTCGAAATATTCACTGGAAGATGCATTGAAATGGTTTACGGTCGATGCCATATTCGCATAGGTTTTGCACAGGTCCCACAAATTGCTTTCCGCACCGCCCAGGATGAGTGTCAGCCCATAGTGGTCGGCCGGTTTGTCAATTCCACCCAGCTCAAAAAAATCGAGCTGATCTCGGAACTTTTCGAGTCCGTAACCCTGTAACAATCGTACCGCAGGAATATTCAACGAACGGGCCAGGGCCTTTTTGGCTTCGACCGCTCCGCTATAGTCCTGATTGAAATTTTCGGGCGTGTAACCGGCAATTTGTGTCGGCACATCGGGAACCAGCATATCAGGAAGCAGTTCCCCTGCATCCATCATGGCGGCATAGAGCAGGGGTTTCATTACACTGCCTGTACTACGGTTCGCCTGCACCATATCCACATCTTTTTGATGTTCTTTGGTGGTCGGGGTATTGCCCACGTACGAAAGTACTTGTCGTGTGGCGACATCCATCACCAAAACGGCTGCATTATGTACCTGGTTTTGTCGAAGACGACGATGGTGTTTGTGCACGATTGCATTGACGCTTCGTTGTAGATTTTCATCCAAGGTGGTCGCAACCCTTCTTCCTTTATAGGTCTTGGTCATGTACTGTACCAAATGGGGAGCTATTTTGGGTAGCGGATAGGGCTTTTGGGGAAGGCGCTCCAAAAGGGCTAGGTCGTAGGTAGTTTTATCAATGATTTCCTTATCGAACAATTTCCTTAGCAACCGATTCCGCTTCGCCAGAAGCCTTTGCTGATTTTTACCGGGATAAATAAGGCTGGGAGCATTGGGAAGTACTGCCAAGGTAGCCGATTCGGCCCAGGATAATTGATGCGGACGGAGTCCGAAATAACGCCAAGCCGCCACGTCGAGGCCCACGACATTACCGCCAAAGGGGGCATGACTGGCGTAGAGTCCCAGAATATCTTCTTTGGAATAACGAAGCTCCAATCGCGTGGCCAACACGAGTTCAATGGCCTTTTCAAAATAGGAACGGGTCTTGCCTTTTCGCGATAGACGGATGACCTGTTGGGTGATGGTGCTTCCCCCGCGCACCGTTTTTCCTGCCGAGATATTGGCGCTTAGGGCCTTGGCCATCGATACCGGGTTAAAACCGGGATGTCGATAAAAATAAGCATCCTCAAATTCCAACAGACACGTCTTGAATTTTTTCGGAACGCTGTCTACCCCTGGGAACCGCCATTGCCCGTCATCCGCGATCCGTGCGCCCAGCAAGGTCCCCTTCCGGCTTTCAACCACCGTCGCGGTCGGGGTTTTGAAAAGGTTGTTAGGAAGGCAGAAGTAGTAGGCAATAAGTAGTAGTGTGAAAGCGATGAACTTTTTGGGATGCGATTTTAAGAAACGAAACGCATCCCACTTGGGAGGTCGTCCCCTAGCCCCTCCCGAGGAGGTGGAGGGTTTTCGCATGTTGGATAACTGTTCGATAGGGTTCAAGGTGAAATGAGCCTTTTTCTCATTAAGAGGGGACTTTTTTAAAATCATACTCCCGCTCGACCAAACAAATTCGCACCTTGTACCAACTATACCAATCTTTTATGCCTTGTTGTTGTGCGAATACGTGGTCGGTATGGGCCTTCCAACGGGAAATGGCTTCCAAGCTTTCCCAATAGCTGACGGTAATACCCACGGCTGATCGAGCACTTTCAACACCCAAGAATCCAGGTTGTTGCTTTGCCAAGGTTTCCATTGCCTCGGCCATTTCGGCGTAGCCATTGTCTACATTCGTTCGGGTAGAGGTGAAGATGACGGCGTAGTACGGTTTGTTTTTTTTCATGTTTTATCCTATTCGGTCATTCCGACCAATGGGAGGAACCTATCGAATATGCAGCGTGGTATTCCTTGTACTCGAAATAACGGCGTATTGGCTAGATGATATACTCTTTCTCCAAAAAATACCCCACAATCGCCTCTTTCATCAACACCGACTGTTCCCCTGCCTTTAATGGAGGCAACTCTTCCTTGATGGTATAGTGCGGCCAGCCCTCCTCATCGAAAAAATCGAATTCGTAGTAGCCATAAGGTTCCAACAGGCGACAGATGGCAATATGCATCAGATCGAGTTTTTGATCTTTCTTATATTTTCTGTGGTATTGGCCCAATTCCTGAACCCCGACCAAATAAATGATGCTATCCAGTTCCAAGGGATCCCCATCGGAAAATTGGTTCGACAGTTTCTCGACCAGTAGGTCCCATCGTTCCTTTAATTGATTATCTCGTGACATTTACTTTTAAGTGACTGATCGAAATTCAAAGGTACAAATCAAAATACTACATTTGTTGGTGAAACCAGTTTTGACAAACTGTCTGTTGTTGTATGGTCAAAACAACCCATTGAACAATCCCGACGCTTCGGTCGGGATGAAAACTTATACGTTATGGCATTTTTAGATATCGTTTTAGGAATCCTGTTGATTTGGGGTCTTTGGAGAGGCCTTAAAAACGGACTCTTTGTAGAAATCGCCTCGATAATCGCCTTGATCGCGGGTATTTTTGGAGCTATTCATTTCTCCTATATCGCGGGGAATTACCTCGCCAACAATATGCAATGGGAGGAGAATTATATCAACCTGGTCGCTTTTATCATCACCTTTATTATCATTGTCGTGGTCGTTCACCTAGCCGGAAAACTACTGACCAAAATAGCGGATTTCGCTATGCTGGGACTCCTGAACAAAATCGCAGGTGGAATCTTCGGCATGTTAAAAGTCGCCGTAATTCTAGGCGCCTTATTGGTATTTTTTGACCGGATGAACAGTAGCATCGGCTTTATCAGTGAAGAAACCAAAGCACAATCGGTTTTGTACGAGCCTGTGAAAGAAATCGGGGCCCTCGTGTTTTCCAAGGTGTTGAAGGGGGAGGAAGAACAAGAAATTCAATAAGCCATCCTACAAAAGTTTCCTCAAGCTTGCACCTTATACTCTAATCCTATTAAACTTGACACCTTCTTCTGCTTGAACTTTACTATTTCACAACCTCTACCCATCGTCCCTTGGTCCTTAGCACATACTCATTATCGTACATGGCTTCGGCTTGAATACCGGGTAGATAGTAACGCCCTAAATAGGAAGCGTTCAACATTACCCTAAATGTCTTGGTCTCGTTCTTTTTCATATCGAAATAGAAATTAGAACGGTCGTCCCGAATATCGGTATAGGTCACTTGATTGTCCGCAAAATCCCCAAAATCCGTGAAACGCGTGTTTACAATTTCCCATCCGCTTGGGAAAATCTCCGTCAGTGCCATATCCCGAATCATTTTGTCCGTGGTATTGGTCAAGGTAACTTCGGCAACGAAATCAGTCCCCTGTGATACCTGTGAAACATCCAATGCCGAACCGTTGCGGCCTTTAAATACGATTTGGGCCGAAAGGTTGTTTTGCATGGTCTTCTCCTCGCCTACCGGCAAAATGCCATTGTTGATGATATTGACAAAAAGTGAGTTGCCTTCCAAATTTTTGAGTTGTACGCTATTAGTGCCTTTTTGGATAGCAAGTGCCCGACTCGCTAAGGTTTTGGACGTTGTCACATGCTCCGATTTTCCATTGATGGTTGCGGATGCCTTAATGCCTTTCCCTCCGACCATTTCGGCAAACTTCGCCATGGCCAACAGACTATAGGCCGTACTTTGGGTGCTCATATAGGAACGCTCGGAGAGGCGCTTGGCAATGGTCTTGGCCAACTCCTGGGCTTTCGAAGTATCCTTGAGCAAGATATAGGTTTCCAAGGCCATCGCGCTATTCCGGTCTGGCGAACCGTAGGTGTAGTAGTCATTGCGATTGTTATCGAAATTGATACGGGCAGTGCTTAGAATTTCCTTCGCTACATTCAACTGTCCAATAAGTCCATAGGTTGCTGCCAAACGGAATTTCGCTTCATTGGTAAGTCCGCTGGTTTCGCGCATACGGTTCATGCTGGCGACATCGGCATTACCCGATAGGGCCAGGGTGTATAATCGATAGGCCTGTGCCAGATCGGAATAATTGTTGCCCACCCGCCATTGCTTGGCCGTATTCTGTTGGTACTTGACCCAACTGGATTTAAAACCTATGGGCAATACATAGCCTTTCCTTTCGGCTTCCAACAGAAAATGTCCGGCATAACTGGTACCCCAATCATTGGAAGTATTCTGGCCCGGCCAGTAGGCGAACCCGCCGGTAGGATTTTGAAAGCCTCCCAAACGTTTGATGGCCCGGTCTATATTTTGCTGAATTTTCTGTTTCCGATTTCCGTCCAGATCAAAGATGTCGGCTAAATATAGCTGGGGAAAAGCGCCCGAAGTAGTCTGCTCCACACATCCATGGGGATACCGGATAAGGTATTGCATGCGCCCGTTGAAATTCATGGGCGGAAGCGTTGAGAACTCGACCTGGGCCGAATTGCTCCCGACAATTCCAAAGGTTTCCAAATCAATGGACCTTGTGGCATTTGGTTCGAGTATCACCTGCTGCATTTCGGTCGTCATCGGATTGGGGTTCACCACATCGATGGGTATTTCGAATGAGGCTTTTTCCCCATTACCGGAAGCTTCGACGACTACGTTTCCAATTCCTTTAAAATCGGCCACCTCCAACTCAAAATAGGCCATTTGTTCATCGGGTTGGGCAAAGGTGAGCGATCGGGTGTCACCGCCTACGATCTTGAACGATGGATCTTGCTTCAATTTTAGGGTTACGTTCTTTACCTTCTTTTCCATCGCAAAAACAGTAACGGGCAGGGTCACCTTTTCCCCAGGAGTGATTTTTCTAGGTAAGGATGCCAAGACCATCAAAGGTTTTCGGACCGGTGTTGTTTTTTCCGCCATTCCATAGGCCTCCTTCCCCACATCTCCGGCGACAACCATGGTGCGAACGGAACCCACGTATTTCGGAATCTTTATTTCATGTGATTTTGTTTCTCCTTCGTTTAATCTGAAAGGGCCCAGATGCACTACCATCGGTTCAAAACGGTTTGCTTTTTTGTTCTTTGCCCCTGCTAGGGCACCGTCACCACCGATGGCAAAAACCTGATCGATACGGCCACCAAAGGCACCGATGACGTCATCGTATACATCCCATGTCTTTACTCCCAGTGCCTCGTGTGCGTAGAATGTATCCCAAGGGTTCGGTGTCTTAAATCGGGTAAGGTCTAACAGGCCCTCGTCTACAATCGCAATGGTATAGGTCATTGGCTTTTTCTGCTCTTCGCGAACCTTTACGGTGATGGTCTCCTCGGGCCGCAATACTTCGGGCATGTTGATGACCGGTCGTATCCTGGTCGCTGGATTTTCCACCGATACCGGCATCACACCGTATAACCTGATGGGATTATCGTTCAAGGAAGTTGCGTGCGGTTGTAATAACGAAATATGGATAAAGATGTTGGGTGTGTAAAGGGCATCGATTGGCAATTGAAACTTGGTCTCATCCTTTTTCGTCTCTACCCACCGTGATTTCAGTACTTCGGTTCCGTTCTCCACGGTCACCAAGGCCCGGGACCCCTGCGAACTTGGAAAAGTGACCGTAGCGGTTTCCCCTACATTGTAGGTTTCCTTATCCGTTGAAAAAACCAACATGGTGGCCGCTTCAGGGTCGGCCTTCCTAGATTTTCCGGCCCAGCCCGGCCAGTCGATATAAACGGCCTTCCCGGTGGCATGCCCTCCGGAGGGGTCTTCTACGCGGACCAAATACCTTCCCCATTCGGGGTATTTTAATTCAAATTGGAAACTTGCTTTTCCGTTGGCACCTGTACTGATGGTTCGATTGAATACCTCTCGGTGGTAGCGACTGCTGCTGTAGTTCGACAGGTTGTTGTTCGAAGTATCCCACCACCAGCGCCATTCTACCTTGTGCACCGATACCTTTAAATTCTTGACTGCTTTTGCTGTCCCTTTTTCATCAACCGTGACCAC
Organism: Pelagihabitans pacificus; assembly: GCF_009371985.2. GTDB lineage: Bacteria > Bacteroidota > Bacteroidia > Flavobacteriales > Flavobacteriaceae > Pelagihabitans > Pelagihabitans pacificus. The sequence continues at coordinate 1,319,044 of NZ_VIKU02000001.1, forward strand.
TTCAAACGTATGCGGGGTATCGGTCAAGAGCATGCCCCTTGTTTGATCGCCTTTTGGGACGTTCAAACCGATATAAGTATCGTAGGGCGAATAGGGTTTCGTAAAGACATCGGTACTGAAATCTCCCCCATTTTCATAGACCTTCGCAATAAAAGCGGCTTGCAACATGCCCGGAGCCTGACTGTTCAATTGTGGATCGAGGCTGAAGCGGGTCTTGCCCTGTTGATCCACCTTTCCGTCGAACACCACTTGGTCTTCCACCGAGAACCGGCGGGTAGGATCATCAAAAGTGTAACCCGGGAAGGATTCAAATGTGGTCGTGATCGGATTGAACTTGGCCGTGATATCGGCTTTCAAGTTTTTGGCAACAGCTCCATGCAGCCATTTTACCTCCATTGATCCGGTGATGGGTTTTTTCCCGTTCAAAATTGCATCCTCAAAATCGGTCTTGATCTTCAATCTATTGGGTTTGATCGTCTCGATCTTAACGGTCTTGGTGAAGGAAGCTCCCCCGACCGAAACCTTTGCCGTCCAATTTCCGGTGGGTGCATTTTCGTCGGTCTTCAGATTAAATTGATAGAAGTTGTCGACCCCGTTCGTCTTTACCTCCCGATACACCACTTTGTTATAGGGGTCGAGCAATTCGAGTTTTACAGGATGGTTTTCGGGCAACTCGTTGGCGGTGTCATTCAACATAAAAGAAAGGAAAATTGAATCTCCCGGTCGCCAAACGCCCCGTTCACCAAAAATGAACCCTTTGAGTCCCTTTTTCAATTCCACTCCGGCCACCCTGAACTTGCTCACCGAAAGGGCATTGCCATCATTCAGTTTCAAGTAGGTTTTTTGTCCATTGTTTTCTACGACCGCAAAATAGACGGGCTTATCGGCGTCATAGATGATGGTGCCATCGACATCGGTAATCGCCGTGGCCATATCCTGCTGCTGGTAGTTGTAAAAGGTCACCTTCGCACCCGCGATCGGGTTGGTATTCAGAATATCGGTAACCGCGACAAAATAGCTTTTATTGATTCCTCTCTTCACCGTAACCCCAATATCGGAGGCCAGTACGTTCATACCTACCTTCTTATCATAATAATAAGACTTGTCACAAGGGTTCTCACGTTCATTCCAATTATAATCGTAATAGTAGTCTTCGTAGTAATACTCCTCGACCCCATCCCACGAACTGTTTTCATCTTCCTCGTCAAAATCTTCCTCAGCTTCCTCTTGCGGGTCAAAATTGGCAGTATCACACGTATAGGCACTGTCGTGCGGACCAAAAGTAAATTCCACGCGGTAAATGGCCCCTACTTCGGGCGAAATCAAGGTTCTTAGGTCTAGGGCGTTGGCCGACCACTTGCTAACGGTATTTGAAAGAATGTTTTGCAGTGGTATTCTTTTTTTGACAATAGGTCTAGCGACCGCTCTTAAATCGCTGCTGCCATTGATATTGTTGGTCTGTAAAAACTGTAGTATGTTGTTCCCATAAATCTTATAGACCGACACTTCGACCGTTTTTAGGTTGACCGTTTCAAAGTTGATTTTCAAGTTGCTCGAAGAGGGGAGAATGGTCCCGTTCGAAAGCAAACGTACCTGTGGTTTTAATTGCTCGAAGGCAACACCTTCGGTGTACTTGGACCTCAGTTTATAACCGTCGGTACTTTCGATACCCTCAAAAACCTCCAGTTGTACGGTACCTAAAATTTCTTTGGAAGGATAGACTTTAAGCGTATTCCCCTCAATGGCGTATTTAGGGTTATCATCACTTTCCAGAACCACCAACCCCTTGAAATTTTGCCCCTTTTTCACAGGGTCGGAAAAATTGACGAGTACCACCGCATTCCCACCTGTCTCTACGGTCGTACTCAAAACGGTAAAGTTATTCTTACCGGGAATCCTGATGGTGTTTGATCCCTTGCTTTCAATATCGAACTGGGCGCCGTCCCAAGAAACTTGCAGTTCGGAATCCTCTTCGAACCGTTGGATACTATCGATCCTAAAAGCGAACTGGTTGCCCATTTCTACGGCATTTTCGAACTTGGGGTCGATGGTTTTACCTTCGCGTTTGACGGCGATGAGTTTTTTAATAGTCTCCAAAGACATTATATCGGCCGTCTTAATCTGCCCGTTTATGTATTGATGGTTCTTGGAGTACGACTGCAAGGCATCGGTATAGACATTGAACTCCTGCTTCAGTGTTTTCACCTTAAAGTGAAAGGTACGAAGTTCACGAGGTGTTTCGGCTACCAACTCGTCGAGGGCGAGCGTGAATTCGTACTCGCTATCTTGTTTAAAGCCTTTCTCGGGTACGAAAGCAATGGTCCTGTTATCCAGTGCCGCGACTTTTCCTTTAACACTGGGGGTCGCTGTAAGAAGGTGCCTTTCGAGCTCATCCCCCTTGCTCCAAGAATCGATAGGATTGGTAAGCACAACCCGAACATCACTTTGGGCGGAAATAATGCCATGTGATACTTGACTTATGTATTCTTGATATTTATTGATGTTGTCGAGCTGTTCCCCGATTGTTTCTTTTTTTGGGGTACATCCGAACGTAAAAAGCAGGAGTAATGAAAAACGAAAAAAGGGTTTGATCTTCATAAATAACCGTTTTGTTCAAAAGTAATGGAGTTTCAAACAAAACCCATCCCCTTATACCGTGAAAATGTTGCCCCGTATACCCCGTTCTATATTACAACGCAACCTGTAGCTTTCGTATTGTCTGGTGGTTGAAAACCATCGTACTATCAAATACGTCTCTTTTGACCTACAAAGACTTTCGACAACTGTGCAGTTCATCGAATAAATTACCTTTTATTTAATCGGTTGCCTAATTTTTTCTATCATTACATCATTGAAAGCTCCCCGCTTCAATAAAAGAACACGAGAACCCCCAATCTTCGCTACCTACTTATAGAACGCCTACTTACAATTTAGAACGTTGTATGAAAATGAGATTGCGATATACCATTATGGTATGTTTCGTAGTGTTGGCGACATCTTGCACCAAAGAAACATATGTGGGGGAAACCGGGATTGTCCCGGAAGCCGAGAACGATCGTATCGTTGAACAAGAACTATTGAGTGTCATAAACGATCATCGTCTGGCGTTGGGTTATAACGCTTTGGATTATAGTTCTGAAGCCCAGAAATATGCCGACCAACATAATGACTACATGATTTCGAAAGGCAGTTTGAGCCATGATAATTTCAGCTCTAGAGCTTCTAGCCTTTCCTCCGAGTTGAATGCGGAATTCGTCGCCGAAAACGTGGCAAAGGACTATACCAACGCCACGGAAGCGTTCGAAGGCTGGCTTCAGAGCTCCAACCATAAAAAGACAATGGAAGGAGAGTTTACCCATACGGCGGTGAGTGTCAAAAAAGATGCTTCGGGCAATTACTATTTTACACAACTCTTCTTTCGATAATCCCCCGCAAAGCCGTTTTGTTTTCTTAAATTTGGATAAACCGTTGCTAGTTTGGCGTTGAGCATTTATCTTTAAAAAACTCCAAACTAATAATCACAAATCCCGAAACATGCCGGTAGCACCCCCTTTTAATCTCAACAAATGGATAGAGGATAACCGAGACACCCTAAAGCCACCTGTGGGTAATAGGAATCTATATAAAGAATCCGGTGATTATATCGTTATGGTCGTAGCCGGGCCCAATGCACGGAAAGATTATCATTATAACGAGACCGAGGAATTGTTCTATCAGTTGGAAGGACATATCGAAGTACATATTCAGGAAGACGGACAAAAGACAACGATGAAATTAGGCCCTGGTGATATGTACCTACATCCTGCAAAAATTCCGCATTCCCCGGTGCGTCACGAGGGCAGCATCGGTTTGGTGATCGAACGAAAACGGGCCGATATGAATGTCGATGACGGACTCTTATGGTTCTGTGACAGTTGCAATCACAAACTCTACGAGGCCTACTTCACCCTCAACGACATCGAGAAGGACTTTCTAGCACATTTTAAGCATTTCTATGGGTCAAAAGCACTTCGCACTTGCGACAACTGTGGCGCGGTGATGCCGGTAGACCCACGATTCACCTCCGAGGAATAACGTATGGATATCGCAATCAACATTCTGGTAGGCCTCGTCGCATTCTTACACTTGTATTTTCTATGGTTCGAAATGTTTGCATGGACCACGAAGGGGCGAAAAGTTTTCAGATCATTCCCGAAAGAACTGTTCGAGCCTACCAAACCCATGGCTGCCAACCAAGGTCTTTACAATGGCTTTTTGGCTGCAGGACTGATATGGACCTTCTTCATAGAAGATACGATTTGGAAAACCAACGTCGCCCTTTTCTTTTTGGGATGTGTAGCCGTCGCAGGCATCTATGGCTCCCTTTCGGTAGAAAAGAAAATATTCTTTGTTCAGGCCCTTCCTGCATTGATCGCTATGGGGCTCATCCTAATCAACTAGTCTAAATTCATGCTATTCAAAAACGGTTCCAACACAACTAACGGAAAAAGGTACCGCTCTTCGTCGATAGCCTTATTCATCGTCCTGTTTATGACCCAAATCCTAAGTTCGCAAAAAATGACTCCTGAACAAGTAGTACAGAAACAGCTGGAAACATATAACAATCGGGATATTGATGGGTTTATGTCGGTCATCGATTCCAACGTGGTATTTTATAACTTTTCCGATAGGACAAAGACAATGGAAGGAGCCGCCGCCTGCAAATCGTTCTATACGGCACTTTTCGAGGCGTCTCCGAAACTGCATTCCACTATTTTGTCCCGAACTATCCTTGGTAACAAAGTCATTGACCATGAAAGCATCACTGGTAGAAATGGAAACGATGGCGTTTTGGAACTGGTGCTGATTTATGAAGTGGAAAACGAAAAAATTACCAAGGTAACCGTGATACGAAAAGAAGGATAAACTACTCTTTATTCGTAGCTTTGCAAAAAATATAACACTCCACGTTCAAAAAGTTATAAAATGTCAAAAATTGCAATCGAGTTTGGAATCGATCAAGCCCTTGAAGCCTTGGGTATTCAAAATATCAATAATGGCACCTCAACAGGTACCGAAAACTTCTCCTCAGGGGAAATCATTGAATCCTATTCCCCAGTTGATGGAGCCCTGATCGGCAAGGTCAAGACTACCTCAAAAGGGGATTATGAAAAGGTAATGGTCACCGCGACCGAGGCCTTTAAAATCTGGCGTGCCAAACCAGCTCCCCAACGGGGTGAAATCGTTCGTCAGTTCGGGAACCGTCTTCGAGAGTTGAAAGCTCCCTTGGGGAAATTGGTCTCCTATGAAATGGGGAAAAGTTATCAGGAGGGACTGGGCGAGGTGCAAGAGATGATCGATATCTGTGATTTCGCGGTCGGGCTTTCAAGACAGTTGCACGGACTCACGATGCATTCCGAAAGGCCCGGACACCGTATGTACGAACAATATCATTCATTGGGGGTGGTAGGTATTATTTCGGCATTTAACTTTCCAGTAGCGGTGTGGTCTTGGAACACGGCCTTGGCGTGGATCTGCGGTGACGTTTGTGTCTGGAAACCTTCTGAAAAAACCCCGTTATGCGGGGTCGCCTGTCAAAATATTGCCGCAGAGGTGTTTAAGGCGAATGGCTTGCCTGAAGGTATTTCCTGCCTGATCAATGGCGATTACAAAGTAGGGGAGTTTATGACCCAAGATGGTCGTATCCCCCTTGTTTCGGCCACCGGTTCGATACGAATGGGGAAAATCGTCGCACAAGCAGTGGCTGCGCGATTGGGGAAATCGCTTTTGGAACTGGGCGGAAACAATGCCATCATCGTCACACCTAATGCCGATATCAAAATGACCGTCATCGGAGCCGTATTCGGAGCGGTAGGCACGGCCGGACAACGTTGTACCTCAACCAGAAGATTGATCATACACGAATCGATCTATGATCAAGTTAAGGATGCCATCGTTGCCGCCTACGAACAATTGCGTATTGGAAATCCATTGGATGAAAACAACCATGTGGGCCCGTTGATCGATACCGATGCCGTAGCCATGTACAAGGCCGCATTGGAGAAAGTGGTCGCAGAGGGCGGAAAGTTGATTGTCGCAGGCGGTGTGCTCGGCGGGGAAGGCTATGAAAGCGGATGTTATGTTAAACCTGCGATTGCCGAAGCGGAGAATCATTTTGAAATTGTACAACATGAGACTTTTGCCCCTGTATTATATCTATTGAAATATTCCGGTGAAGTAGAAAATGCCATCGCCATTCAAAACGGGGTGGTACAAGGCCTCTCCTCGGCCATAATGACCAACAACCTTCGAGAGGCCGAACGCTTTCTATCGGTGGCAGGAAGCGATTGTGGCATCGCCAATGTCAATATCGGGACTTCCGGGGCCGAGATAGGTGGGGCCTTTGGCGGTGAAAAAGAAACGGGTGGCGGCCGCGAAAGCGGCTCGGATGCATGGAAGATTTACATGCGTCGACAGACCAACACCATTAATTATACGACCGAACTGCCCCTTGCCCAAGGGATCAAGTTTGATCTTTAGATAAAATAAGGCCGGACAGGTTTCAACACTGTCTGGCTTACCAAAAAAACCCGCTACTTTTCATGAACCTCCCCGTTCCCCCGATCGGGTTGTTCTTAAAAAATAGCGGGATTAACCAACTAAACTAACTCAAAATTTACGCGGAACGTTAGTCCCAGACTAGCTTCCGGATATGCTTTTTGTATTTTTTACTTCCTGAACACGCCAACTCCCGCGGAGTAGATTTTGCAGCCCCAGTAATATTACCATACAGATAAAGGTCAGTACTTTTAAAATTTCGGCTTTCATCAGGTGTTCTAATTTGATAGGTTAAATATATTCATTCCTGCAACTGCGGCCCATGGCTATTGTATGGTTGGTTTAAATTAATGTATAAATGGTAAATGCTTGCAGGATGTTTTCTTCCATTTCATATCCAAACCATTGCTTTATGGCTTAGTGTCTTTTAAATAATAAAGGTTAACACGCTGATCGTATAAACAGTTGCACCGACAGCCTGCCAGAGATTTTGATCTGCACTTTTGCAAGCTTTCGGCTGCTCGGCGAAAATATCAAGACCCTATCGCAATGCCGGAACGTTGTCGGGAGCGATAGGGCCTATAGCAAAATTTTGTCGCAATATCGGAAGACTGGCAATGCCTATCAACTCCCGTTGTACAACTGGTAATGAAAATTGTATAATTGGTCGGTAAAATTGGTTGTATTCCTCGTTTTGAGTAGGAGTTTGGGCGATCATCTACCGGATTTGACCAACAACATAAATACTTTTTTTTAACATTTTAAGGTTTTTTTTAATACATTGCTAGGTAGAACACTAAACAATTATTAACAATGACAAAAACAACAACGAATCTGCTCGGGATTCTCATTACAATCATAGGGGGTACCTTTCTCTACGTGCAGCTGTGCAGTTCCTGCGGCACAACAGTAGCGAAGGAAGAACCTGTGAAAGAGACGGTAATGCCGGCAGAACCTTCAGCCACTTCATATCCCTTTGCTTTTAGCGATGGCGACTATGCGTACAATGAAAACGACAATTATAATTTTAATGTGTCGTCCTCTTCGATCTTAATGCCATTATCCCAAAAAGTCATCGATGGTATTGCTAGCTTAAAGACCTTTTTGACCGAAAATGCCGGTAAGGTTATCAACGTCACAGGATATTACAAAGCAAGCGAATCGAATGATTCCGCTTTTCCCAATCTTGGTCTGGCACGGGCCAATGCGGTAAAGAATCACATGGTCGAAAACGGAATCTCTTCTACCCAGATCAATACGATGGGCCAACTTATGGAAGAGATGGTGCCTAAGGACAATATGTATCTTGGTCCGGTGGAATATAGCTTGGCCGATAGGGCCGCCGATTCCGAGGATGAATTAAATGCTTTATATGACAAGATAGTCGCCAATCCGTTGGTTCTTTATTTTGATACCGGTGAGGCGTCGATCAACCTTACTGCGGAGCAGCGGCAAAAGGTAGCCGATATCTCCAGATACCTTGACAAGGTTCCCAATGCGAAGGCTAAGGTGGTCGGCCATACCGATAACGAAGGAAGAAGGGTCACGAATATGAGGCTTGGACAGGGCCGTGCAGATTTTGCAAAGGCGTATCTTATCCAAAACGGTATTGCCGATACTAAGATAGTTGCTACCTCTGAAGGTCCCGATTCCCCGGTGGAGAGTAATGCCACTGAAGAAGGAAGGGCTAAAAACAGAAGAACGGTCGTAACACTAATGAAATAAATAATAAACCTAAAAATAGAATAATATGGATTTTGAAAATATGAACATTTGGTGCTGGTTACTCCCCGCCCTCGTTGGAATCATCTCGGGAATATTAGGATATCTTATCGGTAAGGGTGGAAGCACGACCATCGACAACTCCGCAGACCTTAAATTATTGCAGGACAAGAATGCCAAGCTACAGGCCGATTTGGATGCTTGTAACAAAAAAGTGTCAGCGTCGGCAAATCCCGCAGTAGCAGTGATTCCCTTTGATGCGGATGCCGCCAAAAAAGCCATGGGAAAGACCATTAAACAAGATGACTTAAAGGTGGTCGAAGGTATCGGCCCAAAAATCGAGCAAATGTTCCATGACGCCGGTATTAAAACCTGGAAGGCACTTTCGGAAACCGCGGTTGCCAAATGTCAGGAGGTTCTTGATGGAGGCGGTGAGCGCTACAAGGTACACGATCCGGCATCGTGGCCAATGCAGGCAAAAATGTGTTATGAAGGAAAATGGGCCGATCTTGCAAAATGGCAAGATGAGCACGATCACGGAAAACTATAATCCACAGCTTCCCCCATTAAAAAAATCCGATGTATTGGAATACATCGGATTTTTTTAATTTTCACTGGAACAATAACCTACACCATTCCATTGGCTTCGACCCATTTAAAACGATATTGATCCTCTGGAAATTTCATCCTTGTGGCAATCCGTTCCAAACGGGCCGGGAGTTTTAAGAGATAGTCCCTGGCTTTTTCGGCTTCCTCGTTCAGGGATCGTACGGTTTCCAGTTTCCAATATGCATTTAATTTTTTAAGTATTTCGATATAATCCATTGCCGTATAAACACCCAAACGCTGTGCACAGTTGGAAAAGTTCTCGAAGGCCGTTCCGATGGTTCCTCCAGATTCCCTTAAAAAGTGTGCGGGCATTACGATTTTTTTCTTCATCATATCGGCAAAAGCCAGCATCATTCCGCTGGGATCCTCCCCAAAAATGGTCTTTACGAATTCCCGATAGGCCAAGTGGTGCCGCATTTCGTCTCCCGCGATAATCGTACACATTTTTCCCAAGAGTGCATTTCCCTTTTTCTTAGCCATCTGCCCTACCCGCTTATGGGAGATGTTGGTAGCCAATTCTTGAAAAGTAGTGTAGACAAAATTTTTGTAAGGGTCCCTATCGGTGCCGATATCAAACCCATCCGATATAAGATGCTGCGTGGTAATTTCCACTTCGCGCATATTCACCCTTCCGGAAAGGTAGAGGTATTTGTTGAGCACATCACCATGTCTGTTTTCCTCCGCCGTCCATGCCCTGACCCATTTCGACCATCCATTATCTTTTCCGGAATGCTGGTCGACCCCCTCGACATCCATCAACCATGATTCATAGGTAGGCAACGCTTCCTCGGTAATGGTATCGGCGACCATGGTAACCCAAAAATCATAGCCAAGTTCCTTCGATTCACCACGTAATTCCTCAACATCCTCCAAAAAACGGTCATTTTGGGAATCGGGAAGGAAATCGGACGGTTGCCAGATGTCCTCGATAGGAATCAAAAAATCTTCCATGAAACCCGCTACCTGGGGTTCTATGGCCTGCATCACCTCGAGTCTAATGTTTTTGGTCGACATGTAAACTTTTTTTGTAAAGTTCGACAATAAAAGCGTAACCCGATAGGAATTGGGTTTTTTTTCAGTTTCTCCCAGTTTCACCTGGATACAACAAATGTACGGGATCGCTCTGCCATATCTTTTTTGTGTCGGAATCGATAATCGAGAGCGGGCCCTTGAATGCGGCACCAGTATCCACGTTCCAAACGTTGGCGGCGTTTTGGGGAGTCGTTTTTCCAATTCGTGTTACCGGCGTATGGCCAATATAAATCTCACGATAATGGGTCAATCTTTTCGGGTACCAGGAGTTGTCTTTCGATAGATCTGGATTTAGTGAAAGTGACAGTTCCCATAACGTTCGATCCCAATAGAACGTTTTTGAAAAATACTCGAATTCCACTCCTTTCAAGTTGGTGAATCCAGCGTGTAGGAATAATCTTGTTTCATCATCGAGATAATAGTTCTCCAAACCTTCATAGAAGGTCTTGTGTCGCTCTATGGTAGTAGAACTGGCAGCACTATATGATTTCATCGTAGCCTCGCCACCATGTTGTCGCCACAACGGATTGTCTTTTCTATGTATTAACCAATCATGGCACAGTTCGTCGTGGTTGCCTTTGATAAAAATGCATTGATGGGTGGTTCCCAGTCGAAGCAAAAAATCAACAGTCTCCACGGCATGGCTCCATCCGTCGACATAATCACCTAAAAAAATCAGCTGGTCTTCCGGAGAAACATCTGCTCTTTCCAATACTTGCTCCAGAGCCCTGAGACCCCCGTGAATATCCCCTATTACCAATGTTCTCATACCACAAAATCGAGCTTTGACAAGTTTCAAAGATATCCCAAAAAGACCATTTGATCAACCTGTAGAACATACTCTTATCCACTATTTGCCAAAGTGCTAAACCTTTGGAGTGTATTTCGTCGATCTTCTTACAAAAAGGACTACAAAATTAACTTTTTTTTATACTTTCCAAGATGACTAAATAATTTAAAAAATCACTGTATGGAAACACTATTACCCCGAAAAATTTTTAATCTCTTTCTTGCATTCGGCTTGATGTGCCTTTTGGCCTTCAACACAAATGCCCAAGAGTTAAAAACCACGCACGAAGATGCCCCCCAAAAGGGTCATGCGCTTTACAAACAATCCAAAATCTATGACAGTAAAACCGGACCCACCGGTGAGAAACCCAAGGCAGTGGGCGATCGCGCCATTGATCGTTGGAAGTTTGAGCAAAAGCAATTGCGCAATCCGTACACCAAGACGATTCCGAAAGACATCAAGCAATTGGAGGCAAAATTCTCCGATAATATCAAGGAGCGTAGTTTGGAATCGGAAGCCACCAATAAATCTTCCGAAACTTTTGCCAAAAGCAAGTTCCAATATTGGAAGAATAGGGGACCCGGAAATGTCGGTGGCCGAACCCGTGCCTTGGCGTTGGATATGCGGAATGAGAACATTGTGTTTGCCGGAGGTGTTTCCGGCGGACTTTGGCGTTCTACCAATTTGGGCCAAAGCTGGAGGAAAGTAACCCTTCCTTTTCAGTCACCGAGTATTACCTCCATTGTACAAGATCCGAGACAAGGCCACAGAAATGTTTGGTACTATGCCTCCGGTGAGCGTTTCGGAAACTCGGCCTTTGCACCAGGGGCCTTTTACACCGGAACAGGCGTTTACAAATCGGTGAACAACGGTCGAACTTGGTTTCGACTAACAAATTCAAACGATAACGACCTCACCTCCATTACATCATTGGACATTATCAATAGCATTGCCATCGACCCTAAAAACGGCGACGTATATGCTGCGACCTTCGAAGGGCTTTTTCGTTCCCAAGACGGTGGGCAGAATTTTAACCTGGTATTACCGAGCGCAAGGGACAGCCAGACCGAAGTAATGATTACCCCTGAAGGGAAGATTTATGCCACGGTCGATATTTTTAGCGGACCCGACGCCGGTTTCTTCGTCTCCGATAATGGGGATGAGTGGACACCCATTACCCCGGAAGGAATTATTCCGGCCTACGGTAGAACCGTTATGGCATACGACCCTTCCGATGAAAATCGTATCTACTTCTTCTCATTCAATTTGGCCGATTTTTCAGAAGCCTTCCTATGGAGGTACCAAGCCGATGCGGAGACACCTGAGGAAGAGTGGGTCGATTTAAGTGCCAACTTGCCCGTTGCCATAGGTGGAAGGGCAGGTAATCTCAACCTTCAAGGGGCCTATAACATGATTATCAAGGTACACCCTACCAAACCTGATTTGGTGTTTTTGGGAGGCACCAACCTGTATCGCTCTACCACAGGGTTTACAACACCTACCGGTTTCGAAGGATGGATTGGGGGCTACACCAATCTCAGCGATAGTTTTGCCCTCTACCCCAACCATCATCCCGACCAGCACAATTTGGTATTTTTACCTTCCAACCCCGATAGGGCTATTTCGGCCAATGATGGGGGAGTTCAGCTTACGGAGGACATTACCGATACGGAGAACTTTGTAGCCTGGACCTCCCTAAACAATAAATACATCACGACCCAACCCTATGCCATTTCTTTTGACCCTGAGGGCAATAGTGATGATTTGTTGGCCGGTTTTCAGGACAACGGTACTTGGTTTACCGATTCCAAAAACATTAACGATCCCTGGATAGACGATTTCGGGGGTGATGGATCTTACAATGCCATTGCAGACGGAGGTCGTACCCGGTATGTGTCTTCCCAGTTTGGAAATGTATATCGATTAAACTTTGATGAAGCGGGTGAATTCGAAAGCTTTACACGAATTACTCCTGCAGGCGCAAGCAACTTCGACTTCGTTGCACCCTTTCTGCTTGATCCCATCAACGACAATATCATGTATATGCCAGCTGGGGATCGCATGTGGAGGAACAACAATCTGGACGAGGTGCCCTTGTTTTCCAATGCCCCGGCCAGTGTCAATTGGGTAGAACTTAAGGAAACGATTACCCCCGACGGGTCATTTATCACGGCTATGGATGTTTCCAAATTTCCGGTAGCCAGTAGATTGTACTACGGAACCGACTCCGGGAAGGTGTTCAGGATGGACAATTCGAATGTCGATGGCCAGAAAGCCGTAGATATCTCAACAGGGAAAGGTCTTCCCGAAGGAAATGTCAACAGCGTATATGTCGATCCAAAAAACTCCGATCGCGTTTTCATCGTGTTTTCCAACTACGGTATTCCCAGTGTATTCGTTTCACGCGATGCAGGGGAATCATGGAGGGATATCAGTGGCAACCTTGAAGAGAATCGAGACGGTTCGGGTAACGGTCCGTCTGTACGATGGTTTGCCATGAACGGTAACAACGATGGCTATTTTGTGGGTACCAGCACCGGACTATACTTCACCTACAGATTACAAGGTAAAAACACGCAGTGGTTCAGGGAACCGATTCGTATAGGCAACGGCGTGGTAGTTCAAGTGAAGACACGTGCTGATGGCTTTGTTGCTGCAGGTGTGCACGGTAACGGGGTCTACAGCGCCAATTTCTACGTACGCCCGAGACCTGAGCCTACCTTAAGTGTAGCGCGGCTACTGCCAGATTTGACGGTTCCCATCGATAGTGATCCCATCGAAGTGGATATCAAAGACCTTTTTGTTAGTTCAAAGGGTAAAAAACCCAAGGTCACCTTCCGTGTCATCAACCCCGATGTGGTCGAATCCTTTAGTATTCGAAGCAACAAGCTCATTATCGAGATCAAGCCTGGGGTGGAGGGATCTAGTGTTGTGGAACTGACCGCCAAACAGGGTCGGGAACAAGTCTCGGAAGGCTTCACCATAAATGTGATAGAACCAGCTATTTACGAACAAACCGGACCGGTTTCCAGCAGCAGTCCGTCCCAAAACTTTCTTGATTTCGGCGGCGCCATTGCCCAATCAGCGGATGATTTTGTAATCCCGGAGGGAAGCACTTGGAAAATTCGCAATATTATTGCGAATGGAGCGGTCAACGGGGCGCCTGCCATAACCGACGCTACCGTGGTGATATACACCGACAACAATGGTCTTCCCGGACAGGAGATTTACAACAGTGGGTCGATTGTTCCGGATTCGGAGCCTACCGATTACAATTTGAACTTACCACTACCCGAAGAGGTAGAGTTGACCGGCGGAGCCTACTGGCTATCGGTGTATACTAACCTAGCTTTTGACGGCGGTAATCAATGGTTCTGGTTTACACAGGCCCAAGTAATCGGGAACGAGGCGGCATTTAAAGATGCAGCCAATCTATTTGGACTTGGAGCCATCGATTGGACACCGCAGTCGGTAGCTTTCACCGCGCCACCGGAAGACCAAGTATTCCAAATTTTTGGAATGGTACAGGAAGCCGCTGCGGCAGAAGCCGACCCAGCTTCGAGGGTTGCGGAAGACGGCTTGGAAAGCCAAAGCCTGGTCGAGGTAGAAGGCAACGTGGTCACTACGGTTTGGCCGAACCCTTCAACTTCGGAGTTCTTCTTTTCGCTCAAGGACAATGCCGATGCACGAGTAACCACTAGAGTTTATAATATGTTGGGGCAGCTCGTTTATGAGAAAGCCGATATCGATGCGAAACAGACGTTCTCATGGGATGCGTCAGCGGCGCCAACCGGACTCTACATCGTAAAGATTACAGGCAAGAATACCAACAAGAGTTTCAATATTGTGAAGAAATAATAGTTCGTTCCAATTTCTTCCGAAAAGGGCACGGGGCGATCTCTCCGTGCCCTTTTCTATTTTCTTCTATCCCATAAAACCCATTCGAAGAAAAAATTTCGCGATGCTGACAATCCTAAAGGCAGACCCGTCGTGGAATTATTTAGATTAAAGACAATTTTGAGATGACAACGTAGTTCATCGGATAGTATGTTAAAAATTAACAATAGATCGGTATATCCCTTAATTTTAAGTACCCTAAATCACATAATTCTATGAAAAGCTTATTGGTAATACTGGTTATGCTTCCCTACCTGGCCTGCAATTCACTTGACCCAACTACTGTTGAAGAAGAGGTGATGCCCTCATCAAACATTGATACGGAGGAAGTGTCGGAACAAGATGTTCCCGAAATCCCATCTTCGAATCCCGGTGAGGTAACCTTTAAACTTGAAATAATCGAAGGTTACGATTCCGGGAAGGATATATGCGATGTTTCCAGGGAACACGTGTTTTTGACCGAAATCATGGAAATCGTGGAAAGAGGTATGGGTATTACCCATATGCCCCGGACAAAAGATCGCATGTTGGTTAATTTTGTTTTGGAGCCCAAAGAGTTGACAGCTGACTCCGTCGTTGAAGCAAAAGCGCGGGAATCGCTATGCCTTGATACCTCAAAAAGTTACTTCACCATTATTTCCTATAAAATTTTGGAATAAGGCCCGTTTTGTGTTTACCTTTCCGATATCAAGTACAATACGAATGAAACACGTATTTTGTATCGGAGAACTATTGATTGATTTTGTTGCCGAAAAACAAGGTAGCGATCTTTCCAAAGCAGATTTGTTTACCAAAAAGGCTGGTGGTGCTCCTGCCAATGTTGCCTGCGCCATAGCGAAGTTAGGCGGAAATAGTAAGTTTATCGGCTGTGTTGGAAAAGACCCCTTCGGTACCTATCTACTAAACGTCCTAAAGGACAATCATGTCGATATCTCCTTCGCACAGCGCGCTAAGACCTTTACTACGCTGGCCTTTGTATCGCTTTCAGAAGAAGGCGAACGCGATTTTGTTTTCAGTCGTGGGGCAGATAAGGAATTAAAATACGACTCCAGCCTGAAAAAAAGCATCAAGGACAACTTGCTTCATTTGGGCGCTGCTACCGCTTTGCTCGGTGGAGACTTGGAAAAAGCGTACGGCCGTTACTTTTTCGATGCCTTGACACAAGGTGCCTTTATAAGTTTCGACCCTAATTTTAGAGGAGATCTTTGGAAAGAGGAGGAACATATATTTATCAAAAAATGCCAACCATTTATCGAAAAGGCAGATCTTGGAAAGTTTAGCTTGGAGGAGGCCCAATTGCTCACGGGCAAAAACGATTTGAACGAATGCTGCGATGTGCTGCACGAAATTGGCACTAAAATCATCACAATCACCTTAGGGAACAAGGGCACCTTGCTCAGCACCCCGGAAATCAAGAAGACTATCCCAAGCGTATCCGTTACACCAGTAGACACCACTGGGGCCGGTGATGCGTTCATAGGATGCCTGCTCCAACAAATCGCAGCCCTTAAGGAGGCCGAGGAAGTTTTCGGGAATATCGACATGCTGGCCGAAATGGTCAAGAATGCCAATAAAGCCGGAGCCATTACCACAACCAACTACGGGGCGATTCCGTCACTGCCCACCAAATCACAACTGCTTGCCATAGAATGAACCAAGCTTCCCTTCATCGACTAATCGCTTCGGCATATCCCGATTCGACCGGTACCAACGATTTGGATGGCCTTTTTAAACTGAGGCTGTCTACGAACCTTACGTTGATCAAAGACTTGTTTTTTTCGCTCTATCCAGAAAAAAACCATACAGAATCCTTCAAAGAATTAGTATCGGTTTTACCCGAGCTTTTTAAGGAACGGCCCCGTTCGCTTCAGCTTCAGGACCTTAACCGTCTAAAACAGGGCAATTGGTACCAATCCGAACAGCTCGTGGGCATGCAGTTGTACGTGGATCACTTTAACGGTGACCTTCGAGGGTTGGAAAATAAGCTAGGATATTTTGAGAAATTAGGCGTGAACTTTTTACACCTTATGCCGATTACGCCAAGACCCAATGGCGAAAACGACGGGGGATATGCCGTGAATAGCTACCACGAGGTCGATGAACGGTTCGGTACGAAAGAAGACCTTTTGAGGCTTACCCAAAAAATGCGTGATAAGAACATGCTTTTGATGTTGGATTTTGTCGCCAACCATACTTCGAACGAATTCCCGTGGGCCAAAAAAGCCATGAAAGGCGATAGCAAATACCAGCGGTTCTACCATATCTATAACGATAGAAGTATCCCTGATGCCTTTGAGCAAAAGCTTCCCGAGATTTTCCCAAGAACCGCTCCCGGTAATTTTAGCTATAATGCCGAGATGCAAAAATGGGTGATGACGGTCTTTAACCAGTACCAATGGGACTTGAACTATTCGAATCCGGAGGTATTCATAGCCATGCTCGACAATTTGCTAAAATTGGCAAATCTCGGTGTCGACGTGGTTCGTTTGGATGCCTTGGCCTTTATGTGGAAAAAACTGGGTACCCAATCCCAAAACTTACCGGAAGCACACGCCCTTATATCCCTTTTCCGGTTATGTCTACAGGTAGTCGCCCCAGGGGTCGTTTTTTTGGCCGAGGCAATCGTCGCACCCGACGAAATCGTTAAATATTTTGGATCTGGTCCCACCAAGGGGAACGAATGTGAAATTGCGTACAACGCTACGTTGATGGCCTTATTGTGGGATGCCATCGCCACCAAAAAAACAATACTGCTTTACAAAAACATCGGGCACCTTCCGAAAAAACCCGATGAAGCTACTTGGATAAATTATGTGCGCTGTCATGATGATATAGGCCTAGGGTTTAAGGATGAGTATATTCATGAGGTGGGCTGGGATGCGAAAACGCATCGCAAATTCCTGTTGGATTACTATTGCCAAAAAATCGAATGGTCTCCCGCTAAAGGATACCTATTTATGTATAACCCAAAGAATGGTGATGGAAGGATTACAGGAAGTTGTTCCTCTCTGCTCGGATTGGAAAAGGCACTTGAACAGGATAATAAGGTAAAAATAGAAGAAGCAATCCACAAAATAGTGATGTTGCACGGCATCATTCTGTCCTATGGCGGTATCCCGCTCATATACGCCGGAGACGAAATAGGTACATTAAACGATTACTCCTATCTGAAGGACAAGGACAAGAAAGAAGACAACCGGTGGGTGAATCGACCCTATCAGGACTGGAAGGTCATTGACAATCTCGACACAAAAGAAACCTATCATTCCAAGATATTCTTTTCACTCCAAAAATTGATTCGTTTACGCAAACAGCTGCCCGTATTTGCAGACCATAATAATTTCGCATTGTATGATGGCCATAATCCCCATGTCCTGATTTTTGAAAGGACTTCGGAAAAGGATATCGGGCTTCTGGTGGTGAGCAATTTCGATAATTCACCCCAAATCATCGATCACATCAGATTGGGTTCCTTTGGTAAACAAGCCAAGCCCAAGGATTTGATTTCAGGAAGAAGCGTAAGGTTTGTCAATGATACCCTGAAACTGAAACCGTATCAATTGTTGTGGCTGGTAAAGACATAGTACCTGTTCAGGACTCCTAGTTATACTTCACCTTGCGCAAAATTCGCAACGATTCCTTAAGGCTTAGGTATAATTCCGGATTGCGGCCCTTGAGTAGGGAACGTGCAGCATCTAGCCTATCCTTGGCGTTCTCGAATCCATTGAGGTAGCAAATCAAATAAGTGTCTGGCAAATGTTGTAAATCTTCTTCTTCGGAAGGCTTTAAGGCAATGTTCTTCCCGAGCTTTGCCAACAGGGAATTATTCGCGTTGAAAATATGGTGTAACGTCTTCCTATCGTACTGGGGTGGATCAAAAATCAGCTCGGACTGAATTTGATACGTACCGTTCTCCTCAAAGGTAATCACCACCTTTTCCAACGGATAGTATCGCTGTTTGGCACCAAGTCCTAGCTGAACATATTCAATGGTTGCGAAAGAATCCTCATCGTAGGAGATAGTCACCTCATCCAAGGTAGAATAAAACAGTTTTACCTGTTCGTTGATCAATTCGATGTCGACCCGGGAAAAGTAGGTCTTGCCCTTGACTTTTTTTTGATTGCCTGCCCAGCAAACCACAAACTGTTCTTTAAAGACCTTATAGTTGCTTTCCATATCGGGGTGGCGATGATTGATGAAATCAATGACACTATCCAAGGTAAGTTCAATATTGTTCTTGGCATGTTGCTCAATAGTGGCAACGGCATCCATGTTGATACTTTTTAGTTCAATACCATATGCTTTGGGCATACTGATGCTTCCTTCCCTAAAGAAAACTGCACCCCCGTAATACTTCCAGATGTTTTTCCGCAATGAACACACCTTGCCATTCGAACGTATGGTGACTAATCCGACTACTTTTCCTTCCGGCAAGTGCGGAAAGGGAATGTTCTCATAGGAAATCAAGGGCGGATTGTCCAAATAGGCATTTACAAGATTCTGGATCTTGCTGTCATCAAAGAAATCGACCCCCACAATTTTATTGTCTTCATCCTCCACACCGACCACAATAAAGGAATTGTTTTCGGGATTACTATTGGCCAAGGCACAGACGTGTTTTAAGAATTTTGCTTTGCCCTCCCGTTGGCCGATATCGAGAAAGCGTTTCTTGTCATAAAAACTATTCTCGTCGTTATGGGCGAGTAGGTTTTTTACGAGAAGGCGTTTATTGATCACGTCGCGTTGCGTATTTCAGGTCGGTCTGACGGTTAGGCACATTCAGATGTCGACAGGCTATGCATTCCTGTTTACGATGGTCGAAGAGGCCTGGGCCGTTGGCATTACCACCAAATCGGCGATGTTTACATGGTACGGGCGGCTGACCACGAAATAGAC
The DNA here is from genome assembly GCF_009371985.2 of Pelagihabitans pacificus. Taxonomy (GTDB): domain Bacteria; phylum Bacteroidota; class Bacteroidia; order Flavobacteriales; family Flavobacteriaceae; genus Pelagihabitans; species Pelagihabitans pacificus. The sequence continues at coordinate 1,338,527 of NZ_VIKU02000001.1, forward strand.
GATATCTGCAATATCTTCGGGCCGTAACGGCTGGAAGCCCTGATACACGGTTTCCGCGCGCGCTTCATCCCCCTTGAAGCGAACCTTGCTAAATTCTGTTTCGACCAGGCCTGGATTTACCGCACCTACCCGTATTCCGTAGGGATTCAGGTCGATACGCATTCCTTGATTGATGGCATCGACGGCGTGCTTACTTGCACAATAGACGTTGCCTTTGGGATAAACTTCTTTCCCGGCAGTAGAACCAATATTGATGATATGCCCTGTCTTTCGCCCAACCATTTGAGGCAAAATGGCCTTGGAAACGTACAAGAGCCCTTTTACATTGATGTCTATCATGGCATCCCAATCCTCGAGGCTTCCTTCATCGATGGGGTCGAGGCCATGGGCATTGCCGGCATTGTTGATCAAGATATCAATTTTGGAAAATTCCTCCGGAAGCGATATGATGGCTTTCGAAACCGATTCCCGATTTCGCACATCAAAATTCAAGGTGTGCACCCGCACCCTTTCTCCCAATTCCGCTGCCAGGGCGTCCAAACGTTCCTGTCTTCTGCCACATAGGATAAGATTAATTCCCTTTTTTGCAAAAAGACTCGCGGTGGCCAGCCCAATACCGCTGGTCGCACCTGTAATAAGGGCATTCTTTTTAATATGTTCTTCGTTTTGCATACGTCTATTGACTATTACTAATTATGGGACAATCAAACTGCGTGTTCCCGATTAAGAAGGTAATATCTGTGTTCGTTGTAAATCTTTCCGTTCTTATAGATTGCATCTTTAAAGATAGCTTCTTTTTTAAAACCGCTTTTTTCAAGAACTTTCATCGAAGCTATATTGTATTCAAAGACCCCTGAAAATATCCGAACGAAACCCAAGACACTAAAACCATACGCTGTCAAAAGTCGTACTGCTTCACTGGCAATCCCCTTTCCCCAAAAGCCTTCTCCGATCCAATAGCCTATTTCCGCCGTTTTTTTGTAAACGTCTTTTTGAGCCACTAGGCCAACCACCCCACAGAGTTCACCGTTGAATTCAACCGCAAAATTATGTGTTGGCTTTTGTTTTCCCGAAAGCTCAATAAAGAATTTGGCATCGTTTTGGGTGTAGGGATGTGGAAAATAATCCCTCAAGTTGTCCCATATGTTTTTGTTGTTTGCAAGCGCGGCCAATTGCGAGGTATCGCTCAGTTCTAATTGCCGAATTCGAATGATCTTTGTTTCCATAATCAGAAAAGTATTCTTTGGCGGACAAAATCCGTTATTTCAAGAAAGACCTAAGGCACTTCTGAACCCTTGCTCGCCTCCAATAGTAGAAACCAATCCTCCAATTCCATTTGAATCTTTAGGGCGTCGACCGACTTTTTTAAACGGGATTCATTAGCGGTTCCCACAACGGGATGAATGTTTGCGGGGTGCCTCAGAATCCAAGCCAGCAACAACTGATCTTCGGTAGCATCATACTTTTCGGTTAGGGGTTCCAACACCCTTTGTATCCGTTGGGTCTTTGGGGTATTTTCCTTAAAGTAAGACCCCAGCGGACTCCACGACATCGCTATTCTTTTTCCCACAATACAGTCATCCAAGATGCCATTGTACTGAACCTCATTGGCGGTGAGTGAATACTCCATCTGGTTCCCCGAGACCGGAAGCACCGTCTCCAGAAGGGCTATCTGGGAAGGTGTAAAGTTCGATACGCCGAAGTCCCTTATTTTTCCGGTATTCTTCAAACTGTCGACAGCCTCGCCAATTTCCGCCGGGGACAGCAACGGACTGGGGCGATGCAACAATAAAAGGTCGATATAGTCGGTTTGAAGATTTTGCAGCGATCGGTCGACCGACCAAAGGATGTAATCTTTCGAATAATTATAATGCTTGACCTTGTTCGGACGTTCCTTGGTATCGAATTGAATACCACATTTGGTAATCAGCTGAATTTTATCGCGCTTTGTCTTACTGCTTGAAAACGCTTTGCCAAATTCCGCCTCGGTAGTATAATCGCCGTAGATATCCGCATGGTCGAAAGTGGTAATTCCAAGGTCGACACAACCATGGATCATTTTGACCATTTGGGCCAAAGGAAACCGCTTTCCCCAACGACCCCATGTCATCGTGCCGGCAATAATTTTCGAATACTTGATCTTGTTCTTCATAAGCCAGTGAAATTAAAAATAAATCCCTTAAAAACTTCATAAATATCGGGGCTTCAGCTATTTTTTAACCAATCGTTAACAGCAAAACAAGGATTTAATTTTCAATTTGCACCTCTGTTTGATACCGGACCAATCAAAACCAAAATCTTATAAAGTTATATGGAAGAAAATACTGCAGTAGACGTTAGCGCTGTGAACGAGAAAATTGCCCAGGAAAGTGCTTTTATAGACCTGCTGATGTTGGAAATGAACAAGGTAATCGTAGGCCAGAAACATATGGTCGAACGGTTATTGATCGGTCTACTGGGACAAGGGCATATTTTGCTGGAGGGAGTTCCAGGACTTGCAAAAACCTTGGCGATCAATACCTTGGCAAAAGCCGTTAAAGGAAGTTTTAGCAGAATTCAGTTTACTCCCGACCTTTTGCCGGCGGATGTCATAGGAACGATGATCTACAATATGAAGGTCAACGATTTCTCGATTAAAAAAGGGCCCATTTTCGCTAATTTTGTCCTTGCGGATGAAATCAACAGGGCTCCCGCGAAAGTACAGTCCGCCTTGCTGGAAGCCATGCAGGAAAAACAGGTCACCATTGGCGATGAAACCTTTATTCTTGATAAACCTTTCCTGGTCATGGCTACCCAAAACCCGGTAGAGCAAGAAGGTACGTACCCCCTGCCAGAAGCCCAGGTAGATCGTTTTATGTTGAAAACCATTATCGACTATCCCAAAATGAACGAAGAGCAACTGGTTATGCGCCAGAATCTTCTAGGCAACTACGAAGAGGTCAAGTCCGTGGTGACCTTAAAACAGATTTTGAGTGCGCAACAGGCGGTACGGGAGGTATACATGGATGAAAAAATCGAAAAATATATCCTGGATATCGTTTTTGCCACACGGTATCCCGAAAAATATAATTTGGCCGACCTAAAACCCTTGATTAGTTTCGGAGCATCCCCGAGGGGAAGCATCAATATGGGGAATGCTGCCAAGTGTTATGCTTTTATCAAAAGACGGGGCTACGTAGTGCCAGAGGATGTACGCGCCATAGTGCACGATGTTTTAAGACATCGAATTGGCATCACTTACGAGGCCGAGGCCGAGAATATCACTTCCGAAGAAATCATCAACAAGATTGTAAACGAGATTGAAGTGCCCTAAGAAAAGTCGGCAGTCACTGTGGTAGTAGCTCAAAATACAATTGAACCAACTTCCTGTTATTACTGAAAACTGCCCACTGATAAGATGGATACCAAGGAACTACTTAAAAAAGTACGAAAGATCGAAATCAAGACGCGCCGTCTGTCCGATCATATCTTTGGTGGGGAATACCATTCTACCTTCAAGGGGCGGGGTATGACCTTTAGCGAAGTAAGGCAGTATCAGTTCGGGGATGATGTTCGAAGTATCGATTGGAACGTTACCGCCCGTTACAACGAACCGTTCGTCAAAGTATTCGAGGAAGAGCGTGAGTTGACCATGATGTTGATGGTCGATGTAAGTGGTTCCGAGCTTTTTGGGACTACCAACAGGTTCAAAAAAGAAATTATCACGGAGATATCGGCAACCTTGGCGTTTTCTTCCTTACAAAACAATGATAAAGCGGGCCTCATGCTATTTTCGGATACCGTAGAGCTTTACATTCCTCCCAAAAAAGGAAAAAGTCACGTATTGCGCATTATCAGGGAGTTGCTTGAATTCAAACCTAAAAGTAACAAGACCGACCTTTCGGAAGCCTTAAGGTTCCTCAGTAGTGTCATGAAGAAGAAGGCTATCGTGTTCATTCTTTCCGATTTTATCACCGACGACTATGAAAAAACGCTTAAAATCGCAGGCAATAAACACGATGTGACAGGGATTAGGGTATACGACCAACGGGAAGAAAGTATTCCCAATATAGGTATGGTGCAAATGCGCGACGCCGAAACCGGCACGGTACGTTTGATAAATACTCAATCGAAAAAGGTACGGCTTGCTTACGGGAAATACCATAGGGAAAGGGAAGATTATTTCGTCAACACCTTTACCAAATCGGGTTGTGGCACCCTTAATTGTCGGGTAGACGAGAGCTATGTAAAAAAACTATTGGGTTATTTTAAGCGAAGGGCGTAACTATGAAGAGTAGAAACCTAAACATGTCAAACACCGTAGTGTCATCGTTTTTAAAACGATGTTGTCTCCTGTGCTTCTTTACGGTATCGCTTCAGCTGTTTTCTCAAACCCCACCCAGGATATCCTCCGAAGTAGACACTACCTTTATCAAGATAGGCGATCAGATTATGTGGAAGGTACTGGTAGAAACCGATACTACCGCACAGGTTATCTTTCCTGAGGGACAAACCTTTTCTCCCTTGGAAACGGTTGAAGCCTTCAAGACCGATACGACCAGGAAAAAAGATCGGATGGCACTTCAAAAGACATATGCACTTACCCAGTTCGATTCCGGCGTGTATAAGCTCCCCGCCCAGCGTATCGAGATCGATGGCAGGGGATATTTCACCGATTCGTTGATGGTGAACGTTGCTACGGTGCCTGTAGACACCACTACCCAGAAAATGTTTGATATCAAACCTTTGATGGAAGTAGAAAAAAGCAATGCCAAATTGTGGAAAATTATGCTTGGCATCGTGCTCGGATTATTTGTACTCGGTGTATTGTTCTATTGGTTTGTGATTCGGAAAAAACCGCTGACCGAGGAGGAGAAAGAAGCGCTGTTGCCCCCCTACGATCGGGCATTACTTGAGTTGAAAAAACTAGAGAACTCAAAGTATCTCATTCAAGATGAATACAAACAATACTATTCCGAATTAACGGACATCGTTCGCTCCTATCTCGAAGAAGATGTACACGTTTCAGCCTTGGAAAGCACTACCGACGAGTTAATCGATAAGCTTGAAATGCTAAAGGATGCGGGAGAGCTCGAATTGGATGACGATACGCTAGATCAATTCAAGAAAATCCTGCAGACCGCCGATTTGGTAAAATTTGCGAAATCAAAACCGCCCACAACCGTAGCAGAGCAAGACCGCAAATCGATTGAACAAATCGTGATAAAAACCCATGAGGCCCTTCCCGAACCCACCGAGGAAGAATTGATGCAGCAGGCAGAATTCCTGGAGGAATACAACCGCAAAAAACAACGACGCAAAATCATCATCGGTTCCGCCGCAGTGCTTGCACTACTTTTTACAATTTCTGCCATTGCCATCGCCCGTTATGGATTCTCGTATCTGAAGGACACCGTTCTTGGGCACCCTACAAAAGAATTGCTCGATGGGGAATGGGTGGCAAGCTCTTATGGATATCCCCCCATATTATTGGAAACCCCCAAAGTGCTCAAAAGGGAGCAGGTATCCTTGTCCGCCGAGGAAAAGGAGGCTATCTCGGAGATAAGCACCTTTAACTATCAAAGTTTGGCAGGTTTGTTTTCAATCGAGGCATCATCGCTAATTTTGACGAAAGGAGCTGAATTCAAACTTGACTTGGCCATTGAAAACTACCTAAAGGGCTTGGAAAGCAGAGGTACAAAGAACATCATCACTAAACAGGAGGAATTTACCACCGTCAGTGGCATTCAGGGAATAAAGACCTATGGAAGCGGTAAATTCGTTGTTCCCGGGGAAGAAGACCTGGTCAATGGCAATTATCTGATCTTGAGTTTCGGAGGAGAACAATTTCAACAACAGGTGGCACTAACATGGCTTAAAGAAGACCCTTATGCACAAGAAATCGTGGATCGCATCCTTAAAACCATAGAAGTAAAAACAGAAGTCTAAATGTTCGAAAATATCGAATTTGCAAACCCTGAATTTTTTTGGTTGCTGTTGTTGCTTCCTGTGGCCGTTCTATGGTATTTTTTTAAACGTCATGAGCAGAACGCCTCACTGCGGATTTCCAGTATCCAAGGTTTCGCCAAGGAAGGGATTCTTCCCAGATTGAAGCCTGTATTATTTGTCTTTCGATTGCTCGCATTGGCAGCGATAATAGTTGCCATGGCCCGACCCCAGACCGAAGATATTTCCACTCGGACCAAAACCACAAAAGGAATCGATATTGTGATGGCCATCGATGTGTCGTCGAGTATGTTGGCCCGGGATTTAAAGCCGAACCGATTGGCCGCTCTCAAAAAGGTAGCGGCGGACTTTATTAAAAAACGGCCTAATGATCGTATAGGACTGGTAGCCTACGCAGGGGAAGGCTATACCAAAACCCCGATTACAAGCGATAAATCGATTGTGTTGAATGCCCTAAGGGAAATTACCTACGGACAATTGAACGATGGTACCGCGATCGGTATGGGTTTGGCCACCTCGGTCAACCGTTTAAAGGAAAGCAAAGCGATCAGTAAGATCATTATTCTACTGACCGACGGGGTCAACAACTCAGGATTCATAGAACCTCAGACAGCGGCCGACCTAGCCGTGGAGTTCGATATAAAGACCTATACCATTGGTTTGGGCACCAACGGAAATGCCTTATCCCCGATCGCTTACAATGCCGATGGGTCTTTCAGATATGGCATGCGGCAAGTAGAGATTGATGAGGAATTGCTCAAAGACATCGCCAAATCTACCGGAGGTAGATATTTTAGGGCTACCAACAATGAAAAATTGGAAGAGATTTACGACGAGATCAACAAACTGGAAAAGACCGAAATTGAAGAATTCAAATACTACAAATACGAAGAGAAGTTTAGACCTTGGGTATTGTTGGCAGGGGCTTTGCTGTTGATCGAATGGGTTGTTAGAAATACTTTTTTTAAAAGTTTTATATGATTCAGCTCGACGAGAAAATATACTTTTATCTGTTAGGGATCATCCCGGCACTGGTAGTGCTCTTTCTGTTGTTGCAAATTTGGAAAAGGCGCACCCAAAAACAATTTGCAGATGCAAAATTGTTCAGAAGATTGACCCCGGATAAATCAAATTTTAAGGCAACCTTGAAGTTGTTGTTCTTCTTGGCCGGACTCACCTTTTTAACACTGGGGCTCGTGAACCCGAAAATGGGTACCAAATTGGAAACGGTCAAACGCGAAGGGGTCGATATTGTATTTGCCGTTGATGTCTCCAAGAGTATGTTGGCCGAGGATATTGCCCCTAACCGATTGGAAAAGGCAAAACGCCTGGTCTCTGAAATTATTAACCAATTGGCGAGTGACCGTATCGGAATAATTGCCTATGCGGGGCAGGCCTATCCACAGTTACCGATTACCACCGACTACGGAGCGGCAAAAATGTTTTTGCAGGGCATGAACACCGACATGCTTACCTCCCAGGGCACCGCCATTGACCAAGCATTGGAACTGGCTACTACCTACTACGACGACGAGGAACAGACCAACCGGGTGTTGTTCATTATTTCCGACGGGGAAGACCATTCGGCAGACGCCACCCTGAATACGGTCGAAAAGGCTGTGGAGGAAGGCATAAGAATCTACACCATCGGAGTAGGCAAGAGTAAAGGTGCGCCCATACCCCTAAAACGAAACGGTGTGGTTGAAAGCCTGAAGAAAGATTCCCAAGGCGAAGTGGTCATTACCAAATTGAACGAGGAAGTGCTCATCGATATTGCCGAGGAGGGCAACGGGGAGTACATTGACGGTACCAATACCGATGAGGCCGTAGCATATATTAAGGAACAATTATTGCAAATGGATAAAAAGGAGTTCGAGGCGAAACAGTTTGCCGAATTCAAAGACCAGTTTCAATGGTTTCTGGGGGCAGGACTATTATTCTTATTTTTAGACATCTTCGTTTTGGACAAAAAGACCAAGTGGCTTCGTCAATTAAACTTGTTTAATGAAAAATTGGAGGAATAAGGAAAATGTACAAACACAGGAAATTGAAATTGATAGTTATATTCGTTCTGGGGTTGAGTAACGCTGTCTCTTTTGCCCAAGAAGACGACAAAGAGCAATTAAATGCCCTCAAAGAATCAAAAAACCTTACCTGGGAAGGCAACAAAGACCTTTCGGAAAATAGGTTCATAGAAGCAGAGGTAGATTATAGAAAGGCTATTGCCAAGAGTGACAAAAACCCCGCGGCACCTTTCAATTTGGGTAATGCCTACTACAATAATGCTACTTACAGTGAAGCCTTCGGACGTTTCAAGCAAGCGGGGGAACTGGCGAGTGAAAAGCCCGATAAGCACAAGGCTTATCACAATATGGGAAATGTCTTCATGAAACGAAAGGAATATCAGAAAGCGGTAGAGGCCTATAAGGAAGCTTTGCGGAACAATCCAAAAGACGAGGAAACCCGTTACAATTTAGCGCTCGCCAAAGAAATGTTGAAAAAAGAGCAGGACAAGAACGACCAAAACAAAGAGGACGAGAATCAGAAAGATAAGAACGACCAAAAAGACAAAAACGAAGACCAAAAAGAAAACGACGACAAACAAGAACAGAAAGATCAGGATAAAGAAGGTGAAGAAGGAGATCAACAAGATGAAAATAAAGAGGATAACAAGGAGGGTGACGGGGACAAAAAGGAGGAGCAGAAGAAACAACCGGAAGAAGGTGATAAGAAAGAAGAGCAACCACGACGCCCCAATCAGTTGAGTAAGCAACAGATACAGAACCTCTTGGAAGCCATGCAGCAAGAAGAGAAGAAAGTACAGGAGAAGATAGATGCCAAAAAAATAAAAGGTGTTAAAGTAAAGAACGAGAAAGACTGGTAATGCCCATGGGTATTAAAAGATATATCATTTTATTACCACTATTGGCCTTTGCCTTTTTTCTTAAGGCGCAAAGTGCCGATGAGGTTACTTTTGAGGTAAAGCTGAGCAAAAGTAAGCTGGGCATCAACGAGCGCTTGCGCGTAGACTTTACCATGAACCAGGACGGCGATGATTTTATTGCCCCGGATTTTCAGGGTTTTAAGGTTTTAATGGGGCCTTCCCAAGCAATTAGCTCCTCTTGGATCAATGGTGTGCGTAGTTATTCCAAAACCTACTCCTATACCCTGGCACCCACGGCAAGAGGTAAATTCTCTATCGGACAGGCCTCTATCGTCATCAAGGGGAAAACCTATAAATCAAGTCCGAAACAGGTCGAAGTTACCGCCGCTGTGGATAAGCCCAACGATGAAATGACGGTCGACGACGTAGCCGACGAAAGCCTCCACCTGGTGGCGGAGGTTTCCAAAATAACTCCCTTTTTAAATGAAGCGGTGAGCGTGGTCTACAAACTATATGTGAGTCCAACGATCAGTGTTTCGAACTACCGGCCATTAGATAATCCCAAGTACAACAACTTTTGGAGTCAAGACATTCCGGTCACCCGGCTCAATGCCCAAAATGGGACCTATCAAGGAAAACCCTTCCGTTATGTGGTGTTAAAAAGAGTAGTGCTCTATCCACAACGGGCCGGTAAGTTGGAGATTGAGCCACTCTCATTGGAGGTCACCGTTGACGTACCTACAGCTCGTCGCGATTTTTTTGGACGCGCCGTGTACGCCTCGACCAACAAAACGGTTTCTGCCGGAAGACGTACGTTGAACGTAAGACAACTGCCAGAACAAGGCAAGCCTGCCGATTTTAGTGGTGCCGTGGGCGATTTTGATTTTGAGGTCACTACCAGCAAGACCGATCTCAACGCGTCGGAATCGCTACAGGCCAAGGTAGAGGTACGCGGTAAAGGAAACCTTAAACTATTTCAGCTACCAGAACCCAGTCTCCCAGGCTCCCTAGAAGTATACGAACCGGAATTTGAGGAAAATGTACGTACGACACTCTCCGGATCACAAGGGAAGGTTAGCAATAACTACACCATCGTACCGTCCTTTAAGGGGAAGTATCCCATTCCCCCCGTTTCTTTTAGCTATTTCGACCCAAAGACCGAAAAGTACAGAACCCTCAGTTCCGATGAAATCATCATCAATGTGTTGTCAGGTCCTACGAGTGGTGCCTCCGATGTTGTTTCAAGGAGCAAACAGGAAGTCGTGACTACCGGAAACCAGTTCAATTTCATCAAATTACAACCCAACCTTACCGCAATAGGCAGCAATTACTTTTTTGGCTCGCCGGGCTTTTACCTGTGGTGGCTGCTACCGCTTCTACTAATTCCCGTCGCCATTTATCTAAGCAAGAAAAGAGAAGCAATGGCGGGAGATGTTGTAGGAAACCGAATTAAAAAAGCGAACCGACTGGCTAGAAAATATTTATCTACCGCGAAAAAGGCGTTAGGGGATAAAGAGGCTTTTTACATCGCCTTGGAGAAGGCGTTGCATAACTATTTAAAAGCAAAGCTAAAAATCGAAACCTCCGAATTTAGTAAAGATAAGATAGCCTCGCTTTTACGGGAAAGGAAAGTGGACGAAGATACCAGGAACAGGTTCATTAGCCTTTTGAAAAATTGCGAAATGGCCCGTTATAGCCCCTTTTCCAATGTACAGATGCAGCAAGACTACGATACGGCGAGTGAGGTGATTTCGACAATGGACAAACAGCTTTGAAAAAAGTCATGATAAAAAAGAGTAACGATTGAAAGACAAAACGTGAAAAGGATTCTAGCCATCATATTGCTACTAACCGGTCTTCAGACATGGGCCCAGAACGAGGCCCTCTTTGACCGCGCCAATGATGCGTATAACGACGGTAAGTACGAAATGGCCATTGAAGATTATTTGGCGATTCTCGACGAAGGCCAGCATTCGGCCGAACTCTACTTTAATCTGGGTAATTCCTACTATAAACTTAACCAGATCGCCCCAAGTATTTACTATTATGAGAAAGCCCTACTGCTTCGACCCGATGACCCTGAAATAAAAAATAATTTGAGCTACGCCCAAAACATGACTTTGGACGCTATCGACGCACTACCTGAAATGGGGCTTTCCAGGTTCTATAAACAGATAACCCATTTTTTATCTTTCGACCAATGGGCCTACGCCGCTGTAATCTTTATGATTTTATTCGTGCTGCTCTACATTGCTTTTTATTATTTTAGATATTCCACCCGCAAGCGCATCGCATTTATTCTGAGCTTGGTGTGTTTAATGTTTTCTATCACTTCGGTAGTTTTTGCATTTATTCAATACAACGATTTCAAGGATGACATGCCCGCCATTGTATTTGCGGATGAGGTACGAATACAATCGGACCCCAACACCCAAGGGCAGGAGGTGTTCAGACTTCATGAGGGAACAAAGGTAGAAGTGTTGGAAGACTTCAACGAGTACCACAAAATCCGCATCGCGGATGGCAAGACCGGATGGTTGCCCAAAGAGAGTGTGAAGCTATTGAAAGACTTTTAAGGTTTCCTTAACAATCTACCATAGCATTACTATTATATTTGTTTAAACTGTTGGAAGTTTCCATGAAAGCCTTTTTTCTTCTCTTAGTCTCTTTTCTATTGGTGACGGCCATCCTAACCCCGTCAATAACTACTTTGATCGGGGCCGATAATGATACCCCCCTGGTGATGGATTTTAGTGAAGAAGAGAATAAGCAGGGAGAGAAAAAGGAAATCTCTGAAAAAGACTTGTTCTTTCATCTAAATTTTATAGCGGTTTCATCCAGGCATTGGCAAAAACCCAATTCATCAAGTTATTATCTCGAAGTGGATTATTCCCATTCTGTGGATGTTTTTCTTCCTCCTCCAAAATTCTTGGCGTAGTACGATACTTGTCTTTTTTTACCTAACCTGTCTTCGTTTAGTAGATGAAGACCAAATATTCTGTTTATGTTCAAAACCTTGAAAAACGACTTGCCCGCAAGTATTGTTGTATTTTTTGTGGCGCTGCCCCTATGTCTCGGTATCGCCCTTGCAAGTGGTGCGCCTTTATTTTCGGGATTGATAGCCGGAATCGTAGGCGGTATCGTTGTCGGCGCACTCAGCGGCTCCCAAATTGGGGTCAGTGGCCCAGCGGCCGGTCTAGCCGCTATTGTGCTCACGGCCATAGGTGCGTTGGGCGGATATGAGAATTTCTTATTGGCTGTGGTTTTAGGGGGTATCATCCAGTTGATTTTCGGAATCCTAAAGGCCGGAATCATCGGTTACTATTTCCCGTCATCGGTCATTAAAGGTATGCTTACAGGCATAGGAATCATTATCATTCTAAAACAAATTCCACACTTTTTTGGTTACGACCCAGATCCAGAGGGCGACTTCGCTTTTTTTCAGGTTGATGGGGAGAATACTTTTTCCGAAATATTCAATGCCTTGAACAACATAAGTCCGGGCGCGACCCTTGTTGCCGTGATAGGGTTGGCGATTCTTTTGCTATGGGATCGGGTTCTTTCAAAGAAGGCGAAAATATTTCAACTAGTTCAGGGTCCGTTGGTAGCGGTTCTAGTCGGAATTGTTTTTTATAGCCTTACCCAAAATAGTGATGTTTGGGGCATTTCCTCCGATCACTTGGTCAGAGTACCTATACCGGAAGATGCGGCTTCGTTCCTCGGACAATTCAGTTTCCCCAATTTTGGGGAAATCACCAATCCGGAAATTTGGATTACCGCCTTTACCATCGCATTGGTCGCCAGTTTGGAGACGTTGCTCTGTGTAGAGGCAACCGACAAACTAGATCCAGAAAAACGGGTTACCCCTACCAACAGGGAACTTCTTGCACAGGGAACCGGAAACATTATTTCTGGAATGATCGGAGGGCTACCGATCACCCAGGTCATCGTGCGAAGTTCGGCCAATATTCAGTCGGGGGGGCGATCTAAAATGTCGGCCATTATTCATGGCTTCTTTTTATTGACCTCGGTTATCCTAATTCCGAGACTTTTGAATATGATTCCGCTTTCGGTATTGGCGGCGATCTTATTCATTGTAGGTTACAAACTCGCCAAACCCGCACTTTTTAGAAAAATGTATGATTTAGGATGGAAACAATTTGTTCCTTTTACGGTAACCGTCCTAGGTATCGTATTTACCGATTTGTTGGTAGGTATCGGTATGGGTTTGGCAGTAGGGATTGCGGTCATCCTCATAAAAAGCTACCAAAATTCGCACTTTTTGCATATGGAAGGCGAAGACGTGGATGATGGAAGGATAAAAATGACCTTGGCGGAAGAGGTGACCTTTTTCAACAAAGGTGCCATACTAAAAGAATTGGACAATCTGCCAGAAGATTCCTTTCTTGAGTTGGACGTTCGGAAAACCCGTTATCTGGATAATGATATCATTGAAATTCTAGATGATTTTGCGGAGAAGGCAAGGAACCGAAACATCACCATAAAGCTGGTATCGGAACGCGGGGAAGTCATAAACCCTCCGAGCTATATTGAATTTTTTAAATTAGAGCCGAAATTGGCTTGAGTCATAAACACACACTATGAAAGCACATACGAAGGAAACACAGGCAGCGATCACGCCCGATTCGGCAATACGGATTTTAAAGGAAGGCAATCAACGATTCGTAAACAGCCAAAAAGCCGATAGGGATTTATTGGAACAGGTAAACGATACGGCAAGCGGGCAATATCCGTTTGCGACCATTCTTAGTTGCATCGATTCCAGGGTGTCGGCCGAACTGATATTTGACCAGGGTGTGGGAGATATTTTTAGCGCTAGGGTTGCTGGCAATGTCGTAAATGAAGATTTACTTGGCAGCATTGAATTCGCTTGTAAGCTTGCAGGTACCAAGGTAGTGGTGGTCTTGGGACACACCGCCTGCGGTGCGGTGAAAGGGGCTTGTGACGATGCGCGCCTGGGCAACCTCACTGTATTACTCGATAAGATCAAACCTGCCGTCGAAGCGGTGACCGAGCCCACCGATAGGAGCCTTAGAAATTCCAAGAACATCGACTTTGTTAATGAGGTAGCTCTAAAAAACGTTCATATGACCATCGACAACATGCGACGAATGAGCCCCGTTTTGAAAGAAATGGAAGAAAATGGGGAAATCAAGATTGTCGGCGCAATGTATGATATACAGAATGGAAAGGTAACGTTCGTTTAGCATAAAGCAAATCATATTAGATGGCCAATACTGCGGTATTGGCCGTTTCTTTGGGTAAAAAGACTATCTTAACGAGTATATTAGGCAGTGGTCGATGAATAACCTTTTCTCTAACCTTAAGGGAGATTTTTTTGGTGGTATTACGGCAGGAATCGTAGCCCTGCCCTTAGCACTTGCGTTTGGGGTGAGTTCTGGCCTAGGGCCCAGCGCAGGGCTTTATGGAGCGATCTTCATCAGCTTTTTTGCCGCTTTATTTGGGGGTACCAACACCCAGATATCAGGCCCCACGGCACCCATGACCGCTGTGAGTATGGTCATCATTGCGGGTATTATCGCCAGCCACGACGGGAGTGTTGAAAAGGCATTGCCTTCCATCCTAACGGTCTTTCTTCTTACAGGCCTCATTCAGATTGGTTTGGGACTAATAGGTCTTGGGAAGTACATTCGATACATACCCTATCCCGTGGTTTCCGGTTTCATGACCGCTATCGGGCTTATCATTATCATTACGCAGATATTACCCTCGCTCGGCTATTATCCCAAAGAGGATAGCGATTTTGTGGACGAGTACAAACCCTTTGCGGAAGAACTTATACTAGAGAATATCTTAAGGGAAGAAGCTGGTGAAGGTATTTTGGTCTTGGAAGATTTCGAAGAAACGATTAAACGCAGCCACGAGGTAAACGAACCGGCCATTTTAGAGGAGGCCCAGACCCTTGCGGCAGCGGCTTCATCGGGCGTTATAGGTACGGTTCGTGTATTGCCAAGGGCTTTTAGGAATATCAAATGGCTCGAATTGGCATTGGCCGCGATGACCATTGTAATCATATTCGGATTCAAAAAAATCACTACGGTCATTCCCAGTACCCTGGTCGGACTTATCGTGGTCTCCGGGGTGGCCTACGGTTTCAATCTCGATTATCGTACTATTTCCCAAATCCCCGAGGGACTCCCGATTCCCAGACTGGAAATCTTTACGGAATTTAAGCTACAGTCGATTACTCCCTATATTTTTACGGCACTGGCCCTAGCCCTCTTGGGTGCTATTGATTCACTATTGACCTCAGTCGTTGCCGACAACATGACCAAGACAAAACACCGGCCCAATAAAGAATTGGTAGGACAGGGAATCGGTAACAGTATCGCCGCCATTTTTGCAGGGCTTCCTGGTGCCGGTGCCACGATACGTACAGTTGTAAATATCAATGCCGGGGGTAAAACAAAGCTGTCGGGAATGATTGCCGGGGTATTGTTATTACTTATTTTGTTGACCCTGGGCCCGGTAGCTTCCCAAATACCTGCCGCAGTACTGGCGGGAATTCTTATCACGGTCGGCATCAATGTTATGGACTATAAAGGATTAAAGGCCATTCCCAGCTTGCCCAAGGATATTACATTGGGCCCGTTGAAGCTGAGTTCCGAAGTCATTATTATGCTCGTGGTGATGATGCTATCTACCTTTTGGGACCTTATCTATGCGGTCGGTATCGGTCTGGTATTTGCGTCATTGATGTTTATGAAAAAAATGGGAGACCTCACGGCCGAGCGGTCCGATGTCAAGTCCTTAGAAAAGGAAAAAGCCTGGGAGGACGAGTCGGACTTCCCAAAAAATCTTCGTGAGGAAGTATTTATCAAACATCTAAAAGGTCCTTTATTTTTTGGCTCCACAAGTGATTTTCAGGTATTGGCGGAACAGATACCCACTACCGCTTCGACAGTAATAATACGCATGGACCTAATGCACTATATGGATCAATCGGGCCTCTATGCACTTGAAGATGTTTTAATAGATTTGCGCAAATCAGGAATCAATGTTCTTTTTGTCGACGTGCCACCTCAACCCCGTTATATGATGGAACGCGTTGATATCGTTCCAGATCTAATTCCTACCGAACATATTTTTGCAACCTTCGAAGACTGCCTTGTTTGGGTCAAAGAGAATGTCGTGGACGTTTATGACTCGACCACACTGGTAAATAATCCGAATTAACCCTCAAATTACGAAAGTGCTGCCCAAAAACTTTAACTTTGCCCATATTACCACTGCGTCATGATTACAAAGATTAAGGAACACATCCTTGAAGTAGAGCAGTTTGCTGCCGACTCGAAAGAAGCCCTGGAAGCCTTCCGAATTAAATATTTGGGCAAGAAAGGATTAATAAAGGAATTCTTCGCCGAATTTAAAAACATTCCGAACGACCAAAAAAAAGAATTTGGACAAACCATCAACGCGCTCCAAAAAGCCGCTACTGAAAAAGTGAATTCTTTAAGGAATAGCCTAGAAAATAAAGGGGACGAAAAAGGCATTCATGGCGATTTGACAAGACCGGGCGAACCTATCGGCTTGGGGGCACGGCACCCGATCTCTATCGTAAAAAACCAAATTATCGAAATCTTCTCCCGGATAGGATTTAATGTATCCGAGGGACCTGAAATCGAGGATGATTGGCATAATTTTACCGCCCTGAACCTTCCAGAATATCACCCGGCCCGTGATATGCAAGACACCTTTTTTATTCAAACAGACCCGGATATTTTGTTGCGTACCCATACCTCGTCGGTGCAGGTGCGTTACATGGAAAACAATAAGCCTCCAATACGTACGATTTCTCCCGGTAGGGTATACCGCAATGAGGCCATATCGGCACGTTCACACTGCTTCTTTCATCAGGTGGAAGGCCTGTACATCGATAAAGCTGTTTCTTTTGCCGATTTGAAACAGACCCTCCAGTTCTTTACTACCGAACTGTTCGGAAAATCAAAGATTCGATTGCGTCCTTCCTATTTTCCTTTTACCGAGCCCAGTGCCGAGGTTGATGTATACTGGGGGCTGGAAACCGAGACCGACTATCGCATGACCAAAGGCACCGGATGGCTGGAAATCATGGGTTGCGGTATGGTAGACCCCAACGTATTGGACAATTGCGGTATTGACCCGAAGGAATATTCAGGCTTTGCCTTCGGCATGGGTATTGATCGTATCGCATTGTTATTACATCAAATCTCCGATATTCGACTGTTGAGCGAGAACGATGTACGTTTCCTGGAACAGTTTCGAAGTGCCCTATAGCGTATTGTGGTGAAGAAAGATATCGAAATCCCCATTGCCAAAGATGTATATGTCGCTCTTATACCGGAGTGGAGCGAGGACTTTCTCTCCAAGGACTGGAACGCCTATATCCTAAACAACCGCAAATCGAAGATCGAAATGGTACTAGTCGTATCCAAGGGGTTCGATGGAGATAAAAAAACATCCACAATGCGACACGGTATCGGAGTGGTCGAAGGAAAATCTTTCGAAAAAATAGAGCTAGTACAAGAAGAGGTGCTTCTTCTGAACAATGAATTCTTCGTCACATATTACGCCGATGACAAGTTATACGAAAAGCGGTTTTTGTTCGAAAAAAACAGTGTCAACGAAAATAAATTACACCTTATCCCACTTTTGGAAAAAGAGGGTATCCTGGCAAAATAGATTGCTAATATTAAGGGCCTAGATCAAAATCTTGGATTTCAAAAACGTTCTTTCTTGGTAATAGGGTTTTAATCAAGGCACGCCAAATCATCATAATTTACCACTTAATCGTTGTTTAAGACAACCACAAACTCGTAGAAAATCGTTCGATTTGTTCTTACCATAGGATCTTTATTTGGAAAAGAACCAGGGCAAGCTAGCTAGTTCAAAGTTCCTTTTTTATCTTTAAACAACGCTAAACTTTGTTCAAATTGGTCTGGTCCTCCGTTGGCCAAGGCCACCATTAAATCTGAAAAACCATGTTCTCTAAAAAATATGATACCGCCAATTTAAAAGGTGATCTTACAGGAGGTCTCGTCGCTGGTGTAGTTGCCTTGCCGCTGGCTTTGGCTTTCGGTGTACAATCGGGTCTGGGGGCGATTGCCGGACTTTACGGGGCGATTGCAGTAGGTATATTGGCTGCCATTTTCGGAGGTACGGCAACCCAGGCAAGCGGCCCTACCGGCCCTATGACGGTGGTATCGGCGGCTTTGGTCGCCGCGGCCATTGAGGCGACCGGAAGCTTGGAAGATGCAATGGGCATCATTGTATTGACGTTTCTCTTGGGGGGCATCATCCAAATCCTGTTTGGCTTGATCAATATTGCGGGCTACATCAAATACTTTCCCTATCCGGTAGTATCAGGGTTTATGAGCGGGGTAGGACTCATTATCGTCATCTTGCAACTGTTTCCGTTTGCAGGCTTGTCATCCCCCAAATCCACTATTGCGGTCATACAGGATTTACCCAGGCTTTTTGCTGAATTCAATTGGCAGGCCTTGGTTTTGGGAGGGCTTACGGTGCTGATTTATTACCTGTTTCCAAAAATCACGAAAGCGGTTCCTAGTGCTTTGGTCGCCCTCATTATAGCTTCCTTGGTAAGCTACTTTTTGCAATGGGAAGTACCTATCATCGGGGAAATACCTTCGGGACTTCCCGATTTAAAAATAGATGGCATCCTATCGGTCGACTCCGGCACCTATTTTCTGATACTCGAATACGCCCTGGTGCTGGCCGTTTTAGGCTCTATCGACTCTTTGCTTACCTCGGTGATCGCTGACAATATGACCAAGACCAAGCACAATAGCAATCGGGAACTTATCGGGCAAGGTATCGGAAATGCCGTGGCAGCCATCTTTGGCGGTATTCCCGGGGCAGGTGCTACCAAAGGTACGGTCGTCAACATCAACTCAGGCGGGAAAACGAGGGTCTCAGGTACGGTGCACGGACTTTTTCTATTGGCCGTTTTGTTGGGGCTTGGTTCGCTGGCGGCCTATATTCCACTTGCGGTACTAGCCGGCATCCTCATTCCGATCGGATTTAAAATTGTCGACACCAAAGGGCTCAAACACTTGTTGGTGGTACCCAAGGCAGATGCCTTTGTATTGATTGTGGTATTGCTATTTACAACTTTTGGGAGCCTAATCCAAGCCGTAGGTATCGGGGTAACGCTTGCTTCGTTGTTATTTATGAAACGTTCAAGTGATATTGCAGAAGAAGGTTTACAGGTGGGTACTTTAGCCGGTTTTGATGGGGAAAAACCTTGGCAGGACGAAATCGAATTTTACGAAAAGTACAAAGACAAAGTCTATATTAAACACCTTTACGGACCTTTGTTTTTTGGGTTCACCTCGCATTTTCAGCAGGAAATCAAGAACATTCCTCCCCAAATCGAGGCATTGATCATTCGAATGGACCGTGTTCCACACATCGACCAATCGGGGTTGTATGCCTTGGAGGATGCCATTTTGGAATTATATGACAAGAATGTAACCGTCGTCTTCACAGGCCTCCGGGAGCAACCGCTCGACAAACTCAAATCTATCGATATCATTCCTGATTTGGTTCCTGAAAACCAATGTTTTACGACCATAGGGAAAAGTTTTGATTGGTTGAAGTCCAACCTTTGACCACCGCATATCATATATCTTCTTCGCCAATGGCAGTGTGAATTTGATAATTTCAAGGAGTCCAAAATCTTAGAAGCTCATTTTAACTGTCTGATTTTTATGATATTACCATAGGTTTTTTTTCTTCACTCCCCTAATTTAGGAGTGATGGCTAATTCAATAAAGAAAACCTATGAAAAATGAAAACCTCAACAGAAGGGATTGGATCAAAAGAGGGTTCCTGACCGCTGGTGGCGTAACCCTCTTTCCTTATGTAACTTTTGCCGAAACAGCAAAAGTACCAGTTCAATTAGATGTAAACGGCGACGCGGTCTACAGTCCTTTCTTCAAGGAATATCTTCCCGAGAATCTTAGGGAGTTTCCTATCCTTGAAGCAAAACTGAACGCTAATGAGAACCCCTACGGTCCGTCTCCCATGGCTTTGGAAGCCCTGAAAAAATCTGCGGCCGGGGGTAATCGATATGCTTGGAAAGAGTTATTTCAACTGGTTGATAAAATTGCCGAGTTTGAAGGAGTGGCACCAAAAAATATCATGATGGGGCCCGGTTCGTCGGATTTATTGGAAAAAACGGCAATGGTACTTTTTATGAACGGTGGGAATGTCGTTTCTGCCGATCCTGCCTATATGTCGTTAATCCGAGTAGCCGAAGCTGCTGGTGGAACTTGGAAACCCGTTCCTTTAAAAAATGATTGGTCCCATGATCTCAAAGCCATGGAGGAAGCCATCGATTCCGAAACCAAGTTGGTGTACATATGCAACCCCAATAATCCTACAGGCACTACAACGGATGCCGCAGAATTATTGGATTTCTGTTCGCGCATATCGGAAAGGGTCCCCGTTTTTGTCGATGAGGCCTATCTGTGGTTTTTAGAGGACGGGACCGAACAAAGTATGGTGTCATTGATCAATGAAGGCAAAGACGTGATCATAGCACGGACCTTCTCCAAAATTCATGGAATGGCGGGGCTTCGTGTGGGGTATGCCATTGCCCAAGAAACTACCTTGGATAAAATTCAAAAGATTACCAGGGCCGGGATGGGTATCTCCTATCCTTCGGTGTTCGCCGCCATGGGTGCCATGGATGATACTGAATTTCTTGAAAGTTCTAGACGTCAGAATATGGCCTGCCGTGAATACGTGTATGAATCGTTGACCCAAATGGGCCTTGAATATGTCCCTTCCCACACCAGTTTTTTAATTTTTCCTATTGAAATGGAGGGTAAAGATTTTCTTAAAAAAATGACCGACTTGAAAGTCGGGGTTCGTGCCTTCAATTTTATGAACAGGAATTGGTGTCGCGTAAGTATGGGAACAATGGATGAAATGAAATTGTTCACCGCTGCATTAGGGCAAGTTTTGACATAATCTATGGATCCCACCCTACAAAAAACCATCGTTTTTATCCTCTTTATTCTTATTGGACTACTGTTAAAGCCAAAGTTTGGGAAGAAGGAGGAAGTAGCAGGGCTGAAGAAAATAATATTGAATTTGGCCCTTCCGGCCACTATTTTTCTGGCCCTATTAAGCATCGAAATCGATTCGGGCCTACTGTTGTTACCCTTATTTGCGTTTTCGCTCAATATCCTATTGTTTCTGAGCTTCCCTTTCTTGTTGCCCGTTCTGGGCATTTCGCAAGACTCCACAAAATATCGAACGGCTAGACTGTTGTTGCCGTCCTTGGCACCTGGACTATCTTGCTTTCCCTTCGTAATGGAATTTCTTGGGGATTCCTATCTGGCAAAAGCAGCCATGGCCGATCTCGGGAACAAAACATTTGTCTTGCTCTTTCTTTATGTCGTAGCCATGAACTGGCATTACCGTAGACATACGCATTTAAAAAAAAAAGGAGCCTCAAAATTAAAATCATTGGCATTGGCAATGATATCCGAACCCGTGAATATCTTCATTATCATTGCCTTGATTTTGGTGTTTTCGGGAATTTCAATGGATTCATTGCCAATTTTTGTCAACGACGCACTAAATAGACTTAGTGGTATCATGACCCCTTTGGTACTTCTTTTTATTGGCCTCGCGGTGAACATAAAAAGAAAGCAATTGACCACGATACTATCCTTGCTATTGGTTAGGGCGGGATTGGTAGCCTTCCTTAGTGGTGTTTTCCTGATGTTCTCTGGAATAACCACTACCAACGACATCCTTCTGCTACTTTCGTTTGGCTTCAGTGCCTGTAGTTTTTGGCCTTTTGCACATATCTCGGCGGTCGGTGTACTTGAACATACAACCGCTAAAAAGAAAAAAACCTTCGATGGTACCTTCGCTATTAACGTATTAGCCTTATCCTTTCCCCTATCGACCTTGTTGGTTTTAAGTATTTTAACCAGCGGGGAGGCCTTCGCCCATCTTGGGGCCATCTTTTCATTGTCCGGCCTCTTGCTCTTTCTAGGATATGTTCCTGTAATTTACTCAAAAGTTAAAGCTTTGAGAAGACGTTCGGCCCAAGAAAAAAACGAGTGGATCCGATACCGACTCAGCGCAACGGAAAACCTTTGGCGGCCCACCAAGGATGCATCTCAATAACGAGCCGACCTGCTTTCACCATAGGGTCCATATTGGCTAAACTGTCGGCCACCTCAAGGGTGGGGGTGTTATAAATAGTTATCCCGCGAATGTCGCCATCGTCACCAAAGGGGCCTGAGATATCGGCATATCCCAATTCATACATGCGACCCAAATGTGCGAGGTGTAATGCTTGCAGGCTATCCGCCTCTTCTTTGGACTGGGATCGATTGGGGCCACTTTTCAAAAAAGCGATATAATACTGTTGCATGATTACCGTGTCTTTGGTGGCCTCATCGACATAGTCGAAAATCTGAAACCCTTTTGATATCAGCTCTTCCCTAAGCTGCTTTACCGTCTTTTCGGTTTCAACTTGCGATTCTTGGGTAACCGTGTTTTCAGGCTTTGGTTCCTGTTTGCAGGAAAACAGAAGAACCATTGCCCCCATAAGTATATGCCATTTCATTATTTCCAGGTTTTAAAAGGTTGCTTGCCCAGTTGGGAGTTGTAATACTTGATATCTCCTGTGACCTCCTTCCCCAGCCAATCCGGTTTGTCAAAATATTCCGTTTCATTGTTTAGCTCCACCTCTGCAATGACAAGTCCGTCGTTGGCGCCCAAGAATTCATCTACCTCAAAAATTTGATTGTCAAAAGGAACCGAATACCGTATTTTATCGATACGGCCTTCCTCACAGATTTCCAGTAACTTTTCGGCATCGGTAATAGCCATCTCTTGCTCCCACTCATAACGCGAGGTGCCGGACTCGTTCGACTTGCCTTTGATGGTCAAATAAGCCTTGTCTCCTTTTATACGCACCCGAACCGTTCGTTCGGGATGGGTATTGAGAAAACCTTGTATGATTCGTTCTTTTGAAATTGCCTTTCCTCGATACGCATCGGATGTTACCAGATATTTTCGTTCTATTTCAATCATAAAAAACAACTCTAATATAAGCCTTAAATTTGTGTATGCCCAACGAATTGCCCTTACGAAAAATCATTCACGTAGATATGGATGCCTTCTACGCCTCGGTAGAGGAACTCGACAATCCATCATTAAAAGGCAAACCATTGGCCGTTGGCGGAAGCGAAAAAAGGGGAGTCGTCTCAGCCGCCAATTACGAGGCACGCAAATATGGGGTGCGTAGTGCGATGAGCGGTTATCTGGCCAAAAAAAACTGTCCGCGGATTGTCTTCGTAAAACCACGATTTGCGCGCTACAAGGAAATCTCCCAAAAAATCAGATCTATTTTTTTCGACTACACCGATTTGGTTGAGCCCCTTTCACTGGATGAAGCCTATTTGGATGTTACCGTGAATAAAAAAGGGAATCCCTCCGCTACCTTGATTGCCCGGGAAATACGCCAACGAATCTTTGATGAGGTCGGTATTACCGCATCGGCCGGTATTTCAATCAACAAGTTTATCGCCAAGGTCGCCAGCGATATCAACAAACCGAACGGACAAAAAACCGTAAATCCGGAAGAAGTGATTCCCTTTTTGGAAACCCTGGAAATTCGTAGGTTTTATGGGGTGGGAAAGGTTACCGCCGAAAAGATGTACAAGCTGGGGATATTTACAGGTAAAGACCTCAAGGAAAAGTCCTTGGCATTTTTGGAGTCAACATTTGGGAAAAGCGGCGCCCACTACTATCACGTAGTTCGGGGTATTCATAGGAGCGAAGTAAAACCACACCGCATTCCTAAATCGGTGGGGGCCGAACGGACCTTTAGCGAAAACCTCAGCAGCGAAATCTTTATGTTGGAACGTTTGGAGCACATTGCAGAGGAGTTACGTCGAAGACTACAAAAATCGAAAATCGCAGGAAAGACCGTCACCCTGAAAATAAAATATAGCGACTTTACACTCCAAACCCGAAGTAAGACACTTCCGTATTTTGTGGCCGACAAAGCCTTGATTTTGGAAACAGCCAAAGAATTGCTGTATCAAGAAAAACTGGAAAACTCCGTTCGTCTTTTGGGAATATCACTCTCCAATTTAAATACCGAAAAACAAAAGACCGACACAAAGGAAGATTCGGTCTCCGTGCAGCTGAAATTTGATTTTTAGTCGGGAGAGACTATAAAAACATCCCTCCGGACGCCTTGATAGGTTATTCGCTCATCCGCCTGGCGACATTAAAAACAATATATGAAGTGATGCTGACCGTCCTCTCCTCTATATCGAATCGCCAGGCGGCCCATACCCGTAATATCGCTTTTTAAGAATCGGTCTAAAGAACTTATTTAGGAATAGCACCATCGGTTCGAGGCAATTTTTTAATGCGCTTGGTCGATTAATCCCGGAGTCATATACTATTTGCGGTTTTTTCCTGTTATATGCTAACAAAATTTTAACAACCTAAACCTTTAAACCATGAAATCTGTATTTACCAAACTCTTCCTAGTTCTCTTTGTATCCATGACCGCTTTTTCCTGTGTAAAATCTACCTTGGAAGATGCCGCGGAAGAACTTGAAAAAGAATTTAATGAGCAAGAGGCAAAAACCGAACTGATTGTTGAGGAGTAAAAAATATCCCTTCAATACACCCAATTTATCAAAAAAGGAGCCTTCCGATGTAGGTTCCTTTTTGCGTTTATCCATTCTTGAACAATGACCTTTACTCCACCGTAAGAGTATTATCGGTGGCCGTTGGGTTCATAGGGCAGAAATATGCGTACTCCCCTTTTTCCAGTACTGTCGGGTTCGAGATTTGGGTGGTTCCTGTTTTTACCACCTCGGTTACATAAGCGGTCTGGACATGGTTCTCTGGGTTGCTAATGTCTTTACTTTTTTTCACTAATACAAAACCTACATCATGCCCTACTCCATTATTGGCAATTTCAAAAATGTAGGTGCCGGCCGGTACTGAGAGGCTTTTTTGGGTAAATTCCCCGGGGGTTTGCTCCAAATTGATAATCTTAGTGATTTCTTTCGTCATTTTATCCTGGGCATTCGATGAAAATACGGCAACAAAAAATACGGTTACTACTACTGTGATTGCTTTTTTCATGATTACTTTCTTTATCATTCCCTTCTTGAAGGGAATATTCGATTCATAAAATTTATATGGGTTCAATATTCTCTTTGGTCAATACCATACGATTCCCAAATTCGTACAGGCCTATTTGGAATTAAACGCCTACCGTGTATAGCGATTGCGCTATTGGAAAATCCACCGGAACTTGCGTAGTCCTGTGCAAATAGTTCGATATTGTTTTATCCCCGACAAGTACAGTGGTATCGATTAGGTTTTCTTTGGTCCACCCGGCACTGAAGAAATTTTCAAGGACTGCCTCATCCGTAGTGCCCCGATATTCCGTCATATTCTTTGCCAAACGTGCCAGTGCGTCCAATCTTCCACCAAAGTTTGCATATCCTGCACGCAGTTCTAAAATTTGTTCGTCTGTGAAGCCGTTCATTTTGCCAATGGCCGTACGGGCCGAAAGACAATACACACAAAGGCAATACACACAATTGTTGGCTTCGCTGACCGCCAAGTTGACCACTTCTTTCTCCTTAGCTTTAAGGGAAGTCTTTGCGTTCTGCAAGCTTAGATAATTCGCTAGCGCATGTTTCGAATGGGCGTAGGTGGCATATAAATTAGGTACAAAGCCGACTGCTTTTTCCAAGTTGTCGAAAATCACTTGATTATCGTCACTTACTTCGTCTCTTGTTGGTACTTTAAATGAGCTCATAATAAATTTAAATGTTTTGTCGTTCCACGAAGCTGGATATTCGTTTGATTCGACTCTTCGCTTTATTGACGGTGAATAAATGTTTTTCGCTACGATAGCTTTGTCGATTGCTTTATCCCACAGTAATAATCGTGATGGTATTTTGGTTCCCAAGGGGTATTGATGTCTATGGATTGAACCACTACCCTTTTGGTTTGTACAAAAATCCCAGTAAGATTAAAAATGAAAAATTGCGCTATCATTGTATGGCTGCTTTTGAAATACAGGGCAAAGATGCGGCTCAAAAAGGGGTAGGTGACAGTACGTTTTATCCGAAAATTTGTATATACTTCCCTCTGGTTCAAAAAACCGCTGGTTCAGAGACTCCTATTACAATGAAAGGCAGTAAAAAGCACCCCTATACCCCGAGGGATATAAAAAATTGCCTTACACCCATTACCACTTGATCTTTGCTTGCGGGAGAAAGGGTTGTAGAAAATCAAGAAATATGACGGTAGGGCGACCTGCTCTGAATACCCCTTTTTTACCATCCGATTTTATGTTGAATTACATGGATTTTATGTGGTAAAAGGCTTGAAACCGCAAGATTTTAAGGCTTTTACCTCCTTTTTTTGTTCAGACTTCCACAGCCAGATAATTTCAATTCCCCTTAATTATTAAACAAAACTGTTAATCATTCCTAGAAATTTCAGGGCGATCCGAACTTTTACTAGTATTGTTTAAAAATTGCTGTGAAATTGACTAGATACTGTCAACTTCAATTTGCGTCTATCCAGAATAATCTGGAATCTCTATTTATCGATTTCTAAGTAAAATAACGATGAACGAATTGAAACATTATGATAAGGCTGCCCAAGAATTTTATGGGTCTCAATTCATAAAAGGCCTACCCATCGCTTCGTGGGATTCCTATGCACTGTACTTCGACAAACTGTCGAAAGCCGGTAGGGATATTGCCTTTTTGAATCGGCTTGCTAAAAATTACGGTTGGAGAGCCAATTTGAATTTAAATGAAGAGCTTGTGGAAAAAGAGCATGTCATTGTCGTTACCGATGATCGATTGCGAATCGTACATGCGACCCACAACATTGTCGAAATGAACGGGTATAAGGCCGAGGATCTAATCGGTGAATCCCCAAAAATGTTCCAAGGTAAGGATACTTGTAAAAAGACTTCGAACTATATATCGAAAGCCATTAAGAATCGGGATTCGTTCGAAGCGGTGGTACTGAATTATAGAAAAGACGGAACACCCTATAGATGTTGGATAAAAGGAGAACCTTTGTTTAATGAGTCCGGCAGAGTGGTCCATTTTATTGCCTATGAAAAAGAAGTAGCTTAAGTGTTTGTTTACAACGAAAAAGCCCCGATTCCAATAGCGTTTCGGGGCTTTTTTATTTAGTTCGTCAGCTAATCCTAAAAACTGCAGGTTTCTATTTCGGTAACCCTTAAGGTATTCACCATACCTTTATCCTTTATGGGCATGGCCGCCAAACTGATTAGCATATCACCAACTTCCAAAAAGCCTTTTTGGCATGCAATCCTGTTGACATCCTCAATGGTCTCATCCGTAGAAACAAAACGGTCGTAGTAAAAGGCATGCACCCCCCAAAGCAAACTTAATTGGCCTAGGATTCTTTTGTTCGAGGTAAATGTCAAAATATGGGCAGATGGCCTCCAAGCCGATATTTGAAATGCCGTATAACCACTATTGGTCAAGGTAGAAATGGCTTTGGCCTTTATTTCATTGGCCATGGTAGCCGCGTGGTAACACACCGATTTGGTGATATATCTTTTGGTACGAATATGGGGCGGGTCGTGCGGTACCTTGATTAACTCGGAGCCTTCGACGCTTTTAAGGATACTGGTCATTTTTTCTATGACCTGAACGGGATAGTTCCCCACCGAGGTTTCCCCGGAAAGCATTACGGCATCGGCTCCGTCCATCACCGAATTGGCCACGTCGTTTACTTCCGCCCTGGTCGGGGTTAGGCTTGTTATCATTGTTTCCATCATCTGGGTAGCGATAATAACAGGGATACGGGCTTTTTTAGCCCTTAGCACCAACTGTTTTTGAATCAATGGTACTTCCTGGGCGGGTACTTCTACTCCCAAGTCTCCCCTGGCAACCATGAGTCCGTCACAATACGACACGATTTTATCGATATTCTCCACTGCCTCTGGTTTCTCGATTTTTGCAATGATAGGAATCTTTTCCTCCGAGTGTTCCTTGATCAAGTTTTGCAAATCAATCAAATCTTGACTAAAGCGAACGAATGACAAAGCAATCCAGTCTACGTTTTTGGAAATGGCGAATATGGCATCTTTTACGTCTTTCTCGGTCAAGGCAGGCAAGGATATGTTGGTGTTTGGCAGGTTGACCCCTTTTTTCGACTTCAACGGACCTCCCTGTATTACTTTGGCCCTTACCTTGTCTTTGCCATTGGTCGAAAGTACTTCGAACATTAATTTCCCATCGTCCAACAGAATACGTTCCCCGGGTTTTACATCCTGAGGGAACGAACCATAATTCATATATACCCTTTCAGAAGTACCTTCAAAAGGTTTTCCGGTAACAAAATCCAACTCGTCACCAGGGGAAACGACTACCTCACCTGCCATTACCCCAACTCTTAGTTTGGGGCCCTGCAAATCGGCCAATATGGAGGTATAGGTGCTCATTTCTTCGTTAAGCTCCCGAATCATTTCAATCCGCCGGGATACGTCATCATAATCGGCATGGGAAAAATTGATCCTAAAGACATTTACCCCGGCCTCGATCATTTTTTTCAATGTTTCCTTTTTGCTCGTAGCGGGTCCAAGGGTAGCAACAATTTTTGTCTTTTTTCTGCTTGGCATTATAAAAATATTAGATTGTTCTTAGATTTAAGCTTGTTGGCATCTATGGTATATGCTGTGATTATTTTGGGTACTTTCAACAAGGGTTTCAACACGGTTGCCTCAACATCAAAATCGTCTTGCTCCACTTTTAGAAAATAATCTACTTCTTTATGCTCCGGTATCAGATGATGAATCGTAAAAGAGGGTTCTCCCTCAAAAAGGTCGATTCTTTGCGAACTTTCTTCCTGGGCGCTATTGTTCCTGATCAGTGACCAATAACTATCCTTTGTTTCATCCTTCCATTCAAAAATAGGAAACGAAAGATGTGATGTTAGCTGAAGATCTTCCTTACATCGCACGAACTTGGTTTTCAAGTGCAGGTTGATGAAATAAACCAGCTCATAATCTTCCAGGCTACTATGAAGGGCCACCAGATAAAACGGGTCTTCATAAAAATCATCCATAATTTTATGCACTGCGGCCATATCAGAACAAAATTATGTAAGCTGTAAAGATACGTTTATTAGGCTAACCTGCCTATAGTGAGGAAATAGAAAGCGATATTTAACCCAACTAGAACGTTTTCGTAATTTGTTTTCAAGAAATCAGGCCTTATCTATTTTATTTTGTAATGCAAAATAGGCTCTTTTCGAAGCTCGTTCCTCAGCCTTCTTTTTAGAGGTGGCCCGAGCCTTGGCAATCACATGCTCCTCTATGGAAAGTTTCACGGCAAAATGCTTTAGCAAGTCTTTGCCGGTATCTTCATACACATCAAAGTTGAAGCTCTTTTTTTGCTTTTGGCACCACTCGATGACCAAGCTTTTGTAACTGATGACCTTGCCTTCCAACTGTTCGATGTCCACATAAGGTTCGATGACGCGTGATTGGATGAATTTTTCACAATATTTATATCCGCGATCGAGATATATTGCTCCAACCAAGGCTTCAAATACGTTCCCGTGTATGTTGTCGCCAAAATGTGATTTTGGAATACGGCTCTCAACGAACTGGATCAAGTTAAGGTCTTTCCCCAGCTCGTTCAGGTGTTCCCTGCTTACGATCTTGGACCGCATCTTGGTAAGATACCCTTCGTCTCCACCGGGAACTTGTTTATACAGGTAATGGGAAATAATTGTCCCTAGCATGGCATCGCCCAAAAACTCCAGACGTTCATAATTCATGGGATTGCCCTCATTATCCCGTTTATTGGCCGAACGGTGTAAAAAAGCCTTCTTGTAGATTTTGAGCTTTTTTGGTTTGAATCCCAGGATATGTTGTATCCCTAAAAAAAAATCCCCATCCTCCTTGGGATGGGAATTGAATATATTTTTTGGGAACACCATGTGTTGGTTTAACTGATTTTCTTGAATACTACACAGGCATTGTGACCTCCAAATCCAAAGGTGTTGCTCATCGCAATATTGACATCTCTAGATTGTGCCTTGTTTAATGTGAGATTCAATCGAGAATCGATATTTTCATCAACCGTCGTATGATTAATAGTGGGAGGTACCAAATTGTGCTGCATGGCCAAAATGGAGGCAATTGCCTCGATAGCGCCCGCGGCTCCCAACAAATGCCCGGTCATCGATTTCGTGGAGTTGATATTGATATTCGGGGCATGATCTCCAAACACCTCGGTAATGGCCTTTAATTCGGCCACATCGCCCAGCGGTGTCGATGTGCCGTGGGTGTTGATATGATCTACATCGGTCGGATTTAGACCGGCGTCCTTTAAACAGTTCTTCATTACCTGCACCACCCCGATACCCTCCGGATGCGGAGCAGTCATATGATACGCATCACTGGAAAGTCCGCCACCGGCAACTTCAGCATATATTTTGGCCCCCCTTGCTTTGGCATGCTCATATTCCTCCAAGATCAAGGCACCCGCACCTTCGCCTAGAACAAATCCGTCACGGGTGGCATCAAAGGGTCTGGAGGCGGTCTCGGGACTCTCGTTTCTGGTACTCAATGCATGCATTGCGCCAAAACCACCCATCCCTGCAATCGTCACCGCTGCTTCACTACCTCCCGAAACCACAACATCGCAATAGCCCAATCGAATGTAGTTCATGGCATCGATCAAGGCATTGGCAGAGGAGGCACAGGCCGAAACAGTCGTATAATTGGGACCCATGAACCCATGTTTGATGGAGATGTGACCCGGAGCGATGTCGGCAATCATTTTGGGGATGAAGAATGGATTGAACCGCGGTGTGCCATCGCCCTGGGCGAAGTTTATCACTTCGTTCTGAAAAGTCTCCAGTCCGCCGATACCGGCACCCCAAATAACACCAACGCGAAATTTATCCAATTTGTCCAGGTCCAATGCGGCATCTTCGATGGCCTCGTCGGAAGATATCAAGGCATATTGGGCGAACCGATCCAATTTTCGAGCTTCTTTTCGGTCGAAAAAGTCTTGCGCATCGTACCCCTTTAGTTCACACGCAAATTTTACTTTGAATTTTTCAGTGTCGTAGTACGTAACGGGCGCAGAGCCACTTTTCCCGTTCTTAAGACCGTTCCAGTATTCTCCGATATTATTTCCTATGGGGGTCAAGGCTCCCAGACCGGTAACCACAACTCGTTTTAATTGCATTGAACCTTATTTTATTTTGCTAGTGAAATACCTCCCAAAAAGTGTAAACAAAATGACGTTGAAAGTCAAGTGAAATTAAAAAAAATTATCCATGCGGCGTGAGTACCACATGGATAATTTTGAAACTTGTTCAAGAAAACATAAAATTACTTCGCTTCTTCTATATAACTAATGGCTTGGCCAACGGTCGCTATGTTTTCAGCTTGATCATCAGGGATTTGAATATCGAATTCCTTTTCAAACTCCATTATCAACTCAACAGTATCCAATGAATCTGCCCCTAGGTCGTTAGTAAAGCTAGCCTCGGTTACTACTTCATTCTCATCTACACCCAATTTATCAACGATGATAGCTTTTACTCTTGATGCAATGTCTGACATAATTATTTTGGTTTTAAAAATTTAAAATTGATGGCAAAAATAAAAAACTTTGGACTAAATACACTATTTGTCGTTAAAATGTACTGTAATTTAAGAAAATTAAGGACAGGAGTAGTATTTTCGTCGGAGAAATTTATGATTCTTCGGTGATGGTCGAACTGCCCACAAAACGTATCGTTCTCTTTGCTTCAGGTTCAGGTTCAAATGTTGAAAACATAGTGCGTTACTTTCGTGATAGGCCCGACATTACGATAGCCATGGTACTCACCAACAAAAGTGATGCCAAGGTTTTAGAAAGATGTAATACTTTGAATATTAGCGCTTTATACTTTAACCGTGCGGCATTCTCCAAAAGTGATGGTGTACTCGATATCTTAAAGGGCCTAAAACCGGATTTGATTGTCCTTGCCGGTTTCCTTTTGAAAATCCCACAAAACCTCATCGATTATTTTCCTAATAAGATCATTAATATTCACCCAGCCTTGTTGCCCAAATACGGAGGAAAAGGCATGTATGGAAAACATGTGCATCGGGCAGTAAAGGAACAAGGGGAAAAAGAAACAGGTATCACCATACACTACGTAAACAAGGATTACGACGAGGGGGCTATTATCTATCAAGCCAAAACAGCCCTATCCGAAGAGGATACGGTCGAAACCATTGCCCAAAAAGTACATGCACTGGAATACGAGCATTTTCCCAGAGTAATCGAACGATTGTTAGAAGGAGACTGATGGCCAAAAAAGAAAAGTTCTACACGGTCTGGAAAGGTAAACGCCCCGGCATTTATACTACCTGGGACGATTGCAAGGCCGCGATTACCGGGTTCAGGGGAGCCCAATACAAGTCGTTCCCTACCTTTGAGTTGGCCCAGAAAGCCTACAACGGCAATTACGATGAGTACAAGGGCAAGAAGAAAGGGGAACCATCGCTAACGCAAGAGCAATTGCTAAAGATAGGTAGCCCTAATTACCACTCGATAGCGGTAGACGCTGCCTCCAGTGGTAATCCCGGGGTGATGGAATATCAGGGGGTCGATACCAGAACAGGTAAGAAATTGTTCAAACAAGGCCCCTTCGCGGAGGGTACCAACAATATTGGTGAGTTCCTTGCCATTGTGCACGGGCTTGCCTATTTGAAAGAACGCAAGAGCGACCGTATCATCTATACCGACTCCCGTACGGCCATGAGCTGGGTGCGTAAAAAGAGTTGCAATACCAAATTGGAAGAGAACCCTAGGAACAAGCCGTTGTTCGACTTGATTCGGCGGGCCATCACTTGGTTAAAAAACAATTCCTACAACACTCCGATCGTCAAATGGGAGACCAAGGCATGGGGAGAGATCCCTGCGGATTTTGGGAGAAAATGACTTTACCGGTCTTTGTTCAAGGATAATACCAAGACCTTCATCAAATTTTATAATTTGATATAAATACGTTGCGCAATTGGTATCCCAAAACTGTATATTTGCAGCAAATTTTCAAAACAGATGGGGAAACTCGTAATTGTAGGCACCGTAGCTTTTGACGAAATTGAATCGCCTTTTGGCAAAACTGACAAGATTTTGGGCGGTGCCGCTACCTTTATTGGCCTCGCGGCCGCTCAATTCGATGTGGACTCGGCCATTATCTCCATCGTTGGCGATGACCTGCCAAACGACTATTTGGATTTGCTTTCGAACCACGGCATGAACCTCGATGGACTCCAAGTCGTCAAAGGTGGAAAAACCTTTTATTGGAAGGGAAAGTACCACAACGACCTGAACTCTAGGGATACCCTTGTGACCGAACTAAATACCCTGGCCGATTTTAATCCTGTTGTCCCGGAAAGTTATACCGATGCCGAGGTGGTTATGCTGGGCAACCTGCACCCAAGTGTTCAGATGAGCGTTATCGACCAAATGACGAAACGGCCCAAGTTGATTGTCTTGGATACCATGAATTTTTGGATGGATAATGCATTGCCAGAATTGAAGGAAGTCATCAGACACATTGATGTTATTACCATTAACGATGAAGAGGCTCGCCAATTGACGGGAGAATACGCCTTAATAACTGCCGCTTCCAAAATACAGGAAATGGGTCCAAAATATGTGGTCATTAAAAAGGGGGAACACGGTGCGCTGTTGTTTAACAATGAAAACGTATTCTTTGCTCCTGCACTTCCGTTGGAAGAAGTCTTTGATCCAACCGGTGCGGGCGACACCTTTGCCGGGGGATTTGTAGGGTATTTGACAGCGACCGAAAATCTCTCCTTCAATAATATGAAACGCGCTATTATCCACGGCTCGAACCTTGCTTCTTTCTGCGTGGAGCGTTTCGGAACCGAACGAATGAAGAACCTAAAAAAAGAGGAGATAAACCAGAGGCTGCATCAATTCAAGGCCTTGACACAATTTGATATAGAATTGCAATGAAAACACGCCCCTTTTTGGGGCTTTTTTTAGCCTTGTCCGCAATAGAAATCAGGCAGACGTCAGCCGCCAAAGGAGCAAGAAAAGCAACCTGGTCTTGGGCACCTCTCGAACAAGGTTAAGGAAATAAAAAGTACAGTTAGAATGAGTGATGCGATTAAACATGAATGCGGCATTTCGGTCATCCGATTACTTAAACCTTTAGAGTATTACAAGGAGAAGTACGGAACGGCTTTTTATGGGGTGAACAAGATGTACCTCATGATGGAAAAGCAGCACAACCGAGGACAGGACGGAGCGGGTTTTGCGAGCATTAAAATCGACATGAAACCAGGCGAACGCTATATGAGTCGTGTACGCTCTGCCGCTCAACAGCCCATACAGGATATTTTCGCCCAAATCAACGACCGCATCAATACGGCTCTAAAAGAACATCCGGAATATGCCGATGATGTCGCCCTTCAAAAAAGTCACATTCCTTACATAGGAGAGCTGTTGTTGGGCCATGTTCGTTATGGCACCTTTGGTAAAAATAGCATAGAGAACGTACACCCTTTCTTACGTCAGAACAATTGGATGCACCGAAATCTTATCGTTGCGGGCAACTTTAATATGACCAACGTACATGAGCTTTTCGACAACCTCGTTCAGCTGGGGCAACATCCGAAGGAGATGGCCGACACGGTTACGGTGATGGAAAAAATAGGACATTTCCTGGACGATGAGGTTGCCAAGCTCTATAAACAGATCAAGAAAGAAGGGTATAATAAAATGGAAGCATCGCCACTGATCGCCAAACGGTTGAAAGTGCACAAGATTTTGAAGCGGGCAACCAAAAACTTCGACGGTGGTTTTGCCATGGCAGGTTTGCTCGGTCATGGGGATGCCTTCGTGTTGCGTGATCAAGCAGGGATTCGGCCTGCCTACTATTATCAAGATGAGGAGATTGTAGTAGTGGCTTCCGAACGGCCAGCTATCCAAACGGTTTTTAATGTACCCTACGAAGCCGTCCAAGAATTGGATCCCGGTCATGCATTTATTATTAAGAAAAGTGGGGAAACCGCCATCAAAAAGGTCTTGGAACCCGTAGAACGAAAAGCTTGTTCTTTTGAGCGCATTTATTTTTCAAGGGGAAGCGATAAGGAAATCTATCAGGAACGTAAAGAGTTGGGTAAGCTGATATTTCCAAAAATACTCTCGGCCATCAACGGCGATATCAAAAAAACGGTGTTCTCCTATATTCCAAACACCGCTGAAACTTCTTTTTTCGGTATGGTCAAAGAGGCGCAGAATTATCTCAATAAAAAGAAGGAGGAACAAATATTGCAGCTTGGGGCCGGTATTACCAGCGAACAGCTTCACGAAATACTGGAGGTTCGACCACGCATCGAAAAAGTAGCCATTAAAGATGCAAAACTACGTACCTTTATCACGCAAGATAGCAGCAGAAATGACCTGGTTGCCCATGTCTATGACATTTCCTATGGTTCGGTTGACAAAGGGGATAATCTGGTCATCATAGACGACAGTATCGTACGCGGCACCACTTTGAAGAACAGCATTCTAGGCATTCTTGACCGGTTATCGCCAAAAAAAATTATCGTAGTATCATCTGCCCCACAAATTCGGTATCCCGATTGCTATGGAATCGACATGGCAAAATTAGAGGATTTTATCGCTTTTAGAGCCGCTTTAGAGTTGCATAGGGAACGAAATACGATGCAGACTATCGACGATATCTATCAAAAATGTCTGGAGCAGGTGAACACCAAAGATCAACAGGTCATCAACTACGTGAAGGAATTCTACGCCCCGTTCACCGCAGATGAAATTTCGGCAAAAATAGGTGACTTACTCAGTCCTAAAGATATCAAGGCCGAGGTAGAGATTATTTACCAAACTATCGAAAACCTGCATCGGGCATGTCCGAAAAACCTAGGGGATTGGTACTTTACGGGCAACTACCCGACTCCAGGTGGAAATCGAGTTGTCAATCGGGCTTTTATCAATTTTTACGAAGGAAAAAACCAACGGGCCTATTAGGGATTTTATCGATGAAATACTCCATTTTATGCATTTCATCGATAATTATTTGTTTTCATCGTCTTTTTGGCTTCAAAGGTAAGTGGCCCGCCTATTTTAGATTTGCCATAGCATA
Organism: Pelagihabitans pacificus; assembly: GCF_009371985.2. Lineage (GTDB taxonomy): Bacteria > Bacteroidota > Bacteroidia > Flavobacteriales > Flavobacteriaceae > Pelagihabitans > Pelagihabitans pacificus. The sequence continues at coordinate 1,374,621 of NZ_VIKU02000001.1, forward strand.
AGTAGGTTAAGTTCATGGTAAGATTTGGGGCAAAAAAGGTGGAGACTTCTCCACCTTTTTTATTTGGTCATGGTCAGTTTTGGTCAAGACATCCCGCCATGACATACCTACCAACCAGACCACGACAAGAGCGTTAGGGTTTTCTCCGGTCGAGAATGCCCGAATTTCCCATTTCTTCTTCCAAATAAATTTTCATAACTACATTTCAACCCATTTAAAGGAATTTCAACCATGATTTTTTTTCTCAAATCTGTTTTCCAATACATTTGGAGAACCATAGCATAAGTAGGTTAAGTTCATGGTAAGATTTGGGGAAAAAAGGTGGAGCTTTGCTCCGCCTTTTTTATTGATCAGCCATTTTTATCGCCATTTCTGGTAATCCGATTATCTACTTCTTCAATCAACATGCCAGAAGTCAACACATTTTTTGGGAAACTTGCATTGTTTATTTGGGTTCGTTCCATCGGAAATATAAATAAGGTTTATGATAGCGAAGTACCTCAAACCGTATAGTTTGGGAAAGCCGGCGAGTTACAACCAAGAGTTGATGGAAACATTCTGTATTCCTTTTCTTTCACTTGTATAGGACATTATGCCGTCTAAGGTATTTCAACGCCATAGTTGGGCGTTCGTCTAAAACCTTTTTCCTCTGGGGCATTTAGGTCTATTTTTGAGGAACCATAGCATAAGTAGGTTAAGTTCATGGTAAGATTTGGGGAAAAAGGTGGAGCTTTGCTCCGCCTTTTTTATTGCCGGAACCCTAGCAATTAACAAGGTTACCCTCACTTTTAACCAATTCTACTTACAATTTTTTTAACCAAAAACACTTAAAATTTCTTAAAATTTCTTTTTTATTTCCCACAATACCAGTAATTTAGTATTGCCATAGCATAAGTAGGTTAAGTTTATGGTAAGATTTGGGACGAAAAGGGTGGAGGCTTCTCCGCCCTTTTCTATTTTTTTGGTGGCGCCTACCAAAAAAAAGCCATTCTACCCTTTAAGGTAAAATGGCTCTAAATCAATAATATACAACTGTGTTATTTATTTGCCTCGTACAACTCGGCTACCTTATCCCAATGAATGATATTGAAAAAAGCGTTCACGTAATCCGGTCTTCTGTTCTGGTAGTTCAGATAGTAAGCATGCTCCCAAACATCCAATCCTAAAATCGGGAAACCCCCGCATCCGGTATTGGGCATCAACGGATTGTCTTGATTCGGTGTTGAGCAAACCTCTACTTTTCCGCCTTTATGAACACACAACCATGCCCAGCCTGAGCCAAATCTAGAGCCTGCGGCCGAACTAAACTTCTCTTTAAATTCATCAAAAGAACCATAGGCATCGTTAATGGCATCTGCCAAAGCTCCCGAAGGTTGCCCTCCCCCGTTAGGCGACATGATTTCCCAGAAGAGCGAATGATTGTAGAATCCACCTCCGTTATTACGAACGGCGGCATTGCCCATGTCCAAGTTGGCGAGTATATCCTCTATCGACTTGGAAGCGAGGCTGGTTCCCTCAATGGCACCATTTAGTTTGGTCGTATATCCATTGTGGTGTTTCGTATGATGGATTTCCATGGTACGGGCATCGATATGTGGTTCCAATGCATCGTAGGCATAGGGTAAATTAGGTAGTTCAAAAGCCATAATATGTATGTTTTTAAGTTAAAATATTGTGTTTATCAAAACTACGTTTTTTAACAAACATATTTCTTTAATAATTTGTTAAGAAGATGTGCACCTTGCACTCAATTACCATAAATTTTAGCTTGTACCAGTTTCTTCATTGACAAACTCTTTATACCTGGCATGAGCTTATAGCTCAGTGAAGCCACTTTTGTGCCACCCACATTTATTCCTGTAATAAAAATTTAGTCAAGACCACCTAAAATGTGATATTTGTAATCAAAAGGAAATGGGTTCGATGGCTACATTGTTTGACGTTCAGGAAACACCGAAGAAGGACCATCCCTTTAAAATCTTTAACGCATCCGCAGGTTCGGGTAAAACACACACCCTCACAAGGGAATATCTCAAAATCGTGCTCTCTTCCCCGAAAGGTTATTCCCGAATATTGGCCCTTACCTTTACCAATAAGGCAGTCGAAGAAATGAAACACCGTATTCTAGGTAGCCTACATGATTTTGCCAACACCTTCGATATCAAAAAGGCAAAGCCGTTATTCCTTGATGTCCAAAAAGAAATAGGGCTCGACTCGGAAACCCTTCGAATTAGATCAAGGGATGCTCTAAAGGAAATTTTGCACAATTACGCTTTTTTCGATATCTCGACTATCGACAAATTCACCCATAGACTCATTCGCACCTTTGCCAAAGACCTCAAATTACCGCAGAATTTTGAGGTGATACTGGATAACGATTTATTATTGAGCGAGGCGGTCTCACGATTGATTTTAAAGGCGGGGAGCGATTCTTTGTTGACCCAAATCCTTATCGAGTTTGCCTTTGAAAAAATAGATGACGACAAAAGTTGGGACGTGGCCCACGACCTGAATAAAATTGGCAAACTACTCTTCAGCGAAAATCATGCGGTACACCTGGAAAAGTTTCATGACAAGGGCATCGAGGACTTTTTGGAATTGAGAAAGCTTTTCCAACAAAAAATAAAATCCGCCCAAGGCCACATGGTCCTCCAAGCGACAAAAATATTGGAGTATATCGAAAGCAATGGTCTTGAGTTTGCGGACTTCACCGGTGGTTATTTCCCCAAGTATATCCAAAAAATCGCTGAGGGGGATACCAACCTTGATTTCGACCGTTCTTGGCGGGTAGATTTTGGTTCGAAGCCCCTATACAACAAAACTTGCCCAGACCATACGAAAGCCCGAATCGATGCCTTGCTTCCCGAATTCATTGAATCGTTCTCTGCCATAAAGCGACACTACTACGAGATGGCGCTTCTGAAAAACGCCTATAACAATATCGTACCCTTGACCGTATTGAACGGTTTACAACAGGAAGTCAAACAATTGCAAAAAGAACGGGATCAGTTATCTATTTCCGAATTCAACACCATCATTTCAAAGGAAATCAAAAATCAACCAGCCCCCTTCATCTATGAACGTCTGGGAGAAAAGTACCGGCATTATTTTATCGACGAATTTCAAGATACTTCGAGAATGCAATGGGAGAATTTGGTGCCTTTGATCGCCAATGCACTAGAAAGCCAAGATGCGCAAGGAAAGACGGGTTCTTTATTTCTTGTCGGGGATGCCAAGCAAGCTATCTATCGTTGGCGTGGAGGTCGGGCCGAGCAATTTCTCGACCTTATCCTTAATCGGGCCAATCCGTTCGTCATTGCACCAAAGGTGTATCCTCTTCCTACGAACTACCGGAGTCATGAAGAAATTATTGCGTTCAACAACAACTTTTTTACCATCTCGGCCCCTTTTTTGAACAACCAATTATACCAGCAGTTGTTTCTGGAAGGAAACCAACAACTTCCCAACACCAAGAAGGGTGGTTATGTGCAATTGACCTTTGTCGAAGAGACGGTGGAGGAAGACAAGGATCTCTTATATGGTATGGCTACCCTCCAGACTATTGAAAAGGTGTTGCAAAAGGGGCATACATATAGTGATATCTGTATTTTGGTAAGAAGTAACAAGGAGGGTGTCGCACTGGCCGATTTTCTGACAAAACAACATATTCCGGTAATTTCCTCTGAAAGCTTATTGCTGTTAAGCAGTGAAAAGGTTCGGTTCTTAATAGACCTACTGCACTACCAAAATCAATTTGGGGATTTGGCCATAAGTTACAACGTACTCTTCTTCCTATCAAAGGGAAAAGAGAGCCGTCACGAGTTCATAGCACGGCATTTAGGGGATTTGGAAGCCGTTTTAAAGGATGAATTCGGATTTGATCTGGAGTTGATGAAGCAAAAATCGGTCTACGATATTTTGGAATTGGCCATCAGACAATTCAATTTAGCCAATGAGTCCGATGCCTATATTCTATTTTTGATGGATACCGTACTCGAGGTAGAGCAAAAAGAGGGTACGGGAATACGATCCTTCCTAGCGTATTGGGAAAAGAAAAAAGATAGCTTGGGTCTTAGCGCGCCCGATCACCTGAACGCGGTGCAGGTGATGACGGTTCACAAAGCAAAAGGGTTGGAATTCCCTATCGTCATTTTTCCATACGCGAATGAGTACCTCTACAAGAGAATGGACAAAAAGTTATGGCTGCCCGTCGATCAAAACGACTACTGCGAATTTGAAGAGCTGCTCGTTAACGAAAAGAAGGAAGTACTACGATATGGGGCAATCGCGAAACAGCTATACGAGGAGGAAGAACAAAAGATGGAATTGGATGCCTTCAACGTTTTATACGTGGCCCTGACCCGTGCCGAGAAAGCACTGTTCATCGTTACAAGAAAACAACTCGATAAGACCGGAGGCCACAACACCGATTACTACTCCGGCCTTTTCATTCATTTTTTAAGGGAAAAGGGATTATGGGACCCTTCCAAGGACACTTTTAGTTTCGGGAAACTCGACCCGATTAAAAAAGAGACCGATGCTATCGTAGCATACATCCCTTACCAATATACCCACAAAGAAAGACCGGGTTTTAGGATTCTAACAAGCACCGGCAATCTTTGGGATACCGAAAGGGAAGCGGCCCTTTCAAAAGGAAACCTAATACATGAAGCCATGGGCATTTTGGAAACGGTGGAGGATATTGATGATGTATTAATGGCCTTGTCCCGAAGAGGGGAGGTACAAGGGGAGGAGTTAACACTTGTCAAAGAGACCATGGGGCAACTGGTTCACCACCCCGAATTGGCCGTCTATTATCAAAAAGGATATGAGGTAAGGAACGAAAAGGATATCATGACCGCTGACGGACATATCATACGCCCTGATCGACTGGTTTTCGACGGAAAGAACGTCTCGATAATCGATTACAAAACCGGCAAAAGAAATGCTTCCTATCAACGACAGTTGAATGGCTATGCCCATACATTAAGGCAAATGGGCTATGTTGTGGAAAACAAGATCATTGTCTATATTAACGAAACAATTACACCTGAATTCATATAAATCTAGAACATGTACGGAAGAATAAAAGAACATCTACAAAAAGAACTGAACCAGATCAAGGAAGACGGTCTTTATAAAGAAGAACGCATCATCACTTCTCCACAAGATGCGGTCATTACGATTTCAACGGGAGAGGAAGTCATAAACTTCTGCGCCAATAACTATTTAGGGCTATCGTCGCACCCTACGGTTGTGCAAGCAGCGAAAGATACGTTGGATTCCCATGGCTTTGGAATGTCCTCGGTTCGATTTATCTGTGGTACCCAGGACATTCACAAAGAGCTCGAAAAAAAAATAGCCGATTTCTACGGAACCGAAGATACCATATTGTATGCTGCGGCCTTTGATGCGAACGGCGGGGTTTTTGAACCACTACTAACCGCTGAGGATGCTATTATCTCCGACTCCTTGAACCATGCCTCGATTATCGACGGTGTGCGACTTTGCAAGGCAAAACGGTACCGGTACGCCAATAGTGATATGGCCGATCTTGAAAAACAACTGAAGCAAGCCAACTCGGACGGAGCCCGCTTTAAGATTATTGTCACCGATGGGGTTTTTTCTATGGACGGCCTATTGGCGCCCTTGGATACGATCTGCGACCTTGCGGAGGAATATGATGCCATGGTGATGATCGATGAGTGCCACGCCACAGGATTTATTGGCGAGACCGGCAGGGGGACCTTGGAAGAAAAAGGGGTAATGGGACGTATCGATATCATCACAGGAACTTTAGGCAAGGCCTTGGGTGGAGCAATGGGCGGTTATACTACGGGTAAAAAAGAAATCATCGAGATACTAAGACAGCGCTCCAGACCTTATTTATTTTCAAATTCCCTGGCCCCGGCCATTGTAGGGGCATCCATAAAGGTTTTTGAGATGTTGGAAAACGATACTACCCTAAAGGATACACTTCAAGAAAATACCGATTACTTTAAAAAGGGAATCAAGGCCGCCGGATTCGATATTATCGACGGGGACTCTGCCATTGTTCCCGTAATGCTGCATGATGCCAAGCTTTCACAAGAAATGGCGAACATGCTTTTGGAGCGTGGTATATATGTTATCGGGTTCTTCTACCCGGTAGTCCCAAAAGGAAAAGCGAGAATAAGAGTGCAATTATCGGCTGCCCATAAAAAGGAGCATTTAGACAAGGCAATCGATGCATTTACCGAAGTGGGGAAAGCTCTGAATATCGTTTAAATGCACTATTTAACACCTGAAATGCACTAAAAAAAATAAACAATTGATTTTGTTAATAATAATTAACAACTTACATTTGCTGCTAATAAACACTTAAACTTAAAAATTTGAACATGAAACATCTTAGCAAATTATTGATTGCTGCCCTGCTTTTTGTAGGTTTTAACAGCATACAAGCTCAAGACATGAATAACCCTTGGCAGGTTAGTTTTGGGGCCAATGCCATAGACACATATCCTACGGGTGATGGAAGTTCTTTTGGAAACGAGTTATTCAATGTGAACGATCACTGGAACATCCTTCCCTCCATTTCCTATATCGCTGTCTCCAAAGCTGTTGGTAATAACTTTTCGGTAGGTGCTAGAGGTTCCTTGAATAGAATCAACAAGTTGGGCGACACCCGTGTCGATGACCTCTCACATTACGCTATAGATGGTACCATTAAATATACCTTCTTAAAGAACACCGTAGTAGACCCATTCCTCGAAGTAGGTGGTGGTTACACGTGGGTAGATGAAATCGGAGCCGGTACCGTTAACGGCGCCGCCGGGGTGAATTTCTGGTTCACCGAAAACCTAGGCCTTACTTTGCAGATGACCTATAAGCATGCCTTCGAAGATTATGGAGTAAAGCACTGGCAACACTTGGCCGGTATCGCCGTGAAATTTGGTGGTACCGATACCGATGGTGACGGAATTTATGACAAAGATGATGCTTGTCCGGAAGTTGCCGGTCTAGAAGCCTTCAACGGATGTCCGGATTCCGACGGTGACGGAATTGAAGATAGCAAGGATAGCTGTCCTAACGAAGCTGGTTCCGCTGAAATGAACGGTTGCCCAGATGCTGATGGTGACGGTGTAGCCGACAAGGATGACGCCTGTCCAAGCGAAGCTGGTTTGGCCAATCTTGCGGGTTGTCCAGATGCCGACGGTGACGGTGTAGCCGACAAGGACGATGAGTGTCCAAACGAAGCAGGACCTGCCGAAAATAAAGGATGCCCATGGCCAGATAAAGATGGTGACGGTGTATTGGATAAAGACGATCAGTGTCCAGATGTTGCCGGTACTGTAGCCAACAACGGATGTCCTGAAGTAACCGAAGAAGTTCAGAAGCAATTGAACGACTATGCTAAAACTATCTTATTCGATACTGGCAAGTCTTCCTTGAATCCTTCCGCCACTTCTGTCTTCGTTGATATCATCAGAATATTGAACGAATATCCAAACGCAAAGTTCTCTGTAGAAGGTCACACAGACAGCGTAGGTAGTGCCAAATTGAACCAAAGGCTATCTGAGGAACGAGCAAATGCCGTTAGGGATTTCTTGATTGCCGAAGGTATTGCCGCCGATCGTTTGACCGCTATCGGATATGGTGAAGACAGGCCTATCGCCGATAACAAGACCAGAGCTGGTAGAAAAGAAAACAGAAGAACGGAAATCAACTTGATCAAGTAAGTTTCTAGAATTTTTAAATAAATGAAAAGCCCTGACGTAATCGTCAGGGCTTTTTTTATTTTTGATCATGCAAAGTTTTTTGGAAGAGGTCGTAGCGGAAGTATCCCGAAAGTATACTCACTTCGAAGACCTCATCTTTATTCTTCCCAGCAAACGTGCAGGCACATTTACCAGAAACAGTATTCTAAAACACATCCAAAAAACAGTTTTCGCACCGGAAATCTATAGTATCGAGACCTTTGTGGCGCATGTTTCAGAAATCGATTATGCTACGAATACCGAACAACTCTTTGAGCTTTATAAAGTTTACGATTCCCTGCAAAAAGGAGAGAAAGATACTTTTTTTGCCTTCTCCAAATGGGGCCAGACCCTCTTACAGGATTTTAATGAAATCGATCGCTATCTTATTGACGCCGACCAACTATTTTCCAACCTTTCGGCAATACAGGAAATAAGTATCTGGTCACCAGAAGCCAAAAAGACCCAAATGATGGAAGAGTATCTGTCATTCTGGAACAAGCTCGATAAGCTCTACCACCATTTCAACAAAACCTTGCTCGCTAAGGGAATAGGTCATCAAGGACTGGTATATCGCACTGCCTGCCAAAAATTGAGTGCCTATTTGGAGACTCAAAAGGATAAAATACACATCTTCATCGGTTTCAACGCTCTCAATGCTGCGGAATCACAGATCATTCAGACTATTCTGGCCAATCTGAAAGCCGAAATCTACTGGGATATCGATACCTATTTTCTGGAGGATCCCATCCACGATGCCGGATTTTTTATCCGGCAGCATCAAAAGACTTGGGAGTATATCAAAAAAAATGGGATAAACGGACGAAGCCATTATTACAAGGAACAGAAGAAAATCGAGGTCATCGGCGTGCCCAAAAACGTATCGCAGGCCAAATACGTAGGACACCTTTTAACAACCCTCCATCAGACGAACGAGTCACTCCTAAGAAATACTGCGGTGGTATTGGGAGAAGAATCGTTGCTTAACCCTATATTGAATGCCATCCCTTCCGAAATTCCCGATGTGAATATCACAATGGGCTATCCCTTGGCCAAAACACCCCTTGCAAGTCTTTTTACACAGTTCCTAAACCTCTATATCAACAGGGACTTAGAAGGATGGTTCTACAAACCCCTGTTAGACTTTTTGGCACACCCCTACCTCAATACGCTATTGTCCGATGGGCAAACCAATATTGCAAAGATGTTATCCAACCGCATCAAAAACAATAATTGGACGCATATTTCCGTTGATCGACTGCTCAAAGCCACGAAAAACCATCCTAGTATTGCACTGCTTTTTTTTGAGGGTCCTGCGACCCCCGACACTTTGGTTCAAAGGTGTTTGTCACTGATTCTATCATTGCGGGATGCGCTTTCCGAATCGAACGATACACTTGCTATTGAATACCTGTATCGATTTTATACCCTTTTCAATCAGATAAGCGAACTTCTGGGTCAACACAGCTTTATCGACGACCAAAAATCGCTTTTAAGCCTTTACAAAGAGTTACTGGTCGCTGAGACCCTTGATTTTCAGGGAGAGCCCTTAGAGGGACTTCAAATCATGGGAATGTTGGAGAGCCGTAACCTCGATTTTGAAACCGTCATCCTAACTTCTGTGAACGAAGGTATTCTACCATCGGGAAAATCGCACAATTCCTTTATTCCATTCGATTTGAAGAAATACTTCGGACTTCCTACCTATAAGGAAAAAGACGCCGTATATACCTATCACTTTTATCGTTTGTTACAACGTGCCCAAAATGTATATCTACTCTACAATACCGAACCCGATGTGCTGGAAGGAGGCGAGCCAAGCAGACTTATTCGACAACTGCTGACTGATGAGTCAAGGCAATTCGATATCACTGAGCGAGTTGCTGCACCGAAGATACTGCCCAATCATAAAACCCTTGGCAAAATTACGAAAGATAAGGCCTTAATGGAAGTCATTAAACAACATGCCAGTAACGGTTTCTCCCCTACCTCATTGACCAATTATATTAGAAATCCCCTTGATTTTTACAAACGTAACCTTTTGAAAATCGATGATGTGTTGGAAGTAGAGGAGACCGTGGCGGCCAATACCCTCGGTACCATCGTGCACGATACCTTGGAAGAGCTTTATACCCCATTTTTGGGCACTTATCTTACAACGCAAGGTCTGAACATCGCCAAATCGAAAACGAGCGACGTGGTGAGGAAATATTTCGCCGAAAGCTATCTGGAAGGAGATATAAGCCAGGGCAAAAACCTGATCGCCTTTGAGGTCGTAGGTCGCTATGTCGAAAACTTTATCGATATGGAGATTGCACAATTACAAAAGCACCAAATTAAAATCCTGGCCTTGGAGCAAAAGCTGGAGCGAACCCTATCGATTCCCGAATTGGATTTTCCCGTTCTACTGAAAGGAAAGTTGGATCGCATCGATAGTTTCGACGGTACAATCAGAATTATCGACTACAAGACCGGGAAGGCCACTGCCTCACAAGTAGAAATTGTTGATTGGGAACAGATAACAACGGAATACGATTACAGTAAGGCGTTTCAATTACTATGCTATTCCTACATGTACGATAATCGGCATCCTATTAACGAATTGCATGCGGGCATTGTTTCCTTTAAAAATCTGAGTGCCGGGCTACTGCCCTTTGCGACCAAGGAAAAAAAAGGAAGCAGGAACAAAAATACCATTATCGATCGGCAAGTCCTTACCAAATTTGGGACGGAACTCAAAAAATTAATCCTGGAAATCTGTAATCCATCTGTCCCATTGGAAGAAAAAGAAATCTAACCATACGTCTATTTTGCATTTCATTATGAAATCCCGAACGTCCATATTTGCTTATCACCTATCACTTCAAATCAGGTCGGGTAGGTCGCACTTCGATTTTACTGGGTAAGGTACGGGGGTGCATTTTCAACAGATCCAACACCAAATCCCCGATGTCCTCGGGCTGTATCTTCCAAGCATCCTTTTCACCTGGTTCGTTGTGGTTAAAATGGGTCGCCACGGACCCTGGCATAATTGTAGAAACCTTGATGTCGTATTTTCGAAGATCCAACATCGCTGCCTGGGTAAAACCGACTACACCGAACTTCGTGGCATTATATCCCGCTCCGGTAGCGAAGAAGTTGGTTCCCGCCAAACTGGCCAAGGTCATATAATAGCCCTTGGATTTTTTAAGCGCCGCTACCGAGGCTTTCAAAGTGTGGAATACCCCGTTCAAATTCGTGTCGATCATCTCGTGCCATTGGTCATCGCCCATTTCATCGATGGGAGCAAAATACCCTACTCCTGCATTGGCCAGTACCACGTCTAATTGGCCCCATTTGTCCAATATGGCCTGAACCGCCTTCTGTTCATCACCCAGTTGGGTGACATCCGATTCCAGGGCCAATACGGCATCGTCGTCTCCTAAATATTCCGCAGCCTGCTGCACGGTTTTTAAGGTACGCCCACTGATGGCCACACGCATGCCGGCCCCTATTAACTTTTTGGCTACGCCAAAACCGATACCTTTAGACCCTCCAGTAATATAGGCTACTTTGTTTGTCAAATCCATATGCGTTGATTTTTGTTAAAGATAATTCTCCAGGCATTGCGATAAAAGCTGGCAAACGTTATTGTTTTGCTAAAAACAAAAGACCATCATAGAAATGATGGTTTTAGTGGAGAATACCGCCTCGGGGGAACGGGTGACATTTGCCCAAACAAAAAACCATCACAGGAGTGATGGTTTCGTGGAGAATACCGGAGTCGAACCGGTGACCTCTTGCCTGCCAGGCAAGCGCTCTAGCCAGCTGAGCTAATCCCCCGAGATTTTAGACTTCAAAGGAACTACTTTTTACGAAAGTATCAAAGTACAAATCAATCTTTCTTGACGCATAGGACCAAGACGGGTACGGTAGCATAAAACTCCGACTTGGGAATGGTATTTTTTTCCCATAGACTCTTAAAAAAGCCCCGTTTGCGACGAAATACACAGAGTAAATCCGGTTTTTGTGATTGAAAATGTTCCAAAACCCCCTGATAGGTAGTCGCATTTTCGGTAATGGTCAGGTTCGAACAGATATCCATCAAAGCGGTATCAATTTTTAAATCATCGTCGGTATAGCCCGGAGTCTTGACCAACAATAAGTTAACCTGCGCATCGAATTTTTTCTTGATGGCAATCAATGGATCTAGTATTCGCTTCCGCTTCAGAATTCCCGATTTAAAGGCCGTGAGAATATTTTTCAAAGGTCTCAACGTGGTTCCTTTGGGAACGATCAAAATAGGGATATTGGTTCTCTTGACGATTCTTCCCGTGGTGTGTCCCAAATACAACTCTTCCTTGATGTCGTTACTTCGAGGGGCAAGAATTAGCAGATCGATGCCTAATTCTCGGTCAATATCCTTTATTCCATCAACAATATCCCCGTTATAAGTGGCTATTTTGATATCGACGCTTTTTGCATCGACCTTATCGATCAGCTCCCGAAGCTTCTCCTTACTATTTTGTGCTACTTTTTCGCTTACACTCGTTAGGCCTCCTGTCTTCGAACTGACATTAATAACGTCCATCACGAAAACCCGTGCCGAAAAAACCGATGCAAAGTCCACGGCGTATTGCAGGGTAGCATGCGAATCCGGATTGACGCCAATAGGAACAAGAATGTTTAACATAGCCTTATCTTGATTAATTATAGGTTAAATTTACAATTAAATTAAACCTGTTTATGATTCGGAGTGCAAAGATATCGGAAATACCCGATATTTTGAGGTTGACCAAGGCTTGTGCGTCCCATATGATCGAACACGGAATCTATCAATGGAACGATCAATATCCTTCACAAACCGCATTTGAAAACGACATCGCACGCGACGAACTTTTTGTTTTGGTGCTTTCTGGCAACATCGTCGGTACCATAGTGCTCTCTACTTTAATGGATGAAGAATACGTTCCGGTTACATGGCTTACACCAAATGAGAATAATATATATGTTCATAGGCTGGCCGTCCACCCCGATCAACAAGGAAAAGGGCATGCCCAACGCTTGATGGATTTTGCAGAGAATCGTGCTAAGGAAATGGGGGTCTCCTCGGTACGACTGGACACCTTTAGTCAAAATAAGCGCAACCAACGGTTTTATGAAAACCGCGGCTATACCAAACTCGGTGCTATTTACTTCCCAAAACAGAGCGCGCATCCGTTTCACTGCTATGAATTAGTATTATAACCACCATGCCATTTGAAGACCGCCATCAATTTTAAGACCATCAATAGCCTGGCCATACCTGCGACCATTGCTGGTATCGCAGAACCACTTTTGTCGATTACCGATACCGCCATCGTAGGAAACATCCCTGTTGACGGTCTTGAATCGTTGGCCGCAGCAGGGATTGTCGGTTCTTTTCTCTCCATGCTCATTTGGGTATTAGGGCAGACACGTAGTGCCATCTCGGCCATAATCTCCCAGTATCTGGGCGCTGGCCGTTTGGAGGAGGTTAAAACCCTGCCCGCCCAGGCCATTTATTTGAATGTTGGTTTAAGTGTTTTGGTACTGCTTTCGACCATTTTTGTGATCGAGGAAATCTTTCAATTACTAAATGCCACCGGTAAAATCCTCGAATATTGTATCAGTTACTATTCCATTCGGGTCTGGGGATTTCCCTTGACTCTTTTTGCCTTTGCCGTGATGGGAATTTTTAGGGGGCTACAAAATACGTATTGGCCCATGATGATCGCTGTTATAGGAGCCGTCCTGAACGTAGTGCTCGATTTCATTTTGGTATATGGCATCGAAGGCTGGATCGACCCCCTTTATCTTGAAGGCGCCGCCTGGGCCAGTTTAATCGCCCAAGCGGTCATGGCAATCATGGCCATTTTTCTTCTGATTACGAAGACCGATATCAGTTTGCGGCTGAGACGACCTTGGCATCCCGAGCTCAAAAGATTGATCGGGATGAGCCTAAACCTATTCGTACGGGCCGTGGCCCTTAATACGGCCCTGATCTTGGCCGTCCGGGAGGCGACCGCCCTGGGCGACCGATTTATCGGGGCCCATACGATTGCCATTAACCTATGGTTGTTTTCTGCCTTTTTTATTGATGGTTATGGTGCTGCAGGCAACATCATGGGAGGACGCCTACTGGGAGCCAAGGACTACTCCGGACTCTGGAAATTAGCAAAAAAAATCATTACATACGGGCTATTGGTAAGTACCGTATTGGTGGTTTTCGGGTTCGTTTTTTACCGCCCCATTGGACGCCTTTTTTCAAACGAAACCATTGTTTTGGAAGCGTTTTATGGTATCTTTTATCTGTTGATACTAGGGCTTCCGATGAATGCCGTTGCATTTGTGTTTGACGGTGTATTCAAAGGATTGGGTGAAATGAAATATTTGCGCAACACGCTTCTTGCAGCTACCTTTTTAGGTTTTGTCCCCACACTTTTTATTGGCAAATACCTGCATTGGAGCCTCACCGGTATTTGGATTGCCTTTGCGGTGTGGATGGCGGTTCGTGGTGGCGCCTTGGTCTGGAAGTTTCGCAGAAAGTTTCGGCCATTGCTTTTTTCCCACTAGTTCACTAGGTTACTGAAGGAGGTTTGTCCCTTCTAAAAAGAATATTTTACTTTTACAGCAAACAACAACAGATGCCAACTACAAGACAAAACGGAAGCCTCTACACCAACATTGCCAACAAAGTAGCCATAGTGGAATTCGGCCATCCAGCCGGGAATTCGTTTGTTGCCGAACTTTTAAACCGATTGGTATTGGAGCTGGAAAAACTTTCCGAAGATCCTTCGATTACGGTCATTATCTTAAAATCCGAGGGCGACCGTGCCTTTTGTGGGGGTGCCTCGTTCGATGAATTGGTCGCCATTGAAAATTTATCGGAAGGCAAAGTATTCTTTAGCGGTTTCGCAAACGTCATCAACGCCATGCGGAAATGTAAAAAGGTCATTATCGGCCGGATCCAAGGAAAAACTGTGGGCGGGGGAGTTGGCCTCGCAGCGGCCTGTGATTACACCTTTGCTTCGGTCAACGCATCGATACGACTTTCCGAACTAACCATCGGCATCGCTCCGCTGGTCATCGCCCCAGCGGTGGAACGAAAAATCGGAAAGGCCGCTATCTGTGAATTATCCCTGGCCCCCACCGAGTGGAAAAACGCCTACTGGGCCCAAGAGAAAGGACTTTTTTCCAAAGTCTTTGAAACCACCAAGGAATTGGACAAGGAAATTGACTTTTTCGCCCAAAAACTATCGCAGTTCAACCCCGAGGCCCTCGAAGAATGGAAAAAAGTACTGTGGAACGATACCGATCATTGGGATGAACTCTTGGTCGAGCGGGCGGGTATTACAGGAACATTGGTGTTGTCCGAATTTACCAAAAAAGCCTTATCCAAGTTTAAAAAATAATATTCGTCTTGGTAGTTCGTTGTAGTAGAAAATAGGTACGATGGAAATTCTACAGTTTTTAAATGGTGATCTTATATTTCCCGTTTTGGCCCTTTTCGTGGTGGTCATCTATTTCATTAATCGAATACGGATGCGTCGCAGGTTCAAACGCTAGTCCACGCAACCATCCCAAAAACAGGTATCTCATAAGTAGCTATGCAATTCAAATACGATGACCATGAGAAATACTGTTTTTGGAATCGCCTTATTACTGCTGTTATTAGGATGCAACGGAGATGATGATTCGACCAATATAGACTGCTCGGCAAGTGCTTGTACAAACATTTTCATCTCACATACTGTTACGGTTACTGACCCGAGCGGGGTCGCCATTCCCTTGGACGCTTTTAGCGTTACCGATCTTGACACCGGTGAAGATCTTACGCGAACGCTTACCGAGGAGGAGCTTGAACAAGCAAGACAGGCAGGAAGGTATCCATTATACGACGACCTTACCGACCGTGATAATTTTCCTATAAGCAGAAGCATCGTTTTTAAAGGGTTCATCGACGAAAAAGAAGTCATTCGAGCGGAATACTCCGCAGGAACTGATTGTTGCCATTCAAGCGTAAGTGGAAACCTCAACCTTATCGTGGAGTAAAGCCTAGAATTCGATTCCACGTTTTGGTAGAATCCCTACCTTTGCTTTCCAAAAAGGCCCCATGGGAAATATTAGGATTACCAAGCAGTTTAATTTTGAGACCGGCCATGCCCTGTACGGTTATGACGGCAAATGTCGTAACGTGCACGGTCACAGCTACAAACTTTCTGTAACCGTTATCGGAACCCCTATTACGGATACTTCCCATGTAAAACTCGGTATGGTCATCGATTTCGGGGATTTGAAGAAAATCGTAAAGGAAGAAATCGTTGATGTCTTTGACCATGCCACCGTTTTTAACAAAAATACGCCTCATGTTGAGCTTGCCAAGGAACTCGAAGATAGGGGCCACAAGGTAATCCTGGCCGATTACCAACCTACAAGCGAATGCATGGTCATTGATTTTGCGGCCAAAATCAAAGCAAGACTTCCTGAAAACATTCAATTACATTCGCTAAAACTTCAGGAAACCGAAACATCATTCGCGGAATGGTTCGCCGCTGACAACTAGGGTGGTCCGTTTGTCTTTGCCTATATTTACAGTCTAATGAGGACCATCGATCTTCCAGTAGGTAAAAAGGCATATTTCTCCAGTGACAATCACTTGGGTGCGCCTACTATGTACGAGAGCCGCCCCAGGGAAAAAAAATTCGTTGCTTGGTTGGATACTATTAAAGCCGATGCAGGGGCTATCTTTCTCCTAGGTGATCTCTTTGATTTTTGGATGGAATACAAGACCGTCGTTCCAAAGGGCTTTACCCGAACCTTGGGTAAATTGGCCGAATTATCCGACTCGGGCATCCCTATCTTCTATTTTGTGGGCAACCATGACCTATGGATGAACGGATATTTCGAGGAGGAACTGAATATTCCCGTCTTTCATAAACCACAACAGTTCGAAATTAGTGGTGTTTCATTTTTTATAGGTCACGGTGACGGATTGGGTCCGCACGACAAGGGCTACAAGCGTATGAAAAAAGTATTTACCAATCCCATTGCAAAATGGTTGTACCGCTGGTTACATCCCGATTGGGGGGTGCGGCTGGCCCAGTACTTCTCGGTAAAGAACAAGCTCATTTCCGGTGATGAAGATGCCCAATTTTTGGGGGAAGAAAGGGAATGGCTGGTACAATACGCCAAACGGAAGTTGGAGACCCATCATTACGACCACTTCATTTTTGGCCATCGACATTTACCCTTGGAAATCGATTTGAACGGAAAATCAAGGTACACCAATCTGGGTGATTGGATCAAGTATTATACCTATGCCGTTTTTGATGGCAAGGAACTTGCTTTGGAAAAGTTCGATTGAATGTAGCGTACCCAAAAATCACTGAAGGAGTAAAAGGCGGCTTGCTTAGGTGAAGAATAGCTCAACCTGCCTCATGCTCCTCGACATCCCGACGCAAATCGAGCTTTCTGAAGCTGGGCGAGACCACGGCGGTTATCCCAACCGTGAGCAAGGTCATGGTACCCCCGAAAACGACGGCTGTAACCGTTCCCATCCATTTTGCGGTCACACCACTTTCAAAGGCTCCCAATTCATTCGAGGAGCCCACGAACATCGAGTTGACCGAAGCTACCCTGCCCCGCATATGGTCTGGCGTCTTTAACTGTAGAATGGTCTGGCGTATGACCATGGAGATTCCATCCAACGCACCACTTAGAAACAGGGCTACGACCGAAATCAAGAACGAGGTCGATAATCCGAATACGATGATACAGACCCCAAAGCCAAAAACCGCCACCAATAGTTTGCGCCCTGCATACTGGTGCAATGGAAACCTAGTGGAGGCTACCATCATCAAGGCGGCACCGACCGCCGGGGCCGCCCGCAATACCCCGAAACCTTCCGACCCTACCTGTAGGATGTCTTGGGCGAAAACCGGGAGCAGTGCCACGGCTCCACCGAACAATACGGCGATCATATCCAATGTCAATGCTCCAAAAATCGCTTTGCTCTCAAAAACAAATCGAATTCCTTCCTTTAAACTTTTCAGTACCGGTTCCCCTATTTTTGGATTTAGAATGGGCTTGCGTGCAATGCGAAAGAGATTGAGCAGCGCCACCAAGGAAAAGCCCAAAATAAGGCACATAGACCAATGTACCCCGATCCAACTAATTGAAAATCCCGCAGCCGCAGGACCTAGAACCGAGGCCAACTGCCAAGTAGTACTGCTCCATGTAGCCGCATTGGGATACACTTTTTTGGGAACGATCAATGCAATCAAGGAAAAAATAGTCGGTCCTAGAAAGGCTCGGACGATTCCTCCCATAAAAACCAAAAAGTAGATGGCATACAGAACGGTCGTGGTGGCAACGGAAGCCTCCAGCGAAGGTAGGCTCAGCAGAAAAAGTCCCAAACTAATGACCGAAAACCCGAGGATACATTTCACCAGTAGGTTTCTTTTTTCTTTTTGGTCGACCACATGACCCGCAAAGAGCGCTGTAGAGACCGCGGGAATCACCTCCATCAAACCGATAATTCCGAGGGAAAGCGGATCTTTGGTCATCGTGTAGACCTGCCATTCGATGACAATGAATTGCATCGACCAAGCAAATACCATGGCAAATCGTACGCCTAAAAAGATGTTGAATTCCTTAAATCGTAAGGCAGCGTATGGATCCATGCAATCGTTTAGTGGAAGAAATCGTTGGTAAATTTAGTATTCTCGGGTAATGAACCACAAAATCGGCTTACGAAATCGATTTGTTATCCCAAGAAGCCATTAATCAAAAACCGACCATTCGGTCGGACACCTAACGCCTATAAAAGGGTAATATGTGAGACCAACCCGGATTAAAATATCGTTATTAAGGTTGAACTAACCTGAAACGGCATCCCTCAAACACATTTTTAGAACTACCGACCGATCGGTCTGTAAAAGGTATTTGAAATATTAGCTCCGTACATCCTTGAGCTTTAGTTGAAGGCTTATCTGGCCCTGCCATTCATTTTCATCCAAGCAAAAAACAGCACTGAACCGCTTTTTGTTCGAAACTACCCCTAATTTATCGCCCAGATTAAAGCCGATTCCGCCAATGGGGCCTATACCGTTCTGTTTCACCGAAACCTTCAGGTGTTTTTCGTCTTCGCCTACCCCTTTGGCGTACCCCGTATCCATCAAGTTTTCAGCCATAAAAACAGGGGTCATGTTCCCGGGACCGAAGGGGGCAAATTGTTTGATGATCCGCATCAGCCTAGGTCTCAAATCCTTGAAGTCAATCACTGCGTCTACCTTGATTTCTGGAATCAACAAGGTGGGATCGATGGTTTCGGAGACTACTTTTTCGAATTGGGATTTAAAGGCCTCAAACTGCTCTTCCAACAAGGTGAGCCCAGCAGCATATTTATGCCCCCCAAACTGTTCGATACAATCCGAGCAATCCATCAGTGCGTTGTAGACATCAAAACCGGAGACCGAGCGGGCAGAAGCGGCCAGTTTCTCCCCACTTTTGGTAAAAACCAAGGTAGGGCGGTAATACGTCTCGGTCAAGCGAGAGGCTACGATTCCGATGACGCCTTTATGCCAATGGTCTTTATAGACGACCGAAGTGAAGCGATTTTCTTCTCCGTTTTCCCGAATCTGTATCAAGGCCTCCTCCGTAATCTCCTGATCCAGGGTCCGACGATCGGTATTGAATTGTTCAATACTTTTGGCGAATGCCACCGCTTGTTCGTAATCGGTTTCCATAAGAAGGTTTACCGCATGTCGTCCGTGTTCCATACGCCCCGCGGCATTGATTCTAGGGGCTATAATGAATACTACGTCGGTGATGGTGAGTTCGTCTTTTTTAATTTGGTCGATAATTGCCTTGAACCCTGTTCGGGGATCGGTATTCATTACCCGCAGTCCGTAATAGGCCAAAATTCGATTCTCCCCGGTTATCGGTACGATATCGGCTCCGATGGCCGTCGCTACCAGATCCAGATAAGACATCAAATCATTCGTGGTCTGTCCCCGACGGGATCCCAACGCCTGTACCAACTTAAAACCCACCCCGCAACCACAGAGCTCCTTATACGGATAGCTACAATCGTCCCTTTTAGGGTCTAGGACCGCTACGGCTTCAGGCAACGTCTCTCCGGGTCGGTGGTGGTCACAAATAATGAAATCGATGCCTTTTTCCTTTGCGTAAGCGATTTTATCAATCGCTTTTACCCCACAATCCAAAGCGATTATGAGCGAAAACCCATTGTCTTCGGCAAAATCGATACCCTGATAGGAAATTCCATACCCTTCGGTATATCTGTCTGGGATATAGGTTGCCACATTTGGGTAGTACGTTGATAGGTAGGAAGATAGCAATGCGACGGAGGTAGTACCATCCACGTCATAATCCCCGAACACCAGGATGTTCTCTTCATTATCAATGGCTTTTTCGATTCGGCCCACCGCCGCATCCATATCTTTCATCAAAAAAGGGTCGTGCAATTCCGATAACTGGGGACGGAAGAAGGCTTTGGCCTCCCCATAGGTCGAGATGCCCCGTTGCAGTAATAACTGTGCCACTAACGGTTCTACCTTCAGCTCCGCCGCTAGTCGGTCGATTTCATGCTGTTCGGGTTTTGGTTTGATGGTCCAGCGCATTTACTAAAAGTTCAAATTCAAGTATCAAGTGCAAGTGCAAGTGCAAGTTCAAATAAATACAATATATACTGTCCTCAAAGAGTTTTGCGGATTACTGCTTATTTTTAATTATGGTAGCCATTATTTTGATCAGTTGTTCGACCTCGTCCAATAGTTCCTGTATTTTATTGGGGTTTCCGTAATGTACTTTGGTCAATATTTTCAAGTTTACCCTAGACTCTTTCAATTCTTTTAAACTTAAGCCTGCTTTGTTTATATAATCTCTGTCGCTATTGGTTCCCTGTGCTTCGCCAAAGTTTAGTGCGGCACTTCCGCCTGACCTCAAGAGCTGATTTCCATAATACTCCCCGGTAATATCCCTGGGTAAGTCTTTGCAGAACATAACGATATTGGCGGCGAAGTCTACCAAACGATTTTCCAAATCAAATTTTTTTCCAGACATGTACTATCCTTAGTAATTGGTATTGCACTTGATACTTGAACTTGCTCTTTACCGATGAAACAACACTTTCACTTCCAAGGCTGCAAACCGTCGAAACATTTCCATGACCCCGCAGTATTTCTCAATGGATAGGTCCACGGCTTTCCGCAATTTGTCCTCTCTTAGATTATCGCCATAAAAGTGGTACTCAATGGTCACTCCATCATAGTATTTCGGGTGTTCGTCGGTGAGGTTGGCAATGGTCTCTATGTGGAAATCATCGACTTCCAGTTTCATCTTTTTGATAAGGGAAGCCACGTCCAGTCCAGAGCAACCCGCCAGTGAAGAAAGCATCAATGCCTTGGGACGAAGACCCGAACCTTCACCCCCATCATCGGGACCTGCATCGATCCTGAGGTTGAGCCCCGACGGATTGTTGCTTTCAAAAGCCATTTTACCTAGCCATTTCGTACTGATATGATTTGTGGTACCCATAAATTTTTGTTTCTTGTGAAGGTTAAAAATACGATAAATTAGAAACCTATGGCACTTGTTCCACCCCTCGATCCCGACCACGACCCGGAGACCAAAAAATTAGCGGAGTTCTTCAATGAAACCTTGGGGTTTTGTCCCAATTCCATTTTAACCATGCAACATCGCCCTGCTATCTCAAAGGCCTTTATCAACCTGAACAAAGCGGTGATGTCTAACGAAGGTCGGGTGACTTCGGCCCTTAAACGCATGATCGCCTGGGTCAGCAGTAATTCAACCGGTTGCCGCTATTGCCAAGCCCACGCCATTCGCGCTGCGGAACGGTATGGGGCGGCACAGGACCAACTGGACAACATCTGGGAATACCGTACCCATCCTGCATTTTCAGAAGCG
Source organism: Pelagihabitans pacificus (assembly GCF_009371985.2). Classification (GTDB taxonomy): domain Bacteria; phylum Bacteroidota; class Bacteroidia; order Flavobacteriales; family Flavobacteriaceae; genus Pelagihabitans; species Pelagihabitans pacificus. The sequence continues at coordinate 1,396,310 of NZ_VIKU02000001.1, forward strand.
GAGCGTGCGGCTTTGGACTTTTCGCTTCAAGCCTCCCAAGTACCAAATCAGGTCGATGCTGAAATCAAGGAACGTCTTTACCAATATTGGGACGAGGGTGAAATCGTAGAGATGTTGGGCGTGATTTCGCTCTTCGGCTACCTCAATCGCTGGAACGATTCTATGGGAACCTCTATTGAAAATGGGGCCGTAGAAAGTGCCGACCAATACCTCGGGAAACATGGCTGGAAGAAAGGAAAGCATGATGGTTCTAGATATTAGATTTTAGAATAGAGATATGAGACAAAAGATAAATCAGCAATTGATAAGAATTTGGCTTCTTTATTAGATATTATCTTATTATGAACTCATAAAGATTTTTAATAATCTTTTCTAAAGTAGGGTTATCAGATATAATGTCTTCATACGTAAGATTCGAGTTAATAAAAAAGTCACAGAGTTTTATTTTATAGTCATTTTTTAAAGAACCTGAATCTGCTTTGAAGGACCTATGATTTTGAATAGGAATATTATATTCCAAAAGTTTCGCTCTGTAGAAATCCCCAATCCCTATTTTATCATAATCTGATTTCTCAAAATCAACTCTTTCTAGCTCATCTATATGTACTTCTTTTACCAGTTGTGGCATGAAATTCTTAACAATGTCTGTTTGTAGTAAGTTCTCAATTTCCTTTACTTCAGTACTTTGATATTTGAAATTTTTACGGTTGTTGGATAACTTTTCAAGTTCACTTCTTCTTTTTCCTTTTAACGTTCTTCTATCAGCATTATCTGAGTCCGCGAAAAGATAAATTTTATTGGCTAAAGCAAATGAATTAATCTTATCACGGACTTCCTCGTCATTACCCTCAAAGTCATTTTCGAATAAATAATGAGCGATTAGATTTCCTCCATACTCAAAAAAAGCATAATCAATATCTTCCTTTAGCAAAGTCTCGAGATGTTCACAATATAATTTCAAAAATTTTGAAAGGTATTTTCTATCAGTAGGACCTTCGACCCATATTGAAGTGTTTGCTAAAAAAACGGAAGAAGTGTTCACTCCTAACAAGTCCAAAACTTCTTTGTCTGGTTTTATATTTGCTTTAATATTGAACTTTTCCATTCTCTCCTTTTCGAACTGGAAGATTCCGATTTCCTTATGGTCTAAGGATAAATCTAAAAAGTGGTTCGAATGGGTCGTGATGTAGTATTTCAATTTTTTTCTTACTAGAAAATCATCATTTAATAAAGTTTGAATAAAAATTCGCTGTAAACCTGGATGTAAATGTGTCTCTGGCTCTTCAATGAATATCCATGAACCCTTGTCAGCCATAAAGATGGGGAAAAGTAATAATACGATTGACTGAATTCCATCTCCTATTTCATGAGTTTTTCGTTCTTCCCCATCTATATAGAAAATGATATTCCCTTCACTTAAACTGGAGATTATTTCAACCGGTTTTTTATTGAAGAAATATCGAGATAGGAATTTCTCGAACTGGTCAAATCCCTTTCGTATATTTTTTCTACTAGTTCTAATACTTAAGATTCTATCAAAAAAATCTAAACCACTGAATACATCAATATTTTTAAGGTCATATAAATCCTCAACTGTTTTTTGAAACGTTTCCTTGTCAAGTGCTGAACTCTTTTTAATACTTCTTAAAATTGGAATATAGATTCTATCATTTGGTTTGTTTTCCACGGCATAAACAATATCCTCTTTTATTTCCGCTACAATTTCCAGTAGCGCTATTCTTTCAGATAGGGAGGATCTCCTTTTTGCTTGACGGTTTTCCAATTTCTCTAGTTCATTTTTATCTCTTTCTTTTAAAGTGATGAACGGCTCAATCAATTCAATATATTTCGCTGAATTTGCAATTAGTGTACTATAACTAATTTTGGAAAAGTCGATGTCTTGATACAGTTGTAGTATTTCAGAAGCCAGAGAATTATTAAAAGTTCTGTAGTTTTCAAATCGATTTTCATACCACTGGTTTATTTTCTGAATTTTTTCCTCTATACTTTTCTCACTTTTTAAAACTTGGATGAAACTTGCGTTTGTTTTTAATAAACCCCTTAGAAATCTACTCTTCCCTGAATTGTTAGACCCAACAAGAAAATTAATGGCTTGAAACCTACCCAAAAAATCTATCGTCTCATTTGATGAAATTGAGGCTACTTTTTTTTTATTTAAATAGTAAACACAATTTGAGTAGTCGTCTCCAAACTCTTTTGGAAATGAACTATCATTGAACGCAAATTTTAAATACATGTAGGAAATTTAATTTAAAACTATGAGATTTAAAATAGAGCACGCCTACTTTCTTGACCCACATCAATATCGTTTAGCGCTAAATACCGGAAATTTGTTCCATCATCATTCAACTACCATGACATGGCCGGTTTATTCATCAGTCCAGAAAATCAAATACAGCGTTTGAATCAGATCACTAACGAAATAGCGCGTTTAAAGTCGTTACCCCTCTCCCTATTGACCGTACCCCCCAAACCGAAAGCATGGAGCATCATCGAGATCATTGCGCATTTGAATATAGCCTACGGTCTTTATGAAGAAAAAATAAATGGTGCTTTGGCAAAGTGCCCCAATAAGCAGTCCGAAACCGAGCCCTTTAAAGCACGTGCATGGCAACGCTTTGTCATTAATGGGCAACGCCCCAAAGGAAATGTTCGCAAGTGGAAAATGAAGACCCTGAAAAAATTTGAACCCTTACTGTCCCCTGAAAATAGGAACCAGGAACAGATCAGTTCTATTTTTGATACTTTTCAAACGCATTACGGCCACTTAAGACAAGCCATTCTCACTGGTAGAAATAAGGATCTTTCAAAGGTTAAAATCACCTCGGCGATCGGTCCGATTGTCAGGTTTTACCTTCCGGAATGCTTTGAATTCTTGCTTTGCCATGCCGAACGGCATCTGGTACAAATCAACGAAACAAAGGAAATGATATCTTAAAGATAAGGTGAGGCAGATTTGGCAAAATACCCGTACTTTTAATCAAATCTGTGCCGATGAGCGAGACGGAACTTCAACGATTGCTAGGTTTTTTTTCGGATGTTCAAATCGATTCGGAACAGGCCGATCATTTTAGGAAGTTGTGGACAATGAGAGCGTTCGAACGCTCGGAGCTGATTACAGAGGCTGGCCATACCGAGCGTTATTTTTACTTTGTGTTGGAAGGGGTGCAGGCCTTATATGTCTTAAATCAAAGAGGTGAAAAAGTGGTTTTGGGCTTTTCCTATTCGGGAAGTCCTTCCGGGGTATTCGATTCCTTTATTGCCCGAAGCCCCTCGTCGACTTTTTTGGAAGCATTGAAACCTTCCAAACTACTGGCAATAACCTTACCGGATTATGAATCACTTTTTGGGCTATTTCCCGATTTTCATCGATGGGGGCATCTATTTTTTAGGGAAGTCCTTTTTGGGCGTCTGTTTCGGGAGGTCGAATTGTTGACCCTTTCCGCAGAGCAACGGTACATTGCCTTCATGCAACGGTGTCCGGAGGAATTAAAGGTGATTCCCCAGAAATACCTGGCTTCCTATTTGAACATGAAACCGGAGACCTTTAGTCGTTTGCGGTCTTCGACTAGTTATTAGCAAAGAATCGGCATCCCTAGGCAAATCGTTTTAGGATTTGCTATACAGGGGCTAAATGAGTATGTTTTCAAGTAGGTAAATGGTCAACATTCCCCAAAAAGTTCCTGTTGCCATGCTAAGAATTGCCAGTACGATGGCATGGGGCATCCATTTCTTTTCATAAGCCGCTGTAACGGCCGGGGCGGTTGCGATTCCTCCGACGTTTGCCATACTCGCAATGGGCACCCAAGCCATGTTCACATTCAGAAGTTTGGCAATCAATATCATGAACAGAAAGTGGCCTAGTAACCAAATAATCAAAAAGACCAGAAATGTCGTATCAAAACCTACGGTATTGAATCGGAGCTTGAGCCCAAGCACTGCCATTACCAGGATAATCAGAATACCTCCGAATTTGAGGGTAAAGCCAAAGTTCCATTTTGGAATAAAGTTGCTAAGCACCAACCCTATCATCGAAAGAATTACCACCCTCCCTACAAAGGAGGGAACCAAAAGATTACACAAAAAAACTATTCCCAAAAGGGTCGCCCCACAAATCCAGGAAGACAGGGAGTTCGTCAAATCTGAACGAAGTTCTTCAGGCATGGCGGTATCGGAAATACGCAATAATCGGTTCAACCACGAACTCTTTTTGATGGTTTGAAACATTCCTATTGTCCAGATGTTTACTAGAATATTATCCATCACCAGTACGGAGAGAAAGATATTTTCGGGGCACTCGACCAATTCCTTTAATACCAATTGACTGGTACTACCGCCAATCCAACTGCCCACTACGGGTGGAATACCCTTCCAATAACTATCCTGTATCAGGTTTTGGGATACCCAGTCGGTTCCCACCAGACCCCAAACCAATACTACGGGAAAAAGCGCAATAAATAAGGAACCCATCGCAAAAAGGGCCACCGGTTTCCAACCAATGGCTTTTAGTTGCCCCAATGAGAGGCTGCTCATAACGGCTATAATAGCCAGCGGAATAAAATAGTCCTTGCTAAAATCGTGAATAGCGTCCTGGGAAAAATCAACATCGATCAAGAAAGAAATCACTGCTGGAATTACATAAGCCAACAAAATAGCCGGTACCCAATCAAAAAGGGATTGTACATATCGGTTTTCCCAACGGTCAAGGAAAAAGACCGTGATTACGGTAAATGAAACAATGAACCAAGGGGTAAACATTGGCGCAAATTAACTCTTTTAGGAACAGGGCCAGTATTTATTTTTTTCCTGCAACTACAAGAACCAACTCCCCTTTTGGAGGTTTATGGGCAAAGTGCTCCAGTACCTCTTTCACGGTACCGCGTACCGTTTCCTCATACATTTTGGTCAGTTCCCGGGAAACGGACATAGGCCGGTCGGGCCCAAAATACGCTACCAGTTGGGCAAGGGTCTTCAAGAGTTTATGAGGGGATTCATACATAATGATGGTACGTGTTTCCTCGGCCAAAAACTTCAATCGGGTCTGACGTCCCTTTTTAACGGGTAGAAATCCTTCGAACACAAACTTGTCGTTGGGCAGACCGCTATTGACCAAGGCAGGTACAAAAGCCGTCGCTCCAGGAAGGCAATCAACCGCTATGCCATTGTCTACGCAGGCCCGTGTCAATAAAAATCCGGGGTCCGAAATGGCGGGAGTTCCCGCATCCGATATAAGGGCCATTGTTTCCCCTTCCTTCAAACGCTTTACCAAGCCATCGATCATTTTGTGCTCATTGTGCATGTGATGGGCTTGCATCGGGGTTGAAATATTGAAGTGTTTCAAGAGCTTGCCACTGGTTCGGGTATCCTCCGCCAAAATGACATCGACCTCCTTTAAAATCCGAATGGCCCGAAGAGTCATATCTTCCAAATTGCCGATTGGGGTGGGAACCAAGTATAATTTACCCATGAATTCAAATTTCCTCAAAAATAACCATCTTTGCCTTAGATGTAAGACTAAGGAAACAAGACGTAAGGCGATCGCTTAAAATCAAGCAGTTTTCAGACCCCTTCTCCTGAAACCAAAAAACCCGACATATAGGGCCGGGTTTTCAATTTATTCAAGTGCCGTTAAGCAAACTTACGCTCGATAATCGCCATGAACCGTTCCTCGTATTCCTCTTTCCCTACCCAATCATTATAATCGGGTTTCACCATGTTATTAATAAACGATACGGATCGGTCCAACGAATTGATTGTTTTCAATTGGGAAAGCACTCGATTATAATCCTCGGTACTGCCATTGAAAAGGTGTTTTACGAAAGCGAGACGGTTGTTCAAATCAATTTTGATCTCCTTTTTGCTCAACTTGTCGTTCAATGACTTGGGCGGGGCCGGTTCAGCTTCTTGTTTCTTTTGGGGCATAAAAAGCTCCTTATCGTTCTTCAAATAGTCGGGCTTGGCCAAAAATTCCGCCAATACTTCATCTACCGGGGCATTACTTGGCATCTCGGATACCATATCCTTAATGGTGTCCATTCCCGGAATAATGATGTCTTCTTGATGCGGATTGCTCTCAGGTACCGACGTGTTGGCACTGAGTACTGCGTTCGCCATTTTTTCGAACTTTTCTGCGATTACATTTTTGGAAACATCAATCTCGATATCGTGTAGCTTTTCTTCTATGAATTTTAAAACGGCCAATTTTTCATAAAGTGTTTTCGCGGCTTCGTACAAATCGGAGATCTCATTGAGATTCCTTGCCGTAATAATGTCGGTGGATAATTTCCGAAGTTCTTCCTTCAGTTTTCTTTTCATCTTGGAAATTTTAGTTCTTTGAAATTCCGGTGCAACGCGTTGTTCAAACCATTGCACCATACAAAAATTTATAAAGGCCCTTTTTTCATCCAGTTTTTATTTCAGCCCGAGGCAAAAGGTGTGCCTTTTTATGTAATTTTATCATTCTTAACAATAGAACGAAAAAACCGCCTATTTTCGTCTAAAATTACAAAATGTTTCTCGAAAATACTGTTAACCACAAAGAACAATTCGGCTGGATAGAGGTAATCTGCGGCTCGATGTTCTCTGGCAAAACGGAGGAACTGATACGCAGATTAAAACGAGCCCAATTTGCGAAACAAAAAGTAGAAATCTTCAAACCGATGGTTGATACCCGTTACCATGATGACATGGTAGTCTCGCACGATGCCAACGAAATACGCTCTACCCCGGTCCCAGCTGCGGCCAACATACGGCTTTTAGCAGATGGTTGTGATGTAGTGGGCATTGATGAGGCGCAGTTTTTCGATGACGAAATCGTAACCGTTTGCAACGATTTGGCCAACAAAGGCGTGCGTGTCGTCGTGGCCGGCTTGGATATGGATTTCAAGGGCAATCCTTTCGGACCCATGCCCGCCCTTATGGCCACGGCCGAATATGTTACCAAAGTGCATGCCATCTGCACCAGAACCGGCAACCTCGCCAATTATAGCTTTCGGAAATCCGATAACGACAAATTGGTATTACTGGGGGAGACAGAAGTATACGAACCCCTTAGCAGGGCTGCTTTTTACAAAGCAATGCTAAAGGAGAAAGTGAGCCAAATGAATGTCGAAGCCGAGGAAATCACCGCAAACCCAAAAAGTTCCAATGGGTAAGGCTCGGGAAACTATCTTGGAAATCGACTTGAGGGCCTTGGAGCACAACTATCGGTATCTACGCTCCAAATTAGGTCCTGAGACAAAGTTCTTAGGGGTCGTAAAAGCATTTGCTTATGGAAGCGATTCCAAACGAATCGCCCTCAAATTACAAGACCTAGGAATCGATTATTTAGCCGTGGCTTATGTCAAAGAAGGGGTTGCCCTGCGCAATGCAGGGGTTACGAAGCCTATTCTGGTGCTACATCCCCAAGCTGTCAACTTTGACCAATTGATTGAACATTGCCTGGAGCCCAGTATCTACTCTCCCAGAATTTTAAGGGCTTTTTTAAAGACTGCGAAGAAACATCGCCAAAAAGACTATCCCGTTCACATCAAATTCAATACAGGACTAAACCGTTTGGGCTTTTGGGAAAACGACGTGAGCCATATCACCGAAGAAATAAGTGGGGGAACCGAGTTGCGAATACATTCTGTTTTTTCCCATTTGGCCGCTTCGGAAGATTTGAACGAAGTCGATTTTACACAAAAGCAAATCGAGACCTTTGATAAAATAACCACTCAAATCGATCATAAATTAGGATACCGCCCTTTTCGCCATCTTTTAAATACGTCCGGAATCATCAATTACCCCGAAGCACAGTACGATATGGTACGAAGCGGTATTGGGCTATACGGTTTTGGCAACGAGGCCCAAATCGATGCCGAACTGAAGCCGGTGGCCACTTTAAAAACGATTATTTCGCAAATACATCGAATAGAGCCGGGAGAAAGTGTGGGATATAACCGGGCCTTTTTTTCAAACGGCTATCGAACCACGGCCACTTTGCCATTAGGGCATGCCGACGGTATCGGAAGGCAGTACGGTCATGGAAAAACCTATGTGGAGGTGAATGGACAAAAAGCGTTTATCATAGGCAACGTGTGTATGGACATGTTGATGATCGACATAACGGGGATCGATTGTAAAGAGGGCGATGAGGTCATCGTTTTTGGGAAAAACCCTAACGCCGATCGTTTTGCGGCGACCGCCGATACCATTTCGTACGAACTTCTCACGGGCATCTCGCAACGGGTAAATCGCTTGTTTATTGGCGATTAAATTCGTTCTTAACATTTTGTTATGAATCTTTTTTTTCGCTACATTGCGCTCGTATTAACCACTAAAAAACACTAATATGCTAAAAGAATTCAAGGAATTTGCCATGAAAGGAAACCTGGTAGACATTGCCGTGGGTTTCGTAATGGGTGCCGCCTTTAACAAACTGGTGTCCACGTTCACAGCAGGAATCGTTTCCCCGCTGATAGGTTTAATTTTCAACGCTGACTTTAGGGATTTAAAATATATCATACAAGAAGGTACTATGAACGACGCAGGTGAAAAAGTAGGTGAAATTGCTGTTCTTTACGGGGATTTCTTGACTGATTTGATCGATTTCATTATCGTGGCATTCGTAATGTTCATGATCGTTAAGGGAGTAAATAAAATGAAAAAATCGGAGCCAGAGCCAGAGGCAACACCAGCAGGACCGACTCAAGAGGAACTGCTCATGGAAATCCGGGATGCCCTCAAAAAGTAATTCATCCGTTATTCCTTTGTAGTGGAACTATCAGGATGACCGCTACACTACCATATCCAAACCCCTGCCAGTTGGTGGGGGTTCTTTTTTCTGGTTTTTTTACTTGTTTTAAATGTAACATATTGTTGTATTTTTTGTTTTTCGTATTTCTTTGTTTGTCCACTCTTCCGTATTGGCCTACATTTGTCCTCTAAATTTAAAAATGATGAAAGTAGCCGTAGTCGGTGCCACCGGAATGGTTGGGGAAGTAATGCTCAAAGTATTGGCCGAACGTAATTTTCCCATTACGGAACTGGTATTGGTCGCCTCGGAACGTTCTGTGGGCAAAACCATGGAATATGAAGGAAAAGAACATGTCATAATCGGATTGGCCGATGCCGTCGCGGCACGGCCTCAAATCGCCCTCTTCTCCGCAGGGGGAGATACCTCGATGGTGTGGGCGCCGAAATTTGCAGAAGTGGGGACCACCGTCATCGATAATTCCTCGGCTTGGCGAATGGACCAGACCAAAAAATTGATCGTTCCTGAAATCAATGCCCAAGAGCTGACCGCAAGTGACAAAATTATCGCTAACCCTAATTGCTCCACGATACAACTTGTCATGGCTCTGGCCCCTTTACATAAAAAATATAAAATGAAGCGGGTTATTGTATCTACGTATCAGTCCGTATCTGGGACCGGTGTCAAGGCAGTGCGCCAATTGGAGAATGAGATTGCGGGTATTGAAGGCGAAATGGCCTACCCTTATCCTATTAGTAGAAATGCGCTGCCCCACTGTGATGTATTCATGGAAAACGGCTACACCAAGGAGGAAATGAAATTGGCAAGGGAACCACAGAAAATTTTGGATGATCGCACTTTTTCGGTATCGGCGACAGCAGTTCGGATTCCTACCGCAGGCGGACATTCCGAATCGGTCAACGTGGAATTTGAGAATGATTTTACGCTAAGCGATGTACGTCGCCTCTTAAATGATTCAGCCGGTGTTACCGTACAGGACAATCCGGATACGAACACCTATCCCATGCCCATTTATGCCCATGACAAGGATGAGGTTTTTGTCGGGCGTATCCGTAGGGACGAAACGCAGCGAAATACCCTTAATATGTGGATCGTATCGGATAACTTGAGAAAGGGAGCGGCCACCAATGCCGTACAGATTGCCGAATACCTTTTAAAAAACAGCTTGGTATAATTTTTACTTATAAAATGATGTTAAAACCTTCTATTTTCAAAGGAAAGGAAGGTTTTTTTGTGCTATTTTTAGGGCGCATCCTCTTACTCGTAACCCATGAAAAAAACCATTTTGGTCATTACTACTTTCAACCTTTTACTAGGTCTTCAAGCCCAGTCAGAAAAACAAATACCTCCCGTGAAATATCCTAGTACCGCCAAAATCGGCGTAACCGATACCTATTTCGGAACGTCGGTCGAAGACCCTTATCGTTGGTTGGAAGATGACCGCAGTCCAGACACCGAAGATTGGGTAAAACGACAGAACAGTACCACTTTTCGATACTTGGATAAGATTCCGTTTAGGGGACAGCTTAAAAAACGTCTGGAATCACTTTGGAACTACGAAAAATTAGGATCCCCTTTTAAGGAAGGGGACTACACCTATTTTTATAAAAACGACGGTCTCCAGAATCAATATGTCGTCTACCGTCAGAAAGAAGGCGGAGCGCCCGAAGTTTTCCTAAATCCCAATACCTTTTCGGAAGACGGCACCACCTCCTTGGCAGGGCTTCGTTTTACCAAAGATGGCTCTTTGGCCGCTTATCTAATATCCGAAGGGGGAAGCGACTGGCGCAAAGGCATCGTACTGGATGCCGAAACCAAACAAATAGTCGAGGATACACTCGTCGACATCAAATTTAGCGGTATTTCGTGGAAAGGTAACGAGGGTTTCTACTATTCGAGCTACGACAAACCCGAGGGTAGTGAGCTTTCTGCCAAAACCGATCAGCACAAGGTCTTTTATCACAAGTTGGGCACCCCACAAAAAGAAGACCAACTCATTTTTGGAGGCACTCCCGAGGAAAAACACCGCTATGTAGGGGCCTCCGTAACCGAAGACGAAAAATACCTCGTGATTTCGGCATCGGTCTCCACTTCGGGAAACAAATTGTTCATTAAAGACCTATCGACTCCAGATGCCCCTTTGGTATCCGTTGTAGCCGATACGGATTCCGATAACTATGTCATCGACAATGTGGATACGAAATTATTTATCGTCACCAATAGAAACGCACCCAATCAGAAAATCGTAACGGTAGATGCTTCGGATCCCACTCCTAATCATTGGGTGGATTTTATCCCAGAGACCGAAAACGTCTTAAGTCCGAATAAAGGCGGCGGCTACTTTTTTGCCGAATACATGATCGATGCCATTTCAAAAGTATTTCAATATGATTACGATGGTAACCTGGTTAGGGAAGTTGAATTACCCGGTGTCGGCAGCGCCGGTGGTTTTGGGGGGAAAAAGGAAGAAAAGGAATTCTATTTTTCATTTACCAATTACGTCACCCCCGGATCTTCCTATAAGTACAACGTGGATTCTGGGGAATATGAGGTTTATTGGAAGCCGGAAATCGATTTCAACCCGGAGGAGTATGAGTCGAACCAAGTTTTTTATACCTCCAGGGATGGTACCAAGATACCTATGATCATTACCCACAAAAAAGGATTAAAACGCGACGGAAAAAATCCGACGATATTATATGGCTATGGCGGTTTCAATATTAGCCTTACCCCTTCATTCAGTATTGTCAATGCGGTTTGGATGGAACAAGGAGGTATTTATGCCGTACCCAATCTACGCGGGGGCGGAGAGTACGGTAAAAAGTGGCACAACGCAGGAACCAAAATGCAAAAACAAAATGTCTTCGATGATTTTATAGCTGCAGCGGAGTACCTGATTCAGGAAAACTATACCTCTTCAGAGTATCTTGCCATCAGGGGCGGCTCCAATGGTGGACTCCTAGTAGGTGCTACCATGACACAGCGTCCTGATCTGATGAAGGTTGCCCTCCCAGCGGTAGGGGTGCTCGATATGTTACGCTATCACACTTTTACGGCAGGTGCCGGATGGGCCTACGACTACGGCACTTCGGAAGACAGTAAGGAGATGTTCGAATATTTGAAAGGGTATTCGCCGGTACATAATGTAGAGAATGGGGTCGAGTACCCGGCAACTTTAATAACGACTGGGGATCATGACGATCGGGTAGTCCCCGCCCACAGTTTTAAATTCGCTGCGGAACTCCAAGCCAATCAGGCGGGGACCAACCCAACATTAATCCGAATAGAAACCAATGCCGGACACGGCGCGGGAACACCGGTAAGCAAGACCATAGAACAGTACGCCGATATTTTTGGATTTACTTTTTACAATATGGGATTTAAAGAACTTCCTAAATCCTTACTATCAGAAGAAATTCGAGATTAAATCCATTTGACTATCAATAATTTTCCGGAAAATCCGTTTCCTAATTGAGACAAATTTTGTAATTATCGAACAACAGTTTCAGTTATGCTCCATGTTGACCACGTTTCCTTTGCCTATGATGAAACCCCGGTTCTGGAGGATATCAATTTAAAGGTGGCCAAGGGGGAACACGTTGCTATTATTGGGGAAAGTGGTTGTGGCAAAAGTACCTTGCTTAAAATCATTTACGGACTACTTCACATCAAAATCGGGGAAGTCTATTGGGACGATAATCAGGTTCTTGGCCCTCTCTACAATCTTGTTCCTGGCGAGTCTTACATGAAATATCTTTCGCAAGACTTCGATTTGATGCCCTACACTACCGTTGAAGAAAATGTTGGTCAGTACCTTTCGGTGTTCGAGCCTGAGGAAATGCAAAAGCGAACCAACGAATTGATGGAAATGATCGAGATGGCCGATTTCGCCCGAACCAAAGTAAAATATCTAAGTGGCGGCCAACAACAGCGGGTAGCGTTGGCCAGGGTTCTTGCCCAAGAACCACAGATATTGCTGTTGGACGAACCCTTTAGCCATATCGACAATTTCCGTAAGAATAATTTACGAAGAAACCTTTTCGCCTATCTCAGAAGCAAGGGAATCACCATCCTCACCGCCACACACGACCATAATGACATGCTTCCGTTTGCAGACAGGGTCATCGTTTTGCGGGATGGACGCATTATTGCCAAGGACACGCCCAAACACCTGTATTCCCAACCCAAAGATCTCTACATCGCATCCCTTTTTGGGGAAGCGAACAAGATTCCCATTAACATTATCAAAACCTACGCCGACACCAAAAGACGCATTATCGTCTATGCCCATGAGTTCAGGGTATCCCAAAAGTCCGGTCTTGAGGTGGTCGTAAAAAATTCGTATTATATGGGAGGCCACTACATGATTGTGGGCACTTATGAAGGGCAAAACATCTATTTTAATCACCACGAGGCATTGGAACCTGGCAAAGATGTTTTCTTGAATATCGCTATCGAAACAATCAATCAGCGAATGGCAGGTATGTAGTCTCCATGTTGGTAAATGAGGTTTCTATTGGTAGTACAAGTGACGAATGGGAAGGCGGCCTCGAAAAAAGCAGTTTTGGTAGGCTTAATCGGCAGTAGCTGCAATGCTTTTCCTAGTTTTGTCTTTAAATGAACCTATTTTGAACAAAGAGTCGATTATTAAAGAGTTACAGTTCAAGGCGGTAAGAAGCGGCGGGGCCGGCGGACAACATGTCAATAAGGTATCGACCAAGGTAGAACTCGTGTTCAATGTGGCCAATTCCAACGCTTTGTCAGCGATAGAAAAAGAACGTATCTTTCTGAAACTAGCCAAACGGCTTACCAAAGACCGACAATTATTGATGCAATGTGATGAAAGCAGAAGTCAGTACAAAAACAAGGAGTTGGTCATCAAAAGGTTCCTGAAAACAATTGAAAGCGCCCTTAAGGTCGGTAAAAAGCGCAAAAAGACAAAACCGTCCAAGGCCGCTGTTGAAAAACGACTAAGGGCAAAAAAGAAGGCTTCGGAAAAAAAGGCCTACCGCAGCAAACCCGATTTGGATTGAAGGCGGTATTTTGAATATGAAATGACTGGATCTAAGCTATTTGGTACTTATTCATTCCCCACCATCATTTTGGAGTATTCCAAATTAGGATGCCTATCATCAAAAGACTACTTATCGAAGTTCGAACGTTGTCTTCGCCATAGGAGCAGCTCCCAATGCAGCATTTCGGATAGAGGGTGAGGTGCCTCCAATGTGCACTTCGAAAGTTCCTTTTTCCAATACTCTTTTCCCATCGTTGTCAACAAGTTGCATCATTTCCGGACTAATGATAAATCCTACGGTCCTCGACTCCCCTGGCGCTAGAAGAATCCTTTGAAAACTTTTTAAAGAGGATAAGGGTACCGGTACCGAGGCCTCCCTGTCCGATAGGTATAGTTGCACTACCTCCTCCGCCGAATAGTCTCCCGTGTTTTGGATTTCGACAGTAGCCTCTAGAGATTGCCCTCTCTTGACCTTGGTCCTATCTAGTTGAATCGCCCCATATTTAAAGGTGGTATAGGAAAGTCCAAACCCAAAGGGAAACAAAGGTTCCTTTTTCATATACCGATAGGTACGGCCTTCCAGGGCATAATCTTCAAATGGCGGAAGGTCTTCAACCCCTTTTACAAAGGTAAGGGGCAGCTTACCGGACGGTACGGCATCCCCAAAAAGAACATCCGCCATCGCAGTGCCACCCTGTTCGCCGGGATACCAAGCATATAGCAAGGCATCCGCCATCTCGTAGACTTCCGGCACGGCCAAAGCACTTCCCGCGGTCAACACTACAACCAACTTGTTCGCCTTACTACGTATTTTCTTCAAAAAATCGATTTGATTTTGGGGAAGTCCGATTTCCTTCCGGTCACCAAGGTGATTGGAAAGAATGGATTCTCCTTCCTCCCCTTCGATCAGCTGGGAAATCCCCATAAAAGCGATGGTGACCTCCATGCGTTCGGCTTCCCCTGAAAACCAGTCCATTGGATTATTATTCGGACGGTCCAATAAGGCACCTTGGCGATACAGCACCGAAGTTTGCGAACTTACTTTTCCGACTACACCCTCCAAAAAGGTTTTTAAATCCTCGCTCAGCCCATAATAATTGGCAAGCAACGCCTGCGCATGGGTAGCAGTGGGTCCGGTTACAAAAACACCGCTGACCTTTTTATCGATTGGTAAGGTGTTGTTTTGGTTTTTAAGAAGTACGAATGATTTGGTCGCGGCCTCTTTGGTCAAGGCAACGTGTGCTTCGCTACGGATTACTTCAGGTCCGATGTCATCGAACGGAGTGCTTCCTACGGGATCAAAAAGACCTAATTTGAATCGGGTGGGCAACAATTCGCGTAGACTATCATCGATTTCTTTCTCGGAAGTAAATCCTTGTTCGATGGCCTTCAATAGTTCAGGATATGTGTCGCCACAATTAAGATTACATCCTTTGTTCAACGCAAGTGCCGCAGCTTCGGATGCCGTTTCAACAATATTGTGACCCTCGTAGAAATCCCTAATAGCCCAACAGTCTGAGGTAAAATATCCTTTGAAGCCCCATTGCTTACGTAGGACCTCCTCCATCAAATAGGGATGTGCACAGGCCGGTTCGCCGTTGACCCGATTGTAGGCCCCCATGATGCCTTCCACATTGGCGTCCTTTACCAAGGCTTCGAAAGCGGGCAAATAAGTTTCCCAGAGGTCTTTTTTACTTACGACGGCATCGAACTCATGTCGTAATTTTTCAGGACCATTATGCACCGCAAAGTGCTTAGCCATCCCGGCGGCCTTCAGATATTTAGGGTCGTCGCCCTGAAGTCCCTTCACAAAGGCAGTTCCTATCCGAGCGGTCAAAAAGGGATCTTCTCCATAGGTTTCCTGACCCCTTCCCCATCGGGGGTCCCGAAAAATGTTCACATTCGGGGACCAAAAGGTAAGTCCTTGATAAATACCACGATATCCGTTTGCAA
This sequence comes from Pelagihabitans pacificus, assembly GCF_009371985.2. Taxonomy (GTDB): domain Bacteria; phylum Bacteroidota; class Bacteroidia; order Flavobacteriales; family Flavobacteriaceae; genus Pelagihabitans; species Pelagihabitans pacificus. The sequence continues at coordinate 1,412,053 of NZ_VIKU02000001.1, forward strand.
CACTCACATTATATTTAGCCCGTGCTTCCGTGCCGATTGCATCACCGATACGTTGCATTAAATCAGTATCCCAAGTGGCGGCCATTCCAATGGCTTGTGGAAATACCGTAGCCCTACCATTTCGGGCCACTCCATGAAGACACTCATTCCACCAATTGTATTCGGGTACGCCCAAACGTTCGATAGCCGGTGAATCGTATCGAAGTTGGTTTACTTTTTCCTCCAAGCTCATTAAAGAAATTAGATTCTCTACCCGTCGCCCTATGGATAGTGACGGGTTTTGAAAGTCGTACCGTTGTGCAAAGCCAACCGCACTGGAGTGGAGTAACACACAGGAAAGTACTAATCTGGAGAAAGTGCTTTTTTTCATAGTAAATGGTTTAAAAAAAGACTGCTAGGTTGTTCTAATCTAAAAAATAGCGTTTTAAAATGGAGTTAACCGACTCGTAGTAGGAAGATCCGAACAAATTTAGGTGTACCAGTAAGTAATAAAGCTGATAAATGTCAGTCCGTTCCCTTTCCACTGGCGAAGGGGGTAAAAGGCTTGAGTATGCCTCATAAAAGACGGTTCCAAAACCCCCAAAAAGACGGGTCATTGCCAAATCGACCTCGTGATGACCATAATATACTGCAGGGTCTATAAGATAGGGGCTGCCATCTTGGGCAATGAGATAATTGCCGTTCCATAAATCGCCATGTAACAAGGCCGGTTCAATAGTTGGAAAGAGCGCCCCGCAGGTCTTTAAAAGCCTTTCTTCCGATGGGATTTCATTCGGCTGAAGTCTATTAAGGTCACATGCCATGCGCAACTGTGGCACAAGTCGTTCCCACACATAAAACCCAGGCCAGTCGCTATTTCTTTTATTGGATTGTGGGAGGCTTCCGATAAAATTATTCCGTTCCCACCCAAATTTGTTCGCATCCGATATCTGGTGCATAGTGGCTAGCTGGTGACCAAACAGCTCCATATCATTGGTTGAGGGGTTTTTGGGTTCGATATACTCCATCAACAAGAACGCTCCTTTCTCCAATGCTTCACATAGCAGTACTTTTGGGGTGGCGATGGTATTGGTGCGCGCAATTGTTTCCAATCCGGCACGTTCGGCCTGAAACATGTTGAGGGCTTCCGCACCTTCATGCAGTTTACAGAAAAAACGTTCGGTTTCCGTCTCCAATAGATAGGCCTTTGAAATGTCACCACCAGCTACCGCTCCGGAGTTCAAAATACGAATGCATAATAGGTATTCGATATGCGCAAGGAGGTTCTTGTCCATAAAATATTGAATCTTGGATTTTATAGTTCAAATTTGTCGTTCATACGGGCGACTCGAAAACCTTTATCATAGACTGTTTTTGTTTGCGGACTTTCACGTCTTAACAATGGATTGGTGTGATTAAAGTGGATGAAATACACTTTCCCCCGTTCCTTGGCGGGAAGCGAATCGAAAATATCCATGCTTTCAACCACGAACGGATGTGGAATCTCCGAAATATTCCGGTTCTTAATTTCCTCCCCGTCGTAAAAGGTGGCATCTATAAAGGCATAATCAACCTTCGAAATGGCGTCGACAATGCTGGATTCCCAAACGTTCCATTTATCGATATCGGGAATAAAAAGCGCGCTCTTACTCGGACCCACTATCCGATATCCCACGGTCTCGGAATACTCATCGCGATGGGGCACGGTGAAAGGAACCACTGTGACATCCGGCGTCAGTTTTAATTCGGATTGATTTTTCAACAGCTTTAGTACAATATTTTTTTCGCTCACCAGTTGTCCCCAAGGGCCATTGCTTTCAAGAAACGCCTTCATTTTAGGCATGCTATAAACAATTACTTCCTTGGCATTGTTCGCTTCTTTGCCCAAATACATGAGTCCGGAGTAATGCCCGATATGGGCATGCGTCAGAAATATGCCGTTCGGTATTTCCGGGGCTTCCCATAATGTGGTTTCCTTCAAATTCCTAAGTTGTTCGGCGATATCCGGAGTCGCCTCGAACAAGAATGTTTGCCGGTTCTTTCCGTCTATTAAACCAAGTGAGACCACTTTTCTGTCGGTGTCTGGATGTTTGAACAAATCGGAACAACATTCTTTCTTACAGGCAATATGTGGCGATCCCGCATCTTGTACCGTGCCTAGAATAAGTAGGGATACACTGTTGTTCCCGTGATAATTGTCGTCGACGATTCTTTGCATAGTTACCTGTCCCTGGCAAAACCAGGCTACTGCCAATAACAAAATGGGGTACAGGAGGTTTTTCAAACTTCGGCGCTTTATTCGTTCGACAAAAAGTTTCGGATATCTTTGGAAAGTTTCACTAAATCGGGCTCGTGAACGTACATCATATGACCCGCCTCGTAATAGGTCATCTGAACGCGGTCTTTGACAATTCCATTGCGCGCAAAGGTGTATTCGGCATCAAAAAACGGCGTTATCAAATCGTAGTAACCGCTTGCCACCAACACGCGCATGTCTGTATTTCTACGCATGGTTTCACCCAAATGACGTGATACGTTCACAGGGGTAGGTTCCCAATAGCTACCATCGGGTACCGTGCGCCAGCGCCATTTTGAACCGATTTTTCTGTTGGATGTGAGATAGGGTCTGCTCATTTTTACCTTAAGGACCGATGCATAATAATGGTTCAATGCAGCCGTATAAGCTGCTCCTATTTGATAGCTAGCGGGATCTCCTAGATGGGGTCTTTCCGAAACATCATCTGCCTCATCGCCCATAAACCTCCCGTCTAGACGACCGATAGCGAGACCTTTGTCTTCCAACAACTTTTTTTGAAAACGGCCCATCAAGATTCTCAGATCCGATTGTAGGATATACGCTTTATCAAGCCCTGTAAAATAGGCAAGCTTCGTTGCAAGCGCTTCTCTTTCCGACTTGCTTAAAAGATTGCCCCTATACAATGCCGGTGCATACGTGCTATAAACAAACTGTCGGCATTCCTCGATAAAAGCTTCCAAGGTTTTTCCCTGTCCCGCCTTTTTGTGATACCATGCCGTCGCAGCCATGCTTGGCAGATACGTCAAATACGAAGTGATGTTGTCATGTATTGAAGTGGAACCGTCATAATCCAGCGCTTGGGAAATGAGAATCATCCCATTGAGTGCCATATTTTGTCCAGAACCTTCCAATTCCTTTCCTACGGCCGCCGCCCGGGTGGTGCCAAAACTCTCTCCAGCCAAATACTTAGGGGAAAACCAGCGTTCGTTCTCTGTGACCCAAAGACGAATAAACTGCGTAACCGATTTCGCATCTTCATTCAGGCCCCAATAGTCTTTTTCCCTCCCTTTCCCGATGACTCGGCTATAACCGGTTCCTACCGGATCGATAAATACCAAATCGGTAAGGTCTAACAGTCCGTATTCGTTATTGACCAAATCATAGGGCGCCGCCCCATCGTCTTCCTTGGCATCCGAATCTACCTTTACAATTTTAGGGCCGAACAGTCCCATATGTAACCAAACCGACGCCGATCCCGGGCCTCCGTTGAAGACAAAGGTAACGGGTCTTTTGGCAACATCTCCTACGGGATTCTTTATGTAAGCTACCGACCAAAAAGACGCTACCGAATCACCCGCTTCATTCGTCAAATAGGTCTCTTTTGCCCTCGCCTTGTAACTGATGGTTTTTCCACCAAATATCCCTTGATGCGAAGTCACAAAACTCACGGGCTTTGGAATAGGTTTTACCGTTTCTTTCTCTTCCATTTCTTGGGCGAAGACACCATTAGCAACCAAAAGCAACATAAGAATTCCTACATTTTTAATCATAGTAAAGCATTTTGTTCCTGCCTCGATACTTTTTATTGTTTTGTCACCTGTGGAAAGTGATTAATTCGTTCTTTTCCGGTTTCACTAGAGGAACTATCGAGATGCCCGGTCAAAAAAAGAATAGGCAGTTTTTGTACGCATCAAGATATATAATAAATGAGGAAAGCACCAATGGCCACTACCTTTTTTATGTATCTTGAAAGGAATTTTAAACAGCCAACCATGTCACAACTTGCCTCCAATGTATCGAAGCGTTTATTTTCCCTGGATGTTTTTCGTGGATTAACCATGTTTCTTTTGATCGCCGAGGCCGCAGGATTTCATCATAGCTTTGTGCAGCTTACCGAAGGAACTCCTTTTAACGGACTTGCCCTACAATTGGAACACCATCCATGGAACGGGCTGCGTTTTTGGGACCTCATACAGCCTTTTTTTATGTTCATCGTCGGAGTGGCCATGCCGTTTTCACTTCGTAAACGTTTGGCACGGGGAAGCCGTAGTGATGTAACCAAGCACATTGTAAGACGTTGCTTTCTGTTGTTCTGCTTTGGGGCACTGCTGCATTGTGTGTATGCCCACGCTCTGGTATGGGAACTTTGGAACGTTTTGGTACAATTGGCCTTTACCATCCTGATTGCCTACGCCATCATGAATCTTCCACATAAAATACAGATTGGTATCTCGGTCGGACTTTTGATATTGACCGAAATCCTATATCGAATCTACAATCCAGAAAGTCCCTATGCCCAAGGCCACGATAATTTTGGTTCCTATGTAGATCAACTGGTGATGGGTCAGGTGAACGACGGATATTGGGTGTTCGTAAACTTTGTTCCTACCGCCGCCCATACCATTTGGGGAGTGATTTGTGGGCAATTGTTATTGAAGAATATTCCAGAAGGTAAAAAGCTACGCCCTTTTTTAATTTGGGGCACGGTGATTCTCGTATTAGGTTTGACACTGGATTGGCTCCAGATTACCCCAATAATCAAGCGCATTGCCACTTCTTCATTTACCTTGGCTTCAGGCGGGATAGCCATTTTGACCCTGACTTTATTCTACTGGGCCATAGACGTAAAGGATCATCATAAAAAATGGCTGAGGATTTTCTCTGTGGTCGGCACCAATTCCATTTTTATCTATCTATTTGCCGAAACCGTTGGGCACCAATGGTTCCGGGATTTTGGAATGATATGGACAGATGGGCTCCTCGGTCCCTTAGGACTTTCCAATCAAGCAATTGCAGTATTGAATTCGCTCCTAGTGCTATTCATATTCTGGTACCTTACGTACTTCCTAGATAAGCAAAAAATATATTTCAAGGTGTAATCACCTTTTCAACAAAGGTCTTCCGGGTATTTTCCAGCGGTGGTCCAACCCCCATCCACTGGAATGGTTTGTCCATTGATGTGAGCGGCTTCGTCGGATAGCAGGAAAAGGCAGGTTTTGGCGATATCCTCTGGCCTGCCCACCCTACCGTTCGGATTCAATTTTCCCCAAATACCTTCGTAATCAGGTTGCTCCATCTCCGTGCGTTCGGTCAGCGTCGCTCCTGGGGCTATTGCATTCACGGTAATGTCATATCGACCCAATTCGTAAGCGAGATTTTGGGCGAACATCCGTAACGCCGCCTTGGTCATACCATAGGCAGAAAGTCGGTGATACGCACGAATGCCAACTTGCGATGACATCATAATCATTCGGCCACCTGTGCCTTGTGCTATCATCTCCTTGGCTGCCCGTTGTGCCAAAAAAAAGGCGCCTTGTAAATTAACCTGTATGACTTTCCAAAACGATTCGGGCGTAAATTCAAGGAAATCCCCAAAAAGTGTGATTCCGGCATTGGGAACCACGAAATGGAGTTTCCCAAAATGCTCCAGGGTAAAATCGACCATCGCATTAATGGTCCCAACCTCTCCTGCATCGCCGTGGTACGCCAGGCATTTTTCCGGGTATTTGGCACTAAGCTGTGTTAAAGCTTTATGGACTTTGGTTTCGTCAATGTCGTTGATGACCACTTTTGCACCAGCTTGGAGTAATACATCCGCAATAGAATAGCCGATACCCTCCGCCGCGCCAGTAATAATGGCTACTTTTCCCTTGATTCCAGAATACTGCATGGACCTTTTCGATTATAGACTTTGTTTAAAAACAATTCCCATTCCCCCTCAAAGACTCTTTTAACCGAAAGAACACTATCCGTTTTTAAAATACGTGATAGGCCTACCAACTACTTTCGGTTTGTATACAAAGAGTCCGCCACTTTGCGGATACTCCTTTAATTGCGCATCACTCAAACCACTTCTGGCGGTGGTAATATACAACGAATCGAAATCTTTTCCCCCAAAACAGCAAGAAGTTACGTGCGGCGCATCTACTGCCACTTCCTCCAATACCTCTCCAGAGATTGGATTCCATCGGCGGATACACTGGCCGCCCCAATGGGCAATCCAGAGCATGTCTTCGGCATCTATCGTCATTCCATCGGCTCCGCCCAAGTGTTCTGGCACTGAAAAGGCCACTCGCTTGTTCTTTATTTCACTGGTGGTCGAATCGTAATCGAACTTCCAAACCTCGTGCGCCGCGGTATCGATGTAATAAAAACTACATTGGTCAGTAGTCCATACCATGCCATTTGAAATAGTGGTTTCCGGGATTTTCAGGCTTACCTTCCAGTTTGTGTCCACACAATAAAGATTTCCAGTTTTCGGTGCCAGTTTTTTGTGCATACTACCAATCCAGAAGTTCCCTTCCGGCCCCACTTTCCCGTCGTTGAAGCGCATTTCCCGGTCCGAATTTTCCAAAACCCCCAAGGCCATCAATTCGCCCGTTAACGGACTAAAAGTAGCCAACCCCGACTCCAGGGCCAACAACAACTGCCCATTTTCAGCAGGGACCGCCGCTCCGATCATTTCGTCAAAAGACCAATACCTGTGTTTTTTTGTAATGGGATCTAGCTCGTGCAACAAATTTCCTTCGATATCAACCCACCACAAACGCTGTTTTTTCCAGTCCCAAACAGGACCTTCGCCTAAAACGGATCGGGTTTTTAAAAGTATGGTTGCCTGACCGATATTCATCTTGTAGTTTTCGTTAAGAGGGATAAAGTAGTATTTTAAGTGATTTTTTCTTTTCCATCAAATCAAACCCTTTTTGCCAATCGGCCAACGGCATGCGATGTGTAATCACATCTTCCAAATCTACCTGTCCCTGATTGATGATTTCAACCGCGCGATCCCATGTGGCGCGCGTATACCCCACAGAGCCTTTAATGATCAGTTGGCGGAAGGCTGATAAATCAAAAGGAATGGTAATATCTTTCCCAAAATGGCCCACCTGTATGTACTGCCCTAAGGGGCGTAAGGCATTCAGGCAATTACTGACCGAAGCTTGCGCCCCAGCCGTTTCAAAGGCAATATCGACCCCTTTGCCATTGGTTTCGTGCTGTATGATGGTTTGCAAATCTTCTTGATCCACTTTGACTACAGTATGGGCTCCCCAATCCTTGGCGGTTCTTAGTTTTTCTACATCCTCACCGGTCCCGGCTACAATGGTTTTGACACCTTGGGCCAACAGTAGTTTCAATAACAGCATTCCAATAGGACCTGGACCTGATAGGAGCACGGTATCTCCAAATTGCAGGTTGGCAATTTCCCCGACGGCATGTACCGCCACCGCAAAAGGTTCTACCAAGGCCGAAACAGCATCACTCACATGGTTCGCCGTTGCATACAGTTGGTCGGGGCGGGCGGCCACATATTTGGTAAAGGCCCCATGTACCCCATGTCCCATACCGCGTTTGGCCTTACAGAACATAAACTCCCCGCTATGGCAATATTCGCAGTTATTGCAGATGACAGTGAGTGCTCCAAGTACCGAGTACCTAGCTCCTAAATCGATACCATCGGTATTCTTTCCTTTTTCAATGACCTTTGCAGAAAATTCATGGCCTAAAATCACCGGCGGATAATTTTTAAAGGTATCGTGGTACACGTGCAGATCCGTTCCGCAGATGCCACAGGAATTCACCTCCATAATTACCTTACCCTCCTCCACTTTCGGGTCGGGCATCTCTTGGAGCCTTACATTCCCCGGCCCTTTGTCAAATTTTACCAAGGCCTCCATTAGCTAATTATCTTCATTGCTTTTTCCACGATGTTCGGAGCCCTCAATCCGTACAAATCCAACAGCTCCTGGCTTTGTCCCGATTCCCCAAAGGTATCCATTACCCCGACCCGTTGTACCGGGCACGGGTGGTTTTCGGCCACCACGCCGGCCACAGCTTCCCCTAGACCCCCTAAAATGGAATGTTCTTCAGCGGTTACAATCCCTTTGGTCTCCCTCGCGGCTTTAAGAACGGCCTCTGTATCAAGCGGTTTAATGGTGTGCATGTGAACTACTCGTACCGAATGGCCTTTTTCTTCCAAGGTGGTGGCGGCTACCAACCCCTCATTAACCAATATACCGGTCGTTATAATTGTAACATCTGTACCTTCCCGAAGGGTTTTGGCTTTACCGATTTCAAATGACCCGTGTATTTCGGGAACAACAGGGTATTTATCCCTACCGAACCGTAAATAAACAGGGCCTTTCATTTTAGCGGCTGCATGGGTCGCCAAACGGGATTCCTCATAATCCCCAGGTACGATAACTGTCATATTGGGTAGTGTTCTCGCCATCCCGATGTCTTCATTGGATTGATGGGAGGCACCATCACCTCCGACGCTAATACCGCAATGGGTGACTCCGATTTTCACGTTAAGTTTGGGGTACGCAATGCTGCTTCGCATCTGATCACCCGCCCTGCAGGTCGCAAAAACCCCAAAGGTTGATGCAAAGGGAATGAACCCCTCCAGGGCCAATCCTGCCGCGGCCGATAACATATTCTGTTCCTGAACGCCACAATTGAAAAAACGGTTTGGGAATTCGGCTTCAAACTGTTCGGTAAGGGTGGCTTTGGCTACGTCGGCATCCATTACCAATACCTTTTCGTTTTCATGACCCAATTCTTTAAGGGCATCGGCATAGCCCTGTTTTGTTGCTTTGTATTCCATAGCTATTCGAGTTCTAGCATTGCTTTTTCAAAATCCTCTTTACCCGGTGGTTTTCCGTGCCATTCAGCTTCCCCCTCCATAAAGGAAACACCTTTTCCCTTGGTGGTATTGGCAATAATCATCACAGGTTGTTTTTCTTTTTTCGCCTTTTCGATGGTATCGATTATCTCTTCAAAACTATGTCCGTCGATTTCGAATACCTTCCAGCCAAAGCTTTCCCATTTAGGGGCTAATGGATCCATGGGCATCACCTTTTCCGAGTAACCATCTGTTTGTAGATAGTTGCGATCCACAAAGCCGATAACGTTGTCCAGTTTGTACTTATTGGCAAAAGCGGCAGCTTCCCACACTTGTCCCTCCTGAATTTCACCATCGCCGCAGAGAATGTAGTAATAGTGGTCCTGTTTTTTCAACTTGGCACCCAGAGCCATGCCCACTCCCGTGGAAATACCGATTCCCAACGTACCCGTACTGGCGTCGATACCTGGGGTCTTGGGCTGATAGGGATGCCCTTGCAAATGGGAGCCAGGCCGACGGAACTCCAATAAATCCTCTTTTGGGAAATAGCCGCAATCGGCCAATGCCGCATAAATGACCGGTGTACAATGTCCTTTGGAAAGGATAAAACGGTCGCGGTCTTCCCATTCAGGATTTTTCGGGTCGTGTCGCATTACATGGTAATAGAGCGCACTGATGATATCGGCCGCTCCAAGACTTCCTCCCACGTGTCCCGAATTGGCCCGGTGGACCATCGTAACGATTTCGCGACGGATGTCTTTCGCCTTTACCCTTAGGAGTTCGTGTTTTTCTTTACTTAACATACGATTTTTTTAGTGGATTGCTACTTGAATCCGGGGTCAGGGCCCATATCCCCTAAAGTTCCCTTAAAGGAACGATTCCTTCAATTCAATAATTATAGTTTTTTGGCGAGTTCATCGGTGACACAGCCTTCGGAAGCGGTGGAAACGAGATGGGCATATTTTAACAAAAGTCCGTGGTCCGCGTTGATCTTTGGTGCGGTCCATTGGGCTTTGCGTTCTTTCAATTCGGCTAGTGACAAGGCAACCTCCAGGGTATTGCTTACCCCATCAATCTTAATTTTATCGCCATTTCTAATCAAGGCGATGACCCCTCCCGTCTGTGCCTCTGGGGTCACATGGCCCACCACAAAACCGTGCGTGGCACCCGAGAAGCGGCCATCTGTAATAAGGGCCACCTTTTTGCCGAGGCCCATTCCCATAATCGATGCGGTAGGTTTCAGCATTTCCGGCATTCCCGGGCCACCCTTGGGGCCACAGTAACGGATGACGACTACATCCCCTTCCGACACCTTTCCGGCTAAAATAGCCGTATTCGCCTCGTCTTCGGAATCAAAAATATTGGCAGTGCCCTCAAAGATTTCGCCTTCCTTGCCCGTAATCTTGGCAACGGCTCCTTCTGGGGCGAGGTTCCCGTATAGTATCTGTAAATGCCCTTCTTTCTTCAAGGGTTTCTCCAATGGCATCACCACGGTCTGACCTTCATGAAGGTGGGGCACTTCTGCCAGGTTTTCCTCCAAGGTTTGGCCGGTAACCGTCATACAATCCCCATGGAGTAACCCTTCATTTAACATCATTTTCATCACGCCGGGCACGCCTCCTACGTCGTTCAGTTCTTCCATCACGTATTGACCACTGGGTTTCAGGTCTGACAATAAAGGGGTGGTATTACTTGCTTGTTGAAAATCGTTCATATCCAATCGTACCCCGACCGATTTGGCCAGAGCGATCATATGGATGACCGCATTCGTAGAACCGCCCAGGACAATGATTAAACGAAGCGCATTTTCGAAGGCTTCGCGGGTTTGAATGTCCTTGGGCCGGATGTCTTTCTCAAGAATATTTCGAATAGCCGCCCCGATTGTTTTTGTTTCATCGGCTTTTTGCTGGCTGACGGCCGGGAACGAGGAGTTAAAGGGCATGCTCATACCCAGACCCTCTATGGCCGATGCCATGGTATTGGCGGTATACATACCTCCGCAAGCACCGGGACCGGGACAAGCGTTACGTACGATTTTCTTAAACTCTTCGGGTGTAATTTGGCCCGACATTTTCTGGCCCACCGCCTCAAAAGACGAGGTAATATCCAACTTTTTGTCTTGATAGCAACCGCTCTTGATAGTACCGCCGTATACGATTATACCAGGCCGATTCACCCGATTGATTCCCATGAGGGCCCCGGGCATGTTTTTATCACAACCCACTACGGCAATGGTCGCATCGTACCACTGGGCGGAGGTGACCATCTCTACCGAATCGGCGATGATATCACGGGAAGGCAAGGAAAAACGCATTCCGGTTGTCCCCATTGAAATGGCGTCGCTTACCCCGGAGGTATGGTAAATAAGGCCGATCAAGTCGTTGGCATTCACGCTTTGTTTGATCTCTGTGGCGAGTCCGTTCAGGTGCATGTTACAGGGGTTTCCTTCCCAACCGCAACTTACGATACCGACTTGTGCTTTTTGCATATCCTCATCGGATAGGCCTGCAGCGTGGAGCATCGACTGTGCGCCGGGACGCTCGTCATTTTGGGTAACGTGTTTGCTATATTTATTGATGTCGTTCATGTGAGTGAATACGAATTTTAGTTGTTAGTCTTTTATAGAAATCCAGCGTTTTTTTTGGGCAGAATCGGTCACGGCATCCAACACGTGCTGACACCGGAGCCCATCATAAAAATTGGGAACCACCTTTGTGTCCGCGGCAATACCATTTATCAAGGTCGCAAATTGATGGACAAAGCTATGCTCCCAACCGATGATATGTCCTGGAGGCCACCAGGCATCGATAAAGGGATGGTCTTTTTCGGTGACCAAAATGGTTGTGAAACCCTGTGTTTCCTTGGCGTCGTCCAAGTTGAAATATTGTAATTCGTTCAAGCGTTCCAGATTAAAACACAGACTTCCTTTACTGCCAAAAATTTCCAGCCTTAAATAGTTCTTACAACCGTTTGCAAAACGAGTGGCATTAAAAGATCCCAAGGCACCGTTTCGAAAACGCGCCAAAAACAGGGTTGCATCGTCGGCGGTTACCTTTCCCATACCCGATCCCGACTTCAAGGGACGTTCTTTGACAAAAACTTCCTGTACTCCGGTCACTGCCTCAAACTCCCCTACAAGAAAACGGGCCAAGTCTACAATATGGGCATTCATGTCGCCATGCGCTCCGGAACCTGTGGTCTTCGCATCGTGTCGCCATACGATGGGAAAGGTGGGGTCGACCAACCAATCCTGGTAATACACCGCATTAAAATGGTGTACAGTACCCAGCTTCCCGGAGTCAATAAGTTTTTTGGCCAGGGCCAAAGCGGGGACAAAACGGTAGTTGAAAATCATCATATGTACGACCCCGGCCGTTTCTGCAGCCTCAACCATTTCAGTGGCTTCCCGGACGTTCATTGCCATCGGCTTTTCGCACAATACATGTTTGCCGTTTTTGAGAGCTTCCAAAGCAATGGGATGGTGTAGGTTGTTAGGGGTGCAGATATCCAGCAAATCAATCTCGTCGTTTTGAACCAACGTTTTCCAATCGGCCAGCTGGTGTTGCCAACCGTATTTCTCGGAAAATGCCCCGAGTTGTGCTTCATTTCTACCGCAGGCGGTATGCATGACAGGGGTACCTGCCAAATCGAAAAAATGAGGCAGCCGTAGATATGCATTGCTATGGGCCTTCCCCATAAATTGGGTGCCTATAATTCCGATGTTGATTGGCTTTTTCATTGATTGGTCAAATACCCAAGATATCTCTATTTAAATCCTTATCCGTTTCGCTTTTGGCGAAGTCATCAAAGGAGCGATGGGAGGCCTGGATCATATGCTCCTTAATAAAAGGGGCCCCTTCCAGAGCGCCTTGTTCGGAGCTTTTTACACAACATTCCCATTCCATAATGGCCCATCCGTCGAAACCGGCATCGGTGAGTTGCGTAAAAATACGCTTGAAATCAATCTGGCCATCTCCTAGCGAACGAAAACGTCCGGCTCGTTTTTTCCAATCTTGGTAGCCGCCATAAACCCCGGTCATTCCATCGGGTCGGAATTCGGCATCCTTCACATGAAAGGCTTTGATTCGGTTCTTGAATAGTTTGATAAATTCAATATAATCCAATTGCTGTAATAGAAAATGGCTCGCGTCATAAGTAAGGCAAGCGGCAGGGTGTTCCTTCGTTTCCTCCAGAAACCGTTGATAGGTAGCCCCATCGTACAGGTCGGAACCTGGATGGAGTTCATATCCAAAGGTAATACCCTGTTCATTCGCAGCATCCAATATAGGAAGCCATCGTTTTGCCAATTCCTGGAAGGCATCGTCTATGAGCCCTGCCGAACGTTGTGGCCACGGATACATATACGGCCAAGCGAGTCCGCCGGACATCACCGAAATATTCCTAGTGCCGAAGTAAGCGGAGGCCTGCACGGTTTTTTTGAGTTGGTCGGTGGCCCAAACCATGGCTTCTTGGGCATTCAAGCCCTTTGGGTAGAATGCCTGAAACAGTTTTTGATAAGCGGGATGCATGGCCAATACCTGCCCCTGAAGGTACGATGCCAGTTCACAGGCTTCTAGTCCCTTATCGGCAAGAATTCCCAAATAATCATCGCAATAGGTTTTGGATGTGGCCGCGGTGTCCAAATCAAAAAGACGGGCATCCCAAGTTGGGATTTGCACCCCGGTATAGCCTAAGTCGGCAGCCCACCGGGCCATACCTTCAATCGTATTGAAAGGGGGCGTGTTATCGGCAAATTGCGCTAAAAATATTCCAGGTCCCTTCATGCAAAGCAATATAGACCGAAGTTACGGAATTTCTAAATCGGATTTTGTCAGAAACGGGGAGGATATTAATCGTGATTCCAGCGACCATTCATCTTAGCGCCTACTTCTTCAAAATGCCAAATAGCTAATACGGCTGCCGGGATACCCTGTGAAGGGTAAAGGGTGGGTCGTCAACGAAACATATCAAGGTGCAAAAGCGCTTTCCAATCCAAAACGTTTACCAGGAGACTACTCCAAAATACCACGATATTTGGAATCGTTCGACAACAGTTCCGTGGCCGCCAAAATAGCCTCATCGTTCTTTAAATAGTATGCGTAGAGCCCCTCCCGATAGAAGTAACGTTTCACGATCTCGTCCTCCAACTTCTTTTGAATTTCCCTTTGAAAGGTCTCCAAAGCCGATAGTTTGCTCTGTTCAATATCGGTGAGCAGGGCTTCAAAATCGCTTTCGATGGTTTGGTTGAAAATGACTTCTTCCCTATCTGTCAAGGCGTCTTTCAATGCTTTTTCGGTCTTGGTTTCAAACGAAAAATCGCTTTTGGAGACGAAATCGGTAAAACTTTGATAATCACTATCGGAGAATTTGAAGTTTGCGATATCCTCTACCTTGTTCCGATAGTAATAATCGGTGGCATAATCAAAAATCACATTGTTGTTTAGCAGGGCGGTGGTGAGTTCGTTCGCTTTTACGGCTGCTATTTCCACATCGGGTAGTACCCCGCCACCATCTTGTACCTTTCGGCCGTTTCGAGTGGTAAAGTCCTTGAAGTCTGTGTTCCGTATCGCCTTGCCGTCTTCATCCCGGTTCCAATAATCCAAGGATTGGATACATCTTCCCGAAGGGGTATAATACCGGCTAATTGTCACTTTTAGTTGGGTACCATACGTTAGTTTTAAGGGACGTTGTACAAGTCCCTTTCCAAAACTACGGGCACCCATGACTACGGCTCGATCCAAATCCTGTAGGCTTCCTGATACAATTTCACTGGCCGAGGCGCTGCCTCCGTCTACCAGCACAACGAGTGGGATTTCGGTATCGACCGGTTTGTTTTTGGTCTTGTACTCCTGATTGAATTTTTTGACCTTGCTCTTGGTGGTCACTATCAATTCCCCCTTATCCACAAAAAGATTGGTCACGTTGATTGCCTCCGAGAGCAGCCCGCCAGGGTTTCCCCTTAAGTCCAAAATAATCTTTTCGGCGCCTTTTCCTTGAAGGTCGTTCAGCGCCTCCTTGGTTTGCTTGGAGGCTTTGGCATTGAATTTTGATAAGACGATGTAGCCAGTCTTTGCATCGACCATTTGATAAAAGGGCACTGCGTCTACCTCAACAGCCGCCCGGGTGATGGTGGTTGTCTTGGTTTCTCCTTGTCGATTGAAGGTAACCTGGACCGAGGTGTTGTTGGCTCCCTTCAGTAGTTCACTGGCATTATCATCGAAGTCGGCTACCGCAATATCCCCTATTTTGATAATCTCATCCCCTGCTTTAAGGCCCGCTTTATCGGCAGGATAGTCTTTATGAGGCTCAATGATTACGAGTTTATCCTTGTAAGAGCGCACTGTTGCACCAATTCCTGAATACTCCCCAGCGTTGTTGATTCTATAAGCTTCCACATCTTGTTCGTTGAGGAACTTGGTATAGGGGTCGAGGTCATCGAGCATATTTTTGATAGCGGTATCCATCAATTCGGCTGGATTGGTCTCGTCGACATAATTCATGTTCAGCTCCTTGAACAGTGTGGTAAAAATCTCGATTTGTTTCGCGATTTCGAAAAAATCACTTTTGACAAAACCACTGCCTGCCAAGAAGATGACCACTGCAAAAACCGGTATTAATATCTTTTTCTTCATCATTGCTTTATCATTTTTCATTATCGGATGCTTTTATCTCAGGTTTTGGGCCAGGATTTGACTTTGCCAAAAACTTCTTCAAAACCGCCTTTATTGCCTTTTCCACTTCCCCATAGGTTGGTACATCTTTCCCAAGATATAAAAATAGGAACGCAAATGTTCTTTCCGTATTGTTAAAAACGAGCGGTTTGTTTAATCGATAGGCCTCCCGGAGCATTCGTTTGATGCGATTGCGTTTCACCGCGCTTTTGAAGTTCTTTTTTGGGACCGTTACCCCTGCCTGTATTGGCACCTCTGTTGGCAAGGCCGTTTCAAAGTAGATGAGTTTGATTGGAAATTTCGATACGGCCTTGCCCTCTGCGAACAATCGCTCAATCAGCTTTTTGCTTTTGAGTTTTTCCCTTCTTGGAAACTTATAGTCCAAATACCGTATTTTTTCCTTGTTCGAACTCGTCACCACCCCCAGGGGGTATCTCGCTACTCGCCTATGTAACTGGTTAACAGCGGCGCTATTCCTGCAACTGTTTGGGATGTACGTTATTCTCCCGGTTCACGTCGGCCATGAGCAGGGAGGGGTCGATCATAATACCCTGAATGCTTTCCAAGGGTTTGTCAATGGTAAACCCATAGATAGGGGACACCCAGGTCCAGTCCTCTAATACCGTTCGGTTCAATTGCGGGTACGGATTCTCCTTTTCGCCACGCATCATGCGTAATGGAGCATAGAAGGTCTCCTGGGTACCATCGTTATACACGACCAAAACATCGATGGGCATAGGCATCAGGCCGATTCGCTCCATGATAATTTTTGTCTTGTCCCCATCGGCTTCGACTGTTTTGATACCGTAATCAATGGTATTGGTGGTTTGGGTCCAATCGGTCAGGTACCAATCGAGTTGCATCCCGGAAACTTTCTCGGCCGTTCGTTTGATATCATTCGGCACGGGGTGCTTGAATTTGAAGTCCTGATAGTACTTCCGCAGGGTCTCCATCAATTTATCCTGCCCGATGATATATCCCAACTGCGATAAAAATATGGCCCCCTTGCTATAGGCGGAAATACCATAAGCGGTATTGTTATCGTAACGATCGGCGTGCGTAGTCTGCGGTTGTTCTATCCCCGAAGTAGCCAAATAGTTATATCCTCTATACGTGTTTTCGAACGGGTTTTCCTTTCCTTCGGCCATCACCTCGTTCATGGCCAAGGTCGAGATAAAAGAGGTAAAACCCTCATCCATCCATTCGTGTTTCGACTCGTTGGTGGCCAACACATGTTGAAACCAGGAATGTGCCATTTCGTGGGCGGTAACCCCTACCAAGCTGCCAAATTTTCGATTTCCCGTAATTAAGGTGCCCATCGCATATTCCATACCACCATCGCCCCCGTGTATTACTGAATACTGTTCATACGGATAGGGTCCAATATTCTTGTTGAAAAACTCCATCAACTCGGCCGTCTTGGGTTGCAATTTTTTCCAATTTTCAATAATAGCCTCATCGTTCTTATATAGAAAATGAAGTGTAGGGCCATTTTTGACCTTCAACGTATCGTGTAGGTAATCGGGATCGGCCGCCCACATGAAATCGTGTACCATGGGCGCCTTGAAGTGCCAGGTCAAGGTCTTACCCTTAGGCTTTTTCACCTTGGTTCCGGGTGCCTCGTAGCCATGACCGATTTCTTGGGAATTTTGCAGATAACCACTTCCGCCTACCACGTACTCTTTGTCAATAGTAAGTTTTACATCAAAATCACCCCAAACCCCGTGGAACTCGCGGGCGATGTAAGGGTCGGCATGCCATCCTTCAAAATCGTACTCTGCCATCTTTGGATACCATTGGCTCATGGAAAGGGCCACGCCCTCCGCATTGTTTCGACCGGAGCGTCGAATCTGTACGGGAACCTGACCTTTGAACTTCATTTCAAAAACTGTTTTGCCGCCAGGTGCAATAGGCTTGTCCAAATCCACCACTAGAACGGTTCCTTCTTCGGTATAGGTGACCGATTCGCCGTCCTGGGTAAGCGAAGTCGGATGTAAATACCCGATTTCGGATTCCGATAGCGCGGCAATCCTACTGCTTTTATCCTCGTTGGTCATACGACCGTCGGGGTCGGATATGTTTTGAAGTCGTATATCCATTTCACTTCCTGGCTGAAAGGCGTTGAAGTACAGATGATAATATACCCGTTTCAATTCGTCGGGCGAATTGTTGGTGTATACCAATTTCTGGGTGCCCGTGTACTGAAAGTTTTCCACATTCATATCCACCTCCATGGTGTAATCGACATGTTGCTGCCAATAGTTGACCGTGTTCTGGGCGTTGGCCATGTTAAGGATAAAGACTGTCAAAAAAAGACTACTGAAGAATTTCATTTTATATACTATATGGTTTTATTTTTTAAATCATATCGTGTTGCCTTAGCGCATAATGCGGGTCAAAGCGATATTTTTCCGGCATTCACCGCATCCGCCATGATGAGCGCATTGTACGCATTGACGATTTTTCCAGAAGCTGAAATCTCCTTTAGCCCAGCCGTCTTTTGAGTATCGCCGCCCAAAATCACTTTGGCCTTTGGTGACAAACCGGATTCCATAATGATTTTTTTAACCTGGGGTGCCGTCAGTTTTGGATACTGCGAACGGATCAAGGCCGCTACCCCGGCCACCGCAGGGGCCGCCATTGAAGTTCCTGGCGAATATTCGTAGGTATTGTCGGGATAGGTAGAATAAATATCGGTGCCTGGAGCAAAGACGTCTACATTGATTTTCCCATAATTGGAATAGGATGCGACCAATTCGGAACCATATTTGGGATCCAAAGCCCCTACGGTGATGACGTTATCGGCGATTTCAGGGCCGTTGTTTATTTGGTCGTTTGGAAAATTGGGATTTTTAGGGTCATCCAAATCAGCTCCGTCATTTCCGGCTGCGTGTACGATTAACACGTCGTTTTTAGCCGCATATTTGATGGCATCGTAGACCCATTCGGCATTCGGGGAGAACGATTTTCCAAAGCTCGCATTGATGATCTTGGCCCCGTTATCAACGGCATAACGAATGCCCAAGGCAATATCCTTATCGTATTCATCGCCGTTCGGGACGGCACGGATGCTCATAATGGCTACGTTATTGGCCACCCCATTAACACCTTTACCATTATTTCGCTCCGCAGCGACGATACCCGCCACATGGGTGCCGTGACTTTCATCTTCCACCAGATTTTGTGGGTTACCGTCACCGTAACCACGATCGTTTATTTCGTAAGGTTTGTCCCCAACTACGTTTCTACCGTCAAAGTCGACTTTCAAATGATAGTTCAATCGTTCATTGATGCTCTTGATATCTCCTTCCAACTGTTCCAGTACCTCTGCCATCGAATCGCCGTATTGGAACATTTGGGTTACAATGGATTTGCTCTGCAAGAGGGCTTGATCTTCCGTCTTGATAGCGGCCACCTCTTTTTTGGTATACTCTTTCTTCCCCAAGTGGGTTGCTATTGCCTTATCGGCATTTTGAATGGCCGGATACATTTGGTCCAACTGGTTTTTATAACCCATAAATTTTTGGGTGTCGGCATCGATTTTTGCCTTGGCCCTAGCCTGTAGTTGGCTATCGCCCAAGTTTAATTTGAGAATTCGGGCCGCTTCCAGTTGTTCGTTATAGGAAGGTCCTAAAAAATCATAACCATGAATATCGTCTACATACCCATTTCCATCATCGTCTTTGCCGTTTCCAGGTTTTTCGTCCTTGTTGGTCCAGAGTACGTCGTCCAGGTCTTCATGTTTTAGGTCGATACCCGAATCCAGGATGGCTACGATGACTTTTTGACCTTTTTTGTTTCCGATGATTTCTTCATAGGCCTTATCAACACTCATTCCTGGAATGGTATCTGCCACCAGGTCAAGGTGTCCCCAGTTTTTCTTTTCGGCTTCGGTAAGGTCGGCGACCTTCAAAGGGGTCGTATCGATATTCTCTATTGGGGTCAATACTAAAGTGGTTGCACCGCAACCCATTAATAAAACGGATAGCGGTACGATGAACGATTTTGAAAATGTAGTCGTCATACTATATGCATCTTTAAATTAGTGTATTCTATGAAAATAGGCCCCTGGATTTGGTGCTTCGAAGCGTTCAAAACATCCGCGGTCTGCCATGGTCACATAACAGGTATTTCCATTTTTGCCGCCAAAGGTAAGGTTTGATGGCTTTTTTCCCTTAAGTTGTACTTCTTTTATGATTTTTTTATCGGGTGCAATTATGACCACTGTACCCTTGTCGTATCGGGTAATGTACAAATTTCCCCCTACATCGCATCGCATACCGTCCAGACCAAAATCGTTGAATTCGAAAAAGATGGTTTTATTGAAGAGACTTCCATCGGGTTTGATATCGTAACGCCACACCCTTCGCTGTACCGATTCGTTTACGTATAGATTTTTGCCATCGGGACTTACTTCGATACCGTTCGTTGTTCCCATGTTTTCTTCGAGTAGCATAATATCACGTTGCGCATTCACCATCCATAAATTTCCTGTGTTTTCCGTCCAGTTGGGATCACTGAGGTAAATGGTGCCATCGGGGGCAATGGCCAAGTCGTTGGGTTGGTTCATTTCAGGATGATGTGCCCATACCTTGGGCTCCTTGGTACCTTTTTCGACACGGTATACATTGTGTCCCACATAGTCGACAATGAACATATGTCCTTGCCTATCAAAACGAATGCCATTTCCAACGCTTTTATCGGGGAGTCTTAGAAATACCGCTCCGTTTCCATCATTATCCACTATACCCACCGTACCTTCTTCCTCAAAATTCACGGCATATAGATTTCCATCATAATCTACCGCGGGACCTTCGATGCCTTTCGTAAAGGAAAATTCCGGGGTAAAATCGATGCTACTATTTTTCCGGGCACCGCAGGAAGTTAACAGTACCAAGAATAAAGTACCGAAAAGTATTTTTTGTGTTTTAAAAAAGTTCGTCAAATCGAAAAGTCTCATGAAGGCGGGCTCCTTTTTCAGTGGTCTGCAAGGTACAAATTTCATTGTGGGCATCATGTTCAAGAAATAGATAAAATGTTTGGTCAACGGCCCGATTTAAAAAGGCCGCTTTTTCAGCCATGGTAAGAAGTGGTCGCGTATCATATCCCATCACATAGGGTAAGGGAATGTGGCCAACGGTCGGAATCAAATCTGCCACAAAGACCAACGTCTTTTCCTTGTACCGAATATGGGGCAACATTTGTTTTTCGGTATGCCCATCAACAAAAAGAATCCCGAAGCCCAGTTCCGATTCCACAATATAGGAGACGTCACCTTGCTCCACAAATTGCAATTGGCCGCTTTCCTGCATTGGCAATAGATTTTCCTTTAAAAAAGAGGCGCGTTCCCTCGGGTTGGGTCGAATGGCCCAATCCCAATGGGCCTCATTTGTCCAAAAGACAGCGTTTTTGAAGGCAGGTTCGTAGCCGGTCCGGTCTTTATTCCACTGAATACTTCCACCACAGTGGTCGAAATGCAAATGGGTCATAAAGACGTCTGTAATGTCGTCCCGGTGAAAACCCAATTTGGCCAATGATTTGTCGATATTATGGTCGCCCCAGCGGGCATAGTATCCAAAAAATTTGTCCGACTGCTTGTTGCCCATACCGGTATCGATGAGTATCAATCGATTACCATTTTCGATAAGAAGACTGCGGGCGGCGATATCGATGCGATTATTGGCATCTGCGGGATTCGTTCTTTGCCAAATTATTTTGGGCACTACACCGAACATAGCTCCGCCATCTAATTTGAAGTTTCCGGTTTCTACAGTATAAAGTTGCATAGTCGGCAAATTAAGAAAACCTCCTTGAAATACTTTACCCGTTCGACACATATTTTACCGGACGAAGGGCCACGCCGGTCCGGTAGGTATATTCTTGAGTTTTGGAACACAACTGATTCTCGGCAGTGCTGTCTTATTCCATATCGTCGGGGGCGATCTCTATAACTGATGGAATTTTTCCTGTAGAGGTTGTCTTCGTAAAATATTTCATGAGGCACTCCATAAGAAATCACTATTTTTAGCGCAAAATCGGGAAAATGCTAGAACTGGCAGGAATCATCATTCTTGGAATTATCGCGCAATGGGTCGCTTGGCGTTTTAAATTGCCGGCCATATTGCCCTTGATCCTAATAGGACTCTTGGTGGGTCCTATTGCCACGCTCTATACGGAGGATGGGCGAAAACTAATCGAACCTATTTGGAACGGTCAAAACGGACTGTTCCCTGGGGAGGGACTCTACTATTTTGTTTCCTTGGCCATCAGTATCATTCTTTTTGAGGGAGGGCTCACCCTGAAGCGTTCGGAAATACGTAATGTAGGCCCCGTAATTACGAAACTAATTACTTTGGGAAGTCTTGTTACTTTCTTTGGCGCTGGTTTGGCAGCCCATTATATTTTCGGACTTAGTTGGCAAATTTCTTTTTTGTTCTCAGCCCTCATCATTGTTACCGGCCCCACCGTAATCACCCCAATCTTAAGAAACATACCCCTCAAAAAGGATGTTTCCGCAGTCTTGAAATGGGAAGGTATTCTCATCGATCCTATCGGTGCCCTGGCAGCCGTTCTGGTCTTCGAGTTTATTAGTGTAGGGGAAGGTCAGGGCTATACGATGACGGCCCTGGTCGAGTTCGGGAAGATTTTGCTGTTTGGGTTCACTTTTGGTTTCACCTTCGCACATGCGCTTGCGTTTGCCATCAAAAGGAACTTCATTCCCCACTATTTATTGAACGTGGTCTCTTTGTCAGTGGTACTTCTTGTTTTTGTGGAATCCGATCTTTTTGCCCATGAATCGGGCCTATTGGCCGTAGTGGTGATGGGGATGGTCATGGGTAACATGGATTTGCCCAACATCAAGGAACTACTATATTTTAAGGAGTCTTTGAGTGTTTTATTGATTTCGATTCTTTTTATACTGTTGGCCGCGAACATCAACATCAGTGATATGGAATTAATCTATAATTGGGAGACCTTGGCCTTGTTTGCCGTGATTGTTTTTCTCATACGGCCAATTGGGGTATTTCTATGCGCCGCGGGATCCAATCTCAAGTTCAATGAAAAGCTTTTTATTGGTTGGGTAGGGCCTAGGGGAATCGTGGCAGCCGGTATCGCATCCCTTTTCGGGTCTAAGTTGCTCGCCAAAGGCGAATCCGGGGCGGAATACATCACGCCACTGGTTTTTATGATCGTTCTTGGTACCGTATTGTTGAACGCCACGACGGCCCGTTTATTTGCGAAGGCTGTAGGGGTGTTTTTAAGAAAATCGGAAGGTATTCTAATTATCGGGGCCTCCAAAGTTTCGAGGTTGATAGCCGAATACCTCCATAAAAATAGTCGGCATGTAGTCTTGATCGATAATAACCGAACGAACGTCGATAAAGCCAAGAACCTAGGTCTCGAAGCTTTGAACGTCAATATCTATTCGGACAATCTTTCCGATAACATCGAGCTGAACGATGTGGGCTATTTAATGGCCCTTACCGGAAACTCGGACATCAACCAATTCGCCATCAATCGATTTAGAAATCAATTTGGGGAGAACGGATCGTTTCGATTGGTCAATTCCGATGAGATGGGCGATCCGGAAAACAATCCAAAAGAAGGACTCTTTTCCCATACCGATGACTTCATCAAATTAACCGAGGCCGCCAGAAAATATCCTTCGATTCACGAAATAGAATTGAAAGATCAAGAACAATACGAAGGCTTAATAGAGATTACCAAAGCCGACGAGGATATCATACCTATTTTCCTAAAGAAACCGGACGGAGACCTCGAAATTATCACTTCGTTCAGTAAGGACTTCAGCGATGTTACCGAAGGCTATAAATTGGTATATCTCGGAAAAATGTTCGACGTCGACAAAACTCCCTCTGAGGTTACCGTAGATTGATGTTCATTCTGGTAACAGCACGAATGAATCCCCACAATCCTTTCTTGGTTTGTTATCGAAACCTTCGGGCCTAGTTCATTATTAAAAGTACCCAAGGGTTTTTGTCCGGTGCGGTAAAAGTATTCCCGTTCACCTTTCCTATTTGTTTCGGATTCCCTGTTTTGGGATCAATCCAGTGGTAGTTGAGTGTTGTTGGTATGTTCAAAATGGTAATTTCTCCCCCCGTTTCGAGAAAAGAAAGGTATAATTCACCTTCCTTGGCCAGTAATGGTTGCCCGTTCGCCAAATCCCATCGTTTTTGAATATCGGTCATGTTCACATCCTTTAGGATTTGGCCCACAAGACCCACGTAGGTAGCGCCTTCCAATTGCATGGCGCCTTCCCAAGAAAGGGGCTGGTCGGTCCATGCCTGCCACCCTTCCTCATTTGGGCTTATTTTCCACTGCCAAAGGGAGGCCGCCCCGTAGACCACGCCCATGGTGCCCCCATGCATCAACTGCGACCAAGCCTCCTCTCCCTGCCACCATCCGAGCCCATTTTGACCGGCATTCATTCCTTCATAGGTAGGTTCCCCATTAGCCACCGCTTTTGTGGGAAGGTAGTCGTACATGCGCGCTACCTTGTGATACTGATGCTCGCCCCCGTGACCGGTCTGTGCCCACTGGAAATCGAGCCAATCCTCGTCTTGGTGGGTCTTATTATAATGCATGCAATGCTTGGTAGGATCATTTTTGGCCCACTCGGCTACATAGTCGTCGCAGGGACTGTAATGAAGCCCGACCGGTTGCCCATAACAATCCCATTGTTGTAGCATTTCCCCGCTTTCCTTTATTCCCGGATCGTTACCATCGTGGTCTCCCGATATGAGCCAAAAAGCAGGCCGACTTCCGTAGCGGGCTAGGAGATATTTGGTATACCTCACGTATTCTTCCGCCTCTACTTTCGTACCCAATACTTGTAATCCCTTCCATCCAAAACCGTGAAAGACGGGCTGAAAAACAGGAACGATCTCGTGGTCAAGCAGGATGTCCACCAAGGAATCGTAGTATTGGAAATAGTCGATATTCATCTCGTTGATATGTCCGTCCGATAAATCATTAAAAGCCCGTTTAAACCCTTGTTCGATATTGCGTCCGTCAGGGCCTTCGGCATTCATATCCGGCTGCAAGGTCATCATTAAGGCTGCATTAAAACCCTTACGATGTCGGTCTTTCGCGTACACCTCTACCTGTTCCTTCGTAGCTCGGAAAGGAATGGCCCAAGGAGTGTCTGCAACTACTAAAAAAGACTTACCGGATTGATGCACTACGTTGCGAAAACCCGCGGACATCCTCAGCAATCCGTTTTTAATCAACTCATTATCGCCTTTATAGGGAAGCGACCGAAATACTCCCGATTGCCGATGGAGTCCTTTGTCAGACTCGTTGCTGGCTGTTGAAATCCATTGCCATTCGCCATCGGAATCCGGAGGGGAAAAACGGATTTTCCAAGTGTTACCACCGTCCCAAAAAGAGGGGCGAAGCAAGGTATCCCCTTTTTGGTTGGTAAACGTGGCCCATACGTCGACCTCGGTATACGGATTCCCGTAACTTTCCAAAGAGGTCAATATGATTTCATGGGTCGTCCATTGGGCGATTTGGACCGGTTCTTCTTGGCCCTGGAAAAATACGGGAACTAACAAGGTCCATGATAGAAATAAAAATTTCATGCTTTATTTTTTCTTTCGGGTCTTTTAAAAGTAGTGATTTTAAGTGGATAAGGAACCTGTCGGCCTTGGGATTCATCTACTAACTGCACAGGACTTCCGGACCAACCCGATCAACACTATACATAGCCCCCAGGGAGGAAGGGTAGTAAAAATCATCATGGGTCGATTTTCGAGGAAATCTTAGCCATTAGGCTAGCATCCCCCGATTGAAAACACAGTTTTCCTGATAGCTGGTTCCCCTCAAAATGCCTAAAACATTGTTGACCGTCAGCACGCACATCTGCCGATAGGTGGTGCTGGTTAGACTTCCCAAATGGGCCGTCACCAACGAGTTTGGATGCGCTACCAGAGGGTTGTTCTTTTCAGGTGGTTCCATAGCCAATACATCGGCGGCAAAACCGGCAATTTGCTTCTCTTCCAAGGCTTTTAGCAGTGCCGCCTGGTCAATGATCTTCCCGCGTGCGGTATTGATGAGCAAGGCGTTGGGTTTCATTTTTTGAAACGCGGTACCGTTGATAAGGTGTTCGGTCTCCGATGTCAGGGGCAAATGAAGGGTGATGCAATCCGATTGCCGAAGTACCTCGTCAAAAGAAAGAAAATCGTAGGGCACATTTTCTTTATGGGCACTCCAATAAATGACCTGCATCCCTAGGGCCTTGGCAATGTTAGCCACTTTTTTGCCAATATTACCCAAACCCAGAATCCCCAAGGTCTTCCCGTTGATTTCATCCCCTGCGTATACGCTACGCCATCCCCAATCCCCATTTTTAACCGCAGAAATGGCGTGATAAAGGTTACGTTGTAGCATTAACAATAGGGCAATGGTATGTTCCGCAATCGTAGCCGCATTGCTGTTCGGGGCATTGACTACCTTGATTTTACGTTTCGAGGCTTCTTCCACAGCGATATTATCAAGGCCTACGCCACAACGGGCGATGATTTGGAGACTAGGGCAAGCGTCCAGAACTTCTGGAGTCACTTGTCCCTTACCCCTCGTGATAATGACATCTATCGTTTGTTCCAAAAAGATCTCGTCTACCGATTTCTCACTATAGGCCTCAAAAACACGGATGTCCCGAGCCTCCTTGAGCAGTTCCATGGCTGATGGGTGAATGGTCTCTAAAAGCAATATGTTTTTCATAGACGTATTGAAATTTCATTTCTGTGAAGGCAAAAACTCTTTTTCCCTCATGGTGATTTGAGTTTTTTTGGGCTTAGATTTCGGGCAAGGGCGCCTCGACAAGCCTCATCTAAACCAAGCAAAATAGCGCGGCCTCACAGTCGTATTCCAAAATGGAAGAAGGATCTTATCCCGACCACTCTCGAACCTGCTACTCGTAACTCTTTAGGTATCTCCATGATAAAGGGTCGCATCCTTGGATTTGTAGCCCCTGAAATCATTTCGCCCGGAGACGTAGATGCCGTCTTGATAGAGCTCGTCTTCAAAAATGGCTTTATCAATAGGCGCGCCAGGTGCTGATGAAATTTCCACTAGATTTCCCGAAGGGTCCCTAACGAACATTTGTATGGCACCGTCGGGGAGTTGACGCACTTTGCCCCAGGGTGCGATATCAATGACCCCCAACTCTTTCATCCGGAAGAAAATGGTGTTGATATCATCGACCTGTACGCAGATATGTCCTCGAAACGAATAGACATCGTCCCATTCGGTCAAATGTAATTGTTGTTCCTCATTGAACTTAAAAAAGGCCGTTGGGTAGTCGAATAAGAAGGCGGGAATCGGTTCCAATCCCAGCTCGTGCTCGTAAAACTCGCAGGCTTCCTCCAGATTGCTGACCACCAAGGCCACATGATTGATTTTGACTGCCTTTGCCATGATCGTATTATTTACTGTTTAAACTCTCTTACAAAATCCCAGTTGGGAGTGACCCCTAATCCCGGTGCGGAGGGGACTTGGATCATTCCGTTTTTCGCGGTTATTTTTTCGTTGACCAAGTCGTACATCATCGGGTTGCCTCCCAATGAAAACTCGATGACATTGGCAGAGGGAGCGGCAAAAGCCACGGAGACCCCAGCCATAAACGAAAAGGCCGAACCCCAACAATGAGGTGCCAATTCCAATTGATAGGTATGGGCCAATTGGGCGGTGCGCATCGCTTCGGTAATGCCACCGACGATTGCACAATCGGGTTGTAACACGTCCAAGGCCCTTAGTTCGATCAAATCACGCATATCAAAGGCGGTGTATTCACTTTCTCCTGCCGCTATGGGAATATTGGTGGACTGTCTTACTTCCGCCGTTCCCCGTCGGTTGTCTGGATTAATTGGTTCTTCGAACCAATAGAGGTCGCAATCTTCGACCGCACTGCAAAACCGTTTGGCCTCCGGTACGCTAAAAGTACCATGGGCATCTGCCATAAGCTTTATATTCCCGGACAGCGCTTCCCTTGCGGCACGTACCCGTCGAACACTATCGTTCACCGTGGCATCCATGACACCCACTCGCATTTTGACGCCTTTGAATCCCATATTGGTATAACTCAATAGCTGTTGACCGATCTGGGCCTCATCGGCCCAACCCCCACTGGCATAGGCTTCCATTTCTTGCCGACAAGGACCTCCCAACAGTTCCACTACGGGAACGCCCAGGGATTTTCCCTTTAAATCCCACAAAGCCGTATCGACCCCGCTCAACGCTGAAATGGTCAATCCCCGTCGCCCCAAAATAGGAAATTTTCTTCCCCTGGTAAGTGCATAATGATCACGGGGACCGTTGTAGACATGTTCCCATATTTTCGTGATGTTCCGTGCATCCTTCCCTATCAGTTGGGGCTTTATATCGTTTTCTATACAATGAACGATAGAGGCACACGAGCCCGAGGAGCCTACCGCCGCCTTGGCCTCTCCGAAGCCCTGAAGACCATCTTTGGTGGTCACGACTACCAACGTCATATCAAAATGGGTCAATAGGCCATAATCCGACCGATGTTGTTTATCGGTCTCAATCGGACATCGCAGCCAATACGCCTCTATGTTCGCAATCTTCATCCGTTACAAAAATGGCGTTAGGGTTTCGACCGATTTTTGGGTCAACATCTCGTAAAACTCCCTCGTAACGGCGGCGCTACCGTGGTCTTCCAGGAATTTTCGCTGTTCTTCACTTAACCCTTGTGGGTTGGTGTCAATGGAATTTGGATAGGGGTTCGCAGGGGTTCTATCGATGGGGGCACAGAATTCGACCGACAGCACGGAATCGTAATCGATCTCCCTGAGGGTGTCCGTTATTTTTTTCCAGTTTAGCTTTCCCATTCCAGGGGCCATACGGTTGTTATCGGCCACATGAAAGTTCACCAATCGGCCTTTGGCCCGTCGAATGGCGGCGCAGAGATCATCTTCTTCCAAGTTCATATGGAAAGTGTCGAGACAAACCCCACAATTCGGGCCGACCGCTTCTGCCAACGCCAAGGCCTGATCAGCTCGATTGATAAAATAGGTCTCAAATCTATTAATGGGTTCTATGCCAATTAAGAGACCTTCGGCCTCGGTATACGCATAGACCTTCCGAATACCCTCTATGGCCCATTGCCATTCCTCTTCGGGCCGGCCATCGGGTACTGTTTTTCCGACCGTAGCGGGAACCAACGAAATTACCGATCCTCCCAATTCTTTCACCATTTTTGCCAGGTCCAAGACGTATTGGACCGACTTTTCCCGTTGCGTTTTGTCCCTGGCAAGCATATTGCGATCCTCGAGCATTAAGGTTACCGTTCCCCAACAGGAGACACCATAACTGTCCAAGAGTCGTTTTACTTCTTCTGTATCATACATTTCAGGCGCACCTTGAATTTCCAATTTGGTGTAGCCCAGGTTGGAAATTCGGCGCACGGTTTCTTCCAGAGGTTCGGCCCGCATCCAATTGTGTATCGCTAATTCCATAGGGTGGGTTGCTTGATAGGATTTCTGAAAGTTACTTTAAATTTTTTAACTTCTTACTTCCTGAAACAAGCAAAATGGACTTTTATTCCTTCAAAATGAAGCAATTTTTGGCGACAATGGAACTAAAAAGCAACCCTATCCTGAAAACGGTTCCGTTTTCCATACGGTAATAGCGATATCTTCTTTCGCAATAGGGTAGTTGTCACCGGCAACCATTTGGAAAAAATGCGAAGCCGATTCCCTTAGAATCTTGTCTTCCAAAAGTGAGGGGTCGATGTCGCCACTTTCCTGTTTCCATATGAAAATAGAATTCTGCTCTACTTGAACAACACGATGTTTCGCGGTAAATTGGGCAATATAAAAGGTCATTGGTTTGGGAGACTATTAATCGCAAATATAACTTTACGTACACAAAGATATTGTCTTGTCCGGTGTTAAATGTAGGAAAATAAAAAAGGTTCTTGTTTGGGGAGTATTCGTTTGGGGACGGACTTTTAGTCGTTTAGCTTCAATACCGCCATGAATGCCTGCTGTGGAATTTCCACATTCCCTACTTGTCGCATGCGCTTTTTGCCCTTCTTCTGCTTTTCAAGCAGCTTTCGTTTACGGGAGATGTCCCCTCCATAACACTTGGCGGTCACATCTTTACGCAATGCTTTGATGGTCTCCCTTGAAATGATTTTGGAACCGATCGCCGCCTGTATCGGAATATCGAACTGTTGACGGGGAATCAATTCCTTTAGTTTCTCGCACATTTTTTTCCCAATGGTTACCGCGTTGTCAAAATGAATCAAGGCAGAGAGTGCATCCACAGGCTGGCTGTTCAACAAGATATCGACACGTACCAATTTTGAAACGCGCATCCCGATCGGTGCATAGTCGAACGAGGCGTAGCCCTTGGATACCGTTTTTAGGCGGTCGTAAAAATCGAACACGATTTCGGCAAGGGGCATATCAAAAGTCAACTCTACCCGATCCGTAGTGAGATAGGTCTGGTTGGTTATCAAACCACGCTTATCGATACACAGCGACATTACGTTGCCCACAAAATCCGATTTGGTGATGATGGTCGCTTTGATATAGGGTTCCTCGACCCGGTCGATGGTCGAAGGATCTGGAAGATCTGTGGGGTTATTGACGACGATGGCCGTTTCAGGGTCTTTTCGGGTATATGCGTGGTAGCTAACGTTGGGGACCGTGGTTATGACCGTCATATCGAACTCCCGTTCCAACCGTTCCTGAATGATTTCCATGTGGAGCATCCCCAAGAATCCACAACGAAAACCAAAACCTAAGGCAGCACTGCTTTCAGGTGTAAATACCAATGAGGCATCGTTCAATTGTAATTTTTCCATGGAAGAACGCAGTTCCTCGAAATCCTCCGTATCCACGGGATAGATTCCCGCGAAGACCATGGGTTTAACATCCTCAAAACCTTCAATCGCATTCCGGGTAGGGTTTGCAGCATCGGTAATCGTATCCCCTACCTTTACCTCACGCGCATCCTTGATGCCCGTAATCAGATATCCTACATCCCCTGCCTTGATACTCTGTTTGGGATGCTGCTTTAGTTTCAAGGTTCCCACCTCATCGGCAAAATAGCTTTTGTCCGTTGCGACAAATTTTATCTTTTGTCCTTTTTTAATTTCCCCATTGATGACTCGGAAATAGGTCTCTACCCCTCGGAACGGATTGTAGACCGAATCGAACACCAAGGCCTGTAAAGGTTCGTTGACCGTTCCTTTAGGGGCCGGTATGCGTTCGATAATGGCAGTCAATATCTCCTCGATGCCGATGCCTGTTTTTGCGCTGGCCGGGATAACCTCCTCGGGCTTGCATCCCAATAGGTCGACGATATCGTCCGTGACCTCTTCCGGGTTGGCGCTGGGCAAATCGACCTTATTGAGTACGGGGATGATTTCCAAGTCGTTTTCCAGGGCCAGGTATAGGTTACTGATGGTTTGGGCCTGAATGCTTTGTGCGGCATCGACCACCAAGAGTGCCCCCTCGCAAGCAGCTATCGAACGGGAAACCTCATAGGAAAAATCCACATGACCAGGGGTATCGATCAAGTTAAGTACATACTCCACTCCTTGGTAGGTGTAATCCATTTGAATCGCGTGGCTTTTGATGGTGATGCCACGTTCCCGCTCCAAATCCATATTATCGAGCAATTGTTCTTTCTTTTCACGATCGGTCACCGATCCCGTAAAGTCTAACAAACGATCTGCCAAGGTACTTTTACCATGGTCGATATGGGCTATAATACAAAAGTTGCGAATGTGCTTCATACTTCTTTTTTCTTCAACCGAGGAGGTTTCAGGAGCGATGGCAAAGATAACGCAAAATCTAAAGGGTATTGCTAGGTCCCTACAATAATGTCAAATTATACACATAATCGAAAAATATAGGTACGCCCACAGTTTTTGTAGGTAATTACGGATTTATTGTGTTAGCTTTGGCACTTTAGTAGCGTATTCTGTGAGGAATTTTTTTTTGTTAGTGTCGTTTTTGATGTTGCTTGGGCCTACTGTGCTCTCACAGGTATATCAAGTAACGGGGAAAGTAAACAGCACAAAGGGCGAGCCTATTGCCTTCGCGAACGTTTTTCTCTTGGATAGCACCTATACCACGCTGGTTAAAGGAACCTCCACGGATGAAAAAGGGTTATTTCATATTACTGACATCGCTGGTGGTCGTTACTATATCAAAGCCAGCTATATCGAGAACGAATCGGAACCGGAACTGATTGAGCTGTTCAAGGATATAAACAATTTCCAGATTCGGCTGAGAGAGGAACAAACCCTTGATGAAGTTGTGGTGGTTTCCCAGCCCCGTTTTGAGCAAAAAATAGACCGCCTCGTCTTTACGATAGCCAATAGTTCCTTGGCGGATGCCGATATCTGGGAGGTTTTGAAACGAACGCCCTCGGTTGTAATCCTACAGAACGAATTAACCGTCAAGGGCAGTAACAACGTTGGGGTGATGATCAATGACAGAGTCGTGAATTTGCCGCGACAAGACATTGTCAATCTCTTATCGGGTACTTCGGCGAATAATGTGGAAGCCATCGAGGTCATTACGAATCCACCCGCCCGATATAGTGCCGAAGGTGGCGTATTGATCAACATCAAGATGAGTAAGAATCTCGTCTCGGGGTACAACGGGGCACTTTTTAATCGGTACACCCAGGGCGTTTTTCCGAAGCACACACTCGGTACCGATCATTATTTTAAAGGCAAGAAAACAGATTTCTCATTCAACTATAGTTTTGGGGATAGTAAAAACTTGACCCGCATTACCGATGTCGCCAATTTCCTCCCCGAGGATGCTGCCGTAACTATCTGGACCGCGGAACAGGAACAGACATGGCAACAACAAAATCACTCGCTAAGTGCTTTCTTTGACTGGGAAATCGATACGAAAAATACCCTCGGAATCTCCACGATTAACTCCTATATTCCCAAGGTGCGGCGTTCGGACAAATCCGAAACCTTGATCGACGACTCCAATGGAAACCTATTGAGCAGTTTTATCACCGTGAATGAATCGGAACGGGAAAGGCTCAATACTTCTTTGTACGTGGATTGGGTACATCGATTTAAAAAAGACGGTGCCGAGCTATCGGTCAATTCCCATTATACGTATTACGACTCAAACCAAAATCAGGATTTACAGACCGATTTTTTGGATGTGAACAGTATCCTGACAGGCGAAAACGATTTTATCACCACCTCCCAGCAGCGTATCGTACTCTTAAGTTTACAGACCGATTTCAGTACACCATGGGGTACGTCGGTTGAGTTGCAGACAGGAGCAAGATACGCGGGAATTATTTCCAAAAGCACGATTAGTCAAGAGGGGTTTGACCGTGACCAACCGGGCATCAACCCTACCGAAGCCGGCAACTTTGATTATGATGAATCGATCTATGCGGGTTATGCCAGTTTTGACGGCAATTGGGACCGGTGGAAGCTAAAGGCTGGACTTCGGGCCGAATACACCGAGACCTTAGGTGATTTGGACATCGATCCGGAAACAAATGAGAACAACTATTTGGAACTATTCCCTTCGCTCTCATTGAACTATTCCCCCAGCAAAAAAAACGCCTATAACCTGTATTACTATCGACGAATCAACCGTCCACGATATAATAGCATCAATCCGTTTCAATATTTTCAGAGCAATAATTCCGTGGTCGAGGGAAATCCGGACCTATTGCCCGCCATCCGTAATTATATCGCAATGGGATATACTTTTGACCGAAGTTATACCCTTGAGGTTTTTTATAGAAATCAGAAGAATCAATACCGTAGACAGGTTTTTCAAGATAACGAGGCCAACCTCTTGCGCTTTATTAGCACCAACTTGGTTAGGGATATCTCCTACGGAGCCGATTTAAACATCAACAAGAACATCACCAACCGTTGGAATTGTTACTTTATGCTATCTGCCTATTACCTTGAAAATCGGTTTATCGATTTGGACTCCGCGCTACCGCTTGACAATGCATTATGGACGTGGTATGTAAGAACCAGTCAGGGGCTGACTTTCTTGAAGGACCGCAGCCTAACGGCCGACCTTGATTTCATTTATTACGCTCCGTTGGTAAGAGGCAACTCCCGTCAGGATTCCTATAACAGATTAAGCATTAATCTTCGAAAAACCATTTGGAACAAAAGGGCGAGTATCTCGATGGGCGTAGACGATATTTTCAATCAGGGCAACCTTTTCAATACCCGTGTTTTCCTGAACCAAAACAACAGTTCTTCATTTCGGCCCGAGAACCGATTGTTTACTTTTGGATTCCGATATCGATTCGGTAATGTCGGCATTAGAGGAAACCGAAAATCAAAACGAGTCGATGAACGCAGACGAATCTAGTCTAAAACCCTCCCATAAGCCCGCCGCATATACCCAGACTTATCAAAAGGTACACCCCTGCAAGGATAAATAGCACCTTGGCCGCCTTTTTATTGGACTTTCGCACGATAAGACCTATCATAAAAAGTACCAAGGCCGGACCCATCATAATGAGCAATATCAAAACTACCAGTCCGCTCAAGTCACCTATTTCAAGGGGAATCCTTAAAAACAATGGAAATCCTGGTTGCATGCCATCCATTTATTTAGTGTCCAATGAAAAATTTGCCAGCATGATGCCGCAAATACCCAAACTTATTAATAAATACACGCCTGTTAGTATAAAAAATATCTTGGCCATTTTTTTATTCTTTTGAATCAATCCGATAATCGCTATCACTAGAAAAACAATGGCCGGGCCGAACATCAATAACAAAATACCAATCATATCATCTCTTCCTGTAACTGTTTTAAATATCTTACTTTTTCATCCCTATAAAACAGGTTCATGGTTTCAAACGGGATGATTTGATAATCTTTATTGACGATATGTACGCAGGATTTCTTGATGGCCCGCACGTCAAAATTATAGGCATCGATGAATTGCATGATGATAATCCGAAACAGATTATCGTAACCCAATTCCGGAGCATCGATTTCGGGCAAGCAACACATAATACTTTTTAGGTTTTCCGAGGCCTTTTCGACCGAGTTGCCCGTACTAAAAAGTTCGATCATCTTGCCGTGCAGTTCCTCATCCTGTTCGTAAATGATGGTATTCTTGCCTTCGTTCAACAAATCATCGGGATTGATATAACGCGTTAACGGACTCACCTCATCGCCCAATTTTAACGCATAGGCCATTACCAGGGCATCGGGGTTGCACGGCACGGGGATCAAATCGTCCGCTTGAAAAAGAGGGGATTGCTCCAGAATTTTTCGTCGTACCTCGGTAAGGGTTATTCGGTTTTCATCTACCTCAAAATTCTCCAAACGACCGGCAATTTGAGTGGGCTGAAAGGTGACTCCCCGCACGCAGGGCTGTTTCAATGCGAAGTCGATGGTCTGTCCCATTTCATGATCGTTCAATCCTTTTTGCAAGGTTACTACCAAGGTGGTCGACAGATTAAGACGATTCAGATGGTTCAAGGCTTGCAAACGAATATCGGCCAAATCGGCGCCACGCAGGGTTTGCAATACCCCATTGTCCAGTGAATCGAACTGAAGGTAGATTTCAAAATCAGGGGCATAGGTAGCCAATCGCTCGGTGAAGGCAAAATCCTTCGCGATTTGGATGCCGTTCGTATTTACCATGAGATGGCGAATCGGCAATGACTTGGCATAATCCAGTATTTCAAAAAACTGTGGATGTATCGTTGGTTCGCCCCCACTGATCTGCACCACATCCGGCTCTCCTTCATTCTTGACAATCGCATCCAACATTTTCTTGATTTCCTCTAGCTTCCGGTGTCTACCGTAGGTGGGCGAGGAACCCGCGTAGCAGGTCGGGCATGTGAGGTTACAACGGTCGGTCACCTCAACGACCGTTAAGCAGGAATGTTGCTCATGGTCGGGGCAGAGTCCGCAGTCGTACGGGCAGCCATAATGGGTCTTGGTATTGAATTTCTTGGGGTATTCCGAGGCCTTGTTATAGTTGCGAATGTTTTTGTAGTAGTCGATGTCATCTGCGATAAGCACCTTACTTCGGCCGTGTTCCTTACAGGTTTTTAACATATACACCTTATCGTTCTCAAAGACAATTTTGGCATCGACCCGCTTTAGACATTCGGGGCAAAGACTCAGCGTGAAATCATAATAGGTGTAGTTTCTGGTAGGCATGGGCAATCCCTTTCTGGATGGTTTTATAGTAGTATGCAAGACAAATTAGGCATAAATATTGGATGCTGCTCAAGCCCATGAAGAAAAACGTATTGGGTTTTAGGAATTCGATTCCGAAACGAAACGTAAAATAAGCAATCATAAAAAGCTTGAAACACGTTCCGCTCTCAAAACAATTCCGTTGTTTTTGTAGTTGTCTTATCAAGACAACTACAAAAACAAGAAATACAATCTCATAGAGCGCGATGGGGTGTCTTGGAAGTCCGTCACCCAAATCCATTCCAAAGAAAGAGGTGGTTTCCCTGCCGTAGGTGAATTCTTTGACCCCTGCCAAAAAGCATCCAACGCGTCCGATAATAATCCCTAGAATAATCGGAAGAGTAAACAAATCGCCGGAGGACTGTTTTTCCCCGATTTTTCTTTTAGCCAACTCTACCCCTAGGAGTCCTCCAAAGAGCCCGCCCATAATGGTCTTATTGTTGAGCAGGGCAATCCATCCCTGTTCCCAATGAAGCGGTGGATTTTCCAAAAAAGCGACCAGGCGGGAAAAGAACAGCGCCCCGAAAATGGCACCGATTATAATAGAAAGGCGGTTGTTCGAAGAGATGGGATCATTACTTCTTTTTCGGAGCACCACGTAGTACCGAAAGGCCACAAAAAAAGCCAAATACTCCAGCACCAAATGCATATTGATCTTTGTGCCGAACAGCATAGGTTCGAAGGGAAGTGTTATTCCTGCCACTCCGCAATAAACAAATTAGTGTCGCGCGTGCCACCATTATTTCGGTTGCTGGAGAATGCCAAATACCTCCCGTCATTGGAAAATACCGGAAAGGCATCAAAGGTCTTCCCATGGGTGACACGTTCCAGGTTTTTGCCATCGATATCGATAAAATAGAGGTTGAACGGAAAGCCTTTTTCGGCCTCAAAGTTGCTCGAGAATAGAATCTTTTTGCCTGAAGGGTGAAAAAACGGACTCCAATTGGCATTTCCCAAAAAGGTCAATTGTTTCAGGTCGCTGCCATCGGCATTACAGATAAACAATTCCATTTCGGTAGGCTCTACGAGCCCTTCGGCCAATAGATCTTTGTATTTTTTGATTTCCTCCGGGGTTTTGGGCCGGGAAGCCCTAAAAATCAACTTGCTGCCATCGGGAGAGAAAAAAGCGCCCCCGTCATATCCAAGTTCATTGGTGATTTGTCGCACATCGCTACCGTCCAAATTCATGGTGTAGAGTTCCAAATCGCCACTTCGGGTCGATGTGAATACGATCTTATCCCCTTTGGGCGAAACCGTCGCTTCAGCGTCATAGCCCGGTTCATCGGTCAGTTGGGCCGTGATATTTCCTTCCAAATCGGCTACGAAAATATCAAAGGAGTCGTATACGGGCCAGACGTAATTTCCGTTTTTACGCAGGGGTACCTCGGGACATTCCTTGTTTGCCAAATGGGTAGAGCCGTATACAAAATGTTGGTTGTCGGGCAGGAAATAGGCACAGGTGGTACGTCCCATTCCCGTACTGACCATGGGCGGCTTGGTTTCCTTGAAATTCTCTTCGATATTCATTAAGAACATCTGGTCACATTTCATGCCCCAGTCTTGATTGTTCGATTGAAAAATCATCTGTTTGTCGTCCCAGCTCCAATACGCCTCCGCATTATCTCCCCCAAAGGTGATCTGTCGAATGCTCTTGAAATATTTTTCCTCGGGATAAATGAGCGTATCACTTCCGGCCATGGGGGAGGTTCCTACCGGTGCCTCGGGAACGGTTTTCTTCTTCGGTTCACTTTTACAGCTTCCCAACAGCAGTAAAAGACAAGTAACGATAAAAAGTCTCATAATAGATCTTTGGATTGTTGCAGTTCTTCGACCCATTTGTTCCTTGGGCGATTGTAGTATCTTCGTAACCATAATTGCAAATATCATGAATCGAACGCTTTTATTCCTAGTTGTCATTTTATTTCTATCCTGTAAAACAGAAAAAAAGAAGTCCGTTTCCTTAAAGGATGATATCGTTTTCCTGGCCAGTGACAGTCTTAAGGGCCGTGAGACCGGTACCCCAGAGGAATTGATCGCTGCCAATTACATTCAAGAACGTATGGAAGACATAGGCCTGCAACCCCAAGGGAATGCCGGCACCTATTTTCAAACCTTTACTTTTAAACCCAAAACAGATCCCCATTCCGAAGTTCGGTATGGTACTGGCGATAGCACGATTACCGGAACCAATGTAATAGGGTATATCGACAACCAGGCGGATAAAACAGTCATTATCGGTGCCCACTATGATCATTTGGGAATGGGTGGCCAAGGTTCGTTGTATGCCGAAGGAAAGGCTATTCACAATGGAGCCGACGACAATGCCAGTGGTGTCGGGGTACTCTTAAAATTGGCGGAGCGGTTGAAAGATTCGGTAACGGGAAGCAACTATCTTTTTATCGCATTCTCGGGGGAAGAAATGGGCTTGTTGGGCAGCAACTATTTCACTAAAAATGCGACCATCGACCTGTCGAAGGCGAACTATATGATCAATATGGACATGGTGGGTAGGCTCCGGGAAAATAAATCCCTTTCGATTAGTGGAACGGGTACGGCCCCCATATGGGGACAGGTACTGAATTCAACCAACCCCGGGTTCAACTTGGTGCTGGGCGAATCAGGAGTAGGGCCGTCAGACCATACTTCTTTCTACTTACAGGATATTCCAGTGCTGCACTTTTTTACCGGTCAGCATGAAGATTACCATAAGCCTTCGGACGACTCGCCAAAATTGAATTACGAAGGGATGGAAATGATTACCGATTATATCGTAACCATTATCGAGGAACTGGACGATGATGCGAAACTATCCTTTCGGAAAACCAAGAACGAAAGCGAAAACGTGCCCAGATTCAAGGTAGCCCTGGGAGTGATGCCCGATTATCTGTTCGAAGGTAAGGGCATGCGCATCGATGGGGTCACCGAAGGAAGGCCGGCTTCAAAGGCCGGACTTCAAAAAGGGGATGTGGTCATACAACTGGGCGACAGTACCGTGGTCGATATGATGAGTTATATGCGGGCCTTATCCGTTTTTGAGGAAAGGAGTACCACCACAGTTATTGTAGATCGTAACGGAAAAAAGATAGAAGCGGAAGTACAGTTTTAATACCTCGGAACCCAGTACGATTTCCCTCGAACAAAACCATATGGGATTAAAACATACTAATCCGGGGATACCATCAATTAGGTTGCCCCGCTATTCGCTTCATTACGCCAAAATACTCTTGACCACCTTGCCGTGTACATCAGTCAATCGATAACGTCTTCCCTGGTGCTTAAAGGTGAATTTTTCATGGTCGATTCCCAGTTGATGAAGCATAGTGGCCTGGAAATCGTGCACATGCACCGGATTCTCAATAATATTATAGCCAAAATCATCCGTTTTTCCGTGTACCAGTCCACCTTGGATACCCGCACCGGCCATCCAGGTGCTATAACACCTTGGGTGATGGTCGCGCCCGTAATTTTCTTTGGTCAGTTTGCCTTGCGAGAAACTGGTACGGCCGAATTCACCGCCCCATATGACCAAGGTGTCCTCCAACAAACCGCGTTGCTTCAGGTCCTTTACCAAGGCCGCGGAGGCCCTATCGGTCGACTTGGCCAATTTCACGATGTCATGGGGCAGGTTGCCATGCTGGTCCCATCCCATGTGATAGAGTTGTACAAAATTGACGTCCCGCTCGGCCAATCTACGGGCCATTAAGCAGTTATAGGCAAAAGTCCCGGGAATACGGGCTTCTTTTCCATAGAGATCAAAAATATACTCCGGTTCATCGGAAAGATCGGCAATTTCCGGTACACTGGTCTGCATGCGATAGGCCATTTCATACTGACTGATCTTTGAATCAATCTCAGGGTCGCCCCATGCCTTTTTCTGCTCCGCCTCAAGGGCTGCCAGATAATCCAATTCCCTTCGCCGGCTTTTGCGATCGATACCTGGCGGGTTACTCAGGTACAGCACTGGGTCGGCACCGGACCGAAATTGGACTCCCTGATGGTGCGAGGGTAGAAACCCGCTATTCCACGCCTGCATATTCAGGCTTTGGGCATCGTCCTTCCCTTGGGAAAGTAATACGACAAAGGAGGGCAGGTTCTTGTTCGAACTGCCCAGACCGTAGCTCATCCAGGATCCGATACAGGGCCTGCCCGTTTGTTGAGATCCCGTCTGCATGAAAATGACCGCCGGCTCGTGATTGATGGCTTCGGTATGCATGGAATTGATCATGCAGATATCCTCGGCAATTTCCGAGGTATAAGGCATGAGCTCACTAAAATAACCGCCTGTCTCGGCGTGTTGTTTAAAATTAAATTTGGACCCTACCAGAGGAAAACTCGATTGTGCTGCCAACATTCCCGATACCCGTTGGCCGTTCCGTACCGAGTCCGGGATTTCCTCGCCCCACCGTTTGATGAGCTCGGGCTTGTAGTCGAACAATTCGAGTTGGCTGGGGCCCCCGCTTTGAAATAGGTAGATGACCCTTTTAGCCTTGGGCGTATGATGTAATCGCGACAAGACGCCCCCTCCAGATATGTTCGGAATGGCATTCTTTCGACTACCTGCATTCAGGAAATCGGGAAAGAGAAGACTTCCCAACGCCACACTCCCCAAACCACGGCTCGTGGTTTTAAGGAATTCCCTTCGACTTTGATAATACTGGGCTTTTTGTATTTCCTTGGAATACTGCATCCTCTTCAATTTTTATAATAAGCTTCCGTGGAGTTTAGCAAAGTATTGGCTACCCTGGTCAAGGCCGCCACCTCGGTAGACGGAAGTTCGGCCGCTACTTCTTGTACCCCTACACTCAAATACTGTTGTGCTTTTAGCGGTTCTTGGGCGAAATACTCCTTTTCCGCTTGGTATTGCCGCATTAAAATATCCCGCTCCCGTTCGGTTGGCGAACGCCCTATCAACGCTAGAAAAAGGCGGTCAATGGCCGCGGAAAGTTGAAAATCGGTCGCTGTCCAGGTGTTTTCGGCAAGTACCCGACAAGCTTCGATGACCTGTCGACCGTTCAGTAATACCAGGGCCTGTAACGGGGTATTGCTCCGTTGTCTTTGCACTTGGCATTCGCTTCGGCTCGAGGCATCGAAGACCAGCATGCTTGGCACTGGTACATTTCGTTTCCAGAAGGTATAAAGGCTACGTCGGTAGAGTCCGTTTTCATAATCTATCTCATAATCGGGAAAAAACGGGTGGCTGATAGTTTCGCTCCACAATCCCTCTGGTTGATAGGGGAAAACCGATTTTCCACCAACATTAGTGTTTAATAGGCCGCTCACCGCCAATACGTTGTCGCGCACCATTTCGGCGGAACGCCGGTATCGTGGGCTGCGGGCCAACAAGATATTATCGGGGTCTATTTCATTCAAATCTTTTCGAATCGCCGAGGACTGTCGATAGGTAGCCGAGGTGACCATTTGTCGTATCAGGCGTTTTACGTCCCATCCGTTTTCCATAAAATCGACGGCCAGCCAATCCAGCAGTTCCGGATGGCTCGGAAGCGCGCCCTGATTTCCGAAATCACCGTTTGTCTTTACGAGTCCCCGGCCGAACATCAGATACCATAGTTGGTTGACCGCGACGCGCGCGGTCAGCGGATTGTCGGGATGAATCAGCCATTTTCCGAGTCCGTATCGGTTTCTTGGCAAATCTTCGGGCCACGGCAAAATAGTTTCCGGCACGTCCCTTCCCACCTGCTTCCCATGGGCATCATACACTCCGCGATCCAAAATATAAGTGGGTCGTTTCTTGTCCAAATCGCCCATAACCATGATTTCCTGAACGGTATCGATGGTCTGCAACTCACGTTGCTGTAATTCCTGTAATTGCTTTCTTTCCGATGCCAGATCCGTGTCCAAATGGAGGGAATGAAATTCATTGATGGCTGCCGAGCGCGAGGTAATGGATTCCTGAAACAACCGGCTTCCCAACTGCTCATCGTACAAATAATTGGCGACCAATTGGCCGGCTTCCCGGTTTAGTACCTTAAAGTCATCGATAAAACCTCCATCGAAATGTTGGTCGTAATGACTCGAACCGAGAACGAGCCCCTCATAATGCATGTATACGGTAGCCCTCTTATCGGTATAGGGTTTGGCCGATCGGTATAATAGGTCACGAAGGATGTCCCCTTGGATTGGTTTTCCATTTTGATAAATGGCCATCCCGGCTGCCTTGCTCGACCCATCGTAACTCCATACAAAATGCTGCCATTGGTTTAACGGGATTGCTTCGGGCATTCGAACTTCCAACGATTGATAGGGATGGGCGTGGTTGAGACGAAACGAGAGTCGGGTGCTGTCGAGCACCACTTCCCAACCGCGATATCCTTGTATACGTCCGTTGCCGTTGTAGATGACCCTTGCCTCATCATACTCTTTAGGCGTTTTGATCCAAAAACTCACGGTAAAAGGCTCCATACGCTCGAAGCTAACCCGGCTTCCGTCGGCGATAAGTTTACCTTCCTGGTACTGGAGTGCGGTTCCTTTTTTGCCCGGAACGAAGGCATGACCGAAGTATCGGGCGTCTTTGGACCCTTTGGCACGATCCCTGCTAATCCCATCGGTCGAACGCTCAAAATCCAAATCGACCACGGTCGCGTTCGTCACTACCTTTTCGAGCGTCTTGGAACTGGGCTTCGAAGCGAGCCAATCCAATACCTTTGGTTCGTTCGTCCTGGCAGTTTTTTTCAGGTCAGATGCTTTCTGGTCAATTTCCCGCTGTAAAAATTCATAGATCTTGGCAACATCTTTACTAGGCACCGGCATGACCGGGCCTGCGTTCATGGAAAGTTCGTTGGGCACGTCGTTTCCGTTCTCCACAGCGTTGAAGGCAAAGATACCATCACCCCGTTCGATCGTGCTATTGAAAAAACCAAAGAGCTCAAAGTAGTCTTCTTGGGAAATAGGGTCGTACTTGTGGTCGTGGCATCGGGCACAGGCCACCGTGAGTCCCAGGAAGGCGGTGCCCACCGTATTGGTTCGGTCGGCCACGTATTCCACCCGGAATTCCTCGGGAATGACCCCCCCTTCGGAGTTTTGCTTATGCAACCGATTGAAGGCGGTCGCCAAACGTTGTTCCTCCCCTGCATCTGGAAGCTGATCACCCCCTACTTGCCATAGGATAAAATCGTCGTAGGGCAAGTTTTTGTTGAAGGCATCGATGACCCAATCACGGTAGGGCCAAAACTCATGATGAAAGTCGTCCAGGTAGCCCTCACTGTCGGCAAAACGGGCCACATCGAGCCAATGGGCCGCCATTCGCTCACCGTATGCGGGAAGATTTAAAAGACTATCGACCAAAGCTTCATAATACTGGGGATCGTCTTTCGCCATAAGCCGTTCGACCTCCGCCACGGAGGGTGGAAGACCGATAAGATCGAAATACAGCCTTCGAATCAGCACTTCCTTTCGTGATTCCGGGGAAGGGGCTATGCCTTTTTCTTCTAGTTTGGAAGCGATAAACCGATCAATTTCATTCTTGGCCCAGTTCTCACCTGCCTCCGGAACCGGTCTTTTGACAGGTTTGCTAAAAGCCCAATGGGTTTTGTACTCAGCGCCTTGTTCTATCCATTTAGCGATATAGGCGATTTCGAGCGGACTCAGTTGTAGGTTCGATTCGGGCGGCGGCATCAATACATCGGGATCAGTCGAAACCACGCGATGATACACTTCACTCTTGTCTAAATTGCCCGGTTTTATGGCAAATCCGTTTCCTGATTGGAGTGCAGCGAAGGCCGAATCGGCAATATCCAAACGAAGTCGGGCTTTTTGGTTTTGTTGGTCCGGGCCGTGGCAAGCAAAACATCTATCGGACAGGATGGGTTTGATATGGAAATTAAAGTCAACGGTCTCTGGAAGCTCGTTTTCGGCCAATAGGACCTCCTCCGGTTTATCGACTCCACAGCCAGTGGCCAGTAGAGACAACAGTCCTATGCCAAAAAATAAATTTCCACTGATCATCGATTGTTTCTTTCTAGTTCCCTTGAATCAGCAAGTTAGGGCCTTCTAAAGATAGGTATTCCGCACATTTTTACCGAAGATTGTGCTGTTAAACTAGCCTACTGTAAGCGTACTTTGTCATTTATTGATAGGATTTTGTCGCTAAATAGCTAGTCAGAAAATGGTCAATTCCGATAGCCTCTACATTTTGGACATTTTTCCGTAATTTTGCCCACCCAAAACGAGTGAAGCGAACATGCCCAAGATAGGAGACATCCAATTACCCGATTTCCCGTTGTTGCTCGCACCTATGGAAGATGTGAGCGATCCCCCCTTTCGCGCACTGTGTAAGGAACAGGGGGCCGATGTGGTGTATACCGAATTCATTTCCTCGGAAGGCCTTATCCGGGATGCTGCAAAGAGCGTCATGAAGTTGGACATCTATGAAAAGGAACGTCCGGTAGGGATCCAAATTTTTGGAGCCAATCTTGATTCGATGTTACGGTCGGTCGAGATTGTGGAAAAATCAAATCCGGACATCATCGATATCAATTTTGGCTGCCCTGTGAAAAAGGTGGTGAGCAAAGGGGCCGGAGCCGGTATTTTAAAAGACATCGATTTAATGGTTTCCCTAACAAAGGCTATGGTAGAGCATACCAAATTGCCCGTTACCGTAAAAACCCGTTTGGGATGGGACCATGACTCCATTAAAATTGTAGAAGTAGCCGAGCGGCTTCAGGA
The DNA here is from genome assembly GCF_009371985.2 of Pelagihabitans pacificus. Classification (GTDB taxonomy): domain Bacteria; phylum Bacteroidota; class Bacteroidia; order Flavobacteriales; family Flavobacteriaceae; genus Pelagihabitans; species Pelagihabitans pacificus. The sequence goes on from NZ_VIKU02000001.1 coordinate 1,456,507, forward strand.
TGTCGGTTGTAAGGCAATCGCCATTCACGGCCGTACCCGTGCCCAGATGTATAAGGGGGAAGCCGATTGGCGACCCATCGCCGAAGTGAGGAACAATCCCCGGATGCACATTCCTGTTTTCGGAAATGGCGATGTCGATTCCCCGGAGGCCGCGATGCGAATGCGGGACGAATATGGGTTGGACGGCGCCATGATCGGCCGCGCCAGTATCGGATATCCATGGTTTTTTAAGGAAGTAAAACACTATTTTGAAACCGGTACCCACTTGGCACCCCCAACAATGGAAGAGCGGGTGACCGCAGCCCATAGGCATTTGCAGATGGCCATCGATTGGAAAGGGGAAAAACTAGGGGTTTTCGAGACCCGAAGGCACTATACCAACTACTTCAAAGGCATCCCAAACTTCAAGGAGTACCGCATGAAGATGGTCACCAGCGATGACGCGTCCGATGTATTCGCCGCTTTTGAGGAAGCCCTGGAGGTTTTTGGGAACCATGAATTTGTGGCCCCCTAATTCCCTAAGCTATCCCGGGCTATTGCGCAATCAACTTCGCATTGATGCGACTACTGGCGATTTTAGCGGCGATAATTCCCAAAATTACGATAGTGGCTAATACGATCAATAGATTCATGAATTGAAATTCCACGGGATAGGCCAAAGAGGGTGTTATTTTGAGCCAGCCAAACCACAGTTGTGAAGCAATGAGCAGTGACCCCAGAAGCACGCCGATGAGTCCGCCTAAACTGGTAACCAAAACACCTTGTACAAAATAAATACGGCGTAATTCCTTGAGTGTCGTGCCCAGACTAAATAGGGTTTTAGAGTTTTGTTGTTTGTCCAATATCATCATGGTAATGGCTCCGACTACGTTGAACAAGGCAATGACCAAGACCAGGGTGAAAATGAGATAGGTGGCCACATTTTCGGTGTTCAACATTTTATAGAGGGTACTGTTCTGCTCCTTTCGGTTCTTTACAATAACAGTGTCCCCGAAAACCGCTTTGATCCGCTCTTTGATTTTTGGGATGTTTTCAGCATCCCGGACCTTAAAATTGATACCCGACAATTGGGTGCTATCTTTTTCCAATAGCTTGCGAACCAGATTCAGCTCGGCAAAAATGTATTTCTTGTCCAAACTCTCCTCGACTCCGTAGATACCGCTCAATACCAAAGGCATTTCGTTATAGATTTGTTTTTTTGATTGCGGGGAAATAAACCCTTTTCCCGGTTTTAGGGCCACTACGGTCAACGGATTTCGAAACTCGTTCGTAGTCACCCCCAATGCGTTGGAGATTCCGATACCGGCCACGCCTTGCAGCTCGTTGATGGCCCAGTTGCCGTAGATGACGGTGCTATCAACATCAATAACCCGATTGTAATTGGAATCGACTCCTTTGACATAGGCGATATAGTCTTTCTCCCGGTGGGTGAGATATACCTTTTCTTCCAATTCTTTGGAAAAATAGGTAATTCCGACAATGTCCTCCAGCGCCGCCTCCTGGTCCGGGGAAATGGAAAAAAACTTTCCCACTGCCGGGGCGGCCTTCAGGTCCGGGTCAAAGCTATTGCTAAAGGAAAGGCTGAAGGTCTTGAGTCCGGCAAATCCCGATAGCACTATAAAGAGGGCTGCAGAACCGATTACGATGACCAGAAAGGTAATAAAGTTGATAATGTTCACCGCGTTCTGGCTGCTTTTGGAACGCAGGTAGCGCTTCGCGATATAGAGCGGAAAATTCAAGCCTAGGATTTTTTTCTTTTCGGAAGCAAATCCCGATCTTCGATAGGATTTTCATCCCCTTTTAATGATTTTTCAATCTTCTCGATATAATCCAAAGAGTCATCCAGGAAAAAAAGCAGTTCGGGCACCCGTCGTAATTGATGCCTGGTGCGTTGTGCCAGTTCGTGTTTGATAAGGGGTCGGTTCGATTGAATACCTTCCATTAGAGCGGGAGCCTCCTTACCGGGAAAAATACTCAAATACACCTTGGCGATCGAAAGATCGGTGGTAACCGAAACCTTGGAAACCGATATAATGGTGCCTTGTAGCCCACCTTCAAGGGCGGCGCGCTGAAGAATATCTACAATATCTTTTTGAATAACGCCTGCTATCTTCTTCTGTCGTTGTGTTTCCATATTGCAAAAATAGCCCTTTTATGACTTTCCTCAGCATTTGATACATTTACAGGAACTAATTTTAACGAATGAATCTAGAGGCAACTATTGCCAAAAAAGATTTACTATGATGGATAAAATAGAACATATCGGCATTGCCGTTAAAAATTTGGACGCCTCCAACGAACTGTTCCGAAAACTTTTTGGCGCACCGGCCTATAAAATGGAGGAGGTACTTTCGGAAGGTGTTACAACATCCTTTTTTAAATCAGGGCCGAATAAAATAGAATTGTTGGCAGGCACCAATGAAAACAGTCCTATCACCAAGTTTATCGAAAAGAAGGGGGAGGGCATTCACCATATCGCCTTTGCCGTAGATGATATTGTGGCCGAAATTGCACGGCTCAAATCGGAGGGATTCACTGTCTTGAACGAAGTGCCTAAAAAAGGGGCGGACAATAAGTTGGTGGCTTTTTTACATCCGAAATCCTCGAATGGGGTCTTGGTGGAGTTGTGTCAGGAAATACGGGATTAGACGCTGAAAACCCTTGTAGGCTTTAAAAATAAACACTAATATTGCAGTCCGTTTTTTTGGTCCTATAGCTCAGTTGGTTAGAGCATCTGACTCATAATCAGAGGGTCCCTGGTTCGAGCCCAGGTGGGACCACATCAAGTAGAAAACCCTTGCCTTTCGGTAAGGGTTTTTTAATTACCATCGCAATCGTTTCCAGATCGCTTGCGACAAATGAGGAAGCAACCCGGACGGGACCAATAATCCATCTATGCCATAGATGTGTGGCTACTTATTTTCTGATAGCGGCAAAAATTTGATTTGAATCAATTTCTTTACAAAATGAAGCAAAGGGGCAAAAATCCCTTCGTTATTTTAAGGGCTCCCGTTTGTAAATAACGGGATGGCAATTATTACAGCAAAGAATACCTTAATTTTAAATAAATTCTAAAAAAGAGAATCATGAAGAAAACTATCAATTGCTTTTTGGTTACGCTACTGTTTTTGGTGGGATGCGATGACCAGAAAAAAGGACTCGCAGAGAAATTCGATGCGCTACAGAACCAGCACGACAGTATTGCTAGCATTCACGAGCAATTCAAATCGGTTCACGCCAATATGTCCCAAAAACACAAGGATTTCAAGACACAATTAGAGGGTATGATAATCCAGGACTCCACAATGCTGGAAGACATAGCCAAGCATGAAGCCATTTTATCGGAGCATGATGCGTTGTTGGAAGGCCATGACAAAATCATTGAGGCCCATAGCGATTTAAAAAAGGGATTTGGTGAAAAATCAGCTGCTGAAATGGAAGCCCAAATCAATGAAATGATGGAAATGCACGACAAGCTGACCACCGAACACAGGGCAATGGAAGAAGAGCATGATATGATGCATAAAGAACACAAGGCTATTACGGCAAAACTGGATAGCATCAAAACTTTGGAATAAGATTCCAATGAATAAAAGAAGCGAACTGACAACCATTCAGTAAAGTGAATGCGTAGTGGCCTTATCTTTTAAAGTCAAGAATTGTCAGCATCCTTAACAGCGTCTTACGTTCATAAGAGCCGTCAGACCAAAACGATTTTGCATCTAAGGACCAACTTTTGGACTTCACTATCGATACCATTTTAAAGTCAACAAAAGATTTATAGGGCACACCAATAGTATTATTCGTTGGGTGTTCTTCGATTTAAGTCCGTTGCACCCACAACATCTTTGGCCGAAAGGGCAAATTGGTCATCTCAGGCTCCTTGAATTTTTTTGGAAAAACTTTTCGTACAAGAACTGTTTTCATTTTCTTATGGATTATGGCATAGTGCAGATAATTTCTATCTTTAGATGTTTAGAAAACTTCATTGCAACGTTCATGGGGCCAACCATATGTGTTATAGATGACGATTTGGTATCGCAATACGCTACCCGGTATTGTATTGAACAGTCGATCAAGAATTGTAATGTCGTTGTCTATGACAGTGCCGAAGAAGGCCTGGCACGGTTCATCGATTTACATCAAAAGGGGAATGCGCTTCCAGACATTTTGTTGTTGGATCTGACCATGAACGGAATGGATGGATGGGAATTCCTGGATGCCATCCAGCCCCTTATGCGGGATATCCAGTCTACCGAAATCTACATTCTGTCATCCTTCACCAATACGAAGGACAGGGAAAAGGCAAAGCAGCACCCAATGATCAAAGACTATTTCAACAAGCCGCTTTCCAAAAGCATGATGAACACCATTCTTCTTTCCAAAACATATTGAGTTTAGAGCGAATTGTATCACTTCAAAGGTCATCAAGAGAATTATTTTTTAATTTCTGATTACCCTTAACTAGCGCTCCTTTGTTACGAGTGCCGTACCGAATAAGTGGGGAAGCGCGCTATGCAAGGGCAAAATGTCTAATCTTCCTAGGAATCTATACGAATTCCTACTTCAGAAAATATGTGGAGAATTAAATTAATTTCCCTTTCGTCAACCCTTCCATCGGCACCGGCCATTTCTTTCAGAAGTACCGCCAAAGCGTGCTTTTTGTTCGTCGGCATTCCACTAAAGATCAAAAGACCTTCTTTTTTTGTTACTTTTCTCGCTTCCTGAAGAAGTTCCCTCTCAATTTTAAGAATCCTCATTATACGGTCCAGAAGGTTTATTTCCCTTTTGTTGACCTGCCCGTCAACTTGAATTACTTCATCGATTGCCTTCACAATGGCCAATTTTTCAGCTAGATTATATTGCATGTGCTTTCTTTTTACGAGGGGGGAAGGGTTATAAATATCGGGTATTGAGCGGAGAATTTACAGCTGGCCGACTACCTTTCTACAAGGTAACTAAAAGTCCCCAAGGGCCCGAGGGTTTTTTAAATCCTTTTCAAATGAGGAAGGATCGCCCAACGGTTATGACCATTATAGCTATTCTTACATTAGAAGTCCAGAGATAAAAAAACCTTCCAATCCACACAAAGGTTTGCCCTGCACTTTTCGACTTTGCCCAACGCGCATCAAAGAGTCCTTACGACCCTATTTTCGAAATTCGAGCTATCAAAATGTCCCAAAAAAAAAGCTCGGCAGATATACCTGAAAACCACAAAAACACGAGACCTATGAAATTGGGCCAAAACCTATTCAAAAAGAATCAGCCGATTTGGGGGAAACCCTTGATTTCCTACGATCGGGAGAAAATGAACGAGGTATTTTCAGAAATCCCTACTGCTGAAAGTATCGAAGAACTCCCATCCCTGCCAACTAGCAGGCCGACCGATATCTCCTTGGAGACCGAGTTGTACCTAATGCTGCATTCGTAAGCTGTTAATTCCCGCATTATGATATTTTCAAATCAGCAGCTAAAGAACATGGCGTATCGTTCCGTTCACCTAGGAATCACCCCCAAGGAAGATTACATTTTGGACGAAAAAAAGATCCTCAACGGGTACAAGGCAAAAAAGTACACGTTGAACGAGCAAATAGGCGACTTGGGGGAATCGCTGGCGGAAAACATCCGTAAGATGGAAATCATCCGCGGCAAACTTTCCAAAGAGGTGGTCGCCAGGGCACAAAACAGCACGGAGACCATCGAACAGGAAATCAATACCGTCAAGGAAACGATCCAAACGCAAAAGGCAGGAATCAAAGAGCATATCCGCCGCTGTCAGTTGAATGGCGATACCCTTACGTATCGCTATAACATCGATGAGATTCATGGGATCGAAGATTTTGAGCCAGGACAGGAACTTCCCGAACCGAAAAAAAAGCAAGGCCCCAAACGTGTTCCTTTTTGGGCACTATACCTGGTCGAAGTGCTTTTTATTTTCGGGGAAGGAATCCTGTTTTACAACATTTTGATGGAGACGCACGACCTGCCCGTCATTATTTTGCGGAGTATCTTTTTTATTCCCATCGTATTTGCCGCCAGTTTCCTGACCTCCAGAAAAATCTCCCTCCGTTGGGTCTGGTTGCCTATAATGCTCATTACAGGGGTCTACGCCATCTTGGGCTTTACGGTCATGGAATGGTTCCTCGAATCCCAGGCGTTGGATGAGACACTTACGTTTACGGCCTTTTTTATCAAGAACGGGTTTTTGATTCTCGGTGCGCTGATGATGGTGACACTGGCACTGTTTTTAACCAATGCGGTAAAGAGCATCTACAATTACCAGGACCGAAGGAAGAAAAAGAAGAAAGAACCCGAACCCATTCCCGAACCTGTTGAAAAAACCCCACAACAGGCAGACCTCGATTTAAAACTGCTTGAACTAAAGGGCTCGTACAAACGACTTCAAAAACTGGAAGAAAAGCTAACTAGCTCCCAGGCGGCCGGTACCGACGAATTCAAACGTATCCTCGGCGATGTGTCCGTTTTGGAACGCAAAACCGAGGAGTTATCGGCCCAGATAGGCGCTTTCGAAAAGGAGTTGGATACGCTCGAGATCCATTCAATGGAAGAACTTTCCAAATACCGGGAACACTTCGAAAACTACAGCAACGGAGATATGGACATTCAGTGGAAAGGATATGATTTTAGCCGTATTTAATCGATAAAACTGCAACGATGAAAAAAGGGATTTTTATAGGACTATCGGCAATATTGGCAACCTTTGTGGCCAGCTGTGATACCGAATGTGAAACGGTGACCACCCGAAACATCACCATTCTGGTAGATGCGACAGACTCCCTCTTGGTCGACAAAGCCCAGCAGGAGCTCCGCAAGGACAACTTTGAACAACTCGTCAACAAAAAGCTGGGGCTCACAGAAACACCTACTTGTTTTACGGTCAATTATGACTTTGGGTATATTTCGACCCATAGTTACTACAATCCCACATCTACCCAATTGTCCCAAACCAAGTGGGGGCAGGCCAAAAACAAATTGGTGTTGGGATGGCGTAGCTTCTACGATGCACACGAAAAGAATTTACAAAGCCTCGATTCCTTGGGGAATATGGAAAATACTTCGCTCTTTCCAACACTGATGAAAGCTATCCGCAAAACCGATGGAATCCTGATCGTGGTGAGCGATTTGATAGAGAACAACCCAGCCGTCAACTTTTATAAAAATCCGCCTACGACTCCCGAGCAAATGGAAAAGGCGTACCAGAAAATGGCAGCCTACTACCTGCCCGATACCATCGGATCGACGGATGAAAGGGAAGTATTGTTCATCGTACTGTCAGAGCCCAAAAATTCTGCCGTGGTACATAAGGCCCGGGCCTTTTGGAAGTATGCCCTGGAGGAACAAATGGGCCTACAGGTAAGTTTCGCTGACGGTATCTCAACCCTGTAGCCATGCCAGCTCTTGTTGTATACATACTACTTCTCGTACTGGCATTGATCGCCTGTGTGCTGTTTTATATTCCAAGAAAGAATTGGTTCAACCTTAAGGTAGCCAAAGAAGAGGGATGGGGCACCTTGGTCGTACTCTTGATCGGAATGGGCACCGGGTTGCTTTGTTTTGTATTCAGCAAACTCCTTTTTTCAGCTTTCTGTCTCAGTATTTCCTCGAGCATCATCGAATATACTATCTTGATCAATAATGTATATTGGGTCGGGGCCGAATTGGTGTCACCCTTTCGTACGATCAAATATCCGTTGTCCTATTTCGGACTTCATACACTGTCCTATTTTGCGGGTCTGTACGCCGTACTATATTGTCTCAGCAAATTGAACCTTACTTCCAAGTATAATCTGGCGCATGACCGTTTAAAATTACAACTGATGTGCTTGGGCCTATACCTATTCCTTGAAACCTTGTTATACGTATCCTATCCCTTTCAAACCTTCGAAAGCGGCTGGCGTATCTTTCATAATTTCTTTGCCGTTTTTGTGGCACGCTTGCACTTTACCGCTTGCTTGTTTATCGCCGCATGGATGCAGTTTCATTATCCTTGGGTGAAAATGGCCCTTCGTTCTAAGGTGTTATCGGTCCGCCATCAATGGCTTTCCGGTATTTTTTCCACTGCACGCACTACCATCGCTTTTTTTGTCGCCCAAGGCATGTTGTTTTTGCTTCCGGCATTTATACGATCCTACGCCCCCTCCAACTTCGGGTTGGTCATCTCACTCTTGTTCAATGGGGGGCTTCTTTTCGTCTTTTGGCGCTGGGTGTCGCCGGCTATGGTGCAACTGATGCAGTTTGTTATCGATTTTGAAAAAGGCAAACAAACGCGAGGTAAGCCCACGACTCAATGAAAAGAATTTCAACATAGATTTCGACCCCAGTGTCGGAGCATTTAAATCTCGATTACCGAGTAAAACGATATGAACGATTGGATAAAAGCCATACGATTGATCGGCGGTGTTTTTCTCGCCCTCATTCTCTTTCATGCCCTCTGGCCTTCTAAGATGGAGTTGGAGCCCAATACCCATTTTATATCCTCGGTACGGGATGAGGACCACCATCTGTTGGCCCTTTTTGGAGAAAATACCATACTTGACCACCGGTTGACCCAAGAAGAGTTGGCGGCTTTGGACGCAAAAGGAACCTTGAACAAATATCCAATCGTTCCCGTATTATCCTACGACGAATTGCCAGAGAACTATATTTACTTTCTCACCAAGGTAGAAAACAAACATTTTTTCGATTTCGGAAAAGACAATCTGTTCGGACTCTCCTTTTCGGGCATTGCCCGCTTACTCAAAGGTCAGGCCAGTGGGGGTTCCAATATACCCCAACAATTGTTAAAAAATGCCATCCATAAAAAAGACGGTTTGGGAACCATATACCTGTCCAGAAAATATGGGGAACAGTTGGGAGCCTTTCAAATGATGAAATCTACCCCTCCTGAAGAGGTGTTGATCGCCTATACCAACTATTCGGGGAATTTCTGGTACGAGCGTGATTTTTCGGGACTTATCTTGGCTTCCTATACCATCTTTGGCCGGCCGCCCCACGAATTGAACGATTTGGAAATGCTCCTAACGGTGAAGACTTTAAAAGGCGGTCGGGAACTCAAAGCGCTTTGCGATGATCGATTCGCAAACAAAGCGCGTATCAAGCAACGAATTCTGGACTACTATGAATTGATTTCCGACCCCACCGAGACAGATAGGAAGCGGCTGTCCGACATGCGGAGGATGGAACTGGGATTTGCGCAACACAACAAGCTGCGAAATACCGATGTGCTCACACTCTTTCTCAATCAGCAGCGAGGAGCGGAAACCAGCCGATTTGCGGTTCAGTACGTTTCTTCCATTACTAAAGAACGACAGGACAAACTACTGGAGGCGGTGGACCAATTCTCCAAAAAGTTTCGTTCCCAACTAACGGTCAAGGACCATGAACTGCAACTTTCAGTCATCGCCATCGATATTGAATCCGGGGCTATCGAAGCAACCCTCGGAAATAGGAACAATACCGGTGTTATGGCCAACCTCACTAATTATGGCAAGGGGTTTCAATGTGGTTCGGTACTTAAGCCCCTAGTGTTTTTGGAACTATTCGAGCACTTTGGTTTTGATGGGGATACCCGTTTGTTTAATGGGAATTTAGAAGAGTACGACTATAATCCCGGTAATGTAAAGGCCACGCTCCTGAACCAAGAAGTGCCTGTGAGGGATGTTCTTAAATACAGTCTGAACAAAGCGGCCGTCAACTATCGGGTATTTGCAAACCCGGCGAAAGTGGCTCAAAGGGTGGAAAAGAACTTCGAAAAAATCGGGGTTTCCGCGAGTCCCGGATATCCCTGGGGAGCCTCTTATATTCTGGGGACCAAAACACTAACGCCATGGGAAGTGGCCCAAGCCTATCAAATGCTGCTCAATGATGGGGAAGCCATTCCTTTAAGTCCTTGGAAATACATCATTGATCCCCATTTACAGGATACCATATATGACAATGCTTCCCAAAAACGAAAAAAATTGTATTCGACCGCCACGGCGAACCGTATTCAAAATTTACTACCTGCCGCTTTTGAAAAAGGAGGTACTTGTCACCGTCTCCTACAATGGCTACCCGAAGACAGAACCTACTATGGAAAAACGGGCACTACCGGAAAGGCCAAAGATGGCTGGACCGTGCTCAGCGATGGGAAGAAACTGCTTGTGGTTTGGGCGGGGTACATGAAGATCGAAGATGGGAAAATTATCCGTAAGGGGACCCCGTCCATCCCCAGCAAGTCAGGTGCGGGATCAGCAGGAGTCCTGGCCGCCATGGCCTATTCCAAATTGTATAACTAGTATTTTTTTGCTAGTTTTAAGTAGTTGAACAAGTTGATTGATACGGACTAATAAAAAATAGATTATTCGAAAAAAAAGTACGCACTACCAAGGCGGTATCCGGACAGGAAGTACGCAAGGGCAGGCACTGGGGTCGTAATTGATGTTGTCTCCCCATCTTTTCCATACTTGCCCCTATCCTTTTTGGAAGTTTCTTTACCACTATGCCAATCGAACAGCAAGATAAGCCGAAAGGATGCTCGCCAAACCATACTTTTATGATTTTGATAAGAGCCGAACGCTAGGGAAGTCCGTATATACACAGATGAATTGGATGAAAACGGTACAAAAGCAATGAACGATCTTTTCAAAAGACGGGAAGCCATTCTCAAAAGCTATTTCGAAGAGGGGCCGCCCTCAGGACAGGAGGGCTTGGAAGACCCTGTAGGGTCCGATTATGAAAGATTGAAAGCGTATCTCGTCCTATTGTACCAATACTATCTTCAAAGAGAGACCATTTTGGAGCCAGATTTGCAAATGGCATTATGGCGATTCGTTCAGCTCGACGAGACTTACAGGGAAAAAATAGCACTGGCCCGGTTCGCTATTCTTAAAACGCCGTCCGAAACCATCACCGGGGATTGGGAGACCTCCAAAAACATCCTTTTTCCACTCAAGGAAGGAGCTCCGGTAGCAACTTTGGAAGCGGCAAAGGAAAAGATGATCGCGGGGTATAAAGAAATTGTATGGGGCCTTTTGGAACGGTAGGGTTAAATATGTGCCTGTACCCTGGAACCCAAAAGATGTTTTTCGATGATTTTGGGATCGATTTCCTTACTAATAGGTAGTTGATAGCAATCGATGATGGCGGGTAGCATATTCTTGGCAATGGTATCCGCGATTTTTTTACCTTGTCGGCAAATCCACTTGCGCACTGCTTCGAATTCCGTTTTTTCAAGCCCTTTGAGAATTTCCAGAAAACGTAATCCCTCCAGAAAACGCTGTCTCAAGTATTCCTTTTTCAATGCTTCAAAGCGGGAAAGTTCGATCCAATCCTGGATACACCGTCGCATTTCCTTGAGAATCGTCTTCTTGTAATCACCCCAAAGCGATTCAAAAACGCTGGGTTCGGCCGTTACCTCCAAGCAATCGGTCGATTCCGACGCTGGGAGCTTCCCTTGTAACAGCCGCTGATAATCCATGCACATGTTTCGGATAACGGGAAAGTAATAGGTGGTCGCTTTGGCGGTACATTGTTCTCGTCGAAGCTTTCCGGCCTCACGGCGTTTGCGCTCTTTTAGGTACAGGTCGGCAAATATGCTTCGTGCGTGCGCTTCCAAATTCAGTCGAAACCCAAAGCGCAGCAACCAATGTTTGATCAGAGGTGCCACTAATGTATAAAATGCGCTATGCTTGCGATGATCATTCGGATGGTCGAGATATTCAAAAACAATATCCCAGCTAGGATGGTATGTTGGTTTGTGCCCCATGATATGAACGGCGGTTTTTGATTGATGAAAAATACCAATCACAGTAGGTAGGGCCTGCTCCACATCGGAGCGGTAAGACTTTCTTGGGGCTACTTATATAAACGTTGGGTTGGGCTACTTATTTTAAATAGGGGTTAAAAAAGAGGAAGTCGTTCAAAACCACGTAGAAATTTACTGTTTTAGTTTCCCATAGTCGCTGCCCGATAGGTTTTGAGCGGGTCTTGCTCTTCCCCTTCTCCCGTCACTTGTAAACGTAGTACCATTATTGGTACAACAACCAACCCAGTGGCGAACTGCAAAAGCATTTTTTAGTATCTTAGGGGAAGTATTCCCCCGTCACTAGTTTGAAACAGGAACCAAAAAAGGAATACGATGCTAGTTCTTCTTGATAATGGCCATGGAGCGCTTATAAACCGGAAATATCAAACGGCTGGAAAGCGGAGTCCCGTATGGTCCGATGGCAGCCAACTGTTCGAAGGAGAGTTCAATAGGGCCATCGTAAACGGAATCATACAAAGGCTGACCCAACTAAAAATTGCCTATGTCAACCTCGCCCCTGAATACCGGGATGTACGTTTGGAGACACGGGTAAAAAGGGCTAACGAGTATCCCGTTCGAAGCAGTTTTTATCTTAGTATCCATTCCAATGCGGGCGGTGGCTATGGCTCGGAAATTTTCACCTCGCCAGGCGATACCAAAAGTGATAAAATTGCCACCATTTTTGGACATGCATTTAAAAACGTTTTTCCCGATCGAAAACTGCGCACTGATTTTTCGGACGGTGATTTGGATAAGGAACAACGCTTCTATGTGCTAACCAAGACGAAAATGCCCGCCATCCTCACCGAGAATTTTTTTATGGACAATGAGGAGGAGTGTAAAAACATCCTCATGACCAGGGAAGGCAGGGATAAAGTCATCCAATACCACCTCGATGGGATATTGGAAGTGCAAAAACTACGGTTATAAAATTAACGATATGTTGAAAGCTGTTTGGTCAATGGTCATACTATTGATAATTGGTTCGTGCAAAGAACGCCCCGAAACAACGGAAGAAGCTTCGCAAAAAGAAATTATACAGCCCCATTGGACTCCCGTGGTGTCTGAAGATCAAGGCCAGCCCGTGGCACGGCATGAGGCCGCCTTTGTCCGCGTTAGGGACAAATTCTACCTATTGGGTGGCCGAGATATCCGCCCAGTGAGCATTTATGACACCAAGACCAAGACCTGGTCCCAGGGAGTCGAACCTCCCTTGGAACTACATCATTTTCAGCCCGTTGTGTATGACGACAAAATCCATATAATTGCCGCGATGACCGGTGGTTGGCCCAACGAGACCCCCACCACCCATGTCTATACCTATGACCCATCGACCGACAGTTGGTCGAAAGGTCATAAAATCCCCGAAAACCGCCGTCGCGGGGCGGCTGGTGTAGTCTTGAATGACGGTAAAGTGTACGTTGTCTGCGGAATTAAAAATGGTCATATCGGGGACCATCAAAAATGGCTCGACCGTTACGATCCGACCACAGGGGATTGGGAAACGTTGGCCGATGCCCCCCGTACCCGGGACCACTTTCAAGCGGCGGTAACAGGAGGAAAGCTGTATGCCGTAGCCGGACGCAACACCGGGAGCACCGACGACCCCTTTGGAGGTACCGTCGCCGAGGTGGATGTCTATGATATCGAACAGAATCGCTGGGAAACCTTACCCCACCATCTACCTACCGAGCGGGCCGGGAATGCGGCCATTCTGTTTGATGGGGAACTTGTCGTTGCCGGCGGGGAATCCCCCATCCAGGAAAAAGCCCATAACGAAGTGGAGGCATTGAATCTCAGCACCCATCAATGGCGAAGGTTACCCTCTTTGCTGGAAGGGCGTCATGGTACCGGTTTATTGGAATTCGAGGGAGCGCTCTATATCGCCTCGGGCTGCGGCAATCGTGGTGGGGAACCGGAGTTGGTGACGATGGAAAAATACAGTAACTAGGGTTCCTTTAAAAATCGATGATACTAAAGAACCAATTACCATCAATGGGAGTTCCGGCATTGTCGTAAATCTGTACGGTAAAACTTGACGTAGTTTGATTGGTGACCTCGATGGAGGCCGCCCCGGTATTCAACAAACTCAGCTGTACCACATAGTCGGCCGTACTGGCATTCGTCGTAAAAAATACCCTATAATCGCCCGGCCCCATGCTGTTCACGGCAAGCACGTTAAAAGCTCTGGTAATGCCCCCCTGATTCATTTTACCAGCTGCATGAAACGGACTCCCGGCAGCGGTCGGTGAAATCCAGTCGGTGCCGGTGGCGGTAGCACTCAGCACTTGTCCCGGGGTACCCGCATCCCCATCCGAATCTAAAAAGAGACCATTGCCACCCGCATTCAAATCGGTCAAGGGAACGCTCAAGGTGCCTGCGCCGTCGGTAAGGTTCAAGTTGCCGCTATCGACCTCAAATGTGGTATTTACACCGGTCGCCAAGCTGCTCACATCAATAGTTACCTGATTACTGGCTCCCTCATTGATGATCAAATCGGTACCGACTACGGAACCGTCCGCAATCAATTCGTTGGTAGGGTCTTCGGTTCCCAAATCGGTCAACGGCACACTCAGGGTGCCGCCCCCATCGGTAATGCTCAGGTTACCGCTGGCCACTTCAAAAGTGGTATTGTTACTTCCCGAACCCCCTCCGGCCAGCGAGCTCACATCAATAATTACCTGATTGCTGGCGCCTTCGTTGATGATAAGGTCGTTCCCCACCACGGTACCATCCACGATCAATTCGTCGTTGGGATTGCCGCCCCCACCGAGTATAGGGGTCAGGTCCACTTCGTTTCCTGCCGTCGCCGGATTGGACAATCGGAGCGTGTTGCCGTCCAACGCCAAATCGGTCAGTTCGTTTTGGGCATCCATATCGGTATCCTCCGCCACATGGTCCTCGATGGCATCCGCCGTAGCATCGATTTCATTTTGTAGTCCACTATCGTCGTAAAAAGCACCCCCGTTGTCCACAATGGCATTCCCGGGCACCGTACTGACCCCTCCTGCGCCGCCTTGGGCACAAAGATTGATCCAAGTAGCACCGTTGAACGAATGCACACAACCGATGTCGGTATTATAGACCAAGGACCCTGGTAAAGGACTCAGGGCGTTCATCTGCAGGGTGGTGACCCGGGTGAGTACCAATACGAGTTCGTCGCTTTCGAGCTCCAACAGCGAGCCGCTGTCGATAAGCTGGGGATTCTCCCCGATTTTTACCTGTGCAAGTCCTTCCGATCCGGGCCATAGTAAAAAGCCCAATAGGACCATTGCCAAAGGGAAAGCCGATGTAGTAAAAAAGATGCGACGCATGTGGACAAAAATAGCATTATCTCCCTATATATCTAGGATTGGATACGGTAATTTCGAGGCAGTAAGCAGCTGGAATTGAATGGGCAGGTACCATCCGATCTGTTAAACAGAACGGGAAGTCAGTCTACTCCCTGGCTCGATTTTCTTGATTCGATAATCGTTCCAGTTCCTCCACTCTTGCCTTTAATTCCTGCTGTGCCCGTTCCTGGGCCAATATGTAGAGGGTGAGCTCCTCTATTTTTTCCAAAAGCAATTTGTTCATTTCCCCCAAAAAAATGCCATTTTCGGCCACTTCCGCCGCAGAGGGGATATTGATGAGATGGCCTTTGGTCTTTATATGGGCGGCTACTTGCTCCAAGGTCGGTAGGGGATAGTCTTTTTCAAAGACATAATCGGCCCAACCGGTCTCTACCTTGATTTCCTTTGCGCGAAGATTTCCGTTGACCGCCAATTTCCAAGTGCCCGGGTCGGTAGTCCCGATTCCCACGTTGCCTGCATTGTAATAGGCGTTGTTGTTGGTTAGGTTCCACACGGTACCCGTTCCGCCGGTGGAGGTCGTGGTGACCGTTACCACATTGCTGGGCGCGCTTTCGTTCCCCGCAGCATCCAGGGCGGTTACCGTAAAATCATAGGACGTCGCTTCCGTAAGGCCGGTAGCCGTGTAGGTAAGGAGATTCCCCAAAGAGGACCCGAGCGCCCCATCTATGTACACGTTATAACCGGTCACCCCGGTATTATCGGTGCTGGCCGTCCAGGAAAGTTCGACCGAATTGGGGGTGATGGCCCCGTTGCTGGCCACGGGTGCCGAGGGGGCTTGGGTGTCCGCGGTAGTGCCCGTGGTCACCGTCACCACATTGCTGGGAGCGCTTTCGTTCCCCGCCGCATCCAAGGCGGTTACCGTAAAATCGTAGGAAGTCGCTTCTGTTAGGCCGGTAGCCGTATAGGCGAGGACATTGCCCAGAGTGGACTCGAGTACCCCATCTTTGTATACATTGTAACCGGTGACCCCGATATCATCGGTGCTGGCCGTCCAAGATAGTTCGACCGAACTGGTGGTGATGGCCCCGCTCGTTGCCACCGGTGCCGAAGGGGCTTGGGTGTCCGTAGCGGTTTGTACGAAGGTAATCGAAAACGTGTCTGTGGCAAGCAGCGTTCCCGAACCGGAACCACCGCTAAAATATTGTACCGTAAAGGAAAGGGTACCTTCGGTCGGGGTCCATGCGATGTAATTGCCACTGGTATCCCCTCGGTAGGCGTAGGGGGCCACCCCTTCGGTTCGGGTATAGCCGTCACTGCTAGTGAAGCGTACGCTCCCTACGGCCTGGGGCGGGATGGCATTGATATTGAGATTGCTGCCCACAGCATCGAGAGCATAGGTGGCGCCATCGATAATTTCCAAGATACTGGTATCGGTATCGGCGTTGATCAATTGAAGCACCCCAAAGGTAATGTCCCTGGCGGGCGGTTCGGGAGTGGCTTCCTCAAAAGTTTTGGCAGCGTGGATTATACTGAAAAAGCTACTGAGAAGGAGTGCTAAAAAAAGGGTACACGGTTTTTTCATGGTCGGTTGGTTTTTGGTGAATGATGCCGTTCTTTGGCGTTGTTAAAATATTCAAAAAATAGCAAGCGGTAAAGAAAAAGCCTATTTTTTTGTAAGTTTTATTCGAAGCGGAATCCTCGTGCTCCTTAATGGTGGTAGTATGCAATCCATAGTCTTATGTAGGATGCAGAATGATTAAGATTACGGTTACTTTTACCAGCTATCCGGGGCTTTGCGACGTCATAGAATTCGTAGCGTAGGTCGCTCGACCGTAAACTGTTTATTTACGACGGCGCGAAGTTGCAAACTTCGCACAGCTGGGGTATAGGTACAAGCGTGACGCTTCCGCCAGCGTGGGCTTAATGCTAAAAAAGCCACTTCTCGACAGCATTTAATATCCTTGTTTTTTAGTCGCCGTCATGGCCTACTCGGTACGCCACTGGTCAGAGACTAGCGATAGCGATTATTCTAGCGGCAGCTGGGAACGGTACCAGTTGCAAACTGGCACTAGCGGGGCTCTTCGTTTAGCGAAAGTTTAGAACAACTATCTGGTGAAGGAGGATATATTTTCCCAAGAAAACTATTTATTGTCTTTCCATTCATATTTATGATATTACCACAAAAATCGACGTTGCTAGCGCTCGTCTGTGACGAGTGCCGGTACTAGATTATAAAAAAATATAGCGGCATTGCGGAAGCGATGGTTTTTGTATTTTAAACGAATGAGCAGAAAATACAAATTTCACAATCCAACGGCTCCGTATTTCGTTTCTTTCGCAACGGTATATTGGTTAGATGTATTCACCAGAGAGGTTTACCTGAAGGTGTTGGTCGATAGTATCGAATATTGCCGAAAGCATAAAGGAATGGAACTTTTCGCATATTGCTTTATGCCAAGCCATGTTCACTTCATCTTCCGGGATGTTAATGAAGACCCGACCGGTTTACTTCGTGATTTTAAGAAATATACTTCTAAGAAAATAGTAAAGGCTATTGAAGAAAATCCTCAAGAAAGCAGAAAAGAATGGTTGCTTTGGATGTTCGAAAGAGCAGGGAAGAAAATAGAAAATGTTACAAAATATCAATTTTGGCAGCATCATAACAAACCCATCGAGCTTTGGAGCACCGCGGTCATCAAACAGAAGTTGGATTATATACATAACAATCCCATTGAGGCCGGTTTTGTAACAGCCCCTACCCACTGGAAATATAGCAGTGCAAGAAATATTGCTGAGCAAGATCCTGCTTTTGAGATCGATGCCATTGGGTTTTTGGAATGAGGTAGGATTTCTTATTGGTATGGGCACCCGTCACAGACGGGCGCTTGAGGGGGCTAGCACACATGAGCCCAGCGAGGGGCTCTTCATCTACAGTTTTTCTTACTCGATACGGCACGAGTTGCAAACTCGCGCTAACCTCTATGTTGCTTGGAACGCCGTAGATGCAATGGCAGATGGGAGGATAGGAAAAAGGGGCGCTTGGACGAGAATCTCATTTATGGTAATACGCTCCTTTTATCTGGCATACAAAACCGTCATACAGGTAAACGCCCTAAACCCATTAAAAAAGTAAAAGCCACCTATTGGCAGCTTTCCCTATCGTTCTCTTACTCGGGCTCGGTACCCGTCACAGACGAGCACTAGCGAACACGAGGACTAGCGGGGAACGGTACCAGTTGCAAACTGGCACTAGCGGGGGGGGGGGTGAATTATTTAGATAACTCTTACCAACTTCCACCTATATTATCAATTCCACCACTTATCAACAATTGCTTGCCTTTAGACCTAAGTCTAATAAATCTTTCACAACCATCTTTCTTTTCAAGATAAGAGGTCTTATAAGATGTTATAAAGGCATTGTCTTTTTCTATTCTTCTAATAAACTCTTTATAACTCTGAATATCGGAAATTTCCATTTCAAAAGTATAGCCACATAAAACACTATCCTTAAAAGCAAAGTGGTATAGAACTTTTGATTCTTCGTTCAATTGATTATTCTTTTCAAAATAAGAGAAAACTTCAATTTTACTATTAACCAAACTATTACTATTCCTATTTAATTGTAAAGGTAGAATCTCATTACACAAATCTTTATAAGAAAGCCCTAAGTTGTAATCATTTATCCCAGCATCAGATAACTGCATGTTACAATTATTACCAATAAAAATCTTTATCATAAAAATCATAAAAAATAATCTCATCTCAATGGCTTTAAAAATTCTAAATCTATATAATAAGTGTCTAGATATTCATAGATAAAAATAAAATCCTGATTTTTCAACTTGCTTCTAAGAATTGTACTTTCAATATTTATATGCTTAAAATACTTTTTCTTGCCAGAGTTACAAATCAGTATTGATTGATTTTGTTGTTTATCCCTAAAATTCCATTTGTTATACTTTATAAATTTCAATCCTTCCACATCCCCCGATTCGTAAACGCCAGAGAACTTCGTTTTATCATTTTTAATAATTATACAATCATTTGAATCTACCTTAATCGGGATAGAATTATTCTTAATTCTCTTAATCAATCGAGCTTTACTTATCACAACTTCTGCACTAACCTGTTTAATGAAGAAGTATTGCAATATAAATCCAACCGTGATTATAGATAAAATCAAAAATGGTGCCATATATAGGTGTAAACATTGCCATTAGATTTAACCACCATCCTCACTTTGAAAGGGTTTACTATCTTCCGCATTTATATAAATTCTATGAACGGAAATGTTATCATCTTCGTACTTAATAAGCATTCCGCTATCATGATCCAATTCAAGGTTCTCATCCTTTGCTATTTCGTCCCTTAATTCATCCATGGTTTTGATTTGACCAGTAAGATATTTGGCTAAAACTAGCGAAGGCATTGTGACAACGTCAAAATCCAATTTATAATAACTTTGAACAAATTTGCTAGTATCATATAAACCTTTACTACGAGAAACAGCCAATACTGTATTATTTAACTCATCCGTTATTTTATCAACTTCTTCTTGTGCAGCATCTTCTCCTATTTTTAGAACTATCGAGCCTAAAACTCCAACCCCAAAACTTCCCAATGCAGACCCTGCATAGGTAGCCAAATATGTTGTAACACCCGTTTGCAAAAGACTATTTGCATTAATTTGGCCGCCATTATTTCCAGCTTCTTTTACCAATTGAGCACCATCCCATATATATCCTGCGTTTTCCAAAGTTTTGCCTAAAAGGCTCAAATTTCTACTTCTTAGGGCTTCAATTTGGTTAATTCCTTTTGTTGTGAACTCTTTGTTGCCGAAATTTTGACCGATTATGACATTCTCAGCGATAGTTCCATCAATCAAAGCGATATCTCTTATTACCATTCTAGTTGTTGTATATACCTTTCCGTTACTAGCTTTCAGTTTACCATCTTTCAGTTTTTTGTAAGCAATTGAAAAGGATGCGGCAGTTGCCTTTTCACCTAAAGATTCAGCAGAAAAAATTACTGTAGAAATTAATATTTGATCTCCATCAACTGTTGAAAATAAAGATTTACTCTGATCAGGAGGAGTCATTGCAATTAACTCTTCTCCGCCCTCCAATTCTTTGTATGCTATTACTTTATTACCGCTGAATGTATATGGCGAATAAAATGGATATTTTTTTGACAAAGGGTCAACAGTAAAGAATCTTCCAACTCTAGAATCATACATTCTAAAAGTAAAGTTTACGCTATTCCCTTCCCCTTTTATTTCATCATCTTTCTCTTGCCCCTGAAAGCCGTAACGGTAATCGCTGGAGTTGCCTTTGCGCCCTGGCATCAGCATCCCAAAGGGGTAGTAGTCGTTATAGGCCACCACATCGGGGCTGTAACTCCCGTCTTCGTTTAACTTTCGGTCGGTGACCACGCTCAATACGTTGCCCAAATGGTTGCTCAATTCGTAGCGTTTGTCCCCCACCTGGTTTTCAAATACATCACGGGTGGTACCCGCTTCGGTAATTTCGAGGCGTTTTTGCTCCATCCCCAATCGTGCACTGCCATAGATATGGTGTTCGGTCAAAAACAACCCTTCCTGGGTCACCACATCGCCAAAGTCCTTGATCTCGGCTAAGAAATCGCTGCCCTCCTTTGCGTGGAAATTAGGTCCCAAGGTAATTTCCTGCCCCGCCGATAACCGTAGGGTACCCGTGGCCTCGACGACGTTCTCGCTGGTCGTACTCGTCGTAAATACATTGATATAGTTTAAGGCTTCAAAGACCGCCGATTGGCCGGCACCCACCAAAAGGGCCCCCAAATCCCAGAAGGGCTCTACATCCCCGGTACCGCCCGTACCGGGATTCCCATCCGATTGACTATCGTACACGGCCAATACATTGCCCTGGGCATCCCGTACGTAGAGGGTGGTGGTATTGTCTTCCACCACGGTTTTGGCAATACGGTTGCCCAGGCCGTCGTACTGGAAGGTGATATTGCTCTCGACCCCGGCCACGTTCTTGGTCACGGTACGTACCTTCCCATCGACCCGCCAATCGATATTGGTGATGTTTTCGGCCTCGTCTTTCGTGAGCTGCCCAATGGCGTCGTATTCGTAATTATTGACCCCCTGGGAAGCCAAATCGCCCAGTCCGGCATCGCCAATCCCATCGATGACCCGGTCGAGTTGGTTGGTACGTTCCTGCAACCCGGTCCTTGGGTTCAACTTGGTCTTGTATTCGTAGTTCAGCTGGTCCATCGGGGTATTGCTGATCGCCTCCCGATCGAGCGTCAATAGGTTTCCGTTATTGTCATAGGTATAGTCGGCCGAATAGGTAGTGCCGTTGAGGCCGCCACTGGTCAGATTATTCCCTTGGAAACTCTTGATCCGATTGAGCTGGTCGTAGGTATAATGGTTCATTTGGGAAGCCAGCAGGCTCTCGTCATTGTCGAGCAAACTGGTCACCATTTGTTTGATGTTGCCATTGTACAGGTTGGTGGCACTGCTCGCATTGGCACTGTAGCCAAAGGCATCGACGGTTCCGATGGGCTGATAGTCGTTCTCGTAATAGCCCAACGAATAGCCCATGGCGTCACGGGCTACCTGAGCGCCATCACCGCCCATATCGGCACTAGCCTCCAGACTTTCGGAGTTCACCCCTTTTAGCCAGCCTTGGAGCGTATAGGCGTAGTCCATACCCTGTACTTCCTTATCGCCAATCACGGTGCGTGCCAAGGGTCCGTGGGCATAATAGGCATAGGTGGCATCCTTTTCCCAAATCATACCATCGCTGCTGGTCTCGACTAGGGTAATACGGTTGTCGGCATCATAGGTGTAGCGGTGGGCGAACATATCGGCTTCCCCATTTTGATAGGTCACCTGGTTCACATTGCCGCTGATCAGATCGTATTCGTACAACACCTTTTTCATGCCCGAACGGGGATTGCTGGCATCGATGACCATCAATTTATTGTGCTGTACGAGTTCCTGTACGTTCCCATGGATATCGTAGTGATAGAACATCGCATTGTCGTAGCTCGCCTGATTGGTCGTCGCATCCTGTTGGTCGTAGTAATAGACGGCAGTCACACGATTACGGGAATTGTCCGCCGTATTATTGGTCGCATCGACCGTATCGAAAATTTCCGCAGCGAAGGATACCGGGGTACTATAGGTAGTCTTGGTCACCTCGTACTGCGTGTCGGATACATTTCTTGGAAAAGGGTTCGCGTCATCGGCGGTATCCACATAGGTACCGTCTCCGGAATAACGCAGCTTTCCGGTAGTTTCCTCGATCTCGATAGCCACATAGGGCGCCATTTCCCCGGCCTCCACGATACGGCCCAAAAAGTCGTAGGTGGTATAGCTAAAGCGTCCGGTGCCGGCCTGTTTGGCGTTTTGGGATGCGATAATGCGACCCAAACGGTCGTAGGCAAAACGGGTCTCGCCGCCATCGGGTGTGTACTGCCATACCAACTGGTTCAGGGAGTTGTAGCGGTATTCGGTCTTGAGGTCGTGATCGGGAAGCAAATTCGGGTCCTCGGCCGCCACATCGTTGGCGCGATGGGTATTGATGTCATCGTTGAGGCCCGCGTTCAAGTCGGTTTCCGAAAAGCGGTTCACTCCCTCGGGTGGTACGGTCTGCACCAGATTACCCGCCTGATCGTAGTAGTAGAGCGTGTACTGGTACTCCTTGTCGGCATAGGTCATTGTAAAATTCTCGACCGGCGTGCTCAAGGCATGTTCCAAATAGGCATTGATGAATTCTTCCCGTTTGTTGGCCAGGATGTTGGCGTAGGTATCGTTGGTATAGGCCTCGACAACACTTGCCTTGAACTGCTCGCAATTCGGGGTTGGGGGGTCGACACTCAAGGTGCCAAAATCGACCGGGAAGGGTCGTGGCACACAGATACTTTCATTCCCCGGTTGGCTCAAATAATCGGAGGTATAGGCGGCCCACCCCAAGCGATCGGCTTCGGAGGCCGTATCGACATGGTCTCTATACGCATTGATGATGGACACCATATCGGGATAGCCGTAGTTGAACTCGGTGGCCCCAAAGCGGGCAATGCCCATATATTCCAGATTGGCCACCGCGGTATCGAGCCCCTGAATACTGATAATGTTGTTTTGGGCGTCGCGGGTAAAGGAGACCATTCCGAAGGCCCGGAGGTACTCGGCATAATCGCTCACCAGGTACTGGAAGGAGCTGTTGCAGAAATCGGCTTCGGAAACCACTGCCTCGGACGGCACCTGTACGGCCGACATCAAGTCCACGTAGACGGGATAGGCGTCTGTACAGCTTACCGGATCGGGTACCGGAGGGATACAGAAGGAGGTACTACAGGTTTCACGGGGCGGGGTGAGGGATTTGGAGGCTAGTGAAATTCCCTTTTTCCCGTCAGAGGTGCCTTTTGCTACTCCGTTCAGGCTTATATTGAAAAACTCATCACACAGGAACAATCCTCTTTGGGTAGAAGGTTCGATAATATTCATTACGAAAATTACCCCAGCGGTCTGACAATTACCGGAGGTATCCTCATAAATTATTTTGCCGAAGTTTTCACGCTTGGAATTTACGGAAGTATCGTCAATATCAAATTGTGCTATTCTGCTAATCGTTGCCATTTCGGCAGCTGTGAACGAAGTAAGATTAGCCAGGTCACTGAAAACATAAAGGTCAAAAGAAACGCCGTATGAATTTTGAGGGGAATTTGTAAAATCCCAGCCATAGGCAACACTTAGTAAATTAGGAACTACAGGTGCGTAACGATACCACACAAAATCGGAAGGCACGGGGTCGGTAGTCATACTACTTTGGCCAATGATTACTTTTACTCGTTTCTGTAACTCAAGGCCCGGGTCGGTGAGAAACCCGTTAAAATTGTAATTGGAATTGACCCTTAAGTCTTGCCGAACCGTACTGCTGCTTCCAGTGACCGAAGCGATTGGTATTTCGCTAAAGATATCCTCAAGATAGGTTTCATAAATCTCTTCTTCCGGGTCTGCGGGAAGACAGGCTTGCACTCTGGGATTTGTTGCCAGGATATCGGTACAAATACTTGGCTGTGGGTCTACCGGGTCTAGATCCGAAGATAACAAATCACATATATAGGAATAGTAGATTGAACCGTCTATATAGCCAATTAGTAAGCTTACGTTCTTCCTTGACTTAACCTCGCCGTTATTATCAACATAATCAATTGTCAAAAAAGTTTTAGCGTTGGAATAAAGATCTCCTTTAGTCGCACTTTTTAAAATCTTAACATCCAGAATTTCCGCTATATCAAAAAAGTCAGGCCAGAAGTTGAAATCGAGTAAAATCCTTTTATTAGCCGGATTTCTTCTAGTAAACTGGACATTAACTCCATAGGTCGGTTTACCTTCCGCAGGAAAGGGGTTACTAATAGAATAGCTTGAGAAATCGTTGGGATATTCAAGAGATGGATAGTCTGCATTAATTACCTGACCAACCCGATCTACCAAGTTAAAGTTACCGTAGAAAATGTTATCGAGGAAGGTTTCAGAAACCGGTCTACTTTCATTTTCAGCATCTATCACATCATTGAAGAGCTCTTTGAACAAATCTTCAATGGTGTTTTCGACAATAGCATTCGAACACAAATCGATATCTACATTGTCCAGATCGTCTGGATCCCCTTGAATTGGAAAGTCTATATAAGCACTTAAGATGTCACATTCAAAATTTATTTTTTGGTTCGTATTTTGGCTCGGTACATTAACGACAACCTGATTAATATTTGTGTTGATATTAGATATTACGCCATCTACATTTAATGCGATTTCAAAAGCCGATCTAAAATTACTTGAAGTTTCCGGCTTATAGACTAAATTATCTATCGCATCTAAATTTCTAAAGTTTGGTGGCGGGGAAATGGGAAGATATATCTTATGAATTCGGTCAAAATATATCTCGAAGAAAACTGAGCCAAATCCGAAGTTGATAGCAGCAAATACATGGTCCAGATTTGTGTAGTCAAGCGCCTCATTACACAAATTATTCGGTTTCGAACAGTATGATGCCGTCTGGATTGTTAAGAATTCCTGTAAAAAAGGTGTAAATTCAGGATAGTCTTTTAAACTAATCAAAGTCCCAAGGTTATCCATCGCCCCGTTATTGATTAGAGCATTAAACAAAAGTCTAAATTCATTTGCAAATTGCGTTGCAAGTTCCAAATCTTCAGTTTCACATACAACATCATCTTCCCCTACCAAATCGTTGATATCGTCCTCCGGGCAACATAGGAAGTTGATCAGAGTTTTGTCCGGAATCCCGGCCTGGTTCAAGGTACCGGTAAGGCTTCGTTTGATATTTCCTAAATCCAAATACGTCACCCTCGCATTTTGTTGGGTAATCTGGCCCAAATCGTTGTATTCATAGGTGAGCCCCATACCGGTGTACACCTTGATCCCAGTGGCGGGAAGGTCATCTTCCAAGGTCAAGACCACTCGATCAAGACCGCCGACATTCAGATAATAGATGTTGCCCGGCAAATCGGCCGACCAAGTGGCCGTGCCGTTATTGAAAAAATCGCTCAAATAGCTATCGCTGTATTCGGGAACGCCGTTTAAGGCCACTCCGGACTCATCGATATCACCGGAAGCATACAGGGCGTTCAAAAGACGTACAAAAGCCTCGGAAAAACGGCGTTCTTTATTACAATCGCCCAAAGGCCCCGCACTGCCACCATCACCTAAATATTGCCCTACACTACCATTTTCGGGAGAGATGGTACATCGCGCGATTCGTGCCTGGGTGGTACCCCCAATAATCACCTCCTCATAGGTTGGGTCTGCTAGGCTCGAACGCACCTGCGCTACGGCGGTAAAGGTAAATTGTTCGTTCCCCTGGTCGTAGTCCCCTTTCAAATTGTTCACTTTGGTAATCACCCAGGTGCCATAATTGCTCCACGATTGGGAGCCACTCAATAGGTTTACCGTAATCGGGATTTCCCCGACCCCAAAGCTTAGCGTCAACTGAGTGCCGTTAGGGGTGCTGGTCAGATTGATCGGCGTTGCCTGCGGTAGTTCCCCACCCAAGTCTTGATACAATTCCCTAGTCAGGTACTTTCCGGTAAAAGCCCCGTTTCTGTTGATGCCCTCCGACACAAAATCGATAAAGGCAAATTCCAAAAACACCTGTAGGTCCCTGGCCAACGGACAAACACCGGTCTCCACATAGTATTCATATCCGGTAAGCTCGGCCAAATCGGCCACTACATCGGCGGCATCCTTCCCGGAATCATATAAATTATCGGAAGGCTTAAAGCGCTTCTCCTTACCCACGTACTCGGCACGGATGGGTCCATCGGATTCACAAACCGGGCTCCCTCCCGATGGGATGACCCCTGCCAACGTATTTTTGGTGGTAAACGAATATTCCCCGATAACCGACATGAGATCCACCGGGGCCTCCTCTTCCCCGATACATCCGTTGTAGCAATTAGTACGTTTGGCGTAAATATTTCCAAAGAGCGTCTGAACGGTTTGTTTCAGGTTGATATAGTTTGCCTTGAAAATACCCCAATACTCCTCACGTTCCGCAACCGATAAGCTCGTAGGACTTCCTGATGGACATTCTTCGGAAATACTATTGCACTTGACGATGCTATAGGCATATTCTTCCAAGGTCTTGCCGGTTCCGTTGTAATCGGCCATCATGGCATCCATCAAATCGATACGTAGATCAAAACGGATATCCCCCAAGAGGCTAGGAATCGAAGCTGTAAAGAAGGGGTCGCGGTCCATGATGGTAGTCCCCGTTGCCCAATCCCCGGCATCGACATAGGTTTGGAGCCCACTACGTAGGAATTGGTCGTAGCCATCCGGGTTCATGATACCATTGGCATTGGGAACGGAGTTTGTCATGCTACACAGTGCTTCCGCATATTGGAGGTAGCAGTATTCCGGATGGTACACGATCAATGATTCGGCCCATTCATCTTGCCAGATGCCCGATTTGATAAAGTCGGAGGACAATTCCAGATATTGTGGCTCTACCAAATATTCGTCGGTATCCGTGTTTTGGGTGGCCGGCAGTTTGGGAACATCATCCTGGATAGGTGGGTTGTAACTCATGGTGCCGTCGTCATTCAAGGTTTCCGTTACCCGAACATAACTGATGGTGCCATCCTCATTGTAGTAATGGCCTTCGGTAAATAATTCGGTGCCTGGGGCAAGCCCGTCGTAGACCGGGTGCCGTGGGTTTCTCCAGCTATTAAATAGCCCGCTGTCCGTATCGGTTTCGGCTCCCGAAATCGCGTTGTCTATATTGAAGATATTCAAATAAACGGGTGTGTCGACCTGTACATCCTCACCTCCTTGGGAATTGGGTGTCAGCGTACTTGGATTCGCGCCGTATTGCCCGGTGGGCTTCATATCGTTTAGGAGCATCGTTCTGGCAATTTCACAGGAGG
Organism: Pelagihabitans pacificus; assembly: GCF_009371985.2. Taxonomy (GTDB): domain Bacteria; phylum Bacteroidota; class Bacteroidia; order Flavobacteriales; family Flavobacteriaceae; genus Pelagihabitans; species Pelagihabitans pacificus. The sequence continues at coordinate 1,484,041 of NZ_VIKU02000001.1, forward strand.
CCGAACCGGCAATCACTTCGGTACTGCTTAGTCCGGTAAGGTCTTCCCCATCCTCACAGGGAGCATTGCAGGCAACGAGGAGTTCGGTCCATTGGGCGGTATAGGTGGCCAACAACCTCGCTTCTTCCTCATCTACCTCCTCCGGGGTCAAAAAAGTCTCCAGGGTGCTAAAATCGTACTCCAGAATTTTTTGCGCGGCGTAGTCTTCCGCACTGGCGTATTGGGCAAAGAGCGCATTCTCACAATCGGCACAAGAGGTAAAACAGCCATCGGTTATCAGCTCCAAAAAGGGCTCTGCAACAGTTGGGTCGATGTAACAGGCATCCCCAGGCGTAGTCAATCTGGTAATATAGTCGTCGGCATAGCCCTCGAGGGTATCCGCGTTTACCACCAGGCTTTTCACAATGCTAAAAGAACCGCGGTCGAGACTTACCGTAAAATTCCCGGCATCAAAATCGGTCCTGTCGACAACGCTGAGTCCGTCCCTGTCGAGTACGTCCAAAAATAAGTCATAGATAACCGGATAATTCAGGGTGCCGTTGGCACATTGATAGCCAAAATCGGTCTGCTGCAAAGAATATGAAAAGGTACGGTCTTCGTCTTCGGGCGCCACTTTGGTGGCAGAAAAAACCAGAGCGTCCGCCAAGGCACCAAAGGTCTGGGTACCTCTTCGTTCGTTGTTGTCGGTAGGGGTATCGGTGGCCCCAACCGTCAATTTCCCCAACAGGTCAGAACTTACTTGCTGGTGGTCGCCGTTGACCTCGTCGTCCAAGGCATCCATAGTATCGGGAGATTTCCCCACTAGGGCAGTGGCAATGGTACGCCCTTGTGGATCGATATAACTAACGCTTACCTGTCGGTTGGGATCGATGACCGTATTCTTTTTGTAGTGCGAGAAGTGGCCCACACTGTAGCCGAAGAGTCGGTTCAGCTCCTTTTGGGTCGGTGTTCCGTAGTCGTATTCCATTTCATGCCGACTTCCTAGCTGGTGCTCGACCCCCACCCCACTTTTTCGGCGTATACGACCTGTGTTGTCCGGCATGTACTCTATCTGCGAGAAGGGATGTTCCCGAGCATCCGGAATCCTATTTTTAAACGGACTATCGATATCGTTGGACGGCGAATAGTACTTGCTGGCCCCATACGCGGTAGACATCCCCTTGGCATCGGTGTAGATATCCAATTTGTTTCTGCTATCCCGGTCAAAATCCTGAAAGCTATAGATACTGTCGTTTTTGTTCACACTGAAGCGATCGAGATAGCCGATGGCATCCTGGGCCACCGGTACCGGTAATACTTCGACCGCTGGGCGGCCTTGGGCATCATAGATGACCTCGCCTACGATTACATTCTCATCGGAATTGATTTTAGTGACTGTCTGCCGATTGCGGAGCGTACCGTCAAAATAACTGACGACCTCCTTCTTTTTCCCGTCTTCGGCATAGGATGCCTGAAACTGCCAATTTTTATCGGTTTGATGGTCCAAACTGGGATCTATCGTATACACATAGGGCATCCAATCGGCAACCGTGAGTTCATTGCCATCACCCCTGCTCCATAAACCAAATTTATATTTCGAAGGGTTCTCTAAATAACGCCCGACGGCCCTCACCCTGTAGATAAGGTATCCTTTGGAATAAATTAGTGGTATTTCGTAATCCGTATCGGTCGTCTGTACTCGCGTGCTGTTCAGTTCATAGTCCCTTTTAGTAAAGGGAATGTCATTCATGGCACGCAAGGGGGTATCGAACGACGCGTCGTAACCGTCAACCCAGGTCCATTCCACATCGTACGAGACTGCACCGGGTACCGGGTCCCACGAAATCCGTACTTCTTGATTGTTAAAAATGGGTAGTACGCCAGGGTTTGGAACAGTTCCTGAAAGTTCGGTATACGTTTCGGCCGAGAATCCAATTTCCAGGACCACATTGGCCGGAACCAAGGAGGAAGTGGAGTTGTCGGAAAGATCGGTATAGACACCTTCTTCCAAAACAACACTGGCTCCATACGCTCCAGAAGCAATATGTTTACTAATGTCTACTGCGGTGCTCCCAGCCCCCGGCGTGTTATTGTTCTCTATGGTGAGTGTAACCTCATAAGGCGAACCATCGTAAGCTCCAGAGGCCGTGGCCGGGGTGACCGTTAACCGTAAGGCGTACGAGTATCGGTCGGATACGGGTATTTCTTGGTCGATAAGCAAACTTACGTAGCCCATTGGACCTGTATTGACCACGCTGGTGCCGTCGAGGTTCGGGGTGACATATTGTAGGGGGGAGGAAGTGCCCACAACCGCCCCGATTTCGGCGGAAGTAAAGGTTGCCTTGTCCTGTGCCTGTAAGATGGACACCAATAGCATACAAATGATGAACAATGCCTTTCCTGGTTGGTTTTTTATAATAGTAAACATTCGCCTTAGGTATTTACTGGATTATTTATTGTATTCGGTTTGATCGATCAATTGAAAGTCCGCATAATTGGGTTGTAATGCCAAGTTGCCCTCAGGGGTTTTGACTATAAAATCGGCTAACTTCCTTTGCTCAATTTCTTTTTCCATATCGTGTGCCAACTCGATGACCAGTCTTCCGTAATCTTGAATCGTAGGCTGCCCGTTTTCATCGTTAAAGGGAATCAGGTTCGAAAAGTAAAGCACTTGCCGGGTCACCCGATAGTCGTTCTTGTCAACATAAATCAAAACCTTGCCATAGGGCATTTGCTCAAAATTGTTTCTTTGTGTTACGAATTCACATACATATTCGTTCCCCTCCTCCAATAGCTGTGATTTTTGGTAAAACTCGAGATAGCTACTCAAATCTATCGGGGCTTCGACCGCTCCAGGTTCGGCCTTGTTATAAGTGATTGTGTTTTCGCTACTATTTACAATCAACTTGGCATTGGGAAATTGGTATACTTCGGTATCCAGAATAGAATTTTTGGAATATCCGTTCTTTTTTTCCAAGGTTCCCTTATAGCGTTCCGTGCTTTTGTTTCCCGTAAAGCCCCTATACATGGTAAATGTCATCTCTACCCGATATTCATTGTCGGCCAGATAATACTGCGTGACCTTGTCCAAGACATTTTTAACCTCTTGGTTTTGGGCCTGCGAAGAAACCGACCAACAAAGGATAATTACCGTTATAAACCATTTTCCAATCATTCCGAACCACTGTTTAATTTGGAATTTCCGGAACGCGTTTCCTGAATGGTATAAACCCCGCGTTCCGTTTCTTTTTTAACCCTGACCAAACCACCTTCGGTATCGTACTCATAGAAAGTAGCATAGTTGTTTTCGTCCAATTCGGCCTGTAACCGTTGGGTGACCGGATCGTACACAAAAGACTTCATGTTGCTATCGAAAGGGTGCATGCGCACATCGTCGAAATACGCATTGAGACCGTCTCCCGTATTTTTTAAATCGATACGCATATAGGCCGCTTCCGCAGGAACGGTAAAGTCGCTCGATATCCGCTGCCAGCCATCGATGACCGAGCCTTTTGGCTTAAAAATCGCGTTGGCAGAATCGAGGGGAATATCGGCTCCGCTTACGTCTTTGTACTGTAGTTCGATCGAAGTATTTAAATAGTCCATCACCTGATAGCCTGGATCCTCCGAGTAGTTGAATAATTGAACGCTTCCTTCAAGACCTGAACCCCCCGTACTATCAAAGGTTTCACCATTATAATTGATTTTGAGGAACGACCCTGCCGTGGGCGGTACCCTGAAATTGGAAGTTATCCGAAAGGTGTTGGTATTGACTACCGTTGCATCCGTAAAGAGAATCTCTAACCCTTCATAGTTTCTGATGGGATAGTTATACCCCATTGCATAGGGCTGAACGCCGAACAGGTTGCTAAAATCCAAATTAACTTCCGGGGTCCTATACCTGAATCTTTCGGTATTATCGGGGCTTAAGGAAAATGAAAATCCAATGGCCCGCTCGATTCCTTCCGAGATTTCGATGTCGTATTCAAAATTGAACACGGTCACGCTTTTACCCGTAAAGTTCTTAATATAGGGTAGCAGCGCATCGGCATTCAAATCATCAAAAAAGGTGTTGACCTCAAAACTGACGGGTACTTCCCTTCTTTCCAGAATCATATCGGCTATGTTTTGAAACAATCCCGTCATGGCCTCCTTGGCCTCGGTATCGGAGTTAAATTCCTTCGTTCCCGCTGGTTCGGCTATCAGGGCGTCTTCCCTTACCCATCCGCTTATCACATAGCGGTCACCTGGTTGGGGTATAAATTTGATACAGGTAATCAGCTCGGGTACGACCACGTCACCTATGGTTATGGTGACTGCCAAAACCTCCAACGCATCGCAAACGCCATCCCCTATTCTCGCATAATAGGTTTCATCGGATACTAGGGTATAGGAGTCGAAGTAGGCGGTTCCGCCATCGACTTGATCATACCAGACTACCGCCCCATCCAGCCCATAGTAGTTGGTGAGGTCTGCAATCGTGTTCCCTTGTGGGACCACAATATCACGTTCGTATAATCTTGCCTGTGCTTCCGCGTCGATGACCGATACCCTGATCGGTCTTCTTGGTTCACTAAACTCGGAACCATTGGTCTGGGCAGCGTAGTAGACGGTACCATCGACCAAAGTTTCACCGCTATTAACGACGGAACCATCCTCCAAGGCATTATACCACACGATGGTGTAGCCTGGGTTGGTAGTGCCAATCTCCAAATCGGCCACCGTCGGATTGCTCGAACTGCAGAATTCCTGATATCCGCTCCCAAACGGAATCGGAATACCCACGTCGACACTCACTTCCAAACGGCAGGCTACCCCATTTTCCTCCGCAAAGTACACCCCCTCATCCGATAAAGGGGTGCTGGTAGGTAAGATGGTTCCCCCGGTAGCCTGGTCGTACCAACTAATATTGTTCCCCTCGACCTGTATATCGCCAATGGTAGGATTATCGGCAATATCAAAGATTTGAAGTTCATCCCCGACAGGGGCTCCCAAATCCAGAATAACCTCCAGAGGGCTTCTGCTACCAGAACCCGTATCGGCCCAAAAAATGAGATTGGAAAGGCCCAATAGCTCGGTGTCATCGCTATAGGGTCTTCCCCCCGACTGGCTGTTGTACCAAACGGCAGAACCACCACCAGGAACAATCAAATCGGCAATGGTCGGTTCGGGGAAAGTCGACGTACAAAATTCCTGTACCGCAAGTGGATAACATTCCGTAGAAAGGATGGAAGCCGGTTTTTGGTAGACCCGAATACCATCGATCAGCATATAGACGGGATAGGCATTGGTTTGATCCGAAGTAGTCGATCCCACCTTAAACTCGAGTAGCTGTACCGTACTGGACGGGGTAAATTCTAGACGCTGTCTGGTCCATTGTACATTAGTGGTAGTTCCTGGGGAGATAGAGTTCGACGACTTTGTTGAACCCCCAAACGATACTTCCCAAAAGCCGTTGGCTTCCCTTGCAAATTCCTCCACAAGTATGTTGGATATATTTGCCTGATAAAACTCAATGTAGTAGGCAGCTCCTGCCTCCAATCCGTCAATATTGGCTGCCATCGATTCTGCGGTATTTCCGACCCGTAGCGCCCCCGCACAAATACCGCCGTTCGGGGAGCTATTGGGAATCGTTGTGAGGTAGGGGTCGTTTGGATTATCATAAGGCGGTAAAAAAGTGTCGGGGGTACCAGAAGTGGCGCCCCAACCACTGGAACCCAGTGATTCGTTCCTGTTGTTGGGAATCAACACGTTGGAAGCCGCCTCGAAGCTTCCGTCAACCACGCTGGAACCTCCACCACTTCCTTCTACCAAAACATCAACACAGATTTCTCCGGGTGCGGAATCCTCTACCGTAATCCCAAGGCGACATTCGGCCGCTTCCTGGACGGCGAGTGCAAAATAGGTTTGGCCAGCAACTAAGGGGGTTGTAATCGGTAATGGCTCTTCACTTGTGACGGAGTCGTACCATTCAATACCGTTGCCAATGGGATCTGTAACAACGATATCCGCCAGGGTAGGATTCGTGGTAAAATCAAACTCTTGGGTGGTATCACCTGTAGGGATGTCCCTGTCTATAGAAACACTTACTTCGATGCGGCCCCCACTATTTCCAGGGAAATCCAACCAATAAATCGCATCCATTAAAACCTCGGTAGTGGGCAGTGCGGTACCCCCTGTTTCGGTCAAATACCAACTAGGAGGCAAATCGTCGGGTACTGGATATGAAAGGTCCGCCACGGTCGGAATGCCGTTCATCGTGCAAAAGTTTTGCACGAATCCTCCATCGGAACAATCGCTACCGACTTCAAGCACCTTAATACCGTCAATTAACATTATTCTGTCCGCTTCGTATGCAGTAATATTGGAATAGGACGTAAATCTCAATCGTTGAACCTGTGCTTCTGCCTGGAAGATCAAGTTGACCAACGTCCATTGAGGAAATTCTTCCACATAGTTTGCCGGACTGCGCTGAGATGAATTTCCAAAATCTACCTTCCATCCACCGAAATTCTGATTTGTATATTCCCCTACCAAATCAGTGCCATTGGCCTGATAAAACTGAACCATATAGCTATTGCCAACCGTTAAATCCGTTAATTCGATAGAAAAATCCAATCCATTATTCATTCCTATTTGGGAGTAAGAATAGAATTGACTATTGACCGCATTTATAGGCCCTCCATCAGGGGATTCTATCACATTTGATCCATCAAAAGGCGGCAGGAGAACCGTGTTATAAGGTCCATCTACGTTTATTCTGGCTGTTACCGCCCCATGCTGCCATCCGGCACATTCTACATTGGCAGAGCCATTTTTCTGAATTTCCGATAGGCAGCTATCAAATGAACCATCGACAGGTCCCAATAATATACCGCCAGTAGCTTCCAATAGTATATCACACTCGATACCATCCAAAGGGTTTGGACTACTAACGTATACCAGGATGGGGTTTCGAGATATTGTCAGCCCGCTTACTATACTGTTGGTTGCTTCAAGATGATAAATTCCGGCATCGGCCAATAATACACTTGGAAGTGTATAATTCTTGCTGGTGGCCCCTGGGATGGGATTACCATCTTTATACCACTGATAACTGTTATTGGGGCTTGTAAGTCTGTCGCTAGTAAGTACCGTAGGTTGACCTTCTAAAATAGAAAGATTCTCAAATAAATCTACCTTCTGTTGAAATTGATATTTGAATCCGGTTCCCAAGGCACTGCTAAATGACAGAAAATCATCTTCGATTTCGGAAAAAACATAGCGATTACCGCGAATATCCAAGCCCAATAACCCCGGGTTATTTTGCAGTAAGGAAGAAGGGAGATTTCCTGATAGATTGTTCAGATCAAGGTTTACAAATTCAAAATTTACTAAGTTGTCCAAAGTAGACGACAAGCTTCCTTCCAGATTATTTTGTTGTAAAAGGAGCCTTGTCACCTTCCCATCCACCACAATTACCCCATACCAATCACACACCGGGATATTGGTGTCCCAGGGCTGATTACCAGCCAAGGTATTCGTCCAATTGTCCCCATTGGTAGCATTATAGAAGTTCAACAAGGCCTGTTTCTCGGTTTCGGAAACCCCGCAAGGATCTATGGGTGGTTCAATGGTAAGCGTGATATTGTTTCTCGTGAGCGTAAGACCCATAATGGTACTATTAGTGGCCTCAAAGTAATAGACCCCGGCATCTGTGGGAGTAGCATTTGAAATCACATAGTCTTTGGAGGTCGCCCCGGGGATGGCCACCCCATCCCTAAACCATTGGTAGCTATTATTAACGCTGGTAAGTGCATTACTGGTAAGCGTGATGCTTTCGTTTTCCGGGACCGAAAGGGTTTCTTCCAAATCGACTTTGGCTTGAGGGGCGTAGGTATAATCCGTTAGATTATTCGCGTACGAGGGGTGCCCACTCTCAAAATCGGAGAACACATATCCATTCTGCGAAAACACCAATGTAGTAAGTCCTGTACTGATGAAGTCCGGTATCAGGCCCGATAAGTCATTAAAACTGAAGTCAACTTTGGTAAGGGTATTAATCTGGGATAACAACGGCGGTAAGGAACCTGTAAAGTTATTTCTGTTGAGATAAATTTGCCGTAATTGGGATAACTGTCCCAGTTGTGACGGAAGGATTCCCGAAAGCGTGTTATTTGTCAGGAAGAGGAACTCCAGATTTACCAAGGAACCGATCTCTTCGGGAAGGGATCCGCTAAGTTGGTTAAAACCAAAATCGATCCGATACACTTCACTTAGCTGTGCGATTGAGGCTGGAATAGTGCCTACCAAATTATTTTGATAGAGATTTATAGTTACCACCGCATCATTTACCACTGTTACCCCGTACCAATCACACACCGGGATATTGGTATCCCACGGCTGGTTCCCTGCCAAGGTGTTGGTCCAATTGTCCCCATTCGTGGCATTGTAGAGATCTAATAATGCCTGCTTTTCGGTTTCGGAGACCCCGCAAGTGTCAATGGGAGGGTCTATAGTAAGTGTAATATTGTTTCGCGTAAGCGTGAGGCCGGTAACGATACTGTTGGTCGCCTCAAAATAGTAGACCCCGGCATCACCCGGTGTGGCATTTGAAATCACATAGTCTTTTGAAGTCGCCCCGGGGATGGCCACCCCATCCTTAAACCATTGGTAACTATTGTTGACGCTGGTAAGTGCATTACTGGTAAGCGTGATGCTCTCATTTTCCGGAACCGAAAGGGTTTCTTCCAAATCGACTTTGGCTTGGGGAGAATATTCATAGAGAATGGAAGCATTGGTCACAAATGAAGGATGATCGTTTTCAAAGTCGGCAAAAATATAATTGTTGGTATCAAAGCTCAGTCTTGTTAAGCTGGTAAGCCCGGACCATTCGATGGGTAGAGGCCCTGAAAAGCTATTTTCCTGAAGGCCAACAGTTCTGAGACTACTCCAATTACCATAAGAACTAGGGATGCTTCCTGAAAGATTATTGCCGTAGACATAAAACACCTCCAAGCCCTGTATATTTCCCAATTCGGGAGGTAGTGCTCCGGAAAGCTCATTACCGTATAGGTGCAGGAAGTCAAGGTTGTTCAGATTTCCCATCTCTGGGGGAATGACACCCGGTATATTATTTGAGCCTAGATATAAAATCCGTAGACTGGCAAGTTGACCTATCTCAGCTGGTATTGGGGAAGAAATGTTATTTCCCGATAAATACAAATTGGCGAGACTAGTCAAGTTTCCAATTGTGTTTGGAATTGATTCTAGACCGTTGTTTGTTGCATAGAACTCCGTCAAATTGGTTAAGTTACCAAGACTTTCAGGAATCGGACCAACTAATTGATTTCCCGTAAAGTTCAACGATATTAAATTGGTCAAATTCCCTATTTCAGTTGGGATCGATCCTCCGATTCCATTGCTCCCCCCTCCTATTTGGAGATAAGTTAACGCTGTTAAATTCCCAATTGTAGCAGGTAAACTGCTGCCTCCCCAGTTTTCATTGACCAACCGAAGACGCTCCAAATAGATTAAATCTCCAATACTGGCTGGCATGCTCCCAACCAGATTATTGTTCAATATTTCCAACACTGTTACTTTACCATCCACGACGGTAATCCCAAACCAATCACAAACTGGGATATTGGTGTCCCAGGGCTGGTTGCCAGCCAACGTATTGGTCCAATTGTCCCCATTGGTGGCAGTGTAGAGATCTAACAATGCCTGCTTTTCGGTTTCGGAAACCCCACAGGTATCGATGGGCGGATCAATGGTGAGTGTAATATTGTTTCGTGTAATCGTAAGGCCCGTAACGATGCTATTTGTGGCCTCGAAATAGTACGTTCCGGCATCGCCTGATGTGGCATTCGAAATTATATAATCTTTGGAGGTCGCCCCTGGGATGGCCGTCCCATCCTTAAACCATTGGTAACTATTATTGGGACTGGTTAGCGTATTGGTAGTCAACGTAACGCTTTCGTTTTCAGGCACCGAAAAGGTTTCCTCTTGATCAACTTTCTTTTGGGGTGCGAAGGTGTATTCTTGCCGTACCCTACTTAAGTGAATGGGGTGGTCTTCCTCAAAATCCTCAAAGTGATAAAAGTTATTCTGAAATGAAAATGTCCTGTTGGGTCCTTCGAGGTTTGCAAAGCCGGAAGGTAGCTTTCCTTCTAGCAGATTGTCATGAAAACGGACAAACTGGAGATTCAGAAGGTTATCGGTGGTATTTGGAACCTCCCCGCTGAACTGATTCGAGTACAGGAAAAACACTTCCAACGCCGCCAAATCACCAACACTGGAAGGGATGGTCCCAGTTAAGTTGTTTCTGGAAACATCAAGTGTCCTTAAATTGCTCAATACCCCAATATTGGTAGGCAATGAACCGTTAAAATTATTGTCGCCTAAATAAATCCGTTCTAAGGAAGCGAACGAGGTGATGCAGGAGGGAAATGCCCCGGAAAAGTCATTGCTAAAGAGATTTAAGATAACCAGGTTGGTCAGATTACAGAACCCCGGAGGAAGTACGCCTGATAACTGATTGCCTTGAAAATCAATTTCTATCAGACTGGTCATATTGCCGATCGACGCGGGCAGCGAACCACTTAAACTACCACTATTATTGTTTCGGATATAGATTTTTGTAAGATTGGTAAGGTCTCCCAGACTGGCGGGTAAAGCACCGGTTAATGCATTGGTTACCAAATTCAGTTCAGCAACTTTCCCCTCCACAACCGTAACCCCGAACCAATCACACACGGGTATGTTGGTATCCCACGGCTGATTTCCTGCCAATGTATTGTTCCAATTTTCTCCGTTGGTGGCATTATAAAGATCCAACAGGGCCAGTTTCTCGGTTTCGGAAACCCCACAGGTATCGATGGGCGGATCAACGGTAAGCGTGATATTATTTCTTGTGAGGGTGAGCCCGGTAACGATACTGTTCGTCGCCTCAAAGTAGTAGACCCCGGCATCGGATGGCGTAGCGTTCGAAATCACATAGTCTTTGGAGGTCGCCCCGGGGATGGCCACCCCGTCCTTGAACCATTGGTAGCTGTTGTTGGGACTCGTAAGCGCAGTGCTTGTAAAGGTGATGCTCTCGTTTTCGGGTACCGAAAGAGTTTCCTCCAAATCGACTTTGGCCTGGGGGGAAAACAGGTAATTTGACAGATTCGCCACATAGGAGGTATGCTCCGTTTCAAAATTTGAAAAAATAAAGCTGTTTTCATTAAAATAGAAGCTATTCAGATTTAACAGGCTTGCCAATTCCTGGGGGACGTTTCCTGAAAGTTCGTTCGAGGTAAGTGAAAGCGATGACAGATTGGAGAGCAGGCCGAGCTCTGTGGGAATAGGGCCCGATAACTGGTTGATATTCAAGCTCAGTTCGGTAAGGTTTATAAGTTGTCCCAACTCAGGCGGTATAGGTCCCGAAAGTTGATTGATCGTAAGTCTTAGTATTCTTAGATTTGATAGCTGACCCAATTCCGGAGGTATCGAGCCCGTTAATTGATTACGCAACAATGAAAGCGTTTGGAGATTACTCAATCCTCCCAATGCCGCAGGAATGGTTCCCGTGAGTTCATTGCTATAAAGCGATAGGGTTATCAAGTTTGTTAGTTGCCCCAGTTCTGCGGGAATCGCCCCGCTAAGTTGGTTTGCGTGTAAGATAAGACTGGTCAAGTTGGTTAGTTGACCCAGCTCGGAAGGTATAGCCCCGGAGAATCTACATGCATTTAAAGAGAGGGAAGTTAGACTTGATAACTGGCCAAGCTGTTCGGGTATGGGACCTTCCAACAAGTTGGAACTCAAAACCAATGAAGTGAGATTGGACAATCCGCCTAAAGAGGTAGGTAAGCTTCCTACTAGATTATTTGAATTCAAATTGATGCTGGTGATATTTCCATTAATGACATTAACGCCGTACCAATCACAAACGGGAATGTTGGTATCCCAAGGCTGGTTGCCATTTACCGTATTGGTCCAATTATCCCCATTGGTAGCATTATACAAATCCAAAAGAATCTGCCTTTCAGCAGCAGTAACCCCGCATGGATTCTGTTCCGAATTCAGGGTCCAGCTCCCTGCAGGTTGGTTACATTGCTGTACGGTTGCCCCTCCTTCATCCGCATAGCCATCCCCATCCACATCGGCATACCAAATCGTATCCGGATTTAAGGCGGCATCCGCATCATTACAATCCCCGGCCTGTTTGGTAGCGGTCGTGTATCCCGTTCCAGGACTAGTGCACTGCGTCTGCGTACCCGCATGAAACCCATCGTTGTCGGCATCCAGGTACCAAACCGTATTGGGATTAATCCCAGAATCATTATCATTACAGTCCCCCACGGTTTTGGTCGTAGTGGTCCAGCCCGTTCCCGGGCTGGTACACTGCGTCTGGGTGCCGGCATGAAAACCATCCCCATCGGCATCCAAGTACCAAACCGTGTCGGGGTTGATTCCCGCATCGCTGTCGTTACAGTCCCCTGCGATTTTGGTGGTAGTGGTCCAGCCCGTTCCGGGGCTGGTACAACTGGACTGAGTGCCGGCATGGAAACCATCGTTGTCAGCGTCCAAGTACCAGGTAACAATGTTACAGGTTCCCTGACTCACAAAAATAAATCCTCCAAAAGCTTGACCTGGTCCGTTTCCATCATTATAGGAAAGCACAATATTTCCAGTTCTTACACTTCCAGTATTTGGTGTAGTAGTAACTGATAATCCTCCCGTCCCAGTAATAAAAGCATTTGTCATCCAAGATGGGATGGTTTCCACTGCATAGTTGGCGGCATTACAATCAAAGGGGGTTGGAAATATAATGGTTTGGGTGCCCCCGTTTGGATTTAGTTCTTGTGTCTGTCCATCACTAACATCACATTGCCCATATGCACCATGCACAGTTCCGGACAGTAGCAATAGGATAACGAATAAATTCTTCAGTGATAAACGGGCCCGAAATTTACTTTTTTTTCTCATGTGTATTTTTTATGCTTGGCTACTGCACTTTTTTTTATTCCACTATATGGGACTTTTATAATTCAAATATTCTTTCATCACACAATTCCTGGTTAATAAGTAAATCTGAAAATCGCTTAAGCTCCACGAAATATTTCATGAAATGCTGTCTTGTCAGTATTTTCAATCACATTCCGAGACCCTGCCCCTACCACTACGGTCTTTTCGATATCCTTTAGGGTCAACACAAACAGAGGGGGACAGACCGTATCCGAGGTTGTGCAACAATACAAACTCGACCTCGATACGGTTTCTGTTTCTTCCAGCGCGACCACTTGGGCTTCGATTGGCATCTACATTGAACTTGATTTTCTTTCTCCCGGTAGCATCCAACCGAAGATCGAAAAATTGATCTCCCGCACTGGTCTCGTATTTGGTGCCATTGATGTGATAGTAACCGCCTCGCACACCATTGTCATTAACCCTGACAGCGTAGCGAACTACTCCGTTGGCCTTGCCCTGAATTTCAAAATTGGCCTCCATACCCCAACTACCATAACCATAATTGCGTTGATCGCTTTTGACTATGTTGGTTATCGTTGGAACCGAATCGTCGTCACAGGCGTCCCCTACTCCGTCCCCGTCGTAATCCAATTGAAGGGTATTCGGAGTATACCGACAATTGTCCTTATCATCAGGTATTGAATCTTTATCCTGATCCATATTCGGACGGAGTTCACCTCTTAACTGCCTCTCCAGATACACCTCATCACCCCGACGCAAGACCAAACTATTGCGACCTGTATGGGAACGGACATCCGAGATAAAGGCATTGTCACCCGCATCCCCGTCGACGGTCTCCTGAAAGTTAAAGTGGCCGTACAACGAATTAATGTCGCCATAACCATAATCCTCAAAATTGTCACTTCCCATATCTTGGTATGCACTATTGGATGCCACTGCAGTGGGCAGGGTATAACTATAGCCATACTGTGCCGAAGAATACCGGTCAAGGGCATCCCTGTTTTCCAATTCAGCCCCATATGGACTGTATTGGGTGACCTCACTGGCAAAAGTCCATTGCTGCTCATTGTCAATCTCCGTGTCGGAAACATTCCGTTCCCAAGCACCCGATATCAAATTATAAAAAGGCGTATATTCTTTAAAATAGCCCTCTTTTCGGGTATTCACTTTGTTGGTGCCAATATTGGTAACTGGGATTCGCTCGGTCAAATACGCATAGGATTTTTTAGCGCGCCACTCTCCTTTGGCGTTGACCAGATACGGATTGAACCCAAAGTCTTCAATGGGCGTATCGGCTAAATCAGCTGACGATTCAACGGAACGCGGTAAAAAAGGCAGGTCGTTCTCGCATTGACAATTCCAAAAATCGTCATATTCAACGGCGCTTGCATTGACAATTCTAAGATTGTTGTCCGTACTGGCCGTGACAGGTTGAACAAAACTAGTATTGTTTAAAGCTGTCAAATAATCTCCAGAAGCGTTTTTGATCGGGTTCTTCATCAAGGTAATGGAGGCCATATTTGCCATTTGTTGATTGCGGTACCCGGAACGAATGACCTTGAAATCAAGTGGTCCCTGTAGGTCCAAATCATTATCCATAGCCCCGGAGGCATCCATCAGTTTTACATTGCCAGCATTAACACCTACGACCCAGAGCCTTTGGGAGTTATCACTAATACCGTCATCGACCATTAGTTCATCTCCCTGATACAGATAGTTTTCTAGATTGGTACCATCTTCGGCAGCAAAGAGGTTGCCATTTTTAACAAGCCTACCTTTGATTCCTATATTCTTGGAAGCTTGCCCCATACCGGTATACGACCAATAGGCCGGGAAGTTGAAATTATAATATTCGTCATCATATTCATTAATGGTACGCGTCAGAACCACTTGTCCCGTTTCCGCGTCCCATGCCTCGTTTACGGTAGATACCCTGGCTCCCAAATCAAAGGCGATTTTTTCTTTTAACTGGGCTGTGGTATGGATTACTTTGGTTGTAATGGTCGAGTGGGCAACATTTTCTATTTCGGATCGCGAGGGGATTGCCGTGGGCACCACAATTGGGAAGGGGCCTACAAAAAGGGTGACAATATTGCCTTTGAATCCAGTGGTCCTTGAGTTGGAATAGCTTTCCCTGAAATCGGTTACCACATCGTAATCGACCCCGATTCTAAGGTCGGTACTGATTGTACCGTTCCTATTAATGGTTGGTACCTTATTGTCCAAAACCTCTGTATTATTGGCTAGCGTACTGTATTTGTACTCCACAGAGGATATAGGCTGTTCGGGTGTATCGGGACTGGGATCGCTCGCAGTAATCGGTGCTTTCTCACCAAATACTTTCTGCATTCGCAATTTACCGTTCATGTCATTGGTATGCACCACAAAGCCTTGGGACAGCGTATATTCATTTTTAACTTGGACTTTTGCCCCAAGAAGTCCTTTGACCAGATTTTGTAAAAATTGCCCTTGATTTGTAGCAAAATTAGCCGGGCTATCGATATCGGTATAGTCCACTTTGGTCGGGAAATCCTTAGAGGTGTAATGCTCTGTGATGACCTTTCCCGTCGCATGTCGGGTAATGCCTTCCCGCTCCAGATTGCTCACGGTAGTACGCCCGTAGGTAACCACAGGTGCAGGGAAAAATTCGGCACCAAACGGTTTTTCGATATAACTAACTTCCTTTGGCGCCACCAAGCGTTCCCCTTTATTGTAGAAAGGCTCCACAAAAGGGTTTTCCTTACTCCCATTGGGTTCAAAGGTAGCTACTCCACTAGAACCACCATCTTCCGCATCATATCGATACGTTTGCCCATATTCCTTGTCATAACGTTGTTGAGGATCTGCCTCCTCGCTTACACCGACCATTTGGCGCCATTGATCTTTCATGACCAATTTTTTAACTCTGGAGCCCCCTCCCAATTTATACTCTTTAGGCGTCGATAGTCGAATCCACGATTTTTCTGGAACAAAACGCTGTGCACACAAATATTCAAAGCTTCTGAGCTTCGCATTGGGACCAGTAAAAATATCCTTAATAGCACCAAAACTACTTACGATATTTTGGGCGATATCTTTGATGTTTTGGGTCGTAGCATCAGGGTTAAGTCCGTATACAAACCCATTCAATTCCTTTCTTCCAAAGTACCAACCTGCCAAGGATATCGGGTTCACTTCAGGCTTAACGGCACCGAACAGTACGCCTTCCATATCTATAAATTTCATTGGAATCGCCGCGAAGATGCCCTTATTGGTTACCGAAAAGGTATTAGGTCGTCCGTCAAGTTCGAAATACCCGGTCACATAGTCATAGTCCTTGCTAGCGTTCGATTGAGCTCCCTTTTTTGTCATGTTCATCAAAAACCGGAAATAAAGTGGCTTGTTCTTAATCCCTTTTAAGTATTTCAACTCAAATTCCTCGGACGAAATAATCGACTGTTCATCCGGCAGGTTTACGTATAGGTATTTTGCATCTGCATTCTGGGTTCCTGCCGCCGATAAAGCACCGTATAGCTCTTGGTTTACAGTGGGATCAAATGTGCCTCCTGTTCCATCGTTATTACCGGCACCGACCACTCTGAACATCTGCATGGCGTCCCGGTCCTGGACAAATTGGTAATCATCACTTTCATAGGTTAGTTCAATACGCCCACCTGAGGGAAGATCAATCGAGGAGAGAGACCAGGCGGAGGCATACTTATCTTGCTGTACTCGATCCTCTTGCTGAACAAATGGAAACTCGGGTGCCGTGATGTCGTCCTGAGTGCCACAACCGCCAGTAGAATTTGGCTTGTAATTCCCCCAGATATCGTAGGATTTTAGATTGTAGTCGGGATTGAAATTATCATAGTTAAAGGTATAGGGAGTGTATTTCCCCATTTGTGATCCCCTGTAGGTAAAATGTACTTTCTTTAAAGTAAGCTTGCCTGTATTTTCGACCTCCCCTGACTCATTTATAAAATCGATCTCACTTTCATCCAAAGACCGAACCCTGTTATTGGGAACATTTCTACACAGGGAATAGTCGTAGGTGAAATGGGCCGTTTTTATTGCCGTGATCGGCAGCTCGTTTCCTTCGATATCATCGAGGAGTTTGGCTGCTTCCGCTTCTGGCTTGGAATACAGACGGATACTCTTGATCTTATACATTTCCTGCCCGGACGAGGGCTGTCCGCCTTGAGTGCCTGCGGTTCCCAACGCATCTTTCCTCGGTGTAAGGTCGAAGATTGCCACATGGGTTTTCGTAATAATCTTATCGATGTACTTAAGTTCCTTTTTTCCATAGATATAACTTCCCTTTTGGTCATTGGGGTGCGTATTGAGCCCGGCGTTGTAAGAGGCTTCCCTTGTTCCATAGGGCACTCTCCATTGGTATTCCGTTTTAGGTGCGTACGTAAAAAGAGTATAGGCACCCAAATCATCGTCGGTGGGACCATCTCCCGTACGATCCTCATAGTCGGAGGATAAAACGGAAGACAATAAATACGTATGTGCATACTCCGGGGTTACGGCCTTGTTATAGAATTGGTCGATTCCCGCCCTGTTGCCATTCGAATCTTCTCCTGGATTATACCGAACGATACCGGTGGCACAATCATAGTTATCACTATCCGTAGAAAAGGTTACCTCCTGTTTATCGATGTTGTAGGCCGTTTCCCCAAAGACATAGGTAGCACCATCCCCTTTTAGAACACGTATTTCGGCGGTATGGTGTTTTTTTTGCTTCGCATGGGTGTTAATCCGGTTTTGATGATAGCCTCCCTCGGGATATAACGCCTCGATCTCCCCGACACTGAATTTTTGAACGGCTTGATTTCTTACCTCCCTATTTTGTCTTTTGAACTTATCCGTGATTGCTGAAAGCCGTTCATCCGGGTTATTCGTAGCACTTGGATAATAAGGAACCCCTTGCGAATCATATTTTTTCACCCTAAATTGATTTTCGGCCGGTTTGTCAAAACTATTTTTCGCCCCACCTATTTCAAGGGCAATCGGGGCATATCCCCCCAGATTCTCAAACAATTGTTGATCTTGATCGACCCTCGGCTCCCCTACATACTTAAAGTAAACGGGTTCGTAATCCAAACTTTCCCCATTGCCTCTTATATCTTCCCGTTGCTGTCTAAAATGCTTTAACGCCTTGGTATCCCATATGCCCGTTCTGCTCTCCGAAGGTGCGGCGGTAAAGTTGACCCCAGTGTGGAAAGAGGTCGTACCTTCTATCTCCACACCCAATTGAAAGCTGTCGCTTTCATCCTCTACCAATTCGTCGTTGATCTGGCCTACCTGACTTCTGAAAGGTCGGAACATACCGGCCACTCCTTGGCCATTTACCGAATACAGGTCATAGGTATAGTTCGTGGTCGGGAGTGCCAGCGTGGTTTTGCTGATCAAGCCATCATTCTCCCGGTTATAATCAAGAATATCATCCGGGGTGGCGTGTCCCGTAAATTCATAGCCGTATGCTTTTTCCATTTTTAACGGGTCCTTTACCTTCTGGACCGCTCCCATCGCTGAAATCTCTACTTCACCGTCTAAACCCCAAATGGAGGTACCAACAGAGACCGCTACCGTACCGGAAATGTCTTTAAAAGCGGTTCTCTTCCTTGGAGTAAGTGTGGTATTGGCAAAAGAAAGGCTACCAAAGCCCCCCATTCCCGCATCAATGGTACCGTAAGTGCTACTGGGACTTCCATTGGTCCTTATCGTTTTTTTACCTCCCTTAAAAGGAGTACCGATACTCCCTGCCAGACTAAAAGAGGATAAGCCCCTGTTGGAATTGAAGGACACTCCCGCGTTCAGCCTCCCATTCACAAAGTTTTCAATGTCTTCCCCCGAATGGGTCTTCGCGCTAACATTGGGTGAAATCGTGGCGCCCTCGGTGGCGGAGGTTTGCACATTCATGCCCACGCTGATCTGTTCTGACAAATTAAACGATAGCCCATAAGATGGGGTGAAGGAAAGACCAGTATAGTTATTGTACTGTAAATTAACCCCTAGAGACGCACTTCCATTATTTTTTATATTGTCAGGTGTTTCAAATCCGAAAACCTGGGGGTCCAAGGAAGCCTCGACCCCGACGGTCACATTATCCTTCATGTGATTTTCATAAGTCATCTCATCTCCCTTAAAATCATCGGGGATTCCCCGGACCTGTCTGTTGATCTGTCCCACATTTAAGTTCCACCCCAAACCGACCCAAGAAGCTTCTTGATCCATCGTCACCCCCGAGTCATAAGCCAAATTCAGCGGATAGCCTCCGACATCCATAATGGGTATGTTGTAATTGAAATCACCAGTTGCCAAATCTACCATATCGGAAGTGCCGATAGGTGTGAAGGTATTGAACTCAGGCTGTGAGGGTCCGCTGGTCAATGCCCACAAGTTCGAGGGTTGGGTCATTTGAACAATCAACTGTAGGGCCAGATAACTGGCAATGATCTTTGAATACTTACTGGTTCTGATCGTTTGTATCATTTCTATGAAAGTATTATAATTTTAAGGGCGTTTCGGTAAACTTGAATTTTAGAATACCATTACCAAAAAGCTGGTCCTGGTACACCAGTTGTATCTGTTCGTTCTCTGGAATATCCCCAAAATGGAGCAATAAACGTTTAAAGGGGGCCAATTTGAAATTACGTTCCAAGGTTACCCCTGAGCAATTGATCGTATCCCCGGATTTTGTGACCGCCATGAAATCTTTCTCAATGGAAAAAGCCATGTACTTCACGCCCGATTCATAATCCATTCGGGTATACTCCGATTTGAGCAAATCGTCTTTGGAATCGTGTCTAAACTCAATTTCAACTACCCGATCTGTCTTGTGTGATTGGTAAATAGAGTCAATCCTGGAAGGATTTTCAAAACCCTCGTTCTTGATGATATAGTATTGGATCGGCACCAAAGTGGCCGTGTAGGCCATATCGGAAAAATTATGGGAAATGGATTTAGATTTCCAGCCAGCCCGTTCCAAGTTGAAAAACTTGTAAGACACATCGACCTTACCAATCTCCGTATCCGTCTTACAGGCGTAGGAGAGTAGCGACAATAGAACCAATGATGTTAGGGAAAAACCCTTCATAAGAGTTGCTTTTGATAAATATTATTGCTGCTTAAAGCTACTCTTTAACAAGTATGGATTCTAATTTTTGCAACCGTTTATGAAGTTTCCCATTGGTTATCTTCTGTTCCTCCAGGGTCTTGTTTTGATCAATGAGGTATAGGGTGAGTTCCTCAATCTTTTCGAGGAGTTTCAAATTCATTTCCTTAAGATGTAGCCCCACTTCCTCCATTTCTTTCGCTGAGGGAATATTCGGCAAATGCCCTTCCTTGGCAATAAAGTCTGCTACCTCCTGGAGCGTATTCAAATCGTAGTCTTCATAAAAAACATAGTCGGGAGCAATAGCCCCCAATAGATCTACCTTGACCTCTTGTACATGAATGGCGCCTTTCACCGTTAATTGATAGTCGGGGTCATCGATAGTAGTACCAATCGATAATTTGCCATTGGTCGTCAACGCACCGTCCACCAGTGCGTTTCCACCTACGGTCAAGGCGGTGCCCGCTGGCATGGTGGTCGTATTGATGGCAAGTTGACCAGAACCGAAATTTCCATAAACCAACGGGGTGTTGGCATCGTTGTTGTTAATAATCAACATATTGTTCCCGGTTTCTGAGGAACCTGCCTGAAATCCGATAAAGACATTGCGTGATCCCGAGGCATCGTTCCCGGCATTCGGGCCTAAGAATACGTTTCTATTACCATCGACTAAATTTCTTCCCGCTCCTTGGCCGATAAACAAATTGTTATTCCCCGAAACATTATTTCTTCCTGCATTGTGACCAACAAAGGTATTGTTTTGGCCGTCTATGTTTTGACGTCCACTGAAAGCACCTAAAAAACTGTTGTTATTTGCCGTAGTGACCTGGCCCGATCGGAATCCTACCAAGGTGTTGTTATCCCCTTGGGTGCCAGAGTTCGCCCCAACATTGGTCGAGTTGGTTTGGGCGTTGGCTAGAAAAAATGAAAATAGACAGAAAAAAACGTTGATGGTGCGTGTTCTGGGCATGGTTGGTTGGTTTAGATGTATCTTATTACTGCGTTTACAAAGTCATTTTGTTCATCAGGTTAAAATTGTTAACAAGGGCCGCTCATAGTTCCCCTTCATAAAGGCTATTGGAATAGCTTATAACCGCTTCCGTGATATCTATCCCCTCCTGGGCGAACATCACGTTGCCATTACCTTGGGTTCCCAGGACTATTTTATAACCGTTTGCGGCACCATAATCCTTAATATAGCTATTTAAGCGATTCCAAACGGCTTGGCTTATTTCATTTGAAAAGCGTTCGTTCATGTTCTTCAATTCCTGGTCCTGGTTTCTCAACTGTGTCTCCAAAGCCCCAAGCTTGTCCGTTTGGTTGTTATCTTTAAAAATACCATAGATGGTATATAAGCTATCCAGTTTCTTTTTTTGTTTGTTAATTTTTTCACCATTGATCCTGTTCAAATCCTTGGTCATATTAAAACCATTGAACAACCTGATATTATCGACATACACAATTTTGTCTTCGTCCTGAGCAAACCTAAAAAACAAAAAAGTCGTCAGAATAAGTAGGAGAATCGTATTACAAATTGTAACAAAAAATAAGGCTTTCCGATTCATGGTACTATAGGAAGATGAGGGAAAGCATCAAATATATTTGAAAAAAAATTCCTATAAAAGGAAAATGTTAAGAATTTATTAAAAAAGTTAATTTTTCCCAAAACTACGCTCCTCTTTGCCATTCATAATTACCAACGCATCCTTGGAAATTTTTCTTATCCGCAGACCATTCACCTCGGTACCGGCATTTACCCGATGTAATCTCCCATCGATTCTGACCAGTCCTAGCCGACCCTTACTGGCACTAGACTTTACAAATCCCAGATACTCTATTTTAGGCCATAACACCGGTTTTGATGGGCTTTTAGGTTTTCTTGTCACACTCTTCCTTACCGCTGGCGCTTTTGGTTTCGATTTGGTCACGACCGTCCCTAAAAAGGGATCGCGTTCTGGAAAGTTCAGGGTAACCGTGTCTTTTTTTCTAATCGCTGCAATCGCAGGTTTTGTAGGAATTTCAGCTATGGGTCCGGCATCGGGGTCCGTAAGATAGGATGCGATAAATTTGTAGAGTACAATACCCCATATCGCGACCACCGCAACAATTAGTATCGTATTTATTTTCTTCCTGTCCATTTTAATTAACGATGAAGGAACCCGTTACACTGTATTGCCCTGTATTCCCCGCTGCATCCTCACCGCGAACCCGCCAATAGTAAGTGTCGGCCATGGTAAAAGTACTCGAGAATTCCCCGTCGCTGTTTGTATCGCTTGAGGTGATAACTGTGAAGTCTTCATCGGATGAGATTTCTATGGTACTCGTGATGCTGGACTGAATCTCACCCGTATCGGTGAAATTCCATGTAAAATCCACCATATCGTTCACATTAAAACTTTCATCATTGGAAGGTGTCGCTAGCACCGGAGCAGGAGGATTCTCCCTATCTATGAAAAAACTTCGGCTGGAGAACGCTGTCTCGCTACTGACATTTACTCCCTTCACTTGCCAAAGGTATTCCGCATCCTCAGTAATCGTGGTATTGGAAAGCGTAAGGGAAGTACCCGTTACGTTATCGTCTTCAAAAACCAGGGTCTCAGTAGCGTTTTCTTGTTCCAATAGTTGAAAAACATACGAGTCTGCCGTAGTGATGGCTTTCCATGAAAAAGAAATTCCCGTCTCATTGAAATAAACATTGTCCGCTGGACCTGTAAGTGCGATTTGCTGACCGGACAAATCCAGGGAGGCGGCTATGGAAAAAGTGGCCTCAAAAGTGTATGGCGTCGTATAAGCAAAATTCTCACCCCTCACCCTCCATCGATAGGTTCCGGGGTCTATTTGATAGTCAAAGACACTTGTGCTTACCAGTGAATCCAACACCAGAAATTGCTGTTCCCCAGTAATCTGAATGCGGTAATCGTCGGCCCCCTCTAAAGGATTCCATCTAAACTGCACGGTATTCCCCTCCAAAGCCGTCTGATCCAATGGTGCTATGATTGTAATGCTGTCATCGCTGATATCCTCCTCTAGGACATCATCACAGCCGATTGAAGATAACAGCAATCCTATTAGTGATATGCTAAGGAATCTTTTCATAATTCTGAAATATTATCTGTTCAAATAATTTTTTTCTTCTAGTTCTCGGTTCTTTTTCGATATAAAACCTAAGGCCTACCACACGGGAATAGTCGAATTCTTTCTCATAACGATACGTAGCCTCCAACAAATCTTTGTATGAACCGGATAAAATCAATCGGTTCGTGTAGATGTTGAAATATTCGTTACTGGCGATATGAATTTCTTCCAAATTCACCAGGTCGGCTCCATTTTCAATGCTATTGAACGTATTCAAGATTTCCTGTTGCACCACATCGGCATTGGCAGCTTTCTTTCCTATGATTTGATCCAAATACGCTACCTCGCTCTTCAAGGAAGTGATTTTCTGTTGAGAATTGCTTACCTGGGCAAGTTTTGATTTTGAGGACTGTAGATTGTCATAAGCGTCGAAAGCTACCGAGAACGATCTTTTGTAGGCAGCAATCCCCATGACGATCAAAAGACCGATTAAGGCAAAAAACTTTTTCTTGTAAGACATGTTCTCAAACATTGAACTTTAGTTTTAACCTGATTTCGAAATTACTGCTTGTGCCCTCTTTGCGAAAGTCAACGATTTCAAGATTTTCTATCCAAGGATATTCCTTAATGGCCTTGATCCAGTTGGCGAAAGCATCATTCGAAGATGTTTCCCCCGTAATTTCTACCTCATCATTGTTAAAAAGAATTCGTTGTCCAGGCTTGATCTTGGTGGTAGGTGAAAAAATGTAAAGGGTGATCAGGTTAATTTCAGACGGGACTTCCTTTGTGATTTCCGATAGGTAATGACTCAGGAAGTTACTATCGTTTAAGCCCGATTCGTTCAATATTGCTTCTTTATTATCCCTGTCGTTTTCGAGAAGTACCAGTTTATTGTAGGCGATATTTTCTTCCTCGAGCGATACCTGTAAATCGATATAGGCCTGTTGGTAATGGCTTAGTAAAAGATAGCTTACAAAAAGGGCAATAAGAAAGCCGGGTAGGGCCACCATGCCGGTAGTGTTGAAAGCCTTCCGGTACCTAAGTTCTTCCCTATTGGGTTCGAGAAAATCCTTTTCGAAGTCGATATCGGTATTGGGAAAAAGATACTGTACCAGTGTCGCAAAAGAAACGATGTTTTTGGTTGTAATCGTCTCCCCGTCGATATCATAGGAAGTTTCATGGTCTATCTGGGCAAGTTTGGCAACACCGGATATTTTATTGTTTTGAAAGTCAAGCTTAAAATTCCTGGAAAACAGCGAACTTACATCCGGCAGTAGGGGCTTTATGGTGGATATAACAAAAGGACCGATACTAATATCTACAACGAAAACCTGATTTTTATTAAATGCCTCGAGTTCATTGTCTATTACGGATTTTCGTGCCACGGAAGCATAGACATGTTCTGAATGTACCAATTCATACCAGTAAAAGTCATCGGGATTCGCATTGAAGAGCAAGTTGGAACGATAGTTTCCGGTATTCGCTATCTTTTTTGAAATAATTCCTTGGCCTGTAAAAGATAAAAGGGTCGGTCTATCTTTTGGAATTTGTTCCATGAGTGCGTCAAAACCTATATAGCTGGACGAAGAATCTATGGCCAATGAATTGTTCTTTTGCCAAACCTCTATCACATGATAGTGGGTCTTATCTTCCTGCATCAGCACTTCGATACAAAGAAATTTCTTGCCGGACAGTATACTATTTAGTGCTTTCTGAACCATTAATAGACCACGGTTGGTTTGATGAACACGTGTAGTTTAGATTTTTCCTTGGACCTTCTTTTGCTACTGAAGAACCACTTTATTACCGGAATTCTTGCAAGAAAAGGAGTTCCTGTTCCGGAATTTTCCTTTTCCAATTCGTCCAATCCGCCCAGCAATATCATTTCGTTGTTCTTTACCCGTATCAAAGACTCGAATTTTTGGGTTGATTTACCGGGAGGAGCGTTTTCTCCCGCCCGCCCGAGGAAGGCGCTCTTTTCCACTATGATGTTTAAGGTAATGTGCTCATCCTTGGAAACATAGGGTAGAATATCGACACTCAAGTTAGCCTCCGTAGGTTTCCACTGGCCCGACTGCAGAATATTATCGTTGATTCCCGAATTGATCAGCCGGTTGGTTTGTTCAAAATAGTAATTGGTCTCCCCAATGGAAACATTGGCTTTATGACCACTTAGCGTAGCAATTTTCGGAGTGGATTTTAGTTCGATGATGGAGTTGTTTTCCAGGGCGGTCAAGTTTGCATAAAAGTTTTCAGCCACCTTTCCGATGTTGATGATACCTAAACCGTTGAAGGCGTCGATCAGTTTGTTCAGCGAAGTCGAATTCACCGTGGCGTCAACCGTGGGAAACAACACCCCTTCTGTTTTCACGTCCTTTCCCTGCTCGCTCAATATACCCTGTAAGCCTGTTTGAATATCATACCCCTTTTGGTACTGCACAATAAGCACTTCAATTTGCACCAAAGGCACTACTTTATCCAATTGTTGGATCACCAATTTCAACTCCTCCAATATCGGTTTAGATCCAGATACCAAAATTCCGTTAAGTTCAACAAACTCCTGCATCTCTACATCCTGAACGTAGGCCTTGGGCAGCGTGTTCAGAACGGTCTCGATTGTCCTGTTCTCGAGTTGTATCAATTCCGTTTGTCTGAGTCCCTCCGTAGTCTGGAGTCCGATGAGATATAGATCGTCCAGTTTTTTTGAGGTGTATCTGGTTCCTTTGAAAAGGTGGTTCAACAAATTATCAAAATCAATACTTTCCGAATAAAAAGTCGATATGGCCTCATCGGGTTTGTCATAAAAGAAGTAATTGATGTTGAGTAAGTCGGAAGCCTTGGAAATTAAGGTGGCAGCATCGATTTCGTATGCACGTATCGTTAAAAATCCCTGTTCGTTCAAGGCTATTTCCAAATCACCGGCAGTGCCCGTACTTTGCGTATTTCTGGTAGATCCCCGTCGCCGTCCGGCTGTTCTTCTTCCTTGATCTGGAACTTGGGCGACCTCCAAATCCTTCGATAAAAAGTAAAAGCCGTTTTCGTCCACCGAAGCGACCAATTGATTTGAACGGGCAATCATTTCTATCACTTGGTCAAAAGGCCTGTTAATGATATAGGCCGATACTTTCATCGTCTTCACCTCAGGTGCCAAAACGATATTCTTATTGGATAATTCGGTAATCCGTTCCGCGACCAAGGGCAGGGAATCGTTCTTTAATTTCACCGATAAAAAGTCATTTGCCTGATTAAATGTAATATCGATTGGCTTTTTGGGTTGTTCCTTTGGGACCTCTTTCAGAACTTCCCGCTTTTTAAATGTTATGATGTTGTTCATGTATCCGACCTCGAGATTATACTTATTGGCCAGAAATATATAGATGTCCTTTACTTTTACGTCAAAGAAATTACTGACTACCATTTCGGAAAGTCCAGGGTCTGCGCTCACATTAATTCGATGTTCCTCTGCCAAGGAAGTAATGATCTCAAACAGCGTGAGACCTGCAACATCCAACTCGGTGAGCTCATCGAGACCAGCTTGCTCCTTGGCAATCTCTTCGAATAGTTCTTCCAATGTTTGTGTTTGGTTCTGGGGGAACGCAAAGCCCACAAACAACATACAGCTTAGTATAACTACTTTTTTCATTATTGGGCTTCTATTATAATGGAATATACTTCCTCGATCGAGGTTGTTCCGTTCTTAACGAGTTCAATGGCCTTATCAAAAAGCCTGGAAACATTCTTTTCAGAAATAAATGATTCCAAATGGGATGCGCTTTTCTTTATTTCTTGCGCAAGCGACGCGTCGATCGGGATTACCTCGTAAATGGCGGTACGGCCACTATACCCCGTATAGAAACAGTTTTCACAACCTATTGGGCTATAATGTCTTGCAATACTTTTGAAAGCTTCGTGTTCATATTCCTCCTTCACTGTTTCGTGTGTCTGCTTGCAATTGTTGCAGAGCTTGCGTACCAACCGCTGCGCCACGGAAATTTTAAGGGTCTCCGCGATTAAAAACGCAGGAATACCCATATCAACCAGTCTTGAAATGGTCCCCAAGGCTGAGTTTGTATGTATGGTAGATAAAACCAAATGGCCGGTTAAACTTGCCCGTATCGCCATCTCCGCGGTTGCACCATCCCTGATTTCACCCAGCATTATTATATCGGGGTCCTGTCTTAGAAAAGTTCGAAGGGCGCTGGTAAACGTCAAGCCGATATCCTCCCGTAGTTGCACCTGATTGATTCCTTTTAAGGTATATTCTATAGGGTCTTCAACGGTAACGATGTTTGTTCTGATATCGTTTAATAGTTTCAGGCTGGAATAGAGCGTGGTAGTCTTTCCGGAACCTGTGGGGCCACTTATTAGAATAATTCCTTTAGATGATTTAAGGGCCTCCAAGTAAAGCCTTTTTTCATCCTCGGCCATTCCCAATTTATCAATACTTAAGTGATCGGTGTCCCTTCCTAAAATACGCATGACGATTTTTTCACCATGCAGGGTGGGAAGGATAGATACCCTAATATCGAAGTCGTCATAATTAATACGGCCGTCTTGAGGCAATCTTTTTTCGGTGATGTCAAGGTTTGATTTGATTTTTATCTTATTGACAAGTTCTAAATAGTTCTCCTTTTCTATCTTATACTTTTCAATAAGTTTTCCGTCTATTCGATATCGTATTCGGGCATCGGCCTTAAAGACCTCAAAATGAATGTCACTACTCCCAATCGCTTTGGCCTCAAAAATGAGGTCCTGTAAGAAGTCTTGGGAAGAAATATTAAAATTTTTACCGGTTTCCAAATCGGTGGTTGACCCTCTTCCCCTTCTGTAGTATTGTGATAATGCTTTGGCGACTTTTTCTGCCGGGGCAGGAAATAATTTGACCTTTTTCCCGAGAATCAATTCCAGTTCATCCGGCAAGGTCTCGAATAACTTTGATTCGTCTACAAAAAACCCAATGACAAACTCATCCATTTCCTTCGGAATAATCCCGTAGTTATGGGCAAGATCTGAATTGATGACCTGCTGTTCTTCAACGGTCAGCGTTATCTCTGATATCATCGGTTGGTTGGTCAAATAAGTTCGGCTTCCAAAAAATCAAGGTCGGTTACGTAAACGATGCACTTTAATACGATCATGTAAAACGCCAATAGCCCTGCCAAGGGCACCAAATTGGTTTTTGTGATGGTCTTGATTACCAAGAATGCAATAATTGAAAAGAACATTCCGGTGATAAAATATAAAATGTAATTAGAGGTCGAAAAGTATGGTATGACCGCTAAAAAGAATAGAAAATCTCCTTTGCCAATCGACTTAAAAGGATTTACCAATTTCCTTTCTTTCAGCGAAAGGTACAGGTATAATCCTATGCAGGTAAGCAGCAAGAATAAAAAATTATACCAAAGAATCAACATAGGATAGGATTTTTTAAAAAAGAAAATGACTCCGATTATCGCGATGGTAAACGGCAAGGCAACATGTATGGTCCGGTGCTTCATGTCCTGAAAAAAAACAAGCAGTAGCAACACAAAGAGGACTGCCTCCAAAAAAATCTCCACTTAATCAGTCTTTTACCGTTTCTTTCAGCGATTTTTTGTTGTCAATTTCCCAGGTATTGTAATTGCCATCGTCATCAAAGTCAGATAAGGAGGTAGCCGTTGCCCGAAACGAATTGGTGGAAGCCTCAATGATTTCAATTTTGTAAACCGCTTGTCCTCCTTCGTCGATTGTCGGTGCGGGCTCAAAACCTATTTCCTCAAAATCTGCGGAATACCTTGAATAGCGGTAAAAATGATTCTTCTGCAATCCGTACAAATGGTTCAGCATGCTCTGGGCCTCGATTGATTTGGCCTGCGATATGACAGATGTCTGACTAGGCAAAACCATCAATAATAAAATTCCGATGATACATAGTACAATCAGGATTTCCGTCATAGAATAGGCATCGGCATAGTACTTACCTTTCCTATTTTTTTGTTGAAAATTCTTAAACCGCAAGTACATTATAACATTTTTTTAACATTACAAAACTAAACTTTTTTTCCAATTCCTATTTACCCACCGTTGATAATTTTACTTAAATCGAACATAGGCGCGTACATGGCCACCATGATTATTCCGACAATTAAGCCAATAAAAATGATGATTAGTGGTTCCAAAACTACTCCGATCATTTTGGTCCTATGCTCTACTTCCTCATCATACTCATCGGCCAACCTTGAAAACATCGCGTCTAACTCGTTGATTTCCTCTGCAACTTCTACCATTGAAATCATCTTATATTCATATATGTGATGTTTTGCCATTGCCTTCGAGAAAGAAGAGCCTTTAATGATATCCTTTCTAATGGGCTCGATGGAGTTTTCAATTGGATAGAAGCCTATCATTTTTTTCACCATACCCAATGAATCGGTCAATGGGGTTTTTGAAGTAAGCAACAAATCTAAAAACTGGCAGAATCGCGCCAGATAAATCATTTTTGTCAGTTTTCCGAAATAGGGTATCCTCAAAAGGATTTTGGATTTGTAGGCGCGAAAGGTATTATTTTTACCATATATCTTGAAAATGGCGGTCAACAATAGCGCCACTCCGATGAACACTATCGTTATCATCGGAAATTTTTCGGACAGCGTGATGATATTTCTTGTCAATTTGGGCAAATCGGCGTCAAATTGGTTGAAAACCGATTTGAACATGGGAACCACGTAGGTAAGCATAAAATAAAGTACGCCTACCGTGAGTGCCAGTACAAACGTTGGATAGGTAATAACCGAAACTATCTGCTTGCGCAGCTTTATTTGCCTCTTGAAATACTTATGCAGTTCCATCAAGACTAAGGGTAATTTTTTGGTTTCTTCCCCTATCTTGATACTAAAGTATTCGTAAGCGGTAAACTGCCCTGTCTGCCGCAATGCTTCATGAAAGCTACGCCCGTTAATGATTTGATTTTTGACATCCAGAATCAACGCTTTAATAGCTTTCTTTTTTTGCTGGTTGGCCAAAATATCAAGGGCAGTGCTGAAATCTACCCCGGCATTCAGCAAGGTATAAAGGTCTTTGTACAAGGCTTCCCGCTGCTTCGCACCGATTTTCCTTGAGAGGCTGAATTCTTTGTTCAGAAAATCGAGCGAAAACGTGCCGGGAGATTTTTTTGCCTCTGACTTGGTGTTTATCTTACTGATATCAATCCCCATAATCCGTATTGTTATCTAGTATACTAGGATATTTCTTTGCGACCGTGAACTCCATCGGTGCCTCAAAAAGAATAGTGCTCAACTGGGCTTTCCGAATCAGGTTTTCATTGGTAATCGGGTCTATTTTTGAAGAAATTTCGATCTTATCGATTCTTAAGCTATCTCGATTTCCGGCCTGCGTTCGATAAATAAAACCATTTGCGACTTCGTATTGGATGCGATTCGTATCATATCGTACCACCTCAAAAGAATAGGCTGTTCCAATAATCTTTTCGGCCTGAAAAAAATCGGCCTTTAGTCGTAGGCAAAAACTACTCAACGCAAGCTCTTCCTCCACATCCGACCGATAAAAATAAATCTGTTTCGAAAAAGAGGAATAGACAAAATACACCATCCCGATGATAATCGACATGATAACAATGTTGATCAATACCTCCAGGATGGTAAACGCTCTAAGGTTGGTCTTCATCTTCTTTTAGTATCAAATAATGATAGGTAATTGTATCGGATTGCCCCTGAATGGTATAACTAACTTTTTTTAAATGTAGTTGGTTCCCATGGTCGGAAACGGTCTTTTTGATTTTGTACGTTTTGAAATCATATAGCTCGGAGTCAAAATTTGGAGTCAGTTTCATTTCAGCAACCAATTTATCCACATGAAATTTAAGCCGGTGATTATTTATCGAAGGGCGGCCTTCCAAAATGGTGATATATAATTTGAGTGCTACCAAAAGGCAAATGGTGATGATTGTGATAGCTATTACCGACTCGATAAGCGAACTTGCGGCTATGTAACCTCTTTTAGAGGGTTTTGGCGATTCCATAGGGGGTTTTTTCTTGTGTTTTGAACAGGGGGGGATAAATAAACCCGTTTGGGATATTCACCGCATCGATCGTACTGTTTAGTAATGTATTCTCGTACTTACCACTCTTGGTTTCCAATTGCAGCTTGTGGGCATGAACCGTTCCTCTTACGGTTCCTTGCAGTTGTAATCTACCGTTGCAAAACAGTGTTCCCGTTATAGAAGCATCTTCCTCGACAATTATTTTATTAGCTTCTTTTTCGTCGAAAGTCGTGGCATCCATGACGACCCCTCCATAGAGCTTACTATGCTTCGAAAGGGTGATTTTCTTATCTAATAGGCTATTGCCCGATGTTACCACAAGGCTCGAAGGGTACGCCAATAACACCGCTTCTTCTACAAAAATTTCTTTTTCTGCGAAGAACTGGGCACGTCCTTCAAACCCTTTCCTGATAACTATCTTGGGAGCCTGAACGATGACGTCTTTCAAGCCGGTAGAAGAATCGATATACAAGGTGTCGATCGATTTGATGAGGACGTTCCCTTTAAACGAAAGGTTATTGAGTTGTTCAC
This sequence comes from Pelagihabitans pacificus, assembly GCF_009371985.2. Lineage (GTDB taxonomy): Bacteria > Bacteroidota > Bacteroidia > Flavobacteriales > Flavobacteriaceae > Pelagihabitans > Pelagihabitans pacificus. The sequence continues at coordinate 1,515,717 of NZ_VIKU02000001.1, forward strand.
CCATGTCCAATTCGATTACTATAGGAGTTTCTTTAAAATCATTGTATAAAAGGGATCGCTTGTCAATCTTGGATAGATTTGTTCTTATACCGCTGGTGTTTTCCATTAACGGAGCCACTGTAGTTATTTCGGGAAGCGATTGGGAAGATTTGGTAATGGCACCTGAAAGTTGGGGTTTGTTGAGTTGATTGTTTCCTAAGATATTGACCATTTTATATCCTGATGAAGGGAGTTTCATGGGGCCTATTACTTTGGTTAACCCCGATATTTTTAACGGTTCGTCCCAGTCACAAACTACCAGTGCCAGCTTGTCTTTGCCTTCACGCGGCCCCACAAAAGCACTTTTTTGAATAGTATCTTTCTTAAAAAAAGCCTGTACCGTCAACACAGTGTAAGACCCCCATTTTTTTTTGGAGAACCCACAAATCAAACCATTATCAAAGAGGTCTCGTTTTTCGGACCTAAGGTCCGAGAAGTTATCGGGATCGGATAGGTAAAACTCTGTACAGGAATCGCATAGGTCAATAAGATCGGATTGTACTGCCTGCCGTGTAGACAGTTCCAAATTGTAATTAAAGATAAAGATGAGCGCAGCGCTCATCACCGAAATTAAAAGGCAGACAAATACTGCATATAACAAAGAACCTGCCTTAACCATTTTTAGAAATTACTGTTGTTCTTTTACTTTTTTTTGCTTTTTCGATTTTTTATTTTTTGGCTGTTTTTTAGCTTTTAAGCCCTTTTTATCAGCCTTTTGCTTTTTTGAAGGGTCGTTCTTTTCCTTTTTTCTGAACAACTCCTTGAAGAAACCTGTAATTCTTTTGGTCAAGGGTTTTCTATTATATCTTTTGGGCTTATCGATTTCAACCCCCTTTTTGAAGAATACCGTGTCGTTAGTAGTTCCGTTGATCCAAATACCATGCTTCATATCTTTCTTGAACCTTCCACTAATCATTACTTGGCCTGCTTCGGAAAACTGGAGATACTGTCCCGTTCTAAGACCACTCTTCCAACTAGCTATTTCATACAATTGTCCATTTTTATACCACTTCTTCCAAAGATTGTCCTTTAGTCCTTTTTTAAAACTTCCCTGTTCGGCAAGATTATTGTCTTTATAACTTTTTGTAAAATCTCCGTGCAATAAGTCTCCTGCACTGCCTCCTTGTGAAGAATGAATCTCCCCAGCTTTGTACCAGTAATAGTACCTCGGTCCTTTTTTGGCAGCTATATCTTCCGTAGAGACATAGAAAGTATAGTTGAATTCGCTATCTGAAATTATTTTGCGTTGTACGTTTTTGCTTGGAAACAAAAAGAAGGACAGGAATAAGAGAGCGGTTAGATAAAATTTCATAAAATGAAAGGGATTATGACAAATTGATGCGACAAAGTAATGAAAACGAGCTGACTATTTTTAAATAATTGGAATCTTTTTACTTTCAAATGATGTTGACGGAGATTGAAAATCAAGGAAATAGGGTGTCTAATGTAAGACCCTATCACGGGTAAGTAACCCTTCTTTTTCCAAAATATTCAATTAGCGATAAGATAAAAGGATGGCAATGAGTTAAAAGGCTTTTCACGCTTTCTTCATTTCTCTCCATCTTCCTTAATAGACATGTCCCTATTTAGGGGAATGAATATAGGATTGATATCCTTCGTCTCACCAACCACCTCCTCAATCTCCCTTTTCAGATAGTTCAAGTGCGCAATGGTCAAACGGTCGGTCATGACTGGAAGCGTCTGTTTGATTTTACCCTGAAGTGTTATCAGATTGTCCAAGGCCAAGGAGCGCACATCGGTATTGGCGGTATATCCCTCGGAAAGCTTGGCCAGAATACCTTCTACAATTCCATCGGCTTCTTCGGGCTTGTAAAGGGCGATCATATTGGAAACGTAGGCTTTCTGTAGTTTCCTCCTGTAGGCGTTGGTTTGATAGAAAACGTACATGTCGCCCCATATCAGATGATTTAAGTCGTCTATATATTCCTCGGGACGGTAGGGATCTTCCTCTTCGTAGCGCTCGGCAATAAAGGTCATTCTGCTAAGTCTGCTTCCCCCTAACAGGTTCATCATCACGCTTTCCATCGTCTGGGTCACCGATTCTTTGGATTGTGGCGATTGGATGGCATTCAGGATATCATTTCTGAGAAGCCACTTTGGTTCCCTGAAAATATGCTTGTTCAAAAAAGCGAGCGCCTGCTTCTGCACCTCTTTTGGTACCGGCCGGTATACTTCGCCTTCCTCCCCCATTGTTTTTGGGGTTACGTAAATACCTCCTATGTTCTTGGTCACATGAAAAATGTAGTCACTGTATTGGTTCACCAGGGCTTGATAGATTTCGTCCAAATTCGAAAAGTCATCGCTATTTTTACCTTTGGTCCATTCCCGTAGACAAGGGGCGATGCGTTGCAAGTTCATAATTCCGTAGGTGCTGGCAATCATGGCGTCGTCTCCCAAATCTTCTGTCTGTGAGCGGGGGTCAAAATCACGCCCTTCACCGCCGAACCATAGTCGGTTATTATTCGAGACACTATCTACGACCATTTGGGCCAACAGTTCTTTTTCTTCTTCCAAAGGCATTTCCTCCGGAAAAAGGGAATATCCCCATTGAATGGCCCATTTGTCGTAATCCCCGATTCGGGGCATTAAATATTCCGTAGGAATATTATCTTCCGGCTGGGCCACATAATTAAAACGGGCATAGTCCATGATAGAGCTGGTATGTCCATATTTTTTCAACCATTCCGCATCCCTTAACTTATCGGCCGGGGTGGCACTACTAGCACCCATATTATGGCGAAGTCCGAGTGTATGCCCTACTTCGTGGGAAGCCACAAAACGGATGAGATTCCCCATGAGTTCCGTATCAAACTCCATTTGCTGTGCCCTAAAATCGACCGCGCCTGCCTGTACCATATACCAATTGTGCAAAAGGCTCATCAAATTGTGATACCACCCGATATGGCTTTCCAAAATCTCGCCGCTTCTTGGATCCACGATATTCGGCCCGTAGGCATTTTTGGAGGGAGAGGCAAAATAGCGAAGGACGGAAAAACGGGAATCTTCCAAACTCATGTTGGGGTCATTTTCAGGCCATTCCATCCCCATGATGGCGTTTTTAAAGCCCGCCTGCTCAAAAGCAACCTGCCAATCATTAATTCCCTGAATCAAATAAGGTCTCCATTTTTTTGGGGTGGCGGGATCAATGTAATAGATGATGGGCTTTTTAGGCTCCACCAGTTCCCCGCGTTTCCATTTTTCGAAATCCTCTGGCCTGGGCTCCAACCGCCAACGATGAATGTAGGTGTTGCGGTCTACTTTCTGTTGGTCATCACCATATTCCAAATAGGAGCTGGCAAAATAACCCACACGGGCATCGAATAAGCGCTTCCGCATCGGGTTTTTCGGAAGAAGCACAAACGAATTGTTGATTTCCAAGGTCACTACACCGGCCAAAACAGCCGCGGGCAACTGCTTTCTTCGCTTCTCCTTGGTGTTCTGTGCTTTGTAAGTCTTTACGGTCCTGATTTCCGTATTCATCGGAAAGGTTTTGATTTCCTTGATATACGATTTGTTCTTCTCGAGGCTTGCGAGTTTGTACGCGCCCTTTTGTGCACTACTCAAAGTCAATAACGGATTTTCACTATTGACAAAATCGGTCACCTCTATCAGATAGGTGTCTTTCTTTTCGTTGCTCGCTTTGATGTCAAAGGACTCTAGTATAGGCGTAATGTTCGAGTTGTTGACCGCCTTTGAAATGGCATCCTCTTCGTTTGCGGCACTGACCAAGGTGGCGATTCGCAGGAAAACATTGTTGTTAGGCCCTTTTTCAAAAATAATCGTGTTCTCCGCAATTTTTTCACCGCCATAGTTTCCAGCGCCTGAAGGCGTTTTGATAAAACGCGTTACCACCAGTATTTCACGGTTCAGCAAGCTATCGGGAATCTCGAAATAATAGGTTCCCCCTACCTGATGTACATCAAAAAGCCCGTTTACGGTAATAGCCTCCTTGGTGATGAAGCGATCATAGGTCTTGGATTTGTTCAAGGCAGAATTGTCGTTCTCGACATTTTTGGCCGATTTGCCCGTTAAGCCAAGCGATCCACATGAGGTGACCACGAATAATAGTAGAAAACAACCGATATAACGCATCATAAATAGCGAACGTTTCAATTACAGGTTTAGTATGGGGTTGGTCGGGTCGGATGAGCTATTCAAAGGGATATGGAAAATTACAATGGCCTGAACCTTGTATATTAGGGCAATTACCACATCCAAAGAGTCCTAAAATAGAAATTTTTAATGAGTTGGATGAATTTATGGTCTTAAAACCAACAATGAATCCACGCAGACAAACAATAAAGGTGTGAACGTCACAACTCGCTACATCTATTTTGGACATGTAAAGATACGGGATTAATCCCACAAACTTGGAAACGGGCAGACAGATTTAAGCCGCTATCTAATGTGCCACATGCACCATCCCTTCGATCAACATGTATTCCCCCCGCAGCATTTGTATCACCTGTATCAATGCGCGGATAGTGTGGTAATTTGTTTTCCATATATGCGCCTTAGGGTGATTAATGGCGTCAGGATTCGAATCCAGTCCTTCATGAAACCAACCGCCGTGGGTGCTGTCGATCAGATAGGTTTCGATGTACCCCCACTGCTTTTTAAATAGTTCAAGGTAACGCTCTTCCTCGGGATATAATCGAGCCATCAGTAATAGCGAATTGAGCCCTTCAGCCTGTGTCCACCATACTTTTGCCCTGTTCTCGATGGTGCATACACCGGGTTCGTGATAATAGCCTCCGTCGAAGAACCCTCCATTGATAGCATCCCAACCCATTTCAATTGTATGGTCGACCATTTGTTTGGCTTTGCTATAGGTAAGCGTGTCATTTTTTCGCCCCAAAACATGCGAGGCTTCCAAAAGGAGGAATGCGGTTTCAATATCATGACCGAACGAAATATGGTCTGCCCAAAAATTCTTCTCTCTAAAGGTTTCCGAAGAATCTCTCAAAGAAACGGGCGTCCAGTCCCTTTCGAGGTGAAGGGTGAGGCTTCCAGTTTCCGATGTAATCGTATCACGAATCAGCAACAGTAGTTCCAGAAGGCGTTTTCTCAATAATTCATTGGGCCACACCTCGTACAAAGCCGTGAAGCTCTCCAAAAGATGTATGCTTGAATTTTGGTCTTTCCAATCCTTTCTTGCGAAATTACCGTCCCCGTTGTTCTCCTTCCTATTCAACATCCAAGATCCATCTTGTTGGAGTACGTCAAAATATCCTTTAAACTCAGGGTCGTGCGAATACTCCTCTAACCAATAAAACGTCTTCTTGGCAAGGTCTAGGGCCATTGTATCCTTTGATGCCTTATAGAAGGTGGCAAGCGCATAAATCGCAAATGAATTTCCATAAGCGCTTTTCCCCGTGGATACCGTTTGAACCGAATCGCCTTCAACGCTCACCCTGGTATTAAATCCACCATACATTGAATCCCACATATAATCCCTTAAAAACCGATAACCATGGGCAGCAATGTATTGGTATTGATCTTCATTATAAAATAGGGCTAATTTAGATGCCGTCCATACGTGGCGCGACTGACTAACAATCATTTTGTCCTGTGGTCCATCAAGCTTCCAAGAAGCGTTAAAATCAGACCAGTAGCCCCCATGAACGGAATCAACGGAACGCGGATACCAAACCGTTGCCAATTCCTTAAGAGATCGTTCTACCTCAGGTAACAGTTCTGCCGCTTGAATCCTAGAATTATCATGCCGCGTTTCGCAGGAAATGAACAAAACAACAGCACATATAGGAATGGCAAAATTCTGAAAAGGGTATATGGTTTTCATCGATATTGAAACACTGGGATACCTTCTAAATCTACCCATTATATAACCAATAATCAAGGAATCAAGGCAATACGGATGTTAAAGAACGACTACCACCAGGGAATGTCCGCTAATTCAACAAAATTAATATGGCCCCCATAGCGGTTAAAATCAAAATCATCCTTCGATAAAAGGCTTCCTTTATAATCTTCACTAGCCGTATACCAATAAAAAGCCCTAGTACGATGCCTGGAATTAAAAGCAAATCAATCAACAAGGTGTCTGTCGTAATAGTGCCCCAGGACCAAATATGAAAAGGAAGTTTAAAAATATTGATGATAAAAAATAACCACGCCGCCGTACCGATGAACTCATTTTTCGGAAGGCGCATGGCCAAGAAGAATATATTCGCAAAGGCTCCGGCCAAATTACCGATCATCGTAGTTATCCCGGCCAAGATTCCCATAAATCCTGCAAAAGCCCAATGAGTAGGAACTGTCTTCGATTTCTTTTGATCCCACCACCACATCATCAGGACACTGCACAAAACAATTCCCGCCATAACGATCTTAAAGGTCGATGCGTCCAAGTCCTTTCCTATCAACACCCCGATGAGGACCCCTCCCATCATCCAAGGTAGAAAACGAAGGATATATTTCCATTGGGTATGCCGGTTGTAGTAGACCACTGCAAAAATATCACCGACCACGAGCAACGGTACAATGAGCCCGGTAGATTGCCTAGCGCCAAAGGCCAGAGCCATCAGTGTCACGATGATGATGGCGATACCCTTAATTCCCGATTTGGAAACCCCTATCACAAATGCCGCGATAAATGCGAGTATCCATGAAGTGATTGAAATGTCGAAAACAAGGGTTATTGGCACAATGTAAGTTTAACAGACAAACCACAAAAGTATCTTAAAAAATTCTATCTTTAGCTAGTAACCAACAACCGCACCATGGAACTGAGCACCCTGGATTATTCCATCATCATCGGATTTTTTACTCTCGTTCTTATCATCGGTATTGTAGTTTCAAAAAAGTCCGGGAAAAATACCTCCGAATATTTTCTTTCCGGGAGAACCATGCCCTGGTGGTTATTGGGTTTCTCAATGGTTGCTACAACCTTTTCCACGGACACCCCTAATTTGGTCACCGATTTCGTTCGGTCGGATGGCGTTTCCGGCAATTGGGGCTGGTGGGCCTTTTTGCTCACTGGCCTTTTGACGGTTTTCGTATATGCTAAACTATGGCGACGATCCAACGTGGCCACAGATATGGAGTTTTACGACTTGCGCTATGGTGGAAAGCCCGCCCATTTCTTACGAGGGTTTCGTTCATTATATTTGGGTATCGTCTTTAACGTGATGGCCATGTCGGCCGTCACATTGGCCGCTATCAAAATCGGCCAGGTCATGTTAGGTCTTACCCCTCTACAGACTGTTTTGATCGGTGGAACCGTCACGGTAATCTTCAGTGCCATTGGCGGATTCAGGGGGGTGGTTTATACCGACTTCGTCTTATTTTTCCTGGCCATCGTAGGTGCCCTAGGGGCGGCCATTTATTTGGTCAACCTACCAGAGGTGGGCGGACTTTCAAATCTCGTGAATCACGAGAATGTGCAAGGTAAAATGTCTATTTTACCGGACTTTTCGGATACGGATGCGCTGATAACCATTCTGATTATTCCCATAGCGGTACAATGGTGGAGCGCCTGGTATCCCGGTGGTGAGCCAGGTGGGGGAGGCTATATTGCTCAGCGAATGTTGGCGGCGAAAAATGAGAACCATGCCATTGGAGCTACCTTCTTTTTCAATATCATGCATTATGCTCTTCGCCCATGGCCATGGATTTTGGTTGCCTTGGCCTCGTTGGTCGTATACCCGGATATTGCAAGTATCCAGGAGGCCTTTCCGAACGTAGAAGAAAGTAAATTGGGCAACGATTTGGCCTATTCGGCCATGTTGACGAAACTGCCGAGCGGATTGCTGGGGATTGTGCTGGCCTCGCTGGGAGCTGCCTATATGTCGACCATTTCAACCCACCTTAACTGGGGGTCGTCTTATGTAGTCAACGATTTTTACAAGCAACAGGTTAATAAGAACGCCAGTGAGAAAGAGCTCGTTAACGTGGGGCGTATTACGACCGTCGTACTCATGGTACTGAGTGCGCTCTTCGCCCTGGAACTTACCAACGCGACACAACTCTTCGATATCATTATTATGTTCGGGGCTGGAACCGGCCTCATTTTTATACTCCGATGGTTTTGGTGGCGCATCAATGCTTGGAGTGAAATTGTAGCCATGTTTTCCTCCGGGATTATCTCTTTGTTGTTCTGGAAATTTGAGGACGTGCTTTTTATTGGTGATAGTGCGCCCTTTCCCGAGTGGAGTAAATTTCCCCTGGTCGTGTTGATCACGACCATTATCTGGTTAATGACTACGTATTTGACGAAGCCCGAATCGAAAGAGACCTTGCAGAACTTCTATAAAAAGATACAACCGGGAGGGCCAGGTTGGAAGAAAGTCGTTGAACAAGCAACCGCGGAAGGAAACATAATTGTCGAAGGGACTGAAAAATGGTCGGTACCCTCTGGAATATTGGCAATGATACTTGGATGCATCTTGGTTTATTGCTGTATGTTTGCCACCGGAAACTGGATTTACGGGAACTACGCCTTGGCTAGCGGACTCACGATAGCAGTGGTGGTTTCGGGCTTCTTATTGGCAAGGGTCTGGAATACCATGAAGAATGACATATTATAAGCTGTTCAATTTAAACAATTACAAAAAGTGATGCCATGAGTTCCGGCTACTCAAAAACACCCTTGGGCAAAAAGCTCGGATTGAAGGAAGGATTTAAAATCGTACTGTACCAGCAGCCCGAAAACTACTTCGACCTGCTCCAGTATTGGCCGGAAGGCATAGCCATTTTGGAAGATGCCCAGACGGAAAGCTCCGATTTCATCCATCTATTCTGTTTACACTTTGAAGAGTTGCAGCAGGTGCTGTCAACATATATCCAGGCCTTGAAGAAAAATGGTTCCTTATGGGTAAGTTGGCCCAAAGGAACCTCTGGAATCGAAACGGACCTCAATAGGGATGTCATTCGGGAATATATCTTGAAAACTACGCCTTTGGTAGACGTAAAAGTTGCAGCTGTGGATCAGGACTGGAGCGGGCTCAAATTCATGTACCGACTGAAGAACCGTTGAATTAAATGACCAAACATCTAGATTAAACCGAGTGTACGAATGAAAGATAGAATTATTTCAGTAGATATTTTTCGGGGCATGACCATTGTCTTGATGATATTGGTGAATACCCCGGGAACTTGGTCTAGCGTGTACGCACCCTTTTTACATGCCGAATGGCACGGATATACACCGACCGATCTGGTGTTCCCCTTCTTTCTATTCATCGTTGGAACTTCTATCGTGTTTGCATATCGGAACAAGGAAACGAACGCTGCCACCTATAAAAAAATAAGCGTTCGAACGCTTAAATTAATCGGTCTGGGATTATTCCTGGGGGCGTTTACCATTAGTTTTCCGTTTTTCAAGGACTTTGCGGAAATCCGTTTTCCAGGGGTTTTGCAACGTATCGGTGTAGTATTCTTCTTTGGTTCGATTTTATTTCTAAACTTCCACTGGAAGACCTTAATAGGATTATCCATCGTACTATTGGTAGGCTACTGGGGCCTCATGGAATTGGTTCCCGTCAACGGCATGGAGTCTACTTTGGATCGCGCCCCGAACAATCTAGCGAATTATTTGGATGTGCAAATTTTCGGATCCCACAATTACAAGCCCGATTATGACCCAGAAGGCTTTTTAAGCACGGTTCCAGCTATCGTAAGCTCTTTATTGGGTATTTTCACTGGACTCATCCTAACTTCAAAGCAGCCAAAGAAAGCGACCATACTTGTCGGCATCGGAGGCGTACTATTGATGTTAGGTCATCTATGGGATATCGTTTTTCCTATCAATAAGGCATTATGGACCAGTAGCTTCGTCTTGGTGACTGCCGGTTGGGCCAACCTGATCCTTGCCCTGATATACTATTTGACCGATATCAAGGGCATCCATTTTGGCAGTATTTTCAGGTATGCGGGAGCCAACGCAATCATACTCTACTTCCTTTCCAGTTTCATCAGTAAGGTGATGGGCATGATTCAAGTAGGGGAGACGTCGCTACACGGATGGCTTTTCGATACCATTTATGTACAGGATTTTATGTCGATGCAACTCTCCTCCCTGTTGTATGCGCTATCTGTGGTAGGTTTTTATGCGCTTCTGGGCTATCTGCTGTACCAACGCAAGATTTTTATTAAGGTATGATTATTGCGCCTGGGTACTACTAGAAAAGTTTGAAATGAAGTTGTTTTATTCATATCCGATACCGTTGACAGTATTTTTCTTTTTAATATTCGCTAGCGTGTTCGCTCAGAACGATTACCAAAAAGGGTATGTGATCACCCTCGAAAACGATACCCTTTGGGGCTACATAAAAGACCGTAAACCAACCGGGCTGTTACCAAAAATTCGATTCAAGGGAAATAACATGAAAAAACGCTTCGGACCAACCAAAATCATTGGGTATCAAGTTGGTGACAGATATTATGAAAGCATATGGGTCGATAAGCAATCAAGGTTTCTGAGGGAAAACGTGGTCAGTATTTCTGGCAAAGGTGAAAGAATATTTCTAAGGTTATTGGAAAAAGGAAAATTGGTACACTATATACTGGAATTTCAGGATCAAGGTGAGCAATTGGTACAAGAAATCGATTACTTCAAAAAAGAAGGCAGTCCCCAACTAATAAGGGTAACCCAAGGATTGTTGGGGTTAAAAAGAAAACGGGTGATGGCATTTCTTCGAGATTGTCCTTCCCTAACTGAAAGAATTGAACGTAAGACGCTTAAACATGCCGGTGAAATCGCAAGCTATTACAACAATGAATGTACCTCTGAGAACTAGCCTAAGGAAGTTAGGCCCTACTGCCGAAATCGCCTAGGTGCTTTGGCAACTACTTTTTGTTCTTTTTGGCTAAATAAGGAAAACAAACGCACAAGAGAAAACGAGTTCAAAAGATCTTTAAGACGGTTCTCTCTTCCCTAAAAGTTTGGCCACATACTTTCCGATTACATCGAACTCCAAGTTTACAAGGGTACCTACCTCGTAAGAGTTAAAACAAGTGTTCTCGTATGTATACGGAATGATGGCAACACTAAAGGTGTCAATACCGGAATCGACTACGGTAAGGCTCGTACCATCGATGGTTATCGATCCTTTTTCGATGGTGGGGTTGCCCAGGGAGGCATCGTATTTGAACGAAAAAAACCAACTGCCATCTTTTTGTTCGACAGCCGTACATAATGCGGTCTGATCCACATGTCCCTGAACCATATGTCCGTCTAGACGGGATCCCAAAATCATGGCGCGCTCTAGGTTTACCTTATCCCCTACCTTTAGATTTCCAAGGTTCGTCTTTTGCAGGGTCTCCTCGATGGCCGTTACCGTATAAGTGTTTCCGAGAAGGGAAACGACCGTAAGGCATACCCCATTATGGGCCACGCTTTGATCGATTTTTAATTCACTGGTGAGCTCACTGGCAATCGTGATATGAAGGTTGCTTCCTTCGTGTTGCAATTGAGTAATTTCACCCAAAGTTTCGATAATTCCTGTAAACATCTTCCGTATAATTTAAGTAGTTTTGCACGTCGATACCTGTTCGTACAAGAACAGGACAAAGGTACTGATTATCATGGATGAAAACAGCAAAATTAGACTAGGGATTTCCGTTGGGGATTTGAACGGAATCGGCTGCGAAGTGGTCCTTAAAACCTTTGTGGATTCCCGTATGCTCGATTTTTGTACCCCGGTCATTTTTGCCTCAAACAAAACCATTTCCTTTCAAAAAAACGCCCTGAATCTGGAAATCAATTTTCATGGGATACAGGAAGCCGATAAAGCCATCGACGGCAAGATCAACGTGGTCAATGTATGGAAAGAAATTCCAGACATACAGTTCGGTGCGGCTACTGAGGAGGGCGGAAAATATGCCTTGTTGTCGCTCGAGGCGGCTGTAAGTGCGCTGAAAAAAGGTGAAATAGATGTATTGGTCACTTCGCCGATCAATAAGCACAATATCCAGACCGAAGAGTTCAAATTTCCCGGCCATACCGATTATCTGGCTCAAGAGCTAGAGGGTGAAAGCCTTATGTTTATGATTACCGATGAGCTGAAAGTTGGGCTCCTGACAGATCATGTCGCGCTGAAGGATGCCCCTTCGGCCATCAATCCGATTTTAATTCGGACAAAAGTGCGGACCGTTGAAAAGTCTTTGATGATGGATTTTGGCATTCGCAGGCCGAAAATTGCCCTGTTGGGAATTAATCCCCACAGCGGCGATCAAGGAGTCATCGGAAAAGAAGACGAGGAAATCCTGAAACCTGTTATCAAGGAAATGTCCGATGCCGGGCACCTGGTTTTTGGTCCTTACTCGGCCGATAGCTTCTTTGGTTCCAATACGTACAAAAAATTCGACGCCATTTTAGCTGCCTACCATGACCAAGGGCTCATCCCATTCAAGACATTATCTTTCGGTAAGGGCGTTAATTATACCGCCGGACTTTCAAAAGTGCGCACCTCCCCCGATCATGGTACGGCCTATGAGATTGCAGGAAAAGGGGAAGCCGACTACAGTTCCTTCAAGGAAGCGGTCTTTGCCGCTATCCAAATATTCCGAAATAGACAGGAATATTCCGAATTGACGAAAAATCCGTTACAGAAGCAGAAAGTAAGGCGCTAGCAACTTCGTTCGTTTTGAATCTGAATAGAAACAATGATCAATTCCCGTAGGTCTTTTTACTAAATGCATGGACTGTAATGTTCGCACTACTTTAAAAGGTATTTATATTTAACTCCAGCCTATTGGCATTTATCAAAATAATAGTATCTTTGCACCCCGTCAATTCGATGGGTTTTTGGATCAAACTAGTGTAAATAGGATGAAGCATAAGGAATACAGTATTCCTTTCTCAGGATTGAAGCAAGGAAAACACGAGTTTGATTACCTAATTGAGAACAGGTTCTTTGAGACTTTTGGTTATGGGGAGTTCAATGCGGCAATGGTGAATGTGACCGTTTATTTGAACAAAACCAGTACGATGTTGGAACTTACCTTCAAGGAGAAAGGGAGTGTCAATGTCGACTGTGACCTCACCAACGAACCTTTCGACCTACCCATCGAATCAACGATGGATTTGGTCGTAAAATTCGGGGAGGTGTATAATGATGAGAACGATGAAATTCTGATCATTCCACATGGGGAGCATCAAATCAACGTGGCGCAATACATTTATGAAATGTTAGTATTGGCGGTGCCACAGAAACGGGTTCACCCCGGGGTTGCCGACGGCACTTTGAAATCAAAGGCACTGGATACCCTTAGAACATTGCAACCGAAAGAAGAAAAAGAAATAACGAAAGAAAACGATCCCCGATGGGATGCACTAAAAAAGTTAATAACGGATAAATAAGCGATCAATGGCACATCCTAAGAGAAAAATATCCAGAACCAGACGGGATAAAAGAAGAACCCACTACAAAGCAGTTGCGCCGACCTTGGCTACCGACCCAACAACAGGCGAAATGCATTTGTACCATAGGGCGCACTGGCACGAAGGTAAGCTGTACTATAAAGGCCAGGTTTTAATCGACAAGACCGAGGCTTCAGACGCATAAGTCCGGCACATACAACACACACAAGCTCCCGCCTTTTTGGCCGGGAGTTTTTTTATGGATACTTTTCATAAGGAAAAGGCGTACAAAATCGTCTTTTAAAAACGGTGTTGTTTCCGGGGCTTTCCCTTTTTAAAGGGCATTAAAAACCAATTTTATCCAATCTTATCTAAAAAAGCCATTTTTGAACAAAATGTGTTGAAAAATCACTAATTTTCACGAGTTTTGTTCCAATTTTGACCTAAATCAATTCATCAACATGGGTAAATTGTCGGCAGCTATCACCGCTGTGGGAGCATATGTTCCAAAATTTGTACTGACCAACAAAATGTTGGAAGAAATGGTGGACACCAATGATGAATGGATAACTACTCGAACGGGAATAAAGGAAAGAAGACTTCTAAAGCCCGAGGAAGGGGAGGGAAGTTCATATCTCGCCATCAAAGCTGTGGAGGATTTGTTCCGAAAAAAGAAGGTAGACCCCAAAGAAATTGATTTGGTCATCGTAGCCACGGCTACCCCGGACACCTTGGTAGCTTCCACCGCCGCTTTTGTGGCGTCAAAAATTGGTGCTACCAACGCATTCGCGTATGACCTTCTGGCCGCTTGTTCCAGTTTCTTATACGGAATGTCGACAGCCTCGAGCTATATCGCCTCGGGGAGGTATAAAAAAATCCTATTGATAGGGGCCGATAAGATGTCCTCTATCATCGACTATACAGATCGCACTACCTGTATTATCTTTGGGGACGGCGCTGGGGCGGTGCTTTTTGAACCCAATGAAGAAGGTATGGGGCTCCAAGATGAATATTTACGCTCTGATGGCATCGGAAGAACCTTTTTAAGTATGGATGCCGGAGGGTCATTGCTGCCTGCATCGGAAGAAACAGTAAAAAATGGGCAGCACTTCATTTATCAAGACGGGAAGTCGGTATTTAAATTTGCAGTGAGCAATATGGCCGATGCCGCTGCGCGAATTATGGATCAAAACCAACTCACCCATGAAGAGGTGTCGTGGTTGGTCCCCCATCAGGCCAATAAACGAATTATAGATGCCACGGCCAACAGGATGGGACTCGACCATACAAAGGTAATGATGAACATACAACGATATGGCAATACGACTTCGGCTACCTTACCACTCTTGTTGTCAGACTATGAAGACCAGCTCAAAAAAGGCGATAATTTGGTGTTCGCCGCTTTCGGGGGAGGCTTTACATGGGGCGCCATTTATTTAAAATGGGCCTATAATTAATACTGTTTACTAAAATCAAATTCCATGGATATCAAAGAAATTCAAAACCTAATCAAGTTTGTGGCCAAATCCGGGGCTTCCGAGGTAAAACTCGAAATGGATGACGTGAAGATTACCATACGAACAGGAGCTCGGGAAGGAGGCCAGGAGACCACCTACGTACAACAGATCCCGGTCGCGGCCGCACCCGTAGCCGCAACTCCACCAGCAGCGGATACGAGCGCAACACCTGCCGAGGCGGCACCTTCCAAAGCTGCAGAAGACGATTCCAAATTCATTACCATCAAATCCCCCATCATCGGCACTTTTTATAGGAAACCCTCGCCCGACAAACCAGCTTTTGTCGAAGTTGGTGACAACATTAATAAAGGCGACGTGCTCTGTGTAATCGAGGCCATGAAATTATTCAATGATATCGAGTCGGAGGTGTCCGGTAAAATCGTTAAAATACTGGTGGACGATTCCTCCCCTGTCGAGTTCGACCAACCACTATTTTTGGTGGATCCCTCCTAAACAACAAATTTGAAACGGCAAGTACCAAATTCCAGCAGTTCTTTTTTGGAGTTATAATCAAGTAGCTTATGTTCAAAAAAATATTGATAGCAAACAGAGGGGAAATCGCACTACGTGTCATTCGAACCTGCAAAGAAATGGGCATCAAGACAGTAGCAGTCTATTCCAAGGCCGATGAAGAGAGCCTTCATGTTCGCTTTGCAGACGAAGCCGTCTGTATTGGTCCGGCG
Source organism: Pelagihabitans pacificus (assembly GCF_009371985.2). Taxonomy (GTDB): domain Bacteria; phylum Bacteroidota; class Bacteroidia; order Flavobacteriales; family Flavobacteriaceae; genus Pelagihabitans; species Pelagihabitans pacificus. The sequence continues at coordinate 1,531,301 of NZ_VIKU02000001.1, forward strand.
CCTAGTAGCGAATCCTACCTTAAGATTCCCAATATCATCGCGGCGGCGGAGATTACGAACGCCGACGCCATACATCCAGGCTACGGATTTCTATCGGAAAACTCCAAGTTCTCGAAAATCTGTGCCGAGCACGATATCAAATTTATCGGGGCTTCCGGGGAACAGATCGACAAGATGGGCGATAAGGCGACCGCCAAAGCCACTATGAAGGCGGCCGGGGTTCCATGCGTGCCCGGCTCCGATGGCTTGTTAAAAGATTTGGCGCATGCCAAAAAAGAGGCCAAAAAAATGGGGTATCCCGTAATGATAAAGGCTACTGCCGGAGGTGGTGGAAAAGGGATGCGTGCCGTTTGGAGCGAGGATGAGATGGAGGCTCATTTTGATAGCGCGGTCAAAGAAGCCACTGCCGCTTTTGGAAATGGCGGGATGTACATGGAAAAATTGATAGAGGAGCCTCGCCATATTGAAATTCAAGTTGTTGGTGATCAGTATGGAAAAGCATGTCATTTATCCGAGCGGGATTGTTCGGTTCAAAGACGTCATCAAAAGCTTACCGAGGAAACCCCATCGCCCTTCATGACCGATAAACTTCGTGACGATATGGGCAAGGCGGCGGTGAAGGCAGCCGAATATATCAAATATGAAGGTGCGGGGACGGTAGAATTTCTGGTAGACAAGCACCGGAACTTCTATTTTATGGAAATGAATACCCGAATTCAGGTCGAGCATCCCATTACCGAGCAGGTTATCGATTACGACCTGATACGGGAACAGATACTGGTAGCGGGTGGGGTTCCGATTTCAGGAAAGAACTATATTCCCAAATTACATTCCATTGAATGCCGTATCAATGCCGAAGACCCCTATAACGGTTTTAGGCCTTCGCCAGGAAAGATTACCACCCTGCATATTCCAGGGGGGCATGGGGTTCGTATGGATACCCACGTATATAGTGGCTATACCATTCCACCCAACTACGACTCGATGATCGCGAAGTTGATTACCACCGCCCAGACCCGTGAGGAGGCCATCAACAAAATGAAACGGGCCTTGGACGAGTTTGTCATTGAGGGAATCAAGACCACCATCCCCTTTCATAGACAGTTGATGGAGCATCCCGACTATCTGGCTGGAAATTACACGACCAAGTTCATGGAAGACTTTGTAATGAAGCCCGAAGAAGACTAGACAAAAGACAATAGCCTTGAGATTTTCAAGGCTTTTTTTATGCAAATACCTTTTACTCCCTGTAAACAGGGAACCATTTTCACGGTTTCCCAGTATCCATAACCAATCATACAAGCCTATTTTTACCCCAAAATAAGCAGTTAATCGATGATGGTACAATTTTCATTTAAAAAAACAGTTAATCAATAACCCGTTGAATCAAAAGTCCGATGTCCAAGAAGTACCTGATATACCCATTTCTCCTAGGCTGTATCCTATGTTGTACCAGCTGTTTTGATATTCTCGAAGAAATCAATATGAACCAGGACGGAAGCGGTCATATGTTGGTAACCTTTAATCTAAGTAAAAGCAAGACGAAATTGGCCTCGGTAATGATGCTCGATAGCATTAATGGTCACAAGGTCCCTTCCGAAGACGATATTAACGAAGCGCTCAAAGATGTTGTAGACCACTTGGAAAAGACCAAAGGAATAAGCAATATCCAAAACACCAAGGATTTCGACGATTACATTTTCACCGTCTCCTGTGATTTTAAGAATATCGAAAGCGTGAACGGTATCTTCAAAGACCTCATTGAAAAACAAAACACGAAGGGTGCCACGAATTTCGCCACTCAGAATTTCTCTTATGACGGCACTACCAAGACTTTTCAAAGACACTTCAATTATGATGACAGTATCAAGAAATCTATTTATCATCTGAGCCGGGAAGATAGAAAGGTATTTGAAGATGCCAGCCTGATTGCCATTTATAGGTTCGATAATCCCGTTAAGAGTGTGTCCAACCAACAAGCGAAAGTCTCACCTAACAAGAAAGCCGTGATGCTTAAAGTAGATGCGTTGGCCTTCATTATGGGGGAGCAAAACGTAGCGAACAAAATTCAATTAACGAATTAATATCGCCCCAGCAAAAAATTAATACCAGATGAAAAAACTGTTTCTTTCCATTTTCGCCTTTTGTAGCATCCTAGCCCTGAAAGCACAGGACCTCGCCGCCAAAATACCGGCCAACGCCACTGCAGTCGTTACTATTAAGGGCAAACAGATTACCGATTTGGTTTCCTTGGAAGAGTTCTCAAATTCAAAAATTGGAAAAATGCTCGGAAAGGAACTCGCACGTGAATCCAAGGAAAAAATTGGAACCATTAAAGATCTGGGGCTTGACTTCAATAAGAATTTTTACTATTTCCTGGAAGTGAACGAAGGCGTATTCACCAATTGTTTCTTGATTCCTCTACAGAACCCACAAGGGCTCCTGAATATGATGGGGGAAAGTGAAAAGGAGCGGATTGTAACCGAAAACGGACTCTCATATTTCCAAGATGATTATGACGGCACGGTGACCCTTTGGAACGACGATTCCCTATTGCTGCTTTTCGCAAAAGACCAGTCTTCAGAATACGACTATTACGATGATTATGGTTACTATGACGAGCTGTACGGGAACGATTATGGGAATGGGGCAACGGAGGAAGCAGTCGAAGTGGTACCTGCAGAAGAACCCACCTACAGTCTGGAAGCGGAAGATATCATCATTGAAGATGTAGCGGAAGATGCCGTTGAGGAAGCTATTGATGCCGAGCAAGAAGTGATTGGGGAAACGGTCATTGAAAGCGATAGCTATGCCGAACCGACAGCGACTACCGATAATTATTATAACGACTATTACAACAGCGAGGAATATAAAAAACAACAAGCCGAGCGAGAAAAGAACCGTCAGGAGCGTGAGGCCAAACGTGCGGAAAAAAGAAGGGAACTGGTTAAAATTTCCTTGGAAAAGGCCAAAACCATCATGAATGGTGGCTATGCACAAAGAAGTATCTTGCGAAACCCAAGCTATACAACGATGATAGGGAACGGACAGGAAGAAGCCAGTATCTGGGTCAATGATTTCGGCCGTATTTACAAAGATGCCATGCCGCAGTCGTTCTACGGTGGTGCCATGAACCCCTATAGCTTTATAGACATAGATAAAATTTATGGGGGGATTTCAATTGCCGCAAAACTCGATTTCGAGGAAGATCATGCTGCCATTAAGACCGTTTATACCGTAAATGAGGAATTGGCGAAAATCTATAAACCCATGTACGAGGGTACGTTCAACAAGAATTTTACCAAGTATATCAATGAAGACAGGCTGCTGGGCTATTGGTCGCTCAATATGAGCACCGAGGGCGTATTAAACGCCTATCCAGATCTGATAAACATGCTGTTTAAGACGGAAGGGGAAAAGAGCTATGGAGATATCGTAGCCTTGGGAACCGATTTATTTTCAATTTTAATCGACGAGGAAGCTGCCGCTGAAATTGTTAGAGGTGATATGCTCCTAGTATTGACCGATCTTGCCGAAAGACAAGTGACCTATACCGATTATGAATACGACGAGGATTATAACTACAAAGAGGTTGAAAAAACCAAAACGGAGACGGTTCCGGACTTCATGTTCATGTTCTCTTCCGAACAAAAGGGTTTATTTGACCGATTGGTACGTATCGGGCTTCGGGAAAAAGAATTGGCTTCGATGGGAGGTATGTACCAAATAGTCAAAATGCCAAAATCATCGCCCTTTGATCTCTATGTAATGTTCAAAGACAACACCGTCTTTTTGGGAAGTTCGAAGAACGATATGCAGGCGATTGCCAACGGTACTTTTTCCTCAAAACTTTCCAGTGTCCATAAACGCACCATGAAAAAGAACGTAACGAGCCTTTTCGTGAACGGAAAAAAAATCGTTTCTGAAATCCCGGTTGATTCCTATCCCTCCGAACTGAGGGGGAAAGTAGCTTTTCTGACCGATAATACGGAAGATGTTTTCTTCAATTTTGAAAAGATAAAAGGAAATCAAATGAAGGGAGAGATGATATGGAATACCCCTACTGAAGGTCATAGGAACAGCTTCGCCTATTTCATCAATATGATCGATGCCCTGATGGAATAACACTCCCGCGTTTTACGAATGAAGAAGTTTATAAAGTATGTAACAATCGTAATCGTTCTCTTCGCAATCGGTTATTGGGGATACAAGAGAAGCCAAGATACCGCTTCCCTCTTGGGAAAGATTCATATAGAAGCCGATACCGCCATTAAAATCGCTGTTCAGGAGATAAAAGAGACCTTGGTCCTGGATGCGCTAATGGCAGCTGGCTACTACTACGATCATATTGGGTTTTCCGGTTCAAGAAAAGAATCGGACAGTCTAGGCGAAAGGGGAATCGATCTTACCCCTTACAACGTCGTGTTCTATACCGTGCCCCAAGTCAAAAACACCTTGTTCAGCACTTTTGAAATTTACGATGCGAAGGGCTTCGAGTCGTTTGTTCAGGCAGAACTGAAGGATGAATCGATTCCCATAGTGGAAGCGGAGGGCCATGGCTATTATGTGGCGGTGCTTCCCAAGTGGAAAATGGCCTTGGCATGGAACGATATAAAAATGGTGTGCGCATTTTCCCCCGAAATTGAAAAATCCATACCGACAAGAATCTTTGCCGATATCTTAAACGAAGATAAAACCATTCAGGACAACAAGAATCCTCTGATTACCACCTTACTAAAGTCCGATCATCATCTTACTTGGGTCGATGACCAAAGCACCGTTACGATTGATTTCGAAGATGGTCAGGCGATTATCGAAGGGGCGATTTATACGGAGGTACCTCAAAGATTTCAACCGGAAATAACCATTGAATCCATAGAGGGCGCCTCGTTCCAATTGGTCTTCGACGCCAACTTTGACTATCAGGGGAACAGGGAGATGCTAACAGCGATACTCGAAGGCAACCCATTTTTTGAAAAAAACAATGTAAGCCTTCCAGAGGTTCTCCGCAGAACGAATGGATACATCAATGTTGCGGTCAATGGCCGTACCAGCCAGACCGATACCATTACTACCTATGAGTTCGACGACAATTTTGAAAAAGTCGCTAAAAAATCGGTACAAGAAAAAGAGGTTCCCAAGGTACACATTGCCCTTGGGGCAGAAAATGAAAGTCTAATGGCCTATTTGGAGGAACAGGAGACGCTGAATCCCGATAGTGTCTTCGAGCCGTTTCCCTTATACCAATTGTACGTCAAGGACGGCCCTATGTATACAAGCTTCGATACCTACAAGGGCAATGTTGCCGCACGGGAGCAAATAAGCGCGAATTTTTTTGATTGCCGTATCGATTTCGACCAACTACGAAGGGATATATTGCTTCCGCAAGCGGGATCATACTTAAAACCCTTGGAAAAATTTCATTTAACGGCAGCACAAAGCGACCCGAACAAAGTCGTAGTCAAAGGAAGTCTTTTCGGCAAGGAAGCAGACATCAATATGCTATCCCAAGTCTTCTTTTCCACCAAAAAAGACTCCATTCGCTAAAGTCTTGCCCATAACTACTTCATTTGATGACCGACCAAACGGTCGGTAGTATCCCCACCTACTCGAAAACCCCAATATGATGGGTTGTTCATCGACGAAATACCGTATGTTATCCCGTTATATTGTACAGCGGAGCCGGATCGATCCTACATAAACCGACCAATGGGTCGGTTTGCCAGTCAGCGGCAATCCCACTTCATTTTGTGATGAAATACCCTTTGCCGCCTGCGATTTAGCTGGAATTAATGGTATTTTAGTCAGATGAACCTCAGTTATTGGGAATATAAGACATGGCTTTCCAACGTCGATTTCACCGTCGTTGGCAGCGGTATCGTTGGATTGAACTGTGCCCTTCGTCTTAAGGCCCGTTTTCCAAAGGCAAAAGTGTTGGTGCTCGAAAAAGGGATATTGCCCCAAGGTGCTAGCACCAAAAATGCAGGTTTTGCCTGTTTTGGTAGTATTTCAGAAATAATCGCCGACCTGAACCACCATTCGGAACAAGAGGTACGGGAATTGGTGCGCAAACGGTGGGATGGTATTCAACTACTCCGTATGAACTTAGGGGATTCCCAAATCGGTTTTGAACAACTTGGGGGACACGAACTTTTTTTACAGAAGCATGAAGCCTTGTATCATGATTGTCTAAAGCAAATGGATGCCATAAACGAATTAGTAGCACCTGTTTTTGGAAAGAAGGTATTCGTACGGCATCGCAATTCGTTTCAATTCGACAACATTCAGGAATGCTACATCACGCATACCCGGGAAGCACAGTTGGATACTGGGAAAATGATGGCCAGCCTGTTACGGCAAATCCAAAAAAATGGGGTCACTATCCTTAACGCTGTGGCCGTAGAGGATTTTTCTGAACAAGGCACGTCAATTCGGGTGAAAACAAATCAGTTCGAATTCAATACCAAAGCCTTACTTGTGGCCACCAATGGCTTTGCTTCCCAATTAATTTCCGAAAAAGTGAATCCTGCCCGAGCCCAGGTATTGGTAACCAAACCCATTCCAAACCTTTCTATCAAAGGCACTTTTCATCTAGACGAAGGTTATTATTATTTTAGGAATATTGACGAACGTATTTTGTTCGGGGGAGGAAGAAACTTGGATTTTAAAGGGGAGGAAACCACTGACCTTGGTGAAACCGACCGTATTCAAAAGCAGCTGGAAACCATGTTAGAGGAGGTAATCTTACCGAACACCCCTTTTGAAATTGACCGAAGATGGAGTGGTATCATGGGCATGGGTTTACAGAAAAAACCAATTGTAAAACAACTATCCAAGAGGGTATTTTGTGGGGTGAGATTGGGTGGAATGGGTATAGCCATTGGCAGTCTGGTCGGTAAAGAACTGGCGGATCTGGTGTAGTATCCCGGGTTTCCGGTTAGGGCGATAGCCTTCCCCCGTCAAATGGTAGTCATTTCAACGGATAAGCAGCTGTTCGAGGCAATCCCGATGTGAGGCGTGGTTCGGATCGCTCTTGTTGTTCTAAGGGATTATCCCTACTTTAAAGCTTCAATAATAACCTTTCCTTTATGGCAAAAAAGAAACCCCTTCGAAGTAGTGAATGGTTTGGCGGCAAAGACAAAATGGGATTTGTACACCGTTCATGGCTTCGCAATCAAGGGTATCCAGACGACTATTTCAAGGGCAAACCGGTCATTGGCATCTGCAATACCTGGTCCGATCTTACTCCGTGTAATGGCCACCTTAGGGATTTCGCCGAAGTCGTCAAACGGGGAATTCTAGAGGCTGGGGGGGTTCCTTTCGAGTTCCCGGTCATGTCCTTGGGAGAAACGCTCATGCGGCCCACGACGATGCTATTCAGAAATCTGGCCAGTATGGACACCGAAGAATCCATCCGGGCCAATCCTTTGGACGGTATTGTACTATTGACCGGTTGTGATAAGACCACCCCGAGCACCATCATGGGCGCCTGTAGCGTAGACCTACCCACTATAGTAGTGCCAGGAGGACCTATGTTGAGCGGACGCTTTCGCGGGGTGAAGATAGGATCGGGGTCGATGAACTGGATGATCAAGGAAAAACGGAAGAAAGACGGCTATACCGAAGAAGATTTTACCGAAGCCGAAGTGTGCGTCGCTCGAAGTATCGGGCATTGTAATACGATGGGAACCGCCAGTACCATGGCTACCATGGCGGAGGCACTTGGGCTAACGTTGCCTGGATTTTCGTCGATTCCCGCTGCCGATTCCCGAAAAAAACTTTTTGCCCAGTTGTCGGGAAGACGTATTGTGGAAATGGTCAAAGAAGACCTGAAACTCTCGAAAATACTCACGAGAAACGCCTTCGAGAACGCCATTATCACGAATGCAGCCGTTGGTGGTTCCACCAATTTGATCATCCACTTGACCGCTATCGCCGGTCGAATAGGGGTGGACTTAACGTTGGATGACTTCGACATCCTTGGAAGCAAGGTGCCTTTGCTGGTCAATTTAAAACCCTCGGGCGACCATTTGATGGAGGACTTTTTCTACGCCGGTGGACTTCCAGTAGTCCTGAAGGAACTGAAACCTATGCTTCGAAACAACGCTGTCACCGTTAACGGGAAACGATTGGTGGAAAACTATGCGGATGCTGTGTGCTATGACCATAATGTCATTTTTACTTTGGAGAAACCGTTACAAAAAGAAGCTGGAATAGCTGTTTTAAAAGGCAATCTATGCGAAAATGGGGCGGTCATCAAACCTTCGGCCGCTTCCAAACACTTAATGACGCACAAGGGCAAAGCGGTGGTTTTTGAAAGTATGGAAGACTACCACGAGCGAATAGACGACCCCGATCTTGATATTGATAAGAATAGTGTTATCGTACTGAAGGGAGTGGGGCCCAAGGGATACCCGGGTATGCCCGAGGTCGGGAATGTAGATTTGCCCGAAAAATTGATTTTACAGGGAGTGACAGATATGGTACGTATCTCCGACGGGCGCATGAGCGGGACCGCCGCAGGCACAGTCGTTTTACATGTTTCACCCGAATCCACGATCGGAGGAACATTGGCCTTGGTGCAAAATGGAGATCTTATCGAGCTCAATGTCGAGAAAAGAACATTGAACTTGTTGATTACCGATGAGGAGCTAAGCCTAAGAAAAGCCGCCTGGAGGGCACCAAAACCCCTTGCTGATCGTGGTTATGTAAAATTGTACATCGACCATGTACAACAGGCGGATAAAGGTGCTGATTTGGACTTTCTCACCGGAGGCTCAGGAAGTAAAGTGGAGCGGGACCTTCATTAGGGCGACCACAAATGATGGTTAAGCCGGCTTTCATCTAAAACAATGTTCTCTTTTCCGGGAAATTTTTCCTGGCATCACTATTTTTCTTCCTATATTGCCCTTCCCCGAAACCGTAGCCAATTCGGAACCAAGCCTTTTTATAATGGCCTGTCTTCGTTGCCCACACTTTTACCAACCAAGACTTCTCCGATAGGTTGCCTCCCGGGCAAAAGAACACTTGGAATGAAAAGAAGGATACCTGACAATACCTGGGTGTGGTATGTGCTTGTCCCATTTTTCCTTTTGACGGGAAGCTGCACTTCGTCGAAAACGGTCAAGAATCGACAATATGACAAAGGTTGGATGGCAATCGTACAATCCGAAGAATGGAAAAATTCCTTCGTAGCCAATGTGGATTCAAGACCCGCTGATAAAAGAGGGTTTTATACCGTTGCGACGGATGTCGAAATAGCAGGGAATCATGATTTATTGGGATTGGAATTCGATGCCGTATTTAGAAAGAAGTACCACTCCTTGGTATTAAGGGCCTATTTCAAAATCACTACGCAAGCCCAAAAAATGGAGGGACTGCTTAAAAGGGAATACGAATCGAAAACCTTGGAGCAAGAGAAAAAAAAGTACATTGCCCACAAAAATATGCTCGAAGGATTACGATCGTGGAAGATTTTCAACGAAAATAGAACCGCCGACCTTGACTTTTTTAAAAGAGAGAATATTCGACGGGTTCATTCCATGTATGAAAATGATGTGGCGGATGACGTGATGATTCGATTTCTAATGTATCGATTGGCCGACCTCTATCACAAGTAGTCGCAAACCGTCAAATCGTAGGTGCGGATAGCGGTATATTCGCTTGTTGTCAGGGCTATGTACTAAATGTAAGCCATCGGGGGTTCCTTTAAAATTAATTCAATGTATCCAACATCTTCAAAAGAGGCCTTGTTTGATTTTTGTACTTGTTTCGCAGCCGACAGGATTTCCAGAATACAACGGGCCATCAATGATTTACAGGAGTCTTTGAACGCAGAGACCAAAAGTAGTGCCGGTGACAAACACGAAACCGGTCGGGCCATGGTGCAATTGGAACGGGAAAAATTGGGAAAACAATTGGCCGAAGCGGAAAAGATGAAACATATCTTGACCAAAGTACCTCTGGGAAAAACATCGGGCGGTATTGGGTTGGGCAGCTGGGTAAAAACATCGAAAAACAATTACTTTTTGGCCATCTCGGCAGGAGAATTTAAAGCTTCCGACGGCACTACCTATTGTATCTCGACGGCAACACCGATCGGGAGGTTGCTTTTGGGAAAATTGAAGGGAGACGAAATAGCCTTTAACGGTACTTCCATCAAAATACTCGAAATCCAATAAGAGTCGAATCATTGCGATATCTTACTTCGACTGTCCTTTCTGGAATTTGAAAGGAGGTGCCCCTTTTTGAAGGTTTTTATATTTTTAGACCATGGGTGATTTTGAGACACTTCTCACAGGCGGTCATCCCAACTCGCTGGGCAATACGATAGCAGTAGTGGAAACCGTCCTGCAACAACCAGAACGCTTCGAAGAGTTGTTCCATTGCTATTTTAGCGATGACGAGGTGGTGCGGTTACGGGTATCGAACGCCATGAAACGAATCTGTAAGGAGCGTTGCGATCTGTTGGTACCCTATATCGGGCGATTTTTGGATGAAATTACCCAAATCGATCAAGCTTCGACGCAGTGGACCCTAGCACAACTTTTTTTGGTTCTTGAACAACATATGAACGGGCAGCAGCTCCGAAAGGCAAAGGAGCTACTTACCCATAACCTTTCCCATCACAACGATTGGATCGTACTCAACACGACGATGGAGACCTTGACCCATTGGTCTAAAACCGATAAAAGATTGAAGCATTGGTTAGTGCCCCATCTGGAGCGGTTAAGCGAAGACACACGAAAATCGGTTTCGGCAAGGGCTACAAAAATGCTCGTTAAGCTTGCCTCGATTTTGTGTATTTTTAAAGAAATAATACCATTGTATGATTTCTAAAAAATACGTTGTTTTATTGGGCTTACTTGTAATATCTTCCTTGCTTCCCATAGGTTGCGAACCGACCCAAAAAGAAAATTCAACGACACCATCGGAATATACGACTTGGTCGTCCTATCTTGGCGATCCCGGACGAAGCCACTACTCTACCCTCTCGCAGATTACCCCTGAAAATATTTCCAGGCTCAAGGTGGCTTGGTCCTACGAAGCCCCCGACTGGGGACAGATGCAAATGAATCCTATCGTAGTTGACAGTATTCTATATGGAGTGACCGCGGCACTCAGGGTGATTGCCTTGCACGCTGCTTCCGGAGCGGAACTATGGCAATTCGGGGATTCCGTGAAGGTTTGGCATTCAACGAGTCGCGGGGTGTCTTATTGGGAAAAGGGGAATGACAGGCGTATTTTATGTACAAGAGGTTCCGACCTGTATGCCTTGGATGCCTTAACGGGAAAACCCATACCCTCCTTTGGGAAGAATGGCAAAGTGGATATGCGATTGGGCATGGCCGAATCGGCTCAAGATAAATTCGTAATATCCAACACCCCCGGGACCATTTACAAAGACCTTATCGTGATGCCGCTGCGGGTCTCGGAAGGTACAGGGGCTCCCCCAGGGGATATTATGGCCTTCAATGTAATCACCGGGGCGGTCGAGTGGGTGTTCCGTAGCATTCCTGCCGCAGATGAGCCCGGTTCGGAGACTTGGGGCGATTCCGAGATCCGACACAGCAATCTGGTGGGTGCCGCCAACAATTGGGCCGGGATGGCAGTGGATGAAGCAGCGGGAATAATCTACGTGCCCACAGGTTCCGCAGCCCCCGATTTCTATGGAGGAGTCCGAAAAGGAAGCAATCTGTACGCCAACAGTCTAGTCGCATTGAACGCCGATACCGGTGAATATCTTTGGCATTTTCAGTTTACCCATCACGATATCTGGGACCGGGACCCCCCCGCCCCGCCCAATCTGTTGTTGGTAGAACGGAAAGGAAAAAAGATTCCGGCGGTCGCCCAGGTAACCAAGCAGGGCTATGTATACGTCTTCGACCGAAAAACAGGAACTCCCCTTTTCGATATTGAAGAGGTTCCGGTCCCGGCTTCGACATTGGAAGGCGAGGAGGCATGGCCCACCCAGCCATTTCCTATTAAACCCAAACCGTTCGCGAGGCAATCGACCGAATTAACAGAAAACGATTTGAGTCCATTTGCCGAAAACAAAGACGAGCTCTTGGAAATTTTTAGAACATCCGACAAACGAATCTATGCCCCTCCTGGATTGGAACCGGTACTCCTGTTGCCCGGTTACGACGGAGCAGCCGAATGGGGTGGGGCCGCGGCCGACCCCGAAGAAGGAATCCTCTATGTAAACAGCAATGAAATGCCCCGGATGCTCCAGATGGATAACGCCAAAGCGAATAGCACCGGTTTACCGGGGGGAGAAGGTGTGTACAACCGATATTGTGTGAGCTGCCATCAACCCGACCGAAAGGGAATTGAGGGCAGCGGGTTTCCGTCGTTGATCGATTTGCAGCTGCGATTGGGAAAAGAGGAAGTAACAATGATTATTACCCAAGGAAAAGGTATGATGACAGGGTATCCAGACATATCAAAAGAAGAAATGAATGCCTTGTTGCGTTTTTTATTCGATGAGGAAATTCAACACAGTGTGGCTGAAACTACCCTTCAAAAAGAAAATCAGCAGCCGATTCCTTTTGTCCACATGGGATATAACAAGTTTCTGGATAGCAACGGCCTGCCCGCGATTGCCCCGCCTTGGGGTACCATGCATGCCATCAATTTGAATACCGGAGACTATCTATGGTCGATTCCTTTCGGAAATACCCCCGAACTGGGTGAACAGGGCATCGGTACCGGTACCGAGAATTATGGAGGTGCGGTCGTCACCGAAAACGGACTCCTTTTCATTGCGGCTACCCGCGATGGCCTTTTTAGGGTATTTGATAAAAAGACCGGCGACCTTCTTTGGGAATATCAACTTCCGGCGGCGGCGTTCGCCACCCCGGCAATGTACGAAGTGAACGGCAGACAGTATATTGCCCTTGCCTGTGGTGGAGAAAAGCTGGGTACCAAAAAAGGAAATTGGATCATTGCCTTTGCTTTGGAAGAATGAAAAAAATACTAGCAGTTATAGGACTTGCCATGGCGTTCTTTTCCAACGCACAACACGCCTATGAAAAGGGGACTATTATCGATTCGATTCCTGTTGGCGCAAGTAATAATGAAACTTTTGCCCTATACCTGCCGCAGTCTTTCAATGAGAATGAATTAAGCCCTATCGTATTTGTTTTTGACCCGGCAGGAAGGGGGAAAACGGGTATTAAGCCTTTTATCCCCTCTGCGGAAACCCACGGCTATATATTGGTCTGTTCAAACAATATCAGAAACGGACCTTACGAGCGTAATTTTGAATTGGCCAATAGATGGTTTACCCATATTTTTTCAAATTTTTCCATCAGCGAAAAACAAATGTATGTCGCAGGCTTCTCCGGAGGATCCCGCTTGGCCTCGGCAATTGCCGTATTAACCAACCAAATGGCCGGGGTCATCGCTTGCGGTGCCGGCCTCTCCCAGCATACTTCCCATACCCCTTCCAATCACGATTTTTCCTATGTCGGGCTTTGTGGAAACAGGGATATGAACTACTTGGAAATGACTGGGGTACAAAAGTTTCTAAACAAACTCAATGTCAACAATACCCTGATAACGTACGAAGGCGATCATCGCTGGCCTCCTTCGGAACAGCTTTTGAAGGCATTTGATTGGCTTGCCTTGCAATCCCATAAAAAAGGAACGAAAATGCAATCGGATGATTTTTTAATCCGCTCTTATCGAAGAAGTTGGGAAGAAGCCCAAAAAAACCAAATTAATAAAAACCCTCTCGAAGCCGCCCAAGGCTATGAACGCATCATAAAATCGTACGGATCGCTCTTTGCTACAGACAGTATTTCGACCCAATTAACCAATCTTAAAAAAACAAAGCACTACAAAAACGCAGAAAAAAACCGCGAAGTAGCATTTAGAAAGGAAGAAATGCTCACGAAAACCTTCATAGAACGTTTTAATCAAGATTACAAAAAACCACAGAAAGCAAATCACTCTTGGTGGAAACGGGAATTGGAAAAAATAGGAGAAACATCTGGAGCGACCAATTTTGAAATGAACCGGATGGCCGATCGTGTCAAATACAAGGTTTTTGCAATGGCCTATGAACGAATGCAACTTGCTACACCACCTCCGTCCGAAAAACAGATAGCCTTTTGCAAGGCCGTCGGAAACCTAGTCTTTCCAAAAGAAAAATCAGGTGATTTTTGATCAAACGCATTATTGGTTACAAGACATTTCCTTAAAAGAACCCCCATCTCTTAATAACATTTTATAAGAATCGACCTGCTCGCTCAAATCAAAGTTTTCCTTTTGATAATCCGGGGTATACAACACCTTGTCCCAGTAGTCGGTTTGGGGTTCCCTGGCCCTTAAGTCATTGGTTTCCTCCATCCAGGTTTGCAGTTCCTTTTCAAGACTTGCTTTAATCGCTTTGTACTTGGGATTTCCAGCTTGGTTGACGAGGTTGTACGGGTCATCGGCTAAAACATATAGCTCTTCAAAGGGCCTTTTTCCAAAGGCCAGCTGAAAATAGTCCTTGTCGGTCGGATTTCCTTCCATGGCCATAATCAAGTATTTAGAAATGGAATTATCCACATCACCGAACTGCCCAACGGATTGATGTACGTTGGGATCGCCCGCAGGCCAACGATCGTGCTCGAAATTCTTGATGTATAGAAAATCCTTGGTACGCACCGCCCTACTCGGATAACTCAGGTCCCCTTTGCGCACGTTGGCGTGACGTTCCCGTTCCAAGAACACCTTGTCCCGTCGTAGCCCATGGTCCGGAATACTATTGAAAAACTCCAACAAACTTTTACCACTGAAGGATTGGGGCATCTCCATCCCGGCAGCTTCCATAAAAGTGGGGGCAAAATCGACAAAATTGACAAACTCGAAAATCCGTTTTCCACCTTCAATATGATTTCTCCAGTAGATGGCCAGGGGCATTCGCGTGCCATGGTCATAGAGGTTGGCCTTTGCCCGGGGAAAAGGCATCCCATTGTCACTGGTCATAATGACCATCGTATTATCAAGAAGTCCCTCGGCTTCCAATCGTTGCAAAATGTTTCCCGACTCCCGATCAAAACGCTCAACTTCGTAATAATAATCCAGCATATCGTTGCGGACGCAGGGCGTATCCGGCAAAAACTCAGGAACCACCACTAAACTTGGGTCCATGCCCGTTTTTACCCCTGTATTCGTCTCATAAATGCGATGCGGATCATGGCTTCCAAACCAATACACGAAAGGTTGCCCTTCTTTCCTATCCTTTAAAAAAGCATCAAAATCCGGGTAATCCTTCCCTGCCGGGTTCTCTTGGTAACCCCCTGCCTCAAAATCACCAGGCCCCCATCCCTTTCTGCTTTTTCCAGTATGATAGCCTGCCTTTGCCAAAAGCGATACCCAATTGGGAAATTTAGTAGGAATCACAGACCATAGATTGCCGGCACTTCCCAGTTGATGCGGATACCGGCCGAGCAGAATACTCGCTCTGGACGGGGAACAAGAAGGAGCGGCACAATAGGCATTTTCAAAAACAGCACCTTCAGCAGCCAATCGGTCAAAGGTCGGGGTATGTACCGTTGGATCCCCATATACCCCGGCATGCGGATACGACCAGTCGTCTGCGATGAGAAACAGGATGTTCGGTTGGGGTGGTTGAACCGTATTTTCCCGCGTGCTTTCAAAACTCCTCCCAGAAATAAAAAGCATCCCTGAAGCAATAACGCAAAAGAGCGACAATAACTTTGCATAGTTCGTTGGTGGTATCATCTTCATTGTTTAATTTTCAGAGTGGTTCTTGTTTATAAATATAGCATAAACCATGAAACGGAATCTGGCGAAGGTTGGAACAACTGAAAAAACAACTATGAAAATAAAAGTGTTAGTCGTTGGCTGTGGCAATATGGGTACCTCCCATGCACGTGCCTATCATCAGCTAGAAGGATTTGAAATCGTTGGCCTGGTCAGCAGAAAACCCGAAAGCCGCGAAAGACTTTCCAATGAATTGGGCGGCCTTCCCACCTTTGGGGATTTTAAAGAAGCTTTGGGAATAGCGAAGCCCGACGCGGTCTCTATCAATACCTATCCGGATACCCATGCCGAATATATTCGGGCAGCACTGAATGCCGATGCACATGTCTTTGTGGAAAAACCGTTGGCCTTAACAGTAGCGGAGGCCCAAAGTTTAGTAGACCTTGCGGCCGAGAAAAACAAAAAAATGGTCGTCGGGTACATTCTTCGCGTACATCCGGCATGGGCGAAATTTGTTGAGATTGCGCAAGGCTTGGGCAAGCCATTGGTTATGCGCATGAACCTCAACCAACAGAGCTCCGGTGAACAATGGTATACCCACAAGCAGTTAATGCGTTCCATGTCGCCCATCGTAGATTGTGGGGTACATTATGTGGACATCATGTGCCTGATGACCCGATCGGTTCCGGTGAGCGTCAGTGCCATCGGGGCGCGTCTGTCGGATGAGATTGCCGCCGACATGTATAATTACGGACAGCTACAGGTGCGGTTTCAAGATGGCTCGGTGGGCTGGTACGAAGCCGGTTGGGGGCCCATGATGAGTGATACCGCCTTTTTTATAAAAGATGTTATCGGCCCAAAAGGATGCGTATCAATCGTCGAAGAGGCCAAAGGTGCGTCAGACGATGTGGAGGGCCATACAAAAACAGGAGGGCTCAAACTGCATCACGGTGAAACGGATGCGAACGGAGAGTTCATAAAGACGGACGAAATTATCAACACCTCGGACGAACCCGATCACGACGGACTCTGTTTGCTGGAACAGGAATACTTTTTAAAGACCATTACCGAAGATATCGACCTTACGGACCATTTGCGCGATGCGGTTAACAGCTTGCGAATTGTTTTGGCCGCAGATGAATCGTTCCGAACTGGTAAAACCGTAAAACTGGTATCCTGAGAGCAATTGAAAGCTTAGGGTATTTCAGGGAATCTGTTTTTAATCAATTCAATTTGGCCCCTTATGGTTTGTTTGGTGTTCCCGCCCGTGGTGCCAAGCCCAGTGGTGGTTCACTGACTCATCGTCTTTGGTCCTAAGTCGCTCCAAGGTCTTTCTGCGAGCGTCATCCCAAATTTCGAGATCGTACATTATTGGTTTTCCTCTGAATTGTTCCCTGGCTTCCGGCCCCATACTGGCACCCACCATCCATTTTTGTTCGTCTGCCTCCGAAAACTGGCGCCCTTCCAAGGTCTCTGCTTACTACTACGCTTCGGTAGCTGTCAAATGTATAATTAGGGCACCGATTGGATTTCCTTTTTCATCAATGAGAAAGTTGGTTTGTTCTTGATTTAAACTACGGACGTTCTCGCTTATTCCCGATTTCAGTTTCTCTGGCATATATGCCATTTGGCCTATTCGTTCCGAATAGCCCTTGACAGGTTCAAGAATATATTGCCTGCGGAAAGAACGCCAAACAGCAGCAAAAAAATTAAGTAACATTTCTGCATAGGTACGAAAACTATCGGTTATACAGAGTGTCTGTTTTAAACCCTTGAAATATGGCTATTTCCAAAATCCAATGGGTTATAACCCTCTAAAACATAACAAGACTCCAGCAAAATGTGGTCTACCGAAAAAAGAACCGTATTTTGTGCCTTTGTTATACGATGCGAACGGATTGTCGATGATGAAATTGCTACGTATTGTGCAATACAGCGTTCACATTTTGAGATTTACATCTATGATTACCTTATTAAAAAGAGCCTTTGATTTTGCATCCCGAAATGCCCTGGTATCTAATGGAAATACCTATACGTATGGGATGTTGACCCACACATCCCAATCGGTGGCATCCAATCTCCTAGGGGACAGAACCGATTTACATGAGGCTAGGGTCGCCTTCCTGGTACCTCCCTCTTTCGAATACACCGCAGTGCAGTGGGGTATTTGGGGGGCAGGTGGCATAGCTGTTCCCCTTTGTGTATTACACCCATTACCATCCATCCAATATGTGTTGAAAGATACCCAGGCCGAAACTGTTATCGCCCATTCCGATTTTTTCGATTTTCTGCGGCCGTTAGAACGGGAAATAGGAATTTCCTTGGTGCCATTGGAAAAAGCGCTGACCAAAAATACTGCTGTTTTACCCGATGTGGCAATGGACCGAAGAGCGATGATTTTGTATACCAGTGGCACTACCAGCAAACCAAAGGGAGTGGTAACGACGCACGCCAACATCGAAGCACAAATCACTACCTTGGTCAACGCCTGGGAATGGGAGCAAGATGATTATATTTTGAACATCCTGCCCCTGCATCATGTGCACGGGATCATTAACGTGATGAGTTGTGCCCTGTGGAGTGGGGCCTGTTGCGAATTTTTGCCCAAGTTCGACGCCGAAAAAGTTTGGAGCGTAATCGCTTCCGGGAGATTAACGTTATTCATGGCGGTCCCGACCATTTATTACAAATTGATTTCCTTTTGGGAAATAGCATCGCCCGAGGAGCAACAAAGACTTTCCGAGGCGGCCTCCAAATTGCGATTGATGGTCTCCGGTTCCGCGGCCCTGCCCGTTCCAGTATTGGAAAAATGGCGAAGTATTACTGGCCAGACCTTGTTGGAACGTTACGGGATGACTGAAATCGGTATGGGCTTGTCCAATTCGTACCGAGAGGAACGCCGACCGGGCCATGTGGGCTTGCCTTTACCAGGGGTTGAAATGCGACTGGTAGATACCGATAACAATCCGGTTGGGGAAAACCAGCCCGGGGAGTTTCAAATCAAAGGCCCCAGTGTCTTTAAGGAATATTGGCAAAAAGAGGAAGCTACCCAAAAGGCCTTTACCAAAGATGGTTGGTTCATTACCGGGGATATTGGAATGCTGAACGATGGATTATACAAAATTCTAGGTCGCGATAGTGTCGATATCATAAAGTCGGGAGGTTATAAGATATCCGCCTTGGAAATAGAGGATGTCTTGAGAAAACATCCTTCGGTCAACGACTGTGCCGTGGTCGGAATTCCCGATGAGGAATGGGGCGAAACGGTTTCGGCCTGTTTGGTCTCCGATGCGGAGAGCATCGACTTTGAAAAGCTGTCTAACTGGTTAAAGGAACACTTACCTACCTACAAAATTCCAAGGAACTATATCCTACGTAAGGAGTTGCCTAGGAATGTATTAGGAAAGGTAACCAAGAACGATTTGAAGAAATTTTTCTAAACTGCCGTCAGTTCGGGCATAATTAAATGGAACAAGATGGATTTTTTGACACTATTCCCATACCTCGGCATCATCTTAGTGGTTGCGCTCAACGCCCTGTTGGTAATCAAAAGGGAAATCATCGTTGATGACAGCGACCCTAATCCAGAACATTAATGGCGTATCTAGAAAAGCACTATGTAACCTTACTCTTAACGGCGCTCTATGTAGGCGGATGCCTTTACATTGGTTGGTATTTCAAAAAGAAGGCTTCCCAAGGGGTTGAGGGGTATTACGTTGCGAAACGGGAAATCCCGGGATGGGTGATTTCATTGGCCTTTTTTTCGACATCTGCCAGCACCAATACGTATATCGGTCAAGCGGGTAAATCTTTTGAGTACGGACTCTCATGGGCTTGGATGGGTTTTATATGGACCTTGTTCTGCATTGTTTCATGGCAGCTATTAGGGCCAAAAATGCGGTTTCAAACAGCGCGGCTACAATCGTTTACCATTCCCGATTATTTCCATTTACGATACAAGAGTAACTTGGCAAAAAGTATTCGTATCCTATCAGCTGTCATCATTCTTTTTGCAACGCTTTGGTACATGATCGGTATCGCCAAAGGGTGCGCCCATGTATTGACCTCGGTCTTGGATATTCCTTACGGGTATGGAGCGTTTGCCATAATTGCCATCACCTGCGCCTATACCATCTGGGGCGGCATGTACAGTGTGTTGTGGACAGATGCGATTCAAGGTATTATCATGTTCGGGGTGGCGATTTTAATGTTGATGATTCCCTTTCTATACGCTGGCGGAGTGGATAATTTGATGGAATCGATCAGTACTACCGATCATATGACCAAAACTGGGGAGCCGATGAAATCCGGATTGGTGACCTTCGGGGAGCTCGTATCGTTTCTTTACATCTTGGGAATTGGATTGGCAGTAGGAATGAAACAGATTTCCGAGCCCAAGAACCTTATTCGGTTTTATTCTGTCAACAATGCCAAAAGCATGCGCTTCGCCATGATATGGACACCTGTTTTTCTAGGAATTTCCCTGGTTTGTGTCATGGGCCTGGGCGCCCTGGTTCATGGAATGGCGACATCGGATGAGGCCGCATACCTCATCAACGATACCGATGAGGTGGTGGGTTTTATGCTTGATAAGTTCGATAATAAATGGGTTAATGGTATCTGCGTCGCAGGCTTGTTTGCCGCGGGAATGTCTTCTTTGGCATCGGTCATCATTATCGTCGGTACCGCCTTTGTCAAGGATATCTGGCACGTGATAAGGCCCATGCCTATTTCCAAAATCATTCCAAGGACCAAATGGTTTATGGCCCTCTATTGCTTGCTTGTTTACGCCCTGACGCTATACCCAATGGCCGGAATTGTGGAGCTGACTGCCTTCGCCGGGGCCGTCTTTGCCGCAAGTTTCTTTCCGGCTATTTTTGGCGGCCTTTATCTGAAATGGGGCACCGACCTGGGGGCCATGGCCTCCATGGTGATGGGAATGATCGTAAACGTGGTATGGCGTTTTGGATTTCGTTTTGAATATGAGGCCCTGAAGGATGTTCACGAGATTATTCCCGCTTTTCTAATTTCACTAACGACCTATGTTGTGGTGAGCTTGCTAAGTGAAAAGCGAAAGCCCGATTCCAAGCATCTCAAGTTGATATTTGGGGGTTCGGACAAAATTCCTACTCTTTGAACAAAGGTGTTTTGACCAAACTTATGAGCCCTTTATCCTCTTGTTTCAACACCCGTTTGCTGCGCAAATAACGATTGCGATTGAATTCGTCATAATTATCCGCTTTATTGTCCATACTGCTAATGCGAACTTTCCCGGACGAATGAATAAACTGATTATCGCCAATCCACATCCCTACATGCACTACTTTTTCCCGGGTCGAATCTGTGGCCTTTCTTCCAAAAAACAGCAAATCGCCTTTTTCCAACAAGTCAAAACTTTGAATCGAATCGATAGGTATTCCGGTGTGCACTTGTTGGGAAGCATCGCGGGGAATCACCAAACCGTTTAGAAAAAAGACGGTTTTAGTGAATCCGCTACAGTCCACTCCTTTGGTGGAGGTACCACCCCAGAGATAGGGTATCCCCATCAATTGCTTTGAGGTAGTCACCAGTGACTCCCCTGAAGGCTCCATGGATTCCAGCCATTGTTGGTACGGTTGTGACTTGGAACCATCCACATAGCCGATTCGCCCGTCCGGGTACTTTACGGCATAGAAATCATTTTGTTCGTCTAAAAGCTCCAGCACGTTTCCGGCTACGACATCGGACACCGGTTGGGAGCTCTTGTCCGGTCGCTCATAAACATGTCCGTAGGTTTCGGTATAGATAATTTTTTTGGTGATTTTCCATCGTTCCAATTCATCTTCGGTCAAGGGGACGATACCACCATCGTCTACCCAAGCAAGATAGCCGTCGGGGGTCTGAATCAAGGACCAGTCCCCCTTTTTCTTGTAAATTTTGATGGGCGTTCCCAAGGTCGCCTGCGTCGCCAATTCTGCCGAATGCTTGGGATTGCTTCGCAAGTTGGCTACGGAGATGGTAATCAAGCCCCGTGTTTTTCCCTCCAAATCGGCCGATGGCAAAAGCTGAATACTGTCAATAAAGTCGATGTTGTCGTCGGACAGTCTTTTCTTTAATGCGCTTACCGCCTCCGGTAGGTTGCTTTCTCCTTTTAAGAGATACTTTCCTTCTCTCGCAACCGCCTCCACCTGAAACAAGGCTACCCGCTTGTCGGGTGCAAACTTATTTTTTATGGTGGAAATTTGTTCTTCTAAAAGTACTTTTTCAGCCTTTTCCTCAAGGTTCCCACACGATATCATGAAACTTAGTAGAAAAAAAAATAGCACCTCGCTGGTGATTAAACGCATACCAAATAGCTTTTGGTAAAAGTAAGGAATAATTGAATTTGCCTTAAAACGAATGGATGAAAACAAGGTTCGAAGGGAAATCAAAAAAGCGAATCAAAAGTACTTCTGATTCGCTTTTTTTACATACTGTTTAATAAAATATTTTCTATCCGACCACTTGTCGCTCGGAAATAAAAGGTTGATGATAGTAACGCTGGCCGGTAGCTTTGTAAAGCGCGTTGGCCAAGGCGCCGATCACGGGCGGTAGGGAAGGTTCTCCCAGCCCGGTCGGGTCGATACCGTTTTCAACAAAAAAGGTTTCAATTTCCTTGGGTGCCTGATTGTTCCTAATCAGGTTATAGGTGTCAAAATTTTCTTGATCGGGCTTCCCGTCCGTAAAGGTCATTTGACTATAGGTGGCATGACCGATACCGTCGATAATGCCCCCTTCAATCTGGTTCCTGGCACTCAATGGATTGATAACGATACCACAGTCCACGGCACACCATACCTTGTCGATTGTCGGGGTGTCCCCTTCCATGGTCAAATCCAATACCTGGGCCACGTATGAATTGTGACAGTAATAAGAGGCAACCCCCCGGGCACTATTTCCATTTTTTCCTCCGGTCCATCCGGCTTTTTCCTTCACCAGTCTGAGAACACCTGCATATCTTTTGGGATCGTAATCATTGGTCTCAGGATCGCCCACTGGGTCGTTGATGGCCCTGTCGAACAATTCCAATCGGAATTCAATCGGGTCCTTTCCGGCCAACTCTGCGACCTCGTCTATAAAAGCTTGCTCGGCTCCGGCAATGAAATTAGATCGGGGGGCTCTCCAGGCGCCTGTGGTCACATTCGATTCCAGCATGTGTTTTTCTGCCAAGTAATTATCGACCGCGCCAGCGGGAAAGCGGTTTTCAAATACCAAATCGTCGTTCGTTCCAACTCCCCGGACGTGCCATGCGATAAGCTTACCATTTTCGTCAAGCCCTGCCTTGTAGCGTACCTTGTAAGAAGGGCGATAGGTGCCTTGGGTCATATCATCTTCGCGGGTATAGACCAGCTTGATGGGTGCCTGCATCTTTTTTGAAATAACGGCCGCTTCCACTCCAAAGTGACCGTACAGCCGTCTGCCAAAGCCACCTCCCATCCGGGTCATCATGATATCGATTTTCTCCAACGGCATCTCCAAACGGGAAGCCAAGGTTTTCTCCAAAAACTCAGGGGTTTGAATGGGCCCTTTCAATTTTGCTTCTTCCGCTGTCACATGGGCGTAAAAGTTCATGGGCTCCATCGTATTATGCGCCAAAAAAGGAGCGCTATACGTGCGTTCTATTACCTTGGCGGCATTTTTGAACGCTTTGGGGACGTCACCGTCTCGCCGAGCGGCTTCTTTGGGCTTGCTATTCAATAATCGAGTGAGCGCTTCCTCGTGATCAGCGCTGCTTTCGAGCTTGGAAGTGGTCTCCCATTCAACCTTTAAGGCTTTTTTCGCCTGCATACACTGCCAGGTAGATTCCCCGACCACTGCAACCAAGGTTGCGATGCCACCGCCATCCGACCATTGTTTTTCCACGCCCTCTGGGTACACTTCAATAGGAAAAACATCCTTTATGCCCGGCATTGCCTTGACCGATTCCACATCCATCGATTTATAGGTCATTCCAAAAGCAGGCGGATGCACAATCATCGCGGTAAGCATGCCGTCTTCCTGGATATCAAGACCGAACATCGGCTGCCCTGTGACAATCTTTGGTCCATCCACATTTTTCCGGTCTGTACCGATGATGGTGAACTCCGTGGCTTCCTTTAAAGGCACTTCCTCCGGAATTTCGACGCCTGCAGCCGCCGAGGCCATTTCCCCATATCCGGCCGTTTTATTGCTTCCTTCATGGCTCAGCACCCCTGCTTTCGTGGTAATTTCGTTTGCCGGAACTTGCCAGGCAGCGGCAGCCGCGGTAATCAACATTTGCCGAGCGGTTGCCCCGGCCATCCGCAACCCTTCCCATCCTTGACGTATCGATTGGCTTCCACCGGCCAGTTGTCGCGTAAAAATATCGGTGTTCAATGGGGCTTGTTCGACGATGACATCGTCCCAATCGACATCCAACTCTTCGGCAACGATCATGGGCATGGCCGTCTTCACGTTCTGACCTATTTCGGGGTTGGGCGACATGATAGTCACCATGCCGTTATCGGCAATTTTTAAAAATCCGTTGATATCGAACCATTCCTTCGGGATGCTTTTAAGTTGCTCCGGAGTCGGCTTACAGGATGCCAGCCAACTAAAACCTAGCATCATTCCTCCTCCGGCTAGTGCCGAACTTCTTAAAAAGGAGCGTCTATTGTAAGTAGTTTTTACGAGTTTCATTGTTGTTGTTTTAAATTCTTAATTGGCTTCTAGGCATTTTCCGAGGCAGCGGCCTTTTTAATCGCTTTTTTAATCCTGGTGTAGGTGCCACACCGACAAATATTGCCATTCATGGCCGTTTCGATTTCTGCGTCCGTCGGGTTGGAATTGCTTTTTAAGAAAGCACTGGCGTTCATAATTTGCCCAGCCTGACAATAGCCACATTGGTATACATCTTCTTCGATCCAAGCCTGTTGCACCGGATGGTCGCCATTTTCGGAAAGACCTTCGATGGTCGTTATCTCCTGGTCACCCACTGTTGAGATGGGCAACTGGCAAGAACGTACTGCCGAATCGCCCAAATGTATGGTACAGGCGCCACACTGTGCGACGCCACAACCGTATTTGGTTCCTACTAATTTCAAGTGGTCACGCAAGACCCAAAGAATGGGCGTTGTGGGGTCTACGTCTACTTGCTGACTCTTACCGTTAATGTTCAAATTAAAATTTGCCATGATAATTGTGTATATGATTGCCTTGAAGTTACAAAAATATAAGATGACTTGATACGCTTTAACATTCAATTGAAGGTCCCTTCCAGATTACTAGTGACGGTCAAAGTCAAATTCATACCTCATTTGTATATCGACCCGGTGAAATTCGTTTTTCAATTATTATAAGAACCTATCGGTCTAGTTCCTATTTTGATTAAATTCGTCCTAGATGAAAAAAATGAACGTCATCGAACTTTTTGCCGGGGTAGGCGGTTTTCGTCTAGGATTGGAACATTCGGGTCATTATAAGGTGGTTTGGAGCAATCAATGGGAGCCTTCAACCAAGACACAACACGCCTCCTTGGTCTATGAAGCGCGCTTCGGAAGTGAAAACCACAGCAATGAGGATATTGCCCAAGTATCTATCGATACCATCCCAGATGCCGATCTACTGGTGGGAGGCTTTCCCTGTCAGGACTACTCCGTCGCAACCACCCTTCAGAACTCAAAAGGATTGATTGGGAAAAAAGGGGTGCTCTGGTGGAGTATCCACCGTATTCTTTCCGAAAAAAAACACCCGCCCAGTTATTTGTTTCTTGAAAATGTGGACCGCTTGTTGAAATCACCTTCCTCCCAACGGGGAAGGGATTTTGCCATCATATTGAAAAGTTTGGACGATTTGGGCTATGCGGTAGAATGGCGTGTCATCAATGCAGCTGACTACGGGATGCCTCAACGGAGACGGCGTGTTTTTATCCTGGCATATCACCGATCTACCGTCATATACAAACAACTTGAGGGAGAGGACCCAACCGAATGGATTCATACTTTGGGTACGCTCGCGCACTCTTTTCCCGTTGTCAAGGTCGTTCAAAAACCTTCTGAATTAAGAATAGATAGAGACTTAGTGTCCCTATCGAAAAATTTTAATAAAAGACAAAAGTTATCCCCTTTTGAAAATAGTGGTATCTTCATCAATGGAACTGTTTTTACTTCGAAAACACTTCCAAATTACGATGGTCCGAGAATCGTTCTGGGAGATATTCTTCAAAATGGGGAGGTTACCGAAGACTTCTTCCTTCCGACCGAGGACCTTCCAAAATGGGAATACCTAAAAGGAAGTAAAAAAGAAATACGTACCTCCAAAAACGGCCATTCTTACCACTATAGTGAAGGTAGCATGATATTTCCCGATGCATTGGATAAGGCCTCAAGAACCATCATTACCGGGGAGGGCGGTAAAAGTGCCTCCCGTTTCAAACATGTAATCGCTACTAAAAAGGGCCTACGGAGACTTACCCCCGTAGAACTGGAACGTTTGAACATGTTCCCTGATAATCATACCCAACTAAGAGGCATATCCGATTCAAAACGTGCTTTTTTTATGGGAAATGCCTTGGTAGTCGGCGTGATCGAAAAAATCGGAGCCTCCTTATATGAAAAAATCAATTTGTGAAAATGGCGCTTGTAAGCACGTTTAAATCGGACCTCAAGAAAGAAAAGTGCCTGTCGACATACCTCGATTCTCTATATAGGCTTCATTTGAAACACTATCATTTTGAACGTGTAGCGAATTCAAAACGGCAATTGGAAGGCATCGATTTAATCTTTAAAAGCAAAAATAGTGGCAAAACGTTTTTTTTGGACGAAAAAGCACAGCTCGATTACCTCAATGAAGACTTGCCCACCTTTGCCTTTGAACTACGCTATGAAAAAGCAGGCGTTCCAAAAAAAGGTTGGTTGTTCGATACCGGGAAACAAACCGATTTTTATTCACTTATCACAGGGATTTACTCGGACGAGCCGGGAAAATTTACCGCAGCAAAAATTACTTTTGTAAACCGGAAAAAACTGCTTCGTTTCTTATCGGCCAGAAACCTGACTGAAAAAAGACTAGGCGGGTACGCCAAGCAGGAAGTGCGGTATCATGGGAAGGTAAAACTACAGGAATTGCACGAGGACAGGGAAGGGTATCTCTTTTTTTCAAGCCAAAACAAAGCTGAAAAACCAACTAATCTAATTCTTAAATTGGATTTTTTGGTAGCACAGCGAATTGCGAAACGCTTTGCATAAATTATTGCAAAGGCCAGGTGATCTTTATGTCGGGTTTTTATTCCATCATCTTAACCGATGGTCGTTTCCGTATATTACTATAAAAATGAGATGAAATTACCGAGTTGCCTTTTTCTGATTTTCTTCTTGTTCGTTTCCTGTGGCAACGATGACATTCCGTTAACCCAAAACGATCCTGAACCAGAGTCAGAGAAACCGAAAGGGGAAGATACCTTTCCCGAGGAGTATTCTGAAAATCTATTGCTGCAGTTGGAGGGTACGCAATTGGTGGACGCAAATAAAAACACGGTATATTTACAGGGCGTCGCCTTTAACAATTTTATTTGGGAAAACTCCGCCCTACCGCCAGCGCATCATACCGAAATAGATTACGAACGCGTTCGTTCCATGGGAATGAACACCATTCGCTTTTACATGAACTATCATTATTTTGAAGACGATTCCGATCCGTATACCTACCGTCAAAGCGGATGGGATTGGCTAGACCAAAATATTGCCTGGGCCAAAAAACACGGTATTTATTTGGTATTGAACATGCATGTTCCCCAGGGTGGGTACCAATCGCAGGGGGAAGGAGATGCTTTGTGGACCAATACGGAAAACCAAAATCGACTGGCCGCCTTGTGGAAGGAAATTGCCAAACGCTATGTAAACGAAGTGCAAATTGCAGGGTTCGGTCCCGTTAATGAGCCCGTACCCACCCAATCTATCGATCAGTGGAGCCAATTGGCCCAAAAAATAATAGATGCAATCCGTTCGGTGAACAGGCATCATCTCATCTTTTTGGAAAAAGCCATCTATGTCAAAGGAGCTCAAACGGATACCAACCTCAATTTTCCATCGGTTACAGGGAACAACCTGATCTACGAATTCCATGGATATGACCCTTATTTCTACACCCATCAGCTACTTGAGTTTGCAGATTTGGGAGATGGCGGAAGCTATCCCGATGAAACGGTTTTGGAAATCTCCGAGAGTCAGTGGTATACCGCTTCGTTCGATAATCCAAGTCTGCCCAGTGGTACCACTGAGTGGGAGTACTTCGAGGGCGTTCTATATGAGGTAGCCGACCCGAATATTGATATTGGCATACCTGCACTGGTTGGTGAAAATGTGGGGGGACGGGTTTATTTTGATGACATTATAGTAACCGAATACGATGAGAACGGAGATTTTGTACGTACCATTTACGAAGCCAATCTCACTACTCTGGAAAGTTGGAGTTATTGGAGCCGTAATGAAAGTGGTATCGGCGCTGTTTCCAATTTGGAAGGTCGCAACGATTCCAATAGTTTATACATCGAGGGGGCTACCACGGACGCCAACATGAGCAATTATGGGGAAGTCTTTGAAACCAGGGCAAACCATTCCTATCAAATCAGCGGGTGGATGAAAGGCGAGAACGTAGCCGGCAATGCCGAATGTAAGATACGATTGGACTTCTATTCGGTTGACGGACCTGTTTTAAGACGGAATAGAGCGTACTTGGAATCGGTGATCGAAAAAATGGCCCATTGGGCCAAGAATCGGAACGCTCCCCTGTATATGGGTGAGTTCGGTGCGGGATATCCCTGTTTTCAAGATGAAAAAGGCGGGCTCGATTTTGTAAAGGATATGGTTGATATCGCGAAGACCAATAACATACATTTTACCTACCATGCCTATCATGAGGATGCCTTTGGATTATATCTTGGTTTTGGTCTTCCCGACCCCAGTAACGTAAATCAACCCCTGATCGATTTATTTACAGAAATATTGAACCAATAATACGGTTGATCACTAAAAATTTGGATTTTTAAGGAATTCTATTATCTTGTTGATTATGATACAATTAGATAAAACTGAGAATCAGGAATTCCTGGAGAAATCAATTCATTATTTGGAGTCGAGCGGATTTGAAGAAATCAAGGCCGATATTGAAGGATATGAAACCCCAAAATCGTACGTTCGAAAGGGAAGTGGTTCGAAAATTACACCAGATATCGTAGCGATTAAAAATGGGCGAAAATACTATTTTGATATTAGCTTAAAATCGGAAAAACCGCGACTATTGAAGTCAAAATGGCTTTTTTTGGATACAATGAGCAGAATGAATTCCCATCATTTCCGCATCATTACCACAAAAGGGCATTATAAATTCACCGATAATATGCTAGAGGATATTAATCTTACCAATAAGACGCCGATCAAGATTTGAGGTGAGGGTGCTATCACTTCTTCAACATACCTATATGGGGTATGCCATCTTCCAAATAACCCTTACCCACCTGTTCAAAACCCAGGGAATTGTAAAATTTCTTGAGATATGTCTGTGCGGATAACTGAACAGTAGTTGTGTGATAAGAGTTCTTAATGGCTTTTAGGGAGGCGTTCATAATTTCGCGGCCATATCCGTGTTTTCTTTCCGAAGGTTTCACCACTACCCTTCCAATACTGGCCTCGCGAAAATATTCACCTGGTCCGAACACTCGGGTATACGCTACCAACTGTTCATTTTGTGTACCGATTATATGCAGTGCTTTCTGATCTTTACCGTCTAAATCCTGGTAAGCACAATGCTGTTCGACTACAAAAACTTCACTTCTCAACTGTAAAATAGCGTACAGTTCCTCTGTAGTAAGCTCAGGGAATGTCTTGGTCGTGATTGTCATGGATTTGCGCAGGGTATTTTTTCAATCCTACGTTCGTGCCTTCCGCCTTCGAAATCGGTACTTAAGAAGGTCTTTACCATTTCCAATGCCTGAGGCAGTGAAATATAGCGTGCCGGTAGGCTTAAGATATTGGCGTCGTTATGCTCTCTTGCCAAGGCGACGATTTCTTTGGTCCAACAGAGTGCACAACGCACCTTTTGATGCTTATTTGCCGTCATCGATGCACCGTTGCCACTTCCACAAATGATAATTCCATAAGTAACCGTTCCCTCTTCTACATCCCTGGCGACAGGATGTACGAAGTCAGGATAATCTACACTATCCGTACCATCGGTACCATGATTCAGCACCTCGATACCCATCGATTTCAACAAGCCGATAACCGCTAATTTATACTCAGTACCTGCGTGGTCGTTCCCTATGGCTATTTTCATTGCTAAATAAATTCCGATTAGTAATACAAAAGTACAAATTGTTATACAGAAGAGCGTTTTCACCACATAAAGGAATGCTTTCACAACAAATATTCTGGTTTTCACAAAAAGCATTGTTAATTAGCCCGGCTTATTGGTTGTTGGCACTGTTGATAAACCGACAATAAAAACTGACTTTCCTATTTTGTTTTTTCATTTGAAATTTGTTTTACAAAATGCTTTGTGATTAGCATAATTTTCTTCTAACTATTTGATAGGAACATATCAAATCAATACATGAAAGAGTTAACATAATTTTAAGCGATACTTATGAAAAAATTCATGTTGAAATCGGTTATCAACTTATCTTGATAAAATCGCTAAAACGCTCGATTTCAAGATTCCCGTGATGGTAAATTTTGTCAGTAAGTTTTAAAATTGGTTGAAAGCAACTTTTTGAGGGTTTATTTTTCCCACCTATCAACAGACCAACATAGACAACATTTTTAATTTTACATTAAAAAGAAAGAATATGAATATGGAATAATTGTTAATAAGCATATTGTCTTTATAAAAAATACAGCACGTAGGATTAAAACCGCAATGAATTATAATTCGTAATTTTCCGGTCTAATAAGAATTGAATGTCCAAGAAGAAGAAGCGAACTAAAAACAGTAGAAAAAACGAAATTACCAAAGGAATTTTTACCGTTCTTGAGAAAGAACCTAAAAAATCCTTCAATTATAAACAAATTGCCGCCAGAATTGGCGTTAGCGAAGCCCATGATAGAAACCAATTGATTAAAAGACTGGTTCAACTTAAAGAAAAAAAACGCATCGTAGAAGAGAGCCGGGGCAATTATAAGGCGGCTCCTTCCACAAAAACCTACCATACCGGAACAGTCGATATTACCGGTAGGGGGAATGCGTATATCGTAGTGGAAGGTATTGATGATGACGTCTTCGTACCGTTTAACAAATTAAACAAAGCATTTCATAAAGATACCGTCGAGGTATATATCTATCCTAGAAGAAAAGGGAGAAAACTGGAGGGTGAGATTATCAATATCCTGAAAAGGAATAAAACCAGTTTTGTCGGTATTGTGGACATGCAGCCGAATTTTGCCTTCGTGAGGCCTTCGGATTTCAGGATGTATACCGATGTGTTCGTTTCAAAGGATAAAATAGGAAAGGCGACCGATGGAGATAAGGTCATTGTTGAAATGACCGAATGGCCCGAAAATACCGATTCTCCTTATGGGAGAATCACTGAAATATTGGGAAAACCCGGGGAGCATGATACTGAAATACACTCGATCTTGGCGGAATACGGGTTGCCTTATAATTTTCCACCGGAGATAGAACGTTT
The DNA here is from genome assembly GCF_009371985.2 of Pelagihabitans pacificus. Taxonomy (GTDB): domain Bacteria; phylum Bacteroidota; class Bacteroidia; order Flavobacteriales; family Flavobacteriaceae; genus Pelagihabitans; species Pelagihabitans pacificus. The sequence continues at coordinate 1,562,676 of NZ_VIKU02000001.1, forward strand.
TGCCAATCAGCTTGATACGAGCATAAAGAAAGGGGAAATTTCGAAAAGACGGGATATGCGAGAGGTACTCACATTCACCATCGACCCAAAAGATGCAAAGGATTTTGACGACGCCCTTTCGTTCGAAATCTTGGAAAATGGTAACTATGAAATCGGCATACATATCGCCGATGTCTCACATTACCTGAAACCCGATACGATTTTAGATGACGAAGCCTACAATAGGGCCACTTCGGTATATTTAGTAGATCGTGTAGTGCCCATGCTACCCGAAGTATTATCGAATAATGCGTGTTCCCTTAGACCGAATGAGGAAAAATATACGTTCTCGGCCATTTTTGAAATAGACAATAGCGCTGCCGTCAAGAAACAGTGGTTCGGGCGAACGGTCATAAATTCCAATGAGCGTTTTGCTTACGAGGAGGCACAGTACATCATTGAAAACAAAAACGGTACTATTCCCGAGGAAATCTCGATTCGGGGTAAAGGGTATTCGGTATCGAAAGAAGTCGTCAATGCGACATTGACCTTGAATCGATTAGCAAAAGTAATGCGAGAGCAGCGAATGCAAAAAGGAGCCATCTCTTTCGATTCCATTGAGGTTCGGTTTAATCTGAACGATAAAAATGAGCCGGAAAACGTTTATTTCAAGGAGTCAAAAGATGCCAATAAACTGATTGAGGAATTTATGTTATTGGCCAACCGCAAGGTAGCCGCGTTTATTGGGAGGCAAAAACCAAAAAAGACTTTTGTATATCGTGTGCATGATGAGCCTGATGAAGATAAATTACAGGCACTGAATGGCATTATTTCAAAGTTTGGTCATCGACTCGACTTCAAGGACAAAAAATCCGTTAGCGCATCGCTAAACAAACTTCTTGACGATGTGAAGGGACAGAAAGAACAAAACTTGGTCGATACCTTGGCCGTCCGTAGTATGAGCAAGGCGATATATACGACCGATAACATAGGACACTATGGCTTGGCTTTTGATTATTACAGCCATTTTACCTCCCCAATCCGAAGGTACCCCGATGTGATGGTACATCGGTTATTACAACATTACCTCGATGGGGGAAAATCCCCTAAGGCCGAAACGTACGAACTAAAATGCAAGCATTCTTCCGATATGGAAAACCTGGCGGCAAATGCCGAGCGCGATTCGATTAAGTATATGCAAATCAAGTTCATGCAGGACCATCAAGATGAGGAATTTGTCGGAGTAATTTCAGGTGTTACCGAATGGGGCATCTATGTGGAGATTATCGAAAATAAGTGTGAGGGAATGGTGCGGATTCGTGATATAAAAGGGGATTATTATATCTTTGATGAGAAGCAATACGCCATTATAGGGGAACGTACCAAAAAAACATATACCCTGGGGGATGAGGTGATCGTGATGGTGAAAAACACTGATTTGGTCAAACGCCATTTGGATTTTTCCTTGATAGGAAAGCATGAGTAAACAATTTTTTGGAATAGAATTTGTTTAGTGCTTAGTGCCTGCTTAAAAACCGATATGAAACAATTAGTACTGTTTTACGTTTTATCGTGGTTAGGATTTACTACTGCCATTGCCCAAGACCAAAAAATAACCAAAGATCTAGATACGTTCACAGAAATCAAGGCTTTTGACGGACTCTCCGTAAATTTGATAAAGTCAGATGTGAATAAAGCGGTCATCACAGGAGCAAACACCCAAAAAGTGGCTATTGTCAACAATGATGGCGTATTGAAACTGCGCATGCAAATCGATAAAATCTTCAGTGGTTATCGCACCTTTGTAGACCTGTATTACAGCGGTAAGATCATTGTAATAGATGTAAATGAAGATGCACGTATTACTTCTAAGGAAACCATCAGACAAGATGTACTGGAATTAAAGGCTCAAGAGGGTGGTGAGCTGGAAATCGATGCGGAAGTAGAACAGCTTTTGGTAAAATCAGTAACCGGCGGACTCATAGAAGCGATCGGTACTTCCGATTTACAGGATGTCGCTATCAATACCGGGGGAATCTACGAAGGAAAAAACTTCAAAACCAAGTTTACGACGGTCAATGTAAATGCGGGTTCGAGGGCTGAAATTTATGCAACGGACTATGTAAAGGCCACTGTGAAGGCCGGAGGCGAGGTACTGGTGTACGGTGATCCCGCCAAGATGGATGAAAAAACCGTTTTTGGGGGTACGGTGACACGAATGTGATTTGAAATCCATAATTTGTAGCATAATTACCAAACCGTTACGCTTTTTCAACCAATAACCCAATTAGTAGCATGTGGGAAGACATTCAGGCAGCGATACCCTTGGGCTTTCTTTTAAGCTTTATGATCGGGCCTGTTTTTTTTGTGCTCTTGGAAACTAGCGCCATCAAAGGGTTCCGTGCGGCCGTGGTCTTTGATTTGGGAGTAATAGTAGCGGATATACTCTTCATAACCGTAGCCTATTTTAGTAGCTTTCAACTATTGGAAAATTTAAGCAATCAGCCTGGTCTGTATGTGTTCGGCGGGGCAATCCTCTTGGTTTATGGGGTGACGACCTTTGTAAGGAAACAAAGCATTACAAAAACCTCCAAGGAAGCGGAAAAGACGTCCATTAAGGTCAGTAAGGGATACTTCGGGCTCTTTGTTAAAGGTTTTCTTCTAAACTTTATCAATATCGGGGTGCTTGTTTTTTGGCTGGGGATCATTATCGTAGTGGGCCCAAGCCTCGACAACGACTCATCCCGAATCATGGCATTTTTTACTTCCATGATAGCGGCTTATTTTGTAACCGACCTTTTGAAAATTCTGCTGGCCAAGCAATTAAAGCAAAAGCTGACCAAAAAAAGAATCCGTAGGGTTAAAAAGGTACTTGGGGTGATTTTGGTGATTTGTGGTTTGGTCTTGATTACGAAAGGGTTCTTACCAAAAGACAAGTTCAATATTGAAAAAGGACTGGAACGTATCGATAAAATCAGATAAGGAAAAGGGAAGGGATTTTTTCAGAGGTATTGAGCGCCCCGAATCCTCGGGGGAAACGCTGTACGTATCCAATGGACTTTTTCTATAAACGATAAATCCCCACCCATGTATGGGCAGGGAATCATTTTAGAGGCATCGAGCGGATTCGAACCGCTGTACAAGCTTTTGCAGAGCCTTGCCTAGCCACTCGGCCACGATGCCTTTTTGCGGGGCAAAGGTAACATAATTTTAAATAATCAACTTCTTTTTTGGGACAGGATTACGGTGACTCTTCCAACATCTCCGCCGATAGGAGGGTTTATTTTTGAAACGCCCACTTCCGCCTCTTCCACCATAGCTATTTCCGAAAATAGTCGGTCTAGAATACGCTGTGCCACATGTTCCAAAAGTTGGGATGGCACCTTCATCTCGTCTTTAACGATATGGTTGATATGAACATAATCCACTGTCTCCTTGAGATTGTCACTCTTGGCAGGTTCGGATAGGTTGGCGTGCACAGCTACATCTACGCGATAATCACTTCCAATGACCGTTTCTTGGGGTAAGCAGCCGTGATAGGCATAGACCCTTATATTTTCGACTTTAATACTACCCAAAACATAAACATTTTATACAAACTTAACGGAATCCGCCGAAAAAAGGAAAGCCTAACGGCCGACGATATGGTAGTAGGGCATCCAATATCCGATTAGTAGGTACAACGACAGTTACTCAATCCTTGGAAGAGGTCTACTCCAATGGTTACCACGTGGGTCCCCGTGCTATAGGTAATGATTTCGTTTAAAATGATCTGATAGGAGTACCCAAAGTAAAAATTCGATTTTTTAAGTCCGGCAAAAGGAGCGATATATAGTGGGTCACCGATTTGATCGTTCAAAAAACGGTAGTTCACACCCGCGTAGTAGTAATCCTCAAAATCGTACCAACGAAATTTCAGGTTCAAATCGGTTTCGGAACGGCCATCACTTTCGAAGATTTTGAATAAAAGGGAGGGCTCTATTTCCAAGTCGCTGTTCTTGTTTTTTCGGTAACGATATCCGGTATATACATAATAGTTCCTAAGCTCATTAGGTTCGTCGGCGTTAAAGGTCAAATCTTGGGGATCTTTGCCCAACAAATTCGAGGCGTTGGCGCTAAAATAGAATTTACCGTACCGATACATGGCACCCACGTCAAAGTTGTGGTTGGTGGTTTGTCTGTTGTTGATAACGGAAGGATCTAACTCACCACCGATAAACTCATCGATATCAATGCGAAACTGGTTGAAGTTGTAGGAAAGCCCCAAGGATAAAAACTCGTCGTCATACCGATCCAAGGTCAAGTGGTGGGCAAAAGAAATACGTGCTCCCTGCTGTTTGGTATACCCATTACTATCATTGTATAAAAACATCCCTATTCCCGATTGGTTGCCGATGCGCATGTCGGCGGCCAACGATTGGGTTTGTGGTGCGTCTTTGATTCCCACCCATTGGGCGAGTCCGTTCAGCCTTATTTTCACATGATCACCTATACCGGCATATACCGGCGATAGCACAAAAGGATTATCGGCCAAATACTGGGATAATTGGGGGGAGTTTAGTTCTTGCCCCCTGGCCAACACGGCGCCGAACAGTAGGGCAAGTATCAATAGTTTATTGCGCATGGTTACGTAGGTTAAGTTTTATCGATATAGGGTAAAATGGCCAACGAACTCACGATCATCGTTTTCTCCGTTCAGCTTTAAAATGTACCAGTAATCACCACTAGGGAGATCCTTTGTCCTGTAACGTCCGTCCCATCCCTGATCACCGAGTCTCATTTTGTACACCTCCCTACCATAACGGTCAAAAATCACAGTTAGTATCTCAGGGAAGCCTTCATCGTTCCGAGGTTTCCAGGTGTCGTTCAGTCCATCTCCATCCCCGGGCGTAAAAAAGTTAGGAATCTCGATATCAATGAACTCCATGAATATGGAAACCGAAACCTCACAACCGTTTTCATCCACTACGGTCACTACGTAGGTGTCCGTTCTGTTGATGTAGTAAGTGTTATCGTTTCCATTGTTGACATCTCCGAAATAGAAGGTATACTCCTGCTGTCCGCCTTCGGCAATAGCCGTGATTTCATTTATGTTGTTGTTTTCAAGACGAAGCGTCAATTCCTCAAATTCCTCGATGGTAAATGGATATGGATCACTAACACATCGGCCGCTGAACAGCGTAACATAATGTTCGCCAGGCGCTGAATTTCTGAAATCCGGACTTAGTTGGGCATCATTGATATCATCCGAATCCAAAGCGTACATGACGTCTCCGAGGATGGTATCATCCTCCAGGGTAATGTTGATATAGTTCATAACCCTATTGCTGTCGCATTCGTACACAGGTCGTACCTCGGCTCGTAGATTCACTCCTTCCGCTACGGTAGCAATCGCTACTGACGGACAGTCATTTTGATCGCGCAGGTAAATTTCATAGATGCCGGGAGCCAAATCCTGAAATTCGTAACCATCGACCACGGGAACGAAATCGGAATCATCGGTAGAATTTAAAGCAGCACGGTAAGGAGCGGTACCTCCTGTAATGTTCAGTAAAATACTTCCGTCATTGCTGTCCAAACAACTCTCATCGGTTGGTGTGGCCGTCAGCATTAATTCTGTCGGCTTATAGATGGTCTCCTCGAAGTATGTGAGACAACCATTGGAATCTTGGGCGATTATTTGATAAACCGTTCCTTCCGGAGAACCCTCCAGTCCAGTAAAGACGTTAATAGAATCAAACTGTTGTAAGTTATTATTGTTAGGACCAGAGATGGCGTATTGATATTCACCGGTTCCACCACCATTATCCAATACGGAAATCGTTCCATCTTCCTCATCAAAACAGCTCACATCGGTTTTAGTGGTCGTGAACTCGAGATAAACCGCAGGATCGATGATTACCTCTTCGGGAGGCGTTGTACAATCCTCGCTGATGACATTGACGTAATAGGTTCCAGCTGGTAAATCCCTGAACTCTCCTGAAGCCTGATCGACCCCGGCCCCGTAATAATTATTGGCCAAAGCCGCATCGGTGAACAACGAGTATCGGTAATTTCCTAAACCACCCTCGGCACTCGCCTGAATGACCCCTGTATCCGCTCCGAAGCAGTCAATACCTGCAATGGCAGTGGCCTCTAGTTGCAATTCCTCCGGCTCTCTTCCCGAAATCTCATTGGAAGGATTTGAGATACAAGCATTCCTATCCCTAACGATAAATTGATAGAGGTCTGGATCAGTCGCTGGATTGTTTGGAAAACTTAGGATTTTAACATCATTTGATGCAGCATCATCCATGGCATCCCACGTACCCGTCAACGGATTAAAATATTCGTAAGGTGCTCCTGCACCTCCAGAGGCAGATAGCCTGAGCTCGATACCTGTCTGGCAGGTCATAGGGCTAGTCCTAATCAATGTAGCGACCACCGGCGTATACTCTTCAATGGCCACCAAATTTGTTACACGATCACAGTTCCATCCGTCTGATACGGTGATGCTGTAAATACCCGCACCCAAATTGTTGAAATTGGGACTTGTTTGGGCACCCGAGCTGAAGGTCAAGATAGCACCGGAAGTGTTGAAGGGATCGTTAGCGTCTGCCGGATCGTAATAATTCAACTGATATTCATAATTGCCGCTACCATTGACAACGCCTATCGCAGAAACGGTAGCGTTCGTGTCCCCTTCGCACAATAGCGGCGTGTTGGTAGCGACGGCGGTAGCATCTATTTGCGTAGGCTCGATGAGCACTTCGTTATCGGTTACCTGACAACCAGGGGTTCTAGCGTTATCGGTTACTACAATGGTATAATTGCCCGCAGAAAGACCATTAAAGACGTGGCTTAGCACATCATTTTCCGTATAAACATCCCCGGTTGTAGTGTTGGTCAGCACAATATCATAGGGAGCGTATCCTCCACTTGGCTCAATCAAGAGTTCTCCTCGGTCATTGTCACAAGTCACGTTGGCCAAAGGCGTGGTAGTCACGGAAAGTGGCATATCGGGCGATACGATGGTGAAAATATTAGTCTCATCCGAACACTGCTGTGTACCAGTAGCATCGACCTCAGTCACACGTACATAGTAACTACCGCCAGACAATCCGCTAAGCACCCTGGGATTAACCCCGGTATCGGTTCTTACTGGGCCGAGAACTAGATTATCGGCACTGTCGAACACTTCATAGTCGTAATCACCGGTATAGCCGGAAACGGTTAAGCTGTAGCTTCCATTCACATCAGTATAGCATATGACGGGATCGACGGCCTGCGCAGTCACCTCGATAAGATCGTATGGCACTATTTCATAGGGCGCAGTATCCACATAACAACCAGTAGCCGTGTCGGTAATCCGGAATGTATAGGTCCCCACTGCTGTAAGTTCAAAGGTGGCGGTATTCCCGGTTGTGGCTGTTTGCGTACCGTTGGAATTGCCCATAGGCAATAACTCGTACGTATAGGTATTCGGATTGCCATTATCGGCCACCGTAATCAAGACCTCCTCACGTCCGTTGGCACACGTAATCGCATCACTTAGTGCCACGGTTGCCATGAAGGTATTAAGGGGCGCTATGTTCTGGGTCGGCAACGGGAACATACATCCATTCGCATCGCGAATGACAATGTCGTAGTTGCCGGCCGTTATGGCGGAGTACGTAAAAATTTCTCCTCCGGTTGGCAAGAAGCTGCCGCCGTTTACACTATAGAAATAATCCGGTGTTCCGGTTCCGGCTGTAATGGTAACCTCAATGGTCGCCGCTTGTTGTGTATTATTAGGGTCGCAGACAAAAGGACCTACATTGGTTATGGCAGCGTCCAATATCGTTGGTTCCACGATCGTTACTTGATCTACACCAACACAGTTTCTGTTGGAAGTTACTGTAATATCCCAGGTTCCCGCGGAAAGTCCGGTGAACAGGTTGGTGTTTTGCGTAAATGTACTGGTACCATCGGTAATCTCAAAAGTGTACGGCGGGTTGTCATTCACCCCTGCAGACGGTGTTTCCATATTAACGGTAATGGAACCATCGGAAAGGCCATTACAGCTAACATCCGTTTTGTCGGTTTGCAACAAGGTTACCAATGATGGCTCTTCCAATGAAATAGGGGCATCGGCACTACAATTAGGCGTACCCAATGTGGTATCGGTTACCCGCACGACAAAATCTCCAAAGGCGACTCCGGTAAACTGATTTCCGGTAGCTGCGATCCCGGTTGCCGAAAGATCGGCCCTTAACAGCTCGACCGTGAAAGCGCCGGAACCTCCCGCCACCGTAAATTCGATGATTCCATCATTCGTGGCACAAGTAGGTTGGGTGTTGACTACCGCGATTACCGTTAGCTCCGGATCGATGTTGATATTTTCAGTTTCCCCACATCCGTTGGCGTCGCGTATTTCTATAGAATGCCCCCCCGCACTTAATCCCGCATAGGTGTGTGGAAAGCTAGCGATGTTTTCAAAGGCATTTCCGTCGATGCTCATGGTATAGGGTGCAACACCCGTGTTAACGGCATCCAGGGTAACGGTAATTCCAAAACTTCCTTCTGCCGCACACTCGTCATCAATGGCCAAAGAAATATCCGGGGAAGTATCCAAACTAATGGTAATATCCAGTACAGGGGAGATACATCCATTTACATCCATGGCATAAACGTCCCATAACGTATTTGTGCTCGGATTTAGATGCAATGTCTCATCCTCCGTAAACTGTGCCGGAAGTGTTGGAGCTGGGCTTCCATCGGGTAAAACGGCATAAGTATATCCTGCTGTGCCACCACTGGCCTGCACTACCACAATCGCGTCATCATTACAGTTCGCAGGGGTATTGCTGACCTCCATTACCATTACTGCCTCTGGAGCATCTATGGTCACGGTATTCGATATATCACGACATTCCGGGAAGGATGTTTCGATAATCCGCACGGAGTAGGTTCCGGCCCCAAGTGTGGTAGACACGCTGAAGACATACGGATCGGAAGTGGCGTTGTCCGAGTCCAAAGTCCCGACAACAACACTTCCCGTACTATCAAGAACTTCATAGTCAAAGGTACCGGTGTACCCCGTAATGGTCACCTCGATTTGTCCATCGGTGCCGTAACTACAGGTAGCATCGGAGGTAACGGTTGCCGATACGTCAATCAAATCGTATGGGGCAATGACGTGCTCCACGATTACGGAACAATTGGTATCGGTATCGAGCACCTCATAGGTATACGTTCCAGGCGCGGTCAAAACGATGTTGGTGGGGTCGGGAACAACGGCCCCACTAGGCAGCTCGGTATAGGTGTAAGGTCCGACTCCATTGGTGACCACAATCTCGATTACCTCTTGGGCGGTTGTACAGTCGATAGGTGCCGAAATTCTGTTGATAGTGGCCTGGACATCCTGTCTTACTGGAATATTCACAACTCGGGTATCGGTACAATGATTGGCGTCCTTGACAACGACCGTAACGTCGGCCGAGCCATAGGGAACCTCAAAGGTGTTGCCCGGTTGGTAGTTGGCCCCTCCATCAAAACTGTATGTATAAGGCCCTGTTCCCGACGGATTACCCGTACCATCGTTATCGATGGTGACCGTTATGGTACTCGCCACATCATCACAGCTGAAGTCAGAGGGCAGGGCAGTGATTGCTAGTTGACTAGGTTCATTTACGTCTATCGACCTCGTGTCTTCACATCCCTTATCCGAAATAACCGTTACATCGTACGTTCCTTGGCTTAAACCATTGAATACGTTGGAGAGCTGTGGGGCTCCCCCATCCAAGCTGTAGGAATACGGCATATCGATATTACCGGGGTCAAGGGTAACTGTAATGGTGCCATCGCTACCAGTGTAACAGCTCACATCGGTCTTGCTTAAGGTAAAGGTCGGAACGACTGGCGTGGGTAGAGTGACAGTAATTGGAATCCTACAAGTCGTGGTGACGTCCTCCACTTCAAAGGTATACGAGGTAGAATGGGTCAATCCTGTAAAGATACCCGATGGTTCCGTAGGACCGGCCGGGGCAATTTGTCTGTAGGTATAGTTGCCAGAACCACCGTTGGCAGTCACGGTCACTTCGCCCGTATTGGCGGGATTGCAATTTTCATCATTTGTAATATTCGCAACAATCGCTAATGGCGGGTAAATAGTAATACTTTCGGTTTCCCCACATCCGTTTACGTCCAATATCTCAAACGTGTGGGCGCCTGAACTCAAATTGGTAACGGTCATGATATCACCGACCACACTTAGGCCCGAAGCGCTTTGTGGCGCGCCACCATCAATGCTGATTCGATGGGGAATAATTCCGACCGCATCCAACGTGATATCCACGGAAAATCCTCCTTCGTCAGCGGTGCATTGGTCATTAAGGGCGACACTTATTTGGGGCGATGGATCTTGGGTAATGGTCACGTCCAATGGTATGGATACGATACAATTATTTGCATCTTGGGCATATATGTCCCAATCCAAACTAACCGTGGGATTTAATGTAAAAGTTGCCCCTTCAGGGAAGGCACCGGGAACACCTGCACCATTGACCACATAGGCGTAGCTATATGGGCCGGTTCCTCCACTGGCTCGCACCGTTACTTCGGCAAGATCATTGCAGTTCGCGGCGGTCTGGCTGATCAAGGTCAAGGTTACCGGGGTTGGCTCGGTAATTCTAAAGGTAGTAGTATTGCTACAGGATGGGGCGGTGGCCTCATCGACAAGCAGTACATAATCACCCGGGGGAATCTGGCTAATGGTCAAACTTTGCGGTCCACCTGCCGGACCAGGTCCGATGGTTCCTGCATATGTTCCTGCCCCTGTTACCGGTGTGTTGGTCACCGCATTCAGTATTTCGTAGTCGATACTGGTAACTCCTAGATCGTAGTTATCGACCGTGAACGTCATCACACCATCATCGGCCCCGGCACAAGTTAGGTCAGTAGTGCTATCTATAGTTACGGTGATTCCCGATAAAGTCGGAATGACTACTTCCTGATAGCTAGTACAATTGTTGGTGTTGTCATACGCCCTGATGATATAGGTTTGACCGGGATTCAAGCCAGTGAAGGTCGCCACTTCGGTATCGGGTGCCGTTGAAATTTCCGAGGTCGGTGGCGTCCCTACATCATAAATATCAAAGGTGTAATCACCAGAACCGCCGGAAGCGGTTATTTCAGCCGTTCCGCCTGTCGGACAATCCGGTGGTGGGATATTGGCGGTAAGCGTTAAATATGGATTTGATCGGACCCTAACGGAACCGAGATCACTTTCACAGCCATTGGCATCGACAATCCGTACGTAATAGTCTCCGAAATCGACCCCGTCAAAAGAGTGTGTCGTGCTCGATGAAGTAACCGGATTTGGATCTCCGTTACCTAACACCACGATATTGTTCGCGCTGTCGTATAGCGTATAAATATAGTCGGCGACACCTCCTTGGGTAATGGTTACATCGACACCTCCAAGCTGGTTTCCACTGTTCACGCCACCCGATGAAGGAACACAGGTTACGTCCCTTGCAGTCATACTCGAAAGGATTTGCAAAGGCTCATTGACCATGGCGTTTCCATTGAACTCACAACCTCTATTGTCCCTAACGATGAAAGGATAATTGCCCGCAGACAGTCCAGAGTAGTTCGTGGTAGAGGTAAAGGCACTCCCATTGAAACTGATGGTATAGGGAGCGGTACCAAAATTCGAATCCACATCGATGAACACGGAACCGTCGGAACCGTTATAACAGGCAACATCGGTTACGGTCGGTGTGGCTTGGGGAATCTCCGTCGGCGTAATGATGACCTCATTGGTCTCGATAGGACAGTTTTGGGCATCGGTAATTAAAAACTGATAAGTTCCTGCAACCGCAGCGCCATTATAGGTAAAGCTGGTGCCAGCAATGGCGGTTGTCGCCCCATAGCCACCCCCATCTATCTGTACTTGATAGGTGGCATATGGTGTGGTACCTCCATTAATTACAACATCGATGATAGCATTCCCGGTACACAAAAGGTCTTGTGTCAAGGTAGCGGTTGCCGTCAGTTGCGGGGCTATGGTCTGGGATAATATGTTGGACATACAGCCATAGGCATCGGTGACTTGAATGTCATAGGTTCCCGGTATTAAATTGGGAATGGTAAACGGGTTGCCAACAACTGCGGTTTGTCCTCCTCCGTTTATCGTGTAGCTAAACGGGGCGACACCGTCGGTTATGTTGATGATTAGTGATGCTTGGGTCGCACTGTCGTAACAGATATCCGAAGTAGTGTCCAACCCTATGGTTGGTGTTTGTGCAGGATCGATCGTAATGGGCTTGTCGACAACACATCCTCCAACATCCCTAACATAAATGGTGTAGCTACCAGCCGGGACATTGGTGAAAGTATTGTTTGGTTGATACGGATAAACCATTGACGGGCCTACCGTATTCTCCAATTGGTACTCGTAGCTTCCCCATCCATCTGTGGCCATCACCGTGATGGTAGCGTTTTCGAGACAGGTAACCGGCGTGTCCGTAAAGGTGAAATCCAAAGCAGCCGGCGGATTGCTGATGGTCATGGTCGTGGTCGCGGTACAATTGGTGGTATCGTCGGTCACGCGAACGGTATAGGTATCGGCGGCAAGACCGGCCACCGCGATTGGCGTGGTTAGATTGATAGTATTCTGCGACTGTATTACAGCAGCACTACCATCTTCAACGGTGTAACTATAAGTGGTCGCAAAATCATCGACCGTGAACGAGAATTCCCCGTCCGGAGGTAAAACATTGAAACAACTGACGTTGGTCGTTAATTGTGAAACCACAGTGACGGGCGTAATATCGGCCACCCTATAATCTCGTTGAATATCACAGCCCTTGGCATCGGTCACCAGGAAAGTATAGGTACCTGGAGCCAGTCCCACAAAAACATTGTTGTTTCCATTATTGGCCGTACTGGCCGCGGGAGCAATAATTTCATAAGTAAAGGGAGCATTGCCATCTACTACGGAAACGGTTACATCAGAGCTAAGCGCGGGGCAGCTGACAGCCGTCGCACTAAAGGATAAATCGGTCGGCCCGTTTAATGGATCAATAGTCTGTATGCTGGTTGCCGTACAAAAATTCGCGTCCCTGACCGTGATGGTATGGGGTCCGTTCAACAGTCCTGAAAAGGTGGTCGAACCACTGAAGTTCACACCGTCAATACTATATTCGTAAGGGCCGGTCCCACCTGTAGGCAAGGTGGTGACTTCGATGGTTGCAGACCCCGTATCGCAGGTATACTGTTGTGTTATCGATGTGGCAAATGCCAAGGCTGAAGGCTCTGACAGGGTAATGCTGCCAGAAGCGACGCAGCCTTTGCCATCGGTAACCGTATAGGGATAGTTTACCCCGGCCGACAGACCGGCATATACCTCCTGGGTACTTGGAGCGCTTCCGTTGAACACGATACTGTACGGAGGTAATCCCCCGGTCACATTTAAATCGACACTACCATTGGCTTCACTATTACATAGCGGTTGTGTAAGAACTGGGGTTACCGTCGGAAGCGGATTGTCGGTCACCACTACCTCATTGGTGGTCACCGAACAAGTCTCGCTATCGGTTATCACAAATTCATAGGTTCCTGCAACGGTCGCCGTAAACGTAAAGGGGATGGCTGGTACAGGAGTGCTTGCCTGAACCGAAGCATTGTCCCGCAACACTTCGTAGGTGAACGTTGGGTTTCCGCCGTTGATGGTTACACGGATTTCCGCATCGGGAGAGGCACTGCAATCCAAGTCTTTTATCAGACTTGCCGAGGCGGTTAAGGTCGGAAAAACATCGATACTGGTGGATGCCGTGCAGTTTTTGCTGTCGATAACCTCCATCGTATAGCTTCCAGGTCCCAAGCCCGTAAAATCGACCTCGGTCTGATAGGCGCCACCATTCAATCGATATTGGAAAGGCGCTTCCCCACCGGAGGTGACATTGGCGGTTAAGGTCAAGCCCGCAGTGCTATCATAGCATAAACTATTGGCCGTTACCTCCAACACTGGAGTTACCGTGGGGGTAAGGGTAAAGGTTCGGGTTACGGTGCACCCTCCGGCATCCCTGACGGTTACCGTATAGTCGCCAGAAGTATCCGTGAGTCCGGAGAACGAATTATTGGACTGTGGCCCTGTTACTCCACCGGCCGGATCTTCCAACTCGTATTCGTAGCCACCCCATCCATCCTGTGCGGTCACGGTCACAGAACCTGGGACGGTACCGCTTGTTGAACAGCTCAGATCGGTAATATTTAAATCGGAAATTACGAGAGCTGCCGGAGGCGCGGCAACGGTCACGCTTGCGGTAGCTATACACTGTGTATCGGAATCAGTAACCGTAATAGAATACGTACCATCCTCCAAATTAGTAAGTGATACGGTGGCACTTGTTTCGCCAACCCCATTAAAGTTAGCAGGACCTACCACACTATAATCATAGGAAGTTGCAAAGTCTGCTACGTTAAAGGTAACCGCCCCGTCTTGAAGATTAAAGCACGAGATGTTGTTGTCCAGCTGTCCAACCACCGTTATGGGGGTAATTGGATTGATGGTATAATTTCTTTCAATAGTACATCCCTTGGCGTCCTCGACCCGGAAGGTGTAGGTGCCCGGCGCCAATCCAACAAAAACAGGGTCGTTTCCGTTATCGAGGGCATCCCCTGCCGGGGCGATTATCTCGTAGTTGAAAGGAGTATTGCCACCTATAACGGTCACCGTCACGTCGGAGGTGACTGCAGGGCAGATAGGTTGTGTGGAGGCAAATGTTAGATTTGTAGGTTCATTAAGCGGGTTCATTTGAATGGGACCCGTAGTTTCGGTACATCCTGCTGCATCCCTTACCGTAATTACATAGGAGCCTTCACCCAAGTTTTCAAAACGATGGGCATTGGGAGTAGTATCGGAAACAAAAAAGATTCCGTCTATACTGTATTCGTAGGGGGCAGTACCTCCGGTTACGTTTTGTGCTTCAATGATACCATCCTGTGTACAGGTGTAGTCCTGAATCTTGACCCCATCGATCGCAAGGGCACTCGTTGGTGAAGAAACAGTATGGTATTCAAAGTAATCGCAAGAAGCACTACCTCTTCGTTGATTGATGACGATGGCATAATCCCCGGCCGGTAACCCGGGAAAATAGCCAGTGGCATTGACCGCTTGGGCATTGTTGAGGTTGTAATTGGTTTCATCGAAGGTAGCATTGTCAAATAGGTAATAGGTAAGTTGGTAATTATTGTCATCTGTTAGGTTCATCTGGATGGAACCATTGGAGTCTCCAAAACAAAGCACATCACTTACCGAGGTAGGGTTGAACTCCGCCGCAGGGCGAAACTCTATTGTAACGGTATTGGAGAAAGCGAAACAACTATTTCTATCAACTACTACGAAGGTGTATTCTCCTGGATCTACGATATCGAAAATTTGGCTTGACTGGAATTCCGAGGCCGGAATATCGGTCACATCGGAATAGGAAATGACTGTGGCCCCACCGTCGTCGACATGACTCCAAATAGCATAGGTATGTGGGGTTTGACCTCCTGTACTAGACATTTGGATGTTCCCTTCCCTACAGGTAATATGTTGCGATACCCTTGCCTCCAAATTCAATCGGCCATCATCAGCGATTGTAACCTGCTCGCTGTAGGAACAACCATCGTCTGTTCGAATAATCGCAATATAATCACCAGCGGCAAGATTGTCGAACGTAAAATAATTGGTCGTTTTGGCAGTGGCATTATCGACCAATGTTCCCTGGCCCCCGTTGCTTCCGTCATCCAAACGTATTTCATATTCATAATTGGCGTCGGCATTGCTTACTTCGAGGCTAATAGACCCTAAACCATTGCAACCGGCATCGGTAGTATCAACGGCATATTGTACCTCCCGATCAAGAATGCCGATGACCGGGGTACTGAAGATACAGGCACCTGTTATTGGTTGGTTCGAACTGTCAAGCGGGGTCACCTCCACTCGGTAACCACCATTTTCTCCGGGTCCGAAGTCAAAGCTGTTGTTGGTGCCGAATGGCACGATGACCGCTCCTGTATTATCGTCGACCAAGCGGTATCCATATCCGGTAGCAGGACTGTTTACCGTGATATTACCAGGTGTGTTGCAAATGATATCCTGCTTGGTAGATTGGATATCGAGTGTGTTTTGAAAGACGTGAAAGAAAAAACGGCTGGCGCATCCGTTGAGATAGTTTACTTGCAACCGGTATTTACCGGCTGTATTGACAATGAAATTGTTGCCAGTACCAACTTGATTATACACGCACTCCACGCTTTTACTGGCACAATTATCACCTTCTGAATCGCAACTGGCTTGATCCAATAATTCCCAGCTGATGCTTTGTGCATCCGGAATATTTACTTGCAACTGTCTGGAATCATTCAGACCGCAAAGAAAGATTTTGGGTAAAAAATCACTGTCGATACTACATTGAACAATTTCCCCAGCCAAATCGTTAGTGGTATCGGCATCGCTGTTGACCATATTGAAATAATCGATAATCGGGTTCGGTATCGATCCGGATCCGTAGGGCACCACATGAATTATTTCTTTAAAGCCCTTGCACGGGTCGAGGTCTAGTTTGTCAACAATATAGGTCCCCACTTGATTCACCAAAATAGTACTTGGATCATTGTCTGGATCTCCGTCATCGGGCACCAGGGGATCAGAGTCATCGAAAATTCCATTTTCATTGGCATCCAACTTCCATATATATCCTCCGAAACCATCTCCGGCATCCAAAAGGGTACTAGAGCCACAGAGTTCCAGTGTTCTTTCAAAATTGCAGTCAGATAGGTCGTCCAATAGAAAATTGGTCGCCCCTGGCACCACATAGCCACAAGAATCAAAATCGGTAACACTCGGGTCATCGGTCACCAGAGCACTGTTTTCAACCCCTCTATAGGTTGAATACGCCAAGTTCTCGATTTGATCGGAACAGGCATTGATAAAGTCAAAACAGTTTTCGGCGACCTGTACGCTGAATCGAATCGAATATTGGGGCGCATCCTTTTCCACCAACTCATCGGGAATCGTAAATATGAGGGTCCTGGTCGCTGGATCATACGTCGGTTGTGCCATTCCCGGAGGAAGTACAAAATCGGATGGAATAAAATCCGTACGCCCATCAGGGGGCGATACGTTCAGTGGAAGAACATCTCTAATGGTATAAAATGGACTATCGCCAGGCTGGTAATCCGGATGGTCCGGTTTGGTACCGGTGGCATCATCGTTTCCGATATTATCAAAAGAGAGCACGTAATCTAAATTCTGACCGAGATTTACCCCTTGGCCCGTTATATTGTCGGCATCACTGGATCCTCCCGGCAGAAAAACCTTTTTCTCCAAAACGATATTGGGGGCGATGATTTCCACATCAAAAGCCGCAAAGAAAATGTCGTATTTATCCTGCGACGAGGTGGCCCGGAGTATTGCGCTGGTCGCGTCATTGGGGATTACCTGGTTGAAATTGTTGGTAACTGGAAAAAGATCGGTATCCCACCCAAGGGTATTGATGCTGTTGGGATTTCTTGTCATCACGATATTCGGGTCAATCGAGATGTTGGCATTAAAAAAGTTGTCACTAGGATTAACCGTGCTGTTTAAGGGGGTAAACGGATTACCTCCGGAACTGATCAGAAGGCCGTCGCCCTCTATGCGGTTATCGCCCTCCAACGCGGCTACCGTAATATTTGCATTCACATCGAACGGAGCCGGTAAAGTGGTGAATCCACTGATAGGAATATCGGTTGACTCCCCCGACTTGATTCCTGCATAGCCATCGAAAGTGGTTATGAACTTGCTGCCGGGTAAATTGGGATTTTCATAAACAATGACCAAGGTCCAACCAGCGGAAATACCTCCACCAATCCCTCCACCGAGGCTGGCCCTCACATTCGCGACGAAGTAATCCCCATCCGGATTAGGATTCGCGGCTACAATGGAGGTTACATCTTTATAACAGGCATAAGGGCTGTAATATCCGAAGTCGGTATCACCGTTACCATCAAAAAGAATTTCATCGGCGGTAATATCTTGGTAGGTACCCCCGGGCACTCGAAATTTTATTTCATCGAGATTACTTCGATCCGGGTTCACATACACCGCACCCCAGTAAAGTCCGGCATATCTAATCAAGGAACAGCCTTCATCGGGTATGTCCAAGGTAGCACTGCTCGAACTAAAGGTACTGGCGTCATTGTCAATGTCGATATATTGCATATCGTGACTGTCGTTGCTGATGGAAGAACTCCCGGTATCGTTATAAGGTTCGTTAGGGCTGGCTGCCGGCACCGTAGTGGTTTCCAGCACCCATCTCCCACGCCGCCGTACCCATCGGTATCGGACGGATTCTTCTACATTACGATTGACGATATTATTGGCAATGAACGTTAATTCACCCCGTATATCTGCCTCATAGCGAACATCGAAATCGTTTTTTAGTTGGGAGAAGCTGGTAAGGCACCCCGCAATAAGTAATAAAAAACCAGATAAGAATAGCTTTTTGGTCGATAAAGGTTTCATTAAGTCAGTAGGTTTGGTTTCACACGCATAATCCACATTTTGTCATCATACGTGTCATTTAGTTTGGTGTAGTAAGAAATGAGAGCGTTATTCCAAGATTCGTGTCTCTTGAGGTATACGTAGCGCCAGTTGTTTTCCGGATTAATGAAATAGCTGGCACTTAACCCATAGGAATTCAACAACTTCACAAAACGATTGGCATTCCTTGGGTTGGCAAAAACGTTGGCGATGATATAATAACCAGAGCCCACGCCATTGATAATAGCCTTTTTGGTAATCGGTTCAACGGCTTCGACTTTGTCCTTTGCCACTTCATTGTAGGCAACCTCGCTATCGGAATACCGATTGGATTTTTCTTTGACTTTTTCTACGTTGCTGGCATAGCGTTCGTTGGTATACCGATTGTCTACGTTCATGATCCACAGGTCTCCTTCGTAGGCGCCTCCCAATTTACTTTTGTACGCAGCGGCGGCGTCTTCCCAGCTATCGTGACGTTCCAAATACACGTATTTCAAACCGTTGTTTGGATTATCGATATAGTCGGTCACAAAGCCGCGTCCATTGAGGTCGTTCATAAACTTATCCATATAATGGCCCCCTTTATACACATTGGCGACGACATAGTAGCCGTTTTCCACCCCATCCAAGTTGCGGAATTTTCGACTTTTGATGGCGTTTCGATCGGCAATTTGAGTTTCGTTTTGGTTTCGTGTGTTATCCTGTGTGGAAGCTAATCTGTTGTTTATGGCCGAATTAGTGCTGGGTGAATTGCCACTACGTTGTGTATTTGGAGTAGTGGTGGTTACTCGATCCCTACCACTGTTGTCAAAAGCATTATTGGTACGTTGCGATTCCGTGGAAACAGGGGTCACCATATCCTTTGGTTGGGTCGGGCCGCTATTCGCTGTATAGCTATTGTCGTTAGAATTATCGGCCAGCGTCGTAGGTCGCTCCTTTCCGCCAAGGAAAAGGTCCTCCGCCCTTTTCTCCAGGTCCGGACGCTCGCCATTGGTCTCGTTGCGTACCATGCGCATGACCATCTCAAAACGACGTTCCAAATCTTTTTGGCGATTGGCCTCCAAGGAGTCTTGGCGGAACATCAATTCGGCGATAATGGCATCGTTCTCTGCCAGCTTTCGCTTTAATTCCTCGATCTCCTCACTACTTGCCAAGTCTTCGTTGGTAGGCTCTTCGCTATCTGCCAGTTCCTCATAACCATCTTCGAGCATCACTCGGTCTTCGGTCAAATTAGGAGTAAAGGAGTAGGCAAATGATATTTCATGGGTGACACCGAAATTATCCAAGTCGTTGACTAAGCCTTTTTCCATGGTATAACCCAAGGAAAGTCTTTTATTGATGTTAAATCCGACACCGGCAGAAGCGCCATAAAAATCATCGTATCCTCCCTGTAACCATCCCAGTTTGGGAAGGTCGAGGATGAGACTTCCTCCCAACGTAAGGTCATTGGCGCCTGAGGAGACCGCTCTTTGGCCATTCATTCGAACACGGGCCAAAGGCATCAATCGGGCATTTTCCATGATTCCCGATCCGCTTTTAAAAGGATAGGTGTATTGTAAATGGGCCGAATAGGCCTTATCCCCAAATTCGGAGAGCGATTCGCTGGTCTTTAGGTTGTATTCGATTAGGTTCTCCGCATAGGCTCCAAAGTCGAAATTGCCGTATGAAATATTAAATCCAGGTTGAAAAGAGAGTACATTACTGTCTTGGGTACCGATAAGCCGGGGATCATTAACCTCGAGGGCACTAACATCGTTCAGATTTAATCCTGTACTATAGTAGGCCAGATTACCCCCAAAAGTGAAATTGCTCTTATCGCTTAACTTAAGGCCATAGGCATAGTTCGCCAGCACCCCGATATTGGAAATAGGACCAAGACGTTGCGTGTACAAGCTCAAACCAAGACCACTTCGATCACCGATACGGCCACTATAACTTAAGAAGTACGTCTGGTCATTGTCCTGAAATTGTACCGATTGGTTTCTATGCAACAAGTTGATATAGGACTTGTCTTCCCTTACCGTGGAAAAGGTAGGGTTTATCAAAAACCGATTGAACTTTAGCAAGTTCTGCGGCGCCACCCGGTAGGGCAGAATGGGATCGTCTTCCTGGGCATGCAAGGTCGTTGTCATGGCCAAAAGGGCAATCATCGATACAGAAAGGAGTCTTAAAAGCTTCATGGTCTCAGGTAGTATGGTTGGTGTTTTGTTATCTAATAACTGTAATAGTGCCTTGTTTTAATGTTTCGGTGGCGTTCTTGACCACATAGTAGAATACCATATTTTGTTTAGGGAACGACATGGACGATTCGGGCCAGTTGTTCTGATATCCCATAACATTCATCAATTCAGTTCCTTTATCATCATAAATAATGACGTTGACATCGGACTTGTTCGAATAGGAATTGGGAATTACCCATTGGTCATTGGCTCCGTCTCCGTTTGGAGTAATTACGTTGGGTATATTGAACAGTTCCAAGTAAACGGCCCTGAGCTGTCTGGAAACTTCACAGTTGTCTATGTTGGCAATCAATACATAATCGCCCTCCTCCGTGAAGGTCATCGAGTCGCCGTTGCTTACCAGGTTGTTGTCGGCGTCAAACCACTGATAACTGGTCCCGCCAGATGCGGTAACGGTCCTGGAACTTCCTTCTGGAAATACCACATCCCCATCAACGTCTAACTGTATCAGATCGGCATTCAAAGGTGAAATGGAAATTTCGTTGGAAATCAGGTCACATCCATTTTTATCAATGACCAAACGGTATGTTCCTGGTTCGTTTACGTTTAGGGCAAAGTCGGTCGTATTGATACTGGTTCCATCCCGCTCCCAAGAAAAGGCATCGCTGCTTAGATCGGAGGAGGTGCTAACGGTGATTGTATCCGTACTGTTACAATAAACGGTACTTGTACTGGTAATAGACACTGTCTCATTGGTCAATAATTGAACCGATAGACTATTCGAGGTATCGTTATAGGTATTCAACACGGCATCGACACTATATGATCCGTTTTCGGCAGTACTGGTGAGGCTAATGGTCTTTGCCGTAGCTCCTGCCACGTCTACACCATCTTTTTTCCATTGATAGCCAAAGGCATCGATTAAGGATGCTGTTACATCGGTCAAGTTTCCAGCCCCATCGTCGGCGTTGATGGTAGTCACTTCCAACACACCACTGGTGCTTACACACTGGGAATAGGTGCCTTGATAGCCGATAACTACCTCAAAGGCAGCAGGAACGACCGCTGTGGTAGTTTCCGAGTTGGTCGTTGAGGAGCAGGCCCCTCCATTTTGTGTCACCGCTGCGTAATAGGTTCCGTCTTGTGTGATGGCTAACGTATTGTTGGTCTCTCCGCTTAGGGCGCTGCCGTTTCGATACCATTGGTACGAAGGGGAAAGAGCGGTAGTGCTTACGCTTAGGGTTTCCGGTTGGGAAGGCAATACCACAATATTGGCGGGATTGTCCCTCGTAACCGTAAAATTGGCTGCGTTGGTAATGGTGACCGCCGCTGATCGTTCATTACAGATTCCGGTAGCGGAAATCTCGACTTCATAATTTCCTTCAAATCCAGGAGTGTTCGCGTCGACATTATAAGAAGGATTGGTCGCTCCGGTAATGGCGGTGCCGTTTTGATACCATTGATAGTTCCACGAAGGGTCGGTCGTATCTATTTGTAAGGTTTCCACGTCCCCTGCACACAAGGCGGTTTTGGCAGGCGGGACTATGGAGATACCTGCTCCGGCGGAACCGATGGTTACCATAACCGAATTGGAAAAGGCATTGCTCGACCCAGTACAGCTTCCGTAATCCACATATGCTTGGTATACGCCACTTTGGTCGGCAAGAACGGTTTCGCTTGTCTCGGATAATAGGGAGCCGCTTCGATACCAAATATACTGATAGGTATTTGCATTGGGTATATTGTCTACGGTGAGATTAATGGGTGTTGTGCTGCACACATCACCGGTGGAACCGTCTCCATTGGGACTTATATTAAAGCTCGTAGTTTGGTCCATGTAGTACATATTGTAGGTACCGGACTCCGTACCAATTTTGGCAGGGCTGGTACTCCTAACCCGTAGTTTGTATCCTGAACCTCTTGTATCGGTAGGAATTGAGAATTCAAAACCGGTGTCTTGAACCGTTGTGTTATCGCTTTCCCTTGCCAATTCGATGGGGGAGGCAAAACTCCCGCTCGCATCGGATAGTTCCAAGATCCACTCATTATCGTTGTTGGTCGACCCAGTAAAATCTACAGTCGCATAGTACTGGTTAAATCCTCCGATGCCGGCGCAGATTTGGGTCCAAGGAGAGCCCCCAAAATTCGGGTTTGGGGCGGGTTCCGGTGCTTGAATAATAATTTGCGCGGAAGCTTCACATGCCCCAAAGAGCAGAAAGGTCAGTGCGAGAAAACGCAGATGGGGAAATAATTTTGTTTTCATAAGTAGTTGTAGTTTTAGTGACTACTGGTTCTATCTGACTTGGGACCGGATAAAACGAATAAGTGGTCGATGTTTAACAATAGCTCAAAATTGGGTTAGTGGGCCATTGCTTTACAGCTATACAGTATTCAACAACAAATATGGCTTATAATTACCGCGCAGGGAATTTAATGTTGTATCGTGGAACAAAGTTGTTGTGAAACGCCCTTATTTGTATGGGAGGGTATTTTGAGGTGCGCTTTTAGGGGTTTTTCGCTACTTTTGTAGCTTTAAAAAAACTGTTCATGAGCGAAGAACGCGAATCCCTGAATTTTCTGGAACACATCATCGAAAACGACCTGAAAACGGGGTATGAAAAGAACCAGCTTCGGTTTCGTTTCCCTCCCGAGCCTAACGGGTATTTACACATTGGACATGCCAGCTCCATATGTCTCAACTTCGGGCTGGGATTGAAGTACAATGCCCCCGTAAACCTGCGCTTCGATGATACCAACCCTATCAAGGAGGAGCAGGAGTATGTAGATGCGATAAAGAGAGATGTGCAGTGGTTGGGATTTGAGTGGGATACCGAACGGTATGCGTCGGATTATTTCCAGCAGCTCTACGATTGGGCCGTGGTTTTAATCAAGAATGGCAAGGCCTACGTGGATAGTCAGACTTCGGAGGAAATGGCCGATCAAAAGGGAACACCCACCGAACCGGGCACTGAAAGTCCGTATCGAAGTCGTTCGGTCGAGGAAAATTTGGAATTATTCGAAGGAATGAAGGAAGGTAAGTTTGCCGAAGGTACCCATGTACTACGGGCCAAAATCGATATGGCAGCCCAGAATATGCTTATGCGCGATCCGTTAATGTATCGGATTCTTCACAGGACACATCACCGTACTGATACCGATTGGTGTATTTATCCTATGTACGACTGGGCACATGGTCAGAGCGATTATGTGGAACAGGTGACGCATTCGTTATGTACGTTGGAGTTCTTGCCACATCGAGAGTTATACGACTGGTTTCTGGACCAGATTTACGACCCAGGGAAGATACGACCGAAACAAAGGGAATTCGCGCGTCGCAACTTAAGCCATACGGTAGTGAGCAAGCGCAAGCTGTTACAGTTGGTCGAAAGTGGGGTTGTGAAAGGATGGGACGACCCTCGGATGCCCACTATTTCCGGCTTGAGACGAAGGGGCTATACTCCGGAATCGATTCGTAATTTTGCGGATACCATAGGGATAGCGAAACGGGAAAATTTAATCGATGTATCGCTCTTGGAGTTTCATGTCCGAGACCATTTGAACAAAATTGCCCCAAGGGTTATGGGTGTCTTAAATCCCTTGAAATTGGTCATTACCAATTACCCGAAAGGTAGCGAGGAATGGTTGGATGCGGAAAATAATCCGGAAGATCCATCGGCCGGTTTTAGAAAGGTGCCTTTTTCAGGGGAGCTCTATATTGAGCAAGATGATTTTAGGGAAGAGGCAAATCGCAAGTTCTTTCGATTAAAGCTAGGCGGGGAAGTGCGTTTGAAGAACGGTTATATCATTAAGGCCGAAAGCTGCACCAAAGATACCGAAGGGAATATTATCGAGGTACAGTGTACGTACGACCCTAAAAGCAAAAGTGGAAGTGGTACCGAGGAGAGCCTCCGCAAGGTGAAAGGTACGTTGCACTGGGTGTCTATGAAGCATGCCATCGAGGCCGAGATTCGTTTATATGATCGGCTGTTTACCGATGAAAGTCCAGATACGCACAAAGACAAGGATTTTATGGATTTCATCAACCCGGAATCGTTGAAAACCATTACCGGCTATTTGGAACCTAGTTTGAAAGATGCCAAAGTAGGAGATCGGGTTCAATTTCAACGATTGGGCTATTTTTGTGTAGATCCTGATTCGAATTCGGAGAAACTGGTGTTTAACAGAACGGTCGGTTTGCGGGACACTTGGGCAAAAATCCTTCGAAAAGACTAGCATAAGAATTTCTTATCGATTGAAATATAGCAATCGGTATTTTCTATGAAAAGCAACAGATTTAAAGGGATTCTAAGAGGTGTTCTTCTTTTATGGTGGTGTTTGTGGCTCGGCTGTGTTTTCCCCTCTTAGGAGGCCTTTATGAAAGAATTTTGAAAGATGAAGCATTTGCAATGGAGCAGGTTCCCCGATAGACCTGAATAGCGTTTCAAAGAAAGCAACTACCGCTATCCGACAAAGGTTTTTTAAATTGTACACAAAAAAAGCCCCAGGACAGTGTCGATCCGTCAAAGGGGTTTTAGTTTTCGGAAAATGGCTTCTACTCTTCTTTTTTCCGTGATCCGGTTTTCTTCATTTGTTCCCCGATCATATTGCTTGCCGTAAATGAGGCGACCATGTTATTCAACATATCGCTTCCAGCTTGGGGCGAATTGGGAAGGAGGATTAAATTCGTATTGGTCTCCTCTCCTATCGACTGAAGGGTATCATAGTGTTGGGTAACCACTATCAAAGCGGAGGCTTCTTGTGAGTTGATGCCCACTTTGTTCAAGACCTCTACTGATTCTTCCAACCCTCTCGCGATTTCCCTTCTTTGATCGGCAATACCTTGTCCTTGTAAGCGCTTGCTCTCGGCTTCGGCCTTCGCTTTTTCAACGATTAGGATTCGCGCAGCGTCCCCTTCGAACTGGGCGGCTATTTTTTCACGTTCCGAGGCATTGATGCGGTTCATGGCCGCCTTTACCTGCGCATCGGGATCAATATCGGTTACCAGGGTTTTGATGATGTCGTACCCATAATCCGACATATATTCCTGCAATTCGCGTTTCACCGCTATGGCAATATCGTCTTTTTTAACAAAAACATCATCCAATTTCATTTTGGGCACTTCGGCACGTACGACATCGAATACAAAGGAAGTGATTTGGTCGTGGGGATACTCCAACTTATAAAATGCGTCGTACACCTTTTCGCGTATGACGACAAATTGAACGGAAACCTTTAATTTGACGAAAACATCATCCAAGGTCTTGGTCTCGATAATTACATCCAGTTGCTGTATTTTTAAGGTTAATCGGCCTGCAATACGGTCTACCAGCGGAATTTTCATCTGAAGACCCGATTGCCGTATGCTATGAAACTTACCAAAGCGCTCAATGGCCACCGCAGTCTGTTGTTTCACGATGAAGAAAGAGGAAAAGAGAATTACGAGCGCAAAAAAAATAATCGGTATTAAAAACACATTAAAGCCCATGGTTTCGGATTTTTAGTTAATGGAATGAATTTACGAAAACGCTTTGTATATGGGTAGTGGTTTTCTAAGAATTGTTACAAAAGCGCTTAACGGCAATTACCTACCTACCAATCATTAGGTTTTTGGAAACAGCCGTCTTTGAGGGGGCACCAACTACAAAATGGAAATTGCCCTGCGTATTCTAGCGATGGTTTCCTTCTTCCCGATTAGGCCCATGATATCAAAAATATGAGGGCCTTTCATATCCCCTACCAATACGAGGCGGAGCGGGGGCATGACCTTACCGAAGGACAGATTTTGCTCGGAAATCCAGGTTTTGACGATGGCTTCCAAAGGTTCGGTTGTAAAATCGTTCGTCTTTTCCAAAACGGATACCAACTGGTTCATTATCTCCGGAGTATCCTCTCTCCATTGCTTTCTAGCGGCTTTTTCATTGTAGTTCGTTGGTGCCACAAAGAAATAATCACCCAGTTCCCAAAAGTCGGAAACAAAGGTGGCGCGTTCCTTGATCAAAGAGATGACCGATTCCAAATAATCTGTGGTCACCTTGGAATCGACGATATTTTTTGCCCGGACGATGGGTAAGAACGAGTGTGCCAACTCTGTATTGGTCTTTTGCTGTAAGTAGTGTTGGTTATACCATTTGGTTTTATCAGGGTCAAAACGCGCACCGGACTTGTGCACGCGTTCCAGGGAGAAAAGGTCTATCAATTCGTCCAAACCAAAAAGCTCCTGCTCGGTCCCGGGGTTCCAGCCCAAGAGCGCTAGAAAGTTGATAACGGCCTCTGGGAAATACCCGGCTTCCCTATAGCCTATTGAATCGTTCCATGATAGCGGAAAAACGGGAAATCCTCCTTTTTCTCCATCCCTTTTGCTCAATTTTCCCTTTCCGACCGGCTTCATGATCAAAGGAAGGTGGGCAAACTCCGGAGACTTCCACTCGAAGGCATCGTACAGTTGTTGGTGTAAAGCCAAAGAGGGCAACCACTCTTCGCCCCGAATGACATGGGTGATTTCCATGAGGTGATCATCAACAATATTGGCCAAGTGATAAGTGGGCATTCCGTCACTTTTAAAAAGAACCTTATCGTCCAAAATGTTGGTATCGATTTCGATGGTCCCACGAATGCGGTCCCGTAGCTGAAGTTTCTCGTCAGGGGGAGTTAGAAACCGGATAACGTAATCTTCACCCAACCTCAAACGCGTTTGGACTTCCTCTGGCATCATGGAAAGGGAATTATCCAATTTCAAACGGTTGTGCCAGTTGTAGATAAAGGTTTTGCCCTTTGCTTCATGGTCCTTCCGATGAAAATCGAGTTTTTCAGTAGTATCGAAGGCATAGTAGGCCTTTCCCCTTTCAACAAGTTCCTCCGCATAACGGCGGTAAAGATGTTTTCGTTCACTTTGTCGGTAGGGGCCAAAACCGCCCTCTTTATCAGGTCCTTCATCAAAGGGAATCCCACACCATTCAAGCGCCTCAACAATATATTGCTCCGCCCCATCCACATAACGATTTTGGTCGGTATCCTCGATTCGCAAGACAAAGGCACCTCTATGTTTTTTGGCGAATAAATAGTTGAAAAGGGCGGTGCGCACACCCCCAATGTGCAAGGGCCCGGTAGGACTGGGCGCAAAACGAACACGTATATTTTGGGTCATACAAACTTATTATGGCCCAAAGTTACGAAAGATGCACCTGCCGACAGGGGTACGGTGGTGGAATTTTACTGGATCAAAAGCAAGCTAGCGTTCCATACTTAGCCGAGGGCTGGCGTTCCATCGGAAGGGGTATGGGATTGTTGTTTCATCTCGTCGGGAATCCGTGGGTTCATCAGACTGAACCACAAAGGAGGTACTAACGAAAGCACCATACTGGTCGGATACCCGAAAGGCATTTGTGGCGAGATATCATGGTAATCCAATATTTGATACTTCTTGGAGGATTTATAATGATGGTCGCTGTGTCTTGTAAGTTCATAAAGTACGATACGGCCCATTACATGATTGCTGTTCCATGAATGTACTTCACGTACGCGTTCGTAGCGGCCCGATGGCAGTTTTAGCCTCGACAGGCCGTAGTGCTCTATGTAATTGACCGTTTCGAGCATTAAGAATCCTATGATCCCGGCGCCAATGGCGAAAAGTAGGCCGATGGTACCAAAGTACAAATAGATGCCGGCCAAGTAGGCAAGCTGTAAGATGCTGTACCACAGCATATCGTTGTTGAGGGTTAAAAAACCTTCATTGTTTCCCTTAAGAAGTTTTAGCTGCAGCTTCCAAGCACTTATGTATTGGCGAATTACCGACGTAAACCAGAAAGAATATACCGTTTGGTTATACCGTGCCGTGGCGGGATCTTCTTTGGTCGCTGCGTTTGCATGATGCCCGAAATTGTGTTCGATGTAAAAATGCATATAATGCGAGGGAAGCAGTAATAGCTTGCCAAGATGTCGTTCCACTGTGGTCTGTCGATGCCCCAATTCATGAGCAACATTGATGCCATTGGTTCCTAGAACAATTCCCAAGGATATCATAAGCCCTACTAGCTCGTACTTGGTGAGAAAAGCGGTGGAAACAAACCATAGGGTATACCCTAATAGACCGAATACGATCGGGATGTTCAAATAGAGCATCCAATCGAACAGTTTGCTCTTGGCTTTATCTTCTCTTTCCGCGCCTTCATAGTTGCTTTCATCGTGTGGAAGCAGCAGTTCCAGAATAGGAATCAGTACAAATGCATAAAACGGAGTGAAGAAACTCCATATGCCCTGTATATATAAACCGATTACAGCCGACAGTGGCAATGTCAAGGCCGCCAGGTACTTTAAATCTTTCATCACGAACCTTTTAACAATTAATTGATACTTAAATTTACCATATCAAGTATCTTGGTATTAAATATAATGGATATTGAACAGTTATCACAACATACTCGATAAACTCAATAGGTTTACGAAAAAGTATTACACCAAATTATTGATGAAGGGCGGCATGCTTTTTTTGGCACTGGGTCTACTGTTCTTTTTCGTCATCATGGGTGTTGAGTATTTCTTATGGCTCAATTCTACGGGCCGGCTGATATTGTTATTGGTGTTCATTGGGGTGGAATTCTTCCTGTTGTACCGATATATCGCTACACCGCTTTTCTACCTGTTTAGACTTCGCAAGGGCATCAGCAACAAACAGGCTTCGTTATTGATCGGGAAGCATTTCCCTGAAGTAGGGGACAAACTTTACAATTTGCTTGATTTGGCAGAGGATAGGAACCAAACAGAATTGCTGTTGGCCAGTATTGCGCAACGATCGGAAAAACTAAAACCCATCCCGTTTGCCAAGGCTGTGAATTTTAAAGAGAATTTGCAATATGCCAAATACCTAATAATACCCTTATTATTATTTGTGTCGTTGTGGATAAGCGGAAATTGGAGTTCATTCTTTGGATCGGCCAATAGAGTGGTCAATTATGATTTGGCGTATGAACCGCCGGCGCCTTTCAGTTTCAAATTGCTGAACGAAACACTGGATGTGCTGGATTCAAAATCGTATACGATTCGGCTGACAACGGTTGGCGACGTGCGTCCAGGCGAAGTATTTATTACTATTGATGGTAAGGAGTCCCTGCTCCAAAAACAGGATGGAGTTTTCCAATATACGTTTTCACCCCCCTTGCAACCATCGGACTTTCACTTTACGGCGAACGGGATTCGCTCGGCCGATTACCACCTCAATGTGCTAAAGACGCCTTCCATACAGGATTTTAAGATCCGTCTGGACTATCCGAATTATACCAATCGGTTGCCAGAGGTTTTGAATAGCACAGGGAACGCCACTTTTCCTGAGGGTACTAAGGTTACTTGGCAAATTAGAGGCCGGCATATCGAAAGCATACGACTGATAACCAGGGACACCTCACTTGCTTTTTCTGGGGATGATGACCAATTTCAACTTTCTAAAAGCGTTTATTCGGATTTGCCCTACGAGTTGGCAACATCGAATCAATATATTGCCGATTACGAAAAGTTGTCCTATCGCTTTAAAATAATCAAGGATGCCTACCCCACAATTAGGGCTAGGCAGCTGACCGATTCCTTGAATCCAAATGTTCTATATTATGTAGGGGAGGCGACCGACGATTACAAGCTAAGTCGCATTCGTCTGGTTTGTTATCCCGATGACGACCCCGATAAGAAGCAGGAGTTGGTGCTAAGCAATCCAAACGTCAATTTCGAACAGTTTTATTATACATTTCCATCGGGCCTGGACTTGCAGTCCGGGAAGAATTATAGTTTTTTCTTCGAGGCAAGGGACAACGATGCGATTCATAAGGGGAAATCCAGTAAAAGTCAGGTCTTTTCAATGGCACTACTTGATGAAGATCAGTTAAAAAACAGGGAGTTGCAGTCACAGCAGTCCATTATCGGAAACATGGATAAATCCTTGAAAAAGTTTAAAGAGCAAAAAGAGACCCTCAAGAACATCAACCAGCAGCAAAAAGAGAAGGCACAATTGAATTTTAATGATCAGAGCCAAATCAAGGACTTCCTGAAAAAACAGCAACAGCAAGAAAGCATGATGCAAAAGTTTAGTAAGCAATTGAAAGAGAATCTGGAAAAATCGGATAAAGACGACAAACTCAATAAACTATTGCAAGAGCGTTTGGAGCGACAAGAGAAGGAGGCTAGGAAGAATGAAAAATTATTGGAGGAACTTAATAAGATTGCCGATAAAATAAACAAGGAAGAGTTGGCCAAGCGATTGGATGAATTGGGCAAAAAGCAGCGGAATAGCCAACGAAACCTAGAACAATTGCTGGAATTGACCAAACGGTATTACGTGACGGAGAAGGCGGCACAATTGGCTCGAGATCTTCAAAAATTGGCTGAAAAGCAGGAGAAGGCCTCGGAAGATTTGGGAAAGCCCGACAAACGGGAGGAGCAAAAAGAAATAAACAAGGAATTTAACCAAATTTCAAAGGAGTTGCTTGAGTTAGCAAAAGATAATGCGGATTTGAAGAAACCTATGGATATGAACGTGGATGAAGAGAAACAGGAAGGGGTAAGGCAATTACAGGAAGAGGCGCTGAAAAAACTTGAGGAGGAAAAGAAACAAGATTCGGAAACACAAAAGAACAACGTGGCCAAAGCAGCTTCACAAAAACAGAAGTCGGCGTCGCAGAAAATGAAGGAGTTATCCGAAGATTTACAGCAATCGGCCGCAGGGGGGTCTAGCGGCTCCTCCATTGCCGAGGATGCAGAGATGTTACGGCAGATATTGGACAATTTGATTACATTTTCCTTTAAGCAGGAGAACCTGTTTGAAAGTTTGGAGGCGGCCGATGCCGATATTCCCCAGTTCTCCAAGGTCGTACGGGAACAACAAGAGTTGAAGGGCCTTTTTGAACATGTCGACGATAGTCTTTTTGCACTATCCCTCAGGCAGGCTGAACTTTCAGAGTTCGTGAACGAGCAGATTACCGAGGTATATTACAATATTGACAGGTCTTTGGAAAGCATGGCCGAAAGCCGAATATACCAGGGAGTATCGTACCAGAAGTATGTGTTAAACGCTTCGAATAGTTTAGCGGATTTTTTAGCGGATTTGTTGGATAATATGAATCAAAGCATGCAGATGGGGCAGGGTTCCGGTCAAAGTCAGGATGGCTTTCAGTTACCGGATATCATCAAATCCCAAGGAGAGCTAAAGGAGAAGATGCAGGGCATGGGCCAGTCTGGACAGGGAAAGCCCCAGAATGTGGAAGGTGAGGGTAAAACGGGGCAAGGAGAACAGGGGGAAAAGGGAGACCAAAAGTCTGGAGATAGGGGCCGGGATGGAGAAGGAAAAGATGGTGGAGAAGGTAATAATGGAGAAGGTAAGGACGGAGAAGGAAAAGAAGGTCAAGGTGCTTCTGGAAATAATGGTGGTCAGGAGGGCGGACAAGGTCAAGGACAACCGAGCGAAGAGGAGTTAAAGGAGATTTATGAAATCTATAAGCAGCAACAACAGCTGAGGGAACAGTTGGAAAAGCAGTTACGGGATATGATCAATAATAGCGACCGGAAATTGGGAGAGAAGTTAGTGCGACAAATGGAAGATTTTGAAAATGATCTATTGGAAAATGGGGTAACACAGCGAAGCCTATCTAAAATAAACAACATTCAATACGAGTTGTTGAAATTGGAAAATGCCGCTATGAAGCAGGGTAAGAAACCGGAGCGGGAAAGCACTACGAATAAGACCGGATTTCAAAACCCTATAACAACCAAACCTGAACTACTCGATAATTATCGTAATGAGGTGGAGATTTTAAACCGCCAAGCCTTACCTTTGCGGCCTAATTTTCAAGAAAAGGTCAAGGAATATTTTAAGAAGGATGATTAGCTTTCATTATGAGGTCGACTTTCGATTGAGAGATGAAACCAGGTATTCCGATTGGATAAGTAGGGTAATTGAATCGGAGGGAAAGAAGCTGGGAGAATTAAGTTATGTTTTTTGTTCGGATCGATACCTACTGGAGATAAACCAAAAATATCTTGGGCACGACACGTATACGGATATCATCACCTTTGATTACTGCGAGGCATTTTCGATGTCTGGTGATTTTTTTATCTCGGTAGAACGTGTCAAGGAAAATGCCTCTGAACTGGCTATTGCTTTTGAGGAAGAGTTGAGGCGAGTGATGGTACACGGAGTGCTGCATCTTTTGGGATACGATGACAAAAAGAAGAAGGACCAAGCAGTGATGCGTCGTAAAGAAGATGAAAAGATTGAAATGTTCCACGTGGAACGTTAGTCTACAATGGCGGCCGTTAATTTGAAGTGAAGTCTTTAAGGTGGAATACCTGTAAAGCCCGGTATTTTACTTGAGATATCAATAATAGAAAGCAGATGTTCACAGACGGATATGATGTAATTGTGGTTGGAGGTGGTCACGCGGGGGCGGAAGCCGCTGCCGCTGCCGCCAATATGGGTTCTAGAACGTTGCTAGTGACCATGAACCTCCAGACCATAGGACAAATGTCCTGTAATCCGGCAATGGGAGGCATTGCCAAGGGGCAGATAGTACGGGAGATTGATGCATTAGGGGGCTATAGCGGTATTATTACGGATAGATCGGCCATCCAATTCAAGATGCTCAATAAATCAAAGGGTCCTGCGATGTGGAGCCCACGTGCACAAAATGACCGTATGCGTTTTGCCGAGGAATGGCGGCTTGCTTTGGAGGGCACACCAAATTGTGATTTTTATCAAGATATGGTAAAGAGCCTCTTGGTCGGGAACGGAAGGGTGATCGGGGTTCGCACCTCCTTGGGGCTCGATATCAAAGCGAAGGCGGTGGTGCTTACCAACGGCACTTTTCTAAACGGCTTGATTCACATCGGGGAAAAGCAATTGGGGGGCGGTCGGGCTGGCGAGAAAGCCTCGACGGGCATCACTGAACAGTTGGTTGATTTCGGATTCGATAGCGGCCGAATGAAGACCGGTACGCCTCCGAGAGTCGATGGAAGATCGTTGAACTACGAAGTTATGATTCCCCAACCGGGCGACGAGCGCCCTGAAAAATTTTCATATTTGCAAACACCGGTACTGAGTAACCAGCGTGATTGCCATATGACCCATACCACCAAATTGGTTCATGATTTACTCCGCGAAGGCTTTGATCGCTCGCCCATGTTCAATGGGCGCATTAAAAGTATTGGGCCTAGGTACTGTCCGTCTATTGAAGATAAAATCCATCGTTTTGCCGATAAGGACAGCCATCAAATCTTCGTAGAACCAGAAGGTTGGAATACCGTGGAAGTATATGTGAACGGATTTTCCACTTCGCTGCCCGAGGATGTACAGTATAAAGCCTTAAAATCGGTGAAAGGTTTTGAGAACGTAAAGTTTTTTCGGCCAGGGTATGCGATTGAATATGATTATTTCCCGCCCACACAGCTAAAGCACACTTTGGAGACGAAGTTGGTAGAAAATCTTTATTTTGCCGGACAGATTAATGGAACCACCGGGTATGAGGAGGCGGCTTCACAAGGGTTGATGGCGGGCATCAATGCACATCTCAAAATAAATGAAGAAGAGCCCTTCATTTTACAACGTGATGAGGCATACATTGGAGTTCTGATCGATGATTTGATTACAAAAGGAACCGAAGAACCTTATCGCATGTTTACCTCCCGCGCAGAATACAGAACGCTTTTACGGCAGGATAATGCCGACTTGCGGCTAACACCCAAGGGATACGCTATAGGTCTTGCAAAGGAAGAACGTTTGAAGCGAATGGAAGAAAAACAACGAAAGTCAGATGCTTTTGTAAATTTTTTCAGGGAAACGAGCGTACGTCCGGAGGAGATCAATCCGATTTTGGCCGATTTGGATTCTTCCCTCGTCAAACAGTCCGATAAAATGTTCAAGGTATTCTCTAGGCCAAAGGTTACGATTGATCATATGCTTCAATTGGAAACGGTCTCCGGTTTCGTTGAGGACAATGAGCTTGGTAGGGACGTGCTGGAACAAGCTGAAATTCAAGTTAAATATTCCGGTTATATCGAAAAGGAGAAGAATAATGCCGACAAATTACAAAGACTAGAGGGAATAAAGATTCCGGAGAATTTCGATTACTCCAAATTAAAATCGCTTTCCTTTGAGGCACGGGAAAAGCTGAATGCCATTCAGCCCGTAACGATTGCACAGGCATCAAGGGTCAGTGGGGTCAATCCGTCGGACATTAGTGTGCTCTTGGTTTATTTGGGCAGGTAAAATCATAATGTTCCACGTGGAACATTCACAAGGCCAGGGGAACCCCGTCATTGAAATCGCTCCTTGAATTGTCAGATTCTGTTGCCATCTGATGAATAAATACGATCCTAGTCTAATTGGTTCCTGAGCGTTCAGCTATTTAAAATGTAGTCGTTTTGGTTCGGTTTTTGAGGTGATTTGTTAACTTCTTAAACCAGTCTGCATGCGGCATTCCCTATTTTTGGTATCACTTTTCGTTTTATTTCACTCCTGCATTCCTTTACGTATTGCTCCAACTATTGAAGATTATAAGGTAACCCGAGGCAAAAAGTTCAAAAGAGGCCTTTCGAAAAGACAGATGTTCATTTTTGAAGATCCTAAAGACGCTGGTCATTTTTATGAATATGTCAACACAAAGTTTCAGTTGAACGACACCAATGTTTATGACGATATTCCATTTAAGATAAACGAAGAACAGTATTTCTTCGCCTGGTATGAAATTGAAATTGCTGATAAGACATTGAATCTCGCCCCGGCCATGTTCGATATAGTGCTCAATGGAGCCTTGGGCAACGAGGAATTTGAACCTTACTTAATGGAAAGCGCAAATAACTTCAGCAGAAAGGGACATTGGTACATTGCAATCGAGGTATACAGTGATAGTGAAAATGATTGTCTCTCTTTAAATGCGCTTTCACGGGAAGCGGTTTTAAACTATCTTTCGGCCTTAAAAAAAGAGTACCTGTCTACCCATAACTATAATGAAGTCGTATTTAAGAACTAAAGACCATGCCGTTTCAGGAGAGGAGTTCGAATTGTTACTGCATGAAGACCTCGAGATGTTGATTACCAAACCACGTCCGAAAGATTTGGACCGATATTACGAAAGCACTGGGTATATTTCACATACCGATGCCAATAGTAGTTTGCTGGAGAAAATTTACCAAACTGTCAAAAGGTATAGTATACGGAGAAAGGTTCGATTGATTAATCGCTATGATAGTGGCCAACGAACACTCATGGATTTTGGAGCCGGCACAGGTGATTTTTTACTAGCTGCCAAACGAAAAGGATGGGAGGTCAGCGGGGTCGAACCCAACTGGGGGGCCAGAAAAAAGGCCTCGGAAAAAGGAATCAATCTAATACCGGAAATTGCCCCGAAGAACCAAAGGAAGTATCAAGTAATCACTCTATGGCATGTGCTGGAGCATTTACCCGACTTGGAAAACCAAATTAGCAAACTGGTAGATTTGTTGGAAGACGAAGGAACACTGATTGTAGCCGTCCCGAATTTTAAATCTTTTGATGCAGAACATTACAAAGAATTCTGGGCGGCCTACGATGTGCCCAGACATCTTTGGCACTTTTCACGAAGCGCCATTCAAAAATTATTTGCATCTTCCAATTTGAAAGTGATCAATGTCAAGCCGATGCACTTCGATTCTTTTTATGTTGCGCTGCTATCCGAAAAATACAAGACGGGAAAACAACGATATTTACATGCTTTTTTTAACGGGCTTCGATCGAACATAATGGCATGGCGTTCCAAAGAGTATTCTTCACTAATATATATCCTTCAGAGAGGACAAAATAGCTGAAAAAAGTGTTTACCCACATAAAAACCATTTTAAGACCTTTTAACGCCATTTCAGATGTGTAACCTAGTAAATGGCCTGCCAACTAGAGATTCTGTTACAATAAGGGGTTTTACAAAACCAATTTCCATAGACAAACCCGATACAGGCTATGCCTTTTAATAGAAATCGCTTATTGTTTTGTTTTTGCAGCATGCACCGCCAAAATAGTGCGTATCAAAAAATCCGGTTCTTAGGGTAGCATTCGAAAAAGCTTTCCTACTTTTGCCCCACTTAAAAATGGAAACCACAAATAACGGTACAATGAAAAAATTGATTTTGGCCATCACTGTAATGGCAATGGTATCTTGTCAACAACAAAAAATTGGATATGTAGACAATGTAAAGCTGATGGATGAGTATCAGGAGAAAATAGATGTAGAAACAAAGTTTAATGCCAAGGTAGCCGCAATGGGAAAAAAGAAAGACAGTATTTCCCAGGCATTTCAGTTAGAAGCACAGGCGTTTCAGGCAAAAGCCCAGGGCATGTCACAGAAAAAGGCCCAGGAGGAGTATGGTCTTATACAACAAAAGGGTCAGTTCATCGGCCAACAGATCCAGCAAGAAGAGCAAAAAATACAACAAGACGGTAGAACCGAAATGGATTCTTTGGTGAGCAAGGTCAAGAAAGAAATCAAGGCTTACGGGAAAGGCAATGGCTACAGGTATATTCTTGGAGGTGGTGACGGGGGC
Organism: Pelagihabitans pacificus; assembly: GCF_009371985.2. Taxonomy (GTDB): domain Bacteria; phylum Bacteroidota; class Bacteroidia; order Flavobacteriales; family Flavobacteriaceae; genus Pelagihabitans; species Pelagihabitans pacificus. The sequence continues at coordinate 1,599,915 of NZ_VIKU02000001.1, forward strand.
GCAGTACTATACGGAACCGATGCAGACGATCTTACTGACGAAATCTTAAAGATTTTGAACGATAAGTACAAGAACTAAAAGAAATGCTTTTCCAGATAATGTCCCTATGGCTTACTAAGCCATAGGGATTTTTTTGGAGACCTTCTTTCAGGGATCATAGGGGTCTTGTTTCTCCTATCCCTGTAAAAGAAACACCAAAAACACCGCGGGGACAAAATAAACGACGATGGTCTTGGCACCCACATAGTCCTTGGCAATCCGCTGTCCGAACAAAAGCATCAAAAGCGAAACACAGGATAGTACTGCTCCGTAAAAAGCGACTTTTGATTCACCGCTAGCAATAAGTTGATATAGGCCTATAGCGCATAGTATTCCTGCGATAAGCTCGGCCAATAGCACCGTTGCCAACAAAACAGGTACCAGTCCGGCCAGAGGCGTTTTCGAAAAATGACCTTTGAGCCAACTGAGATTTCCGCCCCAGTCGATTATTTTGTCAATGCCACTTTGTAAAAAAGTTATTACTAGAAAGAGTAACAGCAGTAGCTCAGCGGCATTATCGGTAATACTAGCCATACGTATTTATTTTTTAATTAGTTGCGCTCTTCACTTATTTCGCGAATCGCCATAAAGTTATGCCGCTTTTCGATGTAGCAAACGTGTCAACTTTATTGAAAGATCGGTAAAAATTATTTTGGAATTGCCGTTTCGTTCAACATGATAGACCGCATCCTCCAATTCACGCGCTATGTCCAGAACATTATTTTCGTGAACAAAGGGCGCGAATTTCTCAAGTTGGAACCCATCAACATGAATCTGCATAAAGGCCAACTCCTTGGCATTGTAATTGATCAACAAAGCCTGTCTGATAATCGCGATGCAATAATGTAAAAACTTTTTCTGGGTTTCCCGACCTGTCGCGGCCACCTCATCGCTCCACAGAATAAGCTCGTGTATCGCAGTTTTATTTCCTTTGGCCTTAAAGGCACTTCGCACCCACTGTACGAACCATTTTTCAAACACGAGATCTTCCGAGTCCCGATTCATCAAATCGAGGGCTTTGTTAAAGTTCCCGTTGGCCTCATGGGCCACCCGTAGCGCTTCGGGTCTTGTAAGTCCGTTAACGATCAATCCATCTGCAATGGCTTCCTCTGCCAAGGGTGGAAAATGTACTATTTGACATCGGGATTGAATGGTTTGCAACAACTGTTCTTCATTTTGGGCAACGAGAAGGAATATGGTCTTGTTCGGGGGTTCTTCGATTAACTTCAGTAATTTATTGGCAGCCGCATTGTTCATTTTTTCGGCCATCCATATCAACATCACCTTGTATCCTCCTTCATAGGATTTCAACGAAAGTTTCTTCACGATATCCATAGCTTCGTCGACTCCAATCTGGCCTTGCTTCTTTTCGATACCGATCAACCGGTACCAGTCAAATAGGTTCCCATACGGTTGTTCGTTGACGAATTGGCGCCACTCCTGCATGTAATGATTACTAACGGCATGGCTTTTTACCTTGTCGCTATTTGCAACAGGGAAAGCAAAATGCATATCCGGATGCGAAACAGCATCGAACTTCCTGTTGCAGGCTTCATTACCTCCGAGATTCTCTCCCTTTTCGTTTCCGCAAATAATATACTGTGCGTAGGCAATTGCCATAGGCAGTGTTCCCGAACCCTCGGGTCCCACAAATAATTGGGCGTGTGGAATACGGCCAGAGTCGGCACTGGTGGCCAAGTGATTTTTTATATGAACAAGTCCTAAAATGTCTTTGAAAAGCATAGCCCAAAGATAGGTTTTTTAAGGAAACGTGTTTTTATCCGCAAGGTCGATATTGAAGATTCAATGAACAGTCTAAGCTTCCTCGACAGATTTTATGAAATGCTATTGGCACGGGTCTCATTTATCAAAAGACATTGCAAATTATTAGGTAGGCACCCTTTATCCCATGCCAATAAATAATTACATTTGCGATTCTGTAAACCACCATGTATATGAAGACTATTGACGATTTTGATTTTGAAAACAAAAAGGCGTTGATTCGGGTAGATTTTAACGTTCCGTTGGATTCGGATTTCCATGTAACCGATACGAACAGAATCGAGGCGGCAAAACCTACTATTATCAAGGTCCTTGAAGATGGTGGTAGTGCAATTTTGATGTCACACCTGGGAAGACCAAAGGGTCAGAGGAACCCAGACCTTTCCTTACGGCATATTTGCGGCGCCGTATCCGACATTATTGGGGTTCAGGTGAAATTTGTAGCGGATTGTATAGGGGAAACCGCTGAAAAAGCGGTAGCTGATTTGCAATCCGGAGAGGTCTTGTTATTGGAAAATCTTCGATTCTATGCCGAGGAAGAGCAAGGAGACCGGGAGTTTGCGGGGCAATTGGCCAAGCTCGGCGATATTTATGTAAATGATGCCTTTGGAACAGCTCACAGGGCCCATGCATCAACGACCATAGTAGCCGATTTTTTTCCAGGGAACAAGTGTTTCGGGTATTTATTGGCCAAGGAGATACAAGCAATCGAGAAGGTAATGCGCACGGGTGAAAAACCGGTGCTTGCCATACTTGGGGGCGCCAAGGTTTCCTCGAAGATTACGATTATAGAAAACATCTTGGATAAGGTAGATGATTTGATTATTGGTGGCGGAATGACCTATACTTTTGTGAAGGCGAAAGGCGGAAAAATCGGGGATTCTATTTGTGAAGATGATAAGATGGAGCTCGCTGTCGCGATATTAAAACAGGCCGAAGCGAAGGGAGTGAACGTACATCTTCCGGTAGATGTTTTGGCGGCTAACGACTTTGATAACGACGCAGATACGCAGGTGGTCGCTGTAGACCAGATCCCGGATGGATGGCAGGGCTTGGATGCCGGTCCCAAAACCTTGGAAATTTTCAAAGAGATTATTTTGAAATCAAATACCATTCTTTGGAATGGGCCAGTAGGGGTGTTTGAAATGGAAAACTTTGCAAAAGGGACGATAGCGGTAGGAAACTTTATAGACGAGGCCACCCAAAAAGGAGCATTCTCGTTGGTAGGCGGTGGTGATTCGGTAGCGGCCGTAAAACAATTCGGGTTCGAGAAAAAAGTAAGTTATGTCTCTACCGGTGGCGGTGCCATGCTAGAGAGTTTGGAAGGTAAATCCTTGCCCGGAATCGCTGCAATAATCGGGGAATAAAGGCGTTATCGATTAAAGGCACCGAGAGGAATTCAATTGGTTCAACACCGAAAATTTCCCACTTTCGAAAAAAAATCGGATTTTCGTTAGCCTTCCGCTAAGATTAATTGATGATGATGACAAAAAACATACGGTTACTCCTAACCGCTGTAGCGCTAATGGTTGCCGGTGCAATGCATGCACAGGAAAAAGATTCCTTGGCGATTTCCACGAACGATGGGAAAATTGACGTGGTGAAATCGGCCGTTGTCGATACACTATCTACCGATATTGAGAAAAGTGTCGAACAAATGGAACGGATGGATGAAACCTCTGACCAAGATTTGCCGCTACCACTCGCCGATGGAAAAGGTAAATACAATTTAAAAGACCACCCACAGGCGGCTATGTATGACAGTCTTTGGATGAAAGAGCTCTATGAAACCAACATGCTGTTCAACGAGATGTATGACCAGGTTTTGGAACTTGGAAATGGCTCCCAGATAGACGGTAGTCCGATCGCGGTAGAAGAGAACTATGTATATGATCTCCCCAGGGATTCGTTGAAGGCGCGGTTGGAAAGGCTCAATCAAAAGACGCCTTTCAATGTAGTCTATAATCCCTCGTTGGAGCGTTTGATCAAATCTTTTTTGACTCACAAACGAGATTTGATGGAACGTATGCTCACCGTGAGCCAGTTTTATTTTCCGTTGTTCGAGGAGGAATTTGACCGACATGATATCCCGCTCGAAATGAAGTACTTGTCAATCGTAGAATCTGCCCTAAATCCAAAGGCCAGATCTCGGGTAGGTGCAACCGGACTTTGGCAATTTATGTACGGTACGGGCAAACAATACAAACTCGATGTTACCAGCTATGTCGATGAGCGTAGTGATCCCATCAAGGCCACCAAAGCTGCCAGTCAGTTTCTCTCCAAGCTCTATGAAATATTCGGGGACTGGGATTTGGCGTTAGCGGCTTACAATTCCGGACCCGGTAACGTAAACAAGGCCATACGTAGGTCGGGCGGGCATCGGAATTACTGGAACATTCGCAGAAATCTGCCAAGGGAAACCGCCGGATACGTTCCTGCTTTCCTTGCTACGATGTATGTCTTCGAATACGCCGAGGAACACGGTTTGAAAGGAAGAATGGTAGAAAGGCCTTATTTCGAGACCGACACAATCCAAGTCAAGAGTTTAATTACGTTCGACCAGATTTCCAAACTGGTAGGGGTGGGTATCGAGGAACTAAAGGTTTTAAACCCGTCCTATAAATTAAATGTAATTCCCTACGTTAAGGGGAAAAAGTATGCATTGCGTTTGCCAAAGGATGCCATGGGCAAATTTGTGGCGAATGAAATACAGATTTACGCCCATGTTAAAAAGGAATTGGAAAGCAAGGAAAGTCCCTTACCGGCATTGGTCAAACAGGCGGAAAGAGAGCGTATTCGCTACAAGGTAAGAAGCGGCGATTATCTTGGAAAAATCGCGGAGCGATACGGGGTACGTGTTAGCCAGCTTAAACAATGGAATGGGTTGAGGAGCAATAATTTGAGGGTCGGACAACGCTTGACCATCTATCCAAGATACAGGGGAAATCGCAGTCAAACTCCCAAAAAGGAGGCCTCTGCCGTCGCCAAAAATCAGTCTTTTCCACCTGGGACAAAGGTACACACGGTAAAGAGCGGCGACTCCTTGTGGACCATCTCTAGAAAATATCCGGGAGTTTCTGTAGAGAATTTACGAAAATGGAACGGTATTAGCGGTAAAAATCTACAACCAGGCACAAAATTGAAATTGTGCGAATGTTCACCGTAAACAGAAAACACTATATGAAATTAAGCAGAACACTTCTCCTCGTTGCATTGATTGTTTTTTTTTCCTGCAAAGAAGGAAAAAGACAAGACTACCTCCCATCGAGTATTGGGCCCATTAACTCCTTAGCGGTCGTTATGGACGACGCCCTTTGGAAAGGGGAGGTAGGCGACAAAGTACGAGAGCATTTTGCCGCCCCCGTATTGGCGCTCACCCTGAACGAACCAAAATTCAGTATCAATCATTTTCCGCCGAAATCGTTTACCGGGACCACTAGAAGCTCGAGGTCGGTTCTTTATGTGATGAAAGACACCCTGGATATCGCCCATATCAAAACCGACCTGTATGCAACTCCCCAGAAGATAGGGGTCATCAAGGGCAGAAACAACGAGGAATTGATAGAGAACATCGAGATGAAGGCCGACGAGATGATCAACGCTTTCAAGACGGTAGAAATCGAAGAAAAACAAAAAAGATTCCTCAAATCCTTAAATAAGGAGGGTGTGATGAAAGAAACTTTCGGGGTTTCTATGGATATTCCATCAATCTACAAGGTAGGCAGGCAGGAAGACAATTTTGTTTGGCTCGATCGGCAAATTCTGAAGGGAACCTCAAATATCATCGCCTACACCGTTCCGGCAGACTTTTTTAAGAGCGACTCTACCTTGGTGCGGGATATTGTACGAATGAGGGATTCCATTGGGGAACTATATATCCCAGGTCCCGACAACCCCGGTAAAATTACGCACATGCGTACCGAGCCAGCCTTTGCCCCCCATGTATTCGCTACGAAAATCGACGGAAAGGGAGCAGTGGAAGTAAGAGGTATATGGGACATAAAGAATTACCCGATGGCCGGTCCGTTTCTTACGTACATTATCAATGACGAAAAAAATGACAGGAAGATGGTCATCGAAGGATTTGTCTTTGCACCGGCCGCGGAAAAGCGTGATGATATGTTCGAACTGGAAGCAATATTAAAGACGATCGACTTGGAAGTGGGGAACTAATAAGGATTCTTCAAGGAAAGTAAAAACCCTGAAACTTACATTGGTTTCAGGGTTTTTTGTTGGTTGGTCATAAGCGTTAGGAATCAGCCAAATGAGAAGCCAGTCGAGAGCCTGAAAATAAAAGCGTATACAGTGATGGCCCATAAAAAGAGACAGAACCAGGAAAAGGCCTTAAAATACCTTTGGAGTATCATATAGGTCCAGTCCCGAAAAGCTTCCACATAAATTTCCTTTACAAGTAGTAATTGCTTCATATATCGTTCTTTTAAATTATGGGACAAAGATGAAGAACCCTGTTTCTTGAAGAGAATTATTTAGATAAACGGGAACGTATCTTCGTTGTTTTTTCGACATATTGCATTTATTCGATGTATGGCATATTTGAGGGGATAAGCGGAGCATTGGGACTGTGAAGGTTTCTAATTAAACAAATGGGTGCGCTCTGTTGGCCCAAAAACCCGCATAAGGGGTTTCTTTTCCGTTGTTCTAATTTATCCAATCAATGCCCTGGCATTTTGTTAAAAGCGTGTCCATAAAAAAAGCACCCATAAAGGGTGCTTTTTTCAGTTAGGTTGGTCGAATATGTTAGTCAAAGGCAAAGCCTGTGGCAACTCTGAAGATAAATGCATAAAGCATTATAGCGAAGCTTGCAAAACAAAACCAAGAGAAAGCCTTGAAATACGATTTGACGAATGCATGGCCCAGGTTCCTAAAAGCTTCCAAATAAATTTCTTTGATCAGCAGGGTAGTTTTCATGTTGTAGATATTTAGTTCGATTTGGTGTTTACTTATCTATATAACTCTAAATCTGATATTTACGTATTTTGCCGAGTTTATTTGTTGTGAAGATCTTAAAGCTTGTTGTGAAACCTGGGTTTGGTTATTGGAATTGCGTTTCAATTACTTTCCTTGAATCCATGTTGCTGGGGAAATGGGACAAAAAAACCCGCTTTCCAGATTCGGAAAGCGGGTTTTAAATCCTTTTGATTAAGTAGTTACATATCAACGATAATGAATTCGGAACGTCTGTTGCGATAATGTTCTTCCTCGGTACAACGTATGCGGCCGTTACAATTATTCAACAATTGCTCCTCACCGTACCCTTTGGCACTTTCTATACGGCTGGCATCGATTCCTTGTGAAATAATGTAATCCCGAGTAGATTTTGCCCTTTTCTCGGACAGGTACTTGTTATAGACATTGCTACCACGTGAATCGGTATGTGATTCGATTTTAATCACCATGTCGGGGTACTCTGTCATGACTTCGACCAGTTTATCCAGTTCGGCGGCGGCATCCTTCCGTATGTAAGACTTATCGAAATCGAAGAAAATCATTTCGGTCTTCAATTTCTTGATACCATCTTCCAAGGCGATCATTTCTTCCAAACGCCGTAGGTTCACGTCTACATTGACCAATTCGTTTTCTTTTGTCGTTACCTCCCGATTATCCTCGAAATATTCTCCTTTGGTGGTTTTCAGGATGTATTTGGTGCTGCTGTCGAGATCCTCGAACACAAAACTGCCGTCTTCTTCGGTGACCACTTCTTTCAGTTTAATGCCATTTTCATCTAGCAATTCAACCAGCGCCTGCGGCATAATGTCGCCGGTTACCATCTCGGTGACCACACCGGCAATGGCATTCAGGTTTTCAGGAACTTCCTCAACAATTAGGCGTTTGAAGGAATAGATATCATCATCTCCTTTACCACCCTCCCGGTTAGAAGCAAAAAAGCCCTGCTGATTTTCTTCGTTGACGATATAGGAAAAGTCGTCTTTATTACTATTTACGGGTTGCCCAACATTAAGAACCTCCATAAAACCCCCTTCCTCATCAATAGCTGCTTCGTATACGTCCAATCCTCCAAGTCCGGTATGGCCATCTGACGAAAAGTACAATTTTTTATCGTTGATGAATGGGAACATTTCCCTTCGTTCGGTATTAATTTCGGGACCTAGGTTCTTTGGCTCCGAGAAATTACCATTTTCCAACACATCAACGACAAAGAGGTCGGTTTGTCCGATGCTTCCTGGCATATCGGAAACAAAATAGAGTTGTTTGCCATCAGGGCTTAACGCCGGATGGCCGGTGGAGTAGGTATCACTGTTGAACGGCACTTCCCGGGCTTCCGTCCATTCACCGTCTACCTTGTTAGACACATAGATTTTCAAGTGGTTCACACCATTTTTATCGCGCTTTAATTTTTTTCCATAGTTATTCCTGGTAAAATACATGGTCGTATTGTCAGGTGAAAAAGTGACCGAAGCCTCATGGTATTTGGTGTTGATTTTCTTGGAGAATTTGATGGCGCCTTTGAGATCTTGGGTTTCTTTGTTTATTTTCGCCACATAGAGATCCAGGAACGGCTGGTTATTCCATTTATACCGCCTGGTATTTAAAAAGGAAGAATCTTTTGCCGATGCAAACACTACCTTACTCGAGTCCAAGAACATGGGGGAAAAATCCGAGTATTCCGTATTGATGCCCATATTCTTAATTTCAAAGTTCTGGGTGGCTCCCAGAATATTGTCCAGTACTATTTCATTGGGTGTAGGGTTGGAATCCTCTAGCTCCCCTTCCTGGGCTCTGTTCATTTTTTTGTTGTAAAGACGCATCAGCTTTTTGGCTCTAGCGTATTTACCGGTGCCTTTTAGGGAATGGGCGTACTTAAAAATATTGTCAGCGGATAGTTCTTTTCCATATTGTTCATACAATACCTCATACCAACTATGGGCCTTTTCCATATTGGTATTAAAGTAATGCGCGTCTGCCGCTTTTTGGATAATGTCGAAAGAGTAATTTTTTTCCCCTTTGGCCAAGGCTTGTTCATAGAGTTCGGCGGCTTCGGCATACCACATTTTGTTGAAATAACTATCTGCCTTTTGAATTAGCTTACTTTTATTGGGAGTATTGGATATGATTGAAGTACTATTGGCTTGGCTTGTCGCCGTTAGCATATCGTAGGATACTTCATCCACACTAATGCTCGTAGCTGTTTTTTGTTCAGCTAACAGCAGCTCTTCGGTACTGTTTGTGGAGGCTGTTCCTTCCGTAGCCTGAATGGTAGCGGTTTCCTCGACGGGTTCGCTTTCCTCGACTTGCATAATCCATACATTGTCTTTATACTTTCCCTCAAGTTGGTCGACACAGGCATCGATGGCATGTTGTCCGCTTGTATGATATTCAAGATACAAATAGTGTAGGCCGGTATCGGAAACGTGAATGCTGCCGGCTTCAAATCCTTTTCTGTTATACTTTTTGAGCAACTTTTTTACATTATCACCATTGCTATATACGCCGGCTATGATGTAGAAACCATTTTTGACCCCTTCTAAATTTCTGAAGGTCCGGGTCGGGATGTTGTTTTCCTTTGCCACTTTTGGAAAACTTGTACCTTTTATATCATCGAACGCTTTTACGGCCTTTTTGGTAGTTTTCGGCGCAACGGTTGTTTCCGAGACCATAATCCAAACAGTCTCCTTGTAGCGGCCGTTGAAATGCGTTGTACAGGCATCGACTGCACCTTGTCCGTCTGCATAATGGTCTATATAAACATAGTTTAATGCAGAAGTGGCATCCTGTAAATAACCGGCATTTAGCCCGGACTTCTTTAGGCGTTGAACGGACTTCTTTGCGTTTTTTAAATTGCCAAAGACCCCCGCAATGACGTAATATCCGCTTTTCGCATTGTTTAAATCGGTAAGCTTGCGATGCGAAATCCCATGGCTCTTTGCCGCTTTTTCAAATTCTTTGCTATTGGAAGGGTTGGCAGATGTGGAAACCGAATGGTCGGAATTTATTTTCAGCGTACCGGTTTCCGCATCTAATCCGTCGATATTAGACGTAGGAGTAAATGCAAAAACTCCCATAAAAAGGAGGAGGCAGTAGGTGGTGATGAATTTTTTCATGATTAGGTTATTAGAAAAATCTGGGGGACTTTAGTTTGTTTTCCCGGGTAATCAATTGATACCGAAGGAAGATCTCATGGGTTCCGGAGTTGTAGTTAATTAGTTCGTTGATACTGTAATCATAGGCATAACCAGCATTAAATCTGGGCGATATCTGAAACCCGAACAGAGCGCTGACAGAATCGTCCCATCTATAGTTAACGCCTAAATTTAGTGTTTCGTATACTAGAAAATTTGCTGAAACATCTACCGACAAGGGGGACCCCAGCACTTGTTTTACAAAGCATGAAGGCTTGAACTTCAGATCTGGGTTCAAGTCGAAGACATATCCGCCGATAAAATAAAAGTGCATGCGCTCCACGGATTGTACTTCTATATTCCGATCATAGTGTTCCGAAGGAAAGAAACTAGGAACCGAAAGCCCCAAATATCCTTTTCCCGTATAATAAAAAATTCCCGCACCGATGGTCGGTAACAGCTTGCCATTCACATTTTCATTGAACTGTACATCATCTTGGTCCCTTCGAATGCCTTTTGACCAATCTACGCTAAAAAAACGCGCACCCGCTTTTAGTCCGAGCGCCAGCTTGTCTCCTTTTCTATTAAGGATAAGTTGGTGGGCATAGTTACCATCAATATAGGTTTCCGAGGCAGGACCCCATTGATCTTGTATGATCGAAAGCCCAACCCCATCCGAAATACCAACGGGAGAATCTATACCGAACGTTATAGTTTTCGGCGAACCTTCTATTCCTACCCACTGGCTGCGGTACAACGACAGAAGGGCCAGATGTCCCCGAGACCCTGTATAACCGGGATTCACGGTCATGGTATTATAGTTGTAAAGGGTATATTGGGGCTCTTGCTGACCATACATGCCAGTAGTTAGCAGGGTAAAGAGAAATACTATTTTAAAGATTCGGGACATTTTCATTGGTTAGATTGATAATCTCATATAACAAGGATTTACCTACTGATATACAACCAACCTGCTTTTGGCGGGGTGGTCCCATCATTCGGGTTTAACGTATAGTAGTAGGTGCCGACCGGTAGTTTCTCGGAGGTGTTCAATGTGGCCCTGCCCATTGAAGTACCATCCCAACTATTGTCATAACCCCTCATTTCAAAAACCTTGGTTCCCCATCGGTTGAATACCTCTAGTATATTATCAGGGTATTGCTCAATGCATTCAATAAAGAAAAGGTCGTTGGCACCATCATCATTGGGTGAAAATTCATTGAAAACGGTTAGGCATGTGGATTGGGTTACTTCAACCGTCGCTTCGTCCCTATCGTTGGAAGGATTGGGGTCGATTTGGTCCATAAAGATCAAAGCAGCCACATTGGTTGTCTCATCCACACTTGCAACCGTCGCGGTAATTTCTAAGCTAGCTGATGCTCCTCCGTCCAAAGAAGGGATTTCCCACGTGGAAGTACCTTCATCATATGCGCCTATAGAGGCGCTGCTTGATACCAACACAAAACCATTTGGTATAATTTCTTCAACACCAATGTTAGTTCCTTCAATGGCACTGAGGTTTGAAGCCGTTATCGTAAATACGACCGTATCCCCTATAACTGCTTGAACCGGTTCAACTGTTTTGATGATTTCGATATCGACCGAGCAGCTGACAATCAGGTTTTGTATTTGCTGGCTGGTGTTGCCATTTCCGTCGTCATAGGTCCATGTAATGGTATAGGTTCCTTCCACATCATAACTAAGCGCATCCGATGATACACCCACAATGGTTCCCATACAGTTGTCGGTAGCTTCCGGAATTACGGTTAAAGCCTCACCACATGCCAGCATAACATCCGGTAAGGGAGCCACATTTGGTATGGGGGCGTCAACATCATTGACTGTAATTAGTTGTTGCACCGTAATGGCATTGCCCGCATCGTCGGCAACGCTATAGGTACGCGTAATTAATTCCGGGTTGCTATTGCCATCGCTGATTTCGCCCATGAAAGTCACGATCGGAGTCAGCGTACAATTATCGTTCTCATCCAGTACCACGGTGGGGTCCGGTGCCGGAACATCTACCGGACAAGAAACGGTCAAAGGAGCGGGATCACTGGCTGTAGGATCTACACTGTCCTGAACGGTAATATCCTGTTGTACCTGAATACTGTTGCCCGCACCGTCGGTAACACTGTAGATTCGTGTGATGACCACCGGATTTACACCGCTGCTCGACTCACTTACAAACGCTACGGTGGGTGCCGCACAATTATCGGCCTCATCCAAGACCACCGAAAGATCTGGTGCCGGAACATCGGAGAGACACTCAAATGATAGGGGGGCTGGATTGCTCGCCGTTGGGTTTTCATTGTCGATGACCTCGACATCAAAGCTATAAGTACCCACATTTCCGTAAGCATCCAATACCTCAAAGGTATTTGTTGTAATACCCACAGGGAACGCGGCACCTGATGGCAGCCCTGAAGTTTGCGTAATTACGAAGTCTAGAAGTCCGCATACACCAAAGTTGCTAGGGTTGTTGGTCGTATCCGATAAATCGATTCCAGGGATGAGAAGGTTGTCAAGTCTTGCCCGACGGCCTGAGGTACCTCCCCCATCCGTATCAAAATCAAAACGCACTCGGTAATTCCCCGTTTGTGTGATATCGATTACTACATTTTGCAAACTGGTATTCACATATACGTAATTATAGATAGGGGTTATGACGCCACCCTCATCTTCCAGGGATACGGTCAATCGAGTATTGTTCCCAACCCGATTCTCAAGGCGGTGTTCAAAGATAACCTGTCCGGTACCATTGAAATAGGTTAACGGACTCACCAACGTCCTTGATTCTGCATTGATGATCTCTTGGGTGTGGAAACTATAAATACCCGGTGTAAACGGACTGGCATTTCGAATTACCGATCCCCAGAATTGCCAGCACTCTGCCCGTAGAAGACCTCTATCTCCCTCTTCAAAATCAGCCATTATTGGATAGGTTCCTGTGCTCATCATACAATTGTCGGAGGCCGAGAGGGTATAGTTGTAAACCGCTGTACAATTTCCCGGATCGTTGTTCAAGGTCTGATTCCCTGGCCCATTTATTTCCGGGTCTACGGCATCTACTACGGTAACGTTGAAGCTACAAGTGGCCGTATTGCCATTGGGGTCGGTAGCCGTGTAAATTACCTCAGTAGTTCCAGGAAGAAACTCGTCGCCCGAATTGTAATTATTGGTAGTCAATGTTGCTATTCCGGAGTTGTCTGTAGCGGTAGGGGGAGTCCAGCTAACCATGGCCCCACAAGTACCGGGATCGGTATTTGTAATGGTGATGTCGGAAGGGCAATTGTTGATGACAGGGTCGATTATGTCGTCTACGGTCACTTCAATTGCCAAGACATCACAGTGACAATTGCTGGCAGAAGGGACCAATTCAACAATAATATTATTATTGGGTCCACAGAAGTTGCTTGCCGTGAACGTTACATTTTCGGTGATTGAACTTCCAGCTACAATGGCTTGTGCTATGCTACCGGTGTAGATGGAAAGCCCTGCTTTTCCGCCGGCACCGTCCGAACAATACACGTCATAGGTAAACCCTGGAGCCAAATCAACCACCCCTGTATTTTCTATACCAAATTCAACCGAGTAATCATAGGTGGCATTCCCATAATCATAATCGTATGAGGCCGTTGCTGCTAGGGTTGTTTCGGCAAGTTCCGGTTTTTGTATGATAACGTCTTCGAAAGTATCACCAGTGGGTATTTCAGAGGTTCCACAAGAAACCCCGAAGCATGACAAAGAGGTAGTAGTCACAAAATTCCGTACTTCTATTCGTGCGTTCGGGTTGCATGTGGCCGGCTCATTTTTGGGGGTAATATCGAGGGTATATCCTATGATTTCCCCATTGTTGACACCACTCGGCATATTGAGTAAAATTTCTTCATGGCTTCCTACGACCGTAACACTATTGAACGTTGCTACATTGGTAGTCGTTGCGACGAAGGAACCAGGCTCGTACTGTAATCCATCAGGCAAAATGATTCGAGCAAAATCCGTATTTCCCGTAGGTCCGCCGACAACAACACTTTCTACAGCAATGGTTTCCGCGTTACACCCAGAAAATGTATTTCCGTTAGGAACCGAAAGGGTGCTTACTGCATCGTAAAAAGGGATAGCTCCGTTAACAATTATGGGATTGGTCGATAGTCTACTACCATCACCGGTTGCAGGGCTGCCACAAGGATTTTCACCATTTGCCGTATAGGTAATCGCCGTATTGGAGGTGAAGTTACATTGGACACTAAGATCCAACTGTATGATGGCAATTTGCGAATTGATAGTCGGGGCGTTTATCGATCCCTGTATTCCTGCATTTGCCCCGATGGCCGTATGGTCGGTTAAATTAATCGTAACTGTACTGCCTACTAAATTTGAGGAGACCGCCTGGATATCCCCTGAACCTTGGGGATACTCTACGTCGACCTGATTCAAGGAAAGGCTGGTAGCATCTCCTGGAATTTCAAAACGCAAAGTGGGATTCGTTAGATTACCGGTGCCTGCATTTCTAATTTCAACAGCGATGTCAAAGTTTGAGCAAACGTCGACGGGTCCACCTGGTTCGTTTAAGATGGCCATTTGAAGTACTGCCTCCTTCGGCTCCAATCTCAAATTTATTGGGTTGATATAGTTCGCTGTAGAGAAATCCGAGGGGTAGGACCCACAATCCCATGCATGCGATACCTCAAAATTGAAGGCGGAACATTGGGTAAAGTCAATCTCAAATTCGACTTTTTTACAAACCCCCGTACCTGCTGTAAACTGGCCCATTTCAATCCAAGTGTTGCCCGCACTTTGAGTGACTACTAGACTGTTTCTTGCCGCACCTATCACCTCGTAGGCGTTCAATACCGTAAAATTTGTTCCATTGGCTACTTGCAACCAGTTGAAATCGATATCGGTGGGGTTGTCCATACATAAATCGACCTCGTAGATTGCTGTCGCCCGGTCACCACTGACAATAGGCTGTGGTGAAGAAAGTAAAAATGCCGGCTGCTCAAAGTTAAAAGTATTGGTGCCTGAGTCCACTACAGCATCGGTAGCATCGGCGTACGCATAATTCTCATAGTTGTAGACCCAATTGAAATTGCTGGTAGGAGGTGACAAACTCGACCCCCTCATCTGAAGTTGAATTCTTGGATAATCGTCACTTTGCTGGTCAAAGTTTCTAAAACTAGGGCCCGGGGCGACTGAAACAGTATTGCCAGCGACCGTTACTATCAAGCCACCGTTCGACGAGCTAGGTGAACCGACAAAATTACTGGTGGCTACTCCCAAATATTCGGCTCCGGTGGGAATCTCGACATCCAGCGAGGTAAAAAGTGCCGGAGGCCTATACTCATTTGGAAATTGATCGTCGGTCACCGTTTGAATCGCCAAATTTACCTGAAGGTCGAATACTTCACAGCCCTGTGACTCCGGATTGTTCGGCACATAGGCATCCAGTCGATTTTTGAAGTAGAAAGCACGATCTCCTAAAATCGTACATCCCGGAACTTTGGCACCCAAAAGACTATTTGTAAAGAACTCCCCTGAAAAATTGCTTAGTTCATATAAGTTTCGTTCGGTAAAGTTGTCGTTAAACGCAAAATGAAGTACCAGATCAACGACATCCGGCTCGGGCCCTCCTCCATTGGGTTCTCCGTAAGTATAGGTAGGGCTGATAATGGTAGCATAGCTCGACAAATCAAACCGGAGTCGATAATTGTTGGGGCTATCGGTAATGATAGTAGGGGTAACCGTTAGCGCGGTACTCTGGGCTCCTGATGACAAGTCATTAATTGTAATGGCACCGTTTAGGAATTGAATAACGTCAGAACCTCCCGCACTGGCACTTTCGGTGGAATAGGTAAGATCAAACCAGAGGTTGTCCGGATTGGTATTGTCCATAACCGCTGAAGTGTTGATGACCATTTCATCACGTGCCATATAGGTTTCCAGGTTATGGCTATTGGAATCCAAAATGACCTTTGTTGACATGGTGTTGTCGGTCCATCCCGCTGTTTCCCTTTGGGCCTCGAATGAGGTGATAGTCGGACCATCACAGACCACAGGGCATTGGGATCGGATTCCTTCGATTGTACCACAATGGATATCCTGCACAAAACAGGAGCACTCATAACGGGTTACATATGATATGGGCACTATTTGGGGGCCGGAGTAGGCAGAACAGTCTATGGTCAGTGGAAACTGAACGTTCATATTAAAGTAGTTGCCCGAATTCAGGTCCGTGGTCGAAAAAACTATAGTATTTGGATCCACCTGTGTAAAGCCGACCGGGCTCCCGTCCAATAATATACCATTTGGTACGGTCAAGGTGACGGTCCAACGGGAACTTGGATCGTTTGAAAAGGGTAATTGCCCATTACATCGAGGGGGGTCAGAACCACCCGCACCCATTCTACCTTGCACACCTACGGTGAAACTTGAGCCGTCAAAGATATCCGTTGGCGAGGAGGTATCAACGGGTCTCCTACTAAAATTGGGATTGTTTAAAAAATGCCGGTATGTGTCCGAGCTTACGTCACACTGATTGTTGGCATAAGCGTCAACAAAAACGGCGAACCCTCGTATGTAGTCTATATTATTGGTGCCGCAGCCTCTGGTCAAATGCTGGTTGCTATAGTCATACGTTAGTTCAGTACTCGCACCCGCGGCAAGATCGTCAAAAAACCCATCACCATCCAGGTCCTCAAGCCCTCCGGGGCCATCGGGATCCGAGATGAAGGTAGTTCTCCCAATAAAATAGGAACCGGCTCCAACACCCCCAAATTGGGTATTGGGTCTAATATCGGGCGTAAACGGATTGCCCCCAAGGCGCAAATTGGAAATCGATTTGCTGTTATCTGGTCTATCATTTCCCCAAAGACCATTTTGTGTGGGGGTCGTAAGTGAAGACGATCCAACACCGAACCCGGTGTTGATTTCGACATTGTAAGCTATCGCAGAAGAGGCGTCATTTGCAATTCTAGCAGTATAGGTGGTGGTGCCGCAGAGCTCGGTATAGCTAGGGTTTAAAACGTTGGTCACATTTATCTGGGGTAGCCCGGTATCCAAAACCACGGCAGCGGTCACCGGAGGAAGCTGCTGACAAATTTCGACGGCACTACACCCCCACGTGGGCTGGTGCCCAACAGTGAGGCTTCCGCAGGATAGCACTTCGAACGATTCCTCGAGGGCGATCGTTTCATTTTCAAAAATACCGTCCCCGTCTCCCACATTGCCTAAAAAAGGAGCCGCAGACAGATCAATGGTATAGGTATAAACGTTACCGGCCACCGTAGTTGGGGTCAAGGTAGTACCGTTAAAGGACAGGGTGTAGGAACCAAAATTGTTGTCAACGGTTACGTTGTGCACAAAATTGGTTAAAGAGCCATTTCCGGAATTGGTGATGTCCAATGTCCTAGTGACTATGTCGCCGATTTCTGCTGGAATATTGTTGTAGTTAAGAACAGCGAGGTAGGCCCTTAAAAAGTTGTAAGAGTTAATAGTGGGATCGTTATCGCTGGCGCTTTGTGGACCATTGAGATCGTCATACGTGATGGTATGGGCATCCTTGAAAAGGCCTCCATTATAGGAATAATTGACGGCATCGCATGAAGCCGTTTTATAGAATCGAAACCTCACTTGATCGGCTACTTCCCAGTTAGCATCTCCTGGTCGTTCCAATCGAAATACAGGAGCGTTCAGGTTGGATATATCTACTACCGTCAAGGTAAAATCCGATGACCCCTGTTGCAACACTATCTGTTCGCTGCCTGGTACAAAGTCAACTCCGTCGGGAAGATCGAAGGCGATTTCAAAGTTGTGAACGGTATTGTTTTTTGCAGTAATTGTAGCCCATGTTCTAGCATCATTGGCTCCACCACAAGGCCCCATATCATGTGAGGTCATGCCTACCCTGAAACGATTGTTATTTATCTGTGCTTCCGCCGTGTTGGTCAGGACAAACAATAGTAATGCTCCGATAAGTACTCTTGGAATCGGAATAGTTAGCAAATGTCGAAAGTGTAGGTTGGGCATGATTCCTTTGCAACTTGGGTCTGATTAGACCATCGCTATGCTCAGTGGCAAAATGCGCGGTCTTATCTTTATTTACACATCATTAACGGCAATTTTAACATTTGCAATACGTCAAGTACCTTGATTGTTGTAAGGACAAGGGAAAGCTGTGGTGAGGAAAGGATATAGTTGTGGTGTAAGGAGGATTTCTTTGGGTTTCCAGGAACCACCACTGAGACTCTTGGATGATAAGTAGCTATAGCTCAAATAAATGACAATATTATACCGGTCGTTTTTAGAGCGGATGTTAACATGGATACAAAAGTTGGTGTATCGAAAGAAACGAATACCGGAAATAAAAAAGCCCCTGGAGAAATCCAAGGGCGACAAAGATATAGGATGTTTTTTCTATTCTTTCTTTTCCTCTAATTTATCATCCTCTTTCGAGGCATCTTTAAATTCCTTGATACCACTTCCAAGGCCTCGCATCAGCTCTGGAATCTTTTTCCCGCCAAAGAGAAGCAGTACGACCACGACGATTAATATGATTTGAGGAGCTCCAATCGCCAAAAATGTTTGTAACGCTACCATAGTTTATGATTTAATGGATATCAAAGATACTAAAAAAGTCCATAGGATGTTCGTAATACTAACGTAGCTTTCCATTTTTAATTGCCCAAGCCTTTTAGGCGTTTTTTCCCGTCAACAGAAGGAATGGCTTTTTCGTGGGCAGGCATAAATTTTATTCTCCAGCCGTAAAAATTCAATACGAAGCGTATCTTTGTGAAGCTATGGCCAAAAAAGTCAGAAAAAGAGGGGAAATTAAAAGAAAGCTGCTGCACAAGTATCGGTTGGTCATCCTGAACGAAAGTACCTTTGAGGAGAAGATTTCATTTAAGCTGAGCAGGCTGAACGTGTTTGTTACCGGGTCTCTCTGTATCATTGGTCTTATTGGCCTTACTACACTTTTGATTGCCTTTACCCCATTGCGGGAATATATTCCGGGCTATTCTTCGACCAAACTTAAAAAGCAGGCCACTGAACTTACCTACAAAACAGATTCCCTTGTACGTACCTTGAATTATACCAATAGGTATTTAGATAATGTTCGTATGGTTCTTAGGGGGGACATTGAAAACAACGAGATTAACCGGGATTCACTTTTCGAGCGTTTTAAACTGGATCCGTCAACGGTAGATCTTACCCCGATCAAGGAGGATTCGCTTCTGAGGGCCGAGGTAGCGTTGGAAGATAAATACAATTTGTTCGAGCGCAACGTAAACAGCACCATCCTGGTGTTTTTTCCACCTTTAAGTGGAACCATATCACAGGCGTACGATGCCGAGAAAAAGCACTACGCGGTCGATGTGGTCGCACCAAGGGAAACTCCAATTAAGGCGGTCGCCGATGGGACGGTCATCTTCGCGGAATGGACGGCAGATACCGGACATGTCATTATAATCGAGCACAAGGACGGATTGCTGAGTGTCTACAAACACAACGGGTCCTTGAACAAAAGCCAGGGTGATATTGTGACCTCGGGTGAAGTGATCGCCTCCGTCGGAAACACCGGCGAGCTGACTACGGGTCCACATCTCCACTTTGAACTTTGGAATAATGGCACTCCCGTAAACCCTACGGACTATATCGATTTTAAATAGCGCCAATGTCCTTCAAATCGTTCGCCGCCAAAATATTTGCCAATATTATTGCCAAAAAAACCGCCCAATGGGCGGGTGATCCGCTAGGCACGCAGGAACGGGTCTTTAAAAAACTTTTACAAACAGCTAAAACTACTAAATTTGGAAAAGATCATGATTTTGAGGGGATACGTTCACATGCAGATTTTGTCGCAAAGGTACCCATTCGGGATTATGAGGAACTAAAACCCTATATAGAGCAGGTCGTCGCGGGCAATCGCGATATTTTATGGCCAGGGACACCTATTTATTTTGCAAAAACTTCTGGTACAACTTCAGGGGCTAAATACATCCCGATCACGAAAACGTCGATCAAACATCAAGTCGACGCCTCACGGAACGCTATCCTGAGTTATATCCACGAGACTGGAAATGCAAGCTTCGTCGACGGTAAAATGATTTTTTTACAGGGAAGCCCTGAGCTAACGGAGAAGAACGGGATAAAACTGGGAAGGCTTTCAGGCATTTCGGCCCATTATGTGCCCAACTACCTGCAAAGAAATCGACTGCCCAGTTGGGAAACCAACTGTATCGATGACTGGGAGACCAAGGTCGATGCCATCGTCGAGGAAACTATCGACCAGGATATGACGGTCATTGCCGGTATTCCTTCTTGGGTACAGATGTATTTTGAGAAGTTAAATACCAGATCGGGGAGGAAGGTCGGTGAGCTCTTTAAGAATTTTCAGCTATTTATTTATGGAGGCGTCAATTATGAGCCCTATCGAGCCAAGTTCGAGGATTTGATCGGCAGAAAGGTCGATAGCATCGAATTGTTTCCTGCCAGTGAAGGTTTCTTTGCCTATCAGGATTCTCAAAAAGAGAAAGGGATGCTATTACTTCTCAACTCGGGCATTTTTTATGAATTTGTCAAGGCCGATGAGTTTTTTGAAGAGAATCCCGTCCGCATTACGTTGAAAGATGTCGAATTGCATGTGAATTATGTGATGATTATTTCTACCGATGCAGGTTTGTGGGCGTACAACCTTGGAGATACCGTTCGGTTTATTTCCTTGGAACCATATAAGATCGTTGTTTCCGGTAGGGTCAAACACTTCATTTCCGCATTTGGCGAACACGTGATAGCGAAAGAAGTGGAGGAAGCAATGCAACGGGCCATTGCCGAAACCGATGCCCAGGTAAACGAGTTTACCGTAGCTCCTCAAATAACAACGGAGACAGGGGAGTTGCCCTATCACGAATGGTTGATAGAATTTCAAAAAGAACCCTCCGATATGCCAAGGTTCATCACAATTTTAGATGCTGCCCTCCAAGAACAGAACAGCTATTACTACGACCTGATTGCCGGTAGTATATTGCAGACATTGAAAATAACCCCCATTAAACAAGGCGGCTTTTTGGAATACATGAAGTCAATAGGGAAATTGGGCGGCCAGAACAAGGTGCAACGACTTTCCAACGACCGCAAGGTGGCCGATGTATTGGTCGAGTACAAAGCATAGTCGTGTTTGGGAAACCTTATTTGGAATTGCCTTCCGGTGCGGGATCGAAGACCCATTTATCGGCATACATGCCGTAGACTAGACCAATTTCGTTTTCCTGTACATATTTTTCGTCCTTCCCGGGATCAAAGTTCACGTTGTAGACATACACTTTGATGCCCGCATCCCTTAGTGCTAGGAGTAAATCGATTTCTTTCTGTATAATTCTTCTGGATAGCGCTACATATTGCACCTTATTGGCTTCCAAATACGTCAACTTATCCCCCTTTATTTTCGCTAAGGGTTCTTGGGAAATCATGGGTGATATCCCATTTTTTGAGGCCTCCTCTATAGACATCAGGCTAAAGAGTTCCATGACCAACCTACTTTTATCAACGAACTGTTCGGCAAATTGGATAGGGTCGTTCACCTTATCGGTAACCAAAATAGCGTCGGGATGGGCAGCGAACCATCGGTTGATCGCCTCAAAGTCCATCGTGGTGTACTTTCCATAAATTTTGTGCTTCTTAAACTCGGCGTGGGTTACCGGCAGTTCCCCCGTGTAATCTGTAAATCGGGCCCACATTTTCCAATCATGCGCCGCCACGAGTTGGCCGTCCTTGGTTTTAATAATATCCAGCTCAAATAGCCGGAATCCCCTCCTGTAGTTTTGATCGAGGGCTTCGAGGCTATTGGTTGATTTGATACCGTCTACTTCACCTCCGGCATGGGCGATATAGCGATCGTTGCTCGGTTCGAATTCATACCGGATCCTTGGAAAATACTCATGTTCATGCCGAATATCGTCGGGAATGTCCAAATTTAGACGAATGGATACATCATCGACTCTTTCCTCAATTTTTCCGTTGAAGTTGTGCATGGCATAGGCTTGCCTATTTTTGAGTCTTCCTAATACCGTAAATCCAAGTTTTTGAAGTTCTTCGGCGTACTTACTGAGCGCGCCGGCAGCGGAATCGTGCGCCAGAACTGCAAAAAC
Source organism: Pelagihabitans pacificus (assembly GCF_009371985.2). Lineage (GTDB taxonomy): Bacteria > Bacteroidota > Bacteroidia > Flavobacteriales > Flavobacteriaceae > Pelagihabitans > Pelagihabitans pacificus. The sequence goes on from NZ_VIKU02000001.1 coordinate 1,621,981, forward strand.
GGCGTTGTTCTCTTGCAATTTTTTGAGAACGGTCATAAGCTCCTCCGATGCTTTTTCGCTTCCGTAGGTATCGAATGATTTGAATTCGTAATCGGAAGAAGTTTTAAAGTGCACCACTGTCAATCCCCTTTCAACTCCCTCCTGGACACCACCGATCGAAAAACCACTTTTCTTTTGTGCATGAAAGCCGTGGCTGTTCAATACAATCTGGTCTTCGGAAAGAATAAATAAGTTGGCAGTTTCCCCTTTTTTAGCGGCTAGAAGATTTATTGGCGAACCCCAAACGAGTACAATAACAAGGGAACAAAACAGTGAAGTATTCACTAAACGATTGGTTTTGTCATATAGGAGATCATATATAGTAGTTATGAGGCGCATAACAAAAGAAGATTTGGTTGCTACTTGAACGCAATTGCATCAATCTTATTGCAGGTTTCTCACCACGATAGGTACCTTTTTGAATTTTAGGGGCCCATAGTAACATTTGCATTGTTCGTATCTTTCTTTTGGCTCCGTAATTTGCTTATCTCATCCGTTAGGCTGTAAACAGGACTCAACTCGGTGATCCATCTTAAATATTTAATCGTAATTTTGCTCGAAATTCTACAATGGGCAAAACAACCAACACCACCCGTGCACAGGAATCGACCAACGCTATCGAGCGTTTGTATATTACGATGCGCCACTTGTTCAACCGTGGTTTTTATAAACCTACGGGCGTTTCCGGCGAGACTCTGAAGAACGCCCTGCTTCAATTACGTCCTGAGATTTATGGAAGCATCGCCGAGGAAAAGGCAGAACTGAACGGATTGATCTATGTTTTGGAGCGTTTGCCGGAAGGAATCGAGCAATGCCGTTTTATCAATCTTACTTCGGACGAGGGCTACGGGAAATCGCATTTTAAACCGATCATACCGCCCAAAAGAAGACGTAATTGCTATCGGATCGACAAGGAGCAAATGAATGTTGAGATTACCAGGGGCCGATCGGATATTTACGACATTCTTACCCATTTGACCTTCCTTTTTATTGAATCACAAAAGATTTGCAAACGGGTATTGATCGAGGATACCGACAAAACCATCCGTGACTGGACAAAGTTGGAGTCTGCGGTTAGAAAAACAAAATTAACCCAAGCGGAAAAGGAAGTCGCTTTGATCCATACAGCCAATATCCTTGGACGTTCTTTCGAGGAAGTGTTGGAGGTATACTCGAAATTCGCCACCAAAACGAATCCTGAACGCTTTCTCCACATCGTGTACTGGATGGGAAAATTGGCCATTGAGGAAGAGGTAACGGGAGAGAAGCGGGCCATCACCTTCAGCACCCTGCTTCGCGAGCGCCTGGGCCATCATATTCACGGGGAACTTTGGGCCGATACCATTAAGGAAACCCTTTCAAAACACGGGTTGCTACAGCGCCCCATTCATATTATCAGTGCCAATATGCATAGCGTAATGAACTCCCTTTTTGCACGGAATGCATTAAAGAAAGAGTTTCCGAACAACGGCTCCTTGGAAATCTATGAGGCGCTGAGCTCTTCCTCGAATACGGCCCTGCGAAAAAAGGTGACCACGATGGCCAAGAACAATGGAATGGTCGAATTGATCGATACGTCAGGGACCAATATCGATGTGCAGATTTTTGATATGGCCAAGATTGGAAAAGATGCTTGTTGTTATGAACTTGCGGCCGACCTATCGGAAGACCAAAAACCTGTTATCTTTGTGATGGACTATGCCTTTGGGGAGCAGGCGTATGAAACGGTCGATGAGTTGCTGCGACCGTTCGGAAAAGGCAAGAAGAAAAGGGTCTTTTTGAACATAGAGTCCATTTCGATTATGGGAAAGGCAGGTATTTTGGAGGGGGGTAAAGGGGATCTGATGATTCCGTCGGCCCATATTTTTGAAGGTACGGCAGATAATTATCCCTTTAAGAACGAGTTGTGCGCAGCGGATTTTGAGGGCTATGGCCTAAGGGTTTTTGAGGGTACCATGGTGACGGTTTTGGGAACATCACTCCAAAACAAGGATATCTTGAAGTTTTTTTATAATAGTACCTGGAACGTTGTCGGACTTGAAATGGAGGGGGTGCACTACCAGAAAGCGATACAGTCGGCCTCCAAGATACGTAAAAGCATTCGTGAAGATGTAAAGGTTCGATATGCCTACTATGCTTCGGATAATCCGTTGGAGACCGGTAGCACTTTGGCTTCCGGAGGGTTGGGCACTACCGGCGTAAAACCGACTTACTTGATCACCGATAAGATTCTAAAACAAATTTTCAATTCGTAATATATGGGAAATCAAAGAGAAACTGCTTCCAATGATTCCGAAGAAATAGAATTGGGCAAGTTACTGCAGTTATTCCGAAAAGGATTCAACCGTATTTTTAGCGGTGTTTTGCGCATCTTCCTTTACTTGAAGAAGAATGCCATAAAACTTGGACTTCTTATCATACTGGGAATTGCGGTCGGACTGTTACTGAATACGTTTATAGACAAAAAACTAAAAACGGAAGTGATAGTGAAGCCCAATTTTCAAAGCAAGGACTACTTGTATGACGTAGTGGATGAAATTCAGGCAAATATCCTTACAAAGGACACTCTTTTTTTTAGCAATCTGGGAATTGAAGTAGCTGAAATACGTGGGTTTGAAGTTACAGTGTCACCTATTGAAAACAAAGAACTGGACAAAGAGGATACAAAAGAGCGAAACGAGTATCTTGATATTTTACAAAATTACAAGGAAAACGATTTTGTTGTTGAAGCTATTAAGTCAGAAATTTTAAAGAATACGGTGCTTACCCATAGAATAACATTTTATCATAGAGACAAGGAAAAGGGAGCGGAATATGCATCCAAACTTGTTGGTTACATCAACGACAATCCATACTTTAATGAACTGAAAAAGGTGTCTTCTGAAAATGCCCTGGAAAGAATTAGCAAGAATACCGAATTAGTTGAACAAATCGACATATTGGTTAACAATTACTCGCAACAATTGTCTTCGGAAAACAAAGTGGTCGGTCGCGAAGGGATGGTATTATTTGATAAGGAGAAGGAGGTCGATATCACAGCCTTACTGTCCTTAAAGAACAGACTAATTAAAGAAATAGAGGAAAAACGAATTGAGATATTCGAACAGAACAACGCAATCAAGATTATAAATTTTGGAAAGCCACAAGAGGTAAAAAAACAGTTTTTGAATAAAAGTCTTACATTGATTCCAGCGATTTTTCTGGGAATATTTTTTGTAGTATCCTTGATAACATACCTAAACAAAAGATCCAAAGAACTTATCGAATAGAAGAATTTACAAAGACTGACAATTTGGTCATTCCTATAACATAAAACATCTTTTTATGAATATTTTAATTACCGGAGGTGCGGGCTTTATTGGTTCCCATGTCGTTCGGAAATTCGTGAATACATATCCAAAGTATCATATTTACAATTTGGATGCCCTTACCTATGCAGGCAACTTGGAAAACCTAAAGGACATTGAAGATGCCTCTAACTACCATTTTATTAAAGGGGATATTGTAGATGAGCGCTTTGTCAACGACCTTTTCGAAAAGCATCGTTTTGACGGTGTCGTACATTTGGCGGCCGAGTCACATGTAGACCGTTCGATAAGCGATCCGTTGGCATTTGTCCGGACCAATATCATTGGTACCGTGAACCTTTTAAATGCTGCTAGAAACCTATGGAACGATGACTACGAAGGGAAGCGATTCTATCATATTAGTACCGATGAGGTTTATGGTTCTTTAGGCGCTGAAGGTTTGTTTACTGAAACCACTGCTTACGACCCAAATTCACCCTACTCGGCATCGAAGGCTGGTTCCGACCACTTTGTTCGTGCCTATGGTGAGACATACGAACTCCCCTATGTTATCACAAATTGCTCCAATAATTATGGCCCCAACCATTTTCCTGAAAAACTCATTCCTTTGTTTATCAACAATATCTTAGAAAATAAATCTTTACCGGTTTATGGGGATGGAAAATACACACGTGACTGGCTGTTCGTTGAAGACCACGCCGCAGCGATTGATTTGGTATTCCACAAAGGTAAGAATCACGAAACCTACAATATCGGAGGCTTTAATGAATGGCAGAATATCGATTTAGTGAGATTATTGTGCAAACTAATGGACCAAAAATTAGATAGGCCATCAGGAGCATCCGAGAAACTTATAACGTATGTCAAGGATCGTCCGGGCCATGATCTCAGATATGCAATCGATGCAAGCAAAATAAAAAAGGAATTGGGGTGGGAACCTTCGGTTACCTTTGAGGAAGGTTTGGAACGCACAATTGATTGGTATTTATCAAATGAAGACTGGCTTCATCACGTGACTTCTGGGGACTATCAACAATACTATGCAAAAATGTACCAAGAGAACTAATGCAGTAAGTGGTTAAATGTAGCCATATCCCGATGAGCCGTCGGGAAGGACTTAAAAAAGAAATAAATGAAAGGAATAATACTAGCAGGCGGTTCCGGAACACGTCTACATCCTTTAACGTTGTCGGTGAGTAAGCAGTTGATGCCTATTTATGACAAACCCATGATCTATTACCCTTTGAGCACGTTGATGTATTCGGGGATTCGGGAAATATTGATTATATCTACCCCAAAAGACCTTCCCTTGTTCAAAGAACTGCTTGGTGATGGACAGAAGTACGGATGCTCTTTTTCCTATGCGGTACAGGAGGCCCCGAACGGGTTGGCCGAAGCATTTATTATTGGTGCTGACTTTATTGGGGACGACAAAGTCGCTTTGATCCTGGGCGATAACATCTTCTATGGGTCTGGGTTGGCAAAACTACTGCAGTCGAATAATGATCCCGATGGGGGCATTATCTATGCGTACCGGGTACATGATCCCGAGCGTTATGGCGTGGTGGAATTCGATGAAATGGGTAAGGCCATCAGTATAGAGGAAAAACCGGAGGAACCCAAATCGAACTACGCGGTGCCCGGTATCTACTTCTATGATAACAGCGTCGTGGAAATCGCGAAAAATATCCCGCCCAGCAAAAGGGGGGAACTCGAGATTACCGATGTTAACAAAGTATACCTTCAAAAGGGAAAGCTGAGTGTCAGTATTTTGGACCGGGGAACCGCTTGGCTCGATACGGGTACCTTCCAATCCTTGATGCAGGCATCCCAGTTTGTAGAGGTAATCGAGGAACGACAAGGGCTTAAAATCGGGGCCATTGAAACAGCGGCCTATGAAATGGGCTATATTGACAAAGAGCAATTCAAGCGACTGGCTGAGCCGTTGATGAAAAGTGGGTACGGAAAAAATCTACTGGGAATCTTAAATAAGCATCAATGAAGGTGACAGAAACAAGACTAAATGGTTGTTTTATCCTCGAACCTGCCATTTTCAGTGATGAACGGGGCTATTTTACCGAATCTTTTAACGCCGCACGCTTTAATAAGGCTGTCGGATCTGAAGTGCATTTCGTACAGGACAATCAATCGTTCTCTACCCAGGGCGTGGTACGGGCCCTACATTACCAGCTTGGGGAATATGCCCAGGCAAAGTTGGTAAGGGTGCTTAGTGGTACCGTTCTTGATGTTGCGGTAGATCTTCGTAAAGACTCTCCCACCTTTGGACAACATGTGGCGGTAGAACTCAGTTATGAAAACAAAAAACAATTATTCATACCTCGAGGTTTTGCCCATGGTTTTGTGGTGTTGACAGATACTGCTGAGTTTTTCTATAAATGCGATAATTATTACCATAAAGATGCGGAGGGAGGTATTCTGTACAACGACCCTACCCTGAATATCGATTGGAAATTACCGTCCGATCAGCTAAAGGTTTCCGAAAAGGACTCGGTATTGCCAACTTTTGACAGTGCGAGGATATGAAGCGAGTTCTAGTTACGGGAGGTCAAGGCCAATTGGCCACTTGCATAAGGGATATCGCGGGAGATTATCCGTACTACGATTTTACCTTTATAGATTTAGACGAACTTGATATAACGGACCAAATGGCCGTAGAGAACTATTTTGATCAAAACCGTATGTCGGTTTGTGTGAATTGTGCTGCCTACACCGCAGTGGACAAGGCAGAGGTCGAGAATGAGATGACGGAAAAGGTGAATGTAGACGGCGCGAAACACCTTGCGGAAGCCTGCAAGGCCCAGAATGCGGTATTTATACAGATATCGACGGATTTTGTATTCGACGGCAACAGTTCTTCACCTTATACCGAAAAAGATAAGACCAACCCTCTAAGTGTCTATGGGTTGACGAAGCTGGCTGGCGAGGTGGCAACAGCAAACGCGCTGGACAATCATTATATCCTAAGGACCTCCTGGTTATATTCCGAACATGGGAACAATTTTTTGAAAACCATGCTTAGACTGGGTGCTGAAAGGGAACAGTTGGGTGTGGTGTTTGATCAGATCGGCACTCCTACCTACGCTGGTGATTTAGCTCAACTGGTCTTGAAAATTATTACGGAAAAAGTCGATGCCTTTGGCACCTATCATTTTAGTAATGAAGGAGTAGCCAGTTGGTACGATTTTGCAAAGGCTATTTTTGATTTGAGCGGTACGGCGGTAAAACTGTTACCTATAAAAGCGGAGGCATATCCAACGCCCGCCAGAAGACCGGCTTTTAGCGTACTGGACAAGTCAAAAATCAAAGCGGCACTTAATATAGAAATCCCTTATTGGAGGGATAGTTTGGTCACGGCGTTAAAAAAAATAGAAGAGGGAAACCACTAAAAGAAAATATGAAAGTAAAAGAGTTGGCATTTAATGAAGAATATGGGATATACTTGAATCCTGGTAAAGTCATCGACTATAGTGATGGCGCAAAAAGCGAACAGTATACCTTTGATTCCTTGAAAAATGCAAAAGATACCTCCATTTTCTCAATGGAACTCTTTGAACGTATCCGGGATTGGAGCAGCGAGTATCATTTGACCACCTTTAGAGCCAATATTCTACGCCCCTTAAAGATTAAGAAGGAACATAAGGTACTGGAAATCGGTGCTGGTTGCGGGGCTATAACAAGGTATTTGGGCGAGACCGGAGCGACAATTACTGCGGTCGAGGGAAGCCTGTCGAGAGCAAGGTGTATCGCCGAGCGCTGTAGAGATCTGGAAAATGTTACTGTGGTGTGCAGTAATGTAGAGGATGTTGAGTTTGAGGAAAAATTCGATATTATCACTTTAATAGGTGTTTTTGAATATACTGCCAAGTATTCAAATCGTGACAATCCTTTTTATACAGCCTTGAAAAGTTATGCAAGCCTCTTAAAGCCCGATGGTTCCCTTGTGATTGCCATTGAGAACAAATTGGGTCTAAAATATTTCTCCGGTTATAATGAAGACCATTTTGCAGAGGCCTACTTTGGTCTTGAAAGTAGGTACGGAGAAAAGGACATCACCACTTTTGGCCATGATGAAATCGAGGGGATGTTGAAAAAAAGCGGATTTGAATCCACCGAATTTCTATATCCTTTTCCAGATTATAAACTTCCAAAAGTGGTGATCACGGATAGCGGTTTGAAAAACGATGACTTCAACGCGGCTGATTTGATTCGTTTTACCAAGGACCGACACTATAATCCCAGGCCCAAAGCAAATTTGCTCAATGAATATTTGGTTTGGGACTCCTTGGCTGAAAATGGATTGATAAAGGATCTTTCCAACTCATTTTTAATTGTTGCCTCCAAAAGCACGAACCAAGAATTGCTAGGTCAATCGCTTTTGGCAGAGTATTATACCTGTAATAGATTTGAGCCCCACAATACCCGTGCTTCCTTCCATATTCTGGGGGAAGATAAAATTAGGGTTCGGAAAAGCCGACTAGGGAATGAACCTGTAGCTGTGGGTAGCGGCCTGTCGCAGCATATTCAGAACGAATCGGACTATATTATAGGCGCTAATTTGCACCATATCATTACCGGGGCGTTGTTTAAGAGACGTTTTTCTGAATTTGAGGGATATATGGTGGACTGGGTAAATTATTTGAAGTCGGAGACATTGGTTCATGACAGTGGGGCAGCTTCCCTGGTCAGGCCCGAATTTTTCGATGCGCTGCCTTTCAATATCATTGTTGATGAGAATGGCAAGTTTAATCTTTTTGATCAGGAATGGACGACAGAAGAGCCCTTTGACATCACTTTTTTGGTAGTACGTTACCTTGCCATGCACAAACGGAACAAAGGTCTGTACCGCGGGTACTCGAGCTCCTATTCAGGGTTTGTAAATCGGGTACTTTTGAAGTGCGGTCTCCAGGAAATCAGCAAAAGCAAGTTGAAAAAATACGAGGCCCAAGACAAGGTTATTCGAAATAAGGTAAATAGACCGGGGGGCTTGGCCCCTTTGCAAATAAAAAAGTCGTTGGTTTTTCTGTTATTGCATAAATTAAAGGAAATCAAAAAGTATCTTTTATACGGGGTCTTTGCGCAAAGATAAATACGGACTGAAATTATTGGGAAATGAAACGGTTGTTCTCCTTATTGGAAAAGAAAACGCCCGGAATTTTTGGTGTGAAATGGCACTGGATTTTCATGATATTTCTTTTTTCCTGTTCCAATTCTGACGACTACACTAGGGAACTGGCCATCCAGTCCTTTCCAGACCGTACCGAAGATTTTTCCCTTTGGCAGTTGGAACCCTTTTTTCAGGAGGTACAGATGGGGTATATCATCCGGACCGATGATGGCAAAGTTGTGGTGGTCGACGGCGGTGGGGCCTTTGCGGCACCCTATCTGGAAAGTTACCTTAAACAACTCGGGGGTACCGTACATACTTGGATCATTACCCATGGCCATACAGACCATGTGAATGCGCTTTTGGAAATTCTGGCCGCGAATACCATCCATATTGAACGGTTGCTGCATGCGCCCCCTGATAGCTTTTGGGTTATCGAACACGAACAGATTGCCGCAAACACCTTTTCGAGATACCTCAACACCGTGCAAACATCGTCAATCCCTCTGCTCGTTCCCCAAAAAGAGGCGGTTTATGAATTGGGAAAGGGCGTGCAAATCGAAATTATTAGTACAACCATGCCCGATATCACCTGGAACGCCATCAACAATTCTTCCCTGGTCTTTAAAATTTCAAGCAAGTCGAAGTCTATTTTGTTCCTTGGGGATATGGGACCTCTGGGGGGCAAGAAAATAATGGAGATTACCGCACCGGAAAAGTTAAGGGCCGATTATGTACAGATGGCCCATCATGGGCAGGAAGGGGTGGACAAAGAATTCTATCGGCTCGTAGGCGCCAAATATGCCTTGTGGCCTACCCCTGAATGGTTATGGAACAATAGGGCCGATCAGAAAGGATATGATACAGGGAACCATAAAACACTCTCAGTGCGTCGCTGGATGGAGGAATTAAGAATCAACAAGAACTACGTCTCTGGCTTGGAAGGCACCGTTCAAATCGACTGATCCACAATTATGGCCACCATATCCAAAAATCTTTTTTGGTCCTTAATCACCTCCGTACTACAACTCTATACCGGCAGTATTGTCTTTATCGCACTTGCTAAGCTGATGGCCGTGGAAGATTTTGGAATACTAAGTTTTGGTTTTTCCCTTTCGGCATTGGCCGTCATTGTGGCGGATTTCGGTTTTTCCCTAATGGTCATTAAGGACTACCCTAAACAAGGCGATCAAAGTGGCAAGTACCTGGCCAATAGCCTGCTCTCCAAAATGGTCCTGGCGGCGGTAAGTGGCATTTTTTTCTATATATACCTACTGCTGTTTTATAATGGTCAATGGCTACAAGTGGGTGGCTTGTACCTGGTGTTCGCTGTCGTGGCCTCTTTCACCATTTATCTACAATCGCTTTTAAAAGTCCAAAATAGGTTTAACAAGTATACCGAGTCCAATTTGGTCTATGCCTTGGCTGTAACCATTTCCGTAGTGCTGTACTGGCACTTGAAACTGAGCCTTTTACAATTGGTTTTATGTCTGCTGGCCGCCAAGGCCATGCAGCTGCTTTGGACGACAGTACTGTGTAAATTCGATTTCATTAAGTTCTCCTATGACGGAAAATTAATGGGCAAACTGCTTAAAAACAGTTGGTCTTTTGGGGTGTTTGGAATTTTGGGCATCTTTTATTTTATGGTGGATACCCAGATCATTTCGGTTTACCTTGGGGCCAAGGAGGTGGCACTTTATCAAGCTGTTTTTCGGATCATATTGATTTTGATGGTGTTTTCGGATATTATGTCGAACGTACTATTGCCCTATCTATCCTTTAAATTTTTTAATAAGGAAAACGTTGGGGAACTTGTATCAAAGCTATTTTTGTACCTATTGATTATTGGCTGTTCCCTTTTTCTTGCATTCACTTCGTTTAAGACCGAAGTGCTAACACTTCTATACACTCAAGAATACCAAGAGGCCGCTGCTCTGGTGCTGCCGTTTTCCATTGTTGTGATTCTGCGAACGGTGTCCACCTTATTGGGGAATATCTTGACCATTTCGAACAAACAGGTCTACCGGGTAATCACTGTTAGTGTCTCGTTGTTTGTGAGCCTGCTTTTAAACCTGATATGTATTCCAAAATATGGTATCCTAGCAGCGGCGTGGATCAGTGTCTTGGTTCATCTGATTCTGTTTGGAATGTATTTTGCCTATAGCAGGATAGAAGTACCTTCTATTGAGCTCCATTCCCTATCGAACCTCTTTTTGGTGGCGGTTACCATTATCATCTACGGAATGATACATCATGTGACCAGTGGCGGTCTTTGGATCGTCTTGGGCTGTGCTGCACTCTGGCTATTGACAGTTTTCGGTATAATGAGGCAGGGCAATAACTTGGATTTCTTGAAACAGGTCTTGAGAGAAAAAGGGGTAGGGTAATAATATTTAGGATTGTTGATAAAATAATAATCATGATATCTAGGTTTATGAAAATGTGATAATGTCATTCCTTCCCTTAAACTTCTTTATAAATCGACATACCATTGTAAGGATTAATATCAAATTCCATGAGATTCAAGTTTATTGTTCTGCTGTTTATCGGATTTGCTCTTGGCGGTTGCTCCAAGGATGAAAATGCTGTTCAGGCCGAAATAGCAACGCTTCCTATTTCTAATATTGGGTTAAATTTTGCTGCTTCGGAGGGGTATGTGGCCAATAAAACTCCTTTAACGGAAACAACCAAAAAAGAGCTATGCTGGAGTAAGTCCCAAAACCCGACCATAAATGATTTTAAACAAGCATCCAGCAATACCGTATTCGATGGTATTGCAGAATACCAGATTAATATGGTCGATCTAGATAGAAGCACACAATATTATGCACCAGCCTATGCCAAAATTGGTGAGAGTTAAATTTATGGGGAACAAATCTCATTTAGTACTGCAACTGAATATTTTACCGATAAAGGTTCATTTATTGATGTCCGGGACAATATGGAATACAAGTGGGTTACTATTGATGGTCTGACATGGATGGCAGAAAATCTAAAACACTCGAGGGGACTTGTTTTTGGAGAAAATGAAGCTTAAGTCTACGGATATTCTGGGGAGTTGGACGGAGCAGGTTGGCCCATTGATTATGATTACGATTATACAATATCATTGGATAATTATAAAACCTACGGACTTATTTACGGTTCTGTTTTAGACATTTCCTGTCCACAAGGATGGCATGTCGCTACGGTGGAAGAATGGCTACAGCTAGTCAATTATTCTGGGGGAGTTCAAAATGCTGGAAGGCTTCTAAAGTCAAAGGGTACTGATTTATGGGCAGCTCCGAATGAGGCTACCAATGAAACAAACTTTTCTGTACTGCCCGAGGGTAATTTGTCGAGGTTTCAGTTTTACGATTATTCCGGTCTCGGGACGGCTACTTCCTTTTGGGCTGCTTCAACCAATTATAAACCAGTTTCCATACTATCTTTTTGGGATGATGACTTTGTATCGATTGAAGATGCGCGCTATTTTCAGACGGGGTATTGTAGATGTGTATAAGACCTTTAGAACTTCACTTTTTCGTTTTTGAACCCCACAAACTTCCCTAATTCCTGACCTTTCTGACACTAAGAGGAATAGGCCAAGGCAGATATCTGAAAATTCTAGCCGAATTCTGTACCGGATATCTTATTGTTGTATTTTTATCCATATTTAATTACCTGCACAACAAGAAAATAGCTACTGCCAAACATGCGAAGCCTTCTTAAGCTTATTTTTATAATCACTTTGCTGGAGCTTTTTGTGGGCGGTGGTGGAAGGGTCTTCGAAATTGGTGGGGCCACCTTGCGCATCCTGCTTTTTTTCCTGAACATCGTGATTGTTTCAGTGCTCTATGTGTATCGAGCAAAAATTCCAAAATATGTCGTGGTGTTGGTGGCCTCGGTCCTATGCATTTTATTGTTTTATGCCGTTTTGGGATGGTTCAACGGAGCTCCATTTGCACTGATTGCCGAGGATGTAAAACCCTTGTCCTATTTTTTTAGCATCCTCTTTTTTAGCTATTTTATCGATAGCAAGGAACGGGTACAATTGATTGTTTCACTGATCCAGAAGACTAGTCTGTTTATGGCTTTGGCCTATATCGGTATTCAATTGCTTTTTTTTCTGGGGAAAATTAGCTTTTTGCCTTTTTATGAATATGTAAATACGAAGGTGTCCTCTTCAGATTTTATCTTCAGGGGAACGCAGGGGCTTTTCTTTTATAAGGGGTTTTTGTACATGGTGGTGGGACTCATTTTTTGGATTCACAGTAAGAACTCGCAATATAAAGGGATATCGATCCTCATATTGATGACCGCCATGATTCTTACGGGAACCAGGGGCTTCATACTTATGTTCGGCTTGTTATATGCTTTGTTTTACGGAATCCCCTTGTTGTTGAAACTGAATATCAAGGTGCTCATTTTGGTAGCGGTGCTGGTCTTGGGCAGTGTCTATTTCTTTGGAAATTTTGAACTTGGCGATAAAGACCTCAGCGATTCTATTAGAATACAGCAGCTGATACAGGTGACGGAACGAATAAATCCTATTAGTTTTTTTATTGGCCACGGATTTGGTATCGGTGTGCCTGTTCGGGAAGTACATATGGAAATAGGGTATTTGGAAGTGTTTCATAAACAGGGTGTTCTTGGTCTATCTCTCTGGGGACTCCTTTTTATAATCCTGTACAACACCTATATTAGGGAGAAAAATTTTCTCGAAATCCGAAAACCCTTTTTCTTGGCTGTCCTGTTTGTTATTTTGTTGTCTTTGACCAATCCATTCTTTAATAATCCCATTGGAATATCACTATTCATGATTGCGCTATCCGCCTTCACCGCGCTCAATAAGACCGCGAAAAGAGATGATTCAAAAATGGCTGTAAATGTGTCTGGCTCATGAAGTTTCCGGGTTCAATTGCTATGGTTCCCAGAATAGTGTTATGTATGGCCCTCTCCTTGATTGTGAACATACTGATAGGCTATCACCTCCAATCCTTGCTTTCGGAAGGGCGTTTTTCTGTTTTGGTGGATGCCGAATACCCAAAGAATGGCAGCATGCAGCTATTGTACGATACAGGAAAAAACTTCAATAATACCCAACAGGTTACCGCGATCGTAGGTAAAGGAAGGCAACAACTGCGATTTCCTTTTCAGATGCGAAAAGGGGGACAGCTTAGACACTTTCGCTTAGACTTTGGTTCGGACATCGGTATAAATAAGGTTGAAATTAATTCTGTCGCTTTTTACAATGATAAAAGCCGCCTTTTTCTTCTGGAAAAGTCGACTATAGCGAAGCGCTTGGGTTTTATGGCAGGTATTTCCGATGTGCAAGAGAACGCCGCGGTTTTTACCCTGAATGTCGACACGACCCCTTTTGACCCTTATATTGTCTTTGACCCGGTAAACGAGTTGATCTATCCCAAATGGCAACGAACGCTGCTGTTGGTGCTCCCTTGGTTGGTTTTGTTAGTATTGCCGTTACTGCGCTGGTTGGGTGAATTAAAGGAACAAGGACACTATAGCTTACTATTTATTGGCTTGTTTATTGGCGCAATTCCCTTAAAAATCGCCTGGGTCACCTTTGCTAGCTTGTTGTTACTGGCTCACGCCATGTTGAATGGTTACCGGAAAAGACGATTCCAGTTTGGTCCAAGTCAAATCGCCCTACTAGTATTTTTTTTGGTTCCATTATTGTTTTTGGGGCAGGGTGAAGCCTCCAAACTGGCCATTCCCCTGGGTTTTGTATTATTTTCCCTGATTGGGGTGCTGGTTGATTTTTCAGCCCATGGTGTAGCCATCAAAAAAACATACATAACGGTATTTTTTGTGCTGATGTCCATCATTTGTGTGAGTTGGCTGTTGTTGATGCTCTATAGTGGGTATTATTACAATATTAATTGGTTCAACTATTTTACCAATATAAAATCGAACGCACATGCTACCTTGTATTGGTTATACTATCCGCATACCACCTTTCTATCATTTTTTATCGTGATTGGCGGCCTATTTTGTTTGGATCTCTATAGAAAAGGAGGGATATCCAGGGTCTATGGCTTAATGTACGCCTTGTTCGCCCTATGTACTTTAATCCTTCTAGGGTCCCGCTTTGCCCTGCTCATGGGCCTAGCCCTGCCTTTTTTGTATCGCCTACCTGTCAGGCACCTATCCCGATGGGTGGTACCCATTTGGATGGCGATTTTTGCCGGAATCGTATATTTTATTGGCGTTTTGGACGTTCAACGGGAGCAGCTATGGAACGTTACCTGGACTGCATTCAAGGATAAGATTTGGCTGGGCCATGGCACAGGAACATCCGATGCCGTTCTGCCGGACCATCTGCTTATCGATAAGGGCGGGGTAGATATTCTCATGGAAGTCAACCACTCCCACAATCAGTTCCTGACTTATCTTCTGGAAAATGGTTTGTTGGGCACCTTGCTTTTTCTTGCGGCCTTTTTATGGCTATTCTATCAATTTGTAAAACAGGGAAACAAAACCATGGTACTGGTGAGTTTCATGGTGTTGATGTTGATGGTAGTGGAATCACCATTTCGAACTACGACTTCGCTTTACACAATTGCCTTCTTATTTACGGTGTTCTACCGTCCGGAAAAAACTATTAAGGCCGCGGGCAAATAATTTCCAAAGACTTAGGCAAGACCTTAACATTTAATGAAGGTACGTTCCACTCCAAACTCTCACCGTCAATCTGGATTTTAAGTGGCTGATCAGGGCCTAAAAGAGTAATGGCCTCTAATTGTTTCCGATGTATTCTTGTAAAGGATGGAAACTTACGAAAAAAGGCAAAAACCATGAATAAGGATAGTAAAAAGAGGTTCGATCGTTCTACCCGAATCATATCCAATTTTCCGTCGAATAGGCTTGCATCCGGCGTTAAGGTTCTATTGTAGCCTAATTGATCGGTATTCGAGAGTAACAGTAGGAAGGGGGTCGACTTTAAGCTTTCATCGTTTTCCAAAAGCTCAAAAGAGGAATATTTAAAAGATGAAACTGCCTTGAGAAATGCCCTGAAATAGGCTTTCATACCCCGTTGCGGCACTTGGTCGTAGCAGTGGATGACCTGGGCCGAAAAGGCAACACTGAAATTGCAAAAAAAATAACGGTCATTTATCCTTCCAACGTCCATTTTCCTGCTGTCGGACTGTTTTAGTATTCTAAGAGCGGAGGAAAGCCTGGTCGGAATACCCAAGTGTCTGGCCAACCCGTTTCCAGAGCCAATGGGGAGTATGCCCATTGACACAGGCTTATTCACCAAACATTGAGCCACTTCGTTGACCGTTCCATCGCCCCCGCAGGCTACAATGGTTTGGGCTCCTTCTGAAATGGATGCCATGGTTAGTTCTATGGTGTGTCCTTTGTATTTCGATAATTTAATGGTCAGCAGATATTCATGCATGTTAAAATACCGCTGTACCTCGGATTTCACTCGCGCGGCATTGGGGGAAAGTTGGTTGACGATGAAATGGAGATTTCTCAACGATATTATCTTGTCATTTACTATGGGTTTCTGCAGTGGTCATAAACGAAGGAATCCACTGATCGGCATACATACCATATACCAATCCTATTTCGTTATCAAAGACATGTTGTTCATCCTTTCCGGCATCAAAATTCACGTGATAAACATATACTTTGATTTGATTTTCCCTAAATGCCGAGAGTAATTGCTTTTTGTTGGCGATATTTCTACGCGACATGGCAATGTGGTTGACATTGTTTGCCTTCAAGTAGGACATAATATCCCCTTCAATCTTGCCCAAAAGACTTTCTGAAAGCAAGGGGACTACTCCGACCGTGACCGCCTCTTTAACCGCAGAAAGACTAAACAGTTCCATCATGAGACGATTTTTATCTACAAATTGTGAGGCAAAATTTTCCGGGTTATTGACCTTGTCGGTTATCAGTATCGCATCGGAATGCTTCCCAAACCACTCGTTGATCGTGCGCATATCCAAGGGGGTGTACTTATCGCGTATTTTATACTGTTTGAATTCTGAAAGGGAGACAGGGGTATTCCCCAGGTATTTGGTTTCTTTGGCCCAATGACCCCAATCATGCGCGGCGACATACTCCCCGTCGGAAGTTTCGAGTATGTCAAGTTCGAAAAGACGAAATCCTTCCGCGTAATTATAATCGAGTGCCTCCCTGGTATTTGTATACTTAATGCCATTTATCATTCCACCAGCATGGGCAATATAACGATCTGTCCTGGGAACAAATTCCAATTTGGATGGAGCAAAATAGCTGTTATTATTCTTGATATCTTTAGGGTAGGGAACGTCCGTTTTTAAGGTCGTACCATCTACGAGCTCAATTTGTTTTCCCTCAAGGCTATAGCCTAAATAGGCTTGTCTGTCCAATAGTCCACTTAGTTTTTCTAACCCTAATGCCTTGAGTTCATTTGAAAAATGATGTAGACTTTTGGCGGCCGAGTCATGGGCAAGAATGATGTACTGTGCATTGTCTTTCGTCAAGCTTTCCAATATGCCGATAAATGCTTTCGTATCCTCCCGACTACCGTAAGTATCAAAAGTTCTGTGTTCGTACCCCATTTTCGTGGTATTGAAGTAAAGGAGGGTCAGGCCTCTAGATACCTGTTCTTTCTTACCCCTTATTGAGAAACTACTGGGCTTTTTGGCGTTCCAGCTATTGCTCTCAAGGATGATGTATTCCTGTTTATCCTCCACAAGGGCAATACTGCCCAAGAGTGCTAAATCATCCTTGTCAAAAACTAGTTCGTCCGTACCTTTTTTTGTGATTCCAAAGTGATGTTCACCCTTAAGAGACCCATGAAGATTCCCATTCGTCACAAAAATATCCAAATAGGCAAATGACTTGGGATCATTGAGCAATCGGTTTATCTCTATTTGATAGTCATTAAAAGGTCTTAGATTTTTATCAAATAAAACACGTTGGCACGATCCCCTATCCGGTAACTTGTTCGACAGCACCATAAGGTCTTCGCTGTTCCTGATTTCAAATTCCGCCTTTTCTTTGTTTATCGTAACGTAAATTCCATCTTCGCAGTCCAGTGTTTTAAGCGCTGCATCATTCAGCCTTAACAGATTTTTATCGTTCTGGCGCAAAAATGCGTTTTTATCCGGCTCGATTATAAAATCGGTCAGGAACTTTGCATTATGTTTGACCCCCGCCCCATCCAAGATAAGTTTAGGAAGGTCAATTTGGTAAATGTCTTGGTTCAGCCGATATGTTGATCGTACAGCTTCTGAGTTCGTGATAACATATAGGGACCGTTCCTCAAAATCTTCCAAAACCCTTGATTTGTTTCCCATTAAGAGATGATCGGGATATATATAAAAGACTGTATTCGAAAGCATCCCTTCCTTGTCCATGAAATCTATCAAGTCTCCCACAAAATAATCTGTTGCCGAGACCATTAATTCCAACCTGCTCTTTTGAGAGGGTAATAGACTGTCAACCCTTCTATCTGGAACTCCATTGGGAAAATGTGTTGAAATTGAGGAGAGGAACAAGGCAAAGGGTTCTGTGGATTCTTTTTTTAAAAGAAGCTCCTTCTTAAATTCGGCAAACAGGTCCATATCCTGAATACCCCAATCCACTACGTCATATTTGGTGTCAAAGTCTTTTTCCGATTTGACTGTAAAGCCGAGGGTTTTTAGCATATCATCAATTCCGGAATACTCTTTTTTTCCAATAAAATATTGGAGATCATAACCTGCACTTTTTAGTACATCCGCTAGGGACGTGAGTTTATTTTCATAACTATTCTGAAAAACACTGTTGCCATGGGTCCCGAAAAAAGCAGGTACCCCGGTCACCATGGTATACATAGATGCTGAGGTCCATCCTCCAGCCGGGGATTGCTTCATATTGTAAAAGGAATGGCGCTTCGCTAGGTCGGATAGGTTTGGGGTAAGGTGCTTTAATTTTGCTCCCAAATATCCCTTTTCCATGGATTCCAAGGATAGAACAATGATATTCTTTCCCTTGGAGGCCTTTATTTTTTCCTTTCCAACGTACTGGTTTTCATCAATGTTAAGGGAAGAAAGTGCCTCATTGAAGGAAGCGTTCCCAGCAAATTTTAGCAGTATTGTTGAATAGGCGTTATTGAGAATACCGCCAGATAAACTCAACACAATGACACCTACAACCAGTCCTACGACCAAAGGAAGCCGATTATGAAAATTGGACCTAATAAACCTAGCGAGGTAGTGGATGAGCACTATACTTCCAAATAGGGCCAAGACTACTAAGACCCCTTCTTTTCCAAAAAATCCGGCAACAGAGAGCACGTCTCCTAGATTAAAATTCTCATAAAACCTATAATCGGCAATTTCTCCGGTTACAATGACCGAACTGAGTTGGACGACATATATAAGGGCTAAAAAAAAAGATAGGAATACTGAAAAAACCTTGTTTCCTAATGGAATAAAAGACCTGATAATTGACAGAATCAGTAATAGTATAATCAGTTGAATTGCCAACATTCCATGTCATTTGGATAATTGTCTGCAAATATAGCGGACTACCACTTAAAACGCTAATCGCAGTTATGAACGAAAAGAATCGCAACTTACCAGAGACGGATAAAGACTCAAATTTCCTACTTTTGAAACTTAGATTCATCACGGAACAAAAACCAATCATTGCATGAAACATATTTTGATTACCGGTGGGGCAGGATTTATTGGTTCCAATCTCGCACTAAAACTGATTTCCAAGGGCTATGAAATTACTGTTTTGGACAGTCTTTCAGAGCAAATCCATGGAAAAGACCCCGAGGAATCCTCACCCTTGTACAATTCCATAAAAGATAAGGTCAAATTGATCAAAGGGGATGTTACCAATATTGGGGATTGGAAAAAAGCCATAGCAGGGCAGGATGCTATAGTCCACTTTGCGGCAGAGACAGGAACGGGTCAGTCTATGTACGAAGTGAATAAATATGTATCTGTCAACATACAGGGAACTGCACTCATGTTAGACCTTTTGGTCAATATGTCCAACGGTGTAAAAAAAGTGATTATCGCCTCGTCTAGATCAATTTATGGAGAGGGAAAGTACTTTAGCAAAGAATTGGGGCATGTATATCCGGAGCACAGGGACGGGGCCGATATGGACCAAAAGGACTTTGAGGTGAAGTACCCTGACAGTTCGCCCTTGGAATTGGTAGCGACTGATGAAGAATCAAAAATACATCCATCATCGGTTTACGGAATAACCAAGCAGAATCAGGAGCAGATGGTGATGACCGTATGCCCTACCGTTGGAATCTCGCCCGTGGCCTTCCGTTACCAAAACGTGTATGGCCCTGGGCAATCCTTGTCCAATCCATATACCGGAATTCTATCCATTTTTTCCACCCAGATCAAGAATGGCAACGGCATCAACATTTTTGAGGACGGCAAAGAAAGCCGTGATTTTGTCTATATAGACGATGTGGTCGATGCGACTATTCTTGGACTGGAAAAGGAGGAGGCCAATGGGGAAGTTTTTAATGTAGGAACGGGAGTGGCAACGGATGTGGTTACCGTTGCCAATACCCTAATTCAAAACTATGGGATCGAAACCCCATTGACCATTACTGGGAATTACAGGCTTGGGGATATACGACATAATTATGCAGACCTTAGTAAGATAAGGGCCAAACTGGGTTTTGAACCGAAGGTCGATTTCAAAGAGGGCATTCGCTGTTTCACGGAATGGGTGAACACCCAAGAAATCAAGGAAGACCATTATGAAAAGTCCATCGCTGAAATGAAGAAGAAGGGCATGTACAGGTAAGCTATGAGAAAAATCCTTTCCTTATTCCTACTACTAATTTCAATCGCTTCCTATGGACAGGACTTTGGGATAAGTGCTGGAATAAACAGTTTCAACCTAAGGGAGCATTTTATTCCTACCCCTAGAAGTTGTTGCAAGACCAGCACGTCGGATTTTTTAAATTATCAAAACGTATTTGGTGTCAACTTTGGCGGATTTGCGAATTTTAGACTCAACGACCTGTTGTCAATCTTGGGAGAGCTGCAATATAGTCAAAAAGGATTTCAGGCAGATGGCGTCAAAAACCCTTTTCTGGAATTTCAAACCGAATATTATGCCCGAAAACTCACACTTAATTATTTGGAGCTCCCCATAATGCTAAAAGCAACCATCGGGAAACAAAAAAAATGGTCTCCATATGCATTGGGAGGAATCTATTTTTCATATTTGCTAAGTGGTAGGCACCAGCTATACGATGCTCCACCAAATGTTCGTGTCAATTCGGTAGATGAGCTTATGGACAATTTTGATTGGGGCATTCGAGCGGGTTTGGGGGTTACCTATCTAAGGTTTTCTATGGATGTAAATTTTGTGGCAGGGATATATAATGCTACTGGCCCCTTTCCTTTTGGTGCCAGAAAAAAGAACGTGGGATGGAACGCTACATTGAGGTACTGGATAAATGTACGAAAATAGATTTTGCAAAATTTCACCATAGGCGTAATCAGACTTATATGAATGATTTCATAAACTCCCTCTCGATTATTATCGTGGTATACAACACCGCCCTGGATGATTCCGAGTCGTTCCAATCGGTGGTGGCAATGGTAGGGAACGGAACCCCGCTAGATATCTTCGTTTATGACAACTCCCCCAACCCACAGCGCATTGGAGAGTATCCCGGATTGCGGATTACTTATTTTCATGACCCAAAAAACTCCGGGGTGAGTAAAGCATACAATACCGGGGCCGCCCATGCCCGGCAGCACCAAAATAAATGGGTCTTACTTCTCGATCAAGACACTGTTTTGCCCTATACCATCCTGGCCGACTATGAAAAAGCAGTGGCCCAAAACCCGGAAATTGATCTGTTTGTTCCCATACTACGTTTGGCCAACGGCAAAATATTCTCTCCTTGTACCTTTAAATTTAAAAGGGGGTTTTATCCCGATGATCTGAAATTGGGTGTAAACCCACTAGACCGATTATCCCCGGTGAACAGTGGAATGCTGGTGAGCGTTGAAGCTTTTTTTAGTGTTGAAGGATATAATGAGCAGGTAAAACTGGATTTTGCCGACTTTCAGTTTATTGAGCGTTTTCGAAAGCGATATCCCGATTTTTATGTGATGGATGTGGAATGCCAACAGGATTTCTCGGATGACGAAGTTTCTTATTCCAGTCAGGCAAACCGGTTTAAGTATTATTGCGAAGGGGCGCGAAATATCGAAAAAAGAGGGGTTTGGGATTGGCTTCAGTATAATGGAGTCGTTTTTCTTAGGGCCTTGAGACTAACGGGGCGGTACAGGGAATGGCAGTTTTTAAAGACCTATTTCAACAATTTTTTGTTTCCTAACCATTCAAAGCCATAGCAAACACCTGGATTTGTCTTAAGTTTGCACCCAGATACCATCCCTGACCGCATGAAGATTTCAGTTTGCATGGCCACCTACAATGGAGCGCAATTTTTACGGGAGCAACTGGACTCTGTATTGAAGCAATTATCCGCCAATGACGAATTGATTATTTCGGACGATGGTTCCACAGATCGAACGGTCGATATCATTGAGTCTTACGCTGACGAGCGAATACAACTATTTCACTCAACCCATCAAAATCTGATCTTCAATTTCGAAAATGCCTTGAAAAGGGCAAGCGGGGACCTTATTTTCCTATGCGACCAAGATGACATCTGGTTCGATAATAAGGTAGAGAAATGTGTTCACTATCTAAAAAAATACGCATTGGTATTTTCAAATGCGGCCATGTTTCAAGGAGAAAAAATAGAGGAAAACGAGCTTTTCTTTAAAGATTCCAGAAAGAAGACCGGCACACTGTCCAATTTGATTAAAGTTAAGTTTTTGGGGGCCACGATGGCCTTTAGAAGAGCTATTTTGGAAAGGGCCCTTCCCTTTCCGCGAAATTTGGCGATGCATGATATCTGGCTGGGAATGATTGCCGAAACAACGGCCTCTACCTTTTATATCGATGAACCTCTTATTTATTATCGAAGGCACCAAAATACCGCCTCCACCGCAGGTAATAAAAGTAAAAATTCCCTTTACACTAAAATAAAGATCAGATATGACCTTGTAATCAACCTATGCAAGCGCGTTTGGTTTAAGAAACCAGAAAACAACTAAGTTTTACTTCCAATATGGTATTTAGCTCTACGGTTTTTCTTTTTATTTTCTTGCCGCTGGTTTTGACTATCAATTTTTTATTGAAACAGGAGTATCGAAATTTTTTCCTCCTTCTTGCCAGTTTGGTGTTTTATGCATGGGGTGAGGGCATCCTAGTTTTACTTATGCTTTCTTCTATAAGTGTCAATTACATTTCAGGAATTGGTATCTCGTATTTTCTCGAACGCAAGCACAGCTATTCTAAAATAATTTTGGCCTTGGCGGTGACCGTCAATCTTAGCCTTTTGTTTTATTACAAGTATGCCAATTTCATTGTAGCGACCCTCAAGGAAATGGGGTTTTACCTGGAATACGACCATAAAAATATTCTCTTGCCAATTGGGATCTCATTCTTTACCTTCCAAGGCATTTCTTATTTGGTGGACGTGCACCGAAAAGAAACTCCAGTGCAACATAACCTCTTTCATTTGGGGTTATATATCTCGTTTTTTCCACAGTTGATTGCAGGCCCCATTGTGCGGTACCATGATATTGCCCAAGAGATAAAGGAGCGTTCTATCGATGTGTCTTTGTTCACCGCGGGAGTAATTAGGTTTATCCGTGGCCTTGCCAAAAAAGTAATTATTGCAAACAGTGCCGCCCTAATTGCCGACCAGGTATTTTCTGTTACAGTTACTGAAATATCTACCCTTACCGCTTGGATGGGCATTATATGCTATACCATTCAAATATATTTTGATTTTTCCGGCTATTCGGATATGGCCATAGGATTGGGAAAAATGTTGGGGTTCAATTTTAAGGAGAATTTTAACTATCCCTACATTTCTAAGTCTATCCAGGATTTTTGGAGAAGATGGCATATTTCACTTTCAACCTGGTTCAGGGACTATTTATACATTCCTTTGGGGGGCAACAGAAAAGGCCTAGGGAGAACCTATGCCAATTTGATCATTGTTTTTTTTGTTACCGGGCTGTGGCATGGGGCTAGTTGGAACTTTGTCTTTTGGGGCCTTTTCCATGGTGCCTTTCTTATATTGGAGCGAAGCGGGATTTTAGATACTAAAAAATGGCCTATAATGTTTCAGCATATTTATGTCTTGGGAACTGTTGTCGTGGGATGGGTATTTTTCAGGGCAGAAACGATGACCGATGCATTCGCTTATTTAAACAATATGATCGGACGGTCTGGAGGGGACGATACTACTGCTCTAATCTATGTAAACCCTTATGTGCTGTTTATAATGCTATTAGCAATTATTTTTTCCATGCCGGTACGTCAAAGAATGAATGAAGCCATTTTGAAGGTTAAGTCGACTTGGGTACGGACAGGGTTTAGAACTGGGATTTATTTTTTTTATATCGCCTTGTTGGTATTGTCCATTATAGAATTGGCACAATCCAGTTATAACCCTTTTATTTATTATAGATTTTGAGATAATGATATTGAATAACATCGGAAAGAGGTATCTCGTAGCCCTGCTAGGGATGGCAACGTTTTTGTTCTTGGCCAATTATTTGAAAAAATCCGAGAGCAAAGAATTGGAGCAAATGGTGGTGGTACTGAATGCAAAAGTCCCACAGGATGACGTTTTCCAACTGTTCTATTGGGAAAGGGGCGAATCGAAGTTTCAGATTGCCAATTCAGTTCGGACGAAAGTTACCGGATCTCAACAATTTCAGAATATCACCTTTGAACTCCCCAACATCTACGATCTTTTTCGTTTGCGGTTGGATATCGGAGAAAATTTGAACCAAGGGACTGTCAATATTAAACAAATCAGGTTTATCAAAAAGGGGGGAGCACTGGTATATGGAATTGAGGAATTTAAGAGGTTGTTTGCGCCAAACAAGTATGTTGCTCAATCCAAAAACGGGAGCTTTGAGGGAAAACGAGATACCATTAACATGAAACCCGTTTATGACCCCTATTTTATTTCGGTGGACAGCTCCACGGAAATGGAGTCGATCAGCGAGAACAAGCTTACCCAATATCCATACCTGATTTCAGCTTTTATCTGCTTGGCCATTTTTTTATTTGTGGGATATAACGTAAATCGAATTTCCGTTTCACCAGAAGCCCTCTTTGTAGGAGCCTTCGTTCTTATTCTCATACTGCCTACGCTGCAGAACCAACTACAGCTTACTGAACCCTTGGAGAACCTTGAGAAAAGGGAACTTGCCGAAATGCCGGAGTATTCATGGAGTAAATCATTTACCAGGGAATTTGAAACCTATTACAATGATAATTTTGGCCTCCGAAATAATCTCGTCAACTGGGGAGGCACCTACAGAACGAAGCTTTTTCGATCCTCGATACATCCCGAACTTGTGAAATTTGGGAAGAAAAAATGGCTTTTTTACAACAAGATGGAAGGAAGTAGAATGTTTAAAAGTTATGCTAGGACCAACTTACTTCCTCAAGATACCCTGCGTATGGTCATAAACAAGTGGGAGGACAAAAAAAAGCGGTTCGATGCAGAGGGGCGAAAGTACTTTTTGTCCTTTTGGCCTAATAAGCACAGTATTTACCCCGAGTATCTCCCGATTACAATGAAAGTGCAGATAAAGGATACCCTCTCTAGGGTAGACCAAATCCTTCAGCAACTTGCAAAGGATAACTCCCCTATTAAGTTACACGATGTTAGACCAGAGTTATTGCAATCAAAGGGAGAAAAAGTGTTGTATCATAAGTTCGATTCCCATTGGAACGATTATGGAGCTTTCTTGGCATACCGTTCTTTTTTTAACGCAAATAAGGAGGCACTTGGAATGTTACCAAAGTCTGAGGAAGACTTTGAAATCCGATGGGAGGATTATTCCGGCGGGGAGTTTATACAAATGCTCGGCGTTAGGAACAAAGGGTTTTTTAAGGAAAAAAACCCAAAATTTACTATTAAGGAAAACAAAGACCAAATAGAATATTTACCAATAGATGGGTTTCCAAGATTAACCGTTCGAACAAGAAACGAACATTGCGGTAACAAAATAAAAGCTCTAATTTTTAGGGATTCATTCTCGAATAGTTTAATCCAGTTCTTCTCATTGCATTTTTACGAAGTAACCTATATATGGGGATATAAGGAATATTATGTTGGCAAAGTACAGCCGGATATTATCATAGAGGGTTTTGTGGAAAGGGAAATAGGAGAGAAAATTAAGTAAGAAGTAGCATGAAAACGACGAAAGCCTTCATTAGTAAAAGAATCCTACTTTTTTCACCCCAATTTTTTGGTTACGGTCAAGAAATTGCAAATAAATTGGAATCTTTTGGGGCTGAAGTAGATTATTTTGATGAGCGTCCGGGAAATGATTTCGTTACCAAGGCTATTATTCGTCTTAACAAATCCCTACTATCAAAAAAAATAGATAGGTATTACCAAAGGATTATTTCACAATTAAAAAAGGATACCTATCATTTTGTAGTGTTTCTTAATGCAGAGGCGATATCCCCCCAAAACCTTCGGCTATTGCGAGAAAATCAGCGGGCGGCAACCTTTGTTCTTTATATGTGGGATTCCCTGAAAAACAAGAAATACACTTTGGACCTGTTACCACATTTTGATCGAAAACTTACATTTGATAAGGAAGATAGCCTTGTTCCTCAATATGGATTTCATTTTAGACCCTTGTTTTTTCTTGACATGTTCAGAGATATTAATGGCTGCGACGAACAGACCGTTACAGACCTTTTGTTCGTAGGCACTGTACATAGTGATCGTTATCAACTGTTGATGGATGTAAAAAAAGAATGCGGGAAATTAGGCAAGAACGTTGATTTCTTTATGTTCTTTCCAAGCAAGAAGCTGTTTTACGCCCAAAAAGCCGCTAACAAGTCATTCAAGACCGCCAAAATATCAGATTTTGAGTTCAACTCCTTAGGCAAACAAGCTTTGATTCAAAAGATATCAAAGAGCAGGGTGGTCCTGGACATCCAACATCCTAGTCAAAAAGGGCTCACCATGCGCACTATTGAAATGATAGGGGCCAAAAAGAAGATAATAACGACCAACAAGGAAATTTTAGACTATGATTTTTATAACCCCAACAATATCTACTATATGAATAGGAAAAACATGGTCTTGGAAAGCAGTTTTTTTGAGACACCCTACCAAGACTTAGATAATGATATTTATTATAAATATTCTATCGAAGGGTGGTTAGAGGAGGTGTTTTGGACGCCCATTGCAAAATAAACTTCGCCCAGTTTTAGTAACTTTGCGGGCAACGCTTAAAAATTATGCTATGAAAACCGTCTTTTGAACAATAAACCATACCTTCCAATAATCTTTAAACCTAGCAGTTGTTTTTTCTAGAAACGGCAATATTGATATTTATAGGAGCATTCCTACTCACCTATCTCACCATCCCAAAAATCATTAAAGTGGTCGAGCATAAACGTTTGATGGATGACCCTAATCAGCGTAGTTCGCACTCATTAAGAACTCCCACTTTGGGAGGTGTGGCTTTCTTTTACACGCTGGTTTTTGCTTTATTTTTCATCAGGGGCCGTGATGCGTTCGATGAGGCGATGTACATTATTCCTGGTCTTACGATATTATTCATTGTGGGATTAAAAGATGATTTGGTGGTCATCTCGCCGGGGGCCAAGCTCATTGCACAAGTATTGGCAATCGCTTTTATTTTGGCGAACCCAAGCTTTACCATTTTCTCGCTGAACGGTTTTCTGAACATTAATGAAATACCCTTTTATCTTTATTTGATCATTGGGGGATTCATGATGCTCACGATCATCAATTCGTACAATTTGATCGATGGGATTGATGGTTTGGCCTCTGTAGTGGGTATCGTGATCATGGTCATCTATACAACCATCTTTTACCTGACCGAGGAATATTTTTTTGCATTATTGAGCATTACGGTGAATGCCAGTTTAATGGCTTTTCTCGGTTTTAATCTTTCTTCCGACAAAAAGATATTTATGGGCGACACGGGTTCCCTTATTGTCGGTTTTGTAATCAGTATTTTAACCTTGAAGTTTTTGGCCCTTCGGCCCCATGCCTATACAGAACTGCCTTTTCTTCTTGAAAATGCCCCTTTGATAGCGATTAGTATTCTAATCGTTCCATTATTCGACACAGCAAGGGTATTTGCCATACGGATTGCCAATAAAAAAGCACCTTTTTCGCCGGATCGAAACCATACCCACCATGTACTAATCGATTATTGGGGGCTTACCCATAAACAGGCCAGTTTTATTATCGGTTGTTTCAATTTGCTGTTTGTAATGTTGTTTATTGTTTTAGGCAGTACCGCTAAAAATTTAGGAATGGTGATTATGCTTGTTTCGGTCGTTATCATCTTAGGCTATATTTTCTTTAAGTACAACTACAGCTTTTCCACCTTGAAACAGAAAATTTTGTTGAGAAGAAAGGTAAATCGGATTAAGGGAAAGGTGGAGGAGACAAACTTTAAAAGAAAAAAGACGAAAAAGGAAAGGAAAAATTTAAAGGAAGAGCAACAGGAAAATTAGTTTGTTTATTATTTGAAAGTGTTTCCCAATGTTCGGTTAAAGACTAAAAAGTAGAAGTTGAAAAAAGTATTGATTACCGGAGCTGCCGGTTTCCTAGGATCGCATTTGTGCGACCGTTTCATAAAGGAAGGGTTTCATGTGATTGCGATGGACAATCTGATTACGGGCGACCTTAAGAACATTGAACACCTCTTTCCCCTGGAGCAGTTCGAGTTTTATCACCACGATGTGACCAAGTTTGTACATGTTCCTGGGAAGTTGGATTATATTCTTCACTTTGCTTCGCCCGCAAGCCCCATCGATTATCTAAAAATTCCCATTGAGACCTTGAAGGTAGGCTCGCTGGGAACTTTAAATCTATTGGGACTGGCCAAGGAAAAGAAAGCGACGATTTTGGTGGCCTCTACCTCGGAGGTGTATGGCGATCCGTTAGTGCACCCCCAAAACGAGGAGTATTACGGGAATGTAAGCCCCATCGGCCCTAGGGGAGTCTATGACGAGGCCAAACGCTTTATGGAGTCGATTACGATGGCCTACCATCGTTTTCATGGGGTCGATACACGAATTGTGCGAATATTTAATACCTATGGCTCACGGATGCGCTTAAACGACGGGCGGGTGGTGCCCGCTTTCATGGGTCAGGCACTTCGAGGGGAAGATTTGACGGTGTTCGGTGATGGCAGCCAGACCCGATCTTTCTGTTATATAGACGATCAGGTAGAGGGCATATACCGATTGTTATTTAGTGAATACACCGACCCTATCAATATTGGTAATCCCCATGAAACGACCATAAAGGAGTTTGCGGAAGAGATCATAAAGTTAACGGGCACCCACCAAAAGATAGTCTACAAACCTTTGCCGCAGGACGACCCAATGCAACGGCAACCAGATATATCCAGGGCGAAGGAAATTTTGGATTGGGAACCTAAAGTAGCCCGTTCACAAGGATTAAAAATCGTATACGATTATTTCAAATCGCTGCCAACAGCAGTATTACAGCGAAAAGCGCATAGGGAATTCAAATAGGGTAGGGTGAATAACAGTAGCGCATTATTGGTATAAACTAGTGAAAAAAATGAACATATTAATTCTTGGTTCCGGAGGTCGGGAACATACCTTGGCATGGAAACTTAGTCAGAGCCCCAAGCTTGGAAAGTTGTTTGTGGCTCCAGGCAATGCCGGTACCGCAACAATCGCAAATAATATACTGATTGGTGTAAATGAATTCGAAAAGATTAAGGAAACCGTACTCCAAGAAGACATCGGCATGGTGGTGGTCGGTCCTGAAGATCCCTTGGTCAACGGGGTGCACGATTTCTTTTTGACCGATTCGGCATTGGGCCATATTGCGGTAATCGGTCCGCAGAAGGCAGCGGCCCGGCTCGAAGGGAGCAAGGAGTTTGCCAAGGAGTTCATGAAGCGGCACAACATACCTACCGCGGCCTATAAGAGCTTCACGTCGGATACGTTAGAGGAAGGATATGCCTTTTTGGAAGGGTTACACCCCCCCTTCGTTTTGAAAGCCGATGGTTTGGCGGCAGGCAAAGGTGTATTGATTTTGGACGATTTGGAAGAAGCGAAGACGGAACTCAGGACCATGCTAGTCGATGCCAAATTCGGAAACGCTAGCGCAACCGTCGTGATAGAAGAGTTTTTAGCAGGTATCGAACTCAGTGTTTTTGTGCTTACCGATGGCGAAGGATATAAAGTACTCCCAACGGCGAAAGACTATAAACGCATTGGAGAGGGCGACACCGGACTCAATACAGGCGGTATGGGGGCCATATCACCCGTTCCTTTCGCCGATACCGTTTTTATGGATAAAGTACACGAGCGAATAGTGAAACCGACCGTAGAAGGGCTTAAAATCGATAATCTGCCTTATAAGGGTTTTATTTTCATCGGTCTGATAAAAGTAGATGATGATCCTTTTGTGATCGAGTACAACGTACGAATGGGAGACCCCGAGACCGAGGTGGTGGTCCCCCGGATAAAAAATGACTTGGTCGAACTCTTTGAGGCCGTGGCCCAGGGTACCTTGGAGGATATTGACCTAGAGATTGAGCGGGCAGCAGCCACTACTGTGATGCTCGTCTCGGGAGGTTATCCCGAAGCCTATGAAAAGGGAAAGCATATTACAGGGTACGAACATATCAAAGACTCCTTGGTTTTCCATGCCGGTACTCAAAATAAAGGGGGACACGTCGTGACCAGTGGCGGCAGGGTCATGGCAATTACCTCTTTTGGGATTGATTTTAAGGAAGCGCTCAAAAAATCGTACGGAAATGTGAAGAAGGTCCATTTCGATAACATGAACTACAGAAAGGATATAGGATTCGACCTATGACAAACCTTCTATGAACCAGGAATCCAAACACGAATGGCCGTTACTGGTATCCCACGAACCAGCTACTTCGGGCAGGCTAGCTTAGTAAATGCCACCTATAGATACGAATGAGAGGTGATGCTCTTATCCTCCTCGCCCCGGTCGTTGTACTTCTTCAATTCAAGCATCCAATATACGAAGGCAACCATACCGATAATGAAAAACAGCCAATTTACGACATTGGAGGTCCACCAGTTTTCCATAAAACGAAAGAAATCATAGGGAGAAAAAAGATAATTAACGAACAAATCCTCGATACCTTCAAAAAATGCTTTCATGTGCTTGTATTAGTGCTTATTCAACGCGAACTGATGGCCACTGATTGTTTAAAACGGTTTGTTTTGCATGACCTGCCCTCAGTTTTGATTCCCCAAGGCCGATGTTATCAGTATATTTGCTTTGCAAAAATATAAAAACACGAGATGATTTCAAGCTTTTTTAGCAAAACAAAGCCAATAAACTATATTGTTATCCTCGCTTTCGTTTTTATTTTCTACTGGTTCACCCTTTTTTTTGTTTTTGATAGTTCTTTTGGCCCGGAACAATTGCTATTACACCTGGTGGTTTTAGGGATACTATCTTTCGGGTTTTTCGTGATCAACTTCATATTGAAACGCAATAAGGTAACGGCACCAAATTCTTATAGTCTGTTATTTTTTGCCCTTTTAATGGTTGTTTTTCCGGAGACTTTGGTAGATAACAATGCAATTTGCTGCAGCTTTTTTCTTCTTTTATCGATGAGAAGATTAATTAGCTTACGTTCGTTAAAGAACATAAGGGTCAAGATTTTTGATGCCACGATTTGGATCATGGTGGCCAGTTTGTTTTATGATTGGGCCGTGCTCTACCTGATTTTGGTGTTTATGGCCATTTATATCTACGAACCGAAAAACTTTCGAAATTGGTTGGTTCCATTCGCTGGCATCTTCACGGTTTTAATGATTTCTTACTGCGTACTGGTCCTCGCCGGAAGAACCGATTTCATGTGGGAACATTACGGTTTTGACTATGTTTTCAACCAAACTTATTTTCTGAATTGGGGCAACAGTACCAAGCTAGTGCTCTATGTCATAGGCATTTCGACGGTCGGCCTGTTTTCTTTCATACGATTGGGAAAGGCCGGTATGGGGAAAGTAGCCACCATGAGGCTTATTGCAATGCTTTTTTTTCTAGGAATCGTCCTAAAGATATTAACTACCTCCGAGGGTGTATACCCTATTATGGTAACCTTTTTTCCAGCCTCGGTTTTTTTGACGAAATACATCGAGTCCATTAGAAGACCAAATATCAAGGAGATTGCGTTGATGCTTTCTATTTTCGTGCCGTTCATGATATTTTTTGTAGGCTTGACCGTAAAATAATATGGGTATCTTTGCCCCTAAATCGTATCCTATGTTCAGTGATTTTGCCTTTCGCATTTTTGAAGAGAGTATTAACAACTACCACATCAAGGACAAAGTGGATCAGCCTTTTGAAAATCCTTACCCAAAGGATGATGTCGCCCATTTGTTATACCGTAAAAATTGGATCGATACGGTGCAATGGCACTATGAAGATCTCATTAGGGATCCGGGAATCGATCCCGCCGATGCCTTGGTACTTAAACGCAAAATTGATGCGAGCAATCAAGATCGTACCGATTTGGTCGAGTACATAGACGGTTATTTTTTAAAAAAATACCAATCGGTAGAAGTGCTTGAAAACGCCACGATCAATACTGAAAGTCCTGCTTGGGCTATCGACCGTTTGTCTATTTTGGCACTAAAGATTTACCACATGCAGGAGGAAGCGAACCGAACCGATGCCACTTCGGAACATGTTAAAAAGTGTCAAGGGAAACTTGCAGTCTTGTTAGAGCAAAGAAAAGACCTTTCTACGGCTATTGACCAGTTGTTGGCAGATATCGAAACAGGCAGAAAGTACATGAAAGTGTACCGGCAGATGAAGATGTACAACGACGACGAACTGAATCCTGTACTTCGGCGACAAAAATGAAGCCTTCCCCGGCGGTCATGGATAAAAAAGAACATATTTTGGTCATGCGCCTGTCCGCGATGGGCGATGTGGCAATGACTGTGCCGCTGCTTGTGGCCCTCCAACGGCAATATCCTACCGTGAAGATTACCGTTTTGACAAGAGGTTTTTTTTCACCCATGTTTTCCCAGCTTTCAAATACCCATGTTTTCCCAGCCGATCTAAAGGGAAGGCATAAAGGGGTTTTTGGGTTGTTTAGGCTGTACAAAGAGCTAAAAGCCTTAGGTATAGAGCGTGTGGCCGATTTGCACAATGTGTTGCGTAGCAATGTGCTAAAACGATATTTCTTGTGGGGCGGATTCCCTTTTTTTCAGATTGATAAAGGACGGGCAGGCAAAAAGACGCTGACGGCTGCACGAAATAAGGTATTCGAACCTTTGAAAACCACACATCAACGCTATGCGGATGTTTTCGTCCAAATGGGATATCCTTTAAACCTTTCCGTCCCATCCTTTTTATCCAAGGAAACATTGTCCAATACAGCGCACGCCTTGGTAGGAAGGAATACCCAAAAATGGCTGGGTATCGCCCCTTTTGCCGCTTATAAGGGCAAGCAATATCCGATCGAGCTTATGCAACAGGTCATTACATCCCTTCAAAAAACGAAGAAGTACAAAGTTTTGCTGTTTGGCGGTGGAAAGGAAGAGCAGCTACAGTTGGAAAAAATGGCAGCCGATAATGACTGCACTTCTGTCGCAGGGCAGTTATCTTTTGCAGAGGAACTGGCCTTAATTTCCAATTTGGACCTAATGGTCGCAATGGATAGTGGAAACGCCCATTTGGCAGCTATGTACGGGATTCCTGTAATTACCTTATGGGGCATAACGCATCCCTTTGCGGGGTTTTATCCTTTTGGACAGGAAGAGGGCCTGGCATTATTGGCCGATAGGGAACGGTTTCCGCTCATTCCCACATCCGTCTACGGGAACAAAGCTCCCAAAGGCTATGAAAAGGCAATCGCGAGTATTCCGCCCGAAAAGGTTGTAGAAAAGATACAAGAAGTACTTACGGTCACTTGAGCAACGTTCCTAGACGGGAGTCGTTCTTGCCTCCAACGATTTGAAGTAATGTCGAAGCTGCGACATAAACCGATACTTTCGGGCCGAGGGGGCATTTTCGACCATCAAGGTACGAACACCCATATAGGCGCTCATCAAAAAAACAGCCACGCCTTCGGCATCGACGTGTCGATCAATATGGCCATTGAACTTTCCACGTTGTATGGCAGACACCAGATTTACCTCCCATACCCTCAGGATATCGTTCAAGTGTTTCATGATTTTTTGGTTTCTGCCGTTGAACTCATTGATGAAGTTGTTCAGTACAAAGCCATAATCAAGATCGTTATGTACGGCGGTTTCAAGTGCATCTTCAAAGCAATTTGAAATCAGGTCCAAGGTATGTTCATGCCCTTCTATTGGCTCGATAAGCATGCTGTATACTTTGCGTACCAACAGATTTTCGATAATCTGGATAAAAAAATCCTCTTTCGATTCGAAATGGTAATAGAAAGCACCTTTTGAAAGGGACAATTCTTTGAGGATGTCGTCAATACTGGTATTGTAATAACCGTTGGTGTAGAAAAGGCGCAGACCGGTAACTTGCATCCGTTGCATAGTTGCCATACGTTTTAGGTTCTTATCCATAAGATTTGGGTTTTATG
Organism: Pelagihabitans pacificus; assembly: GCF_009371985.2. GTDB lineage: Bacteria > Bacteroidota > Bacteroidia > Flavobacteriales > Flavobacteriaceae > Pelagihabitans > Pelagihabitans pacificus. The sequence goes on from NZ_VIKU02000001.1 coordinate 1,656,141, forward strand.
TTAAACCGACCGCTAAGTCTTTTATGAATAACAAGGAAAGCGCTAGGTTATTCATTAATAGGGGTCAAAGGGTAATTAAAATCGACAAAGTGCAAAAAATACTAGCGATCGGCCCCCTATTCCTAAGAGTGACCAACCTTTTGGTCGGTAAGTACATCACCAAAAGCACCGCTTTTTCAAACGACAGAACCTTGGCAACTGCTCCCCGCCCCGGCGGTACATCCGTAGCAATGCTGGGAGATGATGATATTTCGGTCGTTGAGGACGGTCTCGTTGTAGTCCCTTATGTGTTGAATCTTGCTAGCCACCTTCAAGCCCAACATTTGGTTGAAATCGCAATCGTAGATCCACCCGTCCCAACCAATTGATAAGGTGTTGGTACACATTACGTTTTCGACCGCGGCGGGATTATAGGCTTCCACTAAGGCATACATATAATCCTCATAGTTACCGGAGGCGATGAGATAGTCCAAGAATCGGGAAATCGGCAGGTTGGTAATGGCAAAGAGGTTGTGGAAATCAATTTTAAAATCTTCTTTCAACGCCTTTTTAAAATCCCTTTCCATTGCGGCCTGGTCCCCCGGTAAAAAAGCTCCGGAGGGGTTATAGACTAAATCCAAGCGGAGCGGGCTATTGGGGATCCCATACCCTATGGCGTTCAGTTCTTGTAAGGCTTTTATCGATTTATCGAAAACACCATCCCCACGTTGCTTATCGGTCTTGCCCCGGGTATAATGGGGCATCGAAGAGATAACGTGCACATTGTGTTTTTTGAAGAATTCGGGCAAATCGTGGTATTTCTTATTGGCTCTGATGATGGTCAAATTAGACCGCACGATAAAGTCTTTGATACCCGCCTTGGCCGCTTCCTCGACGAACCATCGAAAATCAGGGTTCATTTCGGGGGCTCCGCCCGTAAGGTCCAGTGTATGCGCACCGGTAGTGCGAACGATGTCCAAGCACAGGGACATCGTCTCACGAGTCATAATTTCCTTTCGATCGGGGCCGGCATCGACATGGCAATGCTCACAAACCTGGTTGCACATATACCCCACATTGATTTGAAGAATTTCGAGCTTTCTAGGGCGCAAGGGAAAATGCCCCGTTTTGGCAATTTTGTCCTTAAAATAGGGGAGTTCCCCATTGGCAAAGACACCACCGTTGAGAACTTCCAATTGTTTGTTGCTTTCGGCAAGCATGTTTTCTCTTGCCCTTAACGATTTTGTAGCCATTTTTAAATATTCGGTAACTTAGTGTTCATTAGTGTCGCATCTTGCAACCGCCCAGCACTTACATGCTTAATTTATTGTACTTATTCATCATCTGTACGCCATGTACCAAAGTGGCTCCGCTTTCAATGGCGGCACCGGCATGCACCGCTTCCATCATTTCCTCCTTGGTGATGCCTCTTTGCAGGCCATCTTTTGTATAGGCGTCGATACAGTAAGGGCATTTGACCACATGGGCCACTGCCAATGCAATGAGGGATTTTTCCCGAGCGCTCAAGGCCCCTTCCTCGAAAACCTTTCCGTAATACTCAAAAAACCTGTTACCAAGTTCTTCGCTCCATTCCGTGATGTTTCCAAATTTTCTAAGGTCTGCCGGATCGTAATATGAATTTGCCATGTGAATTTGTTTTAATAGAATAGTGTGGTCTCTTTAGACTATGTACGATGGCCTAGGAGACGCTGTTACGTTTTAAGAAGGGCTTGAGCCCTAAAAAATAAGGAGATTAGCAGGAAAAAGGAGAACCTTTGTTATAGGCCACCGAGGAATTGAATAGAAGAGCGCCAGGGAACTGATAATGGTACCCGTGCTCGCCAATACCTAGGATGAATACGACGATTCCCAGAACGGTCGTCGAAACGCCTTTGACAAGCCGGAAACATTGGGGCAAGTCTGCGGCAGTATCAATGTCGAATAAGGTCGGAAGCTTGAAAACCTTGACTTTGTCCTTTAAAACCAACTTAAGAAGTGCCTTCGTAACACTGGAAGTTTGCCAGGGGAGCTCCCTAAAAGTAGATGCGTTGAATTGGGACCGATGGACTCCCATCAAATAAAAACCGCCGTCGGTTGCAGGTCCTAAAACGAATTTATTTTCCTGTAACTGCTTTTTAGCCTGTAAAATGTGGGAAACCCGAAGCTGAGGGGTATCGCCTCCCAAGGTAATTATTTGCTCATATCCTTGCTCAAAAACCGTTTTAATGGCATTGGTAAACCTATCCCCAAAAGTTTCACCTTTTTGAGAGCTTTCATCCATATGAAGATAAGAAAGCCCTGTTTTGCGAATTGTTTTGAGGGTCTGTTGCGTGAGTGCATCGAAGAGCAGATTACCTTGGTCAATAGCCTTATGCCTCATTTCCTCTTCCGGGGAACGGGCAAATACGAGAACGAGGGTGTTATCTTTTATGGGGCGACCCATTGCGATCCTTTAGTCAATAAAATTACAAAGAAATAATTAGTGCCTAGGTCGTGAACTTTGTGGATTCTCTACGTTGGAAAAAATTAAAAAATTTTTAGCAATACCAAGAATTTGGGTGGCACGGAATTTGTCCTGTTGAATCACGGTTATTAAAACATCTATTTATGGAAAAGTTGGCATACGGTCTATCGATTCTGACGGTTCTCTACTTGGTGTTTTTATACTTCACCGCCAAGCTGTTTTTTGAGGACTTTAGGATAATTCCGCGTCGGGAAAAGTCGAACGGCGCCGATGGGAAACATCCCAAGCGGCACTTGAAAAAATGACAGTTTTCTATGCGATAGCTGTCAATTTTTCAGTTCTTTTGACCATTTTCCGGCATTACGGATAGCACTTTGTTTAATTGATTGTTTAACCTAAATTTTTAAGTTATGAGTACAGAAGTAACCGTACCTAACAACGGTAATGTAGTCAGGCCAAGTTTAAATTCATGGATAAGCGATTGGTTTGGCGACGATCTAAGTAGTATGTTTAACGGCAACTTCAACAGAGGTATCACACTCCCAGCCGTTAATATAAGGGAAACAGGCGACGCTTATTTCGTCGAGATGGCGGTTCCAGGAATGAAAAAGTCCGATTTTGAAATTGCCTTGGAAAATAACGTTTTGCTCATCTCGACAGGACGGGAACATCAGGAAGAATCGGAAGAGGGTACCTATACCCGTCGCGAGTTCGGCTACTCAGCCTTTCGCCGAAGCTTCACCTTACCTGAAACGGTGGATGAACAAAAAATTATGGCCACCTATCAAGATGGCTTATTGTCAGTGCATCTACCCAAAAAGGAGGAGGCGAAAAAGAAACCGGCTAGGACCATTACAATTTCCTAAATCGTTTTTATGGAGCGGCCGAACGCCGCTCCTCATTTTTGTCCAGTACGCGCTTAACAGCACGGTCAAACTTCCGCAATAGGAATAACCTGTTTTTAACTATTTATTATCATATTTTGTCAAAACACTAACATTTGATGGCATAAGATTTGCTCATTGGAACCCGCAAAAAATTAGAAAACCTATAAATCAAATTTCTATGATGACACATTTGAAAAAGAACAGATCCAAGTTAACAGTTTACTTCTTTTCGGCCTTGATAGCCCTCATTGTAAGCCTTGCGGCAATGAGTTTGAACAAGAACGAAGAATCAAAAAATACCGCAGCGGTACAGGTAGTCGATGTGCCTAGCAAGAAGGTACTCTACACGGCCGATAATGAAGGCAATATCAAACCCCTTGATTTTACCGAAACGACCGACAAGGTGCTGGACGCCGTGGTGCATATTAAATCTACAAAAACAGCTTCTTCCGGAATGGCAGAGGCACGCCAATTGCCAGATCCCTTTAGGGAATTCTTTGGGGATAGGTTTAAAGGCCAATCACCGGAAGGACTACAACCCATGCCTATGGTGGGCACAGGTTCTGGTGTAATTATTAACGAAAAAGGGTACATCGTGACCAATAATCACGTTATTGAGAATGCCGATGAGGTCGAGGTAACCCTATACAATAATGAATCCTACAAGGCAACGGTGATCGGAACCGATCCCTCGACCGATTTGGCATTGCTTCAAATAAAGGCTGACAATCTAAAAACGATGGCGCTGATCAACTCCGACGATGTTGAGGTCGGGGAGTGGGTGTTGGCCGTTGGAAACCCCTTGGGATTGAACTCTACGGTAACCGCCGGTATCGTTAGTGCCAAAGCCAGGAATATCAATATCAACAAAGATAAGTTTGCTGTGGAGAGCTTCATCCAGACCGACGCGGCAATCAATCCTGGAAACAGCGGGGGCGCCTTGGTGAACCTAGACGGAAATCTCATTGGAATCAATACGGCCATCGCCAGTAGAACAGGCACCTATAATGGTTATGGTTTTGCCGTACCGAGTAACATTGTGACCAAAGTTGTCGAGGACCTCTTAAAGTATGGGACCGTGCAACGGGGCATGTTGGGTGTAACCATTCGTACAATGGATAGTGGTTTAGCCAAAGAGAAAAGGGTCGATTTTGTCAAAGGAGTCTGGGTAGAGAACGTCGGGGAAGGCAGCGCCGCTCAAAAGGCAGGAATCGAACCCGGGGATATTATTTTGGAGGCCAACGGAAAACAGACCCTTACCTCACCGAGATTACAGGAGATCATTGCAAGCAAAAGACCCGGCGATAAGGTCGATATTTCCATTAATCGTGAAGGTAAAATAAAGGAGTTTGAAGTAGTACTTCAAAATACCCAGGGCACCACAGACATCAACAAAAAAGAGAAGAAGGAAGTACTTAACCTCTTAGGGGCAGATTTTGAGACCATTGACAAAGAGATGGCAAAAAAGCTGAATATCGACGGAGGTGTACAAGTAGTACGCCTGTATCCTGGACAAATCAGAAAGCAAACCCAAATGCGGGAAGGTTTTGTCATCACCCACATCGATGGTAAAAAAGTGGAAACGGTTGCCGAAGTGGCCGAAATTTTGGAAGGCAAGCAGGGAGGCGTTATGTTAGAGGGAGTCTACGACGGTCAACCGGGCAAATACTATTATGCCTTTGGTCTCGACAATTCTTTCTAAGTCGATATTTTGAGTAGTTTTGATGCCGTATGGAATCTATCCATACGGCATTTTTTGTAATCGAATAAGATGAAGGCATTGCAATCAGAATCCGTAGGCCTTGTGCTCTCGGGGGGAGGTGTACGGGGGATGGCGCATATTGGAGTGTTGAGAGCTTTGGAACAGCATGGTATTTCGGCACAAATAGTTTCGGGGAGTAGTGTCGGTGCCTTGGTAGCGGCCTTGTACGCAAACGGAAACCCGGTGCAGGATATGCTAAAATTCTTTAAGGAGACGCCGCTGTTCAAATACAACTTCATCACCATCTTGAAGCCGGGGCTTGTTGATACTGAACGTTATTTCGATATTTTCAAGGGCTATTTCCCCGAAAACAGTTTCGAAGCCCTCGAACGGCAGCTACATGTGGTTGCTACGAACTTACAGAAAGGGGAGGAGGAGTTTTTCTCCCAAGGGGAGTTAATACATCCACTTTTGGCCTCGGCCGCCTTACCACCGGTGTTCGGACCGGTAGAAATCAACAACTGTTTATATGCCGATGGGGGTATCATGAACAATTTTCCCCTAGAGCCTATTAAAGATAAGGCCGACTTTATGATTGGAAGTAACGTTTCGGTCATTAAGCAGGTCGAAAAAAAGAATATCAGTTCTTCGTTACAGCTGGCCAACCGAACCACGGCGCTAATGATCTACGCGATCAATCGGCAAAAAATACACCAATGTGACCTTATTTTCGAAGCGATGGAATTGGAAAAAATCGGGGTATTGGATAAGAAGGGTATCGAAAAAGCCTATGTCATTGGCTACGACCATGCGGCTAGGAAATTGGAAAAATATCTTTCCAAGGAATAACAAACGGCAGCACCGCGCACCAGACAATAAAAAAGGTGCCCATACCAGTAGGATAGGGCTGTTTATGCCATAACGCGGGAAGCAGTACGAAAAGTACCCAGGAGCCTTTATATATCAACTGAAAAAGGAGAACCAACGCCATTTTCCTGGGATAAAAAAGACCGACGACGGAGAGTAGGAAGATAGCCCACCAAAAACTGCCGACCAATCGGATGACCTCCGAATAGGGATAAGCATTTTGGAATACCGTAGCGCCTGCTTTTTTGGGGTCGAACAAGGAGGTTATACCAATCCAACCAGCCACCACGATATTGGCGATATAAACAATTTTTAAGGCAATCATTTTCAGCAAATATGTGAAGCAAATCTAAGTGAGACAAAGCACAAATTAGTTACCGTATGGTAAATTTTGTTTCTTCATCAAATATTTCTACGGATGCGGCTCAATGATTGTTGGGTGATTCCCAGATAGGACGCCAAATGTTTCAAGGGTACCCGCCGTACTAATTCTGGCCTGTTTTCCAATAGCAACCGATAACGATGTTCCGCGGTTTCGTTTTGTAGCTCTTCCAGAATGTTTTCGGTAAAGAACTGTACCTCTTGGGTAATCTTATCGGCGAATCGTTTCCATACCGTCATTTGAAGCAATTCCTGGTGTTGCTCGTAACTTATTTGCCAAATGATGCTATCCTCCAACGCTTCTATGCTTTCCCTGGCTGGCTGTCGTTGGTTGAAACTACGCTGGGAGGTGAACATATAAGGAGCCTCTGTGAAAAACTTGGTAACAGACTCCCCATCTTTCCAAAGATAGAACCGCAAAAGACCGTCTTCCAAAAAGCAAAGGTGGTTGCTGATGTCGCCTTCCTTCAATAGTAACTGCCCTTTCCCGACAACAATTTTCTGAAACGTGGGCGCTATCGTATTCCAATCCTCAGGGGTGAAGTCGACATACCGGGAAAAAAAAGTTCTAAAAGCTTCCAACCATTTGTAATTAAAACCAAAAGCATCTTGCTATTGGCGCGAAGGATCCAGGCCCCATCTTTGGCTAAACATCGTCATAATCGACCTTCAAGGTAGGTGTCAGCGGATGTGCCTGGCAGGTAAGGATAAATCCGTCGGCAATTTCCCCATCGGTCAAGATCTGGTTTTTGACCATGTCGGCCTTCCCTTCCTTTATCCGGGCAATACAGCTACTGCACACCCCGCCCTGACAGGAGTAGGGAGCATCGATATTCTCCTTTAAGACTGCATCGAGCACCAACATTTTACGGTCCATGCTAAACGAAAAGGTTTCGTCGTCTACCGTCACTTCAACTTGGGTCTGTCCATCTTCGGCTACGGGAAACTCTTCCAGTATTTCGTCGGTCGTAAACAACTCAAAATGAATGTTTTCCTCTACCACCCCGTTTTCCTTAAGGGTATCCTCGACCAAACGGATCATAGGTTCCGGTCCACAGATATAGTAGGCATCAAATTGTAGGTCTTTGTGCTTGTTTTTGAGCGCGTAGTTCACCGTAGAAACATCGATACGACCGAACAACGCATCTGTCTCCCTGGCCTGGCTATTAATGAAATAAACAAAAAACCGATTGGTATAGTCTAATTGTAATTTGGTCAAATCGGTATAGAACATGGTCTCCTCGTTCGATTTGTTCCCGTAGACCAAAACAAATTTATTGTCCGGGTGGCTGTCCAGCACTGTTCGGGCGATGCTCATAATCGGGGTAATACCACTACCAGCTGCAAAAGCTGCAATATTCTTCGCTTGATCCGATGCCTTGAAAACGAACCTTCCTTCTGGAGGCATAACCTCTAGTATATCGCCCGCCTTTAATCGGGAATTGGCATAATCCGAGAATCCACCACGATCTACTTTCTTGACCCCAATGGTAATACCGGCACTTTTTGGGGATGAGCTTATCGAATAGGCCCTGCGAAGTTCTTCGCCCTTTATTTCCTTCTTGATGGTAATATATTGCCCCGCCGTAAAAGCAAAGGTCTGAAGAAGGTCTTTGGGAACATCAAAGGTGATGGCGACCGAATTGGGGGTCAATTTTTTGACTTTTGATACGGTTAGTGGGTGAAAAAGGCTCATGCAGACAATTTTGGTGCAAAACTAAGCATTGAAGCGACCATTTGAAACTGGAAGGTCTAAAAAATACAAGGGTTTTGTAACAATAGCTTATTTTTAAACACAAACGAATAGCACCAAATTGCAGGTCAAACATGTTCAAGCATTTTACGACCCTTCAATGGAAATCTTTTTTTAGATCCGCTTCCCTAGGGAAAAGTTTGGCTATCAAGATTTTGATGGGCTTTTTTGCGCTCTATATGTTGAGTACGATGCTTATGGCCGGTATCGGACTTTTTTTTGGACTGCAAAAGGCCTTTCCAGGAACAGACCCATTGACAATGGTGAGTAATTACCTCATCTATTGGGTCTTGGCGGAACTGTTCTTTCGTTATTTTATGCAGAAACTTCCAGTGATGGACATCAAACCATTACTTACCATTCCAATAAAGAAAAGAGCAATCACCCATTATGTTCTTGGGCGTTCGGGGGTGTCGATTTACAATCTTTTCGATTTAGTATTCTTCACGCCTTTCACCGTTGTTTTGCTTTTTCAGGGATATCCGGTCCTACATGTTATTGGTTGGTTCGTGGCGATGATAGCAGTGGTGCTAAGTATCAACTATATCAATTTTCTGATCAATAAAAGCAATACGGCCCTTTTAGCGTTGCTGATACTTTTGGGAGGGTCGTATGGCCTCGATTATTTTGATATCTATCCGGTTCATGAGCTGGCCGGCAGGCTTTTTTATACGCTGTACCAACAACCTGTATTCGCTATAATTCCTATTCTGTTGACCATAGCGCTCTATTCGATCAATTATCGCTTTTTGAGAAATAGGATTTTTTTAGATGCTTCCTTAAGGCAAAAAACGAAAGAGGCGGTGACTTCGGATTTGTCATGGACCCGAAAATTTGGTGATATTGCCCCTTTTTTACAGCTAGACTTAAAATTGATATGGCGTAACAAGCGTACCAAAGTACAGGTATTCGTATCGCTGGCGATGATTTTTTATGGACTCATTTTCTATTCGATAGAAGATTTTGGTCTTAACTCCGTGATTATGGTGGTCGTCGGTATATTGATGACCGGTATTTTTTTAATGAATTTCGGGCAGTTTATTCCGGCTTGGGATAGCGCCTACTTCAGCATGATCATGTCCCAGAACATTCCGTTGAGAAAGTATCTCGAGGCCAAAGCCGGATTGATTGCCCTGAGTGTCGTCGTCATGTTCTTACTGTCGATTCCCTATGTATATTTTGGATGGCAGGCACTGGCCATCAACTTTAGTACGGCCTTGTACAATTTGGGAATCAATATTCCAGTCATTCTTTTTTTTGGGTCTATGAACAAAAAACGAATTGATCTCACAAAAAGCCCTGTAGGCAATATACAGGGCACCGGAGCGGCCCAGTTTTTGGTCGGGATACCTCTTTTTGGAGCCCCTATGCTCATTTATGGTATTTTGACCCTATTGTTTTCTTTTGAAGTGGCGATAGCAAGTCTGGCCATCTTAGGTATTGTAGGTTTTGCGTATCGAAAACCTATTCTTGACACCATAACTCTCAGTTATCGCAAGAAAAAATACGGTATGATCGCTGGTTTTCAAGAAAAGAACGGATAGTTAATAACGGAATAGTATGTTTGAGGGGGACCTGAAAATTGAACCGTAACAACCTCATAAACGCCTTTGGCTAGAAATTGAAGATTGTATTATGATAACAGCACAGCACCTTACCAAAAAATATGGAAATCAGATAGTGCTCAACATAGAAAGTCTGGAGATTCCCAAAGGCCAAAGTTTCGGCTTGGTCGGCAATAACGGGGCGGGAAAGACTACCTTCTTTAGTTTGTTGCTAGATTTGATTCAGCCTACCACGGGTCACATCATGAACAATGGCATGCAAGTAAATACCAGTGAAGCTTGGAAACCTTTCACCTCGGCATTTATAGACGAATCGTTTTTGATCGGGTATCTCACGCCCGAAGAGTATTTCTATTTTATAGGGGAGCTGCGCGGACAGAACAAGGCCGACGTGAATGCGTTGCTGGCAAATTTTGAGGACTTTTTTCACGGTGAGATTCTAGGTCAGAAAAAATACCTTCGAGACCTTTCCAAAGGAAACCAAAAGAAATCTGGTATTGTCGCCTCCTTTATCGGTAACCCGGAGGTGGTTGTTTTAGACGAGCCCTTTGCCAATTTGGATCCTACTACGCAGATTCGGTTAAAAGGTGTTTTGAAAGATTTGGCGGCCCAGCAAAGAGTAACCGTGTTAGTGTCGAGCCACGATTTAATGCATGTAACCGAGGTCTGTGAGCGCATCGTGGTGTTGAATAAGGGAGAGGTAGTGAAAGATATTCAAACCTCCGAAAAGACGCTCGAAGAATTGGAATTGTTTTTTGGAAAAAAGTCCGATTCATCAAAAACGGCCTCAGGAACCTAGATTTGCTTGGTTTTCACCGGCATCATCCCGCAACAGACCGCTTGGTCGGTTAGTAAGATCGGTTTTGGGAGGGTATCATTCCAATGCTTCGACGACAAGATGGCTTACGTCGGTGAAGCGCATAAATTGCGGTGTACAACGCATGTAGTACAAAAGGCACAGACCGTTTGGTCGGTTGCAAAATACCTTTTAAAACACATATTTGAATAGCCTTGTATGGGGCATCCTCCCGGTTTTATTATTTTTATCGATGAACTACATAATAATACGGTTGTTTTTCAGTTAAGGTTATACGTACGCATACACACAATTTTGAAGCTTCAATACAAACTTATTTTAGGCGCCGTTTTAGGTGGGTTGGCCTTGACCGCCTGCTCCACAAAAAAGGACGCTTTCCTGAACCGCAATTTCCATGCGCTGAACACCAAGTACAATGTTTTGTATAATGGGAATAATGCCTTCGAGGAAGGTCGTGAGGAATTGAATGCAAGCTATCAGGATGATTACTGGGAAACGCTACCCATAGAACGTCTTCAGGTAACCGATGAAATCAAACTCGACTCGGAGGACAACAATCCGAAATTCATTATTGCCGAGGAAAAGGCGACCAAAGCCATACAAAAGCACAGTATGGATATCAAGGATGAGGAGCGCAATCCGCAGACCGATGAAGCATTTTTACTGTTGGGCAAGGCACGGTATTTCGACCAGCGCTATATTCCAGCATTGGAAGCCTTCAACTACATCATCAAAAAATACACCTACAGCGACAAGCTGAACGAGGCACATATTTGGCGCGAAAAGGTAAACATCCGTCTTGAGAATGAAGAGCTCGCCATCAAGAACCTAAAGCGGTTGATGAAGTATGAGAAGCTGAAAGACCAGGAATATGCCGATGCAAGGGCGATGATGGCACAGGCCTACATTAACTTGAAAGTTATCGACACTGCGGTACAGCAGTTAAAAATTGCTTCCTTCTACACGAAAAAGAACCCTGAAAAGGGACGCTTCTATTATATCATCGGGCAACTGTATAACGAATTGGGCCATAAAGATAGTGCGAACTATGCGTTCGATAAGGTCGTCGAACTGAATAGAAAGTCGCCCAGGGTCTATATGATCAATGCCGAGATACAGAAAATCAGGAATACGGAGGTTACCAGTGAAAATCAGGAGGAGGTTTTGGAGCACTTGACCGACTTGGAAGAAAATCGTGAAAACCGTCCGTTTCTAGATAAAATATATCGCCAGATAGCCGAGTACCATCTAGAACAAGAGTCCGATAGTCTTGCCCTATTGTATTTCAATAAGTCGCTGCGGGCCACTCAGAACGAACCCAAGCTCAATGCCCTGAACTATGAAAATTTAGCCGAGTATAATTTTGATGAAAACGAGTATAAGACTGCGGGAGCTTATTATGACAGCGTTTTGACCAACCTTCCCGAGAACACCAAGAAGTATAGGGCCACTAAAAAGAAGCTTGATAATTTGGAAGATGTTATCGCTTTTGAGGATGTGGTTCAGTATACCGATAGCGTAATAGCGCTTTATAAGATGTCGCCAGAGGAAAGGGAAGCTTATTTTGGAGCGCATATCGCTGAACTAAAAAGAGCGGCCGAGGAGGCAGCCAAGAAAGAGGAGGAGATGCGGGATGCCGGTTTTGCGGCCTTTGGGGAAACCAAGGGGGGCAAGGAAAACAAAGGCAAGTTCTATTTTTATAATATTACCAGTTTGGGCTACGGACAAACCGAATTTAGACAACGATGGGGCAACCGTGAGCTGGAAGATGACTGGCGATGGAGCAATAAGGCCATATCACTGCCTTCCGAAGCTGCGGGAGACGCAGTTGCAGTAAATGATACACTAAGCTCGGAACCTTCCGAGGACCAACGGTATTCGGTGGCTTTTTATACCGACCGTATTCCTACCGATCCTGCCGTCATTGATAGCCTGAACACGGAACGTAACTTTGCCAACTACCAATTGGGACTCATTTACAAAGAAAAATTCAAGGAGAATCTGTTAGCCGCCGGTAAGTTGGAAGATGTGCTCAAGAACAATCCCGAGGAGCGATTAATTCTACCCTCCAAATACAACCTCTACAAAATCTATGAGGAAGAGGGAAGCCCTTTGATGGCCTCAATGAAAGAAAATATCCTACAAAACCATGGCGATTCGCGCTATGCGGAAATCATTTTAAATCCCAGGGCAGTACTCACGGATGGTGAGGATAGTCCGGATGCCCGCTATGCTGCCTTGTACGAGCTTTATGGGCAACAGGAGTTCTTGAAGACCATTACCGGTGCCGAAGAGAATATCAATCAGTTCACGGGGGATCCCATAGTGCCCAAATTCGAGATGTTGAAGGCCAATGCGATTGGAAGGCTGCAGGGCTTCGAACCCTTCAAGGAACAGCTAAACTACGTGGCGCTCACCTATCCCAACAATCCGGAAGGGAAAAAGGCCGAACAGATCATTGCGGAACAATTGCCCAAGCTTGCGATAAAGGAGTTTTCTTCGGAGACCGAATCCGGCAACTGGAAGGTGGTCTTTCCTTTTAAAAGGAGTAACGACGACGAGGCCCAAAAACTAAAAAGACTGCTCGAGAAATCGATCACCGATCTGAGGTATAAGAATATTGTTTCCAAGGACATTTACAACTTGGAAGACCAATTCGTGGTAGTTCACGGCTTCAAATCGAAAAATTATGCGGAGGGCTATGTGGAATTGCTAAAAATTAACAAGGATTACAAGGTTGATAATGAGAATTTTGTAATTTTATCCTCCAACTATAAAATCATCCAAGTACATAAAAACTTACAAGACTATAGAAGTCAAATTTTAACCCCAAAACCATAAATCCATGTTTTCAGACAACAAAAGACCTATGCATGAAATAGGCGGACAGCCAAACAGAATAGAAAAGAACACCAAAATCAAAGGTGACATTGTATCGGAAGCCGATTTTCGTATTGACGGAAAATTGGATGGCAACGTCAAAACTTCCGGAAAAGTAGTTATCGGCAAGGACGGTTACATCCATGGAAAGGTAGAATGTGTAAATGCCGATATCGAAGGTAGCTTTAACGGCGAACTTCTGGTTTCGGACCTACTCTCCCTGAAATCCTCCGCGGTGATAGAAGGTACGGTCTCCGTGAATAAATTGGCTGTAGAGCCAGGAGCAACCTTCAACGCCTCTTGTACCATGAAGGGCAAAGGAGGATCGTTAAGCAGCGGTGGTTCTAAAAGTAGCACCCCAAGCTCTTCCTCGGGAAGTAGCTTTAAATCCTCGATTGGCAGTACCAATGTAAATGGACCAGCAAAAGCCTCGTAAGAAGAACAATCTTAAGAATTTTGCGGTACTTTCGGGCATCGCTTTTGAAATGGGCGCCATTATATTTTTGGCGGCCAAGGGCGGTAGTTGGTTGGATGAACATTACCAAACGGAAAAAAGAATTTATACGGCAATTGCCACACTTTTGGGTGTGGCAATTGCAATTTGGGTAGTTTTGCGCCAGTTGAAACGAATTCAATATTGATGGCCAAACTGCATCCTGTTGTTCAGTTCCTAGTGCTTATGCTCATTACATTGGCACTTGCTTTTTTTATCCATATTAATATACTTGCCCGTAACGGACTTCCCCAGTACGCAGACCGGATTATATTGTGCTACGTTGTTAATGCCATTTTAGCGGCTGCTATTTACGGTTCCCTGTTTTATTTCAGGCAGCGACTCAAAAACCATATTGGTTTTCTCTTCATGGGGGGTAGTTTTTTAAAGTTTATCTTCTTTTTTATACTGTTCTATCCTGCTTACAAGGCAGATGGAGAAATGAGCCGTTTAGAGTTTGCGGCCTTCTTTGTACCCTATGCAATTTGTCTCGTTATAGAGACCGTTTTTATAGCCAAAATGCTTAAAAAACTGTATTAAAAATCAATGCTCGAATCCCTTTAAAATAAACACTAAAATGCTTTTTTCTTTTTGCAGGAATAGTGTACATTTGCACCGATTTTTAGAGAACCTTTTTAGGACCGATATTTTTAAGCTATATGCGCATAACTTACTTTACCAAGTTTCTTTTTGTTGCAATACTTTTTATGGGTGGAGCCGTTTTCGCGAAAGAGGGTGAACGTTCATCCGAAGAACCTCAAAAAGATCTGAAAACCGAAATCAAGGAATACATCGCCCATCACTTGCAGGATTCACATGATTTTTCGCTGTATTCCTATACCAATGATGCAGGGGAGCACAAGTATGTTGGGGCGCCATTGCCCGTAATCTTATGGGACAATGGTCTAAAAGTATTTTCCTCCTCCAAATTCCATCATGGCGAGACTTTGGCTGAAGTAGATGGCAACTACTATGCCCTACATCACGGTAAAATATATAGAACCGATGCGGAGGGAACCATTAATTACGATGAAGACCACCACCCGACCAATGTCAAACCCCTGGATTTTTCCATTACCAAAAGCGTGGTCATGATATTCATTACAGGTCTATTAATGTTTTGGCTGTTCTCCAGCCTGGCTAAATCCTATGCCAAAAATGGGGGTGTCCCAAAGGGGGCAGGACGGTTTTTTGAGCCCATTGTTTTGTATATAAGGGATGACATCGCCAGGCCGAATATTGGGGAAAAGAAATACAGAAAGTATATGCCGTATTTGTTGACGATTTTCTTCTTTATATGGTTCCTGAATATATTCGGACTGACACCCTTGGGGGTCAACGTTACCGGTAATATTGCAGTTACCGTAGCCCTAGCACTTTTGACCTTTCTTTTAACCAATTTTACAGGCACAAAAGATTATTGGAGACACTTGTTCGATCCATTGGGTGATACCATGCCTTGGTTTGCTAAAATACCTTTGTACATTATATTGGTCCCCATAGAATTATTAGGTCTTATTATCAAGCCTTTTTCACTGTTGATACGTTTGTATGCGAACATGCAGGCCGGGCACATTGTATTGATGAGCTTAATCGGGCTTATGTTCATTTTTAAAAGTTGGTTGGGCAGTCCCCTGTCATTCGGACTCGCTTTTGCCATTTCGTTGATAGAGATTTTAGTGGCCCTTTTGCAGGCCTATATATTTACAATGCTATCGGCTCTCTACTTCGGATTTGCCTCTGAGGAACACGACCATGAACACGGTCATGAGGAAGAGCCAGAGTTGGCGCATTTGTAAAAGTTGGCATGCTAGAGCGGATAGCCTATGAGGCCGGACGAATGGAAGTGAGAGGCATACAATTGTTAGATTGAATTTTTAATTTTTAAACTAGATAGATTATGGAAATTCCAGTAATGGTAGGTGCAGGTTTGGTTGTGATCGGTGTCGGAATCGGTATCGGTAGAATCGGTGGTTCAGCAATGGACGCCATCGCCCGTCAGCCTGAAGCTTACGGAAAGATTCAGACAGCGATGTTGATTGCAGCGGCGCTAATTGAAGGGATTGGATTTGCAGCTTTGTTTGCGGTCTAAGTCAATTTAAAACAATAACCGTAACGGTTGGTTGCGGTTATTGTTTATTTAAAAATTAAGAATTTTCAAAGTTTGGATTATGGAAAAGTTGTTAAATGAGTTCTCAGTAGGATTGTTTTTTTGGCAGACCCTGTTGTTTATCCTTTTATTGTTATTGCTTCGCAAATTTGCATGGAAGCCAATACTGAACGCTGTAAACGAAAGGGAAGACGGCATTAAAAGTGCACTGGCCGCCGCTGAGGATGCAAAGAAAGAAATGCAAAACGTTACGGCAGACAGTGAAAAACTATTGAAGGAGGCCCGCGCCGAACGTGAGGCCATGTTGAAAGAGGCCAGGGAAATCAGGGAAAAAATGATTGCCGACTCAAAGGAACAGGCCAAAATAGAGGGCGATAAAATGTTAAAGCAAGCCCAGGCCGCTATCGAAAGTGAGAAGAAAGCGGCAGTAGCCGATATCAAAACCCAAGTAGCGACACTCTCTGTAGACATTGCGGAGAAAGTGATCAAGGAACAACTATCCAACAAAGACAAGCAGTTAGAGTTGGTAGAGGATATGTTGGGAGACATAAAACTAAGCTAGGAACATGAGCGATTCAAGAGCGGCTGTACGGTATGCAAAGGCGACCCTAGACCTAGCGGTAGACAACAAAGCTACCGATGCGGTCGAAAAGGATATGCGTGCCATCGTAGTGACCATTGGCGAAAGCCGTGAACTTAAAAGTATGTTGACAAGCCCAATCGTCAAATCGGGCGTAAAAAAAAGTGCCTTACAAAATATTTTTAAGGGAAGTCATGGCATCACCGAAGGATTGATAGGCATTCTGGTTGAGAACAAACGTATCGGCCTATTGAAAGAGGTTGCCGAGAAGTATATCATTTTAAATGAAGACCTCAAAGGGAAAGGGGTTGCTTTCGTAACCACCGCCGTTCCTTTGACCGAACAGTTGGAGCAAAAAATACTGAAACAGGTGAACGCACTGACCGGTAATAAAGTCGTTATCAAAAATAAAATCGATGAGAGTATCATCGGCGGGTTTGTTCTGAGAGTAGGCGATTTTCAATACGATGCCAGTATTGCCAACAAACTGAACAATTTAAAAAGGGAATTTACAAGTAGTTTATAAATAACAAATCAAGACAAAGAGATATTAATTGTCTCACGTCTAACTTCTTATATCTATAAAAATGGCAGGAGTAAAAGCCGCTGAGGTATCAGCAATTTTAAAGCAGCAATTATCGGGATTTGAAGCCACCGCCACCTTGGACGAAGTGGGAACCGTATTACAGGTAGGTGATGGCATCGCCCGTGTATACGGACTTTCAAACGCACAATACGGTGAATTGGTAGAGTTTGAAGGCGGACTCGAAGGTATCGTCCTGAACCTCGAAGAAGATAATGTCGGGGTGGTATTGTTGGGTCATTCCAAAGAAATTGGTGAAGGAGCTACCGTAAAACGAACCCAGCGAATCGCTTCTATCAAAGTGGGCGAAGGCATTGTGGGTCGTGTGGTAGATACTTTGGGAACTCCCATCGACGGAAAGGGACCCATTGCCGGTGAGACCTTTGAGATGCCATTGGAACGTAAAGCACCAGGGGTCATCTTCCGTGAACCGGTAACCGAGCCTTTGCAGTCCGGAATCAAGGCAATCGATGCCATGATTCCAGTAGGTAGGGGACAACGTGAATTGGTCATCGGTGACCGTCAGACGGGAAAGACCACGGTTTGTATCGATACTATCCTAAACCAAAAAGAGTTTTACGATGCAGGGGAACCTGTGTATTGTATTTATGTTGCTATCGGACAAAAAGCCTCGACAGTGGCCGCCATTGCCCAGACCTTGGAAGACAGAGGGGCCCTGGCCTATACTACGATAGTTGCTGCGAATGCGTCAGATCCCGCACCAATGCAGGTGTACGCACCAATGGCCGGTGCCTCCATCGGGGAATATTTCAGGGACACGGGTCGCCCCGCTTTGATTATATACGATGACCTATCAAAGCAAGCGGTGGCCTACCGAGAAGTATCCCTCTTGTTGAGAAGGCCCCCAGGCCGTGAAGCCTATCCAGGGGACGTTTTTTACCTTCACTCTCGTTTGTTGGAACGCGCCGCGAAAATCATCAACGATGACGCCATTGCGAAAAATATGAACGATTTACCCGAGGTCTTGAAACCGATGGTGAAAGGGGGTGGTTCGCTGACTGCACTTCCGATCATCGAGACGCAGGCAGGTGACGTTTCCGCCTATATTCCGACCAACGTAATTTCGATTACCGATGGGCAAATATTCTTGGAGCAAGATTTATTCAACCAAGGGGTACGTCCCGCAATCAACGTGGGTATTTCGGTATCTAGGGTGGGAGGTAATGCCCAGATCAAGTCGATGAAGAAAGTAGCCGGTACCTTGAAACTGGACCAGGCCCAATTCCGTGAATTGGAAGCCTTTGCGAAGTTCGGTTCCGATTTGGATGCGGCCACCTTGAATGTTATTGAAAAGGGACGTCGAAATGTGGAAATCCTGAAGCAGGCACAAAATGATCCGTTCACCGTCGAAAATCAAATAGCGATCATCTATGCAGGCTCCAAGAACTTGTTGCGCGATGTACCCGTTGAAAAAGTCAAGGAGTTCGAACGTGATTATATCGAGTTTTTAAATGCCAAGCACAAAGATGTATTGGATACTTTGAAGGCAGGAAAGTTGACCGATGAAGTTACCGATACCCTGACTGCCGTGGCGAAGGATTTGTCGGGAAAGTATAGAAGTTAGTATCAAGTAGCCAGTATCATACATACTAAGAAAAATGGGCAACCTAAAGGAAATACGGAATAGAATAGCATCGGTATCCTCGACCATGCAGATAACGAGTGCCATGAAAATGGTATCCGCTGCCAAGTTGAAAAAGGCCCAAGACGCGATTACCGCTATGCGGCCCTATGCCGATAAGTTGACGGAGTTGTTACAACACCTAAGCGCTAGTCTTGATGCCGACTCGGGGAGTAAGTTTGCCGATGACCGGGAAGTCAATAAAGTGTTGGTGGTCGCGATTACATCCAACAGGGGGCTGTGCGGGGCTTTTAATAGCAACATCATCAAACAATGTCTGCTACTGGCCGACGAAACCTATTCGGATAAGCAGGTGGATTTCATGGCAATTGGGAAAAAGGCCAACGATATCCTCGGAAAGAAGCATACGGTTATTGCCAATCATAGCGGTATTTTTGATGAACTGACTTTCGAGAATGCAGCCGCCATTGCCGAGGATTTAATGGAGCGATTTACCACTGGGGAATACGACAAAATTGAACTGGTATACAATAAGTTTAAAAATGCGGCCACACAGATTATAATGACCGAGCAGTTTTTACCGATCGTTCCCGTTGAAGGTGCGGAAACTGTTAGTGGGGATTATATTTTTGAGCCGTCAAAGGAGGAAATTGTTCAGCAGTTGATACCAAAGTCGTTGAAAACACAATTGTTCAAGGGTATTCGCGATTCCTTTGCCAGCGAACATGGCGCTCGTATGACGGCGATGCATAAAGCGACCGATAATGCTACCGAGTTGCGCGACCAGTTGAAACTTACGTACAACAAGGCAAGACAAGCGGCCATTACCAATGAGATTCTGGAAATCGTTGGTGGTGCGGAAGCGTTGAATAACTAAAATAACCGACACCCGGCCAGTATTGAAAGGCTGTCGCCGGGAATCAGTTCAAGAAATAGCGAACCTCGCAGCAACGCGGGGTTTTGTTTTTTATCTCATCAGTAGACAGATTTACCCGCATAGGAATTTTAAGTTTGTTATTCCGTTTTTTAGTCGATTTTTGTTCAGCATATGACTTCCAAAAAATCCGCCTTACTTTTCATTTTCATTACTATTTTGGTCGACGTCATCGGTATTGGTATTATTCTACCCATTATCCCGGACCTCATCATGCAACTTACAGGGGAAGGTAATCACATGGCCGTCATTTATGGTATGTGGCTGACAACGTCCTTCGCCGGGATGCAGTTCCTATTTTCACCGGTCTTGGGAGAAATTTCCGATCGATTTGGTAGGCGCCCCGTTCTATTGGTATCCTTGTTTGGTCTTAGTATCGATTATTTAATACATGCTTGGGCCCCGACGATTGTCTGGTTGTTCTTGGGAAGGTTTCTTGCAGGTATTACCGGAGCCAGTTTTACCGTGGCCTCCGCCTATATCGCCGATATCAGTACGAAAGAGGAGAAAGCAAAGAATTTTGGGTTGATAGGGGCTGCTTTCGGGCTGGGCTTTATCATTGGTCCAGGTATCGGAGGATATTTTGGCGATATCGACATACGCCTTCCCTTTTATATCGCCGCAGGTCTCACCTTTCTGAATTTTCTCTTCGGATACTTCGTGGTTCCGGAGTCTTTGATGGCCGAAAACAGAAGACCCATCAATATAGCTAAAATGCTTCCAGGGGTATCTTTGATAAGCCTTAGAAATTATAAAGGGCTACTGCTACTGATTTTTGCCTTCTTCCTGGCAAATCTCGCCGGTCAGGTTTTGCCTGCAACCTGGTCGTATTACGGAATCGAGCGGTATGACTGGAGTCCTGCCGAAATTGGTGTTTCCCTAATGGTGGTCGGTCTATTGGTGGCATTGGTACAGGGTTTGTTGGTAGGAATCGCTACCCGGAAATTCGGAAAAAAAAATGTGGTCACTTTTGGCTTTCTATTGTGGACGATTGGGATGTTTCTTTTTTCGGTGGCTACCGAACCGTGGATGCTTTATGCCTTTCTGATCCCCTATGCCCTCGGTGGAGTGGCGGGACCTACCGTTCAGGGGGTCATATCAAATCAGGTTTCCGAGAAAGAACAAGGGAATCTACAAGGTTCGATTACAGGATTGGTGAGTATTACCGCCATTCTGGGGCAATTGATATTTTCCCCGGTATTCTACTTTTTTATCCGTCCGGAAGGGAGTGTCTATTTTCCCGGAGCTCCCTACGCATTGGCTTCATTGCTCTTATTGATTGCTTTTCTTTTTGCTTCCCTCGCGATGCGAAGAATTCAAACGGAGGGGGATTGAAATAGGCAGGATTTTGAGATTAAAGACGGCGAGGATAAAAGTACAGCAAGCCCTGACCCCTAATTTTTTTGGTTCGTCTGTAACATTTTCTTCAATGTGTATCTAAAGGGAAAATCCATAAAGAATACATCATGCAAAAGCTTCAAAAAGTAATTTTTCTTCTGTTTCTAAGTCTTTCTGTCAACCTTCAATCCCAAGAAAAAGCCTTTGAGGTGGTCGTTAAGGGACAAGGTGAGCCTATCTTACTTTTCCCCGGCTTTACCTGTACGGGAGCCGTTTGGGACGACACTGTTCGGGAACTATCGAAAACGTACGAATGCCATATTTTTACTTTTGCGGGATTTGGTGGGGTAGCTCCTATCGAAAAACCATGGCTTCCGAAGATCAAGCAGGCAATAACTGATTATGTAACTGAAAAGGAGTTGAAAGATCCAGTTATTATCGGTCATAGTCTAGGAGGTACATTGGGTCTTTGGCTTGCTTCGGAAGGGGAACATGGGTATTCCAAGGTTATCGTCGTAGACGCCTTGGCCTCTACAGGAGCGCTGATGATGCCTAACTTTAAAAGCGAGGATATGGTCTATGATAATCCATTTAACAACCAATTGCTGTCTATGGATGAAGTAGCTTTCTCGAAGATGGCGGATCAGATGGCGGCGGGGATGAGCTTAAACAAAGGGAAACAAGCTCAAATAAGGGATTGGATGGTTATGAGCGACCGAGAAACCTATGTCTATGGTTACACCGATCTATTGCGACTTGATTTAAGGGAAAGCGTAGCAAATATTACGATTCCGGTGATTATCTTGGCGGCCACCCACCCCTATGGAGAGGAAATGGCAAAGAACACCTATACCGAACAGTATAAAAACTTAACGGACTATGAGCTTCTCTTTGCCGAAAATTCGGCACATTTTATCATGTACGACCGGCCCGAATGGTTTCTAAATACTCTTAAGGAAAAGCTGCAGTAAGTTCATGAAGAACCATCGTGCTACGTTTGAAACTATTTATTCCGACAATTATGGTCGTGTACTGCGCTTATGTTTAGGCTATGTAAAAGGCGATACCGAACTAGCAAAAGATTTGACGCAGGAGGTATTTGTTAAGGTATGGGAAAACCTGAATTCCTTTCGGAATGAATCCGCGATTGCCACCTGGATTTATCGCATCACCGTGAACACTTGTTTGCTTCAATTGAGAAACAAGCGGTATCTGACAGGTACGGAGGCATTGGAAAAAAAGACGGCTACAGAGGAAGAAACGCCCTTTTCCAACGAGAATCGACTCGCCCAGATGTATGCTTGTATCAACAAACTCAATGAGGAGAGTAAAGGAATTATTTTATTGGAGCTGGAAGGCCTTCCCCAAAAGGAAATCGCCGCTATCATGGGTCTTTCGCATCAAGCCGTGCGTGTACGGATACACCGTATTAAAAACAGTTTAACAAAATGTGTACAACATGAACTCCTTTGAAGAACTAAAATCACAATGGAAGGGCCAACCCGTTACGAGTGCACCAAAAGATGGTGTACAAAGTATTTTTGACAGGATTAAAGTCATCCGTAATGACCAAAAGATTACGAATAGCATACTTTGGACAACCGTAGCCGTATTGGTCCTATTTTTCGTATACGTTTCGGCCTATCGCAGCCAAATTGCCATGACCGGGCTGTTCATGATGATCGGAAGTGTTTTGATACGGATTATCGTGGAACTTTTGAGCATCAGAAACTTGGGAAAAATGGATGTTGCCCTGGAGGCCTCAAAGTTCAAGGAATTGTTTCGAAAGTACTATCAGAAACGAAAAATCATACATTTCGGGCTTACCCCTTTGGTAATTATGGTATACTGTGCAGGCTTTATCAGTTTGTTGCCCCTCTTTAAAGCGACCCTTTCCAGTGGTTTCTACACGTATATCGTGGTTTCTTCCATCGTGGTGCTCTTGGTGCTCGGTGTTTTTATTGCCAGGCAAATACAGAAAGAGTTGACCGTTTTGCGTGCGTTGAACCAAGAAGTTCGGGAATAACATCCTCTCGACGACTTTTTTACGTATGTATTCGGAGGTTGTGACCGTCCTCAACCCGAACAAAGAACGAATGGTGTGAAGAAGCTTCTCTTATTATTACTGTCTATCCTATCGGCCTGTGCCACCAAGAAAAAGTTGGAGAACAAAGCTCCTTTTAGTTTGGGGGAAGTCTATGCCCAGCCATGGATTATCGAGGACCAACCCGCCGAAGTGGGGTACGACGTATTCATCCCAATTCGGAGCTTGGATGTCGCAAAGGCGGTTCTACAAAACCTATATCACAAAGGGCAGATGGTCGCTTTGGTGATTGAATTGCAAGAGACTGGTCATGTGGCGATTGCCCGTTTGGATGCCAATGACTTTCAAAAAGGGGATATAATCATGCATGCCGACCCAAAAAAGGAGGTGGGCAACCAACCGCCAATATTAATTTCGAAACCTTTGCCGTTTGAACTTACCGAGACTCAGGCGGTCATTAGCTATTTGCAAAAAGACAAGGTGCGCTATGTGATGATTGACGGTATTCGAATAAACCCTGTTGTTAGTTACCCTGTCCAGTTTGCCAAAAACCAACGGTAAGCCTCCAAATTATTGCTTAGCCCTTACTTTGTTACACGACCATAAATAGGTACTTTTAGGGCCAAATCAACAACGCTATTGAATCCGCTCAGAAAACTCTTTAAGCAGACCGCCATCTATGGAGTGGCGACGGTGTTGCCACGGATGCTTTCCTTTATTTTGGTTCCGCTATATACTGCTGTCATGGCACCGGGTCTTTATGGTAGGGTTACTATTATTTTTGCTTGGTTCGCCATTTTCAATGTATTTCTGGCGTATGGCATGGAGACGGCTTTTTTCAGATTCTATAGCAGGGCCGAAAATAAAAACGCCGTAGTTTCCACATCCCTCATATCTATTTTGGCGACCACCATTGGTTTTACGCTTCTAGCACTGCTATTTCAAAACAGCTTCGCCAATGCTTTGGATATCGAAGTCAACTACATGCGATATGTAATTTTTATATTGGCGTTGGATGCCTTGGTCATTATTCCTTTCGCATGGTTACGCGCCAATGAAAAACCGATGAGGTATGCGGCTGTAAAAATCAGTAATGTTGCTATTAACCTAGGATTGAATGTATTTTTCCTTTTGGTATTGCCCAAAATTGCAAGTGGCGAGCCTACCGGATTTTTCGCATGGTTATACCGGCCTAATTTTGAAATCTCGTACATCTTCATCTCCATGTTAGTGGCCAGTGGCGTAACCTTGCTATTAATGTTGAAACTGTATGTAAAGACCACTTATGTTTTTGACTCCGATTTATGGAAACGGATGATGCGCTACGCCTGGCCTGTTTTGGTTGCCGGGGTCGCCTTTACGATCAATGAGGTTTTTGACCGCATTTTGCTGGAAAATTTACTTCCACCCGATATTGCGGAGAGTGAAGTGGGAAAATATTCGGCATGCTATAAGCTTGGGGTGTTCATGACCCTTTTTGCGACTGCCTTCCGCATGGGCATCGAACCTTTCTTTTTTAATCATGCAGACACGGAGAACCCCCAAAAGGCCTACGCCCAGATAACCAATTACTTTGTGGTGTTGGGCAGTATTATTCTGTTGGCCGTTGTTGTTTTTGCCGATATGTTAAAAGTGCTTTTTGTACGCGATGAAGCATATTGGGACGCCATGAAGATTGTACCTCTCATTCTTTTGGCCAGTTTCTTTTTGGGAATCTACCATAATCTTTCTGTCTGGTATAAGGTCACCGACAAAACTCGCTATGGCGCGTTTATATCGGTAATCGGAGCAATTATAACAATCGGTATAAATTTTATCTTTATTCCTCTCATCGGGTATATGGCCTCGGCAATCGCCACCGTACTGGCCTATGGTACCATGATGGTGCTTTCTTACTATTTGGGGAAATCGCACTACCCGGTGCCGTATAATTTTCGGAAGATTATTTTTTATCTTTCTCTTTCCATTTTATTCTCTGCCTTGTCTTTTTATGTGTTCAATCGCAATCTGATTGTGGGCATCGTTTTGTTGACGCTATTTCTAGGCTTGGTCTATAAACTGGAAAATGATAAATTAAGAAGGATATTTTTAAAAAAGAGCGGTTAGCCGCATCAACCATGGGGCGGGACATTCGTACAATACCAATGTTTTATTCTGATTCTAACAGTGCAGCGGTCCTTACTCCCAGCAAATAATAATTAATAAGGATGAACATCAAAATAATCAACAAATCGCACCATACCCTGCCCCATTACGAAACCGGGGCTTCGGCAGGAATGGATCTTCGCGCCAATATTTCGGATCCCGTTACGTTACAACCTTTAGGGAGGGCTATCATTACAACCGGAATTTTTATAGAGCTTCCAGTAGGTGTTGAAGCACAGGTAAGGCCTAGAAGTGGGCTGGCGGCAAAAAAGGGAATTACGGTATTGAATGCCCCTGGTACCATCGATGCCGATTATCGGGGCGAGATTGGTGTGATTCTTGTGAACCTTTCCAATGAATCCTTTACTATAGAAAACGGCGAACGCATCGCCCAATTGGTCATCGCAAAACACGAGCGTGCCGAATGGGTTGAAGTTCAGGAATTGTCCGTAACTTCAAGAGGTGAAGGAGGTTTTGGAAGTACAGGAGTCAAGTGAGATTAAAAGGGTTTGAAAAGAATCTCCTCTAAAGTGCATATGCCCAAGAAGTGAAGCACGAACGAAATGGGTATACAGGTACCGAATAGTCTCTGACAAAGACAAAGGAGGCGACGAAAACATGGAGGGGTATTTATGGAAACTCAGAAGGGTTATTTATGAAAAGTACATTGTCTGTTCTTAGTATCTTTTTAGGATTATTTCTAATCCACAATCCAACCCTGGCCCAGGAAACCGAGCCTGAAATCGATGTTGAGGAGAGTGCCGAAGTCTTTCTAGAGGAGTACTCCGATGCTTTTCAGGAAAGTTTTTTTGAGGCCTTGAAACAAAAGGGCATCGAAAATTATGACAAGGCGATCAATCTTTTATTGGAATGCAAACGGCTGGATTCGGGGAATCGGGTCGTCGACCATGAACTTGCCAAGGTGTATTTGGAGGATAAACAATACCCCCTGGCGGAAGACTATGCATTGACGGCGCTCAATTCCGAGCCCGAGAACCGATGGTATCTGGATACGTTGGTAGAAATCGCCCAAAAACAGGGAAGTTCGCTCGACGAGCTGAGTTCGAAAGTACCCTACGCCAATAGCAAACTCAAGGAAAACTTGGCGTTGATATACTACAAGCGGGCGAATTATAACGACGCGCTCAAAGTGTTGAAGCAAATCAAGGAATCGAGCTTTTCGGAAGAGTTGTCATCCAAAATCAACGACTCTATCGAGAAACTAGAGACCAAAAGCAAGTCTGTTAGCTTTTCTGCCACTGTAAACAACAATGGCACGAACGATGCGGAACAGTATAAGATGCGAATTAAGGGCCTACTATCGACCAATAGCCTGCCCTTATTGTTGCAGCTCTCCAATGAGGCCTTGGAGACCTATCCTTCGCAACCTTATTTTTACTACGCCAACGGCTACGCCTTGAATAGGAATGCCAAACATCGGGAGGCCGTAGAGGTACTCGAAACCTCCTTGGACTATTTGGTTGGCGATATTTCATTGGCCAATAAGATTTACAAAGAACTATCCGATGCATATAATGCCCTTAATAATTCTGTGAAGGCAAATATGTATCTTCGTAAGATAAAACCTGGTTTTTAGTACAATGGGCGAATATTTTAGAGGAGTACAACGAGGGTTGGTGATCGGGATGGTTATACTGTTCCTTACCTCATGCAAAACTACCAAGGTAGCTTCGGGAGGCGAAATCGATGATAGATTAACCGCGAAAGCCATCATTCGCGAACATTATCAAAACCACCTGCAATTCAAGACCATCAGTGGGAAGTTGAAAATCGAATACTCTGATGGGGAATCTACCCAAAGCATTCCATTGAGCCTGCGAATGGAGAAAGACAAGGCCATCTGGATCAGTGCCCCCTTGGGTATAGTGAAAGCCTATATCACCCCGGGAAGGGTATCGTTCTATAATAAACTCCAAAACGAGTACTTCGATGGGGATTTCAGTTATCTAAGTAATCTACTCGGAACAGAACTCGATTTTGAACAGGTGCAAAACCTCTTGCTTGGACAGGCCATTCTTGATTTAAAAGACGGAAAATATGACGCCGAGGTAGCGGATGATACGTATCAATTAAAGCCAAAAAAAGTAGCGGAGCTTTTTAAGATATTGTTTCAAATAGAGCCCAATAATTTCAAGATTGCGACGCAACAGCTATCCCAACCCCTAAAAAAAAGGTTGTTACAAATCAATTACAAAAACTACCAAAAAATCGATAAGTGGATTCTTCCTAATGAGATAGCGATAGCCGCCATCGATGGGGACATACGCAATACCATCGATATCGAATATCGGAACATTCAGTTCGATCAAGCCTTGAATTTTCCCTATAAAATTCCTAAAGGCTTCAAAGAGATTGTTTTGAGCACGAATGACCTGTAAACGATTCCATAGGGTCTGTTTTGTTCTATTGGCAGCTTTTTTGTCGATTGTAACGGCTTATGGGCAGACCGATGAGCAGAAGTCCTTGGAGGCCAAACGGGCCCGGCTTCAGAAAGAAATCAACGACATCAACAGACTGCTCTTTGCAGAAAAAAAACAACGAGGAACGGTACTGGACCAAATAGAGGCTTTGGACAAAAAGCTTACCGTACGCCAAGAACTCATCAAGGTGACCAACCAACAATCCAACCTGCTCAGCCGAAAGATCAATGCCAATGTGCGAAATATCTCCAAGTTAAAGAATGAACTTGTAACCTTAAAGGAAGAGTACGCCGCCATTATTCGTCAATCGTATCAAAACCGCTCACAACAAAGCCGTTTGATGTTCCTTTTATCCTCGGAAAACTTTTTTCAGGCCTTTAAAAGGCTGCAATACATGAAGCAGTATACCGATTATAGGAGGGAACAAGGCGAACAGATTGTCGCTAAGACCGATGAACTTACCCAACTGAACAAAGATTTGATAGATCAGCGTAAGGAAAAAGAGCAACTCATTGCCGAAAACAAAAAGGCTAGGGCTCAAATGATGCGGGAAATGAAATCCCAAAAAGAACTGTTGGTAAGCATCCGAAAGAACGAAAGCAATTATGCTGCCGCGATGGATGAGAAGAAAAGGGAAGCCAGAAAAATCGATCAGCAAATAGAAAAATTGATTCGCAGTGCCATCACTGCCTCCAATAAAAGGGCGGGAACCAAATCTAGTGCGGTCAATAAATTTGTTTTGACCCCTGAAGCTACCATCGTGGCCAATAACTTTTCCGCGAACAAAGGCAGGTTGATATGGCCCGTGGATAAAGGAATAAAAAGTCAGGGTTTTGGAGTGTATAAAGACGCAGTGTACCCCGGAATCAAACATGAAAGCAATGGAGTAATTATCGCGACCGATGAAGGGGCCAAGGCCCGTGCCATTTTTAAGGGGGAGGTCATCGCTATACTTTCAGTACCTGGCGGAAACAAGGGTGTACAGGTAAAGCATGGAAACTATATCAGTACCTATTACAATCTGTCCGAACTGTACGTTAAAAAAGGGGATATGGTGGAGGCCAAGACTGAATTGGGTGAAATATATACCAACCGGTCCAATGGGCAGACCCGCTTGAAGTTCTATCTTTACGAGGATACGAACAAATTGAATCCGGAAGAGTGGGTGTATCAATTATAGCAACGTTAAACAAATAGCCAATGAAAACGATTACCGACATCCAAGGAACCTTCAGCTTGCACAACGGTGTTGAGATGCCCTATTTTGGTTTGGGTACGTACCAATCCGATAACGATCAGGAAGTGGTCAATGCCGTGAAATACGCATTGGAGGCTGGTTACCGTCATATCGATACAGCCTCGATTTATAAAAATGAAGAGGGAGTAGGGCAAGGAATAAAGGAAAGTTCTATCCCAAGGCAAGACCTGTTTATAGTCAGTAAGGTGTGGAATAGTGATCAGGGGTATGATACAACCTTACAGTCCTATGAGGATAGCCTAAAACGGCTCGATTTGGAGAATTTGGATTTGTTTCTGGTGCATTGGCCGGTAGCGGGAAAATATAAGGATACCTGGCGTGCTTTGGAGCAACTTTACAAAGAAAAACGGGTACGCGCAATCGGGGTGAGCAATTTTATGCAACATCATTTGGAAGACTTGATGACAGCTGCCGAAATCGTGCCGATGGTGAACCAAATGGAGTTCCATCCTTATGTAGTACAACAGGACTTGATCGATTTTTGCAATAAAAATATCATTCAGTATGAGGCTTGGTCGCCTTTTATGCAGGGGAAAATATTTGGTTTGGAGGAATTTAAGAAACTGGCTGAAAAATACCATAAGTCGATTGCACAGGTCACACTGCGATGGAATCTTCAAAAAGGGGTGATCACTATCCCGAAGTCTTCTAAAAGAGAACGGATCAACTCCAATGCCGATATTTTTGATTTTGAATTGTCAGACGAGGATGTGGCCTATCTTGACAGCTTGGATCGCGGCGAGCGCATCGGGCCCGATCCCGATAATTTCGATTTTTAGGGAGCGAGGAACAACGCTTTCAATTCAGTGGCTTCCGAAGGTTTCATTTTTCCTGCCAATACCAAACTCAGTTGTTTTCTCCGGAGAGCGGCTGCAAAACGTTCCTTTTCAAGGTCGGTTTCCGGTTGTAAGGGAGGCACTTCGGTGGGTACCCCGGTTTCGTCCACAGCAACGAAGGTATAAATCGCTTCGTTGGCCTTCGAACGTTCCCCGGTGAACCGATCTTCCATCCAAACATCGAGAAATACTTCCATAGAAGTTCTGAAAGCCCTTGAAACCTTTGCCTCTACCGTAACAACACTTCCCAAGGGAACGGCTCTATTGAAGGCTACATGGTTCACTGAAGCAGTGACCGTAATACGACGGCTATGTCTTCTTGCAGCGATACTGGCCGCTCTGTCCATTCGGGCCAATAACTCACCTCCAAACAGATTATTCAGGGGGTTGGTCTCGCTCGGGAGCACCATATCGGTCATTAACGTACGGGATTCATTGGGCGTTTTTGGTTCCATGCATTAGATTTTCCGCAAAGGTATGGCTTAAAAAGAGGATGCTAAAAGGGAAAGTACGCTTATTTTACCGACTTTAACCAGGCGTCGGGCGATTGGGTGATTTTAATTTTCCGCAAAGCGGCCAAGGCCTCGTCGGCATCGGTATAGCTGTCATAGGTTACTATATGCAAGCCAGATTCGTTGGTGCCCAAATACGATGGGTTAAAACCACCTCTTTTTAACAGACGGATTTTTTTATTCGCATTTTTCCTAAAACGAAAAGCCCCAGCAATCACGTGATGTATTTTTCTGGAGCTGTCAAATGCCCTTTCTTTTTTGGTAGTTTCCAACGTAAGGGTGGGTAGTTCCATGGGTACCGCATCAAAGAAAGTCGCTTCCTGTATCTGTTTGGTAACATGCTCTTGAGCTGCTTCCCGCGCCAGTTGCTGGTTGTCTAGACCTTGTTGGTATGCGCGATACGCGGTGAATCCTGTGGATAGCGCCAATAAAAAGATGGCAGCGTACTTCAAATAGGGGCGGAAAGAGGTTTCCCTTCGTTTTTCGGGAGTCACCATAAATGGGATCTGTTCTTCCATCGCCATTACTTCCTTCCTCAAAACTTCCCTCGTCACCGGAGGGGACTTGAAAGGGGCTAATCCAAACGAAGAGGTGAGGAAGTTGACCTGCTCCGAAGGTTGGAATTGGGTCTTACCGTCTTCATTTAGCCATAATTCACCGATATTTGGGAATACCAACCGATCTCCGGACCGCAGTTGTTTTTTCCATATCGCAATCGCTTCCGTGACCTGTTGTAACATCGATTCGTAGTCGGTTTTTTCGGCCTCCGCCATATAGGAAACCAACAATCCGTCATTGGAGGTCAATTGGCTGTTAAAGGAGAGGGTTTTGGTCGGAGGATAGAGGGTGTGCGATGCCTTATGGAGCACGGCTGATTGCCTTTGGGTCAGAAACGCACCAAAACCGGGTATCACCACACAGTTATACCGATACAACAGTTCATATAGATAGTGTTCTACTCCCATCGAGGCAAATATGGAAAAAAATGAATCGATTTAAAACCCCCTTTCTTTACTTTTTATTAACATAATTATTTGTGTATTTTGTGGATAACTTATCCCATTTTTTAAATGACTACAAATGAATTGGTTGCGGTTTTAAGGCTCCAGAGCATTCCCAATATCGGAGATGTTACCGCCAAAAAACTGATTTCCCACACTGGCAGTCCAACAGCGATCTTTACTGATAAGCTGCAGCACCTTCAAAAAATAGATGGGATTGGAAGCATTACCTTAAAAGGTTTACGAAATAGCGAATATTTGAGGGCAGCGGAAGCTGAATATCGATACATTCGGGAAAATGACATCGATTTCACCTATTTTACAGATGCCGATTATCCCAAATACCTCAAGCATTGTATCGATAGCCCCATGCTGCTTTTTAAGAGGGGAAATATAGCATTGTCGGATAGAAAAATCATCAGTATCGTAGGTACACGAAATATCACTAGTTACGGTAATGCCCTTTGTGAACAGCTTCTGGCCGATTTGGCGCCACTCGATCCAATTATAGTCAGTGGTTTTGCCTATGGTGTGGATATCTGTGCACAAAAAGCAGCCATCAAACACGGTTTACAGACCATTGGTTGTTTGGCACATGGGCTCAACCAAATTTATCCGAAAGTACATGGGAAATACGTTGAAGAGGTTGAACATAATGGAGGTTTTATAACCGAGTTCTGGAGTACCAGCAATCCAGACCGGGAGAACTTTCTAAAGCGGAATCGAATCATTGCCGGGATGGCGGAAGCGACTGTCGTAATCGAATCGGCGGAAAAAGGCGGCAGTTTGGTCACCGCCGATATAGCCAACAGCTACAACCGTGAGGTGTTCGCCTTTCCTGGTCGCGCACAGGACAAATACAGCACAGGGTGCAATAATCTTATCAAAAGACAAAAGGCCCATATGATTACCTCCGCGGCTGACCTGATTTATATGTTGGGCTGGCAACTGGAATCACCGGAGGAGAAACCGGTACAGAAGCAATTGTTCGTTGAACTGGACGCTACGGAGCAATCGATCTATGCGTATCTACAAAAGGATGGGAAGCAACAGCTGGATAGTATTGCCTTGGAATGCCAACTACCCGTTTTCAAGGTCTCCTCTACCTTGTTGAATATGGAAATGAAAGGAGTCATCCGGCCGTTACCCGGAAAATTGTTCGAAGCGATTTAAAAAACATTGGTTTGAAAACGTTTCAAGGAAGCTTTCCCACAAAAAGGAATGGAAGCCACCACTCAATTACCGACCGAGCGGTCTGTAAATACGTCTATCTGCCGTGATTCCCTACAGATAGTGCTTTTCGTCGTCGAAGCACAGCTTAAAATCGAACGTCTGGCAGATTGGTAAGAGACCACCAATTCGAAAAACCGACCAAGTGGTCTGTATACCAAAAATCAGTAGCCGAGCTTATTTCTTACTCTTTCCAACACCCCATCGGCCACTTTTTTGGCTTTTTCAGCTCCCAATTCCAATGCTGCGTCTACCTCGTTGAGGTTGTTCATATAGTAATCGAATTGTTCCCTAGCGGCTCCAAACTTTTCCAAAATGACTTCAAAAAGTGCCTGTTTGGCGTGACCATAACCATAGTTTCCCGCCAAATAATTGGCGCTCATTTCTTCGATTTGTTCTTGGGATGCCAAGATTTTAAAAAGGGCAAAGATGTTGTCGTTGGACGGATCCTTTGGCTCTTCCATAGGGGTACTATCAGTTTTAATACCCATAATTTGTTTTCGTAGCTGTTTGTCGGGTTGAAACAGGTTGATCAGGTTGCCCTTGCTTTTGCTCATTTTCTCCCCGTCGGTACCTGGAACATACATGGTTTCCTGTTGTACCTTGGCTTCGGGAAGCACAAAGGTCTCCCCCAGTTGCGCATGAAAACGCGAAGCGACATCCCGGGTCATCTCCAAATGCTGCAATTGGTCTTTTCCCACAGGGACTAAATTGGCATCGTATAACAAAATATCGGCCGCCATGAGCATGGGATAGGTGAAGAGGCCGGCATTGACATCTTCCAAACGGTCGGCCTTGTCTTTAAAAGAATGGGCAAGGGTCAGCCGCTGGTAAGGGAAAAAGCAACTGAGATACCAAGCCAATTCGGTCACTTGTGGAACATCGCTTTGACGATAGAAAACGGTTTTTTCGATATCCAAGCCGAATGCCAGCCAAGTGGCGGCCGTAGCGTAGGTGTTGTGACGTAGTTCTTCCCCATTTTTGATTTGGGTTAGCGAATGCATATCGGCGATGAAAAGAAAAGATTCGTTTTTGGGATCGCTCGCCATTCGAATGGCAGGAACGATCGCCCCCAAGATATTTCCAAGATGTGGTACACCTGTACTTTGAATGCCTGTTAAGATTCTTGCCATACCTACTATTTTAAAGAAAGCAAATGTATGACAAATCGTAAAGAATTCATGAGTCCTTGACGTACCATGACAACAAGTGGCCATTGATTTAATTCCCTATTTTTGGCCCCATGCTTCGTTTCGTTAAAAATATCGGTCATATATTATATCGTATCTGGTTCTATGTTCTAGTGGCTTTGCCCATTTTGGCGTTATTTCCATTGCTGTTACTGTTTACAGTTTCGGAAAGAACCTACGCCCAATTTTTCTGGATGGCCCGAAATATCTGGGCGAACGTTATTTTATACGGAATGGGCTGTCCGCCTAAAATCAAACGGGAACAGCGGTTGGAAAAAGGAAAAAGCTACATGCTGGTGGCGAACCATACGAGCATGCTCGATATCATGTTAATGTTGCGCGCCAGCAAGAATCCGTTTGTGTTTGTAGGCAAAAAAGAGCTGGTAAATATACCGGTATTCGGATTTTTTTATAAAAGGGTCTGTATCATGGTCGACCGGGACGATACCCGTAGCAGAACAGGGGTTTATCGGCGTGCCCAACGTCGATTGAACCAAGGCCTGAGCATTTGTATCTTTCCGGAAGGAGGAGTGCCCGACGAATCGATCTTACTTGATGAATTCAAGGATGGCGCCTTTAAGATGGCGATCGCACATAACATACCGGTGGTACCGATGACTTTCTTTGATGGAAAGAAGCGGTTCTCTTTCACATTTTTGAGCGGTGGCCCTGGTGTGCTTCGCGCAAAAGTACATGAGTTTTTTGAGACGGGCATTCTATCGGAAGAAGACAAGGCAACGCTTCGGGAAGAGGTACGGGAGGTAATTCTGAAAGAACTGCTTGCCGCAAATGGCAAGAAGTTGCTGGCTTAGTCAATAGCTTTTCCCTCTGATAGCGTATCCTTAAAACGTTCGGTATTCTGAATCCAAATATTGATTGGCCTCTTCTTCCGCGAACTGGGAAGTAGCGCTATCCCAATGTAAGGTTTGGCCTGGGAAACGCCCTGCAATGACCCCCAATAAAATGGTTTCGGTGAGTCTCGAGGCATATGGGAATGGCGCGCTACACTCCCCTTTCCCCAAACAGGCATCCACAAATTGGTGGTAATGTTTTTTGCCCTCGGACCCATAATCCCGGACCGGAGCCCCAAGGTTAAAAGACTCGATATCCATTTCTTGATATTCGTTGTCTACAATCAACTGGGGTAATTTCATGAAGTGGGGCAGATATAACCGCCCTTTTTCACCAATGAACATGGCCCCTTGGTCATGTAGTTTCTCCCCGTTGGGCAAGTGTAGGTCTTCCCGCTGCTGGGAAGCCCCATCGCCATCGTACCAGATCCATTTCAAGGTTTCCGTGGTGTATTTGGTTCCGGGAAATTCATAGATAACCGTATTCTGTTCGGGATATGCAAAACCATTGGGTTTCCTGCAATAGTTGGTTATCGTTTTTGGCACGTCCAATTCAAGGGCATTGTAAGGAGTGTCAAAAATGTGTACGCCCATATCGCCCAAGGTGCCACATCCATAATCGACCAGCTTGCGCCAATTGCCCGGATGGTAGATATCTTTTTTATAGGGTCGTTCAGCGGATGTGCCTAACCACAGATTCCAGTCCAAGGTCTCGGGAATGGGATCGTTTCCTTCAGGAGCCGGACCGTCATAGCCCCAGTTCTTGGGAGACCAGGCGCGTACCGTATGCACCTTTCCAACAATACCGGATTGAATGAGTAAGGTGGCCAGCTTGTAATCGTAAAAGGAATGTACCTGAATACCCATTTGGGTCACCAGATTCTTTTCCTCCGCCAATTTTCGCATTGCCCGGGCTTCGGTCACATGATGTGTCAAGGGTTTTTGGCAATAGACCGGCTTGTTCATCTTCATCGCCAACATGGAAGCCGGCGCATGGGTATGGTCAGGGGTAGAAACGATAACGGCATCAACGTCGTCTGCAATCTCTTCAAAAAGCTTCCGGTAGTCCGAGTAGGTTTTGGCGTTTGGATGCAGTTTTTTGGCAGCCGCCAAATTGTTGGCATCCACATCGCAAAGTGCAACGACCTCGACCAGCTCATGTGATGAAATAGCCTTTAGGTCTTCCGCACCCATATTCCCTACACCTATGTGGGCGGTGCGAAGGCGTTTGTCTTTGGTAAGGGCCCAAACTCCTGACGGCATCAGTGCAAAGGAGGATAGGGCGACAGTACTTTTCAAAAATTCCCTTTTGTTCATAATCGTATGCTTGGGTTATAGGCGTTTGATCTTGATGTTTTTAAACCATAGTGGACTGTCGTGATCTTGTAATCCGATATAGCCTGACTTAAATGTACCATATTTTGGGAAATCCTTCCACTTTCCCTTGGCTTTTCTTTGTTGCCAGTCTTCGGACCAGGGAACAAACGATAGGATTTTTTTCCCGTTAAGCCAGTGTTCCACCAATTGAGGGGTAAATCGAATCCGGGAAGTATTCCATTCCCCAGCTGGTTTCACATTTTTTATGGCGCTATCGGGAGCGTACATGGCATAGTCAGCTCCTGTTTTTTGCCATTTCTCAAGGGTCGCATTGTTAATTTTTTCCCAGCCTAAATCATCAAGGAGCTGGTATTCGGGAGCTACTTCAGGGGGGGAATCGAACCCCTCCTTCAAATGATATAGAATACCACTGTTACCACCTTGGGGAAGTTTCCATTCGAGATACAGTTCAAAGTTTTCGAATTCCTCTGCACCGTAAATGATGTCCTTGCCGCCCTTGTGCTCGGCCTCTGTTCTTTTTTCGATGTCAAAGGTGAGGGCGCCATCCTTGATGACCCATTCTGGAGGAAGTGACTCCCCATTATAGGCTCGCCAGCCTTCGGTGCTTGTTCCATCGAAAAGATAGGTCCATTCCCCGGTTTCGGGTACACCCTCCACCTCGGGGAAGCCCGTAGTTTTTTTGAAATCCGTTTTACAGGATAACAATCCGACTACTAGCAAGAAGCATGTGAAGTGTTTTTCTGCGATATACATCTTTTTGAACTATTGTTTGTGCGTGGTTAGGTTACAATGTACTAAAAAAGATGGTTTGTTTTTTCAAATAAAAAAAGCCCCAACAAACTGTCGGGGCTAAAAGGGGTCGTTGCGCTCCACAACGACCAACCTAACCAACTTCGTGAGAGCCTATTCTATTCTTTCTAAAACCTAAAACTCAATCCGCTGTACACTCCAACGGTAAATGGTTGGAAGGTACCATCGACATTGGAAAAGGTATTCAACTGGTACTTAAATACGGGTTCGATGTTCAGTTTTACTTTCGGAGTGAAATTATAATCGAATCCAAAACCGATATTAGTGCTAAAATTAAGATTATTTACATTATTGGCCTCTCCCATTTCCAACGTCTGGTTCCCAGAGTTGAGCGTTACCGAATTGTCTATCAGGAACAGTGAACTTACTCCCCCGATAAGGTTCACTCCGAATTTTCTATCCACCAGGGCATAATTGAGTTCCAAAGGAACTTCCAGATAGCCAAACTGTTGTGACATGGTACCGTCCCTTGAGGGAAGTGATGCATTGACATCCAATACCTGCGCTGGCATGTCATTCACACTTTGAACGGTTTCCCCGGCTTTACTCTGCACTACCAAACTTCGTGAGTTCAATGAATAGTTGATATTATCAATTTGTCCATTATTGAAGCCCTCCAAGGAGGAGGTGAATTCGACATCATCGGTACCATAACCATAATCTACCCTATGGATTCCCGAACGTACGCTAAGCCTGTCATTGATTTCATAAGCAACGGAAAGGCCGTAGCTCAAATTCGTCTCTCCAGATTTGGAATTCGGCACAAAAATGGAATGTACCGGTGACCCTTCCCCGAAAGCGCTATAATATACGGGTGCGATACTAGCCCCGGCGGACCATCGGCTTTCCGAACGCTCTACAACTGCCGCTTCTTCCTGATCGCCGATTTCATCGAAAATCGATTTCTTTTTCTTTTCCGGGACTGATTGCTCGTCGCCCTTTTCATCGATTTGGGCAATGGCTTCCCCTGATTTCTTGACTTGAGAATTCTCCAATCCCCTATTTTTCTCATTTTCGGAATCGGTCACCACTGTTTCGGGTGGTTTCTGTTCGTTTTGGACCACCGCCTCCCGACTCGTAGTTTCAAACCTTTTCTTCTCGGCTTTCCCACTATTTTCAGGATCGGCGGTGACGGCGACGCCTATGTTTGTCTTCTTGGTTATACTATCGAAATTAATTCGTGATTTTGAAGTTTTTTCCTCATCCTTTGGTGCCGAAGTAAGCTGTGACTTCCTTTCCTTGATGCCAGGCGTTTCCCCGCCCTTATTATTTGTAGAAGCTTCAGACATGTTGTTCTTGGGTGTCGGTTTTTTTTCCGTGGCCGTAAGAATAGCTTCCTTTGGCACTCCTTCTTCATTCATCTTGTTGTTTTGAACAGCTTCTTTGTCGGTATCCACGAAAGCATCTTTCTTGGCATCCGTGGAATTCCTGAAGGGGGCTTCGGCATCATCGACAGGATTCACCGTTTCTTTTTTATTTTGCTCTACATCGGTAACCGTAGAATTTTGATTTTCGCTACCGTCGAAAAAAGGATTGATTAGCCAAAAGGCAATCAATAGCCCTGCGGCTATTCCGGCGAATTTCCACCAAAATGGCGGCACCCGCCTGGATTTGTCCTTTTTGTCCAAAGCTGCTTCCAATCGCTGCCACACTTTTTCGTCGGGTAGCTGGTTGAAGTCCTGAAACTTCTCTTGGAATAGTTCGTCTAGTTTCTTTTTGCCCATCTTAGTAATGGTTTATTCGGTTTTTTGATTTTCTTTTCTAGCTCAATTTTTTCTGTTAGGGGTGGTCCATTAAGAAAAAGAGTACCCCTATAATGGCCTTATCTTTGTTGGCCTGTATTTTCTCTTTCAACAACATTCTGGCCCGCGCCAAATTGGATTTCGAAGTGCCTACCGAGGTGCCTAGTTGTTCCCCTATTTCCTTGTGGGTATATCCATCCATCACGTACATATTGAAAGTGAGGCGGTATTTGTTAGGCAGCTCTTGAATATATCGAAGTAGGGTCTGTAAGCTAATATCGGTATAGCTCGATGGCACTTCGACTTCTTCCTCCATATTTTCCGATACTACGTTTAAGTGTTCTTGTTTTCTATATTTCTGCAACACGGTATTCACGGTAATTCTTTTCATCCAACCTTCAAAAGATCCTTTGGAACTATATTGATGGATCTTATCGAAAATCGTCATAAAACTGTCATGTAAATTATCTTCGGCCTCCGTTTTGTTACGCGAATACTTAAGGCAGATACTGAACAATATACCGGCGTATTTTCGGTACAATTGCTCCTGCGCCTTTCTGTTACCTTGCTTGCAGTTATATACGAGCTCTTCTAAACTCAAAATTGTTGGTTAGATTTCTTATCGGTTAGTTTACGGGAACTTCGATTTCGAGGTATTGTGGTTCGCCGTTCTCATCTTGTCCCTGCCAAAAACGGAACAAATAGTCCTGATCGTGCAAGACTACAAAATTAAATGTGGCCTCTACCTCTTCGGCTTTTTCCGCACATTCCCGATTGGTAATCACCGAACCTACGACTATAACGTTCCGGATGGTCGTATCTTCCTGAACGACATCGAAGCCTTCGAAGAAGGTACAATCATCCGGACGAAAATAAGTAACAGTGATCTGATATTGCCCGTTTAAATCAAAAGACTCGGGTAGTTCCGCAGCAACAACTTCCAAAGCCGCGAAGTGAAAATTAACACCGTCATCGTCGTTGCAACCGTAGAATCCCAGGGATAGTATTATGGTTCCTAAAATGAAAACAAAGCGTCTCATACTTTTAAACTTATTCCGTTGTTAAACCCGATTGGTCATCCTCGTATAGACTTCCACCATAACCAAGGTGTTATTAATTTGCTGGAATACATATCCAACTCCTTAAATTTAGATACCAAAGGAGTAGAAGGGTTGCGTTCTGGATCTTAAAGTTAGTCCAAAAGTAGGTACTTGTAATACAAGCCGGAAAGAAAAGGTTTTAAGCCAGTGTTTTTGGGGTGAGTGGCTATTTGAGTGTATTAATGGCTTCCCGTATTTTGGTTTCGAGCTCCTCGAACAGTTCGGGGTTGTCCAAGAGCAGGGCTTTAACCGCATCGCGGCCTTGACCAAGTTTGGTGTCGCCATAGCTGAACCAGGAACCGCTTTTTTTAATGATTTCGTATTGTACGCCCAAATCGATGATCTCCCCTACTTTAGAAACACCTTCTCCGTACATGATGTCGAACTCAGTGGTTCTAAAAGGAGGCGCCACCTTGTTTTTGACCACCTTCACACGTGTTTTATTTCCCTGTACGTTACCGTCAGTATCCTTTATTTGGGTAGATCTGCGAATATCGAGGCGAACGGAGGCATAGAATTTTAGCGCATTTCCCCCGGTGGTTGTTTCTGGATTCCCGAACATGACCCCTATTTTTTCCCGGAGCTGGTTGATGAAAATAACGGTACAATGTGTTTTGCTAATGGAAGCGGTTAATTTTCGAAGGGCTTGTGACATCAATCTGGCATGTAGCCCCATTTTGGAGTCCCCCATCTCACCTTCTATTTCACTTTTTGGCGTTAAGGCGGCCACAGAATCGATCACCACGATGTCTATGGCACCGGAGCGAATCAGATTATCCGCAATTTCCAATGCCTGTTCCCCATTGTCGGGTTGAGAGATGATGAGGTTGTCGATATCGACGCCTAATTTCTCCGCATAAAAACGATCGAAGGCATGCTCGGCATCTATGAATGCGGCGATACCACCGTTTTTTTGAGCCTCTGCAATAGCGTGGAGCGTCAAGGTGGTTTTACCTGAAGACTCAGGGCCATAAATTTCGATTACCCTTCCGCGCGGATAGCCTCCAACACCGAGTGCAATGTCGAGTCCTAGCGAACCTGACGGGATTACGTCGACATCTTCGACCACACTATCCCCCATTTTCATAACGGCACCCTTTCCATAGGTCTTGTCCAGTTTGTCAAGGGTAAGCTTTAGCGCTTTTAATTTTGCTTCTTTCTCGGAACTCATTCTTGCTCATTTTAGGGTCGCTAAATTAGTGTTTCTTTTTGCATAATTCAAATAATAAAGGTCCCGCCAAGAAAGTGACGCAACCTTTTCATCCAAGATGTATCTACTTTCCAGAAAGTAAGTAGAAATACCTCTAAATAACCATTGTTTCAAAAGCAATGGGCAGTAGTGGCCATTTTCAATCCAAGCTCTTCAAAATTGCTATGAAGAAGAAAATCGAAGTGGCCCGTGAAGGACCTTGATGAACGTCAAGGTCCTTTTTTGTTTTATTCCCGGAACTGGAATGAAGGTGCGGTCGAAGGGGATGTACTTTAATCTGATGGACCACCCAACAGCCTATCGGTGCCCAGGAATTGTGTTGATTATTTGTATCTTTGCCTTCTTTTTAAAACAGTCCTTAACGTAACTATTCGTATAGCATGCAACTGTACAATACCTTAAGTGCAAAGGAGAGGGAAGCGCTAATCGAAGCGGCAGGCAAGGAACGCCTTACTATCTCTTTCTATAAATATGCACATATCGGCAATACGTCAATTTTCAGAAACCATCTTTTTATACATTGGAACGCATTGGATGTCCTCGGTCGTATCTACGTAGCGAAAGAGGGTATCAATGCCCAGCTGTCGGTTCCTGCGGAAAATTTCGAAGCGCTTAAACACCATTTGGACAGTATTTCCTTTTTGGAAAATGTGCGTTTGAACATCGCCATTGAACAACATAACAAATCGTTCCTTAAATTAAAGGTGAAGGTCCGGAAAAAAATTGTTGCCGACGGGCTCAACGATAGCACCTTTGACGTAACCGACAAAGGCATTCATGTAGGGGCGGAAGAGTTCAATGAATTAATTGAAGACCCCGATACCGTGCTGGTCGACATGCGCAACCATTACGAAAGCGAGATTGGGCATTTTAAAAATGCCATTACCCCCGATGTGGATACTTTTCGGGACTCTTTGGACATCATTGAAAAAGACCTGGAAGCCCATAAGGAGGACAAAAAGCTGGTGATGTACTGTACCGGCGGCATTCGCTGCGAAAAAGCAAGCGCGTATTATAAGCACAAAGGTTTTAAACAGGTATATCAATTGGAAGGCGGCATCATCGATTATGCGCGGCAAGTTGAAAAAAGAGGGTTGGAGAATAAATTCCTTGGCAAGAACTTTGTTTTTGACCACCGACGTGGCGAACGCATTACCGATGTGGTGATTTCAAATTGCCATCAATGCGGGAATCCCTGTGACACCCACGTAAATTGTGCCAACGAGGCCTGTCATTTGCTGTTTATCCAATGTGAGACCTGCGCCGCAAAAATGAACGATTGCTGTTCCGACCATTGCAAGGAAATTCATGCGTTGCCCTATGAAGAGCAAAAACGACTGCGCAAGGGAAAAGGCGCCAGCAACAAAATTTTTAAAAAGGGCCGTTCTCCGGTACTAAAGTTTAAAAAGTAACATCCGTCAATCGCCAAGCCGACCTCCTGCCGACCGCCTGGATAACTTTCTTTCCAAACCAAATTATACTATCTTTACGTTTAAGTTTAGTATGAACCTTTTTTGGTCAATGTCGTTCGGACCGTCTATCGTCCGCTAGCGATTGAGCCAAACCAAGATATAAAATATGGGTTGTAGCAGTTGTTCGACCGGTAAGGACGGACAACCTCGTGGGTGCAAGAACAATGGTACTTGTGGCACGGATGGTTGTAATAAATTAACTGTTTTTGATTGGCTTTCCAATATGTCGCTTCCGAATGGCGAGAAACCCTTTGACTGTGTCGAGGTGCGTTTCAAGAACAGTCGAAAAGAGTTCTTCAGAAATACCGATAACCTTTCATTATCAATCGGTGATGTGGTGGCTACACAGGCCCAATCAGGGCACGATGTAGGCATGGTCACTTTGGTCGGGGAGCTGGTTAAAGTTCAAATGAAGCGGAAGAAAGTCGATTTTAAAGATGAATCGCTTTTCAAAGTATATCGAAAAGCATCCCAGAGCGATATCGACAAATGGCAGAAATGCCGAGGACGGGAAGAGGAAATCAAAAAGCGTGCCCGGGAAATGGCCATACTTTTAAATCTTCAAATGAAGATTTCGGATGTGGAGTTTCAAGGCGATGGTTCAAAGGCTACCTTCTACTATACAGCGGAGGAGCGTGTTGATTTCAGGCAGTTGATAAAAGACATGGCCAAGGCTTTTTCGATCCGGATCGAGATGCGACAGATCGGGTATCGCCAAGAGGCACAACGGTTGGGCGGTATCGGGTCCTGTGGGCGCGAACTATGTTGTTCAACCTGGTTATCCGATTTTCGCTCTGTAAGTACTTCTGCCGCCCGCTATCAGCAGCTTTCATTGAATCCGCAAAAATTGGCCGGCCAATGTGGCAAACTCAAATGCTGTTTGAATTATGAGCTCGATACCTATTTGGAGGCTCTAAAGGACTTTCCTTCACAAGACACCAAGCTGTACACCGAAAAAGGGGTCGCTTTTTGTCAAAAAACAGATATTTTTAAGGCGACGCTATGGTTCTCTTACAAAGATGATCCCGCCAATTGGCATACGCTATCCAAAGAGCAGGTACAGGAGATTTTAGCAAAGAACAAAAAGAAGGAAAAAGTAGCAAGCCTGGAAGAATATGCAGCCGATAATAGCGTTATAAACGAAAAAGTGGCATTCGAAAATGTAGTTGGTCAAGACAGCCTAACACGATTCGATCGCCCAAAGCGTGGTCGCAATAAAAGAAATAGGAACAAGAACAGGAACCGAAATAGAAACAGGAATCAAAAAGGGAACCAAAATAAGTCTCGTAACAGCAATAAAAAAAGGCCCGCTAAAAATGCGTAAAATAGTATTCATTGGTATCCTGACGGTAACTTTGTCTTCTTGTGACGACACCCTCGTAAAATCTGAATTCACTGCCATGGGCGGGGCGGTTTGGGAAAAAGAGAATACAGTCGAGTTCACCTTCTCTGAGATGGATTCGACCATGCGGTACGATATGTTTATCAATATCAGAAACGACAATACTTTTCCTTTTAACAATCTTTTTTTAATCGCTGAACTCAGTTCGCCCACGGGGGAGACGACAAGGGATACCTTGGAATACCAAATGGCACAGCCCGATGGCACTTGGTTGGGAAAAGGATACGGTAGTATCAAAGAGAATAAATTGTGGTTTAAGGAGAACATCGGTTTTCCGGAATCTGGCGTATATACCTTACGAATCGCCCATGCGATGCGCAAAAATGGAAGTGTGAACGGGATCGAGCACTTAGAGGGGATAACCGATGTTGGGTTCGAAATTGTAAAAAGTAACTAGTAAATATGGGGAAAGCGACAAAGAAGAAAGCGGCACCTAGCTTTGGAAAGTATATTAAGGGGTTTTGGATACTGTTTGCTAGCGGAATCCTGGCTGGAGGACTCCTATTTCTATTGGCCTCCTGGGGTGTTTTTGGGGAGATGCCTACGTTTGAGCGGCTCGAGAATCCCCAGACCA
Organism: Pelagihabitans pacificus; assembly: GCF_009371985.2. GTDB lineage: Bacteria > Bacteroidota > Bacteroidia > Flavobacteriales > Flavobacteriaceae > Pelagihabitans > Pelagihabitans pacificus. The sequence goes on from NZ_VIKU02000001.1 coordinate 1,700,233, forward strand.
ATCTGGCCACTGAAATCATTTCGGCCGACGGGGAGACCTTGGGGAAGTTTTATTTGGATGATAACCGTACACCCGTGCCGTTTGAGGAGCTGCCACAGAATTTGGTAGATGCTTTAGTGGCAACCGAGGATGCCCGGTACTTTGAACATTCGGGCATCGATGCGAGAGGAACCGTGAGGGCACTGGTCTTTTTGGGTTCAAAAGGAGGGGCAAGTACCGTAACGCAGCAGCTTTCAAAATTACTTTTTACAAAAAGACCATCCGGGGGAGCCGTTGGAAGGGTCATTCAGAAAGCGAAGGAATGGGTGATAGCCACTCGATTGGAAAGACAGTATACCAAAGAGGAGATTATCGCGATGTATTTAAACCAGTACGATTTTGGGTATGCAGCCGATGGTATTCGTTCCGCAGCTAAAATCTATTTCGGTAAGGAGCCGAATGAGTTAAAGACCGAGGAATCGGCCATGTTGGTAGGAATGCTGAAAAATTCTTCCTACTATAATCCAATTCGCAGGGAAGAACTTGTTTTTAACCGTAGAAATACGGTTTTGGGTCAGATGGCCAAATACGGCTATCTTTCAGAACAGGAAAGCGATTCGCTTCAGGCGCTGGAAATGGACCTTAATTTCAGTCCGGAGTCCCACAAGGAAGGTCTCGCTACCTACTTCAGAATGTACGTACAGGGGTTTATGAATGATTGGATTAAAAAGAATCCAAAGCCCGCCCTGGAAGGCGAACGGGATAAATGGAATATCTATCTGGATGGATTGAAGATTTACACCACTATTGATTCCCGAATGCAGAAGAATGCCGAGGATGCAGTGAATCAACATATGAAGAATCTTCAGGCAGAGTTCTTTCACCAGAACACACCAGACCGTAATAAGACCGCGCCTTTTTTGGAATTGGAACAAAGCCAGATCAACAGTATTATGCGACGGGCCATGAAGAATTCGGACCGTTGGCGCGCTATGGAGCGAGCCGGAAAATCCGAAAAGGAGATCGAAGCCTCTTTTAACGAAAAGACCGAGATGACGGTTTTTGACTGGAACAGCGAGTCCCAGGAAAAAGATACCGTCATGACCCCTATGGACTCCATTCGCTATTACAAGACCTTTCTCCGAGGCGCCATGCTATCGATGGAACCACAAACTGGGCATGTAAAGGCATGGGTCGGTGGTGTCGATTACAAACATTTTCAATACGACAACGTGTTTCAGGGAAGAAGACAGGTAGGCTCTACCTTTAAACCTTTTGTCTATGCGGCGGCCATTGATCAACTACGGCGTTCCCCATGCGACTCCCTGCCAGACACCCAATACTGTATCGAGGCAGAGAAACATGGGAATCCCGAACCGTGGTGTCCCAAGAACTCCAGCGGAAAATACTCGGGTAAAAACTATACCCTTAAAGCGGCTTTGGCCAATTCGGTAAATACAGTTACGGCCCAACTGATCGATCAGGTGGGACCCAAGTCGGTCGTTTCCATTGTTCGAAACCTTGGTTTGCAAGGGGAAATACCCGAAGTGCCTTCAATTGCCCTGGGCACGCCCGATTCCAATCTGTACGAAATGGTCGGGGCCTATGGTACCTTCGCCAATCAAGGAGTATTCGTAAAACCGGTCATGGTTACCCGAATCGAGGACAAAAACGGTACCGTTCTTTATGAGTACGTCCCGGAGACCAAGGATGTACTGAGCAAGGACGTCGCCTATGCCATGGTCGACTTGATGAAAGGGGTGACCGAAGGGGGCTCGGGAACCAGATTAAGGCATTCCTACCAAAAGAACAATACGGTTTATAAAGAGATCATAACGGGATATCCGTATGAATTGACCAATCCGATTGCCGGTAAAACGGGAACAACCCAGAACCAGAGCGACGGTTGGTTCATGGGCATGGTACCTAATTTAGTGACCGGTGTTTGGGTCGGTGGCGAGGAAAGATCTGTGCATTTTAAGTCGATTTACTACGGTCAAGGAGCTTCGATGGCGTTGCCCATATGGGGCCTTTACATGAAAAAGAACTACGAAAATGAGGAACTCGGTGTCTCCAAGGAGGATTTTGTCAAGCCCGATGATCTATCAATTAAGGTAGACTGTGATAAGATAAGGGAAGAAATTCAGCAGGCCGATCCCGAAGACGATCTAGACGATATTGGAATTTAGAAACGTGTTTCAGGAAAAACTAGCGCTATAAATCAAAAGATATGATTCGCAAGACGGTAAGTACTGTTCAAGAAGCCTTAACGGGAGTTCAGGATGGAATGACCCTGATGTTGGGTGGTTTTGGGCTCTGTGGTATCCCGGAGAACGCCATCTCCGAGCTGGTGAGGTTGGGTGTAAAAGACCTCACCTGTATTTCAAACAATGCGGGGGTCGATGATTTTGGCCTCGGTCTCCTATTGCAGAAACATCAAGTCAAGAAGATGATTTCGTCCTATGTGGGGGAAAACGATGAGTTCGAACGCCAGATGCTTAGTGGCGAGTTGGACGTAGAATTGACACCCCAGGGAACCCTGGCGGAGAAATGTCGCGCTGCCCAAGCCGGTTTCCCCGCATTTTATACACCTGCCGGTTACGGAACTGAAGTCGCGGAGGGTAAGGAAACCCGCGAATTCAATGGTAAAATGTATGTGCTTGAGGAGGCCTTCAAAGCCGATTTTGCTTTTGTAAAGGCTTGGAAAGGCGACGAAGCCGGAAATCTCATCTTTAAGGGAACCGCGAGAAATTTTAATCCATGTATGAGCGGCGCGGCAAAAATTACCGTAGCCGAGGTAGAGGAATTGGTGCCGGCAGGTAGTCTGAATCCCAATGAAATACACGTGCCGGGAATTTTCGTCCAACGTATTTTTCAGGGAAAGGATTATGAGAAGCGTATTGAACAACGAACGGTTCGCAAACGGGACTGAGTGATATTGATTGATTTTTCAAAGTGCTCCATCACAATTTCAAAAGTACCATCATGTTAGATAAGAACGGAATAGCAAAGAGAATCGCCAAAGAGGTCAAAGATGGCTATTATGTGAACTTAGGAATCGGTATTCCTACCTTGGTCGCCAATTTTGTGAGAGACGATATCAGTGTGGAATTCCAGAGCGAGAACGGGGTATTGGGGATGGGGCCTTTTCCATACGAAGGAGAAGAGGATGCCGATATCATTAACGCGGGAAAACAAACGATTACCACCATGCCAGGAGCCTCTTTCTTTGATTCTGCAACGAGTTTTGGAATGATTCGGGGTAAGCACGTAGATCTAACCATTTTGGGAGCAATGGAAGTAGCCGAAAACGGCGATATCGCCAATTGGAAAATACCAGGAAAGATGGTAAAAGGAATGGGAGGCGCCATGGACCTTGTCGCTTCTGCCGAAAATATCATCGTAGCTATGATGCACACCAATCGGGCAGGTGCATCAAAACTTCTGAAAAGATGCACGCTACCGTTGACAGGGGTCGGCTGTGTAAAAAAAATCGTCACCAATTTGGCAGTGTTGGAGGTAACCGAAAAAGGATTCAACTTATTGGAAAGGGCTCCCGGTGTGAGTATTGAGGAAATTCAAAAAGCGACCGAGGGCAATTTAATCGTTCAGGGAGAAATCCCGGAGATGGAGTTATAAGCCCTTGTATGGTTGGCCTTACCTCTTTCGTAGAACGACCTAGGCCTCTTGATGACCGGTCATCGATGCAGTTCGTCGAAAAAACCAAACCGTTCGTATTTCTTACCACATAATACAAGGGTTTCACAACAATAATTATGTGTTACCCCCTGTTGTATCGTACTTTTACAATGTAAGAAACAAAGACATCCCAAGTCGAACCACTTAATCCAATTACTATGGAAGCCCAAATGAACCACGCACCTACACGGGAAGAAATACAAGTATACAAAAACGATTTTTTCAGTGGCATGGTAATGCTTATGCGAAAACTATTTATGTTATAGGCCAGACAAACTGGTAAAGAATTGAGAAGAGCGACTACCCCAAAGGTCGCTCTTTTTTTATTGACACCCCGGACTCCCATATCGTAATCCAATTTTATGCTGATAGGTACTAATCCAGTTCAACCGCGTATTTGATTAGCGGTGGCAAAGCTGGCAAGGGTCGGTTGAGTGAACCCTGTTCTATGCACCGGAGTCGTTTTGTCGGATATGCCATTTTTCTAGGTTTGGCCCCTAGTCCAAAACCTTTTATTTTTAGGGCATACAGAATCGATATGTCAGCCTGTCTTCAAAAATGTACCTTGGATTCGCTCGGCGAACTTGTTGAGATCTCGAAAAAAACTTTTGCGGACGCCTTTGAAGCTGCCAATGACCCTGAGGATTTTAGGAACTATTTGGATTTTGCATTCGATACGGTCAAACTCGAAAGCGAACTTACCAACCCGAATTCCGATTTTTATTTTGTTTATCAAAATGGAACGTTGGTCGGCTATTTTAAGCTGAACCAAAACGATGCCCAAACCGATGTGGGGCTTCCCGAGTCAATGGAACTGGAGCGTATTTATGTCTTGGAGCCCTTTCAAGGTCAAGGAATCGGCGAATGGATTTTGGAAGCGGTTAAGAAAATCGCTTTGACCATGGGAAAGGAATTCATTTGGCTGGGAGTTTGGCAAAAAAACCGCGCAGCTATCACTTTTTATGAGAGACATGGATTTATCAAATTTGGCACCCATCCATACTATATTGGCAAAGACAAACAGACCGATTGGTTGATGCGGGTAGCTTTGGACAACCTCGGTTGTGTTTGAGGTTGCCCAAAAATTTTCAACTACCATTTTAACTGTATGGAGGAGAACCCTGTCTAAGGATTAAAAACCGAAAAAGGTATTTACCGATCCACTAATTTTCCCTAAATACTACATTCTTAAAGTAGCTTATCTGTGAAGCTCCATTGTTGTCTTTGTCACCAGAAAAGACCAGGTACTTGAAATTTCCTGTAAAGAATTCTCCCACAGGAATGGAGAAGGAGACCCACTCGTTACCGGAGTACGTTTTGTAGGTTTGTTTTCCATAGCTACTCTGGGTACCTGCAAGTTGGAAAAACCGTTGACCGTCAGAACCGTTGAGCACATTATCATTATCGAATCCAATGCCATGAATCTCCCCTTCTCCGGCAACCATAAGGTCGAACTCAACTACCGTGTTGGGAGTGATGGTATAGTCAAGCGCTGTCTTTTTCCAGGCATTACCTACAAGCTTCAATTTGCCATCGGAGTCCTGTAATTCAAAGGAACCTGAGTCCTGTTGAGCTGGATCATAAGAGCTCATATTGAAATCCACAAGAGAACCACCGCCACTATTACCAGAGGTGCCTTCCCTGAACCTGATGTTCCTGAAGTAACTTTCCTGATTGGCACCGTTACTGTCCTTATCCGCGACAAAGATTATATTATCGAAGTTGCCGGTAAAGAATTCTCCCACGGGAATGGAGAAGGAGTGCCACCCGTTACCAGAGTAGGTTTTGTATGTTTGTTTTCCAAAGTCACCCTGGGTACCTGCAAGTTGGAAAAACCGTTGACCGTCAGAACCGTTGAGCGCATTATCATTGTCGAATCCAATGCCATGGATCTCCCCTTCTCCGGTAACCATAAGGTCGAACTCAAGGATAGAATTCGGGGTCACGTTATGGTTTATAGGTGACTTTTTCCAGGCGTTGCCCTTTAATCTCAGCGTGTTGCCGGAGTCCATTATCTCCATAGATCCAAGGTCTTGCGAAGAATCGTATGCACTTACTGGCATGTCGGAACCGTTTATTTTTAGCATTGTAGTCCCAGTACTTTCTTCTTCTGCCACTATGGTCTCAAAACCATGCCAATCCTTTGCCAAGTAAGCCAAGTAGGCATCAAGGGCACTGTATCTATTCGCTGCACTTGTTTGGGTTTGGTCAACATTGAATTCATTAAACTTATAAATGGATAATATATCGGTAGGGCGAAGGTCTCTTCCATTCAGGGCTTCCCACTCGTCTGACATTCCATCCTTATCAGAATCTTTATAAGCGGTTCCGTTGGATATACTTGGATAGCCTCCAGCAGCAGAGGTGCTTGATTTCAGTCCTCCAGTTCTATTTTTTACTTCATAGATGATTCTTTCATCGACCGCATCGCGTGTTAAAGAACTTCCCACATCGGACAGAACATAGGCTTCTACTTCATTGACCGGCATAGGAACTATCCCAGAATCAAATATTGGGGAACTCTGAAGATAGGGGCTTATATTTGATGAAACGGAAACTTTACTGCCATCCAGAACATTGTCATCAATATAGGCTTTGGTCAAGCCTATTTTCCCATTGGTGGATGCCTCCAATCGTATGGTTTGGAGGGCAGTGCTAACTTTTGGGTCTGTTTTGTATACGTTGCCTATAATATCGAAATGGTTTTCATAGGTAGGAAGGGTTCCATAGCTAAACCCATAAACAACATTGTTTATCATCTCAAAATTAGCATTGCTGGTAGATGACCTTATATTGCGTTCTCTCATGTGCGTGAGTAAATTCTTTTGTATACTAACATTTTTGGTGTTTTTATAGAGTAAAAACCCCATTCCACTTCCAATATTCTCCCCAATAATGGAATTTTGAACCGTAACGTTGGAAACATTATCACCATTATAAATGGCACCAATAATAAACACTTTATCGACGCCCCATGTCACCGATACATGGTCGAAAATTATATTGCTGATGTCTGTGCCATAAGGAGTGACCCTTACCGCATTCACATTGCTTCCTGATACATTGCTTCCGGGCCTTATTCTTAAATGCCTAACTATCACATTCGATGCCGACACCCTCAATTCCGCCCCTTTTATGGTAATCCCACCACCTGGCGCGGTCTGCCCTGCAATTGTAACATTCCCTGAACCTGAAGGGATTGAAAGATAGGAACTGCAATTGATTGTTCCTCCGACCTTAAAGACGATGGTTCTGGTCCCTGTCATTTTAAGGGCCTCACGCAGGCTTCCGGGGCCACTATTATTCAAATTGGTCACTTCAACGACAATTCCCCCTCTACCACCGGTTGTATTCTTGCCGAAACCTTCGGCAGATGGGAAAGCTTTTTTAACACTCGAACCTACTATAACGCTGCTCTTTGCGGTGGCCTTTACAGAAGTAATCCCATTATCTTTAAATAATGGGGGTGTGGAAGAATTTGAATAGATCGTATTTTGACCATTATGGTCGATGATCAATTTTGAGGTCAACCTTTCAGTAGCAGTGTTGACCGCAACAATGTACATCCCATCAGGGATGTTGGAAGTATCCATTGAAATTGTTGACTTACCCTTGGTTTCGGTAAGATGTTGAACTGTTCTTCCATCCATTTGCATGATGGAGATTTCAGAAGGGACCAGACCTTTATCTAGTTGAACGTTTACATGCTCATTGGCCACATTGGGATAGAGTATGATTTTTTGGGACGGGGGATTTTGTGCCAGACCTTGGTACATAAATGCACACAAGGCAACCAGCAATAAGCTGTGCTTCATTTTAGAAATTAATAAGTAGTTATAAAAAAATTGAAGTACCTGTAGGGTACATGGTAAGATGTGGTTTGGGGGACATCTTTGGGCCTACAAACGAGACAAAAAGCAAATTGTTGTATTTTATCGAAAAAAAATTCATTTAATCGATAAAATACACTGCGCTATGTTAAAAAAAACATGTAACAGTTTTGGTTGGAGGGAAAAAAGCGTGAAATCAATTTCGAAATTCGTTTTGGGTTCAACACCAAAAAAATGAATGCCATATAGGATGGGGAATGGACAATTCAAATCCTGTAACATTTGACAAGGACACCCAGGCAAACTATGGCATGCCAAACCTACGACACTAGAAAAGATGAATAAGGAGATTGGCTGATGCGGTTTGATTTTTAAAAAGCCCGTTCCTTAAATCAAACGGGCTTGAAAAACAATGTCAGGGTTTTATTCCTTGATGATTTTTATCGTGGTTTCCTTGCCTTTTTTACCCGATAAGTGCAATAGATATATACCATTTTGTAAACCTTGTAATGAAATTGAAAGAGCGCGTTCCCCCTTATTGATTGTACCTTTTTCTACCAGACTACCATTGACGCTAAAAAGATTATAGGAAGTGAATTCCATTTCTGAAGGCAAAGTTATCCTTACCAGGTTGGTTCCTGGATTGGGGATTGCTTGTACTTCTGTTACCTGGTCTTTAGATATTTCCATACCATTTAGATAGGCCGTCAGAGAGCTACCTCCTATTTTCTTGAACGATAGGTTGTCGTAGAGGGCGTGCCCGGCGTCGTTGCTGAAGGCGTTGGCGTACAGGAGTATGTAGAGTTGGGAGGGTCCCTGCGGCACGGCGAACTGTTGTGATCG
>NZ_VIKU02000010.1 GCF_009371985.2 Pelagihabitans pacificus
TTCAAAAAATGCTCTTTATCGAACTCGGTGAGTATGGTCACCATATCGGCTTTGGGATAAAGATAGTTCCAACAGAAGCTTTGTGCCCGGTTGTTATAGGCAAGATGGTTGTTGTGTTCCGATACGATGACTTTAATGTTGTAAATTTTTCCTATTGGTATGGAAATATAACCATAAAGGTCTATATGAGAACTAAGGATATCCGGACGATTGCTTTTTTTCCGATAAAATGACAAAAAGTTTGAGAAACCATTAATCAATTTTGATTTGAAAAGAGGATGCTTATGCAACCTAACCCGTTCGATGGTATCGTTCAATTCATAGTGGTCGGGTCCCCAAAGTGAAATTATCCTTACCGAGTATCCCTTATCGGCCAGATAATTTGCAAGGATACTGATTACCCTTTGGGCGCCTCCCGCCTCCATGGAACCAGTTAAAAAGTCTATTTTCAAAATAGGGGTCATAATTACGTTTTTCGGAAATTTACAGGTGATCTTTCTACTATAAAAATGTTTTTGTAGTGCTAAAGGCTTTTTTCCAATGCGTCCAAGCGAAACAATCAAGATTAGTTGCTTTCAGTGAAAACCTTATAGGTGTCAAACCGCTACTAGGTTTGTTGGTAGTAGTATTTCTTTTTGTTGTTTTCATAGCTGTTGATTCAAAGAGTGGTTTTTTTGATATAGAGGTAATTATAAAGATTTAATTTAGTCCTATTTGGGGATTTCATAGCCGGTCATCAATTTTAATATCCTTTTGCTATTCCAGTCTTTCTTTAACAAACGCCTCACCACTAGTAAAAGAGCTTTATAGAACAATGGCAATTCAGGAGTGAGTGCTTTGATCGGTCTGTTATGAAATCAGCGTTTTTTAATATGGACACGTATTATTTTAGTGCGAATCTTGCATTATTTTTCAACCATTGTTTTAGGATGAGAAGCCTCCAAATTATAGGATAATTGTTCGCTTTTGCCGTCATATGCATATTGATGATTGATTTTACTTCTTGTTGGTCTATAGAGGGGATTTGACGTAAACCCGTATCATTCAATTCTGATAAGACGTAATCTTTCAATTCGTTTCGAAACCATTCTTTAAAAGGCATCGTAAATCCGGATTTGGGCCGCTCAAAAAAGGTCTTGGGTACATGGCGGTAAAGAACATCCTTTAATATCCGTTTTTGATTTCCCTTTTGAAATTTGAAATCGGTAGGTAACATTCGGGAAAATTCAATGATTCTATAATCCATCAAGGGAGACCTTATCTCCAAAGAGTACGCCATAGAAGCCCTGTCCACTTTTGTATTAATATCCGAGTTTAAGTATGTTTTAATATCAAAATCAGAAACTCTTTCATAAATATTCTTGCAGGTGTGGTATAAATATTTGGCTTCAACTAAATTGGCAGTATCAGTATTACCGTTCGCCCATGTACTGTTAAGACCGGAAACGGTCGATAAATAGGCCAGATTTATATCTTTCATTCCCATGATACTTCCAATAAATTGTAATTTGTAATAAGGAACTTTTTTTAACAGATATGCAAATGCCAATCGTATGCGAGAAGGTGCCCTAAATGCTTTTTCGATATACGACATCCAATTATATCTGTGATATCCTATAAATGCTTCGTCCCCAGCATCGCCAGAGAGCGCAACCGTGACATGGTTTTTGGTGTATTTTGAAAGTAACATTGACGGGATGGCTGAAGCATCGGCAAACGGCTCGTCATAATAATAGCTGAAACTGTCGATTAAATTTAAACCCTCTCCGTAGTCACACTCAATAACATGATGTTCGGTATTTAGATAATCGGCAACCTTACTCGCGAATTGACTCTCATCAAAGCCCTGTTTATTAAACTTAACCGAGAAAGTCTTTACCTTTTCCGCCGTCGTTTTTGTCGCCAAGGCTGTAACCAAAGAAGAGTCTATGCCACCGGATAAAAATACACCTACGGGAACGTCTGCAAAAAGCCTTAATTTGACAGAGTCGCTAATGAGCCTTTCGAGTTCTGTTTGTGCTTCTTCATATGTGCCAGGGAATGTAGAGGTAGCCTTATAGTCAATGTCCCAAAATCCATTTGACTCAAATTCTCCGGTTTTAATCCTGAATGTGAATACATGTCCCGCTCTTAGTTTTTTAACTTCATTGAAAATAGTAAAAGGATCCGGTACGTATCCCCAGGAAAGATACTGCGAAATGGAATCTTTGGAGATACTAAGCTTGTCGTTGAATTGTTGAATACTCGAAACCTGACTGGCAAATTCAAAATTTTTACCCGCGTGATAGTAGTAAAAAGGTTTTTGACCGAGTCTGTCGCGAGCACCGAACAATATTTGTTGAGCCTGGTCAAAAATGACGAAGGCGAACATGCCATTTAGATGGCTCACACAGTCTTTTCCATATTCTAGATACGCTGCACAAATAACTTCTGTATCGCTAGTAGTTTTAAAGAGATATCCTTTTTGCTCCAGGATTTTCTTTAGATATCTGAAATTGTAGATTTCTCCATTAAAGACGATATGAATATTGTCATTGTAAGTAAATGGTTGATTGGATCGTTTATCTAAGTCAATGATGGAAAGACGGTTATGCCCCAAAATTACCTGACCGTTGTCTAGCTCAAAAAGTTGGGACCCGGATTGATCAGGTCCCCTGAAAGCGATTCTTTCTAATTTTGATTTTACTTCCTCCGCGCTATATGGGATCGTAGTTCCGTAAATTCCACACATAAAGTACTTTTTTAAAGATTAAAGATTTTTCGGGGAAAATCATCATAACAATCAATTTGTCATTTTTGATGAAATTTCATTCATAAATCCAGGAATATTCCGATTTTTTAGAAAATCATCAAAAATTTGCCTACTGAAACCATCATCCCTTCTTAAACACTCTTTCAAGGCAGAAGCCAGAGATTTGATATCGTCGGGTTTGCATTTGACAACGCCTTCTATTTTATCAATTCCTCCAGCGCAAATCGTGCTCACCACATTTGAGTTTTGCGACATCATTTGCAATAAAACATTGGGAAAACCTTCTATTCTAGAAGATACTACACACGCTTTGGCCAGTCTAAAATATGGATAAACATTTTTCACATGACCCAAGAGGACAACTCTTTCCTTCATATTGAGATCGTTAGCCAATTCTTCAAGCTTATTTCTTTCGGGGCCTTCTCCCAGAATCAATAGATTTAGATTTGGAAAATCAGACCGTATTTCATTAAGTGCTTTAATTAATACATCAAATCCTTTCAAAGAAATTAATCGCCCCGCAGTTACCAAAAAATCATGATTGTTAATTTCAGGAATTTTTTCCATTTCCTTTTTTGCCATTTGGTCTACCATTGTAAGATTGATGGGATTATGCAATACGACAATCTTAACTTTTTTCTGAATCCATGGAAGGGCCTGAATAAGTTGGGTTTTCATAAAATCGGTTTGGCAAATAACCAGATCTGCCTTGGAATACCCTAAATTATAGGAAGCCTTGTACATCTTTAATTTAAGACCTTTTAGTCTATGGAAGATAGAGGTTGATTCTCTGACCACTAAACGGGTTTTTTTTAAAAATCCAATTTTTTTCGTGAATCCGAGCAGTCCATTAATTAAAGTTTGTGAAGCTAGGATATGTACTATTTTATGTTGCCGAGAATATTTGATTAAAACAGAAATTAGGTTGATGTAGCCACGATATAGATTTTTAAAGGGAAGATATGTTATGGCACACCTTGTTTCCAAATTACCCCAAAGACCTGTATTTTTTTTCGTTAATATAATTATCGCGCAGCTTAAGCCATTAGCTGATAAATAGTCGGCTAGATTATATAAAAGCTGTTCCGATCCCCCTAAATAGTCCGAAGGTAGGACTATGAGCCAGTCAATATTACTTTTCTCTACCATTTAAAAGTGGTGCATGTCTAAAAATTTAATTTTGCATGAGCAAAATGTCCTGAAAAAGATTGTTCCATTTCTGACCTACTCTCTCAATCGAGAACTTATCCAATGCAGTAGAAGACCTTTCACGTAGGCCATTCCTTAAATTGTCATCCAATATTAATCTTTCTAATCCTTTCGCCATAGCGTCCTTATCCTGATCTGCTATTAAAAGCCCGGTAACGTTGTTCTCTAAAATTTCAGAAGGCCCCGATATACAATCGTAGGATATACAGGCCAGTCCTTGTGACAAGGCCTCCAAAAGCACCATAGGCAAACCTTCATACCTTGATGAAAGAATAAAAATTTCAGCATTGGATAAGATTTCCTTAATATCACTTCTAAAACCGGTGAAAATCACTTGATCATAAATTCCGTATTCGTTTGCCATGTTTTTTAAAATCTCCATGCCGTAATTGCCACCACCAACAATTTTCAACTTCCAATCCACATGATTTTTTAGTACTCTAGAGGCTATTTCAATAAGATTGTCAAAACCTTTGTGCTCATATCTGTCGAGATTTCCAACTGCTACAATAACTTTTTCACGAATATTTGTGGGGCTTTTGCCTATGTCGAAAGAACAAGGATTTTCCATTACTACTACCTTTTTGTTTCTTGATTTAAAAAATGCCAAATCAAATTTTGTCAGAATCGTGATGGCATCTGCATATTTGTACAAATTGTTCCACAAAAATTTCATCGGAAAATCTACATTCTGATGCAGGTGGTTCATATGCTCCGAGTTAATTACCTTGATGTTATACATGCGGCCTACAGGAATAGATGTATACCCCATCAATCCTATATGGGAGTTTATGATATCCGGCCTATTCTTTGACTTGAAGTAAAACTTGAGTAAACTAAAAAAACCTCGTATGATGGCAGGTTTAATCAATCCTTTTTTGTGAAATCTAATTCGCTCAACGCGTGGGTCGAGTTCATAGGCGTCACCATCAATGAAAGTTATTATTCTAACGGTATGATTGTGCTCGGCAAAGTAATTGGCGACAATGCTCACTACTCTCTCAGCTCCACCGGCCTTTAATCTGCCGATCACAAAATCTATTTTCATTGCGAATGCTTTTCTAAGACTTAGAGAGAGTTAATTTTTGACCGAGTATCAAATCCCATTTTTTCGGTAAAATGGGTTGATACCCGCCATCGTGGTGAAAAGTCAATTCTCCAAAATAAATCTTACCGTCAACATCATACAGATCTACCCGTACATAGTCAAATCCCTTGGATAGTTCTTCTGAAAGTGCTATCATCTTTTCTAATGTCTTCGGTTTGGGTACATCCTCTTCACTGGGATCGGTATATACGCCTCCCCCCTTGGGGGAAGACCATCGATAGGGTTCACGTTTCCAATCTTTAGAGTACCAATTTCTGTAATGATTTTTAGTGCCCCTGCCAATATCGACCTGTATCATCTCAACCTTTGCGTTGAAACAGTGAAGTTTATAATCCAAAGGGATATCACCGTTCCTGTCCTGCAATAATTTTTCAACGATTATCCTGGGTTTTATATTCTTGTATTGCCATTCCTTAGATGCTTTGTAGTAATTGGTTTTTAACCTTGCCTCAAGTTTCTTTTGAATTTCGGCCCAATTTGCCTTTGATTTTTCCTTTAGAATAATGCCGCCGCCACTATCATGGTTCGTTTTGATAATGAAGGGAACATCGGGGAGGTTCTCAGGCACTAAATCATTTACGTTTTTCGTATGAAAATATAAGGGAACCAAGTACTCACTCCCGATTCGGGATGATACGTAATCGCGCACGGCATATTTATCGGCGCACTGTGTATGCAGCGGAGAACGGTCATTGATTTTCAGCCATTGAATTTTTTCATTTAAGGTTTTGGGATTTTTTAGATTTGGTTTCTGTCCGAAATTTTTTTTGTAGTTGATGGCAATATTGATGCTATCGGGTAAAAAAATATTCTTAAAATTGTGGTAACAAAAAATCAATATTTTACCCAGTTGTGTATGGTGGTAAATTCTTTTTAGGAGTCCTGTCATTCTCTATTTGGTGTTTGAGATAAATAGTTTTAATTACTCATGAAGAAAAATTTCATTAAGAGGTTTTTTCTCAATCACCTTTTTTTTGTCCTTGTTTAAGCGTAATTGTAGGTAAAGGAACATCGATATCAAAATATTAAAATAGTTGGTAAAATATCCGTGCCCTACCATTAGGGCTATAGTTACAACGCAGGCGATGTAAAAATATTCTGGATGAGTTTTGAAAAGCAAGAGGCTTTTAAACATCAAATAACCATAAAGACCTATAAGCAATAGGAAAGGAAAAATACCAGCTTCCCCTAGGGTCATCAAATAGGAGTTGTGCACCCCGGGTAGTCCCGCTTTTTTTATCTGTAGTTCTTTATAGCCGTTGCCAAGAATTGGTTTGTCGATAATCATATCGGTGTAGATAGCCCACGTCTCTGTCCTCGCATCTTTTTTTATAGTTTTGGTTTGTACCTTATCGGAAATGAAAATACTTTCTAATGCTCGAAATCGCTCGGTATTTAGGGTTAGTTTGTTGGAAAAGATAAAAAATAAGGCCAATACGGCAAATCCAATAAGCGGAGTCTTAATATTGCTTTTATCCCTGTAAATGGCAACAATACTAATGATTAACCATATCACAATAAAAGTTCTCGAAAAAGTAAGTATCCCCGCCAAAGTAAAGAGTAGCTGGCCTGCTATTCGCAGCCATTTGGTTGTTATCACATAACTAAGGGCGTACCCTACCGAACATATAGTCCCAGCGAAATTGGGATTCAGATAAAAACCACTAAATCTACCGTACGTCGGATAGAAATTGGCATTGGCAAAAGGGAAAACTACCGCATTTATAACGATACTGATAGCGCCGAGCAGTAGAATTATATAAATCTCAGTTTTGGTGGTCCTGTACAGAACTTCTCCGGCACATATGACGACGATTAAAAATTTAATAAATTCCTTTAAAAATTCCGATACACCGGGTCCGGTAAAATGAATGCTACAGATAGTAAAATATAGAAGCCCTAACAAAATGAACGGGAAAAAAAGTTTATGTTTGTTTTTTACCAACAAGAAAAACACTAACAATAAGAACAAGGAAGCATAGCTGCTTAGAGAGCCATAACTCGCACCAAAATAAGCAAGAAAATAGCCTGGAAGATTCCAAAGAAATAACACTAGAATGGTAAGTCTAAGAATGTTCATTTATTCGTTCTTCTGCTAATCACTAATTTTTAAACCCAACCCAATGACCAAATAGGAAAAGAGTCAAACACTTCAACAAAAAAGCTAGGTTCTCATGAAAATATTATCCCTTTTACTTTACCTGTCCTTAAGGATTTATAAAAAAACAACTAGAATATCACACAATATTACATGGAAAAACAAAATAAAAAAACTAATAGCGGCAAAAGGGACCAAAAAACTGACTAACACTGAAATAGAAGAGATTCACTTGTATTTTAACGGTTATGACTTGCAAAATATCAGCACACAATGGCATCAGTTTTATTCAAATTGTAACGGGAAGTTTTCTGCTGCTTATCTTCCTGAAAATATCTTCTATATCGAAATGGAACCAAGGCTTAACAGAGTTTCTTATTTTCCTTCCCTAACTGATAAGAATTTATTGGAAAAGCTGTTTCCCACTGTTCAGCAACCAGAGACTGTCGTTAAAAATATTAATGGTTGTTTTTATGGAAATGGTCAAGTAATTGAATTGGAAACAGCACTCTCGTTGTGTGATATTGGCAAAAGACTAATCATAAAACCCACTTTAGAGTCCGGTGGAGGTAAGAATGTCTCACTTTTCACCAGTGACAACGGAATCACCGATGCCGGTCAACGTCTAAAACAGCTTTTTGCTGAATACGGAAAAGACTTTATTGTACAAAAGGTAGTGCCACAACATGAGGTATTAAAGGCACTTAATCCTAGTTCCCTTAATACCCTCCGAATAATGACCTATCTGGAAGATGGAGCGGTTCATATTCTATCTACGATCGTTCGTATTGGAAGAAAAGGTTCTTACACCGATAACGGCACCACCGGGGGGATTTCATGTGGTATTCAAAACAACGGACAATTCAATGATGTGGGATATCAACTATCAGGCGATAGGTTTTACGAAACAGATAGTGGAATTAGGTTTAAGGATATGAAACTGTCGTTCATGAAAAAGATTTCAAGTACAGTGGTCAAGTTGCATCATGAAGCCCCTTTTTTTAAACTTATTTCGTGGGATTTGGCCATTGATGAATCTGAGCAAATAGTTCTTATTGAGTACAACGTAATGGGACAAGGGATAAACTCACATCAGCTAAACAATGGCCCCGTCCTAGCCCCTCTTTTAAAGACGTTACGAACTTAATTTCTCTCGACTCAGGATATAAGGTTGGGAGTTTAAATCCTTGATTGCTTGTAGGTATAGTAAAAAAGAATGATATTTTTCAAAATGATTACAATAGTAGTACATAAGGCAATCCCAAAAACACCGTAATATTGCATTAAGATATAATCCAGGATTATATTTAGAATCAAAGCCCCTAAGGAAACGTAGGCCATGAAGGCATTTTTATTGATACTGGTTAAAAAGTTGACGACCACCATTCCACAAATTGAGAAGGGCAGGTAGATAAGAAAGATTTTTTGAATGTTCGAAACAACCTCTGTGTCGTCTGATGTGAACTCTTTCCTTTCAAAAAAAAGCGCTACCATAAAATCGGTCGCAAGGATACCCAAAACTATACAGACTACTACTCCGACAAATATTAATTTAAGCATTTTGAACAAGGTCTTAAAGGTCTTTTCCTTGTTTTTAGCTAATGATTTTGAAAAATAGGGTAGCAATACATTAGTAAGGGCTATGACTAGAAGTCCACTTAAAAAAGCGGGTATTTTCCGTCCGTAGTTAATTGCGGCAATAGAACCAATTACCAACTGTGCCGCAAAGTATTGATCAACAACAACGTTCATCCCGGTTAAAAGACCAGATGATACCTTTGCCGGTACTTGCGCAAACATAATTCTTGCGTTTGCATTATTTAAATCGGGCCATGAAATATTTATAATTTTCTTTTGAAAGCAAACTATTATTAAAAAAAGAAAACTCACTATTGCACCTGCTAGAGTGCCCACAGCCAGCACTTTGTCTCCGAGAGGTTCCTTAAAGAAGAAAAGACAGACTATAATTGTTATTGGAAGAAATAGACTTTCAAAAGAGGAATATTTAAATTCATCATTTATGTTTAAAAGACCACTCAATAAAGACGAGAACCCCCATAACGCAATGCATGGGAGCAAATAATAAAACTGGGATTTTATAAGATTATAGTATTCGGTAGTGTGTCCTGGAAAAAAGAAATCCAAATAAGTATCCGTGAATAAAAAAGCAATCAACATGAAAGCAGCTGATATAAATGCCGTGACAAAAAAACCCGTGCCCTGGAAAGAACTTATGTTGTTCTTTGTATTTAGCTCTGCAATATAATTTGGGATAAAAACACTTTTGAATGCTCCTAAGAAAACATTGTTTATGAAACCGGGAACAATAATGGCGATAAAAAACGTATCTAGAAAAACCGATAATCCGAAACTGGATGCGATGAGGGTTTCTTTGTAAAAACCGATACCCTTAATTAAAAGTGTAATGCTACCGACAAGAAGAATGTTCTTTACAACAACGTTGTTTCTAAGAGATTTTAGAGATTCTTTAGCCTTTAGAAACTGCGTCTTCAAAAGAAATTGGTTTTATTTCGCTAATGTAAGCAAGTCTTCCCATTTTGAAACAATGCGATCTGCCTGGTACTTTTGGGTATAAATGCTGGCAGCATTCCCGATGCGCTTTATTTCCTGTTCATTATTCATTAGAAATATCAACTTGTTTTCGAGTGCTTTAATATCGTTCACCGGAATTAGATATCCGTTCTCACCATCGGTTATCAGCTCGCGCGGTCCGGTAGGGCAGTCGGTGGAAATACAGGCCAAACCGAAATGCATAGCCTCGAGCAATGCATTGGGGAATCCTTCAAAAATGGAGGTAAACGCAAAAATCTTACTGTTACCATATAGCTCTTCAATATTTTCAGAGGTGCCCAATAACTCAATTTGACCAGACATGTTTAAATCATCAATGAGGCTTTCCAAAATTTCTTTCTTTTCTCCCTCACCAACAATATGAAGTTTCCAATCCTTAGGGCGAATATTTGCGAAAGCTCTTATAAGAATGTCTTGAGCTTTTTGATCGGAAAGGCGACCTACGTTTAAAATGATGTTTTCCCTACCAATCCCATCGGTCTTTTTAAATGAGGGATTGATGGGGTTGGGGATAATTTTTAGACGATTTTGACGTATAAATTTTTTATAGAACTCCTTAATACCATCAGTTTGAACAATTAGAAAATTGGCTTTTGGATAAGCAAATCTCCTGAAAATTTTCCAGTACCTAGGTATGGAGTTATCTTCTAAATAGGGGTTGTTTCTTTCGCTTATTAGTACCGGAATGTTGCGCGTTTTGGAAGCGATGACCGCAAGAATATTAGCGGTGGTCATAAAACCGATGCATACATCAACCCTATCTTTTTTTAGGAAATAACCTATCTTTCTAATTAATAATAAGTTTGAGGAAATCGCCTGAAAGGGATTTTTACTAGGTTCTATTTTCGCGGTACAATTCCTTATTTTTATTTCTTTGTCAAGGTCATAAAAAATAGGCGCATCAATAAATGTAATTATGATGACATTGTAAGTTCGGACCAACGAGTTAGCAAGAATCGAAACCACCCTTTCAGCCCCTCCGGAGGATAGCGAGTTTATTACAAAGGCAATTGTTTTGTTATTTTTCACTAACTCAATTTGAGTCCATTTATAATCTTCCCGAGACAGATTGTTTTAGAATTCCTTTCACGTCATATAGAATTCCATTTTTCAATAGCAGCTCATCAAAATCAAGGCCTATAAATTCTTTGTGTGCAACGGCAAGGACAATGGCATCAAATTTTATCGAGTCGGGCAATTCTTTTGTAGTGGTCAGCCCGTATTCATGTTGTACCTCAACGGGTGAAGCCCAAGGGTCATAAATTGTTAAGGCGGTGCCGTAACTCTTTAGATTCGAAATCACATCAACGGCTTTTGTGTTACGGACATCCGGACAATTTTCTTTGAAGGTAATACCTAAAATCAGAATGTTGGCCCCTTTTACCTTGATATCGTTTTGAACCATTAATTTCACAATTTCACCAGCGACATATTTTCCCATACCATCGTTCATGCGGCGACCGGCCAAAATAATTTCAGGATGATAGCCATATTCCTGCGCTTTTTGTGCGAGATAGTAGGGGTCAACTCCTATACAGTGACCACCAACAAGACCGGGTTTGAATGGTAGAAAATTCCATTTTGTACCAGCTGCCTCCAACACGTGATGGGTATCGATACCCATAAGGTTAAAGATCTTGGCCAATTCATTTACAAATGCAATATTGATATCACGCTGTGAATTTTCAATGACCTTTGCCGCTTCGGCAACCTTTATACTTGGTGCCAGATGTGTACCAGCCGTAATGACCGATTTATAAAGCTGGTCTACTTTTTTCCCCACCTCTGGCGTGGATCCAGAAGTAACCTTTAGAATCTTTTCTACAGTATGCTCTTTATCTCCAGGATTGATTCGTTCAGGGGAATATCCTACAAAAAAGTCTTGATTAAATTTGAGACCACTTACCTTTTCCAGGACCGGTACGCACTCATCTTCGGTTACTCCGGGATATACGGTAGACTCGTAAATTACGGTATCTCCCTTTTTCAAAACTTTTCCCACCGTTTCACTCGATTTATAAAGCGGTGTCAATATGGGTCGATTGGTACTATCTACGGGAGTGGGTACCGTAACTATATAGTAATTGCAATCCCTTATGTCTTTCAATTGACTGGAGCAATATAGCCCTACATCCATTCGCGGAGTTATCTTCAGTACTTTTTGCAATATTTCATCTTCCACTTCTAGTGTACTATCCTTGCCCGATTGCAATTCCTTAATGCGATTTTCGTTGATGTCAAACCCAATAACTGGATACTTCGTAGCAAAAAGTCGGGCCAAGGGCAGACCGACATATCCCAAACCGATAACTGCTATTTTAATAGAAGACATATGTTCAATTTTTATTTTTTTCCAATCTGGAAATATTCAAAACCTTGTTCCTGCATCCGTTGATGGTTGTATTGATTTCTGCCATCGAATACGACCGGTTGCTTTAATTGCTTTTTCAGCTCTTCGAAATCCGGTGATCTAAACTCCTTCCATTCCGTTAGTAAAATCATGGCATCCGCATCTTGTAATGTTTCGTATTTTGAATTAAAATAGGAAACGTTTTGTTCATCTTTCAAATAGAAATGCCGTGCCTCGTCCATGGCCTTGGGGTCGTAAGCGTTGATTTTTGCTCCCCTTGCTATGAGTTCCTTTATAATGTAGATTGATGGGGCTTCCCTCATATCATCCGTTTCAGGCTTAAAGGCCAACCCCCATACTGCAAATGTTCTATTTCTCAAATCCTCCCCAAACCTATTGATTACCTTGTTGGCGATAACCATCTTCTGTTTGTTATTAACCTCTTCCACAGAGGAAATCAATCTAGCGGTGTAGCCGTACTCTTCCGCAGTTTTCTTGAGTGCCTTGACGTCTTTTGGAAAGCAAGATCCACCATAGCCGCTCCCGGGATAAATAAAACTGTACCCGATTCGGCTATCGGAGCCGATTCCTATCCTTACTTTGTTTACATCGGCACCCACTAACTCACAGATATTGGCTATTTCGTTCATAAATGAAATCTTAGTAGCCAGCATGGCATTGGCAACATATTTGGTCATCTCCGCCGACCGAACGTCCATCGTAATCAATCGATCCATGCTACTTCGAAAGAATGGGGCATACAATGCCCTCATCTTATCTGTTGCTTCGTCGCTATCGGAGCCAACTACCACTCGGTCTGGCTTCATAAAATCGTTGATGGCATCACCTTCTTTCAAAAACTCCGGATTGGATACGACATCGAATTGAACTTCGAGACCCCGGTTCTCCAATTCTTGGTCAATGGTTGCTTTTACCTTGTCTGCCGTTCCTACGGGTACAGTGGACTTATCCACAATAATTAAAGGATGTGTCATGTGTAACCCAATTTCCTTAGCTACTTGCAGCACGTATTGTAGATCTGCGGAACCATCATCACCCATAGGCGTTCCTACGGCAATAAAGGCTATATCGCATTTTTCCAAGTTCTTTGAAAGATCCGTACTGAACCTCAGGGTTTTATTCTTTAGGTTTCTTTTCACCATGGGCTCCAGACCCGGTTCATAAATAGGGATGATACCTTGTTCCAGATTTGCAATCTTTTGGGCATCAACATCGATACAGGTGACCGTATTGCCCATTTCGGAAAAACAAGTGCCGCTTACCAAGCCGACATATCCCGTTCCTATAACAGTTAAATTCATTGTTATCTATAATTTTCCCAGTACCATTCAACCGCCTGTTTGAGGCCGTTTTCAATTCCATATTGGGGGTTATAGCCCAAGAGTCTTTTTGCCTTGTCAATAGAAGCTAATGAATGAGGCACATCACCCTGTCTGGGGGGACCATAAATTGTTTCGATATTACGGATTTCCGAATCAAATACACCGAGATTTTTCTTTAGGAGTGTAATCAGTTCATTAAGGTCGGTGCGTTCTCCATAAGCCACATTATAAACGGTGTTTACCGCTTTTTTATTGTCATTAACAATCGACAGAACGTTCATTTGTATCACATTGTCGATATACGTAAAATCCCTTGAGAAAGAACCGTCGCCGTTTACGACCGGTGATTCATGTTTCATAAGCCGAATTACAAACTTGGGGATTACGGCGGCATAGGCCCCATTTGGGTCTTGTTTACGTCCAAAAACATTGAAGTATCTGAGTCCTATAGTCTCTAAACCGTAGGTCTTACTAAAGACATCGGCATATAATTCATTGGTATATTTTGTAATTGCATAGGGGGAAAGCGGTTTCCCAATATGCTCCTCAACTTTAGGCAAACTTTCCGAATCGCCGTAGGTCGAAGAGCTAGCGGCATATACAAACCGCTTTATACCCTTATCCCGGGAGGCAACCAGCATATTCAAAAAACCTGAAATGTTAACGGCATTACTGGTTATCGGGTCTTCAATAGATCTTGGCACGGAGCCAAGTGCGGCTTGGTGTAATACATAATCTACATTTTCGCACGCTTTGAGACAATCATCAAGATTACGAATATCCCCTTCTATAAACGTGAACTTTTTTTCGGCGTGTAGATGAGCAATATTTTCTTTTTTTCCTGTTGCGAAATTATCTAAACAAACCACGGGGTTTCCATTTCCAAGAAGTGCTTCACATAAATTAGATCCGATAAAACCAGCTCCTCCGGTGACCAAAATCTTATGTTGGGGATCTAGTTTCAACAATGACAAGTCCATTAATTAAATTTTAAAGCTGCAAAGATGGGCAAAAGAAAATTAAAATTCATAATATTTCATATCAGGAGTAATTAAATCCGACAAAATCATCCCGTTCATATTTTGATGGGGATTTAAGCGAAGATATCCTTGTTATACTATGAGCAATGTAAGTTGTAATACTGCTTATACCAGCTAATAAAAGAAACAATACCTTTTTTAATGGGAGTATTGGGACTGTAATTATAGTCGCGAATTAAGGTATCCACATTGGCCCAAGTCTTTTCCACGTCCCCTGCCTGCATGGGCAATAACTCCCTTTTAGCTTTAATTCCCAGTGCTTGCTCTATTTCTTCTATGAAGTCAAGTAGTCTTACTGATTTGTTGTTTCCGATGTTATAGACCATGTGTGCAGATGGTCGCCCGGCAGTGCCTTTCTCCAGGATGCGGACCACCCCTTCCGTGATATCATCGATGTAGGTAAAGTCTCTTTCCATGTTACCTTTGTTAAAAATCTTGATGGGGTTGCCTTTGATAATCGCATCCGTAAACAGAAACATTGCCATATCCGGTCTTCCCCAAGGGCCATACACGGTAAAAAATCGCAATCCTGTTGTGGGAAAACCAAACAAATGTGTATATGTATGCGCCATGAGTTCGTTACTCTTTTTTGTTGCTGCATATAGACTTGCGGGGAAATCAACCCTATCACTGGGTTCGAAAGGAACTTTATTGTTCAATCCATAAACGCTCGAGCTACTTGCGTATACCAAATGTTTTATTTGATGGTGTCGACAGCATTCTAAAATATTTAGAAAACCGACAATGTTACTATCGACATAGGTTTCGGGATTTTCCAGACTGTACCGTACCCCAGCCTGGGCAGCTAAATTGCAAACCACATCAAAATTCTCAGTTTGGAAGAGTAGGGGGAGGGTATCCCGATCTTCCAGTGTTAAGCGGATGAATTTGAAGCGATCCCCGTAAATGTTGCTGTCGCAGGAGTTCTTGAAAATACGAGCGTTTTCTTTTTGTATTCCTAACTCCTGTAGACGATCATACTTCAAATTCACATCGTAGTAGTCGTTGATGTTGTCGAGTCCTACGACCTCATGTCCCTTTTCGATAAGTTTTCTCGAAACGTGGTATCCAATAAAGCCGGCCGCTCCGGTAACTAGTATTTTCATGGCCTTAATAATAAGCTACAAATATCCAATTTTACATTTCCAAATACACTAATTGAATCGTTTTTATTCAAACATTTACATCAAGGCCTTTGGAGACTTAAGAGGTCCAACCAAACAAACCTCCACCATCTTGTTTTTGATGGGTAGAAATTTGTTTGAAGAATTGACGAATGCGCTAGTTTGGATGTCCCGATTATGTTAAAAAATGTTAAGAAAAAGTGCACTTCAACGAATTTTTGAGTTTGTGACGTCCAAAAAAGGAAACCATTACGTACCACTGTTTGTATTCAAAAAACTCATTTCGGTTGCAGTTCAACGAAAAAAACAGGTTTTTACCGGTAAATTTAAAATTATTAATATTTTTGTTAACCCAAATCTTACACATTTAAAATCTTAACCTACTATGAACATCAAATCCCCCTCCCCTGTTGTTATGCTCTATTTTTTTGTCTTTTTTGTAAGTATTTCTTGTACAAAAGACTCTGATTTACTTTCTGATTATGTATCAACAGAGTTACAGCCAGATCTCGTTTTCAAAACTTTTGTAGTGGATGATCGGTTTTCCACAACCCCAGAAACCAGTATTACGGTGGACGTACTAGAGAACGATACCTTTTCCGATGAGGCCAATGTTAAAATTATCGGGGTTTCGGAACCAGCCAATGGCACCGTTGAAATTAATGAAGACAAAACGATTACCTATACACCCAATCCACCTGATGAGAACGATACGACTGCAGATACTACGGATACAACCGATACATCCGACGATACTACCGATACCCCTGAAGATACTACGGATACGACGGAAGAAACTACCGATACATTCACCTATACCACCGAGGTCGTTAACGAAGATGAAACGGTCACTGTGGAGGAGGGAACGGTTACTGTGGAGATCATTGACTATGGCGAACTCAAAGCTTTTCCATCAGCTTATGGTTTTGGAAAGAATACCACAGGTGGGCGTGGCGGTTATGTTGTAGAGGTAACCAATCTTAATGACCGTGGAGCAGGAAGCTTGAGAGAAGCTTTAAAAATGACCGGCACACGAACTATAGTTTTTCGGGTGGGTGGAACAATCAATTGTAGTTCTTATCTGGATATTCCACAAGGCTCTGGTAATGTGACTATCGCAGGTCAAACAGCCCCTGGGGAAGGAATACTTATCAAAGGAGCAGAGTTAAGGATAAGTGCATCCAATGTGATTGTACGCTACTTAAGGATAAGACCCGGTAGTGGTACCAATGGCAGTAACGAAGATGGAATAAATATTTCAGCTTATAACGGGGATAACTTACAGAATATAATCATTGACCATTGCAGTATCAGCTGGGCGCGCGACGAGAATTTTGCTTTGGTCGGAGGATTTTCCGGTTCAACTATTAAAAATGTTACTCTTCAAAATTCGATTATTTCGGAAAGCGGCTATGGTGCGTTAAATTATAAGGGTACTTCAAATATAACCTACTTCGGTAATTTGTTTGCTTTAAATTCCGAAAGAAATATACGAGCGAATCATCCGGTATCAAATGCATTGGATTTTGAAATGATTAATAATTTGGTGTACGGTGGTAAATGGCGCACAAACGTGAGTTTAGGATCAAAATTTTCTGCAATCAACAATAAATATAAGGCTTCGAATCAAGTGGATTCCCGTGGCTCCGTTTCCGTACACGGTGAATCTGATGGTACTGGGGAGGCCGGGGAAACATATGCATTCATAACCGGAAATATTCAAATTTCAGGGCAATCGGAATACAGTGGAAATCTAAGTAACTATCTAAAATCATCTGCTTTCTCCGATTCCGGAACGGCTGCAGCAGCAATTCCTGCTAACCAATTGGAGGCAAATCTTTTGAACGTGGTAGGCGCCAGTTTTCCAAGAAGAGACGCTGTAGACACTAGAATAATTGATAGCTATAATGCCGGTAACGGATCGTTGGCAAGCAATGGCTCTTACCCGCAAATTCCAACCGTCTCCTCAGAAGAGTTGGATAGTGATAAAGATGGTATGTCTAATGAATGGGAAAAATCTGTCGGACTAGACCCGAACAATCCTGACGACGGGAACGAAGATCGAAACGACGATGGCTACACCAATTTGGAAGATTTCTTAAACCAAGTGGATTTTGATTGAGTAGTTTTACGAAAAAAAAAAAGAGGTCGTCCGACTAATTTTGGACGGCCTCTTTTTTTGGATACAGCAATCGCTATCTTAATTTGATCACCTTTTTAATAGTACTCTCCCCATTTTTACTTCTGGATATATTTACAATATAGGTTCCGCTGCTCAATGTGCCAATATCGAACCGAACCTCTTCTTCATGATCTGATGGCACCATGTTCCTAAGCGCCAGTTTTCCGTAAATATTATAGAAACTTATAAAGATGGTTTCGTTCATGAAGTCGTTTAGAACAAAAGTTATATTACCATCCCTCACAGGATTCGGGTAAATAACAATGTCCTTCAAAACCGCATCCGGATTGGGATTACCCGCTTCCACATTGATTGTAAGTTGGGCCGAGCAACCATCAACCGAAGTAAACGTATAATCGCCTGCTTGATCCATGGTAATAGTGCCAAGATCTAGAATCCCGTTAATGACGGTAGTATCTGGTTGTGTTATCGAAAAATCGATACCGTTCTCCAGAATTCCCAGTGACACGGACGTACCTTCCGATACTGTTATAGTTTCAGCACCATTGGAACTAACTCCGTCAATCGTGTATACCGGCGTAAATCCGGTCGGGCATGGCTGATTTATTTCATCTACTGTTACCCTCAATGTGGTCTCGCAACCACTATTTGAACGAAATATATATACACCACCCTGTGCAACGGAAATACTCTCGATTGTTAAGACCCCATCGTTTGGCGTGCCTCCTGGAGGTTCTATCGAAAAATCAATCCCTGTTTGTACAATCCCTAAGGTGACCATAGCCCCCTCTTCAACGGTAATTTCCGAATCCCCAGATCCGGCCGTACCGTCTACCGTGTATTCCACTGTGAAATTATCGGAGGTACATGGATTTTCTTCCACAGAAATCTCCAAAAATTCGGTACAGCCTTCCTCGGAGGTAAAGGTATAAAGACCAGCTTGCGCCATGCTAATACTTCCTAGGTCCAAATCACCATTACTGGTTGCGCCACCAGGCTGCGTAATTGTAAAATTGACGTTATTTTCAACAATGCCTAATTGTACTGACGACCCTTCTGTAATCGTAATTGTTTCTTCACCACTTCCAGGATTCGAATCAACAATATACTCCGGAGTGAAAGGCCCGCTAGGACAATTGACCTTGAGCGTAAGCGTAGTACTACAGTTCTGTTCGGTAGTAATAATATAATCGCCGCTATTTGAAAAGTCTACGACCCCCAGCACATAATCCCTCTCTCCGCTATACACCTCATTTCCCTCATAGGTGACCGAAAAGTCAAGTCCGTTTGGGAGCATGCTTATAAGTACTGCATCCCCAGTATCGGCAATCACGGTAATCGGTTGTTCATCCGGGGCCGAAAGATAACTCTGACCACCATCCAAGGACCATTCGGCCATAAGATTTGAAGCATTACAATCCGGGTCGGTAACATTCAAGGTGATGGTGGTGGTACAACCCCGTTCGGTCGTGATAAGATAATTTCCACTATCGGCTGGGCCCACCATTCCAAGATTGTAGTCGAACTCACCCGCATACACCTCATTTCCATTATAAGAGATGGTGAAATTAGTGCCATTGGGGACCATACTCAAAAGCACATCGTCTCCGGTCAGGGCATTAACGGTAACGGGTTGTTCGTCAGGGGCTTCGATATAACTCTGTCCGCCATCTAATGACCACTCCGCCCTGATATTCGAAGCGTCACATTGAAGGTCGCTGACGTTTAAAGTAATCGTAGTGGAGCAGCCCTGGGCGGAGGTAATAATGTAATCTCCACTATTGGTGGGGCCAACAACGCCAAGGTCATAGTCAAATTCCCCCGAATAAACGATATTACCCTCATAGGTTACGCTAAAATCTATTTGGTTGGGTACCATGCTGATAAGGACGTCATCACCGGTATAGGCCGTTACTATGAGACTTTGTTCGTCTGGCGCCTCGATATAGGTTTGTCCGCCATCCAAAGACCATTCCGCCCTAATGGTGCTAGCATCACACAGGGGATCGGTTACGTTCAACGTAATCGTAGTGGAACAACCCTGAGATGAGGTTATGATGTAGTCCCCGTTATTGGCAGGACTTACAGTTCCCAAGTTATAATCAAACTCTCCCGAATACACGACGTTACCTTCATAAGTAATTGTAAAATCGATTTCGTTGGGCATCATGGTGAGGAGCACTTCATCGCCCGTTGTCGCCTCAACGGTAACGGGCTGTTCGTCCGGTGCCTCGATATAGGTTTGTCCACCATCCAAGGACCATTCGGCCCTGATGTTGCTGGCGTCACAGACTGGATCGGTCACATTCAATGTAATAGTCGTGGAGCAGCCTTGGGCAGAGTTGATGATATAGTCTCCATTGTTCAATGGACTGACCGTTCCCAAATTGTAATCGAACTCGCCAGAATAGACAATATTACCCTCATAGGTAATTGTAAAGTCAATTTGGTTGGGCACCATGGTAAGAAGCACTTCATCGCCCGTTGTTGCCTCAACGGTAACGGGCTGCTCGTCCGGAGCTTCAATATAGGTCAAACCCCCATCCAATGACCATTCGGCCCGGATGTTGGTCCCGTCACATACTATAGCTTCTACCGCTAAGTCAATAGCAACGGAACATCCTTCTTCCGACTCGAGAATATATACCCCAGCTTGATCAAGGGCGATTCCGTCTAAAATCAAATTGGTCAAATCAGTCTCGCGTGACCCGTTAGGTAGAATTACATCAAATCTTAATAACGCATTCCCGGGATTACCTCCAATGTTATTGGGTAACAGGCTGAGTCGAACATCGTCACCCGCCGTTGCGGTTATTGAAACACTCTCGCCTTCAGCCCCACTATTCCAAGTAGTGCCGCCATCCAGTGACCACTCTGCACTGACCTGGGTGTCACCTGGGTCACAGTTTCCGGTAACATTGAGGTTAATCACGGTGCTACAGCCATTAGCAGTAGTTAGCACATATTGGCCTGCATCGGCGGAAGATACCAGACCATTATTGTCACCATTTTTTGTACCTGTATCTATTTGATACCCGGTAGTTTGGGTAAAATCGGTGACCGAGCTAAAAGTGTTTCCGTCAATTTCAAAAGTGGTAGCAAAATATTCACCAGTGGTTTGCGCCCTTATATAGACTTCGACACCTTCTGGGGCATTGATATTATTACCTGCTATCCAGTTACCGTCTCCCAGCTTAAATTCGGCCGTTATGGTGCCCGGGGGGCAGCTTTCCACACCGGGAAGTCCCACACCCAATTCGTAAAATGTCTTTATTTCCTCGGGTCCTAAAGCTTTATTATATACTTTTAGTTCATCAATTTTACCATTGATCTCATCGGTGACACCACTTTCGTTATAATTGTTGTTTATCAAAGTGCTGTTGGTGGCCGGATCTCTAAATTCATAAAAACCAGACGATGTAAAGGAGGAAAAATTGGGTGTGCTTGGGTCAAGGTTAATGCTTCCTGTGACCTGTTCAGTACAGATTTCAACACCATTTGCATAAAGTTTAGCGGTATCTCCATCATAAGTGGCAGCAATATGTACCCACTGATTTGCAGGGGAATAGCCCGAATAGCAATCCACAACTCCGGAAGAGGTTTGAAATGCCCATTTATACAAACTATTGTGAAATCCAAAAAATAAGGAGGGGTAGTCGTGGGCCAATATGCCCACATTGTATTGAATATCGTTTCTATTGACCCAGGCCATGACCGTGATAGATTCGTCTATGGCATCGAATGATGAGTCATAGGGCACATCGACAATGGTATTGCTCTGAAATTCGAAACCGTCCATCTCAACCGCACCCCCAAAAAGACCATCTGGGGTCCAGTTATCGGTACTTGGCACCTTGGTTGCCGCGTTATCGTCTACGTCGAAAATAGTGGCATCATTACCATTATTGGAACTGTCAAATGCCGTTGAACCCGATGTCTCTTCGAACTCGAGATGTAAAACAAGATTAGGGTTGTCTTCAAGAGGAATGGCATTTCCAATCCTGATTGATCTGGCTATACTTGGAACGCCATTGGTATCCAAGGCAAACAACATATAATAACCAGGTGGCAAAAGGTTTCTATCCGGTATGGCAACGGTATAGTTGCCGGCACTACCGGTATGGGTAACAGGAATTCTTCTTTGTTCGTTGTTGGTGCTATGTGTGACCGCTGATGACCGAATCAGGACGAATTCGCTGATGGTAGCGCTTCCAGTAACAGATATATTGGAATTATAATCGGCTTCGTCTGGCGCAGTACCAATCGTTGGTCTTGTAGCCAAGGCACCCCCCGATGTGAATAGATAGGGTGGGCTATAGATTTCGGCATTCGGATGGTTCACACAACCTGGGGTAATATCGCAAAGCCCCCCACCACCAACAAAAACACGGCCATCGATCAGTAATATGGCAACGCTGTGATACGTTCTCGGAGTGTCCATATCCGCTACCGGAACAAAAGTATTGGTGTCCGGGTCGAACAACTCCGCGGTAAGTTGCGCTCCATTATCGGAAAATACTTCCGCATGGTCTATACCTCCCGTTATCAACACTTGGCCATTTGGCAAAACGGTGCTGTTATGCATGGTGCGCTCGAAATTAAGGTCGCCTACCGGTGTAACCTGGGCCGTTGAGGTATTAATGTCGATGATGTAAGCATTGTCTTTACCGGGATGATCACTATCATACGATTGTGCGCCACCTGTCTTCAGTATTCTACCGATGTCGAACATTACCGTATTCCCTTTCATAGAGTAGGTATCATTGCCCCTTTGACCGGCAGGGGTTATTGAACCTCCATTAGAAACATCTATCCAGTTCATTTGTTCACTGGGGCCAGCGTGAAAGATCCTTCCATCAGGGGCCGGCCACAACCACAAATGGTTATCTATTCTGTACAACCCCCGCAGTTCGGTATTCAAGTCGTTTTGCACCCAAATATCCTCACCCTTTATCCCTGGAAGTAAGATCCATCCCGTTTCGGGAGACCATAACTCGGCATCTTTGTTACCATTTATGGTGGTACTCTCACTCCAAGACCCTCCCAAGGTAAATACCGAACCATCTGCAAGGGTAGTGTTTCCCTGGTAACCTCGACGAATGTTCATATCTGCTGCTACGCTCCATAGACCTGTGTTCGGATCGTAGATACTCGTTCGCTCACTGCTGGTACCACCTGCCGCTAAAATTCTGCCATCCGGTAAATTGTTGATCCCGGGGCAGAACATATCATGATCGGTATTGGATGTGGTATGCCCCAGGGCCTGTCCTGAGGCGCCCATAAACGGATCGAATAATTCGGTATAGGTCATTCCATCTTCCGTCTCGGTATAGGTGTCCCTATACTTAGCTGACCAAGTGATCAAACGACCATCAGGAAGATTTGCTGCAGCAACGGGAACAATGCCAAAAGGAATGGTTTCGCTCCATTGTCCAACCTGTCCTGGATTTTGCGCCCCTACATTCAGGGCAAATAAGAAGATTAATAAGGGAAACCGAACTTTTAAGAGTGTGTAATTTATTTTCATAGCGTCAATGGGGTTATCATTATAAATTCAAAATTATGGTGTAAAGCAGATAAATGCGTAATAAAACGTTAAAAACAAGCAATTACTCGACTAATAACAGTTGAAATTTAATTTACCCTACATTCGATCAAGATTAATTCGGCATATCGAATTGCACTTAATCTACTGAGGGACTACTCTTTACATTACTAATTATTAATAAATTTTATCGTCGTTTTTAACAAAATGAGGGCTGCTGGATACGCCCCTGTTTGTGACCAAGCAATCAAAGTAACAGCCCATTCCTTGACGGCTTATCCTGTGTAACAGTGAACTATTTTTTTGTGCGTTAAATGGTTTCAACGTTGATTTGATGAGGGGATAAAGGTACTCCATAAAACGACGATCTGAATAAAACTAAAGGTAGGTCGGTATTCAATTCCGAAAAATGATCTACGTCAGTTTATAGAAGTGATTTAAGTCAGTCTGCTTGCAAAATAATAATCGTATTTTCAGCAAAGCTTTTGTTGTATAAGCCTGAAATATTTCATTTTTGAGCCATGGTCTCTGTTGATTGCCAAATTTTTGTAAATTAGGGCATAAAGTTTATAGATTTTGAGCCCCCCCCCAAATAAGATTATGGCGGGCATTTAGCCCAACAAGTTAAAGTTGAAAATTTTAGCAAAAGGATTAAAAAATACTGTCGAGCAAACGATACGGAGTAATCAAGTTCTGCTTCCAAAAAAATGCATTGGAGGCCTGTTTGGGAAAGAATTGAGTATGAAGGCCTTGTGAAGTTCAAGAAAGAAGTGCAAATATAATCGTCAGATAGGGGTATTTTGGTAGTTTACCGAGATTTTTCAATGTTAAACGAAATATATAGGTTTTCTATTTGTTCCGAGGAAAGTATGTTTATTTTTACTCGATATTTCCTCTTAAATCTAGAGACTTTTGGACACAAAAACCATTGGTAAAGTTAAAATCTGGTTGTCGGCGCCCCATATGGGGGGTACCGAGCTTCACTATGTCCAAGAGGCATTCAAAACCAACTGGATTGCACCTTTAGGTCCAAATGTGACCGGTTTCGAACAAAGATTGGCAGACTTTTTAGGAGAAAACGTCTATACCGCTGCGCTTAGTTCAGGTACCGCTGCAATTCATTTGGGCCTTAAGCTATTAAATGTGGGCAAAGGAGATTTGGTGCTATGTCAAAGTTTTACCTTTTCGGCCTCCGCGAATCCAATAAAATATCTGGGAGCCGACCCGGTATTTGTCGATAGTGAGAGTGATACCTGGAATATTTCTCCGACACTTTTGGAGGAAGCGATAAAAGAGGCTATATCGAATGGTAAAAAGCCAAAGGCAATCATTGCCGTACATCTTTATGGAATGCCGTATAAGGTTCAAGAAATCAAAAATATTTCCCAAAAATATGATATCCCCATTCTGGAGGACAGTGCAGAGGCTTTAGGGAGCATGTACCACGGGGTCAAATGTGGTTCCTTTGGAGATATTGGCGTCCTTTCCTTTAATGGGAACAAGATTATTACCACTTCCGGGGGAGGTGCGTTGGTTACCAAGAGTTCGGAAATTAAGGAAAGAGCCATCTTTTTGGCCACGCAGGCCAGGGATAAAGCACCGCATTATCAACATTCGGTTATAGGTCATAACTACCGAATGAGCAATGTACTCGCCGGTATTGGAAGAGGGCAGATGGAAGTGCTGGAAGATAGGGTACTCGCTCGAAGAAAAAACCATCAAATTTACAAGGATTGCTTACAGCACCTTGACTGTTTGCAGTTTTTGGAGGAGCCGGTTGGGTTTTTCTCAAACAGATGGTTGACATGTATATTGGCCGAATCATTTGAGATGAGAGAAGCCATTAGAAACTCTCTCAGTGAAGAAAATATCGAATGCCGACCACTTTGGAAACCCATGCACCTGCAACCGGTTTTTGAAAACTATAAAAGCTACGTCAACGGGGTTTCGGAGAACTTGTTCGAACGTGGGCTGTGTCTTCCCAGTGGTTCTGATTTGACGGAACAGATATTGAAAAGAATAACCGATATCATCATAAAAACCGTTTCATGATACAAAAATACATTTCCCATAATGCTAGTAGATATGCATCAAAATGGCTTGTATTGGCCATAGATGTGGTATCGGCCTGTATCGCCTTCTTTTTGTCCTATTTCATCAGGTTTAACCTATCGTTCAATTTCGATGTGGAAAAACTGTATGTACAGTTGCCGGTAGTGGCGGTAATTTCCTTAATTTCTTTTCTAATCGTTGGATCTTACAAGGGGGTGGTCCGACATACAGGTGTTCGCGACGTCTATAATATTTTTAATGCAATCTGCCTTTCCAGTATTTTAATGATCACCGTGGTTTTGATCAACAAAGAGTTCGGTTTTTTCGAAAACTTCACAATCTTCCTCGGTATCATCGTTATTCACAGTCTGCTAGCCTTTATCGTTCTTACGGCATCACGTTATGTTTTCAAGGCGATTTATGAAAATCAGTTGAATCAAAAGCTTAAGGTGAATAAAAACGTGTTGATTTACGGTGCAGGTGAATCCGGAATCTTGACGCACAATGCCCTCACAAACCACTCAAAGAACCGATCAAGGGTCGTTGGTTATATGGATGGCGATAGCCAAAAGGCGGGAAAGAAAATTAATGGGGTCAATGTTTTTCACAAGGACGCTATTACCGGCGATTTTATAAAAAAGCACAACATCTCGGAAATAATCTTTTCGATTCAAAATATCGACCCTAAAAAATTGAGAGTACTGGTCGAGGGGATGGTTGAGTTTGATGTACAGGTAAAGATTGTGCCTCCAGTGGAGGATTGGATCAATGGCGAACTAAGAGCTTCCCAAATAAAACAGGTTCAAATTGAAGACTTACTTGACCGAGCCCCAATAAACATCAAGAACGAGAAGATTGAAATGCAGTTGAAAAACAAGGTAATTCTGGTTACTGGGGGTGCGGGATCCATAGGAAGCGAGATTGTAAGACAGATTTGCAGTTATGACTATAAGGGTCTTATTATTGTCGACCAAGCAGAATCGGCATTATACGATTTACAGCAGGAACTAAAACAGAATGGCTTTCATAATTTTATACCGTTAGTAGCGGATATAAGGGATAAGAACCGGTTAAACGCTATTTTTCAGGACCATAAGCCCAATATTGTTTTCCATGCGGCCGCTTATAAACACGTTCCTTTGATGGAGCATAACTCTTATGAAGCGATAAAAGTCAATGTAGCGGGTACTAAAACTGTCGCCGATTTATCGGTAAATCATATGGTAGAGAAGTTTGTATTTGTATCCACTGATAAAGCGGTCAACCCGACCAATGTGATGGGAGCGAGCAAGCGAATTGCAGAAATGTATATCAGTTGTATGGAGCAACAGAAAAAGACCAAGTTTATTACCACCAGATTCGGAAATGTTCTTGGTTCAAATGGGTCGGTGATTCCACTGTTTAGAAAACAAATCGAAAAGGGAGGGCCATTGACCCTTACCCATAAAGAGGTTACAAGATATTTCATGACGATTCCGGAAGCTTCGCAACTAGTGTTGGAAGCCGGTGCCATGGGCGAAGGCGGGGAAATATTTATTTTCGATATGGGCGAATCGATTAAAATATTCGATTTGGCCAAGAATATGATCAAACTGTCCGGCCTGAACTATCCAGACGACATTGATATAAAGATTACGGGTTTAAGACCTGGGGAGAAATTATACGAGGAATTATTGGCTAATGGAGAGAACACCTTGCCGACGTATCATAAGAAAATTAAGATCAGTAAGGTCAGGGAACTCGATTACGCAGACGTACGTTCCAAAATCGACGAGCTTTGTATTACAAACATGTTTTTTAGCGAAAATACCGTAAAGCTGATGAAAGTTATTGTTCCAGAATTTGTCTCAAAAAATTCGGAGTTCTGCAGTCTAGATATAAAGGAACAGACCAAGGTCGGCGATAAGGCTTCCTTAAAGGTGGTCGGATCATAATTTTTTAGTAATCTTGCACTCTAAATTTTACCCTAACATATCATTATGAAATATAAGCTTTCCTCCGTTACGTATATCCTTTTGTTGCTTTTTGTAATGGTGTTATCTTCCTGTGCTTCAAAAAAAGACATCGTTTATTTTCAAGATGCCAGTGATTACGAGACCATACGTAGTGGTAACACACATACCAATAAATTTAAAATCGATGACGTTATAAGCATCCATGTTTCCACCTTAGATCCTCAGGCAAGCCTACCTTTTAATCTTTTTAAAGGTGCAGAAGAGGGAGGCATACGACCCGAGCAAGTAGATTATATCATCGATAAAAATGGGGAGATTGATTTTCCTGTCATAGGAGCAATCAAGGTTGTAGGCCTGTCACCGGAAGAAACCAAAGTTCTATTAAAGGAAAAGCTCTCGGAATACTTGGTAGACCCTATTATCAATATAAGGTTGAAGAACTTTACGGTTACCGTCTTAGGTCAGGTAAATCGACCGGGAACCTACCCGGTTTTGGGAGAACAGATTACTGTTATGGAAGCTTTGGGTCTGGCAAACGACCTAACTATTAAAGGAAAGAGGGATAATGTTTTGGTCATTCGTGATTTCAATGGAACAAAGGTGTATAACCGAATTGATTTGACAAAAAAGGAGGCGTTAAATTCCCCGGTTTACTACTTGACCCAAAACGACATTGTTTATGTAGAGCCCAATAAATCGGCAATTACCTCCTCGGCACTTGACAACAGGGCTTCGATTTGGGTTTCAATAGGTTCGGTACTTATTACTTCCACTGTGCTGATAATAACCAGGAACTAATGGCGTTTTATCTTTAAGTTCACATCATCAAAAAAATCCCTGAATGAATACTGACGCACGTGACTTTTCTGCCAATAATGTAGATTTAAAAGAGATCTTAAGTACGTACACGAAACATTGGAAATGGTTTGTGTTATCGGTCATCATCGCTTTGATGTTCGCCTTCGTTTACATACGGTACGCTACCCCTGAATATGCTGCGAAGGCGAAAATTCAAATTCTAGAGGATAAAACCTCTTCCACAGAATTATCCGCTTTTCAAGATCTTAGTTTAATAGGAGGTGGTAAAAACAAGGTGGAGGACGAGATTGAAATCTTGAATTCCCGATCCAACTTTATTCAAGTGGTAAAGGATTTGGGCCTTAATGTTCAGGTGATTGCCTTGGGAAACGTCAAAGACTCCGAAATCTATACCAACCGGCCCATCAAAATCAACTTCATATCCAATGATTCGATTATCGATAGGTCCAGTGCAGAATTCTATCTGGAGTTGTCATCAGATACCACATTTGGGCTCAGCATGGAGGCCGATGCACCCGTAAAGATATATTCTTTTGGTAAAAGTGTCACAACGGATATTGGTGATATTATTATCACTCCCAATCTTCCGTTTTTTAATAGGTATAAAGGACAAAGGATAAAGGTAGTGGTAAAACCACTTTTTGTCATTGCTGAGATGTATCAAAGGAAAATTGTTGTTACACCGGCACAGGAGTTCTCGAATATCATGGATATTACGCTAAACGATGCCGTAAAAAAGAAGGCGGTCGATATCATAGACGCGTTGATACGTACGTATAATAAAAATGCAATTGAAGATAAAAGGGCTGTTGCAGATAAGACTTCGGAATTTATCAATGACCGTATTGAATTGATATCCGGGACTCTTACCGCTGTGGATGAGGATGCACAGGAGCTGCTCACAGAAAAGGGAATGACCGGTGGCGGACTTGAAGTGGGTGCCGCGGTTCAGGTGAGTGCCGCAAGTAGACAGCAGTTGGAGAACGCTCGCGTACAATTACAAATGGTCCGTGGTATGAAGGAATACGTAAATCAGGAAAGCGGTTATGAGGAAATGCCTGTAGTCGATGTCGGGAGTGGGACCATCACGGAAACAACCGCTAAGTATAACCAACTTGTAGCTGAAAGGAAACGGTTGCTAAAGAGTGCTGACGAGAAGAACCCGATGATTGTTAACTTAGACCAACAATTAGATGGTTTAAGGTCTACGATGCAGTCCAGTTTAACGGCAATGGAGAGAAACGTTGGAATGAATGTAGGTACCCTTCAAAATCAGATGGGGAGAATACAGGGAACGATTTATTCAGCCCCTAAAAATCAGAGGGAGTTACGGAATATTACAAGACAACAGGAAACTACGGAGGCCCTGTATCTTTACCTGCTTCAAAAGAGAGAGGAATCTCAGATATCAGCAGCCTCAAGTCCCGCGAAATCAAAAATTGTTGACAATGCTTATTTGGTCGGTAGTGCGCCGGTAACTCCTAAAAAGCCATTAATTTTGCTTGCTTCTTTGATATTGGGATTATTAGTGCCGTTCTCCCTTATTTACGGAAATGATTTACTGGATAACAAAATACATAACAAGGTCGGGTTGGAAAAGATGTTAACCGATATTCCCGTACTTGCAGAATTGCCAAGACTGGGCAAAAAGGATCAAACCCTTGTACGGAAGGAAGACCGTTCGGTTCTTGGTGAATCACTCAGAATACTAAGAACCAATCTAGACTATCTTATAAAGTCGAAACATGGTGGGAAAAATAATGTGATTTACGTAACCTCCAGTGTGCCTGGGGAAGGAAAAACGTTTTTGTCCTCTAATCTGGCAATGATTTTCGCAAATACCGATAAAAAAGTCATTTTGATAGGAGCTGACATAAGAAATCCAAAGTTGTATACCTTCTTTTCGAGTAAAGATGTCGATAAGTTGGGCAAAACCGGACGTAACAAAGATTCAGGACTTACGGAGTTCCTTTACGACGATTCACTGACCTCAAAGGACATCATTAATCCAATGTTGGCATATACCAACACAATAGACGTAATCTATTCCGGGAAGATTCCACCAAATCCCTCAGAGCTGTTGATGAGCGATAGGATGAAAGACCTTCTGACAGAAATGTCGCTTAAATATGATTACGTCATAGTTGATACGGCACCCCTGATGGTAGTAACCGATACGTTACTCATAAGTGATTATGCCGATCATATAATCTATGTGACAAGAGCTGGAATGACAGAGACAAAAGTAATTGACTTCCCAATGAAACTCAAAAGGGAAGGTAAATTGAAAGGTCTTTCTTTTGTTGTAAACGATGTCAAAGAGTCTAATTTGGGGTATGGCGGTAAATACGGTTATGGCTACGGAAAATCCACAAAAAAATGGTGGCGATTTTAGGTTAATAAAAATTATAAATCGTTTTTTCAATTAAGGGAATCAAAGATATGGCGGTTTTAGAGCCAATTTTTAATTCCTTTAAATTTTTTAACTGATTCGGATTATGCACATCCGAAGCCAAGAAATCGATTAATCCCTCGTCGATAAGTTTGAGCGCTTTTCTTTGCACTTCTTTCCCATAGTATTCCCCAAGTGACAAGAGGTTTAATTGAAATAATAAACCCTGTTTTTTATATTTTCTGTATTTCTTGGAACCACTTTTAAGATACACATATCGTTCGGGATGGGCTAAAATAGGGAAGTAACGTTCCGAAGCTATTTTTTGTATGGCGCTATCAAAATTGATCGAAGGCTGTAAGTAAGACATTTCGATTAACAGGTAATTCTTCTTTATGGGAATGATTTCGCCCTTTTCTAGAATTGTCTCAAAATTTGCATCGATCATATGTTCGGCCGCCGCATTAATTGCCACATTGGTCAAGTCATTTTTGAGCAATTCGTTTTTTAATTTTAGCAACGACTCGGCAATAGTATGCTGGTTGTTTGGATAATAATTTTGCATAATATGGGGGGTGGCAACAAAATCTTGAACCCCAAATTCTTCGAATCCTTTTATAAGTGCAATCGATTCCGTGGTATTTTTGGCTCCGTCATCGATACCTGGGAGAATATGGTTGTGTATATCCACAAACCCATTGAGCAGGTCTACTAGAAATCTTTTTTTACTGAAAATGTGGAACATGGTTTTCAATTCTGACCGTCAAAAATAGTATTATTCTTAGTAGAAAGTCTAATTTCTTTCAAAGCATTTTGTTTTGAATAGGTAGGGTGAAAAATGTAGCTTTTGGTCCATGTAATCTAGCACGGCAATGCAATAAAGGCGTTTTGGGTGAACATATATGTTGTGTGTGCCTAGGTGGTTTGTAAAAGGCTCGTTGAAGCCGTTCGATCATCCAGTTCTATAAATGGTCAATTTATTGACAATGCTTTGCAAGAGAATAAAGGTAGTTCTTAACTATCTTTGCACTCCATAGAAATGGAACAGATTTTGACCTTGAAACTCAATATAAAGGATACATTCAACATGGAACTTCCGGCGGACCCCGAATTGGGAAACGCTAGGCGACAGGTCCGACATGCCTGTTTTTCGTATGTGGTCCCTAAAAAGCCATCCAATCCCTCCTTAATCCATTATTCACCCGAAATGGTAGAGGCCATTGGCCTTGGGCAATCTTTTGAATCACAAGGGTTTTTGGAGATTTTTTCAGGAACTAAGGTATTGCCAAACACAAATCCATATGCTATGTGTTATGGCGGGCACCAATTTGGCCATTGGGCCGGGCAACTTGGCGATGGCCGTGCCATTAATCTTGCCGAAGTGGAGCATAAGGGTAAAAATTGGATGTTACAATTAAAAGGGGCAGGGGAGACCCCTTATTCCAGGACCGCGGACGGACTGGCAGTGCTTCGCTCCTCCATTCGTGAATATCTCTGCAGTGAGGCCATGTTTCACCTGGGCATACCCACGACCAGGGCCTTGTCATTGGTCCTAACCGGAGATCGAGTCTTACGTGATGTCATGTACGACGGTAATCCCGCTTATGAAAAGGGTGCAATCGTATGTCGGGTAGCTCCGTCTTTTATCCGTTTTGGAAATTTTGAAATATTGGCGGCCCAAAAGGATGTGAAAACGCTCAAAACTTTGGTTGACTTTACCATCAGACACCATTATTCGCATTTGGGAACCCCATCAAAAGGAGTTTATCTGAGGCTTTTCAAGGAAATAGCTATTCGAAGTATGACGATGGTAATCCACTGGCAGCGGGTAGGCTTTGTACACGGGGTGATGAATACCGATAATATGTCTATTTTGGGATTGACCATCGATTACGGACCCTATGGCTGGTTGGAGGGCTATGACCATGGGTGGACTCCCAACACCACCGATAGCACTAACAAACGCTATCGATATGGCGCACAACCACAAATAGTTCTTTGGAATTTGTTGCAATTGGCCAATGCACTTTATCCCTTAATTGGGGAGGCGAGCCATTTGCAAGACATCTTAAAGGAGTATCAGGAGGAAGTGGAGATGGCTTATCTAAATATGATGAAATCCAAACTTGGGCTCACTGAAATCGATTTGGGCGACAAAATCTTGGTAGAGGAACTAGAGAAGGTGTTGCAGCGTTCTGAAACAGATATGACCATCTTTTTTAGGCAACTTGCCAAAATTAAAAGGAATGGTGGTTCAGACGGGTTAAAATTAGTGGAGGAAGCCTTCTACATGCCGGATGAAATCAAGGGAGAGCTGAAAACCCAATGGCAGGTATGGTTTTCCAAATACATGGATCGCTTACAAAAGGAGAAAAAAAATGATGCCGATCGATCGAAACACATGAATCTTGTAAATCCCAAGTACGTTTTACGGAATTATATGGCACAATTAGCGATTGATGCGGCCGACGAGGGAGATTATTCCGTATTGAATGAACTTTTCGATTTACTCAAACGACCTTATGAAGAACAACCCGAGCAACATAAGTGGTATGCCAAGCGTCCTGAATGGGCACGACATAAGGTAGGATGCTCGAGGTTGTCCTGTAGTTCCTAAGCTGTAATGGAAGAAGGAAGTAGCGGACTATTGGATAAAGCAAGTATGGTTTTTAAAGCGATTTCAAAGTTGCCGGAAGGTTATTCGGAAGGAACATACCGCAACAGGAGCTATGGCATCACCAAGGAGATTTTCAATGGCGGAAAATCATTCAAAGTGTATGGCAAAGAGTTGGGCGGTTCCGATTTTATCAGTCTCAACTACTATTGTACCGCATCAGGGGGACTTTTGAAACCGTGTGAAATGAGTAAGGAAAAGGTGGTTACTTTTCTAAGGAACGTACAACTTAAAATAGATTGAGAACTATATGAATACAAAGAAAGCATACATCGCGGGAGGTTGTTTTTGGGGAATGGAAGATTTGTTTCGTGTCCGTCCGGGAATTCTGGATACAGAGGTAGGATATATCGGCGGGGAGAATGATTACCCGACGTACCGTAACCATCCCGGACACGCCGAGGGTATCGAATTGACCTATGATTCCGAAGTGACCTCTTTTAGGGAAATTTTAGATTATTTCTTCCGTATCCACAATCCTACCACCATGAATCGGCAAGGAAATGATATTGGCAGTAGCTATCGTTCCGCTATATTTTTTCGGAACGAGGAAGAAAAGAAAACAGCACAGGAAATAATTCAAATCGTCGAGGATTCCAATAAATGGGAAGGCAAGGTTGTAACCACTTTGGAACCTTACACAGCGTTTTGGCCTGCAGAACCGGAGCATCAAGACTATCTGGTACGCAACCCCAATGGATATACCTGCCATTTTGAGCGGTTTGCCGAGCCTTTTATATAGGCATTTTTGGCTGATATACTAGATAGGTTTCCAAAAAAAACGAAAGGTGAATGGCTCCAAATGGCTGTTGGCCACTATGGAAATGACCAAGACCTTTGCGCTTTTTGTGGATGGGATTCAATCGTTATCATCTTCTTTTTTTGAAGTGACTTTGGCCCGAATAAAGGAGTTCGGGTAAAATTCGGTATCTTTAAGTGGTTCCAATGGTTCCCCTAGCTAATTCATTTATTAATCCTTAAAGCATATATATCATGCGCCGATTAAAAGAACTCAAACACGTTGTTTTGGTAATGCTCTTGTTTGGCTTTATAGCAGCCGGATCCTTAAGCTCCTGCAGGGAAAAGAAGCAAGAAAGTACGGAAGAACAGAGCGAGCATCCCGAAGGTGAAGAACATCCTACAGAGGAAGGGGCTACCGGGGAAGAGCATCCTGAAGGTGGGGAACATCCCGAGGGAGAAGAACACCCGGAAGGGGAGGAGCATCCCAAGGATTCCATATCAGGGTAAATCCGCCAAATCTTTGGAGGTTTCCTGGTCGCTTTTCCTACGAAACGAAAAAAATGTTTTAGGAAATGCGGGGGCATTTCCTATTTCCATAACCGGGTACGCCAAAAAGTTAATCGATCCTGAATGGGGTCCAGGTGCTATCTGAAGGTCCCGTCCCCGGCTAAATTCGATACGATTGGCCGGATGACGGCCAAAATAATACGTGGCAAGTGCCGTGTACTTATTGGCCTCGCTGATATCGACCGGCCACCATTTCCCCTCGGCGAAAAATTCTGCCCAACAGTGATAACCATCGATGCCCCCTTCGTTCCTGTCCGAAGGGATTGAAGCACCAACGGCAAATCGTGAAGGTATTCCGGCAGATCGAGCCAGCGAGATAAATAGGGAATGGAACTCGGTGCAATTTCCCGTAAGTGCATCGCACGCATAGACGGCATCCCCTGTTCCATATTTGCCCGCCTTGATATAACGCATATTGTCGATCACATAATCGTATAATGCCCTGGCCTGCATGATGGTACCTTCGTTACGTCTGTTGCCGATAATGGAATCGGCGAGT
Source organism: Pelagihabitans pacificus (assembly GCF_009371985.2). GTDB lineage: Bacteria > Bacteroidota > Bacteroidia > Flavobacteriales > Flavobacteriaceae > Pelagihabitans > Pelagihabitans pacificus. Next base: position 35,004 of record NZ_VIKU02000010.1, read on the forward strand.
ATCTGAAATCGGTCACCCACAGGCATCAGTAAACTGGCATTTAGATAGTTCGTAGGGGATGAATTTTCTTCATAGGGTTTTTTCTCCTGTCTTGTCACATTATAAACAAGTTTCATCTTTTCTCCGCTATGCTCGGGGGAAAGCTCCATATATACGATGGAATTGCCGTACTTCTTTTCTTTTAGCATTTGGTGTTCCACCGGAGCGCTAAGGTCTGACAATTCAACCGTTTGAAATCGATCGCTTTGTGGAACAGGAATCCATATTTTTGCCGATTCCTTCATTTCAGGGAGGGTTACTTCGTAATAGAATTCAAAGCGGTCTTCTCCTTCTACCACTCCGAGTAAATCATTGGTTGCATTTTGTACAGGCACCCGATACCAGGTTTTGTTCTTGCGTTGTTTCCAGGTATAGAAAGGTTTGCCATTCAATTTATGAAGGGTCGTTTCAGTAACGGTCATGGTGCCGGGGTCCCCATCCAAGAAAAAATCCACATCATAAACATCACCGCTTACATCGGCTAGGTCAACACAGGCAAAATGGCGGCGAGGCCCCAAATTTGAAAGGTATTCGGTATGAACGCGTACCAACTGTAGCCGCAGTTCCTTTCCGTCGGCATCCATATTGAAATATCCGCCACCTTCTTCTACCTTTTTGGCAATATTGGCTTTAATACCTTCCTCTATATCGGCGGTGACCACTTTTGGGATGTTTTTTTCCGCAAGGGTCTTCTCTCTTTCCTTCTGTTTGGTGCTTGAATTACAGGCCATCATCAAGGCCAGGATACACAGATGAACTATGTGACGGTGTCTCATATTGGATTCGTTTTATAGGTATTTGAATTTACGATAATTCCACCGTTCTCCCAATAGCCATGATTATCCCAGGATTTTGCCCTCTTTTGAAAAAACCCGACTTGGGGAGCGCTTACAAGGCAAAAGCCATGAAAAAAGGTAACTACTTAAAAGAAGAGACGGGAAAATTGGCTAAATAAACCATTGATTTATCGCAAAATGAATTCACAGAAGTTATTTCCCGATGCAGAAATTGGCAAAGATATTTCCCAACAGGTCGTCAGATGAGATTTCACCGGTGATTTCGCCAAAATGGTACAGCGCCTGCCGAATGTCGATGGCCAACAAATCCCCTGAAACTCCTTCAGCCAATCCCGATTGCACCTTTTCGACTTCTTCCACAGCCTTCAAAAGGGCATCGTAATGCCTGGCATTGGTAACGATGGTCTCGTTGTTCCGCAAAGCTCCGGTATTCACGAATTCTAGTAGCTTTTCCTGCAGGTCTTCTACCCCGGTTCCTTTCTTGGCAGCGAGTAGTAACGCATTTGGAAGTTGCTCCCGAAGGTGATTCGTTTCTTCCGACGAAAGGGCATCCATTTTATTGGCGACCACGACAAGGTGCGTTTGTGGATATTTATTCCTAATTTTTTCGATTTCTATCTTGAGGCTAGCCCCGTTTTCCTTAAATCCGGTTGCATCGATTAAATAGACGACCACCTGTGCCTTTTCAATTTTCTCAAAAGTTCTTCGGATACCCATGCCTTCGACCACATCCTCGGTATCCCTAATACCCGCGGTATCGATGAACCGAAAGCCAATACCTCCGATACTTATTTCGTCCTCTATCGTGTCGCGGGTGGTTCCTGCTATTTCCGATACCAAGGCCCGATCTTCATTCAATAAAGCGTTTAACAAGGTTGATTTACCAACGTTGGGCTCGCCTACAATGGCAACCGGGATTCCATTTTTGATGACATTACCTACTGAAAAAGAATCGATCAAGCGTTTTAGGACATTCTGGATTTTCGTCAATAGGCTTTTGAACTGCTCTCTATCGGCAAATACTACATCCTCCTCGGAGAAATCCAGCTCCAATTCAATGAGAGAGGCGAAATTCAGTAATTCCTCGCGCAATCTTTTGATTTCATCGCTAAAACCGCCCCGCATTTGCTGCATAGCGATTTGATGGCTCGCTTCGTTGTCGGACGCTATTAGGTCGGCTACCGCCTCTGCCTGACTTAAATCCAGTTTTCCGTTCAAAAAGGCACGGAGGGTAAACTCCCCGGCATCCGCCGATCGACAGCCGTTTCTTAAAAACAACTGAATGATCTGTTGTTGAATATAGGGAGAACCGTGACAGGAAATTTCAACGACGTCCTCACCAGTATAGGAATGGGGACCCTTAAAAAGCGATACCAATACCTCGTCTACGATTCGCGCGCCATCAACGATATGGCCGAGATGAACGGTATGGCTTTTTTGCTGCGACAACCGCTTTCCCCGAACCGATCTGAAAAAGTGGGCGACCACCGCGATGACTCCCTTTCCGGAAATACGGATGACCGCAATCGCACCTGTACCGGAAGGTGTTGCTAGGGCAATAATGGGCTCGGTTGATAGCATACGGTCGATTTTCCTGCAAAAATAGTCAAAAGCGAGCAATAGGCGAGGCGAACCAACTTCGACCCCAAACCCACAAAATCGGTATAATTTCATATATTGGATGTCCTAATAGCCCAGTAGCAGGAAACTATGAAAAACATAATATATACTATCGCAACACTATTGCTCTTTAGCTTCATGGGGTATGCTCAAGAAGTTGAATCTGCCAAAAATCCAGTTGAAGTCGCCAAAGAGGAGCAAGAAAAACAGGAAAAAGAACTCAAGGAGGCAAAAAAGAAGCAAAAGGAAATCGAAAAAAACGAAAAAGAACTTAAAAAGGCTGAAAAAGCACAAAAGAAAGCCGAAAAGGAAGCGAAAAAGAGTGCGAAACTAGCCAAATCGATTGCCTCAAAAAGAAAAGCAATTGATAAAGGAGAGGCTAAAATCTTAAAATTGCAAAATAAGTTGAGCAAAGGCAAGAGCAAGGGAAAGCTCTCTCCAGTCGATGAAATGGAACTGAATAACAAAATCAATAAATTGAAACTGGATATTGTTAAGGAGAAGGAGAAACTGGCTAAGCTGGAACGAAGACAATAAGTAGTACTCCATTTTTTGTAACATTTCGGGGCAAATCACGTCGTATAGGTAGTAACCCCGAAAAATTAACAGAAAAATGGAACTCATCAATCAAAAAACAAACACTGCGCTCAGAACCGATAACCAATTATTGGTCATCGCGCATCTCTCACAATTATTAACGTATGTCACAGGATTTGGCGGACTCATCGTACCGCTGTTTATCTGGTTGACCTCAAAAGACTCCGTGGCTGGAATGGATGAACATGGAAAGGCTATTGTAAACTTTCAGCTGAGCATGCTATTGTTCACCATTTTGAGCATACCGGCCATCCTATTGTTCGGCCTGGGAATTTTAAGCTTGATTTTTATCGGTATCATCGTCTTTATACTTCCAATCGTAAATGCCGTAAAAGCAGGTAATGGTGAACGTCCGAGTTACTTCATGACAATTCGTTTTGTTTCATAACCTATCTATCGCTTAACAAAAAATTAAAATGGGCCCAACACTGTTGGGCCCATTTGTTTAACTGGTTCTTACTATGAGTGTCCTAGTCCTGACAGACTACTGCATGGGCGATTACATAAATTTCGCCTGATAGGTCATCGGCAATACTATATTGCCCAGGAGCCACGGTGAGCTTTCCTTTTTTATCGGTTGGGAACATTTCCGTACCTGCGTACGTATGTGTTTCCTCAACATCATAAGCGGCATCGATGTTATAGACCACATCGACTTCACCGTTTGCATAGCTAACATCCACAGTTCCTACCAGTTCCCCTTTGTTGGTATCACATTGTCCGGCGCCTGCATACACTTCGTATGTATAATCTCCTTCCGCCAATGGGCCTATGGTCCATCCCCAACGGTTAAAACCGTTTCCTATAAAGCAGGTTTGGCCATCGTTTCCTCTAGCGAAGGCGGTTTCGCAACCAGCTCCGGTTTCGCATTTCGTAGTAAAGTTAAAATCCAAGATGTGGGATTTACCGGTTTCATTGTGAATGGCAAAAGCCCATCCGCTGACCCCAAAGTCGTCACCTACATCAAACAAGGCACCTCCAGGACCAACTTGAAAGGCGTAAAGCTGATCTGCCGGTCTGTGGGTAATAGTATAAGCCCCGTCCCGTTCTCCACATCCGGAGGCGGTCATACTGCTTCGTAATTCGTCTACTATATAATAGTTCAACAATTCGGCAATGACCTCCGAACAGCTAAGGAATTCAATTTCATCCTTAAAGAGTCCGCCACCGGCGTTCCACTCTTCTAGATTCTTTTTATCCTTTAACCAAAGGTCGATGTTTGCCACGCAGCCGTTGAGCTCTGTATCACCCTTGATGTTAATGGTGCCATCATCATATTCGGTGTAGGTCATTTGGTATTCATCACTCACCGAAAAAAGCCCTTCCGGCCCACCTTCACCTTCTTTAGGCCACCAAAAACTGGATGCAGCATAGTCGCTATAGCCACACCGGTCGGCGTTGATCACTAGACACTCTTTGAGAATTTCAGGACCTTTGGTTTTGTTTTTCTTTGCCTTCCCGGCTACGGCTTCGATCGACTCTTGTTCGCTGATTTTTTCCACCTCGCAAGAGAAAAATAGTAGACTAGTTACTAGCACTAGTTTGGTAATGTTTTTCATAATTACAATTATTTAATGGTTATAGGGGAATGGTATAGTAAATATATGAAAAACAATGAGTTACAGTATCAAATATCGATGAATCACAGGATTTTCGGGCATAGGAATCTTTTTCTGAAGAGAAGACACCATCTATTGGACAGGGGGCGTCATAAGTACAACCGAAGTGTGTAAGACTTATCTGGCAGCGTATAAAAAAGGTAGATTCTAAAAGTTTATCAAAAATCGGAACTGGAAATTTACGTTCAGTACAATAGTGTAGAAACGAGTTAATTCTTATAAGACAAATCGATCCAAACCGACAAAAATGGTAATTTCTTGAGTGTCGCCCTTTCGTCGGGATAAATACTAATTATTCAACATTACCGGCATGACCAGCATGGTCACGTGTTCCCCTTCATCAAGTCCGTCAATAGGGGTAAGGATTCCGGCCCGATTGGGCAGGCTCATTTCCAGGGAAACCTCGTCAGAATTAAGGTTGGTCAACATTTCCGTCAAAAAGCGGGAGTTGAAACCGATTTGCATGTCATCCCCTAAATACGAGCAAGTCAAGCGTTCTTCGGCCTTGTTGCTGTAATCGATATCCTCGGCGGAAATATTCAGCTCCGCCCCTGCGATTTTAAGCCGTATCTGGTGGGTGGTCTTGTTGGAGAAAATGGAAACCCTTCTAACAGAGCTCAAAAACTGATTTCTGGAAATCGTTAGTTTGTTCGGGTTTTCCTTCGGGATCACCGCTTCGTAGTTGGGATACTTGCCATCGATCAAGCGACAGATGAGCTCGGTGTCGTCGAAAGTAAACTTGGCGTTGCTATCGTTGTACTCGATCGTAACTTCCGATTCACTACCCGCAAGAATTCCCTTTAAAAGCGTCAGTGGTTTTTTGGGCATGATGAATTCTGCTACTTGAGAGGCACTCACATCGTTTCGTTGGTATTTTACAAGTTTATGTGCATCGGTCGCCACAAAGGTTAGACTCTCTGGTGAGAATTGAAAGAACACCCCGCTCATTACGGGTCGCAAGTCATCGTTACCAGCTGCAAAAATAGTCTTGTTGATTGCGGTAGCCAAAATATCCCCTAATACGATAGTGGAACTGGGATTAGCCAATTCCACTGCCTTTGGAAATTCGGCCCCGTCGGCATAGGCCAAGGCGTATTTACCGTGGTTCGAGCTTATTTCGACCGTATTGTTGTCTTCAACCACGAAGGTCAAGGGTTGTTCAGGGAAGGTTTTCAAGGTCTCCAAAAGCAGTCTTGCGGGTACGGCAATGACACCTTCATTGTCCGAATCGACATTTAGTACAGAACTAATAGTAGTTTCCAGATCGGAAGCCGAAACCGTTAACTTGTTTTTGTTTAAATCGAATAAAAAATTATCCAAAATGGGGAGGGTGTTGCTGTTGTTAATGACACCGCCCAAAACCTGAAGCTGTTTTAAAAGATAGGTGCTGGATACTATAAATTTCATTTGCCAGTTGTTTATTTCAAGTTGCGGTCTATCGAGTCAAATAAAATCGTTCCGAAAAAGAGCGATTCTTCAAAAAATCAAGACAAACAAAGATATTTTAATTGTGGTTTTTACCGAAACAAACTTATTAACATCTACATACCGTATTTCCGTTTTCTCCAATAGTTGAAACCCAGACCGAAAATGAGGGTCAAGACCACTGGTAGTACGATGTTTAGTAGCTGCCATTTGGTTTTTTCGGCTGCGATTTTATTACTGTCCAGAAAAGGAATGCTGACTTTCTTGTTACGAATGTTTATAAGTCCATTATCGTCCAGCATATAATTGATGGCGTTCACCAAAAATTCCTTGTTACCGTAATAATTGCTCGTCCATTTATCATATCCCAGCTCTAAGGGTCTACCGTTGCGAACTTGATTTTTGATGACATCCCCATCGGAAATGACCAACATTTTATTTGCGGGCCCTTTTTCCAAATCTTTAGACAGTTTTACGGGTTTGACCCGATTGCGAAAGGCCGAATTGAAATCCCCTTCGATTAAAACCGCCATAGGCTGGTTGCCATTGTTGAACAATTCTTTTTGAGGTGGTTGGTTGATCATGTCCAGACTAATCTGTCTTGGTGCATTATCTGTTTTCGACAGGGGAGAACTCTGTAGTAATACGGTTTTTGAATAGGCATTGGACAAGGTATCGATAGAGCCCGAAAACTGAAATCGTATCGCTTCCAAATTGTTGTTGATGGGGTGGTCGTCCCCGGATCGCACCATGGGATTGTACAGCCAAGGTACCGGTTCGTATTGTGAGGCATTGCCTTCCCCCGTGGCCAATACGATTTGCGTAAAATACATATCATTGATGAGGTCGGGGTTCAAACGAACACCATATTGAAAAAAGAAATCCTTTAAGTTCAAATTTCTCGGCAGGGCGAGCGCAGTTCCGTTCTCATTGAACAGGCTGTCGATTTCCATATTGACCTGGTCAATGAGCCAAACCGACTTCCCACCGTGCATGATAAACTGGTCCAGGACGTATTTTTCCCCATCGGTAAAGACTTCTGTCGGTTTGGCGATCAAGGCCAGGTCGTAGCCGTTTAGCTGGTCCAGCGTCTTTTGCGGACTGCTTTGCACCGAATCCAAGGTAATCGCACCGATATTGTAATAGTCCCGAATGGTCGTAAGGAAATCAGCCAGGTAGATATCGTCTAATTCCCCGTTGCCTTTGATGACGGCAATTCGTTTCTTTTCTTTTATAGCGCTTTTGGTAAAGGCGTCGGCGAAGGCGTACTCGAGGTGTTGTACGGAATTGTTTACCCGTTCTTCGGTGGTTTCCCCTTGTTTGTTCTTGAGCAAAGGAACCTTGATAGTGGTATTATTGTAATTCACCATGGCCCAAGGGAAGATGATTTCCTGGGAGATCTTGCTGTTATCGTTAACCGTTACCCTAGTGGGGGTCAGCCCTAGGCTTTGCAGTTCTACGATGGTGCCGTCGATTTGTTCGACACCTTCCAAAGGGTCGACAAAGCTATATTTAATGTTGTTGTTTTCGGAAGCGAATTCTTCTAGAATCTGTCGTACCTCATTCTTTAGTTTGATGAATTCGGGCGGTAGGTTTCCCTCTAACAGTACATCGACAATCACCGGGCTCTCAAAAGAGGCTACTGAATTGACCGCAGGTTTTGAAAGGGTATAGCGACCATCTTCGGTCAAATCAAAACGGGTATATAGAAAATTAGCCACTAGATTGACGATGATCAATATGACGAGGGCTTTTAAAAAGGTCAGGAGTTTATGCTTCATCGCCGGTTCGTATTTTTCAGTTGAACAACGGTTAAAAAGAGAAAGAACCCTGCCAGCGAAATGAAATAAATAAGGTCTCTTGTATCCAACACCCCACGCGCGATATTGTCAAAATGCGCACGCATACCCAGATTTTCGATAAAAACCGATGTTTCACCTTCACTTACAAGGGAAGACAGTCCTTCAAAACCATAGTAAAGGGCCAAACATAACAGAATTGCCAGCACAAAGGCGACAATTTGATTTTCGGAAAGGGTAGATGCGAACACTCCTATGGCGGTGTAGCAGGCAACCAAAAAAATGGTGCCAAAGTAGGAACCTATCACCAGCCCCATGTCCAAATTACCTACGGTTGTACCCAAGTTCGAAACGCTATACACATACAACAGCGTTGGTGCGAGCGCGATCAAGGCCAAAACGAAGGTGCCCAGAAACTTTCCCAAAACAGTCTGCCAAAGGCCTATGGGCTTGCTAAACAACAATTCCAAGGTACCTAGTTTTTTCTCCTCTGAAAAACTCTTCATCGTTATCGCCGGTATCAAAAACAGGAAGACCCATGGTGCCAGTAAGAAGAAGTTGCCCAAATCGGCGAAACCATAGTCGAATATATTGAAAGGCCCTCGAAAGACCCAAAGGAACAATCCGTTAAGTGTTAAAAACAGGGCAATGACCAAATAGCCGATGGGCGAAGTAAAGAACGATTGTATCTCCCGTTTAAATATGGCCAACATGCATCAATTTAGTTTAAGGTTACTATTTTGTTCACACTCCAGGCTTCGGGGCGTTCGGCAAACAACAGCTTGGTCTTGCCCCATACCGATTTGAAAAGAGACGACTTTCGATAGTTCTCCAAACATCCCTCATTTTCCCAATAGCTATAGGTAAAGAATACTGAAGGATTCTTGGTGTCTTGATAGAGTTCCAGCAACTCGCATCCCTCAAAACCCCGTATGTCATATTTATGTGTCTCGAACAGTTGGCCAAAACTAGCGATATTTTCCTTTTTGAAGGTCATTTTTACGATTCGTACCAGCATTTAAAGAAAGTTTATGGTAACCATATCCCGATAGTCTAGTCCCAATAAGGTAGAAGCGCCACCTACCGTGTTCAAATCGCTTTTATAAATGGCCAGTTCTATATAGTTCGATGAATTAAAAAGTGCCAAAAGGTCCCCGGCACCCCGTCGGTTGTTCCTATCGAGGTTAAAATTGATAATATCGCTATATCGATGATAGATCTTTTTTATTTTAGTGGTACGTGCGTTCAGCTCGAAATCCCTTCCTTTTCTGTAGGCATCGAAAAAATTCTTGTGAATATTCGTGACCACATTGCCGTAGTTATCGATATAGACCACGCTTCCGACGATTTTGTTACCGTTATCGGTGACCGTAGGGGTGTACTCTTTTAGCTGCTTAAGCTCATTGAATACTTTGCCCACTACTTCCAAAGTGCCACCGCGGGCCAAATGACAGGCCACTTTCACAAAAACATCCATAACGGGAAATGAACCGTGCTCTGGATTGGGAATATTGATATGCACCACCTTTTCAGGATTGACTTCTGACGTAATGAGCCCAATAACCCCTGTATTGGCGGTGATGAAGTAGTGGCCGTCGACCAGAACGGCTATATGCTGGTTTTCCGGAGTAGGTTCGGCATCGACCCCAACAATGTGAATGGTACCCTCGGGAAAGTTTTGGTAGGCGTTTTTGAGGATGTAGGCGCATTCATGAATGTTGAACGGACTTATACCATGTGAAATATCAACAATCTTGGCGTCGGCTAGCTCTTTGTAAATACTCCCTTTTAAAGCACCTACGAAATGGTCTTTCAGCCCAAAATCTGTAGTTAACGTAATGATTGCCATGCAGCAATGTTGATATGTTTTTGGAATACCGAACTAATTTTTTACTTATGTTTGTCCGGTATAATCAATGGTAAAATTATAACAAAAAAACAGCCTTCTAAAATTTATCTTTTTGCCTCAACCCTAAAAACAACTATATTTTTTGAACGAACTTATCCTAGAGCTTACCGAGATTAGTCCGAGAGATTTTTTTGGACAACGAAACCAAAATATCGACTTGCTAAAAAAGTATTTTCCAAAGCTGAAAATTGTGGCGCGTGGAAGCAAGATCAAGGTCTATGGCGACGAAGAACTTTTGGAGGAATTCGAGCGCCGTTTCGATATGATGACGGCCCACTTTATCAAGTATAACAAACTCGATGAAAATGTGATAGAAAGGGTGCTTACGAGTAATGTGGCTTCAGACTATGACACACCCGAAAACAGCGGGGAAACGCTCGTTCATGGGGTGAATGGAAAACTCATCAAGGCACAGACCGTGAATCAACGCAAATTGGTCGATGCCAGTATGAAGAACGATATGGTCTTTGCCATCGGTCCTGCGGGTACCGGCAAAACCTATACCGGGGTGGCCCTTGCAGTCAAGGCCCTAAAAGAAAAGCAGGTAAAACGGATTATTTTGACCCGACCGGCCGTTGAGGCCGGGGAGAACCTGGGATTCCTACCAGGCGATTTAAAGGAGAAATTGGACCCCTATATGCAGCCCCTATACGATGCCCTACGGGATATGATCCCTGGTGAGAAGTTGATGCATTTTATAGAGAATGGCACCATCCAAATAGCCCCCTTGGCCTTTATGAGAGGACGGACCCTGGACCATGCCTTTGTAATTCTTGACGAAGCACAGAATACTACCCATGCACAAATGAAGATGTTTTTGACCCGTATGGGCAAAAGTGCCAAATTCATTATAACCGGGGATCCCGGTCAAATCGATTTGCCTAGAAGGGTGATTTCCGGACTGAAGGAAGCCTTGTTGGTACTTAAGGATGTGGAAGGTATATCAATGATTTATTTAGACGATAAGGACGTAATCCGCCATAAACTGGTCAAGAAGGTAATCGATGCCTATAAAAATATAGAACATCAGAACTAGGTTCGGAATATGGAATTGGAAACAAGACCTACAAAAATGAAGTGGTGTTTGTCAAGCGGAGTCGAAACCACAAAGGTTCTGAAATTGATGGGAGCGAAAAAGCAAGGAAAGTGCCAGTTCGGAATATGGCCAACACCTTAAGCTTGCAAAAATGCCATCGGAATAATCCAATAAAACAGTAACCATAACAGCACGCAATCGCTATCCCCTGAAGCCAAGACCACTATGAAAAACACCATTACGGATACCAATTTTAATTTCCCTGGACAACAAAGTGTATATAAAGGCAAAGTGCGGGAAGTCTATGCTTTGGAAAATGATTTGCTGGTAATGGTCGCTACCGACCGTCTATCGGCTTTTGATGTAGTAATGCCCAAAGGTATCCCTTATAAAGGTCAGATTCTGAACCAAATTGCAACGAAAATGATGGCCGCGACAGCGGATATTGTGCCCAATTGGTTGTTGGCGACACCCGACCCCAATGTGGCAGTAGGACATGCTTGTGAGCCTTTCAAGGTAGAAATGGTCATACGCGGCTATCTGTCAGGGCATGCCGCCAGGGAATACAGGGCGGGAAAGAGGATACTTTGTGGTGTGTCGATGCCCGATGGGATGCAGGAGAACGATCCCTTTCCGGAACCGATTATTACGCCTGCTACCAAGGCCGAGAAGGGCGACCATGATGAGGATATTTCCAAAGAGGCGCTTTTAGAAAGAGGTATTGTTTCCCCAAAAGACTATGAAGTGCTGGAGAATTATACGACGGCCCTTTTTCAAAGGGGAACAGAGATTGCGGCTGGGAGAGGACTGATACTGGTCGATACCAAATATGAATTTGGAAAGACGAAAGATGGAAAAATCGTACTGATCGATGAAATACATACCCCCGATTCGTCCCGTTATTTTTATGCGGAGGGTTATCAAGAGCGACAAGATAAAGGGGAGTCCCAGAAGCAATTATCGAAGGAATTCGTTCGGCAGTGGCTGATCAGCAAGGGCTTTCAAGGCCTAGAGGGCCAACAGGTCCCGGAAATGTCCGACACCTACATCGAAACGGTATCGGAACGGTACATCGAATTATACGAGAATATTACTGGGGAAACTTTTGTCAAGGCCGATATCAGCAATATTCAGGAGCGAATCGAACACAATGTGCTCGATTATCTGAAAAGCCGTACCGGGGCGATACGCTAACGCAATAATCTTTTGAGCGTTAGGTCCTTCTTTCCATTAATTTTACCCAATATTTTGAGGAAGGCCAAGGCCGTAATATAGGCATCGCCCAAGGCGGTATGACGATCTCTTTTGGAGATGTCGAACTTGTCGGCAAGCTCGTCCAAGGTATAATGTTCCTTTTGCTGTAAAAGCGGTGATTGAATCAAGGTGCGCTTATAGAGTACCGCCGTATCGATCAGCTTATTCCTTAGTTTCGGTAGTCCGTGTCTTTTAAGTGCCCGGTTGATCATTGTGATATCGAATGCGGTATGGTGGGCGACTATGACCGCATTGCCTACATAGCACAGAAAACGTTGTAACGCCTCTAATTCGGTGATACGTTCCTGGGCCTCATCCCGTAAAATTCCATGGATTTCCACATTGGCGGCATGGTAAAAGTGCTGCTCCAAGTAGACCTCAAAAGTTTGATCGACGGCAATGGTATTGTTCAGGATGGTCAACGCTCCAATCGATAAGATGCGGTCATTGTCGTAATCGAATCCGGTGGTTTCGGTATCCAACACGACAAAACGGACTTCCTCCAATCGCTCCGATAGCCGCTTCCCGAACGTTGTTTCATACGTTTCCCAAAATTCGGGGTAATGCCTTTTCTTTTTGAACGGATTCATCAGCCCAGCAGATTTGATACCTGAAAACGCACCCGAACGAGCTCTTGCAATTCCCGAATGGTCTTAAAGGTTCTCTTTAGCTTCATTTTTTCTTCCTTATTCAGGCGGTCCAAGGCAATGAAACGCCCCGAATCATTATGTAACAAGCCTTGTTTTGTTCTAAATTTGAGCAATGCCTTGACCGCATAGGAACAGGAGAGGAAAAATTCCCTCTGCTTCGGTTCGAGCTCGGCCAGTTTTTCAAATCGCTCCGCGGTGCTATTAATGGATTTTATTTGATGTGATAGTACCAAAACCCTTGCTGCGTCGACCAATGGCATCAACGCTCTTCTCTTAAGGTCGAAAAAGTCCTTATGGGCCCCATCCTCCTCCACCAAAAACTGTCTAAAAAAGCCGGTCGGTGACGGACTCTGCAATGCACCACTGGCCAAGTGAAGAAAAAAAATGGGATATTTCCCGGTACTTGCAAATATGTGTTGGGTCAGTTGCTCCACAAGAGTACGATCGCCATAAGTGAGGTTATAATCAAAAAAAATAGAGGAAAGCAGCACTTCGTCAGGTCCCGGATTCACGATCCAATGCAAAACGCGGTCTTTCCATTCCGTAAGGGAAAGGCACCAGTGTGGATTGGAGGCCATCATCTCCGCCGGACAATAGTCATATCCGATATCCCTCAATCCCTCGGTCACCAATCTTGCCAAGTTCAAAAAATAGTCCTTGGTCTCCGAAAGTCGTTCCTGGGGAACATCTTCAAAAATGATCGCATTGTCCTGATCGGTATGCAACAATTGTTCACTTCTCCCTTGACTTCCCATTGCTAGCCAAGCAAATTTGACCGGTGGAGGTGCGTCCATTTTTTTCAGCGCCAAGAGTATCACCTGTTTGGCAGAGGCGTCGTTGAGTTCCGAGATAATTTTCAGGATCAGTGTGAGCGGAATATTTTGGTCCAGATATCCTTTGAGTAATTGGGTTACCCGAAATCGAATGGGCTTTAGCTTTTTGATTTTCCGTACCCTTTTGATCGCTTTTAGCAATACGGCTGGGTTGTTCCCCAGCTCCAGCATCAAATCGTGTTTGGAAAGGATGCCCACCGCCTCGGTATTCGGGGTGCCATCCTGGGTGAGGCACAGATGGCTGATATTGCTCTTCATCATAGCCATCTGGGTCTGCGCGATGGTCATCTTTTTGGGATAGGTAATGACCGGGGAGCTCATGATGCTGCTCGCTGGCGCCGTAATGGGAAAAAGACCGGTGGCAATCTTGTTGCGGAGGTCCTTATCGGTAATGATCCCAACGGGTAGCTGTCGCTCCACTACGAGCATGGCACCCACCTTTTTCTTGGTCATCTTCCTGGCAATCGATTTGATATCCGTTTCCGGTGAGCAGGAGACGATTTTTTTTGAATAGGCAATGGGTTGTAAATCGAAAAGCATCGGATGGGCTTCCGTGTTCCTATTTTCCTTTTCACCATATAAGTTACCTTGATGCCTATTTGCATAGGGATTTCTCGTGTTCGACGCAAAACTCTCGATCAAGAAATTCCCTACTTCTTCGTAGGTTTGGGTCAGTGGTTTAAACGCATTTATGGGAATCGCATACAGAATGCTTTCCTCGTAGGCCACAGCCTCCATTTTGTAGTTTTCGTTTGCCATCAGTGGCCGCAGGCCAAAAATATCCCCTTCATCGCACAGGTCGACAATCGTTTTGTCCGGCCTTTTCCGCAGCAGAACCGCTCCTTTATGGACTACGTAAAAGCAGGTATGGGGCACCTCTTCCTCTTGGAATACCAGACTGTCCTTTTCCTTATAAACAATGGAAATTTCGGTGGAAAGCTTTTCAAGGTCTTTTTCATGAAGCTCGTTAAAAGGAGGAAAGTCCTTGAGAAAATCCGCCACCCTTTCGGAAATAGTATTCTTCATCGACTGGTATTTAACGTTAAAGTTAGTCGACTTCCTTGGTATTGCAAAGAAAACACTCGCTATTGCATTTGAACGCTATTCAAATCCATCAGGAACCTGAGGTTGCAGTGGTTGGAGGTAGTTGGCCGTCCTCAGGTCGAAGTGCCGAGCGGCCTTCTTTGTAAAAACTTACTAAATATCAAGAACAAGATGCCGCAAAGTACCCAGGCCGGAAGCGTCACGAAGGATAAAAACACTTCGAACCGTATGGAGATAAAATAAAAAAGCCCAAAACTGATGGCCCATGCCCACAGTACCGACTTATTGTAATTGATCTGTGCAATCTCGGCGTAATTCCGTACGATACCTGCCCGTTCGTGAAAAAAATGCTCGAACACGATGACGGCACCAACAGGAGCCAAAATGAATCCGTAGAGCGCCACAAAGTCCAACAATTTCATCGCAAAGGCTGGGAATAGTCCCGCCACCGTGGCCACGGTTCCCGCAAGAATCGTTACCCAGAAGGTAGACGCCTTGGGGATAATCGCCTGAAAGGCGAGTCCGGCCCGGTAAATGGTCGGGTTGGCGGTTGTCCAGCCCGCAAGCACCACTGCAATGATTCCAAAAAGGCCGATGGCGTTATCGGCCAAAGGTCCCGGAGCAACCGGGGGGGCTTCACCGTTGGACAAAAATGCCTGGGCCTCGGGGGATTTTAAGTACACCGCGTACAGTAGGGCCGCTGCAATCCATGCCATGTAATGGCCAATATACATTCCCGCTGCGGTCGTCCACCCGGAACTGGCTTTTTTTGCAAACCGGAAAACCGAAAGGTCCGACATGCCGATATGCATGGCGGCATTGGCGAACCAAGACCAGATGACCACATGCCAGAAGGTATATTTAATTTGTCCGGGAAAGGGATCGGACCCCGAGCCCCAAATGTTCCAAAAATCGGAAAAGCTTTTTACGCCGAGTTGGTTCAGCGCGACGATACCGCAAGCCAAAAAGGCCAAAACAATCAGGGGAGACATCCAATTCGCTGCTTTTGAAACAGTGTCATAACCCTTGGAGGCTACTAAGGAAATAACAGCTCCCACTGCGAGCACTACCAGGATAAAGGTAGGTCCGTTGGGTAGGGTATCGGTCAGTTTCGGCATTTCCATATCAAAAGGAATCCCCACGGCCGTCGCCGAAACCGTAATCATAGCCCCTGCCAGAAAGCAAAAGAGGATGCCGTTGGCCAAATTATAGCCGACGACCAGTTTTCTCCCACATATTTTTTCTAATTGATAATAGAGGGTCAACCGATGTTTCACCGCAATCTCTGCCGTAAGGAATCGCCAGCTAAGTACGGCCATGAGATTGCCCAACAACAACCCAATGATCAAATCAAAGGCACTTACACCGGCGGTCAGGAATAGGGGGCCGATGGTAAACTCGGTTCCTGCGGCATGCTCCCCGGCATACATCCCCAAAAAGCTTTTCCAACTTTTTAGTTTTGATGGGGGAACCCGTTCCCGTTCGAACTCACCGCCTGCAAGTTCCTCTATTTCTTCATCAATGTTATACTGGCCCATAATGGTCGGTGGTTATATCAAATGATTCGGTAGGTCTTCGACCCGTTCACAACAGAGTTGGTCCATTACTTGTTTGAACTGTGTCTTTAACATACCGATGGTATGGTCACCTCCTTGGGTTCCCAAGGCCCCGACACCGTACATAAAAGAACGTCCCATAAAAGTGAATTTGGCGCCGCTCGCTATCGCCCTTGCAACATCCGGACCTGATCGGAGCCCACTGTCAATCATAATTTCGATTTGATTACCGTAGGGGCCGGCCACCTCTTGAAGGGTGCCAATGGTCGATTGGGCTGCATCCAACTGGCGGCCACCATGGTTGGAGAGGATTATACCATCAAACCCCATTCGAATCGCATCTTGGGTATCTTGCTCCGAGGCGACGCCTTTTAGGACCAGTTTTCCTTTCCATTTATCCCGTATGGGTTTTATTTTTTCCTCGTTTAGGCGTCCTGAAAAGGTTTTGTCCATAAAAGCGCCGAGCTGTCTAAGGTTCAATCCTTCCGGTGTGTAAGGCTTGAGGGTCTCGAAGGTAGGTTGACCGTACTTTAAGGTATGAAATGCCCAAGTAGGTTTCCCCAAAATTTGGAGGATGTTGGAAACGGACATTTTTGGTGGTAACGCCAAGCCATTTTTAAAGTCCCTCGGGCGAAATCCAAAAGTGGGTACATCGCAAAGCAATACCAATACCGGACAACCGGCCGCCGAGGCACGGTCGATAATGGAATCACGAATAACATCATCTACGGGATTGTACAATTGGAACCAAGCGTTTCCTTCGGTGATTTCGCTGGCCTTTTCGATATCCATGGTCGTTACCGTACTCAGGATAAAAGGAATATTATGTTTAAAGGCCGCCTTTGCCAAGATCGCAGGGGAGTTGGGCCACATCAATCCCTGGAGGCCCACCGGGGCGATGCCAAAAGGGGCATCGAACTCCATTCCCAGGATTTTGGTCTTGGTCGAACTGGTACCGCGATTCCGAAGATATCGGGGTTGTAACTGCACTTTTCGTATCTCAGCGGTATTTCGCGCAAGGCTCACATCCTCGTTGCAACCCCCATCGAGATATTCAAAGGCAAATCGCGGGATACGTAATCGTGCCTTGTCTCTTAGGTCATCAACAGAAGGATAAGCGGTATTGAATGGGGGTGCCATAGCAAATTATTTAGTGATAAAAGGTAGGTGTTTTTTAAGACTGTAGTGCTTTTTGAGGAATTTTCGATCCAGTCTTTTATCCGATATAACCATCGCGGCACCAAGGGCGGAACCGAGGGATGCGTCGGTAGTTTGCACTTTCATGTCGCCCAAATAACGCGAGAGCAGTTTTATAAAACAATCGTTGTTGCTAAATCCTCCGTCGACATACAACCTTTTAATTTTAGTATGGCCCTGTGCCATTTTGATACTTTTTACCTGAAGCTGTACAAGTTTCACCATTAAATGATGGTATGCCTCCTCGAAGGAGTCATAGCGAATGTCGGTAGCTACCGGCATGGTATCGGTGGCCAGCACTTCCCATTTGAACGAGGGCTGCAGCCCCTTAGCGATGTTGGCATAGATGGCCTCATCAAACCGCACTTTTTTGTGATAGTCCTTTGAAAGATGGAAGTGTTCGGAAAGCTTAGCTACCTGAATGGTGTATTCGTTTCCTAAAAAAAGGCGGGTCGCGCGCACCGGCTTGCCATCGACACCTAGGAAATCAATACAATCATCTTTAATGCTCGTCTGTTGTAGGGATTCTTGGGAAAAAGGATTCATGGTAATACTCCAAGTTCCCGTGGAAACCAATAGAAACTTTTTCTTGATGCTGCGTATATAAGGCAAGAGGGCGGCAGAGCTGTCATGGATACCCGTCCCGAATCGGATGCGCTTGCCCTTATAGACTTTATGGATACTCGTCCGGGCGGAAACAATCGGAGGAAACAGGCTATGTAAGCCTTCCTTATAAATCCATTCGTGGTAGTCTTGCTTTCCGAAATCCCATAGGGCCGTATGGCAGCCGATACTGGTATATTCACTTAAGGGTATCCCGGTAAAAAGGTAACTGATATATTGCGGAAGGTGTAACGAATAGCGAATCTTTTTAAAGATTGCCGGTCTGTTTTGTTTCAACCAATACAGTTGCATTCCTGAATTGAGCATGCCCAAGTAGGGAGCTCCGGTATTCTGGGTAAAGGTTTCTTCGGGACCGTATTGCCCAAAAAAAGATTGCTTTATACCTTCTTCAAGCGGTTTGGTGTAGTTATACAGGGGGGTAAGCACTTCCCCTTTCCCGTCCAAGTGTACCAAACTGGCACCATAGGTAGAAAAGTTTACGGCCCTAACATCGTATGTTCTTTCTTGTAGAACGCGGTTAATAACACTTCGCAGCCATCTTTGTACGGCCTTGAGATCTTCCGTTATAAATCCGTCTTCATCCTCGATGGGCTCGAACGAGGCGTATTCCCGATATACTTCCTGGAACGTGTCGTCAAAAAGAAAGAACTTTTTGTTCGTTTTTCCAATATCGAATACGGCGGTTACTTTTTTCATGGTATCTCTATAATCCAGTGGCTACGGATTCCGTACCTCGCTCATCGACCAAGGTTTTTCTGATTTTCAGGTCGCGATAGGCCTGCAGCGGGTACAAAGCGCCTCCTGCTTTCAGTCTCGTTTTTTGTAGTAACGGCCTTATGTCGGTGCGATAGGCTGCCTGTAGCATTTCTTGACAACCAACCACATCATGTGCTTCCTGTGCTTCACGGAGCGCTTTCTGGTCTACCAACAAGGCCTTTGCATAGGCTTCTTGAATGGCCTCTAGGGATTGCATCAAATCTTCCAGCGGATCTTTAATATTGTGGCTTGCATCGATCATCCAGGAGGGGTAGGGGTTTTGTGGATTGTTGTTCATGCCGTACACCAATTCATTGAAAATCAAGAAAAGGGCGTAGGGTTTGACGCTTCCCACCGTGCTATCGTCATCCCCATACTTACTATCGTTAAAATGGAAACCGCCCAATTTGCCTTTGAGCATGAGAATGGAAACGATTTGTTCGATATTGGTATTGGGCAGGTGATGTCCCAAATCTACTAGGGTATACGCTTTCTCTCCACAGGCATTGGCGAGCATAAAGGAGGTGCCCCAATCCTGTATAACGGTGCTGTAGAAATTTGGCTCGTAGGGTTTGTACTCGATAAAGAGTTTCCAGTCCTCGGGCAAATGGGAATAAATTCGCTTCAGGCTGTCTTCGGTATACTGAAGCGATGTCTGAAAATTATTCTGTCCGGGAAAGTTGCTACCATCCGCCAACCAAACGGTTACGCTTTTGGAACCGAGACGCTTACCGATTTCGATTACTTCAATATTGTGTTGGATGGCCTGTTCCCGAACGGCTTTCTCGGTATTGCTCAATGAACCGTACTTGTAGCTTTCGGCATGGGTTTTTTGGTCTTGGAAGGTATTGGAATTTACCGCATCGAAAACGAGGCCATGGGACGCGGCCCTTTCTTTAATTGCCGAGTAATCCTCTGGAATATCCCAGGGTATATGCAGGGAGATGGCCCCAGCGGTTTGGGTGAGGGCGTGCAAGATCCCTACGTCATCCAGTTTTTGTTCCAAACTGGAGGGTTCCCCTGGATAAGAAAACCGGCCAAAACGGGTTCCGCCCGCTCCCAACGCCCAACTTGGAATGGCTACTTGGAAGTCGCAGAGCTGCTGCACCAGATCCGCTACGTTGATATCTTGCCGAGTGAGGTTGTTTGCCAAGAAATCAAATTGTGATTCGTGGTCGCTTAGGGACTTTTTATTCTGTTCCTGTATACGCTCGCTATTCAGTCTCATTTGAATGATTGCTGTAAATGCCCACGGACCAATGAACGTGAACAGTTTCTAAACTAATGAAATTGTTTTATCTGACAAAGGCATTCGCCATGCCCCCGTCAACATTGATGATATTACCCGTGGTTTTTTCCAAAATAGCGACACAGGCGAAAACACCGTTCGCTATGTCTTCCGGATATATTATCTCGTTCAACAGATTTCGCTTTGCGTAGAATGACGGGAGTTCCTCAACGGCAATACCATAGGCTTTGGCGCGTCCCTCTGCCCATTCACCCTCCCAGATTTTACTGCCTATGATCACGCCATCGGGGTTAACCGTGTTCACGCGTATCCTGTCCTTTCCCAACTCGGCAGCCAATAAGCGGGCCATGTGCTGTTGGGCTGCCTTGGCGGTACCGTAACCCACATTGTTGGGTCCCGAGACCAAGCCATTTTTACTGGCGATGGAAATGATATCACCTCCTAAACCTTGTGCCCGCATGATGGCAACCGCTTGTTTTGCGAGTTCAAACTGACCTTTGACCAAAACGTCTTGAAGAATATCCCAGTCTTTTTCCGTGGTTTCTTCCAAGGGTTTGGAAATCGCGAGACCGGCGCTGTGGACTACGATATCGACTCCACCGAACTGCAAACAGGCTTTTTTAAAAGCCTCGGAAATCGATTCCTTTTTGGTGACGTCGCAAACAGCATAACTTGCAATATCCGGGGCGTAAGTGTCGACTGCTTCCTCCAAGCGATCTTCGACGATATCGGTGAGGACTATATTGGCACCTTCGGAGGCTAATTTATCGGCAATGGCTTTTCCGATACCACCGCCTGCACCGGTCACCAGGGCCACTTTTCTGGATAGTGGTTTTTCCTTGGGCATTCGCTGCAGCTTGGCTTCCTCCAACAACCAATATTCGATATCAAAAGCTTCTTGTCGGGGAAGCGAGGTATATTCCGAGATGGCTTCGGCCCCCCGCATGACATTGATGGCGTTGATATAGAATTCACTTGCAACCCGGGCGGTCTGCTTGTTCTTGGCAAAGCTGAACATCCCCACTCCCGGATAGATAATGATGACCGGATTGGAGTCGCGCATGGCAGGACTATTGGCGCGCTTGCAGGTTTCATAGTACCCTTTGTACGCTGCCCGGTATTGTACGAAATCAGGCCTTAGTTTTTGAAGGATGGCTTCGGTATCCGATAGGTTTTGATCCGAATCGAGTCGAAGAACCAACGGC
Source organism: Pelagihabitans pacificus (assembly GCF_009371985.2). Lineage (GTDB taxonomy): Bacteria > Bacteroidota > Bacteroidia > Flavobacteriales > Flavobacteriaceae > Pelagihabitans > Pelagihabitans pacificus. The sequence continues at coordinate 56,213 of NZ_VIKU02000010.1, forward strand.
TGTATTTTAGTTCTTAAAAAGTGGTCTGGGCAGGAGGTCCCCATCGGGGCCAAACGTTCCAAATCGTGGCTGTTAATGTATTGCATGACCACATCGGTGTCGGTAAAATGGCCGATCATTCGCGCTTCTGAAGAACACAATCCCCGTAACAAAGGCATTAATCGCGCGGCTTTTTCCTTTCGTTCCTTTTCTGGCAACGATGCGACTTTTTGTCCGCCGAAAATTCGTTTCTTCCCTTTGATTTTCTTTTCGATGAATTCCGAGGCCATCTCGATGACCTCCAAACTATTGACATAGCATTCGTAGGAAGTGTCTCCCCAGGTGAACAGACCATGGCTTCCAAGTACAATCCCCCGTATACCAGGGTTTTCCTTCAGGCATTTTTCCAACTGGAGCCCTAAATCAAAACCAGGACGCTGCCAAGGTACCCAACCCATGGTATCGCCCCAAATTTCTTGGGTTACCTTTTCACTGTCTTTAGCCGCCGCCACCGCGATGAGTGCATCGGGATGCAAGTGGTCGATATGCTTAAAAGGAAGCAATCCGTGCAAAGGGGTGTCGATGGAAGGGGCTTTACTATCCAAGTCGTAAATGCAATGGTTGAATAGGCCCACCATCCGGTCTTCATCATGAAGGCCCTGATATACTTTTTTAAGGTCTCTTAGTCGATTGGTATACAAGCCGGCTATACCGGCCTTGGTCAGGGTACCAATATCACCACCGGAACCTTTGATCCACATCACTTCCACTTCCCTATTGGTCAAAGGGTCTTTTTCAATGGTTTTACAACTGGTGTTTCCGCCGCCGTAATTGGTAATTCGCAGATCGGCCCCAAGGATATTGGAGCGGTACAGAAAAAGCGCTACTTGATCATCGCCCATGTCCGCTGCTTTTTGCCTATCCCACAAATAGTTGACATGTTTAAAGCTTTTTGTTTTCATTGCTTATTTTGAAGTCTTTCGTCCAAAGGTATTACTTGGATCGGTAAAAAGTGTTCTGCACCGTTCTGCTATTCGATTTTGGCGCCGGAAAATCAGGAAACATGGTAAGTGGCTCAAAAAGAATCAGAGCGATTTTCTGGGAATTACGTAAAAAGGATTGTCGAACTGTCGTTTTTCGTTGTTCAAAATCAATTGGGCCGCTTGCTTGCCCAACTGGGCAAAATCGGTTGAAATCACGGTAATGCCGTCTAGCACAATTTCCTTTAAAGGGGTATCATTGTAAGAGATAATACCCACATTCTTTCCCAAGGTTAGATCCGCATCCTTTATTTTTTTAATAAGGTCGACCAAATCGTTCTCAGTGAGCGTAATATAGGCGGTGAGGGGCGTTATTTTTTCCTTTGCGATATCTTCAAAGACCTCGAAATCATAGGCATATTCGTTACAAAATTTAACAAACCCTTTTTTGATTTCAAGAGGATGGTAGGTGTGCTTGCGTCGAAGTAGTTTTACCCTCCTATATTTTCTCAGTTGCGGATTCAATTCCTTTAGGGATGCATGGATATTTCCCTCGAAATCCTGATAAACGCTGGAAACACTGCTTCCCAATTGACTCACTTTCTTGTCTAATACCAACAATTTGTCCAGTGGAATGTTGTCTTGCACGAAGTCTACCAAATCCTCACCGCCTTCCTCAAAATGGCAGATGATGGCATAATGGGTATACTCCCTGGACTTGCTGGCCAGGATGAGGTTCTTGAACTGTCGGTAATTATTGTCGTAAATAAAAAAGTCGATGGTTACGTCATTGCCCAGTTCGCTTGCGAACGCATCGTAGATAATTTTTTTATGTGCACTTAATTTATTGAAGAGCAAGAACACCTTTGCCTTTAGTTTCAAATCGTCGTTTTTGACGTAGTAGCCTTTTCCGGGTACGGAGTCGATCAATTTCATTCCCTTCAGGTGGTCATAAGCCTTAACGATGGTATCCCTCGAGATATCGAAGGTAATCAGCAATTCATTGACAGAAGGCAGTCTGTCGTTCACTTTAATTTGACCGTTGCCCAAAGCAGTAAGCACCGAATGCACAATTTGCTTGTACTTAGGGATTTTGGAATCCTCGATTATTTCTATCAAATGAAGCATCCGGATTTTGACTATGCCTCGAATATAGGAATATATTCCCTTTGGCAGGGTGCTGTTTTCAAAGCAAATTTCTTGGGATAATGGTCGTAAGACCCTCCTATGCGGAGCTCTAGGACTAGTATCGCCATCTTAAGGCGGAAAGTGGGCAACCTGTTGGTATCAAAGGGCGAACACCTGCTCCAGGCAGCAAACGGGTATCGACCCAAATGTCCATGAACGATACCCTACCAGCTGAGGGATTATTTTGACCAAGTATACCGGTGGAAAAGTCTGGAAAAAGTAATATAGATTGCGATCATTTTTTGTCAATCACCGATTTTATCGACCATTTGAAACCCATGACCAGCAATACTTGTTCACTCACGGTTCGGGATGAAAAAAGGGACATTCACCACATCCACTTCCTGGTTTGAGACCGGATTGTTTGATTTCGAAGACAATACCTATGATTTTACTTTTGGTTTCAATTGAAAGGGTATTATCTTAGACGAAGTATTACAAAATATAAATATAACCATATGCATCGAATCCATGGAACCAATGTTAACCTAACACAACCCTGCTAATCATGCTAAAAAAACTCTTAATCGGGTTGCTACTTATCTTAGTGGTTATCCAATTCATCAAGCCGGACAAAAATGAGTCCAACGACCTCACCTACGACATGGCAAAGAAGTATAACGTACCGGCCGATGTCAATAACCTGCTACAGGTATCCTGTAATGATTGTCATACGAACAAAACCGAATACCCGTGGTACGCCAACGTGCAGCCGGTAGCCTGGTGGTTGGATCATCATGTTCAAGATGGAAAAAAACATCTCAACTTTTCCGAGTTTACCAACAGACCACTTTATGTACAAAACCACAAGTTTGATGAAATTATCGAAATGGTCGATGAAGGTGAGATGCCACTGGCTTCCTACACCTACTTTGGGTTACATCCGAAAGCCAACCTCACCGATGAACAACGCACGATGATTACCGATTGGGCAAAGGCCCAAATGGAATATTTAAAACGAACGTACCCGGCCGATAGTTTGGTTTTTCCAAAGAGAGACTGAGATAACGGGAATGAGGTACGACTCTCCAAAAGGGAAATTAATTGTATGAAACACCAAAAATGAGCTTCTTGAATCTTGGTAATTTAGTCGTCTTCTTTATCACCTTCGCCCCGGGTGCCATGTGTGGTCAAGAAACGAAGGCGGAAGTCACCAAATCGAATGCAAGCATTACCATTTCAAAAAGTGATTATGGTACAACACCGGAAGGTGAGAACGTAGAGCAGTATACCCTTACCAACACCACGGGAATGACCGTAAAAATAATTACCTACGGTGGTAGGATTACTTATTTGGCCGTTCCCGATAGAAATGGAAATTTTGCGAATGTGGTATTGAACCTTGATTCCCTTGGGCAATATCTGGAGGGCAACCCCTTTTTTGGCGCACTGGTAGGGCGTTATGGGAACCGTATCGCCAATGCCAAATTTTTGTTGGACGGTAAAGAATATCGACTTGCGGCCAATAATGGCAAGAACAGTCTGCATGGTGGCTATAAGGGATATGACAAAGTGGTTTGGACGGCAGCTGCATCTATCGGAAAGGATCAAGCGGTACTTAAACTCACGTATCTAAGTAAGGATATGGAAGAGGGTTTTCCTGGGAATTTAGATATCACGGTTACCTATGCCCTTGACAACGAAAATACCTTGACCGTACAGTACGAGGCTACGACCGACAAAAAAACGATTGTAAATCTGACCCAGCATTCTTATTTCAATTTATCCGGTGACTTTTCAACGACCATATTGGACCATGAACTACAATTAAACGCAGGTAGCTACCTTCCTGTAGACGAAACCCTGATTCCTACCGGCGAATTGGCAAAGGTCGAGGGTACGCCCTTCGACTTTACCACCGCTAAAACAATAGGCCGGGATATCGACAAAGATGACAATCAATTAAAAAATGGTTTGGGATATGACCATTGCTGGGTACTTGATAATCAAGGGGATGGTATACGGGAAGTAGCGACCTTGTTCGATCCGAAAAGTGGAAGAGTCCTGAAGGTGGGCACTACCGAACCTGGACTACAGTTTTACAGCGGTAACTTTTTGGATGGCACGCTGCCAAGGCCGAACGGGGGTACTTACGTGAAAAGAAGCGGCCTCTGTTTGGAGACGCAACATTATCCGGATTCTCCCAATCAGACCGATTTCCCATCGGTAATTCTAAATCCAGGTGGAAAATATAAAACTACGACCACCTTTAGGTTCTCGACCAAATGATTCGAATTCGGTAGCGCACTGGTTACCCTTTAAAGAAACATTATTATGGGGTGCCTAAGGGCCAAGTCCGCTGCGCTATTGATTGTGAAGATAGCTTCCAGGTTTAAAAAGGAAGAATGATATTCAATGATGGAACCTTACTTTCCCCATTATTACCGGGACCAATTGCCCTCCATGAGAAACGGAAATCCAATTTATCGAGAAACGTAGTGATAGGTTTTATCAACTGACCAATGTCATTGCACCTTTCTTGCATTAGCGATAGCTTAAGGGTTTCATAAACAAACTCAAAAACCATGTCCATAGCAGATAGATATGATTCCGGGGAACATCAAAGTAATATCGCCCACTTTGCGGCCATCGTAAAATTGGCGAATGTCGATGGTATTATAAATACTGAGGAAGAGGTAATTTTAAAACGTTTGGCCTTTAAGCTTGATGTTTCGGACGAAACGGTGAAGGATATCTTGAAGAATCCTGGGAAATTCCCATTGATTCCACCCTACTCCTTGGAGGAGCGAATCGAAAGACTTCAAGATCTTTGCAGCATTATTCTTGCGGACCATGAAATCGAGGAGGAAGAACGAACATTAATTTACAAATACGCCATTGGTCTTGGATTCTCGAATGGCAGGGCCAAAGAAGAGATTCAGAAATGCATCAATGTATTGAAAGGCAATGAAAAACGTGGGAACCGATAGGGTCTTTCGCTCACCTAAAACACTTCCGACTCTTTTTTTGAGATAACATTGGTATAAATGACTATTGTCATTTCCATCAATTTTTCGGCGACGTACCTTTGTACTGCTTAAAATGGTATGCCATGAAAAAAATAGTATACGCCACCGATTGTACCAAAAGATCCGCTCCCGCATTGCGTTATGCCTATCGCTTAAGTAGGTCGATGCAGGCCGAATTACATGTTCTACATGTTTATGAACTGCCGCCCATTACGGTTTCTACCATACGACCGCAGGAGCAATTGAGAAAATGGGAAAATCAAGAACAGAAAGAGATAGTTGCCAACTATTGTACCACCCATCTTAAAAATGAATTGTACGTCGACCCTGTGAAGGTAGAGGTGGTCGAGAGTAGTTTTGTCGCAAAAAGTATTATAGCCGCCTGTGAACGTCTGGATGCGGATTTGGTAATCGTCGGTATGAAAGATGATTACACCCTACGTGGAATATTTGCGGGAAACATTGCCAACGAGCTCTTGGATAAGCTATATGTTCCCCTATTGGTACTCCCTAACAATAGTTATTACCACGGACTTTCCACCTTGGTCTATGCCACTGATTTTGAGGATGCCGATGTAGAGGCGATCCGTAGTTTGGTAAGCATTGCGGAACCCTATCGGGCATTGATCAAAGTGGTGCATGTGCCTTTAAAGAAAGAATCCGATGCGAGCGTACGGATGGAATGGTTCGAAAAGGAGGTTCGGCGAAAAATTTCCTATCCAGAATTGGTTTTTGGCCTAGTGCACGCCGATGACGTGGAATCGGGATTGCAAGGAAGTATCCAGAAAGAACATGCGGATATGTTGGTGATGATGGAGCGGGAGCACCCAAGTTTATTTGATAAATTATTCCACAAAGACTTGGTACGTAGCATGCAGACAGCGGTATCCGTTCCATTATTGGTTTTCAATCAACAACGTATCCGGTTACGAATGGCAGAACAAGAAGACGTATCCTACTCCTTTGCATTTTAGGGTAGTTCCTTTGAAAAGGAAGGCAAATTCTTCCAAGTACGAATAGCGGACAAGTTTTCATTTTTGTGAAATACCAATAATGCATGGATTTTCCGCAGGAAAATCCTCGGCAACTAATTGTAGGTATTGTTGTAAAACGTGTTTATTCCGATTCGAGTTTTATATGATTTAAAACTCTTTCATGGATACGGTGTACAATAAAGTTAGACCAACCTTTCCAGTATATTTCAGGATAAATGTCCACTTTGTACCAAGTCGTTCCTTCCAGTTCCGTTTTATTTTCAGATAATTTTTTCAATTTGAACTGACCTTTATAGGATTTGAAATATCCGTCTAAATGTGGTGGATGAACTTCCCAAAATGGGTTTAATTCATTCATTGGAATTGGTTGTTCTTTGACATCGAATTGTAGTAAATTCGGCTCGCTCCAAGTAGTAATGGGTTCTATAAAACTACCAGTTGTAAAATTACAATATCTAACTGCTCCCACACCATGCCCAACAATTGTTGCATCTGTTGGATATGAAATCCCGGTTTTAAAAATCCAGTCCGTGGGCTCGCTGATTTTGTCGAACGCTACTACATTTTTCCAAACCTCTTCGATGGGCGCGGTCACGATTATTTTGGTCCTTACGGGGATTAAGTCCTTTGGAACGTTGAAATGGTCAAAGCTCGAAAAACTAATTGATAGAAGCACCAGAATTATAGCGGTATTCGTAGGGTTCATAAAATTTGAGTTAGAACTTTTATAGCCCAAATAAGAGCCTAGCCAAACTGCCAGGGCAAGAAGCGGACTAGCCATCAAAAGACAAATGAGTCCCTCGATTGCAAAAACTACGAGAGCAAGACAGGCCAGTGCCAATGCTATAAAACTTAATTTATACGCGGTACTTTTGGTTATCTTGACTTTTCTGCCAGAAATGTATGGTGGTAGAAACCCAATGACTAAGGGGATGAACAGAAAAACGCTCCAACCGTAATCTCCCAGATAGTTTATTGAAATAAATCCCAAGATTTGGACCAATACGAGGGTTGCTAAAACGGAAATAAGTTGGATGTGGTTCAAAATGTTCAATTAAATGTTTTATAATAGCTCGGCTATAATTGCGTGGCGGAAAACCTCCGCAGGACTTTTCCGCAGTAGCCCTAAGCTAGCGAATCAGGCTGGATTTTCCATTTGGAAAATCCGACCGCAATGAGCTATACACAATGTTAGGCACTGGCTTTTTGTTTTTTAATTTCCAATAATTTTATTCCAAAAAGACTTCTTTGGGACTAAGTTCTTTCTGTTCGGATCCAAAACTTCTTTTCCGTTTGCCTTTACCAATAAATCCAATAGCTTGTTATATCCATTTTCTATTTTGTATTCCAGTTCATTTTTATAAAGGGGAAGCACATTGTAAATATTTATTTTTCTGCCATCTTTCTTGATTTCCGTAAAATCCTTGTCAAAAGTCACAGATGGGAGGATTAAAGCACCAACAAAATCCGTTTCCTTGCTATACGGTGTCATATCTTCCGTTGCTTGAATTGTATGTCCAATTCCAATCCACGTATTGTAAAAGTGAGGAAATTTGGCTGCCTGTTTTAGAATTGTGATAATCCAATCATTTTTGTTTTTACCAGAATAGACTTGGTCAAATTCAATTTCCTTTGGAATCAACATCATTAATTCGGCAAACTCGAGTTCCGTTACATTTTCAACTTGTTCTGAAACGTTCATTTTTAAAGTGCTCATTCCAGAAGTCAGAAGAATGTTGAATTGAGTATTTGCTGGTTTAATGAAGCAAATATCAAGATGTAAATCCAATGTTGGTATTTCATGAAAAACGGATATTAGATTTTCATCGAAAAACTTGTCCAAATGTCCCTCAATCCATTCGGCGTGTTCGTAATAGTGTTTTCTGTCCGAGAATGGATTATGGTATTCTGCCATTGGTATTTAGCTTGTGCCTAACGGTCTCGTGTATGGGCAGTAGCGGATTTCAAGCCAATAAACTGTTAGATATCACCGACCTTGATCCATGTTTTTACGTTTCATATACAGACTTAAACTGCTAGTGCTTATACACACTGTTGCCAGCAGTTTTTATTGCTCTATTTGCTTGGTGAACGCTACAGGTTTTGACTGCAAATTAATCATCAATGAGGAAATTTCTCCGCGATTGTTTGTTTTAAAACTTATTGCAAATTCAGGATTCATTACCTGAGAAATTTCTGTTTTTGGTATCATTACAAATATATTGAAATATAGATGTTCCAAAAAGAACTGATACTTTGGATAAAGGGCATATAAATTCCCATCTTTAAGTTTAATTTCAATCGTTCCATACCCGTAGTTTTCGTATTTGCCTATAAATGATGAAAGGTTGTGTGTCGGTTTCTTTTCCGGGTTTAGTTCTGTATTCGTTTCACTTGGAACATAGATATCAGTTACATTTACAGGGTAATCACTTACATCGGTTTCATCTAGGTTCAACATCCTGTTTTTTACAACATCTGCGATGATATATGGTAAAATAGAATTGGTTTGATTGCTTAAAACAGTGACACCCAATTTTTCAAAAGGATAAGTTAAAACTAGGCTACTAAAGCCAGAGGTATTACCTCCGTGATAAACCTTATATTTACCACTGCTCGCCTCCATTCGCCATCCAAGGCCATCACCAAACAAAAATGCGTTCTCTTCATTTGCATTGGGTCTTATGTTGTGTATGGTTGTTGCATTTTGCACAAATGTTTTAGGCAAAATTTGTTTTCCGTTAAAATTACCCTCGTTCAACCAAGCTATCATCCAACTTGCCATATCTTTTGAAGAACTTCTGACTGCTCCGGCAGCTTTATAGTTATAATACTCTTCGTAGATAACTTTTTTGATTTCTCCATTTGACAAGCCATACCCAAAAGAAAAATTCTTGTTTTCAGTCATACTCTCTATGTCGGTGTAGGAGTTCAGCATATTTAAGGGATTGAATATTTTCGATTGTAGATTTTCTTCCCATGATCGATCTGTAACTTTTTCTATAATCGTACCGGCAATCGTATATCCCATATTGCTATAAATCCAACTGTCATTCACCAAACCTTCGGGTTGCAGGTATTTCAACTTTTGAACTACCATGTCCGAATTCTCTTCTGGGAACAGTACTAGTGTTCCGTTAAGGTCTCCTAAACCACTTTTGTGAGAGAGTAAATCCTCTATGGTTATCAGATCATTCATTTGAGAGTTGTAAAATTCAAGTTTAGGAACATAAAAACTGGGTCTGTCTTTCAAGGAAATTTTATTCTGAGAATCTAATATTCCAAGTAAAGATGCAGTGAATGCTTTAGAACAAGATGCAATAGGAAAAACTGTATTTTCATTTACGGGTAACTTGTTTTCAAGGTCTCGGTAGCCAAACCCTTTTGAATAAACTATCTGGTTGTCTTTTACAACAGAAATGGACAATCCAACGGCTTTATAGGAATCCATAAGAGTTTCTATCTCTTGTTCAAGACCTTCTAACTTAGTTATGTTTTCTTGTCCACAAACAATATGGATACTAAGAAAAAGCAAAATTGTAAGAATTGGTTTTGTCATTTTCTTTGGGTATTTGGCTTTCTTCAAATTACTGGTAACGGTCTTGTGTATGATTTCGGTGCGTGTTTCAACATCTAAAGTACCAAATACAAACCGAACCTGTGAAGACTTACCCGTTTTGAAGGCTTTAATATGATGCGTTGCGGGTGGCTGGTTGCGAAGCGTTGCTCGTCTTTTCAACCGGTGCGTAGCAAGCAACGTAACGCAAACGTTCATATTTTTATTTACGATTAAATGTAGGAAACAAAGTCCAACTTAACAGAGTAGTAGCTAAACGTTACGTTATAGGTGGTCATGTGCGTCGTTTTTTTAGAAGAACGAATTAAACTATTCCTTAAATCCGTTCTTTAAAAGGATTTCCGAATACCAACTGTAAGATATTTCTCCTCTTTGATAATATTCTTTCACTTCCTCAATACTACCTTTTTCACCATAATCTGAAATAGATTCCAGTTTTCCATTTTTATCAAAGTACTTCCATTGACCTATTTTAACCCTCCAGTCCTTATATTCCCCTTCAGCCTTAAGATTTCCGTTTTCGTAGTATTTTTTTATGGGTCCTTCGACGAGATTATTATTGTAAGATCCGACTTCTTTATAATTCCCATTTTCGTAATAGTTTATCCATTTTCCCTGACCTACCCCGTCAACGTATTCTTGCCTAGACGAATAATTTCCATTGGGATATTTTGCAAATAATATACCTGTAAAAGGTTTGTCATCCCCTTTTACATAATACCTGTATATACCGTTGGTTCTTTTGCCAGAAGCATTAGACATTGAAACTTCCCGTTTCGTCACAGTTTCTGACATTGACATCGATTTTTGGGCATACCCTAAAGTTGTTAAACAGAAAATTAAAGAAAGGATAAGTGTTCTAGTCAAAGAATTCGTAATTGATATCATACTATTGTTTTATATTTTATTGACAATCTCCGGACTTGAATGTTACCTGTAGAAGGCGTTACGAACTTATCTTTCGATTTGTCATTGACCTCTATTCGAACCATGAGTTGTTTTCTTTATCTACACAGCAAAAGGTAGTTTGGATGAGAAAAAAAGAGAAGTCTTATAAATTTCCGAGAATTACACACAATGGTTTTGGCTATGGCAAGGAGGGTGGTAAGGACACCTTTTTGTTTCCGTCTATACTCTTAGAAAAGCTTTTTGTTTTATAATTGTCTTTTTTTAATTGCCAAATCCTTTAAATTATAAACTTTCCGACCTATTTGCTTTAGCCATCTTTGTTGTAAAACGTTTTTCCATTTAGGTTAAAATCGGTAGCCTATACTTAACGCACGACGATTAACACTGTTATGGTCTGTTTTATCGGAATTGAACAAATGCAATCCCAAACCAACCATGACTTCAAAAGTAATTCCACTTTTGGTTGCCCATTTACCTCCAAAACCAAAACCGAGTGAAAAGTCAAGCACATCAGGACCTTCATCTAAAGTTAGATTTCCGTCCATATCGGTCAGCTGTTTTCCATCGGTGGAGCCAAAAGTTCCAAATCCCTCAAGAAAAAACCCTGAAGCATATTTTTTGCCAAAGTATCTCCTATAAAAAGGTGAAATAAGAAAATTTGTGTCCTCATCTCTTTTTTTATTGAAAACATACAAACCGGTAATTCCCACGGAAGATCTTTTGTTTAAATTTCTTTCGTAAGTCGCTTCGAAAGCCCCTAGCGCTGTAAAATAAGCATTAAGCTTTACTTCATTTTTTCTTTCATTCAGTTGGCTGAGGGTATCTTTTTGATTTTGTGCCTTAACAGTAAAAAAAGTAAATGATATTACTATGATTAAAAATCTTCTTTTCATAAAAATACTAGTGCACCAACGCTTTTAAAACTTTATGCCCAACTGAAGATCCAATGGGAATCCAATAGTAAAATCTCCCGTAGCATTATTTTTAAAATCATATTCCGTACCAATCGAAAAATAAGAATTTGACGGTTTTCCAATTTGGTTAAAAAATTCCTCAAGGTTCGGTTCTATTACAGTTCTTGTTTGAAACCCCAAAAAAGTTGACCATTCATTAGAGAGGTGGTATTTTATTCGGACAGGGGTTTCCAAAGTATGAAAACCAAGATTCTCTCGGACCGAAAGACCATTTTGAAGGGTCAATTTATCTGCTAGCGAGATGTTGTGAAATAGACCGATATTGAGGGGATTATCCTTGATTTCAATTGGTGGTTCTTCTTGAGCAGAAGCAATGATTGAGAAAAAGAATAGAAGTATTGTCAAGGTTTTCATTTCGTCAATTTATGACAGATTTATTTTTTATAAATGTTTTGCCACCGGTCACGTGTATTTTTAGTTGAAAATAATTTCCAACGGAAACTGTCCTTACGTCGTAAAAAATTAATTTTAAAGCAGTATTACTTTACCCTCAAACTTAAAGCGAACTATCCAAGAAAAGGTTCTAAAAGCTCAAATGATTACAAAATAGGACTTATTTAAATGATTTCTGATATTGGCTCGGAGTCATTCCAGTAAATTTCTTGAATGCTTTATAAAATGTTGTTTTCGATGTAAAACCAGACTCCAAACCCATAGCCAATAAACTATAATTTTGAAATTCGGAATCCAATGACATTTTCTTTACTGCCTCTATACGATACCGATTTAAATAGTTGGAAAAATTGCTCCCTGTAATTTGGTTTACTATTTGGGATAGATATCCCGGGCTTATCCCTAATTCTTTGGCAACTTGTTCTCGATTCAACCTACTATCGGTATAAATTTTATCTTCCTTAAATAGCAGTTCGAGTTTTGTAAAATACGGATTATCAGAAGTAAGCTTTTCTTTTTCTGGGATGGCAGTTTTGCTAATCCTTGTTGATAATCCATTGAGGATGGCCCGTATTTCTTCTCTATTATCTGATAGCCTGAATTTATAGATGCCCACATAGGTAGTCCAATGAATGAAAAAAGTAACGGCAAGGGCAATGATTTTCATTGTCATTGAAACATCATAAACATAAAAGAAACGGATGAGAATAGCTATTACCCATGAAAAGAAAATCAATGAAACCAAAAGCCATAAAATTGTAACCCATGATTTATCCTTTTCTTGTTTTATGTATTTCAAAAACCGATATGCAGCTACCAAAACAACAGGAAAAAAAAACACGGCCAAAAACAATTCTACATTGTTAAGTAGTTCAAGGATAGGTTGTATTGTATCAGGAATGGTATATAGATCGGCAATGACATCAAAATCTTCAAATAAACCTATAATGGCGGAGAATCCAAAGGGCAGATATAACCAAACTAATACCTTGGAATTTTTAAAAGCGTGTCCTCCTTTGTTTAAGATAAATAGCAATAGAAAGACCGGGACAAGAAATGCCGTTTCCACATCATCAATAAACCGAAGAATCGGGAAATGCTGGAAAGCACCCCAAAGTTCCAAGGCGAGATTTAACAACAAAAGAGAAAGTATAAACATCAAATAAGCCAAATATCTGTTTGCCCTTGTGTTGAAAAAATTTGACCTTAAAATAATCAGGCCAAGAACTATACCCTGAAAAATAGCAATATGAAGTAGTGTTTGGTATATCAAAATAGTTTTTGCGATGTTTTTGATTAAAAGGTTTACAACGGTCTCGTATAGCCTTCAGTTCAAATTGCGGTTACACACTGTTGGTAACGGTTTTATCTTTTTTGAATAATAATGAAATCCAATATGTGAATATTATCGAAATTGCGCCAATTCCAATTCCATAGCTTAATCGCCAAAACCATCTCATTGCATCCTGTCCGCCCTGAAAAGTTTCTTTTTCGGTGAATGAGAATGAAAGATTACCTGCAAGTAAATAGGATATTGGAACCCAAAGAATTCCTAAAACGATAATGATTTTAAGCGATCCGGAGAGAATCCTGTTCAGTTTGGTCGATGGCTTTCTCAACTCTTTTATTCCCCAATAAATCGTTAAGGGTAATGAAATCATTCCAGTCCAAGTTAGTATAGTTCCAAAAGGAATCGTTTCGTCGCTATTCAATGCCGTCGTGAGTAATGAAGAACCAGTAACCAAAAGGAGAATTACACCGATAGTCAAAAACAAAGCGCTATAAAAATAAATCTTTCTTTTATTCATTTTCCAATTGTTGCTAACGGTCTCGGCTATGATTTCGTTGCGGACATTTCCATCGGAAATTGTCCGCCTAACTTTAAAGATAATTGATTAAAGGAAATTCATTTGTTGTATTTCCGACCGCAATTAATTATACACCGTGTTGGCAATTATTTTTTTGTTTTCAGAGTATGTTGTCCAAGTCCTGTCTCCCAATTATTGCCATAATTTCAACAACTTCTCCGTTCATTTTATAGAATATACTGTCCACGCCGTAAACACAGCGACGGTATCCAATTTTTAGATAGTCCACAGATTCGAATGAGTAGGGTCGTTCGGCAATTATCTCGAAGTATTGGAAAAATGCTTCGAAATACTTGTCGGCTTGGGCAAGTCCAAATTTGTTGAATCCGTATTGATGGATTCGTATTAGGTCATTTTTAGCCTCATTGCTGAGTCTGTAATCAGCCATTCAGCATTGCCTTTGACTGTTTTAAAATCTCGTCCTTTCCGTCTTTGGTAAATCCGCTCTTTTCGGCTTTTTCGAGTTTGGCCTTGATCCAATCGATTTGAGCTTGTTGTTTTCTTGCTTGTCGCACAAGGTCATTGACCAGTTCGCTTTTACTGGAATATTCTTGATTGTCCACTTGGGATTTCAACCACTCATCATTAGGCTTTGTAAAAGAGATGCTTTGTCGTGCCATGGCGTGTCAATTTTGGTGTAAAAATACACCAAAAACGAATCAATTACAAATGTTTTTATAACTCTGTAAAGGATGTTTGTATATCGTACCATATTATTGCTAACGGCTTGTGTATGGGGCGTAGCTTGGCTTTTGCGTTGGCCTTTTGCGGCTATGCGCTATACCCATTGTTGTAACACGTACTTTTTTTAGATCTCTATTGAGATTTTCACTTTTCCGCCGAGTCCTTTTTCGACAATGTCGTACAATGTTTTCAAGGTCAAGTTGCTCCCGTTGTTCTCGACACGGGAGATATATGTTCTTTTTTTGTCCACCAGTTCCCCGAGTTGTTCTTGGGTCAGATTTTTTTCTTCCCGTGCCTTTCGTAAAAGAAACCCGATCTTGAAAGACTCGAAGTCCCTTTCCAGTCCGTCCCTGCGTTCGGTCCCCTTTTTTCCGTAAACGGTGTCCTTGATGTCCTTCCAACTTTTAGTGTCCACTTTATTTCTTTTTGTCTTCATAGTATGAATTCATTAGTCCGACCGCTTTGTCGATTTCCTTTTTTGGTGTCTTCTGGGTTTTCTTGGTAAATCCGTTCAAAAGGATTACCAGTTTTCCCTTGTCGAAAAAGCAGAATACCCTCCAAATGTTCGAACCCAGTTTGATTCGCGCCTCGTAAAGTCCTTTCGTTCCGACAATTGCCTTTAGATAAGTCGAGGGAACCCTTTCGTACGTTTCGATTATTTCGATGACCTTGAATATCTTGTCCTGCACTTTTTTCGGCTGCTTAAGCAAGAAGTCTTCAAAATAGTTTTTGTATTGGATTACCTCCCGGACTTTTTCCATTACCCAAAGGTAACTTAAAAGTTACTATTTTCAAAATACTAACGGTGAATTTGGGTAGAATATTGTTGTTGAGCAGTATGTGTTACAACGGCTTCGGCTATGGCAAGTAGGGCAGGTGATAGGCAATTTTCTTTCTGTTTAAACCCTTAGCCAAAGCTTTTGCATTTTGTTTTTACTTTTTAATATATAAAAGCCAAATCAAAAGACTTGGCGGACTTGGCAAACACCCCAATCCTTTAAATTTAGCACTTTATGCCCTATTTGCTATAGGTAATGTTGTGCGTAGTTTTTTCTATCTCTAATTGGCCGTCGTTAAGTCCAACAACTCTGAACTTCTTTTTCAAACGTGGGTTTGGTATTACCAAATCAGGATGTTCTTCTTTAAGCTTTTTCCAAAATTCTACCATGTAGTTTTCAGGATAAAATATTTCCACTAATCCAGAAACTTCATCGTAGCTCCAGGTCCCCTCAAGTGTTTTCCATATACCTGGGCAAATTATTTGACTTGGGGTTATTTCTTGAAATTCACATTTACTGTAGGCTAGAAATCTAATTTTTGAATTCCGAACTGCAAGTTTCGAATCCGATTCTTCACATGATTTGTAAATCCATTTTTGAGGTGGCTGTCCATTTTCATTACTCTCCAAAGTCCAACAACCATATAAATCAAATTCCGTAATAGTCTTGTTTTGTCCGTGCGCAGAATATCCAGCAGCAAGAAAAATCAAGAAAATAAACGCTAATCTTTTCATATTTAACGAAGCATCAAAAATTACTCCAAAATTACGCACAACGGTTCGTGTAAGGATAGTTGCGTGGTTGAGCCACCAACTTAGCAAAAATGGAACGAACCAGAGGAAAATCCGCAGGATTTTCCGAGAAGGCACTGACCAAGCAATTATTTTTACAC
>NZ_VIKU02000011.1 GCF_009371985.2 Pelagihabitans pacificus
GATTATAGGGACCTTGACAGCGACAACGACCTGGTGCCCGACAACAACGAGGGGAACGACTTCAACTTCGACGGTATCCCGGACCAGGCCTTTACCGGAACGGACACCGATGGCGACGGCCTGGACGACGGGTACGAGGGCTCCGACGTGGACGACGGCTTCGACGTGAACGACGAGATCGACGACCCCGCGAACGACCTGCCCGATACCGACGGCACGGAGGACGTGAACTACCGTGACCTGGACGACGACGGCGACGGGATCGATACGCCCGACGAGGACGCCGACGGCGACGGGGACCCGACAAATGATGACTCGAACGGGGATGGTATTCCAGATTACCTAGATCCCAAACAAGATATAGATAGCGAAATAAGGGTGACCCAAATCGTTACGCCTAACGGCGATGGTAAGAACGATTTCCTATGGATAGAAAATGTAGATAGGGCATTAAACAATACCCTAAGAATATACAATAGATGGGGTGTTTTGGTGTATGACGGTAGCAACTATAACAACCAAAACAATGTTTTCGATGGAAGATCAAAAGGAAGGTCCACCGTAAGTGCATCGGACTACTTACCCGCAGGAGTTTATTTTTATATCTTTGAGTACAATCTGGAAGGTCAGGCCAGAACAACAGAGAACGATTATCTTTACATCAGTAAGTAAACGCTTTACCCTATATGATACTAAAAAAGAGCTTCCTAGCGCCCCTATTATTGGTATTGCTTTTCTGGGAAACATCAAGTGCACAACAAGATGCCCAATATACCCAATACATGTTCAACACAATGAGTGTGAACCCTGCATATGCGGGTTCCCGGGGACAATTCAGTGCCGCTGCACTGTATCGCTCCCAGTGGGTAGGTCTTGAAGGGGGGCCACAGACACAGACTTTGAACTTACATTCCCCGATTCGTAATAGTAGGGTAGGGTACGGATTATCGATAGTCAACGACGAAATCGGTGAAGGAGCCGTACAGGAAACTTATTTTGACGCGATAATTTCCTATACGATCGATGTCTCTTTAGAAGGTAAACTCTCATTCGGCCTAAAAGCTGGCGGACATCTCTTTAACCTTGACGTCGATGGTTTGCGGCAACGAAATGATCCTCTTCTTCAAGAAAATTTGGATACCGATAATATTGAAAATCGGTTTTCCCCAAACGTAGGCTTAGGAGTATATTACCACACCAATAGATTCTACGCAGGCCTTTCGGCGCCGAATTTACTGGAAACCGAACACTTTGATGGTTCTGGTGGTGATGCCAATAGTATTGAATTTCTCTCCCAGGAGCGTATTAATTTTTACCTGATTACCGGCTATGTTTTCGATTTGAACAACAATTTCAAGTTCAAACCTGCACTTTTGACCAAGGTAGTAAGTGGCGCACCGCTCCAAGTAGATGTGTCCGCAAGCTTTTTGTTCAACGATCGATTTTCTTTTGGCGCGGCATATCGTTGGGACGCTGCCGTAAGTGGTCTAGCGGGTTTCCAGATATCCGACCAGTTCATGATAGGGCTTGCCTATGATAGAGAGACGACCGAGTTGGGAGGAACCCAATTTAATGACGGGTCTTTTGAGGTTTTTCTGAGGTTTGAGTTGGTCAAATCGTTCCAAAAATTGGTTTCACCACGTTTCTTCTAAATCAGGTACAAATGACAAAAAAGGGACAGTTTTTAGTATTGGTTTTATGTTGCACTTTCTTAAACAACCTTTCTGCTCAGGAAATCGAGGAAAAGGAGAATCGTTTGGTGACCAAGGCAAATGAGCGATATGAGGAATACTCATTTCGCCCGGCCATCGATATCTACAAAAGGGTACTCGATAAAGGGTACGTTTCTGCAGACTTGCTTAAGAAACTGGGAAACTCATATTATTTTAATGCAGATTATACCGAAGCGGCCGACACCTATAAACGTTTGGTAGAAGATTATACGAAAGAGGTCGAGGCCGAGGACTATTTCAGATATGCCCAAACTTTGAAGACGCTTGGAGACTATGATGGGTCAAAAGAGTTCATGTTAAAATTTGTGGAGCTGACCTCGGACGATAATAGGGCCAAACTGTATAAAAGTGAACGGGATTTTTTGGAAGACATCAAACAGAACTCTGGTCGATACAACGTTGAACCTTTTCAATACAACTCTCCCTATTCTGATTTCGCTCCTTCTTTTTATAAGGAAGGATTAATTTTCTCCTCTGATAGGGATACGGGCAATCTTGCCAGATATCGCCATACTTGGAATTCCAAAGACTTTCTAGACCTTTACAAGGTAAACGCCGATAGCATCTCCATGAACGCCGTATCAAAATTGGGTGAGGAGGTAAACACCCGTTTGCACGAATCTACATCCATTACCACTAGAGATGGGAATACATTGTACTTTACAAGAAACAATTTTAAAGAAGGTAAGTATATCAAGGACGAAGAGGGCGTCATTCGTTTAAAAATATTCAGGGCTACGCTTTCCGATGGTATCTGGACAAACATCGAGGAGCTGCCCTTTAATAGCGATAGCTATTCGATAGCACATCCCGCATTAAGCCCTGATGAAAAAACACTGTACTTCGTATCCGATATGAAAGGTTCGTTAGGAGCTTCGGATATATTTATGGTCGAGATAAAGGAAGATGGAAGTTTTGGGGTTCCGAGGAATTTGGGAAATACAATAAACACTGAGGCAAGGGAAACATTTCCTTTTGTCACCAGTGAGGACATACTGTATTTTTCGTCTGATGGGCATCCGGGACTAGGAGGTCTTGACGTGTTTGCTACCAAAATCGCCGAGGGTAAGTTTAACGGTGCCGTTGTAAATGTAGGGGAGCCGGTAAATAGCAAAATGGACGACTTTACCTTTATTATGGATGAGGAGACCAGGAAAGGGTATTTCGCATCTAACAGGGCCGAAGGTCAGGGGGCAGATGATATTTATGCCTTTTTGGAAACGAAACCCCTGAAACTGGAATGTATTCAGGAAATTACAGGAACGGTTAGGGATAAAATATCCAACCAGGTGTTGGTAGGGGCTACGGTCAAGGTCATCGATGAGAATAATGAAGAGGTCATGACGACCATTACCGATTCGGAGGGCAACTATTCCCTTTCACTAGACTGCAATCAAGGGAATTTTGTAAGGGCCTCCATACAGGGATATGTTCCTTCCGAGGAGTATCTGGGAAGATCGGATGGAAAAGCGAAAATCATCGATTTCTACCTGGAACGCGATACGGTAACGGCCGGTTTTGGGGATGATTTGGCCAAGCTACTACAATTAAGTACCATTTACTTCGATTTTGATAAATACAATATCCGAAAAGATTCGGAGGTCGAGGTGGAAAAGGTCATTGCCGCCATGGAGAAGTATCCGAGTCTTAAGATCAAGGTCAACTCCCATACCGATAGCAGGGGTAAAGACGCTTACAATCTGTGGTTGTCGGAAAAAAGGGCCGAGGCGACCGTAAAATATATGATTTCACAAGGTATTTCGGAGGACCGATTGTCTGGTGAGGGTTTTGGAGAAACCAAATTAATGAATCGCTGTGCCAACGGGGTGAAATGCTCAAAGGCAGAACATGAATTAAACCGAAGGTCGGAGTTTATAATTATGGAATAACCAGACGCAATAAAAAGTATGAAAGCAGCCCAAAAGTGGCTGCTTTTTTGCTTTATTCAATACTCAAAACTCTTAATTATATTCCATTTTGAGTCACTAGCAGCGGTAGATGACCGCAGATTTTTATCTATTTACGTATATATAGGAAGCATTCACAACATTTTTATCAGAATACAATCCAAGAAACTTACATTTGAAAGAGTTGCCATCTAATTTCGGACACTAGTGACTAAGGAAAGTGTTTCTAAGTCGCTTATTTTCAGAAACTGAAAATTTTCTAAAACGGCTACCATGATGAAAGAAAATCCTACTTGTGTATTGGCCAAGGAAGATGGTGAATATAAAACAACCACTTTCGTATTCATTATATTTTGTTGTCTTTTCTACATACCACAAGGTTACTCTCAAAATTTGGATGATTACAGATCGGTATCTTCAGGAAACTGGACTATCATTTCCGTGTGGGAAATATATGATGGTGATTCTTGGGTAGCGGCATCCGACTATCCAGGGCAAAAAAGAACTGCCCATAATGTTCACATCAGGGGGGGTAATGAGGTATCTATCAATTCAGCCATTTCTAAAGAGATAAATACTGTGATAGTTGGAGATGGTTTGGCTGAGAGGGATTTGCTCAAAGTAACGAATACAGCCAGTTTAAAAACATCAAAGATAATAATAGAAGCGGGGGGCGATGCCAGATGGACATCTAATGTAAGTCTTCACCTTCCGGAAGGTTCAGCTTTTGTCATAGAACCAGGAGGTGATCTTGATGCTGATAAATCCTGTAATGCGTCCAAAAGATTAATTATCGGCAGCAACATATATGCAAGCTGCAATGGTGGTGCGGGCGCCGACTATAGTTTCAAGGACCTGAAAAAATCTGGAGGTTCCCTAGCCGTTCTGCCCTCATTTGAAGGTATGTTATGTTTAGGTCAGCCACTACGGCTGTTGGCCAATCCTGTTGGTACCGGTGTTTCCACTGCAGCTATCACCTGGCTAGGCAAAGGCCCTAACGGCTTTAGTTTTAGCAGTAAGGAAGAGAATCCTTTGATAAATGGATTAGCAATTGGTAGTTATACGTTCTCAGTAGTAATTTCTGATAAGAGTGGTAACTTTCATAAAAATGAAATACGATTAGAAGTTCCCGAAGTACCGGTACTTGATTCACAACCCGAAAATACCAAAACCGCAACGGGGATTTCCACTTTCTTTTCTTTGGAAGGCGCATCATCTTCCCTATATAGATACCAGTGGCAGGTAAATAGCGATGGTGGTAGTGAATTCATTGATGTTGGGGATGGCCCTGACTACTCCGGCAGCACTACACCAATTCTTACCATACAAAGACCAAGACGGGACATGAATTTGTATCGGTACCGTGTCATCGTTTCCAAAAATGAAGCTGTTTGCGGGACGACAGCCTCTAATGCTGCGGTGCTTACTGTAATTGAAAACCAGAGAGCTACGGAAAATAGAGATGTACAGCCGCCAAAAGACAAAAGACAGGTTATTTTACCATTTTAAAAAAGCACCATTATCACGACGAAATTGTCGGGTAAAATTATTTGTGACCTCACTACAATCCGGCTTGGCATCTAATTAGGTGCTCTTCACAACATAATTTAGGTCTTAGCACGAAACAAGGTTAAATTTACCTTACCAAATCTTGACCAAAAGTGAATCAAGCAGGCCCCCAAAAGATAGTATTTGTAGTGATTGCAGTTCTTTTGAACGCATTGGCCTACGGACAAGAGACGTATTTGGACACTTTTGGTTCAGTTTCATACGCACAGAACGATGGTTCAGCGAATTTTTCATCGAATTGGATAGAGGTCAACGAAACCACCAGCCCATCTTCAGGGAGAATCTATATTACCGGAAATCAGCTACGCTTCGAGAATCTGGATAACGTTTGGATTTATAGAGACATAGATCTCAACAATGCAACCTCGGCTAGCTTAACTTTTGACTGGAATGCGACCGCCCGTGGTGACGAGGCATTATATGCCTACCTCTACAACAACAGCTCGTCGGCATGGGAGGTGATAGCAATTATTAATTCCTCGACTACGGGATCGGTATCTTACAATTTAAGTGCGGGTCAAATGTCATCTGTATCGGGTATTGCCTTTGGAACAGCTAGCGGAAATTGGAACAATAATGAAAGAATAACCATCGACAATGTGCAATTTACGGCAACATTTAGTCCCATTTTAAGTATTTCGGATGTCACTGTGAATGAGGATGATGGCGTCGCGAACTTTACGGTAATCCATACCAATGGGGACGCTTCCGGGGCATTTACTGTGGATTATGTAAGTGCAGACGTTACGGCCACCGCTGGCTCGGATTACACCGCCGTTTCCGGCACCTTGAATTTTAATGGGTCTTCCGGTGATACCGAACAGATCACCGTTTCCCTTTTGGATGATAGTTGGTTTGAAAACAACGAGACTTTTCGTATTTCGTTCACTGGGTCATCGGATCCCTCTGTAATACTAACCGATGTGGGAACCGGTACCATAATTGACGATGAAATTATTCTATATGATGTGCCATTGACCTTGTTTAGGGAGTTGAACGGAAATTATAATTATACCACAGTTGGGGGTACGTTCCGTACCAATAGTAACGGTACCGATCCATGTTCGATAGCAGCCACCTCCTCAAGCAATTTAAATATAACCGTACCGGCAGGGGCCACTATCTCAAGGGCATATTTGTTTTGGTCCCATTCAAACTACAGTCCGGATCAATCGATAACTTTTGAAGGGCAAAATGTGGATGCGGAACTGGTCTACGGCGCAAGTCCGAATATACCTGGATACAATCTAAGGTTTTATGGCTATTTTGCCGAGGTAACTTCCATTATCGAGGGAATCACAACTCCCTTTTCGAATACGTATAATCTTGAAGATCTTACCATAAACAATACCGGGGATTTTTGTACCACTGCTACGGTATTGGGCGCATGGTCATTAATGATTTTTTATGAGGAATCGAGCTTGCCGGCTTCAACAATTAATCTTTATTACGGCTTCGACGAAACCCAGAACAACGGTACGTCCTTTACGCTGGACAGCTTTTATGCCATTAGTCCGGCCGGGAGTAAGGCTACCTTTCTGTCCTACGAAGGAGACGCGACCCTGGATGGATCAAGTTCCGGTTCCACAAACCCGGAAGAACTTTCAATAACCAACCAAGGAGGTACTAATTACATTTTAAGCGGTGACGGGGGGCAAACTGGTAATAATGCTTATAATTCAACCTATTATGATGCCATAGAAGGCATAAATAATACCGGTGTTTATGGTTTGGATCTGGATACATACGACATTTCAACCTACATTAGTTCAAGCGATTCCCAGGTTACCGCCAACGTCGATGTAGGGCAGGACTTAGTAATATCGAGTGCAGTGGTCATTAGAGTGCCATCGAACTTAATTTCGGGTACCGTATTCGAGGACGTGAATTATCCGGGTGGCGCAGGCAGAAATCAAACTACGTCAGCTGGATTGGGTGTCGAAGGGGTCACGGTGGAATTATACGATGCACTGGGCATTCTTTCCTCGACCACGGTCACGGATACCAATGGTGATTATTCTTTTGGCGGAATGGCGGATGGTACATATACGGTTAGAGTGCTTAATCAAACCGTTACATCGAATCGAAGTGGTGGAAGTACTTGCGGTTCATGTTATCCTGTACAAACCTTTAGAACATCTTACAATGGAGTAGCGGTTTTGGAGGTGACCAATGAGGTAGGAGGTGCCAATCCAGCCGCGACCGGAGACGTAGGGGCAGGGACTTTAGCAGCTGCCCAGACAGCAAGTAACATTGTTATTGCGGGTGGAGGTATTGGTAATATCGATTTTGGCTTCAACTTCAATACGATCGTGAATACCAACGAAGACGGACAAGGATCGTTGGAACAGTTTATCGTGAACGCAAATGCCCTGACCGAAACGGGTATGGATATTGAAGCCAATAGTATATTTGACCCTATTGGAGGAGTGGATGTTTCCGTTTTTATGATACCTCCAACGGGCGATCCCTTAGGAAGAACGGCTGATTCAAACTATTCAGGGGGTTATTTCGATGTTTTCATCCCTAATGTAAATCCCTTAACCCCTATTACGGATAATAACACACAAATCGACGGAAGAACCCAAACGGCTTACTCAGGAGATACAAATCCCGGTACCGTTGGTTCAGGTGGAACGGCCGTTGGAACCTCGGGTACGTTACTACCCAATTATGAAAGGCCTGAAATCCAGGTTCATAGAAATGCTGGGGACGTATTTCGATCCCAAGGAAATAATACAGTAATCAGGAATCTATCGGTTTATGCCAATAATAATGCGGGTGTTCGTGTAGACGATGGATCGATTACCATTTCCAACAATCTTTTGGGGGTAAACGCGCTAGGGGCAAACGCTGGAAATATTGATGATGGGGTCGAAATTACCGATGGTATTGTTATTGTGGACGGTAACTATATTGCAACGAACACAGACACCGGGATATTGGTCAACGGAGGAACTGCTACCACCATTCAAAATAATCACATCACCACAAACGGGAGCGATGCTTGCGAAGACAATATTACCATCCAAAGTGGTTCGGGAGTGGTCATTCAGCAAAATCTGATAGAGAATGCATCGGCATTGGGAATCGATGGTGACGGTATCCTTGGGAACCTAACGATATACGAAAATAGCATCACCACCTCAGGTCGAAATGGCGGTGTGTGTGGCGGTATTATTGAAAATGCAGGGATTCGTTTGGATGGCAGCAATTCTTCGATTACCAATAATATCATATTCTCCAACGGTGGGGCCGGATTGGTCTTGGCCGGAGGAAATACCTCGGGCAATCTAATTTCCCAAAATTCCTTCTATTCCAACGGAACGGCCAGTGCGGCCCTAGGAATCGATTTGGACTTATCGGATGGTCTGGGGGATGGGGTTACCCTCAATGATTCCGGAGATACCGATAACGGGCCCAATGGCGCCATCAATTTTCCGGTCATCTCGGCAGCGAATGGTACTGGAACGACCTTGGTCGTGGAAGGATGGTCCCGACCCGGAGCTATTATTGAGTTGTTTTTGACCGATATTAATGAGGGTTCCGCGGTTGCCGGCGATAACGAACTGGGATTCTCGACCGACTATG
This sequence comes from Pelagihabitans pacificus, assembly GCF_009371985.2. Taxonomy (GTDB): domain Bacteria; phylum Bacteroidota; class Bacteroidia; order Flavobacteriales; family Flavobacteriaceae; genus Pelagihabitans; species Pelagihabitans pacificus. The sequence goes on from NZ_VIKU02000011.1 coordinate 8,801, forward strand.
GGGAAGGTCAGGTATACTTGGCTTCCTTCGTGGAAGGGAGTGGGGCCGACTTGGCTTCGGGCACCTCTGGTTATACCGATTTGGATGGCAATACCGACAATACCAATAAGTTCAAATTCAGCGTTGCCCTACCTCCCGGGGTCTCCTTGGGAGAGTATGTGACGGCTACGGCAACCGTGGCAAACTCTACCTCTGAATTCTCACCATTCAGCATCATCGAAGCCTACACCGTTATCACCAATCGGAGAGTTACCTATCGGGTCAACGGTGACTAACCTGTATTTCTTTTCTTACCTTTTTGAGTGGTAAGTACTTGTTTCCGAGTAGCTTATAATCAAGTGTTTTTTGCTTTCAAAAGAAACCGGATAGTGCCTTACTTCAAGTTTTAAGGGCTAGATGCTGCCATTCCAACGTTACACAACATTTATTTTAAGTCCTATCAAGTTCGTTTTAGTTTGCAGCTTAAGCAAGAATGGATTTACATCTGACTCAATCGAAAACGACCAAAATAAGGACATGGGTTTATTAAAACGTTTTATTTCCCAGGGATGCCTACCCGGGAAGTTTTTATTTGGCTTTTTTCTAGCCTTCTCATTGAGTACTTCCGCCCAGACCACTATCAATGTCTCGGTGGCGCAATCTTCCGACGATGCGGAAGAGGAGGTAGCAACGGGTAATCTAGATTTGACCAGTACCGATTTGGAACTCGTAACGGAAGGTACAACTGCCCAATGGGTAGGCATTCGTTTTCAGAACATTCAGATTCCACAGGGGGTTACGATTCTTAACGCAAGTATTCAATTTAGCGTCGACGAGGTAGATTCCGGCGGTACCTCTATTCAAATTTGGGGCCACGATAGCGATGATTCGGAAACGTTTACCACCTCCAATGCCAACATTAGTTCCCGATTACGAACAGCAGCAAGCGTAAACTGGAATAATATCCCCGCGTGGACGTCCGTCGGACAGTCCGGACTTGATCAACGTACTCCCGATCTGACCAACTTGGTTCAAGAAATAGTCAATCGTGGGGGGTGGGTTCCTGGGAATGCGATGACGTTCGTATTGAATGGTTCAGGGGAACGTACCGCAGAATCTTTTAACGGTGATGCTGGTAGGGCACCGGTCTTGACCATAACCGCCGATTTTAACAGGGATTCGGTGCCGACTATCGTCCCCAACGATAATAGGGGCCTTCCTTTTATTTATTATATGGCCGACAACCGGGCAGAACTATACGCAGTTGCCCCCGACCCAACAGCTTCTCCGCTGCCTAGCCCCACTGTCATTAATACCACCTTAGCGGGGAGTCCGGTTATTTTTTCGGGCGAAGGTGGTGCCTTTCGATCGATCGACCGAACGTTGTATGTGTTTCAAGGGCCCGATCCCACCGATAGCTCGGACCTATATGCTCTGAATCCGGAAACGGGGGAAGCCAACTTAGTCCAAACCAATTTGGTTCCAGGACATGTTGATGGGGCGGAGTTTTGGGTTAATAATGCGACCGGGGAAGAGGTGTTCGCCGTTATCTACCAAAATGGATTGAATGGAGGAGCCGACCGCATTGCGCTGTTCAATCCAAATGCCAGTGGGGGCAATCCCGCTTGGTCCCTGTACGATGGGTATCCAATAGCACTATCCGGTGCCTTGATTCGTGCGGATGGTATTTCATGGGATCCGGTGAGTGCCGATTTTTATGTGCAAAACGACAATAATGTGGATTACTACGTCATTGACATAGCTACTGGTCAAACCACCTTCGCCTTTACTACCTCCCTGGCGGTCGACGGGGAAGGGATTACCTATGCTGCGGATGGTACCAACTACATTGAGGATGAAAACGTGGCCGGACAGGGTAGAACGATATTTGTTTTGGACACCGACACCGGTAATTTGGTGCCGGCAGCCCAGTTGGGAAGTACAGGGGATGTGGAGTACATTATGGGGAATTTGGGAAGTAGGAACGATGCTGGCGATGCCCCCTCTTCATACGGATTCGCGGCACATCGGCTCCCAATTTTGACAAGTGCGGCACTCACAGTCTATCTGGGCGCCGTCGCCCCGGATAGCGAAGATCCCTTTGTCAACTTTAGCAGTGCATCCAGCGATGATAATTTTGGTGATGACGAGGATGGAGTTACAAGCAGCGGGTTGGATTTGAACGGACAGGTTTTAACGGTGGGGCAGACGAAGACCTTGGAAATCCAAACCGTAGGCAGCGGTTTTCTAAATGCATGGATCGATTTTAACCGGGATGGGGATTTTCAGGATATTGGGGAGCATATCGCCAACGATATCCCATCGGCCGGTGGTACTGTGAACCTTCCGGTAAATGTTCCAACCGGGGCGGTCCCGGGAACCACCTACGCAAGATTCAGGTATTCGACGGAATCAGGGCTCTCTTCGGGTAATTCCGAGGCAAGGGACGGGGAGGTTGAGGACTATCGGCTTCTGATCAATAACTCCGTCAGCTGTTCCTCAGGGCAAATTGCGGTACCCTTGTCGGTACTTCGACACGTACACGCTACGAACGTAATTATAGATCAAAGTGTAGGCGGGCAAAACAACGCTCTTGGAAATAATGGGAACAATACCGCCAGTTTCAATAACAACAACGATGAACTGGTGCTCGAAATGGAACAGGGAATTGACAGCAACACCCCAGTCACGGTATACGGGGAGGATGGGGACGATTTTGATATTTGGGTATCCTCGAGCGCGACAGGCCCGTGGACCCAGGTAGGAAGTAACGCGCAATTGGATTTTAGTTTCAACTCTCCCATAGACTGGCTCTATATCAGATTCCGAAGAGGGGATAGTTCAGGTACGGAAGATTTGGCTTTTGTCGATGCAAAGGTAACCACCATCGAATTCGATTGCTACGACGACAGCGATAATGATGGTGTGGGCAATCGGGTAGATTTAGACGATGACAACGATGGTATTCCCGACTGTTTGGAAGCATCGGAGACAATATCCTCCCGATTTGGTTGGTCTTTGAACAATCCGACGGGCAATCTAAACATGGATTATCAGGAAGATACCAATATATCGGTTTGGGGGCTGGAATCTACAAATTCTTTGTCCGCAAGCGGAATCGGCTGGAACAACGCCGCCTCACGGGTAACCATCACCACTATCAATGCCGACAATGTCTCGGAGGCCATCTCCAATGGCGATTATGTAGAAGTGTCTTTCGTAACGGGGAACGAGGTTTCACAGTTTGCATTGAATGCCGTGCAATCTGGATGGTACCTTCCATCGGAGGGTGATTCGTTTTATTCCGCTACCCGCTACAGACAAGGGGCTTCCTCTTCATGGGTAACCCTTTCCGAGGATGTGTTCCACACCGATGATGGTTCCAGTTATGCCATGTTTGAACATAGTGACATCGGTCCCATATATTTGGCCGCCAATACCCTGTATACCTTTAGAGTTTACATTTATGGGCAGATAGATGATAGTCCTCAGTCCTATTCGGTACTCGATGATATTTACTTTGCGATTGCGACCTGTCGTATTACAGATAGTGATGGGGACGGATACTACGACCACAGCGATTTGGATAGTGACAACGATGGCATCTACGATGTATTGGAGGCTGGCCATTACCAAAGCGCTACCGATGGAATAATCAACGGACCCTTCAACGATAATGGTTTGGCAGATTCGGTCGAGACAAGTCCCGAAAGCGGTATTCTCGACTACAGTTTGGTAAATACGGATTCCAGCGGCCCTTTCGACTATCTTGATTTGGATAGTGATGAAGATGGCTGTGCCGACACTTTGGAAGCAGGTTTTTCCGACTCCGACGACAATGGAATACTGGGTGTTTCTCCCGTCACGGTCAATGCAGATGGTGTGGTCGTCGGTGAAGGAGGATATTCGAATCCTCGAGATGGGAATAGCAATGGAATTTTTGATTTTTTGGAGTTTAGCAGCGCCCCAACGATAAATACCCAACCGACCAATACGGTAATATGTCCAGGTTGCACAGGTTCGTTCGCGGCGACTGCAGACAACGCGGATACGTATCAGTGGCAGATTTTCAATGGTACGGCTTGGATCGATTTGAACGACACGGGTATCCATAGCGGTACTGCCACCGCAAATTTGATCATTACGAATCCCACGGTTTCGGACAACGGAAATCAATACCGGGTAGTCGTTTCCAATTCTTCATATGTCTGCTTGGACGACGCTTCCAACATGGCAGTCTTGTCGGTATTGGTGAATACCGTAATCACCAATAGAAGAATTACCTATCGGGCCAATAAAAATTAAAGGGTGGATATTTTCTTACTTTATTAGGTGTAAGTACTTATTTATTAATAGGTTAAGCTTAAGATTGCACCTACCTGCCCAGGCATGGAAGCATTGGTTACTTCAAGTTTTAGGGGCTAGATGTTGCCATTTTGACCCTACACAACATTTATTTTAACACTTTTAAGCTTTCCCCTAATTTGGGATACTCAAAGTTGCTTAAGGATATTCCCTGGCACAATCTTAAGACCCAAAACTTGAAATGAGCGGACAAAAACCAATGAGGTTCCCCCAGAATCTTCAAGGTAGGATACTGCTATGCCTTCTGCTAGCTTGGGCATTTACTGCTTCGGCTCAGACCACTTTTACCGAAAGTGCCGCAGCTTATGGGCTTAATTTGGGTCAAAATAAGGATGGCGGTCATGCTTGGTCTGATTTTGACAATGACGGTGATTTGGACGTCCTAGTACTGGAAAACAGTAGCTCAAGAAGTTTTCTAATGCAGAACAATGCTGGAATCTTTACCAATGTTCAGGCGACCTTGGCCCCGGGAATGCTGGGCGATGCCGCCGAAAGACAAGCGGCCTGGGGCGATTTGAACAGTGACGGACGGAAGGATTTTTTGATATCCTCCCATGGGAATTCAAGTTCAAGGATGGCCATTCAGATATTTATACAGAATGCCGATGGTACTTTTGGCGATGGTATTGGAGGAACAGCTCCTATAACGGTAGGAAGACCAAGCAGTGCCACCGTTAATATAAGCCCCATTAATGCCGAGGGTGTAGGTCTATTTGATTTTGAGGGAGATGGAGATTTGGATATCTTTTTTGACAGTCACAACTATGGCATTGAACTGTTGCGGAACAACTACATTGACCATACTACAAATACGGTGGCCAACCCAGCGCCTGCTGCCATGTTTACCCATATTACCCCCGGAAATGGTAGTGGGGTAGTGGAGTTCGGTCTGAATCAGTTTGCTACGGACGGGGATTACGGCTCTGCCGCTGACGTGAACGATGATGGTTGGGTAGATATCTTCATGCGCAAACGGGACGAAAATGACTTTTTCCTGAACCAAGGTGGAATTTTCACCAATGGATCTGACGTGGCCCAGGCTTCTAACAATAACAAGGGGGGCGTAGGCCTATGGGATTTGGATAATGACGGGGACCTGGATGCGGTATGGACGGAAAACGACCTCACTCAAATTTTTCGGAATGACGGGGCTGGAATTTGGACTGCCCTCGGGTCTGGTACATTTCCAGGCTTGCCTCAGCCTACGAACACTGATAACGGAAGCTCTTCAGATGATATTGATGCCCTTGCTGGTGGGGATGTGGATAATGATGGCGATATAGACATCCTTTTTGTGGGTGATAATAGAAGTTATTTGTTCATTAATCAATTGAATAGTCCAACTCCTGCCCCAGGGGTCGTAGGCAGTGGTACTGCCATGACCTTTTCGTTGGATTTGGCTACTTTTAATAATGGGCGAAATGGAGAAGGTGCTACCATGGTGGACGTGGATGACGACGGGGATTTGGATATTTACATTAATATTAATGGGAACGCAAACCAGTTGTACATCAATAACTTGGCAGCTGCCAATCGGAACAACCACCTGTTGGTAAATGTTTCAGAAGACCGTGGGGCCAATGGTGCCACCGGAGGTACGCCGGAACGTGTAGCAATTGGTACGAATGTACTGATTAGAGACTGTGCGGGCAACATAGTAAGTGGTCTGAGGCAGGTTAACGGGGTTTTTGGTCATGGTACCCAATCCCCTGAAGAAGTACATTTTGGTCTTCCTTTGGGTGAAAATGAGACCTACATTATTGAGGTACGCTACCCTAATTTCCATGACCCTACCGATTCCAGCGGATTTTCCAGGCTAATCGCCACCATTGTGGCCCAACCTAGTACGATTCCAGGGACGAACCATTATGATCTCTCGACCACAGATGCGGAGATTGTAGAGAATCCAAATCCACCGGATGCTGTGGATGACTTGGTCACAGTGCCCGTGGGGAATACCATATCGATACAAATAAGTCTTTTTGATAACGATACGGAACCGGACGGGGAAAACTTTTTTATAGAAAGTGTAGTGCAACCCGCTGTCGGTTCTGTAGTCATTGATGATGCCGACGCCGGCTTGGTCACCTATACGTATAGTGCCGGAACACTGTTTCCTGGCACTACCTTTGAATATACCATCACCGATTCCACCGTATCTATATGTCCGGCCTTAGGGAAAAGCGATACGGCAACCGTAACGGTCTACGAACCCTGCGCAGATCCTTCCGGAATCGATTCGGATGGGGATGGAATTAACGATTTCTGTGATGAGGACGACGACAACGACGGCATTTTGGATACTATTGAATGCGCCTATTCCATTTTATGGGTCAACGATGGTACCACTTCTTCAGAGGAACAGAATGCTATTGACCAATTGGAAGCTTTAGGGTATTCAGTAACGGTAGTAGACGATAATGTTGGGGATAATGCCGATAATTACGATGTCACCTTCCTTTATGAGGATGTTATTAGTGGTACAGCCCTATCCAATGTAACGAATATGATCACTACAGCCAAGGGAATCGTAACTACGGAACCTTGGTTATATGATGACCTATTTGGGGCCAGTCAGGGAGCTACCACCAATACCAACCTAGTGAACATTGTGAATAATGGCCACCCTGTAACATTTGGATTATCAAGCGGTGACAACGATATCGGCGATGGAAGCTTTCACGCTTCCGGTCTCGCTTCGGGGAACGTTTTGGGATATCATCCAAATGGGGAGGTGTCCATCGCCGTCTGGGAATCAGGCGATGCCATGGATACGGGGACTGCTCCCGGCCGGAGGGTAATCTTACCGCTTGGAAATTCCAATGGAGGCTTCAACGCCGCTGGACAAACCTTATTGGTAAATGCCATTATTTGGGCTGCAAGTGGTAATCCCTCTTGTGATTCGGATGCTGATGGCGTAAACGATGATTTGGATTTAGATAGCGATAATGACGGTATTTATGATGCGGTAGAGGCAGGTCATGGGGCACCCCATACCAATGGTAGATTATCCGGAAACGTAGGTCTGGATGGGGTTAGTGATGCTATTCAAGCCTCGGGACAGGAAAACTCTGGCCTAGTTAATTATATCCAATTGGATTCGGATACAGATGGGAATTATGACTATTTGGAATTCGACAGTGACAATGACGGATGTAATGATGCCGATGAAGCCTATGCCAACCCCGATGCGGATAGCGATAACAACGGGATGTACGGTTCAGGGACCCCCGCAGTGAACCCGGACGGCACGGTGGTTACAGCATCATATCCGACACCGGCCGATGGTGACGGGAACACGGTTTTCGATTATCTGGAAGTAGGGATGGCACCATCCATTACTACGCAACCGCTAGACACCACGATATGTCCCGGATGCATCGGTACCATTTCGGTAGTGGCGAACGACGCGGATACTTTTCAATGGCAAATTTTTAATGGGTCAATCTGGGTCGACCTCAATGACGCTGGAATCTATGGCGGAACGGCTACGAACAGCCTTGTGATAACCAATCCTACCACGGCTGATAACGGTAATCAATATAGGGTACTTGTTTCCAATACGGCCTATGCTTGTTCCTTGGAGACCTCAAATCCTGTGACGCTCATCGTCCAGGTCGCAACGGTAATTACCAACCGAAGAATCACCTATCGGGTCAGCAGGAATTAGATTTCCTGACATTACTATCTTATCACTTACTTCTATTATTTTGTCATTTCAATTGCTGTGAGACTTTTCTTAAACAATTGATATGAGTGGGGTTATCGACCAACGGCAAGGCAGAAAAATATGGTGAAATAAAAACCTGCTAACCTCATGTTTTGGCCTCTATACAGTACAATTTTAGACATACACAACAATTATTTCCCAGCGAAAGAACTAAGGTTAATTTTGTAATGTGTAATTGAACCGATCATTTAAATGTACGGTTTGGTTCATCCCAAAAGCATGAATAACTTAACCAAGCTTAACCAGCATTCCTTCGGGAAAACCAACATGGCATGTGAAGGTACCCAGTACCTTTCTTCACTGTTCCATCAATGTTCTATTCGAACAAAGTCTGGAAAATTATTCAGCTTAATTAAAATGTAAATGAAACCGGTAATGAAGAATCATGCATTCGCATGGTGTCCTGTTACCGATATCAAGACAATAAATGTACAAGACTGTTCATAGTAAAGTAATGGCCATGAAAAAAATAATCGTAGTCTTAGTTTTTCTGACGACCGGGTTCGCTTTTTCGCAAACAACGGTGACCTTGGAAGACCAATGTAATTGTGAGGTGCTTAGCGGTCCCGACGTTACGGCAGCTGGTATGACGACTCCCGCTGGCGCCGATACCGGGGATATCTATGTAAACACGAACACCGGCACCATTTATTTTTGGGATGGCAATTCGTGGGAGTTGACCTCCACCGATAGTCAACAGGTACTTGATTTCAGTTACGACACCGTAACCCGTGGTCTAACTCTGGAATTGGAAAACGGGGGACCTCCTATCACAGTAACATTGCCGGCTGAGACCCTTACCAGTCTTACTTTGAACGGAAATAATTTAGAGTATATAGATGAAAATAATGGTACGAACATCATCCCTCTCAATGTAGGGAATTTGGCCCTTGGTGCGGATGGTAATTCCTTGGATTATACCAACGAGGCCGGACTGTTGACCAATATTCCCTTAAATGTGGGAACTTTGGTGTTTAATCCCGCAACACGTGATATCACCTATACCGATGAGACAGGAACGCCTACCGTGATTACCCTTCCAGCAGAAACGTTGACTACCCTTAGCCTGAATGGTAATAGGTTGGAATATTTGGATGAAGATAATCTTTTGAATATAATCCCGCTCAACACCGGCAGCCTGGCCCTCGGGGCCGACGGGAACTCGCTGGACTACACGGACGAGGAGAACAACACGGTGAACATCCCGCTGAACGTGGGCACCCTTGCGTTCGACCC
>NZ_VIKU02000012.1 GCF_009371985.2 Pelagihabitans pacificus
AGTTCAGGCCGTCGTTCGAGGCATAGGTCGCCGCGTCGTCGTCGTTCGGCGCGATATAGCCGGCGGTGGTCTGCGCCTCCACGTTGTCAGGGATGCCGTCGTTGTCGGAATCGATGTCCCTAAAATCGGGTTTGGTGTCCCCATCCGAATTCATGGGGTCTATGATACTCGCATAGGCATCATCCAAACCATTTCGATTTCCGTCTACACCAGATGGGGCGACATATTCCCCAGTCGACTGTGATTCAATATTATCCAAAATACCATCATTGTCGGTATCGATGTCGAGAAAATCCGGTATGCTATCACCATCGGTGTCAATGGGATTCAATCCGTCTTCGTAAGAATCATCAATTCCATTTTGATCACTGTCTCCGCTTGGTGGAACATATCCTTCCGAGGTCTGGGCCTCCACCTTGTCTTTAATACCATCGTCGTCGGAATCAAAATCCCTAAAATCAGGGTATGGGTCACTGTCAGAATTAATAGGAATAATACCAAAGCCAAAACTGCCTTCGTAGGCATCATCCAAACCATTACCATTGGCATCTACTCCGGATGGCGCAACATATCCCAAATAGGGTTGTGATTCTACATTGTCCCTGATACCATCTACATCAGAATCCGGATCAACATAATCGGCCAAGGCAGCTCCATCCGAATTTATAGGAACAATACCAAAACCGTAAGATCCTTCGTAGACGTCATCCAAACCATTGCCATTGGCATCTACTCCTGAGGGAGCCACATAATCACTCGTTCTTTGACCCTCATAATTATCCAGTATCCCGTCGTTGTCGGAATCAATATCCAAGTAATCGGCTATGCCATCCCCATCTGTGTCGGTAGGATTCGTACTAGGATTATTATCACCGTCAGTATTCGCATCTTCTACCCTGTCCAAAATTCCATCATCGTCCTGATCCAAATCCAACCCGTCGTACTCAATCAAAATATCCAATTTGTCGGATATCAGTTTGGGATTGGCATGGACCCAATTGCCTTCAACCATTGAAAAACCCACAAAGACGGCTATAGATAGATAGAGCGTGATGAAATCTTTTGTCCCGCTCTTTTTAAAGAAAGATGTGATAAGTTCCATAAGTGTTAGTAATTTAATACCTGCCATTTGGCAGGCGGGTTTACCAATCACCACGGCCAGTAAGCTTTTCTTGAACAGCGTAAGAAGTTGGGACTACTTTTGTTAAAGAACTCGCAAGATAAAGTTAAAATTTTGAACCTCAAATTGTTTCGAAAGCCCAAATTATGAAATGTCTTTTAACGTACGGTTTATTCGTTTAACTGCATTTTTTGTTGACTTTTTCTTGGAATAATTACGTAGCACTTTAACAAAAAGACCATTTCGGTCTTCATATACCGATGTTTTTGGACCTTAAATCGATGGGTGCCGATTATCCATTAAGACATATGATTGTCAAAAAACCAATGCTTTGAAAGCCTCTAAAACCATACAATTATTCACTCTATTTCGACAAGGGAAAACTATTATTTAGTCTATTTTTGTGCAAATTTTTAGCATGACTTTTAAGGACCAAATAAAAAGAAGGCGCACTTTTGGCATTATTTCCCATCCCGATGCTGGAAAAACAACGCTTACGGAAAAATTACTGCTATTCGGGGGTGCCATTCAGGAGGCGGGTGCTGTCAAGAATAATAAAATCAAAAAAACAGCTACCAGCGATTTTATGGAGATAGAGCGGCAACGTGGTATTTCGGTGGCGACCTCGGTACTTGCTTTTTTATATAAGGATAAGAAAATCAATATTTTAGATACCCCAGGCCACAAGGACTTTGCGGAGGATACGTTTAGAACCTTGACTGCTGTTGACAGTGTAATCGTAGTTATTGATGTGGCAAAAGGTGTAGAGGAACAGACCGAAAAACTAGTTGAAGTCTGTAGAATGCGAAGCATTCCCATGATCGTCTTTATCAACAAGCTTGATCGGGAAGGCAAGGATGCCTTTGACCTACTTGATGAAGTAGAGCAAAAGTTAGGGCTTTCCGTTACTCCTTTAAGCTTTCCTATCGGTATGGGCTATGATTTTAAGGGAATCTATAACATATATGAAAAGAACATCAATCTCTTCAGTGGAGATAGTAAGAAAAATATTGAGGAAACAATCGCTTTTGACGACTTGGATAGTCCCGAATTGGAAACAATTATTGGGAAAAGCGCTGCGGAAACGTTAAGGGAAAACTTGGAACTGGTACAGGGGGTATATCCAGAATTTGACCGAGACTCCTATCTAAAAGGTAAACTGCAACCTGTTTTTTTTGGATCGGCCCTTAACAATTTTGGTGTCAGGGAACTATTGGATTGTTTCATTGAAATCGCCCCACCACCCGAGTCGAAAATGGCAGAGGAGCGTTTAGTAAGAGCTGAAGAAAAAGCACTTACCGGCTTCGTGTTCAAAATACATGCCAACATGGATCCCAAACATCGGGATCGACTTGCTTTTGTGAAAATTGTATCAGGAACCTTCGAACGTAATAAACCCTATTTGCATGTGCGACATGATAAAAAATTGAAATTTTCAAGTCCCAATGCGTTTTTTGCCGAGAAGAAGGAAATCGTGGACATTTCCTATCCAGGAGATATCGTAGGATTGCACGATACGGGTAATTTTAAGATAGGTGACACCCTTACAGAAGGGGAGAAATTACATTACAAAGGAATCCCGAGTTTCTCTCCGGAACATTTTCGCTATATCAACAATGCGGACCCGATGAAGGCCAAACAGCTTTATAAGGGAATCGACCAATTGATGGATGAAGGCGTCGCACAGCTATTCACTTTGGAAATGAACGGAAGAAAGATTATCGGTACGGTAGGTGCCTTACAGTTCGAAGTAATACAGTACCGCTTGGAACATGAATATGGCGCCAAATGCTCCTATGAAAACTTTCCGGTGTACAAAGCTTGTTGGGTAGACCCTGATGACCCCAAAAACGAAGAATTCAAGGAGTTCAAGAGAGTCAAACAAAAATTCCTGGCAAAGGATAAGGGAGGACAACTGGTCTTTTTGGCCGATTCCCAATTCTCCTTACAAATGACACAGCAGAAGTACCCCACAGTGAAATTGCACTTTACCTCGGAGTTTGACTAGAAGCAGCCAGGTATTGCATAACCCTTCATGAATAAAAAAGGTGGGCAATAATTCTTTTTAAGTAATTAGGTTGTAAGAATAAAAGACGGCTTTTTAAGCCTCTCCGGTCGGTCCAAAATTCAAGGGAATGGGTGGCTGCTCATAGTCTTTAATGGCTCCATGTGCCTTTTCAAAGCGGTTAACGTTATCGTTCAACGCTTTTAGGAATTTTTTTGCGTGTTGCGGTGTTAACACAATCCTACTTTTGACCTTTGCCTTGGGTGCACCTGGCATCATGCTGATAAAGTCTACTACAAACTCCGAAACCGAATGGTTGATAATTGCCAAATTTGAATAGATTCCCTCGGCCGTTTTTTCATCCAACTCTATGTTTATCTGTTTTTGTTTTTGTTCTTTTTCACTCATAAGTTCATGACTGGAATTAAAAAAACCCCTAACATCGGTAGTCAGGGGTTTTTATAGCTTCTATTTAGAATTTCAAGGCTTCTTTTCGAGCCATGATCTCGTCATACTCTTCCTTCGAGCCCACGATGATGTTTTCGTAGTCGCGCATACCCGTCCCCGCCGGGATTCTGTGACCCACGATTACATTTTCCTTCAAGCCTTCCAAGGTATCCACCTTACCGCTTACCGCGGCTTCGTTCAATACTTTGGTAGTCTCTTGGAACGATGCGGCCGAGATGAACGACTTGGTCTGCAACGAAGCTCTGGTAATACCTTGCAAAATCGGTGTTGCAGTTGCCGCAACAGCATCCCTTGCCGTGGCCACGGCTTTGTCCGCACGTTTCAAAATCGAATTTTCGTCTCTCAACTCCCTTGCGGTAATAATCATTCCCGCTTTGAGGTTTTCAGATTCACCGGCATCCATCACCACTTTCTTTCCAAAAATCTCATCGTTCTCATTGATAAAGTCATCTTTATGAACCAATTGATTTTCAAGAAAGATGGTGTCTCCCGGATCTTCGATACGTACCTTTCGCATCATCTGACGTACTACCACCTCAAAGTGCTTGTCGTTGATTTTCACCCCTTGTAAACGATACACTTCCTGCACCTCGTTTACCAAATACTGCTGAACTGCAGATGGACCCTTAATGGCAAGAATATCCTCCGGGGTTACGGAACCGTCGGATAATGGCATTCCAGCCCGTACATAATCATTTTCCTGAACTAAAATCTGGTTGGAGAGTTTCACCAAATATTTCTTGATCTCTCCCAACTTTGATTCTATGATTATCTCACGGTTACCCCTTTTGATTTTGCCAAAAGAGACCACTCCATCAATCTCGGATACTACTGCCGGGTTCGATGGGTTACGGGCTTCGAATAATTCGGTAACCCTTGGAAGACCCCCTGTAATATCACCTGCTTTTGCAGACTTACGAGGTATCTTGACCAAAATCTTACCTTCCTTGATCTTATCACCATCATCGACCATGATGTGGGATCCAACCGGTAGGTTGTAAGAACGTAATACTTCGTCCTTAGTATTCATAATCAACAAGGTAGGAATCAATTTTTTATTCCTGGACTCGGAAATAACCTTCTCCTGGAATCCTGTCTGCTCGTCGATTTCCACCTGATAGGTTACCCCTTGCTCAATATTCTCATAGGCAATCTTGCCGGGGAATTCGGAAACTATAACACCATTGTAGGGATCCCATGAACAGATAGTAGTTCCTTTTTCGACCTTGGCCCCGTTTTTGATAAACAACTGAGACCCATATGGTATGTTATTGGTGCTTAATGTAATGCCTGTTTTGGAATCTACAATCTTAACCTCCGAGGTTCTGGAAATCACAATATCCGCTACATTCCCATCGGCATCTTCCCCCTTAACGGTTCTCAAGTCCTCTATTTCAGCGATACCGGTGAACTTTGCCTCCAACTTGCTCTCTTCAGAGATGTTTCCTGCAATACCACCTACATGGAATGTACGGAGGGTAAGCTGTGTTCCCGGTTCCCCGATGGACTGAGCCGCAACGACACCAACCGCTTCACCACGTTGAACCATTTTGTTGGTTGCGAGATTTCTACCATAACACTTGGCACAAATTCCTTTTGGTGCTTCACAGGTCAAGGCGGAACGTACCTCTATCCTTTCAATCGGGGAAGCTTCTATCTTTTTGACATCAGATTCCATGATTTCTTGACCTGCGGTCAATAAGAGCTCTTCTGTCAACGGATTGTAAACATCGTGCAAGGAAACCCTTCCCAGAATACGTTCACCAAGTGATTCGACAATCTCCTCGTTTTTCTTCAAAGGTTCCACTTCTACCCCTCTCAAGGTTTCACAATCGTCGATATTGATGATGACATCTTGGGAAACATCTACCAAACGGCGGGTCAAATAACCAGCATCCGCTGTTTTCAAGGCAGTATCCGCAAGTCCCTTACGGGCACCGTGGGTGGAGATGAAGTATTCCAAAATCGATAGCCCTTCCTTAAAGTTGGAAAGAATCGGGTTTTCGATAATTTCACCGCCTCCCGCAGTAGATTTTTTTGGCTTGGCCATCAATCCACGCATACCGGTCAACTGACGAATCTGCTCTTTAGAACCCCTCGCACCGGAATCCAACATCATATATACCGAGTTGAACCCTTGTTGGTCTTCGCGAATACGCTTCATGGCCAATTCGGTCAACATGGCATTGGTCGAAGTCCATACGTCGATTACCTGATTGTAACGCTCGTTATTGGTAATCAGACCCATGTTATAGTTTGCCATAATACCGTCGACCTGTTCGTTGGCATCGGCAATCATCTCATGTTTCTCCTGTGGAATAATAATATCTCCCAAACTGAAGGACAACCCACCCTTAAAGGCGAATTCGTACCCCATGGTCTTGATCTTATCCAAGAACTCGGCCGTGGTCGGCACATCGGTGACCGCTAGAATGTTACCGATAATATCTCGTAACGATTTTTTGTTCAGTACTTCGTTCACGTACCCCGCCTGCTCCGGTACCACTTGGTTGAACAGTACCCTTCCGACAGTTGTCGGGATGATTTGGTTCACCAACTCTCCTTCTTCATTAAAATCCTTCGCACGTACCTTGATTCCCGCATTCAGGTCGAGCCTACCCTCATTAAAGGCGATGACTACTTCTTCGTACGAATAAAAAGTGAGTCCTTCCCCTTTCACCGGTACTTCGTCGGTCGACTTACGCTCTTTGGTCATATAGTACAGCCCCAAGACCATATCCTGAGAAGGTACCGTAATGGGTGATCCGTTCGCGGGGTTCAATATATTGTGGGAGGCCAGCATAAGCAATTGTGCCTCCAAAATCGCCTCGGGGCCCAACGGCAAGTGAACCGCCATCTGGTCCCCATCAAAATCCGCATTAAAGGCCGTACAGACCAACGGGTGAAGACGAATCGCCTTCCCTTCGATTAGTTTCGGTTGAAATGCCTGTATTCCCAAACGGTGTAGCGTGGGGGCCCTATTCAACAACACAGGGTGCCCTTTCAAGACATTTTCAAGGATATCCCATACCACCGGTTCTTTTTTATCGATAATCTTCTTCGCAGACTTCACGGTTTTAACAATACCGCGCTCAATAAGCTTTCGGATTACGAAAGGTTTGTAAAGTTCGGCGGCCATATCTTTTGGAAGACCACATTCGAAGAGGCTCATTTCGGGCCCTACGACGATGACCGACCGAGCGGAATAATCCACACGTTTTCCTAATAGATTTTGACGAAAACGGCCCTGTTTTCCCTTGAGGGAATCTGAAAGCGATTTTAATGGCCTGTTCGATTCCGTTTTTACGGCAGATGCCTTACGGGTGTTATCGAATAAAGAATCTACCGCCTCCTGAAGCATCCGTTTCTCATTTCGAAGAATCACCTCGGGAGCCTTGATTTCGACCAATCGCTTTAAACGGTTATTACGGATAATAACCCTTCTGTACAAATCGTTCAAATCGGAGGTGGCGAAACGGCCTCCATCCAATGGTACCAAGGGGCGCAGTTCGGGCGGTATGACAGGAATCACTTTCATGATCATCCACTCCGGTCTATTCTCCCTATTATCTTGGGATTCCCTCAATGCCTCTACTACTTGAAGCCTTTTCAACGCCTCCGTCTTACGCTGTTTCGAGGTCTCGGTATTAGCCTTATGCCTTAACTCGTAGGAAAGCTGTTTCAAATCAATTCTACCTAAGAGGTCGATAAGACATTCAGCACCCATCTTGGCGATGAACTTGTTCGGGTCGCTATCTTCCAGATATTGATTTTCGGGCGGAATCGATTCCAGAATATTAAGGTATTCCTCTTCTGTAAGGAAGTCCATTTTATTGATTTCCTCGCCATCGATTCCTTTTGCGACTCCCGGTTGGATAACCACGTAGCGCTCATAGTAGATAATCATATCCAATTTCTTGGATGGTAACCCTAGTAGATATCCTATTTTGTTAGGTAAGGAACGGAAGTACCAGATATGGGCCACAGGAACCACGAGGTTAATATGCCCTACCCTATCCCTTCTTACTTTTTTCTCAGTCACCTCCACGCCACAACGGTCACAAACAATGCCTCGATAACGAATACGCTTGTATTTTCCACAGGCACACTCGTAATCCTTTACGGGACCAAATATGCGCTCACAGAAAAGTCCGTCACGTTCTGGTTTGTGGGTTCTATAATTAATGGTCTCAGGTTTTAAGACTTCCCCTCTTGACTCGGCCAAAATAGCTTCAGGCGATGCCAATCCGATTGAAATCTTGTTAAACCTTTTTTGTGGTGTATTATCGTTTATTCTAGCCATAATGTATGGTGCTCTATATTATAATGTGTAACTACTATTCTTCCAATCTGATATCCAAGCCCAAACCTTTAAGTTCGTGCATCAGTACGTTGAAAGATTCTGGTAAACCAGGCTCTGGCATCGTTTCTCCTTTTACGATGGATTCGTAGGTTTTTGCCCTTCCGACCACGTCGTCGGATTTGACCGTTAGTATTTCACGTAAGGTCGAGGAAGCACCATATGCTTCGAGTGCCCAAACTTCCATTTCACCGAAACGCTGGCCTCCAAATTGCGCCTTTCCACCCAAAGGTTGTTGTGTAATCAACGAGTAAGGTCCTATTGAACGGGCGTGCATCTTGTCATCTACCATATGACCTAATTTCAACATGTAGATTACCCCAACCGTTGCAGCCTGATCAAAACGCTCTCCGGTACCACCGTCGTACAGATAGGTATGGCCAAATCTGGGTATTCCTGCCTCATCGGTAAAAGTGTTGATCTCTTCCAAGGTCGCACCGTCGAAAATAGGTGTCGCATACTTTTTACCCAGCTTAAGACCGGCCCACCCAAGAACCGTTTCATAAATCTGCCCTATATTCATACGTGATGGTACGCCTAAGGGGTTCAATACGATATCTACGGGAGTACCGTCTTCCAGGAAAGGCATATCTTCCTGACGTACAATACGAGAAACAATACCTTTGTTTCCATGACGACCCGCCATCTTATCACCGACTTTTAGCTTTCGCTTTTTGGCGATATACACTTTTGCCAATTTCATGATTCCCGCCGGCAACTCGTCACCCACGGAAATTGTAAACTTATCCCTTCTCAGGTTTCCTTGAAGGTCGTTCAACTTTATCTTATAGTTGTGGAGTAAATCGGCAACGGAGGCATTGGTATCCTTGTCAGTCGTCCAGCTACCACCAACCAAGTGTGCAAAGTCGTCAACGGCATTCAACATCTTCATGGTGTACTTCTTACCTTTCGGAAGTACCTCTTCACCCAAATCGTTTAGAACCCCTTGAGAGGTTTTCCCGTTGATCAAAGCGAATAGTTTTTCCACCAAAACATCCTTGAGTTCCTCAAACTTCACCTCGTACTCCAATTCAAGACGGTTGATGGCGTCTTTGTCTTCCGAACGCTTACGCTTATCCTTAATAGACCTTGAGAACAACTTTTTATCGATAACCACACCGTTCAGAGATGGAGGTGCCTTCAAAGAGGCATCCTTGACATCCCCTGCCTTATCGCCGAAGATGGCTCGCAGCAATTTTTCTTCCGGTGTTGGGTCTGATTCCCCTTTTGGGGTGATCTTACCAATTAAAATATCCCCAGGTTTCACTTCCGCACCGATACGGATCATTCCGTGCTCGTCCAAATCTTTGGTAGCTTCCTCTGAAACGTTCGGGATATCATGGGTCAATTCCTCCGCTCCCAATTTCGTATCCCTGACTTCCAAGGAGTACTCATCTACGTGGATAGAAGTGAAAATATCTTCCCGTACCACTTTTTCAGAGATGACGATCGCATCCTCGAAATTGTATCCTTTCCATGGCATGAAAGCCACTGTCAAGTTCCTACCTAGAGCCAATTCCCCTTTTTCGGTCGCATAGCCTTCACACAGCACCTGTCCTTTCTTCACCTTATCGCCTTTTTTGACAATTGGTTTTAGGTTGATACTGGTGCCTTGATTCGTTTTTCTGAACTTTACTAACTGATATGTTTTCGAATCCTCATCGAAACTGACCATTCTTTCGGCATCCGTACGATTATACTTAATAGTAATCTTCTGTGCGTCTACATACTCGATAGTACCGTCCCCTTCCGCATTGATAAGTACCCTGGAATCGGAGGCTACCTGACGCTCCAAGCCGGTTCCGACAATCGGCGATTGGGGTTTCAATAAGGGTACTGCCTGACGCATCATATTCGATCCCATCAACGCACGGTTCGCGTCGTCATGCTCCAAGAAAGGAATCAAGGATGCCGAAATCGATGCGATCTGGTTTGGCGCCACATCGGTATAATTTATTTCCTTTGGATCAACTACCGGGAAATCTCCTTCTTCCCTCGCAATTACCTTATCATTTTCAATAGCACCGTTATCTTTCAAAGGGATGTTTGCCTGGGCGATTTTCATGCCTTCTTCCTCTTCAGCGCTCAAGTACATGTATTCCTTGGTGTTTACCTTCCCGTCCTCTACTTTGCGGTAGGGGGTTTCCAGAAAGCCCATTGGATTTACCTTGGCGAAAACCGACAGCGAAGAAATCAGGCCAATATTCGGACCTTCCGGGGTCTCAATCGGACATAACCTACCGTAATGGGTATAGTGTACGTCACGAACCTCAAATCCCGCACGCTCTCTGGAGAGGCCTCCTGGTCCTAAAGCCGATAATCTTCTTTTGTGGGTAATCTCGGCCAACGGATTCGTCTGATCCATGAACTGGGACAGCTGGTTGGTACCGAAGAAAGAATTGATGACCGAGGACAGCGTCTTCGCATTGATCAAATCGATCGGGGTAAATACTTCGTTATCACGAACGTTCATTCGCTCACGAATGGTTCTCGCCATACGGGCCAAACCAACACCGAATTGGGAAGATAATTGCTCTCCTACCGTACGTACACGACGGTTCGAAAGGTGATCGATGTCATCAATTTCCGCTTTGGAATTGATTAATTCGATTAAATATTTGATGATGGTAATGATATCTTCCTTTGTCAAGACTTGCTTGTCCATTCCGATATCCAATCCTAATTTCTTATTCATTCGATAACGACCGACCTCACCAAGATTGTAACGCTGGTCGGAAAAGAACAGTTTATCAATGATGCCCCTTGCCGTTTCCTCATCGGGCGGCTCGGCATTACGCAATTGCCGGTAGATGTGTTCTACGGCTTCTTTTTCAGAGTTCGTAGGGTCTTTTTGCAAGGTATTGTGAATAATGGCGTAATCGCTCTGCGCATTATTTTCCTTGTGCAAAAGGATGGTTTTGACATCGGCCTCCATAATCTCGGCAATATGCTCTTTTTCCAAAATCGTATCACGATCCAATACGATTTCGTTTCTTTCTATGGAAACCACCTCTCCTGTATCTTCATCTACAAAGTCTTCATGCCAGGTATTTAGGACACGAGCTGCCAACTTCCGGCCCAATACTTTCTTCAAGCCTGCATTGGAAACCTTCACCTCTTCAGAAAGGTCGAAAATTTCCAAAATATCCTTATCGCGCTCAAAGCCGATGGCTCGGAATAGCGTAGTTACAGGTAATTTTTTCTTTCTATCGATATATGCGTACATAACGCCGTTGATATCGGTAGCAAATTCAATCCATGAACCTTTGAACGGGATAACCCTTGCAGAATACAACTTGGTCCCGTTGGCATGGAACGACTGTCCGAAGAATACTCCCGGGGAACGGTGCAACTGTGAGACGACCACCCTTTCTGCCCCATTAATCACAAAAGTGCCGCTAGGGGTCATGTACGGAATGGTACCCAAATACACATCCTGCACGATGGTTTCGAAGTCTTCGTGCTCCTCATCGGTACAATACAATTTCAACCTTGCCTTTAAGGGTACGCTATAGGTAAGTCCACGTTCTATACATTCTTGGATAGAATAACGTGGGGGGTCTATAAAATAATCGAGAAACTCCAGTACAAACTGATTTCTAGTATCAGTTATAGGGAAGTTTTCCATAAAGGTGTTGTACAATCCTTCATTGCCCCTTTCGTCAGATTTCGTCTCTAGTTGGAAAAAGTCTTGAAACGATTTGATCTGAATGTCTAAGAAATCTGGATATTCCGGAGTATTCTTAGCGGATGCAAAATTTATTCTTTCAGTCTGTTGTGTTAACATCTATGGACAAAATTTTGATCGTGAATATTAATGGGTCGTATATACCTTCGATATACCGTTTGTATAAAATGGTTTAGGTCTAGCCCCACCGAAAGGCGGGGAAAGACCTAAAACAAAGTGCTATTGCCGTTGCTTTTATTTAAGCTCAACTTCTGCTCCTGCTTCTTCCAAGGATTTCTTGATACCTTCCGCTTCATCTTTGGAAACACCTTCCTTAACAGCCTTTGGCGCGCTATCAACTATGTCCTTGGCATCTTTCAAACCAAGACCAGTCAATTCCTTTACCAATTTAACTACTGCCAATTTAGAACCTCCCGGTGCTTTAAGAATTACATCAAATTCTGATTTTTCCTCAGCGGCTTCACCACCTTCGGCACCACCACCGCCACCAGCGGCTACGGCCACTGCTGCTGCTGCAGGCTCGATACCATACTCTTCCTTAAGGATGTCGGCCAACTCGTTTACCTCTTTTACGGTCAAGTTTACCAACTGTTCTGCGAAATCTTTTAAATCTGCCATTTTTCTATCGTTTAATAAATTTTAATATATACTAGTTTTTAGTGCGTACTTATTTCTCTGACAACGTTTTAAGGATACCGGCCAATTTACCGCCTCCGGACTTCAAGCCCGAAATCACGTTCTTAGCAGGTGATTGCAACAACCCGATGATCTCACCGATCATTTCTTCTTTCGACTTGATGCTCACCAAGGTATCTAGGTTCTCGTCGCCTATATAAACTGCTTCCTCTACGAAAGCGCCCTTTAACAAAGGCTTATCGGACTTTTTCCTAAAATTCTTGATCAACTTTGCAGGTGCATTACCTACCTCTGCGAACATTAAGGACGTGTTTCCCTTCAGAACCTCGGGCAATTCGCCAAATTCTTTTTCGGAAGCCTCCATCGCTTTTGCGAGCAAGGTGTTTTTTACGACCGACAGTTTAACGTTCGCCTTGAAGCACGCCCTCCGCAAATCGGAGGTTGTACCGGCATCCAAACCCGAAATATCCGCCAAATAAATGGTAGCATTTTCGGCCAACTGCGCAGTTAAATCTTGTATAACGTTTGCTTTTTCTTCTCTTGTCATAATATCAATTTTAAACTACCAGTCGGTTATACCGTCTTTGGATCTAATTGGACACTTGGACTCATGGTGCTAGACATGAAGACACTTTTCATATACACCCCTTTAGCTGCGGCCGGCTTCATCTTCATCAAGGTATCCAAAAGCTCACGGGCATTGCCGGCTATCTTATCGGGAGAGAATGAAACCTTCCCAATAGCAGCATGAACAATACCGGTTTTGTCTACCTTAAAATCAATTTTACCTGCTTTCACCTCGGATACGGCCTTCCCGATATCCATGGTCACGGTTCCCGTTTTCGGATTAGGCATCAATCCCCTCGGCCCCAACACTCGGCCCAAGGGTCCTAATTTTCCCATAACGCTTGGCATGGTGATAATAACATCTACATCTGTCCAGCCAGCTTTGATTTTATCCAAATATTCTTGAAGTCCAACATAATCAGCCCCTGCTTCGGTAGCCTCCGCTTCTTTGTCCGGGGTTACCAGTGCCAGTACTTTTACATCTTTACCGGTACCATGAGGCAGGGTTACCACCCCACGAACCATTTGATTGGCTTTTCTCGGATCGACCCCTAAACGAACCGCAATATCGATGGAAGCATCGAAGTTTGCATTCGTTATTTCTTTTACCAAAGCGGAAGCCTCATCTACCGAATAGAGCTTATCTTTCTCTATTTTGGCACGAGCCTCTTTTTGCTTTTTGCTTAGTTTTGCCATTTAAATTGCTTTTAAGATTTTAAAAAGGTCTTTTACCCGCTACTTTTAACCCCATAGACCTTGCCGTTCCGGCCACCATGCTCATCGCAGACTCTACGGTGAAGGCATTAAGGTCTACCATCTTATCTTCGGCTATGGTCTTGATTTGGTCCCAGGTAACGTTCCCATTTTTGACTCGGTTTGGTTCGCCAGATCCTTTTTTAATCTTAGCTGCTTCCATCAATTGCACTGCCGCCGGGGGTGTTTTTACGACAAAATCAAACGATTTGTCTTTGTAGACGGTGATAACAACTGGCAATACTTTGCCCGGTTTATCCTGTGTTCTAGCATTAAACTGCTTACAGAATTCCATGATGTTAACGCCGGCAGCACCTAAGGCGGGTCCAACCGGTGGCGATGGATTCGCTGCACCTCCCCTAACTTGTAGTTTAACTACTTTACCTACTTCTTTTGCCATTGTTTAAATTTAAATTGAAGTTGTATTTAATTGGAAGCAACACAACTTTGTATATGTAACACTTGCATTATATTTTTTCTACCTGCATATAGCTCAATTCCAACGGTGTTTTTCTTCCAAAGATTTTCACCATCACCTCAAGCTTTCTTTTTTCTTCATTGATTTTTTCAACCGTTCCGTTAAAACCATTGAACGGTCCATCGATTACTTTGACCGTTTCCCCAAATACGAAAGGGATGGCAACACTGTCGGTATTGATGGCCAATTCATCTACCTTCCCTAGCATCCTGTTGACTTCCGCTTTTCTTAAAGGCACGGGATCACCACCTTTGGTTTCCCCGAGGAAACCTATGACATTGGTAATTGAACGAATAATATGGATCATTTCACCTGCCAAATTGGCCTTAATCATTATATATCCAGGAAAATACACCCTTTCCTTGTTTATTTTCTTTCCATTACGTATCTGTACTACTTTCTCGGTAGGTACAAGCACTTCTTCTAGATAATCAGCGAAACCATGACGTTCCACTTCACTCTCGATGTAGCCTTTTATCTTGTTTTCCTGGCCGCTTACCGCCCTTACCACGTACCATTTTTTTTCCAATACTTCTGACATAGGGTTCGGCTTAGTTTAAAAGATTGTTGAAATATAATTTTATCACCTTACTAAATACGGTATCCACTCCCCAGGTTGCCAGAGCAAAGAGGATGGAAAAAATGGCAACAACGACCATCAAGTTCGACGACTCGGCCCTTGAGGGTAATGAGACGTTGTTCTTTAGTTCTTCAATCGATTCCTTGATGTAGGTTAACATTGCTATTTGTATTTTAGTTCACTAAACATCCGGTTAGCCAGAGGTTTGTACAAGAATGCCGGTCATCCACTTCACCCAAAAAGCTTCCGCAAGAATTCAACATTTCATTAATCGGAACGGGAAGGGCTATTTACTTCAGCTACAACGCTCGGGATATACCTAAACTTGAAACTCACCCCACCGTCTTTTTAATTTACTCTGCACGGGAGGAGAGACTCGAACTCCCGACACCTGGTTTTGGAGACCAGTGCTCTACCAACTGAGCTACACCCGTTTCTATTTACATCGAAAGGTATCCCGACGCAAAGCCGGGACACCTTAAATGCACTATCAAATTAGATTCTTAGTCTAAAATTTTGGTCACCTGACCTGCACCAACGGTTCTACCACCCTCACGGATAGCGAAACGAAGCCCCTCGCTCAATGCGATTGGAGATAGCAAATCTACAGTAATCGTTAGGTTATCACCCGGCATTACCATTTCCACCCCGCTTGGAAGGTTGATTGTTCCGGTAACATCAGTAGTCCTAACATAGAACTGAGGACGGTAGTTATTGTGGAAAGGAGTATGACGACCACCCTCTTCTTTCTTAAGGATATATACCTCTGCTTCGAACTTGGCGTGTGGCTTTACGGAACCTGGCTTACAAATCACCATTCCCCTTTTGATATCCGATTTCTCAATACCCCTTAGAAGGATACCTACATTGTCACCGGCTTCACCACGATCCAAAATCTTACGGAACATTTCAACACCGGTGATGGTAGATGTCAATTTCTCAGCACCCATACCGATAATCTCAACCGGGTCACCTGTATTGGCAACACCTGTCTCTATACGCCCGGTGGCAACGGTACCACGACCAGTAATCGTAAATACATCTTCTACCGGCATCAAGAAATCCTTATCCACGTCCCTTGCAGGAAGCTCAATCCAGCTATCAACGGCATCCATCAATTCCATCACGGTATCGACCCATTTTTGCTCACCATTTAGGGCACCCAGTGCCGAACCAGAAATTACAGGACCGTTGTCTCCATCATATTCGTAGAAAGAAAGCAATTCCCTTACTTCCATTTCAACCAATTCCAACAGTTCCTCATCATCGACCATGTCGACTTTGTTCAAGAAAACAACGATTCTTGGAATACCTACCTGACGACCTAAAAGAATGTGCTCACGAGTTTGTGGCATAGGACCATCAGTGGCCGCAACCACCAGGATAGCACCGTCCATTTGAGCGGCACCTGTAACCATATTCTTCACGTAATCCGCGTGACCTGGACAGTCGACGTGCGCATAGTGACGGTTGGCCGTTTGATATTCAACGTGGGAAGTGTTGATTGTTATACCTCTTTCCTTTTCCTCAGGAGCGTTATCGATAGAATCGAAACTTCTCATTTCAGAAAGTCCTGCGTTCGCCAAAACGGTTGTAATAGCGGCAGTCAAAGTTGTTTTGCCGTGATCTACGTGTCCAATGGTACCAATATTTAAGTGTGGTTTGGAACGATCAAAAGTTTCCTTTGCCATTTTTAATAAATTTTAATCTTAGTTTATATTAGTGTACAAAATTATGTTCTAATTGAGCCAACGATGAGATTTGAACTCATGACCTCTTCCTTACCAAGGAAACGCTCTACCCCTGAGCTACGCCGGCTTTTTAAAAGGTTCAAAGTCCAAAGCCTGCCCTTCGGCAGACAGGTTTAAAGTTCAAGATAAACACCTTGACCGTTAACTCGTGTCGTTTTAACGAAAGGCAATACATTGACTGAAACCGCTTTTCATTTCAAGGGGGCAACTGGGTTTCCATTGACTTCGCTCAGGACCAGCTTCCCACCCAGCCTCAAAACTTTCAATGAGCTTTTATATTCATTGATGTCCGAATCCTATTTCAAGACTTAGAGCGGGAGACCGGGTTCGAACCGGCGACATTCAGCTTGGAAGGCTGACGCTCTACCAACTGAGCTACTCCCGCAAATAAAGAAAAAATGTGGGGAGAGCAGTCCCGACGCTTCGGGAGAACCTGCGAACAATCCCGTGACGAAATAATTCGATCCCAACACTTTCTTTTACTAAAAAATGTGGGGAGAGCAGTCCCGACG
>NZ_VIKU02000013.1 GCF_009371985.2 Pelagihabitans pacificus
CATTCTGGATTATGGTCGACCAATTCAATTGGATATAGTGTATTCCATTCGTCTTTGGTCAAGTCATTTAGCGTTTTTTTCATTCTATAGTTTTGGTTTGGTCAGCTTGCGCACAACGGTTGGGCTAAGGTTCGTTGCTGTGATTCGTCCGAAGGACAATCCAGCCGAACCTAAAGATAGCTTTTTGCGCGTGATTTCCGTTTAGGAAATCCGCAAGCAATGAATTTTAGGCTTTGTTGTGCAACGTATTTTATTTGTTTTCTCTTTTCCTTTTTATGTATTTTCCAATGAAAACAATTCCTGATGCTTGAATCAAAGTGTTTAAAAAGAGTAGAATCAGATTATTGATTTTCCAAAATTCAATATTGTTCTGTAACAGTGGAAATCCGTCCTTAAATTGTCCGATTGGAAATCCGACAACGCTATTTATAATTCCGTTTAATTCAACCTGTTTATGATTTACATCGTCTCCAATTGATAAGATTCCTAATACAACACTTAATATTGACAGTCCAATCAAGATAAAAACCATCATCAGTATTATTTGGTAAATAGTTTTTGTTCGGTTTTTCAAAATTTAATGTTCCGTATTTGGATTTGATATGTTGCACAACGTGTTTGTGTATGGTTTCGTTGCGTCTGGAGCGAAGTACTTTTGCGTTGGGATAAGCCGCGAGCGGCGAAAAATCCAAGTGGGCAAAAGTGCGAAGCTTTGATCGCAAATCTTTCCGTTTAGGAAATATACTAATATTATCGGGATCTTGAGGTTATTGATTCAGAAGCAATGAGCTATACACGTTGTTGTGCAACGTATTTTATTTTTCAAGATATTCTTCTAACCAATATTTGGCATAAGTCCACATAAAGTTTTCTTCATCTTTCAACAGTAACTTTTTTAGTTCAATCTGGTCAAAATAGGTGCATCCTGAACACACAGAAACTAAATCGGTCGATTCGTATGCTTTTTTAATCAATTCCTTGTCAGTTTCAGTCAAATCATATTTGTCCAATTCCGATAATCGTTCCGCAACGATTACTGCCAT
Source organism: Pelagihabitans pacificus (assembly GCF_009371985.2). GTDB lineage: Bacteria > Bacteroidota > Bacteroidia > Flavobacteriales > Flavobacteriaceae > Pelagihabitans > Pelagihabitans pacificus. Next base: position 1,044 of record NZ_VIKU02000013.1, read on the forward strand.
AAATCGTTCTGCTGGATTTTTAGATTTCAGTTTTTTAATGACCTTTTTATATTTCCCATCGTGAATGTCAAAAGTCGTGTCATTAACAACGTCTGAGCTTGTTCCACCTGCATAACATCCAAATCCGATTAATTCTTTCGGATTTATATTGTCTTGAGATAATCCATTGCTTGAGATAAAAAAGGTAAGTATTAGAATCAGTATTCTCATTTTTTTGTCAAATGTTTTGAAAAAGGAAATGATGTTTTTACTTATCAAGAACTTTATCGAGAAGGTCGTGATAGTCAGATTCAGCTAACTTCCATACCTTTTTTTCTAAATCATGAACCTTGTCGTAAAAGTTTTCGTCTAAATCCGATTCCACTTTTCCTTTTAATAGTTCTTTTATTTCAAATTGCGTTTGTAATATGGTTCTAACATATCTTTGGTTTCTGTTTGATATTTCGAGTATTCTTAATAAAGCGTTTCCAACGTTTACATTAAACCCAATTTCGTTTTTATCATTCATTAAATCATCTATATCCATAATATTTTTCTCAAATGTTGCACAACGGTCTCGGCTATGAGTAGTTGCGTGGTTTAGCAGTCAACTTTGCAAGTACACACCAAGCTGAAAATCCGTGAGGATTTTCAGAAGTAGGCGAGAAAAAGCAATTACTTATAGCCAATGTTGTGCATAGTTGTTTTTTACGTATCAAGTGAAATCTCATTCCAGTCAAATTCTTTGTAAACTGTATATTCCAATGCTTTTCTTCTTTCCATTATTATATCCAAATCAACTTTGTCCGATTGTTTCCCAGTCAATTTGTTATTTCGAGCGAACCAATGAGCACGATAGAACTTGTCCAACATTTCAAATATTTCCACTTGATTTCTCAATTTGAATTCAGATATAAATTTTTTCGCTGGTTCATTTTTCGCAATGTTCGGAATTAAAGTAGCAAGTGAATCTTCCACACCAGTATTTAAAGTCAGATTATTGTGAAGTCCGCCAATCCAAGCAAAAGTCCAAATGGCTTCTACAAACCAATAAATATCTATTTGAGTCTGTTCGGGTAATTCCGAATATTCCGTTTCCAAATATTCTAATTCTTCTTCGTTCAGATAGTTCATAAGTCCATTTTCCTCAAGCCACTTTTTTATTATGTCTCTTGGTGCTTGAAGATGTAACTGAAATAATGCATTCAGAACCATTATTCTACGAGCAATTTCTTTTGGTTCTCTAAATTCAGGATTGTCCAAATGAGGTAAATGTTCAATCACCTCAATTCCGTTCGAACGCAATTGCTTTGTATTCCTATCCTTTATTTTTTCTGGTTTGATTTTGTTTTGGAACCACATTTTTCTTCAATTATGCACAACGGTTTAGCTATGAACAGTACGGGAGCAAACTAGCTTTTACTTTCCGTTAGGCTCATAGCCAAACCTTTTTGTTTTGCTTTTTCTTTTTTATTTAAAGCCAAATCCCAAAGATTTGGCGGAGTTTGTTGATATTCCGGGTTTATAACTTAAGCAGCTATACCCGTATTGTTTATAGGTTTTGTTGTACACCGTTTTTTTTAGTCCAGATAGTTCTCAACTTTTTTGATTCCGACAACTATTTTATGATTTTCGGGTAAACATTCAAGCAGTTCAGTTGGTCTCGCCAATTCGTATTCGTCTTCAGTTTTCCGATACCATTCTAAAACTTTTTCGAACAATGTAATTCCACCAGTTTCATCCCCGAGTTTATATTTACAGTATCCGATTTGCTCTATCAATTTTACATATCTCCAAAGCTGGAATTTCTTTAGTTCTTTATCATTTACCTTTAGATAATTTTCGAGAGCTAAATCTAAATTCCCTATGTCGTGATAAATATGAGCCAAATATAAACGGGCAAGAAAATTCGATTCGTCTTTCTCAACTGACTTACTAAAGTTTTCGAGTATTCTTTCAGAGTGGTTTTTCCAATCTTCGCTTTCATAATCAACTAATCCGAGAATTTGATAATTTTCAGAAGTCAATTCATTTTGGTCTAATAACTTTTTCCGAATATCATTTCTTAGCGAATCCTTTTCGGTAGGATTTTCTGAGATAAAGAACTTATCATACTGTTCTAAAATATCCTTTTCAAATTCTGTTTTCAATGAATGTTACTTTTTTGCGAAATGGTGTACAACGGTTCGGCTAAGCGTAGTGCGGATGCAAGGAAACATTTCGTTTCCGTCTGCACACGAAGCTAAAGCTTATTGTTTAGTTTTACTTTTTCTTGTCCAAAGCTAAATCCATAAGATTTAGCGACTTTATAAATATACCCAGACCTTTCGGTTTTGCCCTAAAGCCCGCATTACGTTTAGGTTTTGTTAGCCACTGGCTTTTTCAGGTAAGTGTGTCGGCAAGATATACGAGTCCGAAAATCCAGCCGACATAAAGTAAAGTATATCCGAGCGCATACATAGCAGAAATACCCAAATCTCCTTTTGTATCTGCTGATTTGCTAAAAACAAATTTAAGAGCACGAAAGAAAACCCAATATAGCATTGCCAAGATTATAAAAATTGAGAGCCAAAGTATTGCTTCGAAAAGCACCAAAAGTATTGCAATCATTATTGTTACTCCAATCCATAAAAGTATTGATAATAAAAGTCCTCCTATTCCATCTCCAACAGATATATCAGGTGTAGCTGGCATATTCCCAGATTCGAATATTGGGGTTTTGACTTTATAGTCTTCAATTTTAGGAAAGTTATCTAAAAGTCCAACACCTTTATAAAGTCCATATAGCATAAACAAAAAAAGTGCTATTGAAATCATTCCTAAAGACAGGTAGAAGTTTTCTGTCAAAGTCCTATGATAATTTTCTCCGGTCAGATAAACCGTTAAAATCGTAATCCCAATTACGATTAGAGATACTTTAAAAACTGATTTCCCTTTTAAATATGTTTGTTTCGCTTTCAATATTATTTTTAGCTTGTGGCTAACGGTTTAGCTATGAACAGTACGGGAGCAAACTGGCGTTTGCTTTCCGCCACGCACATAGCGAAATCTTTTGGTTTTGTTTTTTCTTTGTCCCACTAAAAAGCAAAATCCCAAAGATTTTGCGGAGTTCATAAAAATACACAAACCCTGCAATTAAGCCCGAAGCCCGGATTGTTTATAGGTTGTGTTATCTGCTGGCTTTTTTTAACAGGTCATTGAATTCAGTCTCCGTAAGTATTTTGTCCAATTCCAATTCAATGATTCTATGAGGAAGATGTCTCTCGTATTTTATCATACCAAGGTTTTTGGAATAAAACGAATATTGATAAAAGCCATAACTATCGTTTTGGTCAATTGCGCTTATAGAATATTCACCTTTGAATTTTAACGTATTGTATTCTTTTCCGGCAACGGTTATTTTTTCAAATCCTAGCTCCGTTCTTTTCTTGCTTTACTCGAATCGTCCAAATTGATTTCTATACTTTACCAAATAACTGTACTCTTTGTCCCCATTCCATTTGAACACATCTTTATTCACAACTTCAGATAAGGAAGAAGTCATTTTTACTGAATCATAAACGTAATGGTCAGTATAATTAACTAATTCTGCACCATCTTCTTTAAGTACTTCTAGCAACGAATCATGAATATTAAATTCTTTATCGTACGAGACCGTTTTAATTTCTTTAGTATCTGGGTAGGTAGTTACTTGCCAATACTCAAAATGGTCCGAATCATTTTTATCAACGTATTTGTAAACTTTGGTTTCGATTTTATTTGTCAATGGGTAGTAATATTCCCTGAGGCTTTTTTGACCTACGCAACTTGTCGCAGAAGAAATGATAAGGATTAAGGCTAGTAAGTTTTTCATTTACATTTTTCAGCTTGCAGATAACGGCTTGGTATATGAAGAGTAGCGGGATTTATGAACTTACCTTTCGGTTTAACATCGACCTTAAATCTAAAAACCAACTTTTGGTGAAGCACTTCGACCGCTATTTTTTATATACCGTGTTGTAAGCCGTTTTTATTCGCTATTATAGTTTCCATTCGATTAATCGGTTGGTTGAGTTTAATGGACATTCCATTTTCCTCAAGGATTTGGACTACTTCTTTTGGTTCAATTCGCACTTTTTGGTAGCTACTGACTTTTTGATTCCATTGTCCATTTGATTTTTCGTACAACAAATCCGTTACCTTAACTTTTTCAGGTTCATATTCCAAAATGCAGGTCAAAATTCTGTCATTCGTGCTTTTTACAGGAATGAACCTTTGTTGGTCGCTCAGTTCACTAGTGTAATTTCGGAAGGTCAAAATCAAATGTCCATTATCTGTCAAAATCTTTGTGCAATCTGAAATCAATTTTTCAATTCGTTCTTTGCTGTCTAAATGCGTGATTGTGTCGCCACAACAGATTATCAGTTCTGGTTTTAGGCTTTCCAATTCTCGTACTTGGGTAATGTCTAGCAACTTTGTTTTAACTCCTTTCGCATTGGGGTTGGCTTTCAATTCTTTCAGAAGCTGTTCGTTAAAATCGACAGCAACAACTTCAAAGCCTAATCTTTTCAAGGCGATGCTCTGAATTCCGTTTCCTGCTCCTAAATCAATGGCATTTTTGGTCGTCTTTGGTTCAACTCCGTTCGAGCTTAATAAATTTTGAAATTCAGTTGATTTTGGTTCCAAATCTCCAAGCATCCAAGAGTAGAAATCGGCAAGGTGTTTTTCGTAATGTTCTTTTACTCGCATAGTTTGTCTTAAATGGCTTACAACGGTCCGGCTAAGCGTAGTGCGGTAGTAAGGAAACTTGTCGTTTCCGTCTGCGCACGAAGCTAAAGCTTATTGTTTAGTTTTATTTTTTTCTTGTCCAAAGCTAAATCCATAAGATTTAGCAACTCAATAAATATACACAGACCTTTCGATTTAGCCCTAAAGTCCGCATTACGTTTAGGTTTTGTTGTGTTTAGTATTTTATCTTTAATTATTTAAAAATGGAATTGTGATTGCCATTATAAGTATGAAGAATAATACATTGAATATAAAATAAGTTAAAAATAGGCGAATAATTACAAGTCCCTTTTTTGTATTACTAAAGAATTGTATGTAAGACCAAAAATTGAATAATACCGATATTATAACCGCGGGAAGCACGGTATAATCATTGATATCGAAAAAAGCACCTATAACCATAAAAAGAGAATAAAATATCGCTTGTTGACCTGTTATATATGAGTTAATAACGATGTTTTCCAAATAGTTTTTGCCAAGCCCTAAAAATGAAATGAAAGATGCTAAGGAGAAAATTGGGATTAACAATAGCGTTGTATAGGCATAGTTATTACTTAGCCAGTTTACTATAGGAAATTTAGTAATAGAATCTTTACCTTTTTCGGTATCAGATGCACCATCCGATGCACCATTTAAAAAGTCATCAATTAAAGTTGGACTATCCGAAATTTGGGATACAAGAAAATAAATTGTTGACAAGGTTAGCACAAAAGCGATAGGTTTAAAATATTCTTTTCTTTTTCCTTGTATAAAATCTCGAATGGCATGACCTGGTCTAGTGAATAACTCTTTAATTGTAAAGAAAAGCCCACGGTTTAGCTGAAAAACACTATCCGAAATTTCAGTAATGAAATTTGGAAGATTTAACTTGTCCACTTTTGAGTTTTGACCACAATTAGCGCAAAAATTGCCATCCACTTTATTATCGCAATTTTTACATTTCATTTCTAAGTTTTTTAATATTAAACACAACGGTTCGTGTATGGCTTCGTTGCGGAAAACGTCCAACGGACTTTTCCGCCGTAGCCCGAATTTAGCGAATCAGGCTGGATTTTCCATTTGGAAAATCCGATCGCAATGAGCTATACACAATGTTACCACACGTTTTTTATTCCCAAAATTCATATTCAAAATACCTTGGGACATATCCCCGAATACTTTTTAAAAGTCCATTGTCGTAATACTTATAAGTCAGTTGGAATTCGTTTACTCGGTCGTTCATGAATTTCGAATAGATGTCGGACTTTATTAGTTGCCCATTTTCGTTAAAAATATTCTTAATCGTCTTGTCGTCTTCAAATTTCTCTAAGTCCGTATAGTCCTTGTAAGCAGTTGTGTTTGGAATTCCATTAATGGTGTCCGTCACTTTTTTAAGTTTTGGCTGAAAATAAAATCCATAAAACCTTTTCACGTAAAAGTCCTTGTCGTATTCTTTAGTCTTATGATATATAATTATTGAATCATTTTTCCTTGTTGTTGTAGATTCAAAGGGTTGATAATTATAAGATGTTTCATATACAAAACTTCCCAAATTCTTTCTTGAAGAAATTAGTTTCCCATTCGGATTGTATTTAAAAGTGATCGAGTCTTGTCCAATAGAATCTACAATTTTGGTCAGTAGATTTTGTTCGTCATATTCAAAGAGGTTGATTTTATCAATTGTTTTATGTTTCCGAGTTCTCCGATTGTATGAAGCACTATAGTTTGTCGAGCGTATTCTTTTTCCTGTTCGGTCAAATTCTATGATTTCGGACAAATCTTTTTGCGAATTCATATACACAAATATTTTCTTTACCTGTCGGTTTGCATAAATACTGTCAGGTTGCCACTTATTTTCGATTTGTCCAAAACAGCATATTGGTAGGTAAATAAGTATTAAAAGAAGAAAACTGTTTATTCTGTCCAATTTAATTTTTCAAATGTGTGGTAACGGTTCGTATAACCGCAGTTACGGGTTAATATGCGTTAATTTTCGGTTTAGCACTGACGTTAGCAATTCCGAGTGGATTCGGACGTAGTCGAATCCGCCGTAATTGCGGTTATACA
>NZ_VIKU02000014.1:0-2232 GCF_009371985.2 Pelagihabitans pacificus
GGGCCTCAAGAGAATTTGAACCGGGCGAGACGGGGCCGGGACGGGTTTTTCGGAGTGGGCACTTGTACTTATATAAGAATCGACAATGAAGAGTTTGATCCTGGCTCAGGATGAACGCTAGCGGCAGGCCTAACACATGCAAGTCGAGGGGCAGCGGGGAGTGCTTGCACTTTGCCGGCGACCGGCGCACGGGTGCGCAACGCGTATGGAACCTGCCCCTGTCAGGGGAATAGCCCATGGAAACGTGGATTAATGCCCCATGGTATCGCGAGCCCGCATGGGTTTTGCGATTAAAGATTTATCGGACAGGGATGGCCATGCGTACCATTAGCTAGTTGGTAAGGTAACGGCTTACCAAGGCCGCGATGGTTAGGGGCCCTGAGAGGGGGATCCCCCACACTGGTACTGAGACACGGACCAGACTCCTACGGGAGGCAGCAGTGAGGAATATTGGACAATGGGCGGGAGCCTGATCCAGCCATGCCGCGTGCAGGAAGAATGCCCTATGGGTAGTAAACTGCTTTTGTACGGGAAGAAACCCGCCTACGTGTAGGCGGCCGACGGTACCGTAAGAATAAGGACCGGCTAACTCCGTGCCAGCAGCCGCGGTAATACGGAGGGTCCGAGCGTTATCCGGAATTATTGGGTTTAAAGGGTCCGTAGGCGGGCCGTTAAGTCAGGGGTGAAATGGTGCGGCTCAACCGTAGCACTGCCCTTGATACTGGTGGTCTTGAGTCATGGTGGAGTGGGCGGAATATGTAGTGTAGCGGTGAAATGCATAGATATTACATAGAACACCGATCGCGAAGGCAGCTCACTAACCATGGACTGACGCTGATGGACGAAAGCGTGGGGAGCGAACAGGATTAGATACCCTGGTAGTCCACGCCGTAAACGATGGATACTAGCTGTCCGGGCCTTCGGGCCTGGGCGGCCAAGCGAAAGTGATAAGTATCCCACCTGGGGAGTACGTTCGCAAGAATGAAACTCAAAGGAATTGACGGGGGCCCGCACAAGCGGTGGAGCATGTGGTTTAATTCGATGATACGCGAGGAACCTTACCAGGGCTTAAATGCATACTGACAGGTCCAGAGATGGATTTTTCTTCGGACAGTTTGCAAGGTGCTGCATGGTTGTCGTCAGCTCGTGCCGTGAGGTGTCAGGTTAAGTCCTATAACGAGCGCAACCCCTACCGTTAGTTGCCAGCATGTAAAGATGGGGACTCTAACGGGACTGCCGGTGCAAACCGCGAGGAAGGTGGGGACGACGTCAAATCATCACGGCCCTTACGTCCTGGGCCACACACGTGCTACAATGGCCGGTACAGAGAGCAGCCATGCGGCGACGCAGAGCGAATCTACAAAACCGGTCACAGTTCGGATCGGGGTCTGCAACCCGACCCCGTGAAGCTGGAATCGCTAGTAATCGGATATCAGCCATGATCCGGTGAATACGTTCCCGGGCCTTGTACACACCGCCCGTCAAGCCATGGAAGCCGGGAGTGCCTGAAGTCCGTCACCGCAAGGAGCGGCCTAGGGCAAGATCGGTAACTAGGGCTAAGTCGTAACAAGGTAGCCGTACCGGAAGGTGCGGCTGGAACACCTCCTTTCTAGAGAGCGCCCTTTCGCAAGGGCCTTGTTCCGCGCCCCGTCGCGCCGGTTCATTTTTTTTTTTTTGATACGGTTGTCTTTGCGATCAATAACGATAATAGAAGGAACGGTGCCGCGGGTCGGCATCCGGGACAGTCCCGTAGCTCAGCTGGTTAGAGCGCTACACTGATAATGTAGAGGTCGGCAGTTCGAGTCTGCCCGGGACTACGAAGTTCTTTAAGATAGGTATTGGGAATTCTGGAAGTTGGGCGGTGGTCACCAATGTGCCGACTACCGGTATATGGGGGATTAGCTCAGCTGGCTAGAGCGCCTGCCTTGCACGCAGGAGGTCATCGGTTCGACTCCGATATTCTCCACCTACGCTCACCGTAAGTGAGCTTCGGTGGACTTTAGGTCCATTAGAAGATTACTGAAGGCGAGCCTTATTTAACTAATAGGTTGAATAAGGAAAGTTCATTGACATATTGGGACAGGGCGTATATCCGTTTTCGGACGGGTGTATGCTCGAATAAGAATAGAATTACACGAATTTTTTAGGTAAAGTACGAATACGGAAAAGAAGGTTTGGCGACAAGCTGGAAAAGGGCGTATGGGGGATGCCTAGGCTCCCAGAGGCGATGAA
>NZ_VIKU02000014.1:2242-5726 GCF_009371985.2 Pelagihabitans pacificus
GACAAATGCTTCAAGAAGCGGAACCGCAAAGCGTAAGGCGTAAAAAGTTCACTTTTTAAAGTCTTGCGAAAGAGGTTCTCTCAAGGCATTTTCAAAATCGAGGTTCGAGGATGTTGCACCGCGGGTGCGAACTCCGAGGAACCGGGGATTTTGATAAGGTATTTGGTCACTGACCTTTAAGGGCGTTCTAAACTGCCTTAAGAGTGGGACCAAAAAAGTTCATTGACATATTGGGACGGGGCGTATATCCGTTTTCGGACGGGTGTACGCTCGAATAAGAATAGAATTACACGAATTTTTTAGGTAAAGTACGAATACGGAAAAGAAGGTTTGGCGACAAGCTGGAAAAGGGCGTATGGGGGATGCCTAGGCTCCCAGAGGCGATGAAGGACGCGATAAGCTGCGAAAAGCTACGGGGATCGGCACACACGATATGATCCGTAGGTATCCGAATGGGGCAACCCAGTACATTGAAGATGTACTACCCCGCAAGGGGGGCGAACCCGGTGAACTGAAACATCTAAGTAGCCGGAGGAGGAGAAAACAAGAGTGATTCCGGGAGTAGCGGCGAGCGAAACCGGATTAGTCCAAACCGTCGTTGTTTCGGCAACGGCGGGGTTGTAGGACCGCGACATTGGATGCGCGACGAACCAGAACCCTTTGGAAAGAGGGACCATAGACGGTGATAGTCCGGTATGGGCAAGGGACGTTATCCATAGCGGTATCCTGAGTAGCGCGGGGCACGTGAAACCCTGTGTGAACCCGGCGGGACCATCCGCCAAGACTAAATACTCCTGGGAGACCGATAGTGGACCAGTACCGTGAGGGAAAGGTGAAAAGAACCCTGAACAAGGGAGTGAAACAGATCCTGAAACCATACGCCTACAAGCGGTCGGAGCCCTTCGGGGTGACGGCGTGCCTTTTGCATAATGAGCCTACGAGTTACTTTTACTAGCGAGGTTAAGCCCTTCAGGGGCGGAGCCGCAGCGAAAGCGAGTCTTAACAGGGCGCCTTAGTTAGTAGCAGTAGACGCGAAACCGTGCGATCTACCCATGGGCAGGGTGAAGCAGTGGTAACACACTGTGGAGGCCCGAACCCGTTGACGTTGAAAAGTCTTGGGATGACCTGTGGGTAGGGGTGAAAGGCCAATCAAGCTCGGAAATAGCTCGTACTCCCCGAAATGCATTTAGGTGCAGCGTGTAGATAGTTTCATAGAGGTAGAGCTACTGATTGGATGCGGGGGCTTCACCGCCTACCAATTCCTGACAAACTCCGAATGCTATGAAACGTTTCTGCGCAGTGAGGGCATGGGTGCTAAGGTCCATGTCCGAGAGGGAAAGAACCCGGACCATCGGCTAAGGTCCCCAAATATGTGCTAAGTTGACAAAACGCGGTGGAACTGCATTGACAGCCAGGATGTTGGCTTGGAAGCAGCCATTCATTTAAAGAGTGCGTAACAGCTCACTGGTCGAGCGGTTCCGCATGGATAATGATCGGGCATAAGCACATTACCGAAGCCATGGCTTTGTACGCTCGGCGTACAAGGGGTAGGGGAGCATCGTGCCTGCGTCGAAGGGACACCTGCGAGGGGTCCTGGAGCGTGCACGAACGAAAATGTAGGCATAAGTAACGATAATGCGGGCGAGAAACCCGCACGCCGAAAGACCAAGGTTTCCCCGGCTATGCTAATCAGCCGGGGGTCAGTCGGGACCTAACGCGAACCCGAAAGGGGCAGTGGATGGACAACGGGTCAACATTCCCGTACCCGCCCGCGCTAAAAGCGACGGAGGCGAGAGGTTGGTGCGTGCAGACGGAATTGCACGTTGAAGGGATCGGCAACGACCCGATAGTACACCGAGGCCACGGCCAAGGTGATAATCCAGCGTATCGACTTCCAAGAAAAGCGAGCGAGGCGGCCCGTACCGTAAACCGACACAGGTGGTCGGGATGAGTATTCTAAGGCGCTCGAGAGATTCATGGCTAAGGAACTAGGCAAAATAGACCCGTAACTTCGGGAGAAGGGTCGCCCTCCGATGCACTTGTGCAAAGGAGGGCCGCAGTGAAGAGGTCCAGGCGACTGTTTATCAAAAACACAGGGCTCTGCAAATTCGAGAGAAGAAGTATAGGGCCTGACACCTGCCCGGTGCCGGAAGGTTAAGGGGAGACGTGAATCCTTCGGGAGGAAGCGTTGAACTGAAGCCCCGGTAAACGGCGGCCGTAACTATAACGGTCCTAAGGTAGCGAAATTCCTTGTCGGGTAAGTTCCGACCTGCACGAATGGTGCAACGATCTGGACACTGTCTCGGCCATGAGCTCGGTGAAATTGTAGTATCGGTGAAGATGCCGGTTACCCGCAGTGGGACGAAAAGACCCCGTGCACCTTTACTATAGCTTCGTATTGACCTTGGTCAAGCAATGTGTAGGATAGCTGGGAGGCTTCGAAGCCGCGTCGCCAGGCGCGGTGGAGCCGTTGTTGAAATACCAGCCTTTGCTTGTCCGGGGCCTAACCCTCCCTGTGAGGGGACAGTGCGTGGTGGGTAGTTTGACTGGGGTGGTCGCCTCCAAAAGAGTAACGGAGGCTTCTAAAGGTGCCCTCAACACGGTCGGCAATCGTGTGCAGAGTGCAATGGCACAAGGGCGCTTGACTGAGAGACATACAGGTCGATCAGGTTGGAAACAAGAGCATAGTGATCCGGTGGTTCCGCATGGAAGGGCCATCGCTCAAAGGATAAAAGGTACGCCGGGGATAACAGGCTGATCTCCCCCAAGAGCTCACATCGACGGGGGGGTTTGGCACCTCGATGTCGGCTCGTCACATCCTGGGGCTGGAGAAGGTCCCAAGGGTTGGGCTGTTCGCCCATTAAAGTGGCACGCGAGCTGGGTTCAGAACGTCGTGAGACAGTTCGGTCTCTATCTACTGCGGGCGTTAGAGATTTGCGTGGAGCTGACCCTAGTACGAGAGGACCGGGTCGGACCGACCGCTGGTGCACCGGTTGTCCCGCCAGGGGCATCGCCGGGTAGCTATGTCGGGACGGGATAAGCGCTGAAAGCATATAAGCGCGAAACCCGCCACAAGATGAGATCTCTTTAAAGGGCCGTGGGAGACTACCACGTCGATAGGCCACAGGTGCAAGGGCGGCAACGTCCGTAGCCGAGTGGTACTAATTGCCCGTCAGGCTTGCGCACATGCGCGCCCCGACCCCTCCGCAAGGGGGGCGTCGGGGCCGCGACACCTTTCGCTTCCCGAAAAGGTACCCTGCCCAAAGAATACATGTGATATCTATCCTTATTCCCGTCCCATTATTATGTCGATACGATATTGAAGACTTAGGTGGCCATGGCAACGGGGCCCACCCCTTTCCATTCCGAACAGGGAAGTTAAGCCCGTTAGCGCCGATGGTACTGCTATACCAAGTGGGAGAGTAGGTCGCCGCCTTACCTCGAAAAGCCCCGCATCGAAAGATGCGGGGCTTTTTTTATGCAA
>NZ_VIKU02000015.1 GCF_009371985.2 Pelagihabitans pacificus
TCCTTTAGAAATTAATCCCAATCCTTTATCCATCCCATATAGATTACTGTCATTTTCTCTTATTAAAAGAATTGGATATTTTATTTCTGATTTTGTCATTCCTAATTGTAGCTAACGGTCTCGGCTATGATTTCGTTGTGGAATCATCCGCAGGATTATTCCGCCGAAATCCAGCCGTTTGATTTATATCTTTACTTTGGTGTGGCACAAAACCACAATGAATTATAGCCATTGTTGGCAAATCGTTTTTATATCTGTTCTTTAATTAATTCAATTTTCATTGGCTTTATTTTCAATGCCTTTTGAAATCCGTCAGATTCTTCAATTGACTTTTTAAACTCTTTTAAGTCCGATGTCGAATCGTGTCGCAAGTCGAATTCCGCAATTTCTTTAAAATCCGATGGCTCATAAATCATATCAATTCGGTATTCGTAAAGATTTCCGTCATTTTGGTCTACCTTTTGGTGGGCAAAAGCTATTTCAAAAGTTTTAGCATCGTCTTTCCAATAATCAGTTCCATAAATCACATAAATGTCAATCGGCTTTTCATTGGATTCCACCGTTGAACTCTTATTTGATTGATATAATTCCACAATTGAATTCAAGGCAATTACAGGATTCAATTCAGAATTTCCATTCAGATTTGAATTAACAATTTGTTCTAATTTATCCACTTGTCCTTTTAGAATAATTTTGCTTCCATTTTTTCCACTCGAATTACATCCTAAAAAAAGGATTGAAACTAAAATCAGAATTATTTTCGGTGTTTTCATAAATGTTTGCCAACGGTTTTGGCTATGGTTTCGTTACGGAATGGTACGCGAGTATCATTCCGCCGTAACCATAAATTTAGCAAAAAGGCTAGAAATTTCGATTAGGAATTTCAGCCGTAATGAACTATAGCCGTTGTTGTAAACAGTTATTTTTTCCAAATTTCAAATTCAGAACGGATAATTTCAATTAGTTCGCAAACGTATTTTGGTTCGTCAATTTCAGGGTATTTCTCATTATAAAAAAAAGGATTTCCAAATTCAAATTCGTTTGTTTTGTATCGGTTTTTTACTCTAAAAAAATAACTTGTTCCATCCAGAGCTGCTGATTTTTTCGATAGAATGTCCCATTCCGTTCTTGTTTTTTTATGCTTACTGCTATATCTTCTTTCTTCTTTTTTTATGACACCTCTTTCCGATAATTTCCAATCTATTTCACTTCTATTTGGCAGTTCAAATATGTAGCTCCGAAATAAGTTCAGATAAACATATTCCATATCACTTTTAGAATTCAATATTGTTTTCTCTGTTTTCAATTCACTTGTGCTATCAACTTTTGACCAATGCTCATAAAATTCAGCTGTCCATTTATCATACTCATTTTTATACATTCTAAAAAGTGAAGTATAATTGGTTATTCCAGGACCTGCATAAATTCTTATTTCGGTTGGATAATAAAGAGAGTCAGATATTCCTAAATCCGCATTAATGTCACTCCAGTGTTGAGCGTTTGCTTCGATAAAGCAAAGAATTAAAATTGATGTAAGAATGTTTCTCATAATTGTTTACAACGGTCTAGGCTATGATTTCGTTGTGGAATCCCCCGCAAGATTATTCCGCTTAGAAATCAGCTTTTGATTAATACTTTTACTTTGGTGTGGCACCAAACCACAATGAATTATAGCCATTGTTAGGCTCAGTATTTGACTCATTTATTCTTTAAATTGTTCAAGTAACGCCAAACTACGAACCAGGGCTATCATATTGCGGTTATTATCGGTCTCATCCTTACGTGCACTAAAAAATGCAATAATTAATCTTTTTGAAGGGGATATGTAAAGACCCTGACCTCCAAAGCCTTCTTTAAAGAAGTCACCGTCTTCAAAAATCACATCCCAATGATAGCTCTGAAAATCTGCGCCTTGTCCTTCATAATAATGTTTCCTCAAATGCTGATCTGTTCCTCCGTCAGATCTAAATAATGCTCTATCTCCGGTATGAATTTGATTTAAATATCGTGCCGATGCTATTTTTGTAGTAGCGTCATCTGTAAAGGCCAGTCCATATCTGGCAAGATCTCTTAGGCGCATTAACATTAAACCGTAACTTCCGGCAACACCAGTACTGGATAGCGTTACCCTTGCATCATCTTCGGCTCCAATTCTTGACCATATATAGTCCTGAACCAACTCATGAAAAGGCTTTGAAGAAACTCTTTCAGCGATGGTCGTCAGAATAACAGAATTGGCGGAAGTATAATCGTAGGTTTGCCCAGCAGGTTCAATTTTTCCTGAATTGGACAATAATTCTATTAAGCTTTCTTCAAATCCAGGATTTGGCTCTGTATAAACCGCAGAATGCTGAAGTAATTTATAAAAACAATGGTTTGGGTCAGTATAGGATCCCTCATCGCTTTCTCTGCAGTTGATTCCTGAGGTCATCCTTAACAAATTTTCAATGGTTACATTGGCCAATGGCTTATCCTTAAACTCTGTAATATGCTTCCCAATCGGATCTTGTTCGTTAAGTTTTCCTTCATCTGCCAAATGTGCTATTACGGTTCCTAAAAAAGTTTTACTCACAGAACCCAAAAAATGCTTGTCAGAAGGTTCCATTTCGGGATACCTTTCATAAACCACTTGTCCTTTGTGAAGAACAATTACACCATTAACTTGTTTTTCATCGCAAATTTGGTCAAGTGATGTTTCCTTTTCAAAGAAGGCACTGGTGAGAATCTCTTGACCGAGGGTTTGACTTATATTTTCTGAAAGCTTTATTGTTTTTGTATTTCCTTTTTCTATCAGAACAGTAGGAATATAGTTTTCCATATGGCTAAATACCTCTGTTATTTGAGGTCCTCTTCCAATAAGGGATTCAGGAACCGTAAAGATTATTTTATGGTCTTTTGATGTGGGAATTTTTCTTGATTCTACAGCTAATGCAATTTTTTCTTCTAATGTGAGCTCTTTGACTTGTTTTTTGCATCCAACGAATAGAAGCAAACTGAGAGTGATAAGTACCTTTAACGACAGTTTGTTGGTTATCATATTTAATTGCGTTTTTATTGAGCCTAACGGTCTCGGCTATGAACAGTTGCGTGTGTTAGCACGGACTTTTGCAAGTACAAGATAAGCTGAAAATTCCGCAGGAATTTTCAGGATAAGCCTCTAATAGCAATTGTTTATAGCC
>NZ_VIKU02000016.1 GCF_009371985.2 Pelagihabitans pacificus
TTTACTCAAATTGTATTCGTTAATTCCGTCGACGATTTTCTTTATATTTTCCTTTTCACAAGGTTCAATAGTAAATTCAGCTTTTATTTCCATCTGAGTGATTCAGCTTGTTGCTAACGGTCTCGTGTATGGCTTCGTTGCGGAAAATGTCCAACGGACTTTTCCGCCGTAGCCCGAATTTAGCGAATCAGGCAGGAATTTCCGTATGGAAATTCCCAACCGCAATGAGCTATACACAATGTTACCTGCTGTTATTTTTTATTTTTTTTACCGTTCCGATATTCAATCCGTAGTTCAGTCCCATCATCGTCTAGACAGTATTCAATTCCGTGTTTTTTGTTTTTTTGGTATTCGCAACGATAAATCAGTTTTTCATTCTCGTATTGTTCAATTAGAGTTTTCTTTCCGTTTTTATCGTAGTGCTTAAATTCAATTGTCGCTTTACTCAGTCCGTAATTCGTTTCCTTACGTTTTGTTTGTGTTTCCAAATAAAATTCTGTTTCCCTCGCAGGCGTTGGTTTTTCAGTCCCATTATAATATATGATGGATTTAGTCAATTTTCCATTATCAAAATATTCTTCATAAACTAGATGTCCATTTTTTCGAACATTTTGAGCCTGTCCAGAAAATAATTTTCCACCCGCAACTTTGTAAGTCAAATCATTTTCAACATACAAGTCTTTCATTCCAACTATTTCTTGCGCAGAAACTTGGGTTAAAAAACAGATTAAAACGATTAGCAGAATATTTTTCATAATTGCAGGTAACGGTTTGGCTATGAACAGTACGGGAGCAAACTAGCGTTTGCTTTCCGCCATGCACATAGCAAAATCTTTTTGTTTTGTTTTTTCTTTTTTGTCCAAAGCAAAATCCAAAAGATTTTGCGGACTTTATAAAAATACACAAACCCTGCGATTAAGCCCGAAGCCCGTATTGTTTATAGGTTTTGTTGTGTGTAGTTTTTATTCAAAATTCATATTCCGATTTGTATAATTCTAAATACTTTGAAGTCAAAAGGTCAATTTCTTTTTTCCTTTTTAATTTAAAATCAATAAATGTTATCAGAAACGGAACTATAAAAAAAGGAATAGCTAAAAACCATTTTCCTTTAACCAATGAAACTATTGAGAAAATAATTCCGATTCCCATTGCAATTTTTACGGGAACTTTCATAGATTTCTTAAAATCAAAATCCAATTCAAATTTGTTTTCGCTATTTAGAATGCCGATTATTCTATGGTTGCCGCCAGAGTTAAATAATCCGTATTTTCTATTCAATTCAATTCTGTTCGGACTTATATTTCCATCATAAAATCCATTCAGAATTAATTTATTCAAAATGTTTAATGATTTCTCGTTATTTGAAATGGTTTCTTTCATTCCTCAAATTACACACAACGGTCTCGGCTATGATTTCGGCTTGGCAAATCCGCCAGGATTTTCCAAGTTCGGAATCCAGCCGTTTTTTAAAGTTATGGTTTTTGATTTGTTCGAAGGGAAAGCTGAATTATAGCCATTGTTCTACGCAGTTTTTATTTTTCTTTTCACCACAACATCGTTCAGCTTTTCCAAAGTCCGTTTGTCAATTTCGTCCCAATCGGCTTGATCAAATTCTTTTGAAGTATGTTTTTTAAGTCCACGATAGATTGGCAGGATTATCGAATCAAATCCGCCTGTCCATTCTGAAATTAGTTCTTTATCCATTTGTCCATCGCTTTTGTAAATCGAGAGATTGTATTCCGCTCCGTTTATTTTAAATCCGAAAATATATTTATCAGGTTCTAGATTCCATTCGCATTGGTTTTCAATCCCTTTTAGAGCTAAAATCAAACATTTGGCAAGACTTTCTGTTGGGTTTTCAGGAATTCCTGAGGCGGTAAACTCCAATTCAAATCCGTCCGATTCGAGTCTTGTCGGTAGCCATCCGTCCTTTGGGCTCCCAAATGTCAATTTTATTTTTCCTGCCATTACAAATTGCGTAGAACGGTTCGGCTATGATTAGTTGCGGAAATGTCCGTAGGATGTTTCCAGCGTTGGCGTGAAGTTAGTGATTATTGCGAAAGATTTTCCGTGAGGAAAATCCGTAGCGATTAATTATAGGTTTTGTTAGCGTGTGTGGCGTTGCCCGTACCTTGGGCATGTCACTTACATTATTTTCCGTTCCCAAACCCCTTTTGCCGGTTTGTCCACCACGGAGTGGGAAGTCCGCGTATCCCTTGCGAACCCCTCCGAAGAGATTGGAATGTTTTATCCGTCCGAGTCGGATCCCAGTTGCCTATCCCTCCGTCATGAGGCAAAAAAGGGCAGGCCCCGAACCAATAGTTATTTTTTTTAAAGACCATAACCAAAATAGGGAAGTACCGACCAAAGGGAGAACGACCGATGTATTCCCAATACGCCCAGAACAAACAAATTATAACGGCATTTACGCTAACGGTCTCGGCTATGAACAGTTGCGTGTGTTAGCACGGACTTTTGCAAGTACAAGATAAGCTGAAAATTCCGCAGGAATTTTCAGGATAAGCCTCTAATAGCAATTGTTTATAGCC
>NZ_VIKU02000017.1 GCF_009371985.2 Pelagihabitans pacificus
CATTCTGGATTATGGTCGACCAATTCAATTGGATATAGTGTATTCCATTCGTCTTTGGTCAAGTCATTTAGCGTTTTTTTCATTCTATAGTTTTGGTTTGGTCAGCTTGCGCACAACGGCCCCGGCTATGCAACGTTGCGTTTGGGCGGTTGTTTTGCCTTAAAACGGCTCACGGCAAAAAAGCCAGCCAGGGGTTGCAGTAGCCTGGGTTTGATTATTGATTAATTAAAAGTAGGAATTTTCTTTTTGGGAAAGAGTAGCAATGAAGCATAGCCGATGTTGTGCACTGTTTTTTTATGTTATTTAAAGTCTGTAATTGAGAACCATTTTCCGTCTATACTGACTGACCATTCATTTCCATCAAATCCGCTATAGATATTGAAATTGGAGCCCGTTTTAATAAAAGCCCCACTTTGTTCCCCGACTGCTTGAACATACATAGAATCAGGTAATTTGGCGTTCTTGCTTAAGGCATCAAGTACTTGAATAGATTGTTTTCTAAACAAAGGATTTTTTGAATCTTCGAATGAACTATATAAATCCGTAACGTAATGTGCGAAAAGCACTGAATCCTTACCTTGATTGAAATATCTAAAAGAAAATCCTTTGAATTTCACACTGTCATTTTCACTTATTTGTAGCCAGAGAAAGTCAGTTTGTTGAGATTCAATCTCAGACGATCGTTCTGCATTTTTGGAATTTTCATCTCCACAAGCAATAATTATTGAGGTAATAAGCAAGACTTGAAGTGTTTTCTTCATGTAATTTCTAAGTGATTTTAATAGTGCACAACGGTCCGGCTATGATTTCGGCACGTTTGGCAGTGCGGCGAAGCGAAAAGCGATGGCCTTTACCTCCGGCCTGCGGAGCAAGCTGCGGGACGAAATCATTCAAGTCCTGATTTATGGTTTAAATGTAGGAAAAATTGTCGGCCAGTTGGAATGTAGTGCTGAATTATAGGTATTGTTGTGTGCCGTATTTTATTTCAATTTTATAAACTCGAACTGTTCTCCTCCATTTTCTAAAACCAGCTTTTTAGAGTCCAAAAGAATCAGTTTCGAAATCCCGTCGTTTTCTAGAATAAAGTTCTTTAGTATAATATTATTTTCTCCGATTATCTCAATAAGAATTTTGTCCGAAACTTTAAAATCTAGTCCACCTTCTTCGAATTTCCCCGTGCTCAAGAACAATTGCCCATTTTGTATTTCGACGTAGTATTTTTTTTCTTCCTGTTTTTCAGACAACTTTTCCCAGTATCCGAGCAAATCCGTTTCAGTTTTCCCAACCAATTCGTTTTCAGCTCTTTCCTGCGAGAAAGTCAAAATTGAAAATAGAAGACAAATATTTAAGATTAGATTTTTCATATGGCACACAACGGTTCGGCTATGGCAAGTAGGGCAGGCAAGGAAACTTTTCGTTTCCGTCTGGTCTGCTAGCCAGAGCTTTTTGTTTTGTAATTATTTTTATTTTTTTTAATTGCCAAATCCAAAAGATTTGGCGGACTTAGCAAACACGACCAAGCCAATGAATACAGCACTTGTCGCCCTATTTGCTATAGGTTTTGTTAGCAACTGGCTTTTATTTTCCCCTCAATTTTTTGATTTCCAACTCCAAGTCCATTTGCGCTTGCTTTTTGATTTCAGAATCCGATTTTTCAAAGTCCGTTAAACCGTGAACCGGATTTTCAAAACTTCTGGTCAGTCCGCATTCATTTACTCTCAGTACTCCATTTGAATCCGTATGTCCGTAAAAAATCCACTTACCGAGTCCATTAATTATTGGGCCGCATTGTTGGTCATAAGTCCCTTCAAAAATCAGTCCGTTTTCCGTTCCTTTGAATGAATCCACAACTTTTATCCGATAACTCTTTTCGTCGAGATTAAATTCCAAAACTTCGCCAATAAAAACACATTCCGACTGTTCGAATTCCGCGAACTGGAAAATTTCGAGGTTTTTATAAACAGGGCAGCTACATGCAAATAACCCAAACCCTATCAAAAATGTTAGTCCAGTCAGTATGATGGTTCTCATTTTCATTTTTCAGCTTGTTGCTAACGGTTCGTATAACCGCAGTTACGGGTTAATATGCGTTAATTTTCGGTTTAGCACTGACGTTAGCAATTCCGAGTGGATTCGGACGTAGTCGAATCCGCCGTAATTGCGGTTATACA
>NZ_VIKU02000018.1 GCF_009371985.2 Pelagihabitans pacificus
TTCAAAAAATGCTCTTTATCGAACTCGGTGAGTATGGTCACCATATCGGCTTTGGGATAAAGATAGTTCCAACAGAAGCTTTGTGCCCGGTTGTTATAGGCAAGATGGTTGTTGTGTTCAGATACGATGACTTTTATGTTGTAAATTAAAGAATTGGGAATCGAAACAAGACCAAGCAGGTCCATGTGCGAACTAAGGATATCGGGACGATTGCTTTTTTTCCGATAAAATGACATCAAATTGAAGAAACCATTGAAGATAATCGAGTGGAACAGTGGATGTTTATGCAACCTAACCCGTTCGATGGTATCGTTCAATTCATAGTGGTCGGGTCCCCAAAAAGTAATTATCCTTACCGAGTATCCCTTATCGGCCAGATAATTTGCAAGGATACTGATTACCCTTTGGGCGCCTCCGGCCTCCATGGAACTGGTCAAAAAATCAATTCTTAATGGTTTGTGCATAATGATATTTTTGTTTGAACTAATCAAGTGATTATTTGGTAAAAATAAGGTTACACCTTTTTAGTGCTCGTCGTCTTGTCTATAGAATTCAATGTTTAAAGAAATATAATGGGCTTCATTTGTTTTTGGTTTGCCAAAAGTGACTTTTTGTTGATACTTATTTAGTTCTCGTTCGAATTTTTCCGGTCGGAATTTCTGAATGGGCGCAAGCCCCAATGGTCAATTGTCGGCCAGGACTTTTCGGAACATGTCCTCCCATTGTCGCCCAACATTTTCGATTGAGAACTTATCCAGTGCCCTAGGGGCATTTCTTGCTAGTTTCGCCCTTAAGGAGTCATCGTTCATCAGTTGGTGCAGTTGTACGGCCATGGCCTCGATATTTTGGTCTTCCACCAACAACCCGTCATGGTTATGGGTTATTATTTCCGACGGTCCGGAAATACAGTC
>NZ_VIKU02000019.1 GCF_009371985.2 Pelagihabitans pacificus
AGAACAACACGGTGAACATCCCGCTGAACGTGGGCACCCTTGCGTTCGACCCGGCCACGCGCGAGCTGACCTATACGGACGAGGCGGGCGCCCCCACGGTGATCGCGCTCCCCGCGGACACTGTGACTACACTTTCAACAGTAGACGGTATTACCTATACCTATATTTCTGAAGATACCACTTCTACATCTTTTGATGGTACAGATAATCAAGACCTTGGGGTCGGTATCGGCGGTGTGGCCAACGAGAGTGTGGAGCTTACCATCAGTGACGGGAGCAGTGCCGTAGTAGATATCCGGGATGCCGATTCCGTACTTGGCAACGAGGTGACCGATGCTACGGACGCGACCCTTATCCGATCCGGCGCAGGTACATCTGGGGACCCCTATACCCTCGATGTGGCGGCCGATGGAATAACGAACAACGAATTGGCAAACGACGCGGTTCAACTTGAAAATATTGCAGACGGTACGGCAACAGGACAGGTAATCCAATGGGACGGAACGGACTGGACCCTGGTGGACCTTGGCTCGGTTACGGTAACGGAGAACGATGGTGTTATCGGCAACGAGGTAGTGGGAGCCACTAATGGTACACTGACCCTTTCGGGATCGGGTTCCACCATTTCGCCGTATACCTTGGCAGTATCTGCCGATGGGATTACAAACAATGAACTTGCCGACAATGCCGTAGGTTTGGAAAATCTGGCCGATGGTACCACGGTAGGCCAGATGCTGCAGTGGAACGGTACGGATTGGATATTGATAGAAGGAAGTGTTTTGGACACTGACAACCAGCAGATCACGGCCTTCAGCCTTGACAACACGAGCAACGAGCTTACCCTGACCCTTGAGGACGGCGGTACGCAGACGGTGGACTTCAGCACGATACTTGCCGCTGCC
>NZ_VIKU02000002.1 GCF_009371985.2 Pelagihabitans pacificus
GTCACCTCGGCCGCGGCATTGCCCGCGGCATCGGTGGCGTTGTAATAAATCGTGTAGCTGCCGACCGCGTCCACGAACTCCGAGGCGTCGATAACGACCTGGGAACCATCGTCGGTGGTGGCCCCCAGTTCGGTATAGCCCGCTCCCAGTTCGATCTCTTGCGGATTGGCCCCTATCAAGGTGATCACCTGTGCCGTGGTGTCGGTCTCCACCACATTCACTGTCCGGGTCACCTCGGCCGCGGCATTGCCCGCGGCATCGGTGGCGTTGTAATAAATCGTGTAGCTGCCGACCGCGTCCACGAACTCCGTGGCGTCGATAACGACCTGCGAGCCGTCGTCGGTGGTCGCCCCCAGTTCGGTATAGCCCGCGCCCAGTTCGATCTCTTGCGGATTGGCCCCTATCAAGGTGATCACCGGTGCCGTGGTGTCGGTCTCCACCACATTCACTGTCCGGGTCACCTCGACCGCGGCATTGCCCGCGGTATCGGTGGCATTGTAGTAGATGGTGTAGCTTCCCACCGCATCCACGAACTCACTCGCATCGATGATGACCTCCGAGCCGTCGTCGGTGGTGGCCCCCAGTTCGGTATAGCCCGCGCCCAGTTCGATCTCTTGCGGATTGGCCCCGATGAGCGTGATGAGCGGCGGGGTGGCGTCGGTCATTACCACGTTGACCGTCCTGGTCACCTCGGCCGCGGCATTGCCCGCGGCATCGGTGGCGTTGTAATAAATCGTGTAGCTGCCGACCGCGTCCACGAACTCCGTGGCGTCGATAACGACCTGGGAACCATCGTCGGTGGTGGCCCCCAGTTCGGTATAGCCCGCGCCCAGTTCGATCTCTTGGGGATTGTCGCCATTTAGAGTGATGATTGGCGGTGTAGTGTCATTACAGTCTACACTAAAGGTGGTCTGAGGGTCTACACCTGAGTCCAACGAAGTACTCGTAAAATGATTAACGTCGTCCACTTGAATACAGAACAGGTCAGGGTTGCCGTCGCTGTAAAATATAGTAATGGCATTGTTGTTTCCGTTCTGTATATTAAAAGAGGTCAATTGATTATCCGCCACGTCGATGTGTGTCAATGCATTGTTTTGGCTTAGGTCGAGCGTTGACATTTGGTTCACTTGAGCTTCTAGAATACTAAGCAGTGGATTCTGTGATAGGTTTAGCGCGCTTATTTCATTGAACTCACAAACCAATGAAGTAAGGTTGCCATTTTGGCTGACATCAAGTGCTGTCAGTTGGTTATCACGACAATTGATTACTTCCAAATTTACATTCTGGCTCAAATCCACACTTGTCAACCTATTAAGACCGCAATTAAGCGTTAGAAGGGCTGAAAAATCCTCGATACCCGTGAGGTCCGATATATTTTGGTCAGAGACGTCCAGTTCAGTGATTTGGTCAATGTTCACGGTGGGCACATAATCATCCGGGGGCCCTGAGTCGTAGCCGAGGTCAATCAAAGCCTGTTCAAAATTATCGTCGGGAACGAAAGTTCGGGCCAAGGCTGTGTCACAGTCCTCACTGAAGATGGTCTGGGCATCGATGTTGGTCCAATTTGCGGTCGCAAAAACTACGTCGCTCACTGAAATGCACAGGAGGTTCGGGTTGTCATCCGCGTCAAATAAAGTGATATTTGAATTATTACCATTACGTATGTCAAAGCTTTCCAATTGGTTATTCCCGGCATTTACATTTTCCAGCATGGGGTTTTGACTGGCGTCCATCTCGGTCAATAGGTTGCCTGCAAACCACAAGGTTCGCAACACTGAATTTGCATCCACTTCCAAAACGGAGAGTTGATTGTTATTGGCATAACATGATTCGAGGGCCGTATTTTGACCGAGGTCCAAGGCTGTCAACTCGTTGTCGTTGCAATTGAGAAAATTTAAATCTGGATTTTGCGATATATCTAGGGCCGTCAATCGATTAGCGGAAATATTCAAAGTCTGTAGGATTGTATTTTGATCTAGATCTATGGTGGTCAACTGGTTTTGTCTACAGCTCAAACTGACCAACGCGGAGTTCTGCCCAATATCTAATGCTGAGAGTTGGTTAGCATCAAGCCACAGACTCTCAAGCACGGAATTAAAGCTAAGATCCATAGTACTGAGCTGATTGCCGTTTGCCTGTAATTCTATTAAGGCTGTATTGTTACTGACGTCTAAATCCGTGAGCTGGTTGCTATTGACATTGAGCACCTCCAGAGCAATGTTTTGGCTAATGTCAATACTGGTCAACTGGTTGCTACTACAGGTCAAGAATCTTAAATTCTCATTTTCGGTCAAACTCAAGGTGGTCAATGAATTTCTGAAAAGGTTGAGCGTAACCAATGCGGTAAAATCCTCGATGCCCGCCAGGTCTGAAATACCTTTTGCGGGAATATCCAAAGTACCTACATTTTCAATGTTAGCAGTGGTAACATAATCATTCAAGATATCATCTAAGCCGAGGTCGATCAATGCCTGCTCGAAGTTGTCGTCGGGGACAAAGGTTTGAGGGCCCAACGGTATACTGCAATCTTCACTGAAACGACTGGTCGTATCTATATCGGTGAAATTTTCAGAGGCATAGACCAAATCATCAATATTTATACACTCCAAATTAGGATTGTCAAATGTTCGAAAAACAGTCATGTTCGTATTGTTGCCATTGCGGACATCGAGTGTCGTCAATTGGTTTGAAGAGCAGTAAAGCTCGGTCAGCGCATCGTTGTTGCTCAAGTCAAGAGCCACCAGTTTGTTCTCTATACAGGCAAGCGTTTCAAGGGCCACATTCACCCGTACATCAAGCTCGGTCAACTGGTTGACACTACAATCGAGTGTTTCTAGATTTGTGTTTTGCGCCAAATCTAGCATTTGCAGTACGTTGGAGTGGCATACGAGGCTCGTCAGGGCAGTATTTGAACTTAAGTCCAGTTCGGTAAGGGCATTTATAGCGCAGTTCAGGGTTCGCAAGGCAACGAAATCCTCTATCCCGGTTAAGTCGGTAATTCCCTGATTGGAAATATCCAAAATGGTAATTCCAGTAATGTTGGTCGTAGGCACGTAGTCATCAGGGATACCCATGTCATAACCAAGATTGATCAAAGCCTGCTCAAAAACGTCGTCCGGCACAAAGGTGACAGCGGCACTACAATCGTTGCTGAAGCGCGTTACCGCATCAATTTCGGTAAAATTGGTCTGTGCATAAGAGACATCACTGACGGTTATACATTCCAAGCGTGGGTTACCGACCGTTTGAAATGAGGTGATATTTGAGTTGTTTCCGTTGTCGATGTTGAGTTTTTCCAGTTGATTATCACTAGCATCAAATGATGCCAAGTTACCATTAGAGCTTAAATCCAATTCGGTCAAAAGGTTTTGTGAACAGGCTAAACTGCTTAAGTTATCATTTGAATCAACCGCTAAGCTTGTCAGTTGATTTTGGGAACATCTAAAAGTAGCTAAATCCGGATTTTGACTTACATCAATGCTTGTAAGTCTGTTGTTGGTAATGTTTAAAAGCCGTAAGGCCGGGTTTCGAGTAAAATCAACACTATTAAGGCGGTTGGCCGGGGCATTTACATGAGTCAGGTTTACATTGTTTCGTAAATTTAAGGAAGTAAGAAGGTTGTTGGCACACTCGAGTCGCGTAAGTGCGGTAAATGCCTCTATGCCCGTAAAATCCGAAATTCCGTTGTTGGAAACATCCAAGATGTCAAGGTTATCGATGTTGGCAGTGGGTACGTAGTCATCCAATCCCGTGTTGTCGTAGCCCAAATCGATTAGGGCCTGTTCAAAATTATCATCGGGTATGTAGGTGACATTATCGTCGCAATTCGTTCTGTAATCCGTTGAAGCATCTTTCGCTGGCCAGTTAGCAAGGCTATAAGTGACATCATCAACTTCAATACATGCCAGATTGGGGTTATCGGTACTATCAAAGCTTACTATTGAGGTGTTGTTGCCATTTCTAAGGTTGAGCTCGGTTAATTGATTGCCAAAGCAGAGTATTTCTAAAAGATTGTTATTCTCGCTTAGGTCCAGTCTTGTCAAACGATTGTTGAAACAACTTAAAAACATTAATGAACTGTTTTGGCTTAGGTCTACACCCGTCAATTCATTTTGGGAACAGTCCAAACGTTCCAAGACACTGCTTGAGCGGGCTGCCAGGAAGCTCAACTGGTTGGAGCTGCAGTCCACTACCTGCAAAGCCACATTCTGGTTCAGATTCAAGGATCTTAACTGATTGTTGCTACAGTTCAGCGTTGTGAGATTTGTAAAAGCTTCAATACCCGTAAGGTCTTCGATGCCTCGACCGGAGATATCGAGGCCTGTAACACGAACGATGTTCGCAGTCGGTACGAGCCTGTCCAATGGCGCGCTATCGTAGCCAAGGTCTATTAGAGCCTGTTCAAAGTTTGCATCGGGTATGGCGGTGTTCTGTGCCCCTACATAAGTACTTAATGATACGCTTAATACAAGTAGTAGTTTTTTCATAAAGGCATTTTTTAGTGTTACTATTTGGTGGCCGTATGAAACAAAGCTATATCTGTGCGTTTTTGGGCAATGCCAAAATTGTCGCACATCCTAACAGATTTGTTCCTGATTGCATTTTTTTGGGGGGAATGGCAAATCGTAATCCTTGGACTTTTCGTCCGGGCAGGCACCCGAAGTGGTTGGGAGCTCCTGGATTATCTTACCACAGCTAACTTATAGCTTCCTTATCACACTACTATCTATGAAAACTACGAGGGTAAAAAAATCTATGAATTCCTGTAGGAAGGTGCATTTTATACCACGTGCCATGGAAAAGAAAAATCGGTTGGTCGCTAATTTTGAAAAAAGGGAGGTAAACGCTATTGGTCCAACTGATATTCCAAGGCGATGCGCACGAGCCCAGCGGTATTTTTGGCCCCCAGCTTGCTCATCATATTCCGACGATGGGTTTCTACGGTGCCAAAACTTATGAAGAGCTTTTCGGCAATTTCCTGGGTGGTATATTCTTCTAAAATTAGTTTCAAAACCTCTTTTTCCCTACGTGAGATGCTGGGAAAGGGACTGGTCTTTTTTTGGCCACCGCCACTGGCGATGCTTTTTACGACAATGTCATTGACGGCCTTGTCCAAGTACATTTTACCTTGGTGTACCGTCTCGACCGCTTGTATCAATTCCTCCTGTCCCGCATTTTTGAGCACATAGCCTTTGGCTCCCCTGGACAGCATCATTTTAATCAAGCTACTTTCCTTGTGCATGGAAAGCGCGATAATTTTCAATTCGGGATTTTTGACCAACAGCTGTTTGCAGGTTTCCATTCCGTTCAGGCCGGGCATATTGATGTCTAGCAATACGACCTGGGCACTTGTCTTTGGAATCATTTCCAAGGCTTCTTCCCCACCGGTGGCGCTTCCGATTACGGAAATATGGTCGTGTTCCCGGAATAGCAATTCCAAACCCTCGATGACCATTTTGTGGTCGTCAACAATAAAAACCTGTATCATAGCGGTATGCTTATGCTGATAGTGGTTCCTTTTCCCAATTCTGAATCCCAATCGATATCCCCATCCAGAAATTCGACCCTACTGTTGATGCTTTTGAGGCCCAAGCCTCCTTTTGTCAAGGCCTCTTCATATAAAAACCCTTGTCCATCATCTTCCACAATTAGTTTTAGCTCTTTTTGATGGTCGAGAATTTGGATGAGAATATTTTTTGCCTCGGCATGTTTTCGGATGTTGGAGATGATTTCCTGGACCAAACGAAAGATCATTACCTTTTTTGAATCCTCCAAGGTATCGAATTTTCCGGCAAATTCCACGGTCGTCCCGTATCCTTCCCCGTTCAGTTGTTCGGCCAAATCCTCGATCGCCCCTTGCAGTCCCGAAATGGAAAGGGCATGGGGCACCATATTGTGTGAAATGCGCCGTACTTCCATACAGGCTTCATCGATCAGCGTATTCGTTTTTTGGGTGAGATCCAATTCCTCTATTTTTTGTATTTCTTTTTGAATCGTGGCAAAGTGGTTTTTCACGGTACTCAATAATCCGCCCAAACTATCGTGAAGGTCGTTGGCAATCCGAAGCCGTTCGGCCTCCTGCCCCTCGATCATGCTGTTCAGGGCCAATAACTTATTTCTTTGTTGCAACTCGATTATTTTTTGTTTTTGCAAGGCTTGTGCCTGTATGGCGATGGTACGTTGGTACTTGATGCGTTTTGTGAAGAAAATGACCGTTCCCAGCAACAATAGGGCAAGTGTTCCTATTGCCAATAGAATTTGATTTTTTTGTAATTCTTTTTGTTCAATAACCAATTGCTGTTCGGCAATTATTCGTTCTTTATTGGCGGTCTCGTATTTTTTTTCCAATTCAAGGATCTGCTTGTTCATTCCAATATCCAAAAGGGAGTCCTTGAGATCCATTAACGACTTTTGATATTCAAACCCCTCTTTGAACGTTCCATTTTTTTCATTCACCTCGATAAGTCCCTCGTAGTTCATCTGTCTTAAAGGCTTGGAGCCTATTTGATTGGAAATGTCAAGACTCTCCAAAAGATATTTCTTTGCCATTTGTGCTTTACCTAGTTTGATGTAGGTCGTTCCAACTTTGTTCAGCGATATGGCTATATTGTTTTTTGAGGGCATATCTTTTCGAATTTCCAAAGCTTCCATTTGATACCTCAATGCTTCTTCATAGTCTTCCTCCACATATGCCAAATGGCCAAGATTTTCCGTAACGGATGCGATGCCGTCAATGTTGTTCTCTTTCTTTTCAATGGCCAAGGATTTCAGAAGATAGTCCTTTGCCGAATCAAACTGTTTTAATTCGGCAAAGGTATTTCCCAGACTCTCATAAGTCATGGACAGACTGATTTCCCGACCGGCTATTTTTTCAAAGATTTCCACAGCCTCCTTGTAATTCTTGATTGCCTCCTCTTGTTTGCCCACTTTTCTCAAGATATGACCGATGGAATTCAACACCTCGGCTGCACTAAGTATGTTGCCCCTACTTTTGTGTATTTCCAGTATCTCATAAAAGATAGACAGGCTTTCAGCAAAATTTCCTAATTTTTGATGGATTACCGCGGTTTGGAAAAGACTGGAAGTGACGTCCAAAGAATCGGGATTTGCTTTGGAATACGCAGCTGATTTTTCAAGAAATTCCAATCCCTGGTCATAATTACCTTCGAACCTACTGATAACCCCGTAGTAAAAATTCGATTTGGCTACTCCTACCCCCACTCCGGCATTCCGAGAAAATTGTATTAGGGAGTCAGTATATAACCTGGCGGAATCAAGCTTTGTTCTTGTAGTTGCATAGGCCCATATCACTTCCCCATAATTATCGATTTTCTGAATCAGGGAATCCTTGTGGGTATTCGTTAAAACGAGCTTAAGGCTATCAAGTCTATGATCGTTTTGGGCATGTACATTGGATAAGGGTACAACAAGTAAAAAAAGAAATGATAAGAACCTTTTCATATGGAAAACAAAATAAACAAAATGACCGTATCGCTCGTTTAGGAATAGGGTCATTTTTTTGATAGCATGCTCATCGTATAAATCTTGCTGAACCCAATAAGTACCTATGACGGAAAAGTAATAAAACCAATAAACTTTTCTTGCCCATAGCGTTGTTTAGAGGACAGCTGTATTTCACTTTCAGCATCCTGTAATTTATCACTTTATTACCAAACTAGCCCAGTATTGGTGTAACAAGTGGGGGCTTCCTTGTTCATTTGGCTTTGACCCCCCATTTATTTTTGCACATTATTTAGCATAACCAAATTCATAATCGAAAATACGTCCGCTATTTCCATTAATTGTCATATCAAAACCTATTTTGGGTATTTTTCCATCAAAGAAGCGCAAAGCGGCCAATACCGCTCATTGTATTCGCCGTACATCGCTTTGATTAAGTCGTAAGGACTTCATCAGGGAACCGAAGTCGCTCAAATCTATATTGGAAGTAAGTTCAAGGATTTCAGAAGGAAAGGCCACTATCCTGAATATCTGGTCGCGTAGCAAAAAATCGGATTCTTCCCAGATGGAAAAATCGAAGTTGTAAACCAGCATTCCTTGGTCGGTAAAATACGGTCTTGGCAGTTGCCGCCACACATCTAGGTCATCACTGGTAATGAACTCAAGCCGATACACCAATACCACATCGTCGTTTTCTATCGATTCATCGTTTGCAAACGTTTGGAAAGGTGTGGCGTACCAATTTGCAGCTGGATTGAATAGAAGATCGGTTCCTATTTCGAAAATTTGAATCGGTGCCGCATCGACGCCGTCCATACCGTTTATTCCATCAACCCCATCGGAGCAAGAACCGGCGACCAAAATAATCATTAAAAATGCTAGGATATTAAAGGCTTTTTTTTTCATGATATTGGTTTAATGGTGAATTGATCCTAATATAATGGGTCTACCGAACAGAAATATCCATGAAATCCGTGAAGCGTAAAAAATCTATGAATTCCGTTACCGAGACCTATCCATTCAAAATTGATTCCACTATTGGAAGAACGTTCTAAAGAACCTGCTTTTGAGTACGGCAATCACCAGGTCACCATACAGGTGCCGGCCTGGAAAGACGATCGTTCTTGTAGCGTTAGAATGATATCGTTATCGAGGGAATGCTATTGGAAGATGTTTTTAATACCCGACAAAATGGTAAAACAAGCTTCTTTTCAGGGGTAGTAAAACTTCATATGGAACAGGCCAAACACAAAACAGCCCGCTTGTAGGCGGACTGTTTCTTCGTTGCTGTTCTGTCTTTAAAGTCTTAGTTATCATCTACCGTTTCGGAGGTAGCCTCGGCTTCCAATACGAAATCCTGTACCGTCTTGTTAGCGGCTACAAGGGTTACCTCCAAAGTGTCGCTCGATACATAGCCGTTCAGTTCCGCCAAGACCTTGTAAACTCCGGCATCGAGCCCCATGATGGCATAGTTACCGTCTACGTCCGAAAAGGCGGTCGTATTCAGTGTATCACCAGCGATGACCGAAATTTGGGCACCTTCCAAAGCCGTGGACATTTCTTCTATTACCTCACTAACGTTCCCGGTCAAGGTACCGGCCGTAGAGAGGTTACTCGCTTTGATAACCGGCTTGAAATTAAAGCCTTGAATACCCTCTACTTTGTCAATGCTTCCCTTGGCCACGAAAGAACGACTCACATCGAAATCAAGCAGCAGATCGGATGAAAGTCCGCCTGCCACGATTAAGCCGGGTTTGATGAATACTTTGATGCCTGTTTGTTCCCCGCTAGGCACTTTTAGGTCAAATATTCTTCCATCGGTCAGGACAACGTTGATTCCTTTCACATAGACCCGCACTAAGTCATAGGTGCCGGCAGGCACTTCGAGGTCGGCCAGCATCGCAGTGGTGCCATTGGTGAGTTCCAACAGGTTTACGTTAACATCGGTTTCCATCAGAACTAGGAAGGGGGAACCTTCCTTTATATCGCTATTCATATTGACATCATCGTTGGTAGCCTCCGAGTCCATTTTTTCCGAGACCATTCTGGCCTCTATCTTAAAAACGGTCACATTGGCCTCGGCGACCAGATCATAAGGAAAAGGTGCGTCGGTGAGTCGAACCGTCAATCTGCCCATTTCATCCGTTCCGGTTGCTTCACCATCATCTGAACAATTGATAAAAAGTAGTGTACATGACAAAAAAATTGCATAAACAAGCGTAGTCTTCATATTTGGGATCTTTAGTTTACGGCAGGGCACGATGTACCCTGCAATCGATTTTATCCTTTGTTAACAATACGGATTCGCGATACCCTACCCTAATTTTATGATTTTCGATGAAATGCACTTTCTACTTGAAACAGCTGGCTTTTTTAGAAGATATAAGTGCCAAACCCCGGTGATTGCCAGTATCGGCATTCACCTGCACCGGATTAAGAGATGATTTAGGAAACTGGCCCATTTAGCGCTATGTCGATCGAACCGCTCACAAAATATCGCAATATCGCCTCTTACATCTTGCGAGATTTCAGGATGATGTGCCAACATTGTAGTTGTGGTCCTTACAGAGAGTAGTGTCTTCCCGTGATGTTTGTTTTATTCCGAAGCGTTCTCTCCAAACGTATCATTCAATAGGCGTTTTAAGGCCTCCCATGATTTTTCATCGGCTTCCGCATTATACTCCAAGGGTAAATTAAATTTTTCCCCCAAAGCAGTGGCCTCCTTGCTGGTATAGGCATGCTTGGCATTCTCGTAGGCGATGTACTTATAATCCGCTTGAATGCTATCCATTGCTCTGGTGAAGTTGGCAACGGATTCAGGGGAAACGAAGGGATCGGCCGCACCATTTGCCACCAAGACCTTGGCCTTTAATTTTTCATTCGGCATAATCGGCAATTGTACCCCACTGTGAAAGGCCGCTACCGCATCCAGGTCCTTTCCGGCATTTGCCATAGTTAAAACCACACTCCCACCGAAACAGTATCCGATAGCGGCGATTTGGTCCATAGCAACGGTAGGATTGTTTTTTAGCACTTCCATGGCCGCGTCGAAACGCGCCTGGGCGGCCTCTATATTGCTCATCACCATACCGGAGAATTTTCCGGCATCCTCGGGATGGGCTGCTTGCTTGCCATTTCCGTACATGTCGACGGCAATGGCGGTATAGCCCAGTTCAGCTAACATATCCGCTCTTTCTCGAACATACTCGTTGTGACCCCACCACTCATGTACCACTAAAATACCGGGGCGCTTCCCATCAACATTTTTATCATACACCACATAACCCTTCATTTCGGTAGAATCGGTGCTATAGGTAATTTCCTTTCCTTCCAATAGCGGCTCCCTTGAAATCGTCTCTTCAGCTGCTTTTTTTTCTTGGGTGTTCTGCTTACAGGCCAAAAATGCGACCAAAAAGATGGAACAAACAACTTTTAACTTTCCCATACTGACTCTTTCTAATATTAAATTAAAACTAATTTGGATTCAAAAGCTATTGCCGGTGCCCAATGATTGACACCGGATGAACCGTACGTAATTCTTCACGATACATACGGTTTAACAACCAATGAGCACACAAAGCCGATTTGAAGGTACAAAAAGCAGCTCTAAACGGCAATTTCCCTTTGATCACAAAGACATTTTTTTAAATGGCAAAAACGGTTTGCGGCCCGGATTTTCAATCAAGCACTCCCCTGGTCTTTTGAGAGACCAATATCAAACAGACACTCCCTTTAGTACATTCATCATACAGTCTGGATTACATTTCCAGTATGGGTTTGATTACCTTACCCTCTTCCATATCGGCTACAGCCTCGTTGATGTTATCAAAGGGATAGTATTGTACCAGTTCGTCGAACGGAAAACGACCTTGCTGGTACAGCGCTATCAGGCGGGGAATGAATATTTTGACAGTACTGTCTCCTTCCACCACCCCGACCACTTTCTTTCCGGTATTGATCAGTTCGTTGGCATCAAACGCATATTCGGTACCCCCTTCCGGGGCCCCTACTACGGCCAGGATGCCTCGATTGGCCAACACGTGAAAGGCGGATTCCGCCACTGCCTTGATGCCTGATGCCTCAACGGCATAATCCACTCCCACTCCTGTGAGTTCTTTTATGACCTTAGGAGCATCCTCCTTCTCGCTGTTCACTAAATGGGTGGCCCCTAGCTTTTCGGCAAGCTCCAAACGGGACGGATTAATATCAACGGCAACAATGGTGGAGCAACCTACATTTTTAGCCGCCATAATGGCCGAAAGACCCACCGAGCCGACCCCAAAGATGGCGATGCTGGTACCCGCCCGTGGATTTAGGGTGTTCATGACGGTACCAGCCCCGGTTTGAATACCGCATCCTAGGGGGCCCAATAGTCTTAAATCTACTTCTTTGGTCACCCGCACCGTATTTCGTTCGTGGGCCAACGCGTAGGTTCCAAACGACGACTGCTGAAAAAAGGCGCCGTTCAGTTTCTCATCATTCCCTTTAAATATGGCATCGCCGGATGCTTGTCTTTTGTTCATAAAATTGAGCGGTTCCAATTGAACACAATACGAAGTGTCTCCTTCGCGACAAGGTCTACAGCCTCCGCAAGACCCGAAGGACAGAACGACATGATCTCCCACAGCCAAATCGGTTACATGACTTCCCACTTTTTCAACCACCCCGGCTCCTTCGTGGCCCAAGACCACAGGATAGTTGGAGGGCAACTTTCCTGCCTTCACCGAAAGGTCGGTATGGCACAATCCCGTAGCTACTACCTTAATCAATACTTCGTGGGCCTTGGGATCGTCGATTTCCACTTCTTTAAAAGTAAATTCCTTTTCTTTTGATGCCACCACGGCAACTTTTGTTTTTGTCATCGTTCCTAGTTTTATAAATCCGTTAATTTTTTCCGCTTTTTTAAGCTTCGCCCCTTGCGGGGTAATCGTGCTCAAGGACATAATCGATACCCTTCAAAAGGTTTTCAAATTCGGGTCGTGCAAAGGGCATACTTTGGATGGAAGCGCTGTACAGGGTTTCATCTGGACGTATTAAGAACAATCCCGGTTCGATGAAGATTTCAGGCTCCTCCTCCTTTATACCCTTGGAAATATACAAACCCCATTTTCGGGCCTCTTCAATGGGATATTCGTATCCGATGGGAAGATCCTTCACCTCCCACTCCCTATAAGCGGTTTTTGCCTTCTTCTCCGAATCGGAGCTGATGGCGATAAGATTGATGCCACGTGCGGTAAACGCTTCTATTCTATCCTGAAGCTTTTGTAAGTACCTTTTACATACCGGGCAATGTAACCCTCTGTAGAATACCAAGAGCGTGAAATTTTTCGGTGTTTGTTCCTGGAGCGACCATCGGGTGTCGTTAACCAAATCTAATTCGAGGGTTGGTACGTTTTGTTGCGTTTTTAGTTTCATAGCGTGATTTTTTATCAGTTTTATTTGCATGACCGACGAGCTCACAAGTACGCCTAACAGCCCGGCAGAGAGGTCGCGGTCGGCTAAGATGGCTCTGGCTTCTATTTGTCAATATGTGAGGTGGGAGCCAGCAAAACCCGAACGCTTTTAAAGATTTTGGGCTGGCCAAGGGCAGCCTAGAAATAACCTTAAGTTATTCCCAAAAATAAACTGATGGAGCCCATTTCATGTGCTGTATCGCTACAATTAATGCTGTTTACGCTTTTGGTACCGCCGTCCGTGTTGTGGTTTGAATGGGTGAGAAGGTGATTGAAAACCCCGATTCCATAAAGAGTACCCCTTTTCCGTTTTTACGTAACGAATGAAATCTTACCTTGTCTATTCTAACAGAACCAAAAAAAATGCTGGAAGTAGCCTATAAAATCGATCACACCGATGTTTTGGCCAAGGACATTGCCAATGCCATTGGGCAAGAGTTTAACGCACCAAGATTTGAGACTAAAAATGACCAAATTGAAGCAAGTGTAGAATTTTATAGACTACACGAGAATCTTTCGATTCAATTAAGTCAATTTCATCAAAATCGACCCGTAGTGGTTAGGCGACTAGGTACGGATAACGATGACCTCTTGATTCTGGATTTCCATTTATCCGGTACCGCAAAACTTAATGTCACGGACCATAGAATTGACGATACGGCAAATGGCCTAACCCACGGCGCCTATTTTGCAAATGCCAGTGTGGAGTCTTATGCAGAGTTTCCAGCAGGATTTTACAATCAACAATTTCATATTGTATTGGACAAGCACTGGATGGCCAGCTTCTTTTCCGAAGAAATAAAATCGCTACTGGAAAAGATTGAAAAGGCTACGCCGTTTTTTATGTATGAACGATTGAACAGT
The DNA here is from genome assembly GCF_009371985.2 of Pelagihabitans pacificus. Lineage (GTDB taxonomy): Bacteria > Bacteroidota > Bacteroidia > Flavobacteriales > Flavobacteriaceae > Pelagihabitans > Pelagihabitans pacificus. Next base: position 13,779 of record NZ_VIKU02000002.1, read on the forward strand.
AGCATCACCGTTATTTTACTATCCATATTCAAATCTAATCGTCAAAGCAGTTTCCGTAAATCATTTCTTCATGGAAAGACATTGCAAATTTTGTCATTATTTTTTGATAAAATTCAGAACCGTGGGAAACACTTGCAACTTGGGGTTTCAAGTTATAACGATGTTTCGCGTTTGTTTGAACTTATGATTTATGTGGATAAAAATTTGGGTGAAGAGTTGAAAGTTTCCTTTCTTACTAAAAAAATCGGGTTCAGCGAAAGCAAACTGCAGAATCTATGTAAAGCGGTATACGGCAAAAGCCTGTTAAAAGAAATAACAGAACGCAGGATGATAAGGGCATTGGATTTATTCGCCGAGAATGGGGATTCCGTTTCCACTGTGGGGTATAAATTGGGTTATACCAACATGAGCCACTTTTCAAAAGCATTCAAAAAAATACATGGGTTTTTACCCTCCGAGTATCTCAACAGATAGTCGATCCAAAACTTTACATTTTATGGTTTTGGGGCATCGGCTTACGCTTTTTTAGCGGTGAATTAGTAAGTGAAATTTTATAATTGCAACGAAATTTTGTCATGGACAACAAAAAGATTAAAACGCTAGTAGTAATAGTCGTATCGGTTCTTGTAAGCTGTTCTATCGAAGCGCAACTAGGTATCGAACATCCAATATATAAACAAGTTTCGAAATTGGATAGCCTTTTGTTCCAAGAGGCCTTTAATAAATGTAATACCGATATACTTCATGGTTTAGTTGACCCTGATTTTGAGTTCTATCACGACCAATCAGGTTTTAGCGAGGGAAAAGAGCAGTTCATTAAGGGCATTCGAAACAATATTTGCGCTCTTGATTACAAACCTCAGAGAAGATTGACCAGTCAAGGTTTTCAGGTCCATCCTTTACTATCTGGAGGAGAAATCTACGGTCTTCTGCAAAAGGGTGTTCACGAATTCTATGCCATAGAAGAAAACAAAGAACCTTATCTGACCAACATAGCTGATTTCGCACATTTATGGATTAAAAAAGATAATGATTGGCTTTTGAAAAGGGTATTGAGCTACAACCACAAGACCCCCGGGCAAATGAAAAATGACATAGATGGAATTATTGAAGAAGCGTCTTTTTCATTTGAGGTCCTGAGAAAAGAACACCATATTCCAGCAATGGGAGTTGCCATCTTAAAAAACAACAAATTGCAACGTATTGGCGTATACGGGGAATTGGAGCGCGGAGTAACGGCGCCCTATGATGCCATTTTCAATGTAGCTTCCCTTACCAAGCCCATCGTAACTATGCTCACGTTAAAATTGGTTGAAAATGGTAACTGGGATTTGGACCAACCTTTATATAACTATTGGACAGACCCAGATGTTGTAGATAACCCAAATAGCAAAAAACTTACTACACGCCACATCCTTTCCCATCAATCGGGATTTAAGAATTGGCGGCGTCAAAATAAGTCCGGTCGATTGGAATTCGATTTCGAACCAGGACACGGTTTTCAATACTCTGGAGAAGGGTTTGAATATTTAAAAAATGCGTTGGAAGCAAAGTTTGACAAGAAACTGAAAGAACTTGCCGATTCTCTTTTGTTTCGACCACTAAAAATGGACGATACGTATTTCTACTGGAACGAAACCACTGATGAAAGTCGTTTTGCAAAATGGCACGATAAAGATGGGAAAGTTTATGAAACCTATAAAAACAAGTCAACAAGTGCTGCAGACGATGTATTGACAACTTTGGAGGACTACGGTCGTTTTGCGGAATACGTTTTGAATGGCGGTGGCCTTTCAAAAGAACTGTTCAATGAGATGGTCGCGCAACAGAATGGAAAAGAGCACAACATTAAAATGGGTCTGGGCTGGGAAATCCTTCCCAATCTGGAAGATGACCAGTACGCACTATTGCATACCGGTGGGGATAAGGGCGTAAATACCCTGATTATGCTCTTGCCAAAAACAGGGGAAGGTGTGGTTGTTTTTACTAATTCCGATAATGGTAAAAATGTGTATTTCCCCATCATCGAAGAGACGCTGAGCCTTGGAAAGCAAATAACAGGTAAAGCTGAATGATAGTTAAATGAAAAATGACCAACGACCTTTATTTGAGGATATAAAATCGGGAACCGAGTTCAAACGATGGTATTGGTTGAAAGAAGAGTTGGTAGACATTTGTAAACATTCCAACCTTCCATATTCAGGAGGCAAGTTTGAGCTGCAAGATAGAATTGCCTACGCTCTTGACAATAATGGTGAATTGCTTCAAAAAACCACGTTAAAAAAGGACTCAAAGTTTGATTGGGCGAAGGCAAACCTAACTCTAGAGACCATCATAACAGATAATGTCACCTTTGGCCCCAACTTCAGACGGTTTATGAAAGATCATATTGGCAGGAGGTTTTCCTGCCACAGTGATTTTATGGATTGGGTAAAGTCTAATTCGGGAAAAACCTTAAAGGATGCTATAGAGCAATGGAAAGTACTTGAGGACCGAAAAAAAAACCCAAATTTTAAGCGTGAAATCGCCGACCATAATATGTACAACCAATATACCCGGGATTTTTTGAAGGATAACCCTGGGACGACGATAAGGGATGCCAAAAAATATTGGCTGTTAAAACGACAGCTTCCCACAGATACTGGATTTATACGCTATGAGCCGAGTGACCTTAAACTATAAACATTGATAATCATTAACAGACTGAACCAATATGACTAAACTAACCCAACAGATGCTTTTTTTAGTAGGAGTTTTGCTGGCTCAAACTGCTTTTGCCCAAGATGATGAAAAGATTGAAATCTCCATACTAGGAACCTTTCATTTCGACCAATTTCATGATGGTGAAAGTGAAACTAACAACTTTTTTGGCGTCAAAAGACAACGAGAAATAGATACGGTGCTTGAGAAATTGAAAGCCTTCAACCCGAACCAAATCTATATTGAACGCGAACCGCGATACCAACCCCAAATAGACAGCCTTTATGGGCTTTACAAAACTGACAAACTCAAATTAAATGAACTTAAAAATGGTGCAGGCGAGGTGTATCAATTGGCGTTTCGACTGGCAAAAATGCTCGATTTGGAGGCCCCAAAATGTGTGAATCATTACGAAAGCACCTCGCAAAGCCTGATAAGTTCAGGCAGCAATATTGAAAAGTATCAAAGTGCATTAATCGAGTTTCAGAACCTGGGCAGAAGTGTTGTGGGCAATTTTCTAAAGGGTGAAGCCGCATTATCGGAAACCCTTTTAAAGATGAACCTGCCTGAGAATATTGCGCTATCCCATCAATTATTGTTCAACATCCCAGCTTATGTACAAGAGGGTGAATTCGCTTCATATGATACAATTGACGAAGAAACTATCGACAAAAGATATATTGGCGCTGAGTTCATATCCCTTTTTTATGAGCGTAACCTAAAAATATATTCCAATATCCTTAACACTCCACTTCAGCGTAACGGCCAACGTATTTTGTTTATCACCGGGCAAGTGCACGTAGGTGTGCTTCAAGAATTATTGGGGAAGAACGATCACTTTGCGGTTATTGAATCTGCTGACCTATTAAAAGACCACCCATAAAAATGAAGAAAATTAGCGTTTGCCTATCGATAGTAGCACTGCTTTTGATTTCCTGTTCGGAAACCAAAAAAGAAACCAATCAGGATAATGGACTGTCCACCTTCAAGAAAGAAATGACCGATTTGAAGGCCTATTTCCAAATACCTGGAATGGCCGTTATCGTAAAGAAAGATGATGAAATTATTTACGAAGACTACTTAGGCTACAGTGACATTGAGGCCCAAATAAAAGTAGATAGCACAACGCTGTTTCCAATTGCATCCCTGACCAAAGTGTTTTCTGGGATTACAATGATGTCATTGGTTGAAGAAGGAAAGCTTTCATTGAACTCGCCGGCCAACGAGTTCTTTGAAAACGACCCTTTTGAAAAGACCATTCAGGTAAAACATATCCTTTCGCACACTTCACAGGGAATACCACCTGGTGAGAACTTTTATTACAGCAGTCGGTTTGGAGCTTTGACCAATATCATTGAGAAGGCATTGGGCGATACATTTGAAGCCGGAATGCAAAGAAAGGTTCTCAGTCCCTTAAAACTTCAGCATACATTTTTTCTAAAGGATTCTAATTCTTTGAATACTAGAAAAGCGCCATTTGCCAAGCCTTATATTCTTGATGACGGTATTCAAGAGGGTTTTGTCGATTTTGGCTTTTCCACTGCTGCAGGTCTGGTTTCCACGGCCCGTGATTTAACGAAAGTGGACAATGCTCTGGATAATAATAGGTTGATTCCCGAATCATCCAAAATCCAAATGTTCTCAGCTTTTAAAAATGGATTGCCTTACGGCTATGGTATTTTTACCGAAAGCTTTGAAGGGAAAAAAATAGTTTGGGCGTATGGGCAATATGATTGTTATTCCAGCCTTTGGTTGAAAGTACCGTCTGAAGATATCACCTTAATAGTAATGGCAAACAACAATTTGATGAGCGACCCTGCTCGCTTGATTTATGGGAATGGGACTTCCTCCCTGTTCGTACTCAGTTTACTGAAAAATTTAGTCTTTGAACAGGAAGAAATGCCACTCTTTGAAGAAAGTAATAGTGGAATTACCCTTAAGTCTGCATTATATCGTGAAAAATTAAAAGCACAGGCATTGGCCGCTTCTTTTATGGCGCGGTACGATGTCAATGAATTTAAGGTGAGTAAAAAGTTATTGAATCACCTCTTCACAAAATATCCGGACTATCTAAAGTATGCAGACCTGGCATTACTACACAATCTGTCCTTTTTAAAAGAGGTGGCTTTTCACAGAGGCTTGGGCGAGTTCAATGACTTCGACACACAGTTGGTTGCGATAGGTGAAAAACTCTTGCAGCAAGATGCAAATAATCCTTATGCTAATTATTATCTGGGCAGCTTTTATGATAAAGCCGGTGAGCCAGAAAAAGCCACGATCTATTTTCAACGCATCGTAGGTGCCAAGAACTTTTCAGAAAACTGGTACACTGTTGAAGCGCAACAAGGGTTGAACAATCAATCTAAAAATCAGGACTAAATGAAACGTGTTTTAAATATTCTCGGTATTCTCATTCTAGCGTTACCTGCTTTTGGTCAGTATTCTATCTCAAAAGAGAAGCGGAAAAAGATTGATTCATTACTAAGGCAATATGATGGTAATCGACCAGGCTATGCCCTGGGGATTGTTCAAAATGGAGCATTGGTGCATTCCAAAGGGTATGGAAAAGCCAATCTCGATTATAACATACCAATAACCGATAGTACTGCTTTCTATATCGGTAGTATGGCCAAGCAGTTTACGGCAGCTGCATTGCTCATTTTAGAATCGGAAGGTAAGCTAGATTTCAAAAAATCGATTAAAGAGTACCTACCCGACTTCACAACATATAATTACGAAGTCACCATCGAACATCTTATCCACCACACAAGCGGAGTGCGGGAAACCAACTCTTTGCAGCTTTTTCAAGGTATTGACGGGAATTTTGAAGAAGTTTTTTCAACGGATGATTTATACGGACTCATTAAAGCGCAAAAGGAGCTCAACTTCAAACCAGGCTCAGAACACCGATACAGTAGCGGGGGTTATGCTGTTCTGGCCAAAATCATTGAAAAAATCAGCGGCCAATCCTTGCGTGCATTTTTGGAAGAACGCGTCTTTGAACCCCTAGGAATGAAGGATACTTTCGTCTGTGATAACCATAATGAGGTCGTACCGAACCGTGCGGTAAGTTACTGGCCTGTTGACAATGGCAGATTCGAACGACGAGTGCAAGTATTCGATGCTTATGGGGATGGCGGCATCATCACAACCGTTGAGGATTTGTTAAAATGGGACGAAGCATTCTATAAAGATGTATTGGGGGTAAAAAACTTTGCTGCAAAAATGTACCAAAAAGGAATACTGAACAACGGTAGTGAAATCGATTATGCGCGTGCGCTCAATGTCTGGGAACACAAGGGGCAAAAGGTGGTACAGCACAATGGGGGTATGCTGGGTTTTCGGGTGGATATGGTACGTTTTCCCAAACAGGGGACCACCATAATCCTTTTGGGAAATTCCGCCTTTCTCAATCCTACGGGGGATGCCCTTAAAATTGCCGAGATAATCCTTGAAGGTGTTTTTGAAAATGAAACCTTGGATGACAATGTTGTTCAAGAAAACACACAAAATATCAATATACCGGAATCCATTTCCAAAGAACGGGCAGGCTATTATTGGACCGACCAAATGAACTATTACCGAAGGATTTCCTTTCAAAACGACAGCCTTTTTTTGGATAGTGGAAACTATGCGCAAAAACAATACTTGCGACCTATTTCGCAAAATGAATACCTATTGCATTGTTCCCATGGACAAACGCGACTACTATTCGGAACAAATGATGACCAAGCACCCTTGGCCATCTATTTTGGGAGCACACGGCGGACCTTTAGAAAATTTGATGCCGCAGCTCCTAAAAACATACAGGAATTAGCCAAATATGTAGGTGTCTATAAAAGTGAGGAATTACAGACCACCTATACTTTTTTTAAACAGCAAAACAAATTATTCCTAGGAGTCAACAATAAACGGCCGATGCAGGTGTACCCTGCCGAACCCAATAGCACAGTGGTCTGGAACGGCAATGAAATGCTTTGGATTGGGTTTGGTGAAATCAAATTTGACATTGATGAGCGAAGAATCGTAAAAGGATTTGCTATTGGAGACCAACGCGTAAGTGGCGTGTCTTTTGAAAGAGAAAAAAACAATCAGTTAAATTAATAACATTTCCCTATTTCAAGTTGCACTAAAATTGCGCTGTATTGAGGAGAAAAAGGGTTTACCTTGCATTCGCCGGTACATCCCGATAGGGAATCCCAAGGAAGCATTCAAATCTTCACCGCGCGAAAAAGAGTGGCCGACTTTTTGTTATACTTGCGACCGTTCAACCATTTGGTTGAAGGCTCCAAGAAAAACAAAAACCCACAACCGATGTTGCGGGTTTCCATTTGCGGAGGAAGAGGGACAAGAACCAAAGATTTAAATAATTGAATATCAGTTATATAAATTCTACTATTTTAAAGACACTCACCGATTTACTCACCTATATTTAACCACTATTCTAATTAGGAGATATTCAAAATTTTCTTAAGGACTTTTGGCACATTCGATTTGGTCTTTTACCAAAGTTGTAATTTTATGTCAAATTGAAATCAGAACTAGAAATACGTGCCCTGTAAATGGACGAATCCACATTACTTCTGGAGTTTTATGAATCACTTGAAGGCATAGAATCTTTAAATATTTGGAATATTCAAAATGGTTTAAAAACTGTAGATAAATTTAGAGAATCAAATTGTCTATATCAGATTATTTCAGAGAGAAAAGCGTTAAGTTTTAATATTAATATGGGCATATTGGAAAGTAATGCCCAATTTGTTGACAAAAAAGGGAAGATTCAAAAAACAAGACTTACTGAGGATGATATTGATTACTTCAAAGGTCGACTCAGCGAAACTTCAAATGTAATATTGAAGTCAAGATATGCACATCTTATTTGGCAAGAATGCCACCATAAAAAATACTCCAAAATTGCAATAGAAAATACATCCAATCAATCAATTTGATAAAGGCAAAAGAAATTAGGGAATTGTCTATCATTCTTTCTGAAATTGCATACTTGTCTCATAAAACAAAAGAACTTCAGAATGAAGCAAGGGAGATTATTTTAGAACTGGCAAATGAACTTCCTATATGGGTCAAATTAAATATTCTGAGTTTAATTCTTGAGAGTAAATTGTTTCGAAAATCAGAGTTAAAAAAGGTAGCCAGAAGTATACCTGGCTGGCTTGAGGAAAAAAATCCGACATCATATTTTGCGAACAAGAATATTTTAGAATTGAGCCTAAAGCTCTATGAAAAAGTCAATATTTCAACCGAAAGCATCTACGAAAAGCTCGCAATTAACGAAGACATTATTTTACAAGAACATCCAAAAGATGAAGATTTTATAAAATTTACAACGATTGGTAATAAAGCCAGATTTTATAAAAAACCTGGCAAAATTAAAGAATCAAATAAATTATTTAAAAAGTATAATCGTCTAAAGCAAAAAGTTAAACTTAGGCACATTCAATATACACTGGATGAAGAGCATACGGAAATGTTCAATAAATTCCTCAAATGGAAATCTAAAATTATTCTAGATTGGCCTACTGAATCCATTCTTGCCTATTTTTCGGTTGATGAGGACTTACTCATTGACCCTGAAAAAAATGAAAAGATTGCCAGAGAGAGAATGAAAGACTCCATTCACAGTTTGTTTAAAACCAGTGTATTTGATATTAATAGTAATTACAGAGAACTAACTGATGATGAGAAAATCGATAAAGAAATAGTTCAATCTTATACTATATCACTTGGCATTGGTGTTGAAAGTCTATTTAAAAAAGTATTCACAGAGGGTATTATTTCAGGTAAATTAAACTACTACAAGATTTACCAATATTTAGAAAAACATACATGGTTTAATTTGAAGTTTAAGCGCAGTATGGGACTTCGAGACTCTGATGAGGATACCTCATGGCTGACACTATTGGCGCCCGGAATTCAGAATTTATTCTCACAGTATGAGCATTATATTTTAATGAACACAAATAGGGTCAACAATCTAATATTAGCACTAGATTCTTTAACCCTGAAATTTGAAGGATTGCTACGAGATTTCATAAGACTATGTGGAGGCCATACAACTACTGAGAAAAGAGGGGTGTTGAGAGAACAATTGCTGGAGGAACTGTTGGAGAACGATATTGTGAGAAAACATTTTTCAATTAAAGACATTACTCTGTTTAAACACTGTTTTACAAAAAAAGGTAAGGATATTAGAAATAATGTAGCTCATTCGTTTATGGAGTTCTCAGATTATACCTTACAAGCAACATTGCTCGTCTTTTTCTGTATATTGAGAATAAGCAAGTATACTTTTGAGGAGAAAGCCCATAGTAAATAGTCCTTCTGGAGATTTATTAGTAACGGTGCTCATAAAAGGCGTTAGTAATGAAATAGTAAATTATAATGCGCCTTCCCCCAAATCTAACCATAACTTACCCTGCGCCGGATCCTATTTCGATTTTATAGCGTCCAGATAGGTAAGCGTGAATTAAAATCGAAATAGGGCGCAAGTGCTAAGATTCTTTTTTTAATCCAGGAAACAACACACCTCTTATATAGTTTTTTGAATTCTCGGGATTACCTTTTTACCTGAGAATCTTCTAAAACAACCTTCTTTTCAACGTTAAAATTTTCTCATTTTTCTTAGTAGAGGATAGTAGCTACTAATTTAAAATTCATGAGTAAGTCAAGATGTGTCTTTTTGTTGCCACAAAGACATCTGGCTTTTCTCCCTATAGGCGCAAAAAAAATGCCCTTTTTGGTCAAAACTAGCATTCATTGATTTGCAAAAGCGAGCGAAACGAAGTTTCGTGCTGCAAGTCCCAATCCCGATAGCTATCGGGAACCAAACTAATCTGCTGGCGAGGCCAATTAATATTTTTCCGTGATTTTTTCATAAAAAATTTCCCATAAATAGGGGCTTCCCAGCGTTTTTTCGTAAAAAATCACGGAAAAGCAATTTTGCCCAGCAATGTATTTAATTGATAATCAATTGTATATGAATTATAACACCGCTTTAGCGTGTTATCCTCTTGCTATACAAAATTGGTCTACTTCGTATCCCTAATTTCGAATACCGGTAAACCGGCTTTCAAATACAAAAGTAGGATGCGCCCTATCCTGTTTTTGTCAACCCTGCCTTGGGCGAGGCAGGCGCTTATCTATCGGAACTCTACAAAAACAGGACAGGATCCGCGCGCAGAAGTTAGGGGTATGATTTGGGGGTAGATCATAATTTCAATGTTATCCAAATTGCAGAAATGGAAATACCAGGAATAACGGTAACTACTAATCACAATTTAAACCACCATCGGATATTGTCCAACCGTAGTTAGTCATAATGTTTTGTCTTGCGGATTCCGAGCTGCAATATTGACTGTTACCCCCATCAAAGGACACATTAACTTGTAAACTAGTCAGACTATTCCAACCTTCCAATAAAGCATCATAATTTAAAGTCGACAATTGCGTACCATCAAAAATATTGGTCATATCCTTAACTTCAGAAACATTCCAAGAACCTAAATCTTGGTCAAAAGATGTAGCAAAAAGGAACATATAGCTCATATCGATTACATTGGACACGTCCCATGCACCAATATTTTGGTTAAATATTGTGTTGGATGCAAACATCCACTGCATAGTGGTCACTTGCCCAGTAGTCCAATTCCCAATATCCTGATTGAATGCCGAGGTCTCACTGAACATACTGCCCATATCTTTCACTGAGCTAACATCCCATCCTCCAATATTCTGATTGAAAATGTCGCAGCCTAAAAACATACCTGACATATCTTCTACCTTGCCCACATCCCATGAGCTAATATCCATATTAAAAGCGTCACATTGAGCAAATAGAGCTCCCATATCTGTAATTGTAGATACATCCCAAGAATTTATACTGAGGTTACCTTCCAGTTTACGACATAAAGAAAACATCTCATTCATACTTGATACCATACTAAGGTTCGGTAGATCTGTAGCGAGGACATCCAGATTATCACAACCAGCAAACGCTAGCTCCATAGATGTCCATTCACCAGAACCCCATTGATCTACGGATATTAAATTCTTACGTACACCCGTCGATGTAAATTGATAGTTAAAATAGATTCTTGGAAATTGACCTGTTATTTTTACCTGATAGGTTCCTTGTTCTTGATATACATGAGTGGCGTCACCGGTCAAATTACTCTCTGTTTCTCCATCTCCCCAATCTATACTATAATCATAAATCTCACCTGAAAAGGTAGGAATTACAACTGTAGGTTCAGATGGAGTTCCCAGTTCTGTGTTCCATGTAGTTATAAATGCGCTAGCAGATGGCTCCTCCAATACTTCCACGGTCACCTGAGCCTTTATTTGCGCATTTTCATTGGATGTCACAGATATTATAGATGTACCGGGGCCAATAGCAGTTACTTTACCTGAATTGTCCACACTGGCAATAGCTTGCTCACTACTTTCCCAATCTATGGACTTGTTGGTTGCATTTGCAGGCTGCAAAGCAGCCGATAATTGCTGGAATTCACCCACGTGAAGGGTAAAATCAGATTGAACAATATCTATTCCGGTAACGGCAACGGTAGGATCTTCTTTGGGAATCGGGGTATTGGTAGGGCTATCCTTGCTACAGGCACTATTCAATAGGAGTATCAGAAATAATAGGAAAGGGACAACAATTTTATTATTCATAATTCGCGAATTATGAGCTGGACTTAGAAACTGTTTCGATTTTAGTTTATACAATTGGCCAGCTTCAAATGGTAAATGTTCTACAAGAACGATAAAAAAACATAAAAATTCTTTGTTCTAGCCCTATTTTTTATTGAGATAATAGAAGATTGGATAAATGAGATAAAATTAACTAAAGAAATGTGAATCAAATATGATAGGTAATAAATTAATAGATTACACTACTTTTTATTTTGTGCTCTGAAGCACATCCTTGGTTTTCAATTTATCTCTGAGCATCTGCATATCCTGGCTCACCCTTTTATTCAAAATCTTGGCATAGTGCTGAGTAGTTCTGAGATTTTTATGCCCCAACATTTTGCTTACCGATTCGATTGAAACTCCATTTGAGAGCGTTACCGTTGTGGCGAATGTATGTCTGGCTAAGTGCGTAGTAAGATTCTTTTTAATACCACTGATATGGGCAATTTCCTTTAAGTAAGCATTCATTTTTTGATTCGTTAGTACTGGAAGTACTCTATCATTTTTTAAATCTGGACTATATGCATGTTTGTTTAGGATTGCCTGGGCTGTTGGAAGAATAGGGATGTTTGCCTTTGATTTAGTTTTGGTCCGCGAGGTATTAATCCATAATTCGCCATCAATTCCCTTATTGATATCCTCTTTTGATAATTTCTTGACATCGGCATAGGCCAAACCCGTGAAGCAGCAGAAAACGAAGATATCTCGTACCTGTTCCAGCCGGAGGGTATGGAAATTCGTTTCTAGGAGATGGTCAATTTCTTCTCGGGAAAGATATTCCCGTTCCACATTTTTTAAGCGCACCTTCCATCGGACAAAGGGGTCTTTGGTAATCCAATCATTGGCATAAGCAATGCGAATGATCTTCTTGAAGTTGACCACATATTTGATTGCTGTGTTATGACTACACTTTCTGACAGCCTTTAAATAATATTCAAATCCTGTGATAAACTTGTGATTGACATCCTGGATTGGAATGTCATCCTTTTTATAATCGTGCTTAATATACTCTGCCAGATGTTTCTTTGCCGTTCGGTAACGCTCTGCAGTACCAGCTGCAAAATCCTGCCCTACGAGTTGCTCTACTTGGTTGTTGTGTTCCTGAAAAACCTCCAACAACATTTTTTCCGGCTTCTTTTTCCCTAAATAGGTGTCCTTAAGCATTACGGCCGTTACATGCCTGTCTTCATCAATGAGCTTGTCATAGAGTTTTAAGATCCTCATTCGGATGTTGCTCATATGCGAATTTACTTCCCTAAGTTCGGGAGTATTACCTCTCATCTTCTCTTTGGAGGTGTCCCATTTGGCTATATCTACCTTCCTTCGTATGCTCAGTTCGGTACGCCTTCCATCCACCGTAATCCTCATATACAACGGGGCTTGGCCGCGTTTATTGGCATCATTTCGCTTCGGATAAAAAAGGATGGAAAAGGAGTCATTCATAGGTGAGTGGTTTTTATTCACCTAAAAGGTACAAAAAAAGGCTTTAAAATGACTAATTCTTTAACATTTTAAGTATCAGAATATCAGTGATTTAACCCTCTAATCGGTGAGTACTTTTTAACAATGGAACTACTCACCGAATCACTCACCTATTTGTTGCAATTAAATGATATTATTTGAAATCAATAAAAATGAAAAACCCTGTAAATCATCGATTTACAGGGTTTATGGTAGTCTTTGATTGCTACCCAGCGGAGGAAGAGGGATTCGAACCCCCGGAGGTGTGACCCTCAACAGTTTTCAAGACTGCCGCATTCGACCACTCTGCCATTCCTCCAAAAAAACTACCACTAAAATCGAGGGACTTGCCCGTCCGAGCTTCAGCGTTGGAGCGGCAAATATAGAAAGGATTTTCTTTTCGTTAAAGTGTTTCGTCAGAATTATTCCATAACAAAAAGTTTCAATTATGAGCTACATTCTTCCGGCGACTTTCAAGCTTTTCATAACTTGACACCATGAAAAAGCCTTTGGTCAGTATCTTGATTCCTTTCAAAAACACGGAAACCTACCTTCCGGAATGCCTTCAGTCGATACTGGACCAAACCTATGACCACTGGGAAGTATGGGCGGTCAACGACCATTCTACGGACGGTAGTCTCAAAATACTAAAAGCATTTTCCCAAAAGGATGACCGGATTCACCTGCTACTCAATGAAGGCAATGGCATTATTGAGGCCTTACGTACCGCATATAATAAAAGTCAGGGCACGTTGGTGACAAGAATGGATTCCGATGATATTATGACGTCGAACAAGCTACTGGTGATGGTAGCGGCATTATTGGAATACGGACCGGGCCATCTTGCGGTCGGACAAGTGAAATATTTCTCCCATCGGGGTATCAGTAATGGGTACGAACGTTATGAGACTTGGTTAAACGGACTCATAGAACGAGGGATTAATTACAGTGAAATCTATAAAGAGTGCGTTATCCCCTCCCCTTGCTGGATGGTGTATCACGAGGATTTAGATGACTCTGGAGCCTTCGAATCCGACCGATATCCCGAAGACTATGATTTGACCTTTCGCTTTTATGAAAAAGGATTGAAATGTATCCCCTGCAACCAATTACTACATTATTGGAGGGATTACGATACCCGCACCTCCCGTACAAGTGAGCATTATGCCCAAAACTATTTTTTGGATATCAAACTGCACTATTTCCTCAAGCTGGAACATGACCGACTACGTCCGTTGACCGTGTGGGGCGCGGGAAACAAAGGAAAAGAAATCGCTAAAGGACTTCTGGAACGTGGGGTCGATTTTTATTGGCTCTGTGACAACCCCAATAAAATCGGTAAGGAGATATACGGTAAAAAAATGCTGCACTTCGAATATCTGAAGAAGCTGAAATCACCCCAAAGCATTATCACTGTTGCCAACGAGGAAGCACAGTGCATGATTCGGGCTTATTTTTCCGATTTGGGTCAAGAACCGATGAAGGATTATTTCTTTTTTTGCTAACGGCCTGGGCAGTGGGAAAGAACCAACCTTTAAGTTTTCCTAAATATCAAAACTTTTGGCCCTGAACCTTGAACTTTAACCCTTGAATTCCCTACATTTGCGCAATCAACATAGGAAATGCAGTTTAAATATCCGGAACTCCTTTGGGCCTTACTTCTACTCCTGATTCCTATTTTTATTCATCTTTTTCAACTTCGAAAATTTCAGAAAACACCCTTTACCAACGTCAAGTTCCTCAAAAAGGTAGTTGCCGAATCGCGCCGTAGCAATACCTTGAAAAAATGGTTGTTGTTATTGACACGACTGTTGTTGCTTACCGGTCTCGTACTAGCCTTTGCACAACCTTTTTTTGCGGAAAAGTCGGCTTTAAGGGAAAAAGAAATTATTGTCTACCTAGATGATTCGTTTAGTATGCAGGCCAAAAAAGAAGGCACCCCCTTGCTAGATGATGCCATACAAACCTTGATTCGATCGGTTCCCAAAGACCAACGCTTTACCCTTTTCACCAACGAACAGGTTTTTAGGGATGTAACCATTGAGGGTATACAAAATCAGCTCTTAGCAGTATCCTACAGCTCAAAACAACTAAATCTGGAAGAGATTTTTCTAAAGGGAAGTACCTTTTTCAGCCAAGATGCGGCCACCGAAAAGAACTTGATCGTGCTTTCCGATTTCCAGACTAGGATAGCTTCTTCAAAGACCGATTCCCTCATCGGAACCATCACCCATTTGGTCAAAATGACACCCGATAAAAGGGATAATGTTTCATTGGATTCGGCGTTTATCGCAACCACTACTGCAGGAAACAAAGAACTCACGGCACTTCTTTCTGCGAACGGGGCCATTGAAAGCACGCCTGTTTCCCTATTTAATAACGACACCTTAATCGCTAAGACTTCCGCTGGCTTCAACGATGAAGGAAAGGCAACCGTCAATTTTACGCTTCCCGAAAATGAACGTGTAAACGGAAAGCTTACCATCTCTGACAACGGTCTGAGCTATGACAACCAATTGTATTTTAATCTCGACAGAAAAGAAAAAATTAATGCGCTTTCAATAGGTAGTGCAGACGCTACTTACCTCAGGCGGATTTTTACCGATGATGAATTCCAATTCGATAATTTCCCCCTATCAAACTTGAATTACAGCGATTTAGCGCTTCAAAACCTGATTGTTCTGAACGAATTGGAACGGATTCCAACCTCCTTGATTACCAATTTAAAGTCGTTTACCGAAAGCGGAGGGCACTTGGTCGTGATTCCTGCGGATAATTGCGACCTACCTACCTACAACGCCTTGCTTTCAGGCTACTTTTCGACTAATTTGGTCCAAAAGATAAGTGCCGAACAAGACATTACCAACATCAGTTTCTCGCACCCCTTATACCGAGACGTGTTCGAAAAACAAGTGTCGAACTTTCAATACCCAAAAGTATCCCAATATTACGGTATTCGGACCAATGCTCCCAAACTACTCGCTTTTCAAGATAAAAGCCCATTCTTGGTGGGGAATGATGGCGTATACATTTTCACCGGGTCTATTGCCCCGAAGAACTCAAATTTCATCAACTCCCCTTTGATTGTTCCGACCTTTTACAATATGGGAATCAATAGCCTTAAACTACCTGTAATCTATAGTGTGCTGGGCGAACAAGTCAATCTGGATATAAGCACTGTACTAGCGAAAGATCATATTCTTAAAGTGACTAAAGAGGGCTATGAATTTATACCCCGGCAACAGTCGATGCCCAACAAGGTTACCCTCACTTTTGACGGCAGTCTTAACGAAGATGGTATTTACAATATCAAGGACGATGATCGTATCTTAAGAAATCTAAGTTTCAACCATCAAAGGAAGGAAAGCGTATTGACCTATTTGGCTACCGATCAATTGCAGGGAAGCTCAAATTCCCCATCGATAACTGCCCTTTTTGAAGAGATGGAAAAAGACAACCGTATCACCGAGCTTTGGAAATGGTTTGTTATTTTAGCGTTGTCAATGTTGTTTGTCGAAATCCTAATCCAAAAATTAATTCGATGAACGCCGACCAATTTCGGGAACCGGAAGGCAAAATCATCGAAGTACTATCAATGATTCTCAAGTACCATAGACTTATCCAGCCAATATGAACATACTTCTTAAATCGGCCAAAATCGTTGACTCCGACAACAAGGCGCTTCATCTAAAAAAAAGGGATATTCTTATCAAAAATGGCTTTATCGAAAGAATCGCCGCCAACATAGCACCGGAGGGTAAATCCAAGATTATCGATATAAAGAATCTACATGTATCAAAAGGGTGGTTCGATAGTAGTGTCAGTTTCGGGGAACCCGGCTACGAAGAACGGGAAACAATCGCCAACGGACTCTACACTGCAGCTAAAAGCGGATTCACCGATATTGTACTAAACCCAAATAGCTCCCCCGTTCCCGATAGCAGCTCCGATATCGTTTTTTTAAAAAATGCAGCTAAGAAGCACCTCACCGGACTGTACCCCTTGGGTACTTTGACCAGTCTGGCAGGGGGCGAGCATCTTGCGGAGCTCTACGATATGAAAAATGCAGGGGCCGTTGGTTTTTACGATTATAAAAGTCCCATCGCCAACTCAAACCTTTTGAAAATCGCCTTACAGTACAGTCAAAATTTCAGGGGATTGATTTATTCGTTTCCGTTGGATAGCAAAATAGCGGGCAAAGGCGTCGTGAATGAAGGCCATACCTCGACGAAGTTAGGCCTTAAGGGAATTCCCGCCCTATCCGAAGAACTACAGATTGCCAGGGATCTTTCCATCTTGGAATACGCGGGAGGCTCCTTACATATCCCGACTATATCCACGATCGGTTCGGTAAAACTGATAGCGCAGGCTAAAAAAAAGGGAATGGATGTGACGTGTAGCGTCGCCATACACAACCTTTGGTTTACAGATGAGGTTTTGGAGGAATTTGACGCCAACTTCAAGGTAATGCCGCCATTGCGCACCAAAAGTGACAACAGGGCCTTGATAAAGGGGTTAAAAGACGGAACTATCGATTTTGTAACCACTGATCATACTCCTGTAGACATCGAGGAAAAACGGGTCGAGTTTGATAATGCATCGTATGGGACCGTGGGGCTTGAGAGTGCGTTTGGCATATTGAACAAGCTATTCGATATGGAGACGACCATCGCTTTGCTTACAAGGGGAAGGAAGCGTTTCAAGGTGCCTTCGCCACTCCTTGGTCAAGGAGCATTGGCCAATTTGACCTTGTTCGAACCAGATACGGAAAAAATGTTTCAGCCAACCGATTTACTCAGCACTTCAAAAAACTGTGTGTTTGTTGGAAGCAAGGTTAAAGGCGTTGTTTATGGAAGTATCAAGGGAGAAAAAGTAATAATCTGACTATTTTTATGTTTTAACTGGAAATCAAACTTAAATTTAACATTATGGATCAACAAACAAAAGAAGCAGGTAAGACAATGGCCATTATTGCGTACATCACTTGGATTGGCCTGTTAATCGCTTTTATCATGAATAACGATAAAAAGAACGAATTTGCCGCTTTTCATATCGGACAGTCCGTACGAGTGGCCATACTTGGTTTCGCTAATGTAATACTAGGCCAGTTTCTTCCATCCGGATTGGGAATCATTTCTACGGTCATCTCCTTGGGCGTTCTCGTACTATGGATTTTAGGCCTGGTCAACGCTATTAATTTAAAGGAAGAGCCACTACCTATTATCGGAACTATAGGGGCGTAATTCCAATAATTGGATATTATTTGAAAAGAGGTTCAACGGGCCTCTTTTTTTTGTCAAGTATGCCTGGTTGGCCTAACTTTGAAGTATGAATGCTAAAGTAGAAGGAAAAACCACCGCCATCGTTGCCTATTTGACCATTGTTGGTGCATTGATCGCCATGAGCATGAATTCGGAACCTAGACATGCCTTTGCACGTTTCCACACCCGTCAGGCATTCGGACTTCACCTCTTTTTTCTAGGCTTTGCCATCTTTTTAAGTCAGTGGTTCAATGTGTATGCTTGGTACGGACTGTATATCTGCTACATTGTGCTATGGGGCTATGGCTTTATCGGGGCCATCTCCGAAAAAACGAACTCGGTCCCTGTACTCGGTCCTTATTTTCAAAAATGGTTTACCTTTATCCCGTAGCATGACCACCGCACCCCTTTCGCTCGAACATCTGATAAAACCCTCGACCCTGGAACAGGGGAAACCACCGGTTATCTTTCTTTTCCACGGATACGGCAGCAATGAGGAAGACCTCTTTTCGTTTGCCCCGGAACTACCGCCTGAGTATGCCG
Source organism: Pelagihabitans pacificus (assembly GCF_009371985.2). Classification (GTDB taxonomy): domain Bacteria; phylum Bacteroidota; class Bacteroidia; order Flavobacteriales; family Flavobacteriaceae; genus Pelagihabitans; species Pelagihabitans pacificus. Next base: position 32,456 of record NZ_VIKU02000002.1, read on the forward strand.
TCATTTCAGTTCGCGCCCCCTACCCACTCGAACCTTTTGGATATGCCTGGTATGCTATCCATTTCGATGCACCACAGGGTAAATGGAGCGATGATGAACAGGCCAAGGATTCACGAGAAAAAATAGTGACTTTCATAGAGGAAGCCTGTAGCACCTATCAGTTGGATTCAGATGCGATTACTTTGCTAGGTTTCAGCCAAGGAACAATTTTGAGTTATGCGGTTGCCTTATCCTATCCCGATAAAATCAAAAACGTTATTGGTTTGAGTGGTTATGTCAACCAACGTATACTGGTCGATGACTATCGGGAAAAAGACCATTCGAATTTGAATATTTATGCCTCGCACGGGCAAGTAGACCAAGTAATCCCCCCTGCTTGGGCACAACAAATACCCGAATTTCTAGACCGGCTTGGTGTCTCACATGTATACGAAGAGTTTCCCGTAGGCCATGGTGTATCACCGCAGAACTTTTATGCCTTTAAAAGCTGGTTGGAACGCAACACTTAATTGCTCCTGGTGTATAAGAGATGGTCTATCAAGGTGAAGTCGACCCCCAAATCGTCGTTCAGCTCATACTTTATCAAGAGCTCGCCCCAGTACTTCCCATCCGAAAAATCGGTAATGATCCATTTGTGATTGAGAAGTTTGATTTTATTGATTTTGAAGTCGCTCTCCATTCCTTCATAAGGAATTAGGGGGTTGTCGCCCTTTCGCTCGTTCGTTTCCAGCAGTTTGTCCGCGATATAACGGGAAGGATCCTCCAAGTTTAGATGGTCATAATAGGCAAGGGCATCATCGTTGTTCTGCAACGAAAAATATTGCATATCGAGCACTTGTAGTTGCGCTTTCTGGACCGAATCCTTGAGCTCGACTATATCTGTTTCCAATTTCTCGATAGTAGCATCCTTGGCTTCTGCCATCTTACCGCTACTCACAAAGAGGTACAGGCCGATCAAAGCGGCAAAAATAAATAAGTAAAGGAATATTTTATTTTTCAAAACGCGTGTTTTTTGTGAATCAAACGAATTGAAAGCTACTGTGGAGTTCATGACCCCAACCTGTTTTCAACGCTATTTACATTCGATTTTTTGTTGGACTTTTCCGTCGCTATAATTCTACTACCAAATTATCATAGGCCAAATGTACGCCTTTCGGTAATTTTTTTTCCACCTCGTCATGAAATCCGAGTAAATGGCTTATGTGAGTAAAATAGGCTATTTCTGGCCGCACTTTTTCAACGAAGGCCAAGGCTTCTTCCAAATTAAAATGCGAGTGGTGCGGTTCTTCCCTAAGTGCATTGATTACTAGAATTTTCGATTCCATAATCTTTTCCAGCTCTTTCTCCTCTATGGTCTTCACATCGGTAAGATAGGTAAAACCGCCGATGCGAAAACCGAATACCTGAAGACGGTTATGGTAGGCCTCGACAGGTATTGCTACGGTGTCACCAATCTTAAAAGGCGTATCTTTTTCAATGGTATTAATCGCTACGGCCGGTGCCCCTGGATACCGATTCTCATCTGCAAAAATGTAATCGAACCGTTTTTTCAAAGCGGCCACCACCCGTTCATGGGCATAAATCGGAATGTCGCCCTGGCGAAAGAAAAATGGGCGTATGTCATCGATTCCCGCCGTATGGTCGGCATGTTCGTGCGTGAAAAGAATGCCGTCTAACCGAGACACTTTATGGGTCAGCATTTGTTGTCTAAAATCGGGGCCGCAGTCGATCACATAGTTGTAGTTTTCCCAGGAAACCATGACCGATACCCGAAGCCTCTTGTCCTTGGGGTTTTTACTTAGACATACTGGGTGGGTACTACCGATAACAGGCACCCCCTGCGAGGTGCCGGTGCCTAAAAAAGTGATTTTCAAACCAGACTTCATCCAACGTCAAATTTATAACATAATTAGTTAAAAGATGCCTCGAACTTCTTAACTTTGTTGCCATAATACGAATGGAACAGTACCCGGAAAACGAATCGGAACGTACGATGTCCTATCTAGATTGGTACGAATAGCAAAATCCACAAAATGGCTTCAGTTCTAAAAAGGGACACCTCTTTTGAAAATATTCCCTCGATTAAGGCAAAAACACTTCGCATTAACCTAAATCCCGATATTTATGGAACTTTTGCCGAGATTGGAGCCGGGCAAGAGACAGCACGACACTTCTTTCGGTCTGGAGGAGCTTCCGGAACCATTGCCAAGGCAATGAGTGCCTACGACAAGGACTTTAGCGATGCCATTTACGGATCGGAAGCGGATGGGAGGTATGTTACCCAAGCGAGGTTAAAGCGAATGCTGGCCTATGAAATGGAATTAATGGAAGAACGTATCTCTAGGGAGAGACATCCCGAAAGACTCTTTTTCTCCTATGCCAACACCGTGGCAACCATCGACTTCTCCAAACGCTACAAGGGCCACGGATGGGTGGGTATTCGTTTTCAGTTAGACCCTGCCCAAAAAGAGTTCGATGAGATCATTCTGCACATCCGTTTCAAGCAAAACGAAGCCCGACTTCAGCAGGAAACCCTGGGAACGGTCGGGGTAAACCTTATTTACGGCGCCTTCTACAAATACGACAAGCCGCGAAAACTGTTGAGATATTTGTACGATCACATCGACAAGGATACCATCGAAATCGATATGATAAACTTTTCCGGACCAAATTTCAAGGATGTCGACAATCGATTGATGAGTCTTCAGCTCATACGAAACAACATGACCGATGCGGTAATGTTTGGCCCCGATGGTAATAATCTATTGCCAGCAGCCGAACTCTACAAAAAAAACATATTGGCTTTAAGGGGTAGTTTTAGGCCAGTGACCAAAGTGAATACCGATATGTTTCACAAGTCCTATGAAATTTTCATACGAGATCCATCGGTAGATCAGGAAAAAACAATTATCATTTTTGAAATCACGCTTAGCAATCTAAAGGCATCAGGGGAAATCGATGAGCAAGATTTTTTGGACCGGGCCGAACTATTATGCTCGTTGGGACAGACAGTGATGATTTCGAAATTTCAGGAATATTACAAGCTGGTCGAATATTTCAATAACTATACCAAGGCCAAGATCGGGTTGACCATGGGCGTAAACAATCTGGTCGATATTTTTGATGAAAAATACTACCGTCATCTTAGCGGTGGCATTTTGGAAGCCTTTGGAAAACTATTTTTCAAGGACCTACAGGTATACCTCTACCCCATGAAGAATACGGAAACCGGGCAAATTATGACCAGTAACAATGTGAAGGTACACCCGAGAATGAAGGAGCTCTACAAGTTCTTTAAGTACAATGGGAAAGTGATGGACATTATCGATTATGACCCCGAGATCATGCACATTTTTTCGCGTGATGTACTTAAGAAACTCATGAATGGTGAAGACGGTTGGGAAGAAATGTTGCCCGAAGGAATTGCCGAGATGATCAAAGAAAAAAAGTTGTTTACCAGAAAACAACTTCCGGAGAAGGTGGAAGAAGTAAAAAAATAAAGGGTCTGCCTATTTATTATCATAAGCAAGACCCCATTTGACAAGAAATAAAAGCTCTTAATCAAGCAGTTGTGCTGCGTGGTCTTTGGTCTTTACCTTCTCGATAACCTTGGAAACCGTTCCCGTTTCATCGATAACGAAAGTCATTCTATGAATGCCATCGTACTCCCTACCCATAAACTTTTTGGGACCCCATACGCCAAAAGTATTGATTACGGTGTGATCCTCATCTGCCAATAGAGGGAACTGAAAGTCGTATTTCTTTTTAAAGTTCGATTGTTTTTTCTGGGAATCGGCACTCACCCCCAATAAATGGTAGCCTTGGGCCTGAAGTTCGGCATAATTATCCCTCAAATTACAAGCCTCTGCGGTACAACCCGGGGTGTTAGCGGCCGGATAAAAGAAAACGATGACCTTTTTTCCTTTGTAATCCGATAGATTAATGGTATTTCCATCTTGATCTTTAGCCGAAAAATCCGGAACTTTGTCCCCTACTTTTAAAGTATTCATGGTGCAGTCTTATTAAATGTGTTATGTTTATTATTTTAAATACAAAGTTAAACAAAAATGACCAAAGCAGAAAAGGTTCAATTCGCTATACAAACACTTCAGGAGTTATATCCCGTAATACCCGTTCCCCTGGAACACAAAGATCCGTATACCCTATTGGTAGCCGTACTTATGTCGGCCCAAAGCACCGATATTCGGGTAAATCAAATAACGCCTCTCCTATTCGCCAGGGCCGATAATCCCTATGATATGGTGACGCTATCGGTTGAAGAAATTCGAGAAATCATCAAACCAGTAGGACTTTCGCCCATGAAATCCAAAGGCATACATGGACTATCAAGAATACTAATAGAGAAGTATGACGGTCAGGTACCCAAAGACATTGCCCTTTTGGAGGAACTGCCGGGCGTAGGTCATAAAACTGCCAGTGTGGTGGTTTCCCAAGCATTTGGTATTCCAGCATTCCCGGTTGATACGCACATACATCGCCTACTGTACCGCTGGGGATTTTCTAGTGGAAAAAATGTGATACAGACTGAAAAGGATGCGAAAAGACTGTTCCCAAAAGAGTTATGGAACGACCTTCACCTCCAAATCATTTGGTACGGCCGTGAATACAGTCCGGCACGCGGTTGGGACCTGAACAAGGATATTATTACCCGGACTATCGGAAGAAAAGAGGTGTTGAATACATACTACAAAACAAAAAAGGCCCGTAAATAACGGGCCAATTTTGCTTGTTGGAATGTTTTTAATTCAAGTTGTTCTCGAAACTTAGACTGCCGTATTCAACAATGTGAAGTGATTTGGAAAAATCCAATAAAAACCTCACCGTTTCAGGTCGAGCCTTTGTTAGTTCACAGTCATTTTGATGTTTAGCGTAGATTTTTTCCATATTGATGATCGTATAGTTATACTTAAATAACGCCACCAATATATAATTATTGTTCTACCCTGAACAAGTTCTCTTAGCTGGTCAGAACAATGTTGTGTTTGTCGATTATTTTTCGCAGGTTGATCAATGCATAACGCATGCGCCCCAATGCCGTATTTATGCTTACTCCGGTGTTCTCGGAAATCTCCTTAAAACTCATATCCTTGTAAATGCGCATTAGCAAAACCTCTTTTTGATCATCTGGAAGTTCCTCGATGAGTAATCTTAAGTCAGTATCGATTTGGTCTTTGATCAATTGTTTTTCGGCATTTAGCTTATCATCACCGATAACCGAAAAGATGTTGAAATCTTCGTTGCCTTCGAACATCGGCATACGTTTATTTCTTCTGAAGTGGTCGATGATCAAATTGTGTGCAATACGCATCACCCATGGCAGAAACTTTCCCTCTTCACTGTAGGTACCTTTTTTCAAGGTCTTTATCACCTTTATAAAGGTGTCTTGAAAAATATCTTCGGTCACATCCCTATCCAACACTTTGGAATAGATAAAACTGGAGATTCGTTGGTTGTGTCTGTTGATCAATATTTCCAACGCTTTCTCGTCTCCACTTATAAAATTATTCACTAATACTGAGTCTTCAACTTGAAATTCCATACAAACAAGGTTTTGGTTAAGTTAGGGGCCTTCTCGACTGGGAAAGCTTTTGATAGTTTTTAGTTTTTCATGTTAAAACATGCCTTTGTGAAAGACTGTTTCGATTTTTAATTATGACCTAAAACTAGACAATACCCCATCTTTGGGAAAAACAATGTTGTAAAACCACTTGTTTTTGATGTGAAATCGCACTTTCTCTAATCCCAATACAATTTATCCAACTATTGGGCGTTCCGCTCGAAAGCAAAATCATCGATAAACGGTCTAGTCTTATCACTGGGGAACCCCTTTTCTTTTCAAAAAGGTCATAAAAAAAACCCCGACCAAATGTCAGGGTTCATTACAAAAGTGGGCCAATAATTTAATTCTTATGACTTTCGAACACTATTCCTTTTACTTTCGAGATGTGAAGCGATCTGGAATACTCCAATAAAAAATGTATCGTATCCGGTTTCGCTTTCACGAGCCTACATATTGTTTTATCATTCGCGTAAATGTCTTCCATAATATCTTAGCATTGTTTCTGATAAGGATAACGGTACTAAGATACTTATAGTGGTCCTGTTCGACCTTTTGCAAATTAATTCGTTAAAACAATGTTGTTCTTATCTATGATTTTCCTGAGATTGATCAATGCATAGCGCATTCGCCCCAGGGCAGTATTGATACTAACCCCAGTTATCTCGGAGATTTCCTTAAAACTCATATCCTTATAGATACGCATGAGCAATACTTGCTTCTGATCTTCGGGCAGTTCCTCGATCAGTAGATTCAAATCACAATCGATTTGATCTTTTATAAGCTGTTTTTCGATATTGAGGCGGTCATCGCTTACGAACGAAAATATGTTAAAGCTATCACTTCCCTCGAACATGGGCATCCTACTGGTCTTTCTAAAGTGATCAATAATGAGGTTATGCGCTATACGCATCACCCATGGCAAAAACTTGCCCTCTTCGCTGTAGGTACCCCTTTTGAGGGTTCGGATTACCTTTATAAAGGTGTCCTGAAAAATGTCTTCGGTGATATCGCGGTCGTTGACTTTGGAATATATAAAACCGCTGATGCGTTGGTTGTGTCTGTTGATGAGTGTTTCGAGCGCCTTTTCGTCTCCGTTGATGTATCTTTTGATCAGTAGGGAATCGTCGATAAGTACTTCCATAACAATTACTTTTTTGGTTACAACTACAGACCTTTCTGGGGAAAAAAGTCTTTAAGGTTATTCCTTGAATTCTAAAAAAGTAATTGTTGATCTATAGGCTTTTAACGTTTTGTTATGTTCAAATATAGAAAAAATTAAGTGGAACAAACAAATTTGTGCTGTAAGAAATATAAAATTACATAAGGTGCCGAGCACTGCTAGCTAAAAATTAGCGCTTGTCGTATCTTTGCCAATATTCAAAAAAACATGCCCGCAATTACAGAAGTAAACCCCAAGGAAAACATTATTATCAAGGGTGCCAAACTCCACAATTTAAAAAATATCGATGTTGTCATCCCTAGGAATAAACTCGTGGTAATTACAGGTTTGTCGGGTTCAGGCAAATCCAGTCTTGCCTTCGATACTTTATATGCCGAGGGGCAAAGAAGGTATGTAGAAAGTCTTTCATCATACGCCAGACAGTTTTTGGGCAAACTCGACAAACCAAAGGTGGATTATATAAAAGGTATCGCACCCGCTATCGCCATCGAACAAAAAGTAAATTCGACCAACCCCCGTTCTACGGTGGGCACCACCACTGAAATCTATGATTATCTAAAACTGTTGTACGCCCGTATCGGGAAGACCATCTCACCCATTTCCGGTAAGGAAGTTAAGAAACATTCGGTGACCGACGTCATCGAACATATAAAGGAATACGAGGCCGGAACCAAGCTGTTGCTATTGGCTCCCATTACGATAGATGAAAAACGAGACTCCCTGAAATCACTTCAGTTACTATCGAAACAAGGGTATGCGAGAATCAAATATCAGGGAGAAGTAATGCGGATAGATGCTGCGCCCCGGGATATCGGAAAGCAATTCTATCTGGTGGTCGATAGGATTATCACACAAGATGATGAGGATTTTTACAATCGCCTGGCCAACGCCGTCGACAGTGCCTTTTTTGAGGGCAAGGGTGAATGTATCATAGAGGAACTCTCCAACGAAAAACAGACATTTTTTAGTAACAGGTTCGAATTGGACGGCATGTCGTTCCCAGAGGCCAATGTTCACCTTTTTAGCTTCAACAACCCCTACGGCGCCTGTCCCAAATGCGAAGGTTATGGGGACGTCATTGGCATCGACGAAGATTTGGTGGTTCCGAATACCGCCTTATCCGTTTTTGAAAATGCCATTTTCCCATGGCGTGGCGAGAGCATGGGATGGTACCGTGACCAACTGGTTAACGCCGCCTACAAATTTGATTTCCCAATTCATAAACCGTGGTTTCAATTGACGGAAGAACAAAAGGAACTCGTTTGGAAAGGTAATGACCATTTCATCGGACTGGATAAATTTTTCTCCATGTTAGAGGAAAAAAGCTATAAAATCCAGAACCGGGTAATGCTGTCCAGATATCGCGGGAAGACCCGATGCAATCTTTGCAAAGGCAAGCGCTTGAGAAAAGAGGTCGGTTATGTTCAGGTCCATGGCAAATCGATTTCGGATTTGGTCGAATTATCCATCGAAAAACTGATTCATTTCTTTGGTGGGCTTACATTAAGTGCCCACGATGCAAAGATTGCGTCTCGTTTACTGAAAGAAATCAATACCCGACTCGGTTTTTTGAGCAAGGTAGGATTGGGATACTTGACCCTTAACCGAAAATCGAATACACTCTCCGGTGGGGAAAGTCAACGTATCAATCTGGCCACCTCTTTGGGCAGTAGTTTGGTAGGGAGTATGTACATCCTTGACGAACCCAGTATCGGACTTCATCCAAAGGATACCGAGAATTTAATCGAGGTACTCAAGTCTTTGAGGGATCTTGGCAATACCGTCATTGTGGTGGAACATGACGAAGATGTCATGAAAGCGGCCGACCAAGTTATCGATATTGGTCCAGAAGCCGGTACGCACGGTGGGGAAGTTGTTGCCACCGGAAGCTACGACGAGATACTCGCTTCCTCCTCACTTACGGCGAACTATTTGAATGGTTCTGAAGAAATCCCCGTTCCCAATACAAGAAGAACGTCTAAAAGTTTTATCGAGATCAAAGGTGCCCGGGAAAACAATCTGAAAAACATTGATGTCACCTTTCCTTTAAACATGCTCACCGTTATTACCGGGGTTTCCGGAAGTGGTAAAAGCACCCTAGTCAAAAAACTGCTATACCCTATCATCCTAAAGGAAGTCGGAGGATATGGGGAAAAGGCTGGGCAGTATACCGCTGTGGAAGGTAAATATCAGTCTATCAAGCACGTGGAATTTGTAGACCAAAATCCCATTGGGCGGTCCTCACGATCAAATCCTGTCACCTATATCAAGGCGTATGACGATATTAGAACCTTATTCGCTAACCAGAAGTTGAGTAAGATCAGGGCGTACCAAGCCAAACACTTCTCCTTTAATGTAGACGGGGGGCGTTGCGAAAAGTGTAAGGGGGAAGGCGAAATCACCGTGGAGATGCAGTTTATGGCCGATGTACATCTCGAATGTGACACTTGTGACGGTAAGCGCTTCAAAAAGGAGGTATTGGAAGTAACCTTCGAAGGGGCATCTATCGATGATGTATTAAATATGACTATTGATGACGCCATTTCGTTCTTTGAACAACATAAACAGACAAAAATTACCTCCAAACTAAAACCATTGCAAGATGTAGGGCTTGGATACGTTACCCTGGGACAATCGTCCTCGACCCTCTCCGGTGGGGAGGCGCAACGCATCAAATTGGCTTCCTTTCTGGTAAAGGGTACTACCAAGGACAAAGCACTGTTTATTTTTGATGAACCGACCACGGGACTTCATTTTCACGACATCAAAAAATTACTCAAGTCCTTCGATGCCCTCATTTCTAGTGGGCATTCCGTCATCGTAATCGAACATAACATAGAACTCATCAAGTGCGCCGACTATATTGTCGACCTGGGACTTGAGGGTGGTGAAAATGGCGGCCAACTGCTTGTACAAGGCACTCCAGAGGAACTGGCAAAGGACACTATTTCGCACACGGCCAAGTATTTAAGGGAAAAGCTGTCCCGATCGAATTAAATTCCCTGGTCAACAAATTAATGAAAAGGGAATCTCCCTCAAAGGTCGTTTTCGATTTTTTACGAATCTGTTAGGGTATTTTTTGCCCCACTAAGTCCATTTTTTACTACTGCAATATATAAAGTACAACACCTCCAAAAAAGCAGTATGTACTCTAAAACACCTATTGTTTATTTTTCATTGAACTATATGAGCTACCAGTTTTAATTTTATATTTATTTGATAATGAGATACTTATAATAAAAATAAATTTCTGGCACGCTGTTTGGTATATACTAATCGAATGCGAATAATTCCATTCAGAACCGCCCTGTCAAGTGGCAGGCTTAAAACCTTATATCATGAAAAAATTCGTACTCTTTTTTTCGGCCCTTATTTTAGGTACCAGTGGTATCATGGCCTCCAGTACAGTAGAAAATAAGGTTGCCGAACGCAATGCTTATCGATACAACAACTCTTTCATCTTTGTGGAAGAAGGCATTACGTTTTCAGTTTATCCAGATGGTGAGTTTGATTTCTATATCGATAATTATATTAGTGGTCGTAGAAACGGTGTTACGTTTAACTCCGGATTTGATTATAGTCCCTATGCCCAGTACGATGATTATGGTGCTGTAATTCAGGTAGAGAACGTACCTATCTTTTACGACTATTACGGCCGTGTCACCCAAATAGGAGGTGTGGATATTAACTATCGTAACGGTCGGGTTCGAAGACTGGGTGGTATGTATGTGTATTACAACAATCGTGGTTTCTACGATTACCACACCGGGTTCATCAACGTGTACAACAGGTTTTATGTGTACAGGCCGTTTCACGCCTTCTTTGCCAGACCTACTTTGGGATTCTGTTTAGTGTATAACAGACCATACAGAAGGTTTTACCGACCCTTCAGGTACACCTATTACAGGCCCTATCGATTTAATCATAGAAGGGCGTATGCCAAAATCGGAAGAGAACATCGATATAACAACGTACGACGTGAAAGAGCTTCGGTTTATAGAAATGACAAACGAGTTGCTTTACGGGACAATACCAGAAGGTCTTCCAACATAGGCCGTAGCAACAGAACCGTAGCCAGTAGCCGAAACGATAGAAAGGTTCGAAGTAGCAATTCGGTACGAAGGGACAATGCCATTCGGAGCAGAGGTGCAGCCAGAACGAACGATGCCGTACGCTCCAATCGTTCCTCGAACAACCGTATTGCCGGAAGAACCGCCGTGGATCGCAGCAAGCGAATCGAGAGCAGGAATATCGAAAAAGGAACCGTGCGTTCGAACAACGGAAATAGAACAGTTACCAAAAGGTCGTCTACGGTACGTTCGCCCAGACAGAATACCGTTTCCAAAAGAACGGTTACGCGAACCCCGAAGAAAACCACGGTAACCCGAAGCACAACCAAGTACAAAGCGCCTCAGCGCAGTACGAAACAACGTACGGTACGTTCTTCGGCCCCGAAGCAAAGTAGAAAGACGGTTTCTAGAAGTACTTCTAGCAGAAGGGTAAGCAAAGCCCCGGCAAGAAGCAGTAACAACACTAGGGCTACGAGATCAAGAAGTACTAGAAGACAGTAATAAAGAAATAAAGATAGTTTTTAGGTTGGTTAGTTGTTTACCTCCGTAGTGGATTCGTCCGCTGCGGAGGTTTTTTTTAATCATTCGTATATCCTCCCTGAAATGGGCCGAAGAGACTTTTCCCCTGCCCCGACGAAGTATTTGAGTATCGAGATTATTTAGGTAATTCTTATTCCAATATACCTACACTGATAATCAAATGGTCGATTGAACCACGACCGTCGTTTCGTAATCTACTCCATTCACGAGTGGCGCCCGGATTGGTTTGTCTATTTACTTCCCTACCGCCTTGACAACTTTGACTTTGACGGATTTACTGATGGGTGTCTTGCTCTTATCCGCATAGTGGTTAAAGGGAACGAGCACATTGGTTTCGGGGAAATAGGCTGCCAAATTAGTTCGAGGAATGTTGTATGGCACCACCAAAAAACGATTCGCAACACGCGGGGTACCGTCATAAGTGCTGATAATGTCTACGAGATCAAGCTTTTTCAAGTTATGTGCCCGAATATCCTCTTGGTTCATAAACAACACCCTTCTTTCATTATATACACCCCGATACCGATCATCAAGACCGTAAACAGTGGTATTGAACTGGTCGTGTGAGCGAATCGTCATCAGAATAAACTCATCTTTTTCAAGCCGATGGTCGGGTAATGGGTTGATCGTCAATTGTGCCCGTCCCTTCGGCAACATACTGAAATCAAGTTCCCGCACATTGTTCGGCAAATAGTAACCCACCCCTTTTGAACGTTCGTTGGTATTATCAAACCCTTTGGCCACCTTATCAATACTATTTCTAATAAGCTCATAGTTTTCACCCATAGCCTTCCAATCGACGGGATGCTTCCCTTCAAAATACGTGTGTGCCAATTCGGCAATCAATTCCGGTTCGCTCTTGATATTGTCGGAGGCGGGCTTTAAAAGTCCACGGGATTGCCGTACGCGGCCCATGCTGTCTTCCATGGTAAGGTACCTTAACGTCCCGTTTTTCGTGTCTTTTTCGGAACGTCCAAATGTGGGCAATATCAAGGCGGTTTCCCCTGTGACCAAATGAGTGCGGTTCAATTTAGTGCTGATCTGTACCGTCAAATTACAGTTTTGAAGCCCTTTGGCGGTATATTCCGTATCCGAAGCGGCCATCAGAAAGTTCCCCCCTAGACAGATAAACACCTTTGCCCTACCCTCGTACATGGCCTCCATTGCCCCTACGGTATCTACCCCTTCCTTGGAGGGGGGCACAAAACCTAAATGCTTCTCTATTTTTTTATTGAGGGTTTTGTTTACGTAATGCATGATACCCACACTCCGGTCGCCTTGTACGTTGCTATGACCCCGCACCGGACAGGTACCCGCATTCGGTTTCCCGATGGCACCTTTGAGCAATAAAAGGTTCACGAATTCCTGAATGTTCCGCACGCCATTTTTGTGTTGGGTAAGGCCCATGGCCCAACAGACCACGATGTTGGAGTTATTGGCCAAAAGTTCGACGGTTTCATCGATTTTGCTTTCGGCAACACCACAAGCGTCTAAAAGATATGCCTCCCGATAGTTATCGAGATCCGCAAGCAACGACTCGTAACCCGCTACATATTTTTCAATAAACGAATGATCAAAAACATTTCCTTTCTTGGCATCCAATGTAGCCAGCTTTTTTAGCAGTAGCTTTACCAACGGAATGTCCTGATTGATTTTTACCTGAAGATGAATATCGGCCATATCTTCCCCCGGCCCTATCATCCCTTTTAATTTCTGCGGATTTTTGAAGTTGACCAATCCGGTTTCTTCCAGTGGATTGATGCTGACAACCTTGCCGCCATTTTGTTTGCATTTTTCAAGGGCGGATAACATGCGGGGATGGTTTGTCCCGGGATTCTGTCCCGCCACTATGACGACCTCCGCTTCGTAGAGATCTTCCAACTTTATGGATCCCTTTCCAATACCCAGGGTTTCGGAAAGCGCTACCCCGCTCGATTCGTGGCACATGTTGGAACAGTCGGGCATATTGTTTGTGCCAAAGGCGCGGGCGAACATGCCGTAGAGGTAAGCGGCCTCGTTGCTCGAACGGCCCGAGGTATAGAAAATGGCCTCATCCGGGGAATTCAAGCCTTTCAAATGATCGGCGATCAATCGATAGGAGTCCTCCCAGGAGATGGCTTCATAATGCACTTGCCCCGGTCGTAACACCAAGGGTTCCGTAATGCGGCCAAACTTGTTTAACTGATAGTCGGTGAGTTGGGACAATTGCTCCACCGAATACTTTTTGAAGAAATCGCTGTCGATATGCTTGGTTGTGGCCTCATCGGCCAATGCTTTCGCCCCGTTTTCGCAATACTCGGCAATTTTGGAAGGATTTTCAGGATTGGGCCAAGCGCAGGAGGGGCAGTCGAAACCATCTTCCTGGTTCATTTCAAGTAAGGCCCTCATCGATCGTAGGACCCCCATTTCCTTAAAGCTATGCCTGAGGGCTTCCTTAACGCCTAAAGGCCCCGCAGAATGTGTCATTGGTTCCTCAATCCTGATTTTTGAAAATTCCTCGGAACCCCGAATAGAGACCTTTCTATAAAACACCTTGTCTTTCATCCTTTACATTGCCGTCCTAGTCTTTCAACTTCCTTAATTCTTTCCCGACCGTCTTGCCGGCTTTTTTAAATTCCTTTCCTATTTGCTTGGCAACCGGTTGTATCTCCTTGCCTATTTTCTTGAATTCCTTTTTTAGGGCCCTTGTCCATTTCCTATACTCTTGGTCCGATTTTACTGTACGTACCGCGTTCTCCCCTTCCTTATACACTGCTTTCATTCCATTTTTGACCTCGTTTTCATCAAATTCCGTCTTCAATTTCACCCAACCACTTTTCACATCCACTTCTAACTGGTCCGCAGCGGTTTTCACATTGAATTCGGTGCCCTTTACCCATACCGTTCCATTTTTGGTACTCACCACAAAATCCGATTCCCCTTTGGCCACTTCAAAAAAGGCCTCCCCTTCCAAGGTAACTTTCCTTGGTGTAAAGTTTTCATCATAGGAAAGTAAGGTATAGTGATTTACTAAAATCAAGGAGCCATCGGGCAGCGTGGTCGCTTCAAAATTATCCTGGGTCTGCACCTCGACTCCATCATCACTGCAGGAAGAGGCGAAAAGCAGCATTCCCCATAAAAAACCAATCGAGAGGTTCCTAAGATTCATATCAATACGATTCGAGCGTTCATAAAGCAATCTGGACGTTTATTGCGTCATATTTTTACGGTACAATTCTGGGCAGCCGATTTATAGATCGCCTCGACCACCCGAATGTCCCTTAGCCCTTCTTCTCCGGGAACCAGCAATGGGGTTTTGTTCATAATCGCGGCAGCGTCCTCATCCATCTGCTTGGCCTGCTGGCTTTTCAACGGAAAATTGATGATGGTCCCATCGGACATACTTCCCTTGTTCCCTCCATAGGAAGAGTGGGGTTCCATCTTAAGCCATCCCCTGTCATAATTCACTTGCAGATAGTTCATACGAATTCCAAAACTGGTATGGCAAGCGGCGAGGGCACCGCTTGGGAATTCCAATTGGAACAACATCGTTTCCTCAACCTCATGATAAATTTCGGGTCTTGTAGTCGATGCCTGGGCTGAAACCGAAATGGGCTCCTCCCCGGTCGCCAATCGGGCCCCTTGCAGGGCATAGACCCCCATATCGCCCATGACCCCACCGCCCATATTTTTCTTCTGTTTCCAGTGGTCGGACCTACCATCAAAATAGCCCGCTGCAGAGGCAATCATTTTTACCGGACCAAAGGGCTTTTCCCTGGCGACTTTCATATAGGCCTGGATGTTGGGATCGTGTTGACAGCGGTAGCCGATGGCCAACTTTACCTTATTATTCGCGCACTCCTTGATCATCGCCTCACAATCGGCCACCGAGGGTGCCATGGGTTTTTCGCACCATACGTGTTTTCCTGCCCTGGCGGCCCTTATGGTATACTCGGCATGCATAGAGGGCGGAAGTACCACGTAGACTACGTCGATATCCGGATTATTGGCGATCGTTCCAAAATTTTGATAGTCATACACGTTACCATCCTTGATGCCATACTTCTGCTGCCATACCGGAATTTTATCCGGGCTACCTGTAACAATACCCCGAAGTTCACAGTTTTGGGTCAATTGCAACGCCGGGGCCAACACATCGGTGCTATAATAGCCCAGGCCCACCAAGGCGACACCTAACTTTTTATTTAGGTGTCTTTTAGACGAGAGTAGTATACCGGGGGCTATAGCGGCAGTGGCAGCCAACATGCCTGTTCTTATCATGAATTTTCTTCTCTGTGTTCCCATCCTTTACTGTTGAGGTTTTAAATTACGACAAGAAGGGGAATAAATCAATTATCCGTTATGAAAACGTTCATAACAGGTCGTCATCCCCTTGTTTAAAATGGATTGCTTTGCATTTCACGATTTATTGTCTTTCTTCGCTTAAATTTAATCGCTATGACCTTATTTATCGACATGGATGAAGTGATTGCCGACACTTATATGGCCCACATTGAAATTTACAACAAAGACTTCGATGGCTCTTTGACCGTTGAGGAGTGTATGGGCAAGGAAGTTTGGCAATGCGTACCGGAAGAACATCAAAAAAGTGTTCGTGACCATGCCAAGCAGGAGGGTTTTTTCATCAATCTAAAACCCATAAAGGATAGTAAGGAAGTTCTACAGGCTCTACATGAAAAATACGCGCTTTTCATCGCGTCGGCCGCCATGCAATTCCCCAATTCCCTTAGGGAAAAATCACAGTGGTTAGACGAGCATTTTCCCTTTATCCATTGGAAAAACCGGATACTTTGTGGTAATAAACATATCTTGAAAGGTGACCTTTTGATAGATGATAGAAGTTATAATTTGGATAGCTTCGATGGAGACACCCTTTTATTCACCTCTCCCCACAACATTCATAGTAATGGCCACCCAAGGGCCAAAAACTGGTTGGAGGTTGCAGATAAGCTGCTATGAGGAAGTACGCCGAGATAGAACCGAAGTAGGGATTCGAGGAAACAAAACCGGATGCCCCATTAGTTTTTCTTGAAAAACTTGGAAATAACCCCAAACACGTCCTCGGAAATGCGTAGGCGATACAAAACCCCTGTATACAACAAGATCATCAAAATAGCCTTGAGGCCAATATTAATGATTGCATGAAAAGGAAACCGCACGTAATAAAAAATCGCAGCGGTCACCAGTAAAAGGGCAAAAACTTTCAAGGTATCGTTGGAGAAAGGCAGAAGGCCGTATTTCCATCTCACGAAAAGAAGTTTTATGAGGTTGTAAATCAAAAATGCGGAAAAACTGGCAATCGCGGCTCCTTTAAGCCCGTAGGCAGGAATCAGCCATAGGTTGAAAAGCACCGTCAACACCGCGAGCCCGACACCCATGAAAAGCACTGCTTGAAAGTAATCCGAATTGTATAGAATAGAATTATTGTTTCCCATTATGGCATCGGAGACCTTTGCCATTCCAATCCAAAATACAATTACCAGTCCGCCCCGATAGCTTTCCGGTAACAAGGTATACAAATCGTTCAGGTTTAGTAGAAGCAGTACAAACAAAAAACCGCAGATAAGGAACAGGGTGAGGGAGCTTTTCCGATACAATTGTTTCAAGGCACCCATGTCGTTTTCATTCAACAGTTTGGCCGTCAAAGGATACGTGATTTGATGCATGGCCCGAGTAGGGACTCCTACGGCCGACGCCATAAAGCCGGCAACACTATAATACGCTACGTTCTCTATCCGGATGTACTGGTTGAGCATCACCTTATCAACTTCCAGCAGCACGATTGCAGTAGACCCTCCTAAAATGATGAGGGCGCTGTAGGTCAAAATCTTACCCATATTTGTGGGGAAATTGAAAGATAGCTTCGGCATTCGCAAACGAAAGGCAGATAGTTTCATAAAAATCGTTCGTGCCAAATAGAGCCCGACCAGTGACTTGATAAAGAAATCGACTGTGATGAGATCAAAATAGAGCAGTACCAACAGAAGGGTCTGACCAAGACGACAAAAGAGCTCTTTCATAAAATTCCCAAAAACCGATTTCATGTGAATACGGGCCCAGGCGTAGAATACCTCAAAATAAGCCATGGCCATTCCAATGAGAAAAATATACCAGACATAATCCTTTACCACCGGATTTTCACGGGCCAAAAAATTGCCTATGGCCTCGTTGGCCAAAAATGAAACCAAGGCCATCGGTACGATCAGGACCAATGGTAAGAGCAGCATCAGGGTAAGGAACCCCTCTTGTTTTTTAGGGTCGTTAAAACCACTGTAAAACTTAACCAAGGTGTTGGGAACACCGAAAGCCAAGAGTGGCATTAGGATAGTAGAGGCCGATAAAATAACCTGTATAAGGCCATAATATTCATCCGCCATGAAATTAGTATACAGGAATAAGACATTGATGGCACCGATACCAAAACCCAGATAGGTAACGATCGTATTGTTCATCGATTGTCGAAATACGATTCCCATTATAACAGTTTGGTGAGTTCTTCGGTCAATGCCTTTCGACTATAGCGCTCAATATGCTTCCCCTCAACATACAGGCTTCCCTTTTTATAGGCCTTGTACCATTCCAATACCAAGGCTTTAAGTCCTGATCGCTCTTGATAATCGAATGCCTGACCTGTTTGGGTTTCCTCAATAAGCCTACTCGCTTCCCATCCTTCGGGGCCCAAGGCCAAAATAGGCCTTCTGGCCGCCATATATTCAAATAGCTTTCCTGGAACGATACCTTTGGTCTCAATGGAGTCGATTTCAACTAAGAGCAATACCTGTGACCGTTGCTGTCGGCGAAGTGCTTCGGCGTGGGACAGATAGCCCCTCATTTTGATATACGGCGCCAATTCATAGCGATATAGGGTATCCAGCACATCTTTACTGACTACTCCTATAAAATCCAATTGTAGGTCTGCCCTGAAAAGTTCATTCTCGGCACATATGTCGGAAAGTACTTTCCAAAGGTTTTTAGGATTTCTTCCTGTAAGCAATGAACCGATATGCGATATCGTGAATCGTTCATCCAAATTAGCGCCCCCTATATAATCCGAATCGTAGCCATTGGTGATCACGGTAATTGGTTGTTTGGTAATTCCCTCGAATTCCTTTTTGGTGGTGCGACTCGTAACTATGAGCTGATTCGCGTGGTTCAGCACTAAACGCTCTAGTTCTTCGTGTTTTTGTTGTGACGATTTCGTAAGTCGAAGTTTCTTGTGGTATCCTATGGATGTCCATGGGTCACGAAAATCCGCCAGCCATTTGATGTTATGAAGCTGCTTCAGCTGATATCCTATCAAATGAACGCTATGGGGCGGACCGGTGGTGATGAGGGTATCTATGGATTCTTTCCCCAACAATTCCGATAAAAAACCAACCGACGGTTTTATCCAATATTTTCGTGCGTCGGGGATAAAGAGATTACCACGTACCCATAGCATGATTTTTTCCAGTGTTGACTGGTTCTTGACCTGAATAATGCCAGAACTAATTCGTTTGGTTTTTTTCGAGGACAAAAAACCAGCGGCGCGGTAGGGTTCAAAGATCGGTTGTTTATAAATGGTTAAACCTTGGGGGACTTGATCGACTAGGGAAGCGTCTTGGATGGGATAATGGGCGTTCTCGGGAATGTACACAAACGGTTCTACCCCAAAGTCACTTAAATACTTTACAAATTTCAACCACCGCTGTACCCCCGGACCACCAGCAGGGGGCCAGTAATACGTGATGATGAGTACCTTTTTCATCAAGCTTGGGGTTTTCCCCCTTTTTCCTTTGACCTCCAAAATGAATATCCTATGCCGGCCAAAGCTATTAGTCCCAACAATATGGAGCTGGCCAAGGTAATTTTGCTTCCCGTCTCAACTACTTCAGGCTCGAATTTAAACTCAATGGTATGGGTTCCTTCAGGAACTTCTAAGGCCCGAAGTACATAATTGACTTTAAAATGCTCCTGCCGCCTACCATCGATGTACGCGTTCCAACCATTGGCATAGTACATTTCGGAGAAAACCGCAATGCCTGCATTTGCATTCTTGGACGTATAGGTAAGATGATTGGGCTGGTAGTCGGTCAAGTTTATTGTTGCCGTACTGTCTACCTGAAAGTTAAACCGATTAATGTTGGTGAACTTTTGAGTATTTACTACCGCTTCCCTCTTAGTGTCCAAATTCGCGAGTTCCTTGATTTCCCCGTCGGCGCTGTTCACTTCAATTAATTTATCTACAAACCATGCATTCCCGTTCGCTTCCGGATTAACGGCAGGGTAGTTCCTACCCTCTTCATCCTGTTGTACCACATACTTTACGTTCAACATATTCAAAACGCCCATGTTTCCCTTAAAGATATAAAAGTAGAATAGGTCTTGCATCCCTGCGGGCTTCGCGGCGTGATATCCGGTAATCGACTGGTGAAAATAAGAGGTGCCTGCCGAATCCCACCCTTCGGCAGGATTGTATACCCGGAAAACGCCGTCGTCCTGCAGGATTCGCTTATGTAAGGCAGTCTCCGTAAACGGTTGGGACATCTGCCTTTTATTTACAAAACTGTCTTTGTTCACATAGCGTAGGTTAACCCCGACCAAATCGAACACAATGAGTGCCCCTAGGGCAATAATGACCACATTCTGCTTTAGTTTTTCTTTGAGATACAACCATAGCAGTCCGGCGGTTAGCAACACATAAAGGAACGATCGGAAAAGATCGGCATTGTAGACAGCCTTGCGATCCAAAACAATCAAGGAGTACAACTCATTTCCATAGTTGTCGGCAAACATTCGATCTCTCGGACCTTCAAAAGAAAACATCCCCTTGACAAGAAACAAGGCAGCTACGAGTCCCAAAACAGCATAGGAGGCGATTTTGACCGCTTTCATTTTGTCTTTTTTTGGGATGGAGGCATTGAAAATCGACCCCAATGCCAGAACTCCCAGTATCGGCGCGCATAGTTCCAGGATGACCTGAATCGAAGATACTGCCCTAAACTTGTCGTACAACGGGAAATAGTCGATCATAAAATCGGTCAAAAGACTGAAATTTTTTCCCCACGAAAGCATTAACGACATCAACACGCCCCCAAGCAACCACCACTTTGCCCGACCTTTGACCAAAATCAAGCCCAAAATGAACAAGAAAAAGACGATGGCCCCGATATAGGCCGGGCCGGAAGTTCCGGGTTGGTCTCCCCAATAGGTCGGCACCTGACCGGCGAACTCAAGTGCCCGGTTGCGCGGCAATCCCTGATCGATTAAAAAATCATACGCTTTGGAGTCCTCCCCTAAGTCCTCAAAGGTAGCTCCGCCGAATAGTCGGGGTACAAATAGATTTAAGGACTCTGCAATACCATAGCTCCATTGCGTGATATATTCTCGGTCGAGACCTTCGGTGTTTTGCTTTGGTGATCCGTCCGGGTTGATGGTTAACTCCGACTTGCCCCTTGTGCTCCAATCCGCGTACTCTTTGGTCGCCATTAAGCCTGTTGCGTTTGCGGAAATACCGAGGGTAACCGCTAATAGAAGGATTCCAACAGAAATGCCGAAATGTTTCAGTTGTTTATTTCGAATAGCGTCTACCAAATAGGCTACACCGAGAATAAGGACCAGCAACATGAAATAATAGGTCATCTGATAATGATTTGCCCTGATTTCCAAAGCCATTGCAATAGCTGTCAAAACAAATCCCCAGAGGTATTTTTTTCTAAAAGTCAATACAATACCCCCCAAAAGCAAAGGTAAGTAGCCAATGGCGTGGGCTTTTGCGTTATGGCCGGCTCCAAAAATAATGATCAAATACGTTGAAAAACCAAACGCCAAAGCACCGAGTATTGCCAGACGATAATCTACCTTTAGGCAACACAAGAGAATATAAAAGCCAATAAAATATAAAAAGAGATAATCGGCCGGCCTCGGAAGAAAACGGATCAGGTTATCCAGTTTCTTAATGTAGTCATGGGGATAGTAGGCCCCCAGTTGATAGGTCGGCATGCCCCCGAAGGCACTATTGGTCCAGTAGGGTTCCTCCCCAGTTCTTTTTCTAAAATCGTTTTGTTCCTTTGCCATGCCCGTATACTGGACGATATCGGGTTGATTCAGAACCTTTCCGCCTAGCACTGGATGAAAGTAGGCCAAGGCGACAATGACAAAAAAAACGGCTGCAAAAAAATGAACAAAGAACGCTTTTAAACCGGTTTTCATAGGTTTTTTTAAGGTAGTTGGTTAGGTGAGTTCTACAAAAGCAATCAATCGATTTCCTCGAAGTCGATATATTCCCCAACGTCTTGGGAGGAATCCTTTTTCCTTGTTTTCTTCTTTTCTATGATAATGTCACCTTGCTGTTCCCCGTTTGCGGAATTAAAATCGGCAAACTCCCCAAAACGCTCCCGAAAATGCTCTTCGGTCTTTTTGGCGGCATACCCGAATATTTTTGGTGCAAACATGCGTACCAAAATCTTGAAAAGGTAATAAACCAGCAAGATGATCAGTAGTGTCTTTAAAAAAGCCATAATATTTTCCCTTTAATATATCAAAAGTACGATTCTCACGTTTTAAACATAAGGCAAAAGTCTTAAAAATATAATAAAACCAGGTATAGCGGGCCGTCAGCAGATTCCCCGCATACATTTTCGATAGTTTTCGAACCGGTTGCCAAACAATAGTCTCAAAGTAATGAAGAAAGTAATTCGTCTATTTCTTGTTGTTCTTCCCTTTATAGGATTTGCACAATATACCGATGTCATCAACTCGAACCGACCAGGGCTTTCAGTAAGTGCCTACGCAGTAGGCAAGAACGTGATACAGTTAGAGGCGGGAGTTTTATTCGAACAACGGGATCATTCACTTTTGAATACCCAGAGCAACATATTCGGCGGAGATATCTCATTGCGGTACGGACTGCTATTCGAGCAATTGGAGATTAACTGGGAGGGTACCTTTCAAAATCAAAATATCACCTACGGAAACCTAGGTTTCAGCGATAACCTTACGGATTTTTCGAGAAATAGGCTTGGTCTTAAATATTTAATCTATGACCATTACAAGAATCCGGAACGGAACAAACCCAATTTATATAGCTGGAAGGCCAATTACGGTTTCAAGTGGAAAAACTTGATTCCCTCCATATCCATTTATGGAGGTACTACCCTTAATTTAGGGGATAATCCATTTTATGTCGGGGATCCCACTGTAACCTATAGGGCTATGGTCGCCACCCAGAGTAGACTCACGCCACGATTCGTTTTAATATCGAACATCGCCTATGACCGGATAAGTAGTGATTTCCCCGAGCTTAGCTATTTGATTTCCCTTTCCCATGGTTTTCGGAACCCAAAGTGGAGCATCTTCGTAGAACATCAAGGTATTGACAGCGATCGATATTCGGACCTACTTTTACGGGGAGGGGTGGCACACCTGTTCACCGACCATTTTCAGGCAGACATTCATCTGGGTGCCAGTTTCAAAAATACCCCGTCCAGAATATTTGTATCGGCGGGAGGGTCCTACCGTTTGGATTTTCATAAGGACAAGGTTATTTCCATCGATGAGCAAAAGGCTGGTGAAAATGGTGGTTCCATCAAGAGGAACTCCATGAAGAAAAAGACAAAGAACGAAAGGAAAAAAGCAAAAAAAGATGGTTCCGGTGCGGAGGATATTGATTTGGGACCATCCAAAAAACAACTTCGGAAATTGAGGAAAGAAGAGCGAAAGAAACTAAAGAATCAAAAGAAAGACAACGGGGCCATCGATTTTTAATAGTACCCTTTCAAAAATATCATAAACTTCCCCAAAATTGGCAAAGCTAATTTCATGCTCTTGCCAAATATCGCTAATATTGACCAGAGAAATTCTATTCAATGGTCACCCTAAAAGAAGCTATTACCAAATCGGATTTAAAGACGTTTGTAAAGTTTCCGTTTTCCTTATATAAAGATTCCCCTTATTGGGTACCGCCGATTATCTCGGACGAGGTACAAACATTCGACAAGACTGTAAATCCCGCATTCAAGAATGCGGATGCGTGGTTTTTTCTGGCTTATAAAGACGGGGTATTGGCAGGACGTATCGTGGCCATCATCAACTGGGTCGAAGTAAAGGAACAACAAGTCGCAAAAATGCGTTTTGGTTGGTTTGATTTTATCGATGACACCGAAGTGTCCGAAGCGTTATTGAACAAAGTGATCGAGCTTGGAAAACGGCATCGGCTCGCTTTTGTGGAAGGTCCGGTAGGATTCACAAATTTAGACAAAGCCGGAGTACTTACGGAAGGATTCAACCATATCGGAAGCATGGTAACTTGGTACAACCACGCCTATTATGTAAAGCATTATGAACGCCTGGGATTTAAAAAGGAAAAAGGATATGTCGAAAATAAATTCCCCAAAAGCAACGCGGATCCGGCCCTTTTTACAAAAATGAACAATTTGATTAAAAAGCGATATAAGCTTAGGGAAATCAATTTTACAAAGACCAAAGAGGTATTGTCGATGGCAGATCAAATGTTCGACCTTTTTAATGAGACCTATGCCAAATTGCCTACCTTCATTCCCATTTCCGATATACAGAAAGAATATTTTAAGAAGAAATACCTAAGTCTAATCAATCCGGAGTACATCAAGTTCATAGCCGATGAGCAGAACAAGCTCATCGCCTTCGCCATAGTGATGCCATCGTTCTCAAAAGCACTGCAAAAGGCAAAGGGAAAATTGTTTCCATTCGGTTTCTATCATCTCTTAAAGGCCAAAAAATACAATAAAGACGTCTATTTTTATCTGATCGGTATTCATCCCAATTATCAGCACAAAGGCGTTACCGCCATTATCTTCAACGAGTACTACAAAACCTTTTCGGAAAAAAATATCGAAATTTGCTACCGAACCCCTGAGTTAGAGGAAAATTTGGCCATCCGCCAGATGTGGAAACATTTTAATCCCGTCATTTATAAGCGACGGGCCACCTACAGGAAGGATTTGGGATAATTTTTTTCATCCTGACAAACATGCAGAAATTTCAAATTCCACCACAACGAAAGTCGTGATGGAATCTGTAATTATCCCTTTCTAAAAAAACATAACTTTCGTTGGCCTTCGTTTATTCTCCCATTGCGGCTGCAACTGCGGCTGAAAGTCTTTTGTAGGTACCATTGACCAATCGTTCCCGAATAGCGGAGAACGCATCAAGCGTCTCTTTGATATCTTCCATGGTATGGGTTGCGGTCGGAATCATCCTTAGTAGAATCAATCCTTTAGGTATCACTGGGTAAACCACTATAGAACAAAATATTCCAAAATTTTCCCGAAGATCCTTTACGAGCGCCATCGCTTCGGGTATACTTCCGTTCAAATAAACAGGAGTCACGCAGCTTGACGTAGTACCGATATCAAATCCCCGGTCTTTCAGTCCGTTCTGCAAGGCATTGACATTTTCCCAAAGCTTTGCCTTCAGCTCGGGTTGGTTGCGCAACATGTCCAACCGTTTCAACGCGCCCTTTACGTAAATCATCGGTAGTGATTTTGCAAACATCTGCGAACGAAGGTTGTATTTTAAGTAATCGATGATTTCTTTATCCGCGGCCAAAAAGGCACCGATACTGGCCATTGACTTGGCAAAGGTCGCAAAGTACACGTCGATATCGTCCTGAATACCCTGCTCCTCACCTGCTCCGGCACCTGTTTTGCCAAGGGTCCCAAAACCGTGGGCGTCATCGACCAAAAGTCTAAAATTGTATTTTTTCTTTAGGGCCACGATTTCTTTTAGCTTGCCTTGCTCCCCGCGCATGCCAAAAACCCCTTCTGAAATGACAAGAATACCACCTCCGGTCGTTTCCGCCATTTTTGTGGCACGTTCCAAGTTTTTCTCAAGGCTTTCAATATCGTTGTGCTTAAACGTAAAACGTTTTCCCATATGAAGTCGTACCCCATCAATGATACAGGCGTGCGAGTCAACGTCGTAGACGATAATATCATCTTTTGAGACCAAGGCATCGATAGCCGACATGATTCCTTGGTAACCGAAATTGAGTAAATAGGCGGATTCCTTTTGTACAAAATCGGCCAATTCCTGCTCTAGTTGCTCATGATACTTGGTATGGCCACTCATCATTCTTGCGCCCATGGGATAGGCAGCTCCGTACTCCGCGGCAGCTTCACTATCCACTTTCTTGATTTCCGGTAGGTTGGCCATTCCCAGATAATCATTGATGCTCCATGTAATCACATCCTTGCCCTGAAATTTCATCCTATTGGAGATGGGACCTTCCAACTTCGGGAAAACGAAATAGCCTTCCGCCTGGGAAGCCCATTTTCCCAAAGGGCCTTTATTTTCAATGATTCTGTCGAATAAATCTCTCATCCGTTGGTTTTATTTTGTGCAAAAATAGCTAATTTTCAGATAGTTTTAACAGGCGGTCGCCCGAGTTTTTGAACAGCACGTTGTGAACAACAACATAGCAATGACAGATTGCCACTGCTTTTGAAGTAATTTCTTGTTGGTTATCGAACGACCTGGACTTTGGGGGTCTCTTCTACAGTGCTGTCATTTAAAAACCCTTGGGCTTCCATCCATTCATCACTGTATATTTTGCTCATATAGCGTGATCCGTGATCCGGAAAAATGGCCACTACATTACTTTTGTCGTCAAAAACACCTTGTTCGTGCAATTGTTTAACAGCCTGCATTACGGCACCACAGGTATATCCTGCAAATATGCCTTCCGTTTTGGATATTTCCCTAGCCCTATGGGCACTTTCCTCATCGGATACCTTAATAAACTCGTCGATGACCTCGAAATCCGTGGCGGAAGGGATTAAATTCTTTCCAAGACCCTCGATGCGATAGGGATAAATTTCATTGGAATCGAATTCCCCGGTCTCATGATATTTTTTCAAAACGCTTCCAAAGGCGTCTACTCCGATAATCTTGATTTCCGGATTCTGCTCCTTTAGATAGCGTGCCGTACCGGAAATAGTACCTCCGGTGCCACTACAGGCTACCAAATGGGTGATTTCCCCATTGGTCTGTTCCCATATCTCAGGGCCCGTAGATTTGTAGTGTGCATCGGTATTCAGCTCGTTAAAATATTGGTTGATGTAAATACTGCCCTTGGTCTCTTCATGAAGCCTTTTCGCAACTTGGTAGTATGACCTTGGGTCATCAGCGCTTACGTGGGCGGGGCACACATAGACCTTTGCACCCATAGCTCGCAGCATATCTATCTTATCCTGGCTCGATTTCGAGCTTACCGCCAAGATACATTCATACCCTTTGATGATACTCACCATGGCGATACTGAAACCCGTATTGCCGGAGGTGGTTTCGATTATCGTGTCTCCTTTGGAAAGGATTCCCTGGCGTTCGGCCTCCTCTATAATGTGGAGGGCAATGCGGTCTTTTGAGGAATGACCGGGATTTAAGGCTTCTACTTTGGCGTAAAACGTCCCTTTAAAACCGTTGACAATATTTTTCAGTCGAACTAGTGGCGTGTTACCGATCAGTGCTAAAATATTGTCGTGCGCCTTATTTTTATTCTGCATGTAGGTTGTTTTCGTTAATCTTGAAATTAACAAAATTGACAGGGCAAAATTACTATTTTTTTTGAATTAGTCGGTTTTTCCTTCCAAATCAAGTAGAAAGGCGTATTCCTTGGCCACTTCCTTGAGCGATTCGAAACGACCGGAGGCCCCACCATGACCCGCCTCCATATTAATATCAAACAGCAATAGGTTATCGTCGGTTTTAAGTTCCCGCAGTTTGGCTACCCATTTTGCAGGTTCGAAATACTGCACCTGGGAGTCATGCAAACCGGTGGTCACCAACATATTCGGATAGGCCTTGGCGGCCACATTGTCATAGGGCGAGTACGATTTCATATAATCGTAGTACTCCTTTTCGTTCGGATTGCCCCATTCATCATATTCTCCGGTTGTCAAAGGAATGGAATCGTCCAACATGGTCGTCACCACATCCACAAAAGGCACTTGGGCCACTATCCCATTGTACAATTCAGGCGCCATATTCACGACCGCGCCCATCAAAAGCCCACCCGCAGAACCACCCATGGCATATAGATGCTCCGGGCTGGTATATTCCTCGGAAATCAAAAACTTTGAGCAATCGACAAAATCGGTAAAGGTATTTTTCTTTTTTAACAATTTTCCGTCTTCGTACCACGGTCTGCCGAGATACTGCCCTCCGCGAATATGGGCCAACGCGTATACAAATCCACGGTCTAGCAGGCTCAATCGTACGGATGAAAAATAAGGATCGATCGTAGCCCCATAGGAGCCATAGGCATATTGTAATATCGGGGTGTTTTTATCAAGGGGGGTGTCTTTATGGTATACTAGGGAGATGGGCACCTTTACCCCATCACGGGCCGTCGCCCAAACCCTTTTTTCACGGTAATTATCTTTATGAAACTTTCCGCCCAACACCTCCTGCTCTTTTTTCACCTCTTTCTCCATGGTCTTCATATTGAAATCAATAGTAGAACTCGGGGTTGTCATCGAATTATAGGCATATCGCAAAATTTCGGTGTCGAAATCGGGGTTGGTGCTTACATAAGCCGTGTAGGTTTCGCTTTCAAAGGGCAGGTAGTAACTATCGTTGTCGTCCCACCGAACTATTTTCAACTTATTCAGTCCGTTTTCGCGTTCCGAAAGGACATAAAATTCCTTAAAAATCGTTAGGTCCTCTAGTAAAACATCCTCTCTGTGGGGTATAAACTCCTCCCAGTTTTCAGCATTTGTGTTGTCCAAGTGCACTTTCATTAATTTGAAGTTGGTTGCACCGTCTTTGTTGGTCAATACATAAAAATGGTCATCGTAATGGGAAATCGAGTATTCGAGCCCTCTTTCCCTTGGCGAAAAAACCTGAAAAGTACCGTTTGGGTCGCTGGCCTTTAAAATCTGGAATTCGGAAGTCAATGTACTGTACGAACCAATAACGATGTATTTTTTTGATTTGGTCTTGTAGACATAGGTACCGAAGGTTTCATCCTCTTCATTAAATACCAATTCGTCGGCACTCTCCGGAGTACCAAGAACATGTTTGTAGATCTTATCGGCGCGGAGCGTTACCGGGTCTTTTTTGGTGTAAAAAAGTGTCTTGTTATCGTCTGCCCAGACAGCGCCGCCAGTGGTGTTGTCGATTTTATCGTCGTATACTTCCCCCGTTGACAAATTTTTGATTTGGAGTGTGTACTGTCTTCTAGAAACGGTATCGACCCCAAAAGCAGCCAATTCGTTGTTAGGGCTTATCGAGAGTCCCCCGAGGTTAAAGAATTCATGACCCACGGACATTTCATTTCCGTTGAACATGATTTCTTCTTCCGCATCCAACGTTTCTTTTTTTCGGGAGTATATAGGGTATTGTTGACCTGTTTCAAAGCGGGTAATGTACCAATAGCCGTTATTCTTGTAGGGTACCGAAGTATCGTCCTCCTTGATTCTGGACTTCATTTCCTCGAACAGGGCGGTCTGGAAATCATTTGTATGTTCGGTCATCTTTTGATAGTAGGCATTTTCTGCCTCCAGATGGGAGATAACTTCGGGATTTTCGCGATCGTTCATCCAATAATAGTCATCCGTCCGGACATCACCGTGTTTTTCCAATTCTTTCGGTTGCTTTTTGGCAACAGGTGCTGGAATCTGGGTCATTTCGTTTTCATGGTTTTTACAGGAAGCCGCAAAAGTAAGGCATCCTAAAATAACGGCTACAATTTTTTGGCTACGGTTCATAGAAAGGAATTTATGCGCAATTTACTAATTTAGCTACCGTAATAATTAAAAATAACGAGTATGTTCGGAGATATGATGGGCATGATGGGAAAGCTTAAAGAAACGCAGGCCAAAGTGGAAGCTACCAAAAAACGATTGGAAACGGTGACTCTAAATGAAAAGTCGTCTGATGGATTGGTGGAGGTTACTATTACAGCCAGTAGGGTACTAAAGGAAATCAAGATCGACGACAGCCTCCTTGCCGACAAGGAACAGTTGGAAGATTATCTTATTCTTACTATTAACAAGGCCATCGATGCGGCTACTAGGGTTAATGAGGCCGAGCTTGCGGGAGTCGCCAAGGAAGGGATGCCGAACATACCGGGAATGGATTCATTTTTTAAATAACTAGTTTACCAATACCCCGTTCGACCCTATTCAGGATATATGGCTTGAAGCCAAATAAAAAGGGCCTTCCGATGGAAGGCCCTTTTTTTGGTTGGTTAGTTACTCTTAAATCTCAAGGGATAAACACGTATCGTATCATTCCCGCAGATAGGCGAATATAAGAAACTCCTTTAAATTAACATATTTTTAAGAACAAAAAATGAGTATTTCAAAAGGGAAGTAGAAAAAAAAGACCGGTATCCCATTCGATACCCCTTTCTACAAAACCTTAACATCAATTAGTTGATTAAAAAGTAGAAAGTGGATAGCTTTATGAAAAGTACTAAAACGCTATGATAGAAATAATAAAAGAAACGGACCGTAGTTATCGGTTTCAACTAAAAAATACGCACGGTGCTACGATTCTTAGTAGTGTTCCTTTTTCCAATAAAAAGGAAATAAAAAAAACCGTTTCGGAACTGACCCCGTTAGTTCATAAACCAGCCGTATTCGAACGAAAAACGAATTATAAGGGCAAATTTCTTTTCAATCTAAAAAACGGGAATGGAAAAATTATCGGCAACAGTCCATTATTCGACTCGGAGGCCGGGATGGAAAATGGTATAAAATATGTTAAAAAGCGTATTGTCGACTTGGATATAGGTTCGAAGACAAAATAAATCATGAATACCCCACTAGGCCGAAAATTACTTTTTTGATAAGGGCATTGTTAGCTGAAAACCGAAGTTTTTGAGGATTTCTCCCTTTTTGGGATCGGAAAAAAAGTGATTTCCCACCACCGACATATACTTGGCATTACATAATCACAGACTGGTCAAAATCGATAAAAAAGCATCGTGATGTGCATCGGTATAATCCAAATGGGTAACGATCCGCAATTTTCCTTGTCCCATTCCGATGAGGTGTACATTTCGTTCTTTTAACTTTTGAATAAAGTCATCTGCCTGCATTTTTTCTTCGTCGACTTCAAAAATTATAATATTGGTCTCTATGGGTTCAACTTTTTTGATAAAGGAGATCGTTTGCAATACCTCCCCGATTTCCGCTGCTTTTAGATGGTCCTCTTCCAATCGTTCCAAGTGGTTGTCAAGCGCGTAGCTACCAGCTGCCGCCAGATACCCAGCCTGTCGCATGCCACCCCCAAGCACTTTACGTACTCGTAGTGCCCTGTCTAATAAGTCTTTCCCCCCTACCAAAATTGAACCCACGGGACAGCCCAACCCCTTACTTAGGCAAACACTGATCGTGTCGAAAAGGGCACCGTACTGTTTCGCATCCTCTCCCTTTCTTACCAGGGCGTTCCACAAACGAGCTCCATCCAAATGATAGGCAAGTCTATGTTTTTCACAAACCGCTTTGATACGCCTTAATTCCTCAAAATTCCAGCAGGCTCCTCCACCCTTATTAGTGGTGTTCTCTATACAGACCAGGGACGTTAATGGGCTGTGATAGAAATCCGGTGGATTAATGGCAGCTTCTACCTGTTCCGCAGTCATCATACCTCGATGGCCGTCGACCAACTTACACGAAACGCCACTATTAAAACTTACCCCTCCCCCTTCATAATTATAGACGTGGGCATATTTGTCACATATGAGCTGATCACCTGGTTGCGTATGCACTTTTATCGCCGTTTGATTGGTCATGGTTCCCGACGGAAAAAACAAGGCCGCTTCCATTCCGAATATGTTGGCCACTTTCGTTTCAAGTGCATTGATAGAGGGATCTGCCTTAAAGACATCGTCCCCTACTTCGGCCGTCATCATAGCATCGAGCATGCCCGGTGTTGGTTGGGTGACCGTATCGCTTATTAGGTTAATTTGCATTAGAAAATTTATTAATTACCAAGATTTGCTTTGGTAGTGGCGCCCCTTTTGAAATGGTATGTATCACTTTCAAAATCGTTGTTTAGGGAATAACAACAACATCATCATCATCAAATCACAGCTTTAGTGAAAACAATCCATTCCGATAGGGGAACCATCCGGAATTTTAGGGGTCGCTATCACTTTGAACTGCTCTGGGTGCTCATAAAAATTATCGATTCTTCTAGCCATTTCCTTATTATACGGGTCATCGGGCCTACCAAGCATCTCAGTTCTTAGTTGTCGTATCCGACTATTGGAGATGGCATTCACCTGCGGATGAACATCGGTTCGGGAGGCCAAGTTCATCAAATGAAAAAGTACCCGGAAATTAATGTTTCGTTGAACTTCATTGAGGTATGGGTCTTTAACCGACTTTTGTATGGTGTTTTGAATCACTTCCCCCAGTACCTCCTCCAAACCTAGGTTCTTTGGATACAAGGCTTTCTGCTGTATTAGGCGCGAGGCTCTTTCAGGATGGAGCAAAAGGCCCAAGGTCATATCTGCTGCCGTTTCCGGAGCGGAAAGCGCATCGAACGACACTCCGGTCTTTCCTTCGATCGATTCCCTGGTTCTCCCATAACCAAAGGCCCGGGGCGGAAACAAGGGAAGCTTATCCTTTGGGATTGCTATCTCTGAGGCATCCAATGTTTTCAGAATACTCCGTAAGGCCTGTATCTGGGTACTTTTGTCGACCGTTTCAAGCACTGTCTGCCCATCGCCTTTGGTGGCATAATTATATTCCAACCCACCTACTACCTTTGCCACAGCTTCGGTCTGGTACCGATGAAAGAAATAAAGGGGTACGAACACATCCTCCAGTACCGTATTGGGCTCCCCTTTTCGAATGTTGTCGATCGTAAAGTTGTCAATGGCAGTCGCCCTGATTTCTAACATAGCTTCCAACTCCTCGCTTACATTTTTGCCATTATCCCATAGATGGGCCAATGCATGGGCACTTCCCTGTGGGCGGGCATCCTGATCTGTGATAAAGCGCAGTCCATTCTTTTGGGCGTTCGTCAAAATATCGTTCAAGCCTTCCTTTTCCCTAACTCCCTGCGGAAAGTCTGCATACGAATAGGCCACCGATACTTTGTCCCATTCCCCTATTCCAGTGGCATAGGCGTTGGAAAAGTCGATTTTCCCTTTTTTTACCGAAAACTGGGGGTGCGGATAATCCATTACCGAAGCACGTTCGTTGGTGCTAGCGGCATAGTTATGGGCAAACCCCAACGTATGTCCGATTTCGTGGGCCGATAACTGCCGTATGCGAGCCAAGGCCATCTCTAGCATGGGCTGATAATTATCGTCCCGTTCGGCAAAAGGTTTGTTCATCAAGGCCTGTGCGATCAAGAAGTCCTGCCGGATGCGAAGACTCCCCAGGCTCACATGACCTTTCATAATTTCCCCGGTTCTAGGGTCTGTAATGCTACTGCCATAACTCCATCCCCGGGTGGATCGGTGTACCCATTGGATCACATTGTATCGCACGTCGAGGGGATCTGCGTCGTCGGGCAACATTTTAAGTTGAAAGGCGTCTTTATACCCTATGGCCTCAAAGGCTTGGTTCCACCATTTTCCACCATCCAACAAGGCTGAACGAACCGGTTCCGGGGTGCCGTTATCCAAATAGTAAATGATGGGTTCCACCGCCTCGCTTACCGCGGCATTCGGGTCTTTTTTTTGCAAACGGTGACGTGTTATAAAGCGTTTTAAAATGGGTGCTTCCACAGGGGTAGAATAGTCATAATAGGTGAAGGGATAGGCGCCACTTCTCGGGTCGAACTCCCTCATTTGAAAATCCCCATCGGGCAGTTCGATAAATGAATGATGCTGCGCCACGGTTACCAGTGCTGGATTCGGGACTACCGACCGAATATAGCTTCCTTTCGGCTCCCCCGAAAAGGTGAGGGTTACATCGAACTCAATATTTTTAGGAAATGCCTTTGTACGATCCATCGCCATGGCACTTTTATCCTTATCCAATTTATAAGTGCCCTGCTCGGACCGTTTCAATCGTTGTGCCACACCATGGGCATCTTTCATTAAAAAGTCCGTAATATCGATTATGTAAGAGCCGTTTTGTTCTTCCTCGATTTTGAAACCTCCCAAAATCGATTTGGCAAAGGCTTGCTGCACCGATTTCCGCTCCAATGCATTGTTCGTCAATGCCCTAAACTTAAGGTTGGGCTGTGTCAACAACAACTTATTTCCAGCTTTGGCGAAATACACAACCTGCTCGTTTCCGAGCTGCCCCCTATCCAACCCTATATCATTGCTTCCAATACCGCTACTTAGTGAATACACGTATAAAAATTCCTTTTCCAGATCGTCGACCTCCAAATAAACCTTATCGGTCTTTGCGTCGTAGAAGAAATCGAACAAACCTTCAAATTTTTGAAAATTTTGTTTGTTTTTTGAAAATTGGGCATTCACGCTATGAAGAGACAATAAAACAGCCAAGACTAGTAGTTTCTTTTCCATGTACATTTAATTTGGCCCTAATTTATAGAAAATAAGCTGAAATATAACTACTTGTTAGCCTGCTCAAATACTCCCCCGGAATTACAGGCAGGAATGTTTGTTAAGTTTTAAGGAGAACCTCTTTTTGAAATACAAAAAGGGATATTTCAAATATGCTGACTAAATTTTACTTAAAAACGAAAAAGTTCCCAAATAAATGCAAAATCTTCATTTCAGAAGCGCCGAAAAACCGTTATCTTTTGGGAAAGAATCATTTTATGACCAATCTGGAAAATCAAATCTTCTCCTCATATCAACGCAATCCTGAACTTTACGACGAAATATATGATCAAAAAGGCGATATAAAGGAGGTTTATCAAAAATTATTCGAACTATATGGAGAACATTCGATAGAGGATTATGTAAACTTAAACGCAAAGGCAAAATCTTCCTTTTTTAACCAAGGCATCACCTTTCAGGTATACGGGGACAACGATTCAAAGGAAAAAATCTTCCCGTTCGATCTTTTTCCCAGAATTATCGCTCCAGAAGAATGGGACATCATAGAAAGGGGAGCGATACAGCGTAGCAAAGCCTTAAACCTATTTCTCTGGGATGTATACCACGAAAAAAAAATAATTCGGCAAGGCGTTGTCCCAATGGACTTAATCGGTTCATCGGTCAACTATCTCGATAAGATGAACGGTGTTGATCCTACCGGGGGTATCTACAACCACATTTCAGGGACCGACGTCATTAAACACAACGATGGCAAGTATTATGTTCTGGAGGATAATATTCGCTGTCCCTCGGGGGTAAGCTATGTCATCTGTAACCGAACAGCACTCAAGCGTGCGTTGTTCGGGGTGTTCAACCACTATCAGACCCATACGGTCACTAATTATGCCGAAAATCTATTGGAGCTTCTTGAGTCGGTCAAACCAAAAGGGGTCGACGTACCAACATGTGTGGTTATCACCCCCGGCATGTACAATTCGGCATTTTATGAACATTCCTATCTGGCCAAAACCATGGGTGTGGAATTGGTCGAAGGTCGGGATTTGTTCGTTGAAAATGATTTTGTGTACATGAAGACCATCCGCGGTCCTGAAAAGGTGGATGTGATTTATCGCCGTATCGACGATTTATTTATCGACCCCCTGGAATTTAGGCCCGATTCCACATTGGGAGTGCCCGGTTTGTTTGCGGCCTACAAAAAGGGAAACGTCACTTTAGCAAATGCCCCGGGAACAGGAGTGGCCGATGATAAGGCAGTTTACACCTATATGCCCGAGATCATCAAATATTATCTCGACGAAGAGCCCATCTTAAATAATGTCTATACCTATCATTGCAGCCGACCGGATGAACTGAAATATGTATTGGAGCATATCCCGGAACTCGTCATAAAGCCAGTCGATGAAGCCGGCGGTTATGGAATTTCAATCGGTAATCGACTGACCAAGCAAGAAGTAGAGCGCGTAAAAATAGAAGTGGAAGCGAATCCCAGAAAATATGTTGCCCAGCCTATCATGTCTCTTTCAGTACATCCTACATATATTGATGAAAGCGAATCGTTCGAACAGCGCCACGTAGATCTCCGAACTTTTACAGTAATGGGCAAGGACAAGGAATTTGTGCTAAAGGGAGGCTTGACCAGGGTGGCTTTGCAGAAAGGGAACCTGATTGTAAATTCCTCGCAAGGAGGCGGCTCAAAGGACACCTGGGTGCTTAAAAAATAAAACCAGCGGGCGCTTGAAGATTCAAAAAGCAGTTCGCCTATTACAATCACCGAACATAACCAATACCACAATAATATGCTTGCACGAGTAGCCAACAATCTATTTTGGATGGGTCGTTATATCGAACGATCCGAACACATCGCCCGGTATCTGAGCGTTAACTATTTTTCTTCCCTGGATGCGCCGAATGAAATTTCACAGTCCCGACAGTTCGTGCTGCAGTCGATGCTTTTTATGGTCGGTTCACCGGTAGACGATAAAACGCATAAACTGCAAGAGGAAACTATTTTGTACAAAATAGGTCTTGACCCCGCTTATGATTTTTCGATCATTAACAATGTAAAGCACGCGAGGGAAAACGCCAACAGTGCAAGGGACTTAATATCAACCGAACTTTACGAAGCGATTAACAAATTTTACCATTTCACCCTTAATTATCCAAAAGAGGTGTTCGTGAAAAACGGGCTTTACGATTTTACCACCAATGTAACGGAAATGACCGCGGTTCTTAGGGGAAAAATAAGGGGTACCTTACTGCACGACGCTGTATATGCTATCATCATGTTAGGAATGAATATCGAACGGGCCACTCAGATTATACGTATCATAAATGCCAAATACCATGATGCTTTAAAGGCCCAGGGCAGTTATGGGGATAAATTTAGTAAGAGCTTTGAATGGACGACTTTGCTTAAATGCGCAGAATCGTATGATATGATGCGGAGACTTTATAAGAAAACCCCGACCAGTATCAGTACCTTGGAGTTTTTAATCTTGAATCCCAACTGTCCACGTTCCATTATGAACTGCCTTAATCAGGTCTATAACCACATAAAAATATTGCATCCGAGCAACAGATATGATAATCAGTCCACTGCCTTTCTAATCGGCAAGGTCAGGGCTGAGTACGAATATAAATTGGTCGAGGAGATTGAAGGAAACATCCAAATCTTCATAGAGGATATCCTACATAATCTGACCCAAATAAGCTTGAAGATCGAAAAAGAGTTTTTTAGTTTCTAAGATCTCCCACATAGCGTATCTTCGTTGGTATTCAAATGAAGTATGGCCCTCGAATACAGCATAAACTATGTGGCAAACAACCGCTACGAAAACCCGGTCAAAGAGGCTCACTGGCAATTTACGATTATTCCCGAAGCGAATAGCTCGCAGGAACAGATTACCGTTTCATTTCAAAATTCCTTGCATATCCCACACGATATTTCCATTAATGGATATGGCTTTCAAACGCTACGCGTAAGTGCAAGACAACCTTTATCGGAAGTGGTCTTCGAGGCGTCGTTTAAATTGATGAAAAAGGAAGTGAACCCTTTCGATTTTCAGCCTGAAGGAAATATCGAACAAACGTACAAAAAGATGGGGGGGCTTGATTTTAAAATAGATTTCGAGCCTTTCCTACGATGTACACGTTTAACCAATTTGCCCATGGAATACGGTGACATTTTTAGATTTGACTTTTCCAAAGCTGTTTTTGACAATCTAATCGACCTGAATAAATGGACGTACGAACATCTTTATTTTAAGACCAATGTCACCAACGT
The DNA here is from genome assembly GCF_009371985.2 of Pelagihabitans pacificus. Lineage (GTDB taxonomy): Bacteria > Bacteroidota > Bacteroidia > Flavobacteriales > Flavobacteriaceae > Pelagihabitans > Pelagihabitans pacificus. Next base: position 69,572 of record NZ_VIKU02000002.1, read on the forward strand.
TGATACTACCTTGAAGGAGATTATCGAAAAACGGCATGGTGTCTGTCAGGATTTCACACATTTGTTCTGCACGCTGGCAAGGGCAAATGGCGTGCCGGCAAGGTATGTCTCCGGGTACCTGCACCAAGGCAACGGCTATTTCGGCGATTCGCAAATGCATGCATGGGCAGAAACGTATATTCCCAATATCGGATGGGTAGGTTTCGACCCGACCAACAACCTACTGGCCAATACAAACCACATCAAGGTAGCCCATGGTAAGGATTACAACGACTGTTCTCCTTTGAAAGGGGTGGTCTACACCGTCGGGACCAATGAGACCAGCCATACTGTTAAAGTAAAAGGCGAACAACAGTAATATTCCTAATTTCCTTTTTAGATCGTCAAAGTATCTTAATTTTGGGCAAAATTTTATAGTATGACAATTACAACAGACCTCTACAAAGGTCTTATAGATCGCCTTGGTGCGTTAAGGAGGTATCTTTGACATCGATGCCAAGTTGATCGAAATAGAAAACGAACAAGAGAAAACCCTGGCGCCCGATTTCTGGGACAATCCACAGCAGGCACAAGAACAGATGCGGTTTATCCAATCCAAAAAAAAATGGGTCGATGACTACAACGCTGCCAAAACCTTGGTTGGAGATTTGGAGGTACTTCTGGAATTTCAGCAAGAGGGTGAAATTCCGGAATCCGAAGTGGAAAAGCAGTATGGGAATGCTTTGGACCTAATCGAAAAAATGGAGTTCAAGAACATGCTATCGGAAGAGGGGGATGAACTTACGGCCGTGCTCCAAATAACGGCAGGGGCCGGAGGCACCGAAAGTTGCGACTGGGCTTCCATGCTCATGCGTATGTATATGATGTGGGCAGAGAAAAACGGATACAAAGTAAAGGAGCTAAACTATCAGGAAGGCGATGTGGCTGGCATAAAAACGGTTACGCTCGAAATCGAAGGTGAGTATGCTTTCGGATGGCTCAAAGGTGAGAACGGGGTGCATCGCTTGGTTCGGATCTCCCCCTTCGACAGCAATGCCAAACGCCACACCTCCTTTGCTTCCATTTATGTGTACCCATTAGTGGACGACAGTATTGAAATCGAGGTGAATCCGGCAGATGTTGAAATTACAACAGCCAGGTCTAGTGGTGCCGGTGGCCAGAATGTAAATAAGGTAGAAACCAAGGTACAACTGTTGCACAAGCCCACCGGGATTCAAATCTCCTGTTCCGATTCCCGTTCCCAACATGATAACCGGGCGACGGCCTTAAAAATGTTGAAATCCCAGCTGTACGAAATTGAACTCAGGAAGAAGATGGAAGCGCGACAAGAAATCGAATCCTCAAAAATGAAGATTGAATGGGGCTCCCAAATACGAAATTATGTAATGCACCCCTATAAATTGGTCAAGGATGTGCGTACAGGGGAGGAAACGGGGAATGTTGATGCCGTAATGGATGGTGATATCGATCGTTTCCTGAAAGCCTATTTGATGATGATGGGACAAAAGGAAGATGAATGATTTGTTGGCAGTTGCACTAATTGGTAATGAGATTAAAAATTGAATTTATACGTCATGATAAAAATTTACCATAACCCCCGTTGCCGCAAATCAAGGGAGGGTCTTGAACTGCTTGAAAATTCTGGCAAAGAATTTGAAGTAATAAAATACTTGGAAACGATTCCGACCAAGGAAGAGCTTCGGCATGTAATTGATTGTTTGGGAATTACCCCGGAAAATTTGGTACGTAAGAACGAAGCTGTCTGGAAAGAAAATTATAAGGGTCGACTTTTGTCCGAGGATGCGGTTTTGGATGCCATGATCCAACATCCAAAATTAATTGAACGCCCTATCGTGGTCAATGGAAACAGAGCGGTGATCGGAAGACCGACAGAAAAAATCAATGAAATACTACGTTTTTCATAATCAGTACTTATAATTTTTTGGAGTGTATGCTTAGTAGTGGCTGTGCACTTACCAACATGGATAATCTATGAAGTGTTCGCTAAGTTTTGTTTAACCTTTTGATCAATTTAACAAACAATTAACCGTGCTTTTTATACCTATAGCGTAATTTCGACAACTTAACATATTATGAAAACCTTATTCCAATCGTATCATCATTATTTAATCGTTCTTTTTTTATTATTGTGTTCCTCTCAAGAAATAGCGGCCCAGTTTGGCTACGGTCAAGGCCAATATGGGTACGGGAGAAGAAATGGTAGTATCGTACCCCAGGCACAAACCGAGAAAGAGCCCCCAAAACCCAAAACCGCCGATGAAATCGTCGATGGGGAAATGCCCCGGATTACCGAGGTTTTGGAACTCAATGAATTTGAAACGGCGGTGTTGAGTGCCATTTTGAAAAAATATGTGCAAGAGCGAATTGAGATGCAAATATTGAAATTGAGCCCGGATAAGATGCGGGAAGGATACGACAAAATTACGGAACGCCAAGACGAAGAATTAAAGGCGAGCCTCCCCTTGGAGAAGTACGAAGCTTTCGTTGCACTACAAAAGAACGGGATACAAGGAACCAAGAGATTGAAAAAGAAGGAAAAAAGAAAGAAAAAGAAAAAATCCAAAGACTAATATGGTAAGACTGGCTCTTATTGCCCTGATTTTTTTTACGACATTTCATACAGTTGCACAAAGGCCCGCAGGGCAGAGACCAGTTCCCATTAAAATCACGGGCACCGTTTTGGACCAGGATACCGGAGGTCCTTTGGAATATGCCACTTTAGTTCTTCAAAGCATAAGAAATCCCGATAAAATTACGGGAGGCGTTACCGACATCAATGGAAAGTTTGAAGTTGAAACCCTACCGGGACGCTTCAACGTACGCGTAGAGTACATTGCTTACAAAACCTACGCAATTCCCGAGCAAACCTTTAGGGCAAATACCGATCTGGGAACCATTAGATTGGCCCTTGATGTGGAACAGCTGGAGGCCGTGGAGGTAATCGGGGAGAAAACCACGGTTGAACTTCGATTGGATAAAAAGATTTACAATGTTGGCAAGGACTTGACCGTTCGCGGCGGTACGGTCAGCGATGTCCTGGATAACGTTCCATCGGTTTCGGTCGATGTGGAGGGAAATGTGCAGTTACGGGGCAACGACGATGTACGGATATTGATCAATGGAAAGCCGTCGGCCATCACCGGACTCAATTCTACGGAAGCTCTTCGTCAGCTGCCGGCAGAATCAATCGAAAAAGTGGAGGTCATCACCTCCCCATCCGCACGTTATGACGCGGAGGGATCTGGAGGAATAATCAATATTATTCTTCGAAGAAGTAAGCTACTGGGGTTAAACGGTGCCCTGACCAGCAGTCTAGGTTATCCTTGGCAAGCCGGTATCAACGGAAACTTGAACTACCGGGTAGGAGATTTCAATATTTTTACCAATACGGGATACAACTATAGGGAGTCTCCGGGAAATTCGTTGAACGCTACTTCTTATTTTGACCCTAATGGCGATTTTACGAATTCCATACGGGAAGACCGTAATTTTGAACGGGTAAGAAAAGGGCTGAACGCCAACTTCGGGGTAGAATGGTATGTAGACGAATCATTGTCGATTACACAAAGTGTTTTTATTCGCTCGAGGGATAATACGAGTGAAACTACCAATGACTTTTCACAAATCGATATTTTCGGGGGCGAGACCTCGGGTTTTAGGCGCGATGACGAAGTAGAGGATGACGATACTTTTCAATATTCTTTCAATTTCAATAAAAAAATCAATGATTCCGGGCATGAATTCAGTCTTGAGTTCCAATATGAAACCAGCGAGGAGGTAGAGGCTTCCAATATTATACAAAATGATTTCGATAGTGAGCGGGTACGCACGGCCGAGGACCAAAGGAGGGTCTTTTTACAGAGTGATTATGTATTGCCTATCGGGGAAAACAGTCAGTTTGAGTTGGGCTATCGTGGTGATTTCAATCGTTTGAATACCGATTACGATGTGACCTTTATCCAGCCAACGATCCAGGAGCTCCGAATAACGAATCCCAGCAACGTACTGGATTTCAAGGAGACAATTAATGCATTCTATACCCAATTTGGAAGTAAGGTTGAAAAAATCTCTTACTTGCTGGGGCTTCGATACGAGACCACTCGATTGATTATCGACCAACAGGAAACCAACGATTTTAACAGGAATAACTTTGATGGTCTTTTCCCAACAGTGAATATTAATTTCGAAATATCCGATAAAGAAAGTTATTCGCTGGGATATAACCGAAGGATACGTAGGCCCAGATCACGTTTTTTGAATCCCTTCCCCTCTAGATCAAGCCCTGTCAATCTATTTCAAGGAAATCCGAACCTGACCCCGGCCTACTCCAACCAAGTCGATTTAGGGTATTTAAATAGGTTCGAAAAGGTGACTTTAAATGCATCCGTATATTTCCAGCGGGCGACCGATGTAATCACTTTCATAACGGAAAACACAGGGGAGACCACTGTTTTTGATGGACAAGACGTGCCTATCATTCGGCGTACCCCTGTTAATTTAGCAAAGAACGACCGCTATGGTTTTGAGTTTACGACCAACTACAGACCGACTAAAAAATGGAACCTGAATGGGAACTTCAATCTTTTCAACCTCATAACTAGGGGTACTTTCAACAACCAGAATTTTGATGCAGAGAACGTAAGTTGGTTTGTACGGCTAAATAACAAAATCACTTTGCCGAAAGGTATTGATTGGCAGACGCGGGTCAACTACAGGGGGCCAACAGAAAATGCCCAGACGCGCAACAAAGGAATTTTATCGATGGACCTCGCCTTTAGTAAAGACTTGTTCAAGGAGAAAGGCTCCTTGGCATTCAACATCAGTGATGTCTTCAACAGTAGAAGACGGATCAGCGAAACCTTCACCCCTGCATTCTTTAGTGACAGCGAATTTCAATGGAGGGTAAGGAGTTTCAATCTGGCCTTCACCTATCGGTTCAATCAAAAGAAACCGCAGCGGCAAGGTCGACAGCGAAACGGTGATGATGGGGATTTTGAATTTGACGGCTAAAAGAAAAAGCTAAAAGAAAGTAACAAAAAAGGAGCTGGCCAGCTCCTTTTCTTATTCATTATCCTCGGCCAGTCTGGCCTTTCGCTTTTCTTTATACATTTCCATGAGGTTACCAAACAACCAATACGGTATTACAAAAGTCAGCAAGAAAATCATCAACCAAAAACCAATGGTCAATATCGTCAAGAAAGCTAGAAATCCTAAGTATTGGTCGAATTCGAACATGATATCCTATTTTATCGGTACAAAGATAGTTTGAAAAGGTGGAATCCTACAAATCTAATTTCAAAAAAAGTTAGGAGTTCGTAATTTTCAACAGACCTCCATTAAAAATGATTCCCTAAACTGCTACCTTTGTATTCCTTTTAAACCATACATCATGAGCTTTAGAATAGAAAAAGATACCATGGGCACGGTTAAAGTGCCTTCTGATAAATATTGGGGTGCCCAAACCGAACGCTCCAGGAACAATTTTAAAATAGGCCCCGCAGCCTCGATGCCATTGGATATCGTGTACGGTTTTGCTTTTTTGAAGAAAGCTGCCGCTTATGCCAATTGCAAATTGGGCGTGCTTTCGGCAGAAAAAAGGGATTTGATCGCCCAGGTCTGCGACGAAATTTTGGAGGGGAAACTCGATGACCAATTTCCCTTGGTCATTTGGCAAACCGGTTCCGGGACCCAAAGCAACATGAATGTTAATGAAGTAATCGCCAATCGCGCCCATGAATTGGCCGGAAAGATGATTGGAGAGGGGGAAAAAACCATACAGCCCAATGATGATGTCAACAAATCACAATCATCCAATGACACCTTTCCCACTGGCATGCATATTGCCGCCTACAAGAAAATAGTAGAGAACACCATTCCCGGAATCACACAACTTCGCAATACACTTGACAAAAAATCAAAAGACTTTGGGAACGTTGTCAAAATTGGCCGTACCCATTTGATGGATGCCACGCCCCTTACCCTTGGTCAGGAGTTTTCCGGATACGTCTCCCAACTAGACCATGGACTCAAGGCGCTGAAGAATACCTTGGATCATCTAAGCGAACTGGCGCTCGGGGGTACAGCGGTAGGCACTGGTTTAAACACTCCCAAGGGATACGACGTGCTCGTTGCCCAATATATTGCCGAGTTCACTGGACTACCGTTTAAAACGGCAGAAAACAAATTTGAGGCACTTGCCGCACACGATGCCATTGTGGAGAGCCATGGGGCCCTAAAACAACTGGCCGTATCGCTCAATAAGATTGCCAACGACATACGTATGATGGCATCTGGACCACGATCGGGAATTGGGGAAATCATTATTCCCGCCAATGAACCCGGAAGTTCCATTATGCCGGGGAAAGTAAATCCGACCCAATGTGAGGCCCTCACAATGGTATGCGCACAAGTAATGGGCAACGATGTAGCGGTTTCAATCGGAGGAACACAGGGGCATTATGAACTGAATGTGTTCAAGCCCGTGATGGCAGCTAACATATTACAGTCAGCCCAGTTATTGGGTGACGCCTGTGTCAGTTTTGAGAGGAATTGCGCATCGGGAATCGAACCCAACCATGAAGTAATCAAACAATTGCTTAACAACTCGCTAATGTTGGTCACGGCATTGAATACCAAAATAGGATATTACAAAGCTGCGGAAATCGCCAATACCGCACATAAAAACGGGACCACTTTGAGGGAAGAGGCCATCAATCTGGGCTATGTGACCGCCGAGGAATACGATGCTTGGGTGAAACCGGAAGATATGGTAGGCTCGCTTAAATAAAAAATAGGATAGTTACATCTGAACGACGACCAAAACCAATTATGGATTTTGCACAAAACGTGCTAACCTCGGCCTTGCGCCGGGGTTTTTTTATTTTTCATCATCCGGTCTTGTATTGTAGATGAATCAGCAGGGTTAAATTCATAAAAAAAGGGGCGGTTTTTTCAAACCGTCCCCCCTTTATCTAATGGATAGTGTTTCTTACTTAAGTGTAAACTTTGAAGTTCCCAACAATTTCAGACCGTTGTCATATACGTTGACCATGTAATTTCCTTTTTGGAATTCGCTTGCAGGCTTATTGATGTAATCACATACATCCAAAGACTTGTTCTCATAGTAGAAGTTGGTTCCTTTACTATAGGTTACAGAGGCACCATCATCATTGGTTTTAGAGTAGCTTTCACCTAAAACGTTTCCTTGAGGGTCAAGAACCTCGATGTAAAACTCACGATCACCGGCTTGTGCAATCACATTGTTGGCTACGGTAAAGCAAATTTTGAATTTGTCGGTTCTACTTGCTCGTGAAGTAGAGACCAATTTTCCACTATTTCTTTCCTTAACGGCATCAACCGTAAACGCAGTGATGTTCAAAGCAGAACCTTTTTCCACTACATCGGCCAATTGAGTGTTCTGAACCACCAATGAATCATTGAAAACTGTTTGCTTTTCCAACTCGGTATAGGTGCTGTCCCTTTGCATGGCAATCAAGGTATTCGATTGCTTCAGTGAGTCAACTTGCTTCAGCAACTGCTCTCTTTCTTTCTTAAGAACGCTTACTTGCCTTCTATACCTAGAAAGTGCTGAAATATCGGCTTTCATGGTCTTAACCGAATCAATATACTTCGCAATATTGTCCCTTGCGGTTACCAATTCCTCATTGGTAACGTTACTTTCCAAAATCGCTTTGTCGTACTCCGATTTCAAACTATTCAAGTCTTCGACTACCAGTTGCTTCTCCTGTGTTAGGGCAGCGGTGGTCTTCTTTTTGTCCTGGTAAAGGCTAACCGTATAAATGATAGTACCCAATAGTACTACACCTAGCAAGCCCGCCAAAACTTTTAGTCCATTGTTATTTTTTGTTTCAGTCATAACGTAAAAATTAATTACTTTTTAAAAGAATGTGTTTGTTTGTATCCCTCTATATACGGTCAGGTTTTCCATTTAGATTTTTTGGATTAAAAAATTTAAATCAACTGCCCTTTAATAGGTTCGGTTATCCTAACTTTATAAACAGGTTTATAATTTAGGAAAATCATGTCGTTGACCATCATCCCCTATGAGCCAAAATACGCCCAAAGCTTTAAAGACCTGAACATCGCATGGCTGAAGAAATATTTTTATGTGGAGGCGAAGGATACGATTTTATTGGAAAAATGCGAAGAATCGATTATCGATCAGGGCGGATTCATATTTTTTGCCCGCTACAAGGGGCAAATTGTCGGTTGTTTTTCATTGATCAGAATCAACGATACCACTTACGAATTAGGGAAAATGGCTGTAGAACCCACATTTCAAGGAATGAAAATAGGACAGCGACTATTGCAGTTCGCCCTAGACCTCGCAAAGGAAAAAGGCTGGAAGAAATTAGTATTGTATTCCAGCACCAAATTGCCTACGGCACTTCACCTATATAAAAAGTATGGCTTTAAGGAGGTTGTATTGGAAAACGACCTACCCTATGCCAGAAGCGATATTAAAATGGAATTGGAATTGAACAATTAGTGCGTTGTAGCATTTAAAAGATAAAGCAATCAAACAAAAAAGTCTTATGAGAAGTTTATTGACCCTCCTGGTAAGTTGTAGCTTGTTCTTAGTGGGATGTAAGGAAAATCAGAAAAAGACCGATACCCGGAAAAAGACGGATACAGGGGAGGTGGTCCAAAATGAAGGAACGGATGCGACAGCCGAGAACATCGGCATCATTCCCATTGAGCATGCCACAACGGTATTGGAATGGAAGGACATTACTATTTATATTGATCCAGTAGGAGGTACTGCTGCTTTTGAAGAACAACGACAACCAGACCTCATACTCATTACCGATATTCACGGGGATCATTTTAGTTTGGAAACCTTGGAAGAGCTGGATACCGAAAAAGCCAAAATCATAGTACCGAAGGCGGTGGCCGACAAGATACCGGAAGAATTCACCCCGCAGCTCGATGTTTTAAACAATGGGGATAGCAAGGAGCGGTATGGCATCACGGTGGAAGCCGTTCCAATGTACAATCTAAGGGAAGACGCAAAAGACTTTCATGTAAAAGGGCGCGGCAATGGCTACGTATTGAATATTGATGGCCAAAGACTCTATTTTTCCGGAGATACCGAGGACATCCCCGAAATGAGGGCTCTACAAAATATTGATAAGGCTTTTGTTTGTATGAACCTGCCCTATACGATGACCGTAGAAAGTGCCGCAGATGCTGTTTTGGAATTTCAACCCAAACAAGTATATCCCTATCATTATAGGGGTAGACCCGATGTAAGTGACGTGACCAAATTCAAGGAGCTGGTAAATCAAGGAAATCGGAACATCGAAGTGGTGCAATTAGACTGGTATCCTTCCGAGGATTATTAAGAAAAAAATGTAACATTCATCGTGAAAAACAGTCTTACAAAAAGAATAAAGAATACTAAACCCAAAAAGAACGACTAGATGAAATTAACATTCCATGGTCTTTTTTTCTTTGTCTCGGCACTCCTGATGATTGGTTGTGGTGAAAAGAAAGAAGAGAAGGCAGAAACAGCGCAATTCAAGGTTCCAGTTGAATATTACAAATTGGACAACGGCCTTAAAGTAATACTTTCCCAAGACCGTACTTCACCCACGGCCATCGTAGCAGTGTACTATAACATAGGTTTTCGCATCGAACCAAAGAACCGAACCGGATTCGCCCATTTGTTCGAGCACATGATGTTTCAGGGATCTAACAACCTTGGCAAAATGGAATTTGTGAAACTCGTGCAGCAAAATGGAGGTGTTTTGAACGGTTCTACCCGGTTCGACTTTACCAATTATTTTGAAATCGTGCCCTCCCATAAACTTGAAACCATGCTTTGGGCAGAGGCCGATCGCATGCGCGGACTCGATATTAGTCAGGAAAATCTGACAAATCAGCAAGGGGTTGTAAAAAACGAGGTGAAAGTAAATGTGCTCAATCAACCCTATGGTGGATTTCCGTGGCTCGATATGCCCCAATACGCCAATACCAACTGGTACAACGCCCATAATTTCTATGGGGATTTGGAAGACCTCGACGCGGCGAATCTGGAAGATGTCACTAGCTTTTTCAATACCTATTATGCCCCTAATAATGCCGCATTGGCGGTTGTCGGGGATTTTGAAATAGCGGAAACAAAGGCATGGATAGAAAAATATTTTGGAGATATTCCTTCGGCTACTATTCCCCCACAGCCCGATATTTCAGAACCCAGACAGGAAGAGCAGAAAGAGTTTACCAAAAATGACTCCTTGGCAAATAAACCGGCCATTGCGCTTGCCTATCAAATGCCGGAAAGAAACTCCCCGGAGTACTATGCAATGGGTCTTTTAGACCAAATATTGGTGCAGGGCGATAACAGTCTGCTCGCACAGAAATTGGTTAAGGAAAAGGGGTATACCTCCGATGTGAGCGGTGGTATTAACTATTTGGGAAACATGTTCAATTACAAAGGCCCTATGCTATGGATGTACGATCTAACCTATGACAAAGAGACCTCTAGGGAAGAAATCCTATCCGCTATCGATGAAGTGATGACGGGTCTAAAGGATAGTGTTGACCAGCAAATGATCGACAGGGCCATTATAAAAATTCGCTCGCAGTTGTATGACGATATAGGGGGGACTTTTGGTCTGGGAAGGGCCGATCTTTTGAGTAGTTTTGCCCTTTTCGATGATAATCCCGAACGCATCAATACGCTGGAGGATGAGTTCAAGAAAATAACCCCCACCATTGTCCGCAAGACCGTCGACGAGTATCTTAGGGATACGAACCGAACGATTCTCACCGTAAATCCCCTTTTGGCCGATAACGAAAAAACAGAGTAACGATGAAAAATATAGTAACATACTTTTTGGCATTTTCATTTTCCATCACTTGCCTTTTTGCGCAAGAGGAGGAAAAACAGAAAGAACAACCCCCCAAAGGCGGAGAACCTAAAAACTTTATCCTCCCTAAAAAGGAGGTCGTTGAACTCGACAACGGCCTAACCTTGGTCATGATTCCGTATGGTTCTATTCCAAAGGCCACGATTCGATTTAGTATCAAAACGGGAAATATCAATGAACAGGAGAATCAAGTTTGGCTGGCCGATCTGTTGGCCGATTTGTTGGAAGAGGGAAGTACTACCAAGACTGCCAGACAGATAGCCGATGAAATGGCGGGAATGGGTGGCAATCTGAACATTGGAGTGGGCGTACATACTTCGACCATCAGCAGTTCGGTGCTTTATGAATTCGCGCCAGATGCCATCGCCCTCATGGCCGACGTTCTAAAAAATCCCAAATGGCCCTCAGAGGAATTGGACCGCCTTAAAAACGATATGAAGCGTAACCTATCGGTACGTTTATCAACGCCTCGTGCACAGGCAAGCCAAGATTTCTTTGCCAGTCTGTATCCGGATCATCCCTATGGCAGGGTGTACCCGACCGATGAAATGATAGATTCGTATACTGTGGAAGATATCAAAAAATTCTATGAGGAAAATTTTGGTGCCCTTAGAACCACTGTTTATGTGGCCGGTAATTTCGATGCGGAAGAAGTAAAGGCTGCGGTTGAACGCTCCCTTTCCGATTGGCGTGAGGGCGCCCCATCAAACTACCCCATCGCACAACCGGTAACGAGCAACAAAGTCAAAATCATCGATCGGCCCGGTGCCCCCCAGTCTACAATATATTACGGCCTACCGGTCATTGACCCCTCGCATGAGGATTTCATTTCCCTGGACATTACCAATTCGATCCTGGGAGGGTCGTTTGCTTCTAGGATTACCAGCAACATCCGGGAAGACAAGGGTTATACCTACTCTCCTTATAGTACGTTGGACACCAACTATAAGACGGGCTTATGGTACGAGGTCGCCGATGTAACCTCCGAGCATACCGGGGCATCGATCCAAGAAATACAGAAAGAAATCGAAAAGCTTCAGAACGAGCCCCCTACCCAAGAAGAAATGGATGGCATCATTAATTACGAATCCGGTATCTATGTGCTACAAAACTCGACTCCAAACGGAATTATTGGACAATTGATTTTCTTGGACACGCATGATTTGGATGAATCTTTTTTGACCGATAAGGTCAAAAATATGCACGCCGTTACCCCTGCCCAGGTAAAGGAAATGACCAAAAAATATATAAAACCTGAAAACATGACTTTGATTGTGGTCGGGGATAAGGAGAAAATAAAAGACCAGATACCGGAGACCATTGGTGAACCGCTTAAACAATAATAAAAAAACAAGCATAAAAAAAACTCCTGCTAAATACGGGAGTTTTTTTATACTTCTCCTTATCTAATCAATTTCTTGTACTTGATGCGTTTGGGCATTAAATCACCACCCAACCGTTTCTTTTTATTTTCCTCATAATCGGAGAAGGAGCCCTCAAAGAAATACACTTGGGAATCGCCCTCAAAAGCTAGGATATGGGTACAGATGCGATCGAGAAACCACCGGTCGTGAGAAATGACCACTGCACAACCGGCGAAGTTTTCCAATCCTTCTTCCAATGCCCTAAGTGTATTGACATCCAAATCGTTGGTCGGCTCGTCTAAAAGGAGTACGTTGCCTTCTTCTTTAAGGGTCATTGCCAAATGCAAGCGGTTGCGTTCCCCACCGGATAGCATGCTTACTTTTTTATTCTGTTCGCTGCCCGAAAAATTGAAACGACTTAAATACGCCCTTGAGTTGACTTGTCGCCCTCCCATCATGATCAACTCCTGTCCGCCACTAAAATTCTCCCAAATGGTCTTTTCCGGGTCGATGTTCGAATGACTCTGGTCTACATATGCAATTTTTGCGGTCTCCCCTACCTCAAACGACCCACTGTCGGGCGTTTCTTCTCCCATAATCATTCTAAAGATAGTGGTTTTCCCGGCGCCATTTGGTCCTATAACCCCGACGATGCCCGCCTGGGGCAACTTAAAGTTCAAATCTTCATATAACAACTTATCGCCATAGGCCTTGCTAACTCCTTTGGCTTCGATAACATTCGTCCCTAACCGTGGCCCATTTGGAATATAGATTTCCAACTTTTCGTCAAGCTGTTTTTGATCTTGGCTTAACAACTTATCGTAATTTTTCAAGCGGGCCTTTTGCTTGGTCTGCCTTCCCTTAGCACCTTGACGCACCCATTCCAGTTCGCGTTCCAGGGTTTTCTGGCGTTTTGAGGCGGTTTTGCTCTCTTGGGCCAATCGCTTGGCCTTTTGATCAAGCCAACTGGAATAATTACCTTTCCAGGGGATACCCTCCCCTCTATCCAATTCAAGAATCCACCCGGCCACATTGTCTAGGAAGTATCGGTCATGGGTCACTGCGATGACCGTTCCCTTGTATCCTGCCAAATGGTGTTCGAGCCAATGCACCGACTCGGCATCCAAATGGTTGGTCGGCTCATCAAGCAAAAGAATCTCCGGCTCCTTTAACAACAAACGACAGAGTGCTACCCTTCTGCGTTCACCTCCCGATAGCACGGAAATTTTCTTGTCCGGTTCGGGAGTGCGCAACGCATCCATTGCAATTTCGAGCTTTGTATCTAGTTCCCATGCGTTCGAGGCATCTATTTGATCTTGTAGCGCAGCCTGCTTATCCATCAGTTTCTGCATTTTATCGGCATCTTCATATACCTCGGGCAGTCCGAACATATCATTGATCTTGTTGTACTCATCCAGTACTGCCACAGTTTCCGCGACGCCTTCCTTTACGACTTCCAAAACCGTTTTATCATCGTCGAGCTGTGGCTCCTGTTCAAGATACCCTACACGGTACCCTGGGGAGAACACCACATCGCCCTGATAATTTTTATCGGCCCCGGCAATAATCCGTAGCAAAGTTGATTTACCCGATCCATTGAGTCCGAGTATTCCGATTTTAGCTCCATAAAAGAAACTTAAGTAAATATTTTTGAGAACCGGGGTGTTGGCGTTCTTATAGGTTTTCGTTACCCCGGACATGGAAAAAATGACTTTTTTATCGTCGGACATTTCTAATTAATGATTATGAGGTTATTTGTCATGTAAACGGACGTACTTGTACATCGTTGGTTGGGCGTATTTATTCCTGGAAACAGCCTCTTTATGTTTTCTTGGACCTTTTAGACCCTACCCTTCAGAGCGTTGAAAACCCATGCAATCGCGAAAAAACCAATACCTACCGAGGCGAAACCCCAACCCGCTACGTCGTCGTATCTAAAAGCACCGAGTGCGATGAGCGCACACCCTACGAATATCATAATAAAAGTAGCCCAGGCAAGTACCGTGTTTTTGTTCATTCCCATTTTAAATGTGGTTTCGTTAGTTTCAGTGGTAATTTCAAATATCGGAAATTTTGCAGGAAGTTCCCCCCACTTTTTACCAAACTTTAGCGCTCGAAAGGAAAAACAATGCCTGTTTGTTTTCGCACTTTATCCATCAAGGAAATGAGATCAAGACTATTTTGATGGTTCCAAAGTCCACTCTGCAATTTTCCCGATCCCAGACAGGCATGCACTTCCTCAATTTCATGGGCGTACCCCTTTCCCGTGGTCGGAAGATCATTTCTTTCTTTCTGATCGTTAAGTACCACGGTAAAACCTTGTGTCTCGTGCCATCTTGGTTCCAAAAAAATGGAACCATTGCTCCCCTGAATTTCGGCCCTCATTTCGGAGCTGGAGGTGAGTCCACTATAAAGTAAGGCCTGTGCCGACCCGTATTTAAAAATCATCGAAGTCTGTACTTCGGCCCCGGTTTTATAAAAATTGGAGCATGAAAGAATTTTCTCGGGCATTCCTAAAATCAAATAGGCCAAAAAAATAGGATAAATGCCGATATCCAATAAAGAGCCGCCCGCTAGTTCCGGGGTGAGGAGTCTCCCTTTTTCATCCCTATCCAATCCATAGAATGCAAAATCTGCATGCAGGTACCTTATTTTTCCAAGTTTTCCCACATCGACCCATTCCTTTATTTTTTTGATGGAGGGATTGAAACGGCTCCACAGGGCTTCCATTAAAAATACATTTTTGTCCTTGGCAGTACCAACCATGTTTTGAACTTGGCCATGGTTGACCCCTAGGGGTTTCTCGCACAGGACATGTTTTCCATGCTCCATCGCCTTTATGGCCCACTCTTCATGCCCGGTGTGCGGAGTGGCAATATATACAACATCCACTTCCGAAGACTTCAACAGTGCTTCGTAACTGCCAAAAGCATATTCGGCGCCATACTCCGTGGCGAAAGAAGTGGCTCTGTCCAAACTTCTGGAGGCTACAGCCGTCAATACGCCACCATCAACGAGTTTTAAATCGTTTGCAAAACTATGTGCTATCTTTCCGGGACCTAGGATTCCCCATCGTATCGTTTCTGCCATACCTCATTGAAATTTCCCAAATGTAATGAATTTTAGTCCTTATCTTTAGCCCTAAAATGAAACTCGACCAACAATGGATATCAAATTCAATAAAAATGAAGACCATAATAAACTCTTACTTTCCGAGCTGAGAAAAAGGTTGGCTAAAGTAAAGCTTGGAGGGGGACGTGCACGTCAGGAAAAACAGCGAGCACAGGGAAAAATGACGGCTCGGGAACGTATTGATTATTTGTTGGATTCTGGTACGAACTCCATTGAAATTGCCGCTTTTGCAGGAGATGGAATGTACGAGGAACACGGTGGCTGTCCTTCGGGCGGCGTGGTTGTAAAAATGGGATATGTAAAAGGAAAGCTTTGTATCGTAGTAGCCAACGATGCAACCGTTAAGGCCGGGGCCTGGTTTCCCATTACCGGAAAAAAGAACTTAAGGGCGCAGGAGATAGCCATTGAAAATCGTTTGCCGATTATTTATTTGGTCGACAGTGCGGGGGTGTATCTGCCGATGCAGGATGAAATCTTCCCGGACAAGGAACACTTTGGGCGTATTTTTAGAAATAATGCCGTTATGAGTAGCATGGGGATTACCCAAATTGCCGCTGTGATGGGCAGCTGTGTGGCCGGTGGGGCCTACTTACCCATCATGAGCGACGAGGCATTGATCGTTGACAAGACCGGAAGTATTTTCCTGGCCGGAAGTTATTTGGTAAAGGCAGCTATCGGAGAGCAAATAGACAACGAAACACTCGGGGGTGCTACCACACATTGTGAAATCAGTGGCGTTACCGATTACAAGGCCAAGGACGATAAGCATGCTTTGGATACCATCATAACTATCGTCGATAAAATCGGGGAATTCGATAAGGCGGGGTACAACAGGAGCAAACCGCAAAAACCCAAGGAAAATCCGAATGATATCTATGGAATTCTGCCAGCCTCTCGTTCGGACCAGTACGATATGCTGGAAGTCATTGAACGATTAGTCGATGATTCCGAATTTGAACAGTACAAAGAGGGCTATGGCAAAACCATACTCACAGGATATGCCCGAATCGATGGCTGGGCGGTGGGTATTGTGGCCAACCAGCGAAAGGTGGTAAAAACCGCAAAAGGTGAAATGCAGTTCGGAGGGGTTATTTACTCGGATTCTGCCGATAAAGCCACTCGGTTCATTGCCAATTGCAATCAAAAGAAAATTCCTTTGGTGTTTTTACAGGACGTCACCGGATTCATGGTGGGTAGCAAAAGTGAGCATGGGGGGATTATCAAGGATGGGGCAAAAATGGTAAACGCCGTAAGCAATTCCGTAGTGCCCAAGTTTACCGTCGTAATAGGCAACAGCTACGGGGCCGGGAATTATGCCATGTGCGGCAAAGCGTATGACCCGCGGCTTATCGTGGCATGGCCTAGTGCGGAATTGGCCGTAATGAGTGGAAACTCCGCTGCCAAAGTATTGTTGCAAATTGAAAAGTCGTCCCTGAAGAAAAAAGGAGAGACTATAACGGACGCAAAGGAAAAAGAGTTGTTCGACAAAATAAAACAACGTTACGACAACCAGATTTCCCCCTATTATGCCGCTTCCCGTATTTGGACCGATGCTGTAATCGATCCTTTGGAAACCCGAAAATGGATTTCAATGGGTATTGAGGCCGCCAATCATGCCCGCATTGGGAAGTCGTTCAATATGGGCATACTACAGGTGTAGGTTTGATTTCAGGAAATAAAACCCAAAACCGCCCTTGCTTATTGGGTCTCGAGGACCACATTGATCGATGGTCGACCCTCCTCGACGGTCCGAAAGACCTCTTTCATCCCTTCACTTTTATAGCTTAAGATATCTCCAATCTTAGCGTCTAGGGAATAGCGCCCATTCCCGGAGGTCCTGGTGATAGCACCCGTGCCCATCACGGTGATGGAAACATCCTTCATAGGTTTTCCATTAAAAAACACCATTCCACTAATGGTTCTGGCGCTTCCGATGGATTTGTCTACGGATGTTTCAGCCAGTTCAGTACCTAGTAAACGTTCCATTTCCTTGTCTCGTAGCACGGTAGTATTTAAATAATAGGTCATGGCAGATTTACGTACCCGCTGCCATTTGCCCATACTGGTATACCGGATGTAGGAAGTACCAGGAATGTCGGTGGCTGCCAACGCTAGGCCTAACCCGTCCCCAAAAACTTGCAGCAGTTCGAGGCTTACAACGAAATCATCGGCCACTACCAACCCAAAGGGATTTAAATCTACCGCTATTTCCCCTTGATTCTGCTTTACCATGACCAATATGTTCTTGCCACCCAACTTGGAAGAGGGATAGGGTTTTGCCTGTTTGTAGATATTTACACGAAGTAATAAGCTATCCGAAGGATTTTCCCTCACATGGAAAAATAAGGTGTTTAATTTGCGAATTCTTTTGTTAGTATTGATGACCGTACCCAGTTCTCCCCCTAGGGCTATTTGGTCTTTCCAGTACCCCAATGTACCGGAAGAGACATAGGAGTATCCGATGGTGACTTTCTTACCCCCCTTGAATGCCCTGAAATTCGACTCCCTTGCACTTAGCACTATCTCGTTTAACTGAATGGGCGAAGGCTTCAGTTCGTAAATAGTCTTTCTGTCCTCAAGCAGTCTTGCGAAAGGTAAGACAAGCTTTGCGTATCCAATACAGGAGATTTCGACCAAATCCGATTCCGAGTGAATTGACTTGTCCAATGGAAGGGAAAAGAACCCGGTCTCATCGCTCACCGTCCCTATTCCTTTATTTAAAAAACCGATATTGACATAGGGTATAGGTTCCTTCGTTACCGCGTCCAAGACCTTGGCAGTCATTATGGACTGCGCCAGAAGAGATGACATACCTATTCCAAGGTAAACAAGAGTCCCGATAGTTGCGACCCTATAGCGGCCAATCATGAAATCAATTTCGCACAATATCCCTGCTGACATTGAGACGAAGGAGTTCTTTGTTGACCCCTTTGGTATGAAGACGGGTCAATTTCACCTCCTTACGCTGGGAGGCCTCGCCATAGTTGTGATACACGGTAGACTTGATATAGGTCGGGGTAAGACTTTTGTTGCCCAGGTACTTGATATTCACCGACCAGGGACCCGGTGTAGAACGGTCCAAAAGATATTCCTCGATCGAAAAACCTTTTGATTTCTCCTGCTGTATTCTTCCATTGTTGTGTTCCAAACTGTGCTTCCAGGTATAGTATTGACCATCAGGATTTACAAACTGTAATTCGAACTCCGCATCACTATTATCCCATTCAAATACCAAACGGGTTCCTTGATAGCTTTCTTCCTCTACAAAGAGTTTACCGGTTTCCTTTACCACGTCTTCACCACCCAAGGCCAATAGATTATTCAGTTCCCTATCCATTATTTTTGAGAAATAAAGCGTGTCTTCATTGATAAAGCCTTGGTCCACGAGATAGTAATACCGCGCGTAAATCGAGGCTGCTCTTTTGGAATTTTTTAAATCGCGATAACTACGGGCCAAATCCAAATACGACTGGGCATAATGTGGCCTCAAGATAAAAGTCTCTTTGATGACCTCATGCGCTCGCCTAAAATCACCCTGTTCCTGATAGGCATATGCCAGAGATTTCAATGCCAGAGGATTATCGGAAAATAGCTCCTTATGCTCCCCTATAATGGAATCCGCAAACTCACCCTCCTTCCATTTGGAAGAAAAATAGCGGTATGCCTCGATGAAGAAGCCCGGATTTGATTGCTGTGATGGTGCGGTAGCCATATATGTCGATTTTGCCTCTTCAAGTGAGGGACTGTTATATAGTTGTTGTAAATAGGACGGTAAATCGCGTGCCAATTGATCATCGGTAAGCGGACTTTCCTTAAGATAATTGTTTCGCAATCGTGCCTTATCTTTTAGTTCTTTTGAGTACGTCACGGTATTGCCAACCTTTGTATTGACGATCACCACTCCCCCCGCGGCAAGCGAACCGTACAATGTAACCGCCTGCAAGCCATTCAAGACTGCTACCCGTTCCATGTTGTCTGGAAGAATCCACAAAGGTGTGTCGGTGAAAACTTGTCCGTCAACATCAAAAATGGCCGCCTGATTGTTGAAAATCGATGACCTACCTCTTATAATAACGCCACCACCCTGAATACAATTACCAAAAACGGCCACACCCGGAAACTCATTTCGAATGACGTTGAGAATACAGAGACCTATTTGGGTAATACTTTCTTTGGGCAAGACCCTAATCTGATAGGTAGAAGCCTCCGCATCCAGTATACCATAGGCGGTTCGAATCAAATTTGGATTGGTAGGATACTCAATTTCAAGTTCTTCCTTTGACTTTCGCCTGCTTTTGGTCACCACTACTTCGTCGAGTTCCTCCACATCGGGAAACATCGTTATGTTAAGAATCCGCGTGACATCCTCTACGAGTATTGCAACGGGTTTCAAACCTGTATATCTATAGACCAATACCTGCCCTGTTGCAGTCGTTATTTCATACTTTCCATTTTCGTCGGTAAATACCTTTTTTTCCGAATCTTTGATAGATACCTCCACATTTTGTAACGGCTTTGTGCCGTCGGAGACGGTTCCTAAAACTGTCTTGTCCTTTTGTTGGGCAATGCCTCTGAAACCAAACAGCAAACCTGTTAACACGAAGAGCAAAAGTGATTTTTTCATAGCAGACGATCTTTATAGTTCAATAGATTTATAATATAGCAAATGGAAGACGTAATTCATATAAAATTAACAAAAAATAAACATAATTATCGCAAAATTAATAGTTTTACTATTAATCCTAAATGTACGGGAGTAGCGCGTTGTTTTCCAGGGTATTCTGATACGGTAGGCGTTTAATTTCCAAGATGCCCCTTAACTCTTGGAATCAATAGTAACTCGGTTTGGCGGCCGTTGACATAGCGAAAACCGTCTTCTCCATAAAAGCCAGCCTCCTCCAACATAATTCTGATATCCCTCTTCCATTCTGGAACGGTAACGGTAGTGTTTAACTCAATAGCATATACCGTATTCGGATTCAAGGGGTAATTTTCCCCGTCATCCTTCATTACGCCGCCCTGGGAGTCCCACATTCCGATGGTAGTTCCTGCGGAATGGCCATACGACCCCAGTGGATGTGTATATATTGAGGGACGCAATCCGGCTGATTTTGCTTCTTGTAGCGACTGAGCCAAGATTTCGTTGCCAGTACGTCCTTCCTTCATGTTCTGGGTCAAAAAGTCTTGCACACGGTTGCCATCTTCCAATGCCTCCATCAAAAAAATCGGGGCTTCAGTTTCCCCAGGCTTCAGTACATAGGCCAATTCCTGACAATCGGTGTTCAGCCGCAGATACGTGATGCCAAAATCACAATGAAGCAAATCACCAGGCAAGACGACCATACCTTCGGGCCGGTCGGAGAACGAATAGAGGTGCCCCTCGAGCTTTTCACTGGTACGCTGTACATCGACCGTTGGATGGAACCATGTCTCCAACCCCAAATCGGTCACCTTTTGTCGCATCCACCACTCGACCTCGGTGGTCGTAGTAACCCCGGGGGTAATCACTTTTTCGGAAAATGCCTCGGCGATGATGTCGTGGGTGATATCGACCAGTTGATCGTAAATCACCATCTCACGTTCTGTTCGTGTTTCTATCCAACGTACCGCCAACTGTTCTGCGGAAACCACTTTTTTCCGGTGCTTTTTAGGTAGGTTTTCCATGAATTCCTCGTGATCGGTCTTATCGAGCCCGTCCGCTATGTTATGGTCTTTGGAGAAATTCAATCCTATTTTCCGCGGATTTCTCTCCTCTATTATCTGCACCAAACGCTTCCACTGATCCGGTTCTTTTTCTTTATCCCAAGCCGAGGTAATATTCTCGCCCACATTGTAGCGCGCCACGGCCAATTTTTCAATGGAATTTTCCGACTTGTTCCGATAGAATACCAAAATGGTTCTTCGCCGGGCGTTCAACCAAGTGGCCGGGAGCATTGTTCGCAATACGGGATCTTCGTTGTATTCCCTAGAAATCAACACCCACATATCGATATCGGTAGCATCCATAAGTCGTGGAAGCAGATTATTGAAGCGGTCGGATAGCATTTCATCGACCACCTTGGCCCGCTCATTTTCGGGAAGAACCTGTTGGGCTCTGAGGTTCAAAAGGATAAAAAAGCAAAAAAACAAGAAGTATCTTTTCATCGTGTAAATGGTTTATCTTTTTTAAATTGGGATTGTCAACAATACTCTTTAAACACACTATTTATAACTGGTTTGGAAAACTACCATCCTACTGTAGGGGAGCCGTTATCCAGCCTTTGAAACATCGGTACACTACCCGTGTCAATATCGATTATTTTTGGTTCAGGGACTCGATGGAGGCTTTCCTATCAATCTTTCCATTGCCGGTTTCCTTTAACTTATCTATCTTAAAGATATGCTTGGGGCGTTCAAATTTCTCGAGGGAGGTAAGCGCATTGATCTTTTTCGACAATTCGGATGCATCAGCTTCTCCTTCCAAGACCAACACCAACTTCTCACCTAACCGGTCATCGGGAAGTCCGGCTACGAAAAATCGATTCTCGATCAAAGGAGTCAATTTTGCCTCGATTTGCTCGGGATTGAGTTTAACTCCGCCCGAATTGATGATATGGTCAAATCGTCCCAACCATTCGAATGTCGTGTCGGATAAAAGATTCACCATGTCGTTGGTAACCACCGATTCTTTTGAGATTTTTGGCGCATTGATAACCAAGCAGCCCCTTTCATCGATGGTCACCGTGATATCCGGTAGTGTCTCAAAGGGAGCTTCGCCTTCGTACGATGTTTTTGAGGCAGATCGGTTGATAGGCCTTACGGCTATATGGCTAATGGTCTCAGTCATACCATAGGTTTCAAAAACGGCTGTTTTCCTACCCTGCAGTGCCTGTTTTAGGGAAGCAGCGATAGGAGCACCCCCTACTATCAGGGTTTTTATTCGATTTATTTGATTCAAGGAGTTTTGCAACTGCAAAGGTACCATCGCCGCAAAATCATAGGTTTTATTGCCTAACGATAAAGGATCGGCAGACGGGGCTACACAGTCGATCTCCAGACCGAGTGCCATGGCTCGAACCAACATCATCTTTCCGGCGATATAATCGGTGGGTAGACAGAGTAGTGCCGTATCCTTGGGTTCCAATCCAAAGTATTTCCCGGTAGCAAGGGCGGAACCGACCATTTTTTGTTTTTCGAGTACGATCGTCTTCGCCTTTCCGGTAGTACCTGACGTTTTCACTTCAATCGTTTCTTTGTCATTGATCCAATCCGTCAAAAAATCACCTATGACCAGTTCAAAGGGTTCTCCTTCCTTGATAAGGCTATACGCCACTTCTTTAAGCTCTTCCCTGTTAAAGGAAATTCCATTGAATTTAAAATCGGGGTGTATCTCCCTAAAATCAGGTTCGGTCGTCATATGTCGCTAGATAGGTTTCCTTAGAGGGTACTTTTCCCGTTAAACGTTCTTTCCAGTCGCTCCAATTGTATTTTTTTGAAAATACGAACAACAATATGGGATAGATTACAAGTACCGGTATCAACACATCCCACCCTAATGTAGGTTGCGAAACGTCACGGTAAATAGAATCCGTCTGAAATGCAGTCCAGTCGGCCGTAACCAGCAATGCCCCGATAAGATTATTGGCGGCGTGGAAGCCTAGGGCAAGTTCCAAACCTTCATCCATCAAGGTTAGGATACCCAGAAAAAATCCTGTTCCGATATAGTAAACCATAATGCCGTATCCCAGTTTTTCGACCTCGGGATTCCCTAAATGCATCAAACCAAAAAGCACCGAAGTGATGATCAGTGGTACCCATCTGTTTTTCGCCATTATACCAATACCTTGCATCATATGACCCCGAAAGAGATACTCCTCAAAACTGGTTTGTAGGGGAATCAGCAGGATCCCAATGACTGCCAGGGTCAAAAAAGGGACCAGTTGAAAATTGAATACATAGTCTTCAGGTGAGAGGTACACGGTGGCCATGGTTAGCACAACTGTTAGTCCGCCCCACACAAAAAACGCAAAGAAAATACGCATCCAATCGATTTTAGCCCGGGAAGTGGTAAGCGAGGTAATCGATTGAGGATGCACCAATTTGGTCCAGCCCAAGACAATAAACAGGCCAAAGGCCAAAGGTACCAGGAGAATCACCAATACCGTGTTGGTTCCCAACGTTTCGATCATGTCTTTCATACTATCCTCTACGCTCACTGGAGATAATGCTATCAGCACATAATTGAGAATCATAAAAGCGATGAATCCGATGGGCAATATCCAATATTTCCATAATCCCAGATTGCCTCTGTAACCTTGTTCTATGTACATAAATCCTGAATCAAATTAGTTTTCCATTTTTTGTTGGTTCTATAATACAATTTTCCGTTCTCTACCGAAAGCGGACTTTCAAAGTTGTTGGTGTAAAGGCTCCCTGTGCCCAGGCCTTGTGGCTTTTTATTACCCAAGGTAAATGTCCATTGTGCGATGGCGTTCAGCCCAATATTACTTTCCAAAGCGCTGGTAATCCACCAACCGATATCATACTTTCGGGCTAACTCGATCCATTGCATACTTCCTTTGTAGCCCCCCACCAAACTCGGTTTTAAAATAATAAATTGTGGCTTGACCGTACGTAGCAGCCGTTCCTTTTTCGTTACATCGAAAATACCGATCAATTCTTCGTCCAAGGCAATAGGTAATGGTGTTGAGGCACAAAGCTGTTTCATTTCATCCAATTGACCCGGTTTGATAGGTTGCTCAATGGAGTGGAGCTTAAGCTTCGACAGACGCTGCAATTTTATGAAAGCCTCCGCAGGCGTAAATGCACCGTTGGCATCGACCCGCAATTCGATTTGGTCCGCGGCATATTTTTCCCTGATGGATTGTAGCAAGGCTATTTCTGTTTCAAAATCGATGGCGCCGATCTTCATTTTGATGCAGTGGAAGCCCTGCCCCAGCTTCTGTCGGATCTGTTCAAGCATAAAATCCTCATCCCCCATCCATACTAGGCCATTGATCGTGATTGGAACTTCCTTTTCCAAGAAGCCGGAAGGAAAAAGCTCGAATGGCGTATTGGCCTTCAACGATCTGAATGCCTGCTCCACCCCGAATTGAATGCTCGGGAATTTCATCAATCGGTCCCAAAGTACTTCCTTACCTAATTGAATATTGTCACATGTCCATTTCAAGGTTTCTTCATACTCGGGTCGATCATCGATACTCAAACCTTTCAGACGACCGCATTCCCCGATCCCAAGACGATCCCCTTCTACCAGAATCAGAAACCAAGTCTCCTTTTGCGTCAGTACGCCACGCGAGGTACCGCTAGGTCTTTTAAAATCGAGGGTATATTTTTTATAGTAGGCCTTCATAAACTCGTATCAAATTTAGCTATATTTTAGATGTCAAAATGAACAAATGGCGTCTATTACGGGGAAAACGGTATGGATTACGGGAGCTTCCTCCGGCATCGGGGAGGCTCTGGCCTATGAATTAGGAAAAAAGGGGTGTAACATCATTTTATCGGCCAGAAAGGAAACCGACCTCTTAAGGGTAAAAAGTAAGTCTCCATACCCCGAAAAGGTCGAGATTTTGACCTTAGACCTGATGGATTTCAAAGGGATGCCTGCAAAAACCAAGGAAGCCGTAGGACTTTTTGGGCCCATCGATATTTTGGTCAACAACGCCGGGGTGAGCCAACGCTCCTTGATCGTGGAAACGGATTTCAATGTTTTTGAAAAACTGATGGATGTCAATTATCTGGGTACTATAGCACTCACCAAGGCGATATTACCCTATTTTATAAACGAGAAGAATGGACATTTCGTAACGGTTACCAGTTTAATGGGGCGATTTGGTTCTCCCTTTCGCTCGGGCTATTGTGCTGCGAAACATGCATTACATGGTTTTTTTGATGTATTAAGGATGGAACACCAGAAAGATGGCATCCTAGTGACGCTTATATGTCCGGGATTCGTACAGACGAACGTTGCTAAAAATGCCCTTACGGCAGACGGAAGCCAACAGCGAAACAATGATGTGGCTACGGAGAAAGGGCTTCCCGTAGCCTTGTTCGCAACAAAAATGATACGGGCGATCGAAAACAAAAAATACGAGGCCTATATTGGAAGAAGGGAACTTATGGGAATTTATCTAAAGCGCTTTTTTCCCAAGTTACTGCACAAAGTTGTGTTAAGAAGTACGGTAAGATGAGGGTAGCCTAGGTAAAATTGAACCAAAAACGGACTCCTTCTGTCTTGTTGTCTACGTTCAACTTGGTCTGTAATTGATTTGCAAGACGGTTCATTAATCGGATGCCCATCGAAGAATTGGCCCTTTCCTCCGAATCTTCCGGAAGCCCGACCCCATTGTCGGTGTATTCGAAAAAGCCTTCCTTTACGCCTATTTTTCGAAGATGGATATAAATTTTTCCATTCTCGTCGTCGGTCGGAAATGCGTATTTGAAGGAGTTCGATACCAATTCATTCAAAATCAGTCCGAACGGAATGGCCCTGTCGATATCGAGTTCCACCCCCTCTGCATCTACCGTAATGTTAATGTTATGCCCTCCTTTTTTGTAGACCGACTGCACACTGTTGATAAGGCTTTCGATATACCCCTGCATCTCAATTACCGAAAGATCTTCGTTCTGATATAGTTTTTGGTGAATGAGGGCCATGGCCTTTACACGGCTCTTACCTTCTTCCAAAGCTTCTATAGCTGCCTTGCTGCGGGTATTTTTGGTTTGCAAACTCAGCAGGCTCGATACCATCTGCAAATTGTTTTTCACCCTATGATGGATTTCTTTTAAAAGCGAGTCTTTCTCAACCAGCGAATTCTCGATAATGTGTTTTTGCTCCGCAATAAGCCGTTGGTTCTTTATACTTCTCAGATAGGCGTAGACAAGTCCGGCTAGCGCCAAAAGGGTCAGCACCAGAAGGATAAATGCCATATCGTTACGTTCATCCAAGGCAATCATATCATTTTTCGATTGCTCTAGTTCCAACCGTTGCTGCTCCATCATCAGCAAGGTGTTATTTTTATCCTCACCCACCACCGTACCTAGCTGTTGAAGCCTCAGCTTGGATTCGTTGGTTTTTAACGAATCTGCAATCCGAATATTTTTTTTCAGATAATGAATAGAGTTCTTATAGTCTTGGGTCTTATCGTAGTATGAAGCATACAACTGATTCCGTTTGACAATATTTTCGGTCTTGACCGGGGTGAGACTATTGCTTAGATAGTCGGTGGCTTTTTCAAAATCCTCCAACTCAAGATAGCACTCTGCAATGGTGAGACTATTCTCGACCAGCTCCGAAGAGAACTTATCGGAGATTTCCTCCTTTATGGTTTCAATACTACGCTCCAAGAAAGGAACAGCCTCCTCATACTGTTCCATTAGTGCGTGGCATTTACCGATATTTCCCTCGATAATTCCTTTCAGGAGATTCGCCTGGGACATTTCGTTCTCAGATTTACTTTTAGCGGTATCGCTCAAAAAAACATTGATGAAACCAGCGGCTTTGTTATATCTTATGAGTGCCGTTGGGGCAGACTTATCCAACCGGAGATAATCACCCACCGTGTTATAGAAAACGGCCTGCCCATAATAATCCGATTCATCGATTTTCTTTTTTTCCTCTTGGAAATAATCGTCCATCGCCTTGCGATAGAATCCTAGATTGGCATATATGTCATAAAAAGAGATATTTTCTGTAAGGCCTAACTCCCTCTTTTCTTTTCGTATGTCAATTTGATCTGAATAGAACTTCAATTGGCCGTAACTCTGATCCATGAGATTCAAAAGAATCTCTTTGGTCTTTAGACCCAACTCCTCTTTTTCTTCATATAGATCCTTTGAAATGGCAATGCTCTTATCATAGTCACCTAAATCATGATATACTTGTGATTGCATCAAAAGATAATCGAGTATGGCGGAAGAATCGTTTTTCTTCTGTGCATCGAGCAAATAAATATTCACCTGATCCAACCAGTCATAAGCAGAATTTTCGCGGTACCTATTGGGAGTTCTAAAAAAGAAATCGAGGCGACTATGTGATTGTTGGTCTCTTTTGAACGTTTCAAAAAGATTGTCGTTCAAGACACCCGTTTCCTGTGCAGCTACAAAGCTAGTGGCAAAGAAACCCACTAGGGAAAGAAAAAAAAGCTTGTTCAAAAAATTATTCATATCGGTTCTAAGGGGCAACCTATATTTCTGTTTTGGTATAGTGTACTGTTTTATCATCTGGTAATTCAAAGAAGCTTTATACCTCTTTGATTAATTCCCGACCTAGTTTCAAAAATATCGTATTTGTATCAATTCATTTCAATATTGTTGTGTAACCTTTCTTTTTTGTGGTCAAAGCCTGAGGGTGCGACAGCCGCATCCTAAGTGTTTTCAACTAGTCTCATGCCCTGCGGACATACCAATAGCCCTTACTTGACATCGACGTACGGCAACGATTACCCTTTTCATTGTAACTTGTTCCTGACGTAAAGACCACAAAAATAGGTGTTTAAACTAAAAAGAGTCCTGACCTAATCGTCCGGACTCTTTTACGAGAACACTATATGAAAATGAAAAAATTATGAGCACTTTTGACACGTTATGTACTATAACGCTACAGAACGAATGTATTCAGATTCTATAATCCTTGAAAGAAAATGTTGTGAACGATAGGAAAATTGTTGTGAGCAGTTGGTTTGAGGAGGTGTAAAATCAAAAAAGATCCCCAGCAGGGATCTTTTTTGCAAGTCGTTTCGTTGAGATGGTTTAAGAATTCATCGACGAAATTATAAACTCCTTAAACTCTTTCGAGATGGGGATCAAATTATTGTTGATCATAATGTCTTTGGAATTAATGGCATCGATATGATCGACATTTACGATGTACGATTTGTGCGCACGATAGAATTTGTTTTTGGGAAGTTTCTCCAAATAGTCTTTTAAGGGAGAGCGAACCAAAAACTTCTTATCAACCGTGTTCACCTCAAGATATACATTGTCGGCCTTGATAAATTGAATATCGCCAAATTGTATTCTATAGTACAGATGTTGTTTCTTGACAAATATGGAATCCTTTAAAACGGAATTGGAAACAGCGATATCCTCTTCCTGCATGGATTCTCCACCTTTGGCTTTATCGGAATGAATAAAATTAGATAGTGCAATCTCAATCGAGGTGTATAAATCTTGCTGCTCAAAAGGCTTCACCAAGTAGCCGTTCGGTTTAACGGTTTTGGCATTTTCAACAGTTGCCCGATCGGAGTTGGAGGTAACGAAAATAAATGGGATATCGTAATTTTCACGAATGTGTTTTCCTAAATCGATACCGGTCTTATCGGATGCCAGTATGATGTCGATCAATACAAGATCCACTTGCTGGGTTCTCAATACTTCTTCGGCTTGTTCGTAAACAATTACATTGTCAACAATCTCGTATCCGATTTCTTCAAGCATCGATTGCATATCATCCGCAATGATGACATTGTCCTCGACGATCAGTATTTTAATTGGTTGTTCCAAGGTAGGTAAGTTTTTTTGGTGGTTTCAAATTTACAAAAATTTATTATAACTGATGTAGGTCAGTACGGCCAAAAGAAATGTGCTCAATGCCAATTTCTTTAGCTCGGGATCAAATGAACTTGGTTTTTTTATATGATAAACATTGATGAAATGTATACCGATAGGAATAAACGCCAACAAAGGCAAAAACTGTAAAATCTCTCTTGCATGTTGCAGGGTAAAAAGTAGCATGGTGATAAAAGCTACTATCAAAAGTGTAAAATGATAGCGTTTGCCTTTCACGTATCCCAATTTTACAACTAGGGTGTTCTTTTGCGATTTTTTGTCCGATTCAAAATCCCTTAAATTGTTGAGATTCAATACCCCGGCACTTAAGGCCCCTATCGCAACTGCAGGCAATAACGCAGTAACAGTAATGTATTTGGTATATAGGAACATCGAGCCTAGTACTGCCAAAAGTCCAAAGAACATAAAAACAAATAAATCTCCCAACCCCTTGTAACCATAGGCCGATTTTCCGACGGTATATTTGACGGCGGCAAAAATGCTGAATATTCCCAAAATAAGGAACAGCAACATGAGTGCTATATTTTCCGAGCCAAAGGCCCTATAGATTACGGTTATCACTAACAACAAGCTGACTACGGTGGCTACCGCAATTCCTTGTTTTAGCTCCCTCGACGTCAAGAGGCCACTTTGCAGGGCACGTTTTGGGCCGATTCGATCTTCATTATCGGTACCTTTCACCCCGTCACCATAGTCATTGGCGAAATTGGAAATAATCTGAAATCCTATTGTTGTCAGCAAAGCAAGAAAAAAAATTAGTAAATCACTTTTGCCATAAAGATTTGCAAGAGCAGTACCCATGACCACTCCCGATATTGATAGTGGCAGGGTTCTCAACCTAGCTGCATAGAGCCAAGCACTTATCTTCGTCACTAATATGGATCTTCTATTTGAACTCGTTTACCGTCCTTGTAAGAGGCTACAAAGGCGTCTTGGAAACCAAGATCTACCAACTGCTTTCTAAACAACTGGGCTTCCTCCAAGGTTTCAAAATTTCCAAGGGAATAGGAATAAAAGGGATTGGTTTTTACGAACATGGTATTGGTCAGCGCCTCCGAAGCCAGGGTAACGTTGTTTTCAACGAACGATTTCACTTGCACGGAGTAAATCTTTTCTTTCTCCAGAAACTCCTTGGCAAGATAAAACTCCTTGACCAGGCTCAACTCCTCATTCTGTAATTTCAGATTATCGATTCGTGTTTTAATGGCATCTAGACTATCTATAGATACCAAAAGATTGCTTTGATTCTCGTATTTGTTTGAGCTGCTAAGACCCGCTGTAAAAGAAGTTATTGCTAATGTACCGATTAGGAAGAGGCCAGTGATACCGGCAAGTACATTTCGTTGAACCTTACTCTTTTTGAGTTCTCTGTTCTTAAATTTTATCTGGTCCAAAAGACGTTCGTTGATTATCTGCGCCTTATCAATGTCTTTATGCAATTCAAGTAAATCGCTTTCTTCTATAAATGGCATGTGTTATTGAGTTTTAGGGGGCTCGACTCGATAAAGTTAACCAAAACTAATTCAGCTTAACAAAATTAATGACCCAATTGTTGCAAAAATAGAATTTTTAGTGGTAAAGTGGCAAAAAACCGATGTTAAAATAAGGTAGTTTGCTGGTATACATCGTCTTAACGTTTCAGGATATGGCATAAATACCGTCATCCTTAATCGTTATCTTTCTGGCCTTGTAAAGTGTACCTATTCCCTTCTTAAATGTTTTTTTACTCATTTCGAGTTCTTGGGCAATCGTCTTCGGGTCCGACTTATCGTGCAAGGGTAAATAACCGCCATGATCTAGCAAAATCCTATAAATTTTATCCGCAGTCGGTTCCAGCACACTTTTACCAAGCGGCTGCAGTACTACATCTATCTTGTTATCGGATCTGATATTCTTTATATATCCCTTCATTGTATTACCAACCGCCATTCTCTTGAATACATCATTTAAAAACACGAGTCCCTTGTGTTTGTCATTAATGATTACTTCCCAGCCAAGGTCGGTAAGGCGCGTTACCAGCAAATCAACCTCATCGCCCACCCCGACCGAAATCGCTTCATTGCTTAAAAACTTATCCAGTTTATTCGATGCCACCAAACGAAAAGACTGTTCATCCATGTAGCAATACACCACGTACCATTGGCCCTCTTTCATTTTCTCGCGCTGTTCCCTGAAAGGAACCAATAACTGCTTTTCCAAACCCCAATCTAAAAATGCCCCTATTTTGTTTACTTCTACTACCTGAAGAAATCCAAATGTATTTCTTTTAATAAAAGGATTCAGGCTTGTAGCCACCGGACGTTCTTCATGATCGAGGTAACAAAATACAGTGAGCTCGTCCCCAATTTCAAAAACTTTGGGAACGTATTTATTGGGTAGTAAGATTTCGACACCTGTGTCGCTTTCCAAAAATAGGCCGACGCTGGTATCCCTTGCAATTTTAAGTGTATTATAGTTTCCCAATTCTATCATACGACAAAAGTACTCTTAAATTAAATGAACGGGTGTAGTTTCGTCCCCCATTTTTCGAGAACCACCTGTACTTATATCCCTATTCCCCATAAAAAAAGCCACACATTTTTATTGTGTGGCTTTGGTCGAACTCCTTTAACCTTTGTTACTTATTGTAGGCAGCAGCTTTGTTAAAGTGCTTGCACAACATGTAGTAAATTACTGCCCGGTGTTTGTTTCTGTTGGAAGTGCCATACTTGTCGACAACACTTTTAATAGCTGGCATTAGCTCACCATTGTCTTTCATCCCAAGCTTCTTTACCAAGTAATTGTTCTTCACTGTTTCAAGTTCTTTTTCATCAGAACCTGAAACTTTTGAAGCATCAAGATTATAAATAGCGGGTCCTAAGCCAATGGTGACCTTGGTCAATAGATCCATGTCTGCCGTTTCCCCAAATTTATCCTTGATGTCTGCCGCGTACTGTGTAATTAATTCGTCTCTTTTGCTCATAATAGTTAGTGTTCTAATTGTTAACGGTTAATAAAAACCGAAGATATAAAATCGAAGTAATCGAGCAAAATTTTATTATTCAATAATCTTGGAGTACTGATTTCCAGCAACTTAGGATGTCGGCTTTTTTCGTAAAAACTAGCGAAAACGTTTTCGAGACCCAGGGCGTCATCCGCTGATGCATACTCAAATCCGAACATTTGACACAGTTGCGACGCATTTAGATCGTGGGCGGTCTCAAAGTATGTTTCGAAATTATCCGTATTTTCCCTCCCGGGTAAAATCCTGAAAATACCCCCACCCTGATTGTTGAAAAGTACTATACGAAAATCGGGCCGTACGTAATTATTCCATAATCCGTTACTGTCATAGAAGAAGCTAAGGTCCCCTGTGATAAGTAAGGTAGGGGCGTTCCCGTAAACGGCGGCGCCAATAGCTGTCGAAGTGCTTCCGTCTATTCCGCTAGTACCGCGATTACAGAATACTCTTAACGAAGGATCTAAATCGAACAATTGCGCATAACGTACAGTGGAGCTGTTAGCCAGCTGCAACCGATATCCCTTGGGAATCGCTTGCAAACTTATGGCAAACCCTAGCATATCTGAAAACGGTATTTGCCCAAGATAGGCTTTCCTCTTTATTTCATAGGATTTCTTAATATTGTTCCAATAACTAAAATAGTCGCTCTGCACCCCTTGAACCAAGGGTAGAAACTTTCCCAAAAAGGTATTTGCCCCGGACTTGAAATGATGGGATAGGCAAAAGAACGTATCAAAAGCTTTCAATGAATCCACATGCCAGTGATGTAACGGCTGGTAGCGCCTTAAAAAAGCCTTTATTTTCTTTGATACGACGAGCCCTCCAAATGTTAGGAGAATCTCGGGCTGCAAACGTTTAAACCATTCTTCCCGATTTTCCAACTTCTCAATTGGTGCAATAAGACTGTCGATACTTGGGAAAAAGTTGGCATGATGCAGATTTGAAGTAGTTTCTGTGAGTACAATGATCGACGGGTCCGAGGCGAGATGGTCCAAATAGTGTTGAGAAACCGTGTCTGGATAATTTACCCCTACAAGCACCATTTTTTTTGCAGTAGAGTTCCATATATCCGCAAAGTGGTAGATCTCTTCAACACTGTATTCTTCCGTAGACAACGCCTTTTTAATCAATGCCGTTACCGTTTGTTGGGTATGCTTTTCATACAAAGGCTCTTCAAAGGGGATATTGACATGAACCGGAAGCTGGGATTCGATGGCTGTATTCAAAGCCTTGTTCAATTCTGTATCGTTAAACGTTTGAACCGATTCCTGAATTTCTTCGGGACTTCCCTTTTCTAGCCAGTGCGGAACATATCTCAAGATACTATCGGTTGCGTGCACCACATCTTGGCGCAAATGGGTCGAATAACCGATATGTCGATGGAACACATTGTCTTGGCGTATCGTTTGCCCATCCCCTACGTCTATTTTATACCTTGGCCTATCGGCGGAAATCACGACTAACGGAATCTGACTGTAAAAAGCTTCGGCAACCGCGGCATAGTAATTTAACAAGGCACTTCCCGAAGTACAGGTTACCACGACCGGTTCGCGTAGTTGTTGTGCAATACCCAAGGCAAAAAAGGCGGCACAACGCTCATCGACAATACTAAAACAGGAAAAATAAGGATCTTCCGAAAATCCGATAATCAAGGGCGCGTTTCGCGAACCCGGAGAAATAACGATGTTCTTGATACCTTTTGCCTTGCAATGCTGCACTAAAGCTTGGGCAGCGGGAATACTGGGGTATTTCATTAGGGCAAAAATACAAAGCAATGATTTCTAAACCCAATCGAAGGTAAAAAACTATGCCTTGGTCAAGACCTGTAGCATCGTTTTGCTTTTGTTTACGGTTTCTTCCCACTCCCCTATGGGGTCCGAGGCAGCGGTGATGCCGCCGCCGACATACAGTAGGACATTATCCTCGAGTACTTGCATGCATCGAAGATTGACAAAAAGCGATGTGGAAGCTTTTACGGCCCTATACGCTTTGTTCTCCCGGTTATTTTTATCGGATGTCCTATTAATCTCGTTTATGAAATTGAGTTCTCCTAGAAAGCCGGTATAAAACTCCCTCGGGTAGTTTTCATTGGTAAGAATGAAGTTTTTGGCCATTAACATTGGCGAACCGCATACCGCGGGAGTAGGATGCAAGGCCTTTATAAGGTCATTTGGATTGCCCTTTGTGCGGCCGGATAGCCTTGTTTGCAAATGCCAGAGATTACCGGCGCGTACCGTCTCTGGAGTGGCAACCTGCAGATCGACCGTCTTTCCTTTTAAAACACTCTTCATATAGTCGGTGACCAGCTTTTGTTCCTCTTGCTCTTTCTTTCCCCAACTAGGAGTCCCCCCTTCTACATATGGTTTTGTGCCGGCGAGCGACATGCTTGTAAACCTTTTGTTTTCGATAGAAACGAGTATTTCTGGAGTAGCACCCAGCCAGCATCCTACTTTTGGGTGATACCATAAATAGCGGAAGGCATTGGGATATCGTGCCAATATTCTTCTGAATAGTTCGATAACATGGGTAGTACATGGTACGTTCAATCGTCTGGAAAGCACCACCTTTTCGAGATCGGTGGTCTTTATTTTCGCCACCGCCTTTTCGACCAATTGAATGTGAAATTTTTTTTGGGAGGTATCGGCCAGAGGAACAGTAGGATGTTCGTAAGCTTCGGTTTCAAACGGATATTCCGTGGCTTCAGGTGTTTCAGTATTTTTTATCAGAATTGCAGGTGATTCCGAATCAAAAGGGGCAAATACAAAACCGGTTTCAGTAAAATCGGAGATAGTATGGATTTTGGCGTCTTCCTGAAATATGGCCTTCACGACTCGTTCATCGGGCTTGCTATAGACCACGAACGGCAACTCTTGGGAGAGTTGTGCCAGCACCTTATCCATCAACGCTGAAAACATACTACTTTTTGGGAAGTGAGATGGTGGTAAGTTTGCAAGACGAAATTAAAGTACCCTCCACATCGGTGATCTTAATATCCCAAAGCTGTGTGGTGCGACCTTTGTGAACGATCGTCGCCTTGGCAAAAACCTCTCCTTCCCTAATACTCTTTACGTGATTTGCGGCGATTTCTATCCCTCGCACCACAAAGTTCTGCCCATCCAAAAAGATGAACGAAGCCATACTCCCGATACTCTCCGCCAGCGCTACCGAAGCACCTCCGTGCAAGACTCCATCGGGTTGATGCACTTTCGGGTTCACCGGCATCTTGCCCAAGAGATAGTCTTTCCCGACATCTATATATTCAATCTGCAAGGTCTCCATCAAGGTATTCTTGGTCGCCTCGTTACAAACTTTTAGTATTTTTTCCTTTAAATCGTCCATCAACTATTTTTTGTAAAATTAGGGATAACATCCCGAAAAAAGTATTTATATTTGATTTTATTTTAACGAACGTTCAATAAAATGCCAAAAGTAAAAACATCCAAGGACGAAGTGCTTCAAAAGGTGATCGAAACCATTCGTAGAAAGGGCATTGCCAATAGCAGTATGAGCGATTTGGCCAAGCAGTGCGCTATTCAAAAATCGCATTTCTACTATTACTTCGATAGTAAGGAAACCTTGATCAAAGAAGTGTTGGCCACCGTTAATAGTTATATGTCCTACAATCTTAACAAAACCTTGGATGATACTACCCTGAGCATTACTGAAAAGCTGAAACGTATCAATCGCCTCATACATAAATTATTTCTTCAATATGATGGTGGTTGTGTGATGGCCAATACCGCCTTGGAGTCGGCTCATGCAAATCCCAAATATTTTGAGGAAATCCGCTTTTTTTTCGAACAATTCATTGATGGCATGAGACAACTACTCTCAGAAAAACACTCCCCCGCCCGGGCCCAATACCTGGCAGAGCAAATTGTACAGGACCTCGAAGGCGGTATCTTGTTAATGCGCATTTATAAAGACCCAAAATACTTGAAGAACGCTATGCGGCGGATGTCGAACCTAATACTCCATTAAATGCAATGGCTCTACAAACTTGCAAAAAAACCCTTCTTTGGAAACTATATGGTTTCTTGGCGCAATCCGCTTAGTGAAACACAGCGATTGGAATGGAAACTTATTCGATTTCAAAGCAATTCCAGGGCGCTTCTTAGCGGACTGGTGGCAGAGTCCAAATCTACCGTAACCAAAGGTGTTATCGTGTTGGGACATCCTATGGGTAAGGAAGCAAAGGGTTATTTCCTCAAAAACGGATATACCGATCTCCTTCGGGAAAATGGATATCACGTACTTATTTTCGACCTAAACGGTTTTGGCGAAAGTCAAACAGGTAATTTTGATTACTTCGAGGATATTATTTCAGCGGGATATGAAGCAAAAAGGCGCTATCCGGAATACCCGCTTGGGTATTTTGGAATATCGATGGGCGGTCAATTCGCCACCATTGCCTTTGCCGAAGGCCATCCTTTTGAATTTGCCATTGTTGAGAGTGCGGCCAATACATTGGAAGATTTTTGGATACATTATCCTTTCGCCCACAAAGCATTAAAACTACTTTATTTACTGATGCCCCGGTATCAAAAAAGAATCCGAATGATCGATAGGATAAAAAAGGCGAACGGTCTTCGAAAGCTCCTGCTTATATATATAGAGAACGATGCAGTAATTTTGGATGATGCAGGTAAAAAATTCAAGGAGGCCTGCCCGCTACCCACCGAATTGGTCATTTTTAAAAATGCGAAGCACGCCGAACTTGCTAAATCGATTCATCGGGACTCCTATTTTAAGGTAATCCTCGACCACTTTAATGCAAATTCCAATTTAGTCGTTCAATGCAGAAACTAAGTATACATACACCGAATGATTACAAAATTTCTGCCCATCATTTCGAAGCCCGAAAGTCAAAGGGAAAGACCTTTGTGATTTCCGGCGGTGTAGGGCTTCCACAACGGTTCTTTTTCAACTTCGCCACTTGGTTGTCCCAACAAGGGTTTCATACCTACACCTTCGATTATAGGGGTATTGCCTTATCAAAACCGAAAACATTGAAGGGGATGGGTACTTCCTACCGCGACTGGACACAGAATGACTTCAATTCACTAACCGAATACGTTCGACATAAACATCCGGAAGACTCCCTTTATCACATTGGCCATAGTTTTGGCGGCAATAGCCTTGGGATGAGTACCGCCTACCGACACTATGAAAAATTTATGACGGTGGGCTCCCAATTCGGTTACTACGGAAATTTTCCCTTATCGATGCAAACAGTTATTTCATTAGGTTTTGGAATTATCGCTCCTGCCCTCTCATCGGTCTTGGGTTATTTCCCATCGCACTGGCTTGGATTAGGGGAAGCCTTGCCCAAACAGGTAGCCCTCGATTGGGGAACACTACTTCTGCACAAACGGTCGATGCTTGCCCTTGCAGACCGCTACGGGAGCAACCACTATGAAAAGTTAACACAGCCCATGTTAATCATTAGCTTGGATGATGATACCTTTGCACCGAAGAAGGCGGTGGATGTATTGGCAACCAATGTCTTTGTCAACGCAAAAACGGAAAGGTTACACCTAGTGCCAAAAACTTACGGGCTCAAACAGATAGGTCACAACGACTTTTTTAGAAAAAAACATCGGGAAACACTTTGGCCCATCGTTACAGATTGGTTCAACTTATAATCTTAGTTCTATGAACGGCACATATTTAAACTCCACTTTTTTCATCAATTCAGACCATCCGAAAGTCTTGGCCTATGCCCATTCTAAAATTGAACCCCACGCTAGCGATACGGAAAAGTCCATCGCCCTTTTCGAAGCCGTCCGGGATGGCTATTTCTATGACCCCTACCATTTGGACTTAAGGCCCCAAGCCTTGGTTGCAAGCAATATACTACAAAGACGGGCTGCCTACTGCATCGAAAAAGCCGTTTTATTATGTGCGCTGTTGCGAGCTGTTGGGATTCCTTCCCGATTGAATTTCGGGAATGTTAAAAACCATATCGCCGTTGAGCGAATTGTTAATATTTTGAAGACCGATGTACTGGTATTTCACGGATGTACTGAGGTACGATTAGCGGACCACTGGATTAAACTCACCCCTGCCTTCAACAAATCACTCTGCGAAAAGTTGGGTGTTCCGGTATTGGAGTTTGATGGAAAAAAAGACGCCGTTTTCCAACAGTACAGCGACGATGGCACCGTTTTTATGGAATATGTACATGATTATGGTAGTTTTGATGACCTTCCCTATGCCAAAATGCTGAATAGTTTTAGCGAGCATTACCCACATCTCGAAATACCCGAAGACCTTATCTTGAACTTAGACTAAAATTCTAGTATGGCATCATCGGAAAAACAAACTCGGTACACCACCACGAATACTTATTCTGTCTTAAATTCACTTGGCGATGGCACCAGAAACGTTTGGGTCGTGCTCCACGGCATCGGCTATTTGAGCCGGTACTTCTTAAAGTATTTTGAAGAGCTCCCAAAAGAGGAGAACTACATCATTGCCCCACAGGCACCTTCAAAATACTATTTGAACGGGGAATATAAACATGTGGGAGCCAGTTGGCTGACCAAGGAAAACACTATTGACGAGACCGAGAATATCATGAATTATTTGGATGCGGTACTCGAGGCGGAAAACCTCCCTCTAGACAGGAACCTGATCGTTTTTGGCTTTTCCCAAGGAGTTTCCATTGCCACAAGATGGGTCGCCAAACGAAAGGTGGCATGTAGGCAACTGGTCCTATACGCTGGTGGAATTCCCGACGAACTCAGCTCCTCGGATTTTGCGGTTCTTGAAAAAAACAAGACCCAAGTTACCATTATCGTGGGTGATAAGGATGAATATTTAACGGAGGAAAGAAGAAAACTGGAATCGGACAAAATATCCAAACTGTTTCGCGGGCGGGCAAAAGAGATTATCTTTAAAGGTGGGCATGAAATAAAGAAGGAACTCATTAATCAATTGGCCTAATGCAATCACAACTCTATCTAGAAGACAACCGGGTGTTGCTTCGACCCCTAGAGGCCTCTGACTGGAAGGGTCTTTGGCCAATTGCCCAGCAAATAGACTTGTACCGTTTTGGCTCAAACGATGTTTCTACCCAGGATAAATTGAAAGCTTACATCAGCGAGGCATTGACTGAGGCCCGGGACGGAAGTGCCATTCCCTTTTGCATCTACGATAAACAGGGCGATGCTGTTGTCGGGTGCACGCGATACGGACTCATCGACACCAAAAACAAAGTGGTACATATTGGTTGGACGTGGATTGCCCCGGCCGTTCAGGGTACTGGTTTCAATCACCGAGTCAAATTCTTGATGCTGAAACATGCATTTGAGAATATGTATTTTGAGAAAGTGGAATTCAGAATCGATGAACGAAATAGTCGTTCCCGAAAAGCGGTCGAAAAACTAGGGGCAAGCTTGGAAGGTATTCTCCGAAAAAATGTTATTACAAAAGACGGTTTTAGACGCAGTTCTTGTTGTTATGGAATCTTAAGGGACGAGTGGGAGGCAATCAAGGCAAAACATTTTAAGGAGTTCCTTTGAAAAGAAAAATCGCCCATATCACCTTAGTGGTCAAGGACTATGACCGAGCCATCGCCTTTTACACTGAAAAGTTGGGGTTCGAACTCTTTGAAGACTCCTACCTTAATGAACAAAAACGTTGGGTGGTCGTAGGCCCGTCGAATTCCGATGGATGCCGCCTCCTCTTGGCCAAAGCCAACGGGGAATCGCAGCATCATGCGGTGGGAAATCAAACAGGGGGACGAGTGTTCCTGTTCCTGGAAACCGATGATTTCCAAAAAGACTATCAACAACTGAGCAATAAAGGAATCGAGTTTATTCGCCCCCCTAAGAAGGAATCCTATGGGACCGTGGCGGTCTTCAAAGATTTATACGGAAACCTATGGGATTTGATTGGGCCTAAAGGGTAGCAATATACGCTGACCTATTGAAAAGAGAAGCGGCTCCGCAGGTATAGAACCTCAATCCCCCTGCTTTACTTCCTCAGTTAGCTCGTAATACGTAATTTTTCTAGTAGTATATGAATTGTCCGGCGTAATGATTTGCTTTACCCAATTTCCGGATTCCTCGTTGTCGAATTGGTAGATATACTCTTTTCTCTCAACCGCTTTACCCCTTTCGGTCTTGGTGCTTATGAGTCGATCCGATTCATCATACCCGTAGGTAATAATCGTTTCTGGTGCGAATTGCTTTATTTTTAGGTCAAAGTAAAAATCGGTTTTTGATACAAGTCTATCGCTACCATCATACACTTCTTCCATGGCGGTATTTGGGGCTCCCTCAATATATTTTTTGGTCAGTACAACCTTCTCGGTAGCCCCGTTCCTCGACTTTCCAATAGAGGTCCGAATCGATTTTTGTATTTCACCGTTTATCAAGTAGCTGACTGTATGTTCATTTTTGTAATCCTTATATTCGACGTTGGTTTCATCAATGCCCTCTTCGTTGGTGCGAATAATCTTTGCCAACTGGCCATTTGCATCGTACAGATACTCGTACTGGTCTAAAAAGGACTTGTCGTACGAAACGATTTTCTCTACCACCTTCCTGTTTTGTGTAGAATCGATTTGATAAAAATTTGCAATGCTGGTAGCTTCATCGAACTGTTTATCCCGATAATTTTCAAACCTTTTTTCAATCAGTTCCCCTTGCTCGTACTTGTAATAAGTGACATCGTAGTCGTTCTCGTTATAACGTGTTACCGATTTTGTGAGCCGCCCGTCTTCATCAAAGTCATATTCTTCCTTTCCATAATCGGTGCTGACCAGACACCTTTTTACCTTTCCCCTCAAATCAAAATCCGCAATAGTGAAAATCCTGATTTCCTGCGAATGTAAAATAAAGGACCCGACCGTTGCATAAAAGAGAAAAAAGAAAGCGTAGTTTTTTATCATGGCGCAAAATTACTTTTATTCTCCCAAACGAAAACAAAATAAATACCAAATAACAATGGGGCGGATGAAACCGCCCCATTTTTTATGAAAATCCATAAGTCGTTGTTATTTGACTTCTTCGAAATCTACATCCTCTACGTTGTCACCTTCAGTGGCTCCTTCCGAAGAAGCAGCTTCCCCTGCGGTGGCCTCACCGTTTTGCTGTGCCTCGGCCTGTGCTTTGTACATTTCCTCGGAAGCAGCTTTCCATGCTTCGTTGATTTTCTCCAAAGCCGGAGCGATTACTGCCAAATCCTTGGTTTCGTAAGCCTTTTTCAATTCCTCCAAAGCATCCTCGATCGGCTTCTTCTTGTCGTCTGACAATTTATCGCCAAATTCTTTCAGCTGCTTTTCGGTCTGGAAAATCATGCTATCGGCCTCGTTCAATTTATCAGCGGTTTCCTTCGCTTTTTTATCGGATTCTGCGTTGGCTTCCGCCTCTGCTTTCATCTTTTCGATTTCCTCCTCGGTCAATCCGGAAGAAGCTTCGATACGAATATCTTGCGATTTACCGGTTGCCTTGTCGGTAGCCGAAACCTTTATAATCCCGTTCGCATCGATATCGAAGGTCACCTCGATTTGAGGCACACCACGCTGTGCGGGAGGAATTCCGTCTAGGTGAAAACGCCCTATGGTTTTGTTATCCGCCGCCATGGTACGCTCCCCTTGCAGCACGTGAATCTCAACGGAGGGTTGATTATCGGCCGCAGTGGAGAATATTTGTGATTTCTTGGTAGGAATCGTAGTATTCGCCTCTATCAATTTAGTAAATACGTTCCCCATGGTCTCTATTCCCAATGATAAAGGAGTAACATCCAACAACAATACATCTTTCACATCACCGGTCAACACGCCTCCTTGGATTGCAGCTCCAACTGCCACCACTTCATCGGGGTTCACCCCTTTTGAAGGCTTTTTACCAAAGAATTTCTCAACCGCCTCCTGTACTGCCGGAATCCTAGTGGAACCGCCCACTAAAATAATTTCATCGATATCGCTTTTTGACAAACCTGCCGCTTTCAATGCGGTCTGGCAAGGCTCAATGGTACGTTTTACCAAATCCTCTATCAACTGTTCAAACTTTGCCCTTGTAAGGGTGCGTACCAAGTGTTTAGGTCCACTGGCCGTAGCTGTCACATATGGAAGGTTCACTTCGGTCTGGGCGGAAGAAGACAATTCTATCTTCGCCTTTTCGGCAGCTTCCCTCAATCGTTGCAACGCCATGGCATCATCGCGCAAATCGATTCCTTCGTCTTTTTTAAATTCCTCGGCCAACCAATCAATAATTTTCTGGTCTACGTCGTCACCTCCCAAATGGGTATCGCCATCGGTCGATAATACTTCGAATACTCCATCACCCAACTCCAGGATGGAAACGTCATGGGTACCTCCACCAAAGTCGAAGACTACGATTTTCTGGTCTACACTTTTCTTATCCAATCCGTATGCCAAAGAGGCTGCCGTAGGCTCGTTTATGATTCGCTCGACGGTCAATCCCGCGATTTCGCCCGCTTCTTTCGTAGCCTGACGTTGGGCATCGTTAAAGTAGGCAGGTACGGTAATGACCGCCCTGGTAACATCTTGCCCTAAATAGTCCTCGGCTGTTTTCTTCATCTTCTGAAGAATCATGGCGGAAAGTTCTTGAGGCGTATATAAACGACCATCGATATCTACTCTTGGTGTATCGTTATCCCCTTTTACTACTTTATAAGGTACACGATCTGCTTCTTTCTTTGATTCGGAATATTTGTTCCCCATGAATCGCTTGATCGAATAGATGGTTTTATTCGGATTCGTTACTGCCTGTCTTTTGGCAGGATCTCCTACTTTGATTTCACCACCTTCTACAAATGCGATGACAGAGGGTGTTGTTCTTTTTCCTTCGGCATTGGGAATTACGACTGGCTCGTTCCCCTCCATTACGGAAACGCAGGAGTTGGTCGTACCCAAATCTATACCTATAATTTTGCTCATTGTATGTGTTTTAAATATTAGTGCCTGATTTTTAAAGTCGCTACATAAATGACAAACAATATGCCAAGACACAAAAACTGACAGGATGTCATTTTAAGTTGCAAAGGCAGAAGTAAAAAAGTGAGTTTGGCTTAAAGTGTTTCTTGTAAAATTTAGTATTTTTAGGTGCATGGTCAAAGAGGCCAAAACCGCGTAACCAATCTAAAAAACCATGAAATTAGGTGCATTTTCCGTCAGCCTTAGTGTCAAAGACCTCAAGGTTTCCAAACAATTTTATGAGAACTTGGGTTTCACCGTCTTAGGGGGAGCCATGGAAAAGAACTATTTAGTAATGAAAAACGGTAATTCGTTGATCGGACTCTTCCAAGGGATGTTCGAAAACAATATTTTGACCTTTAATCCAGGTTGGGATGAAAATGCCG
This sequence comes from Pelagihabitans pacificus, assembly GCF_009371985.2. Lineage (GTDB taxonomy): Bacteria > Bacteroidota > Bacteroidia > Flavobacteriales > Flavobacteriaceae > Pelagihabitans > Pelagihabitans pacificus. Next base: position 112,891 of record NZ_VIKU02000002.1, read on the forward strand.
ATACGCTTGAAACGTACGATGATGTAAGGGATATTCAACGCGCGCTTAAAGCCAAGGGTGTTCAACTTCTTACCGAGGCGGATGAGAACACAACGGGGCCTGCAAGTATAGTCATTGCCGATCCAGACGGTAATACCATATTGATCGATCAACATATCTAATGGGTGATCGGAACTACCTCTTGGCAGGTGTTAGAACGATACTTTTGAATTCTATAGGCCCATGATCCCCTTGTATAAGGATCGGTCCGGGTTCCGCCTCCCTATTATCCATGGCTCCCCCGGTCATACCAGGAATATTTTGTTCGCTAACGATCGTTGATCCGTTTGCGACTATGGTCACTCTTCGTCCGATCAAGGTGATATCGAAAGTCTGCCATTGGCCGGCCTCTTTGGCGACCATTTCATTAGGGTCCAAAAAACCATAGACTCCTCCAAAATAGATACTGGCAGGTTCCAACCCTTTGTTATCCGCTATTTGTACCTCATAACGGCCACGAAGATAAATACCGCTGTTGCTGCCTTCGGGATATCGAAATTCGACATGAAGTTTGAAATCGCTAAAAGATTCGTCCGATATTAAATTGACCCCGGACTTCGGACTCTTCAAAACACCTTCCTCGACCGCCCATTGGCTCTCCCCTTCGGTATGCCAACCGCTTAAATCCTTTCCGTTGAAAAGGGCGATGGGTTTTCCCCAAACAATATTCTCATTATACGCTAATTTGGGTGATCGGCTACCTGTCCAATTGTAGGTATTACCATCGGTATAGACCATGGTACCCTTAAGCTCGCCGCCATTCAACATCCCTTCGAATTGCATGTCACCGGTACCAGGTTCCCATTGCGGAGGAATGGTAAAACTGAACTTTCCGTCGCTCAATTTTACTTCGGCTATGGGCCGTGCACTTCCAAAAGCATAGACAAAACGTCCGACCAGGGTATTGTTACCGGAATGTGTAATCTCCAGCCAAGAGGGAAGTTCCTTGCCATCCTGTTCAATGATCAAGTTCCATCGGCCTTCCAATGGATTGGTTTCTTGGGCATAGGTATCAATCGAAAAGATGCTTGATAGAATTGAGGCAAATAAATAAATTAGTCGTAACGGGTGGTTCATGATGCTCTCTTTTAAGGAAAAGTAAATATAGCCAATCTGACGAATACTAAGGCTTCTTCCCAGAGCATGCCGTCGTAGCCCTAGAATACGCCTGGCATTCCATCATTTTCATTAACTTTAAGGCAAACGCTATTCATAACTACCAACCTATTTAAGATGAAAAATAAAAGCCAATCCTCCAAACAACCGTCTACTAATCAGTCAAGAAGGTCATTCATTAAAAAAGGTGCACTTGCCACCTCCATCTTTATTGTGCCCAGACATGTGCTCGGAGGGGTCGGATACCTTGCACCCAGCGATCGCTTGAATTTGGCGGCTATCGGTGCGGGTGGAAAGGGCTCTAGTGATATCTTTAACGCGTCCGTCAACGGACGCGAAAAAGTAGTCGCCCTCTGCGATGTCGACTTCTCCGGTTCCGCCAAAAAGTCTGTTGAAAACTTTCCAAAGGCAAAACTGTATGCCGATTACCGGGAAATGCTGGAGAAGGAGAAAGGCATCGACGCCGTTACCATCTCGACTCCGGACCATGTGCACGGCCCCGCGGCGGCGAACGCTATGGAACGCGGTATACATGTATACGTACAAAAACCGATGACCCACAATATTCGCGAGGCCCGTATTCTTACCGAAATGGCAAGAACCAACAAGATTGTCAGTCAAATGGGAAACCAAGGGGGATCCAACCCGCTTTTGGGTATGGTTCAGAAGTGGGTCGATTCCGGCGTGCTAGGTTCCATTTCAAAAGTGCAAGTATGGACGAACCGTCCCGTATGGCCCCAAGGCGGTCCCATGCCGTCGCCCGACCCGACTATGAAACCAGAATCCTTGGATTGGAATCTGTGGTTGGGGCCTGCTCCCGAGAAACCCTATATACCCAACATGCATCCCTTTAATTGGAGGGGTTGGTGGGACTATGGTACGGGGGCCCTAGGTGATGTAGGTTGCCATTTGATCGATATTCCCTTTCGGACCTTGGGACTCAGATATCCTACCGACGCGGAGTGCAGTGTAGGGTCTGTCTTCTCACAGATGTGGACCGCCGATTATCATCCGGAAGGTTGTCCGCCCTCTTCTTTTATCACCCTGCATTTCGGGGCTACGGAAAAAACCAGGTCCCCCATTGAAATGACCTGGAGCGATGGAGGCATTCGTCCTTCCCATCCGGATATTATTCCGGCCGATAATGATATCGGTGGAAAAAGCAGTGCCAATGGTGTTTTGATCATTGGCGAAAAGGGAATTATCTCGACCAACATTAACGACAGCTCTCCGTTAATGCCCAAATTATATTTGAACGACGGCACTACGGAGTTCGGTCCGGAAGTAGAGGAAAACGAAGAACCGGAATACGGTCACCAACGCAAATGGGTCGATGCCTGTAAAGCCGGTTTCGACAGTCCGGAACACAGGGCCCTTACCTCCTCGTTCGACTATGCGGGGCCCATGACCGAAACAGTGCTGATGGGGAACCTCGCCATTCGTAGTTATATGCTCCGTGAGGAAAACAGTGATGGGAAGATGGAATTTTTTGCCCGTAAAAAGTTGTTATGGGACGGGGAGAACATGAGAATCACCAATTTGGAGGAGGCCAATCAATTTGTAGGCCGTACTTATCGTGAGGGCTGGAAAGTATAGAAAATAGAACGTCGGAACGTTTCGATTCGATATAGTAGGATGTTGCCTCCGCTGATATCTTTTGGGACGCCTGCCAGTTCATTTGACCTCTCTACCTACTATTCACAACCCTCGGTGCGACGGGTATCGATGAGGTATACGATTTTCCAATCTTCCTTGTGTTTGACCAATTGAAACGAATTCACGCCGCAGTGGTGGAAGGCGTTGTTCAAACGAAACTCATAGGGAGTCCATGCATTGGCCATTGGTCCGTCGATTTGAATCGAGTACCCTTTGATCACTTCCTGAAATTGAGTGGTTTTGGGTATGCCTACAATCGATTTAAGGAATTTGGAAAACGCCTCCGTACGCACAAAATTATTTCCAGCGGAATCCTTGGAAATAGTTTGCAGTACCATATCCCGGGTCGCTGTTTCTTTGATCATTAAAGAATCTTGTCGATGAAAACCTTCAAAGAAAGCCTCGATGGTTTTTTGTACCGCTACCTCGTCGGAATCCTGGGCTTTTACAGAACCTACAAGAAGGAAAAGAAGAACTAAGAAGCCATTTTTCATATGGAAGTATTGGATTAAAATAAGCAAAAAAAACCAAATCATCATTCCCTAATCCCACTTGTACAGAACCCTTAAACAAATTCCTTACTTTTATCCCACTTAAACAAAACCGAATGTCAACCGCAAAAAAAGAATACAAAAGGGTCACCGTAAAGTCATTGGTCGAGATGAAAAAGAACGGTGAAAAAATTTCGATGCTTACCGCCTATGACTACTCGATGGCAAAGATCGTCGACTCTGCCAACGTTGACGTCATCTTGGTAGGCGACTCCGCCAGTAATGTGATGGCAGGTCACGAAACCACCTTGCCGATTACCCTGGACCAAATGATCTATCATGCCTCCTCGGTCATCAGGGCCGTAGAAAGGGCTTTGGTAGTGGTCGACATTCCTTTTGGCAGTTACCAAAGCGATCCCAAAGAGGCGTTGCGTTCCGCAATTCGAATTATGAAGGAAAGTGGTGCCCATGCGGTAAAATTGGAAGGTGGCGAGGAAGTCAAGGAATCGGTAAAGCGAATATTGAATGCAGGTATTCCAGTAATGGGCCATCTGGGATTGATTCCCCAATCCATCTATAAATTTGGCACTTACACGGTACGCGCAAAAGAAGAACACGAGGCAAAAAAACTGATAGAGGATGCCAAACTATTGGAAAAACTAGGTTGTTTCGCTGTAGTTCTTGAGAAAATACCCGCCAGCTTGACAAAGAGGGTTTCCGAAAGCCTCTCTATCCCGACCATCGGAATCGGTGGTGGCAAATATGCCGATGGCCAGGTATTGGTCATACACGACCTTTTGGGGATGACCCACGAGTTCAATCCAAGGTTTCTAAGAAGGTATATGAACCTTTATGAAGACATGGGAAATGCTATCTCGCAGTATGTAAAAGATGTGAAAAGCAGGGATTTTCCCAGCGACGAGGAACAGTATTAAATACATCCGTATGAAAAACACCACCTTACTAAAACGATGGGGGATTGTTTTTTTGGTATTCCTGAATATTGGCTGTGATCAAATTTCAAAGGAAATTGTTCGTAAAAGGGTAAATCCCAGTGATTATATTCAGTTGATAGATGATCATTTTATACTGACCAATGTAGAGAATACGGGCGCCATGCTGGGGTTTGGGGATACCCTCCCCCCTATCCTCAAAATCATCTTGCTTCAGATACTTCCGGTACTTGTTCTGATGATCCTACTCGTACGCGTTTTTCGGAAAACAAATATGGACCAATGGTTGATTGTGGCATTTGCTTTTATCATTGGCGGTGGTATTGGAAATTTGATCGACCGCATCGCATATGGTTCAGTGACCGATTTCTTGCAAATCAATTTAGGCGTTTTTCGAACAGGAATCTTCAATATGGCCGATGTTTCGGTCACTATGGGAGTATTATTATTACTGTTTTTATCGCTCACCGATAAAAAGATGTCATTTTAGTGGCGGCCAAAATCCATTCTACACCTCAAAACCTTCAAGTCTTGTACGAAGACAATCATCTGATCGCCATTAATAAGCGTCCCGGTGATATCGTACAAGGTGACAAAACCGGTGACCCACCACTAAGTGAAGTGGTAAAAGCCTACCTTAAAGAGAAGTACCGTAAACCAGGCAACGTGTACCTTGGCGTGGCACATCGGCTGGATCGGCCAACCTCGGGTATTGTAGTTTTTGCCAAAACTTCCAAGGCACTGCCCCGTTTAAATAAGATATTCGCTGAAAAAAGTGCAAAAAAAGTATACTGGGCCATTGTAAAAAAGCGACCCGATCCGGAGAGCGGAACACTAACCCATTGGCTGAGGCGCAATCCGAAACAAAACAAGTCGTATGCCTTTCAAAAAGAGGTTTCCGACAGCAAAAAAGCCATTCTGGAATATCGGTTAATCAAACAATTAAATTCCTATTTTATGCTGGAAATCGACCTAAAAACCGGAAGACACCATCAGATACGGTCACAATTGGCCGCCATCGGAAGTAGTATTAAAGGTGACCTGAAATACGGTTTTGATCGAAGCAACAAAGACGGAAGCATTCACCTGCACGCCAGAAGTCTGTCGTTCATACATCCTGTAAAAAAGGAAACGCTGACCCTCGTGGCGCCTCCACCAGAAGACACGATTTGGAACGCTTGTTGCAAGATTTAGTACATTTAATGACATTAACACTATACGCCATGTTGAGAAGAACACTATTCCTTTTTTGCCTAACCCTCTTGATTTCCTGTAGTAGCTATAACTCTATCGACAGTTTTTACAATGCCCATAAAAATGACAATCAGGTCACTGCCGTTCGAGTACCGCGGTTTATGTTATCATTGATTAGTAATATATCGCCGGAAATGAAGTCGCTTGTCGGCAATACCAAAGACCTTCGTTATATGCAGTTCCCGAGCGCAACTCCGGCGCGAACCGAGTTCCTGAACAAACAAATGAACGGCATCACTGGAAATTCGTTCATCGAAGTGTATCGCAAAAACGACAATTTAAAGCGAAACGTGGTGTCAATTCGAGAGAAAAGGAATGCCGTGAAGGAAATATTGATTTACAATAACAATGCGGTAAACGGTTCTTTTTTATACTTCAACGGCAATTTTGACCCGGTAAAAGTACGTGAAATGGCCAAGAGCGACGAATTTCAGAAGCTTGGGGATGGTTTGATCGACCAGTTCAATATGGGCACACCCGGAATCAACAGCCAGGAAGGAGATAATCAATCCGATGGAGGTTCCTAAAATCGCTTTCTTTCTTTTGAAAGTCGATTCTCATCAAAGAATACTAGCTGAAAGGCGTTCAAAAAATTTTCTGATGAATGGGGCAGATTCGTTGGAACCTCCTCTAGGTTTTAATCCGTAAATTCAAGATTGGCTACAACGCCGATGTACGATATCATCATATATGAATCTGCATAACTACCACGATAGAAGCCACTATATGGTTTACCGATACGATCGAATGCTTTCAATTACGACGGAAAACAAAATCAATATGCCACCAAGAACGGTAGACCAATAGGGGATTTCTGCCATGAAAAGAACGCCGATAATAATTCCATAGACGGGTTGAATACTACTTAGTATGCTGATAGTGGTTACGGAAAAACTCCTAAAAGTGTTGATGAACATGGTATGGCCCATGGCCGTAGTTATCAAGGCCACCCCCAATAAACCTTTCCATTGGCCGACTACGGGCCCCAAATCATAAAAGAAGTAAGTTGGAAACAATACAATACATGTAATGAACAATTGATAGCTCATTAAAACCGACCCTTGATAGATTGCCACCTTGGTCTTCAAAATCAAGTTTCGCACGGCATAGCAAAGCGCCGAGCAAATACCAAACCCAATGGCCAAGGTTTGGGAATTGCCGAAGCTTATCTCCGGAACAAGCAAGTAAATGCCGGCTAAAACCAAAATGCCCAGAAGTAAATGTATTTTTTGAAATCTCGTTTTTAGAAACAGTGGTTCAAGGAAAGCGGTCCACACGGGGTAAGTGAACAAAGACAACATTCCTATAGCGACGTTCGATAATTGAAGCGATTTAAAATAAGTGGTCCAATGCAGGCACATTAAGAATCCGGAAAGTATGATCGGCCATACATCCTTCTGTCTTAGTCGAAAGGATAGTCCCTTCCATTTACAATAACCAAGCAAAAATAACAAGGCCAGTAAAGCCCTGATCTCAATAGTAAGCGGCACGGGCAGATCGATGTACTTCCCAAAAGGACCTGAAGTGCCTAACAACAGCATCGCCAAATTGATCTCGATAAAACTTCTGGTATTAAAAGTAGTAGGGGTATTCAAAGGCTATCGCGTATATGCCATTGCCTTTTCACGAATAATCTGGGCCACAGGCTTGTTTTCCAAATGGCTTTCCAACCAGGAAATAATGTCGAGGTATAGAAAGGCCCTTTTTTCGTAAGGATGGTCTTCATATTTTTTCAGTTGGGTATGCAGCTTTTTAAACTCATCCTGCAATTCGTGCGGATATATGTTTCCCAAATTCCTCAAAAATTTGATCATCTCCTTTTGGACAGCGTGCAAATCGTTCATTTTCAATAAGAACTTATAGGTACTCTTTAGCTGCACTTCCAAGTGGTAGTCCATTCCAGCTTCATAATGCGCAAAAAGACTCAGTACCCTCGCAAAGCACATCAGGTCTTCGCGCATTTTAAGGTTTTTGTTGTTAATGATCTTTTTGAGGTAAACAATACAGTTCCTATGGTCTCCCGCCCCAAAATACAAACAAGCGATTTTGTAGTACAGTACCATGATATGATGTGCATCGATACGATCTTGGTGTTTGTTGATGCCGTACTCCACGATTTTAATGAGATAGAGGCCCTTATGAAAAGTACCTTCCAGAAAATGAAGGTTCAGTTTGTTGGCATTGATGTACAGAAAGGCCAACGAGCCAATGTTGTCGTTTTTGGGGAAATCCTTACTGGCCACGACTGTTTCCAAATTTTCAAGTACTTCCCTAAACTGGGAACTGTACTTTACATAGAACAACGATTCGAGAAGATAGTGGTTTCCCTTTAAAAAGAACACAGGGTTTAGGTAGATCTGTTCCTCTTGATCGTAAAAAAGATCTACCCATTTACTGGCATATTTGTAGGAAGATAGAAAATCCTGAATTAAAAAACTGTACCATAGATGGGCTTTGTAAAGCCACAATTTCTCCCGGAAGCCTAAATCGCCTAATCTGTATTTGGGTAGATGGCTTTCAAAATATTCCTTGACCCTTTGATAATCGGCATCGTTCTGCACGTAACCTACCTTCAGCATAATCCCATACAGTTGAAGCGACAGATTTGAAAGTTTGCTGGTCATTACATTCATCGCTGAAAGCTCTTTGGCCTGCACTGCAAGTTCATCGGCACGGTCTGGAATACTTCGGGTAATATACTGGGTTTCTATAATCTTTTCCAGTTCCACTATTTCATAGGCGATGTTCTTTTCCTCGTTTTCAATGGCAACAGCCTTGGCTTTGTCCAAAATCTTCAGGCTCTGTTTGTAGAGTCCCTTCTGATAGAGAATGGTCGCGAAATCGAGTTGTTCCCTTATCTGTATCCGGATGTTCTGATTTACCGGATTCAGTCGTAGGCTTACCAAAATCTGTTTGTACAGGTGGGCCTTTAGATTCGAAAGCTGGGTTTTCTTCACGATTCCGCTATCCAAAATCACTTTTTCATCGTACTTCTTGATCTTATCGAGCAAATTGAAAAGAGCCAAAAATTTGGCGTCGGTATTTACCCCCAAGCGACCCACATACAACTTGAACTGACGCTTTTCGGATTTCGAAAGCGACTTCACCAATACAAAAAGGGCATCCCTGTGGGTACTTGTCATCGTAATAAACCGTATTTAAACACTTCTTTTTCAAATCGTTAAACTACCCTGAAGGTAATTTAACGTTGTAACTATTTTTTCGTAATTTCGATAGTTGTATCCTTATAAACTTATATTCGTAGAGGGTACTTAAAACTACACAAAAATAATGAGTAAAGATAAGGTAGATATTTTTGATACTACGCTAAGGGATGGGGAACAAGTGCCTGGCTGCAAATTAGACGCCGAGCAGAAACTGGTCATTGCCGAAAGGCTTGATGAGCTGGGTGTGGATATTATCGAGGCGGGATTTCCCATATCGAGTCCAGGTGATTTCAATTCAGTGAACGAAATTGCAAAGCTTGTCAAAAATGCCGCTGTTTGTGGGCTTACCAGGGCGGTAAGGAAAGATATCGAAGTAGCGGCCGAAGCCTTAAAACCAGCTAAAAAACCACGAATACACACCGGTATCGGTACATCGGATTCCCACATAAGGCATAAGTTTAATTCCGATAGAGAGAGTATCATCGAACGGGCGGTAGCGGCAGTGAGTTATGCCAAGAGCTTTGTAGAAGATGTCGAGTTCTACGCCGAAGATGCCGGGAGAACCGATAACGAATTCTTGGCAAGGGTCTGCGAGGCCGTCGTTAAGGCCGGCGCCACCGTGCTGAATATTCCAGATACGACAGGCTATTGTCTTCCCGAGGAATATGGGGCGAAAATAAGGTATCTGAAAGAGAATGTTACAGGGGTACATAAGGCCACACTCTCTTGCCATTGCCATAATGACTTGGGTTTGGCAACCGCAAATAGCATTGCAGGAGTAGTCAATGGAGCGCGACAAATAGAATGTACCATCAATGGAATTGGAGAGCGTGCCGGCAATACCTCCCTGGAAGAAGTGGTGATGATCTTGAGACAGCATCCTACCCTCGGATTGGACACGAATATTAACAGCAAACTATTGTACGATACCAGTCGAATGGTCTCCGAGAAAATGGGAATGATCGTACAGCCTAACAAGGCCATCGTAGGGGCCAACGCATTTGCCCACAGCTCTGGCATCCATCAAGATGGGGTCATCAAAAACAGGGAGACCTATGAGATTATCGACCCCGCCGATGTAGGGGTGAACGAATCCTCCATTGTACTTACCGCGAGAAGTGGTAGAGCCGCATTGGCTTACAGGGCTAAGTTGGTGGGTTATGAGCTTACCAAATTGCAACTCGATGAGGTGTATCAAGAATTTTTGAAATTCGCCGATCGTAAAAAGGAAATTCTCGATAGTGATATCCATGAAATCATCGAGGCGACCGAACTTGATATCGAAAGTGTATCATAGATGCAACTCAAAATAGCACTTTTAGGCGGGGATGGGATCGGCCCGGAGGTTTTGACCGAATCCGTCAAATGCCTCCAAGCGGTCGCTGAAACTTTTGATCATAGTTTCACTTACTCCAAAGCGTTAATAGGTGCGGCCGCCATGAAAAAGTTTCGCACACCCTTACCAGACCAAACGTTGGAAATCGCTTTGGAGGCCGATGCACTTCTTTTTGGGACCATCGGCACCCTACAATACGATAACAACCCAAGTTCGCCCATACGACCGGAACAGGGCTTGTTACGGCTGCGAAAGGAATTAGGCCTATACGCAAATATCAGACCAGTCAAAATGTTTCCGGAAATTATCAAGAACTCACCCTTGGATCGAGCGCTTGTTTCCGGCACCGATTTTGAAATATACCGGGAATTGACCGGTGGCATTTATTATGGGGAAAAGAAATTGAGCGACGATGGAACCGTTGCCACCGATATTTGCACGTACTCAGAGAAAGAAATTAGTCGTATTGCCCATAAAGCCTTTAAAGCCGCCAAAAAAAGGCGAAAAAAACTGACCCTGGTCGATAAAGCCAATGTATTGGAAACCTCAAGGTTATGGAGAAGGGTAGTCAAGACCCTATCGGAAAGTTATCCCGAAGTCACTTTGGAGTGTCTTTATATTGACAACGCAGCGGTACAGCTGCTTTTGAACCCCACGCATTTTGACATCATCCTCACCGATAATATGTTCGGAGATATGCTGTCGGATCAAGGTAGTGTTATCATTGGCTCTCAAGGGTTATTACCCTCTGCGTCAATTGGGGAAAAGCATTGTATGTTCGAACCTGTTCATGGTTCGTATCCGAAGGCGGAAGGCAAGAACAAGGCCAATCCCGTGGCCTCTATACTTAGTACGGCCCTTTTATTGGGACATTTTGGAATGAAGGAAGAATCCAGGGCGGTTATTGCCGCGGTACGCAAATCGTTCAAGAAAAAAATCGTCACCCCGGATATTTTGGGAAGCAGTAAATATGGCACCGACTATGTTGGTGACTTCATTGCGGACCATATCAACGATATCGACGATGACATGAATATGAACGACGAGAATATCGGATTGGGTAAATCCACGATTATCTAAAGGCTATTCGGCCAGTAGTTTTCTTACAAATGAATCGAACTCGTTCTGAAACTCGATGTATTTATCCCCGGTTGCCGGTCCGTTGAAACCTGTATGAATTTTTCTCACCGTTCCTTTTTTATCGATAAATATCGTTGTAGGATAGGAAAGCACATGGTTCAACATCGGCAATTTCTCTTGCGCCTTTCCCTTATCCGAAGTACCATATTGTGCCAAAACGATCGGATAGTTCACCCCTATGCGATCTTTTAATCGTTGTATGCTGTTAAAAGCCCCTTCCTTGGTCCTTGCATATTCGAATGCGAGCGCAATGACTTGCAAATCATCAGAGGGATTATTTTTCAGGTAATCGACGTAGAATTTGGTTTCGTCGAGGCAATTGGGACACCATGTTCCCATAATCTGCACCAACACCACTTTCTCCTTGAATCGCTGATCGCTTAGTGATACAAGCTTCCCCTCGGTGTCAGGAAAACGAAAATCCAGCCGGTCGTAGCCTTCTTTTAGAAAAGTCAGCGAATCGGCACTCGGTAATTCATAGGCTTCATTACGTTTGCCTTCAAAAGGCTCCTTAAAATGGTTTCCCGAATAAAATGTACCGATTAAGGTACTATCGGTTGCCTTCGCGGTAAACAAAAATGCATGGGCCCCGTCAAATGCCGATAACCTCAAGGAATCACCATCCATAACACCCTCAAGAAACCGGTAGTCGCCGGTGGTGGTACGGAACGTCCCGGTAACCAAATCTCCTTTCTGGGTAAAAATACCCTTACCCATATAACGCTCCTCCGTATTGGGACTGAACTCTGTCTCCCAGATACCGTTGATATCCTCGGTTGCCGAATGTGTTATATCGAACCGTGCCGCTTCGCCATAAACAGCGGTGAAAGGAACGATACGATCTAGACTTTCCTTTATGAATTCACCCTCTATGCGATTCTCGGTAAACTTTCCGCGGACAAAGCCCTCGAATACCGGCGTCTTGAATAGAATACTATCGCCGTTCGTTTCGATTTCATCAACATTTATGACCTCCTCCGCATTGTAGATTTCCATGGCATAATCGCCCGATCCGGTCTGGATGAGTTGAAAGTTAAAAGGAAGCACCTGATTATCCATCACCATCAGTTCGGCGCGCCATATACCCTCAGAAAGTTTTACCGGGGCCGATTGTTGGCATCCAATCAATCCTACAGTCAATAAAAGAGACAGCCATAGTTTCCACATGGTTTGAAAATTTAATTAAGAAATCGAAATAACGATTAAAAACTTACAATAAAAAATTAAAGTCAAATCGAAGATTCCGAAGTTGAATGTCTAATCCCATTGTTTTATCTTTACGCCCTTTAATACCGACCAATGAACATTTCATATAACTGGCTCAAACAGTTTCTAAAAATAGACTGGGATGCCCAAAAAACGGGAGAGCTTCTTACCGACCTAGGCCTTGAAGTAGAAGGTATTAGCCATTTTGAATCTGTCAAAGGCGGTCTTAAGGGTGTAGTGGTAGGCCATGTGCTTCAATGTAAAAAACATCCCAATGCCGACAAATTAAAGCTAACCCTCGTCGATATCGGGCAAGACGAGCCGGTCCAGATTGTCTGTGGTGCCCCAAATGTTGCACAAGGACAGAAAGTGCCGGTAGCCACCATAGGGACCACGTTGTATTCGCAAGATGGGGAGCCCTGGATCATTAAAAAAGGGAAGATACGTGGCGAGGAAAGCTATGGAATGATTTGTGCCGAGGATGAACTTGGTCTTGGCAAAGATCATGATGGCATTATGGTCCTTGATGATTCCCTAGCCGTGGGCACTCCTTGTACCACAGTTTTTGAAGTAGAAGAGGACGAAGTATTCGAAATCGGCCTCACGCCCAACAGGGCCGATGCCATGAGTCATTTTGGGGTTGCCAGGGATTTAAGGGCAGGGCTCAAACAAAAGGAGACCTCCATAGAACTAATAACCCCTTCGGTCAGCAAATTCAATGTGGACAATCGCTCTTTACGAATCGAAGTGGAGGTCGAGGAGGCGGATCTTGCACCTCGCTATTGCGGGGTTACCATGAAGAACTTAATCGTACAACCTTCTCCCGATTGGTTGAAAAATAGATTAAGGGCCATTGGTCTGACCCCAAAGAACAATGTGGTCGATGCCACCAACTACGTGCTTCACGAGCTGGGACAGCCGCTGCACGCATTCGATGCCGACAGGATTTACGGAAAGAAAGTAATCGTTAAAAGAGTCGAGTCCGGTACCAAGTTTATGACTTTGGACGGGGAAGAAAGGGAATTGCATGAAGATGACCTCATGATATGTGACGATGAGAAACCAATGTGTATCGCGGGGGTTTTCGGAGGCATTAATACAGGGGTCACTGAAGATACGACATCCATATTTTTGGAAAGCGCCTATTTTGATCCGGTCTCCATTCGTAAGACCGCCAAGAGACATGGCCTTAACACCGATGCCTCTTTTCGTTTTGAACGGGGTATTGATATCGAAAATGTGGAGTACGCCTTAAAGCGCACTGCCTTGTTGATCAAAGAGATTGCAGGAGGGTATATCACTTCGGATGTCATCGACCTTTATACAAAAAGAAAAGATGACCATCACGTTTTTCTTTCGTTTGAAAAGGTGAACGCCCTAATCGGACAGGAAATTCCAAAGGATACTATCAAGTCTATTCTGGCATCTTTGGAGATTCAGGTGAAAAATGTGACCGAAGCCGGTCTAGGGCTTACTATACCATCCTACCGGGTCGACGTGCAGCGTGAAGTGGACGTCATCGAGGAAATCCTGAGAATCTATGGATACAATACCATCGCTTTCAAGGAAAAGCTCAACGCCTCTATAGCGCCCGTTTCAAAATTGGAAGATTACCGTATACAATCGATAATCGGCGACCAACTGGCTTCGGTGGGTTTCTTCGAAATCATGACCAATAGCCTAACTAGCCCGCACTATTCCGAATACGCTGGGAGTTCGAAGCCCAGCGAAGCGGTACAGATGCTGAATCCTTTGAGTACCGACTTGTCCGTTTTAAGACAGTCTATGCTGTTCAACGGTTTGGAGATTGTCGTATATAACGTAAACCGTAAAAAACAGGACTTGAAACTCTTCGAATTCGGCAAAACCTATCATCAAATCGAAGGAACCAGGGAAGAGCACAAGCATCTTTCCCTAGTGGTGACCGGCAATCGCCATGACGATAGCTGGACGGTCGTCACACGAAAATCTGATTTCTTCTACCTAAGAGCCATTGTCGAAAATATTTTGAAGCGTTTGGGAATCGACGGGACAGAACCCTTCCCTGCCGAAAATGATGTCTTTTCCGAAGGAATTTCGCTGCATTCCCAAAAATTGAATCTGGTAGAAATAGGAACTGTAAAAAAATCGATTTTAAAAAAATTCGATTTGAAAAATGAGGTGCTCTTCGCTGATTTTAATTGGGATGCGGTATTGGAATTGGCCGGTAAAAAACCGATTGTATTCAAGGAAATTCCAAAATACCCTGAAGTAAAGAGAGATTTTGCGCTGTTGTTAGACGATTCGGTCGCCTTTAAAGAGGTCTATAATTTGGCGCGTCAGACAGAACGTAGGCATTTAAAGGAGGTGAACCTTTTTGATGTCTATACCGGTGCCAAGTTGCCAAAAGGTAAAAAGTCGTACGCGGTAAGTTTTACATTGCAAGACGAAAAAGGCACTTTAACGGACAAGCAAATCGACAAGATAATGAAAAAGCTTCAAGCCAAATACGAAAAGGAGCTTAAGGCGGAACTACGTTAGTTTTCTAAATCTTTCCAGGCAGTATCACGCTGTCAATTTCGTGAATGACTCCGTTGCATTGATTGGCATCTGCTGAGGTTATCTTCGCCGTATTTCCACTGCTGTCGGTCAAAATGATATCGATGCCGTTCATAGTGGCAGTGATTATATCGCCCTGCACCGTTGTAAAAGTAGCTTTTCCCTTGCCCCTGCACATCGCCTTTAAGATGTGGGAGGCGGTTATGTTACCCGCAACAATGTGATAGGTCAAAAGTGCATGAAGCTCTTTCTTGTTTTCAGGCTTCATTAAACGGGTAATCCTATCCTTCGAAAACTTGTTAAAGGCCCGATCGGAAGGTGCAAATACGGTGAAAGGACCTTCACTCCCAAGAATCGCCTCGAGATTCGCAGCCCTCACCGCGGTTAACAAGGTTTTATGGTTATCGGAGTTTTTGGTATTGGTGATAATCGATTCCTCCGGATTCATCCCGGAAGGTTCCGAGTGGTTGCTTTGTGCAAAAGCGGAAGTAGTAAAAGCAAACAAGGAACATAAAAAAAGAAGGTGCGCAGTACACTTCATAGTCTCAAGATTTGGGTTTAGAATGAGGAATGAAATCGATAAACGACCAATTTCATCGACAATATACAATCCTCAACCCGTTTTACATGTTAAAGGAAAAGGTCGTTCATAGAATTTAACATTATATTAACACTTGGGTTTTGATCTTAATTCTGAAAGAAAATAGAATTCGTTAAATTTGACATGCTAAAGAAAAAGAAATGGTGCTAAAAAAAACGAATATCGAGGAAAAACTCGAAAAGCTAAAAGCGAAAAGTAACGATTCGGAACACATTCTGGATACTGTATATCGTATCTTGAAGGAAGATTCCAAAGAACGGGACCGAATAGCGAAAACCCTCAACGGTGGTAGATCGGCGATTACCAATCAATTCGATTTTGATCTACTGGAATCCCATCGAATCTATCACATTGATCAAATCAAGACCATCTGTATCGATTATAGGCTTCGCTTTTTGGATTCCAAATATTTTAAAAGTAAAATCCCCCAAGAAGCCTACTCCAAAATAAAGGAGTTGGAAAAAGCTCACAACACCGAGTTAAAAGGCTTCAAAATTGTTGCTCCTTCCAAATTGTTCAAATTGGACGATAAGGATGACCCCTTACTCTTTGCCCCGATCGGCAACAACTACTTTTATTTGATTCATAAGTGGGGCAACGATCTTCATCCATTACGTAAAGCCTTGGTATGGCCCTTCAAGAATATTGTCAATCTAGGTCTACTGGTGGTTCTCATCAGCTATTTATGTACACTATTAGTGCCAGACGGGCTATTTTCAAAATCGGGGTCTAGTACCGAGTTTTGGATTATCTTTTTCTTCATGTTCAAGAGTATTGCCTCTGTTGTAATTTTTTATGGCTTTGCCCTGGGTAAGAATTTTAATCCTGCGATTTGGAATAGCAAATATTTCAATGCCTAGAACCATCGGAAAATAAAAAAGCATCTCAAAATTGTTTTGAGATGCTTTTTTTTGTGGTTTTGATCGCTACTTCACTATAATGGCATAAGGAATGCCATCCACATCCAAATTATCGATTACTGCAGGTTCTGAACCGGTCTTGACCCGTAATAGACCTCCCTTGTCAAGCCCGACTTTTTTGTAACCGATTAACATGTATCCGTTTTTTGTATCAAAATCGACCATGGTAGTCGTCTCAATTTCATACTCGATGGTCCGCTGCGCCTCGGTCAAAAAATTCTCATAGGCGTACAAAATAACAATATCGTTGGCAAAGTCATAAATACCGGGGACCTTAGGGTAGCTACTATTTTCACCAGGCGACATTTCATAATATAGTCTTCCCTCGTTATCGAAATTATTCGATCTAGAGGAAACAAACCGCGGTTCCTTGCCTTCTTGGTAATTCACGTACTGTATCGAAAGCGTTTGGCTATTCAATAGCGTATGTAGTTCGTCGTAGCTAATAACAAGGTTTCCGTCGCTATTTTTGATCAGTCGCTGTGCATCAAACCCCAGATTCATTTCAATGATCATGGTATTAGTGGCAGCATCCATCACAAACAATGCGTTCTCATCGGTAACAGCTTCATCGAGGGCAAGAACAAATAGACGATTATTCGTAAATACCAAATCTAGAGGTTTTTTGTCTAATGGGACATCGACAAAATTTTCGTCGGTTGAATCCAAATCGACCACACGTACAAAGTATTTGGTGTCTTTTGCATCAACTTCCAATCCGTAAGCTACGTATACCCTGGTTTCCGTATGGGCGATGGCATAGGCGGTAAGTCCACAGTCTCCTAAATCCTCGAAGAGTGCTAGCTCGGTAGCGGTATCATTGATGAAATCGTACTTCAGGATCTCACCACCACAAACCCCAGTTCTTTGATAGAAGGACATTTCTAAACCCTCCCTGTAGGTAAGGTCGGGAATACCGGTGTTTTTAAAATCACTATCAGCAGGGTTAACGGTTACCAGCTCGGCGCCAGCATTCAACAACTGGCTTTTCAGAGTAGTACCGGAAGTAAGCAACAAAACGTAATCGGCGTCGGTGCCCGGGTTGGTGGGCCCTTCCCCTACCCCTGTACCTTCATCCGAGGTACTACATGACATCAATACAAGGCACGCCAATAGCAGGTTAAAAAGATTGTAGGTTCGCATGATATAAGAATTTGGGTTTCTCAAAAACTATGCAGGAACTGCATACATTTTCTCACGCAGCTCCTTTATGGCCTTCTCGGACATATATTCATCGAACGTTAAATGTCTGTCTATATTGCCTTTAGGTGTTAATTCGATGATACGATCGGCAACCGTTTGGGCAAACTCATGGTCATGGGTAGTAAAGAGAACGGTACCCTTGAAATTCTTTAGGGAATTGTTAAAAGCTGTGATACTTTCCAAATCTAAATGGTTGGTAGGCTCGTCGAGCATCAGCACATTGGCTCTTAGCATCATCATTCTGCTCAGCATACATCGAACCTTCTCTCCGCCAGAAAGAACCGTGCTCTTCTTCAGGGCCTCTTCGCCACTAAACAACATCTTTCCCAAGAACCCACGAATGTAGACCTCCTCGCGCTCTTCCTCGGTCTTTGCCCATTGCCGTAGCCAATCGACCAGATTAATGTTTTGAGTAAAAAAGTCCGAATTGTCGGCGGGAAGGTACGACTGTGAAGTTGTGATACCCCATTGATAATCACCTTTGGCCGCTTCCTTGTTACCGTTTATTATCTCATAGAAAGCAGTGGTCGCCCTTGAATCTTTTGAGATGATTGCAACCTTGTCCCCTTTGTTGAGGTTAATATTTACATTTTGAAACAGGAGGTCGCCATCTTCCGAATAGGCAGTTAAACCATTTACGTTCAGAATTTGGTCCCCAGCTTCCCGTTCCCTGTCAAAAATTATCGCCGGATATCTCCTACTCGATGGTTTGATGTCCTCTACCTTAAGTTTGGACAGCATTTTCTTGCGGCTAGTCGCCTGCTTGCTTTTCGCCACGTTGGCACTAAAACGCATAATAAACTCCTGTAATTCCTTGGCCTTTTCTTCGGCCTTTTTATTCTGCTGGGCTCTTTGACGCGCTGCCAACTGACTACTTTCATACCAAAAGGTGTAATTGCCGCTATACAAGTTGATTTTTCCAAAGTCAATATCCCCGATATGCGTACAGACCGCGTCAAGAAAATGACGGTCGTGCGATACTACGATTACCGTATTCTCGTATTCCGCCAGAAAATTTTCCAACCAACTAATGGTTTCATAGTCCAAATCGTTGGTAGGTTCGTCCATAATCAAAACATCAGGGTTTCCAAACAACGCCTGTGCTAACAATACCCTCACCTTGAGCTTGGAATCCATATCGCTCATGGCCGTATAATGCAACTCTTCGGAGATACCCAAATTGGATAAAAGGGCGGCCGCGTCGCTGTCGGCATTCCAACCGTTCATTTCTTCGAATTGTACCTGAAGCTCCCCTATTCTGTCCGCATTTTCATCCGAATAATCGGCGTAGAGCGCGTCTATTTCCTGTTTAATGGTAAATAAGGGTTTATTGCCCATGACCACGGTTTCAAGAACGGTGTAATCGTCGTAGGCATTGTGGTTTTGTTCCAAGATGGACATACGCTTGCCCGGCTCTAAATGCACATGTCCCGAGGTAGGTTCAATCTGTCCGGACAATACCTTTAAAAATGTGGACTTACCAGCCCCGTTGGCACCGATTATTCCGTAGCAATTGCCTTGGGTAAACGAGATATTGACCTCATCGAACAAGACCCTTTTCCCAAACTGAACCGACAAATTCGAAACCGATAACATATTTTTTCTTTTAAAATTTCGCGCAAAAATACGTAAAAATAGTTCCTTTGACCAATAAACCTACTTGGTATGTTGTTAGACCAAAAGATTAACGTAACTGCCTAACATTTAACGTGCTATTAACAGCAACAGGATTAGCGCTTACGTAATTTTACGCGCTAAAGAGATATTCTTTTTATGGATAAACAAATACTTTATCTGTTTCTTTTCATTTTGGCAGGTTGCAGTAAAGGAGAGAGAAATTCCCCCAACGTTTTTTTCGCCGGTGAAATCGTAAATCCCACAAGTACCCACATTGTACTTTATAAAGGCGATAAGGTGATAGATTCCGCGGCCCTGGATGAACAGAATCGTTTTTCCTTTCGATTTGACTCCTTACCGAAAGGGCTTTACCATTTTAACCATACACCCGAATTGCAATACGTTTACCTAGAAGGAGGCGATAGCGTCATGATACGCTTAAATACCATTGATTTTGATGAATCGCTCGCATTTTCCGGTAGAGGAAGCGAAATTAGCAGTTTTCTTCTGGAGCTTTTTCTTGCCCAGGAAGCCGAGCTTCAGGCGATCAACACCTACTTCAATCTGGAAGCGAATGAGTTTGCCAAAAAAGTCGACTCCTTAAAGCAACTTAAACTGATACTCCTGGAAGACCTTGTCGAAGATGGGGATATTTCGAAGCATGAGGAAAGTATTGCCAAGACCAGTATAGAATATGCCTATAATACCCATAAGGAAAAATACCCATTTCGTCATAAAAATTTGGCGCACGCGGGTGTAATGGAAAAACTTCCGAAAGGGTTTTACGACTACCGATCCACATTGGAGTTCGGGAACGAGGAGCTCACTTATTTGAGGCCCTACTATAATTTTATGCTGAACCATATTCAAAATGTGGCGTTTATGGACTGTTCCGAACGCTGCAAGGTGAAAAAGAAGATTGTTAAAAATCAGCTTCATTTCAACGAACACAAATTGCATATCATCGACAGCCTTGTCACTGCAAAGGAGCTTAAAGACAATCTGTTCAGGTACGTTGCGTTCAACTATTTGCTGAAAGTTCATGATCCGGAAGAAAATAAAAAGTTCATCAAAGAATTTCACCGGTTGTCAAGAAACAACAAACATCTGGAAGAAATTGAAAACCTGTACCAGGGCATCGAGAACATTCAGCCTAACAAAATGGTGCCTGACGTCTATGTTTCAAAAGTGAACGGGGATACGGTATCACTTAGGAAAATCGCCGAAGAGGGCAAAACAGTTTTTTATTTTTGGTCCGGTGTTGAAAAACAACATTTTGAAAATACCAAAAAACGGATTGCTTTGCTTACCGAACAACGCCCCGAGTATCGCTATGTGGGAATCAATGTGAATACGAGTGAAAAGGCTTGGAAGTCGATGCTCGAAATCTCTTCTTTGGACAAGGAACTTCAGTATAGGGCTATTGACTTCGAAGAACTGACCAACTCTCTGATTATTTACCCCCCCAATAAGTGTGTGATTACCAAGGACGCCATGATCGTAGATGCTTTTTCAAACCTTTATGCTTCCTTCTAGTACTGACGGAAACGAGTACTCTGGGATGGCCATAAAAAAGTGTGGACATATACAACACCCACACTTTTTATAATAACTATTCCTTATTAGTTCCCTTTTTTGTAATCCGCTAAAAATTTCTCCAGACCAATATCGGTCAAAGGATGCTTCAATAAGCCCTCAATTGCAGACAATGGCCCTGTCATAACGTCGGCGCCCAGCTTGGCACAGTCGATGACATGCATGGTATGCCTTACCGATGCGGCGAGGATTTGGGTCTCAAACGCATAGTTGTCATAAATCATCCTGATTTCGGCAATCAGGTTTAATCCATCCGTGGAGACATCGTCTAACCTGCCAATAAAGGGAGATACATAGGTAGCGCCTGCTTTGGCGGCCAATAAGGCCTGTCCAGGAGAAAAGACCAGGGTACAATTCGTGCGGATACCTTTGTCCGAAAAATATTTAAGGGCTTTGACCCCATCTTTAATCATGGGTACCTTTACCACAATCTGGTCATGCAGTTCGGCCAGTTCCTCTCCTTCCTTGACCATGGCATCGAACTCCGTAGCAATTACTTCCGCCGAAACATCGCCTTCGACGATATTACAAATATCCACATAGTGTTTCAGTATATTGTTACGTCCAGTTATTCCTTCCTTCGCCATTAGGGAGGGGTTGGTGGTAACACCATCCAAAACTCCCAAAGCTTGGGCCTCACGTATTTGATCTAGATTAGCAGTGTCGATAAAAAATTTCATTCCTTAAGATTTATTTGATGATAAAATTACTCGCAATTTCCAAACCCTTCCATCCCAAATCGTATAATCAGGGATGACAAATTCGGGTTTGTAAAACTACAACTTATAATGGTTCAATAACATTTTCTCAAATACTTTCTCGGGTAGTATCTTTTTCAAAAAAACCGATATTTTCTGGGAAAATGCACCTACTTTATAGTGTATACGCGGCTTTTGTGTTCGAATAATCTTAAAAACCTTTTTGGCTACCTCAATGGGGTCTTCCCCATCGTCTACGCCATCGTTGATGGCCTCCAGCGTACGGGCATATTGAACGTAAGGTGATCCCTTTACCGCCTTCACATGGTAGCGGCCTGCGGCGATATTGGTGGCAAAATCACCGGGGGCCAAGTTGGTGATTTGCACTCCGAATTCCTTGGTTTCCATCCGAAGTGCTTCCGTAATTATTTCCAACGCACCCTTAGAAGCTGAATAAACCCCCCGATAAGGTAAGCCCATGTATCCTGCGATGGAAGTAATATTAATGATAAGTCCGTATTTTTGCTCGCGCATCTGTGGCAGAACGGCCTTGATCATTCGGAGCGGTCCATGAAAATTGACATCGAAGGCATTCACTATTTGATCATGGGGCGTTTCTTCCAACGGTCCTGTTATTCCCACGCCGGCATTGTTTATCAAAACATCGACCCGACCCTCCAGCTCGATCAATCGATGGATGGCCGACTCGATACCGTCTGTTTTTCGCACATCCAACTCCAACAACTCGAAAGCGGTGAAATCGGCATGGCGCGACAAACTCCTTGTGGTTCCATACACCTTAAATTGCTTTGATTTCAAATAAATCCCTATGGATTTTCCGATGCCGGAAGATCCGCCGGTAATAAGTACAACCTTGTTTTGCATACGATTGCAAAATAACGAATAAAATAAGCGTTGAAAAAAGGAAAAGGAGGAAGTCTTTGCTCGACTTTAACGTACAAAAAAAGGCAAGCTACCTACATCGCACCGCTACGACCGTATACCCTTGCTGCGTTCCCACCCTGGGGGATTCTACAGGAGCTGGTCGTGTAGGACTTGCCTCATGCAAATATACGACCTTTTAAATGCCTTTTTAAAATTTGGAATAGGAATTTAACAGATAATTTTCCCTTCGAAAGCAAGCATCCATTTCTGATACGCTACTGAATATATTTTAAAGCCTTCCAAATAATCCTGTGGAAATGAAAAAAGATATCGGCCAGTTTATGAGGCCCTACCCATCCTTGCACCCGTTTTACTATCTAGAATTTATGAAGTACCTTGCTTTCCAATTAGTGGGCGATTGCGATTTGAATTGTACACTCGTCTTAGCTGTCAACAGCATCGCCAAAACATTTTTATACAATGAATATGATCAAATTTTTAATGACCAACTTCCTTTTGATAACCTTACTGGGATGTGGGGATATGGACAGGAAGAAATCTACACCATTCGCTATCGAAATCGATGGGAAAGAATTCAGAAAAAACGAACGTATTGCGGTAAGCATCAAGAATCCTGAAAATAAGGAAATAAGCAACATTAAATATTCTATCGATGGGAAAGAGCTGTTGCTTGTCGATGGTAAAATAATTTTGGATATTACGCAGCTGGGCACCAAAATGTTGAACGCCAAGGTAGACCATGATGGTACATCGACGACCCTATCAAAAAAAATCAAGGTCTTGGCGGAAAAGGCACCGGAGGTATATACCTATGAAATTTTAAACGAATACCCCCACGATAATAGGGCTTATACCCAGGGACTCGAATTTCACAACGGAGTCCTTTATGAAAGTACGGGCAAGAAAGATCGCTCATCGTTAAGAAAGGTAGACTATAACACGGGGGAAGTGCTTCAACAGGTCGATATGGACGGTACGGTTTTCGGTGAGGGAATCACTATTTTCAACGATAAAATCTATATGCTTACCTGGCAGAGTGGGCTTGGGTTTATTTACAATCTAAATGATTTAAAAAAGCTTGATAACTTTCAGTACGGGGAAAGCAAAGAGGGTTGGGGACTCACCAATAACGGTGAAAAGTTGATCAAGAGCGATGGTACGGAAAAAATTTGGTTCTTGAACCCGGAAACTCTGGTCGAAGAAGGCTATATCGAGACCGTTACCAACAAATCGATTTTCAATAGGGCCAATGAACTGGAATATGTTGATGGTAAAATATATGCCAATGTATACCAAAGACCCAGTGTTATGATCATCGACGCGATTAGTGGAGCCATTGAGGGCGTCGTCAATTTTAGCGGGCTCGACAAAAAAGTAAGCAAGCATGCAGGTTGGAGCTCCACGGAAAACGTCCTAAACGGCATTGCATACCATCCGGAGCGAAAAACTTTTTTTGTGACCGGGAAAGATTGGGATAAGCTATTCGAGGTAAAAATCGTCAAAAAGCAGTAATGGCCTACTTCGAGAAGATAATTGTCGTTTCGGAGGACGACCTTGATGAACTCGAGCATGTGAACAATGTTCGCTATGTCCAATGGATCCAGGATATCTCCAAGGCTCATTGGCAGACCATCGCGCCGCTATCCCTACAGCGATCGGTGGCTTGGGTGGTGATGCATCACGACATCACCTACAGGAATGCCGCCAAACTCAATGATGAGCTAAGAATTAAAACTTATATTGAAAAAAGTCGTGGAGCGATCTCGACGAGGATCGTGGAAATAAGTCTTCATAAAACAAATACCCTTTTAATTCGTTCCATTACCAAATGGTGTCTGTTAAATTCCAACACTTTTAAACCCATGCGAATTTCGGATGACATCATGAAACTATTTGAAAAGCATTGACTATCATTATGTTTGTCAAATAAAGAAAATTAGCGGCGAGAAACATCCTCAAAAGAATGCAGCGTACCTGTTACACATTGATCATCTTCTGTCTTATTATGCTCTGGAGTTCATGCAGAAAAGATTTTGAGTATGTGCGTAGCTCGGGCAACTTACAGTTCTCTAAAGATACCGTGTTCTTGGATACCGTTTTTTCCAACATCGGTAGCAGCACCTATACCCTGAAAGTATATAACCGTTCCCAAGATGATATCTTAATACCCAACATCCGCCTGGCGCAAGGGCAGGATAGCCGATATCGACTGAATGTGGATGGACGGGCCGGAAAAGAATTTACCAACGTAACGCTTTTGGCACAAGACAGTCTTTTTGTGTTTATAGAGACCACCTTTGACATTTCCTCAGTGGAAACATCAACCTTTTTGTACACTGATGTAATTCAATTCGACAATGGAGGCAACCAACAAGAGGTGCCATTGGTGACCTTGGTGCAGGATGCTGTTTTTATATTTCCCGGCACAAATGCCAATGGTGACAAAGAAACACTATTGCTCGGGGTGGATGTTGATGGCAATGAAATCCGGGTCCAAGGGGTGGCAATGGACCCTGACCAACTCAATTTCACCGATGAAAAACCATATGTAATCTATGGCTATGCGGCGGTTCCACAAAATGCCGTACTATCCATAGACGCCGGGGCCAGGGTACATTTTCACCAGAATTCGGGAATCTGGGTACAGCCTGGAGCCTCGATACAAATCAATGGTGAGCTCAGCACTGATAGTCTGTTGTTGGAGCAAGAAGTTATTTTTGAGGGAGACCGCCTGGAACCGGAATTTGAAGATGTTCCAGGTCAATGGGGCACCCTTTGGCTCTCAGAGGGAAGCTTGAATAATCAAATAGACCATCTTACCATTAAAAATGCTACCATAGGCCTGCTGGTAGAAGGCAACGACCCCCAAGGCGCTTCTACCCTTTCTATCAAGAATTCCCGAATATACAATTCTTCCAGCGTTAACCTGTGGGCAAGAACGGCTTCCATCGATGCTGAAAACCTGGTATTGGGCAGTGCAGGCAATATTTCACTCTATTGCAATTTAGGAGGTAGTTATGCCTTTACCCATACTACCATTGCCAACTATTGGTCTAATGGTTTTAGGGGAGGCGAAGCCCTACGCATCGACAATGTAGTGGGTCTCAACTCGGGGGAAACCTTAACCGGGGATTTGAGAAGGGCCGATTTTACCAATAGTATTATCGATGGCAATAGTTTTATAGAGTTGGCATTATCACGCAACGAGGATTATCCCTTTAATTTTTCGTTCACAAATTGTTTGATTCGGTTTGATGATCGTAACGGACTATTCGACGATAACCCCCTCTATGATTTTGGCGATTCCGACTTTTATGACACCGTTTTTCTCAACGAGCCTACCGAGTTTATAGCGCCTTCAAAGAACGATTTTAGACTCGGGGAAACTTCCGCTGCCATTGGAAGGGGCCTTCCCGAAGCTGCCCAATCGGTACCACTCGATATTTTGGGGTTTGACCGGACCACCAATGCCGATCTGGGAGCCTACCAGTTTTTCGTGGAATGAGATATTGGAAATGCTTCTTGACGTGGCCCCAAAAAGCATGTCGCCGACTGTCTTACCTGCTTTTTTCTAGAAATGAATTTCCAGTGTCTAAAAATCACTGCTTTTTTCGAATATGTTAAAATTTATAAAAATGAAAGTGTTTTCCTTCAAAAATGCTTGTTTTCAGCCTTTTAGCTAAAAAAACCATAGTTTTTATAAGGTAAATCTATAGTCTAGTCTCGTCCACTATCGCTAATTTGCACTAACAATAAACACCACAGTGGAATACAAATACATCATTATCGATTCCGATGCCACTTCCAAGTTGCAGTTGATGCATTATTTGGAGGAGCACGGTGATTTTGATTTTGTAGGACTTTCCAAGAATAGCGGGGAAGGCCTGGATTCCATTTTAAAATATTCCCCCGATGTGGTGTTTATTAACTTGAACGAAGTCGCTTCGGAATACTTTCAAATGGTAGCCGAACTACACCAATATATTAGTGAAATTCCCGTGATTATCGGTATTTCAAAAACCAAGGACTACGCCTACCAAGCTATCAAAAGTAACTTTTTCGATTATTGGCTCATGCCATATAACGAATTTGACATTCGTAAATCACTGCTGAAGCTTAAAAAGCAGACTCCGAAGGAACCGGTCCCTCAAAAGCTTTGCCTCCAGTCGTATCGGGACTATCACTATGTGGATACCAACGATATCCTCTACCTACAGGCCGATAACAATGCGACCAATTTCATCATGGCCGATGGTTCGGTAATCAATGCCTATAAAACTTTAAAGACCTTTGAACAACAATTACCGGAAAACTTCGTTAGGGTACATCAGAGCTATATCTTGAATACCAGATACGTAGCCAGAATCAATTATGGCAAAGCGGTCTGTAGTCTCAAGGGTCAAAAACTACAGCTACCTTTCTCCAAAACCTATAGGGAGAACGTTGACGGGCTCAAAAAGTCACTGTCAAAAAACAGTATTTCTGCCTTGAATTAATCAAATTCTAGTAGATTCCTATTAAATACTAGCAGAATCCGTTCGTTTACCAGATGTTTTTTAGGGAACTCCCAAGCCTGTAATCGTCTTGCTACTTTAGCAACGTATTTAATTGTAACCCCCTTAAACCATTAGGATTATGAAAAAAGTAGTATTGATTGCAGCAGTAGTATTAATGAATGTAGGTCTATATTCTTGTGAAAAAGAGAATACGATTGATGAGACTCAGGCCTTGTATGAAAATTTGGAGATATCTGCAAACGATGATGATTCCAGCGAAACCGATGATAGGGAAGATCCCAACAACTAAACGAACCCGTCACAGAATAAAATGGAGCCCTATCTAAAATGTTAGGGCTTTTTTTTATCTTGGTAATATGTATGCTAAGCCAAACCTTAAACTTTTCGCGTTTCTTTCCTTTTTGGCTTTGCAGGTCTTGTGTTTATCAAACTGCACCGGTAATAATTCCCAGAAGGTAAGGCAGTCGATATCACAGACGAATGATAGCATTGGTTATTGGTTAAAAAAGAGTAATGAAATATCCGATACAGAATACCGGAACCGACTTAGAAAGGCATATGATTGGGCGATTGGCGAAAAGGATGATTCTTTAAGAAGTCACTATTTTTCACGAATTTCCTATGCCTACCTCCAACTTAATGACTCCCTAGACTTTAGAAAGACCAACAAAACTACCATAGCACTTGCCAAAAAAATAAAAGATACGGCCACCCATGCTGCAGCACACTGGGACCTAGCTGCCTTTTTTAGACGGTATGCGGTACAGGATAGTGCTTACTATCATTACGCGGAAGCCCAAAAACTTTACGCTGAGAGCAATAACGATTTTTATGCGGGTCGGATGTTGTACAATATGGGGAAGGTACAAGCTGATGTGAAGGACTTTACGGGAAGTGAAATCAACCTCATTAGGGCAATAGAACTACTGAAACCATTGGATAAAAACGAGCAACTCTATAGATGTTATAATGTGTTGGGAATCGTTAGCAAAGGCCTGAAGGAATATGGGAATGCGATTGACTACTACCAGAAAGCCCTTCAATATGCAAACGAAGTCGGGCTTACTCCTAGCCGATTTTCTACTATTCAAAACAATATAGGGGTGGTCTATCAGGAAAAAGGAGAACATGCCAAAGCTGTCGCAATTTTTAACGAGGTCCTGAACAGGGATAACCTTTCCTTAAGTCCTGAAGACTATGCTCGAACATTGGATAATTTGGCCTATAACCAGTTTAAAGCTGGAATCAACGAGGAGGGTGTGCAGGAAAAACTAAAGCGCGCTTTGCAGATAAGGGATAGCATCCAGGACATTACCGGCGTAGCCGGAAGCTATTTTAGTCTTGCGGAGTTCTATCTACATCAAAACGATTCCACCAAAGCGTTGGAAACCGCTTTAAAAGCCCGGAATTTTGCGGAGGAAAGCAGTAATAATGAGCGCCTTCTTCAAGCTTTTGAACTTCTTGCAAGACTCGACCCCAAAAATGCGGTTATTCATGCAGAATCCTATATTAAATTGAACGATAGCTTGCAGCAAGACGAGCGCAAGGCCCGTAATAAATTTGCACGTATTCGCTTCGAAACCAACGAGACCATTGAACAAAACAGGCTGTTAGCCCAACAAAAGCAGTTATGGGTAGGTATTGCGGTTGCCCTTTTATTGATGGCATTGGCCGCCTTTTTATTTATCGATCAACGGGTCAAAAACCAAAAATTACGCTTTCAAAGGGAACAACAGGCGAGTAATGAAAAAATATTTAACCTACTCTTGGAACAAAAGCAAAAGGTAGAGGAAGGAAAGAAGATTGCACAAAAACGAATTTCCGAAGAATTACACGACGGCGTGCAAGGTAGAATTCAAGGCGTACGCATGCTATTGACCGGCCTCAATAAGCGAAACACCCCAGAGGCCATAGAAGAGCGATCGGAGGCCATCAAGGAATTACAAGACATTCAAGAAGAGGTGAGAGTAATTTCCCACGAATTAAGTCATGCCGCTTACCAAAAAATACATAACTTTATCAATACAATTGAAGAATTGCTCAGAGATGTACAGACGAGTGCCCAACTGCAATACACGTTTGAATATGACGAAAATTTTGATTGGGACATGTTGAACAGTGATATCAAGGTAAATCTGTACCGCGTGATTCAAGAAAGTCTTCAAAACTGTGTAAAACACGCCAAGGCAGGCAACGTTAAGGTTCGTTTTGAAATCGAAAATGACCAAATGTTGAACGTTTCCATTGCTGACGACGGCAAGGGTTTTGAAATAAGAAAGGGCAAAAAGGGAATTGGCTTGCGAAACATTGCCTCACGAATCGAAAAAATAGGGGGTGATTGGGATATTGGTAGTAGCATCGGGAAGGGTACTACGGTTTCCTTTTCCATACCTATTTTGTCATCCAAGGCAGGAGAGGATGCAATAAATGAAAAAGAATTTCAAGAAGCATAAGCGAAACAATGGAGGAGGTTGTAACAATTTTAACGGTCGATGATCATAAGATGACCGCTTTAGGTTATAAGTATATTCTGGAAGATGCCGTTTTCGATGATTTTAGCGTGAGGGTCGAGGTAGCCAATGGCTATTTGGAAGGTGAAAAGAGAATTAAGGACGCTGAAGGCACCAAGCGGTACGATATCATCTTACTCGACATTCAACTATTTCCTGCGGAGGCCAAGGATCAACGAACCGGTCAGGATTTGGGCAAACTAGCGCGAAAACTGGTACCTGAGAGTAAAGTCGTCTTTATGTCCTCTTTTAGTGATAGTTATCGAATAAATAGCATATGCCAAGCGGTCAACCCCGATGGATATTTGGTAAAATCCGAGATAGACGAACTATCGCTGATCGATATGGTCAAAACCGTGATATCCAAACCGCCTTACTATACCCACTTGGCTTTGGTCGCGGCCCGAAAAAATATCGCTCAGACCTTTAAGGTAGATGAGCATGATCAGGCAATCCTTTATCAGCTATCGATAGGAACAAAGACCAAGGACATGACCTCGGTAATTCCGCTTTCCCAAGCGACTATTGATAATAGAAAACGCGCCTTGAAATTGAATTTCGGCGTTCCCGATAAAAATGATTTGGCCTTGATCGAAGAAGCCCGGAACAGAGGTTTTATCTAAAAAATTAGACGAAATACACCCAATCAGGAAAAAAACCTAATTTTTCTAAGGTTTTTCTATAATGTACATGCCCATTTAACGGCTATTTTTGTATGGAGTTGAACCATTCGATAGCTGATTGTATGTCGTTGCACCTAGATAACTTCAAAAACCAACCTCCCATCTCTGTCATTGAAGACAATGATATTGCTGGGCTTTTTATGTTCAAAAAGAGCTTGGAAAAACTCTTTTTCTCCGAGGTGGTCATCAGAAATAGTGCCACTGAGGGCCAAACGGTAAAATTGATTATCGAGGTTTCGTGTAACTTCAACCTGATTGAAGGTATGACCAATCTAGAGCAAAATATTTGGGCTCAGTGTTTCAATGTTGAAGGTAGTTTCGAAAATTCCCGGTTTTATAATTTAGTCCGACAACTGCAACTGCTCAACAACTTTGAAATCGATGTGGAAGAATTTTCCATTATCTTCAACGATTGCAATTTGATTATTAACAAAATCTATGAGGGTAGCATCCCCGAGCAGCTGGGTTCCATTTTAACCAAGGTATCCCAGCACTATGTAAATCTTACCAAAAATTATTTAGAGGTTCCCTTTGAAATATTTATTCCAATTTTCGAGGAAATAAACAAAACCAACGAAGCTGATTCCCCACCCTTTAAAAGTGTTGAATTGGAAAAACAGAGAAAGAAAGCTTACTTCAACTATTGGGGGCTTTATTTCTATTCTGAAGACGATGGTTTGGTCTATACCCTACAAGAGGCATCGATTATCTCGGGTGAACTCAATATGTTGACCGAATAATCGTTCCCCCATGCCTTTTCTTCTAGGCATTAAAAAGAGGTCTCCCCTGCATTAATTCATTCACTTCGCCTTTCACCTCTTTAAGCTCCTGTTCATTTTCTGAATTCATCAACACCCGATCTACCAGATCTACGATATTATTCATATCAGTTTCCTTCAACCCGCGAGTCGTAATGGCAGCGGTGCCAAAGCGTATTCCCGAAGTAACGAAAGGAGACTTATCGTCGAAAGGAACCATATTCTTATTGGCCGTAATATCTGCCTTGACCAACGCGGCCTCCGCATCTTTCCCCGAGATATGCTTGTTCCTCAAATCGATTAGCATCATGTGGTTATCGGTACCTCCCGAAATAAGATGGTACCCTTTCGCTACAAAAGCTGCCGCCATTGCGGCGGCATTTTTCTTAACCTGAAGCATGTACCGTAAAAAATCATCTGAAAGCGCCTCTCCGAATGCAATGGCCTTGGCCGCGATAATATGTTCCAACGGACCGCCCTGATTACCGGGGAACACCGCTAGGTTCAAGAGCGCCGACATTTTTCGCAGCTTTCCATTCTTCAACTTAATTCCGAAAGGATTGTCGAAATCCTCACCCATCAGAATGAGTCCGCCCCTAGGTCCTCTTAAGGTCTTATGGGTGGTGGTCGTTACAATATGGCAATGTGGTAAGGGATCGTTCAAAATCCCTTTGGCTATCAACCCGGATGGGTGGGAAATATCGGCCAATAACAAGGCACCCACACTATCTGCGATCTCGCGAAACCTCTTAAAGTCCATGTCCCTGGAATAAGCAGAAGCCCCGGCAATGATCATCTTGGGTCTTTCCTTATCGGCTATTTCTTGTATGTTGTCGTAGTTCAACAGTCCCGTCTCCTCCTCTACCCCATAAAAAACAGGGTTGTAGAGACGTCCGGAGAAGTTCACGGGAGATCCATGGGTCAAATGTCCACCATGGGAAAGGTCAAAGCCTAAAATCTTATCGCCAGGTTGTAGACAGGCATGATATACCGACGCATTTGCCTGGGACCCTGAATGCGGTTGTACGTTTGCATAGGCCGCTCCGAAAAGCTCCTTGGCACGATCAATTGCAATCTGTTCAATAATATCGACAATTTCACAACCTCCATAGTACCGTTTCCCGGGATACCCCTCGGCATATTTGTTCGTCAGTACCGAACCGGCAGCCTCCATTACCTGTGGACTGGTAAAATTTTCCGAAGCAATGAGCTCTATCCCTTGGGTTTGGCGTTCCTCTTCAGCCGCTATGAGGTCAAAAATTTGATTGTCGCGTTGCATATTGAAAGTTTGTGTTAAATGAGTCGCAAAAATACAAATTGGCCGTAGTTAATAGGTATAAAATAATATATTTGATAAGGATTTTATTAAACAACAATTAACAATTTATGTATGCCCTGGAACACTAATGATCCTCAAATAAATTCATGGCTACCCGTGCCCGAAAACTCTGATTTCCCTATCCAAAATATTCCTTTTGGGGTATTCCTCACAAGGGATGATATCATTACCATCGGCACCCGAATTGGGGACCATGCCATCGACTTGGGTGCCCTACATCAATTAGGCTATTTCGAGGGCATCCCCTTGACCGATGATATTTTCCTACAGGATACCTTGAACGATTTTATTTCGGACGGAAAGAAAACGTGGCGTTTGGTACGGAATAGAATTAGTGAAATCTTTGATGTCGAAAATAAGACCTTACAACAAAACGACGATCACAGGAATACTGTACTGTTCTCCATGGATGAGATTGAAATGCAGCTTCCAGTGCAGATTGGCGACTATACCGACTTTTACTCGAGCAAAGAGCATGCTACCAATGTTGGAAGCATGTTTCGAGATCCCGACAAGGCATTAATGCCTAACTGGTTGCATATCCCGGTAGGCTACCATGGACGAAGCTCTACCATTGTACCCAGTGGCACACCTATTCGAAGACCCAAGGGACAGACGCTACCCAAGGGTGCCGACACTCCGGTTTTTGGTCCTTCGAAAAGGGTTGATTTCGAATTGGAAATGGCCTTTATCACCACCGACGCGAATGTGCTGGGCGAGCCTGTCCCTATCGATGAGGCGGAAGACTATATTTTTGGACTGGTACTTTTTAATGATTGGAGTGCACGGGACATTCAGAAGTGGGAATACGTTCCTCTGGGACCTTTTCTTGCAAAAAACTTTGCTTCCAGTATTTCCCCATGGATTGTGACCTTGGATGCGCTGGAACCTTTTCGGGTGCAAAGCCCAACGCAACATCCCACTCCGTTACCCTATCTTCAGCAAAAGGGCCTTCACAGTTTCGATATCAAACTGGAAGTGGCGATTACTCCTGAAAATGGCCAACCCAATACGGTAAGCCGATCGAATTTCAAATTTATGTATTGGACAATGGCCCAACAATTGGCCCATCATACCATAAACGGATGTAAGATCAATAGTGGGGACATGCTGGGGAGCGGCACTATTTCGGGGTCCACTCCCGACTCGTATGGGTCAATGCTCGAACTGGCCTGGCAGGGAACCAAACCCATACAGCTCAGTGATGGGAGCAAACGTAGTTTCATCGAAGATAATGACACCGTAATAATGAGGGGCTATTGCGAAAAAGATGGAATGCGCATCGGTTTCGGGGAGGTAAGTACCAAGCTACTTCCGGCCTTTACAAACAAGTAAAGTATCCCATTTATACATTTTTGGCGATAGAATACGATATTTCATCGTTTTGCGTTGTATACAAACACAATTTTGGCATGGCTGTTGAAATTGGGCATGTATAATCGTAAAAACTACCGTCATGAAAAAAATATTATTCTCCGGAATATTTTCGTTCCTATTACTTGCCTGTGGAGGAGTAAAAAAGACACAAGAGGCTGTCAATAGCGGCAATTACGGAAATGCAATCGACAAATCGATCCGTAATTTGGTCGGGAACAAATCAAAAAAGGGCAATCAGCCATACATCCTTTTACTAGAAGAGGCCTATCAGAAGAATACCGAACGTGAACTACAACGAATCGCCTTTTTGGAAAAAGAGGAGAATCCTGCAAATTATGAAGCGATCTTTAAGGGATATTCGAAGCTTCGTACCATCCAACAACGAATAAGGCCACTTTTGCCCCTTTACATCATCGAGGAAAACAGGGATGCAAAATTCTCGTTTAGGAATTATGAAAACGAGCTGTTGGACGCCAAAGATCAGCTCTCTGAATATCTTTATGACAATGCATCGGATTTGTTAGAAAATGCCACCAACAAACAGGACTATCGTAAAGCATACGATGATTTTACCTATTTGAACGAAATCAACCCTGGTTTTGAGGATACGAAACAGCGGATGGAGGAAGCTCATGCGAAAGGCTTGGACTACGTGAAAGTAGCAATGGTGAACGAGACAGATCAAATTATTCCCGAAAGACTTCAAGAGGAATTATTGAATTTCAATACCTATGGACTGGATGAATTATGGACCCGATACCATACCACCATCTTACCTAACGTTGCTTATGATTATGATATGCAGGTCGCTTTCAGGGAAATAAATATTTCTCCGGAACAGGTAAATGAGAAACAGATCATCAAGGAGAAGCAGGTCAAAGATGGCTACCGATATGCTGTAGACACCAACGGTAACGTCGTGCGGGATAGCCTCGGCAACAAAATCAAGATAGACAACTTTAAAACGGTCCGATGCGATTTCTACCAGTTTACCCAATTCAAGGCTGCGCAAGTAACCGGTCAGGTTCGATACAAAGACCTAAGTACCGAACAGGAAATCAATTCTTATCCGTTATCGAGTGAATTCGTTTTTGAACATGTCTACGCCGATTACAATGGGGACAAAAGAGCCCTGGACACCGATTTGGTCCCGTTGCTCAATCTTGCGGCCGTCCCATTTCCCACCAATGAGCAAATGGTGTATGATGCAGGTGAAGATTTAAAGTCCAGATTAAAGAATATCATTCTCAGACATCGATTCAATTAATTGGAAAGGGCGCCTTTTGGCGCCCTTTTTTTCTTAAAGATACCTTTCCAAATCTACTTCCGTAATCGCTCCATGGGAGGCATGCGCGACCACTGTTCCATTTCGTATCACCAGTAATTGGGGTGACTGATGTACGACCTGAAAATGATGGCCGATCTCATTTGAAACCTCACGGTACGCATGTATGTCAAGGTAATACAAGTCGATTTGATCATTCGTAAAACGATAATTTCCTCCGAACAGGTTCATCACCATCCGGCTAATGCCGCAAGTGTTGGAATGCTTAAAGATCAGTTGGGTTTTGGAACTTGATTTCTGGCCAATCTCGCTTAATTGGTCCAAGGAAGTTAAAGGAATCCAGGGTACAACTTTCTTGGCCGTCTTCTCTTTTTCACCTTTCCCTCCAAATAAACTATCGAATACACCCATACTTTATAAACTACTAATTACTGTTATTTCCAACGTAACCGGGTCGTCATACTTCTAAAAAACGAAGCCGGCCCATCACTCACAGACTGCCGTAATGTCTTGCTATTGCCGTGTTTAACCGTCATTTTGTCTGCTTGACCTCGTTGGTAAGATTATTGACCTTTAAGAATCAAAAATAGACAATAACGGCAAAAAAATAAATCATGAATAGTAACAATTATACCATAAAATCACAAGAAGCCTTGCAACTGGCGCAACAGCTCGCACAAGGTATGGGTCATCAGCAGATAGAGAACGAACATCTTTTCAAGGCCATCCTAGAGGTCGATGAAAACGTGGTTCCGTTTATCCTGAAGAAGCTCAATGTGAACGTTTCCTTAGTACAACAGATTCTGGAAAAGGAGCTCGAAAGCTTTCCGAAAGTTTCTGGCGGAAATCTCATGTTTTCGAACGAAGCGGGCAAAACGGTGAACGAAGCCAACATCATCGCCAAAAAAATGGAAGATGAATTCGTTTCCATAGAGCATCTTTTTTTGGCCATTTTTAAGTCCAAGAGTAAAATCGCCCGAATCCTGAAAGACCAAGGTGTCACCGAAAAAGACCTTAAGGTCGCGATAGATGAGCTACGAAAAGGCGGCAAGGTAACCTCACAAAGTGCCGAGGATACCTATAATTCCCTAGATAAATATGCCAAAAACCTAAATCGGTTGGCAGATAGCGGCAAGTTAGATCCGGTCATTGGACGGGATGAGGAAATTCGCCGAATTTTACAGATTTTATCAAGAAGAACCAAGAATAACCCCATGTTGGTCGGTGAACCCGGAGTGGGTAAAACGGCTATTGCCGAAGGCCTCGCCCATCGTATCGTTCAAGGTGATATTCCAGAGAATTTAAAAGACAAGGTCATTTACTCGCTCGATATGGGTGCCTTGATCGCGGGGGCTAAATACAAAGGTGAATTTGAGGAACGACTCAAGTCGGTCATTAAAGAAGTGGTTTCGTCAGATGGTAACATTGTCTTGTTCATCGATGAGATCCATACATTGGTAGGTGCAGGTGGCGGTCAAGGTGCCATGGACGCGGCAAACATCCTTAAACCTGCCTTGGCACGTGGGGAGCTTCGCGCCATAGGGGCAACCACCTTGGATGAATACCAGAAGTATTTCGAGAAAGACAAGGCGCTGGAACGCCGCTTTCAAAAGGTTATGGTCGACGAACCCGATACCGAGAGTGCCATATCTATTCTAAGGGGTATCAAGGAAAAGTATGAGGCCCATCATAAGGTACGCATCAAAGACGAGGCGGTCATTGCAGCGGTAGAACTTTCACAGCGTTATATCACGAACCGTTTTCTGCCCGATAAGGCCATTGACCTAATGGACGAAGCGGCCTCCAAATTGCGAATGGAAATTAATTCAAAACCCGAGGAACTCGATGTGCTCGACCGGAAAATCATGCAATTGGAAATCGAGATCGAGGCCATTAAACGTGAAGAAGACCACGCAAAGTTAAAGTTGCTCAATGTAGACCTTGCTAATTTAAAGGAAGAACGCAACCAGATTTTTGCCCAATGGGAAAGTGAAAAAACGGTGGTCGATAACATTCAGCAGACCAAGCAGGATATCGAAAACTATAAGCTTGAGGCTGAACGGGCCGAACGGGAAGGTGACTACGGCAAAGTAGCGGAACTACGCTACGGAAAGACCAAAGAAGCACAAGAAAGGCTTGAATTACTCCAAAAGGAATTGGCAGAACAGCAAAGCAGCGGCGTATTGATCAAGGAAGAGGTCACAAACGAAGATATTGCCGAGGTAGTTGCTAAATGGACTGGTATCCCCGTAACCAAAATGTTGCAGAGCGAAAGGGAAAAGTTGTTAAAACTGGAAGAAGTGCTTCATAAACGCGTTGTGGGACAAGAAGAGGCGATTCAAGCCGTATCCGATGCGATTCGTAGAAGCAGGGCTGGCTTGCAAGACGCAAAGCGTCCGATTGGTTCCTTTCTTTTTTTGGGAACTACCGGTGTCGGAAAAACGGAGCTGGCAAAGACCTTGGCGGCCTACTTGTTCGATGATGAAAACGCCATGACCCGCATCGATATGAGTGAGTATCAAGAAAGGCACTCCGTGAGTCGACTGGTAGGTGCCCCTCCAGGATATGTAGGCTATGATGAAGGTGGTCAATTGACCGAAGCGGTTCGGCGCAGACCCTATTCGGTGGTTTTATTGGACGAAATTGAAAAAGCCCATCCTGATACTTTTAATATTCTTTTGCAGGTATTGGACGAAGGAAGATTGACCGACAATAAAGGTCGGGTGGCCGATTTTAAGAATACCATTATTATCATGACCAGCAATATGGGTAGTCATATAATACAAGAGCAGTTCGAAAACAGTAATGACATCTATAGCGCTACTGAAACCGCTCGCATCGAGGTCCTGGGTTTGTTGCGCAAAACAATACGACCTGAATTTCTTAACAGAATCGATGACATTATTATGTTCACACCATTGAGCGAGGAAGATATCACCAAAATCGTTTCCTTACAGCTAGCTCAATTGAAAAAAATGTTGAACAAACAACACATTACCATTGATGCGACGGAAGAGGCGATCGCGTATCTTGCGAAGAAAGGGTACGATCCCCAATACGGCGCTAGACCTATTAAAAGGGTAATTCAGAAAGAGGTGCTCAATAACCTTTCAAAAGAATTGCTCAGCGGTACCATTAAGGCAGATAGTATTGTACTTATCGATTCGTTTGAGGATTCCTTGGTATTTCGAAATCAAAACGAGTTGGTGGAATAAATGGGCAAATTGACAATTTTATCTAGAATTTTTGTAAAAAGAGCGGTCAAAAATTGACCGCTCTTTTTTATCCTCGGTATATACCATACAGTATATAATTTTTTTATCTTCGTAGGAAATTGCTTGAAATATGTCTACCAAAGCCGAACGAACCACAGCCTATATTATTGAAACCGTAGCCCCCGTATTCAACAAGCATGGATTTGCAGGAACGAGCATGAGTGACCTCACCGAGGCTACCGGCTTGACCAAAGGGGCTCTATATGGTAATTTCGAAAATAAGGAGGCCCTGGCCTTGGCGGCTTTCGAATACAACAGCAAACGCTTGCTGGAAGCAATCGATGAACAGTTAGACAGCGCGGATAATGCCCTTGACCGGATTTTTAAACTGACCGACTTTTACCGCTCCTATAACGAATTTACAGAGTCTATGGGAGGATGCCCAGTATTAAACGTAGGGGTAGATGCCCTTCACAACAATAGGATGTTGAGCGCGGCCACTAAAGAAACCATTAAAACCATTGAGGGTAAAATCGCCTTGGTTTTTGAGAAAGGGGTCAGCAATGGTGAATTACGATTACCTGTGACTCCCCTGCAATTCGCCAAACAACTATTTACGATGCTACAAGGTGCTGTCTCAATGGCCACCATGACCGGGGATCGAAAGTACTTGCTTAATACGGTCGCCTATCTAGAGCAACTAATAAAAAGAGAACTCAAGAAATAGGTACATTAAAAAACCAATGGCTAGGTTCTCTATTTCCCGACTACACGGAAAATCCACGTTTTGCCAGTGTAACGACCTCCGAACTGACTGTCCCTTGCCCTTCGCGCCTCACCGATGCTATCGTATCTTTCCAAATAGACGTAATTGTAATTGTTAAGGCTCCGAAGGAACGACTGTGGCTGCAATCCTTGATTCGATAAGTCTCGCATGAACGCCTCGAAATATTTCTTGGTGCCGAAAACATTAGCAATGAGATAGAATCCAGGTTCTAGTCCGTCTTCGGTAGTCACCTCCTCATACTTCTCGCCCTTCCGGGGCGTTACCGTGTCCTTTTGTGTCTCGGCCGCCTTTTGTTCCGTCTCAGCTAGTTTCTTTGCGGCTTCGGCTGCTGCCTGCACAGTTGAATCCTGTATTCTTTGTTGTTCAATCGCAAGCTTTTCCCGAGTCTTTGCCCTTTCAATAGAGTCCAGCCTGTTCCTTTGCAGCTCGGCCAGCGCTTTTCTTCTTTCTTCCTCTGCTGCCAATGCGTCGATTGAATCCTGCATCCGCTGTTTCTTCAAAGCTGCCGCTTTTTGTTCTTCCTCAAGGGCTTTCTCTTGTTGTTTACGCAGCTTTTCGGCCTCTATCTTCTCTTGCTCCAGTGCTTCGGCTTTTTCTTTCTCCAATCGTTCTTTTTTCAAGACTTCCTCTTGCTGCCTACGCAATTTTTCGGCTTCTATCTTCTCTTTCTCGAGAGCTTCGGCCGCTGCTTTTTCCCGCTCTAGTCGTTCTCTTTCCAGGGCTTTTTCTTCCTTTGCAATCTTTTCCTCAGGTTCCTCGGCTTCTTCCGTTTCTTTCTCCTCCACAGGTACCTCCACGATGGCCTCTTCCTTCTTGATTAGCGGTTCAGAATCGGACTTCGGTTTAAAATAATAGGCTGCGAATACCTCAAAGGTCGCATCCCTGCCGTCTAATTCAGCGTCAGTTGCAAATTCTACCAAGGCCCCGACCGATATTTTCTTCAAAAATCGCCCTCCGGCTCCTACTGAAATTCCATAAAAATCGTTGTATCCCACCTGACCCCAATACTTTTCGGTCGTATAGAGCGCGTTCAACCCGAATTGATTGTCCTGGTTGGGAATCGTCTTATAGTAAAGAGCCGGTCTTAGCGCGGAAGAAGGGTCCTGCCCCAACTGAAAATCGTACGAAGCCGATGTTAAAAAGATTCGGTCGGAGGGTCCCGTATTCCGCTCACTGGTCGCAAAATTAAAATCAAAAAGGTTCTCCGATGCCAGACCAATGTTTAGCTTGTTCCATTGCACAAAGATGCCAGGTGCCATCTGCAAAACAAAACCGTCCGCACTATCATTAATCGGTAACTGAATTTGCGGGTCGATAACAAACCGGTCATCCGCCAAATCTTGGTTAAAGCCAAAAAAGTTCATCCCGGCGCCAAAGCTTATCTTGGGATTGAATTCATATACAAAGGCATAATTCAAAATGCCACCGGTATTGACATAAACTCCCGTATTATGTTGATAAAAACCAGCACCAAATGCCGATTTGGCCTTTATTTTTCCAGTATAATTCAGAAAAATGGTAGTGGGATCTCCATCCACTTGTTGCCATTGCCACCTTGTCCACAAAGCAATAGACGGGGGACTGTTTCGCAACATTGAAAAAGCAGGATTAAACAGACTGGAATTATACTCTGTAAGATTATGCTGACGAAGGTCTGCCGGAACCGTAACCTCCTGAGCGGCAGACCTAAACAGCAACAACGATAACAGAAAAAATACCCATGGTTTAGTCATATGCAAAAAAACAAAAAACAATAGGCATCACATACTATTTTCGACTTATTTTAGTTAGATAAGAAGAAAAGTTTTCAACAATGATGAAAGCCTTTTATTAGAAGAGCTGCCTATAAGGTTTTGGGAGCGAGAAAAAGAATTGATACCATACTGACCATTAACTATGAACCTTTCAATAATGAAACAGACTCAGCTATTTGTTTTATCGCTCCTGTTAATTGTAATTGCCTCTTGTAAGGAAGACAGGAAAGTCGAGGATGTCCAAGCAACGATTGAAACCGGCACTTCCACTTTCTATCTTATTCGCCATGCGGAGAAAGACCGATCGGATGACCAAGACCCCGACCCCGAACTCACACAAAGAGGTCTTGGGAGAGCCATGCACTGGGCGGAAATTCTGAAGGATACGGAGTTGGATGCCATTTATAGCACCGATTACCAAAGGACTTCGATGACTGCGGCTCCGACCTCGGTGAAGCAGAATATCGACGTACAATACTACGATCCACAGACTATGGACATAGATCAGTTCAAGTCCGATAACCTGAACAAAAATGTATTGGTAGTCGGCCATAGCAATACGACACCCAGTTTTGCCAACCTTTTGTTGGGCGAAGACAAATACTACCAGATGGACGATACTGACAATGGCAGCCTTTATATCGTACAGATTGTGAATGGTGAGGCCACTTCGCAAAAACTATATTTCAACTGCAACTGCCCCAAACGCGAGTAAACATGCGCTAATATGTCGCCGACCTTTATTCGCAACAGATATTGGTTGACATGTTTTCGATAATTGTGCCTATTTTTGCAGGCAATGCAGCGAAACATCAACATTAAAAACAAGAAGGCGCGATTCGAGTATGAGCTGTTAGATCAATTTACAGCTGGTCTGGTATTGTCAGGTACCGAAATCAAATCGATTCGGTTAGGAAAAGCTTCTATTACCGAAAGCTTCTGTGAGTTTAATGACAAAGGGGAGCTGTTTGTGATCAACATGCAAATAGATGAATATATGCATGGTTCCCACTACAATCACAGGCCTAAGGCCGAGCGTAAGCTGTTATTGAACAAAAGAGAGCTTCAAAAATTACAAAAAGAGGTCAAGACTTCGGGCTTGACCATCGTTCCGCTTCAGCTATTCATCAACGACCGCGGACTTGCCAAGATGAAGATTGCACTAGCAAAAGGCAAGAAACTCTACGATAAAAGGGAAACCATTAAAGATCGCGACAACAAACGCAACCTTGATAGAATAAAAAAGAGTTTCAACAACTAGGGATATATCCGTCAGTTTTTGTCCTCCAACAGGGGTACAAAACGGAATGAGCCAAATTCTTTTTTCTCGAATTCCTTCTCCGATT
Source organism: Pelagihabitans pacificus (assembly GCF_009371985.2). Classification (GTDB taxonomy): domain Bacteria; phylum Bacteroidota; class Bacteroidia; order Flavobacteriales; family Flavobacteriaceae; genus Pelagihabitans; species Pelagihabitans pacificus. The sequence continues at coordinate 154,899 of NZ_VIKU02000002.1, forward strand.
TCCTTATAAACAGAGTCATAACCTGTTCGTTGGTCCCCACTGGTATTACCAGCCTACCCCCAATTTTAAGTTGTGCCATCAACGCCTTCGGCACCCGGGGTGCGCCGGCGGTGACGACGATTCCATCAAAAGGGGCTTCCTCCGGAAGTCCTTTATAACCATCTCCAAAAATGAATTTTTTTGGTCTATAACCCATTTTTTTAAAGAAGATTGTCGTTTTTTTAAATAACTCGAGCTGCCGCTCAATGGTATACACCTTGGTTTTTAGCCGCAAAAGCACAGCGGTTTGGTAGCCACTTCCGGTGCCGATTTCCAAGATTTTTTGGTCAGGTTCCAATTGAAGCAGTTCCGTCTGGAAAGCTACGGTGTACGGCTGCGAAATCGTCTGATCGGCCGCAATCGGAAAAGCCTTGTCCTGATAGGCGTGGCCTTCAAAACTACTGTCCATGAATAGATGCCTGGGGATAGTTCTAATGGCTTCGAGCACCTTTTGGTCGACAATGCCTTTCTCGACAAGGATATCGGCCAGTTTGTTGCGCATTCCGCGATGCTTAAGGGTATCTTTCAAAAGGTTTGGTTTTAATGCACAAAGTTAGGAAAGTTAATCAATTCAAGGATAGGAATAGTACGGATGCGGCGGACTTTTAAAAATAGCTTTTGGAAAGTTTTTAGTGGCGTATGCGTTCAAATTAAACAAACTTTGAAAAGGGAAACCGGGAACTCCTAAAACTCACAAACTATCCTTATTTTTGACATAAATCAAATACTATGTTGAAGGTCGGAGTGCTGGGCGCAGGACATTTAGGAAAAATACACTTACGCCTGCTCAATGAATCTGAAAAATATGAACTCGTCGGGTTCTACGACCCCGATGCTATAAACGGTCACAAAGTGTCCGCCGAATTTGGGTACAGCTACTTCGAAAATATCAATACCCTTATAGATTCAGTGGAAGTAGTCGATATCGTAACCCCCACCCTATCGCATTACGAATGTGCAAAAAAGGCCATTGAAAAGGGAAAGCACATTTTTATCGAAAAACCGATAACGAACACCTTGGAAGAGGCGGAAGACTTGATTTTATTATCTAGAAAATATGGCGTGAAAGGGCAGGTGGGGCATGTTGAACGATTTAATCCCGCATTTACCGCTGTAAAGGATAACATTCAAAATCCCATGTTCATCGAGACCCACCGGTTGGCAGAATTCAATCCAAGAGGTACCGATGTTCCGGTAGTACTCGATTTGATGATTCACGATATAGATGCCATCTTAAGTGTGGTAGCTTCCGAAGTGAAAAGCATTACCGCAAGTGGTGTTTCGGTCATCAGTAACTCTCCGGATATTGCAAACGCCCGAATCGAATTTGCAAACGGTTGTGTCGCGAACCTTACCGCAAGTAGGATTTCCTTAAAAAGCATGCGAAAATCCAGGTTTTTTCAGAAAGACGCTTACATTTCGGTCGACTTTCTCGAAAAAAAGGTCGAAGTGGTCAAAATGAAAGATGCACCCGAAAAACCCGGCGATTTTGATATGATTCTCCAGAATGCCGAGGGAGTCAAAAAACAAATCTATTTTGAAAATCCAGAGGTATCCGACAATAATGCTATCCTAGACGAATTGGAAACTTTTGCAGATGCCATAAACAACAATAGCGTTCCCGTAGTGACGCTCGAACAAGGTACCAATGCCCTTCGGGTCGCACTTCAAATCATACAATCCTTTTAATATGACCCCAATGAAACAGATAGCCGTTATCGGAGCCGGTACCATGGGTAACGGTATTGCCCATGTATTCGCCCAAAACGGATTTTTGGTGAATCTTATAGATATTGCCGAAGATTCGCTTGATAAGGGTATGGCAACGATATCAAGGAATTTAGATCGGATGTTGCAGAAGGAGAAGATTAACGTGGCCGATAAATCGAATACACTAAAAAACATTCAAACCTTTACCGATCTCGTCCGAGGTGTTCAGGAAGTTGGGCTGGTAGTAGAAGCGGCCACTGAAAATAGAACCCTAAAACTGGATATATTTAAACAACTCGATGCCTCTTGTCAAGAAAACTGCATCTTGGCAACCAATACTTCCTCTATTTCGATTACCCAAATCGCGGCGGCCACGCAAAGACCCGATAAGGTCATTGGAATGCATTTTATGAACCCCGTCCCGATGATGCGTTTAGTGGAAATTATTCGAGGTTACAGTACTTCCGATGCTACTACCCAAACTGTTATGCAGCTTTCCAAAACGTTGGGAAAAACACCCACAGAAGTGAACGATTATCCCGGTTTTGTGGCCAATCGAATCTTAATGCCGATGATCAATGAGGCTATCGAGACCCTCTATACGGGGGTTGGTGGCGTATCGGAAATAGATACCGTTATGAAATTGGGGATGGCGCATCCTATGGGACCCTTACAATTGGCAGATTTTATCGGGCTCGATGTATGCCTTTCTATACTTAACGTGATGCATGAAGGTTTTAAGAATCCAAAATATGCTCCTTGCCCCTTATTGGCGAATATGGTCAGTGCGGGGAAACTTGGTGTGAAATCCGGGGAAGGTTTTTACGATTATTCCGAATCGAGAAAAGCAGAAAAGGTAGCCGCACGCTTTCGCTAAAACATCTTTTAATCAACCCTGGGCGCCACTTTTTGTATTAAAAATGCAATTGCGCCGTTAACCTCTCTATTTACAACATGGCCATCATAAAACCATTCCAAGCGATAAGACCTACCACAGACAAGGTGGCCCATGTGGTTTCACGTTCCTATCAAAATTATTCGCGACGGGAACTGAATGCGGTATTGTCCTATAATCCTTTTTCCTTTTTACACATTATTAACCCCGGATACAAATACCACAAAAATGTTAAGGGGCAAGAACGGTTTCAATTGGTACACAATCGGTATTTGGAGTTCTTGGAAGATAACGTTCTGACGAAAGACCCCCAGGATAGTTTTTATCTTTATCAGGTCGAAAGTGCACATTTCAACTGTTCGGGTTTGTTTTGTGCCGCAAGTGTGAACGATTATCGAACTAATGTTATAAAAAAGCATGAGACTACCCTGCAGCGTAGGGAATCGCTTTTCGCCAAGTACCTGGAAACGGTAAAGTTCAATGCAGAACCTGTTTTGATGACCTATGAAGATAACGAGGAAATTGCCCGAATCCTGGCCAAAGAAAGAGGGCGACCCCCAGCCTACTATTTCACCACGACCGATAAGGTTACGCACCGCTTGTGGACCCTATCGGACAAAAAAACGATTACCTCGCTTCAATCCGCCTTTGCTAACATTGATTCACTTTATATAGCAGACGGACACCATCGAAGTGCCTCGTCCAATCTCTTGGCCGAGAATTCCGAGAGGCACAACCCCTCGCATACGGGAAACGAGCCTTACAATTTCTTTATGGGGTATCTCATCCCGGATTCCCAAATCCGTATTTTTGAGTTCAATCGTATGGTGAAGGGTCTAAACGGACTTTCCAAAGAGGAATTTCTGATTAAGCTTGATGCATTGTACCGTATCGAAAACCAAGGCGACATTTTGTACAAACCTACTAAAAAACATCACTTTAGTATGTACTTGGATGGGGAATTCTATTCGCTCTACCTCCGAAAAAAAGTTTATCAATTCACTGATGCCCTTAGCAAATTGGATACACAGATTTTATACAAAACAGTTTTAGAACCTATTTTGGGCATTCACGATCTGCGAAAGGATAAAAGAATACAGTACGGCCATGGCAAACACAATGCGATTAAAATGAAGGATGCCATTGACCGGGGACGTTTTACCGTCGGCTTTGGTCTGGTTCCCGTTAGCATACAGGAGATTAAAGCAATTGCCGACGCAGGTCTGGTAATGCCGCCAAAGAGTACCTATATTGAACCCAAACTGAGAAGTGGCCTGGCCATCTACGAATTATAACTTTTAGGAACGGAACATATGTCAATAAAGGAGAATTTAGCGAAGGTTAAGGAAACACTTGATGAAGGCGTGACCCTGGTTGCCGTATCAAAAACCAAACCAGTAGCCGATTTAATGGAAGCCTATGAAGCAGGGCAACGCGTTTTTGGGGAAAACAAAATCCAGGAAATGACCCAAAAATGGGAGACGATGCCCAAGGACATTCAATGGCATATGGTCGGTCATGTTCAGCGAAATAAGGTCAAATACATGGCCGAATATGTTTCTTTGATTCATGGTGCGGACAGTTTAAAGCTATTACGCGAAATCGATAAGCAGGCAAAAAAATACAGCAGGGTTATCCACTGCCTCTTGCAAGTTCATATAGCAGCGGAAGATACCAAGTATGGATTGGATGAAAACGAGCTTCTCGAAATAGTACACTCGGAAGAATTCCGACAAATGAAAAATATTCGCGTTGTCGGGCTCATGGGCATGGCCACCTTCACAAAAGACGAGGGCCAAATTCGGAAGGAATTCAAATATCTAAAATCGCTTTTTGACCAGACTAAAGGTTCCCTACCCGGACTAAAAGTTCTTTCGATGGGCATGAGCGGAGATTACCGGATAGCCCTGGAAGAAGGCAGTAACATGGTACGCATAGGAAGTAGTATCTTTGGAGCTAGGGATTAGTAAAAAAACAAAGAAAGGAGAGCTGCAGATGTACGCCATAGTCGATATCGAGACAACAGGAGGGAAATATAATGAGGAAGGTATAACAGAAATCGCTATCCACAGGTTCGATGGGCACCAGGTAGTCGATCAATTTATAAGTCTGGTCAATCCTGAGAGGGAGATTCAACCTTTTGTTAAGAAGCTCACCGGCATCAATAACAAAATGCTTCATACCGCACCTAAATTTCATGAAGTAGCCAAACGAATTGTCGAGATCACCCAAGACACCGTCATCGTTGCACATAATGCGCAATTCGATTATAGAATCCTGCGTACCGAATTTAGACGATTGGGATATAATTACGAACGTAAAACGCTGTGCACCGTAGATCTTTCAAAAAAACTGATTCCCGAAGCGGAATCGCATAGTCTCGGAAAATTGGTCCGTTCGTTGGGTATTCCCGTCAGCGACCGTCACCGTGCCAACGGGGACGCCCTCGCTACCTTGAAACTCTTTAAACTGCTTTTAGCCAAGGACACAAAAAAAACCATCATCCAAGATATTATTCGAACCGAAACGACCGGAGAGCTTTCGCAACGACAGCTGGATATTGTGGAATCGCTACCTTCCGACACGGGCGTGTACTACATGCATAACAAAGACGGGGACATCATCTTTCTTGGAAAGAGCAATAATATCAAGAAACGCGTCAATCAGCATTTCACCAAAAATGGCGAACAGGCCAGAAAACTGCAGAAAGAAACGAAAAAAGTGAGCTATGAAAAAACGGGAAGTGAACTGGTGGCCATGCTGAAGGAATATGAAGAATTAAAAAGAAACAAACCCCTTTTTGCACAATCGGGCCCAAAGGAATTGTTCTCCCATGCGCTCTACCGTGCCGTCGACCAGAACGGTTATCTAACCTTGGAAATCGGAAAGGCTGATGCACAAAAAACGCCCGTTCTAACTTTCAAGGGATGGCAATCCGCTGAAAAGTTTCTGCAACGTATCGTAGCCGATTTTCAACTGTGTTTAAAACTTACAGGACTATCAGAAGCAAAGTACAACTGTTCTGGCTATGAAAATCAAAAGTGTAATGGCGCCTGTATCCGAAAAGAGGATGTAACCGACTACAACGCAAAAGTAACCACCGCCATTCGTCGGTATAGCCTGCAGGGCAAGAATGTGGTATTGGTCGATAAAGGCAGGGAAATAGGTGAATACAGTGCGCTTCTCATCAAGGAGGGCCGTTTTCGAGGTCTGGGGTTCTACAACCTCAACCATCAAATAAATAATTTGCATATCTTAGAATCGATAATCACGCCGATGCGGGCCGATGCCAATACCCGACATCTTATCGAAGATTACCTGAGAAAAAGGCGTATTCTTAAAGTTCTTGAACTAGAAGTATAGAAAATTGAGCGAGGAGCAATTTCAGAAAGGATGGAGATTAAAACTCCATGAAATTATCTACGGCACCCATACGCCTGCCGGAAAGTTGTTCGATATTATTTTGTTGGTGGTTATTCTCTACAGTATTATCATCGTTATGCTGGAGAGCGTTCCCAGGTTCGATTTGAAATACCATGGCTTTCTTAATGTTTCCGAATGGGTGGTAACCATCTTGTTCTCCGTAGAGTACGTGCTTCGAATCATCTGCATCAAGAGGCCCAGTAAGTATATTTTCAGCTTTTTTGGATTTATCGATTTTGTATCCACCATTCCAAAATATTTATCATTTTTTATTGGAGGGTCACAGTACATTACGGCTTTTCGTGCCTTACGGTTGCTCAGGGTCTTTAGAATATTAAAATTGGTCCGCTTTGTCGGGGAGTCGAACAATTTGGTAAGAGCGCTCAAAGCCAGTCGAACGAAAATATTCGTTTTTGTCTTCTTTGTACTCATCGTCTCCGTGCTATTAGGAACGATTATGTATTTGGTCGAAGGTCCTGAACACGGCTTTAACAGTATTCCCCACAGTGTGTATTGGACCATCGTTACTTTAACTACCGTCGGGTATGGCGACATATCACCAGAAACTCCCTTGGGGCAGTTTATCGCTACGCTCATCATGATTATAGGATACGGTATTATCGCTGTACCCACAGGGATTGTATCCGCGGAATATGCTTCTGCAAGAAAAGTTGATAAAACGGTGGATGAGGGTCGTTCCTGTCATAACTGCGGTGCCGACATCGTTCGGAGCGATGCGGAATATTGCAGGAAATGTGGACAAAAATTAAATGACGATTGATGTCAAAGAAGGTATTGGTTTCGATCGTAGGTCCGACCGGTATTGGCAAAACGACCCTGGCCATTGCGGTAGCAAAATATTTTGACACCGAAATAGTCTCTGCCGACTCCCGACAATTTTATAAGGAAATCACCATAGGTACCGCCGTGCCTTCGGTTGCCGAGTTACATGAAGTACCACACCACTTTATTCAACATCGCAGTATCTTGGAAGATTATTCGGTGGGGGACTATGAAAGGGATGCCATGAAACTGCTAAGGCAATTGTTTCAAACGCATGATATCGTTGTCTTGGTGGGTGGTAGCGGACTCTATGTAGATGCTGTTACAAAGGGGCTCGATGACTTTCCTGAAATCGACAAATCCATACGACTTGGTTTAAACGAACTGCTACAGGAAAAAGGCCTTCCGGTCTTGCAAAGACGGCTTAAACAATTAGATCCCGATTACTACCACAAGGTAGACTTGGAAAATCCTCATAGGGTAATTAGGGCCCTGGAGGTATGTATCGGTTCCGGACGCCCCTACTCGTCATTTTTAACAGAGAAAAGACCAAATCGTTTTTTCAAGAATCTGACGGTCGGTATCCAAGCGGAGAGAGAAATCATCTATAAACGCATCGACCAAAGGGTGGATGCGATGATGCGGCAGGGCTTACTGAAAGAGGCCAAGGCCCTCTATCCCCAAAAATCGTTGAACGCATTACAAACTGTGGGGTATCGGGAACTGTTCCAATACTTTGATGGGAAGTGTGACTTGGACTTTGCCGTATCCGAAATAAAAAAAAACACCAGGAGGTTTGCCAAAAGACAGCTCACTTGGTATCGACGACGGGAGGACATTCTTTGGGTAGCCTATAACCAGTCTTTCGATGATGTACTAAGTAAAATAGAAGAGCAAATAACAGCTTTTTCCGATGAACGAAAATAGAATCATTTATGTGATGGGCGTATCGGGTAGCGGTAAGTCCACTGTTGGAAAGCTCTTGGCAGAACAATTGGGATATCCATTTTTCGATGGAGACGACTATCATTCGAAGGCCAATGTAAAAAAAATGGCCGATGGCCATCCACTAAATGACGATGACCGTAGGGATTGGCTCGAAGCCTTGAATCAACTTGCACGTTCCAAACAACACGATGGGGCCGTTATTGCCTGTTCCGCGTTAAAGGAAAGATACCGAACGATATTAGAAAATAAAATCCAAGAAAAGACACTCTTTGTATACCTGCAAGGTACTTTTGACCAAGTATTGGAAAGACTACAAGCCCGAAGGGGCCATTTTATGCCGATCGATCTGTTAAAATCACAATTTGAGACCTTGGAACCTCCCAAGAAAGCCATTACCGTTTCAATTGGCAAAACGCCTCGTGAAATCGCATCCGAGATATTTTTACGGATGCAAGGTCTCTAGTTCGATTAAAAAAAGCATTCATTTTCATGAATGCCTTATATTGCTGAGGACCTTTTAAGGTCATCTACTCATTTTTTACCACTAAACGGAATCCCTCGCCATGAATGTTAAGGATCTCTACCGAGTCATCGCGTTTTAAGTATTTACGGAGTTTGGCAATGTATACATCCATACTTCGGGAAGTGAAGTAATTATCATCGCGCCAAATTTTTGTCAACGCCAATTCCCTTGGCATCAAATCATTTTCATGCAAGGCCAATAATCTCAAAAGTTCGTTCTCCTTTGGAGAAAGCTTTATGGGCTCCTCATCTTTATACTTTAGGAATCTGAGTTTTGAATTCAAATGAAAGTTTCCTATTTGAAACTCAAATTTCTTACTATCCGCCAAGGTATTGGAAGATTTTCTCTGAATGATCGCCTTGAGTTTCATCAGCAGTACTTCGGAGTCGAAAGGCTTGTTCAAATAGTCATCGGCACCCGCCTTATACCCTTTTAGAACATCTTCTTTCATGGTCTTGGCCGTTAAGAAGATGATAGGAACGTTCTCGTTTTTCTCCCTTATTTCCTTTGCGAGGGTAAAACCATCCTTGTAAGGCATCATGACGTCTAAAATGCAGACGTCGAAGTTGTCTTTTTTAAATTTTTCAAAACCTTCCATTCCGTTCTTTGCCAAAGTGACGTCGAAATCGTTCATTGAAAGGTAGTCTTTTAGAACAATCCCAAAATTGGGATCATCCTCCACTAAAAGTATTTTCTTGTTTACAGTTTCCATAGTTTGTTTTAGATTAAGGGTAATTTTACGTAGAAAGTGCTTCCTTTTCCTTTTTCACTCTCTGCATAGACCTCACCTTGATGGTCGTCTATAATTTTTTTTACGTAGGCCAGACCAAGTCCGTGTCCTTTCACGTTATGTATGTCCCCGGTATGTTCCCGGTAGAATTTTTCAAAAACCTTTTTTAAGACCGCCTTACTCATACCCGCTCCTTGGTCCTGAATTTTTATGATAATAAAGTTTTTGGCCACCTCGGTGAATACATCGATTTTAGGCGCCTCGGGGGAATATTTTATGGCGTTGTCCAGAATGTTCACTATAACGTTGGTCAAATGCATCTCATTTGCCAACACTTCTTTTCTTGCTGCATCAAGATGGGTTTTGATATACCCTCCCCGGTCCTGTACAATTAATTCGATATGGGCAATGGCGTCCTTAATAATGTGGTGTGCGTCTATTCTATCCTTACTGATATCCAGTTGATTCTTTTCAAGTTTCGAAATTCGGAGTACGTTTTCTACCTGGGCATGCATACGCTTGTTCTCATCCCGAATCATCCCAAGGTAACGCATCACCTTTTCCTTATCATCGATAGTCTGAGGGTTTTTTATCGCCTCGACGGCGAGGTTGATAGTGGCTATCGGCGTCTTGAATTCATGGGTCATGTTATTGATGAAATCGGACTTAATCTCCGAAATCTGTTTTTGCTTGATCAACTGATAAATTGCCCCCGAATAGGAGGCAACGATTACCAAAGTGAAAAGAAGCGATAATACCGCCATTCCCAATATTTGCTGAATCAAAAAACCTTTCTTTTTTGGAAAGGTAAGCAGTAATGAGAAATCGGTATCGCCATCGCTATCCTCGAAAATAGGTGCTTTGTACAAGGTGCTGTTTGCGAACTTGAATTTTCTGGATTTTACCTTTGTAGGGAGCCCTTTACTATAAATTCCGTATTCATATTCGACATTCAACCCCCTATCGGTAAGCTCTCTATCCAAGAGTAGTTCCAATTCTTGCTTAGATACCCGTTTGTGAATGGGCACTCGCTTTGCACTTTCACTGAAAACATCGTCAAATTGAGCCTTTTCAATGCTGGAGAGCGTTCCTATCTTTTCTAATTTTTCAATAGGATTGAGCCTCAAACCCTTGCCATCAAGGTCGTAATCTTCCTTGAAAATCGTCCTTTGACGCCTACTGGAAAAATTTGATATCAGTGTACTATCCTCACCACTGTCGTTGTCAAAGAACGTAGATGCAATATTGTAATTCTCCTCTAAGATACCATGGGAATAAAATAATACCTCGTTCGAATTATTATCGCGGTCAATAAAAAAGATATTTCTAAGTCTGGAAGCCACTGGCTCTCCTAAGCTGTCTTGTGAAAGATATCGGTCATAGTAATCTCTTCTTTCCCGCTCCTCGACCTTGTCGGTTACCCTTGTCAATACTTGGGATACCGCATTGGAGAATTGTTCTTCCTTATCCTCGACCGACTTCTTGATCCAAAAGCCTTGCACAAAAATGATCCCGATTAGGGACAGGCTCATGAGGATAACCATAAGAACAAATAACTTCTTGTTCATCTTTTGAGTAAAATTAAAGATTTAACATTTACCCCATTCCACGTTTAACCTAACCTTAACAAAAATGTTAAAATTTGTCAGCGCCCGTTATTCTCAAGCAGCGTAAGGTTTATAGCTGATACTTTTTGTTTTGTAGTTTCGATTTCCAGATTCTCTATGACGTAGTCGGCCAATGCTATTTTTTCAACATCGCTTCGTTGATGTTTCATACGCGCGCGTATGGCCTCTTTAGAGCTGCCATCCCTATTCATAACACGCTGTAAACGTGTATCTTGAGGTGCGATAACTAAAATCACACTATCATAAAAATCTTGCATTTGGTTCTCGAAGATAAGTGCCGTTTCCTGAATCACGTAAGGCGCTTTCTGTTTTACGGCCCATTCGAGAAAGTGCTTTCGAACGGCGGGATGGACAATGGCGTTGAGCTTTTTCAACATTTCCCCATTGTTGAAAACTTGATTCGAAAGATACTTTTTGTTTAACTTTTCGTTTTTATAGGCTTGCTCGCCGAACAGCTCAATAATTGCTTTTTTTACCTTTTTTGAAGACCTCATCAACCTTTTGGCCTCCTTGTCAGAATCGTAGACCGGAACCCCTAAATCGGCAAACATTTTAGCAACCGTGGTCTTTCCGCTTCCAATTCCGCCAGTAAGCCCAACTAGTTTCATTCGCGCTTAAGGATAAAGTCGGCCCTATCTTGCAATAACACCACACTGTAAATATCACCTGGCTTTTTAACCAATTTCAACTTAAACGAATTACCGCTTTGTTCCGGTAAGGAGGCGTAGTCCGCTATCACTTGAAAATCATCGGCATTCAAATCCTTCAGTCGATCTAAACTGGCTTTTACCAACACCTCGACCTTTTCGGGAAACAATTGTATAGCTACCCCCTCCGGTAAATTCACCACCGTGATCGACAAAGGAATCACCTTCTCGGAAAAACGGGATACCTTACCACTTATTTCAACAGTTTCGGTAGCGTATTCGGTATTTTCCAAATGTGGTTCTTTTGTCAAGCGGCTATTTATCAAAAAATCGGAGGTAAGATCGGTCAACGTGGTTTTCGCCGTCCGCACGGCGGTAATCGTATCGACCTCATTCTCAGGTCCTTTGACAATGACCGAATCAGGAACGATCTTTAATGCGCCCTCCATCAAATAGTTTTGTGGAAAAGACAAGTCTGTTCGTGCGATTACCGGTACCTTTTTTGAAACAACTTTGTAGAACTTAAAAAAGAGGGAGTCACCATCCGTATCTAAAAGCTGTACACCAGTTGGCAACTGTTTTTCAAGTTGTCGCCTACAATCGGTAGGAGAGATGTAGAAAATCCCATCCTCCCTAATCGCCTCGGACAAGTCTATGTTCAGATTTTGACTTCTCAGATTGAAAGCCAGGAACTGAAAACCGACTGCTTCCAGCTTTAATTCTATTTCCTTTTTTGATGCATTGACAAGCATCATACTATCAGGAGGATTTACGTAGCCAAGTTCAAAGGATGTATTACTTGAATATCTATCGGACAGGTTGCTGATAAACCAAGCCAACCCTGAACAAAGCAAAAATAGAAAGAAAAGCTTGACCTTTCTTTTTTTCAGGACGTTTTTGATTTTCTGTATCACACCTTCGGCTTCATTTAAAGAACAGTTTGGGAAATAGTTCCTGTGGCTTCTTCTTGCTAAAGTTAATCAAGATGGTCGACTTTAGAAAACCATAACCGTATCCCGCAAACTGAATGCATACGGCGACAATCGATAGGATTGCGATGGAGAGGCTTTTGTTTTTCATTAAAGAGTCGATGAAAATCAGGGCAAAATAAATCATGTAGCACCCAAGAGGAAGGATAATTCCTAGAATTGCCAATAGGAAGGATACCAAAAAACCAATACAGAACAAAGTAGGAAACCAATACGTAGCCTTTGCTGTTCCCGGGTGCCATTTATTGAGAATGGGCCGTACCATGCCAAATTTATTAACCTGAATAAAGAACTTCTTCCAATTAATACGCCTTTTGTGATAGACATAGGCTTCCGGTATCAACTTGGTCTTGAAGCCCTTGTTCCATATTCTTATGGTAAGGTCGGGATCTTCCCCCGGATGTATCTTCCCGTATCCTCCGACATTTTCAAAAGCTTCTTTTGAAATCCCCATGTTGAAACTTCTTGGTTGAAATTTTCCTACTGCGGTCCTATTTCCACGGATACCGCCTGTGGTCCATAAGGATGTCATGGCATAGTTGATGGCCTTTTGCACGATGCTGAACGATTCATGCGCAGCATCGGGCCCACCATAGCAATGCACGAAATCTTGTGATAACGATTTTTCGGCAGCCTCCAAATAATCGGGAGGTAGTATGCAATCCGAATCCAAAACGATGAAATAATTGCCACTGGCCCTCTGCATGCCATAATTTCTGGAATCGCCCGGACCGGAGTTGGGTTTTGCCAAATAGGTAATCGCAAGTCGATTTTTAAATAGGTCTACCTCCTTTTTTGAGTCCCGGGTAGAACCGTCCTCTACAATGACAATCTCATAGGGCTTTTGATAGGTCTGTCGTGAAAGACTCTCCAAAAGTTCCCGAATCTCCTCAGGTCTATTGTAAACGGGAATAATAAAGGAGAAGGCTAAATCCATTCGTATTTAAAGGGCAAGGCCATTTACCTAGTGGATGGCTTTGAACATTGTTATGGTGACTACTTGGAAAAATAATCGATGACCTCCTGACTAACCCCTGTAGATGAGAAACCGCCGTCGTGAAACAAATTTTGCATGGTTACTTTTCTGGTCAAATCAGAAAATAAAGAAACCGTATAGTCTGCACAATCCTGGGCAGTTGCATTTCCCAAGGGAGACATTTTTTCGGCATAACTAATGAAGCCATCAAACCCTTTGACGCCCTGGCCGGCGGTTGTTGGTGTTGGCGATTGTGAAATGGTATTCACCCGTACTTTTTTTTCCTTTCCAAAGAAATAACCAAAACTGCGTGCTACCGATTCCAAATAAGCCTTGTTGTCGGCCATATCGTTGTAATCGGGAAAAACACGTTGGGCAGCCATGTAGGTGAGGGCCACAATGCTCCCCCATTCGTTCATGGCATCCGCTTTGTAAAGACTCTGCATTACCTTATGGAAAGAAAGTGCCGAAACGTCCCAACCCTTTGCGGTAAAATCGTATTTCTCATCGGTATAGTGGCGCCCTTTACGAACATTGACCGACATACCGATAGAGTGAAGCACAAAATCGAGCTTGCCACCGAGAATTTCCATCGACTTGGCTATCAAAGCGTTCAAATCATCTTCCGAAGTCGCATCCGCAGGAACAATCTGAGATCCTGTTTTGGCCGCCAGGTCTTTGATTTGACCCATCCGCATGGCAATGGGCGCATTGCTCAGTACAAAAGTGCCCCCTTCCGCATGTACGCTTTCAGCAGTTTTCCATGCAATGGAATTTTCATCCAACGCTCCGAAAATGATTCCTTTTTTTCCCTTTAGTAAGTCGTATGCCATGTTGAGTTTTCTTTAGTGTTCGTTGGCTTCAAAGATATTTAAAAAAGTTGGCAGTGGACAGTTGCGATCCTCAGAAAGTTTAATAAGAATTCCCTGTTCGACCTGGCTGACCACTCATCGATGGCTCCTTGGATTTAATTATCGGTTACGCCAACCGGGGTTTAATTCAGCAATTGTTTGGCATGTGCCAGGGCAGCGTCGGATAGTGATTTACCTCCCAACATTTCCGCCAGTTCCACCACCCGCTCGTCTTGGCTCAATCGACGCATTCTGGTATGTGTAGTGTTGCCATCCTCCTCCTTGAATACCTTGAAATGCTGGTGCCCTTTGGAAGCTACTTGCGGTAAATGTGTGATAGAAAACACCTGCATGCCGCTGCTCATTGCCTGCATGATGTCACCCATTTTGTGTGAAATCTCCCCAGAGACGCCAGTGTCTATCTCATCGAACATCATGGTAGGTAGTTGTTCGTATCGTGCCAAAATCGATTTGATAGTCAGCATTATACGTGAAAGCTCCCCACCGGAAGCTATTTTCTTAAGCTCCCCGAAATTTGTTCCTTTGTTTGCCGAAAACAAAAAAGTAAGGTCATCTTTTCCACTATCCTTGAAACTTTCCGACGGATGCAATTCGATATTGAAGGAAGCACTCGACATTCCTAAGTTGGATAGGTTTTCCAGTAGTTGCCTTTGAAGTTCGGGAATCGCTTTTTGCCTCTTCATATGAATACTGGAGGCTAGTTTCTCCAATACTTCCTTCTGGGATAGAAGTAGTTCTCCTTTTTCTTGGATATCCGCCGCCAAATTTTCCGTGGCACTTACTTTTTCCGAAATCCTTTTTTTGACGGCCAATAGTTCATCGACATCCTGGGCATCATGCTTTCTTTGAAGGTCGTATAGTAATTGCAGCTTAGCATTTACTTCCTCCAACTGTGCCGGATTTGCCTCAGTGGTGTCCCTGAACGATTCCAGTTCGTTGGAGATATCGTCGATCTCGATGAAAACGGATTGTATACGCTCGTTCAATTGCGCATATTGATTTCCGTAATCGGAAAGTTTGTTGGAAGCCTGTTTTAATTCCGCCAATAGGGTGAGTACCCCGACTTGCTCATCATTCAGTAATTGATACCCCTTTGACAATTGTTCCAAGATGGTCTCCACGTTGTTCAACTGTTCATATTGGGCTTCCAAGTCTTCCTGCATTCCTTCCTGTAAGGAAGCTTGCTCGAGCTCTTGCAATAAAAATGTATTGTAATCGTGTTCCTTATCCGCTTCCTTTTGGAAATCGATTAATTCTTGAAGCGCCTTCGAGGTTTCCTTGTAAGTGGCAAGTTGTTTTTGATAATCCAAAAGATCTTTACTATTGTTGGCCAGGGCATCGATTACCTTTAATTGGAATTCGTTCTCGGTAAGTTTCAATGTCTGGTGCTGCGAATGCACATCGATAAGACGTCCTCCCAAATCGGTCAATATGTCTAAAGTTACGGGAGAGTCGTTGATAAAAGCACGGGACTTTCCGCTGGGATGTATCTCCCTTCGAATAATCGTACTTGCAGCGTATTCAAGGTCGTTCTTATCGAAAAAGGAATTGAGACCGTACTTGTCGATTTGGAACTCCGCTTCGATCACACATTTGGTGTCCTTATCCCGCAAAGAACCAAGGTCTGCCCTTTTTCCCAGGACAAGGGAAAGTCCGCCCAACAAAATAGACTTACCAGCACCGGTTTCACCCGTAATTACCGTAAATCCATCGGTGAACGATACGTTTAAATCATCGATGAGGGCATAATTTTTTATAGCGAGATTGGTCAGCACGATTTAAAGTGAATAAGGGTACAAAGATATACTTATTCCCATTCAATTCTGAATTTTAAATGGATGCTTAACATCTACCGATAAATAAGCAAGTGGGAGGAAATCAAAACGTTCAAGGGTAGAAACCTCAGTACTTGATGTCGTTCCAGGTACCGGAATAGAGAGGTGCTATTCGGTTCAAGGTTTCCTTTAGGGCTACGATATCGGTTTTGGGTCCGTCGGAGAAGATATTTTGGATTTCCTCTGATTTGGCATCGAAGAATGTTTGAATCAAAAATGCATTGGGTCTTCGTTTAATCATGGTCTCAAACAACCTCATCGTGCCCGAAATTACTTGTTTACCGGTACTATTGTTATCCGCCAACACGTCCATACCTTTTCTATGGTAGTTGTACATCGCCACCCGATACTCCCGATACGTGTTCGACATTAGATTGTCGACAAGTTCAAATCGGCTTCTATCGGTAGATTGTTCCCATCCGCTGGCATTGCTGCCCTGCGCCTGTGCGACGATGGCCTGTGCTGTTCTAAAGCTCTCATTGCCGCCCTCCAAGGAAAAAGTATCGGCATCCAGACCAAGAATCATGTACACATAAAATGAGATAACACTTACTAGGTTCGATTCGTATACATTGCGATTAAAAACCAGTGGCTGGAACTCGATGTATTCGAAATCAAAGTCGTTATCCTTATAATTAAATATGGGGGTTTGGTACGAGGTATTATATACCGGCCTTGAGGATTGTACCTGTAATGTACCTTTAAATCGATTGTTTTCGAATTCGGTAATGGTAATGAACATCTGCGCATTGACCCGTTCATTTTCCTTATAGGTCCGATTGGTCCATTTATTCTTATTGATAAAATCGTTCAACGAACGCTCCAGGGTTTTGAATATCTGTTGATTCGTCTGCGATACCTGATCGGAATTGACGGTAACGGTACAATTCAGTTCCTGGGCTCTTATTCCCAGGGAAAAGACCACCAAAACGAACAAGGAAAGGATACTACGCATTTATTCTACTTAAGATTTCGTTCCAGATATCGACCGCCACGGCAGCTTTACTTTTTAAATCAAACGTTTTTATATCCAAATTCTTATCTATGAACCGTATTTTGTTGGTAGGTTGACCGAATCCGGCGCCAGTGTCATTTAAGGAGTTGAGGACGATGGCATCCAAATTCTTTCGAACCAACTTATCCTTGGCATTTGCCAATTCATTTTCAGTCTCCAAAGCAAAGCCCACCAGGAACTGTTTTCGTTTATTATTTCCCAACGAAAGTAAGATATCCCTATTCTTGACTAAGGTAATGGACAACTCGGAATCGGATTTTTTTATCTTTTGATCCGCTACGGTCTTGGGTCTATAGTCCGATACGGCGGCCGCACAGATGACAATATCCATATTTACATAGTGTTCATGTACTGCTTCGTACATCTCTTCGGCAGAAATCACCCTTATCAGACGGATGTTACCATGCATCACCTTCAGATGGGAAGGTCCGGAAACCAGTAATACCTCTGCTCCCAGCTTGGCAGCAGCCTCTGCCAACTCAAAACCCATTAGACCCGTAGAGTGGTTCCCGATGAACCGAACCGGATCGATCGCTTCGTAGGTAGGTCCGGCCGTGATGAGCACTCTCTTATCGGTCAAAAGTAATTCCCGCGAAAGGTAATCCGTGACAAACCTGACGATATCTTCCGGCTCCGCCATGCGACCTTCACCGTGCAAGCCACTGGCCAACTCACCCGAAGTAGCAGGAATCATGAGATTACCAAAAGATTGTAATTTTTCAAAAGATGCTTTGGTCGATGGATGTTGGTACATATCCAAATCCATTGCCGGAGCAAAGAAAACAGGACACTTGGCCGAAAGATAGGTCGCTACCAAGAGATTATCACAGGTACCGTTGACCATTTTTGACAGGGTGTTGGCTGTAGCGGGAGCAATAAGCATTAAATCGGCCCATAGGCCCAACTCCACGTGGTTGTTCCAATCGGTCATATCGTCCTCTTCCTTAACGAAAGACGTCAGAACCGGGTTTTTTGATAAGGTAGCAAGGGTAAGCGGGGAAACAAAGGAAGCGGCGCTTTCAGTTAAGACAATCTTAACTTCGGCGCCCGCCTTTATTAGTAATCGAACAAGAAAAGTGGTTTTGTAAGCCGCGATGCCTCCCGTAATTCCAAGGAGGATATGCTTGCCGGCCAACATAGTACTAGGCGTCTTTATCTGTGTTCCTATGGTAGATTTTTTCGTTTAACCACTCCTCCACTGCCAAGGCATGTGGTTTAGGAAGTTTTTCGTAGAATTTAGATACTTCGATTTGCTCCTTGTTCTCGAACACCTCCTCCAAGCTATCGCTGTAGGTAGCAAATTCCTCCAATTTCTCGAGCAACTCTTTTTTAATCTCGGAATTGATCTGAACCGCTCTTTTGGCAGCAATGGAAATCGCTTCGTAAATGTTATTGGTCTCTTTGTCGAATTCGTTTCTATTGATTGTTACCGTTGAGACGGGTGCTTTCGAATTTTTAAGGTCATTCATATTCATGATATCAAATTATTTATTTGGCATCCGCTTGGCGTTGCCCCTGCAAGTCTTCATCAATTTTTTCCAACAATTTAGCCGCATCTTCCGCAAACTTCGTATCAGGAAATTGTTTTTTAAGCTGGTCGTAGGCCAATTTCGCCTTTTTCAACCGTTCGGGCTTGAGTCTTTCGGTACTATTTAAACCATATTCCGTAGTCGATTCAAACTTATAAAAGAGGGCCGGTTCCTTATAAATAGAGCCCGGGTAATCGGTGATAAAATTATCAAAGGCTTCAATTGCCGGAACCAAAAAAGACAAATCGAACTTACCTAATTTATTAAACTGTTTCGCTATTTCGTATGCTTTTCTTTCCTTTTTGGTGGTTAGTTGCTTGGCCATTTGATTGGCTTCCGGAAAATATTCCGAATCCGGATACGTATTGATGAACGATTGAAGTTTGGCCAAGGCCTTGTCGGTATCGGTCTGGTCAAGGGAATATTCCGGACTCAACTTATAATAGCATTTTGCCCCCAGAAAGGATGCCTGCGCTATCTTCTCGCTCTTGGGATAAGACTTTACAAAGCGCTCGAACTGATAGCCGGCCATGTTGTAATCCTTTCTTTGAAAATAAGTATCCGCCAGAAAAAACATCACCCGTTCTCCCTGTGGTTTTCCAACATACTTCGGTGCAATCTGCTCGAACAATCGATTGGACCTTTTATAATCTCCCTCGTCGTAAAACTTTTGGGCCAAATCGTACTTGGGTTTTACTTCTTCATTTTTAAGAACTTTTTGGTACTCGCTGCACGAACCCAAAACAAACACTAAAACCAACAAGGACAGTATGCTATCGATTTTCAAAAACATTTTGCAAAATTACGGATAATCAACGGATTAAAAAAACAATTTTAAAACAGCTAAGGTAGAGAGTCTTGAAGGTTTTTTTACTGTTTTTGTGGAAGATTTAACGTACTAGGCATGGCTTACCATTTGATCGACAAATTGTGACAAGATAGCCTTTAAACCTGGGGTTGCCTCGACCAGCGGTAATCGCACCTTGGCGCTACATAGACCTAAAATTTCGAGTATTCCCTTAATTCCGGCCGGATTCCCTTCCTTAAAAATCAAATCCATCCCCTCTGCCATAGAAAGGTGAAGTGCCCTTGCCTGATCTTCTTTTCCTTGAAGTCCCATCCGAATCATTTTTGAAAAGGCTGTTGGCAAGCCTTGTCCCAATACGGAAATCACCCCGGCACCTCCGGCAAGTACTGTTGGAAGTGCGGTCATGTCGTCTCCCGAAAGTATTTGAAATTTCTTTGGTTTCTTTTTTATCAAGGTTCTTATCTGCTCTAAATCGCCCGATGCTTCTTTGATCGCCACCACGGTCGGACAATCGTTGGCAAGTCGTAAAACCGTCTCTGGGACCATATTGCTTCCCGTTCTCCCCGGTACATTGTACAGAATGATTGGAGTTTCCGTACTAGCGGCAATCGCTTTGAAATGTTGGTAAATTCCTTCTTGGGTAGGTTTGTTGTAATAGGGCGAGACCGAAAGAATGGCGTGGAACGCACTAAGGTCTATCGTTTGTAGTTCTTCGATTACTGCTGCGGTATTATTACCTCCTACTCCCAAAACCAACGGGAGCCTTCCCGCATTCGCCGCAACCACCGTGTCGGCAACCAATTGTTTCTCCGACTTGTCGAGGGTAACCGATTCGCCAGTCGTGCCCAAAACGACCAGGTAACCCACCCCACCGGCAATACAATGCTCTACGATACGGCCTAAAGCGTCAACGTCGACCTGTAAATCGTCGGTAAAAGGAGTTACAAGGGCCACGCCTGTGCCCACCAGCTCTTTCATTTGTTCTTAGTTCTTATACGTTTAGGACCCATACGGCAACCAAAGGAGTCTAATGATGTCCTGCTATGTTATCATGAGCACGAAATCAATGGTCGATTTCATTGAGTACTCCCAAATACTTTTTTAACTCTTGCTTGAACACCTTAAAGTCGTTTAAGGGCACGTCCAAAATCAGGTCATTAAAATAGCTATCAACCTCGGTAAATCCTACCCTAAAACGGGCTTTGGTCTTTACACTCATCAACTTCATCAATAAGTTATCTTTCTTGTAATAATTGATCAACAAATCATATTCCCTACTCAAAAACTCCAAGGCATAACTATTTTCGATATTTCCGTTCCACCCCAAATCCTTATCGGAAAAAACGGGGGTCGAATACGGGGAATTTTTATCATAATAGTTCTTGTAGCCAATAATTTTTACAGCATTGGGCCTCAAGGAATACTCCTCCTGAAGTTGGAAAAACACGTCGGTGTTGTCAAATTCATCCATGTCCACGATACATCCAACCGAGGTAATCCCATGCGTACGTTCTGCGGGCACTACCGGTTGCTGAAGCGCCTCATTGAGGAATTTTACCCCTGATTTATACTTCAGCTTATCTTTTATTCCCTTAAACATGTATTTTTACATTTTGTGTTCCCGACCTTTATATTTCTAACGAAAAAAAGTGCCACAGGGTATTACAAATGTAAAGAATATCCGCTCACAAGACCATGCGAAGATAAAAAGGATAATGATTTTAAAAATACAACATTTTGTTTTATTTGTAACTATTGGATGGGTGATGTCCTGCCGACCCGAGGTTTCCGGACTCGCTAAAATAGAGGCCCATCGACTCACCATCAACGATTCAATCATATCCGACCAGGCTATTGAAACCTTTATAATCCCCTATCGTAAACGTGTTAATGAGGTATTGGATAGTACGCTGGCCTTTGCGCCAAAGACTATCTCGAAAGATGATGGAATCTACAATACCCCGGCTGGAAATCTTATGGCAGACATCGTTTTGGAGCAGGCCGAACCCGTCTTTCATTCCCGCACTGGCAAACACCTGGATTTTGTGTTATTGAACCATGGGGGTATACGATCTATTATTTCGAAAGGGCCCGTGTCGGCCAGAACCGCTTATGAGGTGATGCCTTTTGAGAACAATATTGCCGTAGTTGAACTTTCAGGTAAATCGGTCCAAGCCCTCGTTGAATATCTAGTACGCTCAAAACGTGCCCATCCCATTGCCGGTCTGCAAGTCATACTAGATAAAAACGACGAAATTAGAACCATTACGATCAGGGGAAAAGATTTCGATGCGGGCCGTACGTATTACGTCGCCACAAGCGATTATCTGACCATGGGAGGCGACAGTATGGTTTTCTTTAAGGATGCGCTGTCAGTGACAAGTGTCGATTATTTGATTAGAAATGCGATGATCGATTACTTTAAAAAGGTAGATACGCTCAATCCTGTGATTGACAATCGATATTACAAAATGGAATGATAGCGTATGGAACACAAAACGTCTCTTCAATCCCCAAAGCGATTGTCAATAGGTTATAGCAATAAGTAGAATTTGCATGTACTATTCATGAAACGAAGAAAATTTTTAAAGAAGGTAACGGCTTCCAGCGCCTTGGTGGGCTTGGGAGGGCTCGCACTGAATTCTTGCCTACATAGCGCCAAAAAGCACGTTACTATTTTGCACACCAACGACGTGCACAGCCATATCGATGCGTTTCCAAAGGAACATAGTACATTTCCGAACTTGGGAGGATTGGCAAGAAGGGCCACTCTGGTGGAACGGATACGTACGGAAAATCCGAATACCCTCTTGCTCGATGCGGGTGATATTTTTCAAGGCACTCCCTATTTTAACTTTTATGGCGGCGAATTGGAATTTAAATTGATGTCGATGCTCAAATATGATGCTGCCACCATCGGAAATCATGATTTTGACAATGGCGTCGACGGACTCTATGCGCAGTTACCACATGCCAAATTCGAGCTGCTTTCGGCCAACTATGATTTTAGCAATACTTTAATGGAAGGGCATGTACAGCCCTACCAAACCTATGTAAGGGATGGAATCAAAATCGGGGTCTACGGTCTGGGCATTAAATTGGACGGATTGGTTACAAAGGCGCTTTATAAAGAGACCAAATACCTACCTCCTTATGAGATTGCCCAGGATTGCGAACGCAAGCTAAAAACGGAAGAGCAATGTGATATCATAGTATGTTTATCGCACCTTGGCTATCGCTATCTGGCGGAACACCGGCCAAACGACCTTGAGCTGGCTTCGAAAACCAAGAATACCGACCTGATCATCGGTGGGCACACCCATACCTTCCTGGACAAACCGACTATCGCCAAGAATATTGTTGGCAACAACGTACTAGTGAACCAAGTAGGTTGTTACGGGGTGCATTTGGGGCGTATTGATTTTTATTTTGACGATGCAAAGAACGTGGCAACAACTGGTACCAGCATTATTGTATAACGGACAAAAGTAGCTTTTAATGTTCGATTTTCGCAGAACCGATTCTACGGACAAAGACTTCATCGAACTCGTAGCCCTGCTCGACAGCGATCTCGCCCAGCGTGACGGGGAAGACCATGCCTTTTACCATCAGTTCAATTCGATAAGCCAACTCAACCATTGCATCGTCGGATATTCGGAAAATAAGCCCGTCGCCTGCGGAGCTATCAAAACCTTTAACCAAATCGCCACGGAAGTCAAACGTATGTATGTTTTGCCAGACTTTCGGGGAAAGGGGATCGCGACCCGATTGCTTCAAGGGTTGGAACATTGGGCAAACGAATTGGGATATGAATATTGCATATTGGAAACAGGGAAGCGACAACCCGAGGCCATCGCTTTGTATCGAAAGAACGGCTATGAGATCATTCCCAACTATGGGCAATATCAGGGGATTGAAAATAGTGTTTGTTTTCAAAAAATGGTATCTTCCTGAGCACAAACGGTTCCACACATAGAATTCCAATCAAAAAAATAACCCATGAAAACGCTGTTATTCTCCTTTACCTTGCTCCTATTTTTTTCCAAAGCGGTATTGTCACAGGGTACCGCCCGTGAGTACTACCAACTTAAAATCTATTCTTTTGAAACCGAGGAACAGGTGCAAACCACTGATGCCTATCTTGAAAATGCTTACCTGCCTGCTTTAAAGCGAATGGGGATCGGTCCGGTCGGTGTCTTTAAACCGAGGCCTACGGATTCCGTTGCTCCTAAAAAGACCTATGTGCTCATCCCTTTCGATACCTTGGATGAACTTTCCGAACTGGAAAACCAATTATTGAAAGATATGGCGTATTCGTCCTCGGGAAAAGACTATTTGGAAGCTCCTCATGATCGTCCCCCTTATCATAGAATAGAAGGTATTATTCTAAAGGCCTTTGTCGACATGCCCGAAATGGAGGCCTCCAAACTCAGCGGACCGAGGGAGGATAGGGTGTATGAACTACGCAGTTATGAATCGGCCACCGAGGCCATCTACAGGAACAAAGTGGATATGTTCAACGCCGGGGGGGAAATCAAGCTTTTTGAAAAACTAGGGTTCAACGCAGTGTTCTATGCAGAAGTCGTTTCCGGTTGCAAGATGCCGAATTTAATGTATATGACCACCCATGCCAACAAAGAAAGTCGGGATGCCAATTGGAAGTCATTTGTCGACGCTCCCGAGTGGAATACGCTTAAAGCGATGCCCAAATACCAGAACAATGTATCGCATATTGATATTTTTTTGCTATATCCAACGGCCTATTCGGATTACTGATTTCCCAATACATCCTCAAAAATCTGCCGATGCTCTTCGTCCAAGCTTATTTTGGGAAATGGCCTTCCCGCCCTTCGGTACCAATAGCCGGCGTTGAACCCGTCCCCTTCTTTTCGATGTAAATAGGCATGTATCCAACTTCCCAAATCGCTGTATATCTCCTGGGCAATATTATGGGAGGCCCCCCAATCACCCTTGGCATCGTACCAAAGGGCCTTCAGGGCTTCCGGCCATGTTGGTCTTGGCCTATCGAACCCTAATGAATCTTGAAAAGCACCGTAATCCGTAAGCTCCTTGTCCATATTGTTTCAATTATTTGTTTATCGTAGCCAACAATCCGGATTTAAGTAGAACATCCGCTTCCACCCTTGCACCGCTTCATCGTCGTATAGATGTGGATAGGGAAAGGGTGAAGTAATCGCATAATGTAAGTGGGGCGGTTTCCCTTTGGCATTTCCGGTATCACCGACGGCACCAATAACCTCCCCTCTTTTTAGGGGTTTGAAGACGAAGGTCTTTACCTCTTCTAAATGGGCATAATAATGAAAACGCCATTTGGGACCCAAGACCATCACCGACTTCCCACCTTTTCCCCCTTCATGGGTATACACGACGATTCCGTACGTCGAAGAAATTACGTCGGTATCGCGATCGGCAAAAATATCGATTCCCTTATGGGTAATGGAACTCCCCCATGGGTAGGCCCAAAACGATTTTTCGTCCCAGCTCTTGGTCGTGGCACCCTTGACCGGAACAATCATATGCTGTGGGATTAAAAAGCCAATAGCCAAAATTAATACAGGCACCCAAAACCATTTGCGAAAAGAGCGGTTTCGGATGATGAACGCAAAGGTGGTCAACAAGGCGAACCAAAAACGACGGGTGGTGTTGGTGATCATACCGAAACCGATTTAGATCATTGCCAAAAACTCCTGTTCCGAAACAATGGGAATGTCTAAGTTCTCGGCCTTGGCACGTTTGCTTGGTCCCATCTTATCCCCCGCGACCAGATAGGAGGTTTTGGAGGAAATACTCGACCCAACCTTACCCCCATTGTCTTCTATCAGCTTTTTGAGTTCGGTACGACCTATGGTTTCAAATACCCCGGAGACCACGATGGTGAGCCCTTTTAGTTTATCGGTTTGATTTTGCAGTTGGGATTCCGATAAAGAAAACTGAATGCCATAGTCCTTTAAACGTTCGATGATGATCCGGTTATTTTCATTTTGGAAAAACTCCACCACCGATTCGGCAATACGTTCCCCGATTTCGTTCACGGTGGTCAGTTCCTCGACGGTGGCCGCCATGAGTGCATCGATATTCCTATAGGCCTTGGCCAATTTCTTAGCCACGGTCTCCCCCACAAAACGAATGCCCAAAGCGAATAGTACCCTTTCAAATGGAATCTGTACCGAGGCAGCTATCCCGTTAACCAAATTCTCTGCGGACTTCTCTGCCATTCGCTCCAAGGGCATGACCTGTTCTTTGGTCAACCCGTACAGATCGGCATAATTGGTAATCAATCCTTCCTTGAATAACAACTCAACGGTCTCGCTGCCCATTCCCTCGATGTCCATCGCCTTTCGCGAAATATAATGTTGAATACGACCTGTAATCTGTGGCGGACAACCGTAGTAATTTACACAGTAATGTTTTGCGTCACCAGGGGTCCGAACCAATTCGGTATGGCACTCGGGGCAATGCGTAATGTATACCGTGGGTTTGGAATCAGCCGGTCTTTTCGTAAAATCGACCCCGACAATCTTGGGAATGATTTCCCCTCCTTTTTCTACAAACACCGTATCGCCTTCCCGTATGTCAAACTTGGCGATTTGGTCGGCATTGTGTAGGGAAGCCCTTTTAACCGTGGTACCGGCCAACAACACGGGCTGTAGATTGGCCACCGGAGTAATTGCCCCGGTACGCCCAACCTGATAGGTAATCTCATTCAAAACCGTTGATGCCTGCTCCGCCTTGAACTTGTAGGCCATCGCCCATCGCGGAGACTTGGAGGTGTAGCCCAGTTCGTCTTGCTGCTGCAAGCTATTTACCTTGACCACCACCCCGTCTGTTTCATACGGCAGGTCGTGACGATGCACATCCCAATAATCGACAAACTGCATCACCTCCTGTGTTGAGGCACACAATTTAGCTGCGGTCGGGACCTTGAAACCCCATTCCCTGGCTTTTTCCAACATTTGCCACTGTGAGGATATACCGGTGTTCGTACCAACGACGCCATATAAAAGACAGTCTAAAGGACGCTCGGCGACCAAGGCGCTATCCTGCAGTTTCAAACTACCCGAAGCAGTGTTTCTTGGATTCATATAGGGATCTTCCCCATTTGCGATGCGCTCTTTGTTCATTTCGGCAAAACCCTCTAGGGGCAACACGATTTCTCCCCGGATATCGAATTTAGGTGGGTAACTTCCTTTAAGTCGTAGAGGAACCGATTTAATGGTCTTTACATTCGTGGTCACATCGTCCCCTTGGGTACCATCCCCACGGGTGACAGCCCTTACTAATCGACCGTTTTCATAGGTGAGACTAATGGAGGCGCCGTCGTATTTGAGTTCACAAGTGAACTCGACCTCCGAATTCCCCAAGATTCGTTGGATGCGCTTTTCCCAATCTTCCAAATCTTCCTTGGAATACGAATTGTCGAGCGAGTACATGGGGTGGTCATGTACCACCGTTTCAAAACTTTTGGTAACCATGCCACCTACCCTTAAGCTTGGCGAGGTAGGGTCGTAAAATTCCGGATGTTTGGATTCCAAGTCCTGGAGCGCTTTCAATTTCATATCGAACTCAAAGTCCGATATGGTGGGATTATCCAACACGTAGTAGTTGTAATTATGCTCACGCAATTCTTGGCGTAACGCCTCGATTCTTTCTTCAGTGGTCATATTTCGTTTGATATTGACAGTAGCTATTTTATCTTCTAGGGGCTATTTCCACATAAACCCTTTATCCCGATCGGTACTTCTTTCTTCAATGAGAGGGCTCAAATTCAACTTTTTTACATTGGCTTTTGACATCAACCATACCTCGAACCTACAAACTAAACCTGGTCTTTTTGTATCCATTTGGGTAAAGGCAGGGGCTTGTACTCCTCCATTTGTTGCAATAGTCCGTCTACGGAATCGTCGACCAGGAGCATCCTATAATTTTCCTGTTTTAGGAAACCTTGATTCACCATTTTCCGCAGCATGGCCAGCAGGTCGTCGTAGAAGCCATTGGTATTCAGGATCCCAATCGGTTTTTGATGTAGTCCCAACTGGGCCCATGTAATCATTTCAAATAGTTCTTCCAAGGTGCCATAGCCACCGGGAAGGGTGATGATTCCGTCTGACAGTTCGTGCATCCTTAACTTGCGTTCATGCATGTTTTCAGTGATGATCAGTTCGGTTAGTCCAGGATGGTATACTTCCTTCATCATTAAAAAATCAGGGATTACCCCGATTACCTTGCCATTGCCATTCAAAGCGCCTTGTGCCACTTTGCCCATGACCCCGATAAACGCTGCACCGTATACCAAGGTGATGTCCCTTTTTGCCAAGGTTTCCCCCAAGAGCACGGCATTCTCCAAAACTACCGGGTCATTGCCTTCACTGCTTCCACAAAATACGACGATGCTTTCCATGACATTTGTTTTACTGTTCAGCGAAAATGGGGAAACCAGGGACCCATCGCTCGGACTTCTTGCTAATTTCTTTTTGCTTACGTAGCTACAAGGTGTCCTTTTACCATCCGCTCGTTACCAAATAAATCTGTTCGGACTTCAATATCAGTAAAATTATGGTCTTCTAAAAGTTGTCTCGTCTCTTTTGCCAAATATTGATTGATTTCGAGATACAAGCGTCCTTCCGGTTTTAAATTTTCCAAGGCAAAATGAACAATTCGCTTGTAAAACACCAAAGGGTTGTCATCGGAAACGAACAATGCCAAATCAGGTTCGTGCTCCAAAACGTTTTGATGCATGTGTTTTTTCTCCAACTCACGAACATAGGGCGGGTTCGACACGATAATATCAAATTTCTCACCTAAAGAATCCAGCGTTAGGATATCGGCTTGGGTCAACTTGATGTCCGCCTGATGCCTTAATGCGTTTTGTGTGGCTACCTCCAAAGCTGCTTCGGAAACATCAAGGGCATGAACTTCTGCCTCCGGTAGCTGTTTTGCCAAGGAAATCGCGATACAACCACTTCCGGTGCCAATGTCCAGAATCACCGTTCCGGAGCGATGATCGCCCCGACTGCCATCGGATATCGAACTCCGGGTTTTTTCCCTATCTTGGACTTGAAAGTCCGGTGGACTAATTTCTTCAACGACCCACCGTACCAACTCCTCGGTTTCCGGTCTTGGAATGAGCACGTTTTCGTTTACGTGAAAGTCCAATCCCATAAAATGACTTTGCCCAATGATATACTGCACGGGCCTATTCAGCTTTAGTTCCGACAAGGCCTCGAATAGTGGCTGCTCCTCTTCTTTGGTTAGGACAAGTTTGGGCCGTAGGGCAAGCATAAAACGCTCCACTCCCAAATAATGTCCTGTGAGCAGATAAAAAAAACCATCCACTTCTTCCTTCGGGTAGAGCGAATCCAATTCTTTATGAAAAATGGTCTTGATTTCCTTAAGTAACATGCTTTTAAATGCCTTTCTTGTTCGGGAAAACTTTCAAAACAAACGAACTACTTACCTTGGTTGTTTTGATGTGGAACCAATACTTTTTATTATCCTATTTTTGCGGTGTGAAGATACTCGAAATACGCCCAATCCTAAAATTTGACACACCACAAAATGTCCGTTAGTACCTCCCACGAAAAATACATGCGGCGATGTATCGAAATCGCCAAAAATGGGTTGGGAACCAGCGCTCCAAATCCCATGGTGGGCGCTGTTATCGTGAACGGGGAACGGATCATCGGGGAAGGATTTACAAGTCCTTATGGAGGACCACATGCGGAAGTCAATGCCATTCAATCCGTTAAGGAGGGTTCCCTTTTATCCTCGAGCACCCTGTATGTGACCTTAGAACCTTGTTCCCATTTTGGAAAAACCCCGCCCTGTGCAGATCTCATTGTGAATAGCAGGATTCCGAAAGTGGTAGTCGGACTTATGGACCCTAACCCGAAAGTAGCCGGAAAGGGAATTCAACGATTAAGGGATAGCGAATGCCAGGTGACCGTTGGGGTATTGGAAACCGAATGTCGGGAACATCACAAACGTTTCTTGACCTTCCATGAAAAAAAAAGGCCCCTTATCATTTTAAAATGGGCAATGACCGCTGATGGTTTTATTGCTCCTGAATCAAAGAAAAGAACCCAGGCGCCACAACCTTATTGGATTACCAATCCAAGCTCACGACAACTGGTACATCAATGGCGAAGCGAAGAACAGGCAATCTTGGTGGGTACCAACACCGTTCTACAGGATAATCCCCGACTCGACATAAGACAGTGGACCGGTAAAAACCCTATGAGGGTTATATTGGACCAGGATTTGAAAATTGATGGTAACTTTCACGTTTTGGATGGCAACATTCCCACTTTGGTATTGACAGCCATTGCCGATTCCTCCAAATACATCAATGGAATCAATTATGAGTTATTGGATTTTTCAAAGGAAATTGCCCCGCAAATATGTGACGTACTGCATCGGTACGAAATCAATAGCGTCCTAATCGAAGGCGGCACACAGACATTGACCACTTTTATCAAAGCAGGACTATGGGACGAGGCAAGGGTGTTTACGGGAAAATCCCGATTTACAAAGGGCATCGAGGGGCCAAGTTTAAAGGCAACTCTACTTAATTCGATAAGAATAGACACCGATATTCTAAACCTGTATGGCAATGACTAAAAACATCATTTTCGACTTCGGCGATATCTTCATCAACCTCGACAAGCAGGTTATCTTTCGTGAAATAGGATCCTTTGGAGGTGTACCTACATTGACACCGGAACTGATAGCGGTGAACAATAGTTTCGAGGTAGGCGGTATTTCTCCTGATCAGTTCGTTGAACAACTGGCAGTGATTTACCCAAAAGCCAGTCCTGAACAAATTAAAGATATCTGGAACTCGATGTTACTGGATTTCCCGGACTATCGCCTGGAGTTTATAGAGAACTTGGCCAACGAGGGAACATATCGGCTATTCTTATTGAGTAATACCAATGCGCTACATATTCCCCATGTCGAGAAAATAATGGGCTCCGAAAAATTCAATCGTTTCAAAAACAGCTTTGAACAATTCTATCTGTCCCATGAAATAAACCTTCGAAAACCTGATGCCGAAGTTTTTGAATTTGTGATAGGGCAAAATAATCTAAGTCCCTCAGAAACCCTATTTATAGATGATTCCAAGGAAAATACCGATGCCGCCGCCCTAATGGGAATTAGGTGCTGGAACCTGCAAGTAGGCAAGGAAGACATCATACAGCTTAAAAACAGACTATAAGATGCTAGACCTTGCCCTGAGTGTTCTCTTTTCAAGTCTTATTTTTGTCATTTTCAAGCTCTTCAAGGTTTATAAAATTGAAACCTTGTATGCCATTATTACGAATTATGTGGTGGCATGCGTGGTGGGACTACTGTTTTACAATGGGGAACTATCGGTGGTGGAAGTTCTGGGAAAGCCGTGGTTTCCGGGTACCTTGTTGTTGGGTTTTTTGTTCATTGCCGTGTTTAATCTAATGGCCGCTACTGCACAGAAAGTCGGGGTTTCGGTAGCCTCTGTTGCTACCAAGATGTCGCTCGTAATCCCAGTGCTCTTCGGGGTACTTGTCTACAAGGAAGCATTAGGTCCTTGGAAGATTGTAGGGGTCCTATTGGCGTTGGCGGCGGTGTATTTTGCCTCGGTCAAACCGCGGCCCGTAGACTTTAAAAATACATCCTTGTTTTTGCCTTTGCTTGTTTTTTTAGGCTCTGGACTCATTGATACCAGTATCAAATATGTCCAGGAAGTCTATATTGAAGAGCGTGAGTTTTCCTTATTTTCCGCCACCGTCTTTGCATCGGCCGCATTAATGGGAATTCTGTTTGTTCTGCTCAGATCGTACAGAACTCCCATACGAATGAATCTTCGCAATGCTCTGGGCGGGGTAGCCCTGGGGGTTCCCAATTACTTTTCCATTTACTTTCTATTGCGCGCTTTACAGAACCAAGAACTCAACAGTGCATCGGTCTTCACCATTAACAACGTTGCCATTGTGATGTTTTCCACTCTATTGGGAATTTTGTTGTTCAAGGAACACCTAAGCGTAAAGAATTGGAGTGGCATCGCTTTGGCGATAGTGAGTATTGTCTTAGTCGCTTTGTTTTAATGGAAGGGCTAACGGATACATACAAGACCTTGGACGGACCCTCTCCGGAAGTGCTGTACAAAAATAAAAAAAGCAAATTCTACGGGTATGCCTTCCCTATTACTGATGAGACCGAAGTGAAACCGATTATCACCTCCTTAAGAAGGAAGCATCCAGCTGCGAACCATGTTTGTTACGCATGGCGATTAGGGGTCGCCAACAGCAGCTATCGGGCGAACGATGATGGCGAGCCAAAAAATTCCGCAGGGATTCCCATCTACGGACAACTACAGTCTTTCGGGGTAACCAATTTAATAGTAGCCGTCGCCAGGGTTTTTGGGGGCACTAAGTTGGGTGTTAACGGACTTATTACTTCTTATCGCGCTGCGGCGCAAATGGCCTTGGAGGCCTCCCACTTGGTAGAAAAGGTGCTTCAAACCACATTTGTGCTCGCTTTTGACTATCCTCTGATGGATGTGGTCATGCGACTTATCAAACAGCATCACCTTGAGGTTGTTTCACAACGTTTGGAGCTGGGCTGCGAATTGGTGGTTGCCGTGAGAAAAGACCATAGCCAAAAAATCATGGGGAAATTCAAGATGATTTATGGGGTTCGGATAAAGGAGTTTTGAGTTTCCCATACCTCTGGTACCTTTCAAGATCTTTACCCGGTACGAATTTTTTCCATCAAGTAATCGGGACATCTAATGGGGCGGTTGGTCTGTCGATCAATAAATGCCAAAACGGTGCGCGCCTCGACCAGAAGTTCGTTTTTTTCGTTATAGATTTCAAATTCAAATTCGATTTTTACAGTAGGTATTTTTATCAAACGGGTACGAACTCGAAGCAAGTCGTCGTACACCGCGGATTTTCTAAAATCGACATGTAAGGATATTACCGGAAGCATCACCCCCCTTTCCTCCATGCTCTTGTAAGAAATGCCAAACTGCCTTAACCACTCTACCCTGCCCATCTCTAGATATTGCGCATAATTCCCATGGTATACCACTCCCATCTGGTCGGTTTCGGAATAGCGTACCCGAAAAGAAATTTCGTTAAAATCCATATTTTTTGGCTTAAAAAGTATATATTTAGAAATGTCCGAAGTGGCTCCGGAACATGGGAAAAAAAAAGCGTAAATTCAATAGCTTTTGATTTTTTTTTTAGATTTTTTGTTCACATATTTGTCCCACTTTGAAACCGAGGTTTGCTCCGACCTCTTTTCGACCTACTGATTAGAAACTAACCAACAAAATAAGAAAAGTTCAGAATGAGTGTTACTGCAAATTCCGTATGGAACAATTGTTTGGCCTTTATCCAAGATAATATCCAACCGCAGGCATTCAAAACATGGTTTGAACCCATTAAACCAATAAAACTTTCCGACAATGCTTTGAGCATTCAAGTTCCGAGTAAATTTTTTTACGAATGGCTCGAAGAGCACTACGTAAAATTGCTAAAGGTAGCCCTTACCAAAGAATTGGGCGATACCGCCAAATTGGTGTACATTATCAAGATGGAAAATACATACGGGAACCGGGAGCCCTTTACCGAAAAAATACCAAGTTCGAACAGGGGAAATATGACCGCTCAGGAAATGGATGTTCCGATTAAATCAAAAAATCCCGAGTTAAAGAATCCATTTGTGATTCCGGGAATCCGAAACATCAAAATAGAATCACAACTCAATCCAAATTATAATTTCGACAACTTTCTCGAGGGTGACTCGAATCGTTTGGCGAGGTCTGCAGGTATGGCGGTTGCCAATAAGCCTGGCGGAACCTCTTTCAATCCCTTATTGGTGTTCGGTGGTGTCGGACTTGGAAAAACCCATTTGGCCCACGCCATTGGGGTCGAAATCAAGGATAAATATCCAGAACGAACCGTACTTTACATTTCGGCAGAGAAATTTACCCAACAATACATCGAATCGGTCAAAAAGAATACCAGAAATGATTTCATCCATTTCTACCAACTCATCGATGTCTTGATTATTGATGATGTCCAATTCTTTTCCGGAAAATCAGGTACCCAGGATGTCTTCTTTCACATTTTTAACCATTTACACCAAAACGGGAAGCAGGTCATCCTAACCTCGGACAAAGCGCCCGTTGACATGCAGGATATCGAGCAGCGGCTTTTGTCGAGGTTCAAATGGGGGCTTTCCGCGGAGCTGCAGAATCCTGATTATGAAACACGGATTTCGATTCTTAAGAATAAATTATACCGCGATGGGGTAGAGATGCCCGATGATATTGTTGAATATGTCGCCAAACATATCAAAACAAATATAAGGGAACTGGAAGGTGCCATTATTTCCCTCATTGCGCAGTCCTCGTTCAATAAGAAGGAAGTAACGTTGGAACTGGCGCAGCAGGTGGTTGAAAAATTTGTCAAGAATACCAAACGGGAGGTCTCGA
Organism: Pelagihabitans pacificus; assembly: GCF_009371985.2. Taxonomy (GTDB): domain Bacteria; phylum Bacteroidota; class Bacteroidia; order Flavobacteriales; family Flavobacteriaceae; genus Pelagihabitans; species Pelagihabitans pacificus. Next base: position 188,749 of record NZ_VIKU02000002.1, read on the forward strand.
TAGACTATATTCAAAAAGTGGTTTCCGACTATTTCGAGATGGACGTGGCCACTTTACAATCCAAAACGCGAAAGAGACACATCGTACAAGCAAGACAGTTGGCCATGTTCTTCGCGAAAAAGTTCACCAAAGCCTCCTTGGCGAGCATAGGTTCACAAATAGGCAAACGAGATCACGCAACGGTGCTGCACGCCTGCAAAACGGTGGATAACTTGGCCGAGACCGATAAACAGTTCAGAAAGTATATCGAAGACCTTACCAAGAAATTTTCCTAAAACTTAATGGCCACGAAAGTCTTAATGGTATGCCTTGGAAACATCTGTAGGTCGCCATTGGCCGAAGGGTTGCTCCAAAGCAAAGTAGACCCGGAGCTCGTTTCGGTCGACTCGGCGGGTACTGGTGGATATCATATCGGGGAAAGGCCCGATGAACGTAGTATTGCCGTTGCGGCGAAATACGGATTGGATATCAGCAGGCAGCGATGTAGAAAATTAACCCGAAGAGATCTTGACATATTTGACCTGATCTTTGCAATGGATCGGAGTAACTTCCAAAATATCTTGGAATTGGCCGAGACGAAAGCCCAGGTAGCAAAAGTTCGATTGCTTTTGGAATCGGTAGATTTAGGAACCAACGAAGTACCAGACCCTTACTACGGAGGCAAGGACGGATTTGAGCATGTATATATGCTCATTGATGTTGCCTGCGACCATATTGCCAAACAACTAGAAAACAAAAATTAGATGGCCCAGGACCCAACCGCTCGGGGCAAATTATACCTGATTCCCACTACGTTGGGGGATACAGAGCCCCTAGAAGTATTACCCATCTCAATTAAGCGAGCTATTGAACAAGTTGACCATTATATCGTCGAAAATGAGAAATCTGCTAGACGATTCATCAAAAAAATAAGTCCCAGAAAATCGCAGCCCGGGTTGCATCTCGAAGTGCTGAATAAATATACCGAGGAGGAAGTGATCCCGAGTTTTCTTAAACCATGTTTCGACGGCTATGACGTTGGTATACTATCGGAAGCCGGTTCACCAGGAATAGCGGACCCCGGTGCGGCGGTAGTTAAAATTGCCCATGAAAAGGGCATCCAGGTCGTGCCTTTGGTCGGACCCTCCTCCATTATACTAGCCTTAATGGCCAGCGGTATGAACGGTCAAAACTTCGCATTCAACGGATACTTGCCCATCGAGGCCAACGAACGAAAAAGTGCTATTAAACTTTTGGAGAAACGGTCTAGAGAGCTTCAACAAAGCCAAATATTTATTGAGACCCCATATAGAAACGACAAATTGTTCGCCGAACTTTGTAAAACCCTTTCTACCGGCACCCTATTGTGCATCGCCTGTGATATAACGCTATCGACCGAATATATTGCCACTAAACCCATGGGGAAATGGCGTACCGAAACGCCAAACTTTCATAAGAGACCCGCTATTTTTATTATCCAGGGATAACTAGTTGAAGGTGGTTGTACCGCCATAAAAAACAAACCCCGACATTGTCATGTCAGGGAACGTTCCATTTTCATATTTGGGCTCCACTCAAAGAGGGAACATTCGTTGAAAAAGTCAAATGGTCATAATTACACCTTTGGATTACGCCTAGGAGCAACATAGGATAGATCGTAGCCAGAAAATTTTCGAATGTAATGGGCAATGGTCGTACCGTAACTATCCGCTACATCGACCCGCCCCCAGGAACGAAGGTATTTTTTGACGTTACCGGGCCCCGCAAGGTGAGCTGCTGCCAACATACCCGATTCGGTAATTTCCACACCTCTGATTCGCTTTCCGACAAATCTGTCTATATCCCTTCTAAGTATCCATTTGTTTCTGGCCATGTTGGTATAAAAAGCCTTTTCCTGAAGTACTGGATCGTTCAAAAAGCGCGTTGCACTATACACCCCCATTAGCTGTAAGGTGCCGATACCAAACTGGTATTTTCCCAAATAACCCAATGTATTGGTCGTAAAATAATTGCCTTGAGACTCTTTAAAGGCCAGCGCTTCCTTAAACCCGATGTAGGAACTTCCTAAAAATGGTGGAGTCACCATGGTAGCGTTAAAAACCGTTTTCTTCTTAGGATAAATAACTTCGGACGGGCAAGTAACCTTCAGATTGTCAGGCACTTCTACCTTTTTAGATGAAACTAGATTAAAACTCATCAAAAACAATAGTACCAAAAGCGCGCAAAAAGAAATTACACATCTTCCCATATTCTCGTTTTAATAAGACTAACGACTCCTGCGAAGGAGACTGCTTACATTTTTTCACTTTACAAAGATACGTTTGGATAGGGGCTATGGTCGGTAAGAATTCGTTAAAAAAAGCCAAATTTAGTTAACAGGCCCCAAAAGTTGGATGACCTGTTATCGATTGATCTGTTGGGAATTTATCCATCGGATGTACTGCTCTTTATTTCGGTTATGCTGCGCCAATGTCTTGGCAAACTTGTGGTAGCCGAAATTTTCCACATTGGCCACCATGTACAAATACTCGTGTTCCTCGGGATCAAGGACCGCTTCAATAGCTGAAATATCGGGCATGGTTATCGGTCCGGGAGGCAGACCGGCGTATTTGTAGGTGTTATAGGGCGAATCTATTTCGAGGTCTTTATAAAGCACCCTCTTAATAACCAAGTCGAAATCGTTTTGGTGTTTTTTCAATGCGTAGATGACAGTCGGGTCTGCTTGGAGGGCATTGTTCTTTTTCAACCGGTTCAAATATAAACCGGCCACGCGTGGTCGCTCGTCTATCTTTGAAGTTTCTTTATGTACAATCGACGCCAAAGTAATAGCCTCATTGGGGGTGAGCCCCTGTTCTTTAGCCTTTTCCACGCGTTCAGGAGTCCAGAAGCGCTGGTATTCCTTTAGCATTCGATCTCTGAATTTCTCGGCAGAGGTGTTCCAAAAGAACTCATAACTGTTGGGAAGATAAATGGCCAATTGGGTAGGCTCGGTCAAATCATTGGCCGCCAAAAAATCAGGGTCTTTCATCGCCTTGACCAAGGAAACGCTATCGGCCTCTATCTGGGCCGCGATCCGGCCCGCTAAATTCTCTACTCTCTCCTGATTATTAAATGAAACCCTCACTGGAATGTTATTGCTGCGGAGTGAATTGATGATCTGGTTGTTATTCATACCTTTGGCAATGACATACTTTCCTGCCTTTATGTTTGCCGCGTAGCCTTTCCTGGTTGCAAGTTGCTCGAACGATATCATATCGGTTAGCAAGGGCCTCAATGAATCCCTTACTTGGTCGAAGTCCGCATCGGAAGGTATAAAGACAACTTGCTCAGGCGCTTCAAAACGGGTGTTGGGCGAAAAAATAGCGGTATACACCTTGTACGCAAACATTCCTCCGCCAATAACCCCTAAGCCCACTATGACCAATAAAATCTTCTTGATATACATTTAACTATTTATTTTTTGAAATAAAATTTCATCTTTATAGACTCCGTTCTCAAAAATCCAATCTTTTTTCACGCCTACTTGGGAAAATCCCAGCTTTTTGAAAAGGTGCAGACTAACCTCGTTGTCGGCCCCAACGTTGGCAAATAGTTGCCTTAGGTCCAAGGTGGCAAAGGCATAATCGATCAACAACGAAATGGCCTCGCCCCCTACCCCCTTATTTCTATTTGCGGTTTCCTTCACTACGATGCCAACACCTGCCCGACGGTTTTGCGGATCGAAATCAAAGAGGTCTATTAATCCTAAAACCTCATCCTTCAGGGAACAAATTGCCAATCGCAGCTGTTTCACATCGTAGATATCCCGATGAGCATTTTCCAGATACTGGCGCAATACATGTTTTGAATAGGGTGTTATCGTACCGCTAACTTCCCAAATTGTAGGGTCGTTTTCCAGCTGATACAAGAATTCCAGATCGGTAGGCTCCAATGCCCTCAGATAAATATGTCGTCCTTTCAGTCGCTGCATATGATTTCCCCCTTAAAAACCAATTGTGCAGGTCCGGTAAGGTGCACGTTTTTATATCCCTCTCCATCTTTTTCGAATGTAACCTCCAAATCCCCGCCAAGCGTATGTAATATAATATTGGTGGCGTCTGTAACTTTCGAATGGTGCATTGCCAATGCTGCCGCAGTTACACCGGTACCACACGATAGCGTCTCATTTTCAACACCTCTTTCATAAGTACGGATCGAAAAACCTTCGCCAGGGTCGGGCTCCACGAAATTTATGTTGCTTCCTTTTTGGCCGTACAACCCAAAACGCAGTTTGGCACCCTCTTTTCTAACGTTGAATTCCTGCAATTGTTCCACCAACTGAACATGGTGCGGTGAACCCGTATCCAAAAATGTGTAATTGGGTTTTTGTCTAACATGGGGTACGTCCTGCATTTGAAGACACACCCTATTGGCACTATCAACGGTAGCCGTATGCAAACCGTCGGTAGCGCTGAAAGATGCCTTATCCTCAATAATACCTAAAAGTTTCGCAAAGGCAACCAAACATCGCCCACCATTTCCGCACATACTACTCGGGTTGCCATCGGAGTTATAGTAGATCATTTTAAAATCCGCTTCGGAATCATTCTCCAAAAGAATTAGGCCGTCTGCCCCGATACCAAAATGTCGGTCGCACAGAGAAGAAACCAGTTTGGTATTGTTCTTGGGAAAGAAATCCGTGCGATTATCGATCAAGACAAAATCGTTCCCCGTTCCTTGGTATTTATAAAACTGAAGTAGCATGTTGAATTTTGAACGACAAAGATAGGACTTTATTTAACGAAACCTTAGCCGTTAAAAAGTCGTTAAACCCCTCATAAAACATACGGAAATCTGTTAATTTTACCTTTAAAATCCCAAGTAAACAGTCTTGAATTATGAAAAAAATAAGCAGCTTATTGTTGGTTTCCATATTTGCTGGGGCAATCACCCTTGGAGCCTATAAACTTTTCATTGAAAAGCCAAATTATGCCCTTGTTACGGAAGCCAATCAGCCGACCACCTTTAATACAAGTTATACTCCCACTTCTGCCAAGGGAGCTGGCATCAATGAGGTCGACTTCACGATTGCAGCCGAAAAGACAGTAAATGCGGTCGTACATGTGAAGAATGTTGCCGTAAGTTCAGGGCCAACCTCCTTGATGGATTTTTTCTATGGTTCAGGAGGAAGTCAACGGGCCCAGGTAGGCACGGGTTCCGGGGTAATCATTACTCCTGACGGCTATATCGTCACCAATAATCACGTGGTTGCCAAGGCAAGTCAGTTACAAATAACCTTGAATAATAACAAAACGTACGAAGCGGAACTCGTTGGTGCCGATCCCACAACCGATGTAGCGCTCTTGAAAATCGATGCAGAGGAGTCGTTACCCTATTTGGCTTTTGGTGACTCTGACAATACCAAGATCGGCGAGTGGGTGTTGGCCGTGGGGAATCCGTTTAATTTAACTTCGACCGTTACCGCTGGAATTGTGAGTGCCAAGGCACGTAACTTAGGACGAAACCAATCCTTTATACAGACCGATGCCGCAGTAAATCCAGGCAACAGTGGTGGGGCCTTGGTGAATACAAATGGGGATTTGGTAGGCATTAATACCGCAATCAGTTCCCAAACGGGCTCCTACGTGGGCTATTCTTTCGCCATACCAAGCAACATAGCCAAAAAGATCGTTGAGGATATCATGGAGTACGGAAATGTTAGAAAAGGGGTACTTGGTATCAGCTCGGTTCAACCGAATAGCAGTTATGCCCTCGAAAACGGATTAAGTGAGGTAGATGGGGTATATGTCAATAAGATTGAGGAAGATTCGGGGGCCGATGACGCCGACTTAAAGGAGGGGGATGTAATCAAGATGGTTGACAATATCAGGGTCCGCAAGTTCCCTGATTTAACGGGATATATTTCCTCTAAAAGACCTGGCGACAAAATACAGGTAAAAGTAGACAGAGGCGGCGAGGAAATAATCGCATACGTGACCTTAAAGGAGGTGCAGACCATTCAATTACCTATGATTGGGTTAACGGTGAAAGACGTGTCGAAAGAGGATCAAAAGAAATTCAAGATCAAAGAAGGTGTCAAAATCACCGATGTTCCGGAGCGGCTCAAAGGGTATGGCCTAGAAGGAAAGATTTTAATAGGGCTCGACGACGAAAAAATTGAAGATAAAGAAGATGCGAAAAATTTGTTTAGTCAAATTTCCAGATATGGGACTACCAGTCTTACGATTCTCAATGAAGACGGGGAACGTGAACGCATTATTTTTCAATAAAGAATAGTCGCTCGAAAAAACGCTCCATACAGGGGCGTTTTTTATTTTAAAATGCTATACGAAAACGTTTGAAAAAGTTAGTTTTGCAGCCACAATCTTAACCGATAAATTACTGTATTAATGGAACAGATAAGTTCTTATGAAAAAGAATTGGCCTTTCAGGCGGATAGAAGAAAAGCGACCACCGAATTCATAAAATTGACCAGTGACCTCTGGTATGATAAATCGATAGAAGTTGTCTTATTTAAAAACCAGGTGATCGATAAGAATGTCAGCGATATTATCAACTTACATGAATATGCGGGGGAATTTGTGCAAAAGCCGATCTCTATTTTCGATTCCGTAGAAATACTAAGGGCAATCAACGACCTACCCCTACCCCCTTCCAAATTGGATATTGGAAAATTAACCTATGAATACCATTCCGATGACAATGGTTATGAAGAGGTAAAGGGTTTCGTAATCGATAAACTCAAGGGGGCCAGCAAGGTCGATGAGTTACAGGCGAAGGATGTCGTTCTGTACGGTTTCGGAAGAATTGGGCGTTTAGTAGCCCGCGAACTAATGGCAAAAACCGGAAAGGGCAATCAGCTCCGCTTGCGTGCGATTGTCATTCGTGGACCGATTACGGAGGAAGTACTCGAGAAAAGAGCCAATTTACTACGTGCCGATTCAATTCACGGTCAATTTATGGGAACCGTGAATATCGATGCAAAAAAAGGGGCATTGATCATTAATGGTACCACTGTATACGTATTAAGTGCCAATACACCGGAAGACCTTGATTATACCAAGTATGGCATTACCGATGCGCTGGTCATAGACAACACGGGAGTATTTCGAGACAGGGACCAGCTGTCAAGACACCTTAAATCGAAAGGGGTCTCGAAAGTATTACTCACAGCACCCGGCAAATCGGTGCCCAATATCGTTCACGGAATCAACCACCTTAAATACGATCCGGATGGAACCGACATTTTTTCGGCGGCTTCCTGCACTACCAATGCCATTACGCCCATTTTAAAAGTGATTGACGATTCCCTTGGAATTTCAAAAGGGCATTTGGAGACCATACACGCCTATACGAACGATCAAAACCTGATGGACAATATGCACGGAAAATATCGCAGAGGTCGCGCAGCGGCATTAAATATGGTCATTACCGAAACCGGTGCCGGAAAGGCAGTTACCGAGGCCTTACCGGCTTTGAAGGGCAAACTGACCTCTAATGCAATCCGAGTTCCGGTACCCAATGGCTCTTTGGCCGTACTTAATCTTGAGATAAAAAGCAAGACTTCCGTTGAGAGCATCAATACCATTTTGAAAAAATATGCCCTTGAGGGCGATCTGGTCGAGCAAATCAAGTATTCTTTGAGCAAAGAGGTAGTTTCATCCGATATCATAGGTACCTCCGCACCGGCTATCTATGATAGTACCGCTACGATTGTCTCGCCAAACGGAAAAAATATCGTACTCTATATCTGGTACGACAATGAATACGGTTATTCCCATCAGGTGATTCGATTGGCAAAATATATCGCGAAGGTAAGACGATTTACCTATTACTAAATATTGACTTAAGTGGATTTTTCGTCTTGATCAACATCTTTTTTAAGGCTATTTCCGTACATATAGAATTTAAGGGATTAAATGGTCGCGCTTTTGGTTTTTTGTCTTAAACATAGCTTGTGGTCAAATTTTTTTCTTAATTGATATTATTGGATTACTTTAGTCCCCTCTAAATCATATTTATTAATACTTAGCAACCGCACTAGACATGAAGGGTTTAAGAATACTATTTATTTTTACCGCCTTGTTGACAGTTAACCTACAATTTGCCCAGGAAGCCGACGCACCGGAATTATCGCTTGACAAAGGACCTATCAGCAGCCAGTTTGACTATATTGCCAAAAAATCCGGTAATTATCGGGCCGAAGGTGTCCGATATGAGGTAGTCAAGGAAGCCAATCTCTTTAAAATAAGGAAGAACGTTCTCGACACCATAAACGCGATCAACAAGAAAACAATTGAGTTGAAATCGACCATTTCTGAAAATGAAGAGACGATCGAGGAACTCAATAAAAAATTGGAGGAAACTACGGGTAACCTTGCCGCGGTGACCGAGGAAAAAGACAGTATGTCATTTTTAGGTATCCAAGTTTCGAAAGGTACTTATAATTTCATTCTTTGGACAATGATTGCCGCTTTGTTGTTGACGCTGCTATTTTTTATTTATAAGTTCCGTAAAAGCAACATCCTTACCCAAGAGGCCCGCACCAATCTCGCCGAACTCGAGGTAGAATACGAAGATCATCGCCGAAGAGCATTGGAACGGGAACAAAAAATTAGCCGGCAACTTCAGGATGAAATCAACAAATACAAAAAACAAAAATAAAACGAAAAGCTCCGAAAGGAGTTTTTTTTTGCTCTCGAGATGATTACCATTATCCCAGCCACAAAAGACCATATCGAACAGGTCGCCCCCCTTTTCGATCGCTACAGGATATTCTATGGGCAAGATTCTAATCTTTCGGCCGCTACTCGTTTTTTGGAGCAACGAATGTCTAGAAACGAATCGGTGATTTTCCTTGCCCTCGATGAGCAAGAGGCCGTCGGTTTCACACAGCTCTATACTACTTTCTCATCCGTATCCATGGAGCGTGTTTTTATTCTTAATGATCTTTTTGTCTTGAATTCACATCGAAAAAAAGGAATCGGGGAAGCCCTTCTCAACAGGGCAAAGACCCATTGCAAAGAGAGAGGCTATAAGGGGTTGGCCCTGGAGACGGCCACGAATAATCCGGCACAACAGTTATACGAGCGGTTAGGATGGAAAAAAGATGCGCACTGTTTTCACTATTTTTGGACCGCCTAAATACCAGGAAAATACATCTCTAATGCGAATAGACATCATCACTGTTTTGCCCGAACTCCTACGAAGCCCATTCGAGGCTTCCATTCTTAAAAGAGCAATAGAAAAGGGCCTAGTGGAAGTTCACCTGCACAATCTACGGGATTATACCGATAAAAGCTATAAGCAGGTCGACGACTATCAATTTGGAGGGGGAGCCGGTATGGTCCTCATGATAGAACCCATTGACAAATGCATTACCGAGCTCAAATCAGAGCGGCAGTATGATGAGGTTATATATATGACTCCCGATGGGCAGACCTTGAACCAGCAAATGGCCAATAGCCTGTCGCTTTGTGGAAATATTATCATCCTATGTGGGCACTACAAAGGTGTGGATCAGCGGGTGAGGGACACTTTTATAACCAAGGAGATTTCCTTGGGTGATTATGTACTGTCCGGTGGGGAACTCGGGGCAGCGGTTCTTTGCGATACGATTATTCGACTAATTCCAGGAGTGCTGAACGATGAGACCTCGGCTCTTACGGATAGTTTTCAAGATGGACTTTTAGCTCCACCTGTGTATACCCGGCCTGCCGACTATAAAGGAATGAAGGTTCCAGAAGTATTATTGAGCGGAAACTTTCCTAAAATCGAGGAATGGCGGGAACAACAAGCCTTGAAGCGAACCGAACGGCTTCGTCCTGATCTATTGAAATAGCCTTCTATCATAGAGCCTACGGCAAAAAATTGAACAAAAACACTTGTCGGTTATCAATTATAGCGTATTTTTGCATCCGGTAAAATCAACCGCTGACGAAAATCGTGAATGTTGCTCTTTACATAACAGTAAATTTGAATCATGGAATCATTAATCAATTTTGTGGAAAACGAATTTGTAGCCAAAAAGGAATTCCCAAATTTCTCTGCCGGTGATACAATTACGGTTTATTACGAAATTAAGGAGGGTGAAAAAACACGTACCCAGTTCTTTAAGGGAGTGGTCATCCAAAGAAGGGGTAGCGGCGCAACAGAGACTTTTACCATTCGTAAGATGTCGGGAACTGTTGGGGTAGAGCGTATATTCCCTATCAACATGCCAGCACTGCAAAAAATCGAAGTGAACAAAAAAGGGAAAGTACGTAGGGCACGTATCTTCTACTTTAGAGGACTTACTGGTAAGAAAGCGCGCATCAAAGAAGTTCGCTCTTAGTTCGCCTCAGAAACAACTTGAATGCGCCCTAAAGAATCAGGGCGCATTTTTTATGAACAATTGTTAATATCCTACGTTCATATATTGTTGATTTTAAATCTGTTAAATATTTTGGCGCTCTCGTGTTTTAAAGTACATTTACCCTGTAATCAAAAGAAAGCCGTCAAAAGCGAAGTAAGTTGATTATTATAAAGTTCACGTAATTTATACTGTTGATTTAGTTTTTTCAGGATTCGGTGGAAACACAGAGAATAGAAAAAACGAGCAAAAAGGTAAAGACATCGGTTTTTACGTTACTTTTTGTGAATGACACTGTATCTTTTTTGAAACTTCGGTTTCAGGTTGGATAAAAAGACATGAAGTCAATGGGAATAGATATCGATTACGACTTGGTTGAAAAATTAAGTGTAAAGATATCTTAAACGTGGAGATAGTGAAGTGGATGCAATCAATGGTTGCAGTTTTGCCTTAGGGCGGAACAAAAAGTTCACTAGCTATTTCAAAAAAGCCATGTCAGTGTACTTGTACCATGACATGGCTTTTATTTTTACTGCCCTCGGCTGATGTTCAAAGCCACCGCTTTTTAGCTCGTATACCCTTTTAAGTTGGGTTTTCTGCCATTTTTTTAGCCCATTAAATGTATATTTGCTGCGCTTTAAATAAAAACCGCAGAACTCAATGCCTAAGATTTTATATACCCGTACCGATGAAGCACCAGCTTTGGCGACACAGTCCTTTTTGCCAATCGTAAAAGCATACACCAAAACTGCCGGAATCGCTGTTGAAACCAAGGATATTTCCTTAGCCGCGAGAATCATATCGGCCTTCCCGGATTTTCTCGAAAAAGACCAACAGCTGCCCGATGACCTTGCCATACTCGGGGAGATGGCCAAAAATCCCGATGCGAATATCATCAAACTACCCAATATCAGTGCTTCCGTTCCCCAACTAAAGGAAGCGATCTCAGAGCTGCAATCCAAAGGGTACGCCCTGCCCGACTACCCATCAAAGGCAACCGATGAAAAATCCGAAGACATCAAATCCCGATATGACAAAATTAAAGGGAGCGCCGTGAACCCGGTCTTAAGGGAAGGGAATTCCGACCGTCGCGCGCCAAGGGCGGTTAAAAACTACGCAAAGCAAAATCCACATTCAATGGGAGCATGGAGTTCCAACTCCAAGACCCATGTGGCTACTATGGGCGACGGTGATTTCAAATCGAACGAAAAGTCGATGACGCTAAGCACCCCTACCTCGGTACGGATTATCCTGGAACGGAACGATGGTTCTACTGAAATCTTGAAAGAGAAAATCGATTTGTTACAGGGCGAGATTATCGATGCCACGGTCATGCGAAAACAAGCACTGGTCGCCTTTTTGAAAGAGCAGGTAGCTGATGCAAAGGCAAAGGGAGTACTTTTTTCCCTACACATGAAGGCAACCATGATGAAGGTTTCCGATCCCATCATTTTTGGCCATGCACTACGCGTATTTTTCTCAAAAGTATTCGAAAAACATGGGAATACTTTTAAGTCTCTCGGCATCAACGCCAATGAGGGGCTTGAGGTTCTTTTGAACAAATTGGGGCAATTGGATTCGGATAAGCGGGCTGAAATTGAAAACGATATTCGGAAAGCCATTGCGGAAGGGCCGGATTTGGCTATGGTAAACTCGGACAAGGGTATTACCAACCTGCATGTCCCCAGTGACGTAATCATCGATGCCTCGATGCCCGCCATGATTCGAAACTCCGGACAAATGTGGAACGCGGATGGAAAATCCCAGGATACCAAAGCCGTAATACCCGATAGTAGCTATGCCGGGGTGTATACGGCCACTATCGAGTTTTGTAAGCAACACGGTGCGTTCGACCCAACTACTATGGGTACAGTTCCGAATGTAGGGCTTATGGCCCAAAAAGCAGAGGAATACGGCTCACACGACAAAACCTTTGAGATAAAGAAGGAAGGAATCGTTAAAGTAGTGGATGTACCCTCGGGGACCACCCTTTTAGAGCATGCGGTGGACGAAGGGGATATTTGGAGAATGTGCCAAGTAAAGGACGCTCCTGTGCAGGACTGGGTAAAACTGGCTGTATCCCGTGCCAGAGCCACTAAAGTGCCAGCTATTTTCTGGCTCGATGAAAATCGCGCCCATGATCGGGAACTGATTAAGAAAGTGAACCGATACCTACCAGATCACGATACATCAGGATTGGATATCCGCATCTTATCCCCTGTTGAAGCAACCAAATTTACACTAAAAAGAATCAAAGACGGAAAAGACACCATTTCGGTATCGGGTAATGTATTACGTGATTACCTGACAGATCTTTTTCCGATTTTGGAGGTCGGCACCAGTGCCAAAATGTTGTCTATCGTTCCCCTAATGAACGGTGGTGGACTCTTCGAGACAGGAGCCGGGGGATCGGCTCCAAAACATGTTGAGCAGTTTTTGGAAGAAGGTCATTTGCGATGGGATTCCCTGGGTGAATTTTTGGCTTTGGGGGTATCCTTGGAGTTTTATGGGGAAAAGTACAACAACAACAAAGCAAAGATCATGGGAGATGCGCTTGACAGCGCAACCGAAAAGTTCTTGGTCAATGATCGATCTCCCTCGAGGAAGGTCAAGGAACTGGATACCCGGGGCAGCCATTTTTATCTGGCACTCTACTGGGCAGAGGCATTGGCATCGCAGGAGAAGGATGCCGATTTAAAGACGGTATTTGCCAAGGTGGCAAGCCAATTGAAAGAAAATGAGGTTTCAATTATATCGGAACTGAACGATGCACAAGGTGATAAGCAGGATATCGGAGGATACTACAAACCCGATTATTCCATGATTTCAAACGTTATGAGGCCCAGTGAAACCTTTAATCGAATCCTCGGTTCTATTTAAAAATTAATCACCGTTATTCTGGTCGGCCCCTTCCCTGATGTAGGGGCCTTGTCTTTCCTAAATTAATGTTAAGCCTTGCTTTCTACTCCTACTCATACCTATTTTTATAAAAAATAGAACCGAATGACTGCACCGACCAAGTTCCTCTTTTTTTTATTCCTAAATTTCACGCTTCTTTCCTTTTCCCAACAAAAATTTACGCTTAGCGGTACCGTATCGGAAGCCTCGAGTAACGAAACCCTGATCGGGGTAACGGTGGCCGTTCCGGAATTAAGAACGGGTGTTACCACCAATGAATATGGATTTTATTCCATTACCCTGCCGGAGGGAACATACAAAGTATTGGTGAGTTATTTAGGATTTAAGGATATCGTTCGGGAAATCGCCCTTACCCAAAATCTAAAAATCAATTTCCAGATGATCGAGGAAGCAGAACAACTGGAAGAAGTGGTGGTCACCGAAGATGTGGAAAAGATGGACATTCGCACCCCACAAATGAGTGTGAACACACTATCAGTGGAAACCATTAAAAGTATTCCGGTTATACTGGGTGAGGCAGACGTAGTGAAATCCATCCTTCTCCTTCCGGGCGTGACCAACGCGGGTGAAGGCGCCTCTGGTTTTAATGTTCGTGGAGGGGCCGTGGATCAAAATCTTATTTTATTGGACGAGGCGATTATTTTCAATTCTTCCCACCTATTCGGTTTTTTTTCGGTTTTTAATCCAGATGCCATCAAGGACATTAAACTGTACAAGGGAGGAATTCCGGCGCGATATGGTGGGCGTTTATCCTCGGTACTGGATATTTTTCAAAAGGAGGGTAACAGTAAGGAATTACACGCAAATGGCGGTATCGGGGCGGTTGCGAGCCGTTTGCTCATCGAGGGGCCCTTAAAAAAAGACAAAGCGGCATTTTTAGTGGGTGGCAGAGGGTCCTATGCCCACTTGTTCCTTCCGCTGTTTGATCAAGACAACACCGCTTACTTTTTTGATTTGAACACCAAGCTCAACTACAATATCAACGAACGTAATAGTATCTACTTATCCGGCTATTTTGGAAGGGATGTATTCGGTATAAGTGAAAGCTTTGTCAATACGTACGGCAATGCCGTGGGGAACTTTCGATGGAACCATCTTTTTTCGGATAAGCTGTTTTCGAATCTTTCCTTGATATATTCGGACTATTATTACGGTTTAAAGCTCGATTTTATAGGTTTCGACTGGAATTCCGGTATCCGGAACTTTAACATAAAATACGATTTAAAACACTATCTAAGCAATAAGCTGCAGATCAATTATGGCCTAAACAATATTTATTATTCCTTCAATCCCGGAAAGATCGAACCCAGCAGCCCCGAATCCGGAATCATCGAGGAACAGCTGACCCAAAAATATGCGAATGAATCGGCAGCGTACATCGACATTGAGCACGACATTACCGACAACTTTAGCGTACAGTACGGTTTACGGTTCAGCCATTTTATCCGATTCGGGCAAGATGAACTTTTTACGTACGCCAACGACAACCCCGTCGAATTCGACCCTTTGGCGCTCGTTTACCGAGAAGCCGAACCAACGGGGGTACTCAGTTCGAGCAGATCGGAAACCTTGGCCTCTTTTTCCAATTTTGAGCCACGCCTGTCGTTATCATATACCTTCGGTCCCAGTAGCTCGGTAAAAGCCAGTTATACGCGGTTGGCCCAGTATCTACATTTATTATCGAACACCAGTTCCCCTACGCCATTGGATGTATGGACCCCTAGCGGGCCCTTTGTTGAGCCCCAATTACTTGACCAATATGCAATCGGATATTTTCAAAATATTAAGAAAGGCGAATATAGCCTGGAAACGGAAGCTTTCTATAAGGATATTCAAAATCGCATCGATTACATTGACGGGGCAAACCTAATCGCGAACGATGCAATCGAACAAGTAATTCTGAACGGGGAGGCACGTGCCTACGGCCTTGAACTTCTACTGCGTAAAAACGAAGGGCGTTTTCAAGGGTGGTTGGCATATACGCTCTCCCGTTCTGAACAACGTACTCCGGGTAGAACCCCCACTGTTGATAACGGCCGGTCGAATTTGGAAACAGGAATCAATTTTGGCAATTGGTACAATACCCCTTTTGATAAAACCCATGATATTTCATTTTATGGCAATTATGATTTGAACAAAAAGTGGAACTTCAACACCAATTTCGTCTATCAAACAGGACAACCTACCAATTACCCAATCGGACAATTTGAATTTCAGGGACTTACGGTACCATATTTCGGATTACGAAATAAAGAACGTCTTCCCGATTATCACAGAATCGATGTAGCTGCCACCCTAACACCAAAGAAAAACGAAGGGAGAAAATGGAAGACGGAATGGGTATTCAGCATTTATAACGTATACAATAGAAGAAATGCCGCCTCTATTAATTTTAGGCGCAATCAAGATACGGGTGTCAATGAAGCAATTCGAACTTCTATTTTTGGAATCGTCCCTGCTGTAACCTATAATTTTAAATTTTAAACTACATGAAACTGTTCTCCGTACTTTTGGGTTTGTTGTTGGTAATCACATCCTGTGAAGACGTTATAGAAGTCGATACCCCAAGTGAACCGCCCAGATTGGCGATAGATGGTCTTATAAGAATCTCGGACACAACGGCCACAGCCCAGACCGTTCGCATAAAAGCGGAACTCACGAGTTCCTTTTTCGGGGAAGTATCCCCCGCCAATTTGGAATCCATTTCTATCACGAATCTCGATTATGTACCCAGCGGCCCTCTTGATTCCAATGTTAGGCAACTGACTGAGGTCGTGCCAGGTGTTTACGAAAGTAACATCAACACACGTTTTCTTGTTGAGGGGGAATTAAATCTAAGTATCACCCACGAGGGTCAACGGTATCTGGCCATAACCGAATTTGCCCCTTCCTCGCCCATTGATGAAGTAAGTCAAGGCGACGGTACCCTTTTTGGTGGCGAGGAGACAGAGGTCATTATCTCCTTTACCGACGATGCGGAACGAAATGACTATTACCTTTTTGACTTTGATTTTGATGAGTACTTGGTAACCGAGGACGAATTTTATAATGGGCAGACTTTTGAATTTTCGTATTTCTACGATGACGATGTTATACCGGGGATGGAGGTGGAAATCAGTATCCTTGGAATCGATGAATCATTTTACAACTATATGAACCAATTGATCGTGCAGGCCGATAGCGGTTCCCAAGGGCCGTTCCAAACCCCTTCCGCTACCGTAAGAGGTAATATCATTAACGTTACGAACATCGACAACATCGATACATTCGACAATGTGGAAGACAGTAATAATTTTGCCCTAGGCTATTTTGCCGTGAGCCAGACCTTTAGCCAAAGCCTAACGATAGAATAAGCTTTATGGTACAAAATTTGATTGTTGGATATCATGAGGTATTTTATACTTATACTGTGTCTATTATTTTGTTTCTATGGTTGTGAAGACGTCATAGAGCCTGAGCTTTCAGAAACCTTAAGAAACATTGTAATAGACGGTCAAATCCATACATTTTATGGAGATGAATCGGGAATAACTAGAGTTTTTGTTCAAATTCAATATTCCAATCCTTATTTTGTAGAGAACATTGATTATGTTAATGATGCCGATATAATACTTGTCAACCTTAATACAAATGATACATTATTATTCGATTCAAAAAATGTTTCCAACGGTTTGTACCGATTAAAGCAACCGCTGGCAGATTTCGATAAAATGGCGTCCTACGAACTTACAGTTCTTCATAAAAACCAAATATTCAGGGCTACTAATCACTGGCAACGAACGGTATCTATTGATACAATCGTGAACTTGGGACCAATAGCACTGGACGAATTTGATAGGGCCGAACTAAAGGTTTATTTTACGGATTTATCCGACAGGAAAGACTATTATTTGGCAACTGTGACGTCCTACGAAGAACCTTTACTTTTCGATGATCGTTTCTTTAATGGAAATCAGTTCAGTTTTTCAATCTATCCTGTAAGGAAGAACTCTTCAAAAGATACGCTTAGCGGTGCTGTTATTCTCCAAGGAGTAGACCCCTCCTACTTTACCTACTGGGACATATTACTGGAACTAGGCAATCCTGCAATATCCGGACCTTTTGCCACCCCTCGCCCGAATAGTTATGGTAATTTTATAAATGTTTCAGATAAGACGAATCCCCCTTTTGGATATTTTGCTATTTCAGAAATAGACCGGTATACCTTTAACTTTCAATAGTATTTCTACTTTTCATTTCATCAACTTGTATGCACCTATGAAGTACTATGCCTTATCATTGTGTATTCTGAAACATCACGATCACGGTTTAGCATTTTTCAATCCCATGTTTAAAATTCGACCTAAAAGTTGAATCCAAACTCTTGATGATATTAAGGGCATTCGCTACTTTTGAAAAATTTCTGAGGAACTTTATGAAGACCAACAGGGAACTGCTTTTAAAAGGAATTAAATTTTTAGGCTATACCGTAGCCTTGATGTTTACTGCCCCTTTCACTATTTACCAAGCCTTCAAAAATGACGGACATCCGCTTTATTTGCCAGTACTGATCTTGGGTTTTATCCTTGCCGTCGGAGCCATATTTATGGGATTCCGAAGCATAAAAACGATTATGGACGCGTTTTTTGGCAAAAAATAAGAACTACAGTAACAGGGCATCGGCCCTATACGAATGCCATCTTTCCTTTTTCTTTACTTATCGGTATTTTTTTTGACTTTGGTACCCCATTTGTCCGTAAGGGTGGCGTAATCATAATCCAAGACCGACTCCTGTCGTTGGAGGCGATTGGCTGCGAAAGCGCGTTGCAGGATGTCTTCGATGAGATAGTCTTCCTGTACCTGGTCTGGATGAAATTCTTCCTTGATGCTGATGCTGAACATTTTGGCGGTCGTATTGTACCAAAACGCCCTCCATCCACTTCTGAGCTCCTTTACCAAATCAAAGGCCGTACTCCCGGTCTGGCGGTGAATGAGTTTCACTAGAATCTGTCCCTCGGTCCTAGTCAGTTTTTTCAATTCCGCGGAAAACTCCTCTTCGATGTATTTTTGGACTTTTTTAGTATATCTTTTTCGATGGCGTCTCTTTTTGATCTTATCGATACTATCATTCAATTCTACCAACCGCTCCGCGGCCATTTTTGCATACGGATACACCTTGATCGTTTTTCGACGAAGAATGTAATACCGAAGTTTGGACTGGTAATCATCGAATTTAAGTTTTCCGAAAACATATACTTCCGGCAAATCAATGGCGCTTCTTAGGATAGAGTCACCTTCAATGATTATCATTTTTTCGGCTATCGAATCGATCGGTTCTTCCTTCACTTGGGACCAACCCATTAGGCCGAACAATACGAATACTATAAATATCGGTTGTTTTGTCATCTTATCGCTGAAAGCAAAAGCCTTGCCAAAATTAACGATTAATAACAAGGCTTATTATTAAAGATTAGTGAATATTGCTAAGTTTGTAGCTAAAATTTGAATAAATGGCCGACAAGAAGATTCTTACCAAAAAATCACTTGATTTCTTTGAAAAATATTTGAACAACGCCTCCCCGACCGGATATGAGTGGGAAGGGCAGAAACTGTGGATGAACTACCTCAAGCCCTACGTGGATACCTTTATCACGGACACCTATGGTACAGCGGTAGGGGTCATTAATCCAGACGCGGCATACAAGGTGGTCATAGAAGGGCATTCGGATGAAATTTCATGGTATGTGAACTATATCACCGATAACGGACTGCTTTATGTCATTCGAAACGGTGGAAGCGATCATCAAATCGCACCTTCAAAGTGGGTGAATATCCATACCAAAAAGGGATTGGTAAAAGGAGTGTTCGGCTGGCCGGCGATACATACCCGAAAAAATGATAAAGAGGAGCCGCCGAAACTAAATAATATCTTTATCGATATAGGGGCCAAGGACAAAGAAGAGGTAGAAAAAATGGGGGTGCATGTCGGTTGTGTAATTACCTACCCGGATGAATTTCAGATCCTAAACGAAGACAAGTTTGTATGCCGTGCCATCGACAATCGCGCTGGGGGTTTCATGGTCGCTCAAGTAGCCAGATTGCTGCATGAGAACAAAAAGAAACTTCCTTTCGGATTGTACGTCACCAACTCCGTCCAGGAAGAAATCGGACTCCGGGGCGCCGAAATGATCACCCAGACTATCAAACCTAACGTAGCCATAATCACCGATGTGTGCCATGACACCACCACCCCGATGATAGAGAAAAAAGTGCAAGGGCACACCGAAATTGGTGCCGGTCCCGTAATTTCCTATGCGCCTGCGGTGCAGAACAAACTTCGCGAACGCATTTTGGAGACCGCCGAGACAAAGAAAATCCCGTTTCAACGCATGGCAGCCTCCAGGTCCACAGGTACGGATACGGATGCATTTGCATACAGCAACGGTGGGGTAGCATCGGCCCTGATTTCTCTGCCATTGCGGTATATGCATACCACGGTAGAAATAGTTCATAGGGATGACGTGGAGAACGTGATCCGATTGATTTATGAGACCTTGCTGACCATACAATCCGGGGAGACGTTCAGCTATTTCGACTAAAGTCGATTCAGGGCCCTCCCCAAACAGGATGGTTTTTCTTTTTAAGCTATGGATGAGCTGATTGATATTTTGGATTCCGAAGGCAACCCAACCGGGGAAACCACTATGAAGTCCGTCGCACACCGAGAGGGACTTTACCACCCTACCGTGCATGTATGGTTCTATACTAAAAATGGAAAAGTGCTGCTGCAACAACGGGGGAAAAACAAGGAAACCCATCCACTGCTTTGGGATGTTTCGGTAGCGGGGCATGTTGGGGCGGGAGAGGAAATCGAAGAATCCGCGATACGTGAAGTCGCCGAAGAAATTGGGCTTTCCATACACAGGAACGATCTAGAAAAAATAGGGGTTTTCAAATCGGTTCACCGACATAGTGAACAAATGATCGACCGTGAATTTCATCACACCTTTTTATGCGAACTCAGCGTACCCTTGTCCACCTTAAAAAAGCAAGACAGTGAGGTGGAAACTTTGGAGCTGTTTTCCTTGTTACAATTCTCGGAGGAAACCTGGGGCTTGGCCAATGTACAACGCTATGTTCCACACGGAAAGCCCTATTACAGTACGGTAATACAAGAAATCAAGAAACGCTTATGATTTAATTGACAAATTGCCCACCTCTTTTTGCGGTTTGATTTCCTGTTGCCCCGTTCGCATGTCTTTGAGGACAAAAGTACCCTCTTCCATTTCTTTCTCCCCGAGCAAAATTACATAGGGTACCTGTCGTTTATCCGCATATTTCAATTGCTTTTGGATTTTCGCAGCTTCAGGATATACTTCGCACAACACACCTGATTTCCGAAGTTTGGTAGCCATTTTGAATGCTGTCAATGCTTCTTTCTCACCAAAATTTAAGAAAAGAAGCTCTAGTGAGCGGTCTATCCCGGAAGGAAACAGCCCCAGTTCTTCCATCACCAAATAAATACGATCTAATCCAAAAGAGATGCCAACCCCACTGACATTCTGAAGCCCAAAGATTCCGGTAAGGTCGTCATAACGGCCACCACCGCCGATAGAACCCATTTGTACGTGTTCCGGGGCCGCTACCTCGAAGATGGCTCCAGTGTAATAATCGAGTCCGCGGGCCAGTGTTACATCGATGGCCAACTGGGCCGATTGTAAACCGATTTCTTCAAGTGTATTTAAAATGAACCCCAATTCATCCACTCCTTTACTGCCCGCTTCCGTAACCGAAAGCATATTTCGCAAAACTTCCAGTTGTTCCGAGTTACTCCCCGAAAGCGAAAATAACGGATTGGCCTTTTCGATCGCTGCTTCGGGAATACCCTTTGACAACATTTCGTTTTTAACGCCTCCCTCCCCTATTTTATCCAGCTTATCCAAGGCTACCGTAAAGGGCACCAAGTGATTCCCCGCTCCGATAACCTCGGCGATGCCGGCCAGTATCTTTCGGTTGTTAAGTTTTATCGTTATTCCGTGCAAACCCAAACTTGTAAATACGGCATCGTACAACTGTACCAATTCGACTTCCTGTAACAAGGAATTGGAGCCCACCACATCGGCATCACATTGGTAAAACTCCCTGAAACGCCCTCTTTGAGGGCGGTCTGCACGCCATACCGGTTGAATCTGATACCGTTTAAAAGGGAAATCAATCTCATTCTGGTGCATGACCACGTATCGGGCAAAGGGTACGGTCAAGTCGTAACGGAGTGCCTTCTCCGAAATTTTAGGGGCTATCGACGCGGAATTCTTGGAGCTATAGGTAACATCATCAACTTTGTCAATAAAATCCCCCGAGTTCAATATTCTAAAAATCAAACGATCTCCTTCGTCCCCATATTTGCCCAACAGCGTTTCCGAGTTTTCGAAAGCCGGCGTTTCGATAGGTTGAAAACCAAACGTTCGAAAGTGCTTCCTTACGATATCGAAAATATAGTTTCGCTTGCTGACTTCGGAAGGGGAAAAATCCCTGGTGCCTTTGGGAATACTCGGTTTTCGTGCCATTATTGGTTTACTTCTGATGAACGTCCCTATAAATTCCTTCAGGTTGAAATTTAGGGGTTGTTTTAAGCTTTAGGTAGTGTTGCCTGCAAATATCGACTTATCCGATCACTTTTTCAAACCACTGGTATAAATCACCCTTGGTGATGACCGCTCCCTGTTGTATAAGCCCGAATTTATCGAGGTTTTTATCTTCGGAGTAGGCTTTGGAGGCAACAAGGTATTCCACAAAATCGGATTGCCAGTTTTTTTAAACCAGCCAAAACCTGTTTTGGTGGTCAGATCGATATCGGGGTTCATGACCTTTACCGAAATGAGCTTCATTTCCTTTTCGGCACAGTCAAAGAGGTGCATGTGCCGGGCCGAAATATTTTCCAAATAGATAACCTTTGAAAGTACCCCTTCCCAAATCAGGTCGCTAAATACATCCAGTTCCTGTTCGGCGACTTCGGGCTTTGTCTCCTTAATTTCCCGCCATTCGCTGGCGGTAATCGATTGTGTTGCCAAAAAGTTGATGAACTCCGGGTGCAGTTCCTCCAACTGTTGTTTGGTAAGCCTTGAGTATTTCATTTTGCAAAAATAAAAAGGCCGTGCGACATGCACGGCCTTAAAAATGTTTTAAACCATGAATTTCTAGTTAAAAATGTAACGCACCCCTATCTGGGCCCTCCATCTGGAAAGTGCACCAGTGTTAAAGGCGAACGTTTCCCTTCGGTTCGGGTCGAACGAATAGGTGGGTATGTTGTTCTCATCGACGGTGACTCCCAGCACTTGATCGAAGGCCGGTTCTTGTACCAAGCCCCATTTGGAAGTGATCAGGTTGCCTGCATTCAAAATGTCCAAGCTTAATTGAAACTTGTTTTTATCGTTGATCTTTATGTCCTGAAGGATTTTTACGTCCCATCTTCCACGCCATGGTGCCAATGCACCGTAGCGCTCCGCATACTCTCCCCTTCGATCATTTAGGTAATCGTCTTGCTGTATAAAGGCCTCAAAAGCCTCTGCCTGTCCGGGACCTTCAAAATTCATTTGCGATACCTCGCTTTGGGTCGGTATGTATAACAAATCATTAATGCTAGAACCATCGTTGTTGATGTCACCACCATAAATGTAGTTATATCGTCCACTCTTGGCATATTCAAAGAAAGTAGAGATGGTAGTACCAGTTTTCTTGAATTCCTTGGAAAGCACCCCGATAAATCGATGTGTATCCCCATATCTGGAGAAAGAAAGCACGTCTGTGTTCGCATTGCCAACTATGGCGTTTCCCGCAAAGGCATCCCCAGTGATCTCAGCATCTACAGAGTTCACTTCCTTGGCGTTGAGGAAACTATAGGCCAGTTGCGCATAAAGACCATTTTCCCAAGTTTTTTGTGCTTTCAGGGAAGCGTTGATAATTCGACCTTGATCCGAATTCGTGAAAACGTAGGCATTGGTGGGACCCCCAAAGATCTGTGCCTTATCCTCATTGGTATATACCGCCCTATTGTCGACTCCGTTCAATGTGGCAGACGGATTGTTCAAACCCCAGTTTTGTACGTGGGCTGCGTTGATATCCTTGGTATATGCTACATCTGCCGTGAGGATAACTCCGTTATCGAACCGTTTGTCCAAGCCCAGGTTGGTGCGCCATACCTGTGGCCATTGAAAATCGGGATCGACCAATTGGTAAAAGAAGAAATCGACACCTTGTACCTGATTGCCCAACCATACAAAAGGAAAGCGTCCCGTAAAAAGTCCGGATCCACCTCTTATCTGGAGGGTCTTGTCTCCATTCATATCCCAATTGAAACCAACCCTCGGGGAAATCAACCAGTCGGTACTCGGTAATTGCTCTGAATCTAAAAAGATGCCTTCACCGGTATCCGGGTCAAAATACTCAATGGAAGGAATATACGTTCCGTTCGCCCCTCCCTTACGTTCAATATTCTCCCTGATTTTCTCAGCGGTATCGAAATATAGGGGACGATCAAAGCGCACTCCATACGTTAGCTTAAAGTTCTCCGTGGCGTCCCACTGATCTTGTAGGTAAAACGACAATTGCCCTACATTGGTTTCCGCCAAGGCCCATCCTCCTGGGTTTCCGGTTCCGTTCGCCTCAAAGGAACGATTGGCCGCAATCGCCGTATCAAAGGCCTCCTGTAACTGACCCGAAGCGGCGAATTCCGGAAAATCGGTAATCGTCGTAGTCGGGAAGAAAACACCTTGGGCGCCGTAGGCCCCTAGATTAAAAGAGTTGTCGAATTGAAATTTCTCGAATGAGAACCCTATCGTGTAGGTATGGTTCCCTTTGAAAATATTAAAATTGTCGGTAATCTGAAATACCTTTTGGTCCAAGCGGTTGTTGATCGAAAACGGTTCGTGTCCTGCAATGATGTAGCTCGACGAACCCGTAGCATCAAGGATTTGGATACTGGGGGCAGGGGTCGAGAAAGGATTTCTGAAATCGTCGAAATGGGTATAGCCCACTTGCAGTTTGTTGGTCGCTTCGTCAGAAACCGTTGAGTTCAATTCCACTTGAACAGATTGGATATTGTTATTGATTTCATATCCAGCGTTTTCAAACTGTAAAGTCTGCGTATTCGGACCCCGGAAGGCGATTGCATTTCGATTGGCCGGCTTTCCCTTAGAAGCGTTCAAGAAGTTATAGATCAATGCCAAACGGTTTTTATCATTGATATTCCAATCGAGCTTGATAATTCCCTTGGTCGATTCTTGATCAAAATTAAAACCCTCAAATCTTCCCGGATTGTAGAAAATGTCGTTTCCTTGCGCATTTTGACCGATAACTACCTGACGAAGCAGATTGTCTACCAATTCAAAGTCGGAGGCCAAAACCCGTGATTCATTAATGGCTCCGGTACCACGATTGGGTACAAACCCATCGGTACCCAGTTCGGTGAGCTCGTCCCTTTCAAAGTTCATGAAGAAAAAGAGCTTGTTCTTAACGATAGGGCCGCCGACACTAAACCCGTACTGTTTTTGTTCCAAACCGGTTTTAAAAACGTCGTCGCCATCGATTTTTCCGCCCGTAAGATCATCGTTTCTAAAAAACCCGTAGACGGTTCCATAGAATTCATTGGTACCGCTCTTGGTGACAGCATTGACCGAAGCACCCGTAAAACCGGCTTGGGTCACATCATAAGGAGCCGTGGTCACTTGAATCTGGTCGATAGCGTCGAGCGATATAGGCTGCGCGTTGGTCTGTCCCCCGGGTGTCGCGGCATCCAAGCCGAAAGGATTATTGAAAATAGCACCATCCAAGGAGAAATTGTTGTACTGATCGTTTCGGCCTCCAAAAGAAAGGCCCGACGCTCCCGAAGATGCGGAGGGATCTAATCGGATAAAGTCGCTCGCCGAACGTGATATGGTAGGTAAACGGGTAAGTTCCCTTCTTCCGACACTGGTCTCGGCTCCGGTGCGGTCGCTCCCAAAAGTACCCCCTTGGTCGGAAACCACCACTACTTCGTCCAACACCTGACTTTCAGATACCAATTGCACATCTACATTAAACGTCTTTCCCAGTGTCAGGAAAACATCGTCCCGTGTTTGATTCCTGAAACCGACATAGGAAATAGTAATTTCGTAGGGACCGCCCACCCGAAGGTTCAATAAATTAAATCGGCCATCTTCGTTGGATATGGCTCCATATTTGGTTCCAGTCGGTGTATGCACAGCAACAATATTGGCACCGAACAGCGGTTCTCCCTGGTCATCGGAGACAGTTCCTTTAACATTAGCGGTAGTAGTCTGCGCATAGGATGCCAGACACATAAATGAGAAGACAATGAGGGGTAGAATTTTTTTCATATGTTTCTTTTTGATCAGATGAATAACTAAGTGCAATGTAGCCATAAAAAAAGAGCTATGCGCGCATAGCTCTTAACAATTTATTCACAATCGTAATTGCCTATTTCTCAGCGATTACTTCGAATTCAAAATCGACCACTACGTCTCTATGGAGTCTGATTTTGGCGTTGTACGGGCCTAGTCGTTTTACGCTGCCTCCTTGAATACTGATAAACTTCTTGTCAATCTCGTGACCTTCCTTCTCCAGTGCAGCTGCCAGGTCGATATTCGTAACCGAACCGAACAATTTGTCTCCTGCACCGGCCTTGGAGGCAATCTTGATTTCCAAGTTTTTGATGGCCTCGGCCGTTTTGTTTGCAGAGTCGACAATCTCCTTCTCCTTGTGTGCACGTTGTCTCAGGTTTTCTTCCAAAACTTTCTTCGCAGAAGGTGTTGCCATAGTAGCCATTCCCCTGGGAATCAAATAGTTTCTTCCGTAACCGTTCTTTACCTTTACGACGTCGTCTTTAAACCCTAAATGCTCTACGTCTTGTTTTAGTATAAGTTCCATCGGATTTCCTTCTTTATTTTAATAAATCCCCAACATAGGGCATTAACGCGATATGACGGGCTCTTTTTACCGCCTGTGCCACCTTTCTTTGATATTTCAAAGAGGTTCCGGTAAGTCTCCTAGGAAGTAATTTGCCTTGCTCGTTTACCAGTTTCATCAAAAAATCAGGGTCTTTGTAGTCGATATATTTAATGCCCGATTTCTTAAAACGACAATATTTCTTTTTGGTACTTGTCTCAATATTCAATGGGGTCAAATACCTGATTTCCCCATCTTTTTTTCCTTTTGCTTGTTGCTGTAATGTTGCCATACCCTTATGCCTTTGATTTTAACCTTGTTCTTCTTTTTTCTGCCCACTCGATGGCGTGCTTATCCAATTTGACCGTTAAAAAACGCATTACACGCTCGTCCCTTCTAAATTCTTGCTCATAAGGACCAACAATTTCGCCAGGGCCGGCAAACTCGAACAAGTGGTAAAAACCACTTTTTTTGTGCTGAATAGGATATGCCAATTTCTTTAGGCCCCAATTCTCTTTGGAGACCATTTTGGCTCCATTCTTAATTAAGAAATCCTCAAATTTCTTAACTGTTTCCTCTATCTGGACATCGGATAGAACGGGATTCAAAATGAAAACAGTTTCGTAATGGTTCATATTATATGTTATTTTTAGGAGTGCAAAAATAGGAATATTTGCCAGTATTCACAAGAAAACGAAATTTTCTTCGTTATAGGTTCAATAGAATCACAAAATCGAACTTAACCAAATCTTAACCTATGGTCATTGGTATTGACATAAAATGGAATGCATTGTTAACACTTTTTGTTGCAGTTCATCGCATTTTTTAAGTACTTTACCGATGATTTAACCCCACAAATCAACCCTTTTATGAAATTAAGAAGTATTATCGTAGACGATTCGTCCATGCAACGGATGGCTGTCGCGAAGCTGGTGAACAACCACCCGAACCTTGCTATGGTAGCGGAATACAGCAATGCGATCGAAGCCAAAAATGGCATTAGAAACAATGAAATCGACTTAATCTTTCTTGATGTAGAAATGCCGATCATCAGCGGATTCGACCTACTCGAATCGCTGGAGAACAGTCCACAGGTCATTTTGATTACCGGAAAGCCCGATTACGCCCTTAAAGCTTTCGATTATGACGTAACCGATTACTTGCACAAACCAATTACCATGGCCCGGTTTGATGCCTCGGTTAAACGCGCCGTAGCGAAATATGAGCAAATGAACAAGGTGAACGAAGACGAGGAGCACATCTTTGTCAAAAGCAACCTTAAGAAAAGAAAAGTTATATTGAACGATATCAAGTGGATAGAAGCACTTGGCGATTACATCAAATTGGTTACGGATGAGGCCAATATTGTCATCTTATCGACCATGAAATCGTTTGAAAAGCAACTCCCGGAAGAGAAGTTTTTAAGAATCCATAAATCGTATATCGTGAATTTGGAGAAGATCGAAAAGTTCAACAGCAAAAACGTTGAGGTCAGCGGACGATCCATTCCCTTGAGTAGAAACAAAAAGACCGAACTGGCCGAGGCATTGAGCAACGTCTAAACATCAGGTCTGCCACCGCAATAAACCGCTATTTTGTTTAAGATGTAGCGGTTTTTTTATGCCACTAAGGTTGTGTAGATCCGCAGTATGCTTTGCTATGGGATAAGTTTCACGGGGCAGAACGTCATGAACCGGTGCTTTATCAGATATGATCGACATTGTATATGACCCGGATACTTCTGTATTGGGAAATGGCTTTAAAGGATTTTTCGATTCGTTTGATGCTGGCTTTTGTCTTTGACAGCGATCGGCGGGGAGGTATCTTGACCATTACGTGCTTCAGGTATTGATTACGAATACGGGCCACAGGTGGAAATTCAGGCCCTAAGATGCTTCCCTCTAGAATATTTCGTAAGGCTTTGGCAAACCATTCAGAAGCCTCGTTGACTCGATTGTATTCCTTGTGCTTAAAGGTGATTTTTATAATCCTGTTGTTAGGTGGATAACGATACTGCTGTCTTTCATACAATTGATCTTTGAACATGCCTTCATAATCGTTCGTAGAGACCTGTTTTAATATCTCATGGTACGGATTGTATGTCTGCACAATCACTTTTCCCCTTTTTTTAGTACGTCCTGCCCTACCCGATACCTGTGTCAATAGTTGAAAACAGCGCTCGTGGGCTCGGTAATCCGGAAAGTTCAAAAGAGAATCGGCATTCATGACACCCACTAGCCCTACATTTCTAAAATCCAACCCTTTTGTAAGCATTTGGGTTCCTACCAGAATATCCATCTCTCGTTGCTCAAAAGCGGTGATAATTTTTTCATAGGCATACTTTCCCCTAGTGGTATCGAAGTCCATACGCCCCACTTTGACCTCCGCAAACAGCTTGGACAGTTCTTGTTCAACCTGTTCCGTACCGAAGCCTTTAGTGTCCAAGGTCGGGTTACCACACGCCTCACAGCCTTCCGGTAAAGCGATATGATGTCCACAATAATGACAGCGTAGTTCCTTTCGGTACTGATGGTAGGTAAGGCTCACATCACAGTTGGGACATTGTGGGGAGTGTCCGCATGTGGTACACTCCACTATGGGTGCATAGCCGCGACGATTTTGAAAAAGAATAATCTGTTCCCCCAACTGCAAGGCATCCTGTATTTCCGTTAACAAACGTTCCGAAAAATGGCCTTTCATTCTTTTTTTTCGGGTCTGCTCCTTGATATCGACCAATTCGATATCCGGCATCAACACATTCCCAAAACGACGGTCGATACTGGCATAGCCATACTTGCCTATCCGGGTATTGTAAAACGTTTCCACGCTAGGTGTCGCAGAGCCTAGCAAGATTTTCGCCCCATGCATATTACCCAATACAATAGCTGCATCACGGGCATGATATCGGGGCGCAGGGTCAAATTGTTTGTAGGAGTCCTCATGCTCCTCATCCACGATGATCAATCCCAAATCGGAAAATGGCAAAAACAATGAAGATCTTGCGCCGATTACAATTTGGGCTTTGGACTTTTTTGTAAGTACGTTGTTCCAAACTTCTACCCGTTCCTGGATGCTGTACTTGGAATGATACACGGATATCTTTTCACCAAAGTAATGCCGTAGACGAGCAATGAGTTGGGTTGTAAGGGCAATTTCGGGCAGTAGGTACAATGCCTGCCTACCTACCGCAAGACAGTCTTCGATCAATTTTACATAGACCTCGGTTTTGCCCGAGGATGTCACCCCGTGTAGCAAGGTCACCTTATTGGCATCGAAATGCCGCTGTATATCTTCAATGGCAAGTTGCTGGTGTTCGGTCAACGCCTTGATTTCCTCCTTACCCTCAGTACCTTCGTAGCCGATGCGATCGGTACGGATATGATATTCCCGTAAAATTCCCTTGTCAATGAGGGACTTAATTACTGCTTTGGATGCACCACCAGCTTTTTCCAAATCGGAGACCTTTATTGGTTTTTTAGTCTCCGCTTGCAGTTGAAACAGCGCTAAAACCACCTGGCTCTGTTTTGGTGCCCTGGTGAGCGAATGTAGTAATGCCTCCAATTTTTCTTCAGAACGATACGTCTCGCCCAATGCTACATAACGTACCAATTTCGGCCTATACTGCTCATGGAGCTCCTCTTTTAAAAGGATTATCTTCTTTTCCAGCAACCGGTTCAGAACCGGTAAGATATTTTTTCTATCGACAATGGTACTCACTTCATGTACTTTCAACGCCGATTGATGTTGTAGCGCCTCGAACACCAAGAACTCATCATCCTTTAAATCACCCTCATCTACAGCTGTATAATTATTTTTTAGAATCAAGGTTTCACTCTCCAACAAGAAAGCACTGGGCAGCGCACTGCGGACCACCTCCCCGATAGTGCACATATAGTAATCGGCAATCCATTGCCAATGTTTTAACTGCGTCTCATTGACAATTACCTGCCCATCAAGGATGCGGTCAATTTCCTTGGCCTCATAGGCTGTCGGTGGATTGTGATGTATTTCGGAAACCAAGGCTGTATAAATTTTGGATTTGCCGAAGGGAACGGCCACGCGCATACCGGGGAGCAGCAAGTCGGCCTCGGCCTCGGAAACAGCATAGGTAAACAACTTCTCCAAAGGAATGGGTAGAATAACATTGATAAATTGTTGCATACCTAACAATTACTGTCAATCGACTCGAAGCCAAGTCTGGGTACGATACAGAAAGGCAAGATAGCCCCGTACTTTTAATTCATCGGAGTTATCCGGATTTAACCAAATCTTACAGCGAAAAGTCATGGCTTGCTCCGGATCGAAGAGGGTATCGCCTTTATACACACCTTCTGATTTTTCCTCTGCAGCTTCGATAATCGTCATGCCTACGACGGGCTTGTTCTTACGGTCACCATCACACTTGGTGCAAAGAGAGTCTTCCTTCCCTTTCTCCAAAATCTCAAGCACGTGACCGTACATTAGCCCGTCTTTTTCATAAATATCGATAACTGCTTTGGGTTTACCCGTACGATCGTCGATTGTCTTCCATTTACCGAATATCCCTTGGCCGTAAGAAGTTGAAATGGAAAAAATCGTTAATAGCACTAATTTAATCAGGGTCCGCATCTTTATTATAGTTTTTTCGTAGCCAGTTCAATGAAGCGTTCAACTCAAAGCCAAGCAAGAGTATATTCGAATTTAACCAGATATAAATCATTAATATCATTAATCCGCCCAAGGCACCGTACAATTCGTTGTAGCGTGCGAATTTTTCAACATACACCCCAAATAAGTAAGAGGTCAATATAAACAAAATCGTGGTCATTAAGGCACCTGCGGAAAAGAATCGCGCCTGCTTGCCCTCAAGGGTGCCAAAATAGTACAGGGTAGCAGTAGTCAAATACGATAGGATAATGAAAAACAAGAATTTGGCGATCTGTACACCGATGACTTCATCTTCCCCTAATACACTGCCACTGGTTCGCTCGGCAAACTCCTTTAAGTAGCCCAGAACATATACTTCGAAATAAACAAAGGCTACGAAACCGACTATAATCAAAATTGAAAGTATGAGCCCAACCATCAACGCGTAGAGATACTGTCTGAAAAAATTCCGGGTCAGGTTCACATGGTATGAATTTTCAAACCCCCCAAATATGGCATTGACGCCGTTGGCCATCAAAAATATCGATATCAGGAAAGAAGAGGAAAGTAGCCCCCCCCTTTTCTGATCTTTGATCTGTTGATAAATATCACCGAAATACTCCCCGGTGGCGGTTGGTAGGAACGATTCCAAAAAAGACAAAAATTCGGCATCGAAATTGGCATTTTCCAAACTGATGTACGACACCAAAAAAGGCACCAAGGTCACCATAAAAATCAACAACGGAAATATGGCAATGAAAAGGCTAAAGGCGATTGAACTTGCCCTGGTTGACAAGGCCCCCTGTACGATACCACGAATATACATTTCGGAAAGATCGTAGATGGACAATCCCTCAAACCCGGGAAGCTTTATGGTTTTCAGTAGCTTAACAATCCAGTTGACTACCGGAATCCTTTCGAGCTTCTTTTCGATTTCGACCGACATCTAGACTGCTTTAAGGCTCAGATCCATATTATAAACCGAATGGGTCAACGCCCCGGAGGAAATGTAATCGACCCCACAATCCGCGTATTTTCTCAGCGTATTTTCATTAATGTTTCCCGATGATTCGGTAAGACATTGGCTGCCGATCATCTCCACTGCCCTTAGAGTGTCCCGGTAGTTAAAGTTATCCAATAGGATACGATATACACCCTGTGATTTCAGAATCTCCGCGACCTCTTCCAAATTTCTGGCTTCAACGATAATCTTTAAGTCCCTTCCCGTGTCGGTAAGATACTGTTTGGTCTTTGCAATGGCTTTTGTAATGCCTCCTGCGAAATCGATATGATTGTCTTTGAGCATGATCATGTCATACAGGGCAAATCGGTGGTTCTCCCCTCCCCCGATTTTTACCGCCCATTTCTCCAAGGCCCGAAGCCCTGGAGTTGTTTTGCGTGTATCCAATATTTTGGTATCGGTTCCCTGTAACAGCTTCACATACGAACTGGTTTTAGTGGCAATGGCGCTCATTCGTTGCATCGCATTCAATACCAAACGTTCCGCTTTTAAGATACTTTGTGAACTCCCTTCCACATAGAAAGCAATATCACCATATTTTACCGAAGACCCGTCGGGAATTAAAATATCGATGGTCATCGAATCATCCACATACTCAAAAACCTGTTTTGCAAAGTCGATTCCGGCAATAATACCGTCATCCTTCACCAAAAGTTTTGCCTTTCCCGTAGCGGTCTCGGGAATACAGGCCAGCGAGCTATGGTCGCCATCACCCACATCTTCACGAATGGCATTGGCAATAATCAAATCTATTTCTTTCCGGAATTGCTCTTTTGAAATCATCTGGCTTTTTTTGGCACGCGCTAAATTACTAAATTGTTCGGGCTTCCCGCTTTGAAAAACCAAGAACCAAATTTCAATTCTGTAGGCAATTTAAAATTTGCCACTTACATTTGCGCCATGACCATTAAACTCATCGCCATAGGCAAGACCGATAGCAAACCACTGCAGCAGCTTATTTTGGAATATGAAAGTAGGTTGGGGCACTATGTCAAGTTTGAGTTGGAGACCATACCCGATATTAAAAACGCAAAAAACCTTTCTGAAGTACAACAAAAAGAGAAAGAAGGGGAACTGATTCTCAAAAGACTCCGCCCAACAGACCATTTGGTGTTGTTGGACGAAAATGGAAAACAGTATCATTCGGTTGATTTTTCCGCCTATTTACAAAAGAAGATGAATGCGGGTCTCAAACGAATGGTTTTAGTGATCGGTGGACCCTATGGTTTTAGTGATGCAGTCTATAAAAAATCCCACGAACTATTAAGCCTCTCCAAAATGACTTTCTCCCATCAAATGGTACGCCTTTTTGCGATAGAACAATTGTACCGGGCATTTACCATTCTAAGAAATGAGCCGTATCATCATAGATAGGAATTTTTCAGTCAGTGATGAATATCGAACACCACCAGGAACTACACCGGACCTAGTAGAGGACCCGAAACTTGATGGTATGCTCAATTTTTTTCAATGCTTTGACGACCTCTTTGTTGTACTCCTTGTCCATATCACTGATGACATACCCCACCTCACTGTCTGTAGAAAGATACTGACCGGTAATATTCATCTCATATTTGGCAAGGACTTCGTTGATTTTCGCCATGACTCCGGGAACGTTATCATGAATGTGCAAGAAGCGATGTGCGTTAGACTGTTTGGGTAAACGAATATTGGGGAAGTTTACCGCATCGACCGTATCCCCGGAGTTGATATAGCCCATTATCTTATTGGGAACAAAGTCGGCAATATTGCGTTGCGCCTCTTCTGTGCTACCTCCTATGTGCGGCGTCAATATTACATTGGTCAATCCCTGTAATCGCGTATGGAATTCCCCATTGGCCATAGGTTCTTCGGGATATACATCCACAGCCGCGCCAGCCAGTTTTCCGGTTTTTAAAGCTTCGGCAAGGGCATCGATATCTACGACAAAACCACGGGAAAGATTTACCAATAGGGCACCCTCTTTCATTAGGTTGATTTCGCGTTCCCCGATAAAGTTTTTGTTGGCCTTATTATCATCGATGTGAAGGGTAACCACATCGGAAACTTTCAATAATTCTTCCAAGGTATTACATTTGGTAGCATTCCCAAGAGCCAACTTGTCATTGACATCGTAGTAATACACCATCATCCCGACAGACTCTGCCAATACCGAAAGTTGCTTTCCAATATTGCCATAACCTACAATTCCCAAGTTCTTACCGCGCACTTCCCGTGAACCTATCGCGGTTTTGTTCCACTGGCCATTGTGGATCTCCGTACTTCTAGGAAATACACTTCGCATGAGCATTATAATCTCACCGATTGCCAATTCGACTACAGAACGTGTATTGCTGTAAGGGGCATTGAAAACGACCACGCCTTTCTTCTTGCAATACTCCAAGTCGATTTGGGTCGTACCGATACAAAAGGCCCCGATAACCAAAAGCTTGTTCGCGGCATCCAATACCTTTTTGGTAACCTGCGTCTTCGAACGTATTCCGAGCACGTGAACACCCCTTACTTTTTCGATGAGTTCTTCCTCAGATAGACTGTGCTTGACCAATTCAACCGAAAAACCATCCTCGGACAGGTTATCAAAGGCAGCTGGATGCACATTCTCCAACAACAGAATTTTGATTCGGTTCTTTGGATAAGAGATACTCCTTGGCAAATCGTTTACGAATAAAAACTCGTCCAAGCTTGGGGCTACATGGTCGGCATTACTGGCTGCTTTCTCCCGATGCACATTCTCCGTGTAGGCGAAAAATTTATCGGCTATACCGGCTTCGCGCATTACATAGTCGCTATACCCGTCACCGATGACCTGTACCTCACCCTCCAAGTCCAAAGCCTTTAAACATTCGATTTTACCATTGTGGGAAGCTAAGGGATTGTCTTCATCAAAACCAATAATATTTCCCTCTTCATCGAACTCAAAAGTATTGGCGTACACCCTTTCCGACGGGATATTGTATTCTTCCACGATGGGATCGATAAACTCTTTAAAACCGCACGAGATTACATAAATATCATCGGAGTACTTTTCAAAAAATTCCTTGTTCGATTCAATAGACTTCGAGATTTTCTGACGAAGTTCGCTCACCAACCCTTCTAGGTCGGATTTATGGGCCTTCAATAATTTAATACGTCTCTCCAAGGATTCGGTGAATGAAATATCCCCATCAATCCCAAGATTAGTGATACGCTGAATCTCGTTCACCACCTCATCTTTGTTCGATTTACCTTCTAAGGTCATTTCTGCCAATACATCCAAGGCTTCGACCCGGGTTAGGGTACTATCAAAATCGAAAACATATTTTCGTGCCACTTCGGTAATCATTTTTATACTATTTCCTTATTCAATGCAATATCAACAAGGGATAAAAGTAAAAATTAAATCCCACGGATTTGGCGGAATGTTATTAAAAGTTATCCAATGGAACCATCCATACCCTTATAATGGGAATTTCATTTTTTAATAGGGTAAAAAATGATAAATCCATAATGGAAAGAATGGGGAAAATTTCATTGACTAGTCTACAAAAGAATGAATTGACCTTAAAACAACATTTGTGCCCGTGGATGGAAGTATGCTCTGGAACCTGATATTTATTGTCCGACTTCCTAAACACCCCTAGGTAGCTATGTTACTCTTTTGATCGGGTCAGCTCCTTGATAACCGTAATCTCTTCCGCCGAAAAAGGAGTACCATCCTGTCTGAGGATATCATGGTGCCAAATAGCAGGCTCCTCGGTAAAGGTAGAGTCCCAACTTTTCCATGGATAAATGGTGTTGGTCTTTCCCGAAACAAAACCCCAGTTGATAGCAGCGATTTTATGGGCTTTTAAAATCGGCATCACTTTTTCAAAGGTATTACCCGTACCCCGGGCCAAGTATTCCGTGCAAAACAAAGGTCTACCATAGGTTTGCAAGGCAGCGATTTTCTTTTGCACATCTTCAAGACTCCCATCATAGGCATGAAAAGAAATGACATCGGAATTTTCGAGCATATAACGGTCTAAAGACGGAAGACTGTCAAGATTTCCCCAATGGTCGATATTACCGCGCCAAATACCAGTGGTCAAAGGGTGGGAGGGATTTACTTCCCTTGACCAGCGGAACACTTTACGCAACAGTGCTAGCGAATAAATGTGCTTGTCCTGCACCTCCAACTCTTTTCTGCCCGGTTGTCCCGCCACGTTATCGGGTTCGTTGTAGAGGTCCCAAACCAACACGCGTTCATCGTCGAAGAATCTCCGAAGCACCCCTTTGATATAGCCTTCCAATTCTTTGTGCCGTGTGGTATCGCCAAGAATTTCCGCTCCCGGCGCCTGTACCCACCCTGAATTGTGTACGTGTGGCGTAGGCTCTGATTGTTTTCCCAGTTTTGGAACGGGATGCCAAACATCGTCTAACAGTACGAACATGGTTTTGATGCCGTAACCATCGGCGATTTCCAG
Organism: Pelagihabitans pacificus; assembly: GCF_009371985.2. Lineage (GTDB taxonomy): Bacteria > Bacteroidota > Bacteroidia > Flavobacteriales > Flavobacteriaceae > Pelagihabitans > Pelagihabitans pacificus. Next base: position 225,008 of record NZ_VIKU02000002.1, read on the forward strand.
ATAGCGGTCCAATCGATTCAGGAAACCGACGGAATCTTGCTCCCACAACAGATTATGTAAGTACACGCGGTGCAGGTTCATTCCCAAATCCGCCGACCATTTCAATTCCCTTTCTATGGTAGCCGTGTCGAAAGTAGCCTTTTGCCAAAATTCCAGTTGATTGATCGAGGTGCTGGGGTTAAAATTAGTGCCTACGAACCACGGCTGCCTATCGTACCACTCCCATGCCTTTTCCTTTGACCAACGCTCGGATAAGGGGCTTTGAGCCTCGGGAACGCGTTCTTTCGTTTTGGTGGAGCATGCTAGCAATACAACTCCAAAAATCACGAGTAAAGTTGCTTTCATAATTTAGAGATATACGTAAATAAGCCCGGTGACGATGGCGATGCCGAAACTCAAAAGGGTCCCGATAAGGATATACTCCGTTAGTTTTCTATTGTTCTTTTCCTTTAAATCATTAAAGCGGAAAACCGACTTCGCGGTAATCAATAGTCCGATGGCTTCCCACTTGCCAAGTATGATGAACAACAACACAAAAAGCCGTTCGATGATACCGATATACTTTCCGGCATTCGGTAGCGATTCATGGTCTAGTTCAATTTGGTCGGACATCCTTTCAAGTAGCTTCCCCATGATGATCGCGGCGGGAAAGCTTACAAAAACCACACCGGCGACCAATGGCCAGGCGATACGTTCCGATAGCGATAGGGTGTGCTCCCAAAGGTCACCGTAATAGGCACATGCATACAGTACAAGTACGTGCAACAATTGGTCGATAAAAAAAGGAATGTTTTTATAGCTGAAATACTTGGTGGTATAAAGCTTGGCCAAGTCGATTATATAGTGGGAAGTAATGATAATCAAAGCTATGGGCCAATAGGACAGGTCCCACAACAATACCATGGTCACGACTAAGTGAAGTACTATGTGCAGATATAGGTACTTCGATTTGATTTTATGGGATTCCTTATGAAGTACCCAGGAATTAGGCTGAAGCACAAAATCACCGATAAGATGGGCCAAAAGCAGTTTTATAAATAAGGTCATTGTGGAACTTTTTTAAGAATTGTTCGGTAGTAGGCCAGCAGTTCGAGTACCAGATCCAAACGCGCTCGTTTTTGCCGTTGACTAACGGCAGACTGTTGAATACCTAGTTGTTTGGCTATTTCTTGTTGTGAGGCCATTGGATTTTCCAAGACCAAGGCCACGATTTCAGCAGAAACAATGCTCCAATCATCCATGAAATCAAGGGCAAGTTTTATCAAGAGGTTCAATGTATGGTCGTAAAAATCATCCCCGGTGGCAATGGTTAAGTTTATTTTATCTTCTTTCAATGTTTCAAAAGTTCTCCCTGAACGCTGATAGGCAGGCCCGTTCGATTCGCTCACCCCCGCCCCTACAAAAGTTTCTTGACCTATTCCGATACCCATTCGTACATCGAGACCCTTGATGGTCTTTATCAAAGCCTTGATGCTAACGGCTACCTCTAAGGCTTGGGCCTTGGGCACTCTTAATTGAAATTCATCCCCACGATAGATTTCCCAATCCCTTGGGGAATCACCTAAGGTCGCGAAGTATTTTTTAAGAATTCCCAACCACTCCGAAGCAGAATAGTTTTCAGAATTGATGATATCGCCGGTTATTACTGCTACTGTCATTTTATAAGCCAAAGCGCTAATATATAATATTATAAGCTAATATGCTAATATTTATGATTATAAGTTAAAAAGCTAATAAATTTCGGAAAAGATAAACAGGCCATTGTTTAAAACCAACGCCTGACTTTAACACAATACTGTACGTATTCCCTCCCGAACAGTTTGGTCAATGCCTCCTCTTCAGGTATGATCTGATATCTATTCATATACCCCACAAATCCCGCTGCAACCAAGGTATTAAATGCATTTCCCAACCAAATACCCCATGCCAACAAAACAAGTAACAAGGCCAGGTACATCGGATTTCTTGAAAATCGATAAAGACCCGTGGTAACCAAATTGGACGCCTTGGATGGAAGCATCGGGTCGATAGTCGTCTTCGAACCGAAAAAATGGAACAGCGCACCAACACCAAAAACAACGCTTAAGACAAGCAATGCTATAATGAGATACTTTCGTCCGAAAAAATCAAAATAGCCCACCGGCAAAAACTCGGCTAGCAAGTACATTAGGACACCAAAAAAGAGGAAAACAAGTGCAGGCGGTATTTTTAGCTTCATTTTATAAAATTAGTATTTTTGGCCTTATGGAACTCATTTTTGCTACCCATAACCAACATAAACTCGAAGAAGTAAAAAAACTATTTCCTTCCGATATCATCTTGAAATCGTTAAATGATATAGGCTGCGCAGAAGAAATTCCCGAAACCGGTAAGACCTTTGAGGAAAACGCACGCATCAAGGCAGATTATGTGACCAGCCATTACGCCCTGCCCTGTTTTGCGGATGACAGCGGACTCCTCGTAGATGCCCTTGACGGGGCGCCGGGAGTATACTCTGCCCGCTATGCAGGGCCACAAAAAAACCCCGACGACAATATGAGAAAGTTATTGGAAGCCATGAACGACGCCACCGATCGCTCGGCGCGGTTCCATTCGGTTATCGCATTGAACATGAACAACGCCCATCGGGTTTTTAAGGGAACGGTGGAAGGTGACATCACTACCGAAAAAAGAGGTACGGATGGATTCGGATATGACCCCATATTTCGACCAAAAGGCTACGAGCGCACCTTTGCCGAACTTTCAACACAAACAAAAAATAGTATTAGCCATCGTGGGAAGGCCATGAGACAACTGATTACCTACCTAAAACAACAACTGTAATGCTTCAAGACAAGGATAAAAATGAAATGGTCGAGGTTTCCGTTGCCTCGGAACGGGCCGAGGCCATTGGCGGCGTGTTGATAGCTATTTTTGCCGCTTTGATGGCCATTTCCCAGCTAGTAAACGGGGAATTGGAGGAAGAAATGATGATCGCCCATAATAAAGTTGTGAACTATTCGAGCTGGTACCAGTCAAAAAGTATTAAGGAAAGTCTTAAGGAAAGTGAACTCGACTACCTCCAAACTTTGATAAGTACCGATATCGTTCCCGAGGAAAAACAAGCCGAGGTGGCAAAGAAAATAGAGGCTACCAAAGAGAAAATACAAAAGTATGAGGCGGAAAAGACCGAAATATTGGTGGGGTCGGCCAATATTTCCGAGGAACAATGGGCACAGGACTTGGATGGTGAAATGGGGCAAATTGTTGGTGTAAAGGAATGGGAACAACTTGCTGATGAATACGACAACGCCACCAAGAAGTTCGATTTGGGATTATTATTCTTTCAAATAAGCATCGTATTGGGCGCGGTCTGCATAATCATCTATGACAATCCCTTTTTGCAGAAAACCTTCATAGTGCTAATGATCGTGTTCGGAATCATAGGGGTATCACTCTCCAGCTATGGCTACTATATCGCCCCCTAAGACCAAAAATTTATCTTTCAAACGAAATGTAAATAATTAGCAGTACCTTTGCAGCCTAAAATTATGCCGCCGGTATGGCAGGTGTTGCGCTGAGTCCAATGGGTTATATACGATAATCGCTCTATGCAACACACCTATTAGCGATTAACGTAAAAACACATTATGACAAAGTTTGAAGCATTGGGGCTTCAGCAATCCCTATTGGATGCTGTTGCCGACATGGGGTTCGAAACCCCATCCGAAGTACAGGAAAAAGCTATTCCCCTTTTATTGGAAGACGAAATCGATTTGGTAGCGCTTGCCCAAACAGGAACGGGCAAAACCGCCGCTTTCGGTTTTCCGCTTATCCAAAAAATAGATACGGCCAGTAGAACTACCCAAGGACTGATCCTTTCCCCTACAAGAGAACTCTGCTTGCAGATTACCAATGAGCTACAACTCTATGCGAAATACGAAAAGAGTGTCAACGTAGTTGCCATCTATGGGGGTGCAAGCATTACGGAACAGGCAAGGCAGATAAAAAGGGGTGCCCAAATCGTGGTCGCCACACCAGGTCGGATGAAAGATATGATTGGCCGTGGGCTGGTTGATATCTCCAAAATTGACTATTGTATTTTGGATGAGGCCGATGAGATGCTGAATATGGGCTTCTATGAGGACATAAAGGATATTCTATCGAACACCCCAAAGGAAAAATCCACTTGGCTGTTCTCGGCAACGATGCCTAAGGAGGTGTCGATAATCGCCAAGAAATTTATGCATAGCCCCCATGAAATCACAGTGGGAACCAAAAACTCAGGGGCTACTACCGTTCAGCACGAGTACTACGTAGTCGGCGGCAGGGATCGTTACCCGGCGCTCAAAAGGCTAGCCGATGCCCATCCTGATATTTTTTCCGTAGTTTTTTGTCGAACTAAAAGGGATACACAGAAGGTTGCGGAAAACCTAATCGAGGATGGGTACAATGCAGGTGCCCTTCATGGCGATCTTAGCCAGAACCAGCGCGATCTTGTTATGAACGCTTTTCGCAAAAAACAGATACAAATGTTGGTCGCTACCGATGTTGCGGCACGTGGAATAGATGTCGACGATATCACCCATGTCATCAACTACCAACTTCCCGACGAGATAGAGACTTATACACACCGAAGTGGACGAACCGGAAGGGCAGGGAAATCCGGTATTTCGATGGTAATAATTACCCGTAGTGAAATGCGGAAGATACACGCGATCGAGAAAAAAGTCAAACAGCAATTCATCGCGAAGAAAATCCCAACGGGACCCGAAATCTGCGAAATACAGTTGTACCATTTGGTCAATAAAATCAAAGACACGGAAATTAATGAAGATGTGGAAAGCTATCTACCGGCCATCAACGATGTACTACAAGGAATCGACAGGGATGAGCTCATCAAAAAAATCGTGTCGGTGGAATTTACCCGTTTTTCGAATTACTACAGCAAGGCCAAAGATCTGAATACCGATTCGAAGGATCGCAAGGGGGATCGAAGTAACCGTGATGGAATTCCAAGCAGGGGATCTGTGCGCTATTTCATCAATGTTGGTGAGAAAGATGGATATGATTGGATGTCGTTAAAAGATTTCATCCGGGATACCGCCAGACTGGGAAGAGAAGATATCTTCAAGGTCGACGTAAAAGACAGTTTTTCGTTTTTCAATTCCGAAGTCGATGTCACCGAGCAAATATTGGGCACTTTTACTGATTTTAAGGTCGACGGTCGGTTCGTAAATGTCGAGGTTTCCAAAAGTCCGGGTGGCGGAAGACGCAGTGGGGGAAGGGACAGAGGTCGCCGAAAAGAAAAGGCAGGTTACGGGAAAAAACGTGGCGACCGACGAGGTACCCGTGGCCAGGCCACCAATTCCGGGAAACGAAGAAGTACGAGAAGAAGCGATTTTTTTTAAAACCGTTACAATGTTAATTCTTCACTAAAATATACGCTCCGGCGTATTTTTTGGTTTTGTTTAGTATTTTTATGGGCCATATTGTAAGAATGACAAAGCACATCAAATGGTTTCTATTTTTTCTAACCCTTACCGCGTATTGCCAAGAAGCGACCGAAAAGGTAGATACCAAGCAAATTGAGGCCCTCGTGCTCAACGCACAGACCGATGAGCCTTTGGAAAGTGTTCACGTAATCAACCTCAATCAGGTAATCGGTACCATCACCAACGAAGACGGTAAGTTTTCTATTTCGGCAGCCGTCAACGACACCTTGTATTTCTCCTATCTAGGATTCAAACCACAGAAAGTAAGGGTCACTAACGATATGTTCAAGTTTAAGGATACCAAGATATCCCTTACCGAGTTGGCCTATGCGCTGGAGGAAGTCATCGTTACGCCTTACCAGCTCACGGGATATTTGGAAATCGATGTAAAAAATCTACCCATGAACGATTCCTATCAATACAGTATATCCGGACTTTCGGTAGGTTACGAGGCAGGCAATAAAAGTCCAAGTGCCGTAACCAAGGTATTAGGGGCCATTTTAAATCCTGCCGATTTGCTCCGAAACTTGTTCGGAAAACAGCCGAACCAGATGAAAAAATTACGAAAAATAAAGGAGGAGGATGAGATACGGGACCTTTTGGCTACTAAGTTCGACCGGGTTGTCCTAATGGAACTTCTTCAGATAGAAAAGGTCGATATCGAAGATATTCTCAATAACTGCAACTATTCCAAGTCGTTCATCACGACCGCCAACGACCTTCAGATATTGGACGCCATCAGTAGTTGTTACGAAGAGTTCAAGGTACTGAACCGGGAAAAATAAATTTTCTATTTCCCTACGCATTTTATAGCTTTAGGCAAAATTATCGAATGTGCTCTCGGCACGTTTCCCCTTTACCAGAACAAAGCCTGTATTCCATGACGAAAACCTTCATTGCCATTTCCCTCTTTTTTCTATTTTTTGCCTGTAAGGAAGAAAATAAGGAATCAACAAAACAACCATTGACGGTCGCCGATACGATTCCTACGACACCAAAAAAAGAGGTGCCTTTCGTTTGGGATGGGGCAAATATTTACTTTTTATTGACGGACCGCTTCAATAATGGAAATCCCGATAATGATGTAAACTTTGAACGTACGGATTCTACTGGAGTCTTGCGCGGGTTTATGGGGGGCGATATCGCAGGAATTACGCAGAAAGTAAATGAGGGTTATTTCACCGATCTTGGTGTCAATGCTATCTGGTTCACCCCAGTGGTAGAGCAAATACACGGCGCTACCGATGAAAGCACCGGAAATACCTACGGCTATCACGGCTATTGGGCAAAGGATTGGACAGCTCTTGATCCCAATTTTGGCACCAAAAAGGAGTTGGAAACCTTGGTTAAAACAGCTCATGCACAAGGAATACGGGTTTTGATGGACGTTGTTCTGAACCATACGGGGCCCGTCACCGATAGCGATCCGGTTTGGCCTTCGGAATGGGTAAGGACCAATCCTACCTGTCAGTTTACCACCTACGAAAACACCACGGCCTGTACGTTGGTAGACAATCTGCCCGACATCCTCACGGAATCCGATGCACCGGTCGAACTTCCGGATGCCCTATTGGCAAAATGGAAGGAAGAAGGTCGATTAAGCAACGAGCTGGATGAGCTACAATTATTTTTTGAGCGTACCGGATATCCTAGGGCCCCGAGATTTTACATCATTAAATGGCTCGCCGATTATGTAAACGATTTTGGCATTGATGGGTTTAGGGTCGATACGGTCAAGCATGCCGACGAAAAGGCTTGGGCAGAATTATACAAAGAAGCCTCCCATGCCTTTGAAACCTGGAAAAAAAGAAACCCGGACAGCGTACTCGACGACAATGTCTTCTTCATGGTTGGCGAGGTATACAACTATGGTATTTCAGGGGGAAGGGAATTTGACTTTGGCGATAAGAAGGTGGACTTCTTCGATTATGGGTTTCATAGTCTTATCAATTTCGAACTGAAACAGGATGCCCAGAAACCATACGATGAGATTTTTGCCAAATACAATACCCTTCTGCATACGAAGTTAAAAGATAAAAGTGTGTTGAATTACCTCACTTCCCATGATGATGGTGCCCCTTTTGACAAAGAAAGGAAAGACCCTATCAGAGCCGCTAATGTATTGTTACTCACCCCAGGGGCCTCTCAAATATACTATGGTGACGAAACAGCGCGAAGCTTGACAATCGAAGGTACACAAGGTGATGCTACCCTGAGATCTTTCATGAATTGGGATGAACTCGACAGTGTACCTGAACTCAAAAAAGTGCATGAACATTGGAAGAAACTGGGAAAATTTAGGAGCGACCACCCTGCTGTCGGTGCCGGAAGGCACAAGCGTTTGGCCAAAAAGCCCTATGTGTTTAGCCGCACGTATGTCGATGGCGATTTTAAAGACAAGGTGGTGGTCGGTTTGGAGCTTCCTAAAGGAAAAAAATCCCTCTGGGTCAAAGGTTTCTTCGGGGATGGCACCAAATTATTCGACACGTATTCGCAGACCCCGGTAGTAGTTCAAAATGGCAAAGTGGTGCTTGATAATGAGTACGATATTACCCTATTGGAATTAGCCCAATAAAAAGTTTATTGGTTTGAGTGCAGCGCAATTCGGTTGCCCTCACTATCCTTCATCAGGGCCATAAACCCATGACCGTCCCCTATTTGCGTCTTTCCCTGCATGATGGTACCTCCGGCGGCCTCTACCCTACCCAACTCATTCGCCACATCAAGACAGGAAAAATAGATAACCACCCCATGGGTAGCGCTTGGGATGTAAGAATCATGTTGCACCAAAGAGCCGGTAGCGCCTATTTTATCCGGATGCATCGGAAACCACCCCATTTTAAATTCACCCAAGTCATGAAGGGAAATAGAAATATCAAAAACTTCCTCATAGAACTTTTTTGCCCGATTCATATCGGTAACTGGTATTTCAAACCAACCTACCACGTTGTTACGTTCCATATCGTTGTCTTTTAAAAGGTGTAAAGAAGAATGCCAATAAATGAAAATTTTAAAAGCGATTGATTCAATTTCAAAGAGGGAGGGCTATAGGTGGATGTCAAGTCTTTTTCATCAATGCCTCCTCGCCGCCACTTATTACAGTCATTTCTCCATTACCGTTTTCAAATTGACCAAACCCTCTTCAAAATCCTTTCCAACCATTTTATCCATACTTACAAAAAGGCCAAATATGCTCATAGGAAATTTATTCTTTCCAGCGAATCCCCAAGTAACCCTGGTTTTTCCGTCTCCGGCATCAGCTACGTCGATGTAACAATCAGAGGTGGATTTCCATGGTTTTAAAAATCGGAGTTCCGACTCGATTCTTTCTCCGTCGACAATCTTAGTGATTTCCTGTTCTCCCTCACCCACATCTTTATTACCGTTCCAATAGCTTATAGCACCAACTTCCCCATCGGTCCCGGTGAATTTCTTTTCCATGTTCGGATCTTTTTTAGCCCAAGGTGACCATTCATCCATTTTTTTCAACGATTTTAAATACTCAAAAACCTCGGGTTGTGGTCTTGATATTTCCGCCGATCTAAATACGTGATAGCTTTTTGGGGCGATGAGGGCCAATAACACGATTAACCCGATTATCCCCACAAGAATGTAGAGTAATGTAGTCATTTGTTTATCAATTAGTTAGTTGTTACTACAAGATAACCAAAAAATCAATCCGTACCGTTAAATCGGCCCAAAATATCGTCGATACTTTTAATTGATTTCTTGGTCCAATCCAGTTGCTTTTCCAATTTCTCAGTCAGCGATAAACGCCAGGGCAGCTCTGTAATCCGGAGCTTTGCCGTAATATCATGAAGAATAATGGCCGCGGAGACCGAAATATTGAGGCTTTCGGTAAAGCCCGCCATGGGTATTTTAAGGTATCCATCCGCCTCCTCAAGCACTTCTTGGCTCAACCCTTCCTTTTCGGTTCCAAAAAACAGGGCTGTCTTATCAATGATTTCGAAATCGTGCAATAGGCAAGAATCATTGTGAGGGGTAGTCGCGATAATACGATAGCCCTGTTTCCTCAACGTTTGGATGCACTCTTTCGAACTTTCGTAGCGATGCACATCTACCCATTGTTGCGCTCCCATAGCGATGTTCTTATCCAATCGTTTTCCAAAACGCCCCTCGATGACATGGGCTTCCTGAAGACCAAAGACCTCGCAACTACGTATCACTGCACTGGTATTGTGCATTTGAAAGACATCTTCGATGGCAACGGTTACAAATTTGGTACGCCTCTCCAAGACCTCTTCAAAACGGCGTTTGCGTTTCGGAGTTATAAAACGCTCCAAATAGGACAAAAGTTCTTGGTCTGTCATGAATCTAAAGTAATAAAAAGTCTATTTTTAAGGGTATTATGTGCAAAAGATGAAAAGAATAGTTGTTTTAACAGGAGCTGGTGTAAGTGCCGAAAGCGGTATTAAAACCTTTAGGGATGCCGGAGGATTATGGGAAGGACATGATGTAATGGAAGTAGCCTCTCCCCAAGGATTCGCCAGAAATCCGGAATTGGTACTCGAGTTTTACAATCAAAGAAGAAAACAATTACTGACCGTTGAACCAAACCCCGCGCACAAGGCATTGGTTCGACTGGAGGCATCCTATGATACCCAGATCATCACCCAAAATATCGATGACCTACACGAACGTGCAGGAAGTAGCCAAGTACTTCATTTACATGGTGAACTGTTTAAAGTGAGAAGCACGCGAAACGAACACACCGTTATGGATTGGAAAAAGGACCTTCACCTGGGGGACCTTTGTCCGGAAGGGTATCAGTTGCGACCTCATATTGTCTGGTTCGGTGAAATGGTTCCACTTTTGGAAACAGCTGCACAGCAGGTTCAGTGCGCCGACATCATCCTTATTATCGGAACCTCGATGCAAGTCTACCCAGCGGCCGGCCTTATCGATTATGCACCTAGGCATGCCGCTATTTATTTCATAGACCCAAAACCGAGCGTATCCCAACAAGCATATGCCAACCTGACCGTAATTCCCGAGACTGCGGCAAGGGGAGTACCTACGGTAGTTGAAAACTTACTTCACGAGGTCTACTAGTGTCTTCGGGCGATTCGCTGTATTCCCGCGTGACGGGCATTAACCATTGGTTTTCACTAGCATCCTCTTCCCTCTTCGAGACTATGATTGGCCATTCCCATATGATATCCCATGCTTTCGGGCCACCGTTTTGTAGCTGGCAACGTTCGCCATCCCCGACGACCATTCCCGAAACCTTATTTTTCAAATGCCCCGGTGTTATCCTCGCCCCGAGGCCATCTGGTGCATCGAATCATTTTTAGTACTTTCATGCTCTGATTTTAACCTAAAAATAAAGCACGATTTGTGGACAAAAGCGAGTTATACCATTCTCTAAATTACGTCGACCATTCTAGACGAAAAAGGATGGAAATGGCCCAGCTGGTCGTTCAAGATCCCGAGCTGGTAGACCCGTTGCTGGAAATTGCTTTTGAAGTTGATGACCCTATATCTAGCCGAGCATGCTGGGTGCTTGAGTTCACCGCGAAGGAACATCTTTTCTACATTTTTCCCTACTTGGATTCGTTTGTGCGGAAACTGGGGCTGGTACACCTAGACTCCTCTGTGAGGCCCATTGCCAAGATATGTGAGTATTTGGTGAAATCTTATTTCTCAAAAACAGATAACGGTATCCGGTCGGCACTTAAGGAACATCATCTGGAACATATAGCCACTGCCTGTTTTGATTGGTTGATAAGCGAACAAAAAGTGGCCGCGCAGGCGTATTCAATGACCTGCCTGTTGTTGCTGGGTCGAAAATTTGATTGGATCCATCCCGAGTTGAAAATGATTTTGCTGCAAAACTATGCTTCCGGAAGTGCAGCCTACCAGGCCCGTGCACGATTGACGTTGAAAAAACTGAAGTGACCAGGGGACTTTCGGATGATGATGGTCAGGGTTTTAAAATGTCAATCCCATAAACCATGCGTATTGAACCATCGATATAATAGCGTAAAACAATCCGCCCATCAAACTTTTAAACTCTACTTGTAATAAGTATCTTTGGGCCGTTCAAAAACAACCAAATTTTAGATACATGTCCCTGACTCCATTAAACGCCATCTCGCCCATCGACGGGAGGTATCGCAATAAAACCGTCGGTTTGGCTCCTTATTTCTCCGAAGAGGCGTTGATAAAGTATCGGGTAAGGGTTGAAATAGACTATTTTATCGCGCTCTGCGAAATTCCATTGCCGCAATTAGCAACATTTGATTCCTCAAAATTCGATGCACTTCGTACCATATATAACTCCTTCAAACCTGAAGACGCACATGCTATAAAGGAAATAGAAAAAACGACCAACCACGATGTAAAGGCAGTAGAGTATTTTATCAAAAAACAATTCGATTCGCTAGGGTTGCAAGCGTATAAGGAATTCATCCATTTTGGCCTAACCTCCCAGGATATCAACAATACGGCCATCCCATTATCATTAAAGGAGGCAATGAACGAGGTCTACGTTCCGCATTACTTCGAATTGTTGGATACATTAAAGCAACTGGCAGCGGATTGGGCAGCCATACCAATGTTGGCGCGGACCCATGGGCAGCCCGCCTCCCCTACACGATTAGGTAAGGAAATCGATGTTTTCGTAGAACGATTCAAGGAACAGTTCAATCTATTGAACGATATTCCCAGTGCCGCAAAATTTGGTGGCGCTACCGGAAACTACAATGCCCACAAAGTTGCCTATCCCGATATCGACTGGAAAGCGTTCGGACAACAATTCGTACAGGAAAAACTCGGCCTGCACCACTCGTTCCCCACCACCCAAATAGAACACTACGACCATATGGCCGCCCTTTTCGATACCTTAAAACGTATCAATACTATTCTACTGGATTTGAATAGGGATTTCTGGACCTATGTTTCTATGGATTATTTTAAACAAAAAATCAAAAGGGGCGAAGTAGGATCCTCGGCCATGCCCCATAAGGTCAATCCCATAGATTTTGAGAATTCTGAGGGAAACCTCGGCATTGCCAACGCAATTTTTGAACACCTATCGGGTAAGCTACCGGTGTCAAGGCTACAGCGAGATTTAACCGACAGTACCGTTTTAAGAAATGTGGGGGTACCTTTTGCACATACCCTTATTGCATTTCAGTCTACCTTAAAGGGACTCAACAAACTATTGCTCAACAAAGAGAAGTTTGAACAAGATCTGGAAAACAATTGGGCGGTGGTCGCCGAAGCCATACAGACCATCCTAAGACGCGAAGGATACCCGAATCCGTATGAGGCCTTAAAGGGACTCACCCGCACCAACAAGGTAATCGACCAAGCTTCGATTGCCAATTTTATAGACACCTTGACAGTATCGGAAGCAATTAAAGACGAGTTGAAGAAAATTTCACCGGATAATTATACCGGAATCTAAGGGAAGTCTGTGGAACGATAAAAAAAAGACCTTTTTCCAAAGGTCTTTTTTTACTGCAAGTTTGATTAACCTTTTTTCTGAATTTCCACTTGATGTGGGTACGGAATTTCAATACCCGCTTTATCCAGCGCCAGTTTGCAACCTTCCAAGGTTCCAAAGTAGACATCCCAATAATCTTCCGGTTTGCAAAACGGACGCACGGCAAAATTTACGGAGCTATCCGCTAACTCGGATACGTTCACCGAAGGGGCGGGATCGTTCAGTACCTTGGGGTTCGAAGTAAGCACCTCGAGCAGTACCTCCTTGGCCTTTTTAATGTCTTCCCCGTACCCGATGCCTATCGTCGTATCGACACGCATTTTGCCCTCGGCCGTATAATTGATAATATTACCGTTTGCCATGGCGCCATTCGGTATGATGGCTAATTTGTTTTGAGGAGTGGTGAGTTTAGTGGTAAAAATCTCAATTTCCTTTACCACACCCAGAACGCCTTGGGCTTCTATCAAATCACCAATCTTATAAGGCTTAAAGATAATGATGAGAACACCTCCTGCAAAGTTAGACAGGGAGCCTTGCAGCGCCAATCCAATGGCCAAACCTGCCGCAGCGATAACAGCCGCAAGACTTGTTGTCTCCACTCCCAAAGTGGAAATCACCATGATTATCAGGAAAATCCGTAAGGTCCATGAAAAGAGGTTAAGCAGAAACTTTTGAAGGGATTCGTCGTAGTGTCTTGCGAGCATTACCTTTTTTAAAACCCCCACAATCTTTTTAATGACCCATGAGCCAATGAGGTAAATGAGAATGGCCCCTAAAATCTTTGGGCCATATTCGGTGATGAAATCAATACCTTTGTTCATCCAAATTTGAGCGTCTTCCATGTCAGTATTTTTTAGGTTAGTACCTTGTTTATAGTATTCTAGCGAATATATGAATTCGTTCCTGAAACAAAAAAACTATAGTTCGGTTTGCGATGCTGCTGCTCTATCTAACCAAAAAAACTCCCGTACCTTAAAACAAGTACGGGAGTTTTTATAATGATTCTTTTTTGTTTACCCACGGATAAACTCACCAAGTTCCCCAAGGCCTTCGCCTTTGTAATCGGATTTTTGAACTGCCTTTATAAACTGCGCCAAATGGGCAGGATTCATATCGTTTCCCAAAACCCTTACCAATAAAAATCCTTTATCATCACTATCGCCATAGATGACGACCTCATCGACTGCATCGTCATCGCCAAGATACTTTATCGTAGCTCTCCCATATTGGGTATTCATGCGCATTAGTTCATTGAACTTTTCGTCTTTCAGAATGGCCTTTACCTTCGTTTTCTCAGCCTTGTATTCGGCATCGTTGGAACCGTTCTTCTTGAAGGCCAACACGTTAAGCTTTCTCAAAGATTCCAAAGCTGCCCTTTCCTCCGTTGTTAGATCGGCTTCTTCCAAATTAAGCAAGCTTACAGGAAGATCCAACGATAAAAAGTTGGGATTTTCCGTACTATCCACATAGTACTCTTGCAGACTTTGGGTCGAAGAACAAGCTCCGAACAACACTAGAAACGCGAGGCTCAAAATTGATACTACTGTTCTCATATTTCGCAATTTAACCGGATAATTTTGTCCAAACCATCCGTTTATTTATTATTAGTTATTGTTTCAGCCTACTCTCCTTTTTCAGCTTTGTTCAGCTCTTTTGGAAGATTCATTTTCTCGGTCAATGAGCCAATTTTTCTCAAATCGATATCTCCGGTCAGGGTAACCAAAACCGTTTCCAATTTTCTCCCGTTGATGTCCAGGTCGGTATTTTTAATTCCTGACACAAACATGAGAAGCTCGGTCACATGATTGTCATCTTTCCCGTTTTTTACATAAAACTTTACGTTGACATCCTTATCTTTTACCCGCATCAGTTCTTCCAGGTCGGCTGATTTAAGGTATTTTTTAACAGTTGCCCGCATATCCGCGGAAACCCCTTTATCCTCGGTAATAAATACCTTTATGCCGTTAAGGCCCTTAGCCAATTCGATGAACTCTTCCGTTTCTTGGTCGCCTTCCACTTCAACGGAGCTAACAAGATTTATAAGACCTTTGTTGATAGTAACGGCCGCTACATGATCCATTTCGCCGTACTTGTCAAAAACTGATTGGGAAAATCCTGCGAGGGGAAAAATGGCTATTAAAAATACTACAAATATTTTTTTCATGACTGTTGTTTTTTGTTTGAAACCCCCTAGTTATCCTTTATGGAGGTCCGAAGATTAATTTCTAGATTGATTGATGATGGTTTCTTTGTCAATTTCGGTTACCAAGTGCTTCATAGAACTTGGCAACCGCCAATCGACCTTTGATTACTAATTATCCTTTATTTTTTTCTCCTGCCTTACCCAATTGCTCGCCTCCGGGCAAATCCATTTTTTGGGTCAATTTTGAAATATTCCGAAGGTTGATGTCACCGGTAAGGGACAATAAAACCGTTTCCAACTTTCTACCATTGACCTCGATATTCTGATCCTTCATGCCGGTCACGAACATCAAAAGTTCCTTTACGTGATCATCATCCTTTCCTTCCTTCACATAGAACTTTACGTTCGAATCACCATCGCGTACCCGCATCAATTCCTCAAAAGAAGAACTTTTCAAACGGGTAGTCACCCAACTACTTACATCTTTTGAAATAGCAGCATCCTCGGTAGTGATTACCTTAAAACTTGTTATCGAATTCACGAGGTCAAAAAACTCCTTTGCTTCCGGGTCATCCGAACTTACGCTCATTTTACCAAGCATTTGGAACATTTTGGGCTGCATCGCCACAAAGGTGACCTTGTCGTTATCCTCATACTTGTCAAAAATATCCTGACCGTAGGAGAGGATCGGGGAAACGGCCAAAAGGATGACTAAAATTATTTTTTTCATGATTTTTTTATTCTTTAGTTAAAAATTTGTTTGTGGTTTTCTCGAATTCTTCCAAGTGGGACAGCTGTGCGGTGCCCTTTTGGAAATTCACTCCGAGCATGGCCAGGGCCTCCTGGGCAGACTCGATTTCCGCTTGGGTGTACACCTCTGCCAAATCGGTGGGATCCGAAGATTTTGAGGGTTGGCCAAAATAAAGACCTATTAAAAGAACCCCTACAGCAGCTACAGAAACCCATTTGATATAGTTTCTTCTAGGTTTTAATGGGACCTGTTTGGTGAAGCGTTCTTCCTTGGCATTGGAAAAATATTGAAACATGGGGGCATACTGCTCTAGATGTGTTGGCACACTTTCCTGGGAGAAATATGTTCGTAAGGTTTCCTCTTCGGCGACCGTGGTGGCGGCCTCAAAATACTTTTCCAATAATTTTTCGATGTTATCCAATTCCATAGCGATGTTTTTGTAATAGTTTGTCTCTTACTAATTTTCTTGCCCTCGACAAGGCCACGCGAACAGCGGTGGGTTTCATATCGAGCATTTCTCCTATCTCGTCATAATCGTACTGCTCCACATCCCTTAACTGCAATACTAATTTTTGTTGTTCGGGCAGTTCCTCCATAATTTTCTGTACCCAGTCGACACTATCCCTTGCCTCTATTTGTTTTTGCAAGCCCGAGCTTTCCTCGGCATAGTTACTATGAACCAATTTCAAGTTGCCGGCTTGTTTTGACTTTAGTCGGTCCAAACAAAAATTTTTGGTCATCGTCATGGCAAAAGCTTCAACATTATTATACGACTCCATCATTTTCTTCTTGGACCAAAGTTTCAGCAATATTTCCTGAGTGGCATCCTCAGCTTCTTCAGTAGAGACCAGCAAACGCTTTGCCAATCTGTAGAGCTTATCCTTAAAAGGCATGACCACATTTAAAAATTCTGACTGCTGCATTCTGGTTGGGTTGTTTTCAAAACCATTATTAGCGGTTTACACAATCAAGACGACCGATAACTAATTTTGTTACAAAAAATTTTTTATTCCTATTTATGTAAGTAATTTAGGCCTTTGTTTACTAATTTTTCGGCTTTTCGACGGATACTATGATAACTTCCTTTCCCCGTTTATCAAAAATGGTAGGGTTTTTGTTCGATGGGTTGTTATTCAAAGAAAATCAAATAGTCCGTTTGGCTGAAAAATTCGTATGTAAATTCTAGTGGGAATCACTTAGACACGATTCCCAAGAAATGAGACGGAAATGACCCTTTTGCAAAACCTATCCGTTATAAAAGGCGAATTACATGAACCCCCTAAAATTAAATTAAGACGCATGAAAAAGTTTTTAGTATTGTTCTTGGCCTCCGGCCTTTTGTTTACCAGTTGTAATAAGGATGATGATGGCGATATCCCAAATCCCACAAATCCCAATCCGGACCCTGCTGCCGATGTTACCGTTCAGGACTTTATGTGGAGTGCCATGAATATCTGGTATTTTTGGCAAGAAAATGTGCCTAATTTGGCAGATGATCGATTTCCCAACACTACCGAAGGGTCCGAAGCCTATACGGAGTTTTTGGCCTCTGAACCCGATCCCGCGAAGTTTTTTGATGATAAATTGACCTTTAGTGAAGATCGTTTTAGTTTCTACTCCGACGACTATGAGGAATTGACAAAGGCTTTTGCCGGGGTTTCCAAAAGCAACGGATTAGAATTTGGTCTGGTACGTTTCTTTGAAAGTGATGATCTTTTCGGCTATGTACGGTATATCGTACCTGGCTCTGATGCCGCTACAAAAGATATTCAAAGGGGAGACATATTCACTGGTGTAGATGGCCAAACATTGACCATTAATAACTATATCGACCTGCTTTTCGGGGATAATGATACCTACACCCTTAACATGGCCGATATTGCAAACGACCAAATTAGTCCGAATGACCGGGAAGTTACCTTGACAAAACAAGTTGATTTGGCTGAGAATCCCGTGTTCTTGGATAAAATCTTTGATATCGGGGGGCAAAAAATAGGGTATTTGGTCTACAATAGCTTTACAAACGAATATGACGAAGATTTGAATGCCGCTTTTGGGCGGTTCGTAGCCGGGGGAGTAACCGACTTAGTACTTGACCTTCGCTATAATGGTGGAGGTTCCGTGAATACCGCACGATTACTATCAAGTATGATTTACGGTACCAATACCAGCAATCTTTTTCTAAGACAACGTTGGAACCCCAAGATCCAAGCCGCCTTTGGGGATGAAAATTTAGAGGATTACTTTGCTGACCAGACCAGCGCCGGTACACCGATCAATACCTTGAATCTTAGCAGGGTGTATATATTGGCTACTTTAAGTTCGGCCTCCGCAAGTGAATTGGTAATGAACGGGTTAGATCCCTATATGGACGTTATACACGTGGGTGAGACTACTAGGGGCAAAAATGAATTCTCTTTGACGTTTGTCGATGATCCGAACAGGGAAGGCGCTCCCTTCGTATACAGCCCGGAAAGAGAAAGCTCGATCAATCCCGATAACCGATGGGCCATACAGCCGTTGGTCGGCAGAAATGAGAATGCCGATGGCTTTTTCGACTATACTTCTGGATTTACCCCGGATATCCCATTGGAAGAAGATTTGGCCAACCTTGGCGTTTTAGGGGATGAAAATGAGCCATTGCTCGCTAGGGCGCTTCAAGAAATCACCGGTGCCTCCGCAAAAATTGATTTTACGGTTGAAATGCCTGCAAAAGCGTTTAACGATTCCAAAATGTTCTCCCCCATGAAAGACAGAATGATATTGGACAAGCCCTTGAACATCAACATCGACTTGAAAAAATAGTAAAAAAATATATCGGAAAAAGGCCTAGGGAAACCCGGGCCTTTTTTATGTCCCAATTTGCGATTCCAGTTTACAAAGAAAGGCTACATCCAACCCTAACATTCCGCCCCCTGGTGGTAAATCCAAGAACCTCCGTATAGGCCTGGTTAAACAGGTTGTTTACATTTAGAAATAGTTTCAGCTTATCCGCCAACAAAAAATGCCCCAGGTAGACGTCCACCAAGGAAAAAGAATCCAATGGCACATCGATTGTCGGAAATGATCTAAAATCGGAATCCGATCGTTCTCCGGTAAGGGTATAGCTTACCAAAGCGTTCGTTCTATCGGATATCCGATAGGCAAGAGAGGTGTTTATTTTGTGTTTAGGGATTCGGATGGCGTTATCGCCTTTGCGTTCCGTAAAGGTGTAATTCGCCGCAATCGTAAGCGCTTTTAAAGGGTTCCAGTTCGTTTCGAGCTCAACACCTTGGGCATCAATCGTGTTTTCGGCGTTGATACTTATAAAGTTTTGATCAAAGGTGATGAAGTTTTCTTCCTTACGGCTAAAATACAAGGTACTCACCCTAAGCTTTTTGTCAACGCTATATTCCAGTCCTCCCTCGATGGTTCGATTCTCCTCTGGCTCCAAATCGGGATTTGCACCAAAGGCACCATATAGTTGTGTTAGGTTGGGTGTAATATAAGAAGTGGCGTAAGAACCCAATACTTTTACATAGCCATTATCGGTCTTTAATGAAAATGAGGGATTCACATTGTACACCAAATGGGTACCGTATTCGGAATGATTGTTGACGCGTATTCCCGCGTTGACATTCAACCCAAAATCGGAAACATAAACCATATTGGCATAGGGGTCTACCAAAGTCATTTGCTCCGTCACTTCCAAATCAGCCTTGTCCTGAATAATATTAAGTCCTACAATGGTGTAGAAACGGTCGTTCACATTGTATTTGTTGTACAAGTCGAGCACCCAGTTATTTGACTGGAAAGTATCTGGAAAAGCACTACGATTTTCGGCATCATAGTCGCTAAAGGCGGCGTTTATTACAACAGTTCCTTTGCTATATGTATAGTTTGATGAAAGCCCCACTCGATGCTGTCGGCTTATAAATTCATAAGGGGCATCTACCAGTCCGAAGGATTCATCGAAAGCATTGTTCAACTTTGTTTGGTTCCCGTAGAGTCGTATTTGGAACGATTTGGTAATTTGATACCCAAACTGTATATCGGTGCTTACACGGGAAAATGGATCTCTTTCATTTCCCGGGGTCACGATGGCGGATAACCCATCGGTATAGGTGTTCGAAAAACCGACCAAGTATGAAAAATCGGTAAGCGTACCACTCATGCTCACGGCATTGGAAACCCTGGAAATATTGTAATTCTGATTATCAACGGTTTGATCGGTACCAAGACTGGATTCAACGGCCAGAGCGATTTTTCGTTTGGAGGTCTTCCTTGTCACTATATTGATGACCGCAGTGGCCGCATTAGTTCCATACAACGTACTGGCAGCACCCTTGATGATTTCCACCGACTCCACGTTGGCACTCGACAACAATCGCAAATCGTACTCCGACGAAAACGAGGATGGGTCCGAAACCCGTACCCCATCGATAACGATTAAGACTTGGCGACCCCGACCACCTCTCGCAAAAACTCCGAAAATGGCACCTTCCCTTCCGCGACTTCCGGCAATTTCCAACCCACTTTTGGTATTAATGACCTCAGCAATCGATTTTCCCTGATTTTGACGCAGTTCTTGCGATGTGATTTTGATGACCGTTTTTCCGGAGTTCTCCCGTTTCAATCGAAAACGGGAATCACTGACAACCACTTCCTCCAACTCCTGAACCGACAGGGAATCATTCTGTCGGGTTTGTGCAACAAGCCCAGTGCTTAGCCAGGCGGTAGCACAAAGGCATAGAAACCTTTTATTCATTTTTAAATCTCTAATCGAGCGAATAGTATGTCTTTACCCATACATAAACCTTTATCCCGAAAGTTTAAGAATTGTCGTTTGAATATGGCAGGTCTCCTGGCTTGCGTCTTATTACCCACCTTCCCGCTCCTATTGGTTTCTCCCAATAGCTACCAAAACCGATTCGGTATGTGCAGTGGTTTGAAGTTTGTAACAAGCATCCTCCCTTTTGGGGCGAACGTAGCTTACAGTTGCGGGAACAGCTCCAGATTTTTCCAAGGAAGCGATTGAAAGCGGTATTTGCTGAATTCATCCACTCCTTCAAATCACTGGATTCCCTTTTAATCCCATTGCTATCATAAACAATGGAAACCATGATTCCCGACGAAAGTAAACATTTTGTTTAATCTTTTAAGCTAAAGATGAAATAATCTTACTTTTGGACCATCCTTAAACGATTCCCTTGAAAAACCCGTTTTTACTTATCTTTATTTTGTTGTTTTTCAGCTGTAGATCCGAGAAAAAAGAGACCTTCCATTCTTCGGGAGGATCAATACCGCTACAAATTGATTACGCCCAGGGGTTCAGCTTGGAAAAATCCCCATCAGGATTTACGGTGGTCAAGGTAAGTTCTCCATGGCCCAATTCCGAAACTACGCTCACCTATGCGTTGATACCGAAAGAAAGGATGGCCCGAACGATAGTCGACAAAGATGAATTCGACGCAATTGTTGCGGTGCCCGTTGAACGCATTGTTGTCACTTCGACCACCCATATTCCTTCGTTGGAATCTTTGGGAGTAGCCGATCGACTCGTGGGTTTTCCCGATACAAAATATATTTCCTCCAAAACCACCCGAAAACGTATCGATAAGGGTTTTGTAAAAGAACTGGGGACCAACGAATTGATCAACACCGAAATGACCTTGGCCTTGAATCCAGAGGTCTTGGTGGGGTTTGGGATCGACGGTCAAAACAAAGCGTATGAAACCCTTAAAAGTTCGAACATCCCAGTGGTTTACAACGGTGACTGGACCGAGGAAACGCCTTTGGGAAAAGCGGAATGGATCAAATTCTTTGCTCCTTTCTTTCAAATGGAACAAAAAGGGGATAGTATTTTCAAGAAAATTGAAACGGCTTATGTAGAGGCCAAAGCCTTGGCAGCGAAGGCTGAAAACATCCCGACGGTAATGAGCGGTGCCCTGTACAAAGATGTTTGGTATCTCCCCGGTGGCAAAAGCTGGGCGGCCCAATTCATCTCGGATGCAAATGCCGAATACCTTTGGAAAGACTCCCAGGAAACAGGAAGCCTTTCATTGAGTTGGGAAACGGTGTTGGAGAAAGCTAGGGAAGCCGATTATTGGATATCCCCTTCCCAATTCGCTACCTATGACCAAATGCAACAAGCCAGCCCCCACTATCGGCAATTCAAGGCGTTCCAAAGAAAAAAGGTATATACGTTCGCCCATACCCTTGGCGACACCGGTGGATTGTTATACTACGAATTGGCTCCCCACAGGCCCGATTTGGTAATACGGGATTTGATCCATATTTTTCATCCTGGGTTACAGCCCAACCACCAACCTTTCTTTTTTAAGCCCTTACAATAATTGGGAAGCCAAAAAACATATCGAATTTCATTCTTACTGCTTCTCATCGTTCTGGTCGCCAGCTTCGTGCTGAATACAAGTTTGGGTTCCGTTTCCATACCAATGTCAGCAACGCTCCACACTGTTTTTGGCGGTAGCCTTGACAACGATTCATGGGAATACATTATTTGGAACTACCGAATTCCCAAGGCTTTCACCGCTAGTGTGGTCGGTGGGGCACTGGCCTTGAGCGGATTGCTGATGCAGACCTTGTTTAGAAACCCCTTGGCGGGCCCCTTCGTACTGGGTATTAGTTCAGGGGCGAGCTTGGGGGCTGCCTTACTGATTATGGGGTCCTCCATTTTCTCTGGAATCCTGACCCTGGGCTGGGTGAATGATATTTCACTGGCCATTGCCGCGAGTGCTGGAAGTTTTTTGGTACTGCTGGCCGTGATGGTGGTGGCATCAAAGGTAAAGGACACGATGGCCCTTTTAATTATCGGGTTAATGTTTGGAAGTATCACTGCCGCAGTGGTAAGCGTACTGTCCTATTTCACCAAAGCCGAACAGTTACAACAATTCGTTTATTGGTCCTTTGGCAGCGTAGGGAATCTATCTTGGCCACAATTGTGGCTGCTCCTGGCAATTATCGGTATCGGTATCGTGTTGAGCATTCTATCTATAAAAGCATTGAATGCGCTGCTTTTGGGAGAAAACTATGCCCGCAGCCTTGGGGTGCCCCTTAAAAAATCACGTTACACCGTTATTCTGGCTACGGGACTGTTGGCGGGGAGTGTTACCGCTTTTGCCGGGCCCATCGCTTTTGTCGGTCTCGCCGTACCCCACCTCACACGTCAGTTATTCGATACTACCGAACATAAGATATTGGTGCCGGCCGTGTTGATGTACGGGGCCATTTTAATGCTTCTTTGCGATACCGTGGCGCAGTTGCCCGGCTCGGCAAACGTATTGCCGATCAATGCCATCACAAGTATCCTAGGCGCTCCGGTCGTCATTTGGCTGTTGGTACGAAAACGGAAGATGGTATTTTGAAAAACGAAGTATACAGTACGAACCATGAAAATCAATCAAGAGGATAAATCTTGCCACGGCGTCTTCCCCCGCAGCCAAAGCAAACAATTGCTACATTTACATAGTGATAGTGCCTAAAACAACATATACCGCCTTAGAAGTAACCGATTTATCCATCGGATATGCATCAAATGAGATCGCTAACGCTATCAATTTTAGCCTGTCTGCAGGTGAATTGACCGCCATCGTAGGTGTCAATGGCATTGGGAAATCTACCTTATTGCGAACCATAGGCAATGTACAGCCCAAATTGTCGGGGAACATCGACTTGGAGGGAACGCCCCTCGAAGCACTTCACTCCAAGGCCTTGGCATCAAAAATCAGCGTTGTATTGACAGAACCCATCGCTTCAAAAAACATGACTGTCGTGGAACTGGTCGCCCTGGGAAGACAGCCCTATACCAATTGGATAGGTTCCTTATCCCCAAAAGATAAAGCTAAGATTACCGATTCCCTAAACCGGTTGGAATTACGGCATTTGAAAAACAAGAAGTGTTATGAATTGAGCGACGGACAGCTACAAAGGGTCCTGATCGCTCGCGCCTTGGCCCAGGACACCACCATTATGTTGTTAGACGAGCCAACCACCCACCTGGACCTCTATCATAAGGTACAGATTTTAAAGCTGTTGAAATCCATTGCACATGAAACCAATAAAACCATCCTTTTCACAAGTCATGAAATCGAGATGTGCATTCAACTTTGTGATACCATGCTTTTGTTGGACGGAGCCAATAATCCCTTTGGGCAACCTTGTGAACTGATCGGGAGTGGTGCCTTTGACAAACTGTTTCCCTCCGATACGGTCTCGTTCGATGCTACCTCGGGCTCGTTCCGAATCGAAAAGTAACTTGTGGGTGCACCTTCTGTTTTGTCATCAATCTTGTATCTTTACTTCAAACTTGATAGCTCATCAATGAACGAATATTTGATATACCTTTCGGTCGGCCTCCTTTGCTTGGGACTTGGCTATTTTTTGGGCGCCTACATTCAAACACTAAAGAGAAAGTCCGATCAAAGTGCTTTGGAAGAACGGGAACAACAGCTTCGCCAAACGGTCGCTAGCTTAGAGGGACGATTGAGTGATAGCGAGGAACAGAAAAGTCTCTTACAAGCTGAAAAAGAACAGATGGGGAACCGGATTGTCCGTTACGAAGCCGATATGGAGAACTTACATCTGAAAAACAGGGAACAAAAGGAAGAAGTAGAAAAACTCCAGGAAAAGTTTACCAAGGAATTTGAGAATCTGGCCAATAAAATACTGGAGGAAAAAAGCCTAAAGTTTACGGAGCGAAATGAAAAGAATATCAAAGACATTCTGACACCGCTCAATGAAAAAATACAGCTGTTCGAAAAAAAGGTCGAGGAAAGTCAAAAGGAAAACATCAGCATTCACTCCGCCTTAAAAGAACAATTATTGAATCTACAAACTCAAAATCTCAAGATTACCCAAGAAGCCGAAAATCTGACCAAGGCCCTAAAAGGGGACAGTAAAATGCAAGGAAACTGGGGCGAATTGGTACTGGAACGGGTACTCGAAAAATCCGGTTTGGAAAAAGACCGCGAATACACGGTGCAACAAAGTTTTAAATTGGCCGATGGAACAAGGGTACTACCCGATGTGATCATTCACCTTCCAGACGGCAAAAAAATGGTCGTCGATTCCAAGGTATCCCTTACCGATTACGAACGTTTCGTCAATGCCGAGGAAGAGGATGTACGGGATCGTTTTTTAAAGGAGCATATCAATTCCCTCCGAAAACATGTCGATCAACTTTCCGCCAAAAAATACGAAGATCTGTACGAAATGGAAAGTCCCGATTTTGTTTTGATGTTCGTGCCCATAGAACCTGCCTTTGCCATTGCAATCAACAATGATAGCACCCTTTATAACAAGGCTTTCGAGCAGAACATCGTTATCGTGACCCCCTCTACCCTGTTGGCTACCCTACGGACTATCGACAGCATGTGGAACAACGAAAAACAGCAGCGAAATGCCATCGAGATTGCGCGACAGGCCGGGGCGTTGTACGATAAGTTCGAAGGCTTTGTAAATGACCTTACCAAGGTGGGTAAAAAGATGGACGAGGCCAAATCGGAATACAAAGGGGCCATGAACAAATTGGTCGAAGGCCGAGGCAACATCATCATCAGTATCGAAAAACTGAAAAAAATGGGAGCCAAAGCGAAAAAGTCCATTCCCGACCCTATATTAAAGCGTGCGCAGGAAGATGATTACGAGGAGGTTTCCAGTGGACAGTGACCAATAAACCGGCGGCAGTTGGCGGTTTGAAAAAAGTTGGGTTGCGCTTGAATTGCTTTGGTATGGATTGATAGCGCGAGCAGGTAGGTATTATTATTTTAATTTCCTCTATGAAAAAAGTATTGGTCATCGGAATCGTCGGAGTCGTCTCCGTCCTCGCGTTGTATTACGCCTTTATCTATTTTGTGCCCTACAGCCAGGGGGTGCGTTCCGGCGAATTGATCAAGATCAGTAACAAAGGGGTATTTGTCAAAACCTGGGAGGGTGAAATAAGCCAAGGGATTTCGGGGGCACAGATTTTTGCATTTTCGGTATTGGACAAGGACCAGGAGGTTATCGACAAGTTACAGGAATACCAGGGGAGGTATGTGAAATTGCATTATACCGAACGCTTTGCGACCTTTTTCTGGTTGGGGGATACCAAATATTTCATTACCAAGGTCGAGCCCGAACAATCGCCCCATATGCGCAACTAAGGCTATGAAATGCAACAGGGCCATCTTCGAATCCAACCGGGATAGTTGAGGGCGAAATACCTCCCACCAATGGAATGCAATAGAGTAGAGACAGATGAAAAAATTCAAGACCGCTAGGGAGTCCAGGGTGTCGATTACGCAATTGATGCTACCCTCCCACTCCAATTTTGGGGGAAAAATCCATGGAGGACATATTTTGGGGTTAATGGACCAGATTGCCTTTGCCTGTGCCTCGAAGCACTCCCGGAAGTATTGCGTCACCGCCTCTGTCAACCGGGTCGATTTTTTAAGTCCGGTAGAGGTAGGGGAACTGTTGACCTTGAAAGCCTCGATCAACTACACGGGACGCACCTCCATGGTGGTCGGGGTTCGCGTAGAGTCACAAAACGTGACCACGGGTAAAAAACGCCATTGTAATTCCTCTTATTTTACGATGGTCGCCAAGGATGAAAATGGAAACAGTTCCCCCGTACCGGGGCTCTTGGTCCAAGACGAGCATGGTATTCGTAGATTCGCCAGAAGCAAGTTTCGAAAAGAAGCCGCTTTTCGTCGGGATACCCAATTTGACGAGAACCACTTCAATATAAAACAGTATATGGGCAGTTTGAAAACGGAAAATATCAAGATTGAACTCAAGTAAGCAATCCTGCTGCAGCCACATCTAAAAACCAAAGCAGCTTTCCCGAAGTCGGACGGACCAAGCTAGCGGGATAATTTGTGAACTCCCCCACCCCATTGATAATTTCCTTGACCTTTCGGGCCTTGTTTTCTCCCGTGACCAAAAATGTGACAATGTTCGCATTATTGATGATACGGCCGGTGATGGTAATCCTTTTTTGACCGGACTCGGGATGCACGGCAACCTCGCAGTTTTTTCGGGACTCCCATAACTGTATTTGATGCGGGAATATGGAAGCCGTATGGCCATCGTCGCCCAGGCCCAAAATGACCAAATCAAACCTAGGCAAACCGTTTTCCGTTGGCAAGCTCGAATCGAGCAGTTGACCGTACCGTTTGGCTTCGTGTTCCGGGGTGTTCTCCCCATTGATCGGGTGGATATTCTCTGCTGGGATATCGATTTTGGAAATCAAATGGTCTACCGTCATTTTAAAATTGCTTTCCTCATGGGTAGGTGGCACACAGCGCTCATCGCCCCAATACAATTGTACTTTGGTCCAATCGATATCGGGCTGGAAGTTGGCTGCTAATTCGTCGAAGACGACGGTCGGGGTACTACCTCCCGATAAGGCAATGTGCACCTTATCCCGGGCAGCGATCAATATCGCCAAATATCGGGCGAAATCGACCGCTACCTCTTGCTTGGTTTTTGAGATTTTCAGTTTCATGTACAAAGAATGTTTAACAGATGACACAAAATCCGGGATTGTCGGCCAAGTTCGCCCCGGGATTGCGCCACATGCCCAGACCCTCGATGAGTTCATCGGCGTTTTCCGGACCCCACACTCCCGCGGAATATCCATACACCTTGCTATCGGAGGTCTTCCAATACTCTAGGATAGGGTCTACAAATTCCCAAGCCGCCTCTACCTCATCTGCCCTTGCATACAAGGTAGCATCGCCCTGCATGGCATCCAACAGCAAACGTTCGTAGGCCTCCATCACACGGGTTTCGGCAAGACTGGAATAATAAAAATCAAGATTGGCCCGCTCTACCTTAAAACCCTGCCCGGGAACCTTGACCCCAAACTTTATGAGAATACCTTCATCGGGCTGTATACGGATGACCAGCTTATTGTCCTTTCCGTTCATGCCGGAATCCTTAAAGATGTGATGGTGCGGCGTTTTAAAATGGACCACGACTTCCGTGACCTTGGTAGGCATCCGTTTGGCCGTACGCACATAAAAAGGCACATCGGCCCATCGCCAATTATCCACGAAAAATTTAATGGCGGCATAGGTCTCCGTGGTCGATTCGGGGTCTACTCCCTCCTCTTCCCGATAGCCTTTGACCTTTTTCCCACCGATCATCGAACTTACATACTGGGCGCGAATCGTATTTTCCCGAAGGGTCTTGTCGTCCCTCATGATTCGGAGCGATTTCAACGCCTTTACCTTTTCGTTTCGAATTTCCTCCGCATCGGCACCGATAGGAGGTTCCATAACGACCAAGGATACGATTTGGAGCAAGTGGTTTTGAAACATATCTCGCAACGCACCGGACTTGTCATAATAACCGCCCCGTTTCTCTACGCCCCCGCTTTCGGCATTGGTAATCTCTACATGATGAATATAGTTCCGGTTCCAGAGCGGTTCAAAGATGCTGTTCGCAAACCGCGTCACCAAGAGGTTCTGCACGGTTTCCTTCCCCAAATAATGATCGATACGATAAATCTGCGATTCCTTAAAATATTCGTGTAGTCCGTCATTAAGCTGTCTCGCGCTCTCCAGACTATACCCAAACGGTTTTTCAACGATCAGCCGTTTCCAACCATTCTTCTCGGACGCCAATCCCTGCTCACAAATATTCTTGGCGATGGCTTCATAAAGACTGGGAGGCGTAGATAGATAAAAAATATAATTGTTATCGGTCTGAAAGCGGCTGTTCAATTCCGATATACGTTCCGCCAAGTCCGAATAATCGGTGTCATACTCCTTCCCCAAATCGGTATAAAAAATCTTCCCGGAAAAGGTTTGTATCGCTTTGGAAGTCCCGTTTTTGATTTCCTCCTCCAGATACTTGCTTTCCAAGACCACCCGTCGGCGAAAATCCTCATCCGATAGGTTTGAACGGCTGGCGCCCAGTACCACAAAGTTTTCGGGAAGATGGCCGTTTTTATAGAGATTAAAGAGTGCAGGCACCAGTTTGCGAGCTGTAAGGTCGCCCGAGGCGCCAAAAATAATCAGCAATTGATTTTCTGTATTCGTCATTCTTAGGTTTCCGTTTCTTAGGTTTCTAAATATAGCCATCCTATCGGAGTTTCCAAGACAAAGCGGACCGAAACTGAATATTTTCAGTTATTTTTGATTGCATCGGTTTATTAATGAACATATCTTAAAAATACATGGAGCAACAATATGATTTTGGATTGATCGGCCTCGGGGTAATGGGGCGTAATTTTATACTCAATGTGGCCGATAACGGCTTTACGGCTTATGGCAACGATCTGGACGAAGAGAAAGTAAATGCGCTGAAGGAGGAAGGCGGGGATCTCAACAAGGTAAATGCCACTACGGAGGTCGCTACGTTTGTAAAGGCCTTGGCCCGACCGCGAAAAATCATGATGCTCGTACCGGCTGGTAAAATTGTCGATACGGTCATCGAAGGACTGTTGCCCCATATCGAAAAGGGTGATATTTTAATCGATGGAGGAAATTCCTTTTTTACCGATACCGACCGTAGGGAAGCCCATTTAAGTGAAAAAGGCATCCATTTTTTTGGGGCGGGTGTCTCGGGTGGCGCCAAAGGGGCCAGAAAGGGTCCCAGTATCATGCCCGGGGGTTCGAAAGCAGGTTACGCGGCCGTACAGCCGATTTTTGAAGCGGTTGCGGCCAAATACAAAGGCGAGCCCTGTGTGGCCTATTTAGGACCCAAATCGGCTGGGAATTATGTCAAAATGGTGCATAACGGCATCGAATACGGATTGATGCAACTGACCTCCGAAATCTATGACGTCTTAAAAAAGGGCGGTGACTTCGATAACGATGAATTGCACCATACCTTTCAAAAATGGAACGAAGGGCGTCTCGCCTCGTTTCTAGTGGAGATTACCTCCGAGATTTTTGAACAGGAAGACGAACTGGGCGAAGGCCGATTGGTGGATCAAATACTGGATAAGGCAAAACAAAAAGGTACTGGAAAATGGACCTCCCAAAATGCCATGGATTTAGGGATTCCCGTCCCTTCCATCGATATCGCCGTGAGCATGCGTGAACTATCGGCCCTCAAGGATGAACGTGTAAAGGCCGACGATTTATACGACCGCCCGGAGGTTGAAATGATAGACCAAACGGTTCTCGAAAAAATGGCCGAGGAAGCCCTCTACTTTTCTTTTATTGTTACCTACGCCCAGGGATTGCACCAACTGGCCGATGCCTCGAAAGAATACGGTTATAATTTGGATATCGCCACCATCGCCAAAATCTGGCGGGCGGGCTGTATTATCCGTGCGGGGCTCTTGGCAGATATCACCAAAGCGTTCCAGACAGATGCGGCCCTACCCAATTTACTTTTATCGTCTTCCTTTGTCGATAAAGTCAAAGGCACCGTTGCCTCTGCCAGGGAGTTGGCGGCCTACGGGGCTAAAAATGGGATTCCACTCCCAGGCCTATCCAACTCCCTCACCTATTTCGATGCTTATACCTCGAGTCGATTACCATTAAATCTTATCCAAGCGCAACGGGATTATTTCGGGAGCCATACTTACGAACGACTCGACCGTGAAGGAATTTTTCATACGGAGTGGGAATCGTGACTATTAGAATAAAAGGGTTATGTAATCACTGATGATATTTCAACATTGGTGTCAATTCCGGATGATTTTAAGAAAGAAAAAATTCTTAAAAAAGCATGAAAAGACAACAAATCATCCGAGAAATTAACATCCTAAAAAACAACACCTAAACAGGATGCACGAGTTACAAAAATGGTATTGGCATCGTTATATCCCCACTTTGTCCATAAAGTTGTAATAAAGGCAGGACCAAAGGGGAATTACATCAGGTAATAGAATGGTTGTCGTGGATTGATGACAAATAACCGAAAGGATAGATTAGCCGAAAAAGCAACTTTTGAAACATTCTTTGAACAAGGTAACATTGAATCCGAGCGCCCAATTGATAAAAGGAGGTATTTGTGGTTATCGGATAGAAGAAATCGAAACCCCTTTGCCGATACAAGCTAGCTACTTGGACAAGTTGGTGGACGGGTTGGCGAAAGGTGGTAAAATGGGGAAGACTTTAAGAAAAGCGAAAATCAGACCTATGAAACTCCGCGGAATTCCGTAAGACCTTATTCAAATCAAAAGCTGACGTATAAATTTTCATGCACCATACGCTTTTTTCTTCGAGTGAATCGGGTTTTCATTCAGTTTGATGACAGCGTTGATGTAGTACAGAAAAATCAAAGTGACCATAACAAAGAGGGGGGTTTTTGGAATACTCACCAGAGAGCCAAACAGACGCACATCGGACTGTAAGAGTTGAAACAATAGTAGGGTTGCCAGGAGCACCAGGATGATAGAGGCTATAACCACGGGTATAAATGACCACCATAAAGGGATTCTTTCAACCATTTGCTTCTTTTCAATGGTACTCATCAAGGTATCTAGAAACTCATCAGAAGTCTCCAATGTACTTTTAACCATTATTTTTTTAAGCTGCTCCTCTGTCATAACAAATAGTTTAAATCATCACCCAATAACTGTTGTAAATGGAAATGTAAATTTTCGCGACCCCGGTGCAAATCGACTTTTATCTTTGAGGCATTGAAACCTGTGATTTCTTCTATTTCCCTAATTTTCAGTTCGCCTAGGTAAAATAGCCGCATTATCAACGATTCATCGGGTCTTAATTTTTCCAAGGCCAGGTGGATATATTTCTTTTGATCGTTTTCACTAAGGGTATTGCTATCAGTCGATTCGATCTCCAAAACCTGCTCGACCGACACTGAATTGGTCTTTTGCCTTTTTAGTTCATTATAGCTCGTATTGACCACGATTCTGTACAGCCATGTGGTAAAGGTAGCATTGTACTCAAAGGTATGAAGCTTCTGATACACCTTTATGAATACGTTCTGCAACACGTCTTCGGCCAGCATTTGATTCCTTAAAATCGAATATGCAAGAGAAAGCGAAACATCCTTATGCGCCTGGACCAACTCCTTGAAAGCAGCAATATCACCAGCGTTTATCCTTCGTATTAAATCGTAATCCCTCGTTTTAGGATTATTTTTCAAGCCGCTTTCTTATAAAATGAGCCAATACCAATCCTCCTGCCCCAAAAATCAGAATGGTTCCCCAGATTAATAAATCCATCGTATCCTCGGTCAGTTCCATGGTGGTGAATATTGAGGAAGCAACCAATCCTATACCGAGCCCAAATGCAATACACCCAATGTCCAAATATTTGAACCTATCATTATTTTGATTTAATACCACCCCTCTTTCTATCATTGCCTTTTTAACCAAATAGCTATACCTCGTGATTATAAACACCATTAGTATTGCTGCCACGACCACGGTCAATACTACCAATAATTCGTTTAACTCCTTCATAATTTGTCTTTGTTTATTTAAAAGTGATCGCCTAAAAGTTGTTCTATGGATTCAAGTAACGGAAACAGGTTGTTAGAGTTACCGAACATTACAAAACCATACTCCTGTTCTGGAATGAACATGGCATATGCCTGATAATCCTGGTTGTTTCCCGTATGTAGATGCATTAGTCCAAAAGGGGTTGGTTTCTGGGCAAAACCTAGACCCCAACCTGTTTGCCCTGTTTCCTTCAATAGTTGGCTATCTGGTTTAAAATGATTGTGTTCCCTTAACATTTCATCACGCGTAGCCGTCTTAATATTTTTAGGATGCATCATTTCGACTAAAAATAAGGCATAATCCTGAGCATCTGAATGTAAACTAAAACCCGGGCCTACCTTTTTAAATCTGTTTACTTCCGGATTCATTTGTCCGTCGATATGACCTCTAGCCACATCGTTTTCATACTTGGGATCCCAAGTGTAAAGGCTTCTGTCCATTCCAATGGGGTTTGCAGCTTCCTTTAGAAAGAGGGAATCCAATCGATCGCCCCAACCTATTCCAAGTTTTGTGCCAAACGCGGCCCCCAAATGTTGATACGCTTCCCCTGAATACGAAAAATCCGTTCCCGGCTCAAAAGAAATTTTTATAGGCTCTCCCCGAACCCAATTCGGTATTCCCGTACCATGGGACAATATAATACGCGGAGTCAATTTTTTATAGGCTTCAAGTGATTCAGGAGCTACGGTGCCTTCCGGAAAGATAGGTTCAAGAAAAGGATAGATAGGTTGATCCAAATCCAACATTCCCTTTTCGACCATCTTCATTAAAAAATAGGCAAACAAAGGTTTGGAAAGCGATGCCCCTT
Source organism: Pelagihabitans pacificus (assembly GCF_009371985.2). Lineage (GTDB taxonomy): Bacteria > Bacteroidota > Bacteroidia > Flavobacteriales > Flavobacteriaceae > Pelagihabitans > Pelagihabitans pacificus. The sequence goes on from NZ_VIKU02000002.1 coordinate 258,072, forward strand.
CGAACAACGTCTGCTTGGTGACGGGCTCCATGGTTTGATTATTGGTTACCCCGAAGGTACCGTGATATACAATACGATCACCATTGACGATCGCCAAGGAAAGCCCGGGTACGCCAAGGGAGTCCATCGCCTTTTCTATGCACTCATGCAGCACCGCGGATGCTACTTTTCTTCCATCCGGAACTCTGACGTATGCTGATCTGGACTGACCAAACGACCCTACTAAACCAAAGGTAACTGCCAGTAACAGGCATAATCGAATCTTTTGCTCGAATTTTGTCATTTAAGAACTATTTGGGGTTATTAAATAGGTTATTTCACACGTACATGTATTAGACAAGACAGCTGAAAAAAAGGTTACAAAATAAATTATGACAATTCTTTGGATGGAAAAACAGGCAAAAGTCAATGGGGTGTTCCCAGAGAGAAACCCACTACCGATAGGCCTCAACAAATTATTATTTGGTATGGTACCAAGGCCGTCAATAGGGCTCTATTTGATTAATTAAAAATAAACTTGTCAAGAAAGCAGTACTTCATTTTGACATTGGCTGCAGCGACCTATAGGAGACTATTTCACCTAACAAGGAGGTGATAAAATGGACATTGACCAGCATGGGAATTCGGCTATCATCGCAATCCGGACGTAAAAATGCATTCCTGGTCATATCCACAAACTAGGGAGCGAAGAGCCTCCGAAGTATACTACCATCTATATGGAGACCGTTGCACATGGTGCAGACGTAAAAACGGTCGAATACAATGGCGAGAAGGTATTGGTTCATCGTACCCACTGCCCGATGGAAGACAATTTGCCTGGTTTGGGCACGTGGCCGTGAATACGGTAGGGTCCATAGCGCCAAAATAAACCGGGAGAATGTCGCAACGGCACAAAAGCCACACGTCAACCGATTGATGATATAAAGGTAAGATACATAAGAGGGCAAGCCTGAAGGATTGGAAGATTGTTTTCGTAACATTACAATTCAGTCTGCCAATTCGACAACTGGGTGCCTTTTTCTTCCAACAAATCGTTTTCCACTATACCTTGAAATTAAAATAGCTGACAATGATCTCAAACGCAACAGGAATGGTGCATCTAGTAGCATCCGTCATCGCCCTGATTACTGGCACCATGGTGTTGATAGGAACAAAAGCAACCAAAAAACATCAAAAAATAGGGTATGTCTACTCACTATCCATGTTGGTGTTGCTCGCTACCTCTTTCATGATTTATCGGTTACATGGCACCTTTGGCGTGTTACATGTGTTTTCCGTGATTAGCGGTGCTACCCTATTGGCAGGAATGCTACCGATGTTCGTAAAACGACCCAAGGACTATTTACAATACCACTTTAGCTTTATGTACTGGAGCGTTATCGGACTCTATTGCGCCTTTGCCGCGGAGATCTTTACCCGGATTCCTATCCTATTCGAACTGGGAAAAGACATCACGGTCACCTTTTATGCCCTAGTAGGCCTCTCGGCAGCCGCTGTGGGTGGAGTTGGTTCGATTTATTTCAGAAAATACAAGGACTCTTGGAAGGCCTTGTATCAAAATAATTGAGTATCGAATGTTTCTGCAGGTATTTTTTGTCTTTTCCCAAATCCAAATAGGAAGATATCAATCGGTTTTGCACCCAAAACATACTTTTTCAATTTTAGCCGTTGTTTGCAATTCATGTAAAGCCCAAGTCACTTAAAAAATTTACTAACCCCCATCCCAACTACTATATGGGCTGTTTTAAAAATCCGCTAACGAATGGTTCAAATCCTTGATTTTTAATTAAATTGTAGGGAAAACGATGCATGAGAAAAATTGTTCCCGCATTGGGCACACCGAAGATCAGGGTTTTAATTTTAGCCATAGGGATTGTTATAGCCTTGGGTTTCGACCAAGTAAATCAAAACAATCCCATTTTAGAAAGGATTTTGGGCAAGTTGGCGATATATGCTTCTACCAATAGCCCTGAAAAAATTTATATCCATACCGACAAGGATATTTATACCGATGGGGAAACCATCTGGTTCAATACCTATCTAATAGATGGAATATTTCACGGACCCAGTGACAAGAGCGAGGTGGTGTATGTAGAGCTTTTGAACGAAACAGATAGTCTGGTTGCCTTTCGAAAATTACGGATTGATCGGATGACCGCTCCTGCAGACTTCCCTCTGCCCATAGGTCTAAAAGAGGGGAACTATCTTTTACGAGCCTATACCAAGTACATGCTGAACGAACAGGACCCGACCGTTTTTCAAAAGGTAATCCCAATTTACCGACAAGAAGTGGACGCCCTACACGACCTCTCTACTTTCAATTCCAATGCGAAAGCAACCTCCGCACCGCTGTACGATCGGAGTACTGAAAACCGTAATCCCAAACAGGTGCAACTATACCCAGAAGGTGGTGATTTGGTAGCTGGTTTGTCCAGTGTGTTAGGAATCGAGGCTTTGGATAAAAATGGTGAAGGACTTGCGGTAAGCGGAACCATTGTCAACGATTCCGGCAAGCCCATGGCTTTTTTCAATACGCATGAAAGTGGCCTGGGAAAGGTAAGCTTTACTCCGAAACCGAACGAAAAGTATTATGCACAAGTCATTGTAAATGATGCCGAAAAGAATTTTCTGGTCCCTAGGGCATTACCATCCGGCTTTGTGATGAGCATCCGCAACAACGGCGACCATTTGGTATTAAATATCAGTACCAATATTGCCCATGGCTTAGAGGGTAGTTTTGTAATCGGTCATTTTAGGGGAGATACCTTCTTTAAACGTCAAGGCACTTCGGAAGATGCTGATTCCTACACAGTTAAATTAAAAACCGATAGGCTTATGGACGGGGTCGCCCATTTTACCCTTTTTAGCAAGGAAGGGCAACCTATTTGTGAGCGCCTGGTTTTTGTAGACCATCCCGACAATGATAAGCGTCTTCTGGTAGCACAAAATGCCGAAAAGTACGGTACCCGGCAAAAGGCAGGCGTTGCGATCAAGGTAACTGACTCAGATGGTACCTTGTATAAGGGAGATTTCTCCATGTCGGTGGTGACCAAAAGCAATCAACTGCCAAAGAACATGGCGAAATCGGATATCAAAAGTTGGCTTTTACTCGATTCCGATCTGGGAGGAACGGTCAAGGATCCAAGCTATTTTTTCGAGGACGTGTCAAGCGAAAGAAAATTTCTTTTGGATGCATTGATGCTTACCCACGGTTGGAGAAGATTTGCATGGAAAGATTTGGCACAAGAACAGGTCAACAGAAAACCCACTTATAGCCCTGAAAAGGCCGAAGGGATTACGCTCAGTGGATATACCGCCTTGAACAAAAATCCCGACGTACGAAAACAGGCGACCGTGGCCTTAAGAATACCAGAGAGAGGAATAAGCGAAACGCAGATCACCGATGCGCGAGGCAGATTTAGTTTTGGGCCCTACCCGCTCGAAAACGGCGAGAAAACCTATTTGGAAGTCGTTGAGTCTCCAAAAAAAAGACGAAGCAATCATGGGACTATCGCTATTTTTCTTGATAAAAACCGGCCCGAGGTTCCGGTGACTAGAGTAGAAAAAATCAGATTTTCCCAGTCGAAATTGAATCCAGAGATCATAAAAAAGGGTGTTGACCCCAATTCTAAGCAAAGTGATATCAGCACTTATTTAAGGCAATCGTACACCAAAAAGGTGGCCGATTTTCAATACGACCCTACCGTTACCCAATTGGACGAAGTGGCTGTAAGCGCCCAAAAAAAAGATGTTTACGATAAAGTCGATACACCTTTGCTGGTAACGAATCCCAACGTACGGCTGTTCCCTGATTCCTTGGACACTGGCATACCGGTTACTGCAATGGACATCATCGCACGCGCTCCCGGTATTACGGTTTCGGGAATTCCCCCTAACCAAACCCTGAAGATAAAAACGTTTTCAGGGCACGGCAACTCTGGAGGGATTCTCTACCTGGTAAATAACAGTGAGGTACCGTTGGAATTCATTCAAACTATGGATCCTTCCGATATTTTGTTTGTCGATGTGCTACGGGGCGTGGAAGCAGCCGCCTACGGAAGCCGGGCAAGCAAGGGAGCCGTTGTGATAACGACACGCTCAAGGAAAAGTGATGAAAAACCCCGCCTGGATTACGATAAGGATCCCAACCTGATTATTCCCAACTTCTATAAAGAAAGGGAATTTTATACACCCACCTATTCTACCGAGTCGCAGAAAGCTGCTGTAAAACATGATTATCGCACCACCCTATTATGGCGGCCGAACATTACCATCGAAGACTCTGGAAGCACATTGGTCAACTTCTTTACCGGTGATACTAGGGGGGATTTTGTCATCAAGGTGGAAGGTATCACAAGAGACGGAAGCGCAGTGGTTGGCTATAGCGAGTTTACGGTAGAATAACACTTCTCAACACTTCGCTCAGTAATCCGACATGAAAACCTACTACCAAGTCTACGTCATCGAACTCTCCAAGAGGGTCTATACCGAAAATAGACGCTTCCGGGAGGCCAATCCACAATTCAATGGCGTATTGCAATGCCTATATGTAGGCATGACGAGCAAGTCTCCCAAGGAACGATTTGAGCAACACAAAACTGGCTATGTGAACAAAAAAGGCCATAAGCTCTCTGCCAATATTGTCCAAAAATACGGGATGTATCTACGGCCCAGTCTCTACAACCATATTGCACCCGTATCTACCCGGGAGGAAGCGCTAAAGATGGAAGAAGCGCTCGCCCTGGAGTTACGGCGAAAACGGTATGCCGTATGGTTCAATTGAACAGTATGGTGGTAGTTGATAATTCTTTTTAAATGAGTAACTTTAGGGAGATCCCTACTGGGACAAACCATCAAACGCTAAAGCTAAAAAAGTACCTATGGAAGGTTTAATGATGCACTACCCGCTAACGACCACTACCATTTTGGAATATGGCAACAGTGCCTTCCATCATAAAAAAGTCATAAGCCACCTACCTGATGGTAGCCGACACGAATATAGGTTTAGTGACCTATATAAACGTACCAAGCAGTTGGCGAATGCCCTGACCAAAAAGCTGGGCGTCACTAGAGGGGATATGGTAGGGACCTTTGCATGGAACCATTACCAACATTTGGAACTCTATTACGGGATACCTGGAATCGGAGCTATTTGCCATACCATCAACATCCGCCTGTCTTCACAACAAACGGAATTCATTATCAATCATTCGGAGGACAAGGTGATATTTGTCGATGCCACCTTGGTCCCCTTGCTAGAAAAAATTGCGGCCCAGTTGGAAACCGTTGAAAAATATATTATTATCAATGCTCCCGAAGGATTTACCACTACCCTACCCGAGGTGCTGCATTACGAAGACCTGTTAAAAGATAATTCGGAGGAGTTTGAATGGCCTGCATTGAATGAAAACGATGCCTGTGGCATGTGTTATACCAGTGGTACCACTGGGCTGCCCAAAGGGGTGTTGTATTCCCATCGCTCTACCTATTTGCATGCCTCGACCATCCTTTCCCCGAATGCGGCCAACTGTAGCAATCGGGATGTGATGCTATTGATCGTGCCCCAATTTCATGTGATGGCCTGGGGGTTCCCCTATATGTGCATCCTGGCAGGCGCCGATATGGTAATGCCCTCACTGCATCTTCAGCCAGAAGCGATTATACGTATTTTGCAGGAAGAGAAAGTGACCAAGGCCAATGGGGTACCCACGATATGGCTGGGGGTTTACGAGGCGATGAAGAAAAATCCACCTAAGGAAAAACTGGTGCTCGAGGAATACTTGGTGGGCGGTTCGGCCCTCCCGGCGAGTCTGATCGAAGGGTTTGAAAGGGATTTTGGTATACGGGGCGTACAAGCATGGGGAATGACCGAAACCTCACCATTAGGTACGGTTGCGAGGCTGCAGCCAAAACACGAGTCGCTCAGCGAAAAGGAGAAACTGCACATCAGGGCCAAACAGGGCATCGAATTTCCCGGAATAGAAATGCGAATCGTAAAGGATGATGGTACTGTGGCCCCGAGGGATGGGAAAACCATGGGAGAACTCCAGGTACGAGGCGCTTGGGTGCTCCGCTCTTACTTCAAAACGTTGAACCAAGAGAACTTTTCCGAGGACGGATGGTTCAAAACGGGAGATGTAAGTACCATCGACGAAGACGGCTATATGCATATTACCGACCGTACCAAAGACCTCATCAAAAGTGGTGGTGAATGGATATCCAGTGTCGCATTGGAATCCGCCCTGATGTCGCATCCCAAAATCAAGGAAGCCGCGGTCATAGCTATTCCTGATGATACCTGGTCCGAACGACCTTTGGCAAGCATCGTGCTCGCCGATGCAAACGAAAAGGTCACCAAGGAAGAAATGATGGAATTTCTCGCAAGGGACTTCGCCAAGTATCAAATCCCGGAGCATTACGTATTTATCGACCAAGTACCTAGGACGAGCGTTGGAAAATTTGATAAAAAAGAAATCCGTAAACGCTATGCTGAAGGAAAACTAGGTTAGGGTATCACTTCTCCAACGACCCATAAATTGCATCGGGAAAAAAATAGTATCCACATAAAAGTCCCAAATTCCAAAAGTAGGTATGCCAATGGAATTTGGGATTTTGTACTTGGACTTTTCCCAGTATTACTTCGAAAGATACATCTTCCGACGATGGTACAGTTCGTAAAACTGGTCATCCTTTAGGTCATCGATAAACAGAATGCTTTCACCCGTACTCTTCATCTCGGGCCCAAGATTCTTATTCACATTTGGGAACTTGTTAAACGAGAATACGGGTTGTTTGATCGCAAAACCTTCCAATTGCGGTTTAAATTCAAAATCCTTTACTTTATTTTCACCGAGCATCACTTTGGTGGCGTAGTTCACATAGGGCTGGCCGTAGGCCTTGGCAATAAAAGGTACGGTTCGGGAAGCCCTTGGGTTGGCTTCGATGATATACACCTGATCATCCTTGATGGCAAACTGAATATTGATGAGTCCGACCGTATTCAGGGCCAAGGCGATTTTCTTGGTGTGGTCCTTTATCTGCTGCATTACGAATTCCCCGAGGTTAAAGGGTGGCAAGGTAGCGTTCGAGTCCCCGGAGTGGATACCACAGGGTTCGATGTGTTCCATGATTCCTATGATCTGTACCTCTTCCCCATCGCAAATCGCATCGGCTTCCGCCTCGATAGCACCATCCAAGTAATGATCCAAGAGAAGTTTGTTATTGGGAATCTTACGAAGTAAATCCACCACATGGGCCTCCAAATCCTCCTTATTGATGACAATCTTCATTCCCTGGCCGCCTAGTACATAAGAAGGTCTTACCAACAGGGGAAAACCAAGTTCATCGGCCAATTGCGATGCCTCATCGGCGGTTTCGGCAACCCCAAACCTTGGGTAGGGTATATCATTCTCCTTTAATAAACGAGAAAAACTTCCCCGATCTTCGGCCAAATCGAGCGATTGAAAGCTGGTACCGATAATCTTGATACCGTATTTATCCAACTTTTCCGCAAGCTTCAGTGCCGTTTGCCCTCCCAATTGAACAATTACCCCCTCGGGTTTTTCATGGCGAATAATGTCGTAGATATGTTCCCAGAAAACAGGTTCGAAGTAAAGCTTGTCAGCGGTATCAAAATCCGTGGAGACCGTTTCCGGGTTGCAATTGATCATGATGGTCTCATAACCGCATTCCGCAGCGGCCAATACCCCGTGCACGCAGCAGTAATCAAACTCGATTCCTTGACCGATCCTATTCGGGCCCGAACCCAGTACCACAATCTTTTTCTTTTCGGTCACAATACTATCGTTCTCTACGTATCGATTGCCATCGGCCGTTTCGATATCGGCTTCAAAAGTGGAATAATAGTAGGGCGTCAAGGCCTTGAATTCGGCCGCACAGGTATCCACCAATTTGTAGACTCGATTGATGTTCATGGCCGTACGCTTATTGTACACTTCACTTTCGTAGCAATCGAGCATATAGGCAATCTGTCGGTCGGCAAACCCTTTTTGCTTGGCCTCCAACAAGAGATCTTTCGATATGGTGGCAACCGTATATTTGGAAATCTCCTTTTCTAAAAAATGTAGCTCTTCGTATTGTTTCAGGAACCACATGTCTATTTTAGTAATCTCGTGGATCCTACTCAGTGGGATACCAATCTGTATGGCATCATAGATTACAAAAACCCGGTCCCAACTGGGAACGGTCAATTTTTCAATAATCTGTTCGTAATTGGTATAGCCTTTCCCATCGGCACCCAGACCATTACGTTTAATTTCTAGGGATTGCGTAGCTTTATGTAGCGCTTCCTGAAATGACCGGCCGATGCCCATAACTTCCCCAACCGATTTCATCTGTAGCCCCAGTGTACGGTCAGATCCTTCGAATTTGTCGAAATTCCATCGAGGTATTTTTACGATAACATAGTCCAAGGTCGGTTCGAAAAGCGCCGAGGTGGATTTGGTGATTTGGTTCTCAAGTTCATCCAACGAATATCCAATAGCCAACTTGGTCGCCACCTTCGCAATGGGATATCCGGTTGCTTTGGAGGCCAAAGCAGAGGATCGCGAAACCCTAGGGTTGATCTCAATGGCAATAATGTCCTCTTTTTCATCCGGACTAACGGCAAACTGCACGTTACAACCGCCTTCGAAATCCCCTATACTACGCATCATTTTTATGGCCATATCCCTCATACGTTGAAAGGTACGGTCCGATAAGGTCATCGCAGGGGCCACGGTAATGGAATCCCCGGTGTGGATACCCATCGGATCCATATTCTCTATGGTACAAATGATAACGACATTGTCGTTTTTATCACGGAGTAACTCCAACTCGTATTCCTTCCAACCCATCAAGGCCTTATCGATCATCACTTCATGAATGGGTGAAATCTCAAGCCCACGGCTCAACAACTCATCAAAATCTTCCGGTTTGTAAACGATGGAGGCTCCGGCACCACCTAAGGTATAAGAGGCCCTTATTACCAAGGGGAAGCCAAATTCCTGGGCAATCTCCTTTCCCTTCAAGAACGAGGTTGCAGTAGCTTGGGGCGCCATTCCCACCCCTATTTTCAGCATAAGCTCCCGAAATTTTTCACGATCTTCGGTGATATTGATGGCATCGATATCAACCCCGATCAATTCTATCCCAAAATCTTCCCAAATTCCTTTTTCATCCGCTTCGATACAGAGATTCAATGCGGTTTGACCACCCATCGTGGGCAATACTGCATCGATCTGCGGATGCTCCTTTAAGATTTCGACGATCGATTTGGTGGTCAAGGGTTTCAGATACACATGGTCGGCCATGGAGGGATCGGTCATAATCGTCGCCGGATTACTGTTGATTAAGATGGTTTCGATACCATCTTCCCTCAGCGAACGTAGCGATTGCGAACCAGCGTAGTCGAACTCACAGGCCTGACCGATTACAATGGGGCCTGAACCGATGATCAAAATCGAATTTAAATCTTTTCTTTTGGGCATTTTAGGAATAGCATTTTTAAGTTAGTATTCTGTATTTGCTGAAACAACAGCGCAAAAAAAAGGTGCTACTTTGTGAAAAGTAACACCGTTTGTATTTATTAATGATTGGAACCATTTATTTTTTGTGTCTCGGCTCTGAGGATACGGTTAACTTCTTTCTTCCCTTCGCCCTTCTTCTGGCGAGCACCTTTCTTCCATTAACGGTCGCCATACGCTCCCTAAAACCGTGTTTGTTCCTTCTCTTCCTTTTGGATGGCTGATATGTTCTTTTACTTCCCGGCATTTTTTAAACCTTTGTGTTAGTGAATCGTTCCACAAACCGTCTGCAAAACTGGGCGCAAATATACGAAGAGTTTTTGCTTTGGCAAATGCATTTAAAAAAATGTTGGGCCTTTATAATGCTTTTCCCATATCTGGAAAAAAAGGGTGAATACCGACTATGATTTCAACCATCCTATTAATGGTTTAAAAAACCATATGGAACGCAAAAACAAAAGCCATTTTAATCAATAACTACTCCCTCCAAAAACAAAGGGTTTCGATTTGTTTTTATTACTTTTGCCGTGATTTTTAAGCACTATCGGGGCTCTCTATGAAATATATAATACACTTCGTTTGTTTAGTGGTTATGGGGTCGGTTTCCCCTGCCCAGACCAATCTGGAATATCATCTCGAAAAAGACGATGTCTTTACCATAAAACAAGATGCCCAGCAGATCATTACGCAAAATATGGACGGAGCCGTTCACGAAATTACCAATAATGTCAATGGTATTTTGGAATTCAGGGTCATGGGCGAAAAAGAGGGAAATTATGAAATAGCCTTGCGTTTTAAGGACTTAAATATGAGGATGACCTCAAGCATTCAGGGAGAATTAATGAACGTGAATGCGAAAGAAGCCGACGAAGGCGATATGCAGTCCATGATGTTCAATAGCTTGCTCGAAATCCCGGTGACAATGGTTCTGGCAAAAAACGGTGATATACTGAAGGTCATAGGCGGAGACAGTTTGGTAGGAAAAATGGCCGAAGCATCCGGTCTCGAAGATGAATTCTCGATAAACATGATGAAAAAATCCTTGGAAAAGGAATTTGGTTCCGAAGCCCTTTCGAACAGCTATGAGCAAATGACGTATATCTATCCCACGGAAGACGTGCAGGTTGGAGATACCTGGGAAAATGAATACTCCGGTAAATTAAACGCCAAAAACCAATGGACTTTGGATGCCATTTCCGATACCAATGCCGAAATCAGTGGTTCCGCGGATGTAATAATGGAAGTTACCGAACCCACCACAACCATGAAATTAAACGGTGCACAACAAACCTCCGTTATCACCGAGCTAGCCTCAGGTTTTATAAAGTCAATGACAGTGGAGGGACTGGCCGAAGGCTGGACCACGATGGTACAGTTGGGTGATCAAGAAATACCAACCAGCATAAAATCGAAAGTAACTTACCAACTAATCAACAAATAACATGTTCAACAAAAATATTAAATTGGTCATTGCGGGATTGATTATTGCCTATGCCATCTACCAATTCGTCGAAGGAAATATAGGAAACGGCATCTTTTTGATACTGCTATCACTGATTTTCGTTTTCCTCTATTTTAGGAACGAGATGATTCTTTTGGCTTTTCTCCGGATGCGAAAACAGGACTTGGAAGGTACCCAAAAGTGGCTGGACAAAATTAAAAATCCAGAATCGGCGCTCATTGTAAAGCAACAAGGATATTACAACTACCTGCACGGAATTATCCATTCCCAGAAAAACCTTACCCAAGCCGAAAAATACTTTAGAAAAGCGCTGAAGTTGGGGCTCACCATGGACTATGACATCGCGATGGCCAAGTTGAGCCTAGCGGGCATCGCTATGCAAAAACGGCGTAAAAGAGAGGCCACTACCCTTTTGCAGGAAGCCAAAAAACTCGATAAGAACAATATGCTTACCGAGCAGATCAAAATGATGCAACAACAAATGAAAAAAATCTAATTTCGGCATTCACCGATAGTACGCGTCAAACAGCGAAATCAAAATTCAAAGGCTCACTTCCTTGAAATTTACTTGTAGTATCCCTTGTTCGGAATTTCGATGGTATACTTCTTTCTTGAGGCGTTGTTCAGATGTGGTTGTCGCAACCATGGGTTATGGCGCTTTAAGACTTTATAATTGATTTCGTACTGCTTGGCGAAATCGGCGAAGCTCAAAATTGGTTCGTTCACCTCAACCTTAAAGGTAGGTACCGCTTGGTACATGTCTTCCTCATCTATACGAAAACCATACTTTTCAGGGCTGCTAAGAATCTCCTTGATCGCCATGATGCGAAATACATATCGGCCTGTTTCTTCCCCTAACAACAAATCATAGTAATTCTCTGCTTTCTGAATTCCCATGAATTTGTCAATCGATCCGGGACCTGCATTGTAGGAAGCTGCGGCCAGGGTCCATGTACCGAAACGCTCCTTTGATTTTTTAAGATACCTACAGGCGACTTCAGTGGCCTTCTCCAAATGATACCGTTCGTCGACATTGGAGTTGACCTCCAATCCGTATTCCTTTCCCGTAGTTTTCATAATTTGCCAGAAGCCCGTAGCACCCGCAGGGGAAACAACATTTTGAAGACCGCTTTCCGCAACGGCTAAATATTTGAAATCGTCGGGGACACCATTCTTTGCCAAGATAGGTTCGATAACAGGAAAGTATTTGTTCGCCCTTTTCATCAACAACACGGCGTTGGACTGCCAATAGGTATTTACCAAGAATTCCCGGTCGACCCTTTCCATGACCTCGGGATCTTCCAATGGAACGGATTCCCCCGCAAAATTCAAGTTTTCCGGAATATCGATAGCCGTAATCTGATAGCTCGTCGTTTCCTTTACCGTGTTGACTTCGGCAACATCGGTTTCATCGACTTGACCGCTCTGCACAGCAAAAATCAAGGTGCTTATTACGAAAAACACCCCTAATAACATCAAAATATTCTTTAAAATTCTCATGGCACAATCATTCTTGGTTCATCAAAGTTATTAATACAACTGTGTTATTGCAAAATAATTGTGGGTAGATGCTCATTAAACCATTTTGCACGGTGAATGATCATTGTATGGGTCCCATTCTGCACTGGAATACAGTTTTTTATGTTCACGATGGGAAAAACAGCGTCTTTTTCCCCGTGAATATGAATCAAACAGTCCGGGCAGTAAGTCTGTTTCCAGTTGACAATTTGATCAATAGACCAATCGATATAGTACTTATCCCTTATCGAAAGATATTCTTCGTACAACTGCAGGCGTTTTGTTACCGTTTCCCCAAAGGCATATTTTGCCAAAAGCTCCACGTTGTTCACCAAACCGGTAGGTAACAATCGATGTATTTTGGTGTATTTGGCAAATAGCATACGTTTGGGCAACTCGGACTCGTGTTTTACGCTTGAGACCACGATTATCTTCTTGGTTTTTAGATACCGGGCCATCTCCTGCACCAAAAGCCCTCCAAAGGATACCCCTACCAACACCGGGTTTTCATGTGTAACGTTTTTGACCATCTCCAAGGCGTACTCCCCAAGGGTCATCCCCTGGGTGGGAACAAACCAAGACAACAGATGTTGTTCGAAACGTTCCCTTGGAAGGTCAATATTTTTGAAGATGGATGGATTGGCCGCCATACCCGGCATAAAATAAACATGGATCTTATCATCCGACATTTTGGGAAGCTTGCTATTTTGCTAGGAATTTAGCATTTTTTTTAGTACTTTTGCAGTCTAAGTTAAGATAACTGCGTCTTTTAACTTTTCTTGAAAATTTTCAAATTACGGTGAGAGCATATCGTAATTTTTTTGTCTAGGACCAATTTTAAAATCACACTATATGAATGAAGTAGAAATTAAGGATAACAGTTTCTTGCGCCAATTTGAAACGAAGGTTAACGGACATTTAGCTAAAATTGAATATTCTTCGCAGGAGCGAAAGGTCTTCTTGACAAAGTTGGTAATTCCTGACGAAATTGAGCAAGAAACCTTTAAGGAAGATTTCATCAAGTCGGTACTACACCACATTCAGGACAAAAATCTACGCGTGGTCCCTACCAGTCCGCAAATAGCCGGATTTCTAAGAAAAAATAGACAGTACAAGGAAATGTTACCGGTTGGTATAAGAATCTAACCAGCCTCCAAAAAAGTTAAAACCTCCCATCGTGGAGGTTTTTTTGTGAAAATACGTGGTGGGTGCCCTTCTTATACCTCAACTCCCTTCTTAACGAACTCGAAACGGACCAGGCCGTCTTCATCTATTTTTGTTAATTCCACCTGATGTAAGGTGTTGACAAGATTTGGGTTCCAAGGTGCTTTTACTTTGACATAATTCTCCGTAAACCCGTTTATATATCCCTCTTTATTTTCTCCCTCAAAAAGTACAGTTCGAACCGTTCCCAATTGACTTTCATAGAAAGCCCTCCTCTTTTTAACCGACAATCCCCGTAACATCTTACTTCGTTGGCTCCTTATTCTTTTGGGAACCGTACCAGCCATAGTCGCCGCCGCCGTGTTGTCGCGTTCCGAGTAGGTAAAGACATGCAAATAGGAAATATCGATTTCGTTCAAAAAATGATAGGTTTTCAAAAATTCGTCATCGGTCTCCCCAGGAAAACCTACAATGACGTCTACACCAATACAGGCATGGGGCATTACCGATTTAATCCGCCGAACACGATCGACATACAAATCGGTCATATAACGTCTGCGCATTCGCTTTAGGATCACATCGCTTCCGCTTTGTAAGGGAATATGGAAATGCGGCACAAAAGAATCACTTTTTGATACAAAATCGATGGTTTCGTTTTTTAAGAGATTCGGTTCGATGGATGAAATACGTAACCGTTGAATTCCTTCCACCCCATCCAGTGCCTTGACTAAATCCAAAAACGTATGTTCGTGCCTTTTATTTCCAAACTCCCCTTTTCCGTAATCCCCGATATTAACGCCTGTTAGCACAATTTCCTTGATTCCTTGGGATGAAATTTCCGCGGCATTTTTTAGTGCATTTCCCAAGGTGTCACTTCTGGAGATACCGCGTGCCAATGGAATGGTACAATAGGTACATTTATAATCACAGCCATCCTGGACCTTTAAGAATGCCCTGGTACGATCACCGATGGCATAACTACCCACATAAAAATCAGCTTCCTCGATTTCACAGGAGTGCACCTCCCCAAAATCGTTCTTGGTGAGATCGTTGATATAATCGGTAATCTTGAATTTTTCGGTGGCGCCCAACACCAAATCGACCCCGTTGACTGCGGCCAATTCCTGTGGTTTCAGCTGCGCATAACAACCTATCGCAGCCACAAAAGCTTCGGGATTTCTCTTTTGCGCCTGTTTTACGATTGTCTTGAACCGCTTATCGGCGTTCTCGGTGACCGAACAGGTATTGATTACGTACATATCGGCATGCTCTGAAAAGTCGACCCGTTCAAAACCCTCCTCCTGAAAGCCCCTTGCGATCGTCGAGGTTTCGGAAAAGTTGAGTTTGCATCCCAAGGTGTAAAAGGCCACTCTTTTTTTCATACGGACTGAAATCTAA
This sequence comes from Pelagihabitans pacificus, assembly GCF_009371985.2. Taxonomy (GTDB): domain Bacteria; phylum Bacteroidota; class Bacteroidia; order Flavobacteriales; family Flavobacteriaceae; genus Pelagihabitans; species Pelagihabitans pacificus. The sequence continues at coordinate 273,138 of NZ_VIKU02000002.1, forward strand.
TTTTGGGATTGCAAATATAGGGCAGTAATTCAAGTTCCACTAATTTCCTATTCCAAGTTCTTCATTATCAACCCGAAACGCAGGGCGGATTACCGGCATGGGCTTTCAATACTTTCTCCAGCTCTTGGTAAGTTCGAACACATGTTCCAGAATACGAGCTTCCGTTTCATCGAAAGTTACCCCTCTACGCGCCATCATGACTTTGGCGGTTTCGAAAGCTTTAGACGTAGGATATACCGAAAAACCGGACGCTCCGCCCCAACTAAAGCTTGGAACAAAATTTCTGGGAAATCCCGGTACATAGATATTGCAATTTACTCCAATGACCGTTCCCGTATTGAACATCGTATTGATAGCGGTCTTGCTGTGATCACCCATCATCAAACCACAAAACTGCAGCCCCGTTTGCTCGAAGCTTTCGGTGGCATAGTTCCACAATCGCACCTTGGCGTAGTTATTCTTTAGGTTGGAGTTGTTACTGTCAGCGCCGATATTACACCATTCCCCGAGCACTGCATTTCCCAAATAACCTTCATGCCCCTTGCTAGAGTACCCGAAAATAACCGAATTGCTTATTTCGCCGCAAACCTTACCGTAGGGACCAACGGTGGTAGGTCCGTATATCTTGGCCCCCATTTTAACCACTCCGTTGTTACAGAGTGCAAATCCCCCGCGAATAAGGTTACCTTCCCAAACCTGGGAATCTTTTCCCAGGTAGATAGGGCCTTCCGTGGCGTTTAGGATGCTATGTTCCACCGTGGCGCCTTCCTCCAAAAAAATATTCTCAGGATGTATCAATCGGTTGGTATTCGAAATCGGGGCACTTTTGCGTCCCCTGGTCAATAGGTCGAAATCGGCCTGAAGCGCTTCCCCATTCTTGGAGAAAATGTCCCATGTATTTACAATACGGAGTATATCCCCCTCGAACTCGATTTGTTCGTAGAAAGAAAAGTCAACTTCCTCCTGTGTATCTTTTGTATGGAATGCTATGACCTCTTCCCCCTGAAAAATAGCCTCGTTCGCCTTCAATTTCTTCACTGAGGTCGCCAGGGTCGGATTCGGAAGAAAGGAAGCGTTGATCAATACGTTTTCGGACATTTCGACCATGGGATACTTTTCGGACAGATACTCCTCGGTAATGGTGGTTGTGGTGTTTCCCAAATACTTTTCCCATTTCTCCCGAATGGTCATAATCCCAATTCGAATATCGGCCACCGGTCTAGTAAAGGTAAAAGGCAACAGATTGTTCCTCACAGGTCCGTCAAAAAGAATATAGTTCATGTATTTGGATATTTTGCGACAAAAATAGGCAATATCAAAAAGTTGATTCCAAGAATTGGATGAATTGGAAGATAAATCTGGCTGTAACGCTCAAACTACCCATGTATCATTCATGTGCCACCAAGGAAACGGCATAAAAAAAGCGCCTTCGAAGTTCGAAAGCGCTTTCAATATCGTTAAGGACATTTTATTCTTCCTCTTTACCGGCATCGGCCTCCTTGGCTTTTGCAGCAGCCGGTTTCTTGAACTTATCGTATTTGCTTTTGAACTTGTCGATACGGCCGGCGGTATCCAAGAATTTGGCTTTTCCGGTATAGAACGGGTGGGACGTTCTGGAAATTTCCAACTTCACCAACGGATACTCCACTCCTTCGACCGTTAAGGTCTCTTTTGTTTCCGCGGTCGACTTGGTTATAAAGACGTCATCATTCGACATATCCTTAAAGGCAACCAATCTATAATTTTCTGGGTGAATCCCTTTTTTCATTGTATTTACACTTTTACGCACCCATTCCAACAGGCACTATTTAGGCGTGCAAATATAAGGAATTTTCGGAAATGCGCAATTTTAATGTCCAAAAAAAGTGAAACAAAATTCCGTATCTTTAATCGTAACAATTTACTTGTTTAAACAACTAACCGATTAAATAATCAAAACAATCTCAACGATGGAAGAAATTCAACCAAAAACCGGAAAATTTGCTTTGAACTTTGGCGTTATTCTCGGTGCCCTAAGTATCGTATTTGCCCTGATGCTCTATTCTATGGATATGCAATACGAGCAAGGGTGGGGCATCTTTCTGGTAAATGTATTCATTATGGCAGCGGTCATCGTAATCGGAATTATTCAATTTAAAAAAGCGAACGAGGGTTTTTTGACGCTGACCGAAGGAATTAAGGTAGGAATCGGGATTGCCCTGGTCGCCGCCATTATCGGGGTCGTTTATCAACAAATATTCATGAACCTCATCGAACCTGACTTTTTGGAAAATATACTCCAAGTAAGAAAAGCCGAAATGATTGCCCAGAATCCAAATATGACCCAGGAGCAAATAGCGAATGCAGAAGAAATGATGAAGAAATTTTCAGGACCTGGTATAAGTGCAGCCATTGCCTTGATAGGTGGTCTTTTTATAGGACTCGTAATTTCTTTGATTTCTAGTCTGATCCTAAAAAAACAAAGACCTACTTATTAGTAACAAAATTGTACTTTTGAACAGATTTTCAGAAGTACCGCATGAACCTGTCGATTGTCATCCCCTTGCTTAACGAAGAGGAATCCCTTAAAGAACTGCATGATTGGATTGTTGGTGTCATGCAAGCCAAAGGTTATACCTATGAGATTCTTTTTATAGACGATGGCAGCTCCGACGGTTCCTGGGATATGATCTCTGAACTTGCCGCCGAAAATACTTCGGTAAAAGGTATTCGTTTTCAGCGAAATTTTGGGAAATCACAGGCCTTGCATGCAGGATTCAAAGCCGCCCAGGGCGATGTAATCATCACGATGGATGCCGATTTGCAGGACAATCCGGAAGAAATACCGGAGTTGTACCGGATGATCAAGGATGAGGGATACGATTTGGTATCGGGATGGAAAAAAAAGCGCTTCGATTCGGTTATTTTTAAAAATATACCCTCAAAACTATTCAACTGGGCAGCAAGACAAACGTCGGGTGTAAGACTGAACGACTTTAATTGCGGATTGAAAGCCTATCGAAAAAATGTGGTCAAGACCATCGAGGTATCGGGAGAGATGCATCGCTATATTCCTGTCCTAGCCAAGAGTGCCGGCTTCTCGAATATAGGGGAAAAGGTGGTGCGACACCAAGCACGTAAATATGGAAAGACTAAATTTGGCATGGAACGATTCATAAATGGTTTTTTAGACCTGATTACCATTTGGTTCGTCTCCAAATTCGGAAAACAACCGATGCATCTATTCGGGGCGCTTGGCGTATTGATGTTCATTATAGGTTTTGGTTTTGCCCTCTACTTGGGAATCGACAAACTCTTCATTCATCCGACAGGACGGCTGATCACCGACCGTCCCCAGTTCTTTATAGCACTGACGGCCATGATCATCGGAACCCAATTATTTTTAGCAGGATTCCTAGGGGAGATATTGATACGTTCCAAGAAAGATAAGGCGCACTACACCATAGAGAAAACGCTGAACGATTAGCGTTTTAGGGTGAAGTGTCCCGTTACCACCCTACCCTCTGCCAAGCTTAGTTTGTACCAATAATCCGCCGATGGCATTTCCATACCGCGAAACGTTCCGTCCCAACCCGGCAATGTTGCATCAAATGAGGTCAGAAGTCTTCCATAACGATCGAAAATCGACATCTGAAAATTCGGGAAAAACTCCGTATTTGACAGTGTCCATACATCGTTGAACCCGTCGTTGTTGGGGGTAAAGAATGGGGCGGTGCCCCCTACCACGATTGTTTCGGTCCTTTCTGTGCATTCGTCACTGATGACCACCCTGTAAAGGCCTGGTTGGACATCTGTGAAAGTATTTGATTCCTGAAAGGTACTGCCATCATCCAAGGAAAAGCGAATATTGGATATCTCTTCACCGCTTATAACGATGGTGACCGTGTTGTCCCGTCTAAAATCGTTTACCACAATTTTGTCCAGATTTATCTCAGGGCTTTGCCGAACGGTAAAGGATTGGGTATACTGGCAGGCCCCCGAGCCAAAGGTAACTTCATAGATACCGGGCATGTTGACCGTGATATTTTGGAATGATTCCCCAGAGGACCATATATAGGTGTCAAAACCTTCCGGTGCAATTAGCGCTGCCCTGGAATTGCAAAGAAATACCGTCGGTTGCTCCTCAAATTCCGGTGGCTGTATAAGGTCCAGATCAATTCTTCCTATAAAGTCACATCCTCCGTTATCCTCGATTCTAAAGTAAAAAACCACCTCTTCACGAATATCAAACTTTGTTGGTTCCCTGGTAACCGGCTCTATTTCCAGAATTGCACTTTCGTTTGTTTTAAAAAGTTGAACGCTGCCCCCTCCGAATTCGTTTTCGAGTAAATCAAATGCTGCATTCGTATCGACTTCAACGAAAAAACCACCGCTATTAGTAATACATACCGGGACGATATCATACAAGCCTAAATCTGATGATGAATTGACAGAAAGTACAATCTCTACAATAGAATAACATTCGGCGTTTTCAAAAGCCCTTGCGTAGATGACCTGTCCGTTTACCAAATTGCGATAGCCCATAGGGTTCAATTGATTCATGTTGGCCTGGGCATCCGCTATTGTCTCAAAAAAAAGCGCACTAATATCCTGGTTTCCATTATTAAAAATAGCAATTGCCTCATTCAGATTGAAGTCTGCAAAACCATCTTCCTGGCCATCGGCGTCGCACTGAACGAGGTCGACCCGGGTAGCTACTTGCGGAACTTCCGCAATCTCCACAAATTCGGTGAACGTTCTCATGGAACCGTTTTGATAGGTAACCTCCATTTCCACCGTGAAGACCCCAAAAGATGAGAAAACATGGCTAGGACTTAGTTCCGTCGAGGTATTGGCGGTACCTGAGGCAGGGTCATCAAAATTCCATCGAATGCCGCTTACGGGTCCGGTAGAATCTGTTGTGAAGGTGGTAAGATCACCCTCACAAAAGTTTTCGATGGTAACAATCGTTTCAAAAAAGGATTGTATAAAGGGCGGCAATCCATAGGAGGCGGTGCGATCGCCCAAATCAATTGAAAATTCCCTAAAATCGCAGTTGATACCCCCTAAGTTAGGGGTGCGTATCACCGATAGTCTTTCGTTGGGAACGGCGTGATATATTTTCTTGTCGATAGCAAGTTGCAAAGCACCGGAAATAACCCCGACGCGCCCTCCTTCGTATGTGTTTACCAAATAAACGGACCCAGGAATATCGGTTGCCTCCAAATCGAATTGTACAACTTCCAAATTTCCCATATCGTTAGCACCGCGAATAGCAAGACCACTTGCATAAAGTTTTGAGGAATCGGAAGAAAACTCCACCCCATAATACACCCTATCACCATTCAAAAGCCTTGGGGTACTCACTGTTCCTGTTGTACTATCAAAATCGTAAAGAAAGAGATTTCCCTGATTAACAGGTTTAACGGTGGTATGGGCGATGGCCAATTTTGTACCGTCCGGAGAAATTTTGATACTTCCCCTGAAATTCTCATAATTGCTAATATTCGGGCCAACACGGGAAATTACCGGTTGTAGGTTCACACCATTGCCGTCAACCCTGTAAGCATAAAAACGATCTTGATAATGGGTCAGCACCCAATAAAAATCACCTTCAAAATTGCGTACCGCAGTTACATTCTCAGCAGCGCTTTCCAAGAGGTCTACGTTTTTTACGGTAACGGTACCACGACCGGCATCACCTGCCATATCGATAACCGAAAAATTAAATCCGTTCGATTGGGTAACTCCCGATGGTGCCTCACCCGTACCGAGTCCGTATGCCAACACATCATCGGGTGTAAAAACATAGTAGATATTTTGCAGCACAGGATTGGGTACCACCAACGCGGATTGAGAGGTCGAAAAACTTCCTTTTAGTCCATCGCCGTTCTGCATCGGTTGATGAAATCGGTTCCAAAGGGTTTTTCCGTCTGTATAAAAAAGGAGATTCCCCTCTTGATCGGAAAAGCTTTCACAGCCCTCCAAGGTCTCCACTTGCCCATTAAAAAGTGGCACAGGGGCGCCCGAGTTAAAGTCTAGGCCTGCATTATTCCCGAAATACCAGTTGGCCGCCTCCCGTTGCCCGAGAACGGGCAAGGCGCATATACAAAACAGGAACAGCAACAAGAATCGCATTCGCACAAGATATGGTAAATGGTCGATAAGTAAAAATAATTACAAAATACGAAAGATTAAAGGATAAAAGTGACCGCTTATCGGCGTTTCGTGCTTAATGAAAACTTTCGAATTTCATCTTTGTTTCAATTTTCTAACGTAATTTTGGGCTTACCAAAAAATTCCCATGGATACCATTTTAGATACCGCCAAAAGTTGGTTGACCGATTTTTTCGATTCGGAAACCAAAAAAGAAATCGAAAATCTCATTGCAGGCAATACCGAAGAACTCGAAGATAGGTTTTACAAGGATATGGAATTTGGTACAGGCGGGATGCGCGGGGTAATGGGTGTCGGTACCAATCGCATAAACAAATACACTTTGGGAAAAAGCACCCAGGGACTCAGCAACTATCTCAATAAAGTGTATGAAGGGGAGGATATCAAAGTAGTCATTGCCTACGATTGCCGTCATAACAGCGATACCTTGGCCAGAACCGTGGCGGAAGTATTTTCGGCGAACGGTATCAAGGTATTTTTGTTCTCGGAGCTGCGCACCACCCCTGAGCTATCGTTCGCCGTACGGTATTTGGGTTGTCATGCCGGTGTTGTATTGACCGCTTCGCATAATCCGCCCGAATACAATGGTTACAAGGTATATTGGACGGATGGCGGACAAATTGTACCCCCCCAGGACAGGGAAATCATTGCGGAAATTAATTCACTGTCGTACGAAGATACTAATTTCAACGCCAATGAAAGTCTTATAGAGCTGATCGACAAGGAATTGGATGAGGCCTTTATCTCGGCTTCGGTCGCCAACGGCAATTTTGATGCCCAAGGGAAAGATGAATTCAAGATTGTTTTTACCTCCTTACATGGGACATCGATAACCGCTATTCCCGAAGTATTGAAAAGGGCCGGGTATAGGAATGTGACCATCATCGAGGAACAGTCCAAACCGGATGGAAACTTCCCTACCGTCGAATCACCGAATCCCGAAGAAACAGAAGCGCTATCCATGGCAGTCAAAAAAGCCGAGGAAATCGGTGCGGATATGGTAGTCGGAACCGATCCCGATAGCGACCGTTTGGGAGTCGCAGTACGAAACCTTGAGGGTAAGATGGAAATCCTCAACGGAAACCAGACCATGGTGCTGATGACCAAGTTTCTCCTGGAAAAACGAAAAGAAAGAGGTTTCAAGGGGAACGAGTTCATTGCGACCACCATTGTTTCCACCCCCATGATGGAAGTTATGGCCGATGCCTATGGCGTGGAATTCAAAACCGCCCTGACCGGTTTTAAATGGATCGGCAAGATGATCAAGGATTTTCCCCAATCCCAATTTATCGGAGGCGGCGAGGAAAGCTTCGGATATATGGTCGGGGATTTTGTAAGGGACAAAGACGCTGTGACCTCGACCCTGCTCGCCTGCGAGATTGCCTCCCAAGCGAAGGCCAATGGAGGTTCTATGTACAAAGATTTGATCGATTGCTATGTCGACTACGGGTTTTATAAGGAAGAACTTATTTCCATCACGAAAAAAGGAATGAGTGGTGCGGAGGAAATCAAACAGATGTTGAAAGACTTCAAGGAAAATCCGGTGGTATCGGTGGCGGGTTCCAAGGTGAAATACATCGAGGATTATAACGTCTCAACCATAAAAAATGTCCTGACAGGGGAAGAAAAACCCATCGATATTCCTAAAAGCAACGTCCTTATCTACGAAACCGAGGACGGAACGCGAATAGCGGCAAGACCCAGTGGCACGGAGCCTAAGGTGAAATTCTATATTAGCACCAACGCCCCATTGCCACGGGCCGAAGACTTCCAAAGAGTAGCTGCCGATTTAGATCATAAAATAGCGCAGATCCTTAGCGAACTGAAATTGTCTTAATGGAATATTTCAAGAAAATCCTTCGCTTTGCGAAACCCTACAGCAAATACGGTTATCTGAATATTTTTTTCAACGTGCTTTACGCTTTGTTCAGTGCACTGTCCTTTGCCGCGCTGATGCCCATGTTGAATGTTCTTTTCGAGAAAGACAAACAACTTTTCGAGCCACCCGCCTATCAAGGATTGGGGAAATTAAAAGACTATTTCATGGATTACATGAATTATCAGGTAACCCAGTTCGCCGCTGATGATAAAATGAAGGGTCTCATATTGGTTATTGGTTTGGTGCTTGTCCTGTTTTTATTAAAGAACCTGTTCAATTACCTTGCGATGTATTTCATTACTTTTCTTCGCAACGGTGTTTTAAAGGATATCAGAAATGCCCTTTACGGAAAGATAACAGATTTACCTATTTCATTTTATTCCGAAAAAAGAAAGGGGGATGTCATCGCCAGGATCACCTCGGATGTCTTGGAGATTCAGCATTCCTTCCTGTCGATCTTGGAGTTGATTGTACGGGAGCCGCTCACCATACTCTTCACAATTATCGTAATGTTCTTGATCAGTGCAAAACTGACCATTTTCGTTTTTATCTTCATTCCTGTTTCCGGGGCGATTATTTCCTGGATCGGGAAATCGCTTAAAAGGCAATCGGATAACGTTCAACGTGAACAAGGGGAGTTTCTATCGATTGTCGAAGAAACCCTTGGCGGCCTACGGGTAATCAAATCTTTTAATTCCGAATCAAGGTTTTACAAAGTTTTTTCGGCCTCTACGGACCGATTTTTTAAATTTAGCAATAGCTTGCTGAACCGTCAAAACTTGGCTTCTCCCTCCGGTGAGTTTTTGGGGATATTGACCATCGGCGTATTGCTATGGTTCGGGGGGAAAATGGTTTTGGTCGACAAAACACTCGATGCTGCTTCTTTCATTGCCTACATGGGACTTGCCTATGGTGTTCTGACCCCGGCGAAATCAATTAGTAAAGCGTCTTACGGGGTGAAAAAAGGAAATGCTGCCGCAGAAAGGGTTTTGGAAATATTGGAGACCGAAAACCCGATTTCGGAAATCGAAAATGCCATTGAAAAACTTGACTTTGATTCCGAAATCAAATTGAGGGATGTCTCATTTAAATATGAGGAAGAATATGTACTTCGTAATTTCAACCTTACGGTGCCCAAAGGTGATACGGTGGCACTGGTCGGGCAATCAGGAAGCGGAAAAAGCACCATCGCGAATCTAGTTACCCGTTTCTATGATGTAAATGATGGCCATATCGAAATCGACGGTGTAGATGTTAAAAGTATGACCAAAAGATCTCTCCGAAACCTAATGGGATTGGTAACCCAAGACTCCATTCTGTTCAACGATACAGTACGGAACAATATCAGTTTAGGAAAGGAAAATGCTACGGACGAAGACATCATCGAGGCGGCGAAAATCGCTAATGCCCATGATTTCATTCAAGAATTGCCTAATGGTTACAAGACCAATATTGGGGATAGTGGTAATAAACTAAGCGGTGGACAGAAACAACGTTTATCCATCGCCCGGGCCGTACTTAAAAACCCTCCCATCATGATATTGGACGAAGCTACTTCAGCGCTGGATACCGAAAGTGAGCGTTTGGTACAGGATGCCCTTGAAAATATGATGCGCAATCGTACTTCCATCGTAATCGCCCACCGCCTGTCTACCATTCAGAACGCGAATACTATAATAGTGCTACAAAAAGGGGTCATCGTAGAGCAGGGATCCCATCCCGAGTTGTTAGCTAAAAATGGAGTGTATAAGAAATTGGTCGAGATGCAGTCACTAACGTAGGCCTCTATGGTTGGCAAGTGGATTTCCTACTTTGTGCTAGCTTCTTTCCGTGCTACCGGTTCGGGTGATTCAAAAAAAGATTAAACCTTTTGCTAACTTTAACGTCAAAGAATCGAATTCAAGCAGAGACCTATTGCTGACCGAGGAAACCTTAATTGACCAGTTAAAAGACCGGAAGACCCAATCCCAGGCCTTTGAGGTGTTGGTTGATACCTATCAGAAAAGGTTGTATTGGCATATCCGTAGGATTGTGTTAGATCATGACGATGCCGACGACGTTTTACAAAATACGTTCATTAAGGTTTATAGAAATATCGAAGGGTTCAAAGGGGAAAGTAAGCTATACTCGTGGATGTATCGCATCGCTACCAATGAATCGCTTAATTTTTTAAGAAACAAATCGAAAAAGCTAGGGCTCAGTGATGGGGAATTGCAAGATCGAATGATAGACAATCTGGAGGCCGATGTATACTTTGAGGGAGAAGCCATACAGTTAAAATTGCAGAAAGCGATTGCTACGCTTCCCGAGAAACAGAAGTTGGTTTTCAACATGAAATATTTTGAGGAGCTGAAATATGAGGAAATTTCCGAAATTTTGGAGACTACGGTAGGTGGACTAAAAGCTTCCTATCATTTGGCGGCAAAAAAGATTGAAGCATTTTTAAAATCAGGGTGATAACCCTTTTGGAGATTTGAAAAAGTCAAACCAAAACCATGAAAGAACTGAACAATTTAAAGAAAAAAGACGGCTTTAAGACCCCGGAAGGCTATTTCGAAGGCTTTCACGAGCGGTTAATCGCCAAAATGGAAACAGAGCCGGCCAATCTGCCCAAAGACGAAGGTTTTAAAGTGCCGGAAGCTTATTTTGACGGATTGAACAAAAACATCCAAGAAAAGCTTAAACAAGAAAAACCAAAGGTTGTAAAACTACAGGCGTATCGGAAATACTATTTTGCGGCCGCTTCCATCGCAGCGCTGTTAGTGGTACTGATCGCGTTAAATTGGAAGACCGAGAAATCGGTCACGTTTCAAGATATTGCCAGTTCGGACATCGATACGTATTTCGAAAACCACGAAATAGGGTTGAGCCCCTTTGAGATTGCAGAAGTGCTGCCATTGGAAAACCTTGAAATAAATGACTTATTGAAAAATCAAATCAAAGAAGAAAATATCGTCGACTATTTGGATGAGAACATCGATGATTTTGAAGAACTAAACCTTGAAGACAATGAAGTTTATTAAAACAATGGCCTTTATGGCTTTGTTCCTCACCTGTAACCTATTTTTTGCCCAGGACCGGCCAGGCAGGGACAAAATAAAGGCGCTGAAAGTTGCGTTCATAACAGAACGCATAGGTCTTACCAGCGGTGAAGCGCAACAATTTTGGCCAATTTACAACGAGCATGAAAAGGTGATGGAAGACCTGCGAATTACCGAACGTACCGAAATCAGGGCAAAACTTAGGAATTTGGATGCCGTTTCGGGTAACGAAGCCAACAAGCTTTTGGAACGTTTTCTGAACCTTGAGGCTGAAAAGCAAGCGGAAAACGAGAAGTTTATCAAAAAAGTGAACGAGCTATTAGCGGCAAAGAAAACAATTCTTCTCCTAAAAGCGGAAGAAGATTTTAAAAGGGAACTTATAAAACGATACCGGCAAAACAGGGGTGGACAGTGAAAATAAACCCTTGTTTCGACCAAATACAGAAAAAGAGGCTAAAAAGCCTCTTTTTTTATTAAACCCTAGGCCCAAATCAAAGTCAAAAAGATAGAAACAACCCCTGACCAAATCCAGGGCATTAAATTTAATCCTTATGAAAAGTTTAAAAGTAATTTTGGCATCATTGGTACTATTGGGAACCATCCTTTCAGTAAATGCCCAAAGAAGAGTAGTCAAAGTATATCCCAAACATGGAACCGTGGTTACCACTATACATAAACCTAAGGTGGTCATACATAAAAATGCCAGGTTTCATTTTGCCAATGGTGTATGGTACAAAGCACGAGGAAGAAAATATGTCGTTTGTGCCGCACCGCTAGGTATCACGGTGCGACACTTACCTAGGGGCAACAAAGTGGTTCATATCAATGGAAGAAAGTTGTACAAATACAAGGGTGTTTGGTACAAAAAGAAAGGACGTGGTTTTGTAGTGGTAACGGCGTAATGTATGTTATTATACCTCGTAGGGACTTTCCCGTTCTTTTCGGATGATAAAAATCGAGATGCCATATAGTTTTATAGCATCTCGTTTTTTTTATGAACAAGCAATCATGCTTATCTCCAAGTCAGTTTTGCGATTCGATTCTTACCGGCTGCGTAGGCAACCGAATCGTTTAAAAAACGAAAGGTGTAAAATGATTCGTCTGAGAGATGTGTCCATGACTTGCCCATATTACTGGAATAGTCTATTCCTTCAAAACCAAGCGCTATAATGCCCGTACCGTTGGTATTTGGTACAAACTGAACACAGCTACGATATCCGGGAGGATTCCCCTCGTTGATAGGATACCATGATTTACCACCATCTTTGGTCATTGCCTTATTGTTCCGTGAATTCCGTGGTCTGGTATAATCCCCTCCGAAGGCAATGCCTACATTCTCATCATAAAAATCAATGGAGTAGATTCCGGAAGTTGTTTGTTCCGCTTCAATGGGCGTATGCATTACTTCCCAAGTGTTTCCTTTATCCTTAGAGTATAAAACCCTCTTGGTGGTCGCGATCCATACTTGGTCACCTATGGTTTTGATATTGGTGTTACTGGCAGCAAAAGCCCCTTCCCCTTCGATGGCTTCCGGTAAGTCTGTACAGGGGATTTTTTGCCATGAATTTCCACCATCCCTTGTAATGATGATGCTCAAACATCCATCCACGCTGTCCCCTACCGCAACCCCTTCCTTGTCGTTCCAAAATGTCATGGCATCATAGAAAACGCCCTCTCCTTCTTCCATGTACACTAGGTCCATTCTTCCCTGCCCTCCTGTTTTGTATAGGAGCCCCGGATTACCGACCGAAAGCATAAAAAAATCGGTAGCGGTATGCGCAACAGCGCGAAACTCTGGAATTATGGTATGGTACTTTTTCTCATTTGTCCGCACCTTCCCGTCCTTTAGGTCAATTGCACCGAAGGTTCCTTTATTGGCGGCAAAAGCCAAGCTGTTTCCCATAATTTCAATCGCCCGGATACTGATGGAGTCTTCATACAGAATTTCAATTTGCACGGAAGTGAAAGGAGCTCTTTTTTCAGTAACGGAACACGAACAAATGCCCAGGAAAATCAAACAAAACAAAAAGCCACGCATCGTATAAAGTTTCCCAAATGTAAATGGAATCCTATGGAATACCATACCTTTGCACCCTTATTTTTGTTAGATGAAATTGCACAGAAACTTGGTGTTTGCCGTAATCGATGCCTTGAATTTGATTTTCAATGAAGGGGAGTACGCAGACAAGGTAGTTCAGAAGGTGTTGAAGTATGACAAACGTTGGGGTTCGCGAGATCGCGGCTTTATAGCGGAGACAACCTATGAAATGGTTCGCTATAAACGTTTATACGCCGAAATCGCTACTGTAAAAGCACCTTATAGCCGTCCCGACCTGTTTCGTATGTGGGCGGTTTGGGCCGTTTTAAAAGGAATCCCATTGCCCGATTGGAAACAAATAGAACCCACCCCGGAACGTCGTATAAAAGGTAGGTTCGATGAGCTTTCCAAAATCAGGAAATTCCGGGAAGCCGTTCCCGATTGGCTCGATGAGCTTTGCGCCAAGTCATTAGGGGAAAAATTGTGGTCGGCCGAAATCACGGCTTTGAACCGACCGGCAGAGGTCATCTTGCGGACCAATACCTTAAAAACCACCAAAGAAGAACTGCGCAAAATGCTGTCGCAGGAAAACATTGTCGCGGAGCCTATTAAAGGCTACCCATATGCACTTCGTTTGCCCGTACGCGCCAACGTCTTCGTAACCGAGGCCTTTAAAAAAGGGCTTTTCGAGGTACAGGATGCCAATTCACAACTCGTAACACCGTTGTTGGATGTTAAACCTGGCCAACGCGTGGTGGATGCCTGTGCAGGTGCCGGAGGAAAATCATTACATTTGGCCGCCTTAATGGAGAATAAGGGACAGTTGATAGCGATGGACATCTATGGTAGCAAGTTGAAGGAATTGAAACGCCGTGCCCGAAGAAATGGAATACACAATATCGAACCTCGTGAAATCGACTCGACAAAGGTCATCAAGAAACTATACGGAAAGGCAGACCGGCTACTGATCGACGCCCCCTGTACCGGTTTGGGTGTCATTCGAAGAAATCCGGATACCAAATGGAAGTTACAACCCGAGTTTCTTAATAAAATTACTAAGACCCAACAAGAAATTCTCCGCAATTATAGTAAGATGGTCAGACCAGGCGGAAAAATGGTTTACGCCACCTGTTCCATTCTTCCACAGGAGAACAACGATCAGGTCAAATCATTCTTGGCCGCCGAGGAAGGCAATGATTTCACCTTGGTAGAAGAAAGGAACATCTATGCCTCTAAAAGTGGGTACGATGGCTTTTACATGGCCTTGTTCGAGAGAGGCGAGTAAGAGTCACTTCCGAACCTTTTTGGTGTGATGGGTCGATAGATGGCGTTCAAAAACCTCCTAAAAAGAGTAGATTAGGCGTCGTAGCGCAAAAACAGTCTTCGCTACCCTTAGCAAATTAGAGATAAGCCTTGATTTCCGGTTTTCTTTCCAAGGGCCTTACCATTCAATCACAGCGATCGCAGTAATCAACAATTCCCCCAAAAAACTGTTGATTTCTAATTTCAATAGAATTGATAAACAGCATTAGAATTTAAGGCGAATGACGTAAATTTGTGCTTTGTCAATCGTAACAACCCTCAGACCCTATGATTCACTTTTTCGGGGAGCCCACCACCAAAGTTTTTGCCGTACAGACTATTCAGGAGCTATCACAACAAGACATAGAAAAATTGAGTTGGTTGTTCGGCAACCAACCCAAGATAGATACGGCGTCACTTGACGCCTTTTTTGTTGGACCGCGTGCGGCCATGATTACCCCCTGGAGTACCAACGCTACCGAAATTACCCAAAATATGGGGGTCTCGGGTATTGTGCGCATAGAGCAATTCGAAAGGGTCGCTAAAGACCACAGCAACTATGACCCCATGCTTTCCGAGAAGTTTTCGGCTTTGACACAGAATCTTTTCAATATCGATGTGGTACCGGAACCTATTTTGGAAGTTGACGATATTGCCTCCTACAATGAAAGGGAGGGGTTGGCCTTGAGTTCCGAGGAGGTAGCCTACCTTAACGAACTCTCTGCAAAAATCGGTAGAAAACTGACCGATTCCGAGGTGTTTGGGTTCAGTCAGGTGAACTCCGAGCATTGCAGGCACAAGATTTTTAATGGCACTTTTGAAATCGACGGAAAAGTGATGCCCGTATCCCTTTTCAAACTCATCAAAAGAACCTCCCGGGAAAACCCGAACGATATCGTTTCGGCCTATAAGGACAATGTAGCCTTTGTACAAGGACCCCGGGTGATACAGTTCGCCCCAAAAAGTGCCGACAAACCTGATTTTTATGAGGAAAAACCCTTTGAGTCGGTTATTTCCCTTAAGGCAGAGACCCATAACTTTCCTACAACGGTAGAGCCCTTTAATGGTGCCGCCACCGGTTCGGGAGGGGAAATCAGGGACCGTTTGGCAGGTGGTAAGGGATCATTGCCTTTGGCAGGTACCGCCGTGTATATGACTGCTTATTCGCGATTGGAGGCAAATCGGCCTTGGGAAAAGGCAATGCCTGAACGCAAATGGTTGTACCAGACCCCGATGGACATCTTGATAAAAGCCTCCGATGGGGCCTCCGACTTCGGGAATAAATTTGGCCAACCCCTTATTTCAGGTTCCGTACTCACCTTCGAACATGCCGAGGAACAAAGGAGGCTTGCTTATGATAAGGTCATCATGATGGCCGGGGGCATTGGTTATGGAAAAAGGGAACAAGCCTTGAAAGATACTCCCGTAACCGGTGATAAAATTGTAATCCTTGGAGGGGATAACTACCGGATCGGAATGGGCGGGGCGGCAGTTTCCAGTGCCGATACCGGGGAATTCAGCGCGGCCATTGAGTTGAACGCCGTTCAGCGCTCTAATCCGGAAATGCAGAAAAGAGCGGCCAATGCGATTCGAGGCATGGTCGAAAGTGACCACAACCCTATCGTCTCCATCCATGACCATGGCGCTGGCGGACATTTGAATTGCCTCTCGGAACTAGTGGAGGAAACGGGCGGTAAAATCGATTTGGACAAATTGCCCATCGGTGACCCCACCTTGTCGGCCAAGGAAATAATTGGCAATGAATCCCAGGAGCGAATGGGGCTCGTTATTGGGCAAAAGGATATTGGCCTATTGCAACGAATCGCCGATCGGGAACGTTCACCCATGTACCAGGTAGGGGATGTTACCGGTAATCAAAAATTTACTTTTCAATCCCAAAGCTCCGGGGAGAAGCCGATGGATATGGACTTGGAAGACATGTTCGGTAGCTCTCCCAAAACAATCATGGCCGATACCACCGTTGAAAGAACCTACCACGACCCCAACTATTCTTTGGAACATTTCCACGAGTATCTGGAACAGGTGCTACAAATCGAAGCCGTGGCGTGTAAGGACTGGTTGACCAACAAAGTAGATCGATGTGTGGGCGGAAGGGTAGCCAAACAACAATGTGCAGGCCCTTTACAGTTACCCTTGAATAATGTGGGTGTAATGGCCTTGGACTTTAAGGGCAAGGAAGGCGTCGCGACCAGTATCGGACACTCGCCCATCTCCGGCTTGATCGATCCCATTGCCGGGAGCAAGAATAGTATCGCCGAAGCCTTGACCAATATTATCTGGGCCCCTTTAAAAGATGGTCTCCGATCGGTTTCCCTATCGGCCAACTGGATGTGGCCTTGCAAAAACGAAGGGGAAGATGCACGACTGTACCAGGCAGTAAAGGCCGTTTCGGATTTTTCCATAGCACTGGGCATCAATGTGCCTACCGGAAAAGATTCACTTTCCATGAAACAGAAGTATAGTGATGGGGAGGTGCTTTCTCCGGGTACGGTCATCATCTCGGCAGCTGGGAATTGTAACGATATAACCCAAGTCGTAGAACCGGTATTTCAAAAGGATGGTGGAAGCATTTACTATATCGATCTTAGTAAGGATACTTACAAATTGGGGGGGTCTTCCTTTGCACAGGCACTGCACAGTATAGGCAGGAAAGCCCCGACTATAAATGACTCCGATTATTTTAGTAAGGTTTTTAATACCTTACAAGAATTAATTAAAGAGGGGCACATCCTAGCCGGACATGATATCGCCTCGGGCGGATTGATTACAACGCTATTGGAGTTATGCTTTGCCGATACGGATTTGGGGGCCACTTTGGACCTGTCCGATCTGGAAGAGCCGGATAGTATAAAACTGTTGTTTTCGGAGAATGCAGGGATCGTATTTCAATCCAAGAACGGTAACACTGAACAGCTACTCATAGACAGAGGTATCAACGTAAAAAAAATTGGGGAAGTGACCAGCGTGGCCACACTTACCATCAAAAATGGTGGTATGGAGATGGGCTTGAACATTACCTCCCTCCGGGATACCTGGTTTAAGACCTCCTATTTGTTCGATGACCGGCAGACCGCAAGCGGTCTGGCAAAGGAGCGATACAAAAATTACAAAAATCAGGGATTGCGGTACAGTTTCCCGGAACACTTCAAAGGCATCATCCCCAAGAAAGGACAAAATGAAAGACCCAAAGCGGCTATCCTAAGGGAAAAAGGAAGTAATTCCGAACGCGAAATGGCCAATGCCATGTTCTTGGCCGGGTTTGATGTAAAGGATGTTCATATGACCGACTTGATCTCGGGCCGAGAGACCTTGAAAGACATTCAATTTCTAGGAGCCGTTGGTGGATTTTCCAATTCAGATGTATTGGGTAGCGCCAAAGGTTGGGCAGGTGCTTTCAAATACAATGAGAAAGCAAATACCGCTCTCAAGGATTTCTTTGCAAGACCGGACACCTTATCCATCGGAATCTGTAATGGCTGTCAATTATTTATGGAACTGGAATTGATCAATCCAGAACACTCGGCTCATGGAAAAATGACCTACAACGATTCCCATAAGCACGAAAGTAATTTTACCTCGGTCAAAATTCAAGAGAATAATTCGGTAATGCTATCCTCCTTGGCGGGATCCACCCTAGGAGTTTGGATATCGCATGGGGAAGGTAAATTTAGCCTACCCCTGCCTGAGCAACAGTACCATGTTGTTGGGAAATACGGTTATGAAGGGTATCCGGCCAATCCAAACGGCAGTGATTACAATATTGCTATGCTGTGTGATAAGACTGGCCGCCATTTGGTGACCATGCCGCATATTGAACGTTCCATATTTCCTTGGAACTGGGCATACTACCCCAAAGACAGAAAAGATGACGTGTCGCCCTGGTTGGAAGCTTTTGCGAATGCTAAAAAGTGGGTCGTAGAAAATAGTTAGCAATAGTAGTATACACTATTCCGGGTTCAAGTTTTATGGTTTTCAAACTGGTTAGTATTCGCACTAATTCCTGAAATGCGTGTCAAGCTAAAAATGGTAGTATTGGGATTTCCTCTGTGAACCTCCCAATGCTCTGTACAACCCTTTGAGATAACCAGCCTGCACTCTTGGTAATTTGTTAAATTAATCAAATTCGTGTTTATGAAGATACGCCCAGCAACTCGAGAAGACGTTCCAAAAATTGTTCAAATGCTTGCGACCGATCCGCTGGGAAAATTACGTGAGGCGTATAGAGACCCCCTTCCACAGAAATATTATGAGGCTTTTTCTCAAATTAATTCTGACCCAAACCAAGAACTGGTCGTTATTGAAAATAAGGAAAATAAGGTTATCGGTACCTTACAACTAAGTTTTATCCAATACCTTACTTATCAAGGTGGCGTTAGGGCGCAAATTGAAGCAGTCCGAGTGAGGGAAGAATATCGTGGCAAGGGTATTGGACGGTTATTGTTCGAATGGGCGATTCGAAGGGCGAGGACCCGAGGAGCGCATGTGGTGCAATTAACCACGGATAAAAAGCGGCCCGAAGCTTTTCGTTTTTATGGGAAATTGGGTTTTGTAGCAAGTCATGAGGGGATGAAACTTCATTTCAAATAAATACGGGATTCCCTACTTGAAAATCAAACTTGGTTTCCAGCATCATTGGCAAGAAGTTTGACTTTACTGCAGATTTGGCAACAAGTATGACGGTATTTTATCAAACTCATTTTATAATCCCGCTCACTTTCCCTATTTTGCAATTACCAATTAGAAACCTAGTATGCAAAACATCACCAGACTTTTCGATTTTCCCTATTACGCTTTGGAGAAATACAATCTCAAGGAAGCATTGGTCACCAAATACGCCGGTCAATGGGTGGCCACTTCCAATCAGGAATATGTGGACAAAGCGAACGCGGTGAGCCGCGCCTTGCTTCGAATGGGGGTACAACCCAATGACAAGATTGCACTTATCAGCATGACCAACCGTACGGAGTGGAATATCATGGATATCGGAATATTGCAATTGGGAGCACAGAACGTACCCATTTATCCTACCATTTCCGAAGAGGATTATGCCTACGTGCTCAACCATTCCGAGTCGAAGTACTGTTTTGTTTCTTGCCAAGAGGTTTATGAAAAGGTAAAGGCGGTTCAAGCCCAAGTCCCTTCCCTCAAGGATGTCTATTCGTTCGACGATGTTCCGGAATGCAAAAACTGGAATGAGATACTTCAATTAGGGGCCGATACGTCGAACCAAGAGGAGGTGGAAAAATTAAAAGCAGTGGTCAAACCGGAAGATCTGGCCACTTTAATTTATACCTCGGGAACGACCGGAAGGCCAAAAGGGGTAATGCTGTCGCATCGTAATGTGGTGTCGAACGCCATGGCCAGTGCAGAAAGACTCGCGATTGACTACGGCAAGGCCAAATGTCTCAGTTTTCTACCAGTGTGTCATATCTACGAACGTATGATGATGTATCTCTATCAGTACGCCGGGGTTACCATTTATTTCGCTGAATCAATGGAAACCATCAGCGATAACCTCAAAGAGACTGCCCCCCATGTGATGACTGCCGTACCTAGATTACTTGAAAAGGTATATGACAAAATCATCGCCAAGGGAGCCGATTTAACAGGGATCAAGAAGAAACTGTTCTTCTGGGCCGTCAATCTAGGTTTAAAATATGAACCGTACGGACGTAATGGTTGGTGGTATGAAAAGAAATTAGGGCTTGCCAGAAAACTCATTTTTAGTAAATGGAAAGAGGGCCTTGGAGGTAACCTATCATTAATTTCTTCGGGGAGTGCAGCGCTCCAGCCTAGATTGGCGCGGATCTTCAACGCCGCGGAATTCGGGGTGATGGAAGGATATGGTCTTACCGAAACCTCCCCGGTGATTTCCGTGAACGATATGCGCAACGGTGGATTTCGAATCGGGACCGTGGGCAAATTACTGAGGGATACCGAAGTAAAGATTGCCGACGATGGTGAAATATGTGTCAAAGGACCACAAGTAATGATGGGGTATTACAAAGACCCTGAAAAGACGGCCGAAGTGATGATCGATGGGTATTTTCATACCGGGGATATTGGCGAAATCGATTCCGATGGTTTTTTGAGAATTACCGACCGCAAAAAGGAAATGTTCAAAACTTCCGGCGGAAAATACGTGGCCCCACAATTATTGGAAAACCGCTTCAAGCAATCCCGTTTTATAGAGCAATTGATGGTAGTCGGGGAAGGGGAAAAAATGCCGGCAGCCTTGATACAACCGGATTTTGAATATCTTTTCGACTGGGCAAAAGAAAACAACATCACGATTAGTGAAAACTCCGATATCATTTTGAACGATAAAGTGCTTGCCAAATACCAAGAAGAAGTAGACTTGGCCAATGAACATTTTGCCAAATGGGAAAAGGTAAAGCAATTTCGACTCACCCCCGATGTATGGAGCATTAGCGAGGGCCATTTGACACCGACCATGAAATTAAGACGAAAGATTATCAAGGAAAAATACATGATCCTTTACAACGATATCTACGGACACTAGGGGGGCATACCTCGATTTTTACGAACATGTAAGGCGGCATGACCGGACTTCTTTGTAGCAACGTCACAAGACTAAAACATCATTTATGGGCCGTAGAAACGGGCATGTCTCAACGGCCATGTCAATTTATTGATCTGATAGGGTCCAAATACATAGATCTGGTATCCCCTCCCATTCCGAATCATAGAAGGTATTTTTTTAACAATTTATTATGCATGCATAATAAATTTTTCTATATTTGGGTACCCACAACCAACAAATAATGAAAGAAGTTACCATAGATTACGCACTACGCGCCACTTGGCAGGCCGTAGCCCGTATGTATAATGAAGAGGCAAAGAGTTTCGGGTCTACCATGGCCGTCGGCTTTACCCTATTGAGTATAGACCCCAAAACAGGAACCCCGTCCACGGCCCTTGGGCCTAAAATGGGTATGGAGGCAACTAGTCTTTCCAGAATCTTGAAAAGTATGGAGGAGAAAGGCCTAATAGAACGCAAACCGAATCCAAATGACGGTAGAGGGGTCTTGATTCATCTGACCGATTTTGGTTTGGAAAAAAGGAAAGATTCAAAGGATGTGGTTTTGCGTTTTAATGAAATGGTCAAAGAAAATGTATCACAAGAGAAACTCGACCATTTTTTCGAAGTTATGGAGACCATTAACAACCTGATTGCCGAAAAGAAAATACATCCTATAGAGACAACTGATTAATACCTAAAAATTAGATGAACAGACACATTAAAAAAGTAGCCGTCATTGGCTCTGGAATCATGGGAAGCGGCATCGCCTGCCATTTTGCCAATATCGGGGTCGAAGTGTTATTATTGGATATCGTTCCGAGGGAATTGACTGAAAAAGAAAAAGCCAAGGGACTTAGCTTGCAAGACAAAGTCGTTCGCAATCGTTTGGTCAACGACTCTTTGAACGCCGCCTTAAAATCAAAACCCTCGCCTATTTATCATCAGAAGTTCGCCGACCGGATAACTACCGGAAATTTAGAGGATGATATTTCAAAGGTCTCCAAGGTAGATTGGATCATCGAGGTGGTCGTTGAACGTTTGGACATCAAAAAGACCGTTTTTGAAAACTTGGAAAAACATCGGACCCCAGGTACTTTGATCACTTCCAATACCTCCGGTATTCCCATTAAGTTCATGAGTGAAGGCCGCAGCGATGATTTCCAGAAACATTTTTGCGGAACACATTTCTTCAATCCGGCGCGTTATCTGAAATTATTTGAAATTATACCCGGGCCAAAAACTTCAGCTGAAGTACTCGATTTTCTTAATGGATATGGAGAGCAATTCTTAGGGAAAACTTCCGTGGTCGCCAAGGATACTCCGGCGTTCATTGGAAATCGCATTGGAATCTTCAGCATCCAAAGTCTGTTCCATATGGTAAAAGACTTGGGAATGACCGTAGAAGAGGTCGACAAGCTAACGGGACCTGTTATCGGGCGCCCCAAATCGGCTACTTTTAGAACGGTCGATGTGGTTGGTTTGGACACTTTGGTACACGTGGCTAACGGCATTGCAGAGAATTGCAAGGACGATGAACAACACGGTCTCTTTCAGTTGCCAGACTTCATCAAGACGATGATGGATAATAAATGGTTGGGTAGTAAAACGGGGCAAGGTTTCTATAAAAAGGTAAAAGGGGATGGAGGAAAAAGCGAAATCCTAACCTTGGATTTGGACACGATGGACTACCGTTCCAAGAAGAGCGCCAAGTTCGCAACCTTGGAATTGACCAAAACCATTGATACTGTTACCGACCGCTTTAAGGTATTGGTAGGCGGTAAGGATAAGGCCGGGGAGTTTTATAGAAAGAGCTTTGCCGCCCTATTTGCTTATGTTTCCCATCGTATCCCTGAAATTACCGATGAGCTGTATAAAATCGATGATGCTATGAAGGCCGGTTTTGGTTGGGAGCATGGTCCGTTTCAAATTTGGGATGCCATTGGTGTTCAGGAAGGTTTGGAAATGATGAAGAACGAAAATGCGGAAGCCGCCCCATGGGTGAACGAGATGCTGACAAGTGGACAAAAATCATTCTATTCTGTCAAGGAGGGTGCCACCTATTTCTACGATATCCCTAAAAAGGCTTTGGAAAAAATACCAGGTCAGGATGCTTTTATCATCCTAGACAACATCCGTAAATCCAAGGAGGTTTTCAAGAACAGCGGTGTCGTAGTCGAAGATTTGGGCGATGGGATCCTCAATGTGGAATTTCAATCAAAAATGAATACCATAGGGGGCGACGTGCTTGCCGGCCTCAACAAAGCCATTGATATGGCCGAAAAAGAGTATCAAGGGTTGGTAGTCGGAAATCAGGCCGCAAATTTCTCCGTAGGTGCCAATATCGGAATGATTTTTATGATGGCGGTCGAACAGGAATACGACGAATTGAACATGGCCATCAAAATGTTCCAGGACACCATGATGCGTATGCGCTACTCCGCTATTCCTACCGTAGCTGCCCCACATGGCATGACCTTGGGTGGCGGGTGTGAATTGTCGATGCATTCCGATAAGGTGGTCGCTGCGGCAGAAACCTATATTGGATTGGTAGAATTCGGTGTCGGCGTTATCCCCGGAGGGGGCGGTTCCAAGGAAATGGCGCTGCGAGCACAGGATACGTTTAAAAAGAACGATGTAGAACTTAACGTCTTGCAGGAGTATTTCCTCACGATCGGAATGGCCAAAGTATCCACTTCGGCCTATGAGGCCTATGATTTAGGAATCCTGCAAAAAGGAAAGGATATCGTGGTCGTGAACAAGGACCGTCAAATTGCCACTGCCAAGGCACATGCCAAATTATTGGCCGAAGCAGGGTATACGCAACCTCCTAAGAGAAAGGATATCAAAGTGCTCGGCAAACAAGCCTTGGGGATGTTCCTGGTAGGAACCGATTCGATGGAGGCGAGCCATTATATCAGCGAACATGATAAGAAAATTGCAAATAAGTTGGCCTATGTGATGGCGGGAGGCGATTTGTCCGAACCCACTTTGGTCAATGAACAGTATTTATTGGATTTGGAACGGGAAGCCTTTTTATCGCTCTGTACCGAGAAGAAAACATTGGAGCGAATTCAGCACATGCTTAAAACCGGTAAACCACTAAGAAACTAAGAAACATGAGAACAGCATATATAGTAAAAGGATACCGAACTGCGGTCGGTAAGGCACCAAAAGGGGTTTTCCGATTTAAAAGAACCGACGAACTCGCTGCGGAAACCATCGAACACATGATGAAAGAATTGCCGCAGTTGGATAAAAAACGCATCGATGATGTCATTGTCGGCAATGCGATGCCCGAGGGCTCACAAGGACTCAATATGGCACGGTTGATTTCTTTAATGGGATTGGATATCGTGGATGTGCCTGGTGTCACAGTGAATCGTTTCTGTTCTTCGGGAATTGAAACCATCGGAATCGCCACCGCCAAGATACAGTCTGGAATGGCCGACTGTATTATTGCCGGTGGTGCGGAGAGCATGAGTGCCGTACCCATGACCGGTTACAAAACGGAACTGAACTATGACCTGGTCAAATCCGGACATGAGGATTACTACTGGGGCATGGGTAACACGGCGGAAGCGGTTGCCCAAGAATTCAATGTGTCGCGTGAGGACCAAGACAAGTTTGCGTTCGAATCGCACCAAAAAGCACTAAAAGCGCAAGCCGAAGACCGTTTTCAAGAACAAATAGCCCCTATTGAAGTAGAACAGACCTATATCGGTAGCGATGGTAAAAAGGCGACCAAAAAGTATACGGTCACCAAGGATGAAGGACCTAGGGCCGATACATCTTTGGAGGTCCTGGCAAAATTACGCCCGGTTTTCGCGGCCGGGGGAAGCGTCACGGCAGGGAACTCCTCACAGATGAGTGATGGTGCCGCGTTCGTGATGGTCATGAGCGAGGAAATGGTCAAGGAATTGAATCTGGAACCCATCGCACGCTTGGTCAACTATGCTGCCGCAGGGGTACCTCCTAGAATTATGGGTATCGGACCCGTTGCCGCAGTACCAAAAGCCTTGAAACAAGCTGGTTTAAAACAAGGGGACATCGAACTGATCGAATTGAACGAGGCCTTTGCCTCCCAATCATTGGCGGTCATACGCGAGCTCGATTTGAACCAAGCTATCGTGAACGTGAACGGAGGAGCCATCGCACTAGGGCATCCACTAGGTTGTACCGGGGCTAAACTGTCGGTACAACTGTTCGATGAAATGCGCAAACGTGATATGAAAGGGAAATACGGCATGGTCACTATGTGCGTGGGAACCGGACAAGGTGCGGCTGGGATATATGAGTTTTTAAATTAGAAACAAGACGAAAGAACAAAGAGATAGGACCTAAGGTGGGAAGACATAATTTCAAAAAACTCAAAATTTGGGAAGAAGGAATGTCCATAGTGGATGAAACCTATGTGGTAACCAAGAAATTTCCCGATTTTGAAAGATATCATCTAATTTCCCAATTAATCATGTGCTCGGTTTCCATACCGTCCAATATTGCCGAAGTTACGAGAAAGTCTTGCTATAAGCACTTTAACAAGTATATAGAAGACAGTCTTGGCTCGGCTTTTGAATGGGAAACGCAGTTGAATGTGGCATATCGTCAAAAATATATCGATGAAGAAAAATTTGAAATATTAGAAAATAGAATACAACAATTACAACGAATGATTTCAGGATTTCAAGACGGACTGAATCGTTAGTCTTGTCTCTTGAATCTTGATTCTTTAATCTTAGAATAGCTATGAGCACAGAAACATTAAATAAAGAGATACTACGAGGCGGACAGTTCCTCGTAAAAGAAACCAAATGCGAGGATATTTTTACCTTGGAGGACCTTTCTGAGGAGCAAAAAATGATGCGGGACAGCACAAAGGAATTTGTGGACCGCGAACTATGGGCACACTGGGAACGCTTTGAACAAAAAGACTACGCGTTTACGGAAGAATGTATGCGCAAGGCAGGTGAGCTCGGTTTGCTGAGCGTTGCTGTTCCGGAAGCATATGGCGGAATGGGCATGGGCTTCGTCTCCACCATGTTGGTATGCGATTACATCTCAGGGGCTACCGGTTCCTTTAGCACTGCCTTTGGGGCCCATACGGGCATTGGTACGATGCCGATTACCCTGTATGGCACCGAAGAGCAAAAACAAAAATACGTGCCAAAATTAGCCTCTGGTGAATGGTTTGGAGCTTATTGCCTTACGGAGCCTGGGGCTGGATCGGACGCGAACTCGGGTAAAACCAAAGCGGTCCTTTCCGATGACGGTACCTATTACAGCATCTCCGGACAAAAAATGTGGATTTCCAACGCAGGTTTCTGCAATCTGTTCATCGTATTCGCCCGTATCGAAGACGATAAGAATATCACCGGATTTATTGTGGAGAACGACCCGAGCAACGGTATCACTTTGGGAGATGAGGAAAAGAAACTCGGCATCCACTCCTCCTCTACCCGACAGGTGTTCTTCAGCGAAACCAAGGTTCCCGTTGAAAACATGTTGTCTGAACGCGGAAATGGCTTTAAAATAGCTATGAACGCCTTGAACGTTGGGAGAATTAAGTTAGCGGCTGCTTGTTTGGATGCCCAGAGAAGGGTTACGACCGAAGCGGTCAAATATGCCAACGAACGGATTCAATTCAAAACACCTATTATAAACTTTGGGGCCATCAAGGCAAAAATCGCCACCATGGCCATGAATGCCTATGTAGGGGAATCAGCCAGTTATCGCGCGGCCAAAAATATTGAGGACCGTATCGCCATTCGGGAGGCGGAAGGAAACTCCCACCAAGAAGCAGAATTAAAGGGAGTGGAAGAATATGCCATTGAATGCTCCATTCTGAAAGTGGCGGTCTCCGATGACTGCCAGGTAACCGCTGATGAAGGCATTCAAATTTTTGGAGGAATGGGCTTTAGTGCGGATACCCCGATGGAATCGGCATGGAGAGATTCGCGTATCGCACGAATCTACGAGGGCACAAATGAAATCAACCGGATGTTGGCAGTTGGAATGCTGGTCAAGAAGGCAATGAAAGGTCATGTGGATCTGTTAGGTCCGGCAAGGGCCGTAGGCGAGGAATTGATGGGAATCCCATCGTTCGACACCCCTGATTTTTCAGAATTGTTCGCCGAGGAAAAAGACTTGATTACCAGACTTAAAAAGGTATTTCTAATGGTCGCTGGAAGCGCCGTTCAAAAGTTTGGTCCGGAACTGGAAAAGCACCAACAGTTGATGATGGCCGCTTCCGACATCTTGATCAAGATCTATATGGCGGAATCAACCCTTCTCAGGACCGAGAAAAATGCAAAACGCTTCGGGGAAGAGGTGCAGGCCACTCAAATTGCTATATCTAAACTATATCTTTTTGAGGCGACCGAAACCGTGATTCGGAAAGGAAAAGAAGCTATCATCTCATTTGCGGAAGGCGATGAGCAGCGAATGATGTTGATGGGGTTAAAACGCTTTACAAAATATACCAATAACCCGAACGTAGTGGCCTTGCGCAATCAAATTGCCGATAAGGTAGCTGCGGATAACGGTTACACCTTTGACTAATTCAGATGAAACCCTTCTTTGAGACAGAGGGTAAGGGCTGTCCGCTAAAGCGGACAGCCTTATTTTTTGTCTCCTCAGAAGCTCTTTACCGGTTCCCGACCAAAAATCCAAACTTCTCGGAATAGTCGAGCATCTGGCCTTCGAAACTATCCGGCTGTATCACCCTAATGTCGACGATTTCACCCGAGTCGTTCGTTTCGGGTAGGAGCACCGGATTCACAAACCCGCTGTAAGGCGCCGATTTAAATTGCTGATTTCGGTCCAACACCTCGGCATGCAGCTTTTGATCCACTTTTACACCATAACCCTCTACCAAATCCTGCGCCGCTTTGAAATCTCCTTCCGATTTTATGCGCTGTGTCTCCCGCAATAGTTGCCCGAACAGGTCCCGCAACTTTTCATAATCGTTGATATTATAATAGGTCTTTCCATTCTTTTCCATCCTTTCGATCACATTGTCTTCCTTCCCCTTTTCAAAAGCCCAGGCAGAGACCCATTGTCTGTTGACCATGTGATCCTCCTCGATATCATCACCAAGCTCTATTCGAATCAACTGGGTCATCAATCCATTTCGGATATACCCATCATAGGCCGCTTTCCCAAGCTCTTCCCAATCGTCTACTAAGCCCAACTCCTGTATTTTGGGGTCCATCAAGAAATAGAGACCTACCAAATCTGCCCTTCCTTCCTCCATGGTAGAGGCATAATTCTTTAAAGTTTCCTTGGGTTGTCCGATTCCTGGGTTAATTTGCCCCGATGCATGACCGACTACCTCGTGCAGGGCGGTATGCAGTTTATCGGCCAATTGTCCGTACTGCTCTTCCAGAGCGATTTCCTCATCATCGTAGGCAAATTCCTTTAACCTACCACTTCCTCCGGCGTTGTTGTAGGCGTCGATAATATTTCCAAGGGAAACCGACTTGCTACCGTGTTTTTGGCGTATCCAATTGTTATTAGGGAGGTTTACGCCAATAGGAGTACTCGGGGAAGCATCCCCTGCCTCTCCGGCTACATTAACCGTCTTGTAGGAAACACCTACGACATCGCCTTTTTTGTGCTCCTCCATCAGAGGGGAGTTGTCCTCGAACCACTGGGCATTTTCCGATAGCACTGCCATTTGTTTGGACATCTCGAAGTCTTTTATCTGAACGATATTTTCATAAGAGCCTTTGTAACCTTTTGGGTCATTATAAACTTCTATAAAACCATTGATCCAATCAATATTTCCATCGGTAGCATTCACCCATGCGATAGCGTATTCATCCCAGGTATCAAGGCTTCCGGTCTTATAATAATCGATCAACAAACCTAAGGTTTTGGCTTGTTGCCCGTTCTCTGCTACTTCCTTTGCTTTTTCCAACCATTTGATGATTTCATCAATGGCGTTTCCGTACATGCCCCCGACTTTCCATACCTTTTCGATGAGCTTTCCGTTTTCCCTGACCAATTTTGAATTCAATCCGATCTCGATGGGCATCCCTTCAGGGCCTGTATCCATCGCCGAATAGAATGCTTCGACATCCGCATCGGTAACTGAGGGGCCATAAAAGTTAACGGCGGAGGAGGCCACATTATCAACCCCCTTTTTCTTGTTTACTTTTTTACTGTCCTCATCATTGAAAATGACCTCAAAAGCTGCCCCTTGCAACTCCGTATCGGTCTCTTTCAATAGAAAACCTAGGTAATCCTTGCCAAAACCTGGCTTTATTTTATCATTGGAATAGTGATGATGTATTCCGTTAGAGAACCACACCCGTTTCAGATACGTTTCAAATGCCTGCCAGTCCTCGGTGCTTTTATCGCCTTGGTAAGATTGATAAACATTTTCCAACGCACCCCTAATTTCAAGGTTATGGCGGTAATTCTGGTCCCAAATGATATCCCGGCCCGCGAGGCCCGCTTGGGTGAGATAATACACTAGTTTCTTTTCCTTGAGGGTCAATTGTTCAAAACCTGGAATTTGGTAACGAAGAATCCGGAGATCAGCGAACTGATCGACCACGTATTCAAATTCCGTTTTCTTCGCGACAACCGGTTTTTCTGTGACCTGTTCCTTACAAGACCACAAAAAACTTATAATCAGAAGACTACCTAATAGATTCTTTATTTTCATAATGAAGAGAAGATTTGAATTATGTTCAAATGTAACAAAACGCCTACTAATTGTTAGCTATCAAACCGGAAGTTTTAAAGGTCCGTATACCAACAAAAATTGTTTCGTATTCCGGTGTTGTTTTAAATCGTACAACCCGCTACTTTTAATGTATGAATAAAAATCTACTAAAATCGGCCTACTCCCCAGAGGATTTTCGAAAAAGAGGTCATCAGCTAATCAATGAACTCGCCGACCATTTATCGGACAAACTACATGGGAAATCGCAAAAGGCAATACATTGGAATCTTCCTGAGGATGAGCTCAACTTCTGGAAGGAATTTCTAAGGCGTGGAGATGACGCTTCCTTATTTTCCGAAATCACCAAACGCACCACCTATGTACACCATCCGCATTATATCGGACACCAGGTGAGTCCGTCGGCACCCATCACTGCGCTGAGCGGAATGATTAGTTCCTTGTTGAATAACGGAATGGCCGTATACGAAATGGGGATGTCGCCCTCGGCCATCGAACGGGTGGTAACCGATATTCTTTGTAAAAAGATAGGGTATAATGCCGATTCCAGGGGATTCCTTACCTCCGGCGGTACCTTGGCCAACCTCACCGCCTTGCTATCGGCCCGAAAAGCCAAGGTCGTACAAGACGTTTGGAATGAAGGGCATTCAGGGCAGTTGGGAATTATGGTTAGTGAGGAAGCCCACTATTGTGTAGACCGCGCTGCTAAAATCATGGGGTTGGGGGAAAAAGGAATCATTAAAATTCCGGCGACGAACGACTTTGAAATGGATACCTCTTTATTGGAGAAACGCTATCAACAAGCAACCGAAAAGGGAATTCGTCCTTTCGCTATTATCGGAAGTGCCCCCTCGACGGCTACCGGGGTATATGATAATCTGGAGGTTATTGGCCAATTCGCCCAACAGCATAACCTTTGGTTCCATGTAGACGGGGCGCATGGGGGAGCCGCCATCTTTTCGGAAAAATATCGATATACGGTGCATGGTATCGAGCTAGCAGATTCGGTAGTCATCGACGGCCATAAAATGATGATGATGCCCACTATCACTACCGCCTTGCTGATGAGAGAAGGAAAATACGCAAATGCCACCTTTAGCCAAAAGGCAGAATATCTTCTTACAGAGGCCGATCATGAGGATTGGTATAACTCCGGCAAAAGAACTTTCGAGTGTACAAAGACCATGATGAGCATCCACTGGTACACGATGTTTAAAGTATATGGGGAAGGTGTCTTCGACGAATTCGTAACCCAATTGTATGATATGGGGAGGCTTTTTGGGGATATCATCGAAAAGGAACCCGATTTTGAGCTTGCGGTTGCACCTGTATCGAATATAGTCTGTTTCCGTTTTGTAGATGCTACCCTCGATACAAAGGCCTTAAACAAGCTCAACGCAAACATACGGCAACAGCTGCTGGAAGATGGGGAATTCTATATTGTGCAGACCAAATTGAGAGGCATCCATTATCTCAGGGTGACCGTAATGAATCCCTTTACTACGGAGTTTCATTTTAAAAAGTTGCTGGGGAACATTAAAGGAATATTGGAGAATAGTCGACTGACCAAACGCTAAAACATTTTATTTAACCTGTCTTCAAAAGGGAATCCCTGTCCTACAAACAGTCTCAAAATCATTGCCGTTTATTGCTTGTCAAATAATGAGTACGCTTCATAAGGCAACAGCTTATTCCCGCATCGCGTCCAATACCTGCTCTTCGCTTTCTTTGCGAGAGAAGTTGATGGCGCATTCGATCAATGCTAAATGGGAGTATGCCTGAGGAAAGTTTCCTAAGAGTCTTTTGGTCTTAAAATCAATATCTTCGCTGAACAAACCTAAATGGTTACTATAGGACAAGAGCCGGTCAAAATGGACCATCGCCTTTTCCTCTTCCCCAATCTTGAACAGACTGTTGATAAACCAAAACGTACAAATTGTAAAGGAGGAGGAAGGTAAACCAAAATCATCTTCATTCTTGTATCGGTACAGCAAACCATCATTGCTCAAATCTTTCTCTATGGCTCTTACGGTACTCATAAACTTAGGGTCCTTTGCATGGATGAAACCGTAGGATTCCATCAATAGCACAGAAGCATCCAGGTCCTTTGAACCGTAGGACTGGGTAAAGGCATTCACCTCGGGATTCCAGGCATTTTCGTGGATATCCTTTTTGATTTCTTGTTCCAACTTCGTCCATTTTTCAATCTTACGGGACTTACGAAACAAACGGGCCACTTTAATCGCCCGGTCTACCGCAACCCAGCAAAGTACCTTTGAAAAAGTAAAGTGCCGGTCCTCGGTGCGAAACTCCCAAATTCCCTTATCGGCTTCTTTCCAGTGATTGGATACGATCCAGACAATCCCTTTTGTAATACCCCATAATTCCTCGCCATTTTCAAGATCGGTGGAATACTTGGCCAGCTGTTCATAAATAACATCCATCAAAATTCCATAAATATCATTTTGCCTTTGCTTGTAGGCTGCATTTCCAACACGAACTGGCCGGGACCCCTTGTAACCACTAAGATGTTCAAGGGTAGCCTCGGTCAATTTCTTCTCCTTGTTGATGCCGTACATAATCTGTAGTTTCTCGTCCTTATCGGGAATCAAATCAACGATAAACTGCAAATATCGACGGGCTACGTTCTTATGGCCCAAGTCCCCAATAACCTTGATAACCATAGAGGCATCCCGAATCCAACAAAACCGATAATCCCAATTGCGTACTTCCCCGATTGTTTCGGGCAAGGAAGTCGTTGCTGCGGCCAATACGGCACCCGTCTTGTCGTAGCTCAACAATTTTAAGGTGATAGCGCTACGGCCAATCTGCGTATTGTACTTTTTGTAATTTGGGGTTTTGCTGCTCCAGTTGAGCCAGTAAACCTTGGTACGTTCCAGTTCGGTGTACATTTTACGTACCGTTGGTTGAAAAATCTTTTCATTGTAACCCAGGAGCACGTAACCATCTTTTATGAGTTCGATTTCCCTGCCTTCCACCACAGCGTTTTTGTTAAAAGAGGTGTAGAGGAAAAAAGTATCGAACTTCTTTCCTTGGGTAAGGCTTACCACAAAATTCTTTTTTACATAGGTCTTGGTTTCCCCAAGTGCATATTCCAATCGAGGATTGTAGTGTAATATAAATCTAGGGGCCCCTTTGATATATTTGAAGTATCGAACGACTTCCGGAGGAGCGTTGTAACCCCCTCCTTCCTTTCGATACCTAGGCATAAAATCGCGAATCTCAAAGGAATTTTCACCGTCGGAAAAATGGGTGATCAACACCGCCGTATGTTTTTTATAGCGCTGCTTAACGGTATAGCCCGAATCGACCAAAATCTCAAAACTACCTCCTATTTTCTCATCCAACAACTTGGCAAAAACAGAGGAAGAGTCAAATTCCGGAAGACAGCACCAATCCAAACTGCCCGTTTTTGAAATAAGCGCTGCACTTCTACAATTTCCTATAATTCCGTAGTCTAAATTATCCATTTAATAAAAAAGTTGGTTCAATCGGAGCTACAATTGGTTTTGCCCTTGTTTTTGTCGAAATTTAGAGAAATTAAAAACAACAGAATACAAAATCGACCAATTTATGGGTAAAACTATCATAATCTCAAACAGACTCCCCGTGCAATTGCAAATTAGCAATGGAGGCATCACGGCCATCCCCAGTGTAGGGGGTTTGGCAACCGGGATGAAATCGGTACATTCCGGGGGTGATAGTCTTTGGATCGGCTGGAGTGGGCTGACCAACGAGGAAATCCCCGAGGAATTGGAAGATGAGATCGACGACGCACTCTCCAAACACGGCTCGTCAAAAGTGAGCCTGACCGAAGAGGAGGTCGAAGGTTTTTATTTTGGCTTCAGCAATCGTACCATCTGGCCTTTGTTCCATTATTTCCTGGAATATTCGGAATTTGAATTGGATAGTTGGAACACGTATAAAACGGTGAATAAAAAATTCGCCGATGCCATCCTTGAAAAGGCGGATGAAGACGATACGATTTGGGTACATGACTACCAGTTGATGTTGGTACCGCAAATGATCCGCGAAAAACGACCAAATATCGCTATTGGTTTCTTTCTGCACATACCATTCCCATCATATGAAATATTCCGCACACTTCCTTGGCGTAAGGAAGTTTTGGAAGGACTCCTCGGATCGGATTTGATCGGGTTCCATATTTACGATTACGAACGTCATTTTTTAAGTTCCGTGAGGCGACTTTTGGGTCTAGAAGTCAGTTTTAATGATATTTACAAAGGAAATAGAATCATTAAGGTCGATTCGTTCCCAATGGGCATCGACTATAAAAAATTCAGTGAGGCGGCCAAAAAACATGGGGAACGTAGTCCTGAACAGCACTCCGAGTTACAGCAACGCCTTAACAAGCATAAAACGAGTGACCCGGACGCCAAATTTCTTCTATCAATCGACCGCTTAGACTATAGCAAGGGTATTGCCAAACGTTTGTATGCGTTTGAATATTTTTTAAATAAATATCCCCAGTATAAGGAAAAAGTGAGGTTGATTATCCTAGCGGTCCCCTCCCGCTCCAACGTACCACAATATCAATTACTTAAAAGGGAGATCGATGAACTGGTGGGCCGTATCAACGGCGAATTTTCTACCGTCAGCTGGACCCCCATCTGGTATTTCTATCGATCAATGCCCTTTGAGAATCTCATTGATCTCTATACCTCTAGCGACATTGCCTGGCTCACCCCCTTGCGTGATGGAATGAATTTGGTTGCCAAGGAATATATCGCTACTCGAACCGACAAAACAGGTGTCTTGATTTTAAGCGAAATGGCAGGTTCGGCCAATGAAATGAATGAGGCACTACTAATAAATCCCAATAATTTCGAACAAATAGCCGATACTATTTATGAAGCTATCAATATGCCCAAAGAGGAGCAACAGCACCGCAATGAACAGTTGCAGCAACGCTTGCGACGCTATAATGTCGAAAAATGGGCACAGAGTTTCATGAACTCGCTGTTGGCCCAGAAAGAACGGGATGCAGCCCATGTATCTAAAAAATTGACCGACCATCATTTACAGATCATTATGGATGCATACGGTAATGCAAAAAAAAGGGTGTTATTCCTGGACTATGACGGCACCTTAACAGGCTTTCATAACGATCCCCAAAAAGCAAGTCCCGATGACGAGCTTTATCAATTACTCGATGCCATACATCAACAGGAGGGTACCGATATGTTTCTTATCAGTGGAAGGGACAAAGATACCTTCGCCAAATGGTTCCTATCGAAAAAATACAATATGATCGTGGAACATGGTGTTTGGATTTCCAAGGATGGTGAAGACTTTAAATTACTGGAAAATGTGAAAAATGATTGGATGGAAAATATTCGTCCCGTATTGGAATCGTTCGTAGACCGGACACCTGGCAGCTTCATAGAAGAAAAGAACTATTCGCTTGCGTGGCACTATCGAAAGACCGATCCCGATTTTGGCAATCTGAGAGCCTCCGAGCTAACGACGGTCTTGACCAGTCTCATCGGCACTGACGACCTTAGCGTACTTAACGGTAATAAGGTCATGGAAGTAAAAAGTAGTAACGTGAACAAAGGAAGGGCATCTGTTAGGATGTTGGGGGAAAACGAATACGATTTTGTATTTGCGATCGGTGATGACTGGACGGATGAATTTATGTTTCAGGAGTTACCCGATAGCGCCATTACCGTCAAAGTGGGCAGACAAAAGACACAAGCCGCTTATTTTGTGGAGAACACCTTGAAAGTACGGGAACTTTTAAAATCTTTTATGAATATTGCCCTATGACACAAAAAATCACCGCGCTATTATTTTTGGTCTCAATAATCGCCCATGCGCAGACCAATACCGAAGTATATCTTATGGATGTTAGCACAACCGATGGCAAAATAAGCTTGGGGGAGCCCCGGAATATTTCGAACAACGAAGGCTATGACAACCAGCCCTCTTTTTATAATGACAATCTGATATTGTTTTCCTCCACACGAAACCGTCAGACCGATATCGCCCAGTATAATGTGAGGGACAACATAAGCTCGTGGATTACCGATACCCCGAGGGGAAGCGAGTATTCCCCCCTGAAAATTCCTGGAAAGAAGGAGTTTTCAGCTATCCGTTTGGATACCAATGGTTTGCAACGCCTGTACCGATATGATATGGAATCGGGAAAACCCAGCCTCTTACTTCGGGATTTAAAGGTCGGATACCATCTCTGGTTTGCTGAGGATATTTTGATTTCCACTGTTTTAGTGGACGATCGAATGGACTTGGTGGTATCGAACTTACAGGATAACACCAACTACACCTTTCAGAAGAACGTAGGGCGATCTTTACATAAAATTCCCGGCACCAAATTGATCAGCTATATCAGTAAGGAAAACGAGGTGTGGGAAATAAAATCAATGGATCCTATCTCCGGAGCTACCCAATTTATCACCAATATACCTCCAGAAATTGAGGATATATGTTGGTTGATTAATGGTACTATCCTTGTGGGAATGGGCAATACCCTATATCGATTTCATCCCAAAACGGATTCCCAATGGAGTGTGCTCCATACCTTCGAAGGCAAAAACCTGGGCAGCATTTCGCGCCTGGCCACCAATGCCAATTCCTCTAAATTGGTATTGGTCTCGGAGGTATCCCCTGAAATTGTGGTCCAGAAACAAGTAGAAGCATATAACCAGAGGGATTTGGATGCCTTTGCCTCTTGCTATTCGGAAAATGTCTTGGTTCAATATTTTCCGAGCGATACCCTATACATGGGTCGCGAAACATTGAGAAACAACTACCAAAATTACTATGAAAACACCCCGGAAACCGGTGTGGAAGTAATTAAACGGATCAGTATCGGGAACAAAGTTATCGATGAGGAAAAAGCCAGCGATATGGGTAAGACCCAACGTCAGGTGGCCATATATGAAGTGAACAACGGTCTTATCGATAGCATGAGCTTTTTGTTTGAAAAAGAATCGGATATGGAAGCGGAAGCCGTTGTTCAAAAACAATTGGATGCCTATAACGCTAGGGATATCGATGCGTTTTTGGAAACCTATTCCGATGATATTCAAATATTCGACTATCCAAACAAGTTCAGCTATCAAGGAAAGGAACGAATGCGATCGGGATACGGTGATTTTTTTCAAAACACTCCGGACTTGAATTGCACCATTAAAAACCGCATAATCATAGGCAACAAAGTGATCGACGAGGAATATTTGACTGTCAATGGAAACAATTTTAACGCGGTGGCCATTTATGAGGTGAACGAGGGAAAGATTTCAAAGGTTACTTTTGTACGATAAGAACTCCCTTTGAAAACGCGGCCCCATATACTTCCCACTATTATTATTTCACAATTTGCATGTACCAGTCTTTGGTTTGCAGGAAATGCCATTGTCGACCAATTGGCCAGAAAAACGGGGCTAGGGCCGGAAATTATAGGATATGTATTGTCGTCCGTACAATTGGGGTTCATTATGGGCACCTTGGTCTTTGCTTTTTTAATGATTGCGGACCGGTTTTCACCATCCCGCGTTTTTTTGATCTGTGCGATACTGGGCGCCTTGTGCAACCTGTGCCTGCTTTTCGAGGAGATCTCCCAATGGGCCCTTCTTGCCGCGCGCTTTGGTACCGGATTCTTTCTAGCCGGAATTTACCCGGTGGGAATGAAAATCGCCGCCGATTACTATGAAAGGGGCTTGGGAAGGGCCTTGGGATATCTGGTCGGAGCGTTGGTGTTGGGAACGGCCTTTCCCTTTCTAGTAAAGGCCTTATCTATAGATACCAATGGCGCAATGGTAATTAAAACCACCTCCCTGCTGGCAGCCTTGGGAGGATGTACCCTTTGGTTGTTCGTACCAAACGGTCCGTTTCGAAAACGCAGCAAAAAACTGCAGTTGTCCGCGGGGCCAACCCTGTTTAAAATTGGCGGCTTTCAAAAAGCGGCCTTTGGTTATTTTGGTCATATGTGGGAGCTGTATGCCTTCTGGGCCTTCACACCCTTGGCGTTGCAAACTTTCAATGCCATGAACAACAAGGAATTCCCTGTCGCCATAGCCACATTTATGGTCATCGCCATGGGTGGGGTCTCCTGTATGTTGGGCGGACTGCTATCGCAACGTTTTGGAAGTAAAAAAGTGGCACAGTCGAGCCTGACGGTTTCCGGTCTTTTCTGTTTGGTCTCTCCCCTTCTTTTTTATTTGGATCCGTTGTTGTTTATGGCTGCCTGGTGTCTTTGGGGAATGGCCGTCACGGCCGATTCCCCTCAATTCTCTACATTGGTCGCCATAAACGTTCCTTCCGAACTCAAAGGTACGGCCCTCACCTTGGTCAACTGTATCGGTTTTGCCATTAGCATCGTCAGTATTCAATTAGGGTCTTTTGTCCTAAAGGGAGTAAATCCCCAATTCCTTTTTTTGATGTTGGCCTTGGGTCCGATTATAGGAATCTGGCAATTGACCAAAAAAGCCATTAATTTTTAATACATTGTAAGCCTCATAACAGATAGAAAATGAAACATCTTTTAGTTGTATTACTCTTTGTTTTTTACCTGGGGGGGAATGCCCAAACCGACCAACGCCTATATGACATTATCGAGGCAGTTTCAGCCGAACGCATCGCAAAGGATATAGAGACCCTGGCAAATTTTGGTACCCGGCATACCCTGAGCGATACACTTTCCCAGACCCGTGGTATAGGGGCTGCAAGACGGTGGATCAAAGCCGACTTCGAGAGGACCTCGGCCGCCTGTAATGGTTGTCTGGAGGTTTCCTATCAAAAGAACTTGGTACCAAAGGGTGATAACGACCGGATAACCAAAGATGTTTGGGTAGTGAATGTCCTGGCAGTTAAACGGGGTACCAAATACCCCAACCGCTATATCATCATGAGCGGGGATATCGATTCGCGGGTTAGCGACCCCAACAACTTCACCTCCGATTCACCGGGTGCCAATGACAATGCAAGTGGCATGGCCGGGACCCTTGAGGCTGCCCGGGTACTCTCAAAATATGATTTTGAAAATAGTATTTTATTCGTCGGACTATCGGGAGAAGAACAAGGATTGTACGGTGGGAAAGGACTCGCCGCCCATGCCATGGAACAGGGTTGGGACATCATCGGTATCTTCAACAACGATATGATCGGTAACATTACAGGTGTCGACGGCGTTGTGAGCAATACCGACTTTCGGATATTCTCCGAACCCGTCCCACCCACGGAGACCGAACGGGAACGAAAGGCCAGACGGTTCTATGGCGGCGAGGTCGACGGCATTTCGCGACAGTTGGCACGCTACATATACAGGAATGTTCGAACCTACATGCCCGAAATGAACCCCATGCTGGTCTACCGGCTCGACCGGTTTGGAAGAGGAGGTCACCACCGACCGTTCAACGATGTCGGTTTCGCGGGCATACGCATCATGGAAGCCCATGAGAACTATACCCAACAGCATCAGGATATCCGAACCGAAAATGGCATTGAATACGGTGATGTGCTGAGACATGTCAATTTTGAGTACGCCAAAAAATTGACCGCTGTCAATGCCATCAACTTGGCGTCTATTGCATGGGCACCACCTGCTCCTACTGAAGTGAAAATCGGTGGCATTGTACAGCCCTCGGCCAAATTTCAGTGGAGTCCGGTAGAAGGTGCCGTGGGCTACAAAATTTATTGGCGGGATACGACATCACCCACATGGGATTATAGTCGTTACGTAGGAGATGCCACGGAATACACCTTGGATGGCATCGTTATTGATAATTATTTCTTTGGAGTCTCCTCCGTTGGAAAAGATGGTTTTGAAAGCCCCGTAGTTTTTCCGAATGGAATCTTTCGATAAACCGGAAACGCACGTACCGCGTTCCAAAACAAACAATGGAATTTAGTGCTTCGACCTTTTAAGTTTAGCTAACCTATGAAAAAAAAAACATTTCTCATTGCCCTATTGCTTGTAAGTGTCACCGCTGCAGTTTTTGGTCAAACCTTTACCAAACAGGACACCCTACGAGGTAGTATTACCCCGGAACGGGCTTGGTGGGACTTGAATTATTATGACCTCAACATTAAAATCCAACCGGACAAAAAGTTTATTGCAGGCTATAACATTGTTCGCTACAAGGTTTTGGAAAAGAACGATGTGTTACAGATTGATTTACAGAAGCCTTTGAAAATAACCGCTGTTTTACAAGATGACGAGCAATTGGACTTCAGTCAAATTGGTCCAGCCTACTTCATCAATCTTAAAAAAGAGCAGCTCCCGGGAGAATACAACGAACTGTACGTACAGTATGAAGGACATCCGAAAGAGGCGGTTCGAGCACCATGGGATGGAGGGTTTTCCTGGAAAAAGGATTCCAACGGGAAGCATTTCGTCGCTACCTCGTGCCAAGGCCTGGGTGCTAGTGTATGGTGGCCCAACAAAGATCATATGTACGACGAGGTAGACAGCATGCGCATCGCGGTAGATGTTCCCAAGAATCTAGTAGCAGTGGCCAATGGTCGCCTTCGTGAAGAATACGAGTATGATCAAGGTGATTACAAACTGTACGAATGGTTCGTATCGAACCCCATCAACAATTATGGGGTGAATGTAAATATCGGTGATTACGTGCGTTTTGGGGAAACCTATGAAGGTGAAAAGGGTGCCTTGGATATGGATTACTATGTGCTTCGCGACGATTTGGAAAAAGCCAAGGAGCATTTTAAGGATGCTCCCAAAATGATGAAGGCCTTTGAACATTGGTTCGGCCCCTACCCTTTTTATGAGGATAGTTTCAAATTGGTTCAGGTGCCCTACCTTGGCATGGAACACCAAAGTTCGGTCACCTACGGCAACCAATTTAAAAAAGGCTATTTGGGAAACGACCTCTCCGGAACCGGTTGGGGGCTTAAATTCGATTTTATCATTATCCACGAAGCCGGGCACGAATGGTTTGCGAATAACATTACCTACAAAGATGCCGCAGACATGTGGATACACGAAGGTTTTACCGCATATTCGGAAAATCTATTCCTAGACTATTATTATGGCACGGAAGCGGCGGCGGATTATGTCATCGGGACCCGCGCCAACATACAAAACGACCGGCCCGTAATCGGAATCTACGATGTAAACTACGAAGGTAGCGGCGACATGTACTACAAAGGAGCCAATCTATTGCATACCCTAAGGCAACTGGTGGAAGACGACAAAAAATGGCGTGAAATCCTCCGCGGTCTCAACAAGGACTTCTACCACCGGACCGTCACCACCAAACAGATCGAGGATTATCTCAGTAAACATACGGGTAAGAACTTAAACGCTTTTTTCGATCAATACTTGAGAACCACGCAGATTCCAACGCTCGAATATGTGATTGAAGGCGATACCATTCAAT
Organism: Pelagihabitans pacificus; assembly: GCF_009371985.2. Classification (GTDB taxonomy): domain Bacteria; phylum Bacteroidota; class Bacteroidia; order Flavobacteriales; family Flavobacteriaceae; genus Pelagihabitans; species Pelagihabitans pacificus. The sequence continues at coordinate 314,210 of NZ_VIKU02000002.1, forward strand.
ACAGATATACTGATATCGTGAAAGACTTCGACATGCCCGTTCGTGTTTTTATAGACAGCGCAGCTTACTGGCTTTTTCCCGGTTCGGAATGGAAAACCGAACAGTTGGAAGGCGACTTATCGAGCTTCGAAGTGGATAGAAATTTTTACATTGAAACCAATAAAAGAACGAAATAACAACCGGTTTTCAATCCCCCTATGAAAACCGAACCAATCCTTGAAAAATGAAAAAGCATATCTTACTGGCATTGGCGCTATTCGGGGGAACGCTACCGCAATCATTGTTTGGACAGACACCTTCTTTTGAAGAGGTTCTTTCACTACGGTCTGTCTCCAATCCAATAATCTCGCCCAATGGGAAGCATATCGTTTTCCAATCACGATCGGCAGATTGGGATGCCAACAGTTATGACACGGAACTTTGGCTTTCCAAAAACGGGGATATCCCTTTTCAACTCACCAACAATCCCAAAAACAGCTCTACCAATCCGAAATGGTCCCCTGACGGACAATGGATTGCGTTCTTATCTAAAAAGTCTGACCATACCCAGCTACAGGTAATCCGTGCGGCGGGAGGGGAATCATTCCAACTCACCCACACCAAAAACAACGTCTTCAATTTTGAATGGTCACCGGACGGCAAACAAATCGCTTTTCTTCAATCAGAGGACAAGAAGGACGAAACTAAAAAGAGAACCGAAAAACTCGGAAGTTTTGAAGTCGAGGACAACGAATACCGCTTAAACCAACTATGGGCCATCGATTTTAAACCCGACCGCCTATATCACGCTGCCCTACCCAGCCAACTGAAGGATTCAATCTATACCAAAAGTTTGGAAGCCATCAAGGTCTTGGACAGCGTACCCTTTTCCATCAATGATTACGATTGGTCGCCCGACGGCAAAAAAATAGCCATTGAGCATCAGCCCGACCCCCTAAGAAACACCTTTTTTAAGGCTGATATCTCCATTTACGATACGGCCTCCAAAAGTTTAAAAAAATTGGTCGGCAACCGAAGCTATGACGGACTAGTAGGTTGGTCTCCCGATGGAAAATCCATCTTATACCAAACCAGTCTCAATGATAGCACCTCGAATTACTATCGCAACGGCAAGCTCTTCCGTATCGATATAGACGGCACCAATAATTCGCAATTGGCAAAGGATTTCGATGAAGACTTGTCCCGATTATATTGGAATGAGCAAGGCATCTTCGGGATAGCTTGGCAAAAGACAAAAAGACCCATGGTAAAAATAAATCCCAGGACCGGTAAGACATCCTTGCTTCCTTTAAATCTTGAACGTGTCTGGGGATATTCATTTTCGGACGATGGTAAAAAAATGGCTTTTTACGGAGTAACGGATGATCAAATATCGGAAATCTACTCAGCGGCCTATCCGTTTAAAGGCGCAACTAGGATTACGCAATCGAACCAACAGATCCAAGATTGGGCCACCTCCAAAAGTGAGGTGATTCGTTGGGAAAGCGAAGATGGTACGACGATAGAGGGCATACTGCACAAACCACAGGATTTTGACCCTGGTAAAAAATATCCGCTGATGGTCGTTATCCACGGAGGCCCTACCGGCATATCTACCCCAACACCAGTGCCAACGGGAGTCTATCCCATGCTGCAATGGCTGAACAAGGGAGCGCTGGTACTGCAACCCAATTATCGCGGCTCGGCGGGTTACGGGGAGGCCTTCCGTTCTTTGAATGTAAAAAATCTCGGTGTCGGCGATGCGTGGGATGTAGAGTCCGGAGTGAAACACTTAATAGAACAAGGCATTGTCGATAGTGAGAAGGTCGCCTCCATGGGTTGGAGCCAAGGGGGCTATATTTCGGCTTTCCTGACCACCAACTCGGAACTTTTCAGAGTCATTTCGGTGGGGGCGGGTATCTCGAACTGGATGACCTATTACGTCAATACCGACATACACCCATTCACCCGACAGTACCTAAAGGCCACCCCTTGGTCCGATAAGGCCATTTACGAGAAAACGTCGCCAATGACCAATATTGCGAATGCGACCACCCCTACTTTGATACAGCATGGGGAGTTCGATAAAAGGGTGCCACCGGCCAATGCCTATGAGTTATTTCAAGGCTTACAAGATGTAGGAGTCGAGACTAAATTGATTATTTACAAAGGGTTTGGTCATGGTATCAACAAACCTAAGGAACGACTCGCCGCTACTTGGCATAATTGGCAGTGGTTCGGGAAATACATATGGGGACAAGAAATTGAAATCCCCTTGGAATGAAATGGGATTCACCAACTTTTTAACGGTCAAGAAAGCGATTGGGATTGTATTTGCATTCAAGTCAAAGAAAAGAAGGGCGACAACTACTACCAACGGGCCCTGCACCACTAACCGTTTTAATACGGGATATGGAAAGATATTTAAGTGGGTTATGCCTTGAAATCAATTAGTTATTACCAACGAAGATACGCCATGAACCTCAATCAAGTTACAGTTCCTTCCTTAGACCTCGAAAAGTCGGTCCCGTTTTATGAAAAATTAGGCCTTCGACTGATTGTGAGCGCATTGCCACATTATGCCAGATTTGAATGCCCCAATGGCGAATCGACCTTTTCAATACATCAAACCGACGAACTCCCAAAAGGAGACGGGATTTATGTTTATTTTGAATGTGAAAATCTCGATGAGAAAGTGAAAAAACTAGTGGCAAAAGGAATACAATTCTACGAATTACCCAATGATAAAGATTGGTTATGGAGAGAGGCCCGATTGAAAGATTTGGACGGCAATCGGCTAATTTTGTTTTTCGCCGGGGAAAATCGATTGAATCCACCTTGGAGAATAAGACACTCCGACCATCCGTAAGCAATCAATGAAATAGTTCCGACTATGAAACTAAAAGTAGGCCTCGTTCAGGACAGTCCTGTCTTCTTTGACAAGGAAAAGACCCTCGATAAACTGGCGACATTGACCAAAAAGTATGCACAACAGGGTTGTCGCCTGTTGGTTTTTCCCGAATCCTTTGTTCCAGGATATCCCAGGGGTTTTGATTTTGGCGCCACGATAGGTAGTAGAACCCCGGAGGGAAGGGCGTTGTATGCAGCTTATCGAGACAACAGTATCTTACTAAAGGGAAAGGAGCTGGAACGACTCGAAAAGTTGGCAAGATCACAGAACGTATATTTGGTCATTGGAGTTACCGAAAAACAGGAGGCAAATGGAAGCCTCTACTGCTCGATGCTCTATCTCTCCCCTACCGATGGGCTATTAGGAGTACATCGGAAAATAAAACCTACCGGCACCGAACGAATTGTCTGGGCAGAGGCAGGTGGGGAATCATTGGTCACTTTCGATACCAAGATAGGTCGTTTAGGCGGACTCATATGTTGGGAAAACTATATGCCTACGGCACGGATGGCCATGTACCGAAAAGGGGTGGAGATCTACCTTGCCCCCACCGCCGATTCGAGACCTGAATGGACCGCCACTATGCAGCACATTGCCTTGGAGGGTCGATGTTTTGTCTTGAGCTGTAACCAATTCTATACCAAATCAATGTATCCTGAAAACTACCAACATTTAGTCTCGACAGAACCGGAAGACCTCTGCCCCGGAGGAAGTGTCATCGTTTCTCCGCTAGGAAAAATTTTGGCCGGACCGTTGTTTGATAGAACGGGTGTAGTGATGGCTGAATTGGATATGGCGGAAATCCCACAAAGCAAACTGGATTTTGATGTGAATGGTCACTATACACGAAACGACCTTTTTTCTTTCGAAGTTTCTGGACAACCGGAAACAAGGAAAGAAAAGGATATTCGTTAATTTTCAGTACCTCCCGAAAAACATTAAGACTATTTTAAGTCTTTGGAAGCACATAGCCATTTATTGTGCCGTAGCTTAGCACATTAAAAGATACAATGATCCAGGATTTCCTATTCACTTTCCTATGGAGTATTTCCCCCTTTGGCGAGGCCAAAGTCGGTATTCCTTTCGGAATGTTGAACGGGCTCAATATCTACGCGGTGTTTGTCATCTGTTTTTTCGCCAACGTGCTCGTTTTTCCCCTGATGTCCTTTTTCCTTCATAGTGTCAACAAATATTTTCTAAGATGGAACTTTTATAAGAAGAGTGCCTTGTATGTTGCAAGAAGAGCAAAAACAGGTTCAGGCCGAAATATTGAAAAGTATGGGTTCTGGGGACTCATCCTGTTCGTTATGCTACCCCTACCGGGCACGGGTGTCTATGCCGGAAGTATCGCCAGTTATTTGTTCAAAATGGAGAGACAAAAAGCTTTTATCGCCAACACCATCGGTGTCTTCTTCTCTTCGGCTATTATTTGGACTATGACCCTGCTAAGCATGAAAGGCTTGGGGTAAGGTTGTGATGTGGATAACTTCAAAAAAAAATCTTATTAGACTTTAAAAACTCCCCCTATTTTTGTCGGCTTTCGGGTACTTATGGAAAAACTGAAAGTCGTTGATAAACTCTACAATGTAAAGCAAAATGGATTTTCCGATTTTGCCCGATACTCTTTTTCCGAAGTGGTTAGACTCACAAAAACCTTGGCCATTTTAAAAAATGGGGTGCGGCTCGTCAACCAACCGGTCACATCCTATATTATGGAGGAAGTAGGCTTTTCGGTCTCAAGAAACAAAGGAGCCCATTGGCATTTAGTCAGCTTAAAGGCCATTCGAGATGCACAAGTGGAAAATGAAAAAATCGCTGCCCACGATTGGTTTGAAATGAAAGAATTTACCTTAGAGGAAAAACAACTTATCTATCTTCAATTCAAAAACGGAGAAGCTCAAAAATAAAGGATCAATTTGGCCCAAAAGCCTAAAAGAAATACCATTTTCACGCTTAGATTCCCTACACTGGGCTTGGCCGAGGTGCAGAAGCGCATCCAAACCAGGCATATCGCCCTTTACAGGCCTTTCCCAATTCGAATCGAAGGCCTACGGCCCACAATCTAGGGCTCACCGGTATTGAAAAAAAGAGACCATCTCAACAGTAGAATGGCCTTTCAGCGTAGGGTTTATGGACATCATTTTCCATTAAACTTCACATTCAGAAACGCCATTTGACCTACTTCTTCCCCTTCTTTGGGTTTATGAACAAAATAGATTTCCTTAGCCTTAATCTCGGTAGGCTTTTCTAGGTTGATCATAACCATACCCCCAGGTTGACCGGCTACCGGAGCTGGCATACTACCCGAACCCAACAATTCTCCATCGGGAGCGTTTAACCGCATTTCCATGTCCAGGCCCACTTTGGGCGGTTCTTGCCACCCTGCAGTAATCATTACCGAATTCACCCCTTTCAAATCGATATCGTCCAAAGCGAACCAACCTTCTCCTGAAGGAACCATCAAGAGTTTCATACCTCCGAATTCGATGGGTGAAAAACCCTCCACTTTGTCACTGCCGCTAAAGGGCACCGTACTTCCGCGAAGTGTAACCGATGCCATCCCTGTCAAAGGTCCGGCACCATCGCTACCCTCATCGGTATAACTCGCGGTTAGTACCATCACATTGTCGGTAGGTGACGGGTCGGGAATGATGGTTCCTGCTAAGGGAAGTGACTTTTTCCTCTCACCGGTATCGACCAAGGATTGAATGTATAAGGCCATCTGTCGTGACTCATCACTAGTGACATTTGGATGGGCCGGCATCATGACCTCGCCCCATACGCCAGTGCCCCCGGCTACGATTTTCTTTTGCAGATAGCCCAAGGCATTTCGCTGGCCTTTATATTTTTCCGCTATGGCCAAGTAGGTGGGGCCGATAGAGGCTTCCGCCTCCTTATGACAGGTTTTACAGTCCATTGCCTGGGTAAGGGCCTTTCCCGTGATCGCTGCTGACACCTGTTGGTGCCCCAAAGACTTGTTCACCTCATCCATACCCTCCATATAATCGACAGAGACAAAAACATTGTCGTCGTCGATAGCGGCATTATCATCGGGGTCGCTAACCGATACTTTATATTTTACCGGGGTTCCGGCAATAAAGAAAGATGAGTTTCCCCCACTTAGATCAATGGACAACTCGGGCCTTGAGTTTCCGGCCACTATGGATGTCATCGTACTTTTAGCGGAGGCCCCTTTATCATCTTTTACTTCGACAAAAACTTTGTAGTCCCCCGCTTGATCATAGGTATGGGTTATCTCAGGTTCGGAGGTCTCACGGGTCTCCCCATTTCCCAGATCCCATAGATAACGTACCGGATCACCCTCTCGATCTCGCGCCTCGACTTTTGCCGTAACGGTTAGCGGTAGCTTCCCCGAGGTTCGGTCTACTATTAAATTGTCGATCAAAGGAGGCCGGTTTCCTCCGTTGTATTCAATATAACTTAAGCCCGAGTCATCGTTTTGTGAAAACCAACCGCTTCCGTATTCGAGAAGATACACTCGTCCGTCCGGACCCATTTCCATATCAATCAAATTATTGAGTTTGATGTCGGAGGCAAAGGGCTCCATTTTATTGAATGTGCCATCTTCGAACAAGGTCACGGCCATCATCCAGCCACGCATCCAATCGTATATAATAACCTTTCCATCATAATACGAGGGAAGCCCTCCTCCATTGGGATACAGATCGGAATAGTAGGTAGGGCCTGCCATGGCATTTCTTCCCCCTGTACCTACCTGCGGAAAATCGCCGGTTTCAACATAGGGATAATAAACATAAGCCGGTTGTGCCGGAGGCAGTTCCCTTAGACCCGTATTATTTTTTGAATCATTGATTGGTTTCTCAGGGTCAAAGGCAGGGCCACTCTCGCCAGTCGCGTAGTCGTAATCATTGTAAGGTTTGTTATCACCGATAAATAGTGGCCAACCGAAATTTCCCGCGCTTCGGGCCTGGTTCATTTCATCATACCCTCTTGGTCCGCGTGTACCAATGCTATCTGCCCTGGCATCCGGCCCAACATCGCCCCAATACACGTATCCTCTCTTGACGTCCACCGAGATACGATACGGATTCCGATGTCCCATCGTATAAATTTCAGGCCTAGTTTTTTCGGTTCCCATAGGGAACAAATTGCCCTCCGGGATATCATAGCTGCCATCCTCATTGACCTTGATGCGAAGTATTTTTCCCCTTAGATCGTTTGTATTCCCGGAGGAGCGTCGCGCATCGTACTGCTCTTTACCAGGCAAATCGTTTAATGGGGCATACCCGTTATTCACATACTTGACGTTCTTTTCATTGAACGGGGTAGAATTGTCCCCGGTCGATAGGTACAGGAGATCATCGGGGCCAAAGGCAATAGATCCCCCGGTGTGACAACAAATTTCACGTTGTGAATCCACTTCCAGAATTACTTGCTCCGAGGCTAAATCAAAATTCCCGTCCTGATATTTAAAGCGGGAGAGACGATTCACCCATTTTTCTCCTGTTGGGGCGTAGTACACATATATCCAATGATTATTGGTATAATCGGGGTCTTTTTGAAGCCCCATCACGCCTTCTTCCGCATTGACCCCAGGGGTGTTCAAGGTTTTATGGTAAACATCCAAGACCGCTATTTCTTTCAGTTCCTTGGTATCATCCTTGTAGAGCATGATTTCGCCCCTTCGCTGGGAAATCAATACGTCATTGTTGGGCAGAATTGCCATTTCGGTGGGTTCAAAGAATTCACCCTCTACCAGGGTTACTTTGGAAAACCGGTCGATATCCGGTGGTATTTGGGTTGTGGCTTTTTCGTAATCAAGAATTTTATTATCGCCGATGGCATACTGGATACCGCCTAACAAATGTTTCAGAAAATTTTCTTCGGTATAGCTTTCTTCGGTATGTCCGGCCCCCGTATAGAAGGCACGGCCACCATCAAACTCATGGTACCAGGCAATAGGATGGAAGTCACCGTTCGTACCGCCTTCATAGGTAGACTCGTCAAGTGTCATCAGCACATTGACATCGGGATTGATACTCTTATAATTGTAAAGTTCATCGGTGCGATGCCAAACCGAATCGGTGAAGTGTTTCGTAGCGACAAAACCAAAATCCCTAATGATAAAATCGGCTTCAGGGGTCCCCGATGGATGGCTCTCGAATTGTGCCCCGGCCAATTTGTTGTACCAACCCCAATCGTATTCGGTATCGGCAGCGGCATGGATGCCCACATACCCCCCTCCAGCTTGGATATAGCGTTCGAAGGCAGCTTCTTGCCGGTGGTCCAGGACATTCCCGGTAGTACTCATAAAGATGACCGCGGAATACTGTTTCAAATTCTCATCGTTGAACAGCTCCGCATTCTTGGTCGTATCGACGGCAAAGCCGTTTTCGGCACCCAGCTTTTGAATAGCCGCAATTGCGGCTGGTATCGAAGCATGTTTGAAACCCATGGTATTGGAGAAGACCAGAACTTTCGGGTCACCTTCCCTTTTATTGTTGCATCCGGTCAAGACGAGACCGAACAAAATAATTACTGCCAACAGAAATTTTTTCATTGAATTGAGTTTAGCTCGTTTCAGCTTGGTTTAATTTATAAAAGTAATGATTCGGCCTCTAAATTGCCAAAATGATGGACAGGAATGTGTTATTTTTAGGGAAAATTCAAGCTGCAGCGATTATCCATGGAAAAAATACTGGAACACTATTTTAAGAGTGACGCTGAATTCCGCATTTGGTTACATGAAAACCATACCCAAAAGGAAGGTATTTACCTTATTTTTTATGCTGTTTCCCATGAAAAGGAAAGCATGCGTTGGGAGGAAGCGGTTAAAGTAGCCCTCTGCTACGGTTGGATCGATAGTACCGTAAAAAGTCTGGGTAACGGAAAACGAAGACAATATTTCTGCCCCCGAAAACCAAAGAGTGTATGGAGCAAGGTCAACAAAGACCATATCAAAGACTTACTCTCCAAAGGGTTGATGCACGAAAGTGGACTAGCCAAAATAGAGGCTGCCAAAAAGGATGGATCATGGACGGCATTGGACGATGTTGAAAATGGTGTAATCCCCAAAGATCTTCAGGACGCTTTTGATCAAAATCCGCTGGCCCTAAAAAACTTCAAAGGGTTTACGCGAGGGCAGCGAAAAAGTTATCTCTATTGGCTAAATCAAGCTAAAAGAAAGGCGACTCGACAAAAGCGTATCGATGAGATTGTGGGACTTTGCAAACAAGGTATCAAAAGCAGGGCATAAGGACTGGGGTGGCTTGTTATCAAATTGTAAATTTAATGGTACTTTTGTAGTAGCAGGCGGAGAGTGCATCGGGCCAGCGTGTTTCCGTTCTCGATTTTAATATCCGTTCCTAAGTTAAGTATGTCCAAATTACCAAAGGAATACCGATTCCTGGATTTATCGGATTACGGAAGACCTTTCGCACGAATCATTGCGGAATTCCTTAAGAATACCTCGTTCACCCCCATCCATATTACCCTGGCCTTTGTCGTTTGCGGTATCTTGGCCATCATCTGTATTTTGAACCAATACTATTGGGCTACGGCATTTTTTCTGATACTCAAATCAATTTTGGATGCGGCAGACGGCGAACTGGCACGGCTCAAGGAAACGCCAAGCTACACCGGAAGATATCTTGATTCCGTATCCGACATTCTTTTAAATCTTTTGATATTACTGACTATCTGGTATGTTACCAATGGTTCCTTAGTGCTTACGTTTCTTGCTTTTTTCGGGATTCAGCTACAAGGAACCCTCTACAATTACTATTATGTGATTCTTAGGAATAAACATAATGGCGATACCACCAGTCGCATTTTTGAAGAGGAGACCCCTCTTGCCATGAAAGGGGAAAAACAGCGGAACGTCAATATCCTTTTTGGGATGTACAGTTTGTTATATGGGGTTTTTGATAAAATCATTTATCGTTTGGATCGTGGCGCCGTCGAAAGCGAAAACCTTCCCAACTGGTTTATGACCGTTGTTTCTACCTTCGGACTGGGCTTTCAGTTGTTGGTGATCGGGGTGATGTTGGTTTTGGGCATCAAAGAGTACATTATCCCATTCTTTATCGGGTATTCATTGTTGATTTTTGTATTTATCGCAGTTCGTAGACTTATCAATCGGTAATTATTTATACCTTGGAGGGTGGGGTGTTCAATTAAAAACAAATCCTGTCTACTTGGTAAAGACATCAACCATGAAAAAACTAGTATTCATCGCGGCCTCTATTTTACTGGGTAGCTGTAATCAAGCCCAGGAAAAGAGGGTGAGCCCATCGGCAACCCTAATTTCCAATGTTCATATCATCGATGTCCGTTTGGGTGCTGTTTCGGAAAAAAGACAGGTAGTCATCGATTCGGGAAAAATCCAGTACATTTTGGAAACGATCGAGACGCCCGAAAACTTCGCCCTTCAAATTGACGGAACGGGAAAATACCTATTGCCTGGTCTTGCAGAGATGCACGCCCATATTCCCCCGCCGACCACCGACCCTGAAAGAATAGCGGAAACCCTATTCCTATACCTGTCCAACGGCATCACTACCATTCGCGGAATGCTTGGCGACCCTGCGCATCTGGTACTTCGGGAAAAAGCAGCTAAAGACGAAATTCTTAGTCCGAGAATCTTTACCTCAAGCCCGTCTTTGAACGGGAACTCGGTCAGGTCGACCCAGGAGGCGAGGGAAAAGGTAACCGCCTATCGGAAAGCGGGTTATGATTTCTTAAAAATACACCCGGGAATTCAATTGGACGTTTTCGATGAAATCGTCAAAACCGCCAACGAGGTAGACATCCGTTTTGCTGGCCATGTCCCTGTGGACGTCGGTATTCGCCATGCCCTTGAAAGCAAATATGCCTCTATCGACCATGTGGACGGATTTTTAGAGGGCCTTGTTCCCGAATCGGCCAACGTACAGCCGAACGAAAATGGATTTTTCGGCTACAACTTTACGCCACTGGCAGATATCGATCACATCGATGAACTGGTCCAAATGGCCGAAAATAATGAAGTCTGGATCGTACCCACCCAAAGCCTGTTCGAACGTTGGTTTGCCCCCATCGACGCCGATGAACTATTGAAACAGCCTGAAATGAAGTATATGCCCGCCAGCACCCTTAGGAGTTGGAAACAGCGAAAAAATGAATCAACAGGCGCGAACACCGGTTTTAATGAGGAACAGTGGCAGCAATTCACCAATATCCGTAGAGCGTTGATAAAGTCCCTTCAAGACAAGGGGCACGGCATGCTGTTGGGGTCCGATGCACCTCAGCTTTTCAACGTTCCCGGGTTTTCCATCCATCATGAAATCGATGGGATGACCAAAGCGGGGCTCACTCCCTTACAGATTATTCAGTCGGGCACCCTAAATCCGGCCATCTTTTTTGGTATGGGGAATACTTTTGGGGAGGTAAGGGAAGGGCTGGAAGCGGATTTGATACTACTCAATGCCAACCCATTAAAAGATTTAGAAGCCTTAAGGGAGCTTTCCGGGGTGATGGTGAGGGGAACGTGGCTTTCCAAACCGGAAATTGACAAAAAACTGGCAGAGATTGCCAATAATGCCATGAAAAACTAATCTCTTTTTTATGAGGCGACTTTTCGTTTTAATCCTTTTCACCCCGTTTTTAAGCCTTTACGCGCAAACCTTATTAAAACCCGACCGTGTTTTTGATGGTACCGAGATGCATGAAGGGTGGGTGGTTCTTGTAGAGGGAAACCTGATTACCTATGCCGGGACAGCTTCCGGATTGACCCCTCCCGAGCATATGGAACAAATCGACTTAAGGGGTTCTACCCTGATGCCGGGCATTATTGAAGGGCATTCCCATTTACTACTTCATCCCTATGATGAGACCGATTGGAACGATCAAGTGCTGAAAGAATCACCGGTAGAGCGTGCCATCAGGGGCTCGGTACACGCCAAAAAATCGTTGTTGGCCGGTATTACAACCATGCGTGATCTAGGAGCCGAAGGTGCCGGTTATACCGATGTTTATCTTAAGAAAACCATTGAAGACGGCATCATTCCAGGACCACGACTCCTAGTCGCAGGGCCTGCCATCGTTGCGACCGGTGCTTACGGGCCGAAAGGGTTTCATGATGGGGTGACCGTACCGCTGGGGGCGGAACCGGTAAGTGGGGTCGATGAAGCCATCCGGGCCGTACGGCGCCAGTTGGGCAATGGGTCGGACTTTATCAAAATTTACGCAGACTATCGTTGGGGTGCCGGTGAACCTTCCCAACCCACTTTTTTACAGGAAGAAATCGATGCCATGGTTGTCGCCGCGACCAGTGCAGGACGTTATGTGGTGGCTCATGCCAGCACCCCGGAAGGGATGCGTAGGGCGGTTTTGGGAGGGGTGGAAACCATAGAGCATGGAGATGGGGGCACTAAGGAGGTTTTTGGATTGATGAAAGAAAAGGGGGTGGCCCTATGCCCTACCCTGGCCGCTGGAGATGCGATTACCCGTTACCGTGGTTGGAACAAGGGAACCGACCCGGAACCTGCCCGTATCATACAAAAGAAAAGGTCGTTTCGATTGGCTTTGGAATCCGGTGTGGATATTGTTTTTGGTGGGGATGTAGGGGTATTCACCCATGGCGAAAACTATCTTGAAATGGAATTGATGGTTGCATATGGAATGCAGCCTTTGGACGTCCTGCGCTCCGCCACCTCCCTGAATGCCCGCGTATTTCACCTAGACAACCTGGGGAAGCTTCAAAAAGGGTTTTTGGCCGATATCATTGCCGTTGCGGGTGACCCTTCAAAGGACATACAAAGCATGCGACAAGTACCCTTTGTTATGAAGGATGGTACCGTTCTTAAAAAAGAATGAAAAAACGCTACTCCACCTCTTTCATCAACTCCTGGATAGAGCGTTCCAACTGTTCGTCACGCCCATTGTCGATGACCCCGGGCATATTCTTCACCTGAATCCCTGGATCGGTCTGGTTGTTTTCCATCCACTCACCCGCCTTGTTTTTGGCACTTACCGGGACCACCCCCCAAACACCACCGTTTGGTAGGCGCTCCCAACCCGCAAAACTGCAGGTTCCTGGAACGGGCATCCCCACGGTCTTTCCAATTTTCAGGTCCACGTAGCCACTGGCAAAACAGGATCCATCGCTGTACATCGACTCGTTAAACATGGCCAGGGTAGGCTTTGTCCATCTCGAGGTAGGCTCTCCCCCTACCTTGCGCGCTTCTGTTTCATAGGATAAAAAGGGCACTCCGGTAAAGAACATGGCCAAATCGGCCACGAGGTCACCGCCCCCGTTGAAGCGGGTATCTACTATGACTCCTTTTTTGTCGGAGAATTTGCCCATCATGCGTTCGTAAATCGAGCGGTAGGGTTCATCGCTCATTCCCGGTATATGTACATACCCCAAGGTTCCGTTGCTTTTTTCGGCGACCTCTTTTTCATTCGTTTTTACCCAGCGGCGATATAGCAATCGGTTTTCCTCCTGCAAGGAAATAGGTTTTACGGTAAGCTGTTTGCGTCCACCATTGGTATCCATCACATCCAACAAGGTGAAATTCCCGGCTTTTCGGTTCAAGTAGCTTGCCACATCCCGGCTGGGGGTAATGGGCTCCCCATCAATCTTTTCAATGACCGTTCCCGGTTGTAGGTTGAAGTCGGCCTTGTCCAATGGTCCGCCTTTGATTACTTCGGTAATTTTGATGCCATTCCCTCGGTGGGAATAGTCCATGAAAATACCCAGGGAGGCAGTGGCATCCCCATTCGGGATATTCCCGTTGTAACGTCCGCCCGCATGGGAGACATTCAGCTCCCCCAACATTTCGGAAATCATTTCGGCAAACTCGACGGAGTTGCCGATATGCGGCAAATACTTTTGATACTCCGACCGCATGGCGTTCCAATCGATGCCATGAAAGTTGGAGTGGTAGAAAATAGCATTGGTACGCAACCAAATATGATCGAACATGTATTTTCGCTCCGCGTCCGCATCCAATATCATCTCCGATTTGATCTCGACCGGCTTGGTCTTGGCTCCCTCCAAGTCAACCTTCGCAATCTTACCGTCGCTTAGCAAGAATAGGTTTTCCTTTTTCGAGTCCCATTGTAGGCTCCCTGATTTTGCCCCCAAGGGAATCAGCATTTTGGTGTTTTTTGTACGGAGCTCTGTTTCCCATAAATTCAAATCCTTTTCAAATCGTGCCAAATAATAGAGTTTCTCGCCATCTTTCGATAGCACGGCGTCACTGAGACGGGAAGAATGAATGGTCAAACGGCTTTTGCGGGTATCCAAATCTTCCCAATCGAAAGTCAATGGTTTGATCGTGTCCCTTTTGTCTTTGTCAGCATCCTTTTTCTTTTTACCCTTTTTGGCCTTCTTATCGTCCTTTTGGTCCTCCTTTTCCTTATTACCCTCTTCGATGAGCTTCATCAGGTCATATTCTTCCTTGGAAAGGTTATACTTGTCCCATGCGTCCTTGGTAAAGAACATGCTATAAACGTCCAACTCGCTACGACCGCTGGTAGCGTAGCTCTTTAATCCGTTACGGTTACTGAACCAAAGCATCTGTGTTCCACCGTTTACCCATTTGGGCGACATATCGTAGTAGCCACTTTCTGTGAGATTTATTCGTTTTTTGCCATCTACTGAAAGCATCAATACTTCATTATTACTCAATGTGGCTCCCCAGTCGACCAGTAGCCATTTGCTATCGGGACTCCATTGAAAGTATTGGTCCCCATCGGAAAAATGGTAAAGATCTTCCGGGGTCAGCAAAGTGGTCGTTGCCCTGGTCTCAAGATTCATTACCTTTAGCGTTCTTCGGTCTTCGACATAGGCCACGGATTTGCCATCGGGTGAAAATTCCGGGAGGTAATTATCCTTCCCATTGCTTATGAGGGTATCTTCCTTCACTAGTGTTGCGGCAAAGAAAAAAGGCTCCTCTTTGCGTACTTTTTTGGTTTGGTAGATATCCCATTTCCCATTTCGCTCGCTAGAATAAGCGACGGCTTTTCCATCGTGCGTGAACTTCACGAAACGTTCCTGTTCAGGGGTGTTGGTCAATCGTTTGGTCAAAGAACCTTCCACAGAAGTTACAAATACTTCCCCACGGGAAATAAAGGCAATTTCCTTACCATCCATAGAAATATCCATTTCCCTAACCTCTCCATTGATCGACACAAACTTATCGACGTTACTACCGGCCTGGGTTCGGATGTTAATGTTCACTTTTTGGGGCGATCCTCCTTCCTTCATGGTATACAACTCTCCGTCATAACTAAAGGCCAGTACGCCGTTACCGTTGCTCAAGAAACGAATGGGATGTGTTTTGAATTCTGTGAGCTGTTGTTTGTTCGAAGGAGTATCCAACACTAATTTGTGCACATTAAACGTCCCGCTTTCCTCACTTAAGTAGTAGAGCGACCTACCGTCTGTGGAGTACACAGGATTACGATCCTCACCACTAAAGGAAGTAACCATCGTATGGGTACCGGTCCCCACGTCATAACGCCAGATATCCCTTGTGATAGCCGATGTATGATGTTTTCTAAATTCATCTTCGTACCCCTTGAGGTCATGATAGACCATCTGCCTGCCATCGGCACTCACCTGAACATCCTCGGCAGGAACGGTCAGCACCTGTTCTACCCGCCCTGTATTTACGGGCACACTGTATAGTTCCGGCTGCCTGCCAGTCGGGTACTGACGGTGTCGAACATCATCTTGCCTAACGGCGCCGAACAATACCTGGGTGTCATCCCCTGAAAAAGTATAGGGTCGTTCGTCATTACTATGGAACGTAAGACGAGTGGCGGGTCCGCCCTTGGCATCCATGGTGAAAACATCGAAGTTGCCATAGCGATCGGAGGCGAAGGCCAGGGTCTTCCCATCCTTACTCCATACCGCCCTATAGTCGTGGGCGTCGTGGTAGGTCAATTGGGTAGCATTGCCGCCCTCGGACGGAACACTATATAGATCTCCTTTGTAAGTAAAGGCAATAGTAGCTCCATCAGGCGAAATTGCCGGATAACGGGCCCATCTGGGATTAACTTGTGAATGACTTAAGAAGGATACAAGGAAAAGTGTCAGAAAAAGCGGTTTGGTCTTCATAAAATAGTCTTACAAAAAATTCGTCGCGCAATATAGGGAAAGTGGGAAAATAGGGAGACTCATTTTTCAATTATTTGATAAAGGTTGCCTATATTTCGAGCATGGACAAGCACGATGAAAAAGCCTATTGGACCCAACGCTATCAGGAAGCACGAACGGGCTGGGATATCGGCTATCCGTCCGCTCCGTTAAAAGCGTATATCGACCAATTGGAGGATAAGAACATGTCGATACTGCTACCGGGCGCCGGCAATGCCTATGAGGCGGAATATCTTTGGAAACAAGGTTTCAACAATATTCGAGTCATGGATATTTCCGAGCTTCCCTTAACCCGCTTTTCGGAACGTATACCGGACTTCCCCGAATCACAACTACTAGTAACCGACTTCTTTGAACACCAGGGACAATACGACCTCATTTTGGAGCAGACCTTCTTTTGTTCGATTGTCCCTTCGGATGACAATCGATTTCGATATGCACAACACATGGCAAAGCTCCTGAAACCAGAAGGAAAATTGGTCGGTGTCTGGTTCGATTTTCCGTTGGGGGCAAGTATGGAAAAACGACCTTTTGGAGGGGATAAAAAACTGTATTTGAAATATCTAAACCCTTTTTTCGATACCATTACTTTTGAAAAGTGTTATAATTCGATTCGGCCTAGGCAAGGAATTGAACTGTTTGGGATTTTTAAAAAGAAATAGCTTTTTCCTTTCTCCGTTAACGTCCCTTTAAGAAATCCCGCTAAAGTTTTTGGTATATTTAACGCGACTAATTAAAACTTGGAAAATAGGGACGAAAATAGCCGCAAGACGATTGTAATCAACAGGAAAAACCTAGCAATCCTTAAAAGGTCATCATACTATTTTCTACACGCTCATTTCCTTTTTTTTAAAAACCGAATCACTTGAAAAAACTGTTACTCCCCGTCTTGATGCTTTTCGCATCCCTTTCGCTAGTTGCCCAAGAATTTAAAATGGATCTTGTCCAGGACCTCAAACCAAGGAATATCGGTCCTGGGGGCATGAGCGGTCGTGTTACCGCTATTGATGCCGTTCACACCAATCCCGACATCATGTATGTAGGTACCGCTTCGGGCGGACTCTGGAAATCAACTTCGGGAGGAATCAAATGGGAACCTATTTTTGATAAGGAGGTGACCGCTTCGATAGGTGCCGTGGCTATTCAGCAAAGCAATCCCTCGGTGATTTGGGTCGGCACCGGAGAGGGAAACCCTAGAAACAGTTTGAACGGCGGGTACGGGGTATACAAATCCCTGGACGGTGGTAAAAGCTGGAAATCAATGGGACTCGAAAAAACGAGACATATTCACCGCATCAAAATCGACCCTACCGACCCGAATACGGTATACGTGGGAGCCATCGGTTCCCCATGGGGCGAGCATCCCGAACGTGGTGTCTTCAAGACGACCGATGGTGGGGAGACTTGGCAGAAAATTCTTTTTGTCAACAATAAAACAGGGATCGCCGATTTGGTGATGGATCCGACCAATCCCAACAAACTGATCGCCGCGATGTGGGAACACAAGCGCGACCCTTGGTTCTTTAATTCCGGCGGAAAGGGCAGCGGCCTCTACATGACCCACGACGGAGGTAAGAACTGGAAAAAGTTGACCGATGAGGATGGACTCCCAAAAGGCGCACTTGGCCGCATTGGGGTGGCGATCGCGCCAGGAAAACCAAATATCGTGTATGCCCTGATAGAAGCCAAAAAAAATGCCCTTTACAAATCGGAGGATGGCGGCTTTAAGTGGAAGAAAATAAACGATAAAAAAGACATCGGCAATCGCCCATTCTACTATTCCGAGATCTATGTGGACCCACAAAATGAAAATCGGGTCTATTCGGTCTTTACCTATGTGAACGTTTCAGAGGATGGCGGTAAAAATTTTAGTCAGTTGATGCCCGCCTACGGGGTAGACAATGGCGTACACCCCGACCACCATGCCTGGTGGATACACCCGGAAAACGGACAGTTCATGATGGATGGTAATGATGGAGGCATGAATATTACCAAAGATGGGGGAAAATCATGGCGTTTTATAGGAAACATTCCGGTGGCACAATTTTATCACATCAATACCGACAATGAATTTCCCTATAATGTCTACGGAGGCATGCAAGACAATGGTTCTTGGCGGGGGCCGGCCTATGTGTGGCGTGCACAGGGTATACGAAACAGTTACTGGCAAGAAATAGCTTTTGGCGATGGTTTCGATGTAGTACCCGATCGAGACAATTCCCAATACGGTTACGCGATGAGTCAGCAGGGATTCGTATCACGCTATGACTGGAAAACGGGCAATAACTATATTGTACGTCCTACCCCGCCGGACGCCGATACCAAATTGCGTTTTAACTGGAACGCAGCCATCGGTCAGGATCCTTTTGACAATAATACCGTGTATTTTGGCAGTCAATTTGTACATAAAAGTACCGATAAGGGCCTTACTTGGCAGGTCATCTCTCCCGACCTCACAACCAATGACCCTGAAAAACAGAAACAAAGTGAAAGTGGCGGACTCACTATGGACGCTACCGGTGCGGAAAACCATTGTACGCTATTGGTCATAGAACCCTCTACCCTTGAAAAAGATATGTTATGGACCGCATCCGACGACGGTCGTGTACATTATACCATCAACGGGGGAACCGATTGGGTCGAAGTCACCCAAAACATTAAGGAATTGCCCCAAGGTAGTTGGGTCACCCAGATAAAGGCATCGAATAAAAACAAGGGGGAGGTCCTCTTGGTCGCGAATGATTATCGGCGATTCAACTATACTCCCTATGCCTACCGCACGAAAAACTATGGTAAGACCTGGGAGCGAATCGTCGATGAAAACGATGTGAAAAGCTATACCCTTTCCATCGTTGAAGATATTGAAAAT
This sequence comes from Pelagihabitans pacificus, assembly GCF_009371985.2. GTDB lineage: Bacteria > Bacteroidota > Bacteroidia > Flavobacteriales > Flavobacteriaceae > Pelagihabitans > Pelagihabitans pacificus. Next base: position 333,098 of record NZ_VIKU02000002.1, read on the forward strand.
CCTAATTTAATGTTCCTGGGAACCGACGATGGGCTCTATGTTTCATTTAATGCCGGAGCAAAATGGCAAAAATGGACCGAAGGCTTTCCTACCGTCTCCACAAAAGACCTGGTGATACAGCCAAGGGAACACGATCTGATCATCGGCACGTTCGGGCGGGCCGCATGGGTATTGGATGATATCCGCCCCTTGCGGGCCTTGGCAACCAGTATGGGTATACTTCAAGAAGAGATAAAACTATTTGATCCCCCAGTCGCGTATCAGGCAGCTTACCAGCAACCTACCGGCAGTCGTTTTGGGGGAGACGCCTTATACAACGCCGAAAACCGAAAGGAAGGAGCTATGATTACCTATTTCCTAAAAGAGGGAAAGAAAAAAGACGATGCAAAAAAGAAAGATGATGGGGAAGACGAAAAAATAAAGGATGATTCGGATGCTGAGGAAGGCACAGAGTCCGTTAATGGAAAAAAAGAACTGACAGGGGTGCAAAAAAAGGATTCCATCCAGTTCGATTTTTACGATGGCGATCGCTTGATTAGAACCCTAAAATTCAAGACCCCCGAAAAGGCAGGTTTTCACCGCATCTATTGGAACATGGATGAAAAAGGCCCGGACCGGCCCGCCCGGAAAATCAGTAAGACCAAGCGGGAAAGGGGAGGACGTTCGGTAAAACCGGGAGCCTATAAGGTAAAGGTCAGCTTTGGCGATGCTTCGGATGAAACCATATTGGAGGTCCAATCGGACCCACGTCTCAGCATCCCCCAAAAGGCGATCGATGATGCCTTTGTATATTCCAAGAAAGTGGAGGATTTGACGCAAATTGCCGCTGATGCGGTGAAACAGCTCATAGAAAGTAAAAATGTGGCCAATGAGTATAGTAAGGAGCTCAAAGAATTGGATCAAAAGAAATACAAAGACCAGATAAAAGCTTCCAACGATATTGTCAAGGCCATTGATTCGGTGGTAGCTATCTACGTTGGCAAGGAAGACAAAAGACAGGGCATCACACGTAACCCCGAAATGAATGTGATGCAACGCCTGGGCAATGCCCGATTCTACATTGCCAGTAGGCCCAACGGCATTACGGAGACGGAAAGAAAACTGCTTCTATATGCCGAGGAAGATTTGAAATCCGCTTTGGAGACGACCAATGGTTTTTTCAACGGGCGATGGAAGACCTATCGGGAAGAAATCGAAAAGTTAGAGGTATCACCGTTTAAGGAGACCAAGACCTTTAGTTTGGAGTAAGATTATTGAACTACCGTTCAATACCCCAAAACATGTCACATCAATTAAAAACAATTATCATGAAACAACTTGTAGCAGTAATTAGCCTCACCCTTTTTTTAGGATGTAAGGGGAAAGAAGAAGCCAAGACCCCAACCGTTGCGGAAAACATGAAGACCTACACCATCGAACAGATGATGAACAATGAGGCGATTGGTGGTGGTAGTTTTTCGCCAGACAAAACGAAGCTACTTATTTCGAGCAACCGCTCAGGAATCTATAATATGTACACCGTTCCCGCCTCCGGCGGGGAAATGATACCCGTCACGGAATCGGACAGCTCTTCGGTCTTTGCGATTTCCTATTTCCCCAAAGACGAACGCATGTTGTTTCGAATGGATGGAAATGGGGATGAAATCTATCACATCTACTTGCGGGAACCCGACGGAAGCCACCGGGACCTCACACCATATGCGGGCAAGAGAGCCAGTTTTTATGGTTGGACGAAAGAGAAAGACGGGTTTTATTTTTCATCGAATAAACGCGATGATCGATATACCGATCTATATGAAATGGATTTGGAAACCTTTAGTCCCAAGATGCTGTATAAAAATGAGGATGGTTATTTTTTGGGAGGACTTTCGGATGATAAAAAGTATTTACCGCTGATCAAACCCATCAATACCAACGATTCCGATTTGTTCCTGTACGATATGCAAACAAAGGAACTGACCAAAATCAATGAAAACCAAAGCGCCAATAGCCCGGAGGATTTCTCCCCGGATGGCAAGTATCTCTATTATACCACCGACGATGGAGGGGAATTCGCCCGGTTGATGCGATTTGACATAGCCAACAAAACCAACGAGGAAGTAATGACACGCGAATGGGATATATTGGGAAGTTATTTCACTGAAAATGGGAAGTATCAGGTCACGTATGTTAATGAGGATGCTAAAAACGCAATCGAGGTAATGGAGGTGGCCACCGGAAAAAATATCGTTCTCCCTTCTTTTGAAAATATGGACATCACCAATGTAGGCTTTTCCGATGATGAAAAATGGATGCGCTTCTACGCCGGTGGTTCGCACACCCCTTCCAATCTGTACGTATACAATCTAGAAACCAAGGAACAAAAGAAGCTCACCGATGTGTTGAACGATGAAATACAGCCCCAAGACCTGGTAAATGCCGAAGTAATCCGCTATAAGTCGTTTGATGGACTCGAAATTCCCGCAATTTATTACAAACCCCATCAAGCTTCGGTGGAAAACAAAGTCCCTGCACTCGTATGGGTCCATGGGGGGCCTGGCGGACAATCACGTCAAAATTTTAGTTCCTTGATTCAGTATATGGTCAACCACGGCTATGCGGTATTGGCTGTCAACAATAGGGGAAGTAGTGGTTATGGGAAGACCTTCTATAAAATGGATGACCTCAACCACGGGGATAAGGATTTAAAGGATTGCGTGGCGGGAAAAGACTGGTTGGCACAACAAGAAGAAATCGACGGTGAAAGAATCGGCATTATCGGAGGATCCTATGGGGGCTATATGACGATGGCCGCCTTGACCTTTGCTCCCGAGGAGTTCGATGTAGGCGTGAATATTTTTGGGGTGACCAACTGGATACGTACCCTTCGGAGTATTCCAGCTTGGTGGGAAGCACAGAAAGAGGCCTTGTACCTCGAGTTGGGAGATCCCAATAGTGCCGATTCCGTTCGCTTACGCGCCATATCGCCACTTTTTCACACCGATAAGGTCACCAAACCCCTCATTGTACTTCAGGGCGCCAAAGATCCGCGGGTACTTCAGGTAGAATCGGACGAAATTGTGGCAGGGGTCAAAGCTAACGGGGTGCCTGTCGAGTACGTACTTTTCGAGGATGAAGGTCATGGCTTCGTGAAAAAGGAAAATCAAATCGAGGCCTACAGCAAAATACTGGAATTTTTGGAAATTCACCTGAAGGGCGATGCCGGTAAGCCTATCGAGGATGGAAAAGCCTTGGAAATGGAACCCGGTTCGTAACCATACGCTTTCTGTAAAAACTACCCGTTCCTAACTAATTTAGGAACGGGCTTATTTTAACCAACCCAAGAGTCTTCGTTTGTTCAGCTACCATTTTAGTAAAAGAATTGCCCAAACAGTTTCAAGACGACATTTTTACTTCCGCCAAATAGGCTTTTCAGCAATTAAAATGGTTGATTCTTGATATATTGCTAATTCTTCAAACGCCCTACCAATAGTGGATTTAGTTGACTTTTGTCAGCTTTGTCGCTAGTAAGTGGCGCTACCTTTGCATTAGTAAGGGAACCGCCAATGCCACTTGGAAGAACCGCACTTTTATTTTTTATCTTAATTGGCCTTCATACCGCGGCACAGAAGGGAGAAGAGGACTGTTTCGGTACGTGGGCCGTTGTTTCCGGGGACCATCGCATATCTGAAAAACTAAGCATCCCCACTGTTGGCGTCCTGAGACACTACGAACTTTTTCAACACTACGAATTTGCCTTCGTCCGAACAGGGCTCACTTATCGGTTCAACGGAACGTTGTCAGGTACGGTTGGCTACGCCTATTTGGACTCGGAGCCTTTTATCATAAGTCCCGAGGCGAAAGGTGCACAACAACACTGGCTTTATGAAGAGCTGGTCTTGAAATCGACTCTGGGGAACCTTAATCTTTCCCATCGCTATCGATTGGAAAGCCGTTGGATACTTAAAACAGAGGGTACTATTTTGAGGCACCGTATGCGGTATCGGCTTCAATTGAAATATCCCATGGGCAAAAGATTATACGCCAACCTCTACAATGAAGTATTTGTAGCTTTCCAAGAGCCTTTGTTCAATCAGAACCGTCTACACCTTGGGTTAGCATACGTCGTATGCCCTTCATTGCGATTTGAAGTGGGGTATCTAAAAAACCATTTCCCCGATATTCATTGCGATCGTATCCGCCTTGGGTTGGTTTTCAAGACTGACTGGACGAAGAAGAAAAAACGCTAGTCCTATCCTTCTGATCGATTGAATGGTCAACTAGGACTTAAAACTTTAAATCCTTTATATTTACAGGACGTTATCGAGTGATTTTTTTCAATTTTCATCGGGTTCCAAACCGGTGAAATAATACGATGCCAAGTGCAAAAACACCTATTGTTACTACTGCTTTTATTTACAGTAATCATGAATGCCCAAGAAACGGGGGAAGACGAGCTTGGTTCTTGGCATATGTATTTTGGAATGAACCGAATTTCCGATAAACTCAGCATTCATACCGAAGGACAACTCCGTTACTATGAAGCTGGTAAAAACTTCAATCAGTTGTTGTTACGAACAGGACTAAACTATCATATCAAAAACGAAGCGATAGCTACTTTCGGATATGCCTACATTGATACGGATACCACCTTTGAGGAATTTCCAGAAGATATCGATTTCACGGAGCATCGTATTTTTGAGCAGTTCATCCTTAATAACAAGGTCTGGGAGCTGAATTTTGAACATCGATATCGATTGGAACAACGTTTCATTGATTTTGGGGCAAACAATGATGTACAACATAGGGCCCGCTATCGCTTACAGGTAATGGTACCGCTTACGGACATATTCTTTCTTAATTTTTATGACGAGGTGTTCCTCAACCTGCAAGGTAATACATTTGATCAAAACCGTTTGTATGCGGCCATTGGACTGAATGTAACCGATAATCTGAGTGTACAATCGGGCTTTTTAAAAAATCATTTCAGCACACGAAATTTCGACCGTTTGCAGGTAGCTGTTTTTTATAATCCCGATTTCAGAAAAAAGAAGTGACGATGCCCCTTATGGGGTAATAAATATACTAGATGAACATTTAGCCAACAATGTCCGTTCCGACACCTTTGAAATGAAAATAGCCTATTCCCGACCCATAAAGTGTTGCCTACGACAATTCAACGGCAACAACTTATAATAAATAATTAGCCTATGAGTCTCCAAAAAGTGACATTCCAGAACAAAGAAGGACACACGTTAGTGGGCAGATTGGAACTTCCCGTCAACAGCCATCCCCATAACTTTGCGATTTTTGCCCACTGTTTTACCTGCAATAAAAACCTTACTGCCTTAAAAAACATAGGCAAAGCCTTAACTTCCAACGGTTTTGGGGTCTTAAGGTTCGATTTTACCGGACTGGGCGAAAGCGGGGGCGATTTTGCAGATACCAATTTTTCCGGAAATGTAGAGGATTTAGTGGCTGCGGCAGACTACTTGGAGCACCGGCACCAAGCCCCTACCCTTTTGATAGGACACTCCTTAGGAGGTGCGGCCATCATTTTTGCCGCGGAACAAATCAGGTCGATCAAGGCATTGGCAACCATCGGCGCCCCCTCGGATCCGGCACATGTACAGCACCTGCTGCGGAGCGGGTTGGAAGAAATCGAGGCAAAGGGAAAAGCGACGGTTAATCTGAGTGGAAGGGATTTCACCATAAAAAAGCAATTTTTAGAAGACCTCCAGACAAAATCCCTGGCCGAAACCGTCAAAAGACTTCGCAAGCCGCTTCTTATCATGCATTCTCCCCAAGATGATACGGTGGGTATTAAAAACGCGGAGGAAATCTACGTCGCCGCCCACCACCCCAAAAGCTTTGTGTCGCTGGACGGTGCCGATCACCTATTAACTAGGAAAGAAGATTCGTTGTATGCTGGAAAGGTGATTGCCGGTTGGTCACAACGCTATGTCGATATTCCGGAAAAAACGCCCTTGAAGTCCGAACACCATGTGGTAGCAAGTCTGGACGGTACCGATGGGTTCACCACGGACATGAAAGTGGGCAACCATTACCTAACCTCGGACGAACCGACGGATGTTGGCGGTAAGGATTATGGGCCCTCCCCCTATGAGCTCGTGTCGGCCGGATTGTCGGCCTGTACGGCCATGACCGTTCAAATGTATGTCAGGAGAAAAGGATGGTCACTAGAAAACATCGAGGTACATACTTCCTACGGAAAATCCCATGCCGTAGACTGCGAGGCATGTGAATCGCCCGACTCTAAAATAGATACCTTTCATAGGGATATCAAGCTAACGGGGGATTTAGACGAAAAACAAATAACGCGTATCCTGGAAATAGCGGATAAATGCCCGGTACATCGAACCCTACATAGCGAAACCCAAGTAATTACCCAATTGGTGCACTAATGCAGAGCCCGGTGTTTGAAGTGAGCCTTTCAGGCGGCTTTGGAATTATTCTTCCGCCACACATCATCAAACCCTTTTTGGATAAGGGCCAAAAAAGGGTCAAGGTAGAGGCTTCCTTTGAAGAAAAGTCCATTTCGTTTCACGGGGCCATCCAAAAAAGGGGCGATCGCCATTTTATGATGTTCGGAAAAAACAATCAAAAAGCATTGGGCGTTTTTCCCAACGATTATTTTCAACTACAGTTTTTTGAGGATGACTCGAAATATGGGGTCGAAATATCCGAAGAACTGGAAGCAGTGCTTCTAAGCGATTATGATGCCTATCAAATTTTCGAATCTTTTACCAAAGGGAAGAAAAGGGGAATTATTTATATGATTTCAAGGTACACGGTTTCCCAAACCCGCATAGACAAATCAATTTTGCTTTGCGAAAATTTGAAGAAAGGTATTCGTGACAACAGGGATTTGTTGAAATCGTTCTAAGGAACCATTGACAATAGCCTTAATTTTGTTTAACTTTAGGCAAGAATTTAAAAACAAAAAAACAAATGAAAAAAATAAATGTATTGGTACTCGGTCTGCTGGTCGGACTGTCTTACAATTGTAAAGAAGTAAAGAAAGAGGCCCAGGAAGCCGGTGAGGAAGTCGAAGCGGCCGTTGAGGAAGTTAAGGAGGAAGTAACGGTCGAGAGCATCAAATTTTCGATGGAACCCAAAAGTGATAGCGATGTAAAAGGCGAAGTGACCTTTACGGAGGAAAACGGCGAGGTCAAGATGATCGCTATGCTCTCCGGTCTATCGGAAGGGGAACACGCGATTCACATACATGAAAAGGCTGACTGCTCCTCCGCCGATGGAAAATCGACCGGCGGACATTGGAACCCAACAAACGAACCTCATGGGAAATGGGGAGCAGCGGAAGGGTACCACAAAGGGGATATTGGTAATTTCACCGCTGATGCGGAAGGCAATGCCACCGTGGAATTTGACACGGACCAATGGTGTATTGGATGTGATGATGAGAACAAGAATATTGTTGGCAAGGCAGTCATCGTACACCAAGGAATGGATGACTTCGTATCCCAACCTAGTGGGGCGGCGGGTGCAAGAGTTAGTTGCACCGGTATCATCCAGTAAAGATGCCAAGGAATCAAAAAAACCTTGAAAGCGGCCCCGAGGCCGCTTTTTTGTTTGAATACAAGCGTACCGGCAAACGGCGTAAACACAACACCAGGACCCGTGAATTGAGGTCTGCCTGAGACTATTAAGTCAAGAGCTCACCGGTAACCGATAAGTGTTAGAACGAAACTATTGAAGTTCGGTCCTTTTCTTTGGATGTAAGGTCTTATTCAATGCCTTTTGGGCCGAAACTAGACGAAAAGCAATAAACAACATAAAAGAAAACCAAATAAAAAAGAAGACGTATTCCATAACAATTGGGGGATTTGTGGAACTTTATTCAGGTTAAATTCAATCTTTTCTGCAATACTTGGGGCATTTCAGAAGTTTAGATTCTAAATTTGAGGGTTAAATATATCACTTTAGATGATATTTTCCTACAAAAAAAATGCTAAAATGTCATAGGGTCCTTGTTTGCAATCAGAAATCCTCTTCGCTTATGCAACGTCAAGCGGGTTCATAATATCCGCTCGGAAAATGAAAACTCGACTATTTACATTATTTTAGCCTCTTAAGTACATGCCCATGAACCCTTCGGCAACTGGATGGATCGACAAATTCGGGTCCGAGGTCAAAGACCATTTGGAATATTACCCCGATTTCAGGTCGTTGTATGGAGATTTAAAAAAAATCGGCTTCGTCTATGGCATCAATATTAGAATCCCAAGGTTCATTCGGACTGAACACACTCTTTCAGAAGACGAAAAGGCAAAGATCAACTTACTTACGGCCCTCTATTTTACACATAGGCTTGAGCGGAAAGAACAAAATTTCAAGGCTTTTTTGGAAGAAATCTTTCAGTTCTATCAATCACTAAAAATAAACCAAATCTCCTTCCTTTCGAGTCTATTCGTGGGGAAGAAGACTTCGTCCCAGCTCGAAAAACTTATCGATTCCAGGGTATACCTGGAAGACAATGTCATCAGTAAGACCTTTAATAGCACCATTACCAACTCTTTGTTGTTCATAGATGTGTTATTGTTCAAAAAGTATTTAGATCAGCCACATGCCGACAGCTATGCGTACGCCCAATTGTTGGAGTATATAGCAATCAATATTACCTACCACGCCCTGAATTCGAAGGAGAAGAACAGGAGTGATGAGAAACTGGCACAATTATTCGCCGCTTCGCTTACTTTTATCGATAGCAACTCCGAGCATTTCGATGGTTCTTACCGTGAAAAACTATTGGAAAACCACTCTGTTTGGGAAAACAGCTATTTTTTGGATGTCGCCTGTCTTACCGTTTGGGAAGACCATTCATTGGAATACAAGGAATCGGAATTTATTTTCGGTATTGGAAAAGATCTTGGGTTCGATCATGTAGAGATTACCCGTGCCTTGGATGAGATTGCCTATTTTTTTGAAAAAAATGGAGAGACCATTCCGTTTTTAAAAGATCAAAACCTGGCATTGCAGTTTTATGAAAGCATGTCGAAAGTGGTCAATAAACTCATATTGAGAAACAGCAAAAGGCTTCAAAAAGAACTTTCGGAAAGTAGGGAACTGGTCGCCTTGATTTCGAAATCCGCCGTAAAGGACCTCAGTCCGGAAGAACGGAAAAAGATGCAAAATCAGTTGATCGACATCTTTAAAAGTATTCCTTCCCTAGCTATTTTTATTTTGCCGGGAGGTGCTGTTTTATTACCAATTTTTATTAAATTAATACCAAAGTTATTGCCCTCCGCTTTCGATGATAATCGTGTTAAAAAATAAGTTTTTTTCTGTTAAATTAACAGTATAAGAAAAATCTATTGAGATATTCAACTATTTAAAAATCAGATTTTTAAATGATTTTATTCCAACCATAACTTGAAATCTCTTACCCGTTCCCTACTTACGATGATTTCTTGCTCTGAAAAACGATTTAGCTTGATTTGAAGTCGCGAATTCGTATAGGATACGATGTCGTTGATGTGGTTGACATTGACGTAGAATTTCCGACTCACCCTAAAGAATGTTTTTGGCTCCAGTTCGGATTCCAAATTCTCCAACGTGGTCTCCAGCAAATAATTTCTTCCCTCGGAAGTAGCGGCATAGGTACCCTTGTTTTCACTGTAGAAACATTCTACGTCATCCGCATTGATGATTTTGAGATGCTGTCCTACCCTAGTGGTAAATCTCTTTTTGTATTCCCTTTCGAGCGGATTGACCAATAACTTCTTAATGTCATCGAAATCCAACGCCAATTTTTGGGATGAAGGTTTCAGTGCTCGATACTTTTTTACGGCTATCTCCAGTTCTTCATCATCGATAGGTTTCAATAGGTAATCAATACTATTCAATTTGAACGCTTGTAAGGCATATTCATCATAGGCGGTCGTAAAGATAATGGCGCTACGTACATCTACAGTTTCAAAAATCTCGAACGAGAGTCCGTCCGATAATTGAATATCCAAGAAAATCAGGTCGGGATGCTCATTATCTTGAAACCATTCAATGGCTTCTTCCACGGAATGTAGCATTGTGGTGACGGGAACATCAAGCTCTTCCAAAAGTCTTGCCAGACGCCTTGCGGCAGGTTTTTCATCTTCGATTATGATTGTATTCATCTGTAAGTTGAGAGGTTGAAGGTTATTTAAATGATCCTAATAGCGGAAATAAGCTCATTGCACATTCTTTATCAGTTTTCTTCTTCCATAAAACGCCGAATCTGTCGTTCTTCCCATTTCCTTCCAAAGAAAGAGATGCCCGAAAAAGTCCTCAACGCATGGATACACAGGGCAATACCCCATACAATCGACGTTCCGTAGGTATTCCAGTTCAACCAATCCAGGAACTCGGGGTTGCCCAACGCTTCTTTGCTAATGAGAATAATCGTAAATTTCTCCCTCAAGATAAGCAGTGCGGCATTTACTAGGATGTAAACCGTAAGGTGATTGTAGAATCCCCTTAGTTCCGCCACTCTCTTTTGGGCCCTTTCGTATTTTGTACGTGTTTTATTTTTCGCCTTCATTGATTCTATACGTATATTTTTTCCCTTCGCCTATTTTATATTTTTCTGCTTCTTTTCGGTCTTCCTCGATATATTTTTGTATCTGACGTTCTTCCCAGTCCTTGCTAAAAACACTAAATCCGAAGACCTTCGCAGCGTGAAACGCTAATCCTATGCCCCATGCCAACCACACGAAGAACGTGCCCAAATCCCAAAATGCTTCCGTAAAACTTTCACCATTGCCCAGGTTTCTGATCATCTTACTCACACTGATAAAGCTATTTACGATCAGATAAACGGTAAGGTGTATGTAAAAGCCCTTAAGCTCCCTTACCTTTTCCATGGCCCTTTCCTGTTTGCTTTTATTGTTGGTTTCCATTTTTTAAATTTTTGCTGCTATTCCCAACGGCTTCTTTGCTCGTCCTCTTCCATAAATTCCCGGATTTTTCGGTCCTCCCATCGCTTACCAAAGAAGGGATTGAAACCAAAAGCCTTGATTCCTTGGAATATCAATCCGATACCCCATCCAAAAGCTGCCCAAAGGAACCATGCATAGCTCCATTCATTCACATAGTAATTCAAGGCCCCCAAGAACGAAATAACCACTACATAGGATAACAAACTGGTATAGAATTTTTTTATTTCGGCCACCCTTTCCTTGGCCCTTAAATATTTATCATCGTTTTCCAAAAAATTCATGTCGTTGGTTTTTTATCATTGAACACTACAAATCTCCTAAAGAACCGTATAATCTTCAAAACTGTCATCCCGAACTGTGGTTTTACAAGGACGAGTTGGAACCTGCCCCGGTTTTACTGCACATTTTGGTCAAAAATTTTCATCTTCCATATATTGCCGCATCTTCCTTTCCTCCCATCGTTTGCCCCAAAGGGGGTGGTACCCAAAGGCTTCCATCCCGTGGGCAAAAACGCCAAAACCCCACCCTAACATGGGAAATATAACCCAAGGAAAGCTAGTTGTCCGATAATTGAGATAAGCCAAAAAGGGTATTACAATACAATAACTGATCACGTTCCCGTAAAAACCTTTGATCTTCTCCACTTTCTCTTTAGCTTTTTGATATCTTTTATCCTCAATAAGTTCTTTTTGCACCGTTATCATCGACACCTGTTTTCTGAGCATAGGCAGCCGTACCTTAAAATCGCTCGATGTTTTGTCGATACTTACCTGGCGATCGGTCAGTAAACCATAACGTTGTCGTATATTCTGCAAACCCACACCGCTACTCTTTTTGACCACCTGTTTCTCTTGAAGATTATTCCGTACCACTAGCGACCCATTTTCTTCAAAAACCGAAATGTGAAGCGGCCTGGTCTTGGTCACTACATTGTGCTTCACCGCATTTTCCAACAAAAGCTGCAACGACAAGGGTACAATCTTGGCTTCCGGGTCACTGCTTTTCTCGGGAATGTCCAAGACTATGCTGTCTTCGAAACGCATTTTCAAAAGTCGTACGTAGGTTTTGGCAAATTCCAATTCCTCATCTACCGACACCACATCCTTGTTCTTCTGTTCCAACACATAGCGATAAACCTTGCTCAAGGAAGTGGTAAACTTTTGAGCTTGATAGGGGTCTTCCTCAATTAAACTTGTGAGTACATTTAGGCTGTTGAAAAGAAAATGGGGGTCTAATTGGTTTTTAAGGGCATCAAACTTGGCCGAGGCTGTACCAGCGATTATTTTTTGTTCCTTGACCTTGGTTTCCTGTCGTTGTCTGTAATACCAAAAAGCATAAAAAATAAGCGCGACCACCAACGAAATAATCAGTGACAGATAGTATTCGTCAAAGCTTTCTTCGCTGAGAAACTCAGGAAGGTTTTGGTTATAGACACCCACCAGCAGTACAACCCTGGCAATAAAGACACCGACGACCGACAAGAGCGTATGCCCTATGATGGCCATGGCGAATCTCTTGGTCTTTAAAAGGCCTTCTTTGTACCGGTCAATCATGTAACCGTACCAAAACGCGTTGACGAGATAAAGAATGGTGGAAAAAATCATGTTGTCCAGAAAATTTCCCCAGAGCCAATCATAATCCACCCCCTCTTCAAACCTCCCCATAAAAAAGTAAATGACAAGGAATACCGTGTAAATGGATATTCCTATCACCAAGGCATTCAATACATGCTTTTTTAAGCGCCTCATTTCCCTTTATTTTCCGCAATTTTCAAGGATGGCCTCCGCTCGATCCTTTCCCCAACGCGGGTGAAAATCGCTCTCAGGTTTAAAGTTAGCAAAAAGTTCAATGGCGCGTCCCACATCCTTGCAATATGGGGCCGTATCCTGCCCAAAATACTTGGCGGACCCCATGTCCCATTGTGCCTTTGAAAAAACCACCCTGGGGTTGTCAGGGGCAAGTTTCAATGCTTTTTCATAAAGGGCCGCCACTTTACCTGAGAGGCTCATTCCGTAGGTAGCGCCATCAAAAGCAATCCAAGCCGTATAAATCATCGCCTGTTGTACCAGAATCTCGGGGTTATCCGGGGAAATCGCCTTGGCCAAGTCAACATATTCCTGTGCCTTCTCCAATTGCTGGGTCAATTTATCGGAATCCTTTTCCCCAAAGGAGGCGATGGTGTTGATTTGTGCTACATAGTAGTGCGGTAGCCAATTGTCCATTTCGACCGACGCGATACGTTCGAACGTATTGGAAGCTTCAATAGCCTTCCCGTCTCCCCATAGTTCAAATGCCTTTTGCATGCCCTTGGTGTATAGATCTTGAGCCGTTGCGAAGGTCGATATCAGAAATATAGCTGCGATTTTGATTGTCTTTTTCATACCGTTTTGATTAAAGTTTAATAATTTGCTTGACGGATTCTCCCTTCAGCTCGAATTTGGCATCCTGCCATTTTGGTGGGCCAAAACGGGCAGGGGCGTTGTTTGAAGATCCGGTGTCTTCCGTTGGTATACCTAGAAAAGTGTCCAGTTCCCCGTCGTTATCCTCATCATGAAAAACCGATACGGCGTAGATGCCATTTGGGACGTTTTTAAATGCCACAGTACTTTTGCCATCTACAATCTGACCAAAAGTGACCTTGTGTACTTTTTTAAGCCAATTGGCCTTTGAGTTGTACAGCCCAATGACCATTTGACCTTCTTCATTTTCGATATTGTTGATTACCACCTCTATTGTGACGCCCTGTTGCTGGGCATTTACTAAATGATTTAGAAACAGGGCGAGTATGATGAATACCAATTGCTGCATGATTTATTGTTTGATTTTTCGACCACAAAACTGAACCAATAAAAAGCACTTTTGAAAAAAGAACGACCGAACTGTTATTTTTTGGGGATGGACCGTGGTTACGAAGTCCTACCCAAAAACAAAGGGATTACAAACCAGCCGATCACGGGCTTTGAAAAAATCGGTCCATGTTAAGAATGGGTGCGGATAATCACCAAAGTTGGCTTGATCAATGAAAACCCTATCTTTAGGAAAACCAACGACCAAATATAATGACCGAATTCAGCACACCCCTTGAAGCTTTTTTACATTGGGAGCGTACAGACCCTGACCGCGTCTTCTTGAAACAACCTATCAACAGGAACTATAGGACCTATACCTATGGAACAGCCGGTATTGAAGCGCGAAAAATTGCCACCGCCCTGTTGGACTACAACCTACCCGATAAAAGTCAAGTCGCCTTGCTCTCCAAAAATTGCGCACACTGGTTCATGGCCGATCTGGCCATCATGATGGCCGGTCATGTGTCGGTGCCGATATATCCCACCCTAAACGCGGATTCTATAGCTCAAATCTTGGACTTAAGCCATTCCAGGGCTATTATTATCGGTAAACTCGATGATTTTGGGTTACAAAAACCGGGTATTTCCGATATACCCATTATCAGTGTGGGCCTGTATGGTGAGACCGAAGGGGACAGTTGGGAAGATTTACAACAGAAATGTCGTCCTCTCGCAGAGCCATATGAACAGCGTACCGATGACTTAACGACCTTAATTTATACTTCGGGCACTACCGGCAGGCCCAAAGGGGTCATGCATAGTGCCGGAAACTTTATGAAAAGTGCCCACACCCTAATTTCTCTGGTTAACCTACCGGAAAATCCTCGGCTTTTTTCCTATCTTCCACTATCACATATCGCAGAGCGTGCAGGGCTAGAAATGAGAGGTATGGTTTTGGGCGCTCAAATCTACTTTCCGGAATCACTGGCGACTTTCGCCCGTGATCTGGAGGCCGCCCAACCCCATTCTTTTGGTGCCGTCCCTCGAATTATGGCCAAATTTCAGGAAAAAATACTGGAAAGCCTTCCTCAAAAAAAGTTGGATCTTTTACTTAAGATTCCCTTAGTAAACAATTGGATAAAAAAGAAGTTACGAAAAAAATTAGGTTTAAGCGACGCACGAATTATAGTATCAGGGGCCGCCCCGATGGCAAGTAGCCTAATTCGTTGGTACCGCAGCATTGGAATCGAAATCAATCAAATGTATGGCATGACCGAAGATTGTATCATTTCCCACACCAATGTTCCAGGCGCCGACAAAATCGGTACCGTGGGCAAACCGCTTCCCGGGGTTCGGACCAAACTATCTCCAGAGGGGGAAATCTGGCTTAAAAACGACTGCCTAATGATGGGGTATTTCGAAGCTCCGGAAACGACCAAGAGCGTATTCACCGAAGATGGTTTTTTAAAGACCGGTGATATCGGGGAATACGACCATGACGGTTATCTCACCATTACGGGAAGGGTAAAAGACCAATTCAAAACGGACAAAGGCAAATATATTGTGCCTACACCAATTGAACTAGATCTTTCAAAGAACAACTACATCGACCAAATATGCGTTGTCGGGACAGGAATTCCTCAGCCCATCGCCCTGATAACACCCTCTGTTTTAGCAAAGGCCAAAACCCAGGAAGTGCTAGAATTCAGCCTCAACGAAATCTTGGTTTTGGTAAATTCATCCTTAGAGAAACACGAGAAAATTGAAAAAATAGTGGTCATGAAGGAAGATTGGAATGTTGAAAACGGATTGATAACCCCTACTCTTAAGGTAAAGCGGGATAGCATCGAGAAACTACACCGGCCCTATTATAAATCCTGGTTTGACCGTAAGGAGAAGGTTATTTTTGAGTAAATCGATTACTTTTTTTATTGCGCTACTCCACGTATTATGGTACCATTGGTGGCACCATGATATTGCCTTTCCCTGGCGAAATAGAAAAAAAAACGATATCCATTGGAATCCCATACCTTTGCGGCTTATTTATACTACATGACATTTAAAGAACTCGGCATTGCCGAACCTATTCTTCGTGCGGTCGAAGCCGAAGGATATACCAATCCGACCCCTATTCAACAACAGGCAATTCCTATTCTGTTAAAGGGCAAAGACCTTTTGGGGGTTGCCCAAACCGGTACTGGAAAAACGGCCGCTTTCGGGATTCCTATTCTGCAGCATCTCTTTTACGCGAAAAATGGATATCACGGCAAGCGTCGCATCAAAGCCCTGATTGTGACCCCTACCAGGGAACTCGCTATCCAGATTGGTGAAAGCCTTACGGTATACGGGAAACATACGGGCTTAAAAAATACGGTCATCTTCGGTGGGGTTAAACAAGGAAAGCAGGTAAACGCCTTGAGAAACGGTGTGGATGTATTGATAGCCACCCCTGGGAGATTGCTTGATTTAATGAATCAAGGGTATATTTCGTTCCACGATTTAGAATATGTCGTATTAGACGAAGCGGATCAAATGTTGGACATGGGCTTTATACACGACATCCGGAAAATCATTTCAAAACTACCTCCGGAACGACAATCGCTTTTCTTTTCGGCCACCATGCCTAAGGACATTGTGGAGCTTTCCAGAAAAATGCTGGGCGATTTTGAACGGGTAACCATTAAACCGGAGCAAGCCACAGCGGAAAAAGTGGATCAAGGGGTCTATTTTGTCAGTAAAAATAACAAACCAAAACTTTTGGTCCATCTCTTAAGGGAAAGACCTAATGATTCCGTACTTATTTTTTCCAGAACCAAGCACGGAGCGAATAAAATCGTAAAAAAATTGGCACAAGCCGACATTCGATCGGCCGCCATCCATGGAAATAAATCCCAAACGGCACGTCAGAAGGCTTTGGGGGATTTTAAAGATGGTAAGTTGAAGGTATTGGTCGCCACGGATATTGCGGCCAGGGGAATCGACGTGGAGGAGCTTTCACTTGTTATTAACTATGACCTGCCCAATGTTCCGGAAACCTATGTACATCGCATCGGAAGAACGGGACGCGCCAGTGCCAGTGGAATTGCCCTGTCGTTTTGTGATAAAGACGAACGTCCTTATCTAAGGGCTATCGAAAAGTTAATCAAACAGGCAGTGCCCCTTATGCCAGAGCATCAGTTTGTAGAGGAGAACGATGAGCAAGAGACCGAGCTTAAAAAACAGCCACAAAGACCGGCGGGTCACCGGCCAAAAAACGCGAACGCAAAATATGCCAGGTCAAAAAGTTCGAATTACAAAAAGGGCAACCATCGACGAAGAAAGTTTCGGGGCGGACAACAACAAGGTTCCCAGGGAAACAAGGAGGCTTAGAACAACCTCACAAGGCATTTAGATCAATTGTATTCGGGACATAAACACTTCCTTGTGTGATTTGCTCAGTGGTATCACCGTACGCCCGATTTCGAGATGATGATCGGCGACAATATCAACGTTTGACAAATTCACCATATAAGATCGGTGTACTCTGACAAATTGGGTCGTTGGAAGGCGCTCTTCCATTGTTTTAAGAGTACTTGTCAAAACATAGTTACCCTTGGCCGTGAAAATCGTGGAATAATTCCGGTCGGCCTCTATATAAAGAATTTCATCGAACAAAAGTTTCTCCATTTTGCCATGATGTCGCACGAAAAAACGATCCGATAACACCTCAATGTCCAAATGCAATCGGCCCGTACCACTACCTTCCTTCGGTTGCTCCAACACCAGCGCAATCGTACGCTGCAAGTTGAGCCTGTTAAATGGTTTGGTAATAAAAGCCTTCGGATGCGTTTCCTTGGCCTTTTCAAAAGTAGCGTCATCCGTATTGGCGGTAAGGTAGATGATCGGAAGGTCGACATATTTCCGAATAGCCTTGGCGGTCTCAATTCCATCCAATGAACCTTTTAAGTTGATATCCAAAAGCAAAAGATCGGGAATATGTTCCTTAACATTTGAAATGGCAGCCTCTCCCCTAGATTCAATGCCCGTGACCTCATACCCGAGTTTGGTCAATTGAAGTGAAAGATTCGCCCCTATGATCATGTCATCCTCAACAATTAAAATTCGTGCTGGATAATTCATCTTTAAGCAGCTTTATGGTGTTGAAATTGAATGGATACCGATGTCCCTTGATGCATATTGAGAACCATCTTGCCGTCTAACTGTTTGGTCAATAACGAAATCAACTGTGTGCCGAATCCGGTACCTTGAACATCGGTTTGGGGAGTTCTCCCAAGGCCGTTGTCGATGACTTCCAATTCTAATAGAGGTCCAATTTTCTTTAGACTTACTTGAATGAGGCCCTGTCGCCGATTCGGAAATGCATATTTCAAGGAGTTTGTTAGCAACTCGTTGACTATTAAGCCAATTGGTATTGCCATATCAACATCTAATTCAATTTTTTTCATGTCGATTTCAATCGTCACGTGACCTTCCGCTCCAAACGAATCGACTATGTAATCCGATAGGTTGACAAAATAGTCCTTCATTTCGATGGCGGCCAAGTTCTCTCCTTGATATAGTTTTTGATGGATCATACCCATGCTGTGAACCCGATGCTGGCTTTCCGAAATGGCGTTCGATACATTCGGGTCACGGATCTGTGCCGACTGCAGGGAGAGAAGACTCGAAACCATTTCAAGATTGTTCTTTACCCTATGGTGTATTTCCTTCAAAAGAAACTCCTTTTCCGCATTCCGCTTTTGGAGTATTCGATTGACTCTGTACTTATTCTGAATTGCTTTAGAAGCCAAAAGAAGAAGCAAAAACAAAAGTCCTGCTATGATGCCTATCATCACTTGCCAAGTACGTTGCTTTTGAATTTGGGCTTCCTGAAGCAATATCGTGTTTTCTTTATTGGCCACATCAAATTCGGTGCGCAACAGGGATATTCGTTGATCGGCTTCCGCGGTAAAAATCCGATTCTTCAATACATCGTATTCGGCAAATGCCATATACGCCTCCCGATAATCGTTATTAGCGGCATAGGCCCTACCCAAGCTCTCATAGGCTTGGCTCAAGTAGTACTCATCCCCAAAGTCGTCTGTGGCTATGCCAATACTTTTTCGAAGACTTTCAATAGCAGCCAAATTCTTCCCCCGTAAAAGCTGCAGTTTGCCTATAGCGAGCCACGAGCGCATCAGCATAAATTCGTTATCCAATAACAATGCATACCTTACAGCTTGATTGCCCGCTTTTGCGCCCTTATCAAATTCCTGTAAATAGGAATATAGGTCTACCAAGGAAATATATACATCACTTAGGTTATTGTAAAAACCGTACCGCTCGGCTATAATGAGTGAATGCTCGTAATATTGGAGTGCTTTCCGATATTCCTTTAAAGCCAAATAGTTGTTCCCGACTACATATAGTGTAAAATCGTAGTCAAGATCCGTAATGCCGCGATCTTCGAAAACCGCGAGCGATTTAAGTCCGTATTCCAATCCCGTCCTAAACTTGGATTGTTTCCAAAAAAGGTTGCTTAAGTCGCTAAATGCTAAGGCAACGGTTTTTTTATCATTTAACTTTTTTCCAAGATGCAGGGCTTCCAAGGCATAATCGGCCGCCTTATCGAGTTCCCCTCTTCGCTCATATACATAGCCTAATTGGGTATAAAGCGAGGCCAAGTCGCTTTTCCTCACCTTGCTTTTAGCCGACTCCAATACCTCTTGGGCCTCGCCAAGCCTTTCCATCCTTAAAAAAATGGCACCTTGGGTTATCTGAAATCGGCCCTCCCATACACTATCCTTTTTTTCTGCCGTAAGGGCCAAACCCTCATTGGTAAATTTCAGGGCCTTGACCAAGTTTCTGGTGTGCCAGTAATAGGCCAGGTCATTAAGTATCGAAAATTGAATGGAATCGGTTTTTACTAAAGCGTAGGCGTTTTCAAGTGTTTTCAAGTAAGAGGGGCCAAAATTATCGGTCTCCACAAACACTTTCTTGTAAGGGTTTTCGCGGTCAAAGTCGACTATTTGGGCAATGAGGTAACCGCAATTCAAAAAAGAAAAGATACTAAGAAAAACAGCTTTTAGGAAAAAGCCCCTCATTTGCTGGTTTGGTTGTTAGCGGGGGAACAAGCTTGTTAAATATACAACATAATTCCCACATACTGTTCGATAAACAGAAAATGGGATTCGGACAAGAAAACCACCCGTTCGTCCTCTATAGCTTCTCTAATGCTTTTTAAATCAATTCCTTAGTGTAAGACAAAACAATAAGAATAATCAGCCAACGTGGGAAGCCATGAAAAAGATACTACTTGGAATATCCACCATGGCCTTATGGTTAAACTCGTGCCGAGACCAAAGTCCAGATCATCCGATTATTTCGACTGAACCGACATCAGCCATTGAACAGCTTATGAAAAATAGAAGCAAAGACTATATCAGGGCATGGAACTCGAAGGATTTCAATTTGATGAGAACCGTTACGAGCACTGATTTTGAAAGAAATGTAAATGGTGAAATACGCTCTAACTCCCATCAGGGACTGGAAGAAACCATGCATTCTTGGCATATCGCCGTTTCCAACTTCAATATCGAGGTGCGTGAAATGATCGTGAAGGGTTCAAAGTCCTACACAAGGTGGACAGGCACCGGAACCAATACAGGAATGTATGGTGAAAATCCGCCAACAGGGAAAAAAGGCAAAACAGAAGGTTTTATGGTTTTGACCTTTAACCAAGATGGCAAGGCGATTCGGGAAGAAGTATTTTACGATGTACTGGGTGTGGTAGAGGATTGGGGCTATACACTAACTCCCCCAATTATGGAGTAATACGAACCAACACAAATTTTAATCAATAACCAATAAATCATAGAATTATGAGAACACTAAAGATCAAGCTGATGCTAGCCGCAATGCTGCTAGCACCCATGAGCATCATTCAAGCACAGGAAAGCGGAACATCCCAAGCCTTTTGGGTACATGAAGATGTAGTAAAACCTTCCATGGTGGAGGAATATGAGCGTATTTGCAAAGAATTGGTCGCCAACATGAAAAAACACAATATCCAAGAAGCAAATATGATTGTCGCCAATCTTGCCGACTCGCGCTATCTATATGTAGGACCCATCGAGAATATGGCCCAGTTAGACAAACCGGTATTTGCCACCTTGGCGCAAAAAATGGGAGGCACGGCCATGGCGGACCTATTCGATGGAATGGATAAATGCTACGACGTGGAGCAAAACTATGTTATTCATTTAGATACGGAACTATCATACATGCCCAACGGTATGACACAAACCCCGGAAGGTGAAAATTATCGAAAGTTTCACTACTTGCACTTTGCTCCCGGGAATCGAAAGATGATCAAGGAAAAAATGAAGGCCGTTCGGGATATGTTTGCCGAAAAAGGATCGAAAGTTCATTACAGGGTGTACAAAAGCGGTTTTGGGGCACGCGGAGAGTTCTATATGGTGGCAGTGGCGGCCAAGGATGCGGTAGACTATGCGCAAAAGGCATTGGAAAACGATGCGCTATTGGGGAAAGATGGAAATCAAATAATGGGCGATTTATTCAGCAATTTGCTGAAATATGAGGAATATTTAGGTCGTATGCGTCCAGATATGGCATATTCACCTGCCAATTAAAAAGAACTAAAACGGCAGGCTGCCACATTCGGGGGAATAATTGGCAATAGTTCAACTTTTGATTTTTAAAAATTAGTGTTTTCAAAAGCAATTTAGTCAATAGCTATTGCCTCTAAGGCAGCCTGCTTTTTAACCCGATAAAAAAGTAACACGAATATTAATCTTTAAATACACAACCCATGAAAAAACTATTGTACATCGCACTATTACTGCCATTTTTGGCAATTTCGCAGAACAACGAAAGCCTCGTCCTTGAAAATGTAATGATTACGGCCCTCCCTGAAAAAATTGCCGAATTCGAGGCCGGCATGGCGGCCCATAACAAGAAATTCCATGCCGACGGACCGTATGGCGCAAGGGTTTATTCCATTGCCAACGGCAAAAACGCCGGTAAATATATGTTGATTATGGGACCGTTGCCCTGGAGTGCTATGGACGGGCGACCCTCCAGCACGGAACACGATGAGGATATGAATAAGAATGTGGCCCCATACATGATGCCCGATGTTGAGGTAAATTACATGAAAATGCATCCAGAGCTTTCCAATTTTTCGAAAGATTTTGAAATCAATAACGTTTCTGTCTTCATGGTCGACATCAAACGTCTAAAAGAAATAGACTTTATGGAAAAGGTGGTCAAAAAAGTGGTCAAAATGCAAAAGGAAAAAATGCCGGATGAGATTTACGGTATTTATACCAACGAAATGAACAACATGGATGGAATGGATTTTGGTTTCGTCACCTTCTTTGACTCCATGTCATGGATGGGTCGAGAGGACAAATTTCCACAGCATTTTGAAGAAGTACACGGCGCTGGGAGTTTTAGTCAACTTTTAGCAGATCTCGAAGCGACCACCGATGGCGATAGGGCAGAAATATGGTCCCTTCGTAAAGACCTTAGCGGCCCCGATGCCAAGGTGATAGCCGCCACAAGGTAAGAAGTGACCACTAAACGATCACCATAAACTAACCAACCACTGCAAGACCCGGAAAACTCTCCGGGTCTTCTTTATGGACCCGGTCGGTTGTTTTAAGAGCGCCCACCCCTTCGATTATAAACCAATCTTGTTTAAGACGAATTCCATAGGGAAAACTATCCATATTAATCAGTATCTTGGTTGCAATACAAAAGTTCTAATCTTCTTTTTTTGATATGAAAAATACCTTTACCCTTTTCACCCTGCTGTTTACGCTAACCATACAAAGCCAGGTAAAATCGAATTTGGAACTACTTGACATATTCGACATGGAGTATATCACCGATCCACAAATCTCCCCCGATGGAAGCAAGATTATCTACGTTCGCAACTTTAAGGATGTGATGACCGACAAAAACCTATCGAATTTATGGGTTATCAATTACGACGGCTCAAACAATAGGCCGATAACCTCCGGCAATCAGAACGATTTTTATCCCAGATGGTCACACGATGGAACAAAAATCATTTTTAAGTCGAATAAGGCAGACGACAAAGTGAAATTGTACCTTATGTGGATGGATACCAAAGAAATAGTCCCCTTGACCAACACCCCTCAGGCCCCGGGACAAATAAGTTGGTCCCATGACGACCGTTACCTAGCCTTTAATATGTTTGTTCCGATGAAAAACGAGTCTATCATCAAAATGCCCGAAAAACCGGAAGGAGCCAAATGGAATGCGCCCCCCACTTATATCGATAAATTAAATTATCGCGGTGACGGGCAAGGTTATCTCAAAGGCGGCAACTTGCAACTGTTTATACTCTCAATAGATGGCGGCACCCCGAAACAGCTTACGGCTACCCCTTTTGACCATGGTGCGCCTATCTGGTCAAAAGACAATCGTACACTCTATTTTTCAGCGAATTTTAATCCCGATGAGGACTTTGAGCCCAACAACAGCGAACTGTACGAACTTGACCTGTCGGATAACAGTATAAACGCCCTTACCGATCGATACGGGCCTGACGACTCCCCTATCCTGTCCCCGGATGGCACTAAAATCGCCTATACCGGTCTTGACGATCAACTACTGGGATACCAATTAAACGAAGTGTATACGATGGACCTTACCGAGCGGAAACCCAAACTGCTCTCGGGGGATTTCGACCGAAATATTCAAAATATTCAATGGGCCGGAGATGGAAAAGGACTTTATTTTCAGTACAATGATCAGGGTGATACGAAAATCGGTCATTTGTCGCTTACAGGAAAAGTAACAAGTATTGCGGCTGGCTTGGGAGGCACCTCCTTGGGAAGACCTTACAATTCTGGCAGTTATTCCGTTTCCAAAAATAGCCGGTTAACGTATACGCTGGGGGGAACCGAACATCCATCCGATTTGGCGGTACAGGACAGGAAAGGCATGAAAAGACTCACGTTTGTCAACGACGACCTGTTTTCATTTCGAAAACTGGGAAAAGTAGAAGAACTTTGGTGGGAATCTACCTTTGACCAACGCAAAATACAAGGTTGGGTGGTGACCCCTCCCGATTTTGACCCTACAAAAAAGTACCCATTGATACTAGAAATCCATGGAGGACCTTTTTTGAGCTACGGTTCCGTTTTCTCGGCCGAGATACAGGCCATGGCCGCTGCAGGTTATGTAGTGTTATACGCAAATCCGCGTGGGAGTGCCAGCTATGGTCAAGAATTCGGGAACCTCATCCACCACGACTATCCGAACCATGACTATGAAGACTTAATATCGGGAGTCGATGCGGTCATCCAAAAAGGGTATGTTGATGATAAAAATCTTTTTGTTACCGGAGGTAGCGGTGGTGGGGTACTCACCGCATGGATCGTTGGTAAAACAGACCGCTTTAAGGCCGCGGTGGTCGCCAAACCCGTTATCAACTGGACAAGCTTTGTATTGTATGCCGATAGTCCGGCTTTTTTCTCTAAGTACTGGTTCGGGAAAAAGCCTTGGGAAGATCCGGAAAACTATTTTAAACGTTCTCCGCTCTCCTATGTCGGCAATGTCTCTACACCGACCATGTTGCTAACAGGTGAGGAAGACTATCGAACCCCCATAGCGGAATCCGAACAGTTTTATGCAGCCCTAAAATTGGAAGGGGTAGAAACGGCTATGGTACGAATCCCCGGAGCCTCTCACGGTATCGCCAACAGGCCCAGTAATCTGGTCGCTAAATTGGCCGGCATATTGGCTTGGTTCGAGAAATACAAAGAATAAACGTATGATTGGAAAACTGGGTGAACAGGTTACCCAACTGTTTCGCAAATACATGCCCGATGCTTTCGTATTTGCCATTCTACTGACCCTGTTGGTGGCATTTGGCGCCTTGTTCTGGGTAGGCGTTTCGCCTCTTGAAATCATTGTTTCCTGGTACGACGGTTTTTTTGACCTTTTGGCTTTTGGCATGCAGATCGTATTAATTATTATCACCGGTTTCGCCATAGCCCTGTCCCCTGCAGTGAATAAAGGGATCGATTATTTGACCCGTTTTATCCGTACTCCCCGTCAGGTTTATTTTTTTGTGGTCATGATAGGGATGTTGCTTTCCTTGGTGAGTTTTGGATGGTTGGTGATTACCGCCGTATTGGCGAGGGAACTGGCGCTTCGGATAAAAGGCATCAACTATGCTTTTCTTATTGCCTGCGTTTATTTTTCCATGAATAGTTGGGTAATGGGGTTATCAAGTTCTATTCCGCTCTTACTAAATACCGACAAAAACTTTTTAATCGACGCTGGAATATTGGAAACCGTCATACCTACCTCGTATACCTTAGGAGCTTGGCTCAATATTACCATGATACTACTCTTGGTGCTAGGAGCTCCCATCATCATGCTATTACTTTTACCAAAGCACCAAAAGCCAAAAGAGCTCTGTGAACTATTGGCTGAAAGTTCCGACGAGACCACCATGAGCATACAGGAGGAAGCCTCCCTTATTGAATTACCCAAAAAGGCAGTATCGGACAGATTGAACAACAGTGTGATATTACAAGCAATGATCGTGCTCATGGGCGTCACCTATATCGTATATCATTTCATGACCAAGGGGTTGGACCTCAACTTTAATATCATGATTTTCTTTTTTTTGATTCTGGGCCTCCTTTTGCATAAAACCCCCATTCGTTACGTGGTGGCCATGAAGAGGGCCAGCAGTAATATTTCGGGAGTTTTGTTTCAATACCCCTTTTATGCGGGGATAATGGGCATTATGCTCTATACAGGCCTCGGGGAGAGACTGGCGCAATTATTGGCGTCGGTGGCCACCATTGACTCCTATCCCTTTTACGCCTACCTGACCGGTGGAATGGTCAACTTTGCCATCCCTTCGGCGGGTGGGGAATTTGCAGTGGTCGGTCCCGGAATAATCGAGGCGGTAAAGGAAATTGGGGCCGGTCTCCCGGAAAAACAGGTGACGGCGATGATTTCCCGGGCGTCGCTATCGATTGCTTATGGTGAAAGCCTTAGCAATATGTTGCAACCCTTTTATTTACTGTTGGTCATTCCGATTATGGCCAAGGGGGTCAATATTCATCCTAGGGACGTGATGGGCTATTTACTGATTCCGTTCTTGTTGTTTTTTGTCATCCAATCATTATTGGTGGTTTTCATGCCCCTCGCCTAAACATCGCGATAAAAGGTCAGTCCGTTTTTATAGGGGTCATAGAATGCAAATTCCTTGGTGCCCCAGGCGGTCTCCCTTAGCAAAGTGTGTGCATGAAAAACACCCTTTTGACCGAATTCCTCATAGAGCGATTCAATGTTTTCAGCGACAATACGAAGCATCGGGCGGTCGATTTCCATCTCCCACTCGGAGGCATCGTGCCATTGCAAATGAATTTCAATGGCATCGCGAATAATCCCTGCATACTTGGGATTTTTGGAATCATCCGCAAAAGCAATCTTAAAGCCCAATCTGTTTACATAGAAATCCAAGGCTTCGACTACATCCTTCACCGGAAGTACGGGATGAATCTGATGTAAATATCCTTTTGGTTGCATTGACTAAATGTAACAGTAAATTATTACATTGACAATCCTTTCAATACACCCGTAATGGCCATCAAATTTCTTCCTTTGCTCTTTTTTCTAAGCGCGCTGTCGGTAGATGCGCAGGAAATTAAGGTAATGACCTATAATATAAAATACGACGATATCAATGATACCGTCAATAACTGGAATGATCGTAAAGATGCCATGGTTCGACTTTTGCAAAAAGAGCAGCCGTCCTTCATCGGTCTTCAGGAAGCACTCCTACGTCAATTGACCTACCTGGACGAAGCATTACCAGACTATCGGTATATAGGCGTCGGAAGGGACGATGGAAAACAAAAAGGGGAATTCTCCCCTATCTTATACGATGACAGCCGATACCACATGCTTCGATCGAATACCTTTTGGCTATCCAGGACCCCAGAAAAAGTATCCGTCGGATGGGATGCCGCCTTGGAACGCATCTGTACATACGGACTATTCGAAAACAAGCAAACCATGGAAAAACTTTGGGTTTTCAATACACACTTCGATCATGTGGGCACGAAGGCACGGAAAAAATCCGTGCGTCTTATTGTCAAAAAGATAAAAGAAGTAAACAGCCAAAATCTTCCAGTGGTGTTCATGGGCGATTTGAACCTTACCCCCGACCAAAAACCGATTGAATACCTGCAGACCAAAATGGATGATGGATTGCTTATTTCCGAAAATCCGATGAAAGGTCCATCGGGTACCTTCAACGGGTTTGACAGTCCCGCCCCTATAAATCGGCGTATCGATTACATTTTTGTAAAAGACCTTGCCGTAAGTACCTACCTGCACTTGGATGAACGATTGGAAAATAGAAAGCACATCTCGGACCATCTCCCGGTAATTGCCCTGCTGGAAAAATAAAAAGGCCGAACAGTATGACAGTCCGGCCTTCGTAATTTTATCACCTTCTTTAGTCTGTTAAGAATGAAATTAAGAGGTCGTTCAGCTCGTCGGCATGGGTAATATTCAATCCATGTGGAGCTCCCTGCACTATTTCATACCGATTATTGGGAATACCCGCTGCGGCTTGGTCTGCCGACGTCTTAATCGGCACCGTTTCGTCGGAATCGCCATGGACGATCAACGTAGGCACGGTCACATTTTTAAGTTCTGTTCTAAAGTCGGTATGCATCCAGGCCAATGCAGCCTGTATTGTTGCCCTGGGAGATGCGTGGGATGCAATGATGAAATCGTATTCCAATTGCGCTTCACTTACGCGATCTTTGTTGTCGTCGTAGTTATAAAATCCTTTGTGAAAGTTTTTTAAAAACCCCACCCGGTCGTTTTGAAGGGCTTCCTTCATTTCCTCTAAGGCATCCACGGGAACTCCATCCGGATTATCCTCTTTTTGCTTGACCAAAGGAATGATACTACTGATCAGGACTGCTTTGGCGATTTTATCCGATCCGTAATCCGTGAAATAACGGACTACCTCACCACCTCCCATGGAAAACCCGACGATTATCGCATCTGCTAATTGAAGTCCCTCAATGATAGTGTTCAAGTCGCTTGCCAAAGCCGAGTAGTCATACGATTCCCAAGGTGCCGAGGAAATACCAAATCCCCTTCTGTCGTACGAAATACATCGAAACCCCGATTCTACAATTTTCCACACTTGTTGCTCCCAAGATTTTCTACTCAGGGGCCACCCGTGAATTAATAGTACAGGCTGACCACTCCCATAATCCTCATAAAAAATATCTACTTGTTCTTTTCCTGTTTTGTTTGTTATAAAAGGCATCTATCGTGTTTTTAGTTATTGTCTAAAATTATTTGAAAACATGAAATTTTCTTGACTCATTTGACATTAAGATTCGCTGTTTTACCTAGTAGTTTAACACCTTTCCCTTATTAAAGGATTCGACAGGATACTATCTTATATATGACCAAGGCAATGCTGTTTCGGCCTAGGCAGCGTATCACCATTTCGAGGTCGGTTCCTTTATATTTCTTATATTTAAGATAAACAACCTTCATCATGTTACATAACAAATTTTGGCAGGCCTTCTTCGCATTGTCACCGATACTTATATTTATCATTGCCATTATTGGATATATGGTCTTTGTGTTTTCGCTTGTGGGGAATATTGAACAGCTAGAGAATTCCGGGAATGTCCCCGCATCCTATATACTTGGTAGCATAGGCACCTTTTTTGTGGTCATTCTACTTGCTATTTTCATCGCCTTAAGCAGTTTGATTTTTTACATTATGCATGCAGTACAAAATCCAAATCTCAAAGAAAATAATCTTTTATTGGTATGGATTCTGCTATTCATCTTTGTAGGCGGTATCGGAAAACTGATGTATTGGATCATTGAAATCGTAGGGAAGCGAAATCAAGGTATTTCAACTGATCAAATCCGAACATGAAAACGAGAAGGGATTTTATCAGGAAAACGAGTTTGGGAGGTATCGCCTTGGGAATACCTTTACCTGCCTTCACAACAGCAAAACCGTCAACCGATAAGCACCGATCCATGTCAGCACCAAAAATATCCTTGGCCCAATGGTCATTACACAGGGCAATAGAAAACGGCACTATGAAAGCAGTGGATTTTCCCAGTATAGCTAGCAACCAATACGCGATTCGAGCAGTTGAATATGTAAACCAATTCTATCTGAAGCATGCGGCGGATCAAAAGTTCTGGCTACAGATGGGACAACGGGCCAAAGACGCTGGCGTACAGAGCCTGTTAATTATGGTCGACGATGAGGGTAATTTGGGGAGTTCAAAAGCAGTGGAACGCAAAAAAGCGGTAGAAAACCATTACAAGTGGATCGATGCGGCCAAACTCTTGGGATGCCATTCCATAAGGGTAAACGCTTTCGGGGAAGGAACCAGACAGGAACTGTATGATGCACTGATAGACGGACTCGGAAATTTGGCCGCTTATGGAGCAAAAGAGAATATCAACGTATTAATCGAAAATCACGGACTGCATACCTCTGATGGAAAGTTCATGGTAGGGATCTTAAAGCAGGTAAACAGTCCCTTTTTGGGCACCCTTCCCGATTTTGGCAACTGGTGTCTGACAGCTGAATGGGGTAGCACCCAGGGCGACAAATGCGATACCGTGTACGACCCGTATGAAGGATTATCCGATTTTCTACCCTATGCCAAAGGAGTCAGCGCCAAAACATATGATTTTGATGAAGCGGGGAATGAAGCCAAAATGAACTACCATAGATTGCTCAAAATGGTGAAGAATTCTAATTTCGATGGGTATATTGGTATCGAGTACGAAGGCGAAAAGATGTCCGAACCAGAGGGTATCAAGGCGACCAAAGCATTGATTGAAAACGTTTGGAAGGAGTTGGAGTAGGTTTTAGACCAGTTCCATTTTAAACAACTCGATAGGTTCCTGCTTGCCCCGAAGTGTCAATTTTCCTATCTGTACAAATGTAGTGCCCATGTCTTTGCTTAATTCTTTCAACAAGTTTCCGGAAATCAACACATCGGCATTATAGCCGTTACACTGATCTTGGATACGAGCGCTAGTATTCAATACATCCCCTGTATAGATGATGTCTTTTTTTATGATTCCAATTTCACCTGTGGTTACTTCCCCGATATGATAACCGGCCTTGAACTCGGGAACCAACCCGAAGCGCTCAAGGTATGTAGCGCTCTTTCTGTGGAAAACCTTTTTGATTTTCTTAAAACATCGAATACAATTATCATGGCGAACTCCCTTTTTTTGTTGCCAAGACACCACGATCTCGTCACCAACATATTGATATATTTCCCCGGAAGTATCGAGAATGGCTTCGGTCATATCGGCGTAATAAGTCTTCAATAACCTAAAATACCTCTTGTGGCCCAGTCGTTCCGCAATGCTGGTGGAGGCACGCATGTCGAGGAACATAAAAATACGTATTTCGGACTTGGGCACATGATACCTGCCAAAAAGAAAATTGTAGAGCACCCCGTTCCCGAGATACTGACTTATCTCCGAGAAAAACAAAGTAAGAACCAAGGTGACCCCGATATATATAATAATGCTCCAAAATGCAAAATTACTCACGAATCGTTGCAGATCATTAAGGGCTTTTTCAGATGTAGACTCGTCGGCAATCAGACTGTTCACCAATGCTACCCCGATTAGAAATAGTATGATAAAGATTAGATAAAATGAGGTTTTCAGCACTATTTTAACCCACAACGCCTGTTTTTCGAAGCGTCTTCTCAGCCATACTACCTCTATCCAGCCCTGTAATAGTCCCATAAGCAGACTGCTTGGTAGGATGACTTTCAGGTTATTGTAAAAATCATACCGGTTTCCCGTAGCAGGATATAGAGGTTCCCGACCTAGGATTCCGTATTCGACTAAGAGAAATACCAATCCAAAAAGGAGCCAAAAAACTCCAAATGGAACAATCTGTTTAAAATAACGTCGATATCGCGGTCGCAATCCCATTCCCTAAAAATAAACTTTCTGATATGAACAAAGGATATTTATTTGGGAAGGGTTCCTTTCAAACGCAGCGAGAACCCGCTGCCCTATCAAATTGCGATGATAGCAATTTAAATAACAGGGTTACCACTGCCTAAACCTGATTTCCCACGCCTTTCATGTATGGCCCATACATCCAGATTGTTTTCGCCTAAGCATACTCTTTCGTGTAATTGCCCATTCGATACCTAAAATTTTAAAAAAAATGGTTATTGCGTAATAGTATGATTATCAGTATTTTAATTAATTTTTACAATTTTGTATTTCTTAAATTATGTTAAATAATCTATAAAATAGTACCTTTTTATACATAGTACTGTAACAAAACTAATACTATGTCGTCTAGTAGGTGTAAGCAAATCAAAAACAACTATAAAATCATTATAAAAACTAGAAATCATGAAAGCATCATTCAACAGAACGGTAACAGAATCGAAATCAGGACAGTACTTTTCATCCTTGAGCCATAGCAAAAGGGCTCAGTGGGCTCAATACAGAAATTTTAATCGATAAATAATTGATTAGGTTGGACATCATGCCAACTGGGTTTACGAAAATGACAATTGAGTAGCAATCATTTTCTTCCCATATTCAATTCTAAGATTTTTGTGTCATAAAAAAACAAACAACACTTTAAAACTAAAAATAATGAAAGCATCATTCAACAGAACGGTAACGGAGTCAAAAACAGGACAGTACTTTTCATCTTTGAGCCATAGCAAAAGGGCTCAGTGGGCGCAGTACAGGAACTTCAACCGCTAATTAAAAAAAACTATCAACAACATTCTAAAAACGACCATCATGAAAGCATCATTCAACAGAACGGTAACAGAGTCAAAAACAGGACAGTACTTTTCATCCTTGAGCCATAGCAAAAGGGCTCAGTGGGCACAGTACAGGAACTTCAACCGCTAATCACGGTTTTACCCAACAGGTCATCATCATAAAACAACGTCATGAAAACATTCATCAATCAGTATCCAACGGAATCGAGAAGGTTCGTCTCCCTGACCAAACTTAGGGATAGCAAGCGGTTTCGTTGCACAGAACAGTCATTTAGCCTTCAATAGTAGCCATACTAACACTGGGTAAAAAGGGAATACACCTCATCAATGTATTCCCTTTTTTCCTTTTACGGTACCCATGCCCATCGAATTTTTAAAAAAATAGCATAATTTAGGAAATAGGATGTCCCATTTAGAAAGTATCGATTGTCCTAAGCATATAACCTTTAAAACTTAAATCATATGAAAGAGTTTATGATGCTTTTCAGAACAGAAAGAAATGACGCACCACCACCTTCTCCGGAACAAATGCAAGCCATGGTCAAAACGTGGCAAGATTGGATCGGTGGTATTGCGGCCCAAGGCAAATTTGTAAGT
The DNA here is from genome assembly GCF_009371985.2 of Pelagihabitans pacificus. Taxonomy (GTDB): domain Bacteria; phylum Bacteroidota; class Bacteroidia; order Flavobacteriales; family Flavobacteriaceae; genus Pelagihabitans; species Pelagihabitans pacificus. Next base: position 365,267 of record NZ_VIKU02000002.1, read on the forward strand.
ACGGATGCCCTCGGCTATCAGGGGAAGACAGTTCATGCCGATGGGTTGGTCACCGATGGGCCCTATGCTGAAATCAAGGAAATCGTTGGAGGCTATATCGTAGTAAAAGCTGAAAACCTGGAGGAGGCCGTAAAACTATCGGAGGGCTGCCCTACCCTATCCATTCCAGGCGGCAAGGTAGAGGTGCGGGATGTAATGGTGTTCGATATGTAATTTACGAGCCGTCGTTGCGAGGTAGTTACCCAAGGACAGGGTTCGAGGCAATCGCTTAATTTCCGATACGAAAGCACCAACAGATTGCTTCTTTTCGCGCGCTATGACGGCTCCTTTTTACCATTGCCATAACAACTATCCGAATGAACCGTCAAGAACTTATACCACACCTTTTCCGAACCGAATACAGCAAGATAGTTTCGGTACTCTGCAAAACCTTTGGATTTTCCCAGATCGCGCTTGCCGAGGATATCGCCAGTGAGACCTTTCTGACCGCTACGGAAACTTGGGGCCTCAAAGGAACTCCCAAAAATCCAAGGGCCTGGTTGTATCAAGTTGCCAAAAACAAGGCCCGGGACGGTTTTCGTCACAATAAGGTATTTCAACAGAAAATAAAGCCCGAACTTGAACATCGAAACACCACTTCAATCGAATTGGAGATTGATCTATCCGAACCAAATATCAAAGACAGTCAACTGCAAATGCTTTTTGCAATATGTACCCCTATCATATCCAAGGAAGCCCAAATTGCCTTGGCACTGCGCATTCTTTGTGGTTTTGGGGTTACCGAGATCGCGAAGGCATTTTTAAGCAACAAAGAGACGATTAATAAAAGGCTACACAGGGCCAAAGAAAAATTGCGGGCTGCCAAAATCGATTTGGGAATCCCCCATACAATAGCCATTGAGGAGCGGCTCGACAATGTCATCTCTGTGGTATACCTTCTCTACAACGAGGGCTATTATTCGACCACCTCAGAGATAAATATTAGAAAAGAGCTTTGTATCGAGGCCATGAGACTTTCACTTCTATTGTTGGATCATGAACCGACCAATCTCCCGAAAACAAACGCGTTAATGGCTTTGTTCTGTTTCCATGCCTCTAGATTCGAGGCACGCTCCAACAAGGATGGGGAACAAACCCTATATTTCGATCAAGATATTGGAGCTTGGGACCAAGAGCTTATAAAAAAAGGGGTAGCGTATCTTCGATTGTCCAGTTTGGGTACGGCCATTACCAAATATCATCTGGAGGCTGTTATCGCCTACCAGCATACCCAACCAAACGATTCCAAGGAAAAATGGGGACAGATACTGCAATTGTACAATCAACTGCTTCAGTTAAGATACTCCCCGATTATAGCTTTGAACCGCACCTATGCGCTATCCAAGGCCTACGGTAAACAGGTGGCGCTGGAGCAGGCACTAAAAATAGATATGAAAAACAATCACTTCTATCATTTGTTGTTGGCAGAACTGTACTCCGATTCGGATAGGAAAAAACAAAAGGACCACCTTGAACTTGCCATGGTGACCGCCACCACAGATCACGAAAAAAAAATAATTCTACGTAAATTGGATAAAGCGAAACAAAATGGCATATGACGAATTTTTGGCCGATCGGATCCGGCAAGTTTTGAAACAGCAGTCAATCGTTTTTGAGGAAAAGAAAATGATGGGCGGGCTTTGTTATATGGTCGACGGTAAAATGTGCCTAGGACTTGACATCGATAAAAAAACCGATACCTCACGTCTAATGTGCCGAGTTGGTCCCGATGCATACGACCATGCGTTGGCAAGACCTTACTGTACCCCCATGAATTTTACCGGTCGTGTTATGAAAGGATATGTTTTTGTTGCCGAAGATGGTTTCGACTTGGACAAGGACCTCAATTATTGGCTTCGATTGTGTCTGGATTTCAATCCTTTGGCCAAGAGCAGCAAGAAAAAGAAATAGTGGGTCTTACAGCTCATCCCTAGTGATAACGATCGTACTGTTCATCATCTCAACGGCATTCGCATTATCGATGATAGCGACTTCGGCTCCTGACCAACTGTGCCATTGCAGAAAATAGGCTGCCTTTCCCTTCAACATATCGGCCCATTGCATCATGTTCCAATTCCCGTACCCATCTTCCAGCGGGCCCGATTCGGATAGCACCAACGTTTTTCCCAGGGATTTTAGTGCTTTATAATCCGGAAAATCCGGTGAACTTCCGTAAAAATCCATACCCACCAAATCAACTACCTCATTTCCTGGATAAAACGTTGTTACTTCAGCGTTCCAATATTGATAGGGAATCACAGAATATACCCATATAAGGTTGTCCAAACCGTAATCAAAGGTAAGGGTATGGTAAAGGTCTCTCCAAAGTGCAATAAAATCGGCCTCGTTGGTTTGTTGGTTGTTATAAGCGTTGATGCCCCACCAAAAGAAGTCTCCGTTCATTTCGTGAAAAGGACGCCATATAACGGTGACTCCGGCATCTTGAAGTTTCTGTAGCGCCCCGGCGATCTGGTCCAGTTCCGTTCGATAATTGATCCATGCCTTCGTTTGGACCTCCCCCTTGAGAAGGGATTTCAAATTGATTTTCCCTTTATTCTCAACGGTGTTCCAATATACATTGTAACCCTCTACGAAAGGGTTATCCGCATGCCAGCTTAAGGTAACCAAACCTCCTTGGTTCCAATGGTCGATCAGGGATTGCACGGGATAGTCCGAACTAGGAAAAAAGCCCAAGTCGGCTCCCATCAGCCCGACATGTCTCCCCGAAATATCGGCCAGCATATCGACATATCGATTATAATACGTTGTCATGTCATCCGGCCCGTTGCCGCAGTGCTGCCCAACTATGAGTTGTTCGTTCTTGACCAGTTCATCAAAATACGCTAGCAGTTGCCTTTTGCTCCGATCAAGAAAGAGCACTTCGCTATCGATCCCGGGTGGATTAAGCAGATCATTTGTATTGCTGCCTTCCGTGTTTTCAATATTCGGGAGTGTTTCAACAGTATCTTTAGGGACACATCCTATAAACAGTAACAACCCCGACAGTAGAAGTATTTTTTGCATCTTGGTGGGTTTTGCGGTCTCTTCATTAAAACACCAAGAATCGTTCCATAAATCGACCCAAGAAAAGGATAAACACAGGAGGTATGAAAGACTTTCAAGTGGTCAAATCAGCTAGCACCTAAAATTTTAACTTTATTATCTGTCTAAAAATGAGTATCTTATGACTTAGCAACCCATAACTATTTTCGTCATGGCCACCATTAAATCATTAAACAAATGGGCCAATGCCCATACGTACTACCCGTTAGATCTGCTGCGACTCGCCCTTGGGGTTTTCCTATTTATAAAAGGAGTCGATTTTATGTCGAACCAAGCCCAGATGGCTGAAGTTATCAAACCTTTTGAAAACATGCCGGGAGGCATGCTTATTCTACATTATATCGTCCCGGCACATTTTGTAGGCGGTTTCTTAATCGTGGTAGGTCTATTGACCCGCTGGGCCGTGCTGGCACAGTTACCAATCCTAATTGGAGCTGTCTTGGTCAATTTCTTGGGGATTATGAATCCAACAAACCTGATATTGGCTCTTTCGGCCTTAGCCATTTGTGTTTTTTTTCTGTTCTACGGTTCTGGAAAACATTCGATGGACTACTATTTGAAAATGCAGAAATAACCAATCAACGGTTTCCTCAACTCACTTGGTCTAAGGGGCATAAGGGACAGTAAATACGGTTAGTCTTCACCCTTTATCAAAGGGGTCGTTCGTATAGACAAAGTTTGGGAGGGGTAAAAGCAGATTTAAAAAATCATATTCCTATCCAATACTTGGAAATCCTCAGGACGTCATGGGTGGAATGCCTCTAGTGTCAGGTTCGTTTGACTGCAACGCCCACAGGTTAGCATTTTGGCCAAGGGAACAGAGCCCTACAGCGGCCATTCTAAAACTAGGGGAATTCAATCGGTACCAATAGTACTATTTAGGGAAACTATCACAGTGCTTCCAACGCTCTTTTTACATATACCCTGGCCAAATGTGAGCGGTACTCCTCGTCTGCAAAGTGGTCGCTAATAATATCATCGACTCCATCCATGGCATGCTTTGCGGCACTGCTAGTGCCATCGTAAGCATTTTCTACCGCGGTGGCCCTGAAGGGTACCCCCGATACTCCCGTAACACCTATCTGAACGCCATCCCCTTTTTTGATGGCCGCTACCCCAACGACTGCAAAACGGCTGGCTGATTGAAAGAACTTTTGATAGGTACCTTGGGAGACTTTGGGAAATCGAATGGCGGTAATAATCTCGTCATCTTGCAAGGCGGTCAAGAAAAGCGCTTGGAAAAAATCGTTGGCCCCGATCGTACGCTTACCGTCTTTCCCCTCGGCCACGATGGTCGCCTCACAAGCCAACACCGTTGCCGGATAGTCCGAGGCGGGATCGGCATGCGCCAAACTGCCCCCTAATGTGCCACGGTTCCGAACTTGGATATCCCCGATACATAATGCCGCTTGGGATAGAATGTTTACATGTTCCCTAACCAAATCGGAAGTAGCGATTTGATGATGCGTACAGTTGGCTCCTATAACAATTTCGTCCCCTTCCTCGGTGATGGTGTTCATCTCTGAGATACCACCGATATCAATCAATACAGAGGGTGTGGCGAGTCGTAGTTTCATTGATGGAATCAAACTATGGCCTCCCGATAAAATTTTGGCCTCATCACCGTGCTCTTGCAATAAGGTCAAGGCCTCTCCCAAAGAGGACGCTTTTATATAATCAAATTTTGCTGGTATCATGTTTCTTATTATTTGGTTTACCTCGGTTTTTTTAAATTTCTATTCTCGCTTACTTAGCTGTTGGCAGTTCAAAAGACAAAAGAAACAAGATAAAAAACGAAAGACCCTTAATTGTTAAAACCAATATGTTACTGAAAACTTCTATCTTCCGTCTTATTTCTAACAGCTCCTGTCTACGCATGCATCGCTTTCCAAACGCGTTGGGGTGTTAAGGGCATTTGGATGTCGGTCACGCCCAAATGCGAGAGGGCATCGACCACGGCATTGACCACCGCAGGGGTAGATCCTATAGCACCCGCCTCTCCGGCACCTTTGACCCCTAAGGGATTATGCGGACAAGGGGTGACGGTACGGTCGGTTTCGATCATGGGAACGTCATCTGCACGCGGCATGGCATATTCCATATAGGAACCGGAAAGCATTTGTCCCACTTCGTCATAGACTACCTCTTCCAATAACGCTTGTCCTACGCCTTGGACTACCCCACCTTGAATCTGACCATCAACAATCATCGGGTTCATCACATTGCCGACATCATCGCAGGCCAAAAAACGTTTCAAATGAACCTTCCCCGTATCCGAATCGACCTCTACTACCGCGATATGCGTTCCAAAAGGATACGTAAAGTTGGTCGGATCGTAGAAACTTGAAAAATCCAATCCGGGCTCCAATCCTTCCGGGTAATCGTGAGGTACATAAGCGGTCAAGGAAACATCCCCAAATGAGACGGACTTGTCGGTTCCTTTTACCGTCCATTTTCCTTCGGCATACTCCAAGTCTTCCTCCGCCGCTTCCAGTTTATGGGCTGCTATTTTGGCTCCTTTTTCCAATACTTTTTCAACACTCTTTATGATGGCACTTCCACCTACCGCCAAGCTTCTGGACCCATAGGTGCCCATACCAAAAGCCACCTGGTCGGTATCACCGTGCTCAATTTCGACATCGGCCATATCAATCCCCAATTTATCGGCCACGAATTGGGCGAATACGGTCTCATGTCCCTGACCGTGGGAATGGGTACCTGTAAACACCGATACCTTACCGGTGGGTTGTACACGAACCGCCCCCACTTCATAGAGTCCGGCACGAGCCCCCAAAGAACCGACGACGGCCGATGGGGCAATACCGCATCCTTCTATGTAGGTGGATATCCCGACCCCCAAAAGTTTTCCATTTCTTCGGGCTTCTTCCTGTTCTTTACGGAATTCCTCATAGCCCAACATTTCCAATCCTCTTTTTAAAACAGCCTCGTAGTTACCGCTGTCGTATTGTAACGCCACCTGGGTTTGGTAGCCAGGTTCATTGACTCCATCAAAAGGAGGGATGAAGTTTTTGAACCGTATTTCAGCAGGATCCATATTCATTTCCTTTGCTGCCTTGGAAATGATCCGTTCCAACAAATAGGTAGCCTCGGGACGGCCTGCCCCACGATAGGCATCGACCGCAACGGTATGGGTGAACGGTGCGGTTACGTTCAAGTGGATCAACGGCGTAGTGTACACGCCTTGAAACAACGTTCCATGTAAATAGGTAGGTACTGCCGGGGCAAATGTGGATAGATAGGCCCCCAGGGCACAGTACTCATCGGTTAAATGGGCCACTATCTTACCATCCTTGTCAAAGCCCATTTTGGATTTCACCACATGATCGCGCCCATGCGCATCGGTCAAAAAGGCCTCACTGCGATCGGAGGTCCATTTTACCGGTCTCCCAATTTCTTTTGAAACCCAAGTGAGAAGTGCCTCCTCTGTATAGTGGTATATCTTACTTCCGAATCCGCCTCCGACATCGTAGGATAGTACACGTACCTTATGTTCGGGTATTCCCAACACAAAAGCACATAGTAACAAGCGGATCAAATGTGGATTCTGGGTGCTGGTATACAAGGTCCATTTTCCCGCATTTACATCATAGTCGGCGATATAACTCCTGGGTTCTATGGCATTCGGTGCCAGGCGTTGGTTTCGGTATTCCATCTCGGTAACGTGATGTGCCGATGCCAAGGCGGCCTCCACTTCTGCCCGATCGTTGCCGATACACCAATCAAAAGCTGCATTATCTGGCCATTCATCGTGAACAAGGGGAGCGCCGGAATCCATCGCTTTTTGTGGGTCGGTCACCGCAGGAAGGGGCTCATAATCGACCTCGACCATTTCGGCCGCATCACGCGCCTGTTCCAAGGTTTCGGCGATTACAATGGCTACCGCTTCCCCCAAATGTCTTATTTTGTCTTTTGCCAATAGTGGATGCTTCGGCTCCCGCATGGTTTCCCCATTTTTAAAATTGACCTGCCAACCACATGGCACACCGTATTCCCCACAGCCGTCTTCCGCCGTATATATGGCCACTACACCTGCCATATTTCTTGCATTGGTCGTATCGATCCGTACAATCTTCGCGTGGGCATACGGACTTCGCACAAATGCCGACTGTGTCATTTTAGGTAATTTGATATCATCGGTGTAGCGCCCGGCACCTTTCAGAAATCGAGCATCTTCACGTCTTTTGATTGGTTTTCCTATAAATGTTCCCATACTCTATGCTTTCATTTGTTCAGCTGCATGCTGAATCGATTTAACGATGTTGTGATATCCGGTACAACGGCAAAAATTTCCCTCGAGGCCATGCCGGATTTCCTCCTCGGTCGGATTTGGGTTGTTCTTCAAAATATCGGCGGCGGTCATCACCATGCCTGGAGTACAGAACCCACATTGCAACCCGTGGTGTTCCCGAAAGGCTTCCTGTATAGGATGCATTTGGTCTCCCTGAGCCATTCCCTCAATAGTCGTTACCTCACTGCCATCGGCCTGTACGGCCAATACGGTACATGATTTCACCGCCTGGCCATCCAATGTTACCGTGCAGGCCCCACATCCACTGGTATCACAACCAATATGGGTTCCCGTAAGATCTAAATGCTCCCTGAGGAAATGCGATAGACTGATCCTAGGTTCGATATCATGGGTCACCAATTTCCCATTTATCGTAATAGAGATATTCATATGCTATGTTTTAATTTATTCCCTTTTTAATCTTGTACCCAACGAGTCTAGACATCTCTTCCGTTGCTGACAAAAGAGCCCTACTTATTGACTATAAATCGAAAGGTTCGTTTGGGTTTCGGAGCAGGGTACCTATCCCCGAAAAGTTCTTGAAGATAAAGATTAAGATGGATATTTTACAAAATTTTGGGGAAAAATTTGCCTACTATTTAACAAGAGTATCAAAAATGTTCATAGTCCTCAAAAAACACTTAAACAAGTGAAGTGTTTCGCAATTTTCGTTTTTGACGAAATTGGTACAGCACCTGTTTCAGGCTTTCCAAATTATGGGCCGAAGCCAATACATCGATATAGGGCAAGGCTGTTTTCATCCCTAAGGCGTCAGGAGAAAAATCAGGACTCCCCGCCAACGGATTCAACCAAAAGACTTTTTTTGATTTTTTATAAATGGCTTGCATCGCCTCTTTTAGCACTTCCGGCGCTCCCGTGTCCCAACCATCGCTAAGAATGAGCACCAGGGTCTTTTTGTCCAACATCCCATAACCGTATTCATTGGTAAAATCATAAAGACAGCTTCCTATAGTCGTACCACCGGACCATTGGGGCACACGATCCGAAATCATATCAAAAGCCTTTTCGAACTCGTTATTATCGAGTAACTCGCTTACCCGATGCAATGCGGTACTGAAAACAAAGGTCTCGATTTTGTCGTAGGCATTTTGAAAAGCATAAATAAGATGAACGAAAAAGCGGCTATACAGGTCCATTGATCGACTTACATCGCATAGCAGTACCAGTTTTAACTTCTTTTCCTTTTGCTGACTAAATACAAAATGTTGTAGTTCGCCCCCATGCCTCATGTTGCACCGCATCGTACGGCGGAGGTCGAGCTGTCGGTGCTTTTTGGAATATTTTTTAAGACGGCTTTTTTGATGGGCCATTCTGCGTGCCATTTTTTGAAGCAATCGCATCATCAACTGCATTTCCTCTTTGCTGAGGTCTACGAAATCTTTTTTTGCCAATACCTCGATATCGCTAAACGAGGCCACTTGCTTTTCTTCCTCGGTCGGGTTCAGATTCAACCAATCTTTTAACGATTCGAATCGAGCTTCTTTTTCCCGGCGTCCGGATTGTTGATTTTTTGGTTCCTGAACCTGCTTAATCTTGGAATCGCCGGCCTTGGAAAGTTGTTTCCAGAATTCGAGGTAAAGCTCGTCGAACAAGGATTGTTGGTATTGATTTTTGGTCAGTACCGCCTTTAAGGCCTTTTGAAAATAACGTTCGTTGCCGATAGGCAAATGGGTGAGGGCAAGCAATGCATCGGATTCCTCGCTAGCCCCTACTGGAAATCCCTTTCCCCTCAAAAACCGGCATAGAAGCACGATGTTTCCCGAAAGGGTCGTTTGTATTTCGATTGGATTGGGTTGCATTGCTTCTTTCAATTACCCAATTCTAGAGGTTACCCCTGTTTTATCCAGCAATTCCGAAAGTGCATCCTGGGTATGCCTTAGGTCTTGCCAATCTTTGAGCACTACCCCAAGTGTATCTTCTACCAATTGCTTATCGAGATGCGTCAAATGTAGGCTGGCAAGGGCCCGTGCCCAATCGATCGTTTCCGAAATACCCGGGGTTTTTTCCAATTTCATTTGCCGTAATTCTTTCATAAAAGCACAGATTTCCCGGCCTAACTTTATATCCACCTCTGGTACTCTTGTCTGTACTATTGCCAATTCCTTTTCAAAACTGGGGTAATCGATCCATAGATAGAGGCACCTTCTACGCAATGCTTCGGACAGTTCCCTGGTTCTGTTGCCGGTTAATATGATCTGGGGTTTACTGGTTGCTTTTATTGTTCCTATTTCTGGAATGCTTACCTGCCAGTCGCTCAGTACTTCCAACAAAAAACTTTCGAATTCCTCGTCGGCCCGATCGACTTCATCGATTAACAATACCGCATTCTTTGGATGGGTAATCGCCTGCAACACGGGTCTTTTGAGAAGGAACTTATCCGAAAAGATGGTTTCCTCCAACGCTTTAAGGTCCTGCACCCTTTGTTCTTGCATTTTTAGGTAGAGTAGTTGATGCTGATAGTTCCATTCGTATAGGGCATGGGTACTATCCAACCCCTCATAACACTGTAACCTTATCAAGTCGGTATCAAGTGCTTTCGCCATCACCTTGGAAATCTCGGTTTTTCCCACCCCGGCGGGACCTTCTATAAGCAGGGGTTTTTCCAATTTCATGGCCAGGAAGATCGACATAGCTATGGTATCATCACCGATATAGCCTTGTTCTTGGAGCATTTTTTGAATTTGTTGTAACTCAGGGGTCTTCATTTTTCAATCGGATATGGCGTAGAAGTTAAAGTTAACAATAAAAACTTCAATCCAAAGCGCAGCACCCAGTGTACGTATTTGATGCATTGAATCACCGTCCCACGAGTGTACTATGAATAATTTCCTGCTAATACTAAAAGATATAAGAAGGCACAAGGCTTGCCCAAAGTTCTTTGTAACCTTCCATACGAACTAGCATTGGCCCAACATTAAAGATTATCCAATTGATTGCTATTCTTATCCTGACTGATGGTCCAAAAGAAACCAACAAAAACAAAAGTGTCTGCCGTAGGTCTGATGGTGCGTCTTTCAAAAAAGTTGTTCGCATTCGGAGAATCTGCATATTGGTAGCCGTTCACGTTGCAAAAACCGGTCACATTGCTCACCGAGAAATACAGGATTTTCTGTTGTGAAATAAGATAGGCCCAATTGACACTTAAGTTGTTAAAAGGTTTCGTCTTTTCTGCGAGAAATTCGGGTGTATTGGGGTTGTCATAGGGTCTTCCGGAAGCGAAGTTGTAGGATATACCTACTTGGGACCGCCAGTCGGTAATAAAGTATTTGGTCACCAATGAAAAGTTATGGCGAGGTGCAAAATTTGGAGTGGCCCTTTCCCGAAAATTTTGAAAGTCCCGCTCGGTATCGAGGTAGGAATAGGATAGCCAGTAGTCCAAATTTTTGACGCTTTTATTATCCCTCCAAAAGAGGTCGATTCCTGTGGCATAACCGGTACCCAAATTGTTGAAGTCCGAATCGAATTGGGCCTGTTCGGTATCGAACTTTACCAGCTTGTCGTACTCTTTATAATAGGCCTCGGCCCGAAAGGTTTGTTTGTCTCCCAAGAATTGGTAATTGAGGATATAGTGGGAAGTTTTCTCGGGATCCAAGGAGGCATCAAATTTGGAATACTCGGTCAAAGGGTTCTGATAGAAGTCTCCATAGGCCACTGAAAATTGCCCCTTATCACTGCTTTTAAAGGCGAGCGATACCCGTGGAGCCAAGTTAAAATCGGCAAGTAGTTGCGAATATTCGGCCCTAGCACCCAATTTAACGGCGAACTTGTTACTGAAGAAAATATCGGTCTCGGTGAAGGCGGCGCTTAAGTTGTCCTTGGCGGCCGTGTCTGCGGTAAAACCTTGGGACGAGGTAAAGGTATCGTCATAATCCGTGATGAAATGCTCGGCCCCAAAGCTTAGTCGAAAACGATTGCTAAAGTTTTTTCCAACTTTTAGTTTTAAGTGTGACGCGACTTCAGTGGTGTTGATAATATCTTCCGTGAGTTTAATATCGTTCTTGTCCGAGGATACACTTGCCCCCGCAGTGATCATCCAATCATTTTCAAAGAAATATTTATAGGATGAATTCACGTAAAGGTTGTTATTCCTTAGCCGAAAGTTCACAAAATCGTCAAAGTTGATGTCCTCCTGTTCAATATCCAAATTAGCATAGTTAAAGCCGGTATAGAATTTAAAAATGCTTTTTTCCTTTTTACTACGAAAAACAGCCTCCCCGGAAATAGACTCGTACGGTTTGTTCCAAAGGGCCCCTTGGTCATTGGGAATCAATTTCTGATAAGGCGCCAGGTTGATGTAGGAGGTATTGATGCTCAGCGATTCGCCACCCCAAATCTCGGTATGGCCAACCCCACCCCCGACCGACATCAAGGATATATCGGTTTTTTCCTGATCAGGCATATCGGTGGTATTCAATAACAGTACACTAGACAGGGCTTGCCCATATTCCGCCGAGTAACCACCGGTACTAAACGTAATACCCTTAAAGAGAAATGGGGAAAACCTTCCTCGTGTAGGGATATTATTTGCCGTGGCGTTGAAGGGTTGAAATACACGCAAACCATCGATGAATACCTGTGTTTCCCCAGCGGATCCTCCCCGCACGAAGAGGCGTCCGTCTTCATTGACCGTGGTGGTTCCCGGCAATGTCTGAAGGGCTGCAACAAAGTCACCCGCCGCCCCAGCCGTCGTGACGATGTCCAAAGGCTTTAAGACGGAGGCTTTCGAATTGTCACCCGCCTCAAAAGTCCCTGCTGTGAGTGTTACACCGGTCAATTCATTAATCGCTTCGGTCAGTTCAATTTTCAAATCTTTCAAATAGGATACATCACCGGCTTGCATAAATGTCTCATAGGCCATCATTGAAACAATGAGATTTTGGGTTCCCGTCTCGGTGGTTTCAAAAGAGAATTTTCCGGTATCATCGGTCGATGCCCCGTCATAGGTTCCCTCTAAATATACATTGGCCCCGCCAATGGGAAATTTACCATCGGAGACTGTGCCCGAGATGATAACTTGGGAAAAAGTACTATAACTATAAAAAAAGGTAAGGACCACTAAAAATTTACGCATGACAATTCATTTATGTAGTGCCACAAAGGTCAAATGAACGTAACAACCGTACCAATCATATTGACCGAACCGTCGATATCAAGGAGTGAAATGAAAATAAAAAACAACGGTACGATTCAGTCCCCAAAATCTACAATTCGGTAGTATCGATTTTAAATTGAAGCCCTGCCATTGCATCTTTGGGGCATCATTAACAATCAAAATTTTTAAAAATGAAAAAATTAGGAATCTTAGCAGTAGCATTTTTATTCTTGAGCCTTACCTCTAGCGCTCAGGAAGAAACAGGCAATACGATTACAGTAATCGTCGAAAATGTACTTTCGGATGGGGGTACTATTTTAGCGGGACTTCATACCGAAGACACCTTCATGAAGAATGGCGGTATTGCTAATGCCAGCTCGCCCGCAAAAGCAGGCGAGGTCGTACTAACTTTTGAAAATGTACAACCAGGTACGTACGCGATCATGGTTATGCACGATGCCAATGACAACATGCGAATGGATATGGAAGTAAATGGCATGCCCAAGGAAAGCTATGGCATGAGCGGTAATGCAATGACAATGGGACCACCAACCTTTGCCGATGCTAAATTCGAATTAACCGATGAAGATCAAGAGTTCAGGATTCGGTTTTAAGACCAAAGTCGGCCCCCTAATACCATAAAAAAATATGTAAACCCGTGGCCAGCCATGGGTTTTGCTATTAGGGTACTTTTGTTTACAAGGACTTCCATTGAGGGAATAGCTTTTAAATCTCCTCCGCCAGCCAAGCTTTCATCATCCAGACTGTCTTTTCCTGTTCAGTTATAAAATCACTCATCATACTATTGGTGCCTTCATCATCGGCTTCATCGGAGGCATCGAGAATACGCCTTTCGATAATCAATAATTCTTTGAGGGAATCGACGATCAGCCGAATAGCCTCTTCATCCTTGGTGACATTTTTTCCTACCGGTACTTTGGAGTGCGCGATATAATCTTCAAAAGTATGCTGCGGTACGCCTCCTAATGTGAGAATTCGTTCCGCAACCATATCTACTTTGATATTCGCATCATCGTACAATTCTTCAAATTTGACATGAAGGTCAAAGAATCTTTTTCCCCTGATATTCCAATGAATTCCGCGCAGGTTTTGGTAGTAACGTTGAAAATTGGCCAATAATGTATTGAGATCTCCGCTCAACAATTTCGATTTTTCGGCATCAAGGCCGATACTATTTAATTTCATGGTACACCCTTTATTTAATTATATAAAGTTATTAAATATAGAATGAATTTTGGATAGATTTTATTGATAGTTTTTATAATTTTATAGGGCAAAATTATGTGCAATGACTATCACTCAATTACAATATGTGCTCGCCGTGGCGGAACATCAAAATTTCACTTTGGCGGCCCAAAAAAGCTTCGTCACCCAACCTACGTTGAGCATGCAGGTCCAGAAATTGGAAGACGAACTCGATATCTTGATATTCGACCGCAGCAAAAAACCGATTGCGGTCACAGAGGTGGGTAAGAAAATTATTGCGCAGGCTAAAAACATAGTCAATGAGGCGGAACGCATCAAGGATATCGTAGATCAGGAGAAAGGGTTTATAGGAGGTGATTTCACCTTGGGAATTATCCCGACCGTGATGCCCACTTTGTTGCCGATGTTCCTTAAAACATTTATCAATAAGTATCCAAAGGTAAACCTCATCATCAAAGAACAGAATACGGAACAAATGATCCGTAATATTCAAGACGGTCATTTAGACGCTGCTATCGCCGCCACTCCGTTGGAAATCGAATTCATCAAAGAGCGTCCTTTGTATTACGAACCTTTCGTTGGCTACGTACCCAAAGACCATCGGCTCGGAAATGCCGACAAGTTGAGTCCTGAAGATCTTGAAATCAACGATGTTCTGTTGCTCCAGGACGGCCATTGTTTTCGCGACGGGGTCATCAACCTCTGTCAGGCACCCAAAAACTTCAAGGAAGATCATTTTCAGCTACAAAGCGGTAGCTTTGAAACCATGGTAAACCTGGCCGATGAAGGTCTTGGCATGACCCTTCTGCCCTATTTGAATACACTGGAGTTGGATACTGAAAAAAGCAAAAATCTCAGACACTTCAACGAACCCAGTCCAGCGAGGGAAGTAAGCCTTATCTATCATAAGAACGAACTGAAAATTCAGATTATCAATGCGTTAAGGGAAGTAATTTCCGGGGTAGTAAGGGGAGCAATTGCCTTTCAGGATGTGAAAATAATCAGTCCTTTGAATAAAAAATAAAAGCCCCGCTAACTTGCGGGGCCTTTGATTATGCTTTCAAATAAATTAAACTTTCCTGTAATTCCGGTTTGTCGGTCAAGAACTGTTTCAACCAGCGTTTTAGTTCTTCAAGTTCTTCCGGTAACAATCGCTCAATTGCTTTTTTTACCTCTTTACAAAACAATTTCGTGTCAAAACTAACTTTTTGGAGAACGGTTTTAGTGTACTCCAGCATAGCTCTAGCCATATATCAAAATGTTTAATTGGGTTGTTGTCTACCAAGGTAACAAAAAAATGAATTTTTTATTGCCGCACACTAGTTAAAAAATGTCTAATTTCGTGTTAAACACAATAAAAATGGGCTTTGCCAAGCGTCAATAAATTCTTACCAAAACATGAAAAACACACTTTGCTGTTTTGTCGCCGTGCTACTTTTAGCGAGCTGTGCTTCAACAAAAAACCGAAAAATACGAAAAGAAATTGGCAGGGAACTAAACGATAGGCTTTTAGATAATCAGTTTACGGGTTTCTTGGTGATGGATGCCACCACAAAAGACACTATCTTTTGTAAAAACCACTTGAAATACTTTACCCCGGCGAGCAATACCAAAATTTTTACGCTCTACACTTCCCTTCAAGTGCTTCCGGAAAAAGTACCCGCTTTGAAGTATCTGGTACAAGGAGATACACTATTCATACAGGGTACCGGGGACCCTACTTTGCTCCACCCCCATTTCCAGGATAGTACTGCCATCGACTTTTTAAAGAATTATGAACATATCGCACTATACCTCAATAACTTCAATACCGCAAAATTCGGGGCTGGTTGGGCATGGGACGATTATCCGTATTACTATCAGGTCGAACGAAGCGGATTTCCCCTTTATGGAAATGTAGTTACCGTTTTTGGAAAGGATTCTATCCAGGCAATACCTGCCTATTTCAAGAACAACATTGTTGCTATGGAATACCCGATCAATCGGGAAGCAGACCGCAATCTGTTCTACTATGCCGCCGACCGAACAGATACCCTCACGGTGCCTTTCAGAGTAGATAGTTCGCTAACCCGTGTACTGTTGGAAACAGTTTTGAAAAAGAAGGTGCAAATCATCAATGAATTTCCTGAAGGGGATAAGGAACTCCTTTTCAGTGTCATTTCCGACTCGGTCAATAAAAGAATGATGGTCGAAAGTGACAATTTTTTAGCCGAGCAGCTGCTGATCTTAGCCGCTTCGAGCCTGTCGGACACCTTGGATGGGTTTAGGGCGCAGGAATACATTCTGGAAAACCAGCTCTCCGACCTCCAACATCCACCCAGATGGGTCGATGGTTCGGGGCTTTCGCGTTACAACCTATTCACTCCCCAATCGATGGTACATGTGCTTCAAAAGTTATTTGATGAACTTCCGAGAGATCGTTTGTTTACCCTATTCCCTGCCGGAGGTGTCTCGGGCACACTGGAAGACTGGTATACGGGGGATGACCAACCCTATATCTATGCTAAGTCCGGTAGTTTGGGAAACAATTACTGCCTCAGTGGTTACCTGATAACCCATACAGGGAAGACCTTGATTTTTAGTTTTATGAACAACCATTTTTTGCGACCTTCCAGTGAAATAAAAAAAAGAATGGAAGCTATTCTCGAGTTGCTTCGGGATACGTACTGAACCGGTGTTCTCCCCATGCTACATTTTTTGAAAATTTTCGCTGGAGCAACTCCAATTTAGGATGGATGTATCTCTTGCAAAAAGGTTTGTTCGGATTGGAGTAGTAATAAGCATGAAATTGTTCGTCAGAGGGCCTAAACCTCTTGAAAGGTAGTATTTCAGTAATCAATTTTCGCTTGAATTCCCCTTGTAGCTCTTCCCACATGGTGTTCAATACTTGTTCATCCTCCGATTCGATGGTATAAACAGCGGAACGATATTTTGTGCGCATCGAGTGATTCGCCGTACTCTCATGGGTATGTAAATGGATTAATACTAACTCTTTAAGGGATATTTCATCCGGGTCGTAAGAGACAATTACCGCTTCGGAAAACGTATCGTATTTTCCATTGGAAGCCACAAAACCTGGTTTCACGTTTTCTACTCCTTTAAGTGAGTGAAAAACCGCTTCTGTACACCAATGGCATCCCCCGCCAAACGCTATGTTACGAATATCCGCCATACTTTATACGTCGTCAAGAGCGTACAAAAATTACCATGAAACCTCTATTTTGAAATGATACAACGAACATAACCGCTAGTACGGGCGGGCCATCATCCGGAAACCGTTTTCAAAAGGTGCTTTGATGGGGTGGAAACTATGGAACACTAATCCAATAAGCCACTGATAAGGGCATATTGTAGCAACATCATGGTTTTGGCATCCTTGATTTCCCCTGACCGCATCATACCCAATGCACCATCAAATGAGACTTCCAAGACCTCGATATTCTCGGTCTCGTGTTCGGCCCCGCCTCCTTCACCAACTTTCATTCGGTCTTCATAGGCCCCGATAAAAAGATATAGGATTTCGGTAACCGATCCGGGTGACATATAGGTTTCATACACTTTTTGAACATCGTGGATCTGGTAACCGGTCTCTTCTTCCACTTCTTTCCGGATACAGTCCTCTGGGTGGTCGCCATCCAAAAGTCCCGCGCAGACCTCTATCATCATCCCGTCTTCATTTCCGTTTACGTAGGTGGGCATTCTGAATTGACGGGTCAACACCACGGTGCGTTTTTTCTTATTGTACAATAAAATGGCCGCCCCATTTCCCCGGTCATAGGCTTCCCGTTGCTGCGTTTCCCAGGTACCATCCTCTTTCCGGTACTCAAAAGTAAATTTGTTGAGGGTGTACCAGTTGTCTGAGAGCAACTCTTTTCGAATGTTTCTGATACGGGAATTTTTCAAAAGGACTTCTTTTAAGTTGGAATTCAATCAAACCTACGTGGGTAGATAACTGTTCTTGCAATAGGCTTGCATCAAGTATTGCCCATCCCTATAGGCTCCATCGATTCCCGACCTCGGAAACAGGTTTGCATCCCTCATACGTACCAGGAACAGGATCATAGCTAAGTACATTCTCCCCAATTTCCTCAGAAGTAAAATAGGCCCAGATCGCCATGGATTTCATGGATCTATAAAAACCGATCGGCTCTTGTTCACCTACGGTTGTGCCCCAAACACCGGGATTGAACTTTCCTGATGACTTTTCCGCCGCTTCTAGAACGGCTACCCTATCGGTTTCGTCCAAGTCGAAAAAAAACGTTCCAAAATCTTGCTTGCAATTAGCATTAAAAGTGGCTATTTCGGATCGCATGGCTTGTTGTGCTTCTTCAACGTAGGTCATCGCGATTACTTTGTCTATAAACAAATCTACTTTGACATCCAAAGCTCCTGGAGTATCCGTACGCGGTAAAATCACATCGACCAAAGCCGCTATTGTTTTGGCTTCGTTCTCGTCGAAGAACATCGGCTGCCAATCCAATCGGGATTCCTGCTTACATGATTGGAATATCGAAAGGAAAGAAGGTGCTACCATCGCAGCTCCTGCCAATAAACCCGTTTTTTTCAATGCTTTTCTTCGATCCATCGATTTAAATGTTAAGTTTGTTCAATTCAGAAACCGCGTGATGGGCCGCCCTGGCGGTAATGGCCATATAGGTCAATGAGGGATTAACACAGGAGGACGAGGTCATACAAGCCCCATCGGTCACAAAAACGTTTTTTGCGGCATGCACTTGGTTAAAGCCGTTCAATACGGAAGTCTTGGGATCCCGGCCCATTCTAGCCGTACCCATTTCGTGCACACCATTACCCATTTCGTGTTCGTTGTCAAAACCTAGTACATCTCTTAATCCCGCTTTTTCCAACATCTCCACGGCGTCTTCCTGAATCTGTTTGTTCAACGCTTTTTCGTTCTCCTTGAATTCGGCATCAATCGATAAGGTGGGCTGCCCCCATTTGTCGAGTACTTCAGTGTTCAGGGTTACTTTGTTTTCGTGGTAAGGTAAACATTCCGCAAAGCCGGTAATAAAGAATTCCCAAGGCCCCGGTTTCAGGATACCGTCTTTAAAGTCGGCCCCAAACTCCTCGCTATTGGCAGGATTTCCGCCCCGATATCCTCCGCCTTGATAACCGAATCCGCGTAGAAATTTATCCGATTTCGTTTTTTCGTCAATATTCCAATATCTAGGAATATATATGCCGTTGGGTCTTCTTCCCTTATAATATTTATCATCAAATCCTTCCACCTTTCCTATGGCACCTACCCTATAAGTGTGATCCATTAAATTACGTCCCAATTCGCCACTGTCGTTTCCTAATCCGTTTTCGAATCTTTTGGAAGTAGAGTTTAACAGAATCTGGGTGGTACCCAAGGCCGATGCATTGCAGAAGATTATTTTGGCCGAATAGACGATATCCTCATTCGTTTCCGCATCGATGATTCTTACTCCTGTAGCCTTTCCCTTTACATCGTCGTATACAATAGACTGCACAATGGAATGCGGTCGGATGGTCAAATTACCAGTAGCATTCGCTGCGGGGAGGGTCACGGAATTACTGCTAAAATAGGCTCCAAAAGGGCATCCGCGGCTACATCGATTCCTATTCTGACATTGACCTCTACCATTATGGGGAACGGTTAAGTGCGCACACCGTCCGATAATCATATTTCTACCTGGAAAATCCTTTTCGATTCGGGTTTTTACGTGTTTTTCGACACAATTGAGCTCCATTGGCGGCAGAAAATGACTATCGGGCAATTGAGGTAAACCCAAAGGTTCCCCACTGATACCGGCAAATTTCTCTACATAGGTATACCAGGGCTCGATATCTTTATACCGAATAGGCCAATCAACACCATGACCATCTTTGGCATTCGCTTCAAAATCCAAATCACTCCATCGATACGTTTGTTTGCCCCACAATAAAGATCTGCCTCCCATTTGGTGACCTCGTAGCCAAAGGAACGGTTTTACCTCTGTGTAGGGATTCGCCTCGTCATCGGCCCAAAAATGTTCGGTATCGGTACCAATCCATCCAGAACGTATAGCTTTATAATGTTTCCTTTTTTGCTCAGGGGTAAGTCCGCCCCTCAGTTCGGAATCCCATGGATCTAGATTCATGGTGGGATAATCTACTACGTGTTCCACGATCCTTCCACGTTCCAGAACCAAGGTTTTAAGTCCTTTCTCGCAGAGTTCCTTTGCGGCCCATCCCCCACTGATACCTGAACCTATGACAATCGCGTCATAGGTCATCTCTTTTTTTGCATCTATATTATAATTGGCCATGTACGGTGCTATTTGCGGTTGAAGATAAGAATTAAAGATCGAGATCACAAAGATATTGGTTTGTCGAAATAGTAAAAATGGAACTATCTTTAGTAAAAAGTAAACCAATAACCAGTTCTTCAATCATTGAACATGTTTTAAAAAAATACCTATTCATCTTAACCAAATAAAATTGAAAAAAACCAACATTTTCATTGTAATACTAGCACTCCTAACTTTAAGTTGCCATCAAAAAACTACGAAGCAGAAAACCGAAAAAAAACTTCCGAGAATTGCCATTGCCGGACTCGGTATTGAGTCGAGCACCTTCTCTCCTGCCCAAACACATGAAGAGGCTTTTCATGCCCGTATCGGAGATTCGATTTTTGGGCGCTATCCTTTTTTTGCAGAAGGCACCGATGTTCGTAAAAGGGCCGAATGGATACCTACGTTATTGGGTAAATCCTTACCAGGTGGCATCGTCACTCGGGAGGCTTATGAATCCTTGGTCGAAAAAACCTTGAAAATGCTAGAAGAGAACGGTCCGTATGACGGCCTCTTTTTCGATATCCATGGGGCTATGAGCGTGGTTGGGCTCGATGACCCGGAAGGTGACCTGATCAAACGTATTCGCGAAGTAATCGGCACCGAGGTATTGGTTTCCACCTCTATGGATTTGCACGGGAACGTTTCGGAACGTTTGGCACAGCATTCCGATTTGATTACCTGCTACCGAATGGCACCGCATGAAGATGCGCTGGAATCGAAGGCACGGGCTATCACGAACATGTTAGATCGTTTGGAAAACGGCCAGGGCAAACCAGCCTACAAGGCATGGATTCCCGTACCCATCCTTTTGCCGGGGGAAAAGACAAGCACCCGAATCGAGCCTGGTAAGAGTCTTTATGCCAAAATACCTTCCATAGAAGCCCAGGAAGGAGTTACTGATGCCGCTATCTGGATCGGTTATGCTTGGGCCGATGAACCTCGTAACCATGCCGTAGTAATGGTTACGGGCGACAACAAAGAGGAAGTTACAACAGGCGCCGAACAGTTGGCCAACGCCTTTTGGAACGTTCGAAATGAATTCGAATTCGTAGCACCCGTAGCGACTTTGGAGGAGAGCCTCAAAAAAGCGCTCGCTAGCAACAAACAACCTTTTATCATCAGTGATATGGGCGATAATCCTACTGCAGGTGGTGCGGGCGATGTTACATGGACACTGCGGGAACTCTTGGGGCGACCGGAGTTCAAAAGCAATGAGGGCCCTTCGCTTATCTATGCTTCCATTCCCGGTCCAGAATTGATAGAGGAAGCGTTGAAAGTTGGTGCTGGCGGAAAGGTTTGCGCTGTGGTCGGAGCGGCCGTTGATGATCGCTTTGCGCCTCCGCTGCAACTTACCGGCACAATTATGGCTATTAAAGAAGGAGACCGTGACGCAGAAGTGGAGGTCGTGGTAAAAATCGGAAGTGCGAACGTTATTGTCACCAAAAAACGGAAACCCTACCACCAAGAAAATGATTTTACCGATCTGGGGCTAAATCCTCGCCAAACAGATATCGTAGTGGTAAAAATCGGCTATCTGGTGCCGGAACTTTACGAGATGCGGGGTGATTGGATTATGGCTTTAACACCCGGTGGTGTCGACCAAGACTTGGAACGTCTCGGGTACCAACGCATCAAACGCCCCATGTTTCCGTTGGACAAAGACATGGAAGACCCGGATTTGACAGCGCGCTTGATTCCTGCTTCCGATGCTTTGAAGTAAGAGTTAAACGGTCAACGCGTTGCTCAAATACCTGCGGAACGGAAGCATTTCCCGATATACCCTGATGAGTTTTTTGTCAAAATCGTCTTGTAGCACCTCTTTAGTGGAAAACGCCACAGCGACCGCGAAGGTCTTATTGCGCAACAAGTCGATATGTGGATGGTCGTTTGAAAAACCCTTAGGGGCCTTTACCAATTTTTCGTCCTCATAAAGACCCCCGAACGTTTTTTTGAAAGAAGGTTTGTCGATGATCTTTTTAAGTTTCTCCCCATCGTAGTCGATGGCATCCCTAAGACTTCGCAAGGTTTTAGGGTCGGGTCGCCACAGTCCACCAGCGAATAACGAACGTTCGATTCCTATTTCAACGTAGAAATCCCCCGTACCGGGACGTTTGTCCAATCCCGCCCCGAAATGGTCCTTGTAAACAGGTTTGTGGGGATGAAACATCAAATTGTTGTTGATGCGATTGATGCCCTTTTTGCCCGGCGTATCGTAATAATCGTCATCGATGGTCGCGAGCTGGTCGTTCATTCTATCCAACCATTCGATGAAATCGTTCCGGACCTCCTTATACCACTTTCGGTGGGTGTCCATCCAATCCTTATTGTTGTTCTTCTGTAGTTCTTTCAGGAAGTTGACGAGGTTGTGGAAATCCTTTGGTAGCTGATAGACTTTAAATGGTTCGATCAAATTCAACTAAGAAGGAAGTGACCAACGGGTGGATGTACTAAAACTGATTATCCCCACCAACGATATCGCCCAAGGTTCCTAAGATGCTTCCTTCCCCCTTATCCTTTCCACCTCTGGGAAGGGCGGCCAACACCCTGCCCGCCAAGCGACTAAAGGGCAGTGATTGAACGTACACGATTCCTGGTCCTCGCAGCGTGGCGAAGAACAATCCCTCCCCCCCGAAGACGGTATTTTTGATACCGCCCACAAACTCGATGTCATAATCTACATTTTGGGTAAAGCCTACGATACATCCGGTATCTACTTTGAGCATCTCGCCCATGGCAAGTTCTTTTTTTGCCAAGGTGCCACCGGCATGCACAAATGCCATACCGTCACCTTCCAACTTTTGCATGATAAAGCCCTCGCCCCCAAAGAGCCCTCGGCCCAGTTTCTTGGAAAATTCGATACCGACCGATACCCCTTTGGCCGCACAAAGGAATGCATCTTTCTGGCAGATAAACTTCCCTTGTTTTTCCGATAAGTCGATAGGCACTATTTTACCTGGATAGGGTGAAGCAAAGCTCACTTTCTTTTTTCCGTGGCCTTCGTTTAGAAAAGCGGTCATGAAAAGGCTTTCCCCCGTAAGAATGCGCTTTCCTGCAGAGAAAATTTTGCCTAAAACGCCTTTCTCCTGATTGGAACCATCCCCAAAAATGGTATCCATCTTGATGTCATTGTCCATCATCATAAAACTTCCAGCTTCGGCAACGACTGCCTCCTGGGGATCCAGTTCGATTTCAACGTATTGCATTTCTTCTCCGTAAATCTGGTAATCTATTTCGTGCGCGTTCATTGTTTTATTTTTTCATTACTGGGTTAAAAGATTATTGTGGTAATCGAAATTATTGTGTTCTTGACCAATTGGTATCAATCTTGCCTTAAAAGTTACGGGTGACCCGGATAATTCTGTAACTTCAAACTTTTCGCCAAGTCTTCAAGACTATTAACACTTCGACAAGATTGTACTCCGTCCTCGATAGCTTATACTAATTAATCCTTAATCTTCACTGTCCATTCAAAGTGGAAGGTCGAGACCACTACATCCTGTTCATTGACTCCAACAGACTTCATCCAAAAGGTTTGCCCCTCACCGGTGGCGATGGTTTTGTCCAAAGCCTCCTTGATCAGGTGACCATCTTCACAAGTAAACGTAATCTTACCCGTAGCTTTTTTTGAGAAATTGGCTTTGTTATTGGCGACCAGCATCGATATTCTTCTTCCCGTTTCCCTGATTTGCAAGGTGACCATCGCCCCAGTAGCGAACTCCGCGGCCATCCCCTGGACGGCCCAAAACATCGATTTAAACGGATTTTGATTGAACCAGCGATGCCGAACCGTTACGATTGCCTTCCGGTCATCAATATATTTAAGACGAATCCCGCACCACCAGGCCGAAGGTAGTTTAAAAAAAGTGAAAGCGTTGAACTTGCCGGTAGATACTGCCATTGGCATCTATTTTGCCCTAAAAGTATTGAAAATAGTTCAATCTTTAATTGTTAATTATTTGTTAAATATTAGTACTATGTGTTGCATAGTACCTGTGTTTAGATATATATTTGTATAAGAAAATAACATGCCATGACTAATACCTTATCAAAACACGAACGAAACTTATCGGCCCTGATCCATGCGTCGACTTTTTCAAAGTTCTTTATTCCTTTCGGGAACTTTATCATTCCCTTGGTATTATGGACTGCGAACAAGAAAGAATATGAATTTGTTGATTATAACGGCAAACAAGCACTGAATTTCCAAATTAGCCTACTGCTCTACTCCATTGTATTGGGTATTGTCAGTATTCCTTTTTTCATCGGTTTCTTTCCCGATATTTTCGATTTCGGTTTTGTTGGCCTAGATCGCCTGAACAATTTCAACAACCTCAACATTCATTTCGACAGTGATGATTTTCGGTTTGGGAGATGGTTGGTACCTCTCGGTATCACGGGATTGATACAGGGCGCCTTGATCGTGGTCAATATCGTATATACCATTCTCGCTGTTATCAGAACCAATGAAGGACAAACATTTAAATATCCGATCACTATCAATTTTATAAAATAATAGAACAATTCAAAAAATAAAGGAAGGTACTCATCACACCGGATCAAAGAGTTTATTCATCAACCATCAACGAGTATGAAGTTTATTCATCAATCAAAAAACGAACCGTTAACCCATGCAGACGACCACTTCAAAAGAGTTTAAAAAACAGCCGAAGGCGTCGGGACTGCTTAAAAAGCAAAAAGAAATTATGAATGTAGAAAACACAAAGGCGCAAATGCGTAAAGGGGTTCTAGAGTATTGCATTCTTTCCATATTGAATGGCAAGGATAAATATGCCTCCGAAATCCTCGAGACCTTAAAAGACGCCAAGATGCTGGTAGTGGAAGGTACTATTTATCCGCTACTTACCAGATTGAAAAATGCAGGGCTACTCAACTATCGTTGGGAAGAGTCTACCAGTGGACCGCCCCGAAAATATTATACCTTGACCGAGACCGGAAAAATGTTTCTCAAAGAGCTCGATACTACTTGGGACGAATTGAGAAGTGCAACAAACCTGGTCACCAAAAGCAAGTAACCATTAACAACTACACACTGAAGATAGCATAGTGTAAAAACAATCAAAAAATGAACAAGACAGTAAATATAAATCTCGCCAATATCCTTTTTCATATCGATGAGGATGCGTACAATAAAATGAGGCGTTATCTGGAGGCCGTAAGACGTTCCTTTGCCAACACCCCGGGAAGCGATGAAATACTCGCTGATATTGAAGCCCGAATCGCGGAGCTTTTCCATGAAAAATTGGAAAACGAGCGCCAGGTAATTACCCAAAAAGAGGTAGACGAGGTAATCGCCATTATGGGGCAGCCAGAGGATTACATGGTCGACGAGGACATCTTCGAGGATGAGCCGCGATCATCGGCTTCCCAGGAACGAAAAAGAGTTAAGAAGCTCTATCGCGACACCGAACAGAAATACGTGGCCGGGGTCTCCTCGGGACTGGCCCATTATCTAGGCATCGATCCTATCTGGGTGCGGCTGTTGTGGATTGTACTTACGCTCGGCTCCGGAGGCGGTTTTATTCTCCTATACGGCCTGCTATGGATCCTGATTCCGGAGGCGGCCACTACCGCCCAAAAGTTGGATATGCGCGGTGAGGCGGTTAACATCAGCAATATCGAGCGAAAAGTAAAGGAAGGCTTTGATGATGTTGCCGAAAAAATTAAAAGTGTCGATTATGACAAGGTCGGCAGCAGGGTAAAGGACGGAGGCAAAACTTTTTTCGATACCCTGGGTGATATCATCATGTTCTTGTTTAAAGTAATTGGAAAGTTTGTTGGAATTCTTTTGATTATCATCGGTGCGGCCGTCATCATAGGTATGTTCGTCGGTATGTTGACCGTAGGTACCTTGGACTGGATTCACCTTCCCGGTCTCGATGGATTTGTAAACAACGTAACCGATACACCCGTATGGCTACTATCGCTCCTGTTTTTCTTTGTCATTGGGATACCCTTCTTTTTCCTACTGTATTTAGGACTCAAGATCCTGGTAACCAACTTGAAATCGATTGGGAACATTGCCAAATTCACCTTACTGGGTCTATGGCTGATCTCACTCATCTCCCTGATTGTCATCGGGGTACGGGAAGCCGCTTCCCATGCTTTCGACGGTGCGGTCAAAACGAGTAACGAACTCTACATGGACACCGTAAACGACACCCTCAACATTCAGCTTGCGACCTCCGAACTGTGGGATAACAGGGTTCACATGCGAATGGACGACAGTGTAATGACCTATGATGACGACGGACAACCGGTGCTACTGTCCGACGATGTACGCTTTCGTATCCGCAAGTCCAAAGATTCCATAGCACGCATTGAAGTACGAAAGGAAGCGAACGGTCCTTCGATTGCCGAAGCCAAAGGCACGGCCGAAAAAATTGACTATGCGTACAAAGTGCAGGGCAATACGCTGGTAATGAACGATTTTTTGACTACCCTGGGGGATAGTAAGTTTAAAGACCAGCAAGTGAGGGTAAATTTGTTACTCCCCGCGGGTGCCCACATGAAATTCGGTTCTACGGGCGATGGTCGTAATTGGAGAATGCGGGCCGACACCGATAAAGCTACCGATGGCCTGGGAGGATATCTTTGGAAGATGGGCGAGGACGGGGAACTAAAATGCCAAGACTGTCCGGAAAATATCGATTCTTGGGACGAAGGGAAGGGGGAAGATGGAAGAATCATCATTAATGAAGACGGTATCGATATTAATTTTCAAGACGAAGATGGAGAGTCGTTCAAAATGAAAATCGATGAGGATGGTGTGAACATCAAAGCCAAAGACAAGGACGGTAACGATATCGACAAGGTTATCATTAATGAAGACGAGGTAGATATCGATGTTGACGATAACAGGGATACCCTGCAAATGAAAATTGACAAGGATGGCGTTCGAATCAGGACGGGCGATTGACACCTTACAGTTCATCCATAGGATTTGACAACTCGGTCCCGTGAATTGGAAAAGAAAGATTTAAATACGCAATTTTACATTAATCAATAACAACAACAGTAATCAATGGTTGCGCTTACTTCAGGAGACCGAAACAGGTGCGACATAAAACAACGATCATGACAACACTAGTAAAAATTACCATCGCATTAGTACTCACCCTTTTCCTCTCATCGTGCGGTTTTGACATTCGCATCGATGGCGACAGCTGGGGAAGCGGAAAGAAAGGTAACGGCGTCGTTACCACCCAAACACGAAGCGTCACCGAGGATTTCACCGAAATTACGGCTTCGGAAGGCCTTATGGTATATGTAACCCAGGCCAAAGACTTTAAAATCGAAGTGGAGGCCGACGAGAATATCATTGATCTTATCGGTACCGATATCAACGACGGACGATTGAAGATACACGCCATCAAGAACATAGGGCGGGCTACCAAAAACGTTTATGTGTCGCTTCCCGATGTGACCGCTATCAAAGCTACCAGTGGCGCACATCTGGAAACCAAAAACACTATCAAAGGAAATCGATTGGAGATCGATGGCAATAGCGGTGCCCTATTGACCTTGGAACTCGATGCCGATGATGTGGAAATCGATGCGAGTAGCGGAGCCAACCTTTCTATTTCAGGTACGACCGAAGAGGCAGATTTCGATGTAAGCAGCGGGGGTAACGTGAATGCTCGGGAACTGGAGTCTAAAATATGTACCGCAGAAGCTAGCAGCGGGGGTAACCTTCGAATCCACGTTACCGAGTCTTTGGTGGCGAACGCCAGTAGCGGGGGAAATATCTCGTACTCCGGAGATGCCTCCTTTGAAGGTAAAAAGAATTTTTCAGGAAGCATCGTACATAAGGATTAGTATTTAAAACAAACCTGAACACCAACAAGACCCTTGATTCCATAAGACCGGAATCCAGGGTCTTTATTTTAGCCGTCCCGATTGTTTGTCTATATTAGTACAAACCTTATCGACAATGCGAGTACTCCTCAAAAAGTATGTGCTTCCTCTTAAACATACCTTCAGCATTTCACGCGAATCGCACGATTTTCAGGACACCCTGATAGTTGGTCTTTCGTTGGATGGACGAACGGGTTATGGCGAGTCGACTTCCAATACCTATTACAATAGCACTGTGGAAAGCATGATGGCCGAAATAAAGGCCATTCGAGATGAGTTGGAAGCATTTGAGTTCACGACCCCGGAAGTGTTCCATTCCTTTTTGGTCAGTAAGGGATTGACCAACTTTACCATTTGTGCCTTGGACCTGGCGGCACACGATCTATATGGAAAACTGTTAGGGAAACCGTTGTATGAACTTTGGGGGACCAACCTAGACTATTATCCTATTACCAATTACACCATTGGCATTGATACCATTGAAAAAATGGTCGCAAAAATGAAGGAAACTCCCTGGCCTATCTACAAAATAAAATTAGGCACGAACAATGACGTTTCCATCGTGAGGTCCTTACGCGAACACACCGATGCGGTTTTCAGGATCGATGCCAATGGTGCTTGGTCGGCCCATGAGACCATTCGCAATGCCCCAATATTAAAAGACCTTGGAGTGGAGTTTTTGGAACAGCCCTTAAAGGCCGATGATTGGGAGGGCATGGAACGGGTGGCCCATCATTGCGTGCTGCCGGTAATCGCCGATGAAAGTTGTATCGTGGAAGGAGATGTTGAAAATTGTGGATTACACTTTAACGGCATAAACATTAAACTCGTCAAATGTGGCGGGCTTACCCCGGCATTGCGTATGATTAAAAAGGCCAGGGAACTGGGGCTGAAGGTGATGGTAGGCTGTATGACCGAATCTACGGTAGGTATCTCGGCCATTGCACAGCTTTTGCCCCAGTTGGATTATGTGGATATGGATGGACCGTTGCTCCTGAAAGAAGACATTGCCGACGGGATACAAATAGTGGAGAATGGCAAACTTGTTTTCCCGACCGCGGGCGGGAGCGGCATAACCCTACGACAATGGTAGCTTATATCGATTCATTTCCGGGAAGGGAGCTTTTGCTCAATAATAAAAAATACCTGTACTTTGGTGGTACCGCCTACCTCGGACTTCAAACCGATCCGGCGTTTCAAAAGCTATTCATACAAAATATAAACACCTATGGTACCAGCTATGGGGCCTCCCGTAAGTCAAATATCCAAATCACCATTTTTGAGGAAGTGGAGGCCTATTTGTCCCAACTGGTAGGTAGCGAAGCATGTAGTACCCTATCCTCCGGATATCTGGCGGGACAATTTGTGGTACAGCAACTGAGCACCCGTGATTATCGACTCTTCTACGCCCCCAATACGCATTCTGCACTTTTTGCCTCCAAAACCAAGTGCTACACGACTTTTGCTACCTTGAATATTGCCCTACGGGAACATTTGTCCACAAAAAGCACCCAAATTCCAGTGGTTTTTCTGGACTCCATCGATTTTTCCGGTAGTAATTATCCCGGTTTTGAAGCACTGAAATCCTTGCCCTTGGACCAGATCGTACTCGTAGTCGATGACTCCCATGGCATTGGCATAGTTGGAGATTCAGGAGCTGGTGTATTCAGAATGGTAGAAGCGCTTCGACCCAGGGAACTTATCGTCTGTTGTTCATTGGGCAAGGGATTCAGCGTTCAGGCCGGAGCAGTTTTTGCCAAGGCCAAGAGAATAAGGCAACTTACCGACTCCGATTTCTTCGGGGGAGCGAGTCCCGCCTCCCCGGCCTCGATGGCCACCTTACTTCAAGCGGAATCGATTTATTTAGAAAAGAGGCGCAAGCTTCACGACAATATCGAAGTGTTTCTTAAACAGCTCAAAAACCCGGATTTTTTTCTTCAAATGCCCAGTCATCCTGCCTTCAGCTATACTGGTGACCCCTTAACCGATTACCTTAGGGTGCATCACATAATCGTAACAAGTTTTGCCTACCCGAGTGAGGCTGCCACGGTAATGAATAGAATTATTCTAAGCGCCGCCCATACCAAGGACGATATTGATAGGTTGGCGGAGGCCATTAATTCTTTTAGGGAATAGCACCTAAGAAACTTAGTGCGTCTTAAGTATTATATTGTTAAATTTTCTTAATATTTTTTAGGAATATGATAAATATAGTTCGTATCTTTTATGTGTTTACCGAGGTACTAATTTAAATACTACGAATATGAAAAAAATAGCAGGATTGGTTTTGCTGATGTTGGTAATCGTATCTACAACTGCGCTCACATCCTCGAAACCACAAACGGAAAATTCCCTGGAAGGCACTTGGGAACTTATCAATCGTTTTAACTACGACGAACAAGGGGTTTCCGACACCATCCCCAACACCAATGGCTATCGCCAGGTTAAGATATACAGTAAAGGCAAGGTCATGTGGACACGTTATTCCCCCGACGATCCCGCGGAATGGTTCGGTTTTGGATCATATACCAACACCCAAAACGAGTTGGAAGAACGCCTGGAATACGGTTCGGATGCCATGATGAAAGTCATTGATACCGTGCAAGTCTTTAAATTTGAGCTCGTACTTGACAAAGATACCTATAGTCAAATAACATTGGATGACGAGGGGCACCGTACCTTCTCGGAAAACTATAGGAGAATCGA
This sequence comes from Pelagihabitans pacificus, assembly GCF_009371985.2. Lineage (GTDB taxonomy): Bacteria > Bacteroidota > Bacteroidia > Flavobacteriales > Flavobacteriaceae > Pelagihabitans > Pelagihabitans pacificus. Next base: position 395,916 of record NZ_VIKU02000002.1, read on the forward strand.
TTAAGTTACGATTAATTCCCATCAAAAAGGGTCGTCGTCATATGACGGCGACCCTTTTTTACAGTTTTCTTCTATTGGTTTTAAGCCACTTCTTCCGGGGTTTCAACGGTCGCCAAATACCGTTCGGCGTCCAAAGCCGCCATACAACCCGTACCTGCGGCGGTAACCGCTTGCCGGTATTCTTTGTCCTGTGAATCTCCGGAGGCGAAAACACCCGGTTTATTGGTTTTTGTGGATTTTCCCTTGGTAATTAAATATCCGGTCTCGTCCATATCTAATTGGCCCTTAAAAATATCGGTATTCGGCTTATGCCCAATGGCGATAAAAAGGCCGGTTATAGCAATCTCCTCTTTTTCACCGGTCTGGTTGTTGACCATCCGGAGGCCTTCTACCACTTGGTCTCCCAGTACCTCGTCGACCTCGGTATTATATCGTATCTCGATATTCTTCAGGCTATTCACCCTATGCTGCATGGCCTTGGAAGCACGCATATGGTCTTTTCGCACCAACATAGTCACCTTATTGCAAATATTGGCCAAATAGGAGGCTTCCTCGGCAGCTGTATCCCCACCACCCACGATGGCAACGTCTTGGCCTTTGTAGAAAAATCCGTCACAGACGGCACAGGCAGAAACACCACCCCCGCGTAAACGTTGCTCGCTGGGAATGTTCAGGTACTTCGCCGAAGCACCGGTTGCAATAATAATAGTTTCCGCTTCTACCTTTTTATCGTTGTCCACGGTAACAAGGTGAATACCGCCTACCTCATCACTCAGCTCAACGGCGGTAACCATACCAATACGAACTTCGGTTCCAAAACGTTCTGCCTGCTGTTGAAGTTGCACCATCATGGTGGGCCCATCGATTCCCTCAGGGTACCCCGGAAAATTATCAACTTCAGTAGTAGTGGTTAATTGGCCCCCTGGTTCCATTCCAGTATATACCACGGGTTTTAAATCTGCCCTAGCAGCATATATGGCAGCAGTATACCCCGCTGGACCAGATCCTATAATCAATGTTTTTATTCTCTCTATTTGCGCTGACATAGTTTGCTTGAGTTTATATGACAAAAGTAGTTTTTTTACAAAAAAACTTACTTTTTTATTATTAAAAGTTATCCGAGTGCATCCTTGCAAAAAACTTTTAAACAAGGATACTTTCGCGTTAAGTGAACAATGTAGTCCAACTTGGTCCCAAATACGTTCAATTTCCGTGAAATTCATTGTTAATCTACGCTAAAATCAAGTAATCTCATCGACCAAAGAATCTCCCTCAAATTATTTCCGTCATTTCTTTTTATGAAAGAATCGTATGTGTAATTGATAAAAAACATTACAAAGGCTGACAGACATCATTTTTTTTTATTCAAATCCTCTGTAATTTTGGAATCGTTTTTAAAAAGCACTAATAGTGAACAAAGTACTCAAGACCGTAGTCATCGATGATTCGGGCATGCAGCTCAAGGTAATATCCAAATTAGTGAATAATCATCCCAATCTAACATTGGAAGCCGTTTATGAAAACGGTGTAGCCGCAAGGGAGGGACTGCAAAAAAAGGAGATCGACCTTATCCTACTTGATATCGAAATGCCAGTCATTGACGGTTTTGATTTTTTGGATACTTTGGAACATAGGCCTCAAATCATTATTATTTCGGGCAAATCGGACTACGCCTTAAGGGCTTTTGATTACGATGTTACCGATTACCTTCACAAACCCATACTTCTTCAGCGATTCAACACCGCAATACAAAGAGCGCTGGCCAACCATCTTCACTCCGTGGGGGAAGGCACTCCCCAAGATTTCATTTTCGTTAATAGCAATCTTCAAAAAAGAAAGGTTGTGATCGACCAAATTAAGTGGATAGAAGCCTTAGGGGACTATGTAAAGATCATTACGTCCAATGGTAAAATATTGGTGCTCACGACCATGAAGGCATTCTTGGAACGGTTACCCAATCCCAAGTTCATTAGAATACATAAGTCCTATGCGGTAAATGTGGAAAAAATCGACAAATTCTCGAGCACCTATGTAGAAATCGGGGATGAAAAAATCCCAATGAGCCGCCTCAGAAAATCAGAGCTGGAAAAAGCGCTCGCCGAAATCTGACCATCTTCTTCATAAACCCGATTTATTTTGAGAAAAACGAGGTAGTTCCTTTACTGGGATACACCTCAAATGCCTCGAGTTCGATATCAAACTTCTCTAGATACCTTAAGGAAGCCTCTTTTACAAAATCCGACACGGCTTCTTGATGAACGATATTCAAGGTACATCCACCAAAGCCACCGCCCGTTTGGCGTGCGCCGAGTACGGCAGGGTTCGTTTTTGCAAATTCTACCAGAAAATCGGATTCGGAACAACTCACTTCATACAAGGTGCTGATACCTTCATGTGCTTCATACAGGAGTTGGCCTACTAATCCCAATCCATGGTTTTCCAAGGCTTTTGCCGTTTGCAACACCCGTTCATTTTCCGCAATGATAAAAGAACAACGCTTCAATACCGTATGACTTAACTTATCGCTGCACTCGTCTAACATATTCTTGCTAACATCCCGCAAGGAACGTACCTCTGGAAAATAATTTTGAATGACAGCTACGCCTTGCTCGCACTCATGTTTTCGTACATTGTACTCACTAGAGGCGAGGTTGTGGGATACTTTGGTATTCAGGAGCACCATTTTATAGGGATGCAACTGTATCGGGATCATTCTATGCTCGAGCGACCTGCAATCCAACAAAATCACATGACCGGCTTCGCTCATCACGGAAGCAAACTGATCCATTATACCACACTCGGTACCTACATAGGTACGTTCGGCAATTTGGGAAAGTTGCACAATATCCCTTTTTGTCAGTCCAAGATGAAACAACTCATTTAGGCCAAAAGCCAAACCGCATTCCAGCGCCGCCGAGGAGCTCAACCCGGAACCCGAAGGCAAATTACTTTGAATAGTACAATCAAAACCCTGAAGCTTATCGGTTCGCTTCAAAATCTCATGAAGAACACCCAAAATATAATTTTCCCATTCGGTCTCACTTTTCGAAATCCTGTCAAGATTTAACTTGAATCCGGTCTTGAAACCAGTACTATATATATTGCATTCCCGATCGGATGCATTCTTTTGGAATTTGAATACAATTTTCCTTTCGATGGCAGTGGGCAACACATAGCCCATATTATAATCGGTATGTTCTCCGATCAGGTTGATTCTACCTGGCGATGCTACTACCAATTCCGGATTGAACGTTTCTAAAAACCGCATGAACTTCAGCTTACCCTTTTTCGTTTCGTATCATTTCAACGGTTGCCACTGTCCTAAAACCCAAATGTTCCTGGGCGGAATCGAGACTCGTTCCCATCCTGGCCGATATCCGATAGCTTGCACAATACGAATCGCTGCATAGAAAAGAACCCCCTTTGATGACTCGTTCACGCGCATAGGGATCCCTGGCATTATATGGGGTCGAAGCCCCCTGTGGATTCACCAAAACCTTCCCGCTAGCAGCAGTCTCGGCATAATAATTACTGTTGTACCAATCACTCGTCCATTCCCAGACATTCCCTGCTATGTCATAGAGCCCAAAGTCATTGGGACGATACGACTTAACGACTGCCCTACGTTCATACCCGTCCTCTCCGGTGTTCGTCACAGGAAATTCACCTTCCCAAGTATTGGCCATTTCTGGGAGGATGCTTGCATCCTTTCCCCAGAAAAAGGGGGCATCGTGGTTATTTCCCCTTGCCGCACGTTCCCATTCGGCCTCTGTGGGTAATCTTCGTCCGGCCCATTCACAGTAGGCCACCGCGTCTTCATAGGAAATATGGACCACCGGTTCGTTGTCCTTGCCAATAATATTGCTGCCCGGACCGTTGGGGTGTTTCCAATTGGCCCCTATCGTCCATTGCCACCATTGTGAGAAATCGTAAAGGTTGGAAACCGAGGACTTTGTTTTCTTGAACGTGAGTGAACCGGGTCGCATAATACTATCAGGAGGTTTCGGCGTACCTGCGGGCAGCTGCTTTTTCATTTCCTCCCAATCAATTTCCCGCTCTGCGACCGTAGTATAGTCGGTGGCATCGACGAATGCTTTGAACTGGGCATTGGTTACTTCGGTAATATCCATGAAAAATCCGTCGACAATGACTTTGTGCGCCGGTTTTTCATGGTCCATTGCCATCTTATCTCCTGGTACCGCCCCTTTTATAACCTCCCCTCCTGGAATCCAGACCATGCCCTCGGGAGCTTTTATATCCTTTGGGGGAGCAATAAGAATGTCAGGTTTTGACGCTTGGGGTGTATTTTTTTGGGAGACGGTATCCGGGATTTCAGACTTCGTCACCGTCTTGTCCCTACACCCGACCACCGAGAAAAAGACAAACAATATCGTACATAAAAAAAGGGTTCGACACATAGTTCTAAAACAATTGAACCTTAAATTTAATCCTATTTTTTGGTTAATAAACCATCGTCTATCAAAGGAATTTGAAAATGATTCAATTCGGGAGCGTTGCGTTGCAATTGAAATATTTCCGCGGCCTTTTCCAGTATCCGGGGATGTTCTGCTGCCAGGTTCACCTGCTCGGTAGGGTCGTTGTCAAGATTGTATAGTTCAAGTGTAGGTTCGTCTTGATTCATCAAGTTCTGTCTCACCAATTTCCAATCGCCCATTCTCAAGGCTACCTGTCCCCCATAACTGGGAAACTCCCAGTATAGGAATTCGTGTTGCCGTTGCCCTTCCTCGGAGAGGAATGTGGGCAAAAGGCTAATGCCATCGGTGTCCTCAGGGATTTCGTATCCGGTAAGTTCAGCGAAGGTCGCGAGCATATCGTAATGCGCCGAAACATGGTCGCTCTTGCTTCCGGCCTTTATACGTGCGGGCCATGAAGCAATCATCGGAACGCGTATACCCCCTTCGTACAAAAAACCTTTTCCCCGACCATACCCCCCCGTGAAAGGCCTGGCGCTCTCAAAAAATTCCGGATCGGCACCACCGGCATAGCTCGGTCCGTTGTCCGAGGTAAAAACGATGAGTGTATTCTCATAGATTCCTGCTTCTTTCAATTGTTTGACCAACTTGCCGATGTTCTCATCGAGGTAGGAGACCATGGCAGCATAGGCCGCATGTGGGTTTTTATGTGGAAAATATCTGTTATTATCCCCATTCGCCAAATAGGGCGTCTCTTTCCCAAACTTCGCTACATAGTAATCGACCCATCGTTCCGGAGCTTGTAATGCAACGTGTGGAATTGGTGTTGCCCAATATAGAAAAAAAGGTCGGTCGTTATTCTCGGCAATAAAACCGGTGATTTCATCGAACATTAAATCCGGACTGTAATCCCTTCCGTTAAAATCGGCATAACTATCGGGGTTTGCAGGGTCTTTTCCTTCAGGGAAAGCAGTATGTGGGGCTATCGTATCGTTCCTCAAATGCACCCGTTCCCTATTTCGATATAGGTGTAGCGGATAATAGGTGTGTGCCTGTCGCTGGCAATTATATCCATAGAAGAAATCAAAGCCCATTTCATTAGGAATCGATCTCGTATGCGGCGCACCGAGCCCCCATTTGCCCACCAAAGCTGTCGTATAACCTACCCCTTTTAATCTATCCGCCAGGGTGATGGTCCCCTCCGGCATCGGACCTTGGCCCTCCAAGGTCGAATCTTTTGCCATGGCACGGTAGTTCCATACGTCGCCCCGTTCTTTCCACTCACTATTACCGCGAATATACGCATGACCGGCATGCTTCCCTGTGAGAAACATGTAACGGGCGGGGGCACAGACCGGTGCGCTGCTGTAATGTTGTGTGAAGAGCATCCCGCTTGCAGCCAAAGCATCAATATTGGGGGTTTCTATTTTTTCCTGACCATATACGCCCACTTCCCCATACCCCAAATCATCGGCTAAAATGAAAATAATATTTGGAGGGGAAGCAACAACCGTCTTTTGTAATGAAGGGGACTGTTCCTTACAGGAAAAAAACAATGTCCCTACCAACAGCAGGGACATGCGTTTTCGATGAGTAAAAAGCCAATTGATTCTTTTCACATCACATTAGTTTTCCCGGGTGTCGGTATTTCATACCATCCGTCGGCGTTGGGTTGAACAGGTGCCGGCGAGTCCCAGGTGAGGGCATCCGGAACCAGTTTTAATTCCGATTGCATCGCCTCTTCCCATTGTATTACTTTTCCGGAATAGGTTGCCATTCTTCCCATAATAGCGGTCATGGTACTTTTCGCTCCATTCTCGGCATCGGCCAATACTCCCCCGTTGCGTATGGATTCGAAGAGTTTTATATGCTCTACCTCATACGGATTCGGATCGTCTTTGCCCCTATGCTCAAAAAGCGTTTCGCCACTCCAGTCCTTCATGGTTGTATTATCGCCTTCGGTAGAAACGGTTCCCTTGGTTCCTTGGAAAAATTCGGACACCCTGCTCATGGTTTCAGGCTGATGACGGCATTGGCTTGCGATTACGGCGCCGCTTGGATACGTAAACTCCACAAAATGATGGTCAAATATTTCCCCGTGATCTTTTCCGGTTCGCACTTGTCTACCGCCCATCCCTTGTGCCGAGATAGGGTATTCACCAATGAACCAATTGGCTACATCGATATTGTGAATATGTTGTTCCAAAATGTGATCACCACACAACCAGTTGAAATAGTACCAATTACGCATTTGATATTCAAGCTCGCTCTGTTCGGGCTTGCGTTCACGAACCCAAACCCCGCCACTGTTCCAATATACTTGACCCGATACAATTTTTCCGATTTTGTCTTGTTTCAATTGATCAATGGCCGCTAGATAGTTGTCCTGATAATGTCTTTGAAGCCCAACTACCACATTCAATTTATCCTCCTTGGCCTTTTTTGCAGCGGCCAATACCCTGCGAACCCCGGGTACATCGGTCGCTACGGGTTTTTCCATAAAAACATGTTTCCCATTGTTGATGGCATACTCAAAATGAGCGGGGCGGAAACCCGGTGGGGTGGCCAAAATAACCACATCGGCCAGATCCATTGCTTTTTCGGCAGCATCAAAACCTACGAATTGATTTTTTTCCTTGACCTTTACCTTTTTGCTCTCCCCCATTTCTTTGGAAATATTCATCAAGCTGCTTTTCAATCGGTCCTCGAAAGCATCTGCCATAGCTACCAGTTGCACATTATCATCGGCATTTAATGCTTGAATGGCCGCCCCGGTTCCACGGCCTCCACAGCCCACCAAGGCTATTTTTAACTTTTTATCGTTGAACACATTGTACATGGCGTTCATCTTCAGATTGGGCAGCAACATCGTACCCCCGGTAAACAGAGCGGTGTTTTTTACAAAATTCCTTCTGGAGTTTTTTCCTGTATTGGCGGAAGTGACGATTTTTCCTTTGCTTTTCATACGTTTAAATGTTTTTAATTATCTGAAAAAAGTTCATTAAAAAATTGAGAACGTACGTAACCGCTACGCTCTCGCATTAAAAATTTTAGCCATCGCCTTTTGCGAAGTAATTTTCAAAATTTCTTAATGCTCGTTTCATCTGTTTGGATTTTTCCGTTTCGATAGTCTTTCAAGATAAAACATTATTTGCAATCCGGCAATCCCGGCTTCCTTTGTTTCTTTCCGCAAAACCTTTATAAAATTAAAACTTCCTAAGGGATGCCCGGGAGTTTTACATACGTGTTATATACTTAAGACCTTTAGATATATTGGTTGATGATATTCTCAAATAGTTCTTGCTTCCCGCTTCGCAACGCAAGTTCTCCGTTGGCAACGGCAATCTCATACAGATCTTTCAATTCGAGCTTTCCATCCTCAAAATCCTTTCCTTTTCCGACATCAAAGGAGGCATAGCGTTTTTTGCGCAGTTCGGTATACGGAGAAGCGGTAATGACCCTGTCTGCAGCAATCAAAGCCCTGGCAAAGGTGTCTGCGCCTCCGATGTGGGCATGAAAGACATCATCCATGTCCGTAGAGTTTCTTCTGATCTTGGCATCAAAATTAATTCCTCCGCCTTGCAGACCGCCAGCCTCAAGAAAAACCAACATTGCCTCGGTCAATTCCAGGACATTGTTGGGAAACTGGTCGGTGTCCCATCCGTTTTGGTAATCTCCCCTATTCGCGTCCATACTCCCCAACATACCCGCCTTGGCAGCTACGGCGAGTTCGTGTTGAAAGGTGTGCTGCGCCAAAGTGGCATGGTTTACCTCGATATTCATTTTAAAGTCTTTTTCCAAGCCGTATTCCTTGAGGAAACCAATGGCCGTGGCACAGTCGAAGTCGTACTGGTGTTTCATCGGTTCCATAGGTTTGGGTTCAATAAAAAAGGTTCCGGTAAAACCCTGCCCCCGTGCATAGTCCCTGGCCATGGCCAGGAATCTACCCATATGGTCGAGCTCGCGACCCATATCGGTATTCAGGAGCGACATATAACCTTCCCGACCTCCCCAGAAGACATAATTTTCTCCATCCAGGGCCATAGTAGCATCCAAAGCGAGCTTTATTTGGGCACCCGCACGGGCTACCACGTCAAAATCGGGATTGGTGGCCGCTCCGTTCATGTACCTTGGATTGGAGAAACAATTGGCCGTTCCCCAAAGTAATTTTATCCCCGATTCCGCCTTCTTTTGTTTGATGTAATCGGTAATCGTTGCCAATCTCTTTTCCGATTCTGCAAAAGTGTCGGCTTCCTGAATCAAGTCGAAATCGTGGAAACAGAAATAATCAAACCCCATCTTGCTTATGAACTCGAAAGCTGCATCTGCCTTATCCTTCGCGGCCTGCACCGGATCGGCAGCTTGATCCCAGGGGAAGTTCTGTGTTCCAGGCCCAAAGGGATCCGCTCCCTGACCACAGAACGTATGCCAATAGGCCACAGCAAACTTAAAATGATCTCTCATTGTCTTACCCGCTATCACCTGTTCGGGATTATAGTATTTAAATGCCAAAGGATTATCAGACTCCTTGCCCTCATACCTTATTTCCCCGATACCCTTAAAATATTCTTTGTCTCCTAGTATAACCATGATAATAGTATTTGTTGCTAATTGATTAACGATTATTGATTACGATTTCCAATTCCTGTTTCCATCTATGGTAGGCGTCGATGTATTCGGCCTTGTTCTCCAAGGGTGTAAAGGTACCCACATGGTCGTTGTCCATAACGTAGGCTCCGAACTTCCGGTAATCTCCCCCATGCAGTCCGGCCGCCCTTGCAGCACCAATGGCCCCGGTAGTGTTATAAAGTTCTATTTCGTGGCCTACTAATGTGGCCACCGTGTTGGCAAATATCCCCGAGCGGAACAGATTGTCGTTCCCTACCCTCATAACGTTCACGATAATGCCGTCCGATCGCATAATGTCCATACCATATACAAAGGAAAAAGCGATTCCCTCCAGAGCAGCCCTGCATACATGTGCCTTGGTATGATTGTTTAGATTAATGTTCAACAGTCGTGATCCGACTTCCCGGTTGTTCAACATTCGCTCCGCACCGTTTCCGAATGGAAGCATTACCACCCCATCGGAACCTACCGGTATTTTGGCAGCCAAATCGTTCATCTCTTCATAGGAAGTTACCGAAAGGTTATTGAGCAACCAGCGATATTGAATGCCGGCTCCATTAATACACAATAGTTTGCCGATTCTCGGGGAAGACCCCTTACTATAATTCACATGGGCGAAATTGTTTACCCGGGCACTTTCCTTTACAGACAAACTATCGGTTACGGCGTAGACCACACCGGAAGTACCTCCGGTGGCGGCCACTTCACCCGGTCGAAACACATTCAATGAAAGGGCATTGTTGGGTTGGTCACCGGCCCGATAGTATACAGGGGTCCCTTCTGCCAGTCCACTTTCCGCAGCACCTTTTTCATTCACCAGGGCTTGTATACCAAAAGTATCCACAATCTCCGGAACCATGGAATTATCGATACCATAGTGATCCAATAAGATTTGAGACACCTCCCCTTCCTTAAAATCCCAAAGAATGCCCTCGGAAAGTCCGGAAATGGTTGTGTTGATGCTCCCCGACATTCTGAATGAAATATAGTCCCCAGGGAGCATAAACTTATCTATCTTGTCATAAATCCCAGGCTCGTTTTCCTTGACCCACTTTAATTTGGAGGCCGTAAAATTAGCCGGGGAGTTCAAAAGGTGTGCATTACAGGTTTGCTCCCCAATGTCGGCAAATGCGTTGTTCCCGATTTCGACAGCCCTACTATCGCACCAAATAATCGACGGACGTAATACCTCCCCGTTTTTATCGACCACCACGAGCCCATGCATTTGATAGGATATTCCGATTCCGGTAATTTGGGATGCAGAAACGCCACATTCCTGTTTCAATTTCCTAATTGCGAGGCAAACATGTTGCCACCAATCGTTCGGATCCTGTTCGGCCCAGCCGTTTCGCAGGGCCAGCATGCCCATTTCTGTCTCCGGCTGTTGCACAAGGCCGATACTTTTCCCTGAGGCGATTTCTACCAAAGCCGCCTTAATAGAACTACTCCCGATATCCAATCCCAAATAATACATACACATTTAAAGGTAGGGTGCCCATAGAAAGCGGAAACTCGTTTATCCCTTTTTGGTGCTATTCTATTTTATGTTCGAGAAAACGAAATAATTTTATGTCCACGCCAACCACTATAGGCTTTCGTATCCAAAAAACAGCACACTGTGACAGGAATGGAAGTATCCGCCTCCTTAAAAACACTTTTAAGTGCCCTAAATATATAAAAAGGCTTTCGTACTTCGGCTATGAATAAAGAAGCTGACGAAATTTACGTATTCTTTAGCAAAATAGAATAAGGGGGAAATCTATTTAAAATATATGCCCATCTGTTTGCACACCTACATCGGATTTAGGACTTAAAGACGTAAGACATATGACGAAATATTATCGAAGTAGCAACTCCTTGCATAGAAATTCATAGAATCCAAATAAGTCTTACTTCGAATGTCCGCCCGTCCCATATCGTGTTTTAAGATCAGGTCTTGTTGCGGACAGACATTAATAACTAAAACCGATAGTTCAGCTTTAGTACGACCGCCCTCGGAAGCACCGGTACTACCACAAAACTAGCGTTGGGATTGGACTGTACAAACTCGGTAGTGACCCCGTTCGCATTTGCCCCAAAACTGTTCGCACCAAAGAAATTGGCCAGGCCGGCCGAATTCAAGAGGTTGGTGCCGAGAATACTTGCATCGATATTTTCATTGATGGCATATCCAAGGCCGGCATTGAAAATGCTATAGGAAGGAAGTTGAAATGCATTCGCGACGTTTCCTTCCCGTTCGCCCATGAACTGCCATCTAAGAAATCCGTTGAACCTTTCCTTTTCATATTCAGTACCCAAATTAAACATGATATTTGGATTGAATGGAAGCTCGTTATCCGAGAAGTCGGTTATCGAGTCATCGGAAATATCCACTGTTCCCGCTGCATCATAGATGGTCCATTGTGTCGCTACCGCATTTTGGAGCGTTCCGTTGAACGTTAGACCGAGGTCGGGAGTGACGGCGTAGGCACTCTCCCACTCCAGCCCGATGGTTCTTGAATCATTGAACTGCACGGGTGTGTAAAAAATACTGCCACTTTCCTCGTCGAACTCGAAGTTAGTGGTGGCGATATCCCTTAACTGGCTCCAAAAAGCGGTGGTGGTAAAAGAGAATTGATTACCTCCCCACTTCACACCGAGCTCTGCTTGATTTATTTTTTGGATTTCAGCAGCTTGATTTATGGGTACATTTTCGAAGTTATTAAAGTAGTAATTCAGTTCCGGTGCTTTGTTTCCTCGGGAAAATCGAAAAAAAACGGCAACATTTTGTTTAAAAGTGTAGTTGAGCCCTGCAGAATAGGACAGGTAGTCATAGGTAAAATCGAAGGAATCCCGTTCACCCGACGCAACGCGGAGGAAATTATCAAATGCGGTGGTAACATCGCCATCGACCCCACCTTCATCTGGCAGATTAATCCATCGATCCTTACTTCCGTCATGTCCTATGGACTCGTAACGCAGTCCGGCATCGAGATATAGGTTTTCCTGTATTTTCCATCGATCATTTACAAAAGCGGCTATTTGGCTTACATCTGCCCTTGCATTAATAAAAAAAAGTCCACCATAACTACTTAAACCATTGGCATCGGTAAATTCAATTACTGGCTGCCCCGGGTTTTCCAAAGTAACGGAAAGCATTCGTGGATCGGGTTCATAGGTGACAAAACCAAAGCTCCCTTGGGTGAACATCGAGGTATCGGAAAAACCGTAGGCAGCACCTAGGGTCAAGTCGTGATTCTCCATATTTTTTGAGAGGCTCACTTCCCCAATGAGCTCGTCGGCCGCATTGTCTTTATACCAAGCGGCCGTACCCATGACGGCATCGTTTGGGAGTCGCCCATCGGTCAGATATTCGAAACTAGGTGATCCTCCCTGAAAGGCCGCCAAGGTACCTGTGTTATCGACCCGGGCCAATTCGGTACCGGTTCGGGCGTCCCGGAACACTACCTGACCAAAACCATCGAATCCTCCCCCTAGGAAATAGGACGTGGGATCTGCCAGGCTTACAAAATTATTACTGATAGAAGTTTGCCAATTAGCACGTTTACGGGAATATTTTGTATTGAAACGAAGTATCCAATCCTTACCCAGCTCTTGAAATAAATCGACACCAAAGGCCCGGTCTTGGGCGTGTACTCCTTGGGAAGGATCAAAACCATTGGTCGCGCCTTCGTCCAGTCTTCCCGGATCGGGAATATTGGATTCAAAACCCGGCATCATCAATGCCGTTGTATTGAAATCCTGCCCAAAAGCAGCTTTTGGATCGTCCCAATCGGTAGCGGCCACCCCGGTATAGCGATTTGTAAAATCATCCAATATTTTGCCGTAAAACTTAAGATATCCACCACTGGTCCTTTTAATGATGTTCATTTTTAATTGCCCCCCTTTGCTAAAGGTAAAATCTGTATTGCGTGCTCCCTCATCGTTTCGGTAGTGTCCTCCGAGATTGAAAAACCAGTTATTCCCCAATGGGCCACCCAAGGTCCCGTCTATCCGGGTCAATGGATTATTTTCGCCTTGGAGTCCTCCCTGTAACGAAATCTCTCCACCGAATTGATCTTTAGGGCCTTGGGAAATGAAGTTGAATATACCCCCTGGGGCGTTCAAGGCCGTGATAGAGGCACTTCCCCCACGTATGGCCTCCACTTTCTCGGTAGTAAGATCCATGCGATGGAATAATTCCGGAGTGTAATAGGAATGTTGTATGAGACTTACCGGAAGGCCGTCTTCCTGTAACGATACATAGTACCAACCTATATCGTCCTCTGCCGAAGCGGAAATCCCACGTGCATATACCCTGGTGAACACCTCCCCGGCGGATGGATCTGTAAAGACGCCGGGGATCGCTTGCAAAATATCCGCGGTACCTCTGGGTACCAAGCGTTGCAAGGCCTCTTTCTCGAGGGTAGTTATCGCCGTACTCGACTCTAATTGAATTCGCGGATCAAAAACACCCGTAACCACCACGTTTTGTAGGTTGAGCGGGTCGTCTTCCAAGGTCGGGGACAACGTTATATCCTGGGAATTAATGGTCAGCGATTCACGATAGGTCTTCGCCCCTACATAGGTGATTACCAAAGTGTATTCCCCGGCATCGACGTTGGGAATGTTAAAAGCTCCCTTGGCATCCGTCACGGCAAAACGTTGTACCGGCTCCAATACAACGGTTGCACCCACCATCGGTTCGCCATGGCTATCATTTACCTCACCGCTAATGGTTACTTGACCCGACAAGGACGAAAATATGAATGTAAAAAAGACAATTAAAAGAAAGGAAAGCGTTCTGTTCATATTAGCTAAGATTGAGGTGTGCAAATATAGTCTTCATATTCATAACGTACTATTGGTTTTGTTTTTCAGTCGGTAAATTGTGACATTTTTTTTGCCGAGGCCGTTAAAATCTCAAAATCCCATCGATTTTTTTATGGATAAAATAATTTTAAACTATCTTTTCACTCGGATTGATACCAAATTCAACCTTTCTGAAAACTATTTTCAGGGAATAAATTCATAAACAACCAAACGTTTTAATTTATGGACAATACAGGAAATTCGACATCAGTGAACGCCAACAGACTTTTCTACGGAAGTTGTTTTGCGTTAATTACCACAGCCTTATCATTTAGCATTCGTGCGGGCATCTTACCGCAACTCGGAGAGGAATTAAGTCTTACCGCCGAACAGCTGGGTTACATCAATTCGATGTGGTTTTTAGGTTTCCCCATTTCGATGGTTATCGGGGGTCTTATCTATCACAAAGTAGGTGGCAAAATAATTATGCAGTTCGCTTTTTTTGCCCATGCCATCGGGATTATCATGACCATCTATTCGGGCAGTTATATTGGTCTATTGATTTCCACCTTGCTTATCGGACTGGGTAACGGCTGTACCGAAGCTGCTTGTAACCCTATGATAGCCGATGCTTATCAAGGGAATAGGATGAGTAAGATGATGAACCGTTTTCACATGTGGTTCCCCGGCGGCATCGTCATCGGAAGTTTGGTCTCTAAGTTTATGACCGATGCCGGTTTTGGTTGGGAAACGCAGATATGGGTCATCTTAATACCTGCCTTGATCTATGCCTATTTGTTCTTTGGTCAAAGTTGGCCCAAGGCAAAGGTGCAGGAAGCGGCCACCCTTGCCGGAAACCTAAAGGCAATGGTATCCCCATTGTTTCTTTTCATGATTATTTGCATGGCGCTTACCGCTATCACTGAATTTGGGCCTCAACAGTGGGTAGGTCTCATTTTGGCCAAAAGTGGGGCACAACCCATGTTGGTGCTTGCGTTAGTAACGGGTCTGATGGCGGTTGCCCGTTATTTTGGTGGGGATATGGTACATAAATTCGACCAGACGGGAGTGCTTCTTGGTTCCGCTATCTTAGCGACGATAGGTGTTTATTTATTTAGTACCCAGACAGGCGGGATGGCCTATGTTGCCGCCATATTCTTTGCGCTTGGGGTCGCCTACTTCTGGCCGAACATGATTGGTTTCATAGCCGATAAAATTCCAAAAAGTGGTGCTTTGGGCATGTCTATCATCGGGGCGGTAGGAATGTTTTCCACTTCTATCTTCCAACCGATCATCGGGGGATGGATCGATTCCGATAAAGCAGCGGCCGCAGCGGCCGGACTCACTGGTGACGAGCTTGAATTGGTGGCCGGACAAGCAACGTTGGGCACCATGGTTTCCTTCCCTGCCATACTCATTGTACTCTTTACTATTCTATTGTTTTGGGTTCGTAGTAGAAATGCGAATTCGAAAGCGCAGGCACAGACCCAGGAACCGGCCACTTCGCTTTAATTTCGCTAACCTATTTCGTTGGATTTCGATTTGTCTTCCAAGAAATAGGGTTTGAAGGGATAAAGGGGTTGAAAATCATTTCAACCCTTTTTTACTACCCTAGAAGTTGTCCAAGGACATTAATGTCTTATGAACGGCTTCTTGTTCGATAGCCGCACCGTATCGCGTAACTCGTTCCGCCAACCCTTCAAAAGCGGTCATATCGGTTCCCCAAAGTGACTTGTTCGACAAAATAGCGACTATCAGCGCTTTCATAGACGACTCCTTACCTTCATATTTCGCCCATTGTTCGGCGAAGAATTGGATACTTTCCGACTCGTCGCGCAACTCAATTATTGACCCTTTGAATTCCCCTTTATAATATCGTATCAATGCGGCAAGCACGAATACGATACGTTCCGGGAGTTCCTGGTACCTGTCATAAAAATCTTTCAAGGTAGGCAACAACCGCGTCCGGAACTTGGAAATGCTATTTAGGGCAATACTTTCCAGACGATGTTTTACAAACGGATTTTCAAATCGATTCAAAACATCGGCAATAAAAAGTTGCTTCCGGTCGTCAGGTAAGTCAAGGGTGGGTGCTACTTCCTCCTGCAACAGGGATTTCACAAAATGGCTCATTGCCTCATCCGCCATACAATCCTTTACGGTCCGCATTCCCAACATAAAGCCCACAGGCACCATTGCCGTATGGGCTCCGTTTAGTATTCGGACCTTCATTTCCCGATAGGGAGCCAATTCCTCAACAAAGAAAACGTTCAGCGCGGTTTGGGAAAAGGGAAGCTCTTTTTGAGCCACCTCGGGACCTTGAATTACCCAACTGTGGTAGTACTCCCCGGCCACCATCAATTCATCTTTATATCCTAGTTTGTTTTGGAAGTGTTTTTCCCTATCTGTTGGATAACCGGACACGATACGATCTACCAAGGTGTTACAAAAATAGTTGTTGGTCTTTATCCAATTGTCAAACGCATCCCCTAGCCCCCAATGCTCCGAATACTGCAGTATGGTTTCCTGTAAGACAAACCCGTTATCGACTATTAGCTCACAGGGCAGTATGATGCACCCCTTAGAAGTATCGGCAGCGAAATGCTGGAAACGACGGTACAACCAAACGGTCAATTTGGCCGGAAATTCCTTTGGTGGACTGTCCGCTAAGCGGTCCTCGGTATTGAATCGGATACCTGCCTCCGTGGTATTGGAAACCACAAAACGGATATCGGACTGCTGTGCCAATTCCAAATAGCGCTCCCATTCCGTGTACGGATTGATGATGCCCTGCACGCAGTCTATCTGTTTTATTTCGGTAAACGATTCGCCGCTCGATATGCCATCCAAAATCACTGTAAATAGTCCGTCCTGCGACTTTAGGAGTTGATAATCCCCATGTTCGGTAGGTTTTACGACCACTACACCTCCTTTAAAATCAGTGAGGTCGTTTAAGGTCTGTACCATCCAATCGACAAAGCCACGGAGAAAGTTACCACCACCAAACTGCATCACTTTTATAGGTAGTATTTTGTCACTGTCTGTATTGGCCCTATCGAGTTTTTTCATTCGTACTAGAGTGAAATGCCCCGTTTCCAAGGTATAAAATCATCCTGACCCAATCGCACAGCGGCAGGGATACTTTTACCACTGGCCACTTGAATGATATATTCCAATAGATCGGCGGCCTTTTCTTCCACCGAAGCGGAACCTGTTATAATGTCCCCGGTGTTGAAATCGATGATATCGGCCATGCGCCGGCTAAGGTCGTTGTTGCTGGAAATCTTTATCACCGGTGCCAAAGGGTTTCCGGTAGGTGTTCCGAGTCCCGTGGTGAAGCAAATAATGGTAGCGCCCGAACCGGCGAGGCCTGTAGTGCTCTCCACATCATTTCCGGGGGTACAGAGTAGGTTCAATCCTTTTTTGGAAACCGGTTCTGCATAATCCAACACGTCGGTAATAGGACTTGTGCCTCCTTTTTTAGCCGCTCCCGCCGACTTCATGGCATCGGTTATAAGGCCGTCTTTAATGTTTCCCGGTGAGGGATTGTTGTCAAAACCAGCGCCCACTGCCAATGCACGATTCGAATACGATTGCATCAAGTTAGCGAATTTTTCCGCATCGGTGTCCGTTTCGCAGCGATTGATCAATTCCTGTTCAACTCCGTTCAATTCCGGGAATTCGGAAAGCATGGCGGTTCCTCCCAGCGCAATGAGTAAATCGGCCGTGGCTCCCAAAACCGGGTTGGCGGAGATACCTGAAAACCCATCCGATCCCCCGCATTCCAGTCCCAACACCAAGTGGCTTAAAGCGGCGGGGCGGCGTGCTACCTTATCGGCTTCGATCAAACCCAAAAAGGTTTTTTTGACAGCTTCCTCTATAAAATGTCGTTCGTTTTTACTTTTTTGCTGTTCCAGTACGTGTAGGGGCTTGGAAAAATGAGGGTCTCTTTCGGTGATGGCCTCCTCCAACATCTTGTATTGGGCATTCTGGCATCCCAAGCTTAAAATAGTGGCACCCGCCGTATTCGGGTGGGTGATGTAACCTGCCAAAAGGCTGCATAGTGTTTTCGAATCCTGCCGGGTGCCCCCACAACCGCCGTCGTGGTTCAGGAATTTAATGCCGTCGACATTGGGGAAGATTCTTTTTTGTTTAATGTCCTCCGGGGTCCTGATGATATCGGTAGATAGAATATCCTCCGTGGACGCTCCTGTCTTATACGAATTGACCAGGCTTTCGGTATCGACCATAAAATCGGTGGTGGTATGATAGCCTAGGGATTTCAACAATGCGGATTTCAATACCTCTATGTTTCGGTTTTCACAAAAAACCAAGGGGATTACCAACCAGTGATTAGCGGTGCCTACCCTTCCGTTGGCCCTGTGGTAGCCCTCAAAAGTGCGGTCTTTCCAGAAAGTTACATCGGGGGCTTTCCAAGACGGTTTGTCCGCTCCGATTTGGTATTCCGAGGCGGCATGCGTTGTATTCAGGGTACTAAGGGATTCCCCTTGGGCTATCGGCCGGGTAGCCTTGCCCACCAAAACGCCATACATTACGATTTCATCGCCTTTCGAAAAGGGTCGTATGGCAAACTTATGTTTGGCCTTTATGTTCTGTATCAAGGGAAAATCGAGCGTGCCATAATGTATGTGGGCACCTTTTGGCAAATCGACCAAAGCGACCAGTACATTATCCTTTGGATGTATTTGTAGAAATGGTGTCGGCATGCATCGTATCCTTTCGAATGTCCAAGCTTAAAGGTATACAATATTGTTCTTTCAGGCTATCGAAACCTTTTACCTGCGCGATTCCATAATTGGACATCGGATTTCGGGTTCCGGAAATCGACGACCTTGGCTTTGGATTCCACCCATATTCTTGTAACCATACACTGCTACTATTTCAGCAGCTCAATTGCAACCTTCTGGTCATCCGGAACAGCGTGTTGGGGTTATCATGACAGCGTTTCTAAGAAAGGAGGCGTTTATGCGTATAGGATGTACGAAATTCGAAGCGTTATGGAACGGCTTGCTATTTACTGGCCGATCAAAACTTCAATTTTTCATTTTTATCCCAAAGGCCCCAATAAGCCCCGACATCGCCTTCCGCTCCTACTTTCCAAGATTCATCGAAGGATGAAAAATAGAACATTTCAATATTCTCTTTTGCAGCCCATACCTGGCTATTGATAAAGTATTTCATGGCATTTTCCGCAGAAGGAATCGCTCCTTTCAACCGTTCACCCTGACTTGGCCAACCGGTTTCCGTGATGATTACTTTTTTACCCCTTGCGGCATCCGTGGCCTGCCCAAACATCTGTTGCATATGGTTCAAGGAATATTCTATTGGACATCCCTCCCAGTAGGGATAGCAATTGGAAAGTATCACATCACAGGCTTCCGTTATTTTCGGATGATTGGTAAACTCGTAATAGGCATCTACATATCCTACGGGAATATTCGGTATCGCTTCCTTTACCCTTTGCATGTAGGCAAGTAATTGCTCCTCGTTCAACTCTCCCCTGTATAATACTTCATTGCCAACCGCAGCAATATCCACACAACCTTCCCTGCCCAATGCTATCAAGGCTTGCAGTTCCGTTTCATTGGTCTCCATATCATCACTTAGCCAAGCGCCCACCAAGGTTTTAAGTCCATGTCGATGTGCAATTTTAGGGATGTGCTCGTTTCCTTCAATACAGGAAAAGGAACGTACCCATTTGGTGTAAGGCTTTAAAATCCGCATTCTTCTTGCTACCTGCCCTTCAGTGATGATATCCCCTGGCTGTTGCCCATCTTCATACATGCTAAAACAAATCCCGTGCATTCCGCCTTGAAGTGTTTCCAACCAAAGTGCCCTTAATTCGTCTTCTGGAATTTTGTTAAAATCCACACCCGCGTGTCTTTCATAATTGTGTTTCGCGAGTGAAAAATGATGACCTTCTCTATATGACATTATATTTTATCTATTTAATACCTTTGTTATAATTCTCCCCTACGCTTTACCAACTCTGCCTTGATTTCCTTAGCTCTTTGTTCTGACAAGCTATACTTCCACATCACCCATACGGCGAGTGCCGCGGTAAGCGATGGAACTACGATATCGGCAATTCTCAGCCTGTTCATGGTTTCCACGGTTTGTTCGGTAATATTAGGGTCGAACCCCACAATCTTCAAAATCAATCCCCCTAAAACAAGGGCAATCGACTGACCTATTTTAACCATCAACCAATAAATCGCCCCAAAAGTACCTTCTTTTCTGGGCATACCATTTTCCAATTCGTCCAAATCACATACATCGGCGGTCATAGACATCATTAAAGTGAACAGCCCGCCCATACCGAAAGCGAATAGCGGAATAGGCACGAAAATAAGCCAAGGAATATCATTCCCGGGATCGATAGAGAACCAAGACATTCCTATACTATCAAGAATTGGGTTCAACCATTCAAAAAGAGAACCGATCGCCGAGGTCAATCCTTTCCCCAAACCTGTTTCGTTAAACTGGCGATTGAGTTCTTTATCAAAGCCCCACCACTTTAAAAGATACCCTACTATTGAAAGGATCGTAGAAATAATAAAGGCTTTTTTCTTACCGAATTTATCCGACATTTTTGAAATTATCGGGATTACCAAAAACGCCGTTATCATTGCATTTATGGTGTTGAACCACGCCGGCCATGTACCGGCAATTTCATAACTGCCGTTATACATATAAAATACAATGATGAAAACGCCGAATGCGGCCACCAATTGAAATCCATTAAAGACTAAAAACGTGGCACCACACAGTTTCATAAAGGGTTTGTTTTTGGAAACCTGTACAATCCCGGCTAGCAAATCTTTCATGTTCGCGGCAAGCGTTTTGAAATTTATTTCTTTTCGATTCTCCATATGAGAGGCATCGATACCTTTGCAAAACATTGCCGGCAGGATTCCAAAAACAATACACATCACTCCGACAATAAGGGCCATCGTACGTACCCCTTCCGTTTGTGTATTAAACGTTTCCGAGTCTGGAATGATTACATACAACCATGGCACGATCATCCATGCAATTTGACCCATCGTATTGGAAAAAGCCATCAATCGGGTACGCTCGTTGTAATCTGAGGTCATTTCATAGCCAAGGCCGACCAATGGTGTTGCGAACATCGTATTACCAATAAGGAATAGTAATTGAAGAATCATTACATGCCAAATGATATAGGACTGAGACGCATTATCATCGATTTGCCACATTAAAAAGAAAAGAATACCGCTTATAATTGCACCGACAAAAATATAGGGTCTCCTCCGGCC
This sequence comes from Pelagihabitans pacificus, assembly GCF_009371985.2. Classification (GTDB taxonomy): domain Bacteria; phylum Bacteroidota; class Bacteroidia; order Flavobacteriales; family Flavobacteriaceae; genus Pelagihabitans; species Pelagihabitans pacificus. Next base: position 417,070 of record NZ_VIKU02000002.1, read on the forward strand.
CCATTTCGATTTGGTATTATCCGAAATGAAACCCATTATCGGATCCGTTATCGAGTCAAATATCCTTGGCAGCCCCCCTAAGAGTCCAGCCCATAAGGGATCTACACCCCAAGCTGTTAGCAAAAAGAACTGAATAAAGACACCCAAGGTTCCAGGCAATATATTCAGTATAAAATGGCCTGCCCCAAAGGCGGACTTTTGCCCTACAGGGACTTTGTCTTTTGAAAGTGTTTTTACTTGACCCATATTTCTTCGTTTAGTCGGTGGTATTCCACATTACGGTAGTTTCGTTGGTTCTATTTGATTATTATGGTTTGAATGGCCTGGGCATTTATTGCAATAACTACATTGCTTTCTCCAAGGGTTAAGCGTACGCTTTTCCCAACGTTTCCTTCATTAAAAAGAATTACCGCTATGGAACCGTCCAAATTTTCAGCCACCGTAACCAATAAGTTGGAATCTGAACTTTCAAACCCGATACGTTTTGCCCCTGGTCTGATAAATCTACTGAAATGACTTAAAACGTAGTAAATGGGGGTGAAATAGACCTCGTCATTATTTGGATCTACTATTACCGGGGCAACGCACCAATTTTTAAACCAGTTGGGTCCGCCTTGCTTGTCCAACACCATATTCCAATCGATCCAACCGTCTACCCAATTGTTCAAGCATCCGATAATATCCCTTGCGTAGCGATTCACCGGAGCATATTTTGGGTGTAGGTGCCTATCTTCCTCCGGGGCCCAATCCCAACCCCAATCGGTCGCCTCTTTTTTCCAATACCAGGCATCCTCTTTCCATTTGGGAATTTCGGCATCTACACAGGCTTCGGTCTGTATCAAATGTTTATCCGGTGCTTTATCGTGCGCATATTGCAGGGCATCCGGAAATACTTCATACGTACTTGCGTACCAATGTATTGCAGTGCCGTCATAGTACTTTGAGGTTTCCTCATTGGCATACATTGCATCGACCCACTCCTTCAGATGTTCCCGGTTTTGGTCATAGCCCAATATTTTTACATCGTGCCCGTTGGCTTCAAGGGTGGGCCCTAAGTCATTTTGGACAAAATCGGTCATTTCCTCTGCAGTGAAATGCATGCTCTCCCAGTTGTTGTCGTTCCCCAAGGGCTCATTTTCAACGGTAAACCCCCAGATACCTATGCCTTGTTCTTTATAGGCATCCAAATACTTGGAAAAGAATTGGGCCCAGGTAGCCCTATATTCCGGCAGAAGCTTCCCACCCCTCCAGTCGTTGTTATCCTTCATCCATGGTGGTGCGGTCCACGGCGATGATATGATCTTAAAGCCATCTTTGGATAGTGCCATTGCATCCTTGATCATGGGGATAATATCGTCTTTATCTTCCTCAATCGAGAAGTTTTTTAGCTCGATGTCTCCTTCAACTGGCGCATAGGAATAATTGCTCAGCGAAAAGTCACACGAGTTCATATGGGTGCGGGTCAATGAATATCGTGCCCCACTTTCCCCAAAATAAGCTTCTAAAATCCCGGTTCGATTTGCTTTGCCCATCTGGTTCAGTAATGAGGCCGAAGCTTCGGTAAAAGAACCACCAAATCCGGTAATCGTCTGAAATTTTTCTTCCGGAATTATTTTGACATCAACCGCCTCGACCGCTGTTGAAAACTCCGTAAGCCGGGTCAACTTATTTCCATTTGCCGAACTTTCAAAGACCTCGACTTGCAGGGGTTCCGGTTTTTCATCGCAACTAAGCATGAGAAAAGTGATTAGGATATATATGCCATACTTAAACACTTTCATAGGTAAAGGTTTAGGACACTTATTATTGATGTGCCGCAATTTCGTTCGCGGTCGGAGGCACCGATACTGTTTTCATCAATTCCCCTTTATCCCCATCGTACGTTTTGGTGATTGGGTTTCCGTTTCTTGTCAAGCCTTCAAAAATCCCCTTATCGACCAAATCCCAAATAGCATATTTTGCCTGGCCGTTTATCGTAAACAGTCCAAAGTGATTTTCAGACCCCTTGGCGTTTTGGGCATCTTTCCAAGGCTCGTTAAAGGCTTCGAAATAGAAACACGATATACCCGATTCATTGGTCCAATCCCTCATGAGTCGGTGATACAAGCCTTCCTTATACTCGTCGGTCGCCTTTGAACCGGTAGGGCCGTAATGGCCGTTTGAAACCGTGGCCCAGCCTGTTTCACCGATATGAATGGGTTTGGAAATTCCAAGACTTTTTAGGTAGTTGGATACGCTATCATATTGTGATTTTGCAAATTCCAATGCCCGCACCATGGCCGCATCGATTTTTTCGATATCCGATAGTGCCTCCTGATCTTCAGGAACACCCCAAAATGCTGGATTGTAGTGTGTGTTATGATAGGGATAGGTATGCATCGAAATATAGTCGACGGCCCGCACCAGTTTTTCCAGATCCCCGGTGTGATAGCTTGCATCTCCCCCACCCCAGGACGAAAAGTCATCCGAGCTCGTTATCCATAAATCCTTTGGTAATGTTCCCGCCCTCTTTAGGTCCTGTAAGTGATTTACCCATTTCAGAATGACACTCGGCTGTACATAATAGCTTGTAGCCCAGGTGACCATGGCCTCATTACCTACCGCGATTATTTTAACGATATCGGGATACAGTTTTGCCAATCTGACGGCTTCCTCGATCTCCACCGCATTCCTTACACTTTCCTGATGATGATCGGGTTCTTGATCGGTCCATGCATTTTTACAGTCGATCCATGCACCGAGCATCACATACATTTCGAAACCCGGGTCTTCTTTCTTCAATTCGCTGATCGCTTGTAAGACATTCGAGGCATGAGGCAAATGAACCTTGTAAGTACGTATAATTTTTACGCCCATTGCCGCCAAGATTTTCATATCTTCCTTAAGCTCGTCCAGAGTAGGCTCAATGTCATGGTCTACATGTCGATACCCGCCATAGGACATGGCCAAATACGCCGGGTTTCCTAGAATATCCTTGGCACTTACACTTGATTCCTTTGTCACTTTTTCCGTTTTGTTTTCTGTTTCCGAATTGTTTTTGCATGAGAACACCAATGCTATGAGCAGCATAATGGTGATCATCGTAGTACTTTTTTTTCGATTCTTCATACCTCTATCCACTTTTCATTTCTCCATTGACACAATGATACTTTCCACCTCTCCCGTTCTTCCAAATATCCTGTTGCTGGTTTTCGAGTCAAGTTGATGACCAATGGTTTCCATCGATGAACCATCGGCCATGAGCACTTTCAAACCTGTAGCCTCGGATAATTTATAGACCATGGGTACTTGGCAATAGGTGAAGCCAAGGGAATCTTTTTCCAATTCCATATTCTTCACTTCGCCACCGACCGATATGTAGGTGAAGGTTGAAGCGTTTTTTAAAAATTCCTCTTTTCGCAACAACCGTGGGTCGAAGGTTAACCTTCCTTCTTTCACAAAAACACCCAACTCCCCGAACCTACTTAGAATGTCTTCTTTCACTTGGCCTGTCATACCCGGTTGCTGAGCGCCTTTGCCTGCTGGCGTGTGGGAATACGGGTCCGTTGGAAAAGCACCGTACAATTCCGGGGACTTATGTACCCCAATGCCTTCATTGATTTCGTAATAATGCGCTAACAACTTCCCTATGGTTTCCTCACTTTCTTTTTTTTCAATGGCTCTTAAGCAGGTTTCCTGAACGGCCAGTAATAGCTTTGAGACCATGTGCCAGTAAATAGAGCCAAGACCCTCATAACCGAAGAAGGTTCCAGACCGCCCCGTGAACGACTTATGGTCGAAAACCTCTTCAAAAATATCCAATAAAAGCTGCCTATCTTTAGTAATCCATTCGTCATATTCATTCGGTAACTGCGACAAGGCTTTTTTTAAGCTTTCGGCATTGTTGAAAGAACCGTTGAAATGATAGTCGCCATTGATATCTTTCTCAATTATCTGTGAATTATCATCATTCAAAAGCTGTTGTACCAAGGTTGATTTTTCTATTTCTTCAGATGGGATGTTGTTCTTTTCGGTAAAACGAGGCAATTCCTTATTCGGATACAGGATGTAGCTATATTGATCGGGTCTAAACAGCGTACTATTCTTAAGCGCATCCAATACGCTCAAGGACGCTTTTGCCGAGAGATAGCCGGCACTTAAAACGGCTACCTGACCCTCGAGCATTTCCGACAGGTAAGAAATAGATACCTCCGTATTGTTTTTAACGGTCATCAAATTGTAGGCATGGTATAGATTATCTTCGCGTTTGTTGGCCTCAATACTATGCTCAAGGTATGTAAGGCAAACCTGAACAAACTGCAATATGTCCCCCCTTGTTATTTTCTCCTTCTTGGAAGCAAAACCATTTTCATAAATGGTCTTTCTGTATTGGCTACCTGCATTCCCCAATCCGTCCATCACTGTTTTCCTGTCCGAGTCCGAAACTTTATTGGAAAGAATGGGTAGGTTGACGAGAAGTGTATCCCGTACCCCATTAAAGAATGCGATCAGTTCTTTTGAGATTGGATATTCTTCTTCCGACGTATGTTGAACCAAGCCTTCGAAAAACTTTAAAAATCTTCTCAGGTAGTAAAGGGTCACCATGGAAACACCGTTACCCACCAGCGCATTATTGGCATCGTTCCATTCCGGTCGCTGCGTATTCATCCAAATACCTGCTTCAGGGATAAAATTGGATACTTTTGCCAATACCGTAGCCAACAGTTTTTCCAGTAGGTTGACCTGATAGATGGATTGGTCCGCACCCTTTAACAAGGCCGCATCGGCTCCTTTCCGCTCCCGGTCCCTGTTGATTTCAGCATCCAATTCGGCATCAAAGACAATGGTGTCCTTCGGGTTTTTGAGTACATCGGCATAGTCCTTTATCTTATAGGGTACATTGGCGTATACGAACATGTCTTGGTTAAAATAGGCAGCCAGTTTGTTCGGGTAATGGTTTTCAATGAATTCCAGAAATTTCAAAAGATAAATAATCTGATGATCGCCCCAATACCCGATGTATGACCAGGGGTCGTCCGGTTCGATAGCCTCCCAGTCGAAGCCGTCTTTCGTGACCCTGTACGGGTTGTAACCATCAAAGGTTGTGGCATTGAGAAACTTATGGATCATACTCTCGATAAACGCCGGATAGGAATGCGCCAACGCCTCCCAATTTTGAAAAATATCGCGCCAGTTTCCCTCATAGTCCAATACTTTTTTACCATCATCCGTCTCCGTGTTGATTGAGAATTTATTCCACGGACGGCTTGGATCACCGTGCCTTCTACTAAATTTCAACGGCATGTACTCCAAAGCCAGTCTTTTGAAATTGCTGTTATGCTCGTTATCGGCCAGCTGTTTCAAGTAATTAAGCCCAAACTCCTCCGGAAGTTTTTCCAACGCTATCCTCTTTTCTTGGTATACTTCCTTATTCGCGTTTTGAATATACTGTACAAAATCAGCCTTCTCAATGGTATAGTTGTTATCAAAAATACCACCCCGCATGATGTTGAAGAGCGTGTTTGAAAAGTGACGGGTATTCCTCAATTTATCAGCCGTCAATTGCATGGCATCTGCCCCTGCGTTTAACGCCAAGAGGTTCTTTGATCCTTTTTCAATGTCTTCTAGAACGATTTGGGACAGGTTTTTCCTGTTCTTTATTTTGTCGGTAATCTTTGCAATAGCCCCCCGAGACTGATTTACCTCCGCCACGATCATCCAATGCCTTTCATCCCCGGATTTCAAGGAGATATCGGCACAAACAAAATAGGCTCCCTTTTCGGCCTTTACAGCCGTCTCTTGTCGGAGTTGGTGCCCTTTTCTGAATGCATCCAATTGTAGGGAAGAAACCAAATAGGTCGCATTATTGATTCCAGTGGACCAGACCGTGGTCGCTTTTAAGGCTTCACTGGGTTCGGCCCGATCCACAATGATTGCGCTTAGGGCATAAACACCGAGGCCATACTCGGCTTCCAACTCATTTTTTTTGTACGCATCCACCAAGTTGCTACTATTGTTTTGCAAAGCGGAATTGACACCATAAGGCATAATGTTCTGAATGCCATCCAAAACTGTTATTTCAATCGCCTCATCGCGATTATTCCCAATAGTCGCCCTTTTAACAAAACCAAATTGACTACTTGAATTCCAATGGTATCGAAAAGTGAGTCCCAAATCATCATTGACCTCCTCAAAAACAATTTTATTACCGTAACTATTTTTATAAAGATTTCTGTGGATAGTATAAATACCTGAATACCTATTGGAAAAAGGTTCCCATAGATGCGTTTTACCATCCAGATGAAGCTGGAATATGGTTTTACTTCCCGTTATATCGGCAGATTCGGTGATTTTATCATCGGTATAATATGGAAACAACGCCGATTCGGAATTTTTTCTTCCAGCGGATAATCCACCATTGCTCGATATAAACATCCAGTGATTGGAATCACTTACAATGCTCATAAAGAACGGACGCATGGCATCGTAGTTCGAAATTTTATAATAAACTTCGTTTTCAAAGACTACTTGTTTCCCGTTTACCGCGTCTGCATCATAAACCGCCTTTTGATTTCCTATAAAAATTGAATTTGTGCCCATCCTTTTTTTTCTAACAACCGCTATCCAATGAATTCCAAACGATTTCTGTTCTATTTGAATTACTAATCCTGTTTTATTTTCTAATCAACAATTCCTCCACTTCCTCCAAGGTTTTTCCTTTGGTCTCAACCACGTACTTATAAACAAAGAGAATCGCACAAAGGGAAAGTAGGGCATAGATCCCAAAAGTAATCGTAGGACCCAGATTTGATAGTTCCCAAGGGAAAACCTGGGTGACCGAAAAACTTATCAGCGAGTTAAAAAAACCAACCACGGATATTGCGATTCCCTTTATCTTACTGGGAAAAATCTCGGAAATTAGGGTCCACATCACAGGACCCAGGGAAATCGCAAAAGAGGCTACGTACAACAGAATGGCAACGAGCACCAAGGTAGCATTTATCCGTATAAAGTTGGTAATCCGGTTTCGCTTAAAGTCTAAAAACTGATTCGCAGTCAACTTTGATTCCACTTCTTTAAACAGCGCTGCCTGTCCTTCAAATGATCTACCATCCAAATCGGATAGGGCCATCCTCATTTCTTGGTCGTCAATTTTACCCAGTGTCTCCCCGCTAAAACTGTAGGAAGCGTTGTTAAAAGCGACAGCTGCCATTACCAAGGCAATGGTCATACATGTGGTGCCTATCAATAACAGGGGTTTTCTTCCCAACTTATCGATCAACCAAATGGCAACCAAGGTAAACACCAAATTGGTCAACCCTACAACAATTGCCTGAAGAAAAGAGGAATCGGTCGTGCCACCGGCTTGTTCAAAAATGGTCGGGGCATAATAGAAAATGGCGTTGATTCCTGTAATCTGTTGAAAGAACGCGATCCCAAAAGCAATGATCATTATGGTCGTATACTTGTTTTGAAACAAATCGGAAAGCGTTCCTTTCTTCTCCTTCTTTGCGATTCCCCGTTGTATTTCCGAAATGGTTATTTCGGCATATTCCTCACCACCGATCTTCTGTAGGATTTTGCGGGCCAATTGAACCTTGTTCAGTTTTTGAATGAGCCATCTAGGACTTCTTGGTACCGTAAAGAGCGCCAGGAAATAAATCAAGGCGGGGATGGCTTCCACGCCTAACATCCACCGCCAGCTTTCCCCCTCCAAATTGACCAAAAAGTAATTGGAAAAGTAGGCAACCGAAATGCCGATAACGATATTCAATTGATTGAAGGAAACCAAACTTCCTCGAAGTTTGGGTGGGGCTATCTCCGCAATGTACACGGGCGCTATCAAGATAGCACCACCTATGCCGATACCGCCTATGATCCTCGCCGTGATAAATTCAATATACCCGGTGGCCAAAGCCGACCAAGTTGCCGATATCGTAAAAAGGGCCGCCACAACGATCAATACTTTTTTTCTGCCAAATTTATCCGCTAACGGGCCCGCCATCAGATTTCCCGCCATTGCGCCAAAAATCACACACCCTACCGAAAAGCCCAACATCCATTCGGTCATTTCAAAATATACGGTTATTCCTTTAACGGCTCCTGAGATGACGGCACTGTCGAAGCCCAAAAGGAATCCCCCCAACGCAACGATCAGGCTGATCAACACCGTGTAGGATTTGTTCATTTTGATTACGTCGTCGGTTGTTTCCATTTCCTGTTTTTTGAATTGCCCAAAATATAGGTCAACCAATACATTGATTGCCTTTGCTTTAAAAGTAAGGCTAAACTTTGGAAAAAAGCTAGCAACCGGACACTCCAAGCCAGCCTTTTTCCAGTATTGTTGTGTACTACCCGACTATTCCAGGATTAAATCATCCAAATAATATGTGCCTCCGGAAGTGATAGGGCTATCCGTCTGGTCATTATCCGGTTTTATAACCAATTGGCTGTATGACGTCGGTGAGGCAGGTAGGTTTATGAACGTAAATTCAACCTCTGTCCACTCATTGGCATTTGGAATGGTTACAAAAACCGGGGCTGGATTTCCGATGCTACCATCGTTCGGATTGGCAAGCAGCTCAAACCTAAAAACCACGTTGGCTTTTGTGGAATACACTTTGACTTTGAATGTATCGGTCGTGGTTAAATCAAAATTTGATGGAAATACATTTTGAATTCCTGCAAAGAAATCCGAGCCCGTAGGCTTGTCTACCTGCAAAACAAAATCAGAGGTGTTGATACCGGTCTGGAACGGATTCGCGACCAGTTCCGAGGTAATCCCCGCTCCAAAATTCTGGGAAGAAAGGAACGTTTCACAGCCTTCGAAATCTAATGGAAGCGCTGTAGCCGCTATTTCGGTATCGGTACATCCACCACTACCCCCACCGCTACTGGCCGTGTAGAAAAACACATTGTCCACAAAGATGTTCGCCTCTAGCCCATCACCCAGAACGTCGAAGATGATCTGGTTGATCGTCGGGTCGTCGGGCAACGGCCCTTCACTACCGAGTGAGGGTACCAAATCGGCAAGCGCCACATCGATGCTATTCCATTGGCCACCTGTCAAGTTCACCTCTACGTCCTCCCTGGAAACAGGGTCGGTAAAGGAAATGAGACCGGCCCTGAACGAAACATCCTCGGCCACCCAAATGTCCATACTGAAGTGGGTCCTTCCGTCAAAACCTGTATCATTCTGTAGCCCCACGAAATTGGTGTTGGCATAGCTCCATACGTCATCACCGGCCACCTGGATCTCCGAGAACGTGGCCCCGCCATCGTTGCCAAATGCCCTGGGGTTGGTCCCCGATGCGTCGGTGTAAGCATTACTGAACACCGAAGTCACGTTCGCCGCATCCTGGGTCGGTGCTGGTGCCGCCATGGTCGGTTCGGTGGGCATTCCACCACCATCGGCGGTATAGAAAAACACATTGTCCACAAAGATGTTCGCCTCTACCCCATCACCCAGAACGTCGAAGATGATCTGGTTGATCGTCGGGTCGTCGGGCAACGGCCCTTCACTGCCGAGTGAGGGTACCAAATCGGCAAGCGCCACATCGATGCTATTCCATTGACCACCTGTCAAGTTCACCTCTACGTCCTCCCTGGAAACGGGGTCGGTAAAGGAAATGAGACCGGCCCTGAACGAAACATCCTCGGCCACCCAAATGTCCATACTGAAGTGGGTCCTTCCGTCAAAACCTGTATCATTCTGTAGCCCCACGAAATTGGTGTTGGCATAGCTCCATACATCATCACCGGCCACCTGGATCTCCGAGAACGTGGCCCCGCCATCGTTGCCAAATGCCCTGGGGTTGGTCCCCGATGCGTCGGTGTAAGCATTACTGAACACCGAAGTCACGTTCGCCGCATCCTGGGTCGGTGCTGGTGCCGCCATGGTCGGTTCGGTGGGCATTCCACCACCATCGCCGGCGTTTTGAACAATATTATCCACTAAGAAAGTACCCTCAACCCCAGGATCAGCATTAAACCCAATAAATAATATCATTTGACCATATTGACCATCCGGAACCAAAGGCTGCCCATTTTGGGAATCACCATCAATGAAACTAGCTACTGCATCGACGGCAAAGTCAAAACTTAAGGTTTCCCAGCCAGAACCGGTATGCGTTGTCAAAACTTCTACATCCCTAGCTCCGCCCTCACCGTTTTCAAACTTGACCAAAACAGCGATTTGTTCAGAAGAAAACAACTCCAACTGAATCGTCTTATTTTCACCGCCAAAGTCTACTGCCGTTCCCAAAGGGAATTGCACATTTTGGAATTGACCGCCACCGGCTATCATTTGTCCAACATTGGTGGTGTTTCCATTGCCCGTTTCGGGGTTTGTTACTATCGAGAAGCCGATATTGTCCCCTACAATGGCATCATAACCAACATTGGTGCCGTCAAAAACAATGGGCAATGCTATTGGCGCCAGAGGTTCCGGGATACTGATGGTAATTTCATCCTCAAAAGTATCCGAGGCCCCTGCTACGTTTGAAGCCTCCAACTTTACCGTGAAGGTACCACTGGCAAAAGTTTTGACGGGATTGATTTCCGTAGAGGTATCGCCGTCACCAAAATCCCATTTATAGGAGCTTGCCTCTTCGGAGATGTTTATAAACGTAACCGTACCCGTGTCCCCGTTTTGAGTAAAGGTAAATCCGGCCACTACTTTCGGCAAATTCGCATCGTCGTCTTCATCGCAACCAAAAAAGGATACGGCCAAGGTGAATATGAAAACAAGCTTGGACTTTCTTATTAATTCTTTCATAGTAATTCGTTTTTAGTTTGCGTTTGTGTTTTTATAGACCCTCACATAGTCTACCAACATGGTTTGTGGAAAAATAGTTTCTTCGTTAGGGGAGCCGACAAAAGTGCCACCAACAGCTAGGTTCATAAGTATGTAGAAGGGTTTATTGAAGACCCATGTTCCTTCACCATTAGTTTCCTCGTCGACATCTTCAGGGGTAATTTGATTGTAAAGGATATCATCAACATAAAAATTGATGAAATCGGGACCCCATTCGATACCGAATATGTGGAAACCGGTGTCAAACCGGTCATTTTCCAGTTTGTATTCCTTGGATATCGCATTTCCACCGGAATATCCGGGACCGTGTATGCTACCTATCAGAACGGTCGGGTCCTGCCCGCGATATTCCATGATATCGATTTCCCCTGCACCAGGCCATGGGTTTTCATCGATATCGGCCCCCAGCATCCAAAATGCGGGCCAAATGCCTTGCCCGTACGGCAAACGGATTCGCGCTTCAAAACGACCGTACCGTTGCTCGAACAAATCTTTGGTCAACAGTCTTGCCGACGTATAGCCCGAACCTTGAAAATCTTCTTGTTTGGCAGTTATCAATAAATTCCCGTTCTGTACGGTCACATTCTCCGATCGGTCGGTGTAGTATTGTAGCTCCTGATTGCCCCAACCGTTTTCGCCGGTACCTATATCATAGGCCCATAGAGTGCTGTTGGGAGCACCATCGACATCAAACTCGTCTTGCATGGTCAGCTCGGTAAAGGTCGCCACGGTCTGGGTGTCCTCTGTTTCGCAGCCCGATGTAAGCCCAAGTGAGATTACTATTGCGCATTTTAGAGCAATAGATCGTATTGTTTTTATCTGTATATGTTTCATAACCATTCTTTTCAATTTTCAGGACTGCACTATTCTGTATAGAAGTAAATGTTGTCAAATATGAAGTTCGGACCGCCTATTAATATGAGGGCTCCAAGATTGTTTCTCTGGGTAGCCAAATCTCCGTCAAGTGGTATATCAAAGGAAGTCCATTGGCCTACTGTTAGATTATTTAAAGTGAATCTAAGGTCCACATCATCCCCGATAGGGAATCCTGTATTTACATCCGTTTCAAGTTCTTGGTTGGCTCCGACATCCCTAATTTGAATTTCCACCTCAGTGCCAGCAGCCTGTGCATAAACATCAACATGTAGGAAAGTCCGTGCCGAGGCGTCTACCGTATTTTCAAATATAATTCCAGTAAAGTTATTGTTGGCATATGTCAGGACCGCATCACCGTTGGTCGTAGTAATCGACGTCTCTGTGGTCGATCCGCCAAAACCTGGTGAAAAATTGCTTTCCGTAACATTCGGATAAACATCACTAAATATAGAACTTACATTGGCTGCAGGTCGTGTTGGTGTCGGGGCCGCTTGAAGGCCACCTATAGACGTTACTTCCAGAGATCCCTGTGCCCCCACATTTGCCAGTTGAGCCGTAATAGTTGCCGTTCCTTCACCGATAACGGCAACTTCCCCCAACTCATTTACTTGAGCGACATCAACATCGGAAGAGGTAAACTTAAAATAGGAAGGTGCAGCAATCACCGTTTGGTTGATTCCAGATTCCAAATTAAAGGTTTGCGTAAGACCTCCCAAAATCAGATTGGAACCCGTAAAGGCTTGCTCTGTAACGTCTTGGCCGTTAAAAATGGCCGGACGGGGTTGTGCTATCGTCCCCAGCTTTTCAAACTTTACTTCATCTAACCAAAAGGTATATCCGAACCCAAATGTTAAATTAGTTCCCGCTGAAAACCAAAGCATTCCCCTTTCTTCAATGAGTTTTGAGGGGTCGGGAATGGGAATAACATATTTTACCCAGTTGGTACTCAGGGCGACATTCGTCCTCGTTACTTGAAATTTGTTTTCCACGAAGTCCTGCCCAAAACCAATTTCCCCGATAATTACACCTTGGGAAGCTTTTGCATAAAACGTCAGTGCATCGAATTGTGTCAAATCCCTTCCCGACCCATCTATTCTAAAGATGGCACCGGCAAAACTCCCTTCCGGATCATCGGCGTTGGGGACATCAATCCGGATAGAGGCGTCACTTTCGAAACCAACCTGCTCATCGACCGAAAAAGCGGTGGCCTTCGCGTTCAGAAAAGGAAAATAAAAATCACTTCCCAAACCTACGGGCGCATCGGTAAAAACCTCACCCGAGTTATTAAAAGTTGCAAACTCCACATCCTCCGAAAACTCCCTTTCACAACTGAAAAAAACAGTAATACCGAAAGCCAGAAGAAGTACAAATCGTACGTTACTATATTTGAAATTTTTCATCTTTTCCATCTTTTTATTGCCCGATATTGATATGTACATATGTCATGATTTCCCACTCTTGCCCATTATCAAAGCCGACCGGGCTCAGAATAGGTTCGGGGGGAAATGTATTCGGTGGTACAGCGATTGGCGAATAACGAGGTGAGAACTCGTTTAGTGATCGCCATGTACCGCGGATGCCTACTTGAGTACTGGGCAAAATGAACCAGTCAGGTTTACCAAGGGTGGTAGAAATATCCAACATCAATTGGACCGGGAATGTTAAGTTAAAATCTCGATGGTAATCATAAGGTCCCCAATCATTAATTTTTTGGGTGTACTGTAATCTAAATTTTTTATAAATCATTCGAACGTCGCCACCGAAACGCCTAATTAATCGCTCTGAATCTCCATTCCCCTGTCCATTTCCATAGTAGAAATTACCGATAATACCCAAATCCGGTCCAAGTTTAGAGACCATTCTGGAGTGGACTTCCCATAAGTCTTCCGCGGGGGCCGAATTGGGAAAGGCGAAGAAGGTCCGATCGGCCTGAAACCCGATATGGGCGTCCATTGTGGTCGGGAGATGACGATAAACGAAGCCCAAATTCATGGCAAACTTTGCATCTTCGGAGCGGTCATTGTCCCATTCATACATCCAGGTGCCGGGAGTCGGGTCATATGTAATCAGCAGTTCACCGGCCGTGGTCTCCCTGTTCGCACGAACCGAGAAAGGATCGTCAATGATATTTCGTAGGCGTCCGGGCCCCTGAACATCATTGGGCATGGCGTCGACCAACGGTTTTTGCCACATAAAATTGGGGGCGATCTGGAAATTTCCGGCTGCAAAGGTAAATCCGGATAAAATATTTACTTGGTTACCGCTTCCCGTATCCCTCAGCTTCCATCCGGTAAAGGTCAGTGTTTGATCGGCACCACCATTGGCAATAAGACCCATCGCGGCAGTTTGACCGTACCAATTGAATTTACCACCTTCATAGGTAATCTTTAATTTACCTCCCCAGTTGTCGCTTGCTTGTATTCGATCTTCATATACCACGTAGTTGCCCGGGGTACCCCTAACATCCTGAAAGGTAATACCGTTCAATGGGCTCCCAGCCCAAATACCCCCTAGCTCTACGCCGAATTTACCAAACTCCCTTTCCACTGCTAGCGCGGCCCTTTCGGTAGGCCATGGGGGAATTACACCACTTCGTACCTGATTTGCGTCCAAAATGCGTCGGCCGTTGTCGTCCAACACTACTTCCGTTTCAAAATCCCTATGATAAATACCGGTTACATCAAATTTTCCAATATGTTTTTGGTACTTGAAAAGCATGGTAGGATTTGCTCCCCACCATAATTGGGGACCTATGGCCGCTTTTAAACCTTTTAGCACCCCTTTTCCATCGATCTCCGCCCCGAGTATCTCCCCATTGTAGATATCCAAGTTCGGACCGTAATTGGCCTCCGGATAGAACCCAAAAAAGTCTCCCTCATAGCCCCAATGGTAATGGCCAGTTCTGTAAAACCCCCTTAAATCGAATTCTTTTGCCTTCCACTCAAACTCCGCTTGATATACGGCAACCCTATTATTGTCGGCCAATACTACATCACCATCGGGAGAGGTTACCGTAATGGGTCTAGCCCTATTTTCGTAAAATATCTCGTTTATAGGGTTTTGGGCTACATTCCCTACCACGTTGAGATTCACCTCGGCTCGCATATTCGGTGCCGGGTTGCCCTCTACCCCGATAAAATAGGACTGCATATGATCAAATCCCAATTGGTTCGGAAACGTCAGGGGATCATCAGGGTCGGCATTGTCCGGAGTTGTAATCAAGCTGCCGCCTGTACTGAAGGTCGCCAATTTCGCCTGTAGGTTGCTTATGCGCAGTAATTTGCTTTGTTCCCCCAACAGGGCGGCCCTGTCGCCCCTAGCCTTTAAAACCGCTTCCATGATTTCGATATTATCGAAATGGTTTTCTACAAAATCCAAGTCGACCCCTTCTTCATACGGATTCAATTGATGTGCTTCCTTTAATGCATAGTAGGCCGCACGCGGGTATAGATCGTACAAACCCCTAGGATTGGTCGGCCCTTTGGCACAGATGCCGAACCACTCCTCGTTCATATTATTTGCCCCGGGAGCCGCCAGATCTATGGCGTATCCCCCGTTGGACCATGAAGCATTGGTGTCGTGCACGTCGGCATTTTCCCTGTCGTCGAAACCAAACTTCCACCACCCATCACTAAACTGGAAAGTAAATCCACCTATAGAGTTCCCTACTTTCCCCAGGCCTGCCGCATTTTCATAAATTTCCTTCCAATTGCCTACCATATAATAAGCCTGGGCTTTTTGATCTTCTTTATTTTCGATCGCGTTGAAAGCATCCGCCCCAAACTCGGTGAACAGCACAGGTTTGTTCAATTTGTCCTTTACCACCTGGAACATATCACCAAAAGAAACACCTCTGTATGTATTGGTACCATAAATATCGATATCCGGGCATTCCTCTGCGACAATATCGATAAAAAGCACATCTCCGTTACATATGGCTACCGGATGCGAACCATCCATCGCCTTCATCATTTTCGCAGCTTCGTTCATTAAACGATACATTGGACGACCACGACTTTCCCCTATGAATTCCTTTTCTTTTTCATCATCGGGAAAATCCTCGGTTTCCGCTCCTGCCCAGAATAATCCGTAGTTATTCTCGTTCCCCAGTAAATAAAGTAAGAGACCAGGTGTATCCTTATAGCCCTTCACCAACTCTTCCATTTCAGACATCAGGAATTCTTGGGTTTTAGGGTCGTCATAGATCGTTACAGGAGTCCATACACCATCTAATGTTAATCCATACCGCCCAAACGAATGATTAAGCATGGTATAAATACCATAATTCTCATAGATATACTTGATCCATTTGGCAGGGACCCCAGTATATTGACGTATGACATTTACGTTCATGTTTTTTAAAAGCGACATCTCCGTATCGAGTCCGGCTTTGATCACATCGTCGGACTTCTTCCAGAATTCGGCATTGACCGTATTGGTTCCTATTGGAATGTAATCCCAATTCATGCCATTGATCATAAATTTCTCACCGTTTACGACCAATTGCGTTCCATTTTCATCCTGTAAAACCTCCACCTTGGCGGTTTGGGCAAAGGTGAAGGTAGTAAGGAAGAAAAAGGTTAGTTTGAGTAGTTTTTTCTGAAGTGCATTCATAGAGCTTTTTTTGATTCCTTAAACTTAGGGTCAAAAATTATGAATACCATAAATTTTGCCACTACAAAAAATATACATGGCAAAAAATGAGTCGTATTTCTATTGATATCACAGATAGAGGTATCTCAAACGACTGCTATAGTGGATGTTCTGTCTAATTGTTAAAAACGCGGTATTGTTCAACCAAAGCTCTTAAAAATCACTTTTGTATAGGTAATGTTGAGGTATGGGGAAGTGATGTTGAGGTTGCAACTGAGAACGGTGAGTTCGTCACAACTTTAAAATGTAGCCTACTAAATTGTCTCCCTGCCGTAAATCCATTTTTTTGCGAAGTCTATAGCGCTTTATTTCAACACTTCTCGGTGAAATATGTAGCAGTTGTGCTATCTCTTTTGAAGATAGGTTTAAACGCAAATATGCACACAATCGAAGGTCGTTGGGTGACAGATTCGGATGTAAGGCCTTAACTTTTTTTAAGAATTCGCTATCGGCATTGTTGAAAGCTTCCTGGAAAAGTTCCCAGTCGTCATTCCTGTTAAGACTCTTATCTATGATTTTGATTACCGGCCTCACCATCTCTTTGTCCTCTATGGAATTCAGCTCATTTTTAATATTGGTAAGCAACTCATTTTTCTTGATAATGCTCATGGTCGAAGCTGCCAATTCCTTACTCTTGCTTTTATTCTCTATTTCCAGTCGCTCGTTCTTGATTCTTATAATTTCCTTCTCGTTTTGAACTTGGGTCAACTCCAACTCACGTTTGTTTTTTTCTATAAGTTTTTGACGTTGCTTCCTATAATACCGTTTGTAGGCGAAATGCATAAAGAATGAAAGCAGTACCATTCCCAATACATAAAGAGCGATCATCACGTTGGAGATGTACCAAGGTTTTGCTATCACAAAGGAATACGATGCCGTATTGTTCGACATTGTATTCCCAATTTTTGCCCTAAGGTCGAAGGTATATGCACCAAAAGGGAGGTTCTCATAAAACACCTCGGCCTTTTCCGACCAATTGCTCCATTCGTCGTACATTCCCTTTAGCCGAAATTGGTATTGTGTACTTAAATACTTGTTGTAGACCGGAGCGTAGAAGGAAAAGTTGAAATTGTTTTCATTGCTTGCAAAACTACCTTCCGTCATTTGGTCGAGTAGCGTTTCGTCGGTATTATCGCTGTTGGTAATACTGCCTATATAAACACCAAAATCCTTAGGTTTTATTTCATTGATATTGAATGTTAAATACCCAGAGGTTTTTCCTACCAAATAGGTGCCGTCCTCATTTAGCTTAATAATACTTTCATAGCCTAGGATGTCGCCCCTCATTTCTTTTGTCAAGGGCACATTTTTTATTTTCAAGGAATTGGTCAAGCCTATGGGTTCGAAAAAACTGATGTTCGATTTGTTGAAAATCCATAATTTTTTGTCCTCCTCATGGACTACTAGCTTCCCGGATTCATATTCTTCCTCTGTATACGCCCTACTTAAAAGACTGTCTGTCACAAACCTTTGGTCGTCCTCGTCGTAATGGAGAATACCGTTTTTATAGGCATATAATAAGTTGCCATTGTATTTCACCAGTCCCGAATTGGAACCTTTTAGAAGCGTATCCTTCACCATATGTTTTACTCCGAAAAAGGAATCATCCACCTCTATTTTAAACACCCCGTTATACTCATGGTTTACGAAGATTTGATTGCCCAACGTTTCAAAATACCTAGATGAATTGTTAAAACCACTGATCTTATTTCGTAGCCTCCACGAATCACCCGATCTTACCAGTACATACAACCCATCATAGTTGCCCTGAAGTAACAGACCCGGCCTATTGGGCAGCTTACCCATATTCCATGCCCCTTGAATACTTACTATTTTGGTGGCTTGGTCACCCTTAATTTCAAAAGTTCCGGAATTATGGCCACACAACAGTTTTCCATCAATTTCTTTCAAAAACCATACCTGTTCCTGGGTACCGTTGATAAACCTAAAACCATTGTTACCATTCAGTGGCTTATAAAATAATCCCTGATTTGTTCCGAGGTATAAATTACCGTCGTACACCGCAGATGCATAAACACTGCCTAAAACTCCTTTGGTATCGTTGAACACCCGGTAGGGTGCTTTTAAATTCACATAACTGACGCCATGATCAAGTCCCGTCCATATATTGCTATCAATATCCTCAAAAAGCGACAAAACCGTATTGTTGGACAAGCCAGTATCCTGATTGATCCGATACAATAATTCTCCGCGGTCACTTAAATAGAGTAAACCGTCGGATACAGACCCCAAAACAAAACTTTTATCCCTTAACTGGATTCCCGCATACAAACTAAGATTTGATAAAAAGGTATTTGGAAAGGCGTTCGACGGTACCAGCACATCATTTTCCAAGGTATAGAAACCATTATTTTTTGTGAGAATCAAGAGATCCTTCCCACTACCAAAAATGTTTATGACCTCATCATTTCTAACGATGTCATCCTCAAAAAGCAAAAAATCGCTGCCTGATTCCAGTTTAAATATCCCCTCTCCCATCCTTTGAAAATAGATGTTTTGATCGATTTCGAACATTTTCGTGATGGTACTTTCGGAATCAATCGTTTTCACCATTCCGTTGTTTACATTCCATATGTATATCCGTCTTAAAGATTGAAAAACAACGTAATCATCAACATTAATAATGTTCCAAAACTCCTCGTCTTCGATGAGTTCCACGGACATTTGTTTGGATATGGAAGTGTAGGACAAAGTGCCCAGATTATTCTTTTGCCAGTAACCGAATTCCATAAAACAACCGGTATAAATACGGTCATCGACCACCTTTACGGAGCGCATAATCGTTTCATTGGGAGAAGGATATAACTGCCAGCTTGCTCCATTGAACTCCATGAGCCCCTTGCTATTGGCAACGTAAACCAGTCTTTTGGGGGACTGTGAAATAGCCCAGTTCTGATTTTCACCATGATAGTCTTTGGGGTAAAAATTTTGAATGGGCGGAAGCTCCTGGGATAGTAGTCCAATGGTTGTGAGGAGGAAAAAGAGGGAAACGTATTTCAAATTCGAGTTTTTCAATATTCTAAGTGGTAATATAGAAACTTTATTCATCCAACCCATATTTCTTTAGCGATTCATTCCACGATACCGATTGAATGCGGGTAATAAGCTGTTTGTTCACCTCATTGAACAAGGGCTGGGATTTCGGCATAATGAAGCTCCTATACTGTTTTTGAAAAGTCAGTGGAAGTAGCCTGATGTCATTTCCCATGTCATTGGTTTTGATGAGGTACTTCGTCGTGGTCTTATCGGAAACCAAAATCTCAATTTCTTTTCTCGCCAAGGCCCTAAGGGCCTGTAACGGGGTTCTATACACCTGTGACGCTTGCAAATCGTGTTGATGCATAAAGAGTTCGGCATCAGAGGCTCCCACAACACCCATTTTTTTGGCGCCCTGTAGGTCTTCCAGTCCACTGATATCCGCTTCGAGCGTATTGACCGTTAACGTTGAAGCAATGGTGGCGGTAAATCCGGAAATGATGATAATTGCGGTAAACATCCAGATGATGGCTATGGTCTTTCCCAAGTGTGTCTTTGGCGCCTTATCACCATAACCGACCGTGGTCATGGTCACCGCGGCCCACCAAAGGCCATCGAAGAGACCCCTGATACCAGGCCTGAACTGGTATTTGTTCGTCTTTCGTTCGGCAAACCATAGGATAGTTCCAAAAGTCAATAAAATCACTAGCAAGAGTAGTACTATGTTTAAAAAATCACGGGAGAAAAAGTTATTGACAAAAATTTGAAATTGACCTTGGCTGCTGGTCGTAGTCGCGACGCCCACACTCGAAATATAGAAGGGCTGACTTACCTGAAACCGCTCTATCCGACTGGGGCTATTGCTCAACGGATTGATGGAAATATCGAGCTCGTCATAGTCGAGGGAACGGATGATACCCACCGCATCACTATATTCCACATATTCATAGGCGATATTCATCTCGGTTGCCATATGCTCCCAAAGATCAATCGAAACCCCGGCATAGCCCTGTGACTCCTTTACAACAAATGGTGGATCCTCGTAGATACCCACCAACAGGGTATCCCGAAAGGCATTGGCATTTCCTATGAGACCCATGGAAAGAACCGAAATAAATAATACTGTTGAAGAGAGTTTGTCCATATTATTTGAGCTCATCGTTAGCGTTTACCGACAAAAACCGGACGAGAATTCCCAACAAGGCACTGATTTGCTGTGAAAACGCATTTTTTTCCTTGGAATAAATGCAAAAAACCGCCGTGCCGCCATTCTTTTGATCGAAGGGTACATATATTCGTGATACATATCCGATACTATCTTGTTGGCTTACGTAGTCCCCAACTTCTTTGGTAAAATCATGGATTAAAAGGGGTTTTTCGGTAACCATAACATAACTTGCCAAGTTGTTCCTTTCATTAAATGCCTCCTCCCGTTTGATCATTTCATGATTCCCCCGAAGGTACCCCTTGAATCTGATTACCTCCCCTTGTTTGTAGGCAAGCTCAAAAACATCGATGCCCGTTGGAAGCTCTACCAATTTGCTGAGAATGGGTAGTACGGTCTTCCAGCTAGAATCCTCGGGAATTTGTTTGATCAACCTATGGAGTAGGTAAATATTGACTCCCGTACTCTTCAGTTCGTTTTTTTTCTGCTTGAGGGTACTACTTTGCTCGACCAATTCGGCCTCTTTTTCTGCCAGTTCCTTTTGTTTATGGTATAGCGAAGCTTGTAAGCTCCCAACCCGTTTCAGCAGCCAGCGCCTTACGAAGAACCAAAAGAAAAAGAATCCAATGGTCACCAGTAGGAAAACGCCCCACCAGGTGCGGTACCATCTTTGCGATACATCCAACTCTACTACCACGGGTGCGCTCCATCTAAACCCCCCGGTTTTTTGACCCTGAACCAATATCCGATAGTTTCCGCCCTTCAGTTCCTCTAAGACAAGCTCAGGGGTCGGGACATCGGACCAAGCGACATCGTCTATGTCTTCCCGGGGTAAACCACTCTCGAATATTTTATATCGATAGTTGACATCCTCGCTTGGGAATGTCAGCGTTGCCATGGTAATCCGGACTTTTTGGGATTCCTTCAGTTGGATGGTATTTTGCCCTTCAATCTCGCTATTATCTACCCTAACCTCTTTAATAATAGGTGTCTTTGTTTGATACGGCCAAGGGTTGGTCCGTGAGGAATACACCACCCCTTCCGGCGTACCGACCCAGAGCTGTGAGTCGTTATAAAGAACCATACAACGGTAAGAGGATATCTTTGAGGGGGTTCCGCTATCCTCGTCAAAAATCACGTAGTTCCCTTCCCCATCCAAATGTATAAGCCCGTTGGTATCGGTAGCCAACCAAAGCGCATTATCGGGCATGGCGGTTATTGATCGAACCTCATTGTCGGTATACTGCCCGAGGCGGACCTTCCTAATGGTCTCGGTATCGTATTTAAGAAGTCCGTCGGTAGTCGCTAGCCAAACGATACCCAAACGGTCCACGGCCATATCATGAACTTCAAAATTACCGCTGACCTTAAATGGAAACGGCAAACTCTTGTTTTGAAATCGGTCGGATAAAGGATCGTATTTATATAAGTAGGATGATACACCGATGCCAGCGGCGTACAATTCGTTTTTACCACCTTCTCGAATGACCAATATACGATTGTCAAAGCCTTTCTCCTTTCCGTATTCAATAACATCCCCTTTCGGATTGATCTTTGCGGTACCTACGATGGGTTGATTGGAGGCCGCCTGACAGAACCACAGATTTCCGCTGTGGTCTGCCGAGATAAAGAAGATACCACTACCCCTTGCGCTAAGATCATAGGTTCTTGCCAATTGACGGCCGCGATATTGAAATATCATTCCTTCCGCCGAACCATACCATATGTTATCGTTCAACGAGCCGATACCGACGATGCCATTGAGATTATCCTCTTTTTCAAACCCTTTGGATATGCCTTGGTCGCGTATCCGCGATACATCGCCTTGAGAAATTAGGATGGGGCCCTCCGGGTTGGAGTTCATCGCTCGAATATTGTCATGTCCCAAACCCGAAACACTTTGAAAAAAGCTAGACCACATTAAGGTAAGCCCTTTGTCGGAACATACCCAGATGACCTCATTCGATGCATTTTCATCTTTGGTAAAGTGTAACCGATTGATGGTGCCAAAGGAGAGTTCCTCTACCCTGTGTGGATCATTGGCACCAAATACCTTGGATAACTTGGCGTTGTTTCCATCGTTTTGAAAGGTGTAGATGGCCGACTCCGTATTTAGGAACATACTGCCCTTATGGTTTACCGCGATGTGCCGGAATTCCTTATCCACGGCAAAGATTTGCCTGTTAACAACATTCCGACTACGGGTTACCGTAAATTTTTCAAGCCGATCTCCTACTAACCAAATAACATCATCCGCTACCAAAAAGTGATGGCTCCGACCGACATTTTTAAAGAGCGCAAATTTTTGGGAAGTATCGTCTAGGTAGAAAAGACCTTGCCCCGGCACCAATACCCAAATGGTCCCGAATGTATCCTCCCCGAAGAACATTTTTGGGGTTTTTACGCGGGATACCGAATCAAACAGCTTCCCTAAATCTTCTTCTTGGGAAAACATAAGAATGGATCCGTTCATTTGACCTGTCCACAACCTGTTTTGACTATCCTTAAAAAGTCCAGTAGGGTAATGAAAGTCCGTACTTGTCTTAAATGACGCTATCCGGGGTTGGTCATTGGCGTAGAAAATCCTATGTATCCCGGTATCGTTCGAGAATAGCAGGTTGTTTTCATCCCAGGAAACAAAGGTTCGTATGGTCTTGCTGCGCAAGGTGGTATTAAAATCCTCAAAAGTATTGCCATCAAATCGAAAGAGCCCTTGATCGGTCGCCAACCAGGTATAGCCCTTGAAGTCCCGTATTACCTGATTGACATTTTTAAAAGGAACTTCCTCCCCGTGATAATAAGCATACTTGAACTTCTGCCCGTAGGACCACCCGGCCATAAACAGGAATACATATAGGAAGAATATTTTGAATCGCATAGGCTCATGGTCCGATTCCTAAAGATAAAAAAAGCTGGCGATTCATTTTTTTGAGGAAGCGGAGGCCAACCATCGTTGCGATAGCACCTTCCTTTGGGTACGTAGGGCTTCTATGTAAACAATTGTTTTTGATAGCAACAGCGACCAAGATTGATGTAGTTTCCAATAAAATGAACTAAACTACCCCCAAACATTCAGGGGCCAAAGACCGATGGGTTTGGATTCATATTGAAAGTCGGCCAAAGTGCAACGATTTATGCACAGTTCCGCCCGCTGTTTGTTGACGGTAATCCGCACGTAAATATCCAATCTTTCGGGATTGTTCCGTTTTTTCCTTGTGAAGAAAATCACTCCTAAAATGCTGTCCGTACACATGTTGCAAGTCTTTTTAGTTAAACATAATTTGTTTAAAGACTACATCCAGAAGGCCTGAATGCTACTTAAATTTACAACAAATTGCACACCGAATTACACACCAAAAGGGTGGTTTCAGATGATATCGTATGAATGCAATAAAAATAAAAAGCACTGTCAATCAGTCAGTTGACAGTGCTTTGATACCCACTGAAAAGTGGTTCGTCGGGATGACAGGATTTACAGAATCCTCGGCAGCCCTTTGCTGCAAATGGAAAAGCGAAGCCGTCGCTCCCGCTTTTTTTGTTCCCGGCCCCGTGCCTAAACTTTGTTTTGGACGATTCCGGGAACAAAAAAAGTGATTTGCCATGGCAAATCACTTTTCCGCTTGGTCGGGATGACAGGATTTGAACCTGCGACCACTCGGCCCCCAGCCGAGTGCGCTACCGGACTGCGCCACATCCCGAAAGTTTATTAAAGGATTCTAAAACTCATAAATCCCTATGGTTTTTGACAGACCCAGAACGTACTGTGGTGCAGTTTATCCTGAGCGAAGCCGAAGGGCCACATCCCGAAAGTTTATTAAAGGATTCTAAAACTCATAAATCCCTATGGTTTTTGACCGACCCAGAACGTACTGTGGTGCAGTTTATCCTGAGCGAAGCCGAAGGGCCATATCCCGATTTTGGATTGCAAAAATATAAAAGTTTATCAGAAATGCATCACAGTTCGTCCTTCTTATTTTATGAACTTGCATTCGCGAGAATTGAAAAAAAGAGCTACCTTATTGTCCATAAGCCTTCCACTACCAATTCTTACGGTATTTTGACGCTCGGAACTCCAACTGGGTTTCCAGTCCATCATTGGCTATGATTCAAAAAAAATAGTGATAAAACCCCATTTAGTTGACTTAATTTATTTTCTATGAAAACATTTTCAAGGCGGGAGGCCACAAAGTCCATAGCGTGTTTCACCTTAGGTACGGCCATCTTACCCGCTTTACCCTCTGTAGGGACCAATGAAATGACAACACGAAAAATTCCGTCTTCAGGTCAGCCCCTTCCCGTTGTGGGTCTAGGGACCTGGCAAACCTTTGATGTTGGAAACGACAGTGCCGCTCGGGAAAGACTCTCGGAAGTACTTACGAAAATGAAGGAAAAAGGTGGAAAAGTCATCGACAGCTCTCCCATGTACGGTAGCTCGGAACAGGTGGTCGGCGATCTCACCTCACGATTGGGAATCCAAGACGATTTTTTCTATGCGACCAAAGTGTGGACCTCCGGAAAGCAAGCGGGACAAGACCAGATGGAAAGTTCTTTGCGCAAAATGAAAAGGGAAAAAATCGACCTGATGCAAATACACAATCTGATCGATTGGCAAACACATCTTAAAACACTCAAGGATTGGAAAGAGCTGGGAAAAATCAACTATTGGGGCATAACCCATTACACCGATGCATCCCATGACACCCTGGCGCGAATCATCAAGGAGGAACAGCCCGATTTTGTGCAGTTCAACTATTCCATCAACCGACGTAATGCGGAAATCAGCCTTCTAAGAACCGCAGAAGAGCATGGCACTGCCGTGATTCTAAACCGACCTTTTGATGGCGGTTCCCTATTCAGCTCGGTCCGCGGAAAAATACTGCCGGACTGGTGCAAAGAGCTCGGCATCAACTCTTGGGCCCAATATTTTTTGAAATACCTTCTTGCCGACGAAGCGGTTAATTGCGCAATACCCGGAACATCAAAACCAAAGCATGTAGTCGATAACATGATGGCGGGATATGGAAGGCTTCCGACCCAGCGGGAACGTCAAAAAATGCTCGATTATCTTAAGACATTTTGAAACAGCTCATTACGATTCATA
Source organism: Pelagihabitans pacificus (assembly GCF_009371985.2). Classification (GTDB taxonomy): domain Bacteria; phylum Bacteroidota; class Bacteroidia; order Flavobacteriales; family Flavobacteriaceae; genus Pelagihabitans; species Pelagihabitans pacificus. Next base: position 442,657 of record NZ_VIKU02000002.1, read on the forward strand.
AATCGACATCATTCCAAGGCCTCCATCCATTCGAACATCCGTTCTGTCCACCCGCGCAAATGGGAATCTTTTCTTGCTAGGGAAAATCCGTGTCCCCCTTTGGGATACACATGCAGGGTAGCTGGGACACCTTTGTCTTTCAAAGCCTTTAAAAAGTCTAAACTGTTCCCTACCGGAACGGCTTCATCGTCCATTGCATGGAACAAAAAGCTAGGAGGCGTGTTTTCGGTCACTTGTTTTTCGTTGGAAAAGTAGGTCACTAGATCCGCCGGCGGATTTTCCCCCAAAAGATTGTATTGGGAACCTTTGTGGGTCGATGTCTCACCAAAGGTAATCACCGCATATCCGAGCGCCATAAAATCCGGACGGGCACTTTCAGCATCGATTGCATCCATCGGTTCGTAGACCGTTTCGTTAAAATGGGTGCCCAAAGTAGAAGCCAAGTGTCCCCCGGCAGAAAAGCCAATAATCCCAATTTTATCCGGCTCTATGTGAAAGTCAGTAGCCATGCTACGCACCAGACGCATCGCACGCTGTGCATCGATCAGGGGTACCAGGTGCTTTTCCTCTTGTGAGGTATCCGAGGGGAGCCGATACTTTACAACGATTCCTGCAATCCCTTTCCCATTCAAAAACTTGGCAATATCGGTTCCTTCCCAATCATAAGCCAAAATTCCATAGCCACCTCCGGGAAATATGAGCATGGCTTCACCAGTGGCATTGGATACCGCCGGTAGATAAACTTCTATAGAAGGCTGTTGTACCTTACTGATACGCAGAATTCCGTTGACCTCCCGCACCTCCTTTTCGCCAGACTCGATGCGATTCGGGATTTTGTCCTGCGGCCATAGTGGCATAATGGTATCTTGGGCACGTAAGGATACCTGTATCAACATAAAAATAGCCCCTAGTTTTAGTAGTCTCATAAAAGATTTCTTTTCAATCCATACCTGGAATCGGGTCGCTGGAACCGATGGGTTTTCCCTGCCAAAAAATTCCTTCGTCACGATATTCCAGCACACGCTGAAAATCACCGGTATACGGCAGGCGGTTCTCTTTCGGGAGCCAAGCAGCTAAGCTGTCGGCCTTCGACCGATACTCTGGCCTACCGATAAGATTCGTCCATTCGTTCGGATCCTTCCGCAAATCGTATAGTTCTTCGCTACCGTCGGCATAGCGAATATACCGCCATTCCTTAGTGCGGACAGCATGATTGTTCCAATTGTTGGTGGTGATCGCAGGCCACGGCCTGGTAGCTTTTGCATCCTTTAAAAAAGGCACCAGACTATGGCCCTCCAGATCTTCTTTTTCCGGCATGCCGCAAAGCTCGTTAAGAGTAGGGTAGATATCGAGCAACTCCACCGGCTCGTTGGTCTTTTGACCGACACCGATTCCTTTTCCGGCAAAAATCAAGGGGACCCTGGTAGACCGCTCCCATAACGTATTCTTCCCTGAAATTTCCTTTTCCCCAAGATGGAAACCGTGATCGGACCATAAAACAATGATGGTATTTTCGGCCTGTCCGTTTTCCTCCAAAGCATCCAAGACCCGTCCCAACTGACGATCCATAAAACTGATGGCGGCTAGATAGGCCTGTACGAATAGTGTATCCTGGTCCTTTTCCTGAAACCATTTCCATCGGGGTTCGGGAACGTCCCAATGGTTGTACCAAGATGCCCTCGGCGTATCTTCCCGGTCATCGGCCAACATCGGCGGCATTTGAATGGAGTCTTTGGGATACTTTTCAAACTCTTTTGTGGGAGCGTAGAGCGGTACATGGGGTAGAAAGAATCCTACCCCCAAAAAGTAGGGGCCTTCCGGTCGGCTTTCCAACACATCCACGGCCCAATTCGCTACTTCCCAATCCTGGACGTCTTCATCCTTTAAACCAAAATCGCCCCAATCGACCCAAGGATTGTTACCTCCCGGTGTCTCCCCTGCCAGTTTTCGAGGGGGCTGCTTCTTTACCCCTGACGATGGTCCCAAACTATCAAACTCGGTATCCTGTTTTCCTCTTCCATAGCCACCGTGAAAAATCTTTCCCGTTGAATAGGTCTTGTATCCGTTCGTGGAAAAATACTGGGGCAACGTTACTAGGTCTTTCAATTCCGGAACCTCCCGTATCCATGGGGAGAGGCCATAAATTCCAGTGGTAGAAGGTCGATATCCCGTCAGCACACTGGTGCGTGAGGGATTGCAGATTGGCGATTGGGTATGGGCATTGGTGAACAAGGTTCCGCTGGTAGCCAAACGGTCGATATTCGGTGTTTGTACCTGCGGATGACCCTGTAGGCATCCCACCCAGTCGTTCAGGTCATCTACCGCAATAAACAACACATTGGGTTGGGTTTCTGTTTCCACTTCTTTTTTTGGAGCCTCCTCACATGATTGAAATAGAAAAAACAGCATCCATGCCACCAGTAATACCCGTCCTATAATACCAGTATTTGACTTTTGAAACCGTGTACTTTGAACTTTGGACCACTTCATTCGCATTCCCATTTAAAATTGGCAACTTTATCCTTATGGGCACCCGATAAATTATAATGCCACCATTCGGTTCTGGTAGACCAAAAACCGTGTTTTTCCATGGTTTCCTTAAGTAGCTTGCGATTCTCTAGGATTTTCCTCGGTAGCTCGGTCATATCATGATAGGCCCGCTTACCGAAAAAATCGAAGTCGGTACCCATATCGAGCTCCTTCCCATCCAAGGTCTCCAAGGTAATGTCGACTGCCCCACCCTTGTTATGGATCGATCCCTTTTTGGGGTTTGCCACATATTGGGGGTTGGGTACGATGGCCCACATCTTGTATTGTACCGAATTGGGGCGATAACAATCGAAAAACTTGATACGGACACCGTACTTCTCAAATTCCTTATTCGCCATCAACAAGGCTTTTGCGGTCTTCACCCGGGTATAGCATTCGGCACAGTCGTATACCTTCTCCTTTAAGAAATTATTTTCCGTAGCGTACCGGAGGTCGTAAGCAAACCCATCGCTAAAATCGGCCAAACGGATAAACGTTGTATCCGCTAGGTTCGTGAAGGTCCTAAAATTTTTTTCGGGTTGTTTTTGTACTTGGGGGGTAGCATTCCTTTCCTCGTCCGTCATCCGAAACCCTTGCTTCGATTCCTCCTTTGCGGATGGATCTTCTTTGCAGGCCACCATCAAAATGGCTATTGTGAACGCTATTCCAAACTTCCCCATGTACATTTTTAACTATACAAATCTATAAATACTTAACTAAAAAAATACACGGAATTTGTATCCTTCACACTAAATAAGTGCCACAAACGACCGATATCCCCCACTTCCTAATCTTTGATAGCCAAGGCCATTCTTTTAAAAAACGAATTGTAAACGTAGGGTTTTCCCTTTGCAGGATTCCCGTCTTCGCCCCTTCGTACAAAAACCATGTTCCATTCTGGAATTACAAAGCACATATTGTTATGTAGACCACTTGCATAGTAGAGCGATTTAGGTGCATCGGGCATGTGCCATTTTCCTGTTGGCATTTCTCCGTTTACCCACCAATTGTAGCCATAACAGCCACGACCATCGACATTACTGCGGTCGGTATCGGCTACCTCATCGGTAAACACCTGATTTTGCGTGGCTTTGCCAATCCATTCCCTTGATAATAGCCGTTGTCCGTTCCAATTGCCTTCATTAAGGTAAAAATGACCGAAACGGGCCAATTGTTCCGCATTGATCATGACGCCCGTACAACCATTGTTAATCGTTAGTTCCGGCAAATTCGGATCTTGTTCGGTACCCCATTCGTATTCCCCCAATCCAATGGTTTTCCCGATCTTCTCGTCAAAAATAGACTTCAAGCTTTTTCGCGCTTTCATGGTAAGGAGCCGGCCGAACATCATTTGTGCCTCGTCCCAATAGGCATATTCGGAACCGGGTACAAACAGGGCGGAATCGATCGCGTAGGGGGTCCACGACCAGTCCGCACTCGGTTCGTTCCACCGACTTTCCCCATTACCACTGTAACCCGAGGTCATGCTGGCAAAATGTTTTAACCGTACCTCTGGATATAGCTCTGCCAAAGCCGTGTCGATTTCCTTGGCGAAAGTTTCCTCGCTGAGCATCCCTTGGTCGGTTAGTATTCCCAAAACCGTACTGGTAAAAGACTTGCTGGAAGAGTAAATATTGTGCTTTTTATAAATACTATCGCCTCTGTAAACGACGTAGCCATTACGCGCGATAAAAACCTCCTCCAATCCGTCCTCCCCGGACTCGGATGCCAAATAATCCAGTGCCTCCTGCATTTTTTGGGAATCGATTCCCAGCTCTCCAGGTTGCTTTTCTATCCATGTATCCCCCGGAAAAACCATGGGCAACGGTTCTTTTTTTCCTACGCAGGAAAGACAAATGATACCAATAAAAAATAGACTGGGAAGTTTCACTGATTATGATTTTTGCTTTTCTTTTATTAAGTTATTAAAAATTGGGCGGTTCCAAATCTGCCCGAACGGATTAATCCATTACTAAAATGACAACTATTTTCGCATGATGACGATTACCCAATCCATGTCGCCCTTCCCGTCCAAGGCCGAAAGCGTAACACTATTCGGTTTGGTAATCTTCCAACCACTATTTTGCATATCGTAGAGTTTGCCCCCTCCCTTAGGGTCGTAAAAGGCGATTGTAAAGGCGCCATCACCTATTTCCAAATCGGTGGTTTCCCCCTTGGGCAGGTACACCACATAAATCTCATTCTTTTTGGCAAAACAATAGGCCTTTTCGTTGCTTACCAGTTCGTCGTGGCCCTTCATCTCCCAAAATGGCAAATGGTCTTGAAAGAACACCCGTGCGTTGTTACTGGTTTCCCACCACTGGTTGCGGGCACGAAAGTCCTCCGCGGCCATGTCGTTATGTGCGGTATCAAGACCGCCGAAATACCAAGAGGTACCGGCTCCACCAGACAGTAAACTGCCCCATAGACTAGTGCGCATGACCATGTCATGGTTATTGTTTGCGGCCGTATCGGTAGTGACCCCGATATCCCAATGCCCTATCTCATCCAGATAAACCACCCAGGGTTTCTTTTTTCCCATAGAAAGGTCGATCCACTTCCGAACTTCTCGATGTACTTCGGTCGTGTCGAACATTTGCAGCGACGGTATCTCAAAATCCCGATATCCCAATAGCGGTGTTAGCGTCTCTTGGATAGGATCCAATGGTCTTCCCTCCATGCGCTTCCCGGTCACACGAATATGATTATGTACCGCAATCGGATGGTCATAGGGATCAATACCTCTTATATAGGAGGCATAGCTCTTCAGTTGCTCGGGGCTACGATTGGTTTCCTCCCCTAAATTCCATACCACCCCTAAATGATGTCCAAAACGCGCAACCAGTTCCTTATAGTAAAGCTTTCGTTCCAGACCTAAATCCCCTTTGTTCAGGATGGTGTCGTTTTCCGTTTCTTGGGTAAATACGTTCATAGCCATTCCCAACTGATCCATATGGGTGAAGACCACTTCCCACTGGGCCAACTTGCTGACATCATAGCGGGTCTGTTTCCCCGGGGCGGTCCACGGCCAAACATCGTCACCATCACCATGTTCGTTCATAACCAAAAAATAAAGGCTGTTCATCCCTTTCCCTGCCAAATAATTCAATGCGCCAATGATACCCTTTCCCTTGTCATCTCCCCAAGTGGGATCTCCTGATTTCCAATCGGCCACATGTGTAGCAAATTCATGCAGTCCTTCGTTTAAGGTCGGCGTTTCGGCACCACCATTGTCAAAGGTGCCATCGAATTCGTGATAGGCCAAAAAGTTCTCCGGACTGCCCACCCCATTTTTTAAAAAAGGCTTTCCAGTCTCCGCCTCTTCCAAATAACGCTTTCCAGCGTAGGTGAGCCTACCGGTTTTATAAAATCCCTTAGCGGTCGTATCGACTTCCATCACCTTAAATCTTCCCTTGGTTTTCCATAAAGAACTATACGCCCCGGAAGATTCAGCGACGGAAACAGCAATCTCTTTTCCTTTCAATAGCTGTGATTCGAATTGCCAATCACCGGCCGTCGACGGGGTAAATTTTACCCGCCATTTATTCCCTGAAACCGCTCCTGTATTGCCGGCATCGCCATCCGCAGCGAAGTACCCATGTACCGGTACGGTATCTTTTCCATTATGGAATCGCGTAATCAAACTGTAGTCCAGGAACGGATTGATGCTATCGGTCTCGGAAAGTTCGGGCCCATCGAAGGTAATGGTAATCGGGTGCCATTTTTTTAAGCTCCCTTCCAACACATAATTTTTGGTAGTTTCCTTTTTCGTACAGGCTGCAAGAAAAAAGAACGAAGCGCAGGCGAAACCTGCAAGCTTCTGCCAAGGTATGGTTTTCATTGGTAGTGGTTTGATTTAATGCATTGAAGATAGGTATATTTTTTTGTTGTATAAATCCATATACTTTCAAATTTGTATTTGAATTTGTCAGTATATTGGTGGTGGTTCTGCTTATTTTTATTGACTTTTATAAGCCTATTCCATTTTTAAAAAGTTGATGTACCCTTTAACAAACAACCTATGCTACAATTCCCTATTGATTTTGTATGGGGTTCCGCTACTTCAAGCCACCAGATAGAAGGAGGGGCCACCGAGGATGGGAGGGCGTGGAGTATCTGGGACGCCCATACCCATACCCCTGGTAGAACCAACAACAACGAAACTGCCGATGTTGCCTGTGATCACTATCACCGCTACAGGGAAGATGTACAATTGATGGCGAATCTTGGATTGAAGGCCTATCGATTTTCCATCTCATGGAGCCGGATACAGCCCGACGGTCAAGGGGCTATAAATCCAAAGGGTATTGAATTTTACAATAATCTCATCGATGAGTTATTGAAACATAACATCACCCCTTGGATTACCCTGTACCACTGGGATTTACCTTTGGCCTTACAAACTGAAAAAGACGGATGGCTGAATCCTGAAATTGCCGATTCGTTCGCCCAATACGCCGGTATCTGTTTTGAAAATTTTGGGGACCGGGTAAAACATTGGATTACCTTGAACGAACCATGGGTAGTGGCCATATTAGGGCATGGTGAGGGTGTGTTCGCCCCGGGGCGAATATCGAAAAGCGAACCCTATCTAGTAGCCCATCAATTACTTCGGGCGCATGGCAAAGCAGTACAATGCTACCGGGAACACTATCAACCCGAACAACAGGGACAGATTGGAATCAGTAACAATGGCGATTGGCGGGAACCGTCGAGCGAAAAGCAGGCGGATAAAGATGCGGCGACACGGTCGCTGGAATTTTTTCTGGGTTGGTTCGCAGACCCCATTTACCTTGGGGATTATCCACAGGTAATGAAAGATCGCGTAGGTGAACGACTCCCAAAGTTTACCGAGGAGGATATCAACCTGATCAAAGGCTCTAGCGATTTCTTTGGATTGAACCACTATACGACACTCTATGCCTCGGACGTAGACCCAAATGCCGACGTACAAAACGAGGTCTATGGCAATGGTGGCATCTTTGAAGATCAATACGTGCAACTAACTGCAGATCCCGAATGGAAAATGACGACCATGAATTGGGCAATCGTTCCATGGGGATGCCGAAAACTGATAGAATGGATCAGTGAACGTTATGGGAATCCACCGCTCTACATTACCGAAAACGGCTGTTCACTCGACGATCAGATTGAAAATGGGGAAGTAAACGATACCGTGCGGAAAGAATTCATTGAAAGTTATTTGGCCGCCTGCCATAAGGCCATCAAGAACGGGGCTAACCTGAAAGGTTATTTTGTCTGGTCGTTCATGGACAATTTTGAATGGGCGCTCGGCTATTCGAAACGTTTCGGTATTCATTTCGTCGATTATGGGACCTTGGAACGAACGCCAAAAAATTCGGCCCTATGGTACAAACAAGTCATTCAAAACCGCGGATTTGAATTCTCGCAACCCGACTCTAAAATCTAGGACCCATGCTAAAAAGATTGCCCCTACTATTTCTGCTGATGGGAATATGCTCTTGCAAGGAAGCGAAAACCCTGGCTATCGACAAAAAGGAAACACCTCAGGAAAAATGGCTATTGGGATTTGAGAAAACCAAACTGAATCCGATCATGATTGCCGATTCCAGCTATGTTTTCCTCGACCCCATTACCAAAAAGCAGGTAGCATGGCAAAAAGCCGACGTCTTTAATCCCGGGGCCATTGTTCGAAACGATACCGTATTTCTTTTATTTCGGGCAGAGGACAATCCAGCTGCAATTCTAGGTAGAAGAACATCCAGAATCGGTTTGGCCTATAGTGCCGACGGCATCCATTTTACAAAATACCCCGAGCCGGTCTTCTTTCCTGCCGAGGATGAATTCCGCCAGTGGGACTACCCCGGCGGGGTAGAAGATCCCCGTGTTGTGGAAATGCCCGACGGCAGCTATCTCATGTTGTACACAAGCTGGAACCAAGACGTCGCCCGTTTATCTTCCGCTACCTCCCAAGACCTGAAAAACTGGACCAAGCACGGCCCGGTGTTCCGGAAAACGTACGATGGAAAGTTTATGGACATTTGGAGCAAATCGGGATCGATCGTTACCGAATTGGTCGACGGTCGGCTAAAGGCAAAAAAAATCAATGGAAAATACCTCATGTACTGGGGAGAACTCTTCGTAAATCTAGCACAATCCAAGGATGGCATCCACTGGGAACCAACGCTCGATGAAAACGGGGAACTACTCCATGTTTTTGAACCTACATCGGGTGACTTTGACAGCCATTTGACAGAACCCGGACCCCCTGCACTGTACACCGAACAAGGTATTCTTTTGCTCTATAACGGAAAGAATTTGCAAGGTGAGGGCGCTAGCAGCCAATATCCCGAGGGCACCTATTGTGGAGGTCAGGTATTGTTCGACAAAGAAAATCCAGCTGAGTTCATCGGTCGACTGGAAAGCCCTTTTATTTGCCCTAGTCTTCCCCACGAAATTAGTGGACAATATAAAGCCGGTACAACCTTTATAGAAGGTTTGGTCTACTTTAAGGACAAGTGGTTCCTCTATTATGGAACCGCCGATTCAATGGTAGGGCTGGCAATAAAAGAATAACGATTCCAATCATAATACAATACGCCAATGAAGCTATTCCCATCCCTTATTCAACTCTTCGTGCTTTGCTGTATCATCTGCGCATCAAACGCTCAGAATGTAGTCTCCTATGTAAATCCCTTGGTGGGATCCGATTCGTCTTTCGACCTTTCCAATGGAAACACCTACCCCGCCATAGCGCGGCCATGGGGCATGAATTTTTGGACCCCCCAAACTGCCGAGAACAAAGATGGGTGGACGTATGCCTACGACTCGAATACCTTCAACGCTATCAAACAAACCCATCAGGCCTCCCCGTGGCTCAACGATTATGGCACTTTTTCCATCATGCCCCGAACCGGCAAAAGTGAAACCACCGAGGAAGGGCGAAAATCGTTTTTTAGTCATAAAATCGAAGTATCCAAACCCCATTATTATAAGGTCTATGCGGCCGATTACGATGTTTGGGCCGAAGTGACCCCGACCGAGCGGGCCGCCCGCTTCCGTTTTACCTATCCCGAAACCGATGATGCCCATTTGGTCATCGATGCCTTTGGTATGGGTTCGCATCTAAAAGTGGAAGGTAACACCATTACCGGCTATAGTCAGTACAATCATGGGGGCGTTCCACAGAATTTCAAAAATTATTTCGTGATTGAACTGGATAAACCGATTGAAAGTGTTGAGTTATACGACACCCACGAGCTATTAAAAGATAACCCAAATGAAGCTACGGGTGAACATATCTTGGCCGTCGTTCGTTTCCAAACCCAAAAGGGTGAAGTAGTCGAATTAAAGACTGCTTCTTCCTTTATAAGCCTGGGGCAGGCTAAATTAAACCTGGGAAATGAAATAGGGGACTCCGATTTTGAAACGATAAAACAGCAAGGGGCCGATACTTGGAACCAGTGGATGGGAAGAATTCAAGTGGAAGGCGGTTCCTTAAAAGAACGCCAAAACTTTTATACGGCCCTTTACCGCTGCCTATTATTTCCACGGAAGTTTTATGAAATCGATGCCGAACGAGATACCATACATTACAGTCCGTTTAATGGAAAGGTCGAGGCCGGGGTACTCTTCACCGATAATGGCTTCTGGGACACTTTCAGAGCCATCTTTCCACTTTTTACCCTGGTGTATCCCGATATGAACGCCCAAATGATGCAAGGGCTGGTTAATACATATAAGGAAAGTGGTTGGCTTCCCGAGTGGGCCAGCCCCGGACACCGTTCGGCTATGATCGGATCCAATTCCGCCGCCATCATTGCCGATTCCTATTTGAAAGGAATCCGTGGGTATGATATTGACACCCTTTATGAGGCCATCCTTAAAAACTCGGAGAACGAAGGGCCGTTGGCATCCGTAGGCCGACTTGGGGTCGATTATTATAATAAATTAGGCTATGTGCCTTATGATGTCGATATCAAAGAAAATGCTGCCCGCTCCCTGGAATATTCCTTTGACGATTTTTGTATCTATCAACTGGCAAAGTCGCTCGACCGCCCTAAAAAGGAAATCGAGTTGTTTCGGGAACGCGCCGACAATTATAAAAAACTGTTTGATTCCAGTACCAACTTCATGAGGGGCAAGAACAAGGATGGCACTTTTCAATCACCCTTTAACCCCGTTAAATGGGGGGACGCCTTCACTGAGGGGAACGCTTGGCACTATACCTGGTCGGTCTTTCAGGATATCGAGGGACTCATTCACCTCATGGGCGGTAATAAAGCCTTTAATGAGAAATTGGATGCCGTTTTTACCACAGCCCCGGATTTTGATTATAGCTATTACGGATTCCAAATCCATGAGATTACCGAGATGCTCATCGCCGGTATGGGGCAATATGCGCACGGCAACCAACCTATTCAGCACGGTATTTACTTATATAACTATTCGGGACAGCCCTGGAAAGCACAAAAACGTGTTCGGGAGGTTACGGAGAAGCTTTATCTGCCTACTCCTGACGGCCTTTGCGGTGATGAGGATAACGGTCAGACCTCGGCATGGTATGTATTTTCCGCCATAGGGATGTATCCGGTGAGTTCGGCTACCAATCAGTACGTATTTGGATCACCGCTTTTCGATAAAATCACCCTACACCTAGAAAACGGGAATACCTTTACCATCCGGAATAAAAATAATCGTCCCGAGAATGTGTATATCCAAAACGCCCTCTTGAACGGCACTGAGTATACCAAAAATTTCATCACCCATGAAACGCTTTGGGAGGGAGGGAATCTACAATTCACAATGGGGACCGAATCCAACACGGAACGAGGTACACAGCCGGAAGACACTCCCTACTCCTTAAGTAAAGACCTATGAAAAAACCAACCGCCTACATTGTATTGGTCATTGTGCTACTATTGCTGGCTTGCGCTGAAAAAAGGAAAGAAGAAGCCGATGATACCATCCCACGAAAACCAAATATCGTCTTGATATTGGCCGATGACCAAGGCTGGGGAGATTTAAGTTATCATGGCAATACCAACCTACGAACCCCAAATATCGATTCGCTGGCATTTAACGGGGTGTCTTTTGAACATTTTTTTGTACAACCTGTATGTTCCCCTACCCGCGCCGAACTGTTGACAGGAAGATATTATACAAGAACAGGTGTACACTGGGTCTCTGAAGGTGGGGAACGTATGAATCCCGAAGAACGGACCATTGCCGAAATCCTTCGGGAAAATGGTTATAAAACCGGTGCTTTCGGAAAGTGGCATAACGGAATGCAACCGCCTTATCACCCAAATTCCCAGGGTTTTGACACCTACTACGGTTTTGCCTCAGGACATTGGGGCAACTACTTTAGTCCGCTGCTTGAGCAAAATGGAAAACTGGTGAAAGGCGATGGCTTTCTAACGGATGACCTTACCAATAAAGGCCTCGCGTTCATGGAAGCACATCAAGACGAATCTTTTTTTCTCTTCCTTCCCTATAATACGCCCCATAGCCCCATGCAAGTACCCGACACCTATTGGGACCGTTTTAAAAACAAAGAGTTGGAACAACGCTATCACGGTGATGAAATCGAAGACCTTAATTTTACCCGAGCGGCCCTCGCCATGGTCGAAAACATTGATTACAATGTGGGTCGCGTATCGGCCAAACTCAAGGAACTGGGATTGGAAGAAAATACCATTGTCATCTACCTATCGGACAATGGTCCGAACGGATGGCGCTACAACGGAGGTATGCGCGGCAAAAAAGGTAGCACGGATGATGGCGGGGTACGGAGTCCGTTTTTTGTCCAATGGAAAACGGTCTTGCCGGCAGGAAAAAAAATCCCAGAGATTGCTGGTAGCATCGATTTAGTACCCACGCTGATGAACCTGATAGGTGCAGAAACATCTTCGCAACCAGCAATGGATGGAAGAGACCTATCTCCTTTGATGAGAGAGGCAAACCCCACTTGGAACGATCGGTTCATTTACAATCACTGGAACGGGCATACCAGTATACGTTCCCAACGATATCGACTCGACAACGAAAACCGTTTATACGACATCATCAATGACCCCGGTCAGATCCATGATATTTCCAAAGACTACCCGCAGTTGACCGATTCCCTGATGCAGGCCAAAGCGAATTGGCTTAAGGAGACCAGTCCCCTGACTTGGGAAACCGACCAACGCCCCTTTACCCTGGGCCATCCCGAAGCCCACTATACCCAGCTACCCGCCCGGGACGGCATTCCGCATGGCCATATCAAACGAAGTAACAAGTACCCAAACAATACATTCTTCACGAATTGGAAGAGTGAAAAGGATTCCATAACCTGGGACGTGGAAGTCCTGGCAGATGGGGAATTCGAAGTGCTGTTGTACTACACCTGCAAACCGGAAAATGCCGGGGTCGGACTCCTACTGAGCCATGGAGAAAGTAAGTTGGCTACCCGATTGCGCCAGGCACACGACCCACCACTTACCGGTATGGAAAACGATCGCGTACCTCGAATGGAATCGTATGTGAAGGATTTCAAGCCGTTCCGCATGGGAACCATACGGTTACGAAAAGGAAAAGGCCCATTGTCCCTAAAAGCACTTGCATTTTCCGGGGAGGAGGCCATCGATGTACGCCTACTACAATTCCGAAAAATAAAGTAAGGTGGCTTCTCCTAAAGACAGAAAGATCACCAAACCCACCCGACGGCAGTTGCAAAAACTTAGGGACCTTCCAAAAGTGGGCTATGCCTTCGGACACCAGGACGCCTTAACCTATGGTATTGGTTGGAAAAATGACGGCAAACAGTGGAAGAGCGATGTGCAACTTGTATGCGGAGAGCATCCGGCGGTATTCGGTTTTGAACTGGGAAATCTGGAACGGGGGCTCCCTGAAAGTATTGATTCGGTCAACTTCGGAATTATGAAAAAACTGATTCGAAAAGCGTATCGAAAAGGAGGTATTGTTACCCTTAGCTGGCATCCGGACAATCCGGTCTCCAACAAAAATGCCTGGGACACTACGAGGGCGGTGCATACCTTGCTGAGGGGCGGTACCCTTTACGGGCAGTATCGTATATGGATGACACATCTTGCCCGTTTCCTTAAAAGCCTCAAGGACAAAAACGGAAAACGAATCCCTATTGTCTTTCGGCCCTACCACGAAATGAACGGCAGTTGGTTCTGGTGGGGAAAGGGGCATTGCAGTACCCAGGAATATACAGCGCTCTGGCGTCAAACTTTTCATCTATTGACCAACGAATTTGATGTTCACAATCTACTCTATTGCTATTCGCCGAACCTTTTAATGCATAAAAAAGATTATCTGAAGTATTATCCCGGCGATGCCTATGTGGATGTTCTCGGAATCGATGTCTATCAACATATCAATAACACCTTGTTCAAAAGGCATTTGAAAAAAGATTTGCGGCTGTTGAAAAAAATAGCCGAGGAAAAAGACAAACCCTTTGCCCTGACCGAAACGGGATTGGAGAAAATCGGCAAAAAAAATTGGTTTACAAAAGTATTACATCCATTGCTGGTCAACAGCGGCATCTCCTATGCCGTCGTATGGAGAAACGATAGTCCCGGACACCATTACGCTCCCTATCCGGAACATCCGATTTGTAAAGACTTCATAACCTATGCTGCCTTTGTCGAAGTGCTTTTTTTAAAGGATATTTAAAAAGTATCCTTTGCAAAATACCTACTGTTTGATGGGTGCAAGATGTCCATCCTTACCTGTCATTTGCCAATGCCCCAAAGAGATGGGGATGTTTCCGATAGCATTTAACGAATCAAAGAAATCCTTCACCTTGAACGGGACGTTCTCTGCCTCCCGTTTTCGAGCAAATTCGGCCATAGCTTCTTTCAACAAGTACTTTCCGGTAATATAACTGGTGCCATAGCCCGGCTGTCTCAGATAGAGGTGTTGTTCAAAAATGAGGAGGTCTTTTTCGGTTTTCATCCATCCCCTTGGGGTGTACCCGGAATGAATGCCCCCCGCCTCCTCCATCGTCATTTCATTGGCATGGGCATACAATGACCCCAAGCCCCTTGCAGCCCTTTGGGCCATCATGATGTAAACGATTTCCCTGGATCGAGGACTGTCGTCATATAGCCCAGCTTGCATAAATAGTTCTTCTACCGCAGTGGCCGTACCTTCGTTTCGGGAATCGAAAATGTTGTATAGCAAGGGGTCGCGCCGAATCTTACTGGCATGTGGCTCATTATCCATTCGAGCCAGTTCGAACCAGTGGTAAAAATGGGAAAAGAGCGGCCGTGGGTCGTAGTGGGCGGTTATCCAGAAAAAGTTCCGTTTTTCTTCGGGAACAAAATGCCCTAGATGCTCCTTTAGTGCAGGTTCAAAATAGTCCTTAACAGTCACAATCTCTTGCTCCCTTAAAAATGACATTAAACTTTCCGCGGCATTTTCCGCTAATTTTTGATAGGTTTCCGGGGAATCTGCAGCGACCAGATCCGGTAAATTACGATTACGATGTTCTTCCAGCTTGAGTCCCGACCAAGCGTTTGCCAACTCGGTTTTTAAAATGGTCACCTCATCTTCCCAGGTCAAGGGTACCAAATGTACATTTTGTAAATACCAGGAGTAGTTTTCCTTACCGATGCCGGAAGGGCCTGTCTTTGAATCCGCTTTTGCTTCCAACCAGGCGGCCAGATTATCGGTGGATTCAATCGCCTCGTTGATCGCATTCACGAGCTCCTTGTTCTCGTTTACTCCGGGCAAGTCTAGCAATCCCTTTAAATGATTACTTTGGGTTTTGATATCGCGTATGCCGGCAATCCATAAGTCTCGGGCGTTTCCCGTGAGGTTATATTGGGCTTGGGCATTCAAAGTAGGGATTATGCTTATTTCTTGGAGAAAACGTTTTTGTTCACCCGCTTCCAAAGGAAAATCGTACGTCCATACCTCCAATGTTGCGTGATGCGTGGGTCCTTCGTGGGCGGGGACATCACTGCGATTCATCCAAACCGTTTTATAATACGCCGGATCCCGCTCCCAAGGTTTAAGGATGCGGTGATTAAAATCATAGCCGTTCATTTCGGCCCATACCAACATCCAATCCACTTTTTGGGCTACTGACCATCCTACGGTATCGATGGCGGCCAAATTAGATCGGAGCGTTTTGAACTCCGTCCAGCGTTTTTCAAAGGTCGCCCGGGTATAGTCGGGTACTCCTTCCAATGTAGGTGGATTTTCGAAACTGCGCCATTTCTTAAATAGCGCTACTAATTCCTTATTACCGTTAGCGGAATCCCCGTTTTGGGCGTACGTCAAATTTTGGACACCTACAAAAAAAATGGACAGAAGTACTACGAACAAGTTGGTTGGTCCCATAAAACGAATTTGTGCCGAACAAGATACGTAATCGCTGCAATTATTTCCTTCATTTTATACATACAAACAACAAGACCATGCATTAGGAGAAAAACGCTCTTCCCATAATTGAAAAGAGCGTTTTTGGTAATACAGTAAGCAGGCCAACCAATTATTCCTTGGCACCCTTTGATTTCAGGTATTTGGTTATTTCGGTATGCTTTTTTTTCTTGGCCATTTTAAGTGGTGAGCGGTAACGCCCAGAGGTATCGGTCGAGGATTGGTTGATATCGGCCCCATTCTCGACTAGGTACTTGACTACGGATAGATGCCCCTGTTCACTCGCATTGATCAACGGGGTTTCATCATCAATGACTTCGGCATTGATATCCGCACCCAAGCCTATCAGGTATTTTACAATATGAAGTTGACCGCCTTTTGCTGCCATAATTAGGGGATTCCCATCTCCTTTTACGCCCTTGTTTACATCCGCACCAGCTTCCACCAAAATTTTCATGATGCCCAAAAAGCCATATCTAGCGGCCTGTATCATGGCATTCCCATCCCCAGGGAACGATCTATTGACATCTGCACCCCGCTTTATCAGCAAACGCACCATTTCTTCGTCTCCGCTGGCTATGGCCGCCATTATCGGATAACCATCCGACGTGGAGCCCAAATTGGGGTCGGCACCACTTTCCAACAACAAACCCGCAATTTCTGAATTGGAGTGCTGTAGGGCCCTATATAGGGCAGTACCTTCCCCATATAGCATTTCATTGACATCTACCCCATTGGCAATTAGGATTTTAACCGTTCCGAGTGCTCCATCCGCCGCTGCTCGCATCAACGGAGTTTGGTTTTCGGAGTGATTATTTTGATACTCCTCCCCATCCCAATTGTATTCGGCATCATCGGTATAGGAAGTTTGGCTTTCTTGCGCACCCAGCAAAAAAGGTTGATTCATAAACAAAACGGTAGCAAAGAGTACCGGTGCGATAAAAGCATACTTGAAATAATTGTTTCGATTTGATTTTTTTGTGTTCATCATGACGATTCGTTTTTTGATTAATGAATGATTATAACTAGAAACTATGGTTAATGGTTTTTGTTGAGTGGCAATTTCCAATAGGTTTATCTGATATTTTTCGGACTCTACAGTTTTGGCTTTTAGCAGGTAGTCATCGGTTTGATACTCGATATTTTTTTCAATCTCCTTTCTGTAAAACCAGGCAAACGGGTTGAACCATAAGAAAATAATCACCAATTCAGCTAGTAGCAGATCTAAAGAATGTCTTTTTTGCACGTGTACTTTTTCGTGTTGCAATACTTGTTCGTAGGTGTCAAGGCTATATTTACCGGGGTCGATGAAGATATAGTTAAAAAAGGAACAGGGACCACTAGGGCCTTCACCGTTGATAATGATGGCATTACCATCAACCACTTGGTCGGCCTCCTTTCGAATTCTCCGAAACAAAGTTAGAAACTGACCTATGAGTCGTAAGGACAGTACCGACACCCCAAACACATAAATCAAGGAGATCCAAAAGAATGGTCCCTTAGTTCCGGAAGCTATCCGCTCAATACGCGTGCTTGAAGCATCCATGCTCTCATTTCCAGCAACATCAGTACTTTCCAAAGAACCCAAGATATCCGTATCCTTTAAGGTATTCGTTGCATCTACTCCCACGTCCTCCAACACATTGCCGATGATACCCTGGTTCGAAATCAATTCGGGAAGGGCAATGAACGGCAATAGAAAAGCGCAAAACAATCCCGCAACTAGATACATACGGTTCGCCTTGAAAAAACTCTCCTTTTCCAATAGGAGTTTGTAGAACACCCATAGGATAATGATGACGAGGGAGGCTTTGATCAGCAAGGATACCATAATCTATACTTTTTTAGATTTTATAATAGCAATCAATTCTTGTATTTCCTCATCGGTTAATTGTTCCTGTTTGGCGAAATGGGCCATCATTTTTGAAAAGGAGTTATCAAAATACTTCTTCTTGATATTGCTGATATCCTCTTTTCGGTATGCTTCCATACTCACGACAGCATTGTACCTATCGACATTTCCTAACTTTTCAGAAGTCAAAAAACCTTTTTTGACCAAAATCTTTACGATGGTGGCAACCGTATTATAATGAGGTTTGGGATGGGGTAGCCGTTCAACAATGTCGCGAATGAACATTCCGTCGGATTGCCAAATAAGCTGCATTATTTGATCTTCCCTTTTAGTCAGTTTTTGCATGAAAAATCAATATTAATATACAATACTACTAAATACTTAGTAGATATACTAATTTATTAGTAGAATTTTTATGGGTAGTATACCATCAGATTATGACTTCGCTGATAGCTTACTTAATTATTGGTCGGAATAGGAAAGCGTATCGCTATCGACATATCCGATACGTTCCGCTTTGGCATGGAAAGGCACATCCTTCGGTAATGCGCCGCCATAGATGTTCCAAATGGAGTCTTGAGGCCGTTTCCAAACAATGGTGGCATCCGACCGTTGGGAAAATAGGACGATACCATTCTCTTTCTCTTCCATTTCAAGCGATGGCAGTTGTGGTTGTTCTCCGGTAGGAAGCCATTTGGCTATTAGTTCCTTTTCAGGAATACGGCCCAGGTCATTCGTTTCCGTTATCCAGTCGGATAAGATTGTACGGTACCGAACTAGGGTGTCTTGCAGTTCCGAATGATGGACCAAATTGTTTAGTTCGTAGGGGTCATTTTCCAAGTCGTACAACTCCTCTTCCGCTTTTGGGGTATTCAACCAGGCGGCTTGTTCCTTTGTCAAACCCTTTTCTGCATGCAGCTTTCTTAAATTCCGCATCATGGGCATCTGCTCCCGGTAGGATACCGGAAGGGCGTGGGGTAAACTCGTGTCAAAACTTTTGATATACTTATACCGGGGGCCTCGTACGGCACGCAAGCGGTCGTAGACCTCATCGAAACGATCGGATGAATGGAAAGTGTATGCAGGTTTTTGGTTGACCTCATATATGCCGAACTGGGCCACCCCTTGCATTACTTTTGGAGGTTCGATTCCAGCCAGCGACAATACCGTTGGAGCTAAATCGATAAAACTAAGCAAACGATCGTCCCTGCTTCCTGCATCTGTATTCCCTCGGAATTTAATAACCATGGGTACCTTGGTTCCTGTTTCATACAGTGCCCTTTTATGGCGTGGAAAAGGTCCACCATGATCTCCATAGAAGAAGATAATACTGTTCTCATAGAGGCCATCTTCCTTTAATTGCCTCAACACCTCCCCGATTTGATCGTCCAACCTTTTCAGATTACTGTAATTAACCGCCAAATCATGACGTATGGTATCATTATCCGGAAAATACGGGGGTACCGAAACCTCGGCTGGGTCAACGAACAAGGAGTCCTTGCCCCTTTTCCAAATTTGGGATTCATGGCAGACCGAAAAATTAAAGACGGTAAAAAACGGTTGTCCCGCGGCACGTTTGCGCCAGTGACGTTTATCACTACTTTCGTCCCACGCGGCATCGGTCTTTTCAAAGTTGTAATCTTCCTTGGGCCCGTTGGCACAGTAGTAACCTTTTTGCCTGAGGTATTCCGTAAACATTTTCACACCTTCGGGCACAACGGGAGAGTAGCTTGGTATTCCGATAGTCGGTTCATTGTTCTTTCCTCTCCAAGAGGCGTGTGTTCTCATATTATGGGTTCCCAGTGTGGTTGGATACATCCCGGTAATGATGGCACTTCTCGCCGGGGCACAAACAGGCACCGGGGAGTATGCATTCTCGAACACTGTCCCATCCTTGGCCAAGGCCTCCAGATTTGGAAGTGAGATGGTCGAGTCGCCGTACATCGGGAACCATTCGGGAGATTGGTCCTCGGCCACCAACCAAACAATATTTGGCAACATTTCTTTTTCAGTTGATTCCGTTCCGGTTTTTTTTTCGGTACAACCCACTAACAAGAGCGTCATACCTACCCAAAAAAGAATGCTATTTTTCATTGTTAATTCGTTATTTGTTAAAAACTAGTGATTTATTCCTAAAATCGAAAGCGCCGTCCCTTGGTGAAGGAACAACGCTTGAACGCAACGAAAACCGATTGGGACGTTATTCCAAACTCTTTAAGTAATCAAGGCTTTTCGGAACCTGGTCCACTACGCGGGAAGATTCATCCTCAATGAACAAATACTCCAACCCTAATTTCTTCGCTTCTTCCACAACGCTTGCAATATCGACCTGTCCGGTGCCCAATACAACATTGTTCTCGACATCGGATTCCCCGGTATGGCTAATTCCGACCCCTTTTTCGCAGTCTTTTAAATGCATTAATTTGAACTCGTTCGGATAGCGTTTCAACCACACCACCGGATCTTCGCCCGGCAATGCGAACCAATACACGTCCATCTCAAAATCGAAATTATCTGATTTTTTTACCATATAATCCATCAAAGTAGCCCCTTCGTATGGTCTAAATTCGTAGCCATGGGGATGATATACCAAACGAACCCCTTCATTTGCCAGAAATTCTCCTGATTTGTTGAATACCTCTATGGCTTTTTCGGTGTCGGCCAAGGTAAAGTCGGTACCGTTGTGGGGAATCCAAAAACAAACTACGTATTTAGCATTGTAATTTTTTGCCCTGGCAAGCACTGTCTCCGGGGAATCCTGCAGCTCTTCGAAAGGTGCACTGACGCTGACCATGGTCAGGTTATTCTTAGCCATCAGCGCCTTATACTCTTCCATGGGATACCCATAAGTACCGTCGTTGCCATCTTCCAAGTAGCGAATACCCCACTCGTTAATCTTGGCGAAGGTACCGGGAACGTCTTTTGGGAACTCGTTTCGCAGGCTATACAGTTGAATCCCTATTTGTGGTTCGTTTAGACTATTTAGATAGTCGAGGCTCTGCGGCACTTGCTCTACAACCCGTGAAGATTCATCCTCAATAAATAGATACTCGATTCCCAATTTTTTGGCCTCGGCAACGGTCCCGGCAATATCGACCTGGCCCTGACCTAGCACCACATTGGTCTCTACATCCTCATGGCCCGTATCGTTCCCTTCTACACCGTGTTCCATATCCTTCAAATGCATCAGGGTAAACTTGGAGGGATACTTTTTCATCAAGGCCAATGGGTCTGCTCCTCCGTGATGCGCCCAGTACACATCGAGCTCGAAAGTAAAGTCCTCTGCATTTTGTGCCATGTAGTCAAAAAGGGTCCCATCTTGCCAAGGACGAAATTCATAGCCGTGTGGATGATACGCAAGTATGAGTCCGTTTTGTTTTAGTTGCTTTCCTGCTTTATTGAAAACTTCGGTGGCATGTCGGGTCTCTTCCAAATCCCATGTATTGTCATCGTGAGGCACCCAAGCACACATGACGTATTTTGCCCCAAAAGCCTTGGCGTTATCGATTACCTTTTGTGGATTGTTCTCCAAATCCTCAAAACCTGCCCCGACACTCACCACATCCAGTTGATTATCGGCCAGCATTTTTTTAAAATCCTCGATTGGAAGACCGTAAGTGCCACCCCCTTCGATTTTGGTGATCCCCCAATCCTTGATGATTTTCAAAGTGCCGGGGACATCTTCCTTAAATTGGTTTCTTAAGCTGTAGAGCTGAAGCCCCACTTCTTGCGCATCGGTTGAAACGACACAGAGTGCCGATACAACTATCAGTAACATTTTTTTCATCTTCTGTTATTTCAAAATTATCTTCTACAAACCGTTCTCAGGTCAAAAGGTTGCCCTTCTCGTCCCATTCGGCAATGACTGCACGTTGGCTCTGATCGACGCATTTGGCCACCCATTCCGGGTCGTAGGACATTCCGTGTTTGGCCAGTACGTCTTCGGGTACCCCGTCCCAAACATTGGGCATATTGCCTTTATATCCCAAATCCCCAATGCCGACCTTAGAGGTGTAATAGCCAGTTACGGTGAGCCCTCGCATCAAAAAGAAAAACTGAATTTCAAGAGGCTGTTCTTCCAAGGGAATCTCCGGGTCGTGAAATGCGATTGGGTCCAAAATTGCTTTTTGTTGTTCCAAAGTGGCATTTTTGAACTCCACGCCATATTCCGTGTTGCTCTTATGGTCGAGCCACATGAGTCCGCCTAGAAGGGTAGTTTGCATTTCGGGAATATCCTTGCCCATAAATTCTATAAATGCAGGGACATCCGCCTCAATTGGGCCTCCATGGGGTTCCTTGGGTGGAAGTATGACCGTGCTCAATACGGCGATGGTTTCCATCTCGTGTTCGTTGAACAATTGTTCGGCGTCGAGCTTTTCGATAAGCTCCAGTTCTTCCGGGGTTCTGCCAAAATACTTTGTATCCTCCGCCGCGGGAATGTCTTGTGTTATTTTCTCGCCCTCGGTCTTACAACCATGGAAAGCCAAAGCGGAAGCGCCGGCACCTAGGATAATCGTTTGTATACTCTTTCTTCTGTCCATCTCCTAAATGTTTTGCTGTTTTAGTTGTTCGATGATATAATCCGATGCCCTCCATGACAAAGCCAAAATAGTCCATGTACAATTTTTATCCGCTTGGGAGACAAACGGACCGGCATCAACGATGAATACATTATCCGCGTCGTGTAACTGCTGGAATTTGTTGGTGACAGAGGTTTTTGGGTCGTCGCCCATTCGTGTGGTACCTACTTCGTGGATGATTCGCCCAGGGGCCAACAGACCATAATCCTGCTCCTTGGTCGGCGTATCACCCAAGGGTGTGCCACCCATGTTGTGAATCAGTTCCTCAAAGGTTTCCTGCATATGCTTGGCTTGTTTTTTCTCGAGGTCGGACCACTTGTAGTTAAACTTCAAAACAGGGATACCGAATTGATCAACGGTAGTAGGATCGATCTCGCAGTAATTTTCCTTCCTCGCGATACCTTCTCCCCTGCCCCCGAAACCAATGACGGAACCATAGTATTTTTTAACATCGTCCCGTAGACTGTCGCCATACCCTCCCACTGGAAGATTAAAGAATTTATTGAATTCGTTCGGACTGAAGCCAAAACCGTAATTCGGCATTCCCATGCCGCCCCACACCTCAATATGATAACCCCTGGGAAAATCCAGTTTGGAGTTATCGCCCCACCAAGGTGAATACACGTGCATGCCACCAACACCATCCTCATTGTAGGAGACATCCCGATTCATTAAGCCAGGAATAAAACCGGCACGACTGCTGCCGGTAGAGTCATGAAGATATTTCCCTACCACATCGCTACTATTACCTAGACCGTTCGGATGTTGTTTACTTTTTGAATTCAATAAAATACGGGCCGAGCTGCAGGCCGATGCCGCCAGCACCACTACTTTTCCTTTCAGCTTGTATTCCTTTCGGTCTTCCTTACTTATATAGGAAACCCCTGTAGCCTTTCCCTCCTCGTTCGTGGTTACCTCCCTCACTACGGAATTCACGAAAATCTTGACCCGTCCCCCGTTTTTTTGCGCCGGGAAAATGAGGCAACTTCCCGCGGAGAAATCGGCATATACCGAACAGGAACGTCCACATTGTCCGCAGTAGAAGCAAACACCCCTATCGTTGTTGATTTTTTTGGTCAGCATCGACATGCGACTGGGTATCACCGGAATACCTGTCTTTTTAGCTCCTTCGATGTAGAATAACTCGTGTAATCTCGGTTTGGGGGGTGGCAGGAAGAATCCGTCCGGGTCGTTTTCAAGCCCCTCATTGGTCCCGAATACCCCGATCAACTTGTCCACTTTATCATAATAGGGTTTTACATCATCATAACCAATGGGCCAGTCCTCACCATACCCATCACGGGTTTTTCCCTTAAAATCCTTTGGGCCAAAACGGAGCGAGATCCGCCCCCAGTGGTTGGTGCGTCCCCCTAGCATGTGGGAACGGAACCAATCGAATTTTGTACCCTCTTCATGGGTGTAGGGCTCGCCTTCTATCTCCCATCCACCATAGGCCATGTCCCATTCGCCAAAGGCACGGGTTGTGTTCGCTCCCCTTCTGGGAGATTCATAGGGCCATTTCAATTGGGTCATGGTCTTCGGGTCTGCGGGATCGAAAAACGGTCCGGCTTCGACTACTGCAACATTCAGGCCTGCATCTGCCAATTGTTTCGTAGCCATACCGCCACCGGCCCCCGAGCCTACAATTATTACATCGTACACCTCCGATGATTCTTTTATTTGCATATTTTTTGTTTGATCGGTTAATGAGGATAAGATACATTTTTTAAGCGATTCCACCATCGCGCTGAGGGCTTCTTGTCACTTTTTGATAAGAATGTATCCTAAAATAATAATTAAATATGTAATTTATTCCTCATCGAAGGGGCGTTTGCCGGACATCAAAGCCAAAATGTTCCCTACAATCACTTATCGTTATCATGCATAGAAGACACTTCCTCAATCGACTTGCCTTTGCTTCCGCCGCAACCGGTGTGGTTACCCACAGTGCTTTTGCCACTGAATTATTAAAGGAACCCTTGAAAATCAAGGACTTGGAAATCTGGAAGTTTGATGGTTCACGACCCCCCTCGGAAGGTTTTATAGGATGGATCAATTCGAATCCCTCCCAAATTTATGGTGCAAGCGATGCAGTGCCCTTAACGAAGGCAAAAGAACCACGCGGTGACAAGATTCCCTATTCAGCCCTGTATCTGGTGGTCAAAACCAATACCTCCATGACGGGCGTTTACGGCCCCATCGATTGGGAAGCGGCCCTAGTAGTACACCATCAGCTAAAGCGGCAGCTCATCGGCCAATACGCTTTGGACATCGAGTTTATCTGGGATCGATTGTATCGATCGAACCGTCATTCCCGCTCGGGTCATTACATGATGGGCTTGAGTGCAGTGGACAACGCCCTGTGGGACTTACGTGGCAAATTCTTGAAAACACCCGTCTATCAGCTCATCGGCGGAGCAGCTAGAAAACAGGTGCCCGTCTACGGCAGTTGCTTGGGCTTTTCGGTCGATCCGGAGTTGGTAGCGGAGCGTTGTAAAAAACTGGACGGACAAGGATTCACCCATCAAAAGTGGTTCTTTTCCTTCGGGCCGGTGCATGGAAGAAAGGGTCTGGAGTACAATGTACTTCTGGCAAAAACCCTCCGTGAAACCTTGGGCAACGAATCGGATTTTATGTTTGATGCGTATATGGGATGGAATCCGGATTATGCATTATCCTGGGCACGCAGGGCGGAGGTTTACGAACCCTTTTGGCTCGAGGAAGCCTTTCAACCAGCTGAATCGAAGAGCTTCGCCGACCTCCGAAAAAAAACCAGTATTCCCATCGCAGCAGGCGAGCATCTATACAATCGATGGGAGGTTGCGGACTATCTACGGGCAGATGCACTTTCGTTTGTACAGGTAGACCCGGAATGGGGCGGTGGTATCTCTGAACTTTTAAAAATCTGCTCGTTGGCCTCGGCTTTCAACGTACGGGTGGTACCACACGGACACAACCTGCATGCAGCCCTGCATGTAGTGGCAAGCCAATCGCCCGATGTTTGCCCGATGGGGGAATACTTGTTGAACAAAATGGATCACTATTATATGTTCGAACGGGATTCGCTAGTTCCCATCAATGGAAGAATCACCCTTGCGGACCGACCAGGGTTCGGGATTGAGTTCGATGACTCCAAAATTGATAAAAGGGAACGGCTATTCTCCTGAATCGACCAACTATTTGATGCGATCGCAGTTCATTTCCGGTTAGTTTTCCCGGCTTCCGTCTTAATGATATAATAAGGGGTTGTTTCCTGCGTTACCACCACGGCAGTGATAGATTTTATGGGTCTTGTTGCCCGGGTGTTCCCTATTCAAGACCAAATCGGTGCTAAAATAGCGCATGGTGTAGCCGGTTCTTCGATACTCACTGGTATTGGCATTGGCACCATGGATGATACGGGAATCGTGTAGGGAATAATTGCCTTGCTCCAGTTCGAACCACACCACCTCTTCCTCCTTGACCTCGGTCTTTATTTCGGTATCGAAGGTTGCGGCGTTTCCGTCGATGGCTGCATATTCCGAGAATCCGTTTTTATGGGTACCAGGTATCACGCCCATACAGCCGTTTTCCTTAAACGAGGGATCGATGGCCAGCCAGACGGTCGTTACCTTATCAAAACTATCGAAACGGCCTTTCCAGTAAGCGCTGTCTTCATGCCATGGGGTGCGTTTGCCCACCTTGGGCTCCTTGCAAATGAAATGACTACTCCATAATCCGATGTTCGGTCCTATCAAGCCCTCAACTACGTCGAGCACCTCATCGGCCATTAAAAAATCGAACAGGCGATTGTCTTTAAAATGGGGCACATCGAGCTGATCGGCCCCCAACTCCCCCTTATTTTCCAAATGCTCTTCAAAAATCCCATACAATCGGTCAAAATCTTTTGGATTGAACAAGGGGCGTCCGGTCAAGAGATAACCGTTGTCCACATAAAATTTTTTTTCGACGGTCGACAAGCCATTTTTGTTTTGAATACGCGCCATGATATCGTTTTAGAAATTAATTCACCACAAAGTTCGTCTTAATATCCGCTACTAAAAATGAAAAAACTGGTGTATATGGCACATTTATAGGTCTATATGGATGCGGTTTAGAATGCAATGGTATTCTTCTTTCGAAACTCGTTTGGACTAAACCCAAACTCCGCTTTGAAAAGCTTATGAAAATAATTGACATCCTTGTAGCCCAGTTCGTAGGCAATTCTCTTAATTCCCTTGTTCGTAGTGGCCAATCGCTCTTTTGCTTCCAGCAGACGGAGGTGATTGACACACTGGGTAACATTCTGTCCGTAGTACTTTCGAAGGCTCCGATTCACATGAGCCCTGGAACGTTTGCACAAATGCAGGAATGCCTCCACGCCACCTTTGTACAGCCCTTCCGGATAACCCGACTTAAACTGTTGCAGCGCGTATGCCAACCAATGGGGGACTCCCTGGTCGGAAACTTTGGAGAAATGCAGCAATTTAAACACATTCATCAAGAGTTGGTCCAAATAAAAAAGACTTCTCGACGCTTCCAATACGACATCGGCACGATGGGAAAGGGATCGCAGCTGATCGGGAGTCAACCACAATGGGGGAAGGTTTTCCGCCATTGACCAGAAAAAGACCTCCTCGCCGTTAAAATAGCGTTTTTTGAACAGTGCCACATCCCTCGGATAAAAAGCGAGGTTGTACAGTATCAATTGCTCTTTGGGTGATTCAAAGTCAAAGGTGTGGCAATCATGGGGTCTCATAAATACCAAGGTACCTTCTTTCAATGTATACTGTTTGCCGTTTAAAAGATGTGTTCCCGTACCGTTGGCCACCCAAAAGACTTCAAAATAATCGTGATAGTGGTATTCGAGCGGCGTATCTTTCGACAGGAGGTTTTTTGATAGATGAAACTGTTCGGAAGGTCCTAAAAATGTCTGTAGATCAAAAAGGGTCGCTGTACGTCTCATGGTATCGGTCTACAATACCCTTTTGATGCCCGAAAAATCTTCCCGATAGCGGGTGGGGGTTCGCCCTTTGCTTTTTTTGAACACCCGGTTGAAATTGGCGATACTATTGAATCCGCACATAAATGCAATCTCGGAAATGCTCAAATCTTTTTCTATAAGCCAGCGTGAGGCATACCCGATTCGCACATCGTTTAAATACTCCACAAACGTCTTTCCCGTTCTCTTTTTGATGAATCGATTGAATGACACATTACTCATATTCAATAAGTTAGATACTTCACCTAACGTAATTTTCGAAGCATAGTTCTCCTGTACATATTCATAAAGCACTTTTATCTTTTCGCTGTTCTCGAAGTTTTCCAGATGGATGGTGGAGGTAGAAAGCAGCCGTTGATTCCGTGAATTGGCCAAGTCAAAGAGTATGGATAGCAATTCCATAAAATAATCGATACCATCCAATTTGGAAATTTTAAATAGCCTTGGTTGCATCTGTAGGGCCGCTTCCTCTGAAAAAAGAATACCATGAACGGATCGGTTGAAGAGATCCCTTAAGGGCTTCATGATACTTCTTCTCAGAAATGCATCGTCGAATAGATCTTCATGGAACTGAATGGTTACTTCCCTGATGCCCTTGTTCGTACATTTATGCTGCTCCCATCCGTGATAAAGACTAGGCCCCACCAATACTAGTTCCACGTTGGTGATTTCTTCGATACTATCGCCCACGATACGCTGAACCCCTTCTCCGTTTACGATGAAATTCAACTCCATCTCGGGATGAAAGTGAATTGGAAAATCAAAAAAGTCCTTGGTTCGGTCAAAAACCAAAAAACAGTCTTCACTCGACAATGGGGTGATTTCCCGATGTATTTTTTTTAGTATATCCATCTATGGCAGGTTCCTTTTGCTTTTTTTTGCATCCGTTTTGACAAAATATAGTCATCGCAATATTAACAAATTTTTTAGATTTGAACAATATTTTAGTACTATTGCCCTGCTAAACTTATTAATTTCTAAATTCGTCCCTTGTATAATTGAAAAATTCTAAATCTTCTAAAACCAAACCAGACAAAATCGTATGCTTCAAGCCGTAGACATTGCCATCATTTTGGCCTATTTGATATCTACAGTAGTCATTGGCCTAGTACTCCGGAAGAGAGCACAGCGAAGCAAGGACGATTATCTTCTTGGAGGCAAATCACTCCCTTGGTATATGCTTGGACTCTCCAATGCCTCCGGTATGTTCGATATCTCGGGAACCATGTGGTTGGTGACCATCACTTTCGTATATGGGTTAAAGAGTATTTGGATTCCGTGGCTTTGGCCGGTTTTCAACCAGGTTTTTTTAATGGTATACCTTTCCGCATGGTTGCGACGAAGCAACGTAACTACCGGTGCGGAATGGATCTTCTTCCGTTTTGGGGAAGGTAAGGGGGGCAAATGGTCGCATACGGTCGTGGTCGTCTTTGCCATTGTGAGCTGTCTCGGTTTTCTGGCTTACGGGTTTATCGGTTTAGGAAAGTTCGTAGAGATATTCCTGCCTTGGGAAATCGTAGGTGTCTATATTCCCTTCGAGGTCGCTCCAGAATATGTTCCTCATTTGTACGGCACTGTTTTCACCTGTTTTGCCGTTTTTTACTCTGTTTTAGGGGGAATGTCGGGGATTGTATGGACCGATCTCTTACAGTTTACCATCATGACGGTATCGGCCATAGCCATTGCTTTCATCGCTTGGTCGGCAATGGGGGAAAATAGCCTAACACTTCCCGAAGGCTGGATGGACCCCTTCTTTGGCTGGAATCTCGATATCGACTGGACCGGTATTATTACCGAGGTCAACGATAAAATTGCATCGGATGGCTTCTCCCTTTTCGGAATTTTCTTTATGCTCTGTGTTTTTAAAGGCATTCTTTCCAGTATTGCGGGGCCGGCACCCAATTATGACATGCAAAAAATACTTTCAACCAAATCCCCCAAAGAAGCTGCCAAGATGAGTGGTTTCGTATCCTTGGCCCTAATGCCCGCAAGATATCTAATGATCGGTGGGTTTGCCGTTTTGGGACTTTTATTCTACGAGCAGTTAGATCTTCAAAGGGCCGGACAGATTGATTTTGAACAGATTCTTCCTTCCGCCATTAGTCAATTTGTACCCGTGGGGCTCATGGGACTTCTTCTCGCCGGGCTTTTGGCGGCCTTCATGTCGACCTTTGCAGGCACTTTGAATGCAGCACAGGCTTATTTGGTAAACGATATTTATCTGAGATACAAGAAAGATGCCGCACCAAAACAGGTGAACCTCATGAACTATACGAGCGGTATTGTCGTCGTTATCGTAAGCATTGTCCTAGGATTCTTTGTTGAGGATGTCAATTCGATTACGCAATGGATTGTGTCTGCCTTATGGGGAGGGTACATCGTATCGAACATCTTGAAATGGCATTGGTGGCGCTTTAATGGGGAAGGCTATTTCTGGGGGATGCTCTCCGGATTGATTCCCGCCATATTGTTTCCGTTGGTCTTCCAGGAAACTTTGGAGCTCTATCTCTTCCCCCTTTTACTACTCATAACCACGGTTGGATGCATTTTGGGAACCTACACTGCAGGCCCGACCGATGAGCGAAAATTGATGGACTTTTATAAAAGAACGCGCCCCTGGGGTTTTTGGAAACCTATTCGGGACAAGGTCGTGGCCGAAGACCCCAATTTCAAGGAAAACAAAAGCCTAAAAAGAGATATGTTCAACATTTTTATTGGTACCGCTGCACAGACCCTTTTGGTAATCATACCCCTATATCTAGTGTTAAGGGAATACACTTCCCTATGGATTTGTTTGGGCATTTTTGCCGTTTGTGCCGTACTCCTTAAAAAATTCTGGTGGAACACCTTGGATGAACAATTATAATGTGCCAAACTCGACCAAGCATTATGACTACTGAAAAAATCAAGAATTACGACAAAATCGTCGCTGAACACAACAGGCTCTTGGAACGCCATAACCCCCCTACCGATTTTACAAACGGTATCTACCAACGCTATACCTACCCGATTATTACGGCGGCGCATATTCCTATTCATTGGCGGTACGACCTGAATCCGGAAACCAATCCCTATGGGTTGGAACGTATCGGAGTGAATGCGGCCTTTAATGCAGGTGCCATTAAATGGAATGGCAAGTATGTACTGGCCGTTCGAACCGAAGGTTGGGACAGGAAATCGTATTTCGCCTTCGCGGAAAGCGATAACGGTATCGATAATTTCAAGTTTTGGGACACTCCTCTTTTGGTGCCCCAGACCAGTGAGCCCGATGTCAACGCCTATGATATGCGCCTGACCCTGCATGAAGATGGCTATGTCTATGGCATCTTCTGTACGGAAAGAAAAGACCCAAATTCACCAAAAGATGATACGTCGGCCGCCATCGCGAATGCCGGCATCATCCGCTCCAAGGATATGAAACAATGGGAACGACTTCCGGATCTTATTTCGGCATCGAAGCAACAGCGAAATGTGACCATACACCCCGAATTTGTCGATGGGAAATATGCCCTATACACACGCCCTCAGGATGGTTTTATCGAGACCGGTTCGGGCGGGGGTATCGGATTGGGATTTGTAGATGACATGGCCCATCCCGAAGTGAAAAACGAGGTTATCCTAAATCCAAAGACCTACCATACCGTGTATGAACTTAAAAATGGACAAGGCCCCTCTCCTATACGAACTCCCGAAGGATGGTTACATTTGGCCCATGGGGTTCGCAATACCGCAGCGGGCTATCGCTACGTATTGTATATGTTTATGACCGCTTTGGATGATATAACGAAGGTAATACACCAACCTGGAGGTTATTTTATGGCCCCGACCGATGAAGAAATGATCGGTGATGTAGGAAATGTGCTTTTCAGCAACGGATGGATCGCCGACGATAACGGGAAGGTATTTATCTACTATGCCTCCTCCGATACCCGTATGCATGTAGCTACATCCAGCATCCCGGTACTCTTGGATTACTGCAAGAATACACCACAGGATAAGCTATATTCCAATGGCTCGGTTCAAAGTGTCATCGATTTAATCGAAAGGAATAAGGGATATTATTGAGAAGCACATCTTTTTAGTTGATTTATTTGAATAGTTTGGCAACGCCCTTGAATCCCCCGTCGAGGGTGTTGTTATTTTATCCAGTTACATTTTATATCCATACTTTCCTTTCCTTGTTGGGACCATCAGAAATTCCGTATCTGCCCAATCGCCTTTTCCGCAGTATCAACGGGAAGCTTACAGCTCGTATCCTGGCAGACGAAAATGTAGGTGCCCTCTTCTGCATACCGTCCCTTAAACAACGGAAGCTCACTTTCCACGGTAGTAGCTACCACCAAGGTGTTCGGAAGATGGGTCTTGTTCAGTTGAGCCACCAACTCACCTGCATCCCGACCTACTACGGCAACTTCGTAAAAAGGAGCGGTGTGATGCATGAGTAGTTTTGCCCATCGCGCATAACTGGGAGCGCCTTCGGTAATTGACTCGGTCATTGATGCTAACATCCCTTTCGAAGCATCGACCATATCTGTATCGTACAGGATATGTCCCAGTCGAAAGAGGTTGTGCGCCATTACGGCATTGGGTGACGGCAAGACACCGTCGTCGGTCTTAATAATTTTGGCAATTAAATCATCATCGCTGTTATATCGAAACATTCCGGACGGGTCTCCGAACTTTTCCATTACCTCTTGGGTCAAAAGTTCGGCAAAGTCCAAATACGACCTATCGTAAACCGCGGTGTATAACTGCAGACTCGCATCGATTAGGAAGGCATAATCCTCCAAAAAGCCTTCCCTCATTTTGCTTCCTTCTTTATAGGAATGCACCAATGCACCGTCTTTGTAATTATTCTTTTTTAAAAACGTAAAGACGTTCTTTGCTTTCTCCAGATGTTCGGGTTGTCCAAACGCTTTATACGCATCGACAAACGCATTGATCAAGAGGGCATTCCAAGAGGTGATTATTTTATCGTCGCTATTGGGGCGCACCCTTTTATTTCGAACTTCCAACAGTTTTTTCTTCCACTCTTTTTTGGCCTCTCCCAACGCTTCGATGCTCAAATCGTGCTCCCTTGCAAAGGCCTTATCACTAGTGGATCTATGAAGCACAAAGTTTCCATCTTCCCAAACGGTATCGGGCCTGATTGTATAATAGGCGGCAAAAAGTTCGTAGGTCGCTCCCAATACCGATTTTAGCTCGGCATCGTCCCACAGGTAGAACTTCCCTTCCTCCCCTTCGCTATCGGCATCGATTGCCGCTTGATAGCCACCGTCCTTATCTTTCATCTCACGTTCCAAAAAAGCGATTGTCTCCAACACCAATTCC
Source organism: Pelagihabitans pacificus (assembly GCF_009371985.2). Lineage (GTDB taxonomy): Bacteria > Bacteroidota > Bacteroidia > Flavobacteriales > Flavobacteriaceae > Pelagihabitans > Pelagihabitans pacificus. The sequence goes on from NZ_VIKU02000002.1 coordinate 475,310, forward strand.
TTGTAGGCCGGTTCCTTAAAAACCGCGTACGCTTCAGAGAACAGGCTAATTGCCTGTGCATTGTCATAGAGCATTTTTTCAAAATGTGGTACCTTCCATTGGGCATCGGTGCTATATCGGTACAGCCCTCCCCCTATGTGATCGTAAATACCCCCATTGACTATCTTATCCAAGGTGTTCTTTACATGGGCCTTGGCTGCATCATCATCGGACAAAATGGCGTAGTCCAATAAAAAATCGAGGTTGGATGGAAGCATGAACTTCTGTGGACCTCGGTCCCCTCCTTGTTCGAAATCCCAAAAGGAACGCCAATTGGCTACGCTTTTCCGCAAGACTTCGGTCGTCAACGTTTCAAATCCCGATGTCGGCTGTACCAAATTGGCCTGAGCGATTCCTTCGGCCACCATATCGGAGTATTCCGCTGCCTTGGCCGGGTCATTGTGATAGAGCTCATTGATTTTTGTCAATACCTGTGTCCATTGATCCTTGGTATGGTAGGTGCCCCCATAAAGGGGCTTTCCGTTGGGTAGCGTTATGACATTCAGCGGCCAGCCACCCGTACCGTTCATCAGTTGTAATGCCGTCATATAGACTTGGTCGATATCGGGTCGTTCTTCCCGATCTACTTTGATATTGATAAAGTTTTGGTTCATGATTTTGGCCACTTCCTCGTCCTCAAAAGTCTCCTCCTCCATCACATGGCACCAATGACAGGAAGAATAACCGATGCTCACCAGCACCAGTTTGTTCTCTTTCTCGGCCTCTTGCAACGCGGCCTCGCTCCAAGGCCTCCAATCTACGGGATTATGGGCATGTTGTAATAGATAGGGACTGGTCTCTTCGGCGAGGGCATTGGTATATTGATGGCGGACCCCTTGTTTCTCCCCTTTTTGCTTGACGTCTTTCTCCTGACAGGACATCAGCACAACTAAAAACGATAAAACCAATAATTTCCTGCTTCGAAAACGTATGGGATGCATAGCACTCTTTTATAGCGCGAAAATACAAATTTACGGGGCAAGCGCGGTGTTCGGCATCGTATTATCTTAATCGCTCGTAAAACTTGAAGCTGGTAGCCCGGCCCCATTGAACAATTTGGCCAGGGCCGTATTGCTCCACGCAAAACGCACGTGTTTAGGGTCGGCTACCTGATCGGAAGAAACGATGACCCGATCTGCTTGAATGGTTGCTTTTGCAGGGTGGAATTTTCCATCACTGCCGGCCAATTCGAATTGGGTGATTTCCTTGCCTCTACTTGTCAGCCCGGTCGCATGGTCAAAAAAGACAGTGACTTTTGATCCATTTGTTTTCATTTCCCTGAACAATGGTCCGAACACCTCCGTATCCATCCGATTATAGCGCTGTTTTAAAGCAATATTGGCCAGCCGTATCCCTACATCTTGCTTGTTTTGAGGATGGATATCATCAATAGTACAAATATCACTCGTTACTACCATTCCGGTATTCGGGAGCTCCATCGCCCTACGCTGCTCATCGCGTACTCGAACTCCCTCCTCGGGGTTTCCATAGTTGTAGGGAGCAATCTGAACGTAATAAAATGGAAAATCATAGCCCCAGGCCTGTCGCCAAGAACCGATCATAGTGGTAAAGAGATTGCGGTAGTTCCCCGCATTGGCGGTATTTGACTCCCCCTGATACCAAAGCGTTCCTGCTATTTTGAAGAAAGTCAAAGGTGCAATCATGCCGTTGTAGAGGGTTGATGGCTCCACGGTCACCCATTGATTCGGACGTATTTTTTTGGCGGATTCCCTTAAATCGGGATGTGTCTCAAAAACCTTGCCCGGGGTCCATACTTCCGCACAGGAAGCCCCCCAGGAGGCATCGATCAGTCCGATGGGGATATTCATTTCATCTTGCAGCCGTCTGGCAAAGAAATAGGCGACCGCACTAAAATCGGGCATGCTCCTCGGCGTACAAATATCCCAATAGCCAGACACGTTATCCTGTGGGTGTTCGGCGGTTCTTTTGGTTACGCTAAAAAATCGAATCGTTGGGTGATCGGCATTTTTGATTTCGATTGCCGCGTTGTCAATACCACTATGGGCACTCCATTCCATATTCGACTGACCTGAACAAAGCCAAACCTCCCCGATAAGGATATTCTTGAGTGAAATCTCGTTCGATGCCCCCGTAAAACCCATCTCAAAGGGGCCTCCCGCATCAGGGGTGTTCACAATCAAATGCCACTTTGCGTCGGTTGCGGTTTTTAGGTCGTACTCCTTTCCATCCCAACCGGTCATTATGGTTAATTCCTCTCCCGGAGCTCCCCAACCCCAAAGCGTAACCTCCGCATTCCGTTGCAAAACCATGTTACTGGAAAAGATAGTGGGTAGTTCGATTTTAGCAAATAGGAATTGGAAGCTACATGCGGTCAACGACAATATCAAGAGCAGTCGATATTTCATAGATACATTTTCAAAAGTTACCTTTAAATATAATGATTTCACCCATACGCCGGGCAATTCGGTTTTTTCAATATCTTTAGGGGATACTGATAATACCCGACCAATGGAAAACAAAAATTTCTACATCAATAGACGGCGTTTTTTAAAGGGCACCACTGCTGCCACGGTACTCTCTTGCTTTGGTGCCTACGGAATGGATTTGATGCACCAAAAAAAACCCTTACGCGTGGGACTCATTGGTACAGGATGGTATGGCAAGAGCGATTTGTTCCGTTTGATACAAGTTGCAAATGTAGAGGTCATATCCTTGTGTGATGTCGATCGACACCAACTTGAAAAAGCTGGAAAATTGGTCGGCGAGAGACAACGATCCCGTAAGGTACCTAGGTTGTATACGGACTACAACAAAATGTTGGCCGAAAGGGATCTGGATATCGTACTGATAGGGACCCCCGACCATTGGCACGCTCTTCAGGGCATCGCCGCCATGAAATCCGGAGCCCACGTATACTTGCAGAAACCCATTAGTGTCGATGTGCTGGAAGGGGAAGCATTGGTGGCTGCAGCAAAAAAATATGATCGGGTCGTGCAAGTAGGCACGCAACGCAAAAGCACCCCACACCTGATCGAAGCCAAAAAGAATATCGTAGATAAAGGATTGTTGGGCAAAGTATCGCATGTTGAAATGTGCTGCTACTATCATATGCGCGATAAGGGCAATCGTCCGGTTGTGGAAGTTCCGGATTTTTTTGATTATGATGAATGGACAGGTCCCGCACCCTTACGGGAGTTCGATGGGATTCCACACCGAAGGTGGCGCGCTTTTATGGAATATGGCAACGGTATTGTAGGGGACATGTGTGTACACATGTTGGATACGGTTCGATGGATACTAGATCTCGGATGGCCCAAACGTGTCAGTTCTACCGGCGGCATTTTCGTTCAAAAAGAGGCAAAGGCAAACATCACCGATACGCAGACCGCTATTTTTGAGTTTGATGAACTCGATTGTGTCTGGAACCATCGCAGTTGGGGCACGCCTGCCGATCCAGCATATCCCTGGGCGTTCAAATTGTACGGCGATAAGGGTACCCTTTCGGGAAGCGTTATGCAATACGACTTTATCCCAGAGGGTGATGGGGAGAAAATACATAAAAATGTTATTTACGAGCGGGAAAAATATCCCGAGGACGTCACCGAAAAGGACATTGAATTGCATGCCGCTCCTGCCACGCGATTGCATATGCTCGATTTTCTAAAAGCCATCGACCAAGGAAGCCTTCCCGTTGCCCATATCGAACAAGGACATATTTCTACAGCCAGTTGCATCTTGGCCAATATGGCGATGGATTTGAAACGTCCTCTTTCCTATAATCCGGAGGAAAAAATTGTTCGAAACGACCCCGAAGCTACCCAACTATTGCAACGGTCCTATCGCGAGGGCTGGGAGCACCCTGGAGCTGTATGATTCTAATGGTAGAATCACACTGTTGATAAAAGCTCTTGCCGGACTACCCAACATATTTCGAATGCTAAAAGAAATTTTCATTTCCGATACTATCGGCACCTGTCCCTTACAACGGTACTTTTTTTACCGACAAAATTGGCAGAGCATACCCTAGCGGGTAGCTCCATTGCAATCACCCATGTGAACGGTAAGCAAGCCTCGTACACGACGTTTCCCAGGGTGAATTCGGACTGGTTCCATTTTTAGTTGCGAAGGTCGTAGACAAATAACGGTAATCCCTTTTGCAGGAATCGTGTCTTGTTACACTTGGCTTAAACCCCCTCCTCCATCAACTTTTGATCCAAGAATTTCTTTGCGCGGGGTATGTCCTCTTCTTCCAAGTGTTCAATAATAATGGGCAGATTGGGATGTGCCTTCGCCAGTCGTCTAAGATATAGGTTGTAGTTAAGGTCTCCAAGCCCAGGAGCTGGTAGCTCTATTTTACCGACCCCTCGTAAAGAGTGCCCCTCGGTAGCAGTTACTTCGGTAAGCTGTACACCCTTGTCTTCCTGAACCAATTTGACATCCTTTGCATGTGCAAAAACTATTTTGTCGCTCAGCGCATCGAATATTCTGTTCAAAGTACCATCGATATCCCCAATATTATGTTCTTCAAAATAGTTCGTTGGATCCATTGCCAATTTCAAGTGTGGGTCATCGATATCGGCGAACAGGCGCAAGCTCTCCTCGATAGACCCTATCACATTATTTACGTAAGTTTCTACAACAAAGGTGACCCCATGATCTCTGGAAAAATCCACCAGTTCTTTGATAATGTCCCTACATTCCTCGTACCCTTGCTCCGTTTTGTTTTTTGGATGGTGAATCCAATCGCTGTCCGGATGAAATGTCCCAGTTTCGCTTGGCACGTAGGGTGAACCCAAATCATGGGCATGTTCAATAATTTTTTTAAGACGATCCAAATTGGCTTTGCGGCGCCCAGGAATGGGATCGGTAAGATTTGTATAGCTGGAGATACAGGAAATTGGTAAGTTGTAGCGCCTAAAGGTGTCCCTTATCTTGATACATTTTTCCTTGGTAATGTTTTCCGTGGAAAGATCCATGTCTTTGAAGGTAAGGTCTAATTGAACCGTATTGAAACCCAAATCCCTGATTCGTTTAGCGGTCTCTTCCAAACCATATGGAAAGTATCCCGTAAATATGCCTACTTGTAACATAGTGCTGTATATTGGTTCTTCTTTTAGTTGACAATCTCTTCTATGGCTACCGCCCGCTTTTCCCTTGCCGAACGGTAACAAGCATCTACAAGGGCCATGGTCAACAAGTTGTCTACCCCACTAATTTCGGGCTCTGTTCCATTTTCCAAGGCCACAAGGAGCTGTGCCATGGTTCCAACAAACGCATCGGGGAACCAAACCTCGTTCCATTTAGGTTGTTTCCATTCCTTTCCGATGCCTGTACTGGTAAATTCGAGTGTACTGGGGGTAGGTTCGGGGTAGCTAGGCCAACCGATTGTTCCCTTTGCCATACCCTCTAAACCCTCTATTCGATATTTGATATAAATATCATCGGCCGCACCTTCCCTTGCCGGGCCGGTCCATACATCGTCACAGGAAAATGCCCGTAGTCCGTTTTCGTATTCAAGGATGTACATACAGATACCATCGTCATGACGGAAACTTGTACGGGGATCGGGCCTTACACTGGCATAGACCGATTTTGGATCTCCGAACCAATAGCGAAAGGTATCCAAGTGGTGTATACTCATATTTCGTAAGGTCAAATACCCAAGGCTTTCGTGCCATGGCAACCAATGGGGTATGGCCCGCATGTCGATGGTGGCCAGTACCGGGCCGCCTAAATACCCTTTTTCCAAAATAGATTTACACGCCCTAATCGATTGGTCGTATCGCATATTCTGGTTGACGGCCAGGACAATACCTGCATCTTGACATAATCGCACGATCGTCTTCGCATCCTCATACGTATCCGCTATCGGTTTTTGGGCTAAAATTCCCTTAATGGTCGTTCCCCGTTTCACTACCTGTTCAATGATGGCTTTTTGCGCATTGGGTGGTACCGCAATATCCAACACCTCTACTTTTGGATTGTTCAAAAGGTCTTCCAACGTTTCGTGAACGCTGGGAATGTCATGTCTTTCCGACACTTCCCGGGCTCTTGATGGCGTGCGGGAATAGATGGCGACAGGATTGAAATCGGCTTTTTTGTAGGCCACCAAATGGCAGTCGGCCATAATAAAACCCGCGCCGATACATCCGATACCGATCGATCTGTTATCGGGCATCCGGGGCAGATAGTCGAGCGGTGTAACGCTATTCTCCTTCAAGCTTATTTTCTTTAGTCTTTAATTGTTCCTTGGTTTTGTCAGAATCGGGTGATACCCAATCAACCGGATTATCTTGATTTGACCCGTCGAATTTGAAATTCTTGATTGCTTCCCTGTTTACTATCTTTAATGGGGTATAACTAGCGTGTTGCCCTTTTTTGTAAGGATTGTTCCTGGCCGAATTATAACAGCAAATTAAAGACCATCTAGAGAAATCGGAGCGATTCTGGTCCGATCGGTGCAAAATGTTGCAATCAAAGAACATCGCATCGCCCGGTTCCATCTCACAGTATACCAATGGAAATCGTTCCATTGCCGCATTTACACGTTCCATATCGGCCCCGGCTTGATCGCCCGTAAGGGAATGGTCTACCCTTCCCATCGCATGTGACCCCTTTAGGACCTGCAAACAACCATTCTCCCGAGTTGCCCTATCCACCGCAATGGTAACGCTTGTTAGCAGCGGTTCTAACAGTCCAAAGTTGTACCAATAGCCATAGTCTTGGTGCCAAGTCCATGCTCCACCTACTTTGGCATCTTTCAAGATCATTTTTGAATGATAGTGGTATACCTCGCCACCGAGTAAGTCTTCGGCAGCTTTGACAATTCGCTCGTTTCGGGAAAACATTCCGTAGATGTTATTTCCGGGATGGTTCCAAATCGATAATCGAACGGTGCCCCCTTCGCCATCGGCACGCCCATACGAGCGTTTGTCCAATTCCCGATCGGTCTGGGCTGTTTTTTTCAATAAATCTATTTCCTCGGTATCGAATAGATTCCTTAAAACTAAGAAACCATCTTTTTGATAGGTCTCAATTTGTTTTGAAGATAACATGGATTTGAATTATGACACTCCTTTACCATGCGCCCGAGCATTCCAGGCGATAGCAAGTGTTCGTCAATATACTTGTAAGGTACAACACTATATAACATCACACAATACCTTATTTGTCAAAAGGTTATCTAAAACCAACTCGTATCAAAGAGTAAAAAGGTATGGAAAATCGACTGTTTACGACAGTTTCCATTCCATAATATTTAGTACTTTCCTTTTCTAAAAAAATCCATAGGTGTTCAAACCATCGAATTGTAGAAAAATGATATGGCACTCGGAAACTTTACAAAGAAAGGCTACTATGGGCCAAATTCGGTTCTTGGCAATCGCCTTTCTAGTGATGTTATTTTCTTGTCGCGACGAAAAACAGTCTGCAGTTATGAAACCGAATATCATTTTCATTTTTGCCGACGACATGACCTACTCCGCTATTCGTGCGTTGGGCAACCAGGAAATACAAACCCCTAATCTCGACCACCTGGTCGCCAAGGGCACTACCTTTACAAATGCCTACAACATGGGGGCCTGGAACGGGGCGGTCTGTGTAGCCTCTAGGGCTATGATCATTTCGGGGAGAAGTGTATGGGATGCATATGACCTAAAAGATCAATGGAAACAAGGCGAGGCGTTTGATAAGACCTGGGGACGACTCATGGCGAAAGCTGGTTACGAAACCTATATGACTGGAAAATGGCATGTAGATGCACCTGCCGACAGCGTTTTTCAGCACGTGGTGCATGTACGTCCAGGAATGCCCGGTGATGCGTGGATCAATGCCGGGAAAGGGGCCAACTTCCAAGTAGATGACGGTACCGCCCTTCCGGTCGGTTACAATCGACCCTTGAACGAAAACGATTCGACCTGGTCTCCTACCGACCCAAAATTTGGAGGCTTTTGGGAAGGAGGTACGCATTGGAGCGAAGTGGTAAAGGATGATGCCCTGAGTTTTATCGAGAACGCCGATAAAAGTAATCGTCCATTCTTTATGTACCTGGCATTCAATGCGCCGCACGACCCACGACAGGCTCCTCAGGAATATCTCGATCTATATCAATTGGAAGGAATCCCGGTTCCCAAAAGTTTCCTACCTGAGTATCCCTTCAAAGACAGTATTGGAAACGGAAGGGATTTGAGGGACGAGGCATTGGCCCCTTTCCCACGCACCGAATATGCCATCAAAACCCATACAAGGGAATACTATGCCCTGATAAGCCATTTGGATGCCCAAATCGGACAAATACTCAATGAATTGGAAGCTTCAGGCAACAAAGACAATACCTACATTATCTTCACGGCGGACCATGGACTCGCCATGGGGCACCACGGTCTCATGGGAAAGCAAACACAATTCGACCATAGCATTCGGGCACCCTTTATTATTTGTGGTCCCGATATTCCAAAAGGTCAAAAAATTAATGCCGATATCTACCTTCAGGATGCGATGGCCACCAGTTTGGAATTGGCAGGAATTGAAAAACCGGAGTATGTCTTTTTTAGCAGTATCGTCGATTTAGCAAACCAATCGAGGCAACAAAGCCATTACGATGGTATCTATGGTGCTTACATGAATTTACAGCGTATGGTCCGGAAAGATGGTTTTAAGCTCATAGTATATCCCAAATTGGACAAAGTATTGCTATTCGATATGGAAAATGACCCTCAGGAAATGAACGACCTTGCCCATGATCCCGAACACCAATCGGACATTAAAGCACTGTTCGAAGCGCTGTTGCAAAAGCAAAAAGAGTTGAATGATCCGTTGGATCTCTCGCATATTTACCAACAAACCATCCTTCAGCGAGATAGCGCTGGGCAGCTTGACAAGATATCATTAAAACCGTAACTTGTAGGATACAAATAACAGCCGCTATGTCCTCATCAAAAAAGAAACAACGACCTCCTACATCTATTAATCGTAGAAGATTTCTACAAAAAACGGCCCTTGCCGCCGGGGCAATTACCATTATTCCCAGACATGTCTTGGGGCGTGGGTTTACCGCACCCAATGACAAGATACATCTCGGGTTCATCGGCTTGGGACGACAGAGCAACGGACTCGCCAAACGATTCGTATCGAGTACCGAAGCACAAATCATCGCCGGAAGTGATGTATGGACCACCAAAATGGACTGGTTCCAAAAACATGTATCCAAATTATCCGCTGACCAGCGCAAGGTGGAAAAATTCGATGGTTTTCAGCTTTATGGTGACTATAAGGAATTATTGGAAAATTCCGAGGTCGATGCAGTGGTGATTGCGACGCCGGACCATTGGCATGCCCTGATGGCCATCGATGCCCTAAAAGCGGGAAAGGACGTTTTCCTAGAAAAACCCTTGACCCATCGAATTGCAGAAGGCATCGAACTGGTGAATACGGTTGAAGGTACAGGTAAGATATTACAGACCGGAAGTATGCAACGTTCCAACGAAAATTTCAGAAAAGCCTGTGAGCTGGTCCGTAATGGTTATTTGGGAGAAATTTCAAAAGTATTGGTGAATGTGGGAGACCCTGCTATCGATTATGATTTAAAGGCGGAAGCCCTTCCAAAAGAAGTCGACTGGAACAAATGGTGTGGCCCCGCTCCGCTATTGGCCTACAATCACCGGTTGGCACCCTCGACTAACGAGGTCGATTTTTGGCCCGACTGGCGCAAATATAAGGAAACCGGGGGCGGTATTTTATGTGATTGGGGCGCGCATATGTTCGATATTGCCCAGTGGGCCTTGGACATGGATCGATCGGGACCTATTCGATACCTACCCCCGCAAGACCGTTCCGCTGTCCGTGGTCTGCGGATGTTTTACGATAACGGTATCGAGATGGTACATGAAGATTTCGGTCGGGGTTGGGGAGTGCGTTTTATAGGATCCGAAGGTACCTTGGACATCAGCCGAAGTTATTTTGAGACAAGCCCGGAGTCGATACGCACAGCGGAACTAAAGGATTCCGATATCCGATTGTACAACTCAAATGGCAACCATTACCAAGATTGGTTGGATGCCATTAAGAACAACACCTCCCCTTTGTGTGATGTGGAAACCGGCCATCGATCGGCGAGTATTTGCAATATTGCCAACATTGCCTACCAACTGGGAGAGGATCTTGAATGGGATCCGGTAGAACAACATTTCAAAGGCAATGCAGCAGCCAATGCCCTTAGGCACCGACAGAATAGAATATTCTAAGAATATAGAACAGCAAATCCCAACAACGGAAGTTGGTTAAAATTTCAAAAAGACAAAATCCATTGCACTTTTGAAATAAAACTTGAAAAAAGGATGGTAAAAGACTTGGCAACGTATCATGGGTTATGTTCCGATTTATTCGAGTGGCCCGAAACCCCGGCGGATTGGAATCAATATCGGCTTAGCGAGGAACAGGTAGCCCATTTTCATGAGTATGGTTATGTTTCGGGCATCAAACTACTCAATGAAGAACAGATCGAAGTACTTCGGAAAGACTTGGAAGCCGTGATGGACCCAAAACATCCGGCACATCACCTGTTTTACGAATACCATAGCAATGAATCGGAAGACTCCGATTCGGTCTTGTTCCATTCCCTGGGACACTGGCGCATCACCGAGGGTTTTCACGATGTGCTTTGGAATCCCGCTTTTGTGATGGCCGCCCACCAGTTGTTGGAAGACAAACCGGTTCGTTTCTGGCACGACCAGCTTTTCTGCAAACCGGCCAAACATGGAGGGGTCGTAGCCTGGCATCAAGACTATTCTTACTGGACACGGACCGTGGCCATGCAACATTTGACCTGTTGGACCGGACTTGACGATGCCACCGTCGAGAATGGATGCCTACATTATATTCCGGGCAGCCATCGATGGGGTCTATTGGATGCCCCTTCCCTAGCAGGGGATATGAACGGATTAATGGAATACCTTACCGAAGAACAAAAAGCAGCATTTAAACCGGTGGCCATCGAATTGAAAAAAGGGCATGCCTCCTTTCACCATCCATTGTTGGTGCACGGCTCGTATGAAAACAAATCCGAACTACGCAGAAGGGCCTTTGTACTGAACGTATTTGCGGATGGCACGGTCAGCAATACAAATGAGGAGTTGCTGAAAGGTGTGCCACCAATTCCCAAAGGCGGGAAAATGGGGGGAAAATTTTTCCCCTTGTTGTTTGAGGGAAATTAATTCACAACACACGATAATCGCAAAGGGTAAGAATGAAACGTTCGGGCACTGCAGATCTGGCATTATATGGTGGAGGTATTCCCCCGTGGCTCTTTCGTAGAATGAAGGAACTGACGCTACCAGTGGTAAAGGCCATCATCGCCCAAAAAGGAACCGATGATTTCTTGGAACGCCTGTCGGACCCCTTTTGGTTCCAAAGTTTCGGGGCCGTTATCGGTATGGACTGGAATTCTTCTGGGGTGACCACCGCGGTGATGCGTGCCTTAAAACAAACGATCAATCCCCATTCCAAAGAGCTGGGACTGTATATCTGTGGCGGAAAGGGAACCGAATCTATCAAGACTCCCAACGAACTTTTGACCGTGGGCGACCGAACGGGATTGAACGGACTGGCATTGGCCCGCGCAAGCAAGCTTAGTGCCAAAGTGGACAATACGGCCCTTCAAGACGGCTTTAGTCTGTATCTGCATAATTTTGTGGTAAGCGACACTGGAAAATGGACCGTTGTTCAACAGGGGATGCATCAATCCAACGGGAGGGCACGACGCTATCACTGGCATTCCGAAAACTTGAAATCGTTCGTCGAAGAGCCACATGCCGCTGTTTGTGGCGAAAACCAGGGGGAAATTCTAAATCTCGTACATAAGGAAGCCCGAGCGACACAAAGAGGTATTTTGAAGATAGCGGCAGAGCATCCTGATAAGCTACTGAAGGAGATTCCCCGTTTAATCGTACCTACCTATTGCGATGTAAAGCCAAAAGACATCGATTTAAAGCGATTGGGGAGTGTTTTATGGCTGGCACAGGAAAGCGAGACACAAAAATTTGATGATCTGTTGTTGCTAAAAGGCCTTGGCCCCAGAACGTTACAATCGCTAACGCTCGTCAGCGAAATCATTCATGGTACACCCTCCAGATTTTCAGATCCCGCCCGTTTTTCCTTTGCCCATGGTGGAAAAAATGCCAAGCCCTTTGCGGTACCCACCAAAATCTACGACAAGACAATCTGCACGCTGAAAGAAGCTGTGGATAAATCACGAATAGGAAATAGCGATAAACTGAGGGCTATCGAAAAACTGACCAAAATTGCCCAAAGAGCGGAAGCCGGTTTTATGCCCAATGCCAGTTTTGATAAGGTCGTCGCCCACGAGAAGTCGAAGGCTGACGAATATGGGACCAAAGGTATGCCCTTGGCATCTAAAAAACCTAAAGATGAACAGTTGCGGCTGTTCGATAACCAATATGACTGAAAAGTGCTACTGGTGTCCCTATTCAATGACCAACTCGAACTCGTCCGCCTCCGAAATCAAAAAATATCCCAGGGGATAGTTGTCAAAATTAGTCGTATTGATCATATTGCCTCTGGTAGTGGCAGGAACTGACTGAAACGGACCACCGCCTTCCCCCGCCTGTTCGATTACCAGTTCAAAATAGGTATAGTATTGCGCACTGATCCCATAGGCTTTAATCGTAACGGTATCGCCCGGCTGTACATCGTCGGAATCGTAAAAAGAGGAAAACACAAAATCCTCGCCCTGGAAAAAACGATCCTCCAAAGGCCTGAAAATATCGAAACCGAAGTCGTAAAGATAGTAATCGTCCCGACTGCCATCGTCGGTGAACTCAACGATCACCTCGGTCTCATCCCCATCGAATAGGGTATTGGTGCCTTGCCGTACTTCGTTGATCGGGGCTACGGGAATAAAGGAAGTGACACCCCTATAGGTTTCGCTATCGTAGATGATAGTCAGTTCATATTCCGTATCAAAATTGCCCAACACAGCAGGGTTTTCCGGACGATAGTATTCCGTAGTCCCATCGTAAAGTAGCGGGTATTCGATGCCGCTTCCCAAATCGGTGATAATTACCGTTGCGTCGTTAACCAAGGGAACCCCATCTTCAAAGAAGTCGGAAGAAAGGGTCAATCGTACGCCCCCTTCAAAGCGCAATGGGGTTTCTTGGGTAAACAGATTAAAATTGGCATCAATACTCAAACGAGGTTCCGAACTGGGTACCTCCACTTCGATGACGTCTTCACAACCGAGGTAAAAAAGAGCTATCCCGACCAAAAAAATAAATCTCCGCATGGCTTAAAATTTAAAGTTATAGGTAACCGAGGGCACAATACCGAAGATAGAGGTTCGAACGGCCTCGTTATTACCCGTATCCACATTCTCCCTAAAATTGATAGCCGCCGCATTTCGCCGATTGTACAGATTGTAAATTCCAAAGGTCCATTCCGCTTGCCAGTTACGTCCGGTATTCTTCAGGGGTGTCAAAGTTGCCGATACATCCAATCGGTGATAAGCGGGCAGGCGCTCCTGGTTTCGGAGGCCGTAAATGGGAACTACCAAACCCCGCTGCTCATATTGCCCAATAGGATAGTTGGTCGGTTGACCGGTTTGGAACAGAAAGTTACCGTTAAAACTCCATTTCCCGTTCAGTTCGTAGGAACCATTCAGGGAAATGTCGTGGGTTTTATCAAAGGGCGTATGGTACCATTCTCCCCCATTGATACCGGGCTCTTCGGGGGTGCGCCCCGGGGTACGCTGTTCAGACCGTGATAAGGTGTAGGCCAACCAGCCCTTTAGCCTTCCATTATTCTTTCTTAGTAATAACTCCAAGCCGTAGGCTCTAGCGTCTCCGTTGAGTATCACTTGCTCTATGTCATTGTTGGCAATAAGATCGGCCCCATCGATATAGTCAATCCGGTTATCAACATCCTTATAGAAGGCTTCCGTTTCCAAGGAGTAATCCCCATTTTTAAAGTTTTTGAAATACCCGATGGCATATTGGTCCAGCAGTTGTGGCTTTGCGTATGGTCCGCTCGGAGTCCATACATCCAAGGGGGTGGGCGAACTGGTATTCGACAACAGATGAAGGTACTGCGCCATATGATTATAACTGGCCTTAATGGAATTGTTCTCGTTGATAAGGTAGGAAAGGCCTACCCTTGGTTCAAAATTGTTAAAAGTAGCCAAGGATTCGCTTCTACTTACATTGTCGACCCGAATGGGATTGGCCCCCTGATAGATCTGAAAATCTTGGTTGAACAACACTGGAGCATCATTTTCGTATCTATTGAATTCATCCTGACCCAATCGTGCAAAATGGCTCCAACGTACTCCATACTGGACGGTAAGCTCAGCGCTGATTTTTTGTTCCGCCTCTAAATAAGCCCCAAACTCATTGGCATACTTATCGGTAAGTTTATCGGGCACAATGCCCGAGTCTTCCCGGTTGGGTCTTATCTCCCCAGGATTGAACTTGTAGTAAATATTGTTGATTCCATAGCTCAGTTGGAAGTTGCTTGCTAGGTAATGTTTGAAGTCATATTTGATATTGAAATTGCGGATACCGGAATCCCACTGGAAACCTAATAGGTCTAGTTCAAGCCCGTAGTAATAGTCCGAATAAATCAAGGAAAGGTTGGAGAACAATTTATCGGAGAACAAATGATTCCATCGAAAATTGGCCACCGTGTTGCCATAGGTATTCTCAAAACTTTCCGCGATTCCAAATACATCCCTGCCAAAATAGCCGGAAAGGTATAGGTTATTCCTATCATTCAGTTGGTAGTTCAGCTTGGTATTCAGGTCGTAGAAATAGGCCAAATTGTCGTTATCGGCCAAGGCCAGGAACAGATGTGCATACGAAGCCCTTCCCCCAATTAAATAGGCGCCCCGGTCTTTTTCCAGGGGGCCTTCGGCCAAGAGACGGCTGGCGACCGCGCCGATACCACCGTTCATTTTAAATTGCTTGCTATTCCCCTCTTTCTGGTAGATATCAAGTACCGAGGAAACCCGACCCCCATATCTAGCCGGAATACCCCCCTTGTACAATTTTATATCCTTGATGGCATCAGGATTAAATACCGAGAAAAAACCGAATAAATGGGAAGAGTTGAATACGATCGCCTCGTCCAACAATATCAGGTTTTGGTCCGCCGCGCCCCCACGTACGTTGAAACCCGAAGCACCTTCCCCCGCACTGGTAACGCCAGGCAACAGTAAAATAGACTTGATAACATCCGCCTCCCCCAAAACAACCGGAATCTTTTTAATGCTGGCAGCGGTTAGTGCATTTACGCTCATTTGTGGTTTTCTGATGTTGGTTCTCTCCACATTCTCCACCACCACCACCTCGTCCAATTGTTCGGCTTCCTCCGCTAGTTGAAAATTGATCCTCTGATCTTGATCCAACGTAATGGTGCGCACGATATTCTGAAAACCAATAGAGCTTACCTGTACCTCATAAGTACCCTGCGGAAGGGAAATGGAATAAAACCCATATTCGTTGGTCACCACACCAGTACCTAATTCCGGAATTGCCACGGTAATCCCGATCATGGTTTCGTTGCTTGCTGCTTCCGTAATAGTACCACTCAATGTAAACCTGCCCTGTGCATGGCCCATGGAAAAAAAGAATATAGCGATGAAAACAAGAGGATAGTGGAACAAACGCATAGTATCAATTTAACCTATGAAACGGGTTAGCCGATGCAAAATAAGGGCAGGGAGGTTCGATTCCCCACTATGTTATACCAGCGCGTTCTTTTTCTCTACGAACTGGACTTTTTAATATATAAAGGCTAAATCAGCTCTAATTTTTTGGTTAAACCGTTTGGTTGATTTAATTTTAAATCCACTATGTTCTGTATCTCTTAAAAAAGAGACCTTATATTATTTACTATCAACACTTTACATAAATAGTAATCAAAAGTTTTATCACATAAAGAAGTTATACATCCGTGAATGCTTTTAATTATCTTTGTTAACACCCTATGAAACAAGAAGAAAAAACAGAAACCGAACAACTCATTCTCGAGGCGGCCAAAAAGGTCTTTATCGAAAAGGGGTATGCCGGAGCACGAATGCAGGCAATTGCCGACGAAGCACAAATCAACAAGGCCATGCTGCACTACTACTATCGCAGCAAGGAGGCGCTCTTTAGCCGTATCCTGGAATCGGCCGTGGCAACGATGTCGGGTCAGATTATCCCGGCTTTACAAGGGAAAGGTACGGTCATGGAAAAGATAGAGAGTCTCGTGAACAATTATATAGATACCATCATCCAAAACCCCTATATACCGATGTTCGTCCTCAATGAATTGGCCCAGAACCGCTTGAACTTCCAAGAAAGTCTCATGGCGAAAATGGCAACCAACGATACCGTGGAACAGTTTATGAAACAGATCATGAAGGAACAGAAGGCAGGGATTCTACAACCCGTGGGCCCACACCATATCATGCTTACCGTAATGTCGTTGATAGCCTTTCCCTTTATAGCCAAACCCGTCTTTACGGGAGTGATGAAGATTCCTGAATTTATGTATTTGCAAATGATGGAGGAGCGGAAACAGCTAGTTATGGAAATCATAAAAAAGTCATTTTTAAAATAAATTTTTTACATTTGCGTTAACCGTATGGTTAAATCAATTAGTCAACTTTAATTTTCGGCTCAGAACCACAGTATTTTAAGAATATGGAATCAAATCGAATTGCGAATACCAACCCTTGTATTTCCTTTTACCTACTGCTGTTGCTTGCCCTTTTTGGTCACATAGGCAACATGCGTGCACAATATGCATCCCTCGGACTGGAAGAGGCCTACGGTTTGGCCAGGACCAACTACCCCTTGATAAAAGATGGGCCCTTGCTCGAAAACATTGCTGAAATCAACCTACAGGTACTCAATCGTAAACGTTTGCCCACCGTAGATTTGGTCGGTCTTGGACAGGTGCAAAGTGAAAACGTACAAATCGGAACGGAAGACCCCAATAGTCCGATAAGCGTAAGTGTACCGCTGGAAAGCTACCGAAGTTATCTCGACATTAACTACAATCTTTTCGATGGAGGACTGACCCGTGCTAGTAAAAAAGCCGAGACCACCCAGTTAAAAGTGAACCAACAGGCCCTTCAGGTAAATCTTCGCAATCTCAAAGATCAAGTAAATACACTCTTTCTGAATATCCTGTTGTTGCAACAGCAAAAAGACCTCTTGGCCATTTCAAAAGAAGATATCGTGACGAACATCTCGCTGCTACAGGCCGGATATGATAACGGGACCGTCTTGGAAAGCGAACTGGCCAAACTTCAGGTGCGCAAGATAGAACTGGAATCGGAAGAAATCAGCCTGCAAGGCGATATCGATGCTTTTCTAGAGGTACTCTCCAAACTCCTAGGAGCAGTGGTTACCAACAACACCTTATTGACCCTGCCTGAACCCATATTCCAAGAACAAGCAGCTTTGGCCATTACCCGGCCCGAACAAAAACTTTTTGAGTATCAGCGCGAATTGTTGGAAATCCAAAAGAGAAAATTCGATGCGGATCGCCTGCCCAAACTATCGCTTTTTGCCCAAGGGGGTGTGGGCTATCCCAACCCCTTGAACTTTGCCGATATTTCAACTTCCACCTATGGCCTAGGAGGAGTTAGGCTGAACTGGAACATCGTGGATTGGGGCGTTTCCAAGAAGGAGAAAAAGAAAATCGACCTTCAAAAACAACAGATTGCGGTCGATAAGGAGGTATTTGAATTCGATATTCAAAAAAGTGAACGGGAATCGCTTCAAAAACTCAACGCCCTCAATGCCCAAATCGAAAAAGACCGGCAAATCGTTGCCCTGCAATCAGAGATCTTAAAGCAAACTGCCGTACAGTTACAGGAAGGCGTTATCAATTCAAATGACTATGTAATGCAGGTGAATGCCGAACTGTCGGCCCGACAACAGTTGGAACTGCATCTGGTTCAAAAACAAAAATTACAAATCGAATATCTAACCCTTTTTGGAAAACTATAGATCATGAAAAAAAACGGCTATAAAACACTATTTTGGAGTCTCTCCATTGTATTGACAACCTCTTGTTCGAATAATGAAAAATCGGATGCGTATGGAAATTTCGAGGCGGTTTCCGTAACCATCGGTGCCGAAGGAATCGGAAGGCTGGTCTCCTTTGGGATAGAAGAGGGAGAACAACTTAAGGCAGGGGCGCAGGTGGGGCTCATAGATACCACCCAGTTGCACCTGGAAAAATTGCAGCTACAGGCTAAGCTGGAAGCCATGGACCTAAAACTGCAGGAAGCGGCGCCCGATATCGCCATTTTATTGGAGCAAAAACAGAATGCGGTGCGCGAACGGGACCGTACAAAAGTACTTTACGAACAAAAGGCGGCCACCAAAAAACAATTGGACGATTTCAATGGGGAAATCGACGTGATCGATCAACAGATCAATTCCACCAAGCGCCGAATTGGAGTCGCCAATAGGGGAATTCTTTCCGAGCGGAAACCGATTCAAGCGCAAATCGATATCATCGAAAAACGGATTCAGGACCATCGGATTACCAATCCCATCGACGGAACGGTGCTGACCAAGATTGTAGAGGAATCCGAGTTTGTCAACACAGGGGCCCCATTATATAAAATAGCCAATCTAAGCACTTTAAAATTAAGGGCTTATACCAGTGCTTCCCTATTGCAAAATGTGAAACTCGGTGATACGGTCACCGTATTGGTCGACGATGCTGCCAACGGATATAGAACATTGGAAGGAAGGGTCATGTACATCGCCAGCGAAGCCGAATTTACCCCGAAAACGATCGAGACCAAGGAAGAAAGGGTAAATCTGGTATACGCCATCAACGTGGAAGTCCAAAATGACGGTAGCCTCAAAATTGGGATGCCCGGTGAAGTCCAGTTCAAACATACCTCTAAATAACTCACGATGTCAGCAATCACCGCCGCACATATCAGCAAAAGTTTCGGGGAAGTACGAGCCCTTCAGGATGTATCCTTATCGGTGGAACATGGGGAGTTGTTCGGACTCATCGGTCCCGATGGGGCAGGTAAATCCACCTTGTTTCGAATTTTGACCACTTTATTACTGGCCGATGAAGGGGAGGCTTCCGTTGCGGGCCACCCAGTAGTTAAGGAGTATAAGAAAATCCGTAGAAAAGTGGGTTATATGCCTGGGAAATTTTCCCTCTACCAAGACCTTTCGGTACAGGAAAACCTCACCTTCTTCGCAACGATTTTTGGGACTACCATTGAGGCGAATTACGAATTGATCCAAGACATCTACGTACAGATCGAACCATTTAAGACTCGTTTGGCCGGGAAGCTGTCGGGTGGAATGAAACAGAAACTAGCCCTTTGTTGCGCCCTGATACACAAACCGGAAGTACTTTTTTTGGACGAACCCACCACCGGAGTGGACGCCGTAAGCAGAAAGGAATTCTGGGAAATGCTGCAACGATTAAAAGAAAAGGGCATCGCTATTTTAGTGAGCACCCCTTACATGGACGAAGCGGAACTTTGCGACCGCATTGCCTTGATACAACATGGCAAAATACTGCAGACCGATTCCCCGGCACGGTTGCGAACGTCCTATACGCATCCGTTGTATGCCGTAAAAGCAGCGGATACCTATCGCTTGTTAAAAGGGCTTCGAGAAGCTATTTATACACGCAGTGTGCTTCCCTTTGGAGGTTTCCTCCACTTGAGCACCAGGGATATCATGGATCCCGAGCAAATCAAAAACGACCTCGACCGAAAGGGCTTTTCCAATATAGAGATAAAGAAAATCGAAGCCACGGTAGAGGATGTTTTCCTGGAACTGAGTGAAACGGACGAACTCAAAACAGCTACCCGATGAGAGGCCTCAAGAAGAGTAAGTGGCGTTTTATCTGGATTCTTCCGATAGCACTTCTCGGTATGACCGCGATGGCCGAACTACTCTATCTCGACCTTATCGATAAAGAGATGGAAACACAGGGCAAGAAACATTTAATCGTTCCTTTGGGAAAGGTTAAACTCCTCTGTGTGACCGCTTTCCTAATTCCCAAAACACGGCGAATCGGTTTTTTACGCTGTGCTGCCTACATCGGGGGTATCATCGCTGTAGATTGGATCATGAAAGAACCACCCCTTCCAGGGATACTGCTACAAACATTCCTTTGGGTCGGCATGTATTTCGAAGTGCCACAATTTTTTTATTTGGAACGGACAAAATCACGAAAACATGAATGAATACGCCATCAAAGTGGAGGGGCTCACTAAGCGCTTTGGTGATTTTACGGCCGTAGACGCGATTACATTTAACGTCTCCAAAGGGGAAATATTTGGTTTTTTGGGTGCTAACGGGGCAGGAAAGACGACGGCCATGCGCATGCTGATAGGCTTAAGCAAGCCTACCGAAGGAACCGGTTACGTAGCAGGGTTCGACATTCGTACCGAAGCCGAAAAGATAAAAAAAGGGATTGGTTATATGTCGCAAAAATTCAGTCTCTACAATGATCTTACCGTCAAGGAAAATATTCGTTTCTATGGTGGCATCTACGGTCTATCCAAAAAGCAGATAACCAAAAAGACAACCGAGATCATGGAGGAATTGGGATTGTTCGAAGTAGCCAAAAAGCCTGTAGCCGCACTTCCATTAGGTTGGAAACAGCGTCTGGCGTTCGCAGTTTCCATGGTTCATGATCCCGAAATCGTATTCCTGGACGAACCGACCGGCGGGGTAGACCCCCATGTTCGACGGCAATTTTGGGAAACCATTTACCAACAGGCCGATGCGGGACGTACCATTTTTGTGACCACGCACTATATGGACGAGGCCGAATACTGCGATAGGGTTTCGATTATGGTAGCGGGAAAAGTGGAAGCGCTGGATAGCCCTGACAATCTGAAAAATCAATATGATTCGGAGACGATGGACGAGGTCTTTTTAAAACTCGCTAGATGACCCATAGCGATCAAAGCAGGGGAATAAAAGAATAGTAAACCTTAAAAACACTCTAAAAAACAATTACCATGAAAAGATACTTTTTTGTAGTACTAGCACTTCTGTTTGGTGGCATAGGTCTCGCCCAGGAAACAGGGGATTTGACAATCAGGATCGATGTCGTCAAAAACAAGGGAAAAGGTCAGCTGGTTTTTTTGCTTTTTGATCAAGAAGAAGGCTTTCCCAGGGAGGCCGATAAGGCCAAATACAGGGCCAAAATAAAAAAAGTCGTATCCAAAATGAGCCATACCTTCACGAACATCCCGTACGGGGAGTATGCCGTCTGTGTATTTCACGACGAGAACGAGAATGGTGCCATCGACACCAATTTTATGGGAATGCCGAAGGAACATGTGGCGGCTTCCAATATGACCGGGATGGGGCGACCCTCGTTCAAAAAGTGTGAGATCAATCTTGGCGAATCCAAAATGTCCGTCGAACTCGACTTTATAAACGATTAAGCGATGTTCAAGGTCTTCAAGGCATTCGTTCAAAAAGAACTCTACCACATCCTCAGGGATAAACGTACCCTACTTATCCTGTTCGGCATGCCGGTCGCACAGGTATTGATTTTTGGCTACGCGGTCACCAATGAATTTCGGGATGCCTACCTCGACATTTACGATCAGGCTGGGGATCACATGAGTCAAGAATTGGTTCAACATCTGCAAAGCTCGGGGCATTTTCAAGTAAATAACATGATTCGCTCCGACAAGCAATTGGAAGATGGTTTCAAGGCAGGAACCACCAAATTGGCCGTGGTGATTCCCGTAGATTTCGCCTCGGACCTGTCCAACGGAAAATCGGTAAGCGTACAACTACTGGCAGATGGATCAGATCCCAATAATGCGAATACTTTGGTGCAGTATGCGAGTACCATGATCACCAGTTTTCAAAAAGAACGGTTAGACCAATCGGAAAATCCCTATCAGATTGGTGTGCAGACCCGCATGCTTTATAACCCGCAACTGGCAAGTGCCCACAATTTTGTGCCTGGTACCATCGCATTGATCCTGTTGATTATTTCGGCTATGATGACCTCTCTGACGATTGCCCGGGAAAAAGAATTGGGAACCATGGAAATTCTATTGGTATCTCCCCTACCCCCATTGCTTATTATTTTGGGGAAAGTGGCCCCATACGCGGCTCTCTCGTTCATCGATGCATTGTTGGTACTTATTTTAGGGTATTTCGTTTTCGATGTTCCAATTGTAGGTAATCTGCTACTCTTATTGGCGGTATGTTTTCTTTACGTGGTGGCCGCCCTCGCCTTGGGGACCTTGATATCGACAGTTTCCAAGACACAACAAGATGCCATGTTACGGTCGCTTATGGGTTTGATGATGCCGTCGATGCTGTTATCGGGGTTTATTTTTCCCTTAGCGAGTATGCCCAAAGTGTTGCAGGTCTTAGGGTCCATTATCCCGGCTACCTACTTCATCGAAATCTTAAAAGGTGTTATGTTAAGAGGCGTAGGTTTCGACCTAGTGGTCTGGGAGGTTATGATACTGGTGGGCATGACCGTTTTTCTGCTGTTCATGTCTTACCGAAACTTTAAAATACGATTGGAATAAGATGAAGATCCTCGCCTATTTAATCCAAAAAGAGTTTACACAAATATTTCGCAACAAGGCACTATTACCGATGATGACCATTTTGCCCATTGTGCAATTGATTGTTTTGAGCAATGCGGCCTCGAATGAGGTCAAGAATGTAAACATTGTCATCGTTGACAAAGACCACAGTGAACAGTCCCGACTCTTGACCCGGAAAGTAATGGCCAACGATCGGTTTTCCCTGGTTAGCGCGCCCTATAACAAAGAGGATGCCATGGAAACCATGCAAAAGAACGACGCCGATATCATTCTCGAAATCCCTCAAAATTTTGAACGTTCCTTTCTAAAGGGCGAACGACCCCAACTTCAAATCTTGGTAAATGCCATCAACGGACAGCAGGCTACTGTGGGTGTTGGATATCTCAACAGCATCATTGGTAGGTTCAACGCCGAGTTGATGAGCGACATAAAACGACCTATAGTAAATAAAAATGCGCAAATTCAGATTGCTTCCCGTAATTGGTACAACCCGGAAATCGAGTATACCCATTTTATGGCCCCTGGTATTCTTGCAGAGTTGACCGCTTTGCTCACCATCATTCTTTCGGCCATGAACATCGTACGGGAACGCGAAATCGGGACCATTGAACAAATCAATGTGACCCCGATTAAGAAATGGCAGTTCATCTTAGGAAAGTTAGTACCCTTTCTTTGTGTTGGCCTTGTTCTTTTAACCGTAGGCCTGATAGCCAGCAAGCTGATTTTCGATATTCCCATTCGTGGCAACATCGGGATCATTTTTATTTACGGAATCGTCAACCTGGTAGCTGTTCTGGGACTGGGACTATTGATTTCGAATTTTGCCAACACCCAGCAACAGGCAATTTTCGTGGCTTTTTTCTTTATTTTGATTTTCGTGCTGATGTGCGGCCTGTTTACCCCCATTGATAGCATGCCAAAATGGGCTCAATATTTTACCCTCCCCAATCCCCTGGCACATTTTATATCGGTTTCTAGAAAGGTGTTGATGAAAGGCAGCGGATTGGCGGATATCAAGATGGAATTCCTCTATACCTTCCTCCTTGCCATTGTATTCAACAGCTTGGCGATATGGAGTTATAAAAAACAATCCTAAGATGAGGCAACGATTCGGTAACCTCGGATTCTTTTTGTTCCTTCTAGTCATAACTCATGCTATGGTAAGTGCTCAGCAAGACTCCCTTGTCCGATCTCCCAAGTTGACCGATAGGGAGCTATTGGCAAAAATCCCGATGTTTTCCATTTATGGTGACAATTATTTTATCACCGGTACCGATTTACGGGGGCCCGTAACCTCCGATACCAGTGATGCTAAATTCCAATTAGGTTTTAAGCAAATGCTGACCGATGTTTTATTGCCCTATGATGCCTTCCTTTTTTTCACCTACCGGCAAAAGTCGTTCTGGGATATCTACAAAGATTCATTTCCCTTTAGGGAAACGAACTATAATCCTGGCCTAGGAATCGCCAAACTTTGGTTCAAGGATAATAAGCTGGACTACGGTTTATGGTTTCAATTTGAACACGAGTCGAACGGTAGGGACAGTATCAGTTCCAGAAGCTGGAACTTTTTATCGCTACGCTATTCAAAACCGATGGGAGATCGCTGGCAATTTATGGCGAAGGGATGGGTGCCCATCGGCGATATTTCCAGCAATCCCGACATTATGGATTACAAAGGCTATTTTCAGGTGCACCTCGCCTATCGCCCTACAAAAAATTTGATTTTTGAAGGTGATTTCAGCAAGAGCTTCACCGCCGATTGGAGAGGGAACGTCCAATTATCGTTAAGTTGGAAACCCTTCAAAAAGTCGAATCAGTTCCTCTATTTGCAATACTACGTCGGGCAAGCCGAAAACTTGATCGAATACCAGGATAGTGTAAGCAAACTACGTATTGGAGTCGCCTTCAAAGAACTGTTTGGGAACTTTAGATGAAACGACCATCGAATTCGTAGATCGCTCTAGGCTCTTGGTAGAGTGAATGTTAGGGATTGTATATCTTTTTTTCAGCTCCGCAGCCTACATCCTATCTTTGATATGGTTATCAAAAATGGTATCAAGATAAGCAACCGTAAGACCAGAATATGCTGTTCAACAAAAATACAATGCGATGAAGAAAAACAACATGTATTTGATAGGTCTTCTATGTGCAACCGGGCTCTGCATATTAGGTTGCGAAGACGATGATGGTAGTGTGGCCAGTTCGGAAGTTGTAGCTGCCGAAGCGGTAAGCGATCAACAATACATCGAAATCCAAAACGCTACCGAAGCCATCACTGGGGTCTCCGGGGATGCCTTTTTGACCGATACCGGTGCAGACAAGCGGGCTAGTACTTATAAAATAACCGACTGTGTCGAACGCAGCTCCGAAGAGGTAAATGGGCGGGTAACCATCACCTTGGACTATGGTGAAGGGTGTGAGCTCGGGAACGGTGATACCGTTTCCGGAGTGATCGCGATTACCTATGACCAGAATGATTCGGCAAATGGGGCGGTGATTCTCACCACTTTGGAAAATTACCGATACAACGATATTTCGGTTACGGGGAACGCTAGCTCGATATATATGGCCAACGAAGAAAACGGTGGTTTCATCTTTTCCTCTGAAACCGATCTGTCTTTTGAGTGGCCCGACGGACTCACTGCTATCAGCTATAGTTTGTCGGAAACGGAGACCGTCTTCGCAATTTCGGATGAGGCCTTTGATCTTTACACTTTGGTATCTGGAAACGGCAACACCGAATTTAGTAATGGGGATTCGTACGGCTACGAGATTACCGTCCCGCTACGTTCCGAAATTGGCTGTGCCTATATCGTGAGCGGAGTTATGGTTTCTTCGGAAAACAACAGTACGTTGACCAGGGATTATGGGGATGGCAGCTGTGACGATATCGCCACGGAAACAGACGACGATGGCAATACCGTTACGGTCGACTTGGACCGGGATACCATGGATAATGATAATAGCTAAGTGTTTCATAGTGATTTTTTTAATTAGCACTATTATTTCTTGACCGGAAGACCGCTTTTTTGGAGGCGGCCTTTTTGGTTAAAAAATGGTACATTTATTTGGAAATGGACTAACTGTAAGGCCTAATCGCAAAACGGGATTACAAAACCAACAAGTTTAAAAACCGGAAAACGATAGCTGACAAAAATCATCGCATGAGCACTCTTTTTAAAAAACTTGTAAAAGGAATAGGCATTTTCGTCGGACTATTCCTAGCACTACTGTTGTTCACCTATTTGTTTTTCCTGATCGGATGGCGCACTGAATCAAAGGAAAATATGCAATTGCTGGGAGTTGAAGCCCCGTTACTTTCATCAGGCGGTATTCAATTTCGGGACTTGAACAAAAACGGAAAAGTAGATCCCTATGAAGATAAAAGGGTACCTCTTGAAAATCGGGTCGAAGACTTGGTCTCCCAAATGAACATCGAGGAAAAGGCCGGTTTACTATCGGCTCATTTTTTGGCCATGGAAGAAGACGGTTCCCTACTTGAAATCCCAACGCTCTCCGATCCTTTTTCTTTTTTGACCGAAAGCACATCCGGTACGATACTGAACAAGAAAATGAGCCATGTACAAAATTTGGGTGGCACTTCTGCCTTGGCCTATGCCACATGGAACAACAATCTCCAAAAATTTGCCGAGCGTACGCGTTTGGGAATTCCCATCACCCTTATTTCCGACCCAAGACATGGTACCATGGCCATGCCGGGGGCCAGTGCCCAGGCAAAATGGATCTCTGTATGGCCGTCCCAGTTGGGGCTTGGGGCCATAGGGGATACCGTGTTGGTGCGAGAATTCGCCGATATCGCCCGGCAGGAATACTTGGCTATTGGTATCCGTTTGGCCCAACACCCCATGGCAGATATCGCTACCGACCCTCGCTGGGCAAGGGTCAACGGTACGTTTGGGGAAGATGCCCATTTGAGTGCCGCCCTTACCAAGGCGTATATTTTAGGGTTTCAAGGGGATAGCCTTGGTACGAACAGTGTCGCATGTCAGACCAAACATTTCGCAGGCGGTGGTCCCCAGGAAGATGGCTGGGACGCCCATTTTGAGAGTGGTAAGGGGCAGGTGTATCCCGGTGATAACTTTGACTATCATTTGATTCCCTTTACCAACGGGGCCTTGGCCGCTAACACAGCCCAAATAATGCCTTATTATGGTATACCCAAGGGGCAGGTCAAGGAAGAAGTCGGTTTTGCCTTTAGCAGGGAGATGATTCAGGAACTCCTCAGGGATTCCCTAAAGTTTGACGGCGTCGTGGCAACCGATTGGGGCATTATCTCCGATATGGCGGTAAAGAATGCTTCGGCCTGGGGTGCGGAACATTTGACCGAAAAGGAACGGGTAAAGAAAGTATTGGATGCCGGATGCGATGTTTTTGGTGGGGAGTATGCCACCCAATATATCATCGACCTCGTTGAAAGCGGGGAGGTCTCGGGGGAGCGAATCGACGTTTCCGTCAAAAGGGTCTTGAGGGATAAGTTCCGTCTTGGCCTTTTCGACAATCCCTATGTGGACCTGGAAAAAGTGGATATTGTCGGAAATCCGATTTTTATGGAGAAAGGAAAGGAAGCGCAAAGAAGATCATTGGTGCTTTTGAAAAACGAAAAAGGTATGCTACCGCTTTCATCGGATAACAGAATATACCTCGAAGGGATGACCCAGGAAGGGTTATCCAAAAAATTTCACCAAATCGTAGACGATATGGATGATGCGGACGTCATTATTCAAAAATTGGAAACCCCTTCTTCACCGCCAGAAGGTGGTAGTTTACTGGAAAGGCTGATTCCGCAAGGACGATTGGATTTTCCCGAAGATGAAAAAAATAAGATTCTTGTACGTACCCGCTCCAAGCCAACCATCACTGTTTTGACCATTCAGCGACCGCCGGTGATTCCCGATATCAATGCGGCCAGCAAGGCAGTGATTGCCGACTTCGAATGTCAGGACGAGATTATCCTTGAATTGATATTCGGGAAATTCAATCCCACTGGGAAGCTTCCCATCGAAATTCCGTCGTCAATGGAAGCAGTGGAAAACCAGAAGGAAGACCTCCCTTACGATTCCAAAAATCCACTCTATCCCTTTGGCCATGGACTCACTTATAGCAAATGAACGACCTCAAGACTACCTATAAGTCACTTGCTGAAAAAACGTTCTTGCTACCGCTTTTTATAATTGAAGGCTAATTAGCACTTTTGAACACCTAAAATCCTAAAGCCCCACTCTTTTCATAAAATTGGCCTTGTAACTATCCCCAATGGGAATTCGTATATCGTCGATAATAATTTTACTTCGCTGTACTGCATCGATGTAATTGATATTGACCATGAATGATCGATGAACGCGAAAGAATTGATTCGAGGGTAGTTTGGCCTCCATTACGCGAAAACTCATCAAGGTTAAAATAGGTTTATTCGAATTTCCCTTACTATGGATTTTCAGATAGTCTTTTAACCCTTGTATATACTTGATATCATCAAACTCCAATTTGATATTTCCGTATTCGGATTTGATAAAGATAAAACCATCTTTTATCGGTAGATCTCCCCCAGCGGACGTAATATTTTCGGTCGGCCCCTTCGCTGCCTGTTTCAGGGTGTACATTTCCTTTGCACGGTTCACTGCCTTGACAAAACGTTCGAAGGGAATCGGTTTTACCAGATAATCGACCGCGTTTAGATCAAAGCCGTCCAAGGCATATTTTTGGTATGCCGTAGTGAAAACAAATAATGGTTTTCTATCCAATGTCTTGATAAATTCCAAACCGTTAATTTGTGGCATCTCGATGTCTGAAAAAACCAAGTCTACTTTCTGCTCCATTAAAAGCCCCGTAGCGTCAAACGGATTGGTGAAAGTACCGATGACCTCCAAATAGCCGATATCCTCACAGTACGATTTCATGATGTTCAAGGCCAAGGGCTCGTCGTCAACAATAATACATCTCATCTTACGAAAGTTTTAGTTGCAGGTCCACTCGATAATCGTCTTTATTATCCATAATCCTTAGGCAGTGGGCCTCCGGATATTGGAATCCCAGTCGATTTTTTACATTCTTAAGACCGATCCCGGAATTCTCCTTATCGGTTTTCTTTGGTCCGATTAAATTAATCACCTTAAAATCCAAGGTGTTATCTTGAATTATAATCTTGATATCCACTTTGGTTCTACCCTTGTAATCCGTGCCATACTTAAACGCATTTTCAATAAAGGTAATGAGTAAAAGAGGTGCTATTTTCTTATCCACATAATCGCCTCGAATCAACAATTTTACGTTTTCACTATCAGAGAGTCTTAATCGCTGTAAGGCCACGTAATTCTTAATATAGCCTATTTCCTTTTCAAGAGAAACCTCATTTTGGTTGGCCTCATAAAGCATGTACCGCATGAGTTCCGATAGGGTAATTACCGCCTCGGAAGCGTCATCGGATTTATTCCGTACCAAGGAGTAAACACTGTTCAAGGAGTTAAAAAGAAAATGGGGATTGAGTTGTGCCTTTAAAAACTCCAATTCGGTCTCCGCCCGTTGCGCCTCACTTTCGGCCTGTATCTTATCGCGTTCGTAAAAATCCTTTATCAATCGCAACGTACCGCCTAGAAGAAAAAATGCCAATGATACCGCGGTAATCATGGCATATTGAAGATGGCGGAAAGGACTGTCCTTCCCAATACCAACCATATCGCTCATTCTATCAAACGGCGAGCTCGAGGGTAGCCATTTAACCAAAAGGTTGAACATTACTAAAAATAATATCGAAAAAAGGGCGTACAGAAAAAACTTCTTCTTCAATAAGAGTTTTGGGGAGAGAATCGAATAATTGACATAAAACAGCACCGGGGGATAAACCAGCCTTAAGAGCATGCCTTCATCAATCTTACCAAAGGTCGATAAGGCCATACCCAACGGAAGGGTTAAAATACATATCCAAATGAAAACGTGTATCCACGGTTCCCTTACCAACAACTTTTTTTTCAAACGCAAGGTATTAGGCAAATAGGTCATAAGATACTCATTTTTTAAAAGTGATCCCATGTACCCGAAGTTCCTCAATCGAAATGGAAGGGCGCTCATTCAGTCTTATTTTGTCGACTACCAATTGTCCCGCTTTTTCGGCATCCTCCCTACAGGTAAAATACTGCTTGCCATTTACGGCCGGAATGTAGTCTTGCTGTATCAGTAGTTTCGAATCAAAGTGAATTTGGTATCCCCACCTATCCATTCCATGTGCTTGGGCAGTTACGCGATAGGAACCGTCACCAGCGCCCATACGTATGTCCTCATCCAAATAAAAACCCAGCAGCAATACCACCAATCCTATGACGAAAAGTGCCAATATATGTTTTAGATAGCCTTTCATTGGTGGTACGGCAGAATTACTTTTGTATCGCTATCAGTCATCTTCATCTTCTTCCTCAAAAGGGAAGAATTCGCGATTGTCGTCCAAATAAAGGTTTGCACTGTTCCCCAAGGCAACAAATGCCCTGCTGCCATCGTAAAAGCCAATAGCCCCTCGCCTGGCAATACCCTCGTAGGCCGTCTTCTCTTCCCACAAATCGGTGGCCGGATTGTATTCCCATACCGATGAGACTGCCCCTAATCCCGACGCACCGCAAGCAATATATCCCCTGTCACCAATGCTAAAGCCTACCGCATCACTTCGTTCTATAAAATAATCGTCATCATCATCGAGGTCCAACAAGGCCGTCCAAGTCTCGTTCGAGGTATCGAACACCCAAAAATCGGTTTGGTCCAGACCATTTGATTCCCCAGTTCCAAAGTATACCTTGTCACCGATGGTAAAGCTGGTGGCATCCCTTCGTTTAGTGCCTCCAAAACCGACCAGTTCGGTCCAGCGGTCCGATGACGGATCATACTTCCAGAAATCCTTGCGATCGTTGTCACCGTCATATCCAGTGCCCACATAGCCAATACTGGCCGAATTGAACGCGGTGGCACCCCTTCTAGGTGCCCCTCCAAAAGCTGCGATGGAATCCCAACGATTAGCACCGATATCATACCGGTAAAAATCGCCTAATTCATTGTCTCCATCAAAGCCTAGGCCTACAAATCCGTCGCCATTGGCGGTAAAACCGACCGCAGCGCTACGTTCAACCCCTGGATAGTCGGCCAATTGCCTCCAAAAATCCCCTTCAATATCATACTCCCAAAAGTCTTTCAGATAATCATCCCCATCGAAGCCGGTACCCATATATCCTTTATTACCGATGGTAAAGGCCGCGGCACTGCTACGGGGGATACCGTCAAGAACGGAACGATCCTCCCAGTTTCCCAGGTTATCGTCGTCGTCGTCGTCACTAGAGCAGCTTACCGCGGCCAAAGACATCACAAGAACCGATAGAAACTTCACAGTTTTAAGGATAGTTAACGGCCGTTTAATCATTGTTTTCATCTAATCTATTGTTTATGTTAATCGTTAATCCCATGGTGATATATAAGGAATCCCCCGTATTGAAATCGTTCAGCTGATTATGGTTTTGATCTAACAGAAGAAGCTGATTCTTTGAGAGATAGCCTACGTTTACCAATGAAGTTAGATACGGTTGCATTCGATAGGTGTGTTTGATGCCGATATCGATTGCTTCATACTCCAACTTTGAATGGGTAAAAGTGCCGGTGCCAAAGAAGCTCAATGGCCCGGAAAGGTTGGTATAGGAGCCCTGAGGCCTTGCGATAAAAGAAAGTTGCTGTCTTTCCCCAATAACATACTTTAAGGTGGTTTCCGGAAAGCCCAAACGATAGTGCCAGCTGTTTTTCAGGGTCCCTTCCAATGAAAGTATCGGATAAAAATCAGGTCTTCCCAACAAAGCTCCATAGCCAAGACCAAATCGCAAACCAAGATTATTTTTTTTCCCCTGCCAGATCTTCGTAAAAACTAGGCTTCCCGCGTATTGTATATCATCCTGTCCCAAACCATCAACCAAATTCGAGGAGATGACAGGGGAAAAAAGTGTCTCGATCGTCCAATTTCTCGAGAATTCGGAACGATAAAAAACCCCTGCCATCATGTGATGAGTCTCCTCCAATGGCTCGGTTTCCAGACCTATGACCGTATCAAAAAAGTTATAGGTCTTCTTTTCATAAGACAGGTTCACCACCAACCGACTTCTTTTTCCCAATGGTATGTTAGGCGTAATCGCAAGCCTATAGCTTCCCCAATAGATATCGCCAGCCGATGGCACCATCGAATAATCAAACCGGGCTATTTCATAACCGGTCATCTCTTGGGCCGTTATCTTCAATGTTGTCATAAAAAGTAGAAGGGCACTAAAAAAATAGCTTTTCACTTATTGATTTTGACTAAAAGTATTGGTGGTGGATAGGGTGGCAAAAAAAAAATAGACCAACCGACAAAATGTCTATACCGTACGGCAAATTCTATCTACCAACACTGCAGTTGGCATTCATCGTGGGAATTAGGTGATTGGTATACAGATTAACCAAATCGGTATAAAATACTTCGGGACACCTGACCGTTCCGTTTTATTTGCTTCAAATTAATATGGTATGCGACTCCTTTTTGGTCTATTAGCAATAACTGCCTTACTTTCTTCCTGCTCTGTGGAAGATCGTGAGATTCCCACTCTAGTGGTAGGGCAGGATTTCACCGATTCAAACGTACGTCTAGTGACGGTCGATACCTTTACCGTGAAACTGACCACCTTTAAATTTGACAGTATCAACACCTCTACGAGCAATCGGCTGTTGGTGGGTAGCTATTACGATGATTTCTTTGGGCGGGTTTCCAGTCAGAGTTATTTTGAGCTTTCGGCAATCAACTATACGATTCCCTCCGATGCGGAACTTGATAGCATTGCATTGATTTTAGGGTATGACGGCTATTTTTATAATGATACCACGCAACTCGCGGAAATCAATGTATATCGACTACTGGAGGAAGTGTCTGCCGAGGACGACGTTTTCTACAATACCAGCCAACTTACATTTGACACCGTTCCCGTGGTTACGCGCCGATTTTTTCCAGAACCGACCGGTGAGGACTCACTGCATATTCAAATACCCTTGGCCTTCGGAAGGGAACTTTTCGATTTGATTCAGGAAAACGATATCAATAGCGACCGTGAGGTGCGGGAAAAACTAAAGGGCTTCACCCTAAGGCCATCAAATGAAGAGAATACCGCGGTTATCGGTTTCTCAAGAGATCCTGAAATTACCCGCTTACGCTTTTTTTATTCCATACCCGGAGAGTTCGAAGATGACGAGGAAGCCTTTGATCTCTTTATCAATCAAAATACCGGTTTGCCCAGGGCCTTCAATCAGATTCAAAGCGATGTTACCGGTATGTTATTGGATACATTGACCGATCAGGAAATAAATCTGCCGTCGGAACTGAGCGGCAATTTTAGCTTTATTCAATCGGGAGTGGGCCACGCTACCAGGATAGAATTCCCCACCCTCACCGATATCGGCCAAATACCAGGAACCGGAACCATTCTCGATGCCATTTTAGAAATCAAGCCACCAGTGACTTCCTACAATGACAACTTACCCATTCGGGATTCCTTGAACGTACAGATCGTCGATCAGAACAACGTAATTACAGAGACCATTGTGAATGGAAATGGAGCCGTATTTGCCCGCATCAATGAAGCGAACAGTGAGTTCAACGATATATTCTATCAAATACCCTTGGTCACCTACCTCGATCAAGAACTGGCACAAATCCCAGAGGTGGAAGATGCCGTTATCATCTATCCCAAAAATTACAATCAAACGGTAGATCGTATAGTGCTACAAGGAGCAGGAAGTAGTGATTTTGAGGCAAAACTTATTCTAACTTATGCTATTTATGATGAGTAGAACCTGGCTGCTTCTTGCCATGGCGGCACTGATGACGTTCGATATGATTGGACAGACCAATAACCTCACAGGATCTCCATACTCGCTTTTTGGTCTTGGCGTAAGTACCAATTCGAATATCGGAAAGAACAGTGCCCTCGGCAGAGGCGGCTATGCCCTTGAGCCTGCTGGTTTTATCAATAATTACAACCCAGCCTCCTATGCCGCCGTTTCAGAAAAGAATTTTATGTATGACATCGGTTTTCTGGCAGAGTTGAGTACGGTTTCCAATCGGAACAATGAGGAACGCCGATTGGCAGGTAATATGTCGAGCCTGGCCATTGCCTCCAGTATCAGTAAAAAATCAGGGCTAGGACTTACCCTTGACCCCTATTCGGACGTGGGTTACGCCGTTGTTGGTATAGAAGGCAACATCGAAGGGTCGTTCGAAAAGTTCAGCAGTAATATCTTCGGTTCCGGCGGATTGAACGACCTTAAGCTAAGTTATGGCTATAGCATCAATGAACATATCAATGTAGGACTAGGAATCTCTTATCTTTTTGGGAGTATCGATGAAACAGAACGTATCAATACTGGTACCAGTTCCTTAAACGTGCAGGAAACCAACAGATACTTTGGTGCCCGAATCGATTTTGGGGTCCAAGGCAAACTCAACGATTATTTCGCCATTGGGGCACGATGGCAATTACCGACCAGTCTAGCCGCCAGAAGGGACCGAAACGTATCGAAGTCTACCGGACTATTACCGAATCCGGAACCAGTTGAAAACACGAGCGATATTACCATCCCTAGTTTTGATCTGCCTTTGGAAATAGGAACCGGTCTCGCCATCAGCCCATGGTCAAGTTTGACATTGAATCTCGACTACACCGGGAGCTATTGGGGCGCGACCGATCAACATGACAATATTGGAACTTTTGTGGACCGAAACGTGTATGCCTTTGGCATGGAGTACCTCAAAGATGAAACTAGCTTTAAGTTTTGGGAACGAATTGGTTTTAGAGCCGGATTCAACTACGACAGTGGCTATTTACAGGTTAACGATGAGACGGTCGGTAGTTATTCGATTACCGGCGGACTGGGCATTCCTATCGGAAGATCGACCCTAAATCTTTCCTATGCCTACCGCGGCAGTGGTTCTTCGGAAGGTATCCAGGTGCAGGAGACCTTTCATACCATCAATGTGAACATAAGCCTTCGGGATATTTGGTTTTTGAAACGGAAGGTAAATTAAAATTTACTAATCCCTATAACTTTAAAAAACAATCCGATGACTACCTAACGCCTTTGCCCAGCCATCCACTCCATGATAGTCACCGGTCTACCGTTCATTAGAACCGGATTACCATCAAAATCAAAATCGGCATGATTGGCATGGGAATAGATCCATGACCAATGGCCGTTATAACGGTAATCATCCCCTCCGAAAAATCCGGTAATATCGATTACGTGGTCGTAAAAGGAGAAATGAATGTTTTCAGCGCCGGTATTTTTCAACCGTTTGTACAACGGAACCACGGTTTCCCCTGGTATCGTTACCTGATCGTCTTTGGAATGCACGAACCAAATTGGGATGTCTTTAATCGACCGAACCTGCTCATCGGTAATGAATTGATTTTGATAGGCCAGAGCACTGATATAACCTGCTGCGAAATAATCGGGATGTTGCAAGAGTAACTTCAAGCCCATATAACCGCCGTTGGAACATCCTCCGATGTAAATCCGGTCGGTATCTATTTCCGGATGCGCTGCAACATATGTTTTGATAAAGGCCATTAAGGCTTCATTATAAATATCGTCTTCCTTCCCGCGTGTATATTCCCCGCTGGCACTTTGCATCCAAAAAGTGGGACTTTGGGGTGCCAATACGAAGGCACCTCCAAACAGGGCTTGTATTTCCTCAGAGGCATAATTCACCGCTTTGTTCGCAATTAGGGGGATACTGGGATCGGTGCCCCCTTCCCCACCCCCGTGGAGCCAGATGATCAGAGGCCATTTATCGCTATCATTTTGAGGTGTAAAAGATGCGTATGAGAGTGTAATGTCGTTGTGTGAATACGTGCCACTTAGATCGAATGTATCGATTTCGGGCATTATCCGTCCTTGCTCGTTGTCCCATATTTTTCCCGAAGGCTTGTGGTTGATGATCAATCGATAATCAATCCATTGATTGCTACCGCGGTTTTTGGTCCTAATATATTTTATGGGTGAGCCCAGTACGTCATCCGGCCCTACAAAAAGGACCAGTGTAATATGGTGTCCTTCAGTGACCCTATTCCCCTTGCTATCGGAAACATAGGCGTAGACTACTTTTCTTTCTCCTGTGGATATCTCTGGTTCCATTGCTACGCCTTCCGCACTTCTGTTGACCGTCACTGAAAAATGGGATGCATTGGTCTCGGTAATGGACCGCTGATTTGGCAGGATGACCTTATTTACCGCAGGCCCCCAATCGTAGCCCTTGACAACCAAAGTGTAACCTTTTCCTGAAGTTGTTACCTGTGCGGCCGTTGGTGTTAGTGAAAAGAAAATCAGTACCAACAGCGTTGCCTTGTATATATTAAAATAGGTTTTCATGGTGTACATGGTTTTGGTTAGCTCTTAACTGGTGTTATTTTTCCGCTTTTTTATAGCTAATAGCCATTCCCCCGCCTGAATTATCCACGGTGGTGCTATAATTTTCAAGGCTTTGTACATACGCCAAGTACGCCCTCGTTCCGGACATTCCCCGACGCCCTTCCGGACGCACATTGTGTGCCGTAAAACAACCACCTACCTCCAATTTCGGAGAAACTTCCTTAAAGTAATTCGTGTACCAATCCTTGTCGGCATCACTGAATACAAAATCAAAGGGGCCCTCCAATTTCTTGACCAATTCATGGGCATCGGCCAGTCTGGCATCCACATAATTCGTTAATCCCGCCTCTTTGATATTGGCAAGTGCCTTCTTGTATCGGGTCTCATCAATGTCAATGGTTATCAGCTTCCCACCGGTTTTACTAAACGCCCATGCAATCCATATCGTGGAATGCCCCGTGGAAGTTCCTATTTCGAGTCCCTTTGTATAGCCATTTTCGACGATGATGTCATATAGTAATTGCCCATCGGAAGCGGGAACGTTCATGTCTCGCCATTCGCTCTTTTGACTTTCGAGAAAGACTTTTACCTTAGTATCCAACCCAGTAGTATCCAAGGTTTCTTGCGCTTGAAGCGCAAAATTGTGGGGTAATACGACGATTAGAAGCAGGTGGACCAATCGCTTCGTTTTCGTTCCATTCATTTTCATGTGCAGGTCTTTTTGTAATTCTGAAAGGCTAACAAAACAATATCCATAACTTTTTTCTTCTTTACTACGCAAGCAATGATTCAAACGCTACTACAAGATAATCCATAATTATCAAAACCGTCTCCGTTGTCCGGAATACTGCATGGCTTCTCCCTTACCAAAACCATAGCTGAATCCGAAGGCGACAAATGTGCCCCGTAGTCGTCGGCTAAAGACCTCGAAATCGGTCTGGACAATTTCGGTTTCATTGATTCGCGAAGCGAAAAGGTCCCGTACGCTCAGGTTCAATACAGCCTTCCCTTTAAGGATATTCTTTCGAAGACCCAAATCCATAAACAGAAAGTCGTTTCGTACCCCCTGAACCGTTTTTACCCGTGATCGATAGTTTCCGATGGTCTCCAATTCGAAATCGGCCGGTAGCTTAAGTTTGGCCATTACTTTTGAGGACCATTGGTTTCCGTCAAAATCGAACACCGTGCTATTAAAAATACCTTCCCTTTTAAATTGGCTATAGTTAAAATCCCCATTGAGGGTCATCCATTTAAACGGACTGTACTTCGTGTTGAATTCGATTCCTGTTACATTATTTGTACCGATGTTTTCGGGTCTGACCGTATTGACGTTGTTTTCAAAGATCGATACCCGTTCGATGACATCGGTCGTATAGCGTTGGTAGATGCCAAAATTCAAGGAAGCCTTTCCTAGTATGTAAATGCTGGTTAATTCATACGAATCGGTAAACTCGGGCTGTAACCCCGGGTTCCCCTGACGGATACTAAAATTGTTCCTGATATTAAAAAAAGGATTCAAATCCCAAAGCCTTGGTCGATACACCCTTCTTGAATAGCCCGCCTGTAAAGAAATCCTATCGGTAAATTTATAGGAGGTGTGAAAGCTTGGGAAAAGATTGGTATAATTCTGGTCGTTGGTCTCATTGGTGGTGGCAAGCAGTGTATTCAAATCGGTCTGCTCTAATCGCACACCCCCTTTTACTCCCCATTTCTTACCTTCATAGGCTGCGGTTGTATAAAGCCCCAACACATTTTGGTCAAACTCAAAGACGTTGGTAAGTCCGGGGTCTACCACAAAGCTACCCCCCACCAAATCGGACACTTCAAAATCGTTGCTTACGTCGTTCAAGACGTATTGGGCACCTGTCTCCAAACTCCACTTTTCCGAAAATGGGCGAGTGTAGTCCAATTTAAAGGTGAAGACCGATTCCTTGAAGTCGGTCCGGGTCTTCTGTTCGGCATCGTTGGAATCCCCGCTGATAGTCGTATTCACAAAATCCGAGGATTGATCTTTTCCAAAAAAATTGCCCAATGAGCTAAAAACAAGGTTATGGTCCTCATCACCCTTAAAGTCTTTCTTGTATTGTAGCTCAAATTGAAGTTTTGGGTTTTCCGCTTCGGTTACCTCTGTACGAAGCCATTCCGAGGTTACGGTGTTAGTGGCATCCACGGCGCTAAAATTGATCGTCGAGGGCTGATCTTCCAGCTCCAGGGCAAAATTACCGGAAAGCGTTAACACGCTGCTCTCATTGATATAATAGTCGGTACCCAATACAAAGTTGTAATACGTCTCGTTGCGGAATTCCGTACCGGTCGACAAAATAGTGGTGTTGTTCACCAAATCGACATTTCGGTTTTCGGTATCGTTGGGCAATTCCCGCAGTCCAAAACCCAACTGACTGAATAAATTGAATTTTTCGCCTCTCCGATTGAGACTTACCCCGATACTATGCGCATCGGGGGCTCCTGTATTCACTGAAACGGAACCGTTTAGTCCCTTTCGTTGTTCCTTTTTTATAACAATATTGATAATACCCGAAGTACCTTCCGCATCGTATTTGGCCGACGGATTGGTAATCACCTCTACCCTATCGATCATATCGGCGGTAATGGTTCCCAAAGTGTTTCCTTCCTCGCTTGCGATTACCGAGGGTTTCCCATTGATCAATATTTGCACACCTTGACTTCCCCGCAAACTGATTTGGCCCTCGATATTTACATTCACAGAGGGTACATTGTTCAACACATCCAAGGCACTGGCCCCGGTACTGCTCAAATCCTTACCAACGTTGAATACTCGCTTATCGAGCTTGAACTCCGTTCTTGAAACCTCTCCCTCGACCACAACTTCTTCGAGCTGTTGTGCATCTTCTGACAGAGCAATAATCCCAAGATCTATATTCTTGGTGTCGGCAACAGGCTGTCCGAACGTTTTATTGGCAAATCCTATGAAACTAATTTCAATATAGAAATTGGTGGCGGTGGTCTCCAAAACGAAACTGCCATCGTCCAAAGTAGTGGTTCCCGTAATAGGTTTTTTTGTCTCGTTATCCGCTACCATCACGGTGGCGAAGGCTATCGGCTGCTCCGTACCCTCCTCTACCACCTTGCCTAATATCGTCACGGTACGCTCCTGGGCCAACCCATTTGCACAAAACAAGAGCAACAGGAATATCAGGGTACAAGAAGCTTTAAGATTACATTTCATACGGTACATTTCTTTTTACTTCAAAATTGGAGGTATATAAACCCAATTAAAAACAAAATCCCCTGAACGACAGGGGCAGGATGGTCATCAGCATACTTTTCCGTAATTTATGGTGAAAATGTCGTTTAGGGGATTCTAATGGTCGTTTGGAATATCGATTTTTAGACACTGAGGGAGAAGCCTTAGCTTTGAAACAACGAACCCGTCTTGAATTCAATAGAAAAATATAAAACTTGATCGCTAGAAAAGAGCTGTTGTTTCAGTTTGTATTGCACTTGGTAGTGCTGTTGTTCTATGCATTCGATCGGAACGACCCGGGTATCGATTGGCCCCAAGTTGCCTTTTTCACCAATTATGCCTTGGCCTCCGCTTTTATTACGTATTTCTTGATGCCGCGCCTCTTATACCGCAAAAAGTACTGGTTGTTTTTTGGTGCCGTCCTTTTGGTGATTACGGGGGTGATTATTATCGAAGAACTCTTCCTGGAAAAAATATTCTATCCGGGCACGAGAAAGGCAGAGAACTTTCCGGGAATTTATTTCACCTTGGTCGATGTGCTACCGGTTATGGCAATTTTGTCGGGCTTTAAATTTGGATGGGATGCACTTCAAAAGCAAGAGCAAATCGATGAACTTAAAAATACCGTTCAGGAGAGTGAGCTGCAGTTCCTGCGATCACAAATCAATCCACATTTTTTGTTTAACAACCTGAACAACCTATACTCCTATGCCTTGGAAGGGTCTATTAAAACCCCGGAAATAATTCTGGAGTTAAGTAGCGTACTCCGCTATATGCTGTACGAGTGCAAAGAAAAATTTGTCCCCTTGACCAAAGAAATCGAACAGTTGCATAACTTTATAAAACTCAATAAGCTACAGATCGAGCACAGAGGAACCATCAATTTTAAAACCCTGCATATTCATGCGGACTATAAAATTGCGCCCTTAATTTTGATTGTCTTTATAGAAAATGCCTTCAAGCACAGTCAATCCGGACAATCAAAGGATATAGAAATCGATATAGAAGTAAGCATGGCCGGCAATAAGTTGCAATTTAAATGTATCAATAACCATGAGGCCACAAAGGGGTTGGATACCGTTGCACAGGGCATTGGCCTGGAAAACGTGAAAAAACGATTGCAATTGATCTACCCCGATCGCCATACCTTGAATATACATGAGGGGCCTAACAGTTATGAAGTACGATTGACCCTTGAATTGGAAAAAATGAACTTGGCATGAACTGTATTATCATCGAAGATCAACCTCCCGCACAACGGATTCTTAAAAAGTTCATAGAGGATGTGGGCACGCTACAATTGACCGGGATTTTCCCCGATGCGCTACAGGCGGTGGAATATTTGAAGACGAATAAGGTCGATTTGTTGTTTTTAGACATTCATTTGCCCAAAATATCCGGAATCGAGTTTTTGCGTACGATGCCCCACCGACCGCATGTTATTTTAACCACTGCGTTCCCTGACTACGCTTTGGAGGGCTACGATCTAAATGTAGTCGACTATTTATTAAAACCTTTTTCCTTTCAACGATTTTTACAGGCAGTTGCCAAAGTGCCTAGCGTACAGGAAGCGATACGCAACAGTACGGAAAATCAACCATCCAGAGAAGAAATCTATATAAAGTCGGGCCATGAACACGTGAAAATAGCGATACAGGATATTTTTTATTTGCACTCCGACTCCGATTATACCGAGATACACACCGCTACGAAGAAATTATTATCAACCGAACCATTACGCTTTTGGTTACAGGTACTGGAGCAACATTCATTTTCCCGTGTGCACAAGTCGTATATTATCAATACCCGGAAAATCGAACGTATCTCAGGAAATTTGATATATATGGCCCCTAATTTTAAAATTCCCGTAGGGAGGGCCTTCAAAGAGGACTTTATGAAAAAAATACTAACTTAAGGCACATGGCCGCCTACTAAAACCCTATACAGATGAAAGAGATTAAAAAGGAAGACATTACGCAAGAGGTGTTCGACCTCTATGACGACTATGCCCATAATCGGGTCAGCAGGAGGCTATTTTTGGATAAATTATCCACTTATGCCGTCGGCGGTCTCACCGTTTCCTCACTCCTGAGTTTTATCTCACCTGATTACGTAAAGAAAATTCAAATAACACAAGACGACCCACGTTTAAAATCCGAATTCATCGATTATGAATCACCAAAGGGTGGAGGTTCTATAAAGGGCTTGCTTTCCAGGCCTGCCGATGCAACGGGAAAGCTTCCGGGAATCGTGGTAGTACATGAAAATCGTGGCTTGAATCCACATATCGAAGACGTGGGAAGGCGTGCCGCACTGGCTGGGTTTATCTCGTTGGCCCCGGATGCCTTGACCCCATTGGGTGGTTACCCTGGCAATGATGATGATGGTCGTGAATTACAGCGCAAAAGGGATCGCAATGAGATGCTGGAGGATTTTATCGCGGCATTCGAGTATTTAAAAGCACATCCCGATTGTACCGGTAAAGTGGGTGTCGTAGGTTTTTGTTTTGGAGGCTGGATTTCGAATATGATGGCGGTAAAAGTACCCGACTTGGGTGCGGCGGTGCCCTTTTACGGCGGACAGCCCAAGGAGGATATCGATAAAATCAATGCTCCTCTACTCCTTCATTTTGGGGAATTGGACAAAAGGGTCAACGAAGGATGGCCTGCTTATGAAGCAGCGCTTAAAGAATATGGCAAAGAATATAAGGCCTACATGTACGAGGGAGCAAACCATGGTTTTCACAACGATACCACGCCCAGGTACGACCGGGAAGACGCAGAATTGGCATGGAAGCGAACCATCGACTTTTTTCAAGAAAAACTAGGATAATTGGCACACTAATCACTATCACACCTCTGCCGAAAGAGGTGTGTTTTACCGAAAAATCAGGTACCCTTTTTGTTTCGCCTTTCCTTCGGTTTTCTTGACCAAAC
Organism: Pelagihabitans pacificus; assembly: GCF_009371985.2. Lineage (GTDB taxonomy): Bacteria > Bacteroidota > Bacteroidia > Flavobacteriales > Flavobacteriaceae > Pelagihabitans > Pelagihabitans pacificus. The sequence goes on from NZ_VIKU02000002.1 coordinate 517,515, forward strand.
CAAGAAAAATATAAAGGCAACGATCGTAAGTACCACCAAGGCAGCACCCAAGAAGTAAGTCTCTTCGTTCGTTTGTGTTTCCGCAAACCCTTTTATCTGAGTAACAAGTGTTTTCATCGTTTGTTTGTTTTATCACTTTCAAAAATTGCCCGTTTTTGTCAAGAGGCACACCTTCCATGGGTGGATATTCAAAACTATAGGTCATACGCTATATTAACTATGACGAATGTCAGCCCCGCTGTACGTGGGTGGCTTTGTTGATTATATAAAATTTCATTAGCTCCAAAGTTAGGAAGCCCTTCTGCCACCTGACCAATATCATTTCGAAATCGTTACGACAAACCTAGATTTGACAGAAGTATAATTCAGATTCCAGAGGTTCCTCGTATACCACGTCTATCAATAAAATACGCTTGTAATGGAAAACAAAAAAATTGGCTTGGTACTTTCAGGTGGCGGCCATAGAGCTGCCGCCCATGCCGGGGCGCTAAAGGCAATGGAGGAGCATGGTATTTTTCCCGATATCATTTCTGGGACAGGAGCAGGTGCCTTGGTAGGTGCCCTGTATGCGGCCAACCATTCTCCGGATGACATACTGGCCGCCTTTAAGGAAGTGGAAATCTTCAATTTTGCCAGGCATGATCCAAATTTTCAGAACATCATCGACACCGATCTATTTTGCGATATGCTACAAGGGTATCTTCCAGAAGACAGTTTCGAGGCACTGGACAAAAAGGTATTGGTGACCACCACTGATTTGCTTCATGGCTGTGTAAAGGTTTTTGAAGAAGGGCCACTGATCAAGGTTTTACTTGCCTCCATTTCATTTCCCGGACTCTTTCAACCGGTCGACCTAGACAATTCATTGTATATTGATGGCTGCATCCTGGATAACTTTCCCGTTGAACCCATACATGGGAAGTGCGATGTAATTTACGGGGTATATGTGAGTCCTGTGGCCAAAATGGAATTTTCCGATTTTAAGCACACATATACCATTTTGGATAGGGCTTTTCAGTTACCCATGAATCGAAATGCCAAGGAAAAGTTTCCGCTCTGCGATGTGCTAATTTATCCACACCAATTGGGCAATCACAGTCTTTTTGATGCGCAACATTTAAATACTATTTTTGAGATAGGATACAAGACCACCTTGCAAGAATTGAAAAGAAGAAAAGCGCAGATCAACTTTCTAAAAATGAAAAGCTAGTCCAGCTTCGCATCTAAACTAGCGATACTACAATGGAGTTTATAGACTACTACAAGGTATTGGGAATTCAAAAAAAAGCGACCGACGCAGAGGTTAAGAAGGCGTATAGAAAGCTGGCCCGTAAGTATCACCCCGACCTTAATCCAAATGACAAGGAGGCAGAACGCAAGTTCAAACAGATCAACGAAGCAAATGAGGTGCTGAGCGACCCTGAAAAACGGAAAAAATACGACCAGTATGGGAAAGATTGGCAGCATGCCGAGGAGTTTGAAAAACAACGGAAAGCAGGTCGTTCCCAAAGTGGTTTTGGGGGGTATACCTATTCTGGTGGCCAGTCGACGGAAGATTTTTCCGATTTTTTCGAAAGCATGTTCGGGGGTGGCGGTTTCCGTTCTTCCAGGAGAGGAGGGCAGTTTCGTGGCCAGGACTACCAGGCAGAACTACGCTTGAACCTGACCGACACCCTTTCTACCCAAAAGCAGACGCTCACCGTCAATCAAAAAAATATACGAATTACCATTCCCGCTGGTGTGGAAGATGGGCAGACGATTAAAATTTCCGGTCATGGAGGGCCCGGCATCAATAAAGGTCCGGCCGGGGATCTTTACATCACCTTTCATGTAAAGAACAACACCTCTTTTAAACGCGATGGGGCCAATCTGTACAAATCGGTAGAAATACCGTTGACAAAGGCCGTTCTAGGGGGAGACATCACCATTGATACCTTGAGCGGAAAGGTAAAATTGAAAGTAAAGCCGGAAACTGCAAACGGGGCCAAAGTAAAGTTGAAGGGAAAAGGGCTGCCAAAATACAAAAAACAGGGCCAGTTCGGGGATTTGTACATCACCTATGAAGTAAAGATGCCTACCAAACTTACCGAAAGACAAAAAAAACTCTTTCAAGAGCTGGCAGAGACCAACCTTTAAGCAAAACATATGGAGCGGCACTATATACGTATTACCGATTTTTGTAAAAGCCACTACGTCGAGGAGTCTTTTATTTACGAATTGTTCGAATATGAATTGATATCGTTGGAGATCGTCGACGAACAAAAATTCATCCACGAAGCGGAATTACCCCAGTTGGAAAAAATGGTACGACTGTATCGAGACCTGAACATCAATCCGGAGGGCATTGACGCCATTCATCATTTGTTGCGTAAGACCTTATCGATGCAAGAGGAGATAAATCGACTCAGAAGACGCTTGAACCGCCTTGAGGAACCCTAATTACCATAGCCATAAATATCCTTTAAAAGAAATATTACCTGGCCTTCCTCGTAGACCTCCAAATCATAGCGGATTTTAATTTTAGTTCCTATCGGGGCATGGTAATAGATTACCCAGGCATCTGCCTCCTTTGTGCCTATACAACCGTTGGAATAGGCTTTTCCCAAAGTAGCTGGATTGGTCGTAGGGTGAATCATCTGCCCATTTCGAACCCCGTTGATTTCAGTTTCAATCCATGGTATTTGGGGCATCACAGTCGTTTTTCCATCATCCCGTTTCGTTAAAAAGAACTGTTTTCCATCTACCGGATTATAGAAATCAGGTTCCTTCACGTGGGCAACGATGAATCCTTTTCCTTCCTTGGTCCGTAAGTCGGTAATACGGTCGCCGAAGGCCAAGTACCGTTTCCGATTTTGTCCTACCCTAATAGGGAAAGTATACAGCAAAACGGAATCTTCATAAATGCGTAATTTAAACTCGGGAATATTAATGTCGATCTCGGTGTTTTCGATGGCTTGCAACAAACGGTTTGCGGTCAATGAATCAGGAATGCTGAGATTGCTTCCTTTCGATAATACAACCATTTTCCGCTGGTCGTACACAAACGAATCCCGTTGCTTCATTCGGTAATAATCGGTATTTTTCAAGGTATCGATGACCCAAGGATTGGCTCTGATCAACAGGTGTTCTGAAAGTGGATAGGGGACCAACGAGTCATATCGTGCCACCAAAGAGTCGATATAATCGAAATACTTCGCAACCTCAACATCATGGGGCACCTTGACATTTATTGGTAGTATGCGCTTTTCGATGCTGTCCTGAAGCAATTCCGTTTGGTCGAAGGTATTGTCGACCACACCCGGATTTCGATGGTTACAAGAGCACATAATCAATAAAAGCAACCATTGATACCCTATCTTACGGAGTGGAAATAGCGAAAACATACGATTTAGCCCCCTATTCGCCCCATAGCGCAGCTTACATACGATTTAGCCATTCTTCCCAGGCCATTTTTTTCATTTGCCAAAGGATAGCCCAGCTTAGCAAGTACATCTTTTACCGCATGAAAGTCTTCTTTCCTTTGATAGCCAAAGGAAACCGTACTGGAATCTGTATCGACCGAGACGTTTTCTACCTGTTCCAAAGAATTCAATTTGCCTAAAATGGTGGCTGCACAACCTCCACATTTCAGATTCTGTATTTCAATGGTTGTATGCATATTGATTTTTTTTGAAGTATAAAGGTAGGTATCGGATACGATTCGAAAAATGACATCTATCATAGTGTTTAAGGCCTAGCCTCGCCGAGCCACCAGTGAGTTTTTATGGGTTTCTTTACGAGTCCGAATTTTTTAACGGCATGTTCTTTCAGATGTTCGACCATGTCATCGACCGAATCGGTTAAAAAAAGTAACTTCATATCCTCCTCGTCGATGCTTTCGTGTTCCGCCATGATTTGAATATGCTCGTACAGCTCTTTATGGTATTTTTTTCCAAAGAGTACGACCGGGAAATGAAGAATCATTTTGGTCTGTATCAAGGTCAATGCCTCGAACAACTCATCCAGCGTGCCGATACCGCCGGGCATTACAACAAACGCGTAAGAATACTTCAAAAGCAAAAACTTGCGAACGAAAAAGTATGGAATATCGATCCATTTGTGCAAATAGGGATTGGCCTCCTGTTCCTGCGGTAAGATGATATTACATCCTATGGAATATCCGTTGTTCACATACGCCCCTTTGTTGGCCGCCTCCATGATGCCGGGACCACCTCCGGTCATCACCGAAAAACCAAGCTCCGACAATGCTTTGCCGACTTCCTCGGCCAGTTTGTAATAGGGATTGGAGGCATCAAATCGCGCAGAGCCAAAAACCGTCACGCAGGGACCCACAAAATGCAGTTTCCGAAAGGCCCGGATAAAATTATACTGCACCTTAAAAGTGAACCATAATTCCCTAAATCGGTTTCGAGGCCCCTTCAAAAAAGCACGTTCGGAGCGCGGATGCAATCCGTTGTTATTTCGCTGAATGTTGTTCTTCATAGGGTACGGTTATTCAAAATAGATGTTCAACCGAAAACAGGTTTTGAATCTGCTTACAAACTCGGTTTACCGCTAAAATTAGTTAGTTGGCCTAAGGCCAAAAATGACCATGGTCATAGTGCAGACTATGATATTGGTCATTTCAAAGCCTAAGAGGTCGCACTATATTTGAGTATGCCGGAGAAAGCAACAGTTATCGGTTTACAGCAACAAATGGCCGACCGGATAAAACTATTTTTTATCCAAATCGGTGACCTCTCCTATTTTGCCGGTCGTTTTTTCAAAGAGGTATTGAGGCCTCCTTTCGAGTTTAGGGAATTATTGCGGCAGTGCTATCAAATGGGCAACCGCTCGCTCATGCTGGTGGGTATTACCGGTTTTATCATTGGGCTGGTTCTTACCCTTCAATCCAGACCCACCTTGATTCAATTTGGCGCGGTTTCATGGATGCCCAATATGGTTGGGATTTCCATCGTTAGGGAAATCGGCCCGGTCATTACCGCCCTCATTTGTGCGGGGCGAATCGCCTCCGGTATCGGAGCGGAGTTAGGGTCTATGAGAGTTACCGAACAAATAGATGCCATGGAAGTGTCCGGTACCAATCCTTTTAAGTATTTGGTGGTGACCCGAATTTTAGCCACGACCTTAATGCTGCCGTTATTGGTGGTCTTTGGCGATCTGGTTGCGCTATACGGTTCCGCATTGGTCGAAAATCTTAAGGGGGATGTCTCTTTTCAACTTTATTTCAATACCGTTTTCGACGCCTTGGCCTATGGTGATCTGGTGCCTGCCACCGTTAAATCGTTCTTTTTCGGATTTGTGATCGGTCTGGTAGGTTGCTACAAAGGGTATTATAGTAAAAAGGGAACTGCTGGTGTGGGCTACGCCGCGAATACCGCAGTCGTAATGGCCTCATTACTCCTGTTTGTCGTAGACTTTATTGCCGTTTTTGTATCTGACATCTTTTATGAACTTTAAAATCATGAATAAGGAAGAAGTAATCGATACCGCCCATACCGCAACACCTGGCACAGGTAATGAAAGAAATGCCGTGATACGCATTCGCGATGTGTACAAAAGTTTTGGGGACAATCATGTGCTCAATGGTTTTAATATGGTGCTTTATGAGGGAGAGAATTTAGTGGTCATGGGCAAATCGGGTTCGGGAAAGTCTGTCATGATTAAATGCTTGGTCGGACTCATGGCGCCCGATAGCGGCTATATTGAAGTCATGGGGAAAGAAATTGCCACCCTCGATCATGAAACGCTCGACATACTCCGATCGGATATCGGATTTCTTTTTCAGGGCAGTGCATTGTACGATTCGATGACGGTACGTGAAAACTTGGAATTTCCCATGCGAAGGCACAAAGAGAAGTTGGGAGTGATCGATGATACCACACCCTTGGTACTGGAAGCCCTTGAAAATGTAGGCCTTGCCCATGCCATCGACCTGATGCCTGCCGAACTTTCAGGAGGGATGAAACGAAGGGTAGCCCTCGCACGTACCTTGATCTTAAAGCCTAAAATCATTCTGTACGATGAGCCTACCAGCGGTCTTGATCCCATTACCGCCAAGGAAATTATTGAATTGATGCGCTCCATTCAAAAGAAATATGGCACTTCTTCCTTGATCATTACCCATGATGTAGATTGTGCCCGGGTGATATCGGAGCGAATGATCCTATTGGTAGACGGTATCAACTATGCCGAAGGCACCTATGACGTACTATCGAAATCGACCGATCCAAAAGTAGACGCTTTCTTTAAAAAATAAGACCATGGCAAAGACAACATTGGAAAACTTAAAATTGGGAATTTTTGTCGTTTTGGGTACCGTGCTATTGCTAGTAGCCTCCTATCTAATCGGCAATCGGCAAAATATGTTCGGCAGGACCTTTCCGGTCACCGCTGTTTTTAAAAATGCGAACGGACTACAAAACGGGAACAACGTTCGATTCTCGGGAATCAGCGTGGGAACCGTAAACAAAATTGAAATGGTCAATGATACGGCTATTAGGGTGCACATGATCATCGAGGAAAAAATGAAGCCGCACATTAAAAAAGATGCGGTTGCCATGATCGGTTCCGATGGTCTGGTGGGGAGTATGCTGGTCAACATTGTTCCGGGAAGTGGAAACGCCCCAGTGATCCAACCTGGTGATGAGCTTCAATCTTATAGTAAGGTAGCGACCCAGGACATGCTTAGTACGCTGAACGTGACCAACGAAAATGCGGCCTTGCTTACCTCCGACCTCTTAAAGGTGACCCAATCGTTGATTCGGGGAGAGGGTACCTTGGGTAGGTTGCTCAACGATACGCTCATGGCGTCGGAACTACAACAAACCATCAGCAATTTGAAATATACCAGCAACCAAGCGAACACCGCGATCTCCGAATTGAACGAAATCATTGCCAGTATTGATTTTGAGGAGAGTGCGGCCGGGGTACTGCTGAGTGATACGGTCTCAGGAGGAAAAATGCGAAACATCATTGGCAATTTGGAGACTTCCAGTACCGAAATTGAAAAAATGGTCTTGGATTTGAACAGCGTGGTCAAAGAATTAAAGGAAGGGGATGGTGCTCTCCCTTATCTAACGAAGGACTCTCTGTTGGTGGGGCAATTGGAAAATACCATGCGAAATATTGAACAAGGTACTGAACGTTTCAATGAAAATATGGAAGCCCTAAAACATAATTTTTTGACCCGAAGGTATTTCAAAAGGCAGGAAAAACAACGGGTAAAGGAATCAAGGAACCAATAGCATAAGATGACCGACAAGACCTTACTACAAATAAGCTATGCCATCGTATTCCTCGCCGCCAGCTCCTGCATTATCAGTATCTACGACAACAGTATCTATCAGGATGGTGAATGGGCCAATGCCCAACTACTGGGGCAGGATATCGTTACCCTGTCCATCATAGTGCCCCTGCTGTTCGTCTCCTCGCGACAAGCCTTTCTGGAACAGCGATGGAAATGGCGGATGGTTCTTGGGGGCATCCTGTTTTACTTTGTATATACGTACGCATTTTTCATGTTCGTTACTTCCCTTACCTTCCTATACTTTTTTCACCTGCCCATATTCGGTCTATCCATTATGGGCTTCTTTGGAATAGTAGCAAAGCTTTTCCAAGAAGATTTTGGGCTGGTCTGCTACCATAAATTCGCAAAAGGAGCGGCCATCGGTTTTCTGCTCTTGATTTCCCTGATGTTGGGCTTTCTTTGGTTATCGGATATTATCTCCCATTTGACCGTTGAAGGACACCGTTCCGATACCCCGGATGGGGAGCCGCTCTTGATTGTTTATTCTTTGGACCTATCGTTAGTGGTGCCCCTGATGCTCTTGGCAGTCTTCGGTCTATGGAGAAGAAGGCGCTACGGATATCTGCTTGCGGGAATTATGCTCACTAAAGCCGCCACCATTGGTTTCGCCTTAATGGGCATGTCCTTGGCCCTGTACATCAAAAAATTGAGTTTGGATGTATTCCTTATGATATGCTGGTTTATTCTGGGGATTATGGGAACACTGACCGCACTATTATATCTACGGAAACTACGGCGAATCTGAATCTTATTTAAGAGACTGTTTAAAAAGGTTTCGTAAGATTATATTCCAAGTCGGTAATCTCTGGTCGTAACCACTCAAAATCTCCCTCCTTCAATTTCCAAATGACCGCGCATTTATAGGGAATTTTAATGCCTTCAAATTCGTTAAAGGCCACTGCTTCAATACGCCAGGTTTCCAAAGAGGCATCCTCCCCTCCTCCATAATAACGCGGTGCCTCAAAGGAAATCATCGCTCCTTCCGAAGTAAACTGAAATACTCCTGAAACTTCGTACCCCCCTATAGACAAACTTGCCTTTGCAGAAGAGGCATCCAACGCTTGCCAGCTGATATTTTTATGGAGGGCAGCCGATGGAAACCAACATATTTCCGCCAAGTACCGAAGTGCCGCGCCGGTATTGATTTTGTCATTGTTCCCTTCATGTACGACCGGTATCACGGATGCCAATTTGATCAGCATGTCACCTTTGCCATTCCGCAGTTTGTCCCTTCCCAGCGTTTTTACCATGGGCATGGCCCGAACCTCCGTCGACCATATGAACGATGTTCGCTCCATGTCAACATATTGTGTTGCTGTAAAAGGCATCCATGCACCGTCTGGTTTGTTTCGCACGCTACCCCTTTGCTTTAACCGTACCGATCGGGCCCACGTTTTCCCAACAACACCGGTATGACGCAACCACCGTTGCACAATCGGGGGTAAATCATTCAAATCGTTTTCCCTTACAATACGTGCGTCCCGTGACTCAATGTCTTGCAACAATTCCATGGTTTCGGCTCGCACCATCCGATGAAATCGATAGGTTCCAAAACCGGGAATAGCCACTAACAGAATGAGTAAATTGGCCAGGGTGCCAAAACGGGCATCCTTCCAAACCATGATAATCAATAGCTGGGAAAGTAACGCGGCCACCAGGCACAGAATGGCCCAGTAGTCTTTCTTGAGAAGAAAAAATACAAGGGTCGTCAAAAACAACACGGTGGCAAACAACCAGAGCATTCCGATCGGTTTTGAAATGCTCTGGGTCAACGCACTTATTTCTTTCAATTGAAACGCTTTCACGAAACCCATTAGATGAATGAGTCCGTGAATGGCCAGAATAACAGCGAATACTATTCTCATGGTATACAGAGTTGATACTTTTACCAAATTTCATGAAATTTCAAAATGCCGAAGTACCCTTAAGGCCCTCAACGTATTCCATCGACTGGGTTTACCCGCCTTTTCCATATCAAAATAGGTCTGTCCGGGATGTTTCGCCTGCACGTTCCAGGTACCTTCCTTGTTTCTCTTCCGTAACAAAACATCAAGAGCGGGCCGCATACGATCATCCCAGGCTACCCCGGCATGCCGAAAGTAATCCAATGCACTGAGGATATCGTACCTCCAGCGTCTTGGATAGGACAACCGCAGAAAATCCTTGTTGATTATTTTACCTGTTCTATCCGAGAGATACAAGCGATGTAGTAGCATGAATTCCTGTGAAGCGGTCAGGGCCAGTGCTACTTCTTTTTTTCGATACGAATACCTGTTTTGGAGGTACTCTGTCATCCCTTCGGCCACCGAAAGCGTGCTGTGAAGTGAGCTGTGCACGCAGCCGGAACGGTTCGAACGGCAGTTAAACCCTCCATCGGGCATCTGTTCCTTCAAGAGGCAATCGATGACCGATTCCAATTGAGCTCCATCCGCTTTAAAGTAGCTGGCATAATTCAGGAACATTCCGTTTACACAGACATCGCTTTTTTGGGCTTGAAGGAGTCGAATTCCACCATCCTCCGCTAGGCACGTATTCAGTATCATATCGATAGATTCCTTAATCAATCTATTATCGGTAGGAAAACAAAGATTTCGAAGGTCTAAAAGCGTGTAATGGGACGAAGTCCATTTAGGGTAGTAGAACTCCCTTCCCCAATGTCCGTTTTCCTTTCTTTCAGACAATAATCGCGCACCCCAACCTTCTTGGGCAATTCTATCTTGCAGATTGGGTCTTTCCGAGGACAACAGGTCGCGATGTACCTGATATTGTATGGCTACATCGCCTTTTAGAAGCCATGCCCGTATGGTATCATGGTTCATTTTTGATTTGTATTCTTCTTTCATCCCTTAAGGCCCAGTAAATTCCCTTGACATCCTTTACCCAAATATCATACATATAAATAAGGGTAATTTCTTCGATCGTTTCCAATACCCCGATGATAATCATACCATAAAATAGCCAGTAGACCGGGCCAAAGAACAACAACCATAGGATAAATACACTTTGCACCACCGCCGAAGTTTTGGCCAGGTAGGTGTGAAAGGCGGTCGCTTTACCATACTTTCGAAAGGCAAGCACCATTTGAATGAGATAGGGAACAAAGGCAACCGCAATTAAAAGAAGGTTTTCCCTAATAAACTCGTTTTCAAATAACCATAGGCCGATTAGTCCCATAATAAGGGTTAGCTGATCGCCTATGGAGTCTAATTGGGAACCTCGTGCACTGGAAATTTTCAATTTTCGAGCCAGAAAGCCATCTACCGCATCCGTGCTATAACTGATCAGTAAAAACCATGTGAACCATTCGCGTTCCCCAAACCATACCAACGCCAAAAGAAGGGGTACCGCTAGAATCCGATAGAACGAGAACCAGTCTGCGATATTAAAGTCTTTTAGTGTAAACATGGTCAAGGGTTTTGATCGAATAGGAGCGCTAGACGATCGGTAATCTTGTTAACATATTGAGGAACATTTTCAATGATCGATTCACCGGTCAAGGCATCCACACCCTCGATTTTATAAGAACCTTCGCCCGAAGTAGCCACCACAACCATACGATTCCTTTGTTCCTTGTTCTCTTCGATAAAGGCCGCCACAGGCTCAGGTGGCTTCCAATTCTCCCAAGTATGCATGATTACGATGGCGTTGAACGCATCCATATCGATTTCAGTCAATTCGTGCACATCGATGACCTTAATGTAGGTTGCGCGGGTTTTGTAATAATTTACAAGCTCCTGGGTGAGGGCGTTTTTAAAGTCGCTGCCCTGGGTAGCGATCAACAGGCTGTTCTCAAGAGCAGGGGTGTTCACTTCGTACGCGGTTACCCGATCCATCGAATACCGTTGTTGGTACCAGAACAGGAAAACAAAAAAAACAACCATCATGACCACGAGTACCGACAGTATTTTTTTCAATCTTTTCATACCCTAAGACAATGAATGGGTTTCCAAATAGTGCTTTAGCATTTGTTGTAAGCCCTCCAAGTAGTCTTTCAAGGTATGCAGGTCGATGGTAGGATGGGCGTCCGATGGAATGGTCATGGGGGTTTCGTCCAAAAATCGATACAGTTCCGGATAATCGGATTCAATCGTATAGGTCAACCGCGTAATTTCGGAAAGAACCGTTCCCAGATTTTCCATCATTCCCCTGTTTAAGTTTCCATCACACTGGTAAGTTCCTCACTATCGATAATGTATTCGGTGATATTAAACACCTCCTTTCGATTGGTCCTGAATAGCTTAACGAAATTGGCTATTTCTTCTTCCAAATGCTCATGTTCCGTTTTAATAACTCCCGCATCCGACCGGTTCGAGTCCTCGACCAAATAACCCAACTGTATCATATGCTTATGGAGTTTTTCCAGCAAATCCTTGCTTTTCACCTTCAACTCGAACAAGTTCGATTTTGTTTTTCCAACAAGATCCAAATTTTCCTTCTTCGTAATCCATATCAAATATTTATCGATTAGATGGTGTAGAAATCGCAGATCATCCTTGTAGAATTCCAGGTCGGATTTCCAATGTTGGGTAATAACATATAGCTCGTCCCATGGACCGTCTTTCAAGAAATCTTCTTCAGTGTTTTTACTTTTTGTAGCCATGATTAAGGGGTTTTACGTTACAACCTTAAATGTAGGGGAGCCTACACCCAATTAAAATGACTAAAGTCATATAAGAAGAACCTGTTAATGATTCATATCATTTTAAATTCGGATTTACCAAAGTAGTTTCACAAAAGCAATTCTAAACATCTTGGATAATGAAGAACATCCTGTATGCAACGGACTATTCCAAAAACTCCATAGCCGCCCTTAAGTTGGCCCATAAATTGGCAACAAGAATGGGATGCAAGTTAATCGTAATGCACGTATTCGACCCCCCGCTTTCACTCGCTAGTACCGTTTCGATGACCTATGTGAAAAAAGAAACCCGGTTGTTTGTAGAACACCGTGACAAATTGAAGGCCTTTTGTTTAGACCATTTGGGCGATGAATGGGAAAATGCCGATTTAAATATTGTGGTGGATGAAAATGTCTCGGCAACCGATAGTATTCTTGAAAATATTGTAAAATTGGACGTAACCATGGTCGTGGTAGGTACTAAAGGCGCAAGTAAACTAAAGGAATTTCTATTGGGAAGTACTACGAAAGCATTGATACGTAAGGCCCCAAGTGCCGTGCTTGCAGTACCGGAAACGTCCGAAGTAGCCCAAATTGAAAATATTATCTATGCCAGTGATTTCGAAAACAGCGATATATTTGCCATTCACCGACTTGTGAAAATCGCCGAACCCTTTCAAGCGACCATCAAATTGCTCCATATCGTCTCCGGGAAGCAAGGGCAGGCAAAGGAACAAATGGAATGGTTCAAGGAAATACTCAAAAGAAAAGTTTCCTATCCAAAAATTGAATTCCACCTCCGGTCTTCGGAAGATTTATTATTTGAACTACAAACGTTTCTTAAAACGGAAAAGGCCGATATGCTGGCCATGTTGGAAAGGGAAAAAAAAGGCATTTTTGGTAAACTTATCCATCGTGATAAGGTTATGCAGACCGTATCGGAGACCACCGTTCCCTTGTTGAGTTTTAGTGTGGGAGCGCTTTAACCCATGACGGGTGTTGGTTTGGACGAGGCAAAATGATTAGGCGTTGACCACGGAGCGATTCCTCTCTGCCGCAATTTTGAATCTTTTATCGTTTACGACCTTTTTACCGCCTATCATTGTAAACTGTTTTCTTATTTTTTCCCTATTGCCCTGAAGGAGCCAACCACTGAACCGAGGAAGGTATCGGGTAGCAAAACTGGTAAAACGCCCTAATGCGGTAAGTGTCACTATATTTTTCCTTTTGATGATCATCGATCGAATGCTTTTGGCAACCGACTCGGGCTTTGCCAACCGAATATTGGTTCTTCTAGGCAAATAAATCCACGTCCCGTCTACATCCAAAATGGCCTTCTTCGGATCATTTTCGGTGAAACCCACAAATGCAGTCCCGACATGTATGTTATCATCACAAAGTTCTATACGCAGGGCATCGGCAAGGGCAGCCTGTGCCATTTTGGAGGCTGAATAAGCGGAGTTATAAGGCATCCCCCTAAATCCGCCCGCACTATTGATAAAAATGAGATGTCCCTTGGTTTTCCTTAAATAAGGAATGGCATATTTACTCAAATAGGCCGATCCAATGAAGTTGGTCCGTATCAGGATATCGAAATTGGTTTCCGCCATCTTCGCTACCGAACCCCTGCTGCTGACAGCGGCATTATTGACCAATATATCGAGTTGTCCATAATAATCAACAGCCTTCTCAATAAGGTAGCTGCACTCCTCCAGATATCTGATATCTGCGGCAAAGGCGGTAACCTCATATCCTTTTTCCTTTAGTTCCGCTTCAGTACGTTCTAATTTATCGAGGTCCCTACCATTCAAGACAACCTTTGCTCCCTTCGATGCAAGGTCGGTTGCGATGGCTTTACCAATACCCATACTGGAGCCGCTTATCAAGACCACTTTATCTTTCAGATAATCTGACATAATTCCTTAAAATTTGGGTCACCAGCCAACAACTATTTTTCCCATAGACTTTCGGGACTCCAAAAAGCTATGTGCTTGTGCCAATTCAGTTATCGGGTATTCCCCTCCGACATGTGGTTCAAGAATACCTTGTTCGGTCAAATGAATGACGCTTTTCATCGCTCCGGCCACTTTTTCTGGATGTTCTTCGGCCAATTTCAGCATATTTACCCCTATCATTCCTTTGGATTGACTTAAGAACTGCACGGGGTGATAGACACCAAACTGGGCCAAGACCCGTAGCTTTCCAAAAATAGAGTTGGTTTTGTTCATCGAAGAGACCCCATAGGATACAATTCTGCCCCCTGCCCCGAGTAATCGATATCCCTTTTTGACCGATTTACCTCCCATAGGATCAAAAATGACATCCAATCCGCTTTTACCAATAATTTTTCGTACGGCCTCCCCAAAGTCGTTCTGTTTGTAATTGAGGGGATATTGCACCCCATTTGTACGGAGGTATGCGATTTTCTCCGGCGAACTACAGGTGCCAAAAACGATGCATTTTTTGTGGAGTGCCATTTGTGTCAATGCAGTGCCTACCCCCCCTGCGGCGGCATGAATCAGCACTTTGTCATTCTCTTGAAGATTCGCCATATGATGACTTAAAAAGTAGGCAGTGCTATATTGGGTAGCCAAGGCGACAGCGACCCCTGGCGGAAGGTTTTCGGGAATCTTATACACCACTTCCTTTTCGGCCACGGCGTATTCCGCATAGCCTCCAAAACGGGTCAAGGCCGTTACCCTATCGCCTTCTTGTAGATGTTCTACGTTTTCCCCACAGACCGCAATCCTACCGACCACATCATAACCAAGCACGGTCGGAATCGGAGGGGCACCCTTGTATAGCCCTAAGCGCGCCATCACATCCGCAAAATTGAGACCAAAGGCCTCCACTTGAATGAGTACCTGGTCAGGAGCGGGTTTGGGCTTCTCGATATCCCTTATTTCAAAGGCTGTAGCCGAAGGTCCGTATTTGACTAAGTGGGCAGCCCTCATAACGAGACGGTATTGTTTTGATCGCAAGTTAGGGTTTGCCGGCACCTTTCGATATGAGGAAAGTCATGATGGTTGATTTAAAAAGGAAGTAAAGGTCTTTGCTGACCTACATCATTGCCTAACTTATTGATTTTTAATTGTTTTGGACGTTACTAACAATAAATACATCTAATCATGAAAACGTTGATACTTTTCCTTGGATTGTTGTTTCCCCTGGCTGCCGTTGCCCAATACGAAAGTTCAAAACAAAAGACCATCTCCGAAAAACAGTACGATGACCTTTATCGCGCCGGAGACACGGTTAACATCGATGCTACGGTAGCAGGGGACGTGGTAATCGCCGGTGGTATTCTTACCGTGAGGGATACGGTAGAACAGGACCTCATAATGGCGGGTGGCGAGATTTTGGTCAAAGGGTATGTAGGCGACGATATACGAACCGCTGGCGGAACACTCACCATCGATTCCGAAATCGGTGATGATGTCATCATTGCCGGGGGGAAAGTATTACTTACCGAAAATGCCGTCGTTCACGGAAACCTCATCAATTTTTCGGGCGATATCGTGATGAACGGTGCGGTAAAGGGATCGGTCAGGTCGTATTCGGGTGAATTGGAAATGAACGGCACTGTTGGCAAAGGAGCACAGCTCTACGGGGAAGAAATAACGATCAACGGCGAAATATTTGGGGAATCCAAAATCGCGGCCGAGCAAATCCGCATCGGGAACGAGGCAGTATTCCGTGATAATGTCACATATTGGTCAGCCGATTCGGACGTGGACTTCAAAAACTCCTTAAGAGGCGCAACGGCCTCCTTTTCGGAGGAGCTCAAGGGTGAACGGGATGAATTCAACGGTAAAGGCTTCGGAATCGCCGCTATCGGATTTTGGATTTTCTATTTGCTCTCGGCACTTTTGGTGCTTCTACTCCTCAACTGGGCGTTCGGGGACTTTTTCTATTCGGCCGTCGAATACCTTGAGAACGTGCCCCTAAAAAGCTTCGGTTACGGTCTGGTGTACCTATTTGGTGTTCCCGTGCTTATACTAATCGCCTTTATAATCGTTATTGGTATTCCGTTAGGCTTGTTTTTGGCAGGGTTCTATTTGTTCAGCTTATTGTTCGGTCATCTAGTGACCGCCTTGTTGGCCAGTCATTATCTTAATAAAAAATCAGATGGTTCCTGGAGCTTTTGGACGATTGTATTACTGGCGCTGGGATTAGCGGCAACTTTACGTTTAGTAACCTTTATCCCATTTTTAGGTGCCCTGTTATCCATGATATTAATAGCCATTGGTTATGGGTCGCTCGCCTATACCCTATTGCAAAAAAGAGCGTTGCTAAAACTAGGTACCTAAAAGATCCTGCTAGATTCAGTTTGAACGCTAAAATACAGTCTGGAAATGGGCCAAGATACTCCTTGGCCCAAGGTGACGACATGGAACTTTCGAGGAGTAAGAGTACTTCCCCTTGGTTTCAATGGGAATAGAATTTTGCCCCCCCCCTTCAAAGCATGACTTCCCATAACCAAAAATATTCTGTGTACAGCAAGAAGACATCGATTCGGAAGATCCAGAACAAAAATGAAAGCTTAGTACTACCGAAATAAAATCAAACAAAACCAAAAAAAATCCCGGGCTTTCGAGCAGCTTGCGCTACGCCCAGCCCGGGAATAAAAGCTAACCAACACTTTTCGTCCTTAGTCCAAAACACCTAACTTCTTAGGAATTTTGTGCGAAGTGATTTCAGATTCAATTACATAAAATTACCCTGTTCATCCAACTTCACCCGAACGACCTTATCACCATTCTCCAATTTCAACTTATATTTTTTGGATACACCTTTTTTATCGTGATAGTTTACCAAATAAACATCCTTGGTAATAGTCCACCCTGGGAATCGCTCCAATACCGATTTTTTTACCGCATCAGGTAAATTAATATTCTCGAAACGCTCGGCAGTACGAACGAGCTTGCCATCTCTATCATAGGCCGCTAGAATCTTTCCTTGTGGGATGTAAAAGTTAATACGATAGAGATCCCAATCATCTTGGTAATAGTCGGAATCTTTCACATCAAAAGACGCTACTTTACGTTCCAGCATTTGAACAGGCAAGGAAGCGACCTCCCCCGTATTTACGTCATTCAAATACTTGTAATTTGTTGCATAAACGGTAACCTCTGAAAGCTCTTCCGTTTTAACGATTTGCGAGAATGCCTGGGTGGTTAGTCCAATCGCCAGTAAACCTAACAATACTTTTTTCATGATTCTTTTATTTAATTAATAATCAAGCGTTTGCATAAACCAAGTTCGGTTCATATTGCTAATTTATTCTGGTTTTGGCGGTACTACAATGACCTAGGTCAGTCAAATGTTAAAGCCCCGTAGCTAAGTTCCCGGTACCATACGGCACTGATCAAAATCATTTGTATTGAAGTCGAAAGCCCTTAGATTTGATAGTAATAGGGTTGCTCAAATATTGAGGCAGTCTTATCCACAATCCCTAAAACCATGGTTATGATAAAAGATATGGAGCTCAAGGAGTGTAAAAGTGTCCTCAGTAAAAATTATATCGGTCGGATCGGTTATATTTCACAAGGTAGTCCCGATATCCTGCCAATGACCTTTTATTATCATCCCGATCAAAATAGCATTATTTCCTATTCCTCCGAAGGCGGTAAAATTATGGCCATGCGAAACAATAGTTCCGTCTCTTTTCAAGTAGACGATATCGTTTCCGGGAATGAGTGGCGCTCCGTATTGGTGAGGGGCGAATTCGAGGAAATCAGTGGAACCGATGCCAAATACTTGCTTCATGAGTTTTCGGAAGCGGTAAAAGCGGTCATCAAGACAAGGGAAAATGCATCCCCAAAGTTTATCAGCGAATTCTCGAGCAAACTGGAATCCCAAGGCACACCCATCGTATTTCGTATAAGAATTTCAGAAATCACCGGTAAGCAAAGGGTTTCCTAGTCATTTTCAATTGCCGATTACCAGCTGACTTCCGAATTTTTCTACCTTGAGATAATCGATTCCTCTTATTGACCACATTCCAAACCCTATGACCGAAATCATTTGGAATAACCATTGATCGTACTAGTTTCGATAGTCGGCAATACCTAATGTAAAGGACATGAAAAAACAAATTAAAACCTTTGGTACCATCGGTATCTCGGATATAGCCTCCGTAGGGGGTAAAAATGCCTCCTTGGGCGAAATGTACAATCAACTGACCCAAAAAGGAGTACGCATCCCGAATGGTTTCGCCACCACTTCCAGTGCCTTTTGGCATTTCCTCGAAGAGCATGACATACGGGAAGCCTTAAAAAAAATCTTGACCGAATTGGATAGAAAACAGTTTTCGAATCTATCGGTTATAGGTGAAAGAGCAAGAAATCTCATTCTCAAGCATCCCTTTTCAGCTACCTTTTCCACAGCTATCATCCATGCCTACAGAGAATTATGTGGTCAAGAATACAAAGCCGTCGCCGTACGTAGTAGTGCGACTGCCGAAGACCTACCCGATGCCAGTTTTGCCGGGCAACACGACACTTTTTTAAACATTCAAGGGGAGGAAGCACTCCTAGTGGCCGTTAAAAAGTGTTTTGCCTCCCTCTACACGAATCGTGCCATCAAGTACCGGGAAGACAAGGGCTTTGAACATTCCGAAATAGCCTTGTCGGTAGGGATTCAGTTAATGGTACGTTCCGATAAAGGATGTTCAGGCGTTGGTTTTACCATAGAACCTGAATCTGGCTTCGATAATGCCATACTCTTATCCGGGGTTTGGGGCCTTGGGGAGAACATTGTCCAAGGAATTGTAAATCCGGATGAATTCTATGTGTTCAAACCAGGACTAAGGAAAGGCACCTACCCCATCATACAAAAAAAGTTGGGTGATAAGGAATTGACCATGGTGTATGCTTCCAACGAGGTAGCAGCCACGACACTAAATGTCGATACGCCACCTGAACGACAGCAACAGTATGTGTTATCGGACGAAGAGATCGTTACCTTGGCGAAATGGGCCTTACTGATAGAGGACCATTACAAAAAACCCATGGATATCGAATGGGCGAAAGATGGTGTTACGAATGAACTGTTCATTACCCAAGCCCGCCCGGAAACCGTACATCATACCAAAAATAAGAACATTCATATTGAATACCGGTTAAAGGAAAAAGGCAAGGTGTTGGCCCAAGGAAATGCAGTGGGTTCAAAAATAAAAGTTGGCCATGCCCTATTATTACAATCACCTAGAGAGGCCATTGATCTAAAACCTGACACGATTATCGTTACCGATACCATCACACCGGATTGGGACCCCTTGCTTAAAAGAGTGGGCGGAATTATTACAAATAAAGGGGGCAGAACCAGTCATGCAGCAATCGTAGCACGGGAATTAGGGGTGCCGGCAATCGTGGGGTGTGGGAATGCCACAGCAACCATTGAAAATGGCAAGACCGTAACGCTTTCCTGTGCACAGGGGAAAACAGGATACATCTATCAAGGAGCACTCGCCTTTGAGGAAGAGGAAATCGACTTTTCCAATATACGAATGCCCAAGACCGAAGCCAAGTTTATTTTGGCCGATCCCGAAAATGCCTTTTCACTTTCTTTCTATCCTAATAATGGCGTAGGTCTATTGCGAATGGAGTTCATTATCACGCATATGGTGAAAGTGCATCCCATGGCGTTGATCAAGTTTGATGAAGTCACGGATTCCGAAGACAAAAAAGAAATTGAAAAACTCACCAAGAATTATGTTGACAGATCCGCCTATTTTGTGGATACACTCTCGCAGGGCATCGCAACGATCGCAGCGGCTTTTTACCCAAAAGAGGTAATTGTACGTTTAAGTGATTTCAAAACCAACGAATACGCCAATTTGATAGGAGGAACCCCTTTTGAACCCAAAGAGGAAAATCCGATGCTCGGTTTTAGGGGGGCTTCTAGATACTATAGCGAACTTTATAAGGATGGATTTGCATTGGAGTGCGCCGCAATCAAAAAAGTACGCGATACCATGGGACTCACCAATCTAAAAGTGATGGTTCCTTTTTGTAGAACCGTTCAAGAAGGTAAACAAGTACTGCGCATCATGGAAGCAAACGGATTAAAACAAGGAGTCAACACCCTCGAAGTATACACCATGATAGAGATACCCAGCAATGTAATTCTGGGCGAACAATTTGCAGAAATCTTTGACGGATTCTCGATCGGTTCCAACGATTTGACCCAACTCACTTTGGGTATTGATCGCGATTCTGAAATCATGGGGCAATTATTCGATGAAAATGAGGAAGCCGCAAGAAAAATGATTGCGCTGGCCATTCAAACGGCACGTGAAAAGTCTGTAAAAATCGGTCTGTGCGGACAGGCTCCAAGCGACTTTCCCGAATTTGCCGATTTTTTGGTAAAGGAGGGCATCAACAGTATCTCTTTCAATCCGGATGCGCTGCTAAAAGGGATCAATAATATCAATAAGGCGGAGCGAAAAGCAATTGAATCGGGAACCTTGATCGGCAGCAACTAAAGAACTTTCACATGACACGAAAAAAAGGAAAACTGATACTTACCATCATTGTCGGGGCATTGGTATTTCTTTGGATAGTGCTAACATTCGTTGCACAGCGCAAAGGACCGGAACGGATGGCGAGCTTCGGTAATGAATCAAGTTCCCAAAAAGCGTTGATCGTTTACAACCCGGATGTGTTCTACAATTTAGACGAACAGGTCTGTACCGCATTTGCCGAAGGACTTACCGAAGCGGGCTGGTATGTCACCATTGCCACCGTAGCGGCGGCCGAGAAACTATCCCACGAAACCCATGAACTTCATGTTTTCTGTGCCAATACGTATAATTGGGCACCGGACTGGCCGACGAGCAATTTTATTGAAAACCATCCTTCGCTGGATAAAAGCAAGGTAGTTGCCATCACATTGGGAAGCGGCTCCACCAAAAGATCGCAATCGCTACTGGAGGAAATCATCCAACGAAAAGAAGCAGAGCTCCTTTCTTCGGAAGTTTATTGGTTGATGCGGCCAAACGAAGATACCAGCACCGAGAAATCGAACATAGAAGCTGCCCTTGAAAGCGCCAAGGCTTTGGGAAAAAAGACCGCACAAAGCATCCTGGAATGAATAATATCATCACCCTCACCGTAAACCCGGTGGTAGATAAGAATACCACTGTCCCAAGACTCATTCCCCATTCGAAGTTGCGCTGTACAGCACCTATCTACTTTCCAGGAGGGGGTGGTATCAATGTCTCGAGGGCCATTCGTAACCTAGGAGGTGCCTCCACCGCCATTTATTTGGCTGGCGGGGCTACAGGCATACGCCTCAGAGAATTAATGAACGAATCGGACATCGTACAGCAAACAGTACCTTTAAAAGGGGAGACCCGTCAAAATCTTTCGGTAATGGACCAATCGACCCAATTACAATACCGTTTTAGTCCTCCAGGTCCGTGGGTACATGAAAAAGAATGGAAAAAAGCCTTATTACTAGTCGAAAAAAGCCTTAGTCAAGGAGATTATCTGGTCGCCAGTGGAAAACTACCACCGGGTATTCCCCCTGATTTTTTTGTAAAGGTGGCCACAATTGTGAAGAACAAAAATGCCAAATTAGTGCTCGACACCAAAGGGGAAGCACTGAGACATGCCATTAAAGCGACTATTTTTCTTTTCAAACCCAATATTTCCGAGCTGGCCAGTTTGCTAGGAAAATCTTCGATTGTATTCTCTGAACTAGAAGTATTGGTCCAAAGTTTTATGAAAACCCATCCCTGTGAAATAATGGTCGTTTCCTTGGGTTCCCAGGGCGCTTTATTGGCGACCAAAACACAAATAGAGTATATTCCTGCACCCATCGTACCGCAAAAAAGTCTTATTGGCGCCGGCGATAGCATGGTCGCAGGCATGGTTTTAAGCTTGATGGAAGGTAAAACGCTTCGTGAAATGGCACAATTTGGCGTTGCTTGCGGTAGTGCTGCCACCATGCGTACAGGGACACAGCTTTGCGAAAAAGAACAAGTGCAACCCTTGTTTGACTGGATCAGGTCTAATGTTAAAGTTTTAAAATAATGGTAAAACTGACTTAGGTCATTTTATCTCGTACAAAAGCCTCGTAAATTAGCCCCATCATTAGCAGTAAAGCGGTTCTTTAGCAAATTAATGATATTGGTCCGTATCCCTGCAAGGGGGTATTGATCATAGTGGGGGATCGACGAAATCTTTGCTCCGATCGACCTCTAGTCCATTTTAGCAATAAAGTGGTTTAAAGGATGGATTGAAAGTATTGATGAACTTAATCTCTCATGGGAAACAGGAAGCTTCGGCTTCCTGTTTTTTTTTGTAGCGGAACAATAACCCCAATAACAATCGTTTTAGCGATAGGAAGCTCCTATTTTTATCTTTTACTTAACCTAGCCGGCATTCCCATTCATAAAATCTTTGCTTAACTTCGGCCCTTTTAAAACAAGTAGCTTTTATCAATGAGCAAAGCCATTTACATTGCCACTACCGAGCCCAATAGCGGCAAATCGATCGTTTCATTGGGACTCATGCAACTCTTATTGGGAAAAACGGCCAAAGTCGGCTATTTCAGACCAATCATCGACGATTTTAATAATGGGGAAACCGACAATCACATCCGCACAATATTGACCCATTTTGAGCTGGATATGGAATTTGCAGATGCCTATGCCTACACCCGTAGTAAGGTGGTGCAAAAAAAGAACGAGGATAAGGACGATGAAATTCTGAGTTACATCATCCAAAAGTACAAAGCTATTGAAGAGCGGTTCGACTTTGTATTGGTCGAGGGAACCGATTTCTCCGGTGAGGGAGCTATCATCGAATGGGATATCAATGTACTGGTCGCCAAAAACCTAGGTATCCCAGCTGTGATTATTACGGCTGGCACGGGAAAAACCCTCGAAGAATTGCTCGGAAACCTCTATATGGCCTATGATTCCTTCAAGGAACAAGGGGTTGAAGTGCTATTGACGGTGGCCAACAAAGTGCAGCCCGAGAATCAGGAATTGGTGGTTTCCGAACTTCGGAAAACACTTCCCAATAATGTATTGGTAGGATGTATTCCCTTGAATCCCATGCTCGCGAATCCATCGGTCAAAGAGATTGCAGACAAGCTAGGGGCCGAGGTATTGTTCGGGGAATCGTTCCTGAACAATCAGGCTGGCAGATTTAGTGTGGGCGCTATGCAGCTACGCAATTACCTTACCCATCTCAAAAAAGATAGTCTGGTTATTACCCCAGGTGACCGAGCAGACATTATTCTAGGTGCCTTACAGGCCAACCTATCGGCAAATTATCCCAACGTATCGGGCATGATCCTTACCGGCGGATTGGTACCCGAGGAGCCGATTATCAAACTGATCGAGGGGCTTTCGGATATTGTTCCCATTTTATTGGTGAAAGGGGGAACTTTTTCCGTCACCAATCGAATCGGTGCCATACGGCCCCGTATTTATGCGGAAAATATCCAAAAGATTACGACATCGATA
The DNA here is from genome assembly GCF_009371985.2 of Pelagihabitans pacificus. Taxonomy (GTDB): domain Bacteria; phylum Bacteroidota; class Bacteroidia; order Flavobacteriales; family Flavobacteriaceae; genus Pelagihabitans; species Pelagihabitans pacificus. Next base: position 540,924 of record NZ_VIKU02000002.1, read on the forward strand.
CAGGATTTCGAGAAGTACATACCCGTCAATGACCTCGCGGAACGGCTCATTACCTTCGAAGCAAAAGGGATTACGCCCCGAATGTTTCAGTACAATTTGCTCAAACGAGCCAGATCTGCAAAAAAACATATCGTTTTACCAGAGGGAATGGACGAACGAATCCTTATAGCTACAAAAAAATTAATTGATTCGGAAGCGGTGAGCATTACCTTGCTGGGCGATCAAGAGCAGATTCAAGCCAAGATTGCCGAGTTGGACATCGACCTTAAAACAAGTAGTATCGATATCGTTGACCCCAAGAAATCTCCCCATTTTATAGACTATGCAACCACCTTGTTTGAATTGCGAAAACATAAAAATGTAAACCTCGCCATGGCCATGGACCTCATGGAAGATGTTTCCTATTTTGGAACCATGATGGTGTACAAGGGACATGCCGATGGAATGGTGTCCGGTGCCGTACATACCACCCAACACACCATACGACCTGCGCTCCAATTTATTAAGACGCGTCCCGAGGTCTCCATTGTATCCTCCATCTTTTTTATGTGTCTCCCTGATAGGGTAACGGTTTTCGGTGATTGTGCCATCAATCCGAATCCTACTGCAGAGCAATTATCGGAAATCGCGATATCCTCTGCAGCCACCAGTGCCGCTTTTGGCATCGAGCCCCGTATCGCCATGTTGTCGTACTCTTCCGGTGCGTCCGGAGTGGGCGAGGATGTAGACCGCGTACGCCTGGCAACCGAAATAGTCAAACAGAAAAGACCGGACTTAAAAGTAGAGGGACCCATTCAATATGATGCCGCCGTCGATAGTAAGGTCGGTAAAAGCAAGTTGCCCGACTCCGAAGTGGCCGGGCAGGCGACCGTATTTATTTTTCCCGATTTAAATACGGGTAACAACACCTATAAAGCGGTACAACGGGAAACAGGTGCCCTAGCCATTGGACCCATGCTGCAGGGACTTAAAAAACCGGTAAACGACCTGAGCCGGGGGTGTACCGTGGACGATATTTTCAACACGGTCATAATTACCGCGATACAGGCCGAGGGAATCTAAGGAATTAAAACTATGAACATTCTCATCATCAATAGCGGGAGCTCCTCGATAAAATACCAGTTGTTCGATATGCCTTCAAAACGGGTGATATGTGCTGGAGCTATTGAACGTATCGGCAGTGATGAAGCTATTTTTAAGTATAAGGCCAAAGACGTTTTTGTCGAAGAAGAACGGAAAATACACACTCATAAACGAGGGCTAGAGGAAATCGCGGACATGTTGCGCGATACCCATAAGGGGGTCATAAAAATGGCGGATGAAATCCATGCCGTAGGTCACCGAGTAGTGCATGGTGGCAACCGCTTTTCAGAAACGACCTTGATCAATAAGGAAGTTAAGGAAAAAATCAGCGCCTTTTCAACCCTTGCCCCGCTGCACAACCCTGCAAACCTAGAGGGCATCATACTGGCCGAGGAGATCTTTCCAAAGGCCAGTCAGGTTGCGGTTTTCGATACCGCTTTTCATCAGACGATGCCTAAAAAGGCGAAAAAATATGCGATTCCAACAGCCTTATTTACCGAACATGGCATACAGGCTTACGGCTTTCACGGTACCAGTCACAAATATGTCTCCGAACGGGCCCTGGAATATCTAAATCAAGACAACCCCAAAATGATATCCATTCATCTAGGGAATGGCTGTAGCATGACGGCGATCAAGAATGGAAAAAGCGTTGACCACAGTATGGGTTTTGCACCTTCCAACGGATTGATCATGGGCTCCAGAAGTGGGGATATCGATCATTCGATTGTTTTTCATCTGACAGAGCAGCTGGGCTATGGGCAGCACGCGGTAAAGGAAATGCTACTAAAAAAAAGTGGTTTGTTGGGGCTCACCGGATACAACGACCTGAGAGACATACAGGCAGAGGCTAAAAAGGGAAATGCCGATTGTTCACTGGCCCTGGAAATGAGTGCCTACCGAATTAAGAAGTATATCGGTGCCTATACCGCCGCAATGAATGGACTCCATGCCATACTTTTCACTGCGGGAATTGGTGAGAATTCGAGCATCCTGAGAAAAATGGTCTGCCAGGAAATGACGTATTTCGGTATTGAACTGGACGACTTCAAAAATGAATCGGGATCAAGTGGCATTCGGGAAATAAACACTGCTTCATCCAGGGTAAAAATCCTCGTGGTGCCGACTAACGAGGAGCTGGAAATCGCACAGCAAACATTTGCACTTTGCGGGAAGCTAGGTAAAGGCTTTTAAACCCGTCTTGTGTTAATAATCGGATTCACCGTTGCCCTTCCTCCTGCGACTCCATTAGTCCAGGATGGTATTTCTTCAAAAATGCGTTTCTCAACGAGTCCATTTGTTTGATGATGCCTTCCATATCGGAATGATGCCGTTCCCAATTTTTGAAGAAATAGTCTTCCTCGAAAAAATCCTTCATGAACAGGGAATCCTTTCTTGGAAAAGAAGGAAAAAAACCGTTCCGCGAAAGCGGTGCCTCCTGATCGAAATAACTTCGAAAAGAATCCATGATACTGTCCAAATTTATCTTGAGCGATTCCCCATTAGGGTTTGAATAGGAATAGGAATAAATCGAATCGTACCGAATCAGGTTCCCGAATTCGTCATACTCTTTTTTCACCTCCCATTGCCCCTCGGGTATTTCGGTGGAGTCCTTTTTTACCTCGGCCTTTTCCAATTCGCTTTCTTCTTGCCCTTTACAACCGGCAAAAAGCAAAATCAACACCATAAACATTATTCTCTTCATGATTGTTATGATTTAAAAGGATACATATTTCAATCATTGCTCCGGCGTACACCACGATTGCTACGACCTCTATTCGCATTGTGCTCTTCATGGTAGCGTCGAATATTGTCATCGTTGTAATTTCGAATGCGCTCATAGCGCGACCTTCTCAAGTCGATATTGCGATACCGTGTCGGCAATACCTTTCTACGTACCCAGACCCCGGCATCTAGATAAACGTACGTGCGTGACGACAAGTCGTAGTAAAAACTGAACTCGGGAAAATAGACATAGCGTACCAGTTCGAGTCTGTTGGGATAAAACCAAGGAGGAGGGGGATCGGCCACCCTGGTGGTAAGCACCACCGGACCACAGCTTGCCAAGAGTAAAAACAGCACATAAACAAAAAATAACAATAACGACCGGTAACAAGCTCTATATTCCATTTTCGAGGGTTTGATACTACAAAATAAATGGAGCAGGTTTGTTTTCGAAATGACCTACATCATTTTCAAACCGCTCTGTATCAAATAATTTTGAATATCATATTCATACGACATACAAACAAATACACAGGCCATGGAAAAAGAGATCATATACGATTCAAACCTACATTTTGAACATATTCATTGGAAATCCGAACTCGCTTTTTGGAAAGACGAACTCAGGTCTTTCAATAACAGATTAAGTGAATTGGTAACCCGTTGGACCAAACAGGAGGTATTGAAACAACTGGAGCATTTCCAGAACGAGTTCATATTACATGGTGGAATCATCGACGATTTACTGGAAACCATCGAAGAGCACGAAACAAGCATTGAGGGCCATAGCAAGATGGGGCGGGAAGCGATGGATATAGCGCTCGTAAAAAAACATATGGAATTCAGGGATCAAATGGAGACGCAGCGCCAGATTTATGCCGATTTAAAAAAAGAGTTCTTTCAATTTTTGACCAAGTATATGTAGGGTTACCAAAGACTCCGATTACCTCCTCCGACTATGATACCCGAACCTTATATGAATTTGGTCAATCCCCTATCATTGTTTGGCGTGCATTTCACTCCCATGTAACTATCTTTAAGAATACTTGAACGCAATGAAAACAGATGCAGAAATCAGAAGACATATCCTGGACGAATTAGCTTGGTTACCGGGTGTTGATGAATCCCATATCGGCGTCACAGTCGAAGACGGTATCGTAACCCTGAGCGGAACGGTAGATGAACACAGTAAAAAAGTCGCGGCCCATGAAGCGGTAAAGTGTGTGGCCGGTGTGAAAGCCGTAGCCGAAGATATCGAGATTGTACACGGTGAAGATTATTCGAAGACCGATAATGAAATCGCAAAGGCGGCAGTCAGCGCGTTGGAATGGAACGCCTCGGTACCCAAGGAAAAAGTAATGGTATTGGTAGAGGATGGCTATATCTATCTTACAGGAAACGTGCCATGGGAGTATCAAAAAAAAGCCGCCCAACGTACGGTGGAAAACCTCCGTGGGGTAAGGGGAGTAATCAATACGATTGAAATTATCCCTACGGCAGAGCCGAGCGATGTTGAAAATGAAATAAAAAGAGCGCTGGAACGTTCGGCCAATCTGGAGGAAAAGGGTATCAGGGTGCAAGTAGACGGACGCACTGTGCAACTCAAAGGCAGGGTACATTCCTTAAAGGAAAGGGAGTTGGCGGAAAAAGCCGCTTACAAGGCGCCGGGCGTACAAAAAGTTCAAAACGATATTGTAGTTCAAATCCATCCTGCATACTCTACCTGACGGCTCTAACCTAAAAAATACTTCATCCCAATATCGACCGGGCCCTTACACCTGGAACCGTATGATATAAATCATTTCAATTCGATCGTCTTTGATTTACATTTGATACAGAGTATTAAAGATTCGTTAACTTAAAATCATCATCATGACAAACGATAGTGGAAATGTAGTTTTTGCCTTGTTAACAGGGGCGGCGTTAGGAGCCGCGTTCGGTGTATTATTTGCACCGGACAAGGGTTCGGAGACCAGGGAAAAAATTAGAACCAAAGCAGTCGATGCCAAGAACGACCTCACCGATAAGGTCACGCATGCGAAAGAGGAACTGAGCAAGACCATAAAGGATAAGAAAGAAGAGTTCGATCACAAACTGGAAGAAACCCTCAGCCACATGAGCTATAAGGCCGATGACATCATCGCTACCTTGGAACGCAAATTGGAGGAATTAAAAAAGAAAAACGCCCAACTTCAGAAATAGCGGCCCATGGCTTATGATGAACTAAAAAGAGACCTCACGGAGGCAGATGCCGATGTGAGGTCCTATCTCGAACACAGTGAAGAGTATTTTAAACTCAAGGTTTTCAAGGTGCTCATGGGGTCGGTCACTGCAGCCGCCAAAGCCTTATTGGTAGGAGCCGCAACGCTGGTGGCGCTGCTCATGCTATCCTTTGCAGCCTCCTATGCCTTTGGATTGGTCCTGGGCAGTAATTATCAGGGATTTTTGATCGTTGGCCTTTTTTATGTACTGGTCGCCATCCTATGTTACCTATTTCGAGATAAATTGGACACACCTTTGCTACGTAAGTTTTCCGACTATTTTTTTTGAAACACCATCATGAAGCGATATAGTTCTTTTGAAGAGGTCGACACCCGTTTACGAGTTTTGGAACTCCAACGGGAAATCGATAAGGAAAATCTAAAACTCAATCTGAACAGTGCCAGGACAAATCTCTTGCCCTCGCAGCTCAGGAGCGGATTAGGCCTAAACGACACGCTTAAAAAATTGGCGCTTACCTTTGTACTGAAAAAGGTGTTAAAACGGTATAAGGATCGCAGGGATGAGCGCCTTTTGGAACAAAGACGTGAAACAATTGCCGAACAGACAACCTAAAAAACTACCTAAAATCCGCCACACGTTTTAGTTCTTCCTTGTTCAACAAAACAATCCTCCTACCTTGATCGGTGGTAATAAGACCTTCCTCCTTGAAATCGGATAAGGTTCGTATCGCGGTCTCGGTCGCTGTACCTATCATTCCCGCAAAATCTTCCCGGGGAATCCCCACACCTCCGTTCACCTTATCCATGATAATTCCTTTTTGGTACAACTCCAATAAGGCCTTGGCGGCACGTTGTCGTACGGATGCATAAGCCATATCCACCAAATGCTCCTGAACATCGATCAGGTTATTGGATACCATTCCTATGAACTTTTGGGAGACCAGGTGATTGCCGTACAACAACTTGGTGAAATCATCCTTTGGTATGGCGCATACCTCGGCGTCCTCCATGACCGTTGCCGTTTCGATATAGGTTCCTGATTTATTCAGAAGGGATAACTGCCCCACAAAATCACCGGCTTTATAAATGCCGGTCACGAATTCTTTCCCCGACTCGGTCCCTTTATAGGTTTTGATGGTTCCACTCTCTATGAAATAGAGGGAATGTGCGCCGTCTCCCTCCCAATAAAGAAATTCCCCTTTTTCGAGCTCCTTTGGACGATATTCTTTCGAAAGCTCCTCCAAATCCATGTACTGGGATGCTTCTTCCAGAAAAGTATTAAGGCCTTTAATATTTTTGGCGATTTCTTTCTTGAGGAAATTGTTCTTTTGAAGGCGGCAGTCGATCGCTTCCAAAAGTTCCCTTTCTTCAAAGGGTTTCGTCAGGTAATCATCCGCACCCATATTCATCCCGAGACGCATGTCGGCCCTCGCTGTCTTTGCAGTTAGGAAAATGAAAGGAACACTGGCTGTAGCACTATTTTTCCCTAGTTGCTCGAGTACCTCGTATCCATCCATTTCAGGCATCATGATATCGCATACCACGATGTCAGGTATAAATTGTTTGGCTTTTTCCACTCCTTTTAGGCCATTTTCGGCTGTGGCCACTTGGTAGTTTGCGAGTTGCAAAATCTCCGCCGTGTTTTCACGTACGTCTTGGTTATCCTCAATGAGTAGTACTTTTTTCATTTTCTTTTCAGGTTTAAGGGTAATTCTACGATAAAGGTGCTTCCCTTACCTTCTTTACTTTTAAATCGCACAGCGCCACCCATAAGTTCGGTGTATTGTTTAACGATATGCAGTCCAAGGCCGGTACCTTGAATATTGGTGACGTTCCCGGCACGGAAAAATCGTTGGAACAGGCTCTTTTGTTCCTTTTTAGGAATGCCGATGCCCTGGTCCTTAATCTTGATCAAAAGCTTTTTTCCCTCTGTGGCGATACGACATTTAATCTTCGTATGCTCCTCGGAATACTTGATAGCGTTCGAGAAAAGATTGTTTAGGACATGGCTGAGCAGTTTTGGGTCTAGATACACCAAAACTTCCGTATTGTCCTGTTCTAAAATAAGTTCCTGTCCTTCCTTCAGGTTTACTTCCATCTCATCTATCAATGACTTGACAAAATCGATCAGTTCAAATTGTTGCGCATGCATTTGTACCTTGCCTTCTTCCAATTTGCTCAAGGATAGGAAATCGTTCAGGATTACCACCAGATTCCGCACATTCGCCCGAATGCGCATCACGTGTTTTTTTCTTTTCTCTTCCTGACCCGGTTCGTTTTGTTTTCCGATAAGAATCGCAGAGGATAGGATGGCACTCAGAGGCGTGCGAAATTCGTGGGAAGCCATGGAGATAAAGCGCGACTTTAATTCATTGAGTTCCTGTTCTATTTTCAGGGCATTCGACAATTCTTGTTGTACTTTTTTCTGATCGGTAATATTGCTGTAAACAAACAAGGCCCAAACAACGTCGGGATCATCCGACCACAAGGGAGTGGAATTCGCCGTATAGCTATTTCCCATGTACTCCAGCTCGAAAGTAAGATGACTTCCGTTCAGGGTTTTATTGACATCTTCACGGATTTTCCCGATCTGTTCTTTTGAAAAAATCGGAAGATCATCAATACGTAATCCCTCGAAATCGCCTTTTCTAAGGTTAAACCGTTTCAGTTCCTGTCCCTCGACATATACCAATTCGAAATCTTGATTGAACACTACGATGACACCTTTGGGAAAGTTTTGGGCAATGGCCGAAAATAGTGCTTGGCTTCTTCGCGCCCTGCTTTCAGCGGACCTGGTTTCCTGTATCTGATCTTCCAGGCTTAAATTGATTTCCACCAGTTGCTGTACCGTGTCCTTAAGTTCTACGGTACGTTCTTTTACCCGCTGTTCCAAGGTTTGGGCGTAGGCCTCCAATTGTTTCCTACTCGTAAACAACTCGGTTCTAATATCATGATGTTCGATTGCCAGGGCACTGAGTTGGGTAAGATCGGCCATGATCTCTTTGTACGCTTCCAATGATGTCTCCGGTGTCTTGCAATAAACGGCGAAAGTACCCAGCACCTCGTCTTTCACCGATAAAATGGGGAACGCCCAACAAGAGACAAATCCATTGTGTAAGGCGACCTCCTTATTGTTTTTCCAAAGCGGGTGGGTAGCAATATCGGGCGTAAAAATCTCCTGTTTCGTATGCGCCGCAGCCCCACAACAACCCGCTTCCGGTCCCACGGCCAATCCTTCCATGGCTTTGACGAACGGTTCCGGGAGGTGGGGCGCTGCCAAATTGCGTAGGATACCTTTATCATCCACTAGTTGAATGGCGGCCCTACAGCCTTTTACGTGTTTTTCGAGTGCTTCCACCAAGCAATTACCTATCGCATCCAACGGGTGGTCCTGCGCAATCATCTCTAAAATCTTTCGGATATCATCCTTAAGCTGAATCGCCTTTTTTTTGTCCGTTACGTCGTGCTGTACCCCGATGAAATGGGTTAATCGCTGTTCTTTATCATAAACGGGGGTAAGCGTAAGCTCGTTCCAAAAGAGTGTGCCGTCTTTACGATAATTGCGTAGGGTCTCTTTACAAAGCGTACCCGTCTTGATGGCTTTGCGAATATTTTCAATCCCGGGCTGATCTCGATCGTCTTTCTGCAAAAAGCGACAGTTTCTTCCCAAGGCTTCACTACTTCTATACCCCGTCATATGGGTAAAGGCAGGATTGCTATAGATAATCGGAAGATCGGGTTGTTGCGCATCCGCAATCAAAATACCGTTCCCCGCGGCATCCAAAGCCCTATTCCGAATGTGTAATACGTCTTGTATTGCCTTATTTTGGGTGATATCCCTAACAAGGGTGAGGAGACGGTGATTGTTTAATCGCACCGTACGGGCTTCATAGACTATCTTTCCCTTTTCACCTTGCATGGTGTATTCCCGAATTTGTACCTCCTTTTCCTTGATCGCTTTTCGATGTGTTTTGAGTATCTCCCTGGCCATTTCCGGTGGAACCACCTCCTTGATGTTTTTACCAACCAAGTCTTCTTCACTTACTTGAGAATCTCCCCGGTTGGGCATGTAACAGTCGAGGAAATCCCCTCGGAAATTATGAATGAACATCATATCCGGAATGGCTTCCAAGAGCGCATTGCTCTTTGCCTCATTGGCCCTTAACTCCTGTTCCACCAGATACTGTTGCGTAGCGTCCTTTACAAAAGCAATCGTCACCGAATGGTCGTTGACCACCGCTGGACTAAGACTGATTTCTACCGGAAATTGGGAGCCATCCTTTTTTAAACCCCATAGGTTCCGGTTCTTGCCCATGGGCCTGGCCATCGGGTTTTTGATGTATTTTCTCCGATGTCCGATGTGCTTTTTTCGCAGGTTTTCCTGAATCAGTTGTTCTACCCTGCATGCTGTAAGTTCTCCGTTGTCATAGCCGAACATATGTTCCCCGGCCGGGTTTATTGTAAGAAGTGACCCATCATCATCGACAACGAGAATTCCTTCTACCGAGGATTCAAAAATGCTCTGAAAAAGCTTCGTATTATCCAGTTCGTCTATCATAAGAACTTATTACTTAGTACATTTCCCAAGCCGTTATACAGCCTGTAAATCAACCATCCGAATTTTAGGGAGTGCATTTGGATGATTTTCCCGTATGAACGAAATCAGTTGTTCCCTTATATCGCAACGTAGGTTCCAAACGTCGGTCGCATTTTTTGCGCTAAAAGTGGCCCTTAACTGCATCGCACGGCTATCGCTATCGGTCACCAGTAAGTCTGCCTCCTTTTTGTCCCATAAGCGATGATTCTTAAGCAGTTTGAGGAATTTCTCCCGCAACTCGGCTACCGGAAACGTATAATCCACATAGAGATATACACTCCCGATAAGCCTGCGGGAAGCAAAGCTCCAGTTCACAAACGATTTGTCGTTAAAGTAGTTAAGTGGTAATACCAGCCGACGCCAGTCCCATGTTCGCACGACCACGTAGGTCAACGTGATGTCTTCAACCGTTCCAAACTCTCCCTCGATAACGACTTCATCATCGATTTTAAGCGTTTGGGTAAAAGCGATTTGAAATCCGGTAATCAGATTGGCAATCGATTTTTGGGCAGCTACCCCAACGATAATGCCCAAAACCCCCGCCGAAGTCAGAATGGTCTCCCCTAACTGTTTCGCAGTGGGTATATTCCATAAAATGGAGGCCAAGGCTATGGTAGCGATGACGACTTGGGCAATACTCTTCATAAACCGCAGTTGTGTGAGTACCTTCCGCTCCTTTGCCTGATGAACGCCATCAACGTTGAATGTATGTTTTACCGCTTCCTCCAACGCGCCTAAGGCAGTGATGAACAACCATGCCAAATTCACAATGATCAACATCTCCAAGAGTTTGTGCCAAAAAGAGTCCAGTCCTATATAAGGAAGCGTCAAATATGTGAACAGCAGCGGAAGGAACCAAAAGGTGGGGGCTTTCAAATGCGTTAAAAGCTCCTCTTTTAAAACGGAGGGTTTTTTGCTATTGTAGAGTTTAAAAATGGCAAAAAGAATCCACCGTACCGCTAGTCCCAAAAGAATGCTGGCCCCGGGTACCAATAGATAAGCCAACCAAGGCATATCTTCAAACAAATTCGAAATGAACATTTCCATTTCCGTTCTTTTATCAAATGTATCATTGCTTCTCGGGCTTAAAAATGATTTTGGTCATCATTCAACGACCACGCTGCCCTATATGACAAGGGTCATAGTATCCCCACTTGTCAGCAGGTATTTTTACCATGGAAACCGAAAAAAAAGAGCATGAAGACTGGTTTGGTACTTTCAGGGGGTGGTGCTCGCGGTATAGCCCATATAGGAGCGATCAAGGCATTGGAGGAAGAGGGAATACATCCGTCCTATATCGCAGGTACCAGCGCGGGTGCCATTGTTGGTGGATTATATGCCGGTGGATGTACCTGGGAAGAAATATTGGATTTTTTTAAAACACTCGAGATATTTACCATCGATAAATATGCCCGGAAAAAACCGGGATTTGTCGATACTACCAAGTTTTATTCCGAACTGAAGAATTACTTGCCCGACGACAGCTTTGAAGCATTGAAAAAACCGTTGTTCATAACCGCCACCAACCTACTGGATGGTAGCTTGCAGGTGTTTCATCGAGGCGAATTAATAAGCCCGCTACTCGCATCCGCGGCGGTTCCCGGAATATTTGCACCGGTACAAATCAATAATGGTTACTACGCGGACGGTGGCATGCTCAACAATTTTCCCGTGGATTTGATCAAAACGTACTGTGCCCAAATTGTCGGGGTATATGTAAATCCGTTCGAAAAGGTACAGATCAAGGATTTAAAACACGCGTATAGTGTTATGGAGCGCGCCTACCACATCAAAGTCGCCAGCGAATCGTTCTCCAAATTCGATGATTGCAATCTTTTGGTACGTCCCAAGAATATGAGCAGTTTCGGGATGTTTGCCCTAAAAAATATCGATGTGATATTTCAATTGGGATATGATGCCGCCAAAGAGGCCTTACGAGCCGAACACACCCTACAGCTTCCTACTTCTTCCCAAGGTTGATTTCGTTTTGGATCAAGGCACTGACCTAGGTCATTCATTGGCTTCAAGGTAGCAGCTACTTTTGGGGTATTAATTGCCTTACCAATGAAGAAAGGAAACAATCGAGTGTTGATTTGGTTGATGGTTCTAATGGTTCTTTCTTGTAAGCAGAGTGGGACAAAGGACCAATCTACCGCAACGGGGCCTGCAACAGCCAAGTCTGGGCAACCCTATTCAATCGACACCTCCGAAACGGTATTACAATGGACCGCCTATAAGTTTACAAACAGAGCGGCGGTAAACGGAACCTTTAGCGACTTTGTGCTATTTACAAAAGGTACATCGGAAACTACAAATGTCCTTTCACCAGGGGATTCCATCGTTATCAACACCCTCTCGGTCGATACCGGTAATGGCATTCGGGACGACAAATTAAGAAGGTACTTCTTTCAAGTACTCCATTCCGATACCATTAAAGGTACCATTTTGGAAGCAGGGGAAGAAACAGGTAAAATGTCTTTGGAAATCAACGCTCTTTCCAACACAGTAGATTATCGTTATTCCCGAAAAAAAGATACGCTGATACTAACCACGGGCATCGATTTGTCCGATTGGGAAGGGGAAGAGGCCATCAACTCACTGAATCGGGAATGTTATGAACTTCATATGGGCCCTGACGGAATCTCAAAATTATGGCCGACCATTGATATTTCCTTGAAACTACCCATGAAAATCGATTCGGTAGCGCGGTAGTCATCACCTATTCAAGATACCCTTAAGCGTATTAAACGTTTTACCAGTTGTGCCAATACCAAAGACCCGGATGCAAACATGATTACCGTACCCATCTGTGCAAGGGAGAGCGGGCCCAGAGAAAGGTAGGTGGCGACGACAGGAACCAAATAGGCCCCAAAGGTAATCGCCAACGACAAAAGAATCGCTCCCCATATCCAATGATTGGCCGTTACCTCATTTTTGAAAAAGGATTCGCTTCGCTTGGGCATATTAAAAACATTGACCAATTGTGCCAATACCAAGGTATAAAAGGCCATGTTATTGATGGTTTTCGATGGTAGGTTCAAAACCGAATCCGCATAGACCACCACACCCAACACGGCTATACCGATACAGAGACCGTAAACTAGTATGGCCACCCAATCACTTGATGTAATAATCGGATCTTTCGGGTTCTTGGGGGGTTGCTCCATAACATCTTCCTCTCCTTTTCCAAGTCCAAGTGCCAAGGCCGGAAAGACATCGGTTACCAAGTTCAAAAATAGGATTTGTAAGGGCAGCAATGGGGACGGAAGATTTAAAAGGGCCGCAGTACCGACAGAAAGAATTTCCGCCAGATTACAGGACAATAGATAGACCACAAATTGACGGATGTTCTGAAATACCACCCTCCCTTGACGAATCGCCAGTTCTATGGCCGTAAACCGATCGTTCTTAAGGATAACATCAGCCACTTCACGAGCCGCTTCCGTACCCCGTACCCCCATGGCGATTCCGATGTCTGCCTTCTTCAAGGCGGGCACATCGTTGATACCATCACCGATCATGCCCACGATATGGTTATTTTTTTGGTAAAAACGTACCAAATCCAGTTTCTGTTCAGGAGTGACCCGAGCAAAAATCGAAGCATTTCGTAGTTGTTCGTTATGTACCTCGGATGCATTCATATAGGTAACGAGGTCCTTGCCCCGATATACGGCTTGCCGCGTACCGTCATCTTCCCTTTCCAATAAACCGATATCCCTGGCAATTTTTTCCGAAGTTCCAGGGTGATCACCGGTAACCATGACCACCTTGATCCCTGCCCTTTTGTAGGTGTCGATGGTTGCCTTTACATCTTCCCTAGCTGGATCCAAGAAACCCATAATCCCCAAAAAAACAAGTTGTTCCAAAAGGGTCTGCTTTACGGGCTCCTGTTTTACTTCCTTATATGCAAAAGCCAAGGTGCGCAACCCCTGTTCCGCCAAAATATCGACCTTTTTACCCCAAATTTGCCTATTCACGAAAGGCTTCGTTCCATCGGCACACATAATACGGTCGCAATGGGCGGTTAGGTTCTCAAAAGCCCCTTTTGCATATACATGAAAGTGGTCTTGATGCCGATGTGCGGTGGCCATCAGCTTCCGCTCTTCGCTAAAGGGCAGCTCTAATTTTTCTGGATTTTTTTCCCTAACGGTAATGGGGTCATATCCCATATGCGTTGCAAAATCAATTAGGGCCCGTTCAATCGAATCACCCTGTTTTTCAATCGATTCGACATCGATATTATTACAAAGAATAGCGGTCATCATCATTTTGTGAAAAACAGGATGTTGCTTTATGGAAGTTAAAAAATCATTTTTCCGATGATAGATATCGGCCAATGATTGCTCCCCAAATTCCAGGGAATGAACTTTCATTTGGTCTTCGGTCAAGGTTCCCGTTTTGTCGGTACAGATAATATCCGTAGCGCCCAAGGTCTGAACGGCTTCCAGTTTTTTAATGATTACCTGTTTTTTTGAGAGTCGCATCATGCCCTGTGCCAGGGCGATCGTAGCGACGATCGGGAGTCCTTCGGGTATCGCCGCGACTGCCAATGCCACCGCCGTCTCGATCATCAGCAGCAACTCTTCCCCGCGTATGTAGCCCATGATTATAATGATCAACGCGAAAAACAACGTTAACCATATCAACCACTTGCTCAACTCCTTCAGTTTTTTCTCCAAAGGGGTTCGTTCCTTCAATGCATCGACACCCATCTGCTGTATATGACCTAATTGGGTATGTCTTCCAGTAGCCGTCACGATAGCCTTCCCCGACCCCGTAGTGACCGTAGTACCGCGAAAAAGCATATTGGATCTATCCGTTAAGGGGATATCGGCATGTAATATATTCGTTGTTTTGGAGACTTGGGCACTTTCACCTGTAAGGGCCGATTCTTTCACGGAAAGATTTTCGACCTCGATCAAACGTGCATCCGCCGCTACCACATCCCCACGTTCTACCAGTAAAAGATCTCCGGGAACGACTTCCGAAGCCTTGATATGCACTTTTTGACCCGACCGGAGCACATAAGTCATCGCTTGACCCATTTTCCGGAGTTCCTCCAAGGAACGCACCGTCTGCAGTTCCATGAAAAAGCCAATGGCGACCGAAATCAAAATAACGATAAGGATGGCCATACCCTCAAGAAAATCATTGAATAGGAATGCCAAAACGGCCGCTACGACCAAAATATAGATGATAGGGTCGGCTAAATGATCCGCCAGTATGCGCCATCGTTTCTTTGGACCGCTTTCTGGTATTTGGTTGGGGCCATGCGCTGAAAGACGCCCGAGGGCCTCTTCTTCTTCGAGCCCCCTAACCCGATCTCCCATCAGATGGGTGATTACATCCTCTACCGAAACAGCAAACGGATTTTGAACCATTTGGAAATATTTTAAAAAATGCTTGACAGGAAAACGAAGCCCCTGCACCCAACCTGAATACATGGACAAAATTCAGGTTTTGGTACAAGGGCGTTTCAAAAGAAAAGTAAGCTATCTCACATTGCTATGAAATCTCCACTTTTTTAGGTGGTATCTTTTTAGCCTCTTCTTTTTTAAGAAGATTAAAGCTAAGGATACCATCTTTGTATGCAGCCTTAATTTCTTCCTGTTTTACACTTTCAGGTAATTGCAGGGATCTTTCGAAGGAGTTATAGCTGAACTCCCTACGGGTATAATTCTCCTCTTTTTCCTCTTTCTCCATTTTCTTTTCGGCGGAAATGTTCAAGCAACCATCTTCAATAGTCACTTCAAAGTCTTTCTTGGCAAATCCAGGGGCTGCCAATTCAATCTCAAAATGATCATCTGTTTCTTTGATGTTCAGTGCGGGTTCCCCTGTTTTTCCTGTCCAAAAACGATCGGGCAGCATGTCCCTGACCCATTTTCTATTGTCAAAAAAATCGTCCATGTCAAAAAAATCTTGGGTGATCAGGTTTCCAAAGGGTCTCCTTTTAAATTTTACTAGTGACATAATATTGCATTTTTAGGTTAAACATTTTTTCTACGTCGAAAGTAGCACCCTAAAGTCGGATGGGAAATGATCTAGGTCAGTATGGCCTCTTTTTCACACAAAAAAAGAGAGAAGAAATCAAAACAGCGAGGTCTCGGCAAAATGACACCGCCATGACAGCTTTGTCTATAACTTAGGGCCAAAGGCCAAATCACCCGCGTCGCCCAAGCCAGGGATAATATAGCCTTTGGAAGTAAGTTGTTCATCAATGGCTGCAATCCATAAGTGTGTGTTTTCGGGAAAAACCTTATTGACATAAGCGATGCCGTCTTTTGAGCCAATCACTGAAATGATATGTATTTGTTTGGGCTCCCCATGGGTTTTCAAAGCCTTCAATACATTTTCCAGGGTACGCCCCGTGGCCAACATGGGGTCGGTAAGCACTAGGGTCTTGCCTCCCAAGGCGGGAGCGGCAAAATACTTCACAATGACTTCAAAGGCGTCACCCCCATCGGTATGATGGCGATAGGCAGAAATGAAGGCGTTTTCGGCCCGGTCAAAATAATTGAGCATGCCCTGGTGTAGCGGTAATCCGGCACGTAGTACGGAACACAGCACCATTTGATTCTCAGGTAGGGACATATCCTTGGTTCCGAAGGGTGTCTGTACCGTTTTTACCGAATACTTCAGATTCTTGCTCAGTTCATAACTCAGTACTTCCCCGATACGCTCTATATTTCGCCTGAATCGCATGGGGTCTTTCTGAACCTGCTCGTCCCGGATCTCGGCAATAAACTGGTTTAAGAGCGAATTTCCTTCGCCAAAATGGTGAATGGTCATGACGGATTATTTTATGAAGTGATTTTTTAGTGCCACAGTCTTAGCTACTGTGCTCAAAAACGACAAAATTAGAGTGCAAAATAAAACATGCAGGTAAAATAATAAGTCTAAATCACTTCGTATCCTAAAAGTACGTTTTTAAATTTTGGTCGCACTCTTCCTCTTCAATCCGTCACTCCGAATTTCTTCAAAATATCTTCCATCAAACACCATTTGGTAAAGGCAGATTGCAAGAGGTTCAGACCGACGAACGCGGTAAACCAGAGCCAATGAATGTTGACATAAATCGCCAATAGCAAACTTATCAGTATAAAAGTGCCAGCAACCGCCCTTACAATTCTATTTTTTTTCATCTGTTTGAATTTTATCGTTTATTCAAGGTCATAGCGCATTCGTTATCGACGATTTCGGTCGGTATCAACTTCCCCTTGTTGCCCGTTTTGTAATTCTCGTTTAGATAAATTTTTCAATGGGAACCACTATCGCCTTTATGGGATTGTTGGTCTCTAAAGCTTCATTGAATTCCTCGATCAATCGAAACAGTGCTTCGATCTTTTCATTCTCTGTGAACGAAAAGAACAAGCTCGACTCTACCCCACCGCTTTCACTAGGGAACCAGCTCGCCGTGCGCACCATCGAGGTGGGGTTTTTGTACCCGTCAATATCCGAGCTGCTAAAACTTTCGATATTGGCTTCTTTAAATAGCCTCAGGATATCCTTTTCGAATTCCTCAACAACCGTTACGATCAGTAGTTTCATTTTTCGTTTTTTTTAGTCTTTTTCAACATCACTCTCCGGTTCTCCCTCGGTCGGATACTTCTTTCGTTCAATCATATAGTACACCAGGGGCACTACCAACAAGGTCAATACGGTAGATACAATGGTACCCCCCATCAATGAAATGGCCAAACCTTGGAAAATGGGATCAAAGAGAATGACAAAGGCCCCGATAACGACCGTACCCGCCGTCAACAAGATGGGAGTGGTTCTAACAGCGCCCGCTTCAATGACCGCTTGCTTTATCGGGATACCGTCGGCAAGTCTTATATTGACAAAGTCGATCAACAAGACCGAGTTCCGCACCATGATACCCGCCAAGGCAATCATACCAATAAAGGAAGTTGCGGTAAAGAATGCCCCCAATAACCAATGCCCCAGTACGATACCCACCAACGAAAGCGGAATCGCCACCATCATCACCACAGGGGCCTTAAAGTTCTGGAACCAACCCACGATCAAAATATAAATGATAACGATGACACCTAAAAAAGCGATTCCCAAATCACGGAACACTTCCAATGTAATCTGCCATTCGCCATCCCATTTTACGGTATAGTCATCCTCAAAATCGGGTTGCTCCATATAAAGCTCATCAATGGAATGGCCCTCTGGAAGCTCAATTTCCTTCAACTTATCCGTCATGCCTAGAATTGCGTACACCGGACTCTCCAGTTCCCCCGCCATATCGGCCAATACATACACCACCCGTTTTTGGTTCTTACGGTAAATGCTCTTGGCACTGGTCGTTTCCTCAATATCGACCAAATCGCCAATGGGTACCACAGTTCCATGATTCGATTGTACTTTCAATTGGGAAATGTCGTTGATGGTCGATTTTTCCTTTTCATCCAATGCCAATAAAAGATCTACTTGCTTAGAGGCATCCTCATCGTACAAGGTGGTGATGGCCTTTTCGGACAAGGCCATATGCATCGTATGGGCGATTTGTTGCGGTGCCACCCCATAGGTCATTGCTTTTTCCTTATCAATGACAAATAGATATTCGGTTTGGTCGGCTTCCACCATCCAATCTACGTCGACCACATCGTCCGTTCTTTTTAGAATATGTTGTACCTGATTGGCGATATCGATTTGCGTATCGTAATCGGGACCGTAAATTTCCCCGACGATGGTCGACAACACGGGTGGACCCGGGGGCACTTCCACTACTTTTATATTGGCACCGTACTTTGCACCGATTCGTTGTATATCGGGTCTTAACAGACTTGCAATACCATGACTTTGGGCGCTGCGCTCGCCTTTGTCGATCAGGTTCACCTGAATATCAGCCATATTGCTACCACCACGAAGATCATAATGTCGTACCAGTCCATTAAAAGTAATCGGGGCCGAAGTACCTACGTAGTGTTGATAATCGATTACCTCCGGGCGCGTTCGAAGGTACTGGGCAATTTCCTTGGCGACCACTCCGGTTCGTTCCAAGGTCGTTCCCTCGGGCATATCGATGACTACCTGAAATTCATTCTTGTTATCAAAGGGCAGCATTTTAACGGCTACCGATTTGGTGAAGAACATTCCAACCGAGCCTAGTAACAAAACGAACGTGGTCCCCAAAAAGAGCCAACGGTATTTCTTGTTCTCGATCAGGGGTCGTTCCAACTTGTCGTACCACCGGTAAATGAGCGAATTTTCCAGTGCTTTTTCCTTTTTTTCGCTGCCTTTTTTTTCTTTCTCACGTAAAAAGATATAGCCCAGATAGGGTGTAATGGTCAAGGCCACAAAGAGCGACAGCAACATCGCGATCGAAGCCCCGATGGGCATGGGCGACATATAGGGGCCCATCAAACCCGATACAAAGGCCATCGGAAGTACCGAGGCAATGACCGTAAACGTCGCAAGGATAGTCGGGTTCCCTACTTCGTTGATGGCATATAGCGCCGCTTGCTTAAATGGCAATCGCTTCATCTTAAAATGGCGGTGCATGTTCTCTGCGATGATAATGGAGTCATCCACCACGATACCCGTCACGAATACCAATGCGAACAAGGTAATCCGATTCAGGGTGTAGTCAAGCATATAGTAGCTCAGCAAGGTCAACGCAAAGGTGATGGGTACGGATAGGAATACGACCAGTCCGCCCCGCCAGCCCATGGCCAGCATCACCACGAAGGTTACCGCAATGATGGCCCCGATCAGGTGTAGCAATAATTCCGAGACCTTGTGTGAGGCGGTTTCCCCATAATTCCGGGAGATTTCCACATGCACGTCATCGGGAATCAATGTTTTTTTTAAATGTTCGACTTTGTCAATGATCACATCGGCAATCTTCATGGCATCGGCCCCTTTGCGTTTCGCAATGGCAATGGTCACGGCGGGATACTCCGATTTAAAATCGACCGCTTTCGTACTAGCCTGCCCAAACCCATGGAATACATAGTCCTTGGGTACTTCCGGGCCATCTTGGACCTTGGCAATCTGTTTCAAGTAAATCGGACGATTTTGTTGGGTACCCACTACCAAATTTTCCACATCGGAAACCGTTTCAAGGAACTTGCCCGTGGTGACCATGAATTCAGTGTCGTTCTTATCAAAGGTGCCCCCGCTCAACTGTTGATTGTTCGCTTTGATCATTTCGGCAACGGATAAAAAATCGAGCCCGCTAGCGGCCATTTTATCCTTATCCAGTACCACACGCAGCTGACGGTCTCGCCCCCCTATCTTTTTGGTGGCGGAAACATCGGTCACTTTTTCGATCTCATCGGTCAGTTCCTGTGCGAGTTGTTTGAGTCGGTAATCGTCATACGTTTCGCTCCACAACGTCAATCCCAACATCGGCACATCATCAATGGCCCTCGTCTTTACGAGCGGAAAGGTTACGCCTTGGGGCATAATATCCATATGCTTGTTGATTTCGTTATACAACTTCACGAACGAACGTTCAATATCTTCCCCAACATAAAACTGAACGATCACCATCCCCTGCTCCTTCATTGAGGTCGAGTATACGTACTCTACACCCTTGATGTTCGAGATCAGCTTTTCCAACGGTTTTACCACTCGGCTCTCTACCTCGGTAGGACTCGCTCCTGGGTAGCCCACAAAAATATCCGCTATGGGGACGTCGATCTGGGGCTCCTCTTCCCGTGGTATTAAAAATGAGCTGTATACCCCGATGACCATGAATACGATCATCAGCAATACCGTTAGCTTGCTGTCTAAAAACAGTTTGGCGATCTTACCGGCTAATCCTTCCTTCATTTTTTGGATTTTGTATTTGGGCGTTCCCTTCGCACTTGCCCGTTACGATTTTTAAAACCTTCGGAACATATGCTCGGGTCGGGCTTTCCGCTACTACTCCTTCCACGCCATGGCGTGATGCGGGGTATCCGCTGCAATCCCTAACGCAGTTTTGTTTATTGAATGGCAATTTTCGCCCCATTGAATAATTTCCCGTCTGCAGAAACGATGTATTGCTCATCGGCCGAAAGACCTGAAAGCACTTCCACTTCGTCCCCAAAGGTTCTACCGAGGCGCAGCCACCGCAATAAGGCGGTATTGCTTTGGCTTACGGTGTAGACCCCCGTCAACTGTCCGTTTTCAACAAGCGCATCTTTTGGTATCATAATGGCTTTGGCAATCGTTTTGCGTTGTATCGGAAATTGTACGGTAGCGTACATTCCCGATAGGATAGCGGCATTGGCTTCTTCCAGTTCCACTTTCACCAGGTATTGTCCGCCCGTGTTCTTTGCAGAGGTACTCACCTCCGTAACTTTTCCTTCTACCTTTCTATTCAGGGATTTTAAAAGCACGTCGACCTCGGTGTCTGTTTTTATTTCCAAAATTTCCGACTCGGGCACCATGGCCAAGACTTGATACTTGCCTGGTGATTCCACCTCCATCAAAGGCATTCCAGGATTCGCCATATCGCCCACTTTGATAAACTTATTCGTTACCACGCCGCTAAAAGGGGCACGGATATTGGCATAAGATAATTGGGCGTTGACCTCGTTTTTCATTTCCTTGGCAGCCTCCAATCGGGCCTTGGCCATATTATAATGGGCCGTTATGTCATCCAATTCTTTTTGCGAAGCACTATTGTCTTCGAATAGGACCGTAAACCGCCGATAATCTTTCTCGGCGTTTTCGTAGGCCGCTTGGGCTTCCGTAATTCCGGCATTTACTTGACCCAATTTGGCCGATACATCGGCATTGTTGATACTCAGTAACAGTTGTCCGTTTTTGACCCTGTCTCCCACCCGCACGTAAATTTTATCGACATAGCCCATCATTCGGGTACCGATATCGGCGCTTTTGACCGCTTCAACCTTTCCACTCACTACGAGCAGGGGGGCACTACCCTCTTCTGAAACCGTATGTATCCGTACCGATACGGGAGGGGCGGTATCGGCAACGGCTTTTTGGTCTTTTCGTCCGCAGCTTAAGAGCGCAATTGCCATTCCTAAAACCGTTGCCGTTATGTAACTTTTATACTTCATCATTTTTGGTATTACTTACTTTATCAAGTATTGAATTGTAGGGTTATGTCATTAGTTCTACCGGAACTCCTCGAAGTCACTACATACATTTCATTATTTTGTCAAAAACCGAACATATGCCAGTGCATAATTATGCTGGTAGATCGTACTATAGTATTCCAGCTGTTTTTGCGAATACTGGGTTTCGGCCATTAAGAGATCGGTGGTTTTTTCCAAGCCTTGGCCATAACGGTTGGTCCGTATGCGTAACGACTCCCTGGATTGTTCAAGGGCAAGGGCCGTAAGCTCCAAATTGTTCTTGGCATCTTGAAGCATCCGTTTTGCCCTATTCAGCTCAACTTGACTTTGCGCTTTGTATTGTTCCAACTCCAATTTCGATTTTTCGTATTCTGCCTTACTTTTCTGGGCTTTTCCAAAACGTTTGCTACCCTCGAGAATATTCCATTTCAATTGCGCCCCGAATAAATAACCATCGGCCCCACCCTGAAATACCTGGTCATCATGCAACTCATAGGTCCCGAAAGCGTTTAAACTGGGTAAAAAGCGCATCTTATCGGCCTTGTACATTTGTTGGTACGCCTTACTGGCCGATGCCATGGCCAGGATATCGGCCCGGTTTTCGGAAAGATAATCTGCCGACAACCGCTCGGTCTTAATGGTTAGTGAATCTGTTGGTTTTAATACGGCATAGTTTGTCTCGTTCATCAAAACGGACAATTGATTACTGGCGTTAAGAATGTTGCTTTTTGCGTACTGCAATTGATTCTCGATTTCCGTAACCCGAACCTCTACGGCCAGTACATCCGATTTTTGGAGATATCCCTGTTTGAAGCTATTGTTGGCAATGCGTTTGTTCTCCAGCGCTGCTTCTTGTGCCTTTTCCAGAACCTCCACCGTTTTATAGGCCAATTGCAGCTGCATGTAAGCCTTTTCTACCTCTAGGTCCAGGTACTGTTGGGTACGTTCCGATTGCAACTCGGTAGCGGTCCACTTGGCTTTGGCCGCCTTACGATGGTAAATACCATCCAGATTCACGAGCGGTTGCTGTACCTCGATCCGGGTGGCATAATCTTCTATTTGTCGAGGATTGTTCAACAAGTCGGGATTAAAATCCCCCTGGGTTAAAATGGACTGGTTTAATTTGGATCCAAATGCCATCAGGGGATTGGTGGTGGCAATCCCTGTATGGGATATGCCTATATTGGGCATCAAAACGGCATTGGTCTGCCGATAATCGCCTCGGGCAGCCAGTATATTTTGTTCGGATATTTTGAGGGTATTGTTGTTCCTATTCACTTTGGCAACTACCTCGGCCTTGGAAATCAATACCGGCTCCTGCGCTTGCAGGGTCCATAATCCCATCAAAAAACCGATTTGTAGTAGGTAGTACTTCATCTTGCTATAATTATGTCAGGCAAAATTAGAACGGGGAAAAAGAGTAGGCAGTAACTAATGTTACGTTGGCTTCGATACAGCGATCGGGATGCAGCCTTATGCGTTTCCATACTATCGGCAAATCACGGTTGTTTTTTAGTATTGAACCAATAGCCGATGCCGGCCGAAAAATAGAAGGTGCTGTCCAAGTCTTCACTGATCACGCTATCCTCCGTGGTAATGGTGGCGCTGGTCTGTGGTAATGCCAATACCGGTGTAAAGGAGAAAATAAACTGTTTGTGGTAATATTGCAGGGGAAGACTAATTTCCACATTCAGAATGTTAAACTCCGATGCCTCCTGTATTTCCACGGTGGTCGCCACGGCGGGTTCCGAATCCATGGTTCCCCTACCCTGACCCTTTCTGTTCCCCAGACGGCTGGTACTATAGTATTCTTGATAAAAATATTGGGATCCGGCATACATGGTAATCGAAGGATTGATCAAAAAACTTTTGTCACTACTGTAAAAAATGCGGTCTAACATCAATCCCGTAAAAATATCGGGCGAACCACCGTTGTTGAAATAGGTACTGACCATTGCGGACACTTCCAGCACTTTTAAGTCGTAGCTCAAAAAGCCCGAGAGATCGGCGACGACTTCCGATTTCACGTTATAACTGGCGTCGTTAAAGAAGTAGGCCGTCCCTGAAATACCCCCGCTCAATTTTTCACCATTTGTTATATAACCGACACTCCCTAAAAATAGGTCTACACGATTCTCCTCCGAGCCCACCAGGTAGGATACGGAGGCATCGACATAAAAACCAGACTTGTCGTAATAACCAATGGAAGGAAAGACATAAGGGGCGGCAACGGAGTCCCTTCTACCCATAAATACCGCATCGTTGATATAGCTTATGTCGGCAAGGACGTACGACGCCTCGCCATTTGCCTTTTCCTTCACGGAATTCGTATTGTTCTGGGCGATTAGAAACCCAGGTACAGAAAAGACCACTAACAAAATATGCTGCCAAGTTCCCATGGTGAAAAGTTGAAGTGAAAAACTTGGGACATCGGTGAAAAAAGCAACACCCGGTTGCTTGATTTTTTACCAGACGTCCCAGTAAGAAAATCTTATTGGGTACTTTTTTTCTTTTTTTGAACAGAAGGTTTTTTCAAAGGTTTTTTCTTCATACCTTTTTTACCTTTCATCTTGTTTTTTTGGACCATCATTTTCCGATGCTGAAGTGTATTCCGGAACATTTCGCCATCTAAATTGATGCACTCACCCTCCTGGAGCCGTAGTTGTTTCATATTACGAATCTCATAATTTCCGTCGGTATCCACTATGACACCTTTACCGAGATCCAATTGCTTCTGCAATTGCTCTTGAGCCTGGGTTCGAACTACGTACATTTCCCCGTCGACCAAGGTATAATGTACCCGATTTCGATTCCGTTCCCTGATCTCAGCTTCCGTCAAACCTTGCGTCCCTTCTTGGATTTTACGGCGGTATTGATACTCATTGCGATATTTAATGCCATCGCTATCCAAACATTCGCCTTCTTGTAATTGCATTTGTTGGCCATCCTTGGTCACATATTTCCCATCCGGACTTAGGACGGTACCATCCTCTAATTGCTGCTTGTCCTTTAGTCTTTTTTGGGCCTGTTCCCTGACTTCCAACATGGCGCCGTTAACCATCACCAGCTTGGTGCGATCTTGATCTCTAATTTGGTCGCGATCTCTTTCTTGGGCGGTAAGCATCGTGGTTCCCAGAACCACAAACACTGCCATAATAAGTTTCCTTTTCATCGTTGTAAAATTTTAGGGTTTATAACAGGATAAAAGTAGGCGGTCGAGAATGAAAGCAAAATGACCTATGTCATTTGAAGCCAATAAATACGGGGGTTCTGTGTAACTTTTGTTACATAAGAAACGCTCCCGTAAAGGGGAGCGTTCTTTTTCATCAATCAAAAAAAACAATCTAACTAAAACCAAATCATGGGAAGTTCTTCACTTTAGTTCATTCTCTAGAAGCCAATTTCCAAAATATTCGGTAATGGTACAGTTACTTTTGTTACATAACATACATTGAACCAATTGTCTTCAGGCAAATATCTTGAAACCGAAGGCAAACCATTCGTAAAAGAGCAATAACCTTTCAAGGACAGATCAAAAACATGGAGTCGAAATTTTGGACTCCGTGCTTTCTTTTGTAAATACGGCGTTTTTCTCCCAGAAATATCAGAAAAATGCATAATTTGTTCATTCAAACCAAAAACTTCGTCGTAAACGCTTGAACTGGGCCGATCAGTCGCCTGTTTGTCGTATGCGATAAAAAACAGAAACTATGACCATAGGTGTTTTTAAGGAAACATTTGGAAACAAGGTAGGTTTGGTACCCAAGGTCATTAAGAAACTGATAAAAAGAGGATATTCGGTACTGGTCGAAGCAAAAGCCGGTAGAAAGGCATTCACCGCGACCGCCGAATTTGAGGCGGTCGGTGCCAAAATTTGTAGTAGGGAAGACCTCTTTGAAAAAGCCGACATACTCTTATCCTTTACCCCCTTCTCGGATGAAGAAATACATTCCATACGACCAGGGTGCATTTATATTTCTCATTTTAAGCCCTATATCTATAACGGAGTAGCGGAAAAACTGGAAAAGCGGAATATTTGGGCTTTTAGCCTGGATATGATTCCAAGATCCTCCATTGCGCAATCGATGGACGCTTTGTCCTCAATGTCCTCGATTGCCGGCTATAAAGCCGTTTTAAGGGCTGCGGATTTGTTACCCAGGTATTTACAAATGATGATCACCTCCGCTGGTAGCATCAAACCTGCTCAAGTATTTGTAATCGGCGTGGGTGTAGCAGGCTTGCAGGCCATAGCGACCGCAAAAAGACTCGGTGCAGTGGTAATCGCTATGGACATGAGGCCCGAAACCGAAGATGAAGTAAAAAGTCTGGGTGCCAAATTTTTAAAGGTGCCCGAAGACAGGCAGCCTACCCCGGTAGACCAAAGTCACGCGCAAAAAACCACGAGTAGTATTAAACAGCAACAGCTGCTATCCGATACCGTAGCCGATTCCGATGTCGTCATCTGCGCTGCTACCGTTCGAGCCGCGAAAGCACCTATCATTATCACCAAGGAAATGGTCGAAAGAATGAAAAGGGGAAGCGTTATCGTAGATTTGGCAGCGGATGCGGGAGGCAATTGTGAGCTGACCGAAAATGACAAGACCATTGTCCACAATTATGTGACCATCGTAGGGGATTCCAACCTTTCCGATGCGGCAGTGGTAGATGCCAGTGCTCTTTTCGCGAATAACGTTTACAATTTTTTGAAACACATTTCCAACAAAGGGGATTTACAGATACGTACCGATATGGGGAAAGACGAAATATTTTCATCTTCCTGCATAGCACGACCCCATTAAACCATACCGTATGTCCGGAATTCTTGATTTTTTTGAGCAGCATATCGAAATTATCTACCTACTGACCTTTACCATCTTCCTTGGGTTTGAGGTAATTTCAAAGATACCTACCGTATTGCATACACCCTTAATGTCGGCTTCCAATGCCATCAGTGGTGTGGTCCTGATAGGTGCCATTCTGGTAATTCGGGTAACAGATCCCACTGATTATTTCGCATTGATCATGGCCACTTTGGGAATCATTTTGGGTACCATCAACTTGGTAGGTGGCTTTGCCGTTACCGGCAGAATGCTGGAAATGTTCAATAAGAAAAAACGAAAAACGAGGTGAATATAGTCCTATTGAACGGGGTCCTATTTCTAGCCTCGATATTGTTGATTATTGGTCTTAGGAAATTATCCCACCCGGATTCCGCGCGAAATGGGAATACGTTAGGTGCCATTGCCTTGGCATTGGGGGTTTTGGTGGCTCTCGTATATCCTTTAGAGACTCAAAACAACAACTATATTTTCATTGTCCTCGGTATTTTGGCCGGTAGCGTAATCGGCTTACTTGCGGCAAAAAGGGTTCCCATGACCGCGATGCCCGAAATGGTTTCGTTGTTCAACGGATTTGGCGGGTTATCAGCGGCCCTTATATCGTTGGTTTGGTTGGTAAACAATAATTCTGAAGGAAGTGGGTCGGACCTGGGCATTGTGCTGCTGAATCTTTTTTTGGGCCTTGTGGCGTTTATTGGAAGTATGGTGGCTTATGGAAAGCTAAGCGGTTTCCTGAAAGACCATCATCTTAAAATTCCTTTTAGCACGGTGGTCAACATAGTGTTGCTTGTAATCGCGATCGGCTTGCTATTTTTCCTGAGCTATAACGGATTTCTCAGCACCCCTCAGCTTGCCTTGTTTTCCGTATTGGCCTTAGTTTACGGCATAGTGTTCGTCGCCCCAATAGGCGGTGCCGACATGCCTGTGGTGATTTCCACCTTAAACTCACTTACCGGAATCACGGCTGCTGTATCCGGGATCATTACAGATAATAAGTTAATGCTTCTTGGAGGGGTGCTCGTGGGTTCTTCCGGTATCATCTTAACCTTACTGATGTGCGAAGCAATGAACAGAACATTTGTAAATGTTATTTTCGGAAGTTTTTCGTCGAGCAAGGGGACGGGCGCAGGGGCGGAGGGAACCGCCAAGGAAATAAATACTTCCGATTTGGCCATACAGTTGGCCTATTCGCAACGCGTGTGCGTGATACCCGGCTATGGCATGGCGGTAGCACAGGCCCAAAAAGTGATTAAGGAAATGGAAGAGCTACTGGACGATAAGGATGTGGAATTCAAATATGCTATTCATCCGGTTGCCGGAAGAATGCCGGGCCATATGAATGTGTTGTTGGCCGAAGCGAATGTGTCCTATGACAAGTTGCTGGATTTGGAGGACGCCAATGCCTATCTGGAGTCAACGGACGTGGTCATCGTGGTCGGCGCGAACGATGTGGTAAACCCCTCTGCCTTGGACGATCCCTCCAGTAAAATCTACGGCATGCCTATTTTGGATGTGTCCAAATCGAGGAGTGTCGTCGTTTTAAAAAGAAGCATGAACCCAGGATATGCGGGCATACAAAATCCACTTTTCTTCAAGGAAAACGCCAAAATGTTGTTCGGGGATGCCAAAAAGAGCATAGAGCTCATCCTTAGCGAACTAAAGGATGTTTAGACCTGTTATTTACTTACCGTACGCTAAATTTTTCATCACAGGTACCGGAAAAAATCGATCATAGCGTCGTATCTATTCCCGGTTAGGAACCTTCCCAAGGAAACTTTGGATTACCTCAATATAAAACAGGCAAAGCTATCCTGACAAAGGTCAATTGGTGTAATACACCGGTCTTTATTCCTTACCCAATGCTTGTCAAAAAAACGTTCTACCCTGTTTAAAAAACACTTGGAACAACGTGCGTCAATTGTGGCGACGCTGTTTTTCTTTCGAAGCGACATCCAACCAAAAAACCGTAATACCTTAAAAACCAACACCAAAGAACAACCTGGATGTAAACCAAGTTACCAAACTTAGTTCCCTTTCATGACAATTATCATAAAAACGTAGTCCACGTAGTCCTACTTTTGGACCATACATTCTAAGAACACCTAAAATATTTTATTATGCAGCTAGCACAGGACGTTCGGACCCGGGTCTATAAATTTGGCAATAAGACCGCCGACGGAAATAGTACGATGAAAAATCTCCTTGGGGGAAAAGGAGCGAACCTGGCGGAAATGAGCGCCATTGGAATTCCCGTGCCTCCCGGCTTCACCATTACTACCGAAGCCTGCACCGAATACAACGAGTTGGGCGAGGATATCCTTATTGGCATGATCAAAGAAGAGGTAGAGAAGGCCCTACAAAATATCGAAGAAATCATGGGAGCCAATTTTGGGGATGAGGAAAATCCCCTGTTGATTTCCGTCCGTTCCGGTGCCAGGGTCTCTATGCCCGGAATGATGGACACCGTTTTAAATTTGGGCCTCAATGATACGGTCGTAAAAGGACTGATAGCCAAGACGGGGAACGAACGTTTTGCTTGGGATTCGTACCGTAGATTCATTCAAATGTACGGGGGCGTGGTGCTGGGGATGAAACCTGAATCAAAAGACGATATCGATCCCTTTGAAGAAATTATAGAACATCTGAAAGAGAAACGGGAAATACAACTGGATACCCAGTTTACGGTTCAAGATCTCAGGGACCTCGTCTATGATTTCAAGGATGTCGTAAAAAAACGCACGGGGAACGATTTCCCCACCGATCCCTGGCAACAGCTTTGGGGCGCTATCATAGCGGTATTCAACAGCTGGAACGGAAATCGCGCCGTGTACTATCGAAACATGCACGGATATCCCGCCGATTGGGGAACCGCCGTGAACGTACAGGCCATGGTCTATGGAAACATGGGTGATAATTCGGGAACAGGCGTATGCTTTACCCGTGATGCCGCCACTGGTGAGAACATCTTTAACGGTGAATACCTTATCAATGCCCAAGGGGAGGATGTGGTAGCGGGCGTTCGTACACCACAACAGATTACCAAAGTAGGTTCCATGCGATGGGCCGAACTGGCAAAGATAGAAGAGGCCGACAGGGCCGAAAACTACCCCTCATTGGAAGAATTAATGCCTTCGATCTATGAAGAACTCTTCCGGTATCAAGATATGCTGGAAAAGCACTATCGCGATATGCAGGATATGGAGTTTACCATTCAGGACGGAAAGCTTTGGATACTCCAGACCCGAAACGGAAAACGTACCGGGGCCGCCATGGTCAAAATTGCGATGGACCTCCTGAAGGATGGCTCGATTACCGATAAGGAAGCGTTGCTGCGTATCGAACCCAATAAGTTGGATGAATTGCTACATCCCGTCTTTGACCCCAATGCCCTTAAAAGGGCGACCATTATCGCCCAAGGTTTGCCCGCCTCCCCCGGTGCCGCAACCGGACAGATCGTATTCTTTGCCGATGAGGCCAAAAAATTCAGAAATACCATTTTGACCCGGATCGAAACCTCACCGGAAGATCTAGAGGGTATGAACCTGGCGAAAGGGATCCTCACCTCGAGGGGCGGTATGACCTCCCATGCGGCCGTCGTGGCCAGGGGGATGGGAAAATGCTGTATTTCCGGGGCCGGAGCCTTGAAAATCAACTATAAAAAACGAATCCTTACCGTAGGGGATAAGGAGTATCACGAGGGGGATTGGATATCCTTAAACGGTTCCACCGGGAATATCATCGAAGGAAAAGTAGCCACTAGGATACCGGAGTTGAGCGGTGAATTTGCCGAAGTCATGGAGCTTGCCGACAAATATGCCACTATGGATGTGCGTACGAATGCCGACACACCCAAGGATGCCAAGGCAGCACGAAATTTTGGGGCAAAAGGCATCGGACTCGCCAGAACGGAACATATGTTCTTTGAAGTGGACCGAATCAAAGCAATGCGCGAAATGATTTTGGCCGATACGGTCAAAGGAAGAAAGCATGCCCTGGAAGAGCTACTCCCGATGCAACGGGAAGATTTTGAAGGCATCTTCGAAGCGATGCAAGGCCTGCCCGTCACGGTACGCTTACTAGATCCGCCCTTGCACGAATTCGTACCACACCAGTTGGCTACTCAAAAAGAATTGGCCGAGGACATGCATATTTCGTTGTCGGCAGTGAAGAACAAGGTGGCGGATTTGCAGGAATTCAACCCCATGCTAGGCCATCGTGGCTGTCGTTTGGGGAACACCTATCCGGAAATCACCGAAATGCAGACCCGCGCAATTATGGAGGCTGCCTTGAACTTAAAAGCGAAGGGTATCGAATCCAAACCGGAGATCATGGTACCCTTGGTAGGAACCGTCAATGAGTTTTTGGAACAGGAAAAGGTCATTAGAAAAACCGCCAATACCGTTTTCGAGGAATACGACGATACCGTAGACTACCTCGTGGGCACGATGATGGAAGTTCCCCGGGCCACTATAATGGCGGAGGAAATCGCCAAACACGCCGATTTCTTCTCCTTCGGTACCAATGACCTTACCCAACTGGTATTTGGCTATTCCAGGGACGATGCCAGTAAATTCTTGCCCATTTATTTGGAAAAGGGAATCCTCAAGGTCGATCCCTTCGAAGTATTGGATCGGGAAGGAGTCGGAAAATTAATAAAAATGGGGACTTGTCACGGAAGGCGCACCAAACCCGAGCTGAAAGTAGGTATCTGCGGAGAACATGGTGGGGAACCCATTTCAGTGGAATTTTGCTTTGAACAAGGGATGAACTACGTAAGTTGCTCCCCTTTCCGGGTACCCATTGCGCGGGTGGCGGCTGCCCAGGCTGCCCTAAAGGCGCCAGAAAGGAAATAAACCGAACATCAAAGATAGGTTTGGCACATAAGACGAACCATGCAATGCAATCCGTTGAACACCGATAAAAGGCTTCAACGGATTACTTTGTTTTTGGTGACAGCCGGAAGTCCTAAGACCTACAAACTTCTAAGAACCCGACAAGCACAAAATACTGTAAACCATCATTTTAGACTCTTTTCCATGTAACATTTGTTACCGTATTTTAACGGTCGACCTGATAATTGTCATAAAATTTAGAGGCTCCCTTGGATACCTTTATTACAAGAAAATTAGGAACCGCTAAAACGCAGAAAGATGAAAAATTTGGTCATATTGGGAGCAGGTACCGCCGGTACCATGATGGCAAACCACCTCGTTAAAAAACTCCCTCGTAAAGAATGGAAACTAACCATCGTAGATCAGTACAAAACACATTACTACCAACCAGGTTTTCTATTTCTTCCCTTTGATATTTATAGCACCAAACAGGTGAAGAAAAACGGGAAAAAGTTTATCCCAAAGGGAGTAGATTATATTCAGAAAAAAATTGAACGTATCGTTCCCGAAACGAATAAGGTACTCCTTGAGCAAGGTGATGAATTGGCCTACGATATCTTGATCATTGCCACGGGAACAAAGATTGCCCCGGATGAAATCGAAGGTATGAACGGGCCCATGTGGTATAAGAACATCTTTGATTTCTACACCTATGAAGGAGCAAAAGCCCTACGCGATAAACTAAGGGAATGGAAAGGCGGTAAACTGGTCGTACATATTACCGAAATGCCCATCAAATGTCCGGTCGCTCCGTTGGAATTTGCCTTCTTGGCCGATTCCTACTTCAAGAACAAGGGTATGCGGGATCAAGTAGACATTACCTTTGTAACCCCTTTGGGTGGGGCATTTACGAAACCGAAGGCTACAAAAGCCCTTCACTACCTCTTGGAAGAAAAGGGTATCAAGGAAGTGACCGATTTTAATATCGAACGGGTCGATTATGAGAACAACAAGATTATCGACTACGCCGATACCGAAGTCGAATACGACCTTCTGGTAACGGTTCCTACCAATATGGGTGATGCCGTTATCGAACGTTCAGGAATGGGCGATGACCTGAATTTTGTTCCGACCAACAAAGGCTCCCTACAAACCACGGATTACGAAAATATCTTTGCTATAGGCGATGCCACGAATCTTCCTGCCTCCAAGGCAGGATCTGTTGCCCATTTTGAAGCAGAAATCTTAACAGATAATATCCTTCGATACATCCAAGGGCAGCCTTTGAAAGAAGAATTCGACGGTCATGCCAATTGCTTTATCGAAACAGGAAATGGGAAAGCCCTTTTAATCGATTTCAACTATACCCACGAGCCAGTGGAGGGAACATTTCCTTTTCCAGGTGTGGGTCCGTTACAGCTATTAAAAGAAAGTCGGACCAATCATATGGGTAAAATGGCGTTTCGATGGGTGTACTGGAACCTATTGATCAAAGGGGTGCATATACCATTTGTCTCCGCAACAATGAACGAAAAAGGAAAACATTTTGAAGAAGTAACACAGTAATAACAAAAAGTAAGAACCATGAGAAAGCTAATAGCGCATACAGAAGTAGAAGTAAACGAAGAAGGGTACCTAACCGATTTTAGCCAATGGACCAAAGAGGTTGGCGAATGTATTGCCGATGAGAACGGTATTTGTTTGACCGATCGACATTGGGAAGTTATTGAATACATTCATGAAAAATACTCTTGTGAGGAGCCTTTATCAATTCGGGGCATCAAAAAAAGTGGTGTCATCGATATCAAGGAATTTTACAAGTTGTTTCCCGGAGGTCCGCTTAAAAAAGCGACCATGATTGCTGGAATTCCTAAACCTAAGAGCTGTATTTAAGGTATTCGAGACGACTCCCGAATCTTGGGTATTCGGTAATAACCCACAATTGATATCAACCATCAAAAGAAAAAATCATGAGTACAAAAGTTAAAAAGATGATGTTTATCCTCTCCAAGGCGACCATAGAGAATGTGTATGCAGCCTTTATAATGGCCAATGGAGCCAGGATGGAAGGCATCGAATCGGAGATATTTTTTACGTTCTTTGGATTGGAGGCCATCCAAAAGAAAAAATTGGAGCATTTACATGTGGCCACGGTAGGGAACCCGGCCATGCACATTCCTACCATGTTGGGAGGATTGCCCGGAGTGGAAGCCTTGGCGACCCGAATGATGAAAAGCGAAATGGAGAAACTCGATATTCCGCCCGTCAGCGAGTTCCTTGAAATCCTATCCGACTCGGGATGCCGCCTATGGGCCTGTAAACTGGCGGTCGATATGTTCCATTTGAAAGAGGAAGACCTTATCGACGAAATAGAGGGCGTCCTTACCATCGGGGATTTTTACGGCAGGGCCGACCAGGATGGTACACAGCTTCTGTTCATCTAGAGACAAACGCGCATAACTAACTCAACTACATAGTGAATCTCGTCATTTTTAAGATGACGGGGTTCTTTTTGTCCATTGTCCCAATGAAAACGGATTCGATAAGAATGAATGTTAGGGTTCATTTGGGCATACATCGGCATGTTTGGCGTATCTCTTGCCTACCCTATATGGGATGGTTCGGTTTTATGTACCAAAAGGAGCGTCACGTACTAACGGCATCTACCACCTAGTTCCGCAGCGTATGGGTAAAGGATTGCCCCGATGACCGCCGCTTTCATTGGTTCTTGCTACTTGTTCACTATAAAAATTCAATGGGCCGTTTTAGCAGTGTCGGCCATATTCTGAATATTTTAAGTCGATAAATACCAGGTTTAACAAAATTGTATCGACATGGCTTTTGACCTCTTGAATCCTCTTAGCTCTAACAACAGGGTAGACAAGTTGGGGATGGAACTAAAAATGCAGAAGACCGTCCATTAAATTTGGAATGCCGATAAATCAACATTATTCATGGTGTTTGAAGGCTTGATGCAAACAAGCTATTGAATGACAGTACCCTCTTCAACTAGGATTGGATAGGAATATCCGCTTCCAAAATCTTGGTCCAAACGGACTATTCCCCGAACGGTTATAGTCGCTCCCTTGGCCACTTCCTCTTCGGAGGTAATCACAAGGTCAAAATCATCTTGGCTACCATCCCTCAGGTGTATCCAATTTCTTTGAAGTATTCCGGCGTTTACTTTTACACATTTCCCACTTAGTTCGATTATTTTGTCCTGGAATCGCCGGGGATTTTGGACGAGCTCCGCGATCGTAATCAATTCAACGGATGCCTCTTTCATATCCATGGAAATGCCCTTTCCTGCATTATCCAGCCCGGATTTCGTCAAAAGACCTGCTCCTTTGTTCGTATTTGCGAGTATAAATCCGTGGTCCTTTGGAAGTAATTTGTTAACCAGATAAAGCGTATCGAAAACCCGTTCGTGTTCCTTACTTTCAAAGGAAGTCTTCAACAGGGCCTCCGCGTAGAAATAGGTGCTATCTTTTTGTACCGTTTGTTTGCCGGTTGCAATCCAGTATTCGCGTCTTCCTTCTTTGACCTTTGCATATGTATATTGATTGGCAGGAAGTATTTCTTTGACCACCACTTCATGGACAACACCTTTTTTACGGGTTTCATGGTTTTCGCTTTTAGGTAGGGACGTCATGGTGATTTTTGGACCGGAATTACAGCTTACGATCAGTAATATGACCCATATGCCAAACAATGGCCGCCTCTTTTTCACGATCAGATTCATAGTCCTAATTTTGAAATTTAAAAAATCCTTTGTTTCTCAACTTCATTGCAGATGTTCTGCCACTAGCATCTCTACCTTTTCCGTCCAGCCCGATGTATCGGGATATTTCATGAGCTTACGCATGACCCGATTTGTTATTAAACTGATTCTTGAATCATCGGACGGTTCTTTTTGTGTGGTCAAGCGCTTTTTTATGCTATCGTTCAATATCACTTTGTATGCCGCCAACAATTCCCTCAGGGGCGCCTGTTCACGCCACTTCCTGAATTCGGCCAGTTCCTCTTCCTTTATGCCATAAACCTGTTCAATCGCAGCCAATCTTTTTTCCTTGTTGTCCTCTATTTCGGATGAAATAGTGTCCAGATCGTAAAAGTTGATATTGGCTATATCGCCAATGCTCGGCTCTATATTTCCGGGTAGTGCCAAATCCAGGAACAACCTCGCATTACTGTTGGCTGCCGTCCCGGTGATAAGGTGATGGCAATTAGCCACTGCACTTAACACGATTTCAAAATCCTGAAAGTCGTTGACTACAACTTTATCCCAATCAAACCATTTGCAACGGTACCTTTCCATCAACGAAACTGCTCTACTTTTAGTCCGGTTGGCGATATAAATATTTTCAAAACCAAATTTTTCATTGTACTTGAACAATTGCCTCACGATATCCCCAGCCCCGATAAACAATATCTTTTTATGCTTCGCCTTCGTCTTACCATAGGTATCACTGATCATTTTCAAGGCCTTATAGGCTACCGAAGTGGTCCCATCCCGAAAATGGGTTTCATTACGAATTCTCTTATGGGTTTTAAAGACTGTCTGCATGGCACGTTCCAACAAAGAACCTTGAAGATCTAAGGAGATTGCCCTGTTGTACGCTTTTTTAATCTGGTATATGATTTCAGCATCGCCCTTCACTTTGGAGACCAACCCGGAAGATACATCCAATAGATGGCCAGCGGATATTTCCGTCGTATCACTTGTCTCAAAAAATCGATGGTAACCAGATGTGTTCTTCCCCAAAAGCAAGGGTATTAGAAAATTGAGAAGCGACGTTGAAGAGGTAGTATCCGATTCAAAATAAAGCTCGGTCCTGTTGCAGGTAACAAGGAGAAGTAGCCCTGTTATATCGGGAAAAGTTGTAACCAATTGCTTGATTACCTCTACCTTGTAATTATCGGCAATATAGAATTTCTCCCGATTCCTTATAGAGGCGGTTTTATGGGAAATACTTAAATATCGCAATTCATTGGCCATGTTGAATACTTTTAAGTCAGGGTTCAATTTCTTCGACAAGAGTGGGCACATCCAGACGCAGGTGCAGGTCACTTATCCTAGGTCTCCTATTCTTCCATGGTTCTCATATAATTTACAATAAGCCATCTATCTTCATCGTCGGGCATCTTTTTGGTATATTCGGGCATGTCATTTCTTCCGAAAGAGGTCTTGTAAAACAATTCCCCGTCTGTTTGGGCTTGGAATTCGGAAGATGAAAAATCGCCCAAATCCCCTTTTTGATCTGCCGCTTTAGGACCATCCCCATAACCTTCTTTGCCGTGACAAGATTTGCAATGCTTGCTATACAACGATTTTCCAATGTTCAGATCTACCGAAGGGTCCGTCGGATTTTTCATATTCACGTATTTTTCCGGTACCACCCATTCTTCCTGCACATTTCGGGTAAATGAAAAGTAGCTAAGGGCTAGTAAGCCTATAATCGCGGTTGTTGATATTGCTTTCATTTAAATTAGGATTTAGTTATTCTATATAAATTTCGAATTAGATACAGAATGGGGCCCCAGGTCACTAGTACCAAAAAGAGGGTAAAAAGTAAAATAAACAGAGGCGTTTTGCCTCTTGGACCCCAGAGAGTATTTTCGTTAAACGTCGATTCTTCGATAATGGGAACGCCAAAAGGGGCAACACGGATGTCCTTCACAGTGCCATAATCATCACTGTCGCTTAGTACCACTTCCAAAGTAAGATTGCCATCCCTTCCTGGGATTCCTTCCTCAACTGGAACTATGACAGTGCCATTTTCATCGGTATAATTAAATTCTTCACCAATTGGCAAAGGGTGTATCAAACGTTTTACCTGAACTTTTAGCGGAATTTCCGCAATTGGCAAGTCGGTAATGGCCTCTGTCAAGGTGGCCTCGATATAGTTGACGCTGTCTTTCGTAGCCAGTTTGGTGGTAATGTTCGCATCCTTGAAGTTTATGGTCTTCGATGCCCGTTTAAACCTGTCATTACCCTCAAAGGCGATTCCGATGGTGTAGGTATTTGTTGAATCTGCCCGTATACGATCTAAGGACGGCAATATATAGCTACTTTTTCCACCTGCATCGGTAGCAGTATTGCCTAAGAAAAATTCTTCATCCTCGAATTCATAGTAAACTTTCAAATCGATATGGGGAACATTGGTCATTTGTTTGTCAATTCTGGAGATAGCCTTTATATCAAGATATCCTTGTCCGTTCATGACCTTCACGTAGTCCAGTGTGAGGCGAACGCTATTTTTTTTGGCACTTTGCCCATGCAAAACAGCAAAATTTAATGGAAGAACAAACACAGCCAAAAAGATGAACAACACGGTATGTATGCTTTTTGTATGCTTCATGGTTTCGCTTCTTGAAAGGTTCCCACAATGGATTGTTCCTCTGCCGTACGTTGTATAGGGATGGCAGGTAAATATCGGATAAGTACCGTAATTATTAATAGGGCCATGGCCAAGGTTGCCAAGGTAATCGCCCATTCGTGCACACTAGGAAAATAGGAATGCCAAGATTCAGGAACCCCTTGAATCGGTAAAATGGGTTCCAACAAGGTAGGGGTTATGATTATATAGCGTTTCCACCACGATGCGATCACTACGATGGAGCCCACTAAGAACATTGGCAATGGTTTTCTTCCTTCCTTGAACAGTAATACCACCGTAGGCAAGACAAGCCCTACCACGGTTACCAACCAAAACAGAGGGGCATACTGCCCCGTGAACAAGGTGGTCAAATGGGCATCTTCCGCTTTTTTGGCCGTGATAGCTGGAATCAAGTATTCATTGACATTGAAATAAATATAAATCAAACAGGCCAAAACCAATAATTTTCCCATCTTGTCAAAATGGTAGTCGGTGATGTAATCCTCCAATTTTCTTGCCCATCGTACCACATAGATAACCGTGATCAAGGCTCCCACCCCGGCAACAAAGGCCCCTGAAATAAAATAAGGGGCAAAATTAGTACTATCCCAACCTGTT
Organism: Pelagihabitans pacificus; assembly: GCF_009371985.2. Taxonomy (GTDB): domain Bacteria; phylum Bacteroidota; class Bacteroidia; order Flavobacteriales; family Flavobacteriaceae; genus Pelagihabitans; species Pelagihabitans pacificus. The sequence continues at coordinate 579,263 of NZ_VIKU02000002.1, forward strand.
CGATAGGTAGTGGAAAACAGCCAGGCATCGACAGTTTGCAAAAGGATACCAGCAAGAAAAATCAATGCGGCCACCACCCTTATCGATTTCGCCTGGAGCGCTCTCTGAGCATCACTGCCGGTCCACTTGAGGGACAATCGGCCATACCATTTGCTAAGTTTGGGCTTTGTCACTTCAAAATATTTTTGAAGTATGGCGAAATCGGGAAGCAACGGAAAATAAAGCAATAATAAACTGATTACCAAAAAGGTAGGTATAATAATTACGTCCCAGGTAATGGGAGACTGCAATCGGGCGTGTATGATCAAATTCAACAACCTATCGGGTCTGGCCATATCGATCATAATGGTAATACCCGCCATGGTTATGCAGGCTACCGTAATAATTTCCGCAATCCTGACCAACGGTGTTCGCCATGCTTTTCTGGTCAATCGTAAAAATGCGACCGTGGCGGAACCCACAAAACTTGTGGCCACAAAAAATACAAAATTGGAAATATATATACCCCAAAGGGCGTAATCGCGCATATTGGTTACTACCTGTCCTTTTATAAGCTGATCAATGTAGGCGATAACTCCCAGGATAATGATCAGGATCAAAAAGATAATCCACGCAGCCCCAATTTTTCCATATTTCCTTGGAGCCAAATCGTCTACCATGTCATCATAGTTTTTCATGTCTATTCCGGTTTTTCAACAGATTGAAATTCCATGAAGTTTTCCATACCATCCTCGAACTCTACCAACCTGTCTACTGGCGGTAAATAGTACACGCTAGGTTCAGTACCCAATCCTTCCAGTAAACGATAGCCAGACTTCTCTTTCAAAAGTCCGCTTAAACGTACGGTTTCCTCCCCGTTGGTTACGGTGTCTTCGTATTTATCCCCAAAATAAAATACACCGTTGGGGCATGCTGTGACACAATGCGGAAGTTCCCCGTTTTTGACCATGTGCGGACAAAAATCACATTTATCCACGGTTCCCTTGAGACTTGGCATGCCCGCGTGTTCCGGAGTTGGTTCGTGGCCTAGCACATCCATATTCAACGTAATTTCCTGACCGGGTTCGCCCCAGTTAAAAACCCTCGTTGAATAAGGACAGGCGGCCATACAGAACCGGCAACCGATGCAGCGCTCGTTATCGATAAGAACAAGCCCATCTTTTCTCTTGAAAGTAGCATCAACCGGGCAAACGGTCACGCATGCTGGCCTATCGCAGTGCTGACAGGTAGTCGGCATCCAATACGGAGCGGTATCTTCGGATTCCTGCATTTGATAGACCTTGAGCCAAGCATTCTCCCCCGTGATATAATGTGCTTTGTTACAGGCTCTTTGGCAACTCAATGCGTTCTTACATTTGGCCAAATCGACCACCATCACAAACTTTCTATTCGGAATACCCTCCCGAACATCATAATCCATTTGATGGTCATGGGAAGAAACTACCTCGACCACTTCGGACGAATCGACCTGAATCAAGCTACCATCAGTTGTCATCAACTCCATTGTGTCACCCGAGGGCGATTCCGACTTGGCATTTAGCTTGCTGGATAATTTGGACAATCCAATGCCACCAACGAGCCCTGCCAGACCAATTTTTAGCCCCTTGTCCAAAAAACCTCGTCTCGACTTCTTACTATTAGCTGCCATATTCAGAGCGATTTATAGTGAATCATTTTCCTTTCCCAGCCAACGCAGGAAGGTAGTATTGGAAATGTTCTTCTTAACGATCTTGGATTTCCTCACAGTGCTTGTCTTTACCTTCACCGTGGTGCCATCCGGTCTCAAAAGGGTCTCATAAATATCTTCCTCAGGCCCTACCCCACTGTGTTGGCCAGAACGGCCAAACCCTAAAAAGGGGATAAGCAACGTGCTTCCAATAAATGGCAGTATACCCCTCCGTGAAATAGTTTTCTTTCTGTTCGGTTTTTTGTTCATGCTAACCACGTTATTGGTATTAAAAATTATAAAGTCTGGTAATATTAAAACCGATGGCGAAATCACCGTCAAAAAAATCGTTCCGGTTGAATATGATATTCCTTTGTGGGACAATACTCTGATAACTTGAAATGAATAACTGGAAGGCATGGGACGAGGTCCTAAACTCCACCCCCAGGCTTACTCCTGGCTTTGGATCGGTGAAGCCGGTCAAGGGATCGTAATCTGTATTGGATCCTTCCAGATAATGTACGAATGGCTGGGTGTAATCGACCAAAATGGCCGTCTGCGGACTCACTTTATAACGCCCTCCCAACGATAACGATACCACATCGTTCGGCATACGTTGTGGAACGAGATTATAGTGCGAAACGCTCCCAGCTGCCTGTATCGAAAGATTCGGATTCATTCGACGCGAAACAATCAATTGATGAAAGAAAGAGTAACGATGCTGGTCAACTAGAAAATTTTCCTTTCCCCTGGCATCAATGGTGAAATTTCCAAAATAGGTAACATTTACGGGTATCCTGTTCGAACGGGTTTGTTTAAGAATACCCAGTTTCCAGTTAAAATCTTGTAAGCGATCGAACTTTGTAGTACCAAAACCTACGGTAAGTCTTTCATGCAAGCCATAGGAAAACCCTATTCGAATATTGGACGGGGCCCAAATACCGATCAGATCGTTATTCCCCCCGTTGACAAGTCCGAATCTATGCCCCATCTGTACCTCGAGGGTCTTCTTGGGATTAAGGATATCTGTGGGCATTTCAATGATGTACGAACTTTCAAAAGCAGGACGCTGCGGTTTGTCTACTATTGAATCTTTTACCGATTCCGGTTCGGCTTCCTGTGGTAGAAGTATCAAAGGGAACAACAGGAAAAAAACATATCCGAAATTTAATTTTTTCATAATATAGTGTCTCACAGGTTAGTTATTTTCCGCGCCCCGGTCGATCCAGCCCCTTATCAAGGCGATTTCATCGTTAGTCAATACAAAGCCAGCGTCGATTGGATGGTTGTTCCCAGGTAATTTTTGAAAAAGCTCACTTCCCTCCGCATCCCCTGGTATCACGTAGTCGGGTACCAGTTGGTTGAAAGCGTTACCGATCCTTAGATCGGGATTGGCAATGGAACCGTTATGACACAGGGTACAGTCTTTGCCGCTTTGTGAAAATAGGGGCTCTATATCTGTCCGAAACGAAATTTCTTGATCATCCGGAATTTCTACCTCTTCCTCCGGAAATTCAATATCCTGATCATAGTAGCATGATAAATTGAATGAAATTAGGCTACCGATTAGAAGCAACTGGATTGACTTCTTCATTTTATTGGTATTATAAGATGCATCTCCGAGGTTCATTTTTAATTGACTTTAGTACCCGAAATTATACCCATCAATAGTTATGGCATGTGAAAGACCCAAGATGATGACGCTTTTACTTAAAAAGGACATCATGAGGAATCGTTATCTAATCTTGTAAGGCTTCAATAGAGTTTTTAAGCAATGCCTTTGCGTATTCGGGGTTGTGAGTTCCACCACTGTTATCTTCCCATAGGGTTTTATAATTCCAAATTGCCTGGGCATCTTTTACCGGAACTACAAGAGGATTTGAGTTACTGGCGTTATTAATTCCATCTCCTCCTAAAACAGCAACACTACCTGATGCAGAAATTGAAATATAATTTTTTGCTAGTAATAAATTTTCCAATGTAGAAAAGTCAGAGGCAAATCCATCGACCTCAGGTGGGGCTCCATTGGGGTGACAGGCAACACAAGCCTCGGCGGTCGGTAGCCAGGAATGAGCCCCATCTTCCATAGTAGTAGATGGTCCCATATGGCAGGCAACGCAGGAAGAACCGGTTCTATGGGTGGCTGAACCTACGCCTGGATAGGCAGCCGAACCTGCTACATTGGCACCCATGATACCCTCTAGCATCGTGGATTGCGGTCCGTGGTGCGGCCCAAATCGGAAACTGGTAATCGTATACTCTCCAGTACCTCCTGGAATTTCATAACTATTTCTAGGCTGATGGCAAGTAATACAATTATTGCTTGAACCGCCAAAATCGATTACAGTGGTCTCGTCGATTACCAGGGTAACAGGATCAATGTTTCTCAGTGCGTAATCAAATCCATCGTTTTCGAAGTCAAAAGTATTGTGGGTATCATGACAGGTGGCACAGGTTATGGGAGAAATGTTCGGATAAGGATTTATGGTATCATACACAATGGAATCGCCTAAAGCATAGGCCAATTCGAGTGTATATGGCTTCACCGCACCAGTGGTGACGTAATCTACATAGCCTTCCGTTCCGTGACATTGTGCGCAATTGGCACTGGCGCCCCTTGCAAAGGTCCCTCCTGTTGCATGCGCCGATAATGAAAAGGATGCAGCGATGGCATCCCTAGTAACATCGTTATGGCACGTGATACATGAAGCCGTACCATCAATCCCATCCACACCGTCGATTCCGTCGATACCATCTTGCCCGGCCGGACCGGGAATAGGTTCAGGAATTTCGAGGTCACTGGTACAATGAATGAGGAAAAAACCTGAGGCGAGCAGCATCAAGATGCCGGGAAACTTGGAATTTTTCATAGGTGTAATGGTTTAAAGTCCGTTGATCGTGACTAAAACTACCAATACAACAAGATTCAAAATATGATATTTATCATACCTTTAATTTTTTTTTATATTATATAAGAGACTGGGAATTACCTAACCAGCACTTCATATGCCACCTGTTTCGGAGATATAGAAAATTCCATAAATGCATTTTTGACCTTTCAAGGATTTGAAATTATCCCATTTTCAGCAAGATGTTTTACCAGCTGGTTACAGAAAAATTAAGGAGCGATATCCTGCTTCGGATATCGCTCCTTGACTTGATTTTCACTTCTTAAAGGGTGGCAATTCGCAGTCGACTAATTTGTGCCGAAAGTATAACTCACACCGACCATCATCATCGAAGTGGTCATATCGTATGATACCTCACTTCCAGGGATGGCTCCGTAAGGAGGAAAGTTTTGAATAAACTGTGGGTTCAATATGGGACCGGAAGTAGCGTCCCCACTGGAACCATAGTGGTAAACGGCATCCAAGGATAGTTGATCGGTAGCTTCGTAGCTTAAGCCAAACTGAAACGCATTCTTGATAATAGCGGTAGCGGGAATATTGAAGAAGGCTACATCGCTGTTGATGGGGTTGGAGCTATAAGTATAGCCAACCCGTAAGGGCAGTTTGGTTACCCCCTTGTATTGAACACCTGCAGAAATGATATTGATATTCTCCCAACCAAATCCTTGTACCGAAGCGGTAGATGTCCAACCCGTAGTGGAGAACCCATCGGTATTTTCATAATCTACCAAACGGTAATCCAAAGCCAAATCCACATCACCGAGGGAATAGCCGAGGCCTAGGGAATAAATAGCAGGATAATCCATATTGAAGCTATTGGAACCGGTCGAATTGTCTAAATAGGTATTGTCGAACTCAAAATCCCCAAAGGCTTGCGTAGATTTATATGACGCCCCGGCCTTGAACCCGGTTCCTGAATCGAAGAAAACCCCCAATTGCGCCCCAAATCCAATGGCGGAAGCCTTATCGGCGGAAGGATATCCGGCAGCCGTAGGGTTCGCGGTCGGATTGGGCATTAGCTCCAAAGTGGCATAATTAAAAGTGGGCTCCACACCGATTGAGAATTTATCGGAAAGCTCATACGCCCAGGTAAAACCGACTTGCAGTAAGATATAATCCGATTCGATACGGCCAAAACCGCCCATGGTCTGAGGCATATTGATCGGGTTGGTGTTACTTTCGGGGAAAGTAACCCCGAAACCACTAATCCCGAAGGCCGAGGCCCCAAAAGTGTGTTTGCTGTCTTCCCTACCCCAGACCATTGCCAAATTGGGTAATGGGGAAACTCCCCTATCGTCTTCGGTAACTCCACTGAAGACATTACCCGTAGGCTGGCCAGTGGTATCGAATTCCGGTACGGTGGAACTTAGTTCAGGTGAGGAAAAGAAAAGTCCGATATCAAACTTTACGATTTTATCATCGAAAGCAGAAATAGCAGCCGGGTTCCAATGCAAGGCTCCAGAAATATCCAGCGGCTGGCCTGTGGCCGCACCCCCCATTGACATATTTACGGAACCCACCCCCTGCATGATATGACCCGCCTGCGAAAATGCCACAGTCGAGAAGATCAAGGCGCATAATCTTAAAAGATTTTTTTTCATAATAGTAGTTATTTTAGTTAATTTTTATTCTCTTTTCAAACATCCTTAATACCTGATACCTTTTGAACGGTGACTTAAGAAATGGTACATTACAAGAACACTAAATTAACTGAATATCAATTTATTAGCTATGATTATTATCATAGACAAAAAATTTGTTTGTGTAATTTTTTTGCTCGTCCGATACCGATGATCATGTTGGTTTCATCCAACAAAAAAGGAGGGACAAACGTCCCTCCTTACAACCAGAATCATCAATCAAAAAACCTATACATTCTTACCCTTCATCATCTTATTCCAATATAGATAAGGGAGTCCGTATTTTTTTAACATCCACAATCGCCAATGCTCCTTGGCGCTATTGAACACCAACAGGCGTTTTAGTTTTGGATCGGGAATAAAGTTGTTCTTGTAGTCGAATTCAGCAAGGACCATTTTCCCGTAACCGGTGACCAACGGACAGGATGAATACCCATTGTATGATTTATTGCTTGCCTCTTGGTGCTTCAATAAACGCATTAGATTGTCTACAACGATCGGTACCTGTTTCCGGATTGCCGCTCCGGTTTTTGCCGTAGGCAAGGCGGCAACATCCCCTAGCCCAAATATATTGGGATATTTGTTGTGTTGCATTGAGTGGTGGTCAACATCGAGCCACCCGGCATCGTTTACCAGAACAGACTCTTTAACAAATTTGGGAGCTGTCTGCGGAGGTGCCAAATGCAACATGTCGAACGGAATCTGGATGACCGCATCCCCCGTCATCGTTTCCCCCAATTCATTATCTGCATTGATAACGCACTGGTTCTCATCGGGAGCGGTATGATTGAAGAATACAATTTTTTTGTCGACATCAATCTTGTAGGGGGCATAGAACGGTTTAAAATGAATGCCATAACGGTCTATTACCCGTGTTAAGGTTTCCTTGACTTGTTTTACTCCGAATATGACCGAGCCCGGGGTGGCAAAAATCACGTTGGTCTTATCCTTCAGTCCGTGTTTCCCGAAATAATCTGCGGCGAGGTAGGCAGTCTTTTGGGGGGCACCACCACATTTAATTGGAGTTGTCGGCTGCGTAAAAAGGGCATTGCCCCCTTTAAAATTTTTAATGGTTTCCCACGTATGTCGGGGATCGGTGTAGTTACTACAGGCAATCCCTTTTTCCATGGCCTCTGGCAAGCCTTCGATTAGGGTGGGGTCCATGATTAACCCTGGGGCTACCACCAAATAATCATACGAGAAGGTTCCGCTCCGCTTGGTGGAAACAGCATTATTCCCTGGGTCAAAACCTTCCGCATAATCCTTTATCCAAGTAACACCTTTGGGTATTAAACCTGACATAGGTTTGGCAGTCTTGTCATAGTCGTAGGTACCCGCCCCTACCAAAGTCCAGGCAGGTTGGTAATAATGGGTGTCCGCAGGTTCTATGAGTCCGATATCAAGTTTGCCGTTCTTTTTCAATAATTGGGTGGCGGTCATGATACCAGCCGTTCCCCCTCCGATAATCAGAATTTGATGATGTGATTTCATTTTTGCCAAATTTTAGGAATTTCCTAAAAATAAATACCTTTTATCAGCTATACTGTAACATTGGTTACATACATTGAGGTGTATAATGTATTATTTTAGAAGACTAAATACTTTGAACAGTTACCAATGAAAAGACGAAACTTTGTTAAAAGTACCCTATTGGGGTCGATGACCACCGCATTGGGAATCGATATTGCATTTGGCGCGGTAATGCCGGAAGGTTACACTCCCCTTGCGCTGCAAGATCCCGATCCGTTCAAGATGTTCGATAAGGATCCCCAAATGGTGGTCTTGAACGATAAGCCATGGAATATGGAAGCCCAAGCGCACCTGCTGGACGATAAGATTACGCCCAACAAATATATGTTCATCCGAAACAATGGTAAAATTCCGGAGACCATTGACGTAGACAATTGGACGCTCGGCTTTGATGGGGAATCCGTAAAACAACAAAAGACCTATACGCTGAATGAACTAAAAACAAACTTCAAGCAGTATACGTATCAGCTTACTTTGGAATGTGGGGGAAATGGGAGGAGTGAGTTCGACCCGCCCGCCAAAGGAAACCAATGGACCATCGGCGCCGTATCCTGTGCCACGTGGACGGGAGTACGGCTAAAGGATGTGTTGGAAGACGTCGGGATCAAGGATAATGCCGTTTACATCGGCTACCACGCCGCCGATACCCATTTGAGTGGCGACCCCTCGAAAGAGCCCATTTCAAGGGGAGTACCAATCGCCAAAGCCTTACAGGACGAAACCCTGATCGCGTTCAAAATGAATGGAAAAGACATTCCATTGGCCCATGGGTATCCGTTGCGCTTGATAGTAGGAGGATGGCCGGCCTCGGCCTCCGGAAAATGGTTAAATCGGATTAGCATTCGAAACAAAGTGCATGACGGACCTAAAATGACGGGTACTGCCTATCGCGTGCCCTGTAAGCCAGTAGCACCTGGGGAAAAGGTGAAGGATGAAGACATGTGCATCATTGAATCGATGCCCGTAAAGTCTTTGATTACCTATCCCAAATCCGGTGCAACCATCAAAAAAGGAAGTTCCTTCAACATTCGAGGTCATGCTTGGGCCGGGGAATTGGAAGTTTCCAAGGTAGAATACTCCATCGACTTTGGCAGCACTTGGAAAACATGCCAATTGGAAGCACCGGCCAATAGATTGGCGTGGCAACATTTCAAGGCTAGCATAGAATTCCCTCAACAGGGATACTACGAGGTTTGGGCCAGGGCAACCGATAGCAATAATATTGCCCAGCCGATGCTGCTACCGGGATGGAATCCCAAAGGATATCTGAACAATGCCTGTCACCGAATCGCTGTAAAAGTTAGCTAATGGAAAATCAGGATAAGCTTAAGGAAAGTATTCGGCAGATACGTCTTTTGATGTCGACCATCTTTATCATATTTATAGCCATCACCGGGATTTTGGTATATCTGTTGATCGATCCCAGTCTTTCTGCCTTTCAATCAAGCACACCTGAAGAAACCTATGCCGCAGTTCCTGGGACGACTATTGAAGAGGAAGATGATTTTGACAAAATTGAAAACGGGATACACCTCCGTACAGGATTTGTAGAAGGCGACGGTTTAATGCTGGTAGTCAATAATTGTACCAACTGCCATTCTGCCAAACTGGTCACACAAAATAGGATGTCAAAAGAACGCTGGGTCGCCACCATCCGTTGGATGCAGGAAACCCAAAATCTATGGGACCTAGGAAAAAATGAGGAGGCCATTGTGAACTACCTCGCCACCTACTATGCCCCTACGGCCAAAGGGAGACGGCAAAACTTGTCCAATATCGAATGGTATGACCTGGAAAATTAGTCTTATGATCGTGCTTCTGCTGTTTCTTGGTTCCTGCAAAAATGACCGGAACAGGCATACCGATACCGAATCGGCAGTAGTGCAAGATTATCTAACTAGTGAATGTTTGCTGGAGGCCGATGTCCTTTTGTCGAACCCCAAAGGCCTTGACGTAAAGTTCATTGATTTTAGGAAACGCGAAGATTACCAAAAAAGTCATCTGCCCGGTGCTATCAATATATGGCGCAACGATATTGAGGACAGCATGTACCCCTATAGAGGAATGATGGCTTCGAAGAATACCATCGAAGCCTTGTTTTCAGAACTGGGCATTCAAAACACCGATACCTTGATTGTTTATGACAATCACAGTGGTTCCGATGCCGCCCGTCTTTGGTGGGTTCTACAAAACTACGATTTCGGAGCGGTAAAGCTCTTGAACGGAGGCATTACCGCTTGGATTTCTGCAGGAGGGGAAGTAACGGATGAAATCAGCGAGTTTCCTTCATCGAAGTTTACGTTGCCAGCGCATAGTAGTATGAAGTATCTGATTGGATTGGAGGGACTAAAACAAGAACTCGTTAAAAAGAATCCTCCGCTTTTATTGGATGTCCGTACTCATGATGAATACACCGGAAAACGACAGAAATCGGGGGCCTCGCGCGCGGGCCGTATCCCGAACAGCCAATGGATCGATTGGGCCCATGCCATTGACTACCATGGGTCCGGTAAGTTTCGTTCCACCAAAGAGTTGGAAGCCCTGTATGGACAATTGGGAATCTCTAAAGAGGATCCCATAATTACCTATTGCCATACCGGGGTGCGATCGGCCCATACCACCTTTGTGCTCACCGAATTACTGGGATATACAAAGGTCAAAAATTACGATGGTTCATGGACCGAATGGAGTTATTTTGAAGATCTACCCATTGGAAAAGATAGTATAACCTTAACTTTGCAATAGCTATGGAAAATTATATAGATGCCTTTGTTAATGCCTTTTTAGGAAGTGTGCAATGGACCTGGAAGTCCATCATTTTTGAAGTGCCCTGGTATACCAATTACTTTTGGGGTCTCATCGCCATTTCGTTGGTCGTGTGGTTATTGGAAATTCTGTTTCCTTGGCGCAAGGATCAATCTATCTTCCGAAGGGACTTTTGGTTGGATGCCTTCTACATGTTCTTTAATTTCTTTATGTTCGCCATTGTTATCAGTGGGGTCTACAAACTACTGGAAGTTTTCTTCGGCGATATCGGGATTACGGCCAAGTCGTTGGCAGTTGTAGACCTTTCGACCATGCCCATGTGGCTACAATTGGTGCTCTTTTTCATCGTCTTGGATTTCGTACAATGGTTCACCCACGTACTACTACATAAATATCCTGTTCTATGGAATTTTCATAAGGTGCACCATTCGGTAAAAGAGATGGGGTTTGCGGCACATTTGAGATACCACTGGATGGAAAACGTGCTCTACAAGCCCTTAAAAGTGTTCGGGGTAATGATCTTAGGTGGATTTGAACCGGAACAGGCCTATATTGTTCATTTTGCCGCAATCGCTATTGGCCATTTGAACCACGCCAATATCAAGATTACCTGGGGACCCTTGAAGTATGTGTTCAACAATCCCGTGATGCACTTGTACCATCACTCCTATGTATTACCGGAAGGAAAGTACGGGGTCAACTTTGGGATTAGCCTAAGCCTTTGGGACTATATTTTTAAGACCAACTATGTACCGGAAGATAGTGGCACCATTCCACTAGGATTTCCCGGGGATGACAAGTTTCCCAAAGACTTTTTTCATCAGAATATTTACGGTTTTGGGAAATCGAAAAATGACTAAAATTAGGACTTGGAGTCAGGAAGGTGCACTCCCAGACGCACTATTGAAACGCCCATCACCGCGAGCCAAATAGCCTTCATGTGAAAGAGTGGTTTGTAGATCTCGAAGTTGTCCGGGATACCCATGACGATTGCCATGGCTGCCAGTCCCAGAAGTGCGGTGAACCATCCCAACCATACGCTGACGATTTTCCATTTAACAAGTCCAAGCCCTAACAAAACCAGGCCAACTCCTGAAAAGACACGGCCAAAACGAACAAAGCAAGTGACGTATTGGTTCGTATACAGGATATTGTTCATAAATTCCTGAACCTCAGCTGCCGACTTACCAATGGTGTTCCCCACACCCCAAGCACCGAAGTTATAATAAAACGCAGAGGCGATGGCCAAGGTAATGCTCCCTACTACCACCATCCCGGCACCTGGTGTGATTAAAACACGATAGGGCTTCTTAAAGGTAATCGATGCGAGGGCAAACATCGCTATGGCCATAATGACCCACCCGAAAATATGAATACGGTACATCCATATCCATGTCCATAGCTGTTCGTTAATAGCGACAAAGTCCGAAGCTACCAAATACTCACCAACATGGTGCGGGGATAACAACCAGCCACCCCAGAGCATAAGGGCTGCAGCGATAAAGGCCCAACCCGTAAATTTGGTTTCAAAATCTTTCTTCATAGGTTTTATATTTGAATGAATTTGTATTTCCGAAGTTCACTCGGATCAAAATAGTACGTATAGACTTGATAGGAAGGCTTTGTGTCTTGAAAGGTATTGTATTACCCTTTTGAACCAATTTCCCTAGCCTACAAAATAAGCATGCTAGAATTTTTTTTTGGTAACCTAGGTTACACAAGGGCAATTAATCTACTAGGCTAGCAACTGACTTCGGCAGATATTCTGACTGAAATCATATTCAGGGGAACTCCCGAAATCTACTCCTCCCCCAAAACAAAGTCAACTGCCATGATGGCGTGGAGCTGCGTAGTAGCCAACAGGGGAAGGTCAAAATCGTTTGGGTCGATGAGCATTGGCAATTCGGTACAACCTAATACAATGCCCTCGGCCCCGGCATCCCTTAGGAAATGCATTTGCTTTAAAAAGAACTTTTTGGCTTCATGGGTAAAGGTGCCCTGCGTCAATTCATTGGAGATATAGTGATGGCATGTATCAAGGTATCTATTTTCCGGAACGATGGTTTCGATTCCAAACCGGGTCTTGAGCCTGGATTGAATAAAACCTTTGGTCATCGTAGGCCGATTTCCTAGGAGTCCTACTTTTTTCAATCCTTTTTTTAAAGCTTCTTTTCCGGTCGCATCGGCAATGTGCAAAATGGGAATGTTGATTTTGGGTTGCACGAAATCGTAAATCATATGGGGCGTATTGGCGCAGATAACAATTGCTTCGGCTCCTGCCTGCTGCAACTTGGTGGCTACATCGAGATAGGTGTTGTTGATTTTAGGTACATTTTGTTCCCGCATCAGTTCTATGTTGAGGCTATAAATAATCAATGGTGGATTGGCCTGTTTCCCTATTTTATCCCCTACCACCTCGTTAATCAGTTTATAGTAAACGATGGTCGAATGCCAAGAGGTTCCTCCAATAAGTCCGAGTGTTCGCATTCCAATAAAATGATCAATTAGCGCTTCTCAAAATCAATGACACCTAGTCCTGGTCATACATTGTTAAAGCCAACATGAATGCTTATTGCTATTACTATGCCCATGATATGAAGATTCAGTCGTGACCGTTTTCATCAAAAACAATGCTCCACATGCCTCGAACCTGGTTCACATCGTACCCTACCGCTTGGTCATTCGGATACAATTTTTTGAGCATCGTGAGGGTTTCGTCCCCTACTTGTTCATTCGGTTTTCCGTGGCACTGCAGACACATGACGTTCGTGGTAATGGGATAGTAAAATTGGACCTCCCCGTTTTCGATTTGGACAAAGGGAGATGGTTCTTCCCCAGATTCTATGGTTTTTTTGAAGGAAGCAATATGGGCCAATTCTTCCCCATTAGCCTTATTATTAGGATTCCTAGGTTTGTCGGAAACCCTTTTGATGACCGCATTGCTCATAACGGACATGCTGTCGGTGAGCTTCAAGGCTTTCTCGTTACAAAAGGCAATCGCACCGACAGGTCCGCCTTCTTGAATGGCTTTCTTTAGATTTTTGCCCAACTGGGCCTGCGTGGCCAAGGCATACCCTAATCCAACATTGGCATAAATTTTTTCGGGCTCTTGGTAGGCTATTCCCTTTTGTTGCCCCATTTCCTTTCCTTTCCCCATTTGACGCCCTTTGCCATGTTGTCCGGCATAATGTGCATCGAACCAATCGGGTTTTTCGACTTCATGTTCGTAGAGGTAATCGGCAATCTGTTTCAAGGCTCCATCGGGATGTGGCATATATGGCATACAGCCAAATCGTTTTAAGGCTCCGGGCATTTTCGATGCTGTTTCGGGATCATTGACCCAACGTATCAAGGCCTTGGTAAAAGCTTCCTTGGTGGTACTCGAATCGATGTAACGCATTTTAATCGCCACCATGGGCGGTGCGATCATCTTGGCTTGGGAGACGCTTGGGTTATGGCATACATAACACTCCGTTTCCATGTATTTCTTTCCCGGATGGGTATCGGAATCCTTGACTGCAACCTCGACTGCCTCATCGGTAGTAGGGACCACCGCCTCTTTTTTGCCATCTTTACAACCAAATAAAAAGGCAAGCAATAAAATAAACAGTACAGGTTTCATTTTTACCGATTTAAATTCTATATAAGCTCCCAATGAGTTCTTATTTCCATCCCATGTAACCACGTTTTAAATCAAAGATTTTCGAAAAACCCATATCCAGTAATTTTTTGGCCGCTTTTTGGCTACGGGCTCCTGAGCGACAATAGATATAAACCGGTTTCCCCTTGTCTAATTTCCCAAAGGATCGTTCAAAATTCGTCGAGTCATAAAAATCGATGTTTATCGCATTTTTGATATGGCCCTGATTAAATTCCCGGGGGGTTCGCACATCGACCAACTGAACCTTGTTGCCCATAATGGCGTCTGCGTACGTGTGGACGTCCAATAGGCTGATTTTATCCGAATCTGTAGTTTTTGTTCCAAACAGGCTACTAAAAAATGACATAATACTTGCTATACGTTAATTTTTCCAATTCCTTAAAAAAGGGAAACGACCAAAAAATGACGGCCGTTTCCCTCAACAACCAACCAAACATGCCTGCCTTTCGACAAGCAACTATTTTTACAGCATGGTAGTCGGACAGACATAGTCAGACTTGGCTACACTGGTCTTCGAAATGGCATCAAAACCTTCAACGACATCGACGAAGTCGTTCCAACCCCGTTGTTTCAGCATGGAAGCGGCTATCATACTGCGATACCCCCCTGCACAGTGTAGTACAAAAGGCTTGTCTTTTGGAAATTGTGATAGATGCTGATTGAGCTCGTTCAAGGGAACGTTTATGGCCCCGATCACGTGCTCGGAATCATATTCGCTCTTCCGCCTCACGTCAAACACTAAAGGTTTCTCCGATTCGTAGGCAGCTTCGAATTCATCAACTGAGATACGGTCTACGGTTTCAAAATCCTTTCCGGCTTTTTTCCAGCTTTCAAAACCACCCTCCAAATAACCAATCGTGTTATCGTAGCCTACCCTGGAAAGACGGGTAATGGCCTCTTCCTGTTTACCCGGATAGGTAATCAATAATATTTCTTGCTTTACATCGGGAATCAGTTCCCCGACCCATTGGGCAAAATTGCCGACAAGGCCGATATTGATACTATTGGGAACAAAGCCTTTGGCAAAATCCTTGGCATCCCGGGTATCGAGCATCAAGGCACCTGTCTCATTAGCGGCGGCCTCAAAGCCGTCTACCGATAACGGGATCTTTGCCCGATCCATCACCGTATCCAGGCTGTCGTACCCCTTGATGTTCATCAATACATTCTGAGGGAAGTATCCGGGAGGCGTGGTTAAACCGGTGAGCAATTCCTTGATAAATTCCTCTTTGGTCATGTCGGCCCTTAAGGCATAATTGACCTTTTTTTGATGTCCCAAAGTATCGGTAGTCTCCTTGCTCATCATCTTTCCACAGGCAGATCCCGCCCCGTGGTTAGGATATACGATTAAGTCATCGCTTAAGGGCATAATCTTGTTCCGAAGCGAATCGTACAGGTACCCTGCCAATTTTTCTTCTGTCAATTCCGATATAACGTGTTGGGCCAGGTCGGGTCTTCCCACATCGCCAATAAACAAGGTGTCGCCTGTAACGATACCATGTTCCTTTCCCGTTTCATCGATTAATAGGTAGGTGGTACTTTCCATGGTATGGCCGGGGGTATGAATCACCTTCACTTTATAATCCCCTACCTCAAAGACTTGTCCATCGGTCGCCACCAAGGCGTCATAACCGGGTTTGGCCGTTGGACCGAACACAATTTGGGCCCCTGTTTTCTTCTGAAGATCCAAATGACCACTTACAAAGTCGGCATGAAAGTGGGTCTCGAAAACATATTTGATCTTGGCATTGTCTTTTTTAGCCCGATCGATATAGGGCTGTACTTCGCGAAGGGGATCAAAAATCGCCGCTTCCCCGTTGCTTTCCAAATAGTAGGCCGCATGTGCCAGACATCCGGTATAAATTTGTTCTATCTTCATACTACTGATATTATTGGTGAGTACTTCAAATGTAACATCTATTGAAAACTATTACTGTGACTTAGGTTACAAAGCTCCTATTTTGGGTATAAAAAAAGGCTGATATAAATCAGCCTTCCATCTAAATTCCTAGAAAAGTTCCTTAAAAATAATATAGACGCCCATAATCAATACAAACCAGCCAAAATACTTCTTGAGTTTACTTCCTTCTATGAACCTACTGAGCCAAATACCGATAAAAATCCCTACCCCTGAAAGTGCAGTAAATGCCAGTAGGAAGTACCAATCGATTTCCAGATTTTCTACGTCTCCGATGAATCCTATGAGTGATTTGATGGCAATAATCAACAAAGAAGTGGCCACGGCCTTTTTCATCGGTAACTTCGCCAACATCACTAGGGCAGGAATAATCAAGAATCCACCGCCAGCGCCAACAATACCTGTCAATACACCTACCACCAAACCTTCCAAAACAATCATGGGATAATTGTACGCCACCTCGGCATCGTCATCGTTACAGTTTTTGCAGCGACCCCGTATCATTGATACCGAAGCGAGCAACATGATGATAGCAAAGAATACCATAATACCGATTTCCTTGGTGACCATCAGGTTCCCAACCGTAAACAATTCATCGGGTATGGCGGGTACCAGGTATTTCCTTGTAGCGTACACCGCAATAAAAGCGGGTATCGAAAAAACGATGGCGGTCTTGAAATCGACCAACCCTTTTTGAATGTTCTTGATTGCTCCCACTAGGGAGGAGACACCAACCACAAATAGGGAATAAGCGGTAGCCGTAACCGGATTAATATACAGAAGATATACTAGCACAGGAACCGTCAGAATGGAGCCCCCGCCCCCGATAAGACCTAGAACCACCCCAATAAGAAGAGCGCCCAGGTATCCCAAAATGTCGGTTATCCCCATAGTAGTGCATCCGTGATTACGGAAGCAAAAATAGGGTGTATACACGCCCTAGGAAGTAACAATGGTTACATTGCCATTAGTGGGTAACCATGGTGATATGGCTTCTGTGAAGTTCTAATTTTCCCATGTTTTCCAACTTTTTCAGCAACCTTGAAACCACCACACGGGAAGTATGCAGGTCATAGGCTATTTCTTGGTGGGTATTGTGGATAATACGGTCGTTCGTTACCCTGGTCTTATCATGTAGATATTTCAACAAACGCTCATCCATTTTAAGAAAGGCAATGCTGTCGACGGTCTCCAATAGTTCGTTTAATCGGGAATGATAGGTTTCCAAGACATAGTTTCGCCAGCTCTTGTATTGCGCCAACCATTCTTCCATTTTTTGTACAGGGATCATCACCAGTTTGCTATCGGTCTCCGCAATGGCCCTCACTTCACTTTTAGTCTGTCCCATACAGCAGCTCAATGTCATGGCACAGGTATCCCCGTTTTCCAAAAAATAGAGCAATAATTCGTCTCCATGACTATCCTCCCGAAGCACTTTTATTACTCCCGTTACCAAGAGCGGCATTGATTTGATGTATTGGCCAATTTCAATCAATGTAGAACCTTCGGAAACCTCCTTAAAAGTTCCCACTTGGTTGATTTCGTGCAACAGCGCATCCTCAAAAATATGTCCGAAGTATGTGGTTAGTTCCTGGATCATGACTTACATGTTATTGGCCTTCAACAATATGAACTCGCTTATATTGGTCATATCGATGGCGCCGATCATTTTACCTTCACTTGTTACAGGAAAAAAGCGCCTTTTTTCCCTTCCGACCAATTCCAAAACTTTAGTAATTTCCGTGGCGGCATCCACCGTCTTAAAGGAAGTCTGCATGACATCGCGTATCTTGGTCGATGGCCGGGCGGCGTGTTTGATGATATCCTTTTGATGAACAATTCCTACGGGCATATCATTTTCAACCACCAAAAAGTCTTTTTCGGAGCCTGCCAACAAAATATCGATGGCATCCTGTACATTATTATCGGGATTAAGAAGGGTAATATTGGTCAACATCGCTTCTTTGACCGTATGTCCCGCCAGTAAGGAAGCTTGCTTCACCATTTCATTCTCGCCATAAGCGCCAAAGAATATGAAAAGCGCTATCAATATCAAAAACGGGTTGAACAAGAGGCCCAGGATTAAAAAGAAAACAGCCAAAGCCTGCCCCAAGCTTGCAGCAACGGCAGTTGCCCGGACACGTCCTAGTTTAAACGATAAAAGGGCTCGTAGTACACGACCGCCATCCATGGGAAATGCTGGGATCAGATTAAAGACGACCAGCAGTACATTGGCGATCAAAAGATAAAATAAAAAGTTTTGGAAATTTACTTGGTACAGCATTTCCTCCAGTACCACCGCATCAAAACTAAAATAGCTTCTCACTGGGACAATCAGGGCCAGTAATATGGCGATGATCACATTCACGGCCGGGCCGGCCAAGGCGACCAGTAATTCCTGTTCGGGTTTCTCCGGTATTTTTTCCAGCGAAGCGACACCCCCTATCGGTAATAGCGTAATTTTTCTGGTGACAATGTTAAACCTTCTTGCCGTCAAGGCATGACCTAGTTCGTGCAATACGACACAAAGGAACAGTACGAGAATCAATGCCTCATTGAGCAATACCCGCTCCATGTTACCCCCGCGTTGTATCTCGACAATAGCGACCCAAACCAACAATAGCGTAAAAGTCCAGTGGACCTCTATCTTGATTCCAGCGACACTTCCCAACTTCAATACACCCTTCATCGAACGTCGAATTTAGAGTGAAAGTAGTACGGATACCCTTTTCGGACAATGACCATTATCATATGAAGAACAAGTAGGTAGGGTTACATTTGGGAATATAGTCGATACCAATGGAGAAAGTAATCACTCTTACCGTGAATCCGGCAGTAGACAAAAGCACGTCCGTAGCCGGAATAAAGCCAAATAGCAAACTACGCTGTGACCCACCGGTATTCGAAGCTGGCG
Source organism: Pelagihabitans pacificus (assembly GCF_009371985.2). Taxonomy (GTDB): domain Bacteria; phylum Bacteroidota; class Bacteroidia; order Flavobacteriales; family Flavobacteriaceae; genus Pelagihabitans; species Pelagihabitans pacificus. The sequence continues at coordinate 598,267 of NZ_VIKU02000002.1, forward strand.
GGGGTGGAATCAACATATCGCGCGTCATCAAGGAACTTGGGGGCACTTCCCTTTGTATGTATCTTGCCGGTGGCGCCACCGGGTCGCGATTGAAGGAAATGCTTACCGAAGCGGATATCCTACAGCAAATTATTCCCACTTCCGGTTGGACCAGGGAAAATCTGGCGGTAACAGATACCACCACCCAACAACAATATCGATTTGGAATGCCAGGGCCCGTTATTCAGGAAGAGGAGTGGCGGCAAACCTTGGATCACCTTGACGAAATCTTGGTGGAAGGAGATTACCTGGTAGCAAGTGGAAGCCTTGCTCCCGGGATTCCGACTGATTTTTATGCAAAAGTCGCGACCCTGGCAAAACGTAAAAAGGTGCGGTTCGTGCTCGATACTTCGGGAGAGGCGCTTATTATGGGCGCACAGGCGGGTGCATTTTTATTAAAGCCCAATTTAGGGGAACTCAGTGCCTTATGTGGCGTAACGTCTATTTCCTCGATAGACTTGGAGCCCCTCGCCAAACAGTTTTTAGCGGAAAACCCTTGCGAGCTGATGGTCGTTTCCCTTGGCCCAAGAGGTGCCCTGTTGGTCACCAAGGAGTATACGGAATACATATCGGCCCCTACCATACACCCCCAAAGTACCATAGGTGCCGGGGATAGTATGCTAGCGGGTATGGTATTGGGCCTGGCAAAGGGAAAATCGTTCAGGGAAATGGCAAAATACGGAGTGGCCTGTGGCACCGCTGCCGCCATGAGCCCCGGCACCCAGCTTTGTAAAAAGGACAATGTGGAAGAGCTTTACCAATGGATCTTATCCCGTACGGCATAAGTACCTCTGGTAGTCCCACCCTTTACCCCTCCTGATCTAAATCATCGTATCAGCGTTTTTGGTTCAGTATTTTTAGATGTTTAAGAAACGGATTTGAAATATGTGAAAGGAATGAATATGGAAAAGGATTTTAGCACCGATTTCGTACCCTTGGCAATCGAAAAGCCCATTTGGAATCGGTTTTTTACCATTGCCCCCTTGATTGTAGTTGGCACCAAAGAGGGTGACGGGTACGATTTGGCCCCCAAACATATGGCCACTCCCATCGGGCACTCCAACTATTACGGATTTGTTTGCACTCCAAAACATGCTACCTATCATAACGTTAGGGAAAACGGTGAATTTACCGTAAGTTTTCCCATGTCGGACCAGACGGTTTTGGCCGCTTTGAGCGCCTCGCCGCGCTGTGGGGACACTACCGGAGCCAAAGAAATTATCTCGGCACTACCTACTTTTAAGGCCAATACCGTTGATGCCCTATTCATTAAAAATTCCTATTTGTATCTGGAGTGTGCGTTGTTTCGAATTGTAGACGGTTTTGATGATTACAGTCTTATCACCGGCGAGGTAAAAGCGGCGTATGTCGATAAGAATTATTTAAAAGCATCGGAAAAAGACGAACAACAACAGCTGTACGAACATCCCTTACTAGCCTATTTGGCACACGGGCGATTTGCCAAGGTCTCCAAAACCTTCAACTTTCCATTTCCAAAAGACTTTAATTTTTGACAAGCTAATGGACAACGCATCAAAAATACAGCAGTATTTGGATTCCCGTCGAAGCGATATGGTCATCTTTTTGAGAAAACTCGTGGCCATGGAGACCCCTTCCCGCGAAATAGCTGCACAGCATACCATACTCTCCTTTCTTCAGGAAAGTCTGGAAAAGCTTGAATACTACAGTTTGATGGTCCGAGGCGAGCAAACGGGAGGCTATCTCTACGCACGTCCTAAAAACAGGATAAAAAAACAACCCCTGCAACTTTTAATAGGCCACTGCGATACCGTTTGGCCAATTGATACCCTCGCGGAAATGCCGGTAGTGGAAACCATGGATAAAATCAAGGGGCCTGGGGTCTACGATATGAAATCGGGTCTGACACAGCTACTATTTGCCTTACAGACCATCAAGGAACTCGACCTTCCGTTAACCGTAACCCCCATGGTTTTAATCAATTCCGATGAGGAAATCGGGAGCCGGGAATCTACCAAAATAATCAAAACGTTGGCACAATTGGCCGATCGTGCTTTTGTATTGGAACCCCCTTTGGGATTGGATGGGAAACTAAAGACCGCCAGAAAAGGGCTGGGAAGATTTACGATTACAGCCAGGGGAAAGGCGGCACACGCCGGATTGGATCCCGGCAAGGGCATCAACGCCATCGTTGAACTATCATACCAAATACAAAAACTGTATGATATGAACGATGCCGAAAAAGGGATTACCGTGAACGTAGGGATGATCGAAGGTGGCATTTCCCCAAACGTGGTGGCCCCCGAAAGCAAGGCGGTCATCGATGTACGGGTGCTGACGGAATCGGACGGCGCGGAAATCACTGACAAAATAAAGGGTTTAAAACCCCATCTACCGGATATCGAACTCAGAATCGAAGGGGGAATCGGAAGACCCCCCATGGAAAGAACCGCACGTAACCAAAAACTATGGGAAACGACCGTTGCCCAAGGCGACCGTTTGGGCATTGCGCTTCAGCAAGCCACGGCAGGAGGTGGTTCCGATGCCAATACCACTAGCTTGTTCACCGCCACGATCGACGGTTTGGGCACCCCGGGAGACGGTGCCCATGCTCCTCATGAATATGTTCTGCGAAACAAATTGGTTGAACGCACCGCCCTATTGACGCTCCTACTACTCACCGAACGCTTAAACGAAAAGTCATGAACCATCGCTACATACATACCTCCCTGACCCGTATTTCGGATTTGGCCGAGAAGGAATTCGAGTTGAAAAAACTCCCGCGAGACCTATGGAAAACCGGGGACTATGTTATTTGTGAAATCATAAACGCAGGAAGTGAAAGCTTAAGATTGGAACTGCCCAATGGCCGGATGCGCGGTATCATCGGAGGCGAATTCATCATCGGCGCCTTAGGGGAACGCTTTGCCACATTGGAAGCGACCGGTAGCTGGAGGAACGTTGGGGAGAACTTAAAAATGAGCGTTTTGACCGGTGCCGGACTGTTGGGAAAATTGACTTCCAAATCGGTCTTCATACCGCAAATGATGAAAGTTCTTTATACCGGTCATGCGTTTCGGGACGGTAGAAAGCTCACTATGGACAGCTTCGTGAAGTCCACCCCCGATACCCCGTTTAATACCCCGGTCGTCTTGTTCGTAGGAACTTCGATGTCGGCAGGAAAAACAACCTCGGCCCGTATCGTTACGAATTTATTTAAACAGGCGGGACACAAGGTGGTAGGCGCCAAACTCACCGGCGCGGGAAGGTTGAAGGACATCTTGGCAATTAAGGATGTCGGAGCGGACGCAGTGTTGGATTTTGTCGATGTGGGCCTCCCCTCCTCTATTTGTCCCAAGGACATCTTTGGCAAAAAACTACGGCAGCTCCTTAGTAAAATCGCCCAGGTAAAGGCAGATATCGCCATCATCGAAATTGGGGCCTCCCCTTTGGAGCCCTATAACGGTGAATTGGCAATAAATGCGATAAGGGAGCATGTAAAATGCACGATTCTGAGCGCCTCCGATCCCTACGCCGTACACGGCCTGATGAAGGCTTTTGACATTGTTCCGGATATCGTAACCGGGATTACCTCCAATACACTGGCAGGTATTCGAATGGTGGAACAGCTTTGCGGGGTGCAGGCCATGAATTTAATAGATGCAACCACTACTAAAAGACTAAAACAGATTTTGTCTGCGACGACGGGATTTGCCCTCTAAGTTTAATTTGAAGTATAATGTAATCGGTAAGAAAATGAAAACCCATATCCAATTTATCAATACAGATGTGAATCCAAGTATTCAAGAACTCATTCAAGCGAAGACAAAACAGCTCTCTGAAAAATATCCCTGGCTCATCCGGGCCGATGTGATCATCAAGGAAGAGAACGACCCGACACCCAAGGGGAAAATCAGTGAAATCCGCCTAAGTGCCCCCGGACCTCGAATATTTGCCTCTTCCGACGAAGAATCCTTTGAAGCTTCCATTGCGGAGACCATCCGGGATTTGGAGAAACAGCTCAAAAAACGCAAAGGTAAAATGAACCCCCATTTGTAAAAAATGATTCCGAATCCCACAACCAACGCCGAACAGATTCTCAGGGAACGCTATTACCTGAGAGACCCAAAGGGTGTAATTTGTGAGACCGCACATCAACTTTTTAGAAGGGTAGCGGAACATGTTGCCAGCGTAGAGGGAGCCGACAAAGCAGTCTGGACCGATATCTTTTATAAGACGATGACCCGTCTTGAGTTTCTGCCCAACTCCCCTACCCTAATGAACGCCGGCCTGCTGAACGGACAACTAAGCGCTTGTTTTGTATTGCCAATAGACGACCGTTTGGAAGCTATTTTTACTACCCTTAAGAATGCTGCATTGATTCACCAAAGTGGTGGAGGAACCGGGTATAATTTTTCCAAACTAAGGCCGAAAGACGACTTCATTGGTTCATCCGGCGGCCGATCTTCCGGCCCGATCGCTTTCATGAAAGTATACGATGCCGCGACCGAACATGTGAAACAAGGTGGAAAGCGCAGAGGGGCGAATATGGGTATACTGAATGTAAATCACCCCGATATTGAAGCCTTCGTCGTTTCAAAATCAGATGGGGCACAACTGCAAAACTTTAATATTTCTGTCGGTATTACAGACGATTTCATGAAGGCCGTCGAAAAAAGCGATGATTGGGAATTGGTCAATCCCCGTACCCAAAAAGTCGTAAAGGCTATAAAAGCTTCCCATTTATGGGATACTATTTGTCAGGAGGCCTGGAAAACCGGAGATCCGGGGCTCATTTTTCTGGACACCATCAACAGAAACAACCCAACCCCACATCAAGGCCTTATCGAGAGCACCAATCCCTGTGGGGAAGTACCTTTGCTAGCTTACGAAAGCTGTAATCTTGGCTCTTTGAACCTTATGAAAATGCTCAAAAGGGAAAATGGGAAAGTATCCATTGATTGGTCCAAACTGAAAAATACCGTTCAAATTGCCATCCGTTTTCTGGACAATGTGATTTCGGTGAACCATTATCTACTCCCCCAGACCGAGGAAAAAAGTACTGGCAACCGAAAAGTGGGATTAGGAGTCATGGGATGGGCAGAATTACTGATTTCCTTGGGAATCCCCTATGCATCCGAAGATGCGGTTCGCCTAGGGGAACATCTGATGGAATACATCAAGGTCTGGAGTTATGAAACTTCCAAGGCCTTGGCCACGCAAAGAGGTGCTTTCCCATCTTGGAAGCAGAGCAAACATGCATCCCATTCGCCATTGAGAAACGCTACTTGCAATAGCATTGCCCCGACCGGAAGTATTTCGGTAATTGCGGATACCTCCTACTCCATCGAACCATTATTTGCCCTTGCTTACAAACGGGTCGGTATTTTGGGCGATACCACACAGACCGAACTGAATTCAGTCTTTGTACAGCAAATGCGGCAAATGGGGTATTGGGACGAACATTTAAAATCAGAGGTATTGAAAACAGGTAGCATACAACATCTGTCATCGATTCCGGCCGACCTAAAAAAATTATTTGAAACCAGTTTGGAAATCCCATGGAAGTATCATTTGCTACATCAACAAGCATTTCAAAAGCATACCGACAATGCGGTTTCCAAGACCATTAACCTACCGAAATCGGCGACCGTGAACGATGTATCGGATAGCTATCTCACTGCATGGAAGTATGACCTAAAGGGTATCACGGTATTCCGAGATGGAAGTAGACAACGTCAGGTCTTGCAGCATTGCAGTCTAAATGGTGTGGAGCATTGTTGATTCGTCTAGGTAATCGAAGAAATTCATCATCCCTTCCAATTTACATACGTAAGGTTCCAAAATTGATTGTATCGCACCGTTTTCATCATACACAGAGGTTATGTAATCATGAACAAAAACCATAATGGCACCGCGCTAATGTTAGACCCTTATAAATTTTAGAAATACGGAAGCTGCTTCAAATACGCCATCATTATCAAAATCATATTCTCCTGCAGTGTCCCCTCCATTTAATTCCAGCGTAGTGGCCGTAAGGCGAACGAACCAATAATCATAATCCCCTGGATATTTGTCAAACTCCATAGCAAAAGATTCCCCATCTTCAAAAAACATTCTTCCGGTATAGGAATACGAATCACGATCTACAGGATTGATGTTGATGGTAAATCGACCATTCGATTGAATGACCATGGATACCGAACCGCCCTCCAGTATGAGTCCTACCTGATCCTCGGGCTCATGGTCGGCAGCAGGTATGAATCCCGCTTCGGTTGCCTCCCAACTACCGGCCATTTCGCTTATGGAAAAAGCAGGTCCAGTTTGTGAAAAGACCTCTCCGTCATCACTGCCACACGAAATAATAAGAAAGGAGCCCAATACACCCAAAAGAATTTTAGTATACGTTTTCATAGCTTTTTTTTTAATTCCTACATCTGATACTGCTCAAAATTAATTGGAGATCGCTACTTGGGAAATGATTTGGGTCATTCATTACAATTAATCAAGAATTGCCTCCAACGAAATGAGCTGTGCGATCCTGACAACCCTATTGTTTTGATGTAAGCTATCCGTTCGTTCCATGGTACCCCTGATATGGACCTTAAGTGCTAACCAAAATCATTTTTTACTGCTCTAAAGAGCGCTATCTTTTATTCGGATTACGCAAACCCGTTTCTTCTTCGATATCGGATAGCCCTTGGTACGATGAAAAAAACCGATAAAACTAGCTTTACAATGCACCTGCGAAGTCCTTCGCTATTGTTATTACCTTTATTTGGCATGGGACTCTTTGTATTGCTCTATGTCATAGCTGCCCTGAAATATCCGGGAGGGTCATGGGTGAAGCCTAATCAGGAAGGATTCAGTTTTTGGTATAATTATCTATGTGATCTTTTGGATTACAATGCTATTAATGGCGAGATGAACGTGGCACGCATTTATGCCAGGGCGGCCTTGGGCGTACTTTGCATAAGCCTTCTATTCCTATGGTATCATTTACCACGTTTGTTTTCAAAAAAGAGCCTAAATCTCCAGATTATGTTGGTGGCGGGCATCGCCTCTTTGATTACCACCATGCTATTGGCTTCGGACACGCATGATGTTACGGTTCGTATCGCAGGACTTTTCGGAGTGGTGGCCTTTATCAGTTGCTTCGTGGAACTGTTCAAGGCCGGATATTTCAGATTGTTCGCCTTGGGCATTATATGTTTGATCGTGTTTCTGGTAAATTATTATATCTATGAAACAGGATTGTTGCTTAACGCCCTCCCCGTGATTCAGAAAATTACCTTTGTTTTATTTATATGCTGGTTTGTACTCTTGAATCTCTTACTCTTTAAAAAACTGAAATTTGACGTTAAAAAAGACTGGAAACTGTCCTAAACAAGGGAATTGAGAGCCCATGTAAGACAAAAGAACCTGTTCGAAAATCAAGCACGTTATTTTTTGCGGTTGGCAGCTATTTTCGTAACTTTAATAGTAACGATATCCCCTCCAAACAAGCCGATTCAAAAGCTTCCGTCCCAAAGGGAAGCTTTTCTAAAATGAGGCCCTGGGCAACGTATTACATTCGATTGTAAAACTTAAATCCAAACATATGAATCCGTTATTCTTGTTCTCCATCATTTTCCTTTTATTTCTATTGGCAGGTTTGCGCATCGTCTTTGAATACAAAAGAGCCTTGAAATTCCGTTTTGGGAAATATGTCAAGACCTTGCAACCGGGGCTTCGCTGGATCATTCCCGTAGTGGAAACCATTCAAGTAGTCGATATCCGGGTGATTACCATCAATATCGTATCCCAAGAGGTGATGACCGAGGACAACGTACCCTGTAGCATTGATGGGGTGGTGTTTTTTAAAATCAATGACCCCGAAAAAGCGGTCTTGGAAGTGGAAGAGTACGATTTTGCCATCACCCAACTCTCACAGGCCGCACTACGGGATGTCTGCGGAAAAGTAGAACTGGATACCATATTGTCGAAAAGGGAAGAAATGGGAAAGAACATCAAGAGCATCGTAGAGACCGAGACCCATCATTGGGGTATTGAGATTATCGACGTTAAAATCAAGGATATCCAATTACCCGAAAATATGAGAAGAATGATGGCCAACCAAGCGGAGGCAGAACGTTCGCGTAGGGCCCGTATCATCTTGGCGGAAGCGGAGAACCAAGCCGCGGCCAAACTATTGGAAGCCGGTCTGCAAATAGACAAGTCGCCCTCTGCGATCAAATTAAGGCTTTATCAGACCTTGTCGAACATTGCCGCGGAGAAAAATTCCACCATCCTTTTCCCGTTCCCTGAAGAAGTTTTACCACGTGGCAAAAAGAAAAACGAGGAATAACCAAAATACGTCAAATCCTATTTCATGGAGACTGGGGCTAAGGGTCATTACTATTTTCATCACTATTCCGAACTCACCAAGCAAGCTGGGGCTCACCGACCTCTAAATGTTCTTTTTCAATAGTATCATCTATCCAATCAAGAATAGGTTCTACACCTGTTTTGTCCATATAATCGAATCCTTCCGACATCCTCTTTTTGACATCCGGATCTTTCTCGACCCGGGCTGCAAACTTCATCATTGAACGTAGCCACCAGGGCAATTCCTCCAATCGAAGTCTACCGCGTAGCGGTACGTAATGGACACGATCCAAAATCTCCGCAGACAGACTGTTGAGCACCCATTTTTGCAGGTCTGGATGACCCGGTTCCGTACCCGAGACAGTGAACAATAAAACAGGTTTGTTTTTAATGGCCGGCCAATGGGCCTTCAACCACTTTTTGATAGTGGGTCTCATCGAGATGATCGAACTTCCTAAAATTAGAAGGTCATAATCGCTAGGATCTGGACGTTCCTTTTTTAAATCAAAAACGGGAAAATTGGTACGTTCATTGATCCAATAGGCATATTTCTTGGTGCTACCGAACTTACCGGTATAAAAAATCGCTGCTTTCATTTTTTTGATCTTTTAATTCAACGAAACAATGTATCCATATTCCATGGCAATTAAAATGACCTTCATCATCCGCATGCGCTTTTGAGGGTTAGCCCCAGATAGTGATTAATACAGTAATTTATACAAGACATACTGACCGATATCATTTCGTGCCAAAAGCAATAGGGCTATCTTCTCCCCTACAAAAACGATTTAATAAGACAACTATACTTAAAAAAGAACACTATGAAACCTTTAGACCCGGAAAGCAATATTTGCGAAAGTTGCGGCATGCCGATGCACCATTTGTCCGATTTTGGCACCAATAAAGACGGAACCGTAAACACCGAATTCTGCCGCCACTGTTATCATGAGGGAGAATTCACCGACCACGGCATCACATTGGAGCAAAAAATAGAAAAGAACATCGACCTAGCGGAGAAACTGGGAATACCAAGGGAAGAGGCCACTATTTTGGCACGTACTACCCTTCCCAAGCTCAAGCGTTGGAAAGGACTGAAACCGGTTGAATAATGCCGGGCCAAACACTTTGAAAATACGATAAATCAACCCTTAAATCGATACTAATGACACCAAAAAATGAAGATAAAAGTTCGTGGGCCATTGGTGGCACTACGATGATCGGTCTGGGCGTTGGCCTTATTTTTGTGAAGACTCCCTTGGTCATGGTGGCATCCATTATTATAGGTATCGGCGTAGGCCTTGTCATTACGGCAGTGCTTGGGAGTCTGAAAAAAATAAATTAACCTTCCCAGAAGAGTCTTGTCACTGCTACTGCAGTGGGCGTACTCCTGAACCTTCCTTCCTGCCACAGTTCTTTGTGGCTTATGAAAAACCGTGCTGATGATAAAGTTCTTCAGAGAAATAAGAAAAACGCTGGTCGGTGCAAACACTATCGCCTTCCCTTTAGGCAAATTTGGACGATACCTCATTTACGCTTTCGGGGAAATCGTTCTTTTGGTCATCGGAATTCTGATCGCCTTGTACATTAATAATCAAAACAACGAAAAAATTGCCAGGGAGGATGAGAAAAAATCATATCTCAATATCAAGCAGCAGATTACCGATGATAAAAACGAATTGGTCAAGGTAAAAAAATTCAACAACTATCATTCTGTCCTATATAAAAATGCAAGCAAAATAATAACGGCACAAGATAGGACCAAAACCGATTCGTTGGCCCTTTTCGCCATGGCCCTATCACAGTATTCAGATTTTCATCGTAGTGGCACTATCTACGAGACCTTGGTCAATAGTGGGGAACTTACATTACTGAAAAACTCGGATATCGTTAGTGCCGTGCAGCGGCTGGAAATGACTTACACATTTGCCAATAAACTGGAAGATATACATTGGGAGCTGATTATCAACGAATTGTCACCGGAACTAAGAGGAGTAATCGACTATGCCAAACTTAAAACGGTACAACCCGATAAACTCTTTAGTGTGGAATTACACAATATCTTTTACGAGATAATCAATCTCTCCAAACTTAAGGATACGATTTATGGCACCGCCTTAAACGACATCGATGTTTTGGTTGATTTAATAGATGACGAACTAGGTCTACGTATGGAACACTAAAGACTGTTTTAACCAGTACCCAAAAAATCAAATTATGAAAGCCGCCGTGTATACAAAATATGGTCCGCCTGAAGTACTCCGGCTAAAGGAAGTACCCAAACCAGTACCCAAGGAAAATGAAGTCCTTATAAATGTTCATGCGGTATCCCTGAATTCGTCGGATTTGGAATTTCTAACGGCCAAGCCAGCGTATATTCGGATGTTTGGGCCGTTCAAACCGAAATATAAGATTCTAGGTTCGGACATCGCGGGTGTTGTTGAGGCTATCGGCAGCAAGGTAACCAGGTTTAGTACGGGCGAGGCGGTATTCGGTGACAGCTTCGCGAACGGTTTAGGAGGTCTGGCCGAGTACGTTACTATCCCTGAAAGCGCATTGATACCAGTACCCAACGGGATGACCTTCGAAGAAGCCTCGGCCATACCACAAGCATCTACCGTGGCCTTACAGGGGCTTCGTGATAAAGGGCAAATAAAGTCTGGCGATCAGGTATTGATCAATGGTGCCGGAGGGGGATCTGGCTCCTTCGCCATACAAATCGCCAAAATGTACGGTGCCCAGGTAACTGGCGTCGACAATGCGGGAAAATTGGATTTTATGCGCTCTATTGGTGCCGACCATGCAATTGATTATCGAGAGGAGGATTTTACCAAAAATAAAGGGCGGTATGACCTGATCCTGGATTTTGTAGCACACCACTCCATTTTTGATTGCAGACGGGCCCTATCCAAATATGGAAATTACATCCTGGTCGGAGGCTCCGTACCCAGCATTCTACAAACCCTCGCGTTGGGATCATTGCTATCTCAGCTAGGCAATAAAAAAATGGGAATGCTTTTGCACAGACAGAATAACAAGGATTTGCGTTTTGTGGTCGAACTCATTGAGGCGGGAAAAATAAATGTCATCATCGATAAAACGTATCCGTTCGAGCAGACCACCGAAGCACTCCAATACCTGATGGAGGGCAAGGTGAAGGGCAAAGTGGTAGTCAGCTTAAAGAATGAAGCCCCCATCCCGAAAAACGAGTAAATTAAAACAATGCGCACACTTAAGATTTTCCGCGAATTGGCAATCAAAATATGTACTAGAGATAGCGCTTAAAGCAGAAATCCATTCGGAACAAAAGAAAGTCATAAAATTCATGTAATGAAACCTTTTGATAACACCTTTGATAATGAACCCGTAGCGCTCCGAAGGGCAGCCTTAATAGCGGGTTGGGGATTGTTTTTCATGACCCTTTTCGCCCTTTATGCTATCTACTTTATTTTTCAGACCCTTATCCTACCCGAGGAAATAGAAATGACCATCGAAAATATTAGGGCGAACGAACTGCAATTCCGGATCGGTATTGGTTGTTATCTGGTGGTCATCGTTCTCGATGTTTTGGTAGCCTGGGCTCTTTATGTTTTTCTCAAACCCATAAATCGAGATATATCGTTACTTGCGGCATGGTTTCGATTGGTGTATTCCGGTATTTATGCGGTAGCCCTGACCCATTATTTCAATGTGCTACAGCTTTTGGACAGTACCGATTATATACCATTATTGGAAATGGATGGAGTGAAAGCGAAAACCATGCTTTCCCTCCAAGCATTTAATGATACGTGGGCCATCGGATTTGTGTTTTTTGGTCTCCACATCGCCTTTTTGGGGTATTTGGCCTTCAAATCGGCCTATGTACCAAAAATTCTTGGCATTCTCTTGATACTAGCCGGGCTGAGCTATCTCATTGATTATTTTGCCCGATTCCTATTTCCGGAAAATCCCTTGCCTGTGAGTACCTACTTTGGATGGGGGGAGCTGATCTTCATGTTTTGGTTATTGTTCAAAGGCAGTAAAATCGTACATTATGAAACAACATAGCAATCGTTTTTCTTTTCGACAAGCACTGGAAGGCCTTGAAGGTATCGGTATTATATGTGCCTGCTACCTTACGCTGTTCCTGAAACCATTGCGTGATCGATGGGGACTCAACAAAGCGGAAGTAGCACGCCCCTTTCCCGGGGATGAACTGGTTTCTGCCCCAAAGACAAAATTTACGCACGCTGTCAAAATAAACGCGCCCGCAAATTATGTATGGCCCTGGATAGCCCAAATCGGCCAAGGAAAAGGCGGGTTTTATTCGTACGAAGCTTTGGAGAATTTAATCGGGTTACAAATTTATAATTCGGATGTCGTGCTGCCCGAATTTCAAAACCCCTCCATCGATGATAGCGTTGCCTTCGCTCCCGGAGATCGTACGCCTATCGTCATTTGCGAACCTGGGCGTGCCATGGCAATAGAGAATTCACTTGACATGGATAGTAACCAAAAGTATGACCCCAAGGGGCCTGCCCCAAAAAACTATTTGCACCTTACCTGGCTTTGGTTTGTTGAAGCGATAGACGAGAACCATTCGCGATTTACTTCCAGAAACAGGGTAGATTATGCCCCAAACTTCAAAAACAAGTTAATGTTTGGACCATTAACGGAGCCGATAGTTTTTGCGATGGACCGCAAAATGTGCCTGGGCATTAAAAAGCGGGCAGAACGGTTGTATCGGCAGAACGGATAAATTTTGAAGCTATCCCTACAAAATCGAACGGATACCGATCCGACACACAACGGCTGACGTCTTATTGATTATATACGGGACATACGGTCATAAGCCTGCTAGTTTTTAGACAGAATCATATTATATTGATATGACCACGGTCATTGCCCTTGGCTTGATTAGAAGATACATTTGATCTGAATAATTGTATTGAAAAATACCGTGAAACCTTTTGGAAAAGGTCATACGTCCAATAGCGATGCCATCGATAATTAAATCTAAAAACCACATGAAGAATATCTTGATCATCAATGGTCATCCCGACAAGGAAAGTTTTTGTTTTGCGCTTGCAAACCATTATAAAACCGGGGCCTTGGCATCAGGTGCGAACTGTAAAATGGTCCATTTAGTCGATCTGGAATTCTCACCCATCCTCAAATACGGGTATCGTAGGCGAACAGAATTGGAACCTGACCTGCTCCATGTTTGGGAGGCCATCAAAGCCGCCGACCATCTGGTCTTCGTTTATCCGACCTGGTGGGGCACGCAGCCAGCCCTGTTGAAAGGCTTCATCGATCGGTTGTTCTTGCCGAATTTCGCATTTCGATATAAGGAAAATTCCTTGTTCTGGGACAAACTCCTAACCGGAAAGTCGGCACGGTTGATCGTTACCATGGATACCCCAAAATGGTATTACGCCTTGATGTACAGCAAACCGGGCCACAATGCCATGAAAAAAACCGTTCTGGGATTTTGTGGCGTTCGACCTGTTCGAATAACTGCTTTTAGTCCCATCAAAACATCGGATGCGGCCAAGCGGGCCAAATGGCTTCAAAAGACCAAAGATTTAGGGGTGGGAATGAAATAGTTTAGGATCGACCGAAGTTTTTAAATTCCGTTGCCCCTTAGCACTCACAGAAAATGGGTAAAAACAAGCCTCGATACCGACACGATTTTACAGGTAGCCATCGGGTTGTTGGGAAAACAGCGGCCTGGACCGTAAGTGCCCTCCTTTTAGTGTACGTATTCACCACCACCATTGGATTGGTATCCCTACCTTCTCCTGAAACCCCCATCGGAGATCCTTTTTTTACCCTCATGGAGCTGTTGACCCTGCTTATAGCCCCTTTGATGCTGCTATGCATGATTGCGGTACATGCCTATGCGTCCCCCGGCAATAAGGCGTTCAGTAGTATGGCGCTCATATGTATGCTCCTCATGACAGGAATTACCTCATCCGTTCATTTTGTTGTCTTGACGGTCGGCCATCCAATGGAAATGAATGCACCCGAACTGCACCGCAACTTATTCTCTTTTAAGTGGCCCTCCTTGGTATATGCCCTGGATATTCTTGCGTGGGACTGGTTCTATGCCCTCTCGATGCTCCTTGCCGCTCCTGTGTTCGGAACAGGAAAATTGCAAAAAAAGGTACGAATGCTCATGATTGCCAGTGGTGTCCTCAGCCTAGCGGGACTCCTTGGCGTGCCTTTGGACGATATGCGCATACGAAATATTGGCATCATCGGGTATGCTGTCATAGCCCCGGTCGTTTTTCTTTTGTTGGGCAGGGTTTTCGAACGGGCTGGCACAAGCCCCTAGTAGAAGGCCATGACCACGGTCATAGATTATTCGCTTTTAGACGTTTAACTTGTGGTCTACAATAGAAATTCACTGTACTTAGGCATTTCAGAATAAAACAAGTACTCCCATTTCTATCTAAAGGCACAAAGTTCCCCGGCTAACTTAAGAAGGTCAGTGGTGAACTATTGCATCCGCCCATATTTAAAAAGAAAAGAATACCTCCGTACAGCTATCTCAGCGATTAGCCTGTATTGGTATTCCTTTTTCATATCCCACCAAAATCGAACATTAAAAAATACTCCAATGAAAAAATCTATTATAGCAGGCATCGTTGCCATCGCAATCATGTTCAGTGCCGCCGCACAAAACGAACCGGAAGCCGATACACCCCAATTTGAGGTGAAGGTCATCACTAGTATCGAATCGATCGTACCACTTGGTCTGGGACGCTCACGGCTTATTTCAACGGATTCAACACGGGACTACACCGAATTCTCCTCGGAACAGACCGAGGTAGATAATACTCGAAATAGAACTAAAAGAAAAGATATCCGGGTGAAGGATTTTGAAGAAACAAAACTCTTGAACTTCTTTAATGCAGGAGGTATCCGATTTCAGAATATTGCCGCCAATGACGCTGTCATATCCTCCAAATTGACGGCGATGTTGGCAGAGGGCTGGGAGTTGATTTTTGTGACAAGTGCAGTAGAAAGTGACGCAGGGGAAAGTGATAATCAGGGCATATTCATCACCCGGTACATTTTTAAACGAGGGATGGTCAACAATCATGCCCCATGAGCGGCGTATAGTTATCGGAAAAATGGCGTTATGAGTACAGCACATCCAAAAATCACCCTACTACAGCAACTAGACTTAACGAATCTTGCCACGGCCAAGGATATCATTGCAGAGTATCGGGTATGGCATTATTTCAATCCGCGATTACCTCAGATTCAGGGAGACTACGTGGGCATAGAAGGTTTCCGGGATTTTTTTGGGAAAATGGCACAGACCACTAGCGGTTCCTTTAAGGTTAATCCCATATCCATAACCCCTATCGGGGACGAACTGGTCATTACCCATGTCAGGAACACTATGTTGCTGGAAGGTAAACCAATAGAGATTGACGCGGTCGTCGTATGGCGCATCGTCAACGGTAAGATTACAGAGGCTTGGGATATTCCGGCCGTTTATAGTTAATAATCAGAAGCAACGATGGAACGGGCACCTATACTACCGTTCGATTCTTGTCAAATAGAAAACCAATGAAATACAACACTATTGTAATCGGAGGCGGCTTGGCGGGGCTTACTGCCGGAGCCACCCTTTCAAAATTCGGAAAGAAAGTGCTGTTATTGGAACAGCATCATAAACCAGGCGGTTGCGCGACCACCTTTAAACGAGGCGATTTTATCATAGAAGTCGGCCTGCATGAAATGAGCGGCATTGTAGAGCATGGTACGATTCCACAAATTTTCGAAATGCTCGAAGTCGATCAGAAAATCGATTTACTGAAAGTACCCGAATTCTATGCTGTCTTTTCTGATCGGGGAAAATTCGTGTTCCCTCATGGCTATGACGCAGCGACCAAGGCATTGGTCGACAAATACCCGGACGATGCAAAAGGCATCAAGCGATTCTTGAAAGTGCTCGCAGGAATCCGAAAGGAAGGAACCAATCAACCGCGTTCGCGATGGGTAAAAAAGCTCATCTATCCGTTGATGCCCCTGCTGTACCCGAATCTTGTGGAAGCCGATCGACATACGGTCGGATCCTGGTTGGATAAGTACATCACCAATGAAAATGCAAAGATCGATCTGGTAGCACACCTTGCATATTGGGGCGATGATCCCTATACCCTATCGATGTTCTACTATGGGTTGCCTTTCTCTGGCTTTATCCAGAATGGTGGTCACTTTATAAAAGGGGGGTCCCAACAGCTGTCCAATCATCTCGCAACATACATTGAAAAGCAGGGTGGCACTGTGCTACTTGGTAAAAAGGCAGAGAAGATTGTTACTGAGAACGGCCGAGTGACGGGAGTCACCTTCCGTGATCGATTTAACGACCACTTGGAACCCGTTACTATTTCTTGTGATAATGCGATCGCCAATTGCGCTATTCCCTTAGTACCAGCTATGCTGGATGAGCCCTTTGCCAGTTCTTTGAAGGAACGCATCGGTGACAAAATCAATTCTTGCTCGCTACTGTGCATGTACCTCGGTTTCAGTAAGGATGTGGAGGAATTCGGAGTAAAACATTACTCGAATGTCATCGAGGGTGAGGATGTCAAATCCTTGAAAGACGTCAAGCCCAACCACCAGGGCGATTGGTCGAAGCGTAGATTCATTTTTGTCGACTATGGCAAGGTAGATTCCCAACTGGCACCACCCGGTAAATCAGAAGGTGTGATCTGTACGGTCGATTATCTGCAAGACTGGGACGGTTTAAACGAGGAAGACTACAAGGCGAAGAAGGAAGAAGTGGCCCAGATACTGTTACAACGATTGGAGAAACAGTTTCCTGGAATTCGGGATAGTATTGAATACTACGAGGTTTCTACCTCAAAAACGATTCAACGATATACCTCGAATCCCAGTGGGTCGGTGTACGGTTATGCCCAAACCAAAAAACAAACAGGAGATAAGCGATTCAGAAACAATTTCCTGATACCCAATTTGTATTTCGCATCGGCATGGGCCTTTCCAGGTGGAGGATTCGAAGGAAGCATCACGGGAGGATTCTTGGCTGCACTGCAGATGAATCGAGACAAGATATGGTCAGCATGTGATGATGCAACCTATGTTGACGAGAGAATGGTTTCTCTCTTGGAACGTAAACAAATCGATGACAAAACGTTGGAATTGCGTTTTGAAAGACCAAACGGATTTCAGCACCAAAAAGGGCAATATGCTGTTCTTAATTTAAAGCAGCCCAAAGAAACAGAATTGGATTTGCCCTATCGATGGCTTCCTATTGTTTCCAATGGGGAAGACAATCACTTAAGGTTTCAAATTGAACTGGATGACAGCAGCTTCTCCAAAAGTTGTGAGCTTATGGATAGTGGCGATATGGTAACGATATACGGACCGAAGGTCTAGCACAAAACAGAATCAATATGAGCAAAGTAAAGATTCCAGCTACTATGACAGTGGCTGTTTTGAATGCCTATTCCGGTGCCGATGCCTTAAGCATTGAACAACGACCGGTACCAACACCGGGAAGGAACCAAGTTTTGGTCAAAGTAGCCTATGCACCAATAAATCCCTCAGATTTGGCCACTTTGACGGGCTATTATGGCTTTAAAAACCCAACTCCTATGGTGCCAGGAGGAGAAGGTTCTGGAGAAGTTGTTGCTGCCGGACCGGGGGTTATGGCAAACTATTTCCTTGGTAAACGAGTGGTCTGCACCGGTTGGGGCACAGGCGGAGGCATTTGGTCGGAGTACGTTGTCAAAAGCGTTAAAGGAGGCGTACTGTCTTTAAGCAAATCATTGAGTTTGGAGCAAGGAGCAATGTCCTTTATAAACCCCCTTACGGCCAGTGCATTTATAGACATTACGAAAAGAGGAGGTCATAAATCCATTGCATTGACGGCTGCGGCAAGTTCAGTCGGCCAAATGGTGAACCGACTGGGGCGAAAAGAAGGAATCCAGATCGTAAACGTCGTTCGAAGGGATGCCCAAGTAGATCTTCTCAAGGCCCAAGGTGCCAACACGGTCCTGAATAGCAATGAAACAGGATTTGAACAGGAACTACATGATGCCTGTCATCAAATGAATACGCGTATTGCGTTTGATGCGGTGGCAGGTCAAATGACCGGTCAGCTATTGAAAGCGATGCCGCAGAATAGCAGGGTCACTGTATTCAGCGCACTTTCCCGTGAAGCTGTTCAAGTGAGTCCTGGCATCTTGATTTTTGAAAATAAGGGGATTGACAGTTTCTGGCTCGGTCCTTGGATCGGCGAACAAGGTATCCTGAAAACAATGTCATTGTGGAAACGTGCACAGAAGCAGATTCCAAGCGATCTCAAAAGTGAGATCAGAAAAATCTATCCATTAAACGAAGTGAAAGAAGCCATCCGCGATTATACCAAACAAATGACCGGAGGAAAAATGCTGTTAAGAATGTCTTGAAAAAAATAGAATAGGCTTACTCAAAAGGGTTTCGAAATTTTGGTTTGAGCATTTAAAAAAATAAACCATTCCAATTGATAAACACCAAACGGACCTAAAGCAAACGATATGAAAAATTTCATTAGTAATGTATCGACCAGTAAAGCTGCTATGGTTGTCGGGGTGGCCTTTATCACCTCGGTTTTAATCGTAACCTTGGTTGATGATTTTCTATTGGCTAATTTTGTAGTACCCGGTGATACGGAAGCTTTAGAAAGGGATATCAGGGCTAATTCGGGACTGTTTGGTTATGCCGTGGTTGGGTATCTACTCGTACTTGCCCTCGATGCAATTATTGGCCTCGCACTTTATGTTGTTCTTAAACCCGCGGACAAAAAGCTTGCATCGTTAGCGGCAGTGCTCAGGGTGCTATACGCTTTTACTTTGATAATTGCTTTGGTTGCCTTGGTCTTGAAAATTATTGATGTTTACGGCTATGCATCCATAAAACTGGTAGGATACCTATTTTTTGCCCTGCACATCTTTGTACTCGGCTATTCGGTCTTCAAGGCAGCATACATCCCAAAAAGCCTTGGTATTTTGTTGGTAATCGCATCCTTTACCTATATCGTATTCTTTGTAGATTTTCATCTGCCCGAAATACTCGGGGCAATTATAATGTCGACCATGGCTGTTGCAGAACTCTCACTAAGTATCTGGCTTATCGTAAAAAGAAATAGGCTACCTGTTGAGAGTCGGTAACATGGCCTTTATTTTGGACCTAGGGGCCAGCGCAATTTTGAAAAATAAATAACAAAAACCAAGTAGTATGAAAGGAGCAATTTTTTACTCAGGTAACTATGGGAGCACGGAACAATATGCCAACTGGATTGGCGAAGCCACCGGATTACCCGTATTCGACATCAAGGACACCCGTGCCGATCCGTCCGATTACGAATTTCTGGTTTTGGGCAGTTCCATTCTCTATTTTAAGCTGACCATCCGAAAATGGGCAAGGGCGAATTTGTCCAAGCTCAAAGGCAGGTCGAAGCTATTGTTTTCGGTCTCCGGTGCCGGGCCCAGTCCCAAACTTGAACGATGGGTCGCTGCCTCCCTTCCATCCGAACTGTTGTCAGAAATGGAGCATGTGGCTCTTGGCGGCAGGTTGGACCATTCAAAAATCAGTTGGTGGCTTCGGCAGATCCTGTGGGTCGGATCGCTTTTCAATCCCGACCCCCGAGCCCGTAAGGATGAACGTGGAGGATTCGATTATGTTGACAAATCAAGCATTGAACCGATTACAAAATGGGTCAGACAAGAACATCTAGGAACAGCTAAATATCCCAATAATCAGTAATCAAATCACCCTCTATTCAAAATATTTTGGAAATTGAAGCACTCCTACATCAATGAAACTATTATAAGAATTTTTAACAATAACCTATACAAGTGGTAGCTGAAAAACATTATCTAATGAGAAGTGGCTGGTTACGGGCCGCAGTACTGGGGGCCAACGACGGAATTTTGTCCATGGCCAGTTTGTTGATCGGGGTGGCCGTGGCCTCCGAGGTCAGGGAACCAATTGTTTTAGCCGGGATTGCCGGCCTTGTCGCTGGGGCGCTTTCGATGGCGGCCGGGGAATTTGTTTCGGTCAGTTCCCAAAGCGATATCGAAAAATCCGATCTTCAAAGAGAAATTAAGGAACTGACGGAAACCCCTGAGGCGGAGTTGGAGGAATTGGCAAAAATCTACGAACAAAGGGGGCTTGATAGGGAGCTGTCCTTACAAGTAGCAAAACAACTGACCGCACACGACGCCCTTGAAGCCCATGCCCGCGATGAATTGGGAATCAATGAGATGACCCAGGCCCAACCGCTTAAAGCCGCTTTGGCCTCTGGGGCCGCTTTTGTCTTTGGGGGGGCACTACCTTTGGTGACGGCCTTATTCGCTCCTTTGGAGCAAATGATCTACCTACAATACCTATTTGCCTTGGTATTCCTGATTTTACTCGGTGCGGTTGCGGCCCGTGCCGGTGGCTCCAGCATTCCCAAGGCGGTATGGCGGATAGCCTTTTGGGGTACGATCGCCATGGGAACGACTGCCTTGATCGGCTATCTATTCGGGGTCAACGTCGCTTAAAAAAAGTGCTTTTTGTCACCGCTTCGCAGTCGGTTTCGAATAAAAGGGACCGATGACTTCCGTTTCAAGACCTCCCAGATAATAGGAACGACTAATACCATTTCCCCATTGAATTTCAGCTGATAAATAGTTTCTTTAGCTGATTTCCAAATGAGAATTGGTATAAAGGGTCGAGCCTTGCAAAGTCGATGACCTAAGTCATTGCCAGTGAAGCGCGATTTCCCAAACTTTGGTATTCGAATCCCAAACAGTTGGTTGTACTATTAAAGTAGAAAAGGATGGAAAATCAAGAAGTTTATGAACGTGCTAGAAAAAAAGTAGAGGCAAAATTACGGTTCAAAATTCACCTCTACGTCTTTATCGGGGTAATGACATTGTTGTTCCTCATCAATATTGTCAATACTCCTGAATATCTTTGGTTCAAGTGGCCTCTTTTTGGATGGGGAATCGCAGTAGTCATACACGCTTTACGCGTCTTTGTCTTCCCAGAAAAATTGACCGTAACAGAGGGGATGATCACGAAACAAATGGAAAAAGATGCCGCTAAAAATTTATGACAACAGCAAGTATCTGCCTGCAAAACGGACAAGAAGGCCGTATGGCGTTGGGAATAGGCGGTGGGTATTTCCTAATAACTGTTCCTGAATGGTGAATTTCATTTAAAATCGATACAGGTAATCTCGGGACGCATGCCCAGCCTGCCCGGAAATCCAAGCCACCCCAAGCCGCGATTTACGTAGAGGTATTGATTGCCTTGGGAATAGAGACCCGCCCAATGTTCGTATTTATATTTAATGGGGCTCCATTGGCTATTCTTTAAATGGATACCGGCTTGCATTCCATGGGTGTGGCCCGACAAGGTAAGGGCGATATCGGTTTCCTTCACTACTTCCCCGCTCCAATGCGAAGGGTCGTGGGAAAGCAGTATTTTAAAGGGGATATCATTGACCGTTTCCAGTGCTTTTTGCAAATCGCCATACTGTTTAAAGGGCGGATGGCCCCAATTTTCCACTCCTACAACAGCGATACTTTCACCGTTAAGCGCTACGACCTTGGCTTCGTTGAGCAGCAGTTTAAACCCGATATCAGCATGGAATTTCTTAATTCCTTCAAAATTGTCCTGTTTTGCCTTTGGGGTTTCCCACTCGCTGTAATCCCCATAGTCGTGATTTCCCAAAACGGAATACTTCCCTTTTTTGGCCGATAGTTTATCGAAGGTCGATTTCCAGCCTCGTACTTCCCATTGAAAATTATTGACCAAGTCCCCCGTAAAAAAAATAAAATCGGGTTCCAGGTGATTGATCAGTTTAACGGCGCGGTCGAATACATGGTATTTATGGTTGAAGCTTCCCAAATGGGTATCCGAAATCTGAACGATCCGGAGTCCGTCAAAACTATTGGGGAGATTGGAAAATTTGAGTTTCAGATGACGTACCTTAAAGCGGTACCGAGCCATAAAAATGGCATACACGATCACAAAAAAAGGAAGGAATCCGGAAAGAAGCCCTACAATGGGTACGACAATCAACGATTCTTGTTCCGAAAAAGCATAGTTTGAAAAACGCAGAATGGGAATAATCAAAATAAAGATCAATTTCGGTACAAAGGAAGAAACGGTGAGTCCGTATAAAGAGGATACAAGCAGTTGTTGACGTCTAGGGGGAATGCTGTCAAACCGTATCTTCAATAACAAAATAGCACCGACAAGTCCGACGGTAAAAAACCAAAAGGCAACGTTAATCGCCAACTTAAGGGAATCGGAGGTAAGAAGTTTGGTAATAGATTGCAACCAATAAAACGCGATAATGTCGACTAGTAGCACTGCCAAGGCCAAGAGAAGAATGGAAAAAAAAGAATATCGTCTCATTCGCTATTTCAATTTCAAGCGTAGCTTCCCGACCGATTGGTAGAAACCTGCACGGGACAACTACCTCCCAGCAGTTCGAAAAGAACTTCTTCGACCTAATCGGAAAGACTAATCTTCGGTCAGTTCTGCAAACAAAACCATATAATTGTGTCCGGTTTCTTTCGCGCACTTTGGGCAATAGGCATAGTGAACATAATAGTTTTTGGCCTTTTTTTCCTGATTTTCCAAATCGGTATCCATCTGTTTCATAAATTTCGGGGCGGCATTGAAGGGCCCGTCAAAAACCCTCGCCCTAAAGGTTCCAGAGAGTTCGGTGTTAATGGCTCCCGGCACTATGTCGATTACTGATAGATATATCTCGGATTTGAAGGCATTCGGGTCAATAAAAAGTAATAAAATATCTTCCGGATTCTCCGAAAGTGCCTTGGCATCCTCGGCCAGTTTCATCATTTTGGTTACCCTGTTCGAGATCATAGCAGGCAGAGGCATGTGAAAAAAAATAGGTATCGTTGCCTTGATGAATTTTTTCCGGTTCCATTCTACCGTTTTCCCATCCCAACTTTCGGGATGAAAGACCGGACAACAGGTGTCTTTAGTTTGTTTCGCTTGTTTTACTTCCTCCTTTATTAATTCCATCTTTTTTGTTTTAAAAAAGTACTATCTAGTTGTTAATCTAGGATTTCACGACTTATCCCTGATGTTTATTTTTTCTGGAGCTGCATTTCCTTTTTCAGGATATTTCGAAACCGGGTCGCGCTGATGTAATGGTCTTCCAACAATTTTCCTTCGTGCAGAAGACTGAATACCCCATAGCCCGAAGGAGCCCGTTTTGCCGCTTCCGGGGTTTTGAATTTGGTTACTTTTAGTTCAATCCCTTGTTCCATGGCAACATTCAATATGTCAAAGACCGATTTTTCGTGCCACGGACATTGGTCGGCATACAGCAAGTGCCAGCCCTGGTACTTTTTTTGTTCCGCAGTCCAGTCCAATAGTATTGGTTCTTGGGCTTGCTTATCCCATTTCTTGGAGAGCAGTTCAAACCGTCCTCTTTGATCTACTTGGGTAAAACCATTCTTTTCAAAAATCCCTTTGTTGGCAATCCAAGCACCTTTGCTCGACATTACGCATATCCCTGACATATTCATTGCTTTAGCCTCTTTTTCGGCATCCGTCACCAGAAGGGAGCCTAATCCTTGGTTTCTATCCTTTTTTGAATACACGTACATGCAATGGATGAACATAAAATTAGCTGCCTCGACCGGGCGCCAAGCGTACGAGGCCGGAACATATTCTATAAATCCGATCATTTTATCGTCACTATCTTTCAGAATTTTAATTCGAAGTCCTTCTTTATGGCGCTTCTCGAACCATTTTCGTTTGTTCTCAAAACCGGGATTGGTAATATCTTTGATACAGAACAGTGTTTCCAACTTTACATTTTCTGGGGTTACCTCCACTATTTTTAGTTCCATGGCATCGATTTTTACATTGATTTGTTTTACTCCGTATATTCCTTAAGCCTAAGGAGTCCTTCATTCAGTAATTCAACAACCTTATTACCCGTAACCGTGGCACCGGAGATTCCATCAATCGGTTGATTCCCCTTTATGACTTCCCGGCCGCCTTGCTGTAACCCGAAAGTGTTCGCTTCAAGACCAATCTTTGCTCCCAAAAATTGCTTTTCAAAACTGCTATTGGTAATTGCTGCGCCATACCCTTCCGATTCGAATTGATGGCCAAATTCGATTTTTAGGATTTCCCGCGTATTCTTATCGATTAACACCTTTGCCCAAATAGGTCCTTCATATCCTTTCCCGCCCAAGACCAATATGGTCTTATCGGTATTTTTGATTTCAAATAGCGGAAATGTATCCGGTGTTTTTGGGCTCATCATCCTTTTGTACAGATTCACGGCCGTCTTGCTATCTACTGTTTGAACGGTTCCCTTCGCATCAATTTCCTTGAATAGTACTAGTTGCTCGACCCCCGTACCCTCCGAAAGGGTTGTATCGGCAAATTTTATGAGCTCCAGAATTTCAGCAGGTACTTGACTCATAACGACTTCCTGAACGGGTTCGTCTGTAACCGGTTTTGCCACTTCCTTATTTTGTTTGCACCCTATACAAAAGAAAGTGAATGCAACTGACAACCTTAAAATTTTTGATTTCATGATTCAACTTTAATCAGTTCTCTACGATATATAATCTTTTGATTGGGAAGGTCCCAAATTTCGAGGCCCGGGGAGTCGACCCTATAGCCATTTTGCTCCAAATAGCTATGGAGAGCTGGATATACCTTCATAATTCCTATCAGTATAGAGGGCATTCCCCTATACGGAAATTCCGCTGTAAGATAGGACCCTTCGGGATACTGTCTTATCTCGAAATCGTTTTTCAAAACAGCAATCTTCTCAAAATCCGATTCCAAAATACATCCCACATCTGCCCGTAATATCTCTTTCTCCGTTGTTTGTGGATTGTCGTAATAGACCCCAAAACCTTTAGTGGTCTCGATTTGATAATCATCCAACAACTTTTGATAGACCCGATCTGAAACCTCCGCGCTTTGGCCATAATCACCGGTCATTTGTTCATAGACCAAGGTTTCGCCACCAACCTCCTTAATTTCAGGGCTGATAGCCGTAAGGCCGCCATAATAGGCATACAGGCCGATGAGCACTATTAGAAGCACACCTATGACAACTGTTACTATTTTTAGCACCTTCATTGCTTAAAGGAATTTTTAGGTTAATGATAATTCATCAGGCAACGAGCATACCGCCATCTACCACGTGCATACATCCGGTGATATACTTGCTTTCGTCAGAGGCAAGGAATAAGGCCATATTGGCGATTTCCCTAGAAGACGCGTATCGGCCAAAAGGTACCAGGGCTTCAAATCGCTTCAAGGCCTTATCAGGGTCGTCCGGGGAAATGTCCGCTTCGATCCTTCGCATCATGTCATTATCGACCGGACCCGGGTGTATCGTATTTACGCGTATCTTATTTCCCGCAAATTCTTGGGCAGCGGTACGCATAATACCAATCACTGCATGTTTGCTGGCCACGTAGGGCCCAAGTCCTGAAAAGCCCATCAGGCCGGCTACTGAAGAGGTAATTATAACACTTCCACCTTCGGACATTTGTGGAATGACGTGTTTGCAGCCCAACCATACTCCTTTTAGGTTTACCGCGATGACTTTATCGAATACCGCATCCGGGTATTCGGCAATAGGTCTTGAAACACCCTCGATACCGGCGTTATTGAAAAAAACGTCGATTTTATTGTGTACCTGTAACGTCTGTTTCACGTACTTCTCGGTGTCCTCGGGCTTCGAAACATCTGCCACACAATAGGATAGATCTGGGTGGTTTATCTCGGCAACCCCTTTTTCCAATGCTTCTTTGTTGTAGTCGACGATGACCACTTTGGCACCCTCTTCCAAGAACAACTTGGCGGTTGCCAAACCGATACCTCCGGCACCTCCGGTAATGATGGCCACTTTATTTTTTAAGCGTTCCATAGTTAGAGGGTTAACTTTCTAACTTCCCAACCTTTATCCCTTACATGCACCGCAATCAACCCTTCGGTCAACAGTTTAGCCCCAATGTCAGGTAGTCTGTACCGTTTTGAGGTCATCTGGATGTTTTGCCTAGGCTCAAAATACTCTTCGATCTTTCCGGAAGTGTGAACGAGGACATCATGGAATTTGAATTCGTAAATTTTTAATTTAAACTCGTTCTCGCCCTTTAAGGTTTTATGAAAAAGTACCCCGGTGGCATACCCGTTTTCAAAGGGATATATATTTAAGAACTGGGGCTCTATAACGACCTTTCCTTCGGTATTTATGAACCCATAAACCGGAACACCCTCCTCGACGATTTTCCTGATCATACAAAGCCCCTCCTTGAACATCGGGTAGCGCACCCCGGTAATATCTTCCTGGGAGGTGTCTGCATTCTTGTTCCAATGAAGGTCGTTCCTAAAATCGATCACCAGTTGGCCCTCTTCATCGATGAACCCCCATTGATCGCCTTGTCGAACTGCCGCCAAACCCTCGCTGAATGGAGCAATTTCGTCTATTCCGTTCAGTGTTTGTGCTCCTAAAATGATAGGCAGTATTCCTAAAACTAACAGTGCTAATCGTTTCATAGTAATTGCTTTTGAATTTGATACTAAGGTATTCCCCATTAGGCAACAAAAAAATGACCAAGGTCATGCGGTCGTCAGTTAAATGACTGACTCAAATCATAGGGATCTCAAGTGTACCGGGCTAGCTTTATACTACAAAAAAGGTGCACCTAAATTTTGGAAATAATGAAAAAAATAACGCTGATCCTAGGAATTATATTCATGACGTCCTGTTCCTCTACACGATTCGTGGATAGTTGGAAAAACGAAGAAATCGTTGCCTTTAGGCCCAAAAAATTATTGGTTATCGGAATGACCGATAATCTTACCGCCCGTAAAATATTCGAGGAGGAGCTCAAAAAGGAATTTACAAAACGCGGTATCAATGCCCACGAAAGTACAACGGTATTGGAGGAGTCGTTTACCGATGCCCAAAGAAGCGAGCGGGAGATAGAAATGATGAAAGAAAAACTCGTCGATGAAGGTTTTGACGCAGTCGCTATTACAGCGGTCGTCGGCGTGGATGATAAAAGGAATTACCGTTCAGACTATTACACTTTTGGTTATGACTGGTACCGTTTCGGGCGCTATTATTATCGATTTCAGCGCGTGTATTACACGCCCGGGTATTATAACGATTACAAAGTGTACCATGTTGAGACCTCCATTTACAATATCGAGGAAGATACAGAGAAATCATTGGTCTGGGTAGGTACCCTGAACATAGTGGACCCATACAGTATTACCGCTACCGTAAACGACTATGTAGCTCGCATAACAAAACAGCTGGAACGCGAAGGGATTATTGACCCACTATAATTTTCGCGCATAACAAAGAGGCCTCTAAAAAGTCTTGTGGAGGCCTCTTTGTTATGCAAAAAGATTCAAAACATTAAATTGGAGTAAATCATGTTCTTTAAATCTTTGGGAAGTGAATCGCGGATGTCTTCCAATTCCCCCAGCGATACATATTTCCTCAAAAAGATAAAGGTAGAATCGACGTAGCGCTCGGCCACCTCGTCGCTGTATTCAAAATCGTTCACGGCCGAAGGTCCGTCGTGCGCTCGCACAAGATCGAGGAATTCGGCCATTTTCTTTACCCTGGGTTTTTTCTTTTTGATGTTCCATCCATTTACATATACCGCTTTCAGGAACATGGGTAATTGGGCGATGAACTGCAATGACTCCTCTGGCGGAATAATATCCCGGAGGGCATGTAAGATACTCGTCAGAATTCTTCCGGCCTTGTCACGATCGTTACCAAGGTTCATTTCCTTGGTATAGTCTTTCAGAAAGGTATTCCCTTCCGTAGCATATTGATTAAAATTTAGTGCCATAATTTCCAGGTTTTAGGGTGAGTGCTAAAGGTTACATTTTAGAATGGAAAAGGAAATGATATATGTCATTTTATCCCTACCTGTACCCCCCTACTTTTGAATAGAATCTTAAACCCATAAAAAATGACCATCAACATTCAATATGTTCAAATGCCGACCAGTGAATCGCTTAACGGAATCGTAACCCGCAATTTGAAGAAGTTGGGCCATAAATATCAGTTCGTTATCCGTGCGGATGTCTTTTTTAAATTGGAAAACGACCCCCGTGGAAAAGGCAATATTTGTGAAATACAGCTTAGTGCCCCAGGCCCACGGCTATTCGCAAAATCGGACGAAAATAACTTTGAAAAAGCGGCCGCGGCCACTATTGCGGATTTGGAACGACAATTGAAAAAGCGCAAGGGAAAATTCAATGAACACCGTAAAAGCCTCTAGGATGAAAAAGATTTTGATACCGGTAGATTTTTCGGAGTATTCGGAGTATGCCCTCGAGGTAGCGGCCACAATCGCCAAAACCACAGGCGCGGAAATAATCGTGTTACATATGATGGGCCTCTCGGAATCGATATTTACCAAAGATGAATCGCAGGAATTCATGGAAGCCCAGTATTACATGCGATTGGCAAAAAAGCGATTCGCTTCTTTTCTAAATCACGAATATCTACAGGGTATCAAGGTTTCCGAAATGGTCCAAAACTATAAAAGATTTGATGAAATCAATACCATCGCCAAGGAGCTCCATATCGACCTTGTCATCATGGGCTCCCACGGCGTTGGCGGTATGGTCGATATTTTTGTAGGTTCCAATACCGAAAAAGTAGTAAGGACCTCAGAGGTGCCCGTCTTGGTGATTAAAAAACGAATGCCCGATTTTAAAATAAAACGCATTGTTCTGGCCTGGCACTTTAAAGATGAGAATGTGTTGGTATACCGTAAATTAAGGGACTTCGCAGCAGCGTTTGATGCCATATTGCATTTGGTCTACATCAACCTACCCGCTGCCCATTTTATGAGTTCGAAACAAATCGAAGATCGGATCGCCCAATTCATGGAGAATACGGGCATTAAAAAGGAAGTAGCTATTTACAACGATTACAGTGTAGAAGAAGGCCTGCTACAATACGCCCGAAAAATA
Source organism: Pelagihabitans pacificus (assembly GCF_009371985.2). GTDB lineage: Bacteria > Bacteroidota > Bacteroidia > Flavobacteriales > Flavobacteriaceae > Pelagihabitans > Pelagihabitans pacificus. The sequence continues at coordinate 627,670 of NZ_VIKU02000002.1, forward strand.
GAGGCGGACTTGGTGGCGGTACCGACCCATGGAAGAAAAGGGCTTTCGCATTTCTTGGTCGGCAGCATTGGCGAGGATGTGGCCAACCATGCCCAGTTGCCTGTTCTGACCCTAAAAATGTAATCTGCCGAGGTACTTCGATACGGACAATTGATCAAAAAATGTTCAGGGCGATCCGTACCATTTCCCCAAAAGTGCGTTCCCGTACATCGGAAGTAGACCGTTCCCCGGTCACCAGCGAATCCGAAACAGTCAAAATTGTAAGGGCTTTTATGTTATACTTGGCAGCGATGGTATAGAGCCCCGCAGCCTCCATCTCGACACAAAGCACCCCAAACCTTGCCCACAGTTTATACTCGTTGGGATCGTCTTCATAAAACTCATCGGAACTAAGCACGTTCCCCGCTTTCACGGGTATGTTATTTTCCTTGGCATATAACGCCGCTTTCATCAATAACTCAAAATTCGCGGTGGGTGAATAGTCGGCATTGATAAATCTCGAATTATTGATTCCCGAGGTGGTCGAGGCGGCCATTGCCAATACGATGTCCTTCAGTTTAACGTCTTTTTGATAGGAACCTGCCGTACCCACCCTGATAATTTGTTGTACCCCATAGTCATTGATCAGTTCATGGTAGTAGATCATGGCCGAGGGAATACCCATACCACTCCCTTGTACGGATACCCGTTTGCCTTTGTAGGTTCCTGTGTACCCTAACATACCGCGCACGTCATTATAACAGAAAGCATCTTCCAAAAAGGTTTCGGCAATCCATTTGGCACGCATGGGGTCACCCGGCATCAAAACGGTTTCGGCAATTTCTCCCTTTTTTGCCTCAATATGTGTACTCATACAAATTCGATTAAGGCGCGACCATCGCAACCCCGGAAGAGGTGCCTATTCGGGAAACACCCATTTTAATATATTCTCTGGCGGTTTTGGCATCTTTAATGCCACCGGAAGCCTTGATCTTAATTCGGTTCCCGACAATTTCGTGCATGTATGCGACATCCTCCAAAGTAGCTCCCCCTGTACCAAAACCCGTAGAGGTCTTCACAAAATCAGCCCCTGCGGCAATGGCCGCTTCACAGGCCCATTTGATTTCTTCCTTTGTTAGGTAACAGGTTTCCAGAATGACTTTCAGGATTTTCTGTCCGATGGTCTTTTTGATTTCCGCAATCTCATCTTGGACGGTGGTCATCTGTCTTGCCCTCAACCAACCGATATTGAGTACCATATCAATTTCGTCGGCGCCATTTTGTACATATTCCGAAGCCTCGAATACTTTAACAGGGGTCGAGGTGGCACCCAACGGAAAACCGATAACAGCTGCCACTTTTACCTTACTACCTTCCAAAAGTCTTTTTGCCAACGAAACATGGCAACCATTGACACAGACGGCATAAAATCGATGCTGCTTAGCTGTCAGGCATAATTCCTTTATTTCCGAGTCCGTGGCATCGGCTTTTAAAAGGGTATGATCGATGTAGTTTTCCAATCTCATTGGTCCAATAAAAGGCCGAGTTTGCCCAAAAGTACCAATTCGGACTTGTTTTTACCAGAAAAGGAGGCCGCGATCGAATGGGCCGTATCCAAAATCAATACTTTGATATACGGTGTGAATCGTCGCTGGTGATCCTTGTAAAACTCCTGAAATTCCTCGAAACACTCATACGCGTTCTTTTCATATTCCAGAAGCCAATCGAAAACAGCTTCTATCTGAAACGCGGCGTCCTCACCATATTCGTCCTCTACCTCATCAACATCCAACCAGTACTTTCGAATGAAGGTTCGTAACTTATCGATTTCCTTGGTATGGATACTCTTATCCGCCATCGCCACGGCATAAAAAAGTTTACCGAGGTTTTCGTAGAATTCTTTTCCGATGATTTCCGTATTTGCCATTATTCGGTGGTTCTGATTCGATTTCAAAGTTAGGGGCAAAATCGTATTATGGATATGACAAATGTCAGTTAGAAAGGCTAAATTTGAGACATGCAGGCCTTCCAAAAGAATAGCAACATTTTCAATCTACTTTCCGAGGGAGTATCCGAGGGTATTCTGGTGGTCAACGAAAAACAACAGATCGTCGCCACCAACTCTTCAGCAGAGCGAATGTTCGGTTATCAAAAGGAAGAGATAGAGGGCCAATTCCTGGATCTACTGATTCCCTCTAGATACCAGCCTGTCCACAAAAAGTATGTAGACGGCTTTATTGCCAAAAGCGAGAAACGCCCCATGGGCCACGACCGGCCTCTCTGGGGGGTGCGAAAAAACGGAGAGGAGTTCCCATTGGAGGCGGGTCTGAACCCGTTTAATTTGTATGGGACCACCTACGTTATGGCATTGGTCATCGACATATCGGAACGTAAATCGATCGAGAAGGAGCTTACCATCAAAAGTGAGGCCCTCAAATCCTCCATCAACGGCATTACGATTACCGATGCGTTGCAGGAAGAAAGACCCGTCATTTATGCCAATGCCGCCTTTGAGCGGCTCACGGGCTATTCCAACGAGGAGATTGTCGGGCACAATCTGCGTTTTTTACAAGGTGATGATAGAAACCAGCCGGGAGTTTTGGAAATGCAAAAAGCGATCAATGAGGGAAGAAGTTGCCAGGTAGAAATAAGGAATTATCGAAAGGATGGCACCCTGTTCTGGAACGAGATTTCCATTACTCCCATTAAAGATGAGCAAGGAACCACCACACACTTTATCGGCATTCAGGATGATATAACGAGACGAAAGAAAATTGAAGAGGAACGTATTTACTGGGCCAAAATCTTCAACGAAGCCCAGAACGAAATCTTCGTATTCGACGCGAATACCCTTCGATTCATTAACGTCAACCAAGGTGCCTTGGGAAATATGGGGTATACCTTGGAGGAATTTAAGAATCTGACCCCGGTCGATATAAAACCCGAATTTAACGAAGCGCAGTTCAGGGCGGTACTGGAACCCCTGGTACAAAAAAACGAGGAGAAAATCGAGTTTGAAACCGTGCATCTGCGGAAAGATGGCAGTACTTACCCGGTGGAAGTGCATTTGCAAATGTCGGCCCTCGAGGAAAATGAAGTGTTTCTGGCCATCATCCTTGATATTACCGAACGTAAGAACTACACCGAAAAGTTGGAAAGAACGGTCGAAGAACGCACCAAACAACTTACGGAGGCCTTGGCTGCGGAAAGAGAGCTCAACGAGTTGAAGACCCGATTTCTATCGCTGGTCTCACATGAATTCAAGACCCCCCTAAGTAGCATATTGACGTCTACTACCCTTTTGGGAAAATACACAGAGGCCGAACAACAAAACAAACGGGAAAAACATATCGATACCATTCAAAACAAAGTACGCTATTTGGATACTATCCTTAATGATTTTTTATCTTTAGAACGGCTAGAGACGGGCAAGGTCAACTATAACATAGATACATTTCCTTTGAGCAAAGTGGTCAACGAAGTGGTATACGACGCCAACATGTTGCTGAAGGCGGGACAAAAAATACAGTATCCGAAAGATATCGACGATCTCCAAATCGTGTTCGAGGAAAAAATCCTGGAGTTGGCATTATCCAATCTCGTGCATAATGCCATAAAATACTCACCAGAGCATACGACCATTGAAATAAAAGTCGTACAAATAGAAGATACCCTAGTATTAAAAATCATTGATGAAGGAGTCGGTATTCCCGAAGAAGACCAAAAATACATTTTCAATCGTTATTTCCGGGCCAAAAACGCCCTCTTAAACCAGGGAACCGGCATCGGTTTGAATATTGCCAAACAACATCTTGAAAATTTAGGGGCTTCCCTAAACTTCAAGAGCACCGAAAACAAAGGCTCTACCTTTACCATTCGGATACCGATGGAAACTGAAAAAACCATGGACAGATGAAACGCGTATTACTAATTGAGGATGACAAGGCGCTGCGGGAAAACACCCAAGAGCTACTGGAGCTTTCGGATTATTCGGTGATTACGGCACCGAATGGCAAAATAGGTATCGAACAGGCCAAAAAACACTTACCGGATGTTATCGTATGCGACATCATGATGCCCGAAATCGATGGTTACGGCGTGTTACAATCGCTCTCGTCGGACGACACTACCAAACACATTCCCTTTATCTTCCTGTCGGCCAAAACGGAACATAAGGAAGTACGTAAGGGAATGGACATGGGTGCCGACGATTATCTGACCAAACCTTTTGAAGAAGACGATTTGATCAGTGCTATCGAAAGCAGGATGGCAAAGGCCCATATTCTTTCACAAATGAATACGGCACAAGGTGCCAAGCCACTGATTTCCGATAAGGAAATGCGCTCCCTCAACGAGCTCAAAAATTTCTTTGATGACAATGGGGACGAGGAAAGCTACAAAGAAGGGGAACTGATTTTTAGGGAAGGGACGCATTCCCATAAAATTTACCTTATTTTAAAAGGACTGGTCAAATCCCATAAAATCGACGAGGATGGAAAAGAACTGATCACCGCTTTGTATCGGGCCGATGACTTTTTAGGTCTTACCTCATTTGTCAACAATGTTCCCTATTACGAATCGGCAACTGCCATGGAGCCCGTAACACTAGCAGGTATCTCCAAAGAGCAACTAAAGAATATTCTGGAAAACAACCATTCCATTTCCTTGGAACTAATGGAACTGCTTACCGAGAACATCACGGAGATGAAAGGACAATTGCTACAAATGGCCTATAGTTCGGTGCGGAAAAAAACGGCCCAAACACTGCTTCAGTTTGCCGAGGTCTTGAATCAGAGAACAGAGGACCCCATCAAAATTTCAAGAAGTGATCTTGCCAGTGTGGCGGGTATTGCAACGGAAACCCTTATCCGAACCCTTTCCGGTTTCAAGAAGGAGGGGCTCATCAGCATTGACGGAAGAAACATAAAAATCAAGGAATTAAAGGCCCTTCATTACGTAAGTTAGAATAAGATTATAGCTGCTGATAAATATCATACTTTGGCCCTCATCAACTTTTTATTTTTGCCGACACGACTAACCAAATGAAGCAAGTTTTAATCCCCACCGACTTCTCAAAAAACGCCTGGAATGCCTTAATGTACTCGGTAAGGTTGTTTGAGGATGTACCTTGTAATTTTTTTATACTACACGTAGCGCAATTGAGGGATTCCCCGGTCGAAAGTATGTCATTTTCCATTCCTATAGCCAAAGCGCGTGTCCATCCGAAGGAAAAGATGAATGAACTCATGAAGGATACTGCTCTACTGGCTACGAACGATCACCACTATTTTTCCAGTTCTTTACAATATGGGAACTTCATCGATGCCATTAGGAAAGAGGTAGTTGAAAAAAAAATAGACCTGGTCGTCATGGGCACGAAAGGGAAAAAAGCCCTTCAGCGACCCATTATAGGAAGCAATACGGCAGATGTGATAACGAAGGTACGTTGCAATGTATTGGCCGTCCCGGAGAAAGCCAGCTTTACTCCTCCCTTGGAAATGGCGTTCCCGACCGATTTCAATATTTTTTACAACTACAGGATTCTGGAAACCCTCTCGGAATGGTTGCGAACCCACAAATCCCATCTTAGGGTAATGCATGTGCTCAGGTCCAATGGCGGACTCACTTCCCTTCAAGAGGAAAACAAAGCCTATTTGAAAGACTATCTGGAAGAAACGTTTCCCGAATACTACAGCTTTCATACCACCGGAAAAAAGAAAATCACCAAGGCCATTCAACTTTTTGTAGAAGCCAAAAAAATAGACATGGTCATTATGGTGGCCAAAAACCTTAATTTCATTCAACAGTTATTATTCGATTCGACCGTGGAAAAAGTAAGTTTCTCCACTACAGTTCCCTTTTTGGTATTGCACGAATAAATCAATACGTATTCGCCTGGTGTAATGACCAATATCATAGTTTTTGATATGCCCTGCCTCTATTTTTGGATTTCCACCTAAATGTTTGGGCCCATGAAAACAGTATTGATTCCCACCGACTTTTCAGACAATGCACTACATGCCATCGAATACGCGATGAACCTTTATAAATGTCAGCGAACCCATTTTTACTTTTTACATGCCTATGCCGATGAGGTTTACGGTCCGTTCAAAAAAAACAATGGCGCTTCCTTTGAGCAACAAAAGGAAACCATCAAAAAGAACACGGACAAGGCTTTGCAAAGTCTTGTGGATCAACTTCGTGAAAAATGGCATAATCCCAAACATGACTATGACAAGGTATCGGCCTTTGAGTCTTTGGTAGATGCCGTAAACGATTTTGTGCAAGAGGTCAACGTTGATTTGGTGATCATGGGTACCAAAGGGCAGACGGCCGATAAAAAAATCACTTTTGGCAGTCATACCGTACAAGTCTTTAAATACGTGCAATGTCCGGTATTGGCGGTTCCCGAGAATTGTGAATACCAACAACCCAAGAAAATACTTTTTCCTACCGATTACATGCTCCCCTACAAAAGAAGGGAACTAAAACTCTTGAACGATCTGGCCGCTGAGTTCAAATCGGAGATTCATTGTCTTTACATTTCCGATTTCGATGTTTTGAGCGACCGACAGATCGACAATAGGCGTTTCTTACGGGAATCTTTGCCCAATTCGTTTCTCTTTCATGAAACGACCCCAGTGACCAACAAGGCGGAGGCCATTTTGGGGTACATTTCTCAGCACGACATTCATTTATTGGTGATGGTGAACTCCCGACATTCATTTTTGGAAGATATGCTTTATCGATCTACGGTTGATGAGATTGGACTACATATCACCCTTCCATTTATGGTAATGCAGAACCTGCCTAGATAACCTATAAATTTCTAGCAATGAAGAATATTTTATTGCCTACTGATTTTTCGGAGAACGCCTGGAATTCCATCTCCTACGCCTTGGAGTTGTTTAAGGCCGAAACGTGCACATTCTATTTGTTGCATACCTACACGCCATCGCTTTATCGGGTGGATTATCTGATCGGCGGACCGGAATTCAGTGTCATAAGAGATCCCAAGGTAGATGAGTCGCTCGAGGGCCTGGACTATACCCTGGTAGAAATCGAGCTCAAATACCCGAATAACAAGCATCGATTTGAGATCCTTTCGGCCTTTAATACCCTCACCGATGAAGTCGAGGAGGTCTGCACCGATAAGCAAATTAATCTCATCGTTATGGGAACCCAAGGGGCGACAGGGGCCAAGGAGATTTTTCTAGGCACCAATACGGTACATGTCATTCGCAAGGCAAAAGTACCGGTCTTAGTGGTTCCAGTAGACTATACCTATCAAGCAATAACGTCCGTTTTGTTCCCGACCGATTATCGGAGCCGTTACAAAAAGGAAGAGCTTCAACTCTTGATGGACTTGGTCAACATGCTCGAGGCCGAACTGATTGTTCTTCACGTGAAGGAGGAATATGAACTCACGGCGATACAGGAGGCGAATCGGCAATCGTTGCGTACCAATTTTGAGTCATTACATCCCTCCTTTGTGGAGCTAAAGGGGGCCTTGATGCCCGATGCCATTCATGAATATGTAAGGGAACGTGAAATAGACCTCTTGGCCATGATGAACCGTAAACACTCTTTTTTGGAACGCCTCTTACTAAAACAGAATGTCGATTCCGTGGGATATCATACCGAAACCCCCTTTCTGGTAATCCCGGAAACCGCACCCATCAACCTTAAAGAGAAGCACTGATGAAGAATATTTTGATACCTACCGATTTCTCCGACAACGCCTGGGGCGCCGTTTTCACTTCCATCAAACTATTTGAGGATATTGAATGTCGATTCTACCTGCTTCATGCCTATGAACCGGACATGTTCAGTCCTAGGGGGAATAAGAAACAACAGGAATTGGCAGAGACCTATGACTCTTTGGCCCAATACTCCGAACAGGAACTGCAAAAGGTACTGGAGTATCTTAGGAAACACCACCAAAACCCCAATCATCGATTTGAGGTTATTTCCCGATCGGATACCTTGGTCAGCTCGGTTAAGAAGGTAATATCCAAACAAGATATCGATTTAACGGTTATGGGCACCCAAGGAGCCTCAGGGGCCAAGGAAGTATTTCTAGGCAGCAATACCGTTAAGGTTATGAAAAAGATTTTGAAATGCCCCTTGTTGGTCGTGCCGGAAAGCTTTAATTTCCAACACCTGAAGACCATTGTTTTTCCAACGGATTTCTCAAAAACCTATGAAAAATTCCAGTTGCTACCACTTATTAAATTAGCCTTGCTTTGGAAAGCGAAAATCCTGGTGTTGTATGTATCCCTTGAACATTCCCTTAAGGAAAAGCAAAAAGACAATAAGAAGTTGCTAGAAGAACGTCTTTACGGCTTGGAAGTAAAGTTTCGAGATGTGGATTACGAATCCAATATAGCCAGGACCATTGAAAAATTTATCGCTGAAAATGATACGCAACTCATGGCCTTGGTGCGCTACAAACATTCTTTTTGGGAAAGAATCCTGAGAGAACCGGTCGTAAAGAAGATAACCTTCCATACTGAAGTGCCACTGCTCGTATTGCCCGAATAAAACCTGGAAAACCAACTATCATAGCCTGCCTTCGTCATGGTCGTGCGGCAAGACCGGAAACCGTATTCGGGGAAATCGACCGACTGACCAATATCATAGGTTTCAGTTTGGTTCCCGGCTACATTTATAGTATCAACATTAATGTACTGTCATGAAAAGAATCTTGTTGCCAACCGATTTTTCGGATAACTCTTTTGAAGCCATTCGGTATGCCCTTTTGGTTTTTAAGGAGGTGGAATGCACCTTTTATCTGTTGAACACCTATACGCCCCCGGTATATTCACCGGAATATGTGTTGTTCAGTCCGGGACAAATCGGATTGGGTGATATTTTCCGGGAGAATTCCATCTCCCAACTGGAAAAACTAAAAAGCCGTTTGGAAAAACAATATCCGAACCAAAAACACAAAATAGTGATTCGTTCCGCCTTGAATTCCTTGCTTAACGAAATTCTGGAAACGACCGAATCCCAAAACATCGATTTGGTGATCATGGGAACAAAGGGCGCTACTGGAGCCAAGGAAATACTATTCGGTACCAACACGGTACATGTCATTAAAAAATCAAAATGCCCGGTCGTCGCCATACCTCCCCATTTTGAATACGTGCCACCAAAGGAAATCCTATTCCCGACCGACTACGAAGTTTCCTATGAAAAGAAAAAGCTAACCCTATTGTTAGAGATTGTGGAGCATCACAAATCCACCGTTCACGCGATGCATGTATCCACGGGGTATGGGCTTTCCGACGAACAAAAAAAGAACAGGAAACAATTGGAACAACTATTGGGAGGCAAGGGGCTTTTTTATGAGGTCCCCAACAATGAGATTATCGCGGCCGTCAACGATTTTCAAGCCAAGGCCAACGTCAACCTCTTGGTAATGATCCAGAACAAGCACACTTTTTTAGAACGCCTGTTCATAGAGCCCATTATCAAGAAAATCGGTTTTCACGTCAATGTTCCTTTTATGGTGGTTCCACAAGTATAAATAAGTGCTTTCCGGGGGATTGTCCTGAAAGCATAGGGCAACCGCAACCCGGATCGGTGTGGGACCCAAAACTGATTTCATAAGTTTTCGTTCATGGATGAATTACTGGATTTCTTCAACAATCCCTTTGTACTAAGGGTGACAAAACTGCTACTTTGGATAATTGTTCTGGTTTTTGCCATTGGTTTTTTACGGAAACAAATCAAAAAGAGAATCAATGACGTTTCGATACGCTATAAGGCCCAAAAAGGGGTCGAGGTCGTGGGTTATTTTATGATAGCCTTATTGCTGTTGGTTTTCTTTACAGCCAAGAACATCTCGGATTACACCATCATCATCGGGCTGTTCACAGCGGGAATCACATTTACGCTCCAGGAACTGATACTGAGTATTGCCGGGTCTTTTTATATCTTTCTCGTACGGGTTTACAAACCTGGAGACCGAATTGAAATTAACGGAATCAAGGGAGATGTCATTGACATTGACAGTATCTACACGACGCTGATGGAAATGGGTGAGTGGGTCAGCAGCGACAACTACTCCGGGCGGGTAGTAAAGATTAGTAATGCCTTTGTGTTTAAAGGGCCTATTAAAAATTATTCCATGGACTTTCCATTTATCTGGGATGAAATAAACATTCTTATCACGTACGATTCCGACATTGCCATGGCTAAGAAAATAGTGGTTGATAGTGCAGTAGACTTATTGTCGGACTATACCGAAAACTCCAGATCTAAATGGAACGAACTTTTAGATCGCTATTACATTGAAAATGCCACTCTGGAACCAACCGTGGCAGTAAGCCTGACCGACAATTGGATTGCTTTGAACCTCCGGTATATCACCGACTATAAACTTAGGCGAAGCACCAAACACCGCTTATTTGAGTATATCGAACAATCGGTGCTGCGAACCAACGGTGCCGTATCCCTGGCCTCGACGACCCTGCAGTTGCTTAAAATACCCGAGGTGGATGTAAACATAAAAAAGGAACATGCCAAAAGAACATAATATTGAGATTATCAAATCATCCGGGGAACGCGTCAAATTTTCCATAGACAAGCTCCGAAACTCCCTTAAACACAGTGGGGCCGACCGGGATTTGATTACCCACATCCTGGAGAAGGTACAAGAAGAATTATACGAGGGCATCTCCACCACCGAAATCTATAATCGGGCCTTTGCCCTACTGAAAAGGAAAAAGTCTGTTTTCGCATCGAAATACAAGCTAAAAAAAGCTATCTACGAGTTGGGGCCAACAGGCTTCCCTTTTGAAAAATTTGTGGGGGCTATTTTAAAATATTCCGGATATAAAACCCATGTGGGACAAATTGTCCAAGGTATTTGCGTGACCCACGAAGTAGACGTAGTGGCAGAAAAAAATGGTCAGCTCACGGTCATTGAATGCAAGTTTCATAGTGAGGAAGGCCGCAACTGCAACGTAAAAGTGCCGCTTTATATCCATTCAAGATATACCGATATACAGGCCCATTGGAATACCAAAAGGAAAGAAACCAAAACGTTGGAGAAAGGGTGGGTGGTAACCAATACCCGGTTTACAAAGGATGCCCTTCAGTATGGGAAATGTGCCGAACTCTATCTGCTCAGTTGGGACCATCCGGATAATGACGGCCTAAAAGATAGGATCGACCGATTAGGGTTATACCCCATCACCGTTTCTACCCTATTGACCAACCGGGAAAAACATTTTTTGTTGAGTAGGGATGTTGTGCTTTGCCGACATTTGATAAAGGATACCTTCTTTTTGGACCATTTGGGAATTTCGCAAAACAGGAAGGAAAAAATACTTCAAGAGGTGCAAATGCTGTGTAACCAATAAGCTATGAACAAAGTTAGGATACACTTTCTAGGTGCTTCCAGAACGGTGACGGGCTCAAAATTCTATTTGGAGACCCCGGAAAGGAACATCCTGGTCGACTGTGGTATGTTCCAAGGGTTAAAAGCACTAAGGGAACGCAATTGGACACCACTGCCGATCGATGTTTCCAAAATCGACGTGGTGCTCCTAACCCATGGGCATCTAGATCATACCGGCTATCTTCCTAGACTGCTGAAAGAAGGTTTCACGGGAAAGATCATCGGTACACCCCCTACCTTGGCCATTACAAAGATAATTCTTCTCGACAGTGCCAAAATACACGAGGAAGAGGCCGAACAAGCCAACAAGGAAGGCTATAGCAAACACCGTCCCGCCCTGCCCTTTTATACCCTAAAGGAAGCTGAGAAAACATTGGCCCACTTTCAATCGGAAGAAAAGGAGAAATGGATTCCGCTATCGACGAATATACGTTTTCGGTTTCGGTATAACGGCCATATCATCGGAGCAACCTTTATCGAACTGGAAATTTTTGGTAAAGTGTGGGTTTTCTCCGGCGATGTAGGCCGATCCAATGATTTGCTCTTGACCCCTCCAAACCGGCCAAAATGGGCAGACTACCTATTTATTGAAAGCACCTATGGCAATAAACTGCATCCCGAGGAAGATGTTGATGAAATTCTTATCTCCCTGATCAACCGTACGATCAGGGAACGGGGTAATCTGATCATACCCTCTTTTGCGGTGGAGCGGTTACAATCATTGATGTACCGATTATGGCAATTGTACAAAAAGAATAAAATCCCGAACATTCCCATCTTTATCGATAGTCCCATGGGGAACAATGTGCTTTCTGTTTTTGAAAGATTTCCGAAATGGCACAAACTGCCAATCAAGGAATATCAGGCTATGTGCCGCCATTTTAACATCATAAGCTCCTACGCAGACACTTGGAAGACCATTGACGATCCCCGGCCCAAAATCGTCATCGCAGGAAGTGGTATGGTTACGGGTGGTAGGGTACTCACGTATCTCAAGCAGTTGATCGATGTTCCTTCCACGACCGTATTATTGGTAGGTTATCAATCGGAAGGTACCAGAGGAAGGCAATTATTGGAAGGTGCACATGAGTTGAAATTATTTGGTAGATACTATCCTGTTAAGGCCAAAATCGAACATTTGGAAAGCCTTTCGGCCCATGCCGACCAGAATGAATTGCTGCACTGGATGACAGCTATCAATAATATTCCCGAGACAGTTTTTTTGGTACACGGCGAACCGAATGCCCTCGATGGTTTTCGCGCCAAAATAAATGCGGTTTTTAAATGGAGGGTTCACATCCCAAAATTGAACGAAGTGGTAGAACTCATCATTTAATCTCTCCGTGCCCATACCCCTTTAGACCACCCTTCCATTGGGCAGCATGTCTATACCGATATTCAATCCTCGCAAACTGATCGTTATCATTTTAAATTTTCCATCGAAAGAGTAAATTGGAAGTTAAAACACAAACAGTGGTACCGTAAATCAAAAAAATAAATGAAAATGGAAACAAAAAAGACAAAACCGCAGTATACCGAATGGTTATACCCCGAAGAAATGCACGAAGCTTCCCTCAATTGGTTCTCGGAGTTGAACTTTATGAGAGATGAACAATTTTTCCTGAACAACCTTATCAAATCGTTTACCTTGCAGTTGGCCGATTCGGAAGTTTTCGAAAAAAGCAAAAAAGTAGTCACCGATCTTCAAAAGGTCGAACAAGAAATCGTTCCTTTGTTCAAGAAAGTGCAGACCCATGAAAACCAACTGGAAATCATGGTCGATGATGTAGATCAGCTAAAAATGGAAAAAGCATACCTAGAAACCCATAAAGAGCTGACAAATGAAATGAGGAATTATTCAACTAAATATCGAAAAATCAAAGAGCGCCTCTTCGAGGTTGTTTCGACGGTAATGAAAAAAGACAAACAAAAAAGGTTGCTCACCTAGCCCCCTAAGGGTTATCAAAACGAACTTATGAAAAAGCTTTTCCTACTATCGCTAATAGTTCTCTTCGGATGTTCTTCCGCCGAAATGGTAGACAACTGGAAAAATCCCGATATCGTTATTTTCGATGCCAGTAAAGTGCTTCTGGTAGGCATGACACAAAATGAGGATGCCCGGGTCGATTTTGAGAGTAGGTTGAAAAAAGAATTTGATGTTCGCGGAGTCGAATCCGTGCGTAGCGTCGATGTGTTCGATGTCGCTTTCACCAATTCGAAACGTACCGAAAAAGAATTGGACGCTTTTGAGCAACAACTGCTCGACAAGGATTTCGACGCTATTCTCCTGACTAAAATTGTAGGTTCGGAAACAAAGCAACCCCTTCGAAAGACGATCGCCCAGCTTTATAGGGAGGGTGATGGCTTTAAGGAAGATTACCGACGCAACCAAGATATTTATTACGACGAGGAATATTATGAGAGATACACCATCTATCATGCGGAGACCTCATTGTATTGCATCTGCGTAGACAAAGAGCGGTCGTTGATATGGAGGGGCAATATCGACCTCCTTGATCCAGAGGATATCGAAAAAACGGTCGAAGACTATGTAGACCTCATTATTACTGCCATGGAAGAACAGGACCTAATTTTTAGGGGTGAAAAAAAGGGAGGTCTGACGGGAAGTTAACCGGGAGCGGCAAGTTTAAGTTGGTTTTTCAACAAAGAGGGCATTTGAAGTATTAAAATTACCCCTTTTTCAACATCCAGAACCTTGGAAAGACCCATATCATCTATTCGGCCTTTTTGCTTATCGGCAAAAACCATGGTTGCCATATATTTTATTTAACAAATAGCACTCACGCAACTCTAACGCCCTCGACAAGTTCGGGTTTCGTGTGCGAAAATAGCCTTCCCAGAGCCATTGCCAAAAAATTGCCAAAATGATCGACATCATTTTGGCATCCGTCATAGTACGCTACTTTTAATTGGATTTAAAGTAATACTAAAATGATGTCGAAACTAACTGATCGACAGGTAACCATCAAGTTGGATGGGCTTACCCTAAACGGGAATCTATCGGTTCCCGCCAATGCCCTTGGAATCGTAATTTTTTCACATGGGAGCGGAAGCAGTCGCCTTAGTCCAAGGAATAACTATGTTGCGCAGATGCTACAGGAAAAAGGCCTGGCCACTTTGTTGTTTGACCTTTTGACCGAAGTTGAGGACCGTCTTTTTCAAAATCGATTCAACATTGATCTGCTGACCATGCGCCTTATTGATGTAACCCAATGGGTGCAGCACCAAAAAGAGACCAAAGATTTGCCCATTGGCTATTTTGGAGCGAGTACGGGAGCAGCTTCCGCACTCCGTGCGGCCGCTTTTTACGGGGAGGATATCAAGGCGGTGGTTTCGAGGGGAGGAAGGCCCGATCTGGCCCTTGATGACCTGTCCAGGGTGACCGCCCCTACCCTTTTCGTCGTAGGTGGTTGGGACAAGGTAGTGATCGAGCTGAACGAGAAGGCCTTTGAAAAACTGCAGTGTGAACGAAAACTGGAAATCATACCCCATGCGACGCACTTGTTCGAAGAGGCCGGCAAATTAGCAAAGGTGGCCAATTTATCGGCTGAATGGTTCGCCGACCATATGCAAATACAAAAAGAGGAGCAAAATGTTCAAAGATCGAATTGATGCTGGCCTACAACTCGCTGAAAAATTGGTGAAGTACAAGGACGAAAACCTAGTAGTCTTGGCCATCCCGCGAGGGGGGTTGCCCTTGGGGGCAATCGTGGCCAAATCGTTGCATTCGCCTTTAGATGTGGCCTTGACCAAAAAAATTGGGCATCCTTACCACAAAGAATATGCGATCGGTGCGGTAAGTTTGGAAAACAGAATACTTACCAACGCCATGGGGGTCACCCAAGGATATATAGAGGAAGAGACTGCCCGAATACGAAAAAAACTGGAGAAACGACATCGTCAATATTATCAAAACCGTTCTCCCGTACCTCTCGAGGATAAAATAGTGATTATCGTCGACGATGGTATCGCCACCGGCAATACCATCTTGGCCACTGTGGAACTGGTATACAAACAACAACCGCGGAAAATAGTCGTGGCCATACCCGTGGCCCCACCCTCAGCAATACGAAAATTGAAAGATACTCCCAATGTAGATGAGGTCATCTGTATCGAGACACCCCGTCATTTTCAGGCGGTAGGCCAATTTTATGAGGAATTCTACCAAGTTTCCGACGAAGAAGCCATATCCTTGTTGGAGGAAACACATACCTCGAAGAAAGCCTAGCCCTTGATGACCGCTACCGGTCTTAGCTTAGCTACTTTCTTTGCGATTCCTGAAATAGCCACGGTTTCAACTACCATATTCACATCTTTATAGGCAATTGGGGCTTCTTCGGCAATCCCTTTGAAGGAACCTGCTTCCACAAAGATTCCCTCTTCCTTGAGCTGCTCCTTTAATACTGGTGCATTTACTTGTTTTTTGGCAGCCGTTCGCGACAAACGCCGCCCTGCGCCGTGGCAACAAGACCCAAAAGTAAGTTCTTGGCTTTTGGTGGTACCCACTAGCACATAGGAACAAGTTCCCATACTCCCGGGAATGATAACAGGTTGTCCTACGGATCGATAAACCTCCGGAAGCTCTTCAAAACCGGGACCAAAGGCCCTTGTAGCTCCTTTACGGTGAACGATCGTCCCAACTTCCTCACCATGTACCCGATGCGTCTCTACTTTGGCAATATTATGGGCGATATCGTACATTAATTTTAAAGATTGATCGGACCCAAAAATGTTTTTCCATGCGGTTCTGGCCTCCCATGAAATTACTTCCCTATTGCACCAGGCGTAGTTGGCTGCAGCGCACATTGCCTTGAAATAGTTTTGGCCTTCTTCGGAGTTGAAGGGTACACAGGCAAGTTCCCTATCGGGCACTTCTATACCATAGTGGGGCATGGCAGCCATAATTCGACGAATATAGTCGGTTGCCACTTGGTGTCCCAACCCCCGTGAACCGGTGTGTATCAAAACCACCACCTGTCCTTTGGAGAGACCAAAGGCCTTTGCAGCGGTAGTATCATAGATCTCCTCGACGTAATCTACCTCCACAAAATGATTTCCCGAACCTATCGTACCCAATTGATCGGTTCCCCTCTTTTTTGCCATCTCGGAAATTAAGGACGGATCGGCATTTCCCAATCTCCCCCTACTTTCCATAAAGGCCAAGTCATCCTTTTTCCCGTACCCTTTTTCAACGGCCCATTCCGCACCGGTTCTCAGTACGTCTTCCATTTCTTGGGGCGATAGTCTAATTTGCCCTCCCTTACCCATTCCAGAGGGAATTTGGGCATACATCTCTTTGGACAGTTCTTCTAATCGGTGTCTTATATCCGTTATCTTCTGATTTGAAGTGAGCAGGCGAACGCCGCAGTTGATATCATATCCGATACCTCCTGGGGAAATGGCGCCATCGGGGTACAAAGTGGCAGCTACACCTCCAATTGGAAAGCCGTACCCCTCATGCACATCGGGCATGACAAGCGAAGCCCCCTGAATACCCGGTAAGGAAGCGACATTCACTAGTTGCACCAGGGAACGATCTTCCATAATGTCGTCAAGTAGTGGTTCAGAAGCCAATACCCTTGCGGGTACACGCATTTTTGGTCGGAACGATTTCGGTATTTCCCACAAATAATCCTCTATTTTATGAATGTCTCCTTTTCTAATTTTCATTTTTTATGTCTCAAATATCAAAAACGACCATCGTTTGCAGACCTCCGATGCCACTGTTATGTACTTCGGCCTCATGGTAGGTAACCGCCTTGATTTCCTCATCAAAACCATCGACCTTCTTCCCATAGATCTCCGCAACACCTTTGACCGATGACAACCCCAAAAATTTTACCTTGCAGAAAACAGATTTTTCCGTATACGAATGGGACAACACTTCGGACAGAAAATCGATAAGCAGGCAGGTGGGGTCGGCAGCAACGATCTCAATTTCGGCCTTCCGATCAAAAATGTGTTCTTGATCACAAATACCCTCTTTTAGAATATTACCCATTCCCAGGACCCCGGCCCGAAACAAGTCCTCCAAGCCATTACCTTGTATTCTCATACGGATATCGGCCGTATGTGGGAGGTACTCTATTTTCATTTTTTGGTTGCTTTCACCACTACGAAAGAACCTTCCCCAAAACCAGTTTTTGGCAGCTGTACTTCGTTGATTTCATTCATATCGCCGAATAGCGTCTGGTTGAATTCCAAATCTTTGAATCCCGCCTCTTTGAGTAATGATCGTATTCGCTCAACAGTATAGAAATTCGCCTTGGCAAAGAAGTTGCTACGATGGCGTTTTTCGATATATTGTTTGGCGATGGGTCGGTCTTTATCCAAAAAACCGATCAAAATAGTGCCTTTAGGCTTTAATACCCTGTGTGCCTGTTTCAAAGCGTGTCTCACGTTGTCCAAGTGACAAATCGTTACGAATAGTACAAAATCGAACTGTAGGTCGCCGTAAGGCAACTGTTCGGCATAGCCTTCTATGACCTCGATTCCGCGATTTATGGCTTTTTCTGCCATGGCTTGTGAGGGTTCAACCCCCTCCTTGATTCCAAGCGGCAGTGCAAACCGCCCGGTACCCAAGCCAACTTCAATACCCCGGATGTTTTCGGGTAGCTTGGCCAACTGTTCCCTGATAGCGGAAATCTCCGATTGGTAAACATCTTGATAATCCTCGTACCACTGCTCATATGCTTCCACATGTTTGTCGAATACTTCTGTCTGTGCCATAACGCTGTAAATTTTAATTTTCCGGAAGGTCTCAATTAATACACGCACTGACAATGATGTATATCAATCAAGCTAATTTTAACAATCACAAAGACGCGCTATCTATGCGGCGAAGACCATACTACAAATAGAAAAGGTATCATACAAAATTCAAATTGAGTATGATACCTTCTCCATGGTTAATCAAGGAATACCCGCTACATCTCTAAAATTCCAAAAGTTACTTTAGTATTTACCCTGTATTCCGAGACCTTGTTATCCTTTACGGTAACCTGCATATCTTGCACATAGACCGATTTGATATCCTTTACGGTTTTTGAAGCTTCGGTGATGACGTTTTGCACCGCATCTTCAAAACTTACCGTAGAATTTCCTAATATTTCAACAACTTTTAAAACTGACATAACGCTATTTTTTTAATTTGATAGAGGGTGAATCCTTTACAGGAATTCCCCATTTTCACTCATTTTAACCCTAAGGATTTGGTCCCCATTCTCTAATTTCAATTTGTATTTTTTGTTAACGCCCTTATGTTCGTGGTAATCGACTAGATATACGTCTTTTGTAATCGTCCATTCAGGAAAACGGTCAAGAACTGCCATCTGGACAGCCTTGGGCAAGTTGACGTTATTAAATCGTTCCACGGTTCGCAACAATTTGCCGTCCTTATCATAGGCCGCGAGAATAGTGCCCTCGGGGATGTAAAAGTTTACTTCATAAAAGTCATATTCGTCTTCATAATAATCGGAATTTTTCACATCAAATTCGGCTACTTTGCGCTCCAACATTTTTACCGGTATGGATGCCGCTTGTTCAGTTTTCACATTTTGCAAATACTTATAGTTCGTAGCATAAACTGTCACTTCCGTAAGCTTTTCCGTTTCGGTCGTTTCAGTGATTTGTGAATAAATTGGGAGGGTCAGCCCTATGGCAATTAGACCTAACAGTACTTTTCTCATGGTTTTGATTTTTAAATTAATATTCAGATAAGCCTGTAATAGAACCTTCGGTTCAACAGCCCAAAAGTAGGTAGTACTGCTTCTCCCTGCAATGATATAAGTCATTTTGGAGTAGGTTGTTTGTCTACTCTATAAGACGTGGATGGTTCTAATTAATACCGAAAAAGTGCGTTCATAACCCGCTCTTTTATCGGCATTTCGGTAGACGGTAAAATATAGACCGCACCGCCCTGTCTATAGGTTTCCAAAGCAGTTAAATTCGTTAATGAGGCGTTATTCGTATCTTTTTTGGTATCTAGGGCCACAACATCGTTTTCCCTATCATAAATACCATACACTTCGGTTCCTTTTTGGATAAAAAGAGTATCGACTTTTCCGTTCAAGGCTGCTTTGATGATACTATCGATTTCGTAGGAGGTCTTGGGGGTGTGGTACGACTCGGTAAACTTGGTCCTTTTTTCTTCCTGTATTTGCTTGAAATACGGTTCTATCAAATCCCACGAAGCTTGATGCAAGCTTGTTTTTCCCTTGAATTCGGGGTCTCCTTCCAAGTTCTTATCAAAAAGGGCAGGGTAGGTACTTGCCTCTTTGTAGACATCGTATACTTCATCAACACAAGCCAAAACCAAGGGTATATTCTGACCGGAAACGACTTTTTTTACACCCTTGTCAATTTCCCTAAAAAAGGTGATGAGCTCTTTTTTACGATCGTCCTTCCCCTCGCCATGACCATGAAAAGAACCTGCGCTATGAACATTTTGACCACTTCTGAATTGAAACATTTTGGGGGCGTAGTCATAGCCTACGGCCTCTTCCAATCGGTGTGGGGCAAAATCCTCGATGTTCTGGTCTTCAAAACCGTATCTAGACGCCTTATAGAGTCGCACATAGTCCTGACTCAGTTCCAAAACATAGTATTGGCCATCACCGTGGTATAAAGGAAGTAAGGGCAAGAGGTAAAAATGACCGGCCACATAGGTTTGTACCTCAAAGGGAATAGGTATTTGAAAATAACGCATTCCTTCCTCCGGATCCAAAAAAATGACCAGTCCGTCCGAGGGATTGCGCCAGAGGGTAACTTGATGTAGCAGTTGTTCGATCGGTTGAAGATATGTGGTTATCTGGTCCTCGTGCATTTGATGTTCGGCCAATGCCCTTTTTACTTCATTGATGCATTGTTTAAGCCTGGCCTGGGCCAGATGTCGATTCTGTTCCTTCCCCTGTTTGTCCATGGGCAGGTAGATCGACACACAATGAAGGGCGCGCCTTTTCATAAGGGATTCAAAAGTCTCTTTTGGTAACGGATGTATTTCAGAAGTATTCATAGTCAGATTATTTTAGACCAAAATACCCATTCAACAAATAATCCAAAATGATTTGAATCAGCTTGGAAGTGGAAACTCATTTGATTTTAAATTGTAAGACAAAGTGACTTTTCAGGAAAAAACCCGATTCAG
This sequence comes from Pelagihabitans pacificus, assembly GCF_009371985.2. GTDB lineage: Bacteria > Bacteroidota > Bacteroidia > Flavobacteriales > Flavobacteriaceae > Pelagihabitans > Pelagihabitans pacificus. The sequence goes on from NZ_VIKU02000002.1 coordinate 648,225, forward strand.
CGGGAAGTACTTGTGCTATTAAGACATTTTTCAATGGATGCCAATAAATCTTCCAGTTCAAAAGGCTTGGTAAGGTACGCGTCGGCACCGGCTTCCATTCCTTTTTTAACTTCAACTTTTTGCGTTTTGGCACTAAAGAAAATAAAGGGAATTTTTTTTAAATGGGGATTCTTTCCAAGGTGCTTGAGTACCGCGAAACCATCCATTTCGGGCATGCGTAAATCGCACAGTATTACATCGGGCTTATGACGTTTAATTTGTTCCAGCCCTTTCCTTCCATCGGGTGCGGTCAGCGTTGAAAAGCCTTCCAATTCCAGCAGTTCTGCGGTATTTTCCCGTAGGGACGGGTCATCCTCAATGATCAGGATACAAATCATGGAATAACTTTAATAAAGTTATAGACTATGGGGCGTAATAAGGTACGAAAAATAAAGATGTTTGCAAGAATAAACCTATAGAAATCGACAACTTTCCGAAGAGAAAGGGAAGCCATTAACATTCAATTCCAACCTACGATTCCATAGCTTCGAAAATTTTACAATTTTTAATGTTTTGGTGGCGTCGCGATGAGCGAAGGTCAAATTTGTACCCAAGCATGATGTACATCATTTCATAGCACGGCCCCCAGGGTTTCCTTTGTAGTGGAATTTAGTATGAACTAAAACTTGGAGAAATGAACACTTTGAAATTAATCGGGGCACTCGTGATTCTCTTATTGACCTCTTGTGTGAGTCAAAAGAAATATACGGCCTTACAAGATCGGGCGCAACAATGCGAAAATAACTTACGGTCCAGTGAGAGCGCCCGTTCCCTGCTAGAGGTCGATCTCGCTTATGAAAAAAACAGGTCTAAATCATTGGAACAACAAATGGAGTATTTTAAGAGTACCAACACCGATTTATTGGCACGTCTATCCGATTTTTCCGTAGTAAGCAAATCCGGTGCTGAGAGTATTAAAAGATCATTGGAAGCCCTGAACGAACAAAATAAATACATTAAGGACCTAACTAGTTCTATGCAGCGAAAAGACTCCATTAATTTGGTCTTGATCATGAATTTGAAACGATCGTTGGACGATTTTGATGACGAAGACATCAGCATAGAAGTTAAGAAGGGGGTGGTCTATGTTTCCATTTCCGACAAAATGCTGTTCCGTTCCGGAAGTTATCAAATTAGCAATCACGCAGAGGAAGTTATCGGAAAAATAGCGAAGATCGTCAATGACCACAAAGAACTGGATATTCTGGTGGAGGGGCATACCGACAATGTTCCCATTGCCAATGAATGTATGATCGATAATTGGGACCTGAGTGTGAAAAGAGCCACTTCCATCGTTCGTTTAATGCAGAACAAGTTTGGGGTACAACCACAACGGATGACCGCGGGCGGGCGTTCCGAATACCTCCCTAAAACAACTAATGGGACGGTAGCAGGAAGGGCCAAAAACCGTCGTACGGAAATCGTTATTCTTCCCAAGCTCGACCAGTTCTTTGAACTCTTGGAACCTCCTCTAACAAGCATCGGAAATCAGGGTGAGTAGCCTTTAACGAGTCCCTAGCCAGGGCATCTGCATATGAGATATTTTATGTTCATTATCGTTGCTTTATGCATGCTGGACAGCTTTGCCCAAAGCATCAGCGATTTGTATGAACAAGCCAATGAATCGGTTGTTTTGATCAAAACCATACAGCCCGAAGTTTTCGGGGAGGGTCGTATGAAAGCCATGGTCACCTTGGAGGGCATCGGTTCAGGATTTGTTATTTCCGACCAGGGAGATATCATGACCGCCTCCCACATCGTTCAAACCGCAGCCCTTATCCGGGTGGTTTTTTCAGATGGGGAGGAGGTACCGGCAAAAGTGCTGTACTCGTACCCCATGGCCGATGTCGCCTTGATCAAATTAAGCGAACCGAAAAGTACCCCCTTATCGGTAGTTACACTGGCAGATTCCGATAAAGTCAAAATAGGCGATCAAGTTTTTGTTATCGGTTCGCCCTTTGGATTGGGACATTCCCTTTCCGTCGGGTACGTGAGTGGAAAACATTCAAGAAAACATGTGGTCAGCGGACTTATGACCACCGAATTCTTTCAAACGGATGCGGCGGTAAATGAAGGGAGCTCTGGAGGCCCTCTTTTTAACATGGATGGTGAAGTCATTGGAATCGCCAGTTTTATCATTAGTCACTCCGAAGGATTTCAGGGTATCTCGTTTGCCGCCACCTCGAACGTAGCCCAAAAACTACTATGCGAGGGGCAACCCCTTTGGACCGGGATACAAGCCTATTTTGTCTCAGGCCCCTTGGCTGAAATATTCAACGTACCGCAACCTGCCGGGGTGCTGGTGCAAAAAGTGGCACCAAACTCATTAGGTCATATATTGGGGCTGAGAGGAGGTTTCTATCACATGGGCATTGAGGGCGATCAGCTATTGGCAGGGGGCGATATTTTATTGAGCTTGGAAACCATCCCCTTGACCAATGGGGAAAATCTTACGAAAGCCTGGTCTATTTTAGAGCGATTACAGCCGGGAGATATTGTAAGATGTACCATTCTAAGAAAAGGAAAAGTGATGAACTTGGAAGTAATCATTCCAAAAAAGTAGAAAAAATGTCCAAACTGATCTAGGTCATTTTGTAGTTGAATACAACCCGTTATTTTAGCACCATTCAAATAGAGAATATCGTTCTTTGAAAAAATATAGTAGGTTGGGTCTTGTTTTTAGGGGAACTCAAGATCCAAGAAGACAGAAGAGGTTACAGACACCCTTTTATACCTTTTGAATCCTGAACGGGTTTAGTGATTAATCCCGGAAAGGTTCAGTGTAAGTGGAAATCGGGTCGAAGTACGTCTTCTAAGGGACCGGGACATTTCGATGTCCCGGTTTCTTTTCAAAACCTAAAAGCATTGGTCGAATCCATCGTAAGATGGAACCGGTCATAGTAGGGAAAAGGATGCTGTTGATGCCCAAATTCGTCGGTTAGGTCATTTTAGAAATAAAGTGGTTTAAAAGATAAATGAACGGTATTGATGAATTCCCTTTCACTATGGAAAACAGGAAGTTTCGGCTTCCTGTTTTTTACTGTAAACAATCCTAATCCAAGTTTCTAAGCAGCCATGCCTTAGAAACCATACAAAGGTGTTAAGAAACCTTATGGATTATCGCCCTGTTCGAATGTCTCGCTAGTACGTTTGTGCAGGACCAACGATTCAATCGCACAAGGTACCTTACTCCTTACAAAAGGACTGGAACTCTTACGGAATCCAGTCCTTTTTTTGATTTACATTCAAAAGGAGAACAGCATGTCAAAACCTTAATGAAAGTAAAAGTGCGAATGATTTCTTTGTAAGTTCGCCCCTATATCATTTTCATTGGAAGATGACTTAAGGATGAATCGGACCAAAAAACTCAGTTGGACTTTGAAAACAGGAGATTCTTGGGTCTCCTGTTTTTTTTTGAGGTTCTTTAATATGCTTCGGTCGCACTCCCAAGATATCCGTAGTAGGGGATTAGTGTTGCTTCTCCTCAAAAAACAGATTAAAAATTCGATGCTCGCTACGGTCGAACTGTTGAAGAAAAATGTTCTTTTTTCGTGCAAGGCCGTCTTCCATAAGATAACTCAAGGGTGCCAACACGGCAAAACTCCTAAATATTTCCTTTGAAATCGCCAAAATAGGCAAGGCCAATATCATGCCCGATATGCCCCACATGATTCCCCCGACAAACAAACCCATAATCACGAATAAGGGATTGATACGAATGCTTTGCCCCATCACGTTCGGGGAAATAAAATTGCCCTCTATCTGTTGCACCAAAATATACAATCCTACTACCGCCAAGGGTTGCCAAAAGTTGTCCGCTACCATTAGCATATAAAGAAAGGGTAAGATACCCCCTATGGAGGTTCCCACATAGGGTATTATTTCGAGGAATCCTGCGAGGAATCCCCAAAAGAAAGGATAGGGAACGCCAATGATCCACAATCCCGTTCCGATCAACAAACCAAGGATGATGATGACCAATCCCTGGCCCAGCATATACCGTTTTGTCAAATCCTGTAATTTATCCAACAGGCGCACTACGTTTTCCTTGCCCTTTGAATTTACTTGGGCGAGAAAAAAGTGTTTAAATGCGGTCCTATACAACAAGAGAAAGTAGGTAATGAGGATGATCAAAACCATATTGGCCAAGATACCGGTCGTTGACTCCAAACTTTCCCGAATAAAACCTATTGAAAAATCGGAAGCCGCGAGGATATTATCGGAAATCCAGCTTGCAGTGGCATCGGCCTCTAGGTTAAACTTTTGATCGGACCAATCGGAAACCGAAACCATGACCTTATTTAGGCGTTCACGAACCGATGGAAGGTCGTTGAACAAAATTCTGGTTTGGTTAAAAAAGAAAAAAAGTACTGCGAGCAAGGGTATGACCGCCAAAAGATACGAAGTGAATATGGCCAATATCCTATTCCGCAATCTACGTTCAAAAAACGCAGCAATGGGCTTTAACATCAACGCAAAAAAAAACTGAAAACCAGTGGGATAATAATCACCTTGGCCGCCATGAGAATCCAAATCAGCCCGGTAACGATGAAAATGAAGTAAAATGTATTCGCCAGATTGACTGTATATTTTCTCATGGTTGGTTGTTCTGTAAGATTATACGAGTTTAAAACGTTCCTTTACTTTGAAGAAAATACGTTCGATGACCTCCTCGGGAACCCCCAATATTTCGGAAATCTCATGCGTATCCTGATTACCGAATACAAACAATTCGATGACCTTCTTACTTCTTTCCGGTATGGTATTGTATAAAACCCCCAAAAGCTGTCTCTTTTCATCCGAGAGTAGCGAAGCTTCGTGAAGATCAAATTTTGCAATCAGTTGCTTTTCCAACAAGTCATCCAAATAAATTTTTGAGGACCAACCCTGTTTCTGGCGGTACGAAATATCGTCCAGTTCGTCATAAAGTATGGGATCCCCGTCGCCATCGGTGGTAAAATCTTCGTTCAACAACTTCAATTCCCCTTTCAACATTGCATGGGTATTGACCTCATCGGGTATTTCCTCTGCCTCTTTGCCCTCAATTTTTTTAAGGGCCTTCTGAAACAGGGAGCGTCTCAATTTTACGATATCGGTTTCCGATGAAAAATCATTGAATACTTCCAAGTAGACTTCATCGAGCATTTCATCGGCATCGTAGAATCCCCTATCGAGCATTCCCTGCTGCTCTGCTGCCTTTAGGCTTCCGGTCATGAATTGTTTTAATTCGGGCACAAAGGTTTCCAGTTTTTTATAAAACTGTTGAAAGTCGTTTTCTTGTTTGTGCTTAAATAATTCTTTGGTAGGCATAGTATGTAAAATCAAAAAGTTGAAGACAAATGAACCATTTGCCACTTTGGTACTTGCATAAAATTATGGATATATCGATTTACTATATATGATATTGATCAGTCTTCCTGTATGTATATCTATGTCCGCTATATGCCGTTTTCATTAAAATCCCCTTTAAAAAGGCTTAGGACATACTAAAATGAACCCCCGTTCCGATTCCTTATTGCGCCCTTTCCTTTCTTGTCATTCTCCATATAAAAATCTGTTTCCCCCGTTCCGAACCGTGAGGTATCTCTTTTGGACTCAATTTTCTCCCCACTCCGCCAAAATAGTTTTTACCATCTCCAGATTCAACGATCAAATCAAGATGATTTTTTTACTGCGCCCCCCACTTTTTAGGTTTGGGAACTAACGGAAAGATGTCTAAAAAGAATAGGTCACAGAATGACATACATCATTGAACACCGTCGCTGTGGACGCTATATTTGAACGACTACCCCCAAAAAGCGTGGATTATGGAGAACTTTTCGAAATACTATTTGTTGTTCCCAGGGAAATCGAAATAAGTGAAGCACGATGTGCAAAGGCGCACCATCTAGAATTAAAACTATGTAATCATGAAAAAAATACTAGTGTTCTTAGTCGTCGGGCTATTCCTTCAGGCACCTTTGGTCGCAGAGGCCCAAATCTTAAAAAAAGTAGTGAAAAAGGCCAAAAAGAAAACCGAAAGGGAAGTTGAAAAGAAGGCCGAAAAGGAGGTTGGAAAAGTTTTCGAGGAAAAATCCGAGGATTCTATTCCCGGGCAAAAACAACCCAAGGAAAAAGGTAAGGCACAGGAGCCTGCCGTTGCCTCCCAAGAACCAAAACTTGTGTGGGCGAAATATGACTTCGTTCCCGGGCCCGATATTATTTTTGATGATAATCAGGAAAATGAGGAGAACGGGGAGTTCCCATCCCGATGGGATTTAGTAAGGGGAAATGCCGAGGTAGCTGAATTTGGCGGTGATATGGTCATTATGCTGCGGGATGGGGCTCCATCAATTGTTCCTTATTTTAAAGATCCACAGGACGACTATCTACCGGATGTATTCACTATTGAATTTGATCTGTTTTACCCTGGAAATGGAAGATTCGAAGCTTATCTATATGATAGAAAAAATCAGAAATCGGGCAGCCCTACCGGTTATACTTACATAGAAATTACACATGAAACGATGCAATTGGGTCAATCCAGAAGCAAATTGCCTGAAGAAAATATCAAGAAATCCAGGTGGATGCACATAGCCATTGCTTACACCAACGGCAAATTGAAAGCGTATATGGATGAAACCCGTTTATTGAATATCCCAAGGATCGATTTTGATCCGAAAGGGTTGACGCTGTACACGTATCATGCCAAGAACGACAATTTATTCTACGTCAAAAATGTTCGTATTGCCAAGGGTGGTGTAAAATACTATGACCGGATTATGGAAGACGGAAAAATCATCGCTAACGGTATCCGTTTTGATGTAAACAAAGCCACTCTTAGACCCGAGTCTATGGGCGTTATAAATGAAATCCATGGCCTTATGACCGACCATCCGGAGATAAAATTCAGTGTCGAGGGCCATACCGATAGCGATGGTGAATTTGACTTCAATCAAGAGCTTTCAGAACGTCGGGCGAATACCGTAATGATGCAACTTGTTGCCATGGGTATCAGTGCCGATCGATTGGTCTCTAAAGGTTATGGGGAAAGTAAACCCATGGTCACCAACGATACCCCGGAGGGCAAAGCAGCCAATAGAAGGGTGGAGTTCGTGAAGATGTCGGAGGAAGGTTAAATAAAAAGAAGTGGGAATCGACAAAATAGTGCGCCCTTTGTTATCCTCGCTGATGGTTGAGCTGATGTGAACGTTTTAAAAAGGGGTTTCGTTACAAACCCCTTTTTATACCTTTTTAATTTTTGTTCTTTTTGGGCCGGTACTTGAACTTTTGTCCCCCAAGGGAGGCTTCGTACATTAGGCCCGCCTTGGACATCGTAAATACGGCAACGCCATTTTGGTAGGCTACATCGGCCGAGGCACCTACCGTTACCGCCACTGCGGAGACCTGTCCTGCAAATTTGAGTTTGCCCCGTTGAAACCTTTTCATGGCCTGTTCATCCTCAAAAAATATGAGCTCGCTATACGCCTGTCCGCCAAACTGGAAACCCACGGTGATCTGGGTCATGGTGACCTTTCCAATGGGTTCGCCCTTCTGGAAAACAACACCTGAGCCATGGGCACCGCCTACGCCGGCGGCTCCTTTTCCTACCCCTGGAAAAACGGCGTAACCGTATGCTTCCTGAAAGAATAGCTCCAAACCGGGGTCTTTTTCCTTAAACATTTCTATCGTCTCCCTTGCTTTTGTTTCAAGTTCGGGATCCCATCCGCCTATCTGTCCCTGTGCAAAAATACCCGTGTAGGTCAGAAATACGGTTAGACTTAAAAACAATAAACTATTTGTTCTTGCCATTCTTGTTTTCATAATGCGCTATTTTACTATTATTACTATGTGCCGTTTCGATTTTCGAAATCCCAACTTTTATCCTTTGTGGGTGATGAAAACAATGTACCGACCTTTTATCGGATAGTCAATGATCAAAATCATTTTGAAAGTCGCCCTATGCCCGATGCTTTTAGGTCCACTCTAGATTTAAAGTATCCTTGTCGGCCCATTCAACCGTTGTTCCGAACTGTTTGCACTCCCTACTCAACACCTTTTGCATCCGGGCTCGATTCTTTTTATTGGGACGGGTAATTTGAAATTTTTTCACTTCAGTGGGCACCATTTGCAAGGAGACAAGTTGACCTAAAGCGTCAACTTTTACAAAATATAGGAATCCGAGATGGGCCTTGTAGGATTCGTGGCCCGCTATGCCTTCATAATCGTTCAATAAATCACCGCAACCATAGATAATGGCTTTTCGTTGATAGACTTCAATGCCCAAAAAATGATGGGAAGAATGACCATGGACAATATCGACCCGGGCAAAGTCAATGAGATCGTGTGCAAACTGCCGATGTGCTTTGGGAATGTCATACCCCCAATTACCGCCCCAATGAATGGAGGCTATGGCCACATCCCCAGGCTGTTTGTATTTGGTTATCAGTCGACTTATTCGTTTAATCGTTTCCATCGAAAAATCATTCAACAAATTGACTCCGGGCCTATTTTCAGTTGCTTTCCAACCATGCGAAATACCACTTGAAGTAGTCCCAAAGGAAAAAACCAATACACGGCCTTTTTTCCCTACTTGAACAACAGCGGGTGTTTCTGCTTCCTTCCTATCCCGGCCTGCACCACAACAGGCGATACCCACCTCTTCCAAGGTTTCCAATGTCTCCAATAATCCCTCTTGACCCCAATCCATGATATGATTGTTCGCCAGCACACAGCAATCTATGTGGGCAACGGTAAGACAAGGGATATTTTCGGGATGCATACGGTAGTTGATACCCTTATCTGCAAAATGTTCGCTGTAGGTGATACTGGTTTCCAGATTGATAATCCTTGCATCTGCCTCGCGTATCTGTTGCAATTTGTCTCCCCAAAGATAGTTATAGGTAACCGGGCGGTCTATGGGTCCGTTTACCTTTTCTGCCAATTCCACGTAGTGTCGCGCATCCTTCACATAGGATTCGTACAGCATGGGATGGCTCGGATGGGGTAGTATCTGGTCAACACCCCTACCGGTCATTACATCCCCACAAAGGAATATGTTTCGTTCTTTTTCCACCTCAAAATTCCTGAACTATATTCTAATCAACGAGCCAGTTTCTTCCTCGCCCGAACCCTTGCCCTCCAAATGACGACGACACCGATTACTCCGAGTACCGACATGATAGAGGCAAAATATACTTCGCCTCACGTCCACCGGGTATATTGCAAGTACCTGTGTTGCTGTCGTACATCAAAATCAAACCAAGGACCCACCCTACCAAGCACGAATACCACTACCAGAAAGGCGCGAATCATGGCCGCCGCCGCCCCTAGTCGAAGGGGAAGCCCATCTTTGTTCGATTCATTGGAAAGGAACCAGGGTACGCAGGCCACCATGCATGCTAGGTCAATTAGAAATTCCCTTAGCAACAAGGCCGACACCCATGGGACCAGTATCCCCAACGTTCCTTGTGAAAGCATCATGATGGTTCTTAGGAGCATTCCCGCGCCCAGAACAAGCGTTGCTTGGATTGGGTCAAAATCGTTTCTTACAATATGGCATGTCCTATTTCATTTCAACCAATGCTTTGAGATTTTCCCCCTCCTCTTTCATATGTCTTTTAATAGCCTCGATACGAATTGGGGCAATTTGGGAAAGCAAATGGCCGAAATTAAACGAAAGCGTTGCTGTGAAAATGCTACCTTCTCCTTTTGGTTCGATGACAAAAGAACCCTCAGGGCAAAGAATCCCTATTGGAAATAAAAATCGATAGCTCACTTTTCTTTTCGGTTCTATCTCGGTAAGCCGCGTTTTGAGTCGATGTAATTTCCCATGAAGGTATTCCTCGCAATAGAGAATGGATCCTACCTCATTCGGATTTCCCTTTATCCACTTGCAACTCACATGTTCCCCATGCCATTTCCGATAATCCTCATTCGATGAGAACAATTGCGCCAACATATCAAACACCTTGGTCGGTGCTGCATTTATCTCTATGGTATCCTTTATGAGCGCCATACAACAACTTGATGATTTGTACCCTGAATCTTTATGTAATCGAAATAGGTCGAAGCCGTATCAGGTTTGCAATTTCCTTTTTGCTTTTCGAAACCGCTTCCTATACTCTTTATCCATTTTTTCCGTCGCGTATTGAACGATCAGGCGTCCACAACGGTCTTTCCACTGTAGGAGGAAATCTTCGATGTCTTTTGGATATTTTTTCCATAAACTCCGCAATAAGGTTCCGATTCCTTTTTGCACGTATTCGGAATCGTCCAACATCAAAGGTTCGACCATCGATAACGCTACTTCCGGTTTCAATTCGTCTTTTGCCAATTCTATAAGCGTTACCGGAACCGCCCTTCTTTGCCACTGCGAGTCTGCCGAGGTCCATTCCTTTAGCTTTTCATAGGAAATGACACCATCCTTTAGAAAACTGGAAAGTACCAACATGCAGAGCACATCGGTGGTTGCCCAATTGTCAATACCGGTCCCGAACCAATTGCCGATTCTTTCAAAAGTGGATGTGGTATAATGCTCCCTTTCGGATTGTAGCAAGGCGATTGCCATGGATTTTTCTTCGAATTTTCCTTGTTCCATCAAAGAATCCCCAAGATTCAGGTAGTCTCTAAGCGACATTTCATTTTTCCAGCCTTTGATCCAGTCATCTCGCTGTTTTTCAAAAACCTTGGTTTCTATTCCGTACCCATCAAACCCCTCCTTGAAATAGCGAGCATATTTTTGGACGATTGCAGGATTGGAATTTCGGATAAAAAAATCACGGATTTCGGTATGTTTTTGCTCAATCATTTTCACAATTTTTTTATTGGGCTATTTTATTTAGAACTTTCTGTAGTCGTTTCATTTGTGTAGCTTTTTTACATTCCCCTTTTCGTTTTTCCAACAGATTTCGGTAGGCCTCCCTGTTTTTGTCGGTAATCGATGCGAAAGCTTTTTCGGCATAGGAAGCCAGTTGTTTTATTGGACATTTCCAAAGTTGCTCCAATAGTAAGGGATCGGTAGTATCGAAATACGCTTCATAGCAATTTAATTTTGCCAATATTCCCACGCCACAATCAATGGTAATTACCGAGCCTTTTTGAACCGTTTCCATGATCAAATCCAAGGCTGCAAAGACTTCTTTGGACTTTAGATCGGTAATGGTAAGCAATGCAATCATTCCACTCCATACCATACGGTTGTTCTTCCTGGACAGAAGCCCCAGAAAGTCAGCATGGTAATCGGCGATCAGTTCCGGCTTTATATAGCCTATCTCATAAAGTGTTTTGATACAATCGCCCTGTATCCTATTATCCTTATTCCGCAAATTGACAATAAGTTCATCTATTGCCTCGTGATTCTCGGAGGAGGCTATTTGTTGCGCCAAGGCGATGTTCGCTTCGCTACTTCTTGACCCCAATGCAGATGCCAATGAAGGTAGTACGGACATGGCGTATCGATTGCGTTATTCTTCCTTGAGCTCCATGATACCAAAGATATTACCTTCGGTATCCCTGCATCCGGCAATAAATCCGATGTTGGGGATCGTAGACTTGGGTTCAACGATTTCCCCTCCCAACTCCTTTACCTTGGCAATCGCCTCATCGATGGCGTCTACCTGGATGAAATTGGTAATTTTCTGATAGTCCTTTTCCCTTTTGGCCAATCCACCCCCAATTCCTCTTTCCCCTGTCGCGGTATTGGTCTCAATGAGGTAATACTCCACCGGACCCGCAGGAAATTTTTCGATTTTCCAACCAAATAATTGCTCATAGAAATTTTTCGCGCGAAGGACATCTTCGGCAGAAATGTCGAAATGTATAATGGAAGTCATTGTTTGTTCCTTTCTTAATTTATCAATCGTTTTCTTAGGGTTGGGAACCTATTGTTACGGTGGCATTGCCGTCACCCACCATGACCATCACGTTCAATTTCCCTTTTTCGGCAGCAAGATGACCCCCTGTACCTGCCACCGTGGTATAGTTTATTTTGAAGCCTTTGGCCTCCAGTTCTTTCTTGTAGTTCTGCAGTGCCGTTTGTGGCACTTCCTCAAAAATGACGACCCAATTTTTGGTGTCGTCCATTTCTTGAGTGCTAACGCTCATCACTTTGCCTTCCGCAAACTCCGGCACCTCTTCGGGGGCCTCATCGGGCCAACTGTGTACCGTAGCATCGGTAGTGAAGGTTCCCTCCTCTGTCTCGATCGTTACTTTTTCATTATCGATGTCTACTTTGGCTTTATCACCTATCGACTTTTCTATCATCTTTTCGGTAGTCTTTTCCGCAGCCTTTTTGCAGGATTCAAATATAGCTGTGGCACTAACCAAGAAAAGTAACATCATTATATGCTTTAAATTAAACTTGTTGGAATGTCTCATAGGATATTGTTTTAGTTTGAAAACCTTGTTATCGATCAAAGGACGAAATCCCACAATCGCCGTTTCAAAAGTAGGATGGCGATGAAATCTCGGCAATGATGTAGATCAGCTGTAGTCCCTGACCTTAATCATTTCAGTACAAAGTCATTTTATGCAATTTTGAGGCAATACTTCCGCCCCTGATAAATAAAGCACGATGGCCGCTACTAAAAACCTGATTTTTGCATTGGATTCGAGCAAGGGCTTTGGCTCGACGGTCGCAGAAGTGGTGGGTATGACCTTAAGCGCACATGAGGAACGGGATTTTCCCGGGGGGGAACACAAAACACGATCCCTGGTCGAGGTACTGGGCAAGCATGCCTTTATTATCCATAGTCTTTATAGAGAACCTGGTCGAACGGTCAATGACAAACTTTGCAGACTGTTGTTCTTTATCGGTTCATTAAAAGATGCGGGTGCCTCCGAAGTAACCGTAATCGCTCCTTACCTGTGTTATTCGCGAAAAGATAAAAAGACCAAGCCTTATGACCCGATTACCACCAACTATGTTGCCCGACTATTCGAGGCTATGGGGGCGGACCGATTTGTGACCTTGGATGTACACAACGTGCAGGCCTTTGAAAACGCTTTTCGCATTCCCACCATACATCTGGAAGCCAAAGCTGCTATGGCATCCTATTTCGTCACATCTATAAAGAATCGGGAAACCGTCGTTTTATCCCCGGATATCGGGGGAGTCAAAAGGGCGATGGGGTTTGCGGAAGTACTCGGCAATAAATTGAAAAAATCGATTTCAGTAGCGGTCATGCACAAAACCCGGAGCGAGGGGGTCGTTGGGGGTACAGAACAAATCTTTGGGAACGTTCACGGGAAAATGGTTATCATTCTAGACGACCTTATTAGTTCGGGCACCACCCTATTGCGAGCGGCAAAATCCTGTAAAAAGGCAGGGGCGAACAAGGTATATGCCGCTGCTACCCACGGTGTCTTTTCGAACGGGGCCAATACCTCGTTAATAGATCCAGCTTTCGATAAGATTATTATTACCAACAGCATTCCGCCCCTTTGCCTGGAACAGGAAATTGTGGAACAGAAGGTCAATATCCTCGATGTGGCGCCTTTAATCGGAAATCTTATCGGTGAGCTCATGGAGAATTCCTAGGGAATGTCAATCTTTGACAAAGGTTACCTACCCTTTCGACAATTGCTATAATGCTGCTTTAAAATAAAATAATTGATGGTTGCCTTCACGAAAACTCAAAAGAGGCACCTTGCCATAGTCTTCCATTTTTTTAACCAAATCTTGGTGGAACAATTTTCGGAACACCCCGACTTTTTCCCTTTCCAACATTACCACTAAATCGGCTTCGATGTCTTCCAGATAGGTTCTGAGCGATTCAAAAATATTTTCGGAGAATACGAGTTCAAATTCCAAAGCGTCATAAGTGACCTTTTCCTCCAATTCATCCTTGAACCATTCCAATTGCATCTCTCCTTTATACTCTTTTTTGGTCGAGATATGCACTACCCTAATTTCAGCATTGAACGGTTCGGCGATTTCGGCCAATTTTCGAATGGCATAGACATCTTCCTCCTCAAAATCGGAGGCGTATACAATGGTTTTTATAGAAGTGTACTCGGTATCTGCCGGAATTGCCAAGACGGGGCAAGGCGCCTTGTCAATAAGCTGCTTGGTCGTGCTTCCGAGTAAAAGTTCCCGTACGGCACTCTCTCCTTTAACCCCAACGACAATCAAATAGGCATGCCAATCGTTGGCTTTTGAAATAATTCCCGTCACCGCCGATTTTTCCGTTACCGGCTCGCATTGTAGTTTCGGGGATGTACACTTTTCGCCCAAATGCTCTTTACAGAACTTCTCCAATCGTAAACGATGGCTTTTCATGGACGCTTCCTCGGAATGTGGAAAAGGCTCATCAAGCCCCTCCAAACCAACAATGACCGGGTAGCCAAAGGCATGGGTAACAACCAAACGGGCGTCCATCTGCATTGATAAACCGTAAGCGTATTTTAAGGCGGCTACAGAGTTATCGGAATAATCGGTGGCATATAAAATCGTTTTCATATTTCGCTTTTTTAGCTGTCAGAACCTAAAGTTAAGTACTCATACCCACCCATTAAATGACCAAAGTCATCTTAAGAAAGATGAAGGGCCAATAGATGGGGTTCCCAATTATGCAGGCAAGTGCTATATGAACAATTCATAACCAACCGATCCATACCGGGAATAACCTGAATTTGTACGAGCATAGGCCTTGATGTGAATCCGGTCGGTATTGCCTTAATTTTTTACGTGGTTTTCAATTGTCAATGTGTATTTTTATGACCAACTTTTGAAATCATCAATCCACCAAAAATGGGTGTATGATGAGAAGTAAATGTTCCGTAATACATCGGAAAACTACAAAATACTAGCGCTATGAATCCTGAGAACAACTTTGAGATTGCAACCCTTGGGGCTGCGACCAATTCTTCACCGCTCCACTTGAGCAAGACCATAGGTGATCAAATATTCAATTTCGTAGAAGACGACAATAAAATCCTAGCCGATATCTCCCTCAATGGCTTTAATGTGTGCATTCAAAACAATATACAACCGGCATGCCTGGAAAAAGCGGGACCAAGGGAAAAGCTTTTTTTCAAGCCAAGAAATACCACAGCGGCCATTGTGACCTGTGGCGGACTTTGTCCCGGTATCAACAATGTAATTCGTAGTCTGGTAATGGCCCTGCATTATTTTTACGGGGCGAAACGGATTATTGGCATCCCGTACGGGTATGAGGGCCTCATCCCCAAATACGGGCATGGGTTCCGCGAACTGACACCGGAAATAGTCAAGGATATTCACGAATTCGGAGGCACCATGTTGGGTTCTTCCCGAGGAGGACAGCCTGTTGATGAAATGGTCGATACACTTGAAAAGAATAATATCGACATGTTATTTGCTATCGGGGGCGATGGTACGTTAAAAGGAGTGAATGCCCTCGGGGAAGAAATTGAAAAGCGAAAGCTGCCAATTGCCGTGGTGGGCATACCAAAAACAATTGATAACGATATCGACCTGATCGATAAATCATTCGGATTCGAAACTGCCTTTGATGTTGCGAGCCCCATTATCAGGGATGCACACAATGAAGCTACCGGGGCCTACAATGGCATCGCCATCGTAAAATTAATGGGTAGGGACAGCGGATTCATTGCCGCTTCAACTGCTATTGCCATGCCCGTCGTCAATTTTGTATTGGTTCCTGAAATGGGCTTCGCCCTGGATGGTGAAAACGGGTTTCTACAAGCACTAAAAAAACGGCTTCAAATGAAAAAGCATGCAGTCATCGTGGTGGCCGAAGGTGCCGGACAACATCTGTTCGAAGGAGGAGAGCGATTAACCGATGCCTCCGGGAATGTACAGCACAAGGACATTGGGCTACACCTGAAACGGCGTATCAAGGAATACTTTGATGCCGAAGGAACCGAAGTAACCATCAAATATATCGATCCTAGTTATATCATACGCAGTGCGCCCGCTAATACGAACGACAGCCTTTTTTGCAACCGTATGGCGTACCAGGCGGTACATGGGGCCATGGCCGGTAAAACCAAATTTGTGGTAGGTAGGCTCAATAACCAATTTGTATATCTTCCTATTTCCAGAGTGGTCAACAAAAGGAAAAAAATAGATTTGGAAGGGGAATTTTGGTTTGCTGCCTTACAAAGCACCGGCCAACCCTTTTCACTACAGTAGAATCAATATTAGGGATTCAATATAATTCTTTGTAATACTGTCTCGCCATTCTTTCACTGCCAAAGTCGGGCACTACGTCATCCATTGCATTGAACACAATTTTTTGCCATTCGTTCGGGGTTTCGTAAAAAGCAGGCAATACTTTTTGTTCCAATACCTCGTACAAGTGGGCTCGGTCTAGCCGATCTTGTTCCTCGACAGGCAATGCGTGGTCGATTTCAGGTAAAACGAAGCAATTTTTACCGTTTTTGGCAAACTCGGGCATCCAGCCATCATTGATGGAAAGATTGACCGATCCGTTCATAGCGGCTGTCATACCACTGGTACCGGAGGCTTCACGCGTAATTCTTGGGGTGTTCAACCAAACATCAGAGCCTGCTTTCAACTGTCGGGAAAGCTCGATTTCATATCCGGTGAGTACAGCAAGATTAGACACCTGTTCGGTACGAAATACCAATCGATTGAAGATTTCAATGGCATCAAAGTCCTTTGGGTAAGGCTTACCTGCCCAAATGATTTGAATAGGATATTCATCATTGGTGATCAGCTTTTCGAATCGTTCGGCATCTTGTAATAGCAAATCGGCCCTCTTATATCCAGCAAATCGCCTGGCCCAAACCATGGTCAAGATATTAGGGTCAAATACCTTTCCCGTTTGGTATAAGACTTCTTCGAAAAGTTTCGTTTTTAACTCACGTTTCCTTCTGCGAAAGGCGTTCGTATCCTTTCTTTTCCAAGCATTTTTAATCTTTCTATCCTGCCAAAAGCCTTGATGCTGGGCATTGGTAATCGGTATGATCTTATCGGTCCCCTCAAAGTTTTCCCACATGCGTTTTGAAACCTCGGCGTGTAATTTTGAAACGGCATTGGCCTTTTTGGCAAGTCGTAATGCCGCCACAGTATAATTCAGATTATCACCGTTTGTCAACTCCCTTTGAAGTTCCTCGTTCGAAAGTCTTCTTCCAAAAAAACCAAAGTCGTTCAAATGATAACCATTGCGTTCTTCGTTCCCCCCCTTTTCAGGTGTATGGGTCGTAAAGGCCTTATGAACTTCAAGCCCCTTGTCACGCAGGTAGTAGAATGCGGGGAGCCCATGGCCTTCGTTTAGATGGTATACATCGGCACCACCCAAGGCCTCTACGATCTTGGCACCACCAATCCCTAAAATAATACTCTGGGCGACGCGGGTCTCCTCATTGGCATCATAGAGATAATCGGTTATGGTGCGGGACAGATAATCGTTGCCCTCGACATCGGTCGTCAAAAAATAAATAGGAGCCGACCCAAATACATTTGGTTTTAAGACATAGGCACGAACTTTGACAGAGGGGTTGTCGTGAATACGTACCTCAACCTCCAAACCGGAATCTTCCAGAAAACTGTAGTGTTTTTCGATAAACCGGGTCTCCAAGGTGCGGTCTTTCTTTCTTCCCTGGTCGTAATAGCCATACTTCCAAAGCATTCCTATCCCGATCAAATTCTGTTTTAGCTCATAGGCCGATCGCATATGGGAGCCCGCTAGGAACCCAAGACCGCCCGAATAGGTCTTCAATCCTTGATGCACCGCGAATTCCATACTGAAATACGCTGTTCTTTTTTTAAATTCGGTTGCCGGGTTGTACGGATGGTACCAGGTGGCAAATTTACTGATGGTACCATTGATTCGGTTCGGTTCTTTCATAGCATAAAAATAACATCCTTTATAATCATCATCATTACCTTTATGTAAATTAACAACGTGATTTCATTTGGTGGGTATAAAAATAGAAGTTTCTACTTATTATACGAACGTGTAACTGGTTTTGTGCGTCTTTTCAGAAAGGCCATACATACGGTACAACCAGCATCGTAAGTACAAATAGTAGGAGCAACAACGGACCGCCTACTTTCACGTAGTCAAGGAACTTGTAACCACCGGCACCCATGACCATGGCATTGGTCGTGGTGCCTACGGGGGTCAAAAAAGCGGTCGACGCGCTGATAGCCACTACCATCATAAAAGGTTTTGGGGATACACCCAGGGATACTGCCGCCATGAACGCAATGGGCGCCATCAGCACCGCCGTCGCCGAATTGTTGATGGTTTGGCTAAAGACCATGGTCACTAAAAAAATCCCTCCCAATAACATCGTAGGGTGAATGGTGCCCAAATAATCGACCAATCCGTTGGAAACCATTTCGGCCGTACCCGTTTTCTGTAGGGCCAACCCCATAGGAATCATCGCTGCAATCATCACTACGCTTGTCCAACTGATACCCTTGTAGGCTTTTGTGATAGGCACACAACCTGTTAGCATCATAATTCCACCACAGATCAGTGCGGCTATAGCCCCCGGAAAAACATCGAAAACCAAAAGCAATATCATAAGTACGAGCGTTCCCAAGGCGATATAGGATCGGGGAGTCAGCTCGTCTACATCCTTAGCCATGGCATCCGGACTACCGGAAATGACCAAATTCTCATAGACCCCCTTCAGCGATTCTATGTTCTCCCAAGAGCCCCTGATCACGAAGGCATCACCCGCCTTTATTTTGATATTCTTATCCGCCAAGGGTTTACCATCACGCGATGCTCCCAATAACTGGATACCCGATTTCTTAAGGTATCGCCCCAAGGGCAACGTACGCCCCACAAAAAAGGAGGTGGGGGTAATGATCATTTCAACCATTCCGATTTCTTGGTTGATGAGCTCCTTTTTCAATTCGGAAGGCTCAAAGGCTTGTGGAATCAGACCCAGTTTCAATGCGATGATCATTTCGTCCACGTCCTCTGCCGTTCCTTTTACCGTTATAATATCGTGGTAGCGCATTTCGGTGTCAGGTTCGGGAAGTTCTACAAAGGGGGCCGTACCTTTTAACACATTAGGGTGTCTGCGGCGAAGACGCATCACGGATATGTTGTGTTTTTCCTCAAACTGCCAATCCCCTATCTTGGTACCGATCAAGGGTGACATCGATCGAATTCGCAAACGGTACATATTGTCCCCGATGCTATAGTTGGAAATCCAGCGATGAACCTCGGAATCAATACTCACTGGGCGGTTCTTGGTCTTATGATTGGGCAACAGTTTGTACCCTATGTACCTAAAATAAAAAATACAGATAACCAAAAGGGGAAGACCGATCAAGGAGAACTCAAAAAACGAAAAACCATTTATTCCTTGTTCCACCAACACATTACTAACGATGATGTTGGGAGGCGTACCGGTCAAAGTTAGCAAACCGCCTGTGTTGGAGCCAAAAGCTACCGGCATCAGGAGTTTGGAAGGCAGTGTCCCGGCCTTCCATGCCGCAGATACGGTCACCGGTAAAAGGGCCGCCACTGTACCGGTATTGCTTACAAAGCCGGAGAGTACACCGGATCCAAAAGTGACAAGAATCAATAATTTAGGGATGCTTTTGCCTGCCCAAAAAACAAATTTTTGACCTGCCAAGGCCGTCCATCCCGTTCTGGCAAGTCCTTCTCCCACGATAAAAAGCGCGGCGATCATCAGCACCGTAGGATTGCTGAAACCACTCAAGGTTTCCGATAGATCCAGGATTCCTGTGAGATAAAGCGCCAACATCGACATGAGGGCGACCACATCGGGCGGGAACTTTCCCCAAATGAACAAGGCGATGGTAATGGCCAAAATGACCAATAAAATAATCATTCAAAGAGAATAAAAGAGGATTAATTGATCGCCAGCAGTGGAACCTTGGAATGAAGTGTTAACATCTGGGTCAATTGCCCCTCGGACGGTTCACTGCGTTTGGTGTGATTTCGGGGCAGGATCGCTATGACATCGATCTCTTTTTGGGTGGCATACCCCAAAATACCCTCAACCACATCGGGGTTTTCGATAAAGGTATGTTCCGAATAAAAACTCTCCAAATAGTATTGAATCGCATTTTCGTTCTTCTCGTCGGTCTCGGAGTACCCATAAACATCGGGTTTATTTTCTATTGTGAGCACGTGTACCTTCGCGTTGAACCTTCTTGCCACGTCCAAGAGCGTGCCGAGCACTTTGGTATCGTCGATTTCCTCCCTACCCAAGACCAAGGAAATATTCTTGATCTGGAATTCCCCTAAACCTTGAGGCACTACCAAAACGGGGCAATCTGCCTCAGCGACCAATTTGGAAGTGTTGGTAGAAGCGGAATCTTCTTCCCCGGAAATTCCATGGGTACCCATGATAATCAGATCCACCTGCTCCCTTTTTTGAATATCCATCAGGGATTCGGTCAACGAGCCACTGCCCGACACAAATTCTATTGGATGCTTTAGAATGCGTTTATAGTTCTCTTCAATACTATTAAAAGCGTCTGGTGCCACTTCACTTCCATTTGCAATGTGGGCCACTATAATTTTAAGGTTTTCGTCTCTTCCTACGTATCCTACAGCATATTCGAGGGCTCCTTGTGAAACTTCCGAAAAATTGAAAGGAACAAGTATGGTCGCTATTTTATCCATTATGCAAGTCTGTGTTGTTTGTTTCCGTAAAAATAGGGGGCGAATTTAAATGAAAACATGACGGTTGTCAGATTTTATTAACAAAGGTCTTTATCCGGACTTGCGCAGACCTTGAAATCTAGTGTTATGAAGAAAATCGAAAGAGCCTATTCATCACGCCCTATCCAAGAAAGATAGTATTGAATACTACCCGCTTTCCCCATCAAAACCATAGCCCCTTCTTGTGTGGTATCCGTAGAGCTTCCTGAAGTTTGAGATAGCACTGCTTTTTCCAAAATTCATCGAGCTTGCGGTTATTGTGCTTGCTATCCTGCTACCTACCGGCACCAAGCCTAAAGCAACAAACCTTAGACAAAAAAGCGGCTCAAGGTTAACAGATCATTGATAATCTTTTACCCTTTCATCTTCTATTTTTCCTTTCCAATTTAACCCAAAAGCAAAATCATAGGTATTTCCTTCGGAATCGACATAAGCTTCCATATCCCTCGGGACATCCTCAAATTGTAATTCCACCGTTTTCATGTTGGCTGGCATTTGAAAGGGCAATAGTGCCGAGGGCTCCGACCTGCCCGATATCATATCCATCAACGCCTGATCTTGTACCCCCATGTGCCCAAGAATTGCGGAAGCGTTCTTCTCGATTTCGTTAAAGACCATGGGATTTGAAACATGAACAACGACCACGACCGGTTTATCGCCCATTTTTTTCTTGGTATCGTTGACCAATGCCATGTCTGTAGTATTGTTGGCAGCTACCGATTTATTCCTGTAGGTACGATTGGTAAAATCCTCTAACGGACTTCCACCGGCCAAACTGGTCTCTCGGGCATCGGTCGCGGTATAGGTATCGTACTGCAAACTTATAGGCACGTAGCCGTTGCCGCCTTTTTCCAAATCTTCACGGTTGTACCCAACACCCCCATCCGGACTTTTGATGCCGACCAGGGCAAAATCGGCCTCCTCAGGGTCATTGACGACCTCGAAATACTTGGAAACCACCTCCATGTTAAAAGGATATTCCGTTTTTTCGGGCGTTACCACGCCCCACCAATTCGTACTCTGCGCAATATAGCGTTGTGGCACATACACTTTTTGTTTTTCCTTTAATGGAAGTGTGTTTTGTTGGTTCTTAAGGAGTACAATGGATTTTAATTGTGCCTCGTAACCCGCTTTCATATAGTCGGCATTACCTACTATTTTTTCAGTTTCCGAAATATCCAAATAGGGATTCTCGAACAATCCTACTCTAAAAATATTCTTAAGCAAACGAACTGCGGATTCCTCAAAACGCTTGCGCATATAATCCTCACCATGTTCCGTAACCCCCATTTTATAGGCTTCCAATACGGGGCCCATGGCGTTATTACCGCCAAATTGGTCCATGCCTGCGGCAATGGCCTTGTAATGGCGTTCGGCTTCGCTCAACGTCTCAACGCCCCAGGGTTTGCCTTCGAATTTATCAATAGCGGAAACGTCCCTGGTAATGCCCCAATCCGTACAAAGAACTCCGTCATACCCGTATTCTCCCCGTAGCACATCGGTGATCAGGTATTTGTTGTAGCCATTGGCCACCTTTTCGCCTTCGCCTGTTGAAATGGTATAGTACGGCATCACGGCCGAGGCCATTTTGGTCGCACCTGCTAATTTAAAGGCACCTTCGGTGAACGGTTGCATATGATCTTTGATGTTTTTTCCAGGATAAACGGCATAGGCCCCATAACCAAAATGACCGTCACGACCACCTTCCTCTGGGCCACCGCCCGGCCAATGTTTGACCATCGCATTGACACTTTCAAAGCCCCAACCGTTTCCATCGGTTGACTGAAATCCATCGACATAAGCTCTGGCCAGGTCGGTCGCCAAATCGGGGTCTTCGCCCATGGTGCCATCAAAGCGGCTCCATCTTGGCTCGGTCGCTAGATCTATTTGTGGCGAAAGGGCAGTGGCAATCCCCAAAGCACGATATTCCTTTGAGGCGATTTCCCCGAACTGTTTCATCAAATCGGGATCAAAGGATGCCGCGATGCCCAAAGTACCGGGCCACATGGAAATTTCTCCTCCGGCACCAGCGTTGAATTCCGCATAGGAATCGCTTCCATGTCTGGGATCCGAGCTCGTATTTACCGGAATTCCAAAATCCAAACCTTCCGCGAAAGCCTGTGCGTTATTGTTCCATTGCGCCGCGATTGCGGGCGACTCCACACGGGTGATCAATACGTGCCGTAGGTGGTCGTCTTTCAAAAACGCTTTTTGCTCATCGGAAAGATCGCTTGCAATTGCCCCGCTTTCGGGGAATGGTTTGCCGTTGTAGTTGGAAGAACCAAATCCACGGCTAGCACCCGGCAAAGATTGATGTGAACTGTACAACATGAGTCCCGCGATATCCTCCAAGGCCAATTTAGCAGCCAAATCTTTGGCACGCTCGTCTGCTGATAAGCGCCAATCTTCATAGGCATCCAAGGTTCCGTTTTTGTTCAGATCCTTGAAGGCGTACTGATCGACCGTCAATAGTTTTACGCCGGAATTCGGGCTGTAGCCCAAAGTACTTCCGCCCTCATTTTTTACTTTGGTAAAGTCCTCTTTTTTTTCTTCCGTGAATTTTGGGCTACAGGCGGTTACCATTGCGAGTAGGACCAAACCCAATAGTAGTACTGATTTTTTTAGAGTTTCCATTTTGGGCAAGTTTATGTTTTTTATTATCGATTGTTGACCAAGTCGAACAATTCCTTGTCCAGTTGCTGCTTGACCTCACAGGTTTTGTCCAAATGCATGGTAGCCGTATTGGTCGTATTGTAGGCAGGCCAATTGGGCAATCCTCTGTGGTTCGGGTTTCCAGTCTTGGCAAAATTGATCCAGGCTTGGCTTACCGTATCGGCAAGCTTGTGTGCTTCCTGCCCGCCCCCTGTCATATTTTTGGCGCGTTCAATGTTATCGAATACGAACGGAAGCTCCATACAATGTAGGGATTTATACTTTCCGTCAAAAACGGGGGATTGCCAGGTAAACAGGTACATGTATACCGGGGCACCTCCTTCCAGGGAAGATTTCTCGTTTGCCTGGACAACCGCTCCCGGCCGAAACATGACATCCACATCCAAAAGGTCTTTGGGGTCCGTGTCATTTGGATAGGCCTTTTTGACCGCTTGTATATAAGCATCCGACTTTTCCCTATACGTTTCCTTAATGTGGTTCATGATGGTTTCTTCAGACGCTCCGACAAAACGCATGTTGGCAAAAGGAGCAAACTCGTTTTTGACCGTGCCGATCAACAACGGGATATTTTTAGACAGTTCAAAGGCTTCTTTAGAAAACAACTGATAAGGAATATCTTCGCCATCCACACTGGGTCCCCACCCCAAACCAAAGCCCGAAATAGTTTTGCCTTCCGCTTTCATCTTTTCCTCTACTGTTTTAAGGGCCTTGGTGCCAGCAGCACTCAATTTTTCAAAAGGGAGGGTCTGCAGACTATCAACCTGATCGCTAGTTAAGTCCAATTCCGCAAGTACCCCGGCCCCGATAGCCCGGGTATCTTCTTTTTCAAGAATATCGGTGCGAAAAGAGCCACTCTGGTTGACCGCCTTATGAAAAAGACCTTTTGCTTTGGGCATCGCCATTAAGGTATTCACTTTGGCGCCACCGCCTGATTGACCAAAGATCATCAGGTTATTCGGATCGCCCCCAAAGTTGGAAATATTATCGCGGACCCACTCCAAGGCCGCGACCATGTCCAAAATACTGTTGTTGGCCGAATGCTTGTATTTTTGACCATAGGCGGATAAATCTAGAAATCCCAAAATGTTCAATCGATGATTGATGGAAACCACGACCACGTCGCCTTTCTTACTTAGATTTTCGCCGTCATAGGAAGGCAATTCCTGACTGGAGCCTGCAGTAAAACCGCCTCCGTGGATCCAAAACAGTACGGGTCGCTTTTTATCGTCAATACCAGGTGTCCAAATATTGATACGCAGACAGTCCTCGTTGGTATAGCCCCAATCATGATCGAAAACAAATTCGGGTTCATCCTGTACTTCTGTGGTAGGGTTCATTAAAGGTGCGACCGGCCCGTAAGTCGTTGAACTTCGAATCCCCTCCCAAGGCTTGGCCTTTACCGGGGGCATAAACCGTTCCGCTTGGGCATAGGGAATTCCTTTATAAGTATAAATACCATTGTGGATGTAACCACGAACTTTCCCGGATTCGGTGTCGGTTACCGCAACGCTTTTGCCTGTTTTGACTTCGCTTTGCGCATAGGGTTTTAGGCTCGAAAGTAAAAAAGTCCCGAGCAGTAGGATTACAAGGTTTTTATTCATTTTCATTTGATTTAGAGGTTCTGTAATGTACCGTACTACCATTTTTTGGCAACTAAATATATCCGAAGTCAGGGGGAACCCTTGGGAAAAATCCGCTAACGACATGATTAAGCCAGTAAACGGCAAATCACTAGTATTTTATATGAATGTGGGGGAATTTCACTCGAACCCGATTTCCTTCAAACCCTCATGGCTTATCTTAATGGCTTCCAACGGATCCAGTCCGTCGAAGGTTATATCCTGTTCTACCATATAGTATTTCATGCCTGATACTTCTTTTTGGGCAAGGATTCGGGAAAAGTCGACGGTTCCCTTGCCGACGGGAGCAAAACGCCCTTGCTCGTCCATATCCTTTACATGCCACATCTTAAAACGGCCAGGGTACTTTTTAAAATAGGCGACGGGGTCGGCCCCCGCCTTCGTAACCCAATACAGGTCCATTTGAAAATCGACGAATTCGGGATTGCAGTTTTCCAGGAGGTAATCGATGATAACCAAACCGTTCTTACTTTCCTTAAATTCAAAATCGTGGTTATGGTAGAGTAATTTGAGTCCGGCCGCATTGGCCTTTTCGCCCAAGGTATCCAGTATTTTCACCAATTCGGCGGCGGTTCCCTTCATGTTCATAGTGCGCTTTTCCCTATTAAATTCAAACATGCCCATGGGCGGAACCGGTATTACAAAATACTCGAAACCCGCCGCCTTCACATCGGCCATCATGCTATCGGCATTGTCCAGCGTTACGCCACCCTGATGGGTACTGATCGGGATGAGCCCCAATTCGTTAACGTAACTTTTAAAATCCTCTGGGGACATACTATAGAATTTTCCATCGGCATAGCTAGCGGCCTCGATGTTTTTGTAACCCGCCTCGGCCACTTTTTTTAAGGTGGCCTTTGCATCTTCACCCATGGCATCCCGTACGGTATAGAGGGCCAGCCCCCCGAAATTTGATACTTCCTTGACCCTGTTTTCGGTAGATTCGTCGTTTTCTTGTCCTTTTTTACCTTCCTCTTTGCACGAGAGGAACGCGCTAAGGATTATTCCTAAAATTAATATTGATTTTTTCATGTTGTTCTTGTTGATAATTGATATTCAATCCATACTATTTCTTGATTTCAAAAACATAGCTTCCCGAAGCTAGTTCCAAGACGACTTGACTGTCTTGCATGGGCAAAATTTTGATGCCTTTTGATTCTTTCAATTTTATTTCCCCTTCGGTAATGTTTTCCACGGAATTGGCATCCAAATACAGCGTGGCCGAAGTATTCGGAGGTATCGTCGTCTTGAATATCCATCCCGTTTCGTTTGACTTCCATTCACTTTTTATTCTTCCATACATGGAATCATAGTACCCTTTGGCCCAAGTCATCTTCCCCGTCGGGTCGGGAACGGGCCTCAAAATGAATTGTTTGAAGCCAGGGTGTTCGGGGTCTCTTTGGATGCCTAAAGAATATTCGTACATCCATCCCGCTACTGCTCCAAAAGAATAATGGTTGAAGGAATTCATACTATTGTTGCCCCCAAATCCATCTTCGACCGTATAGGAATTTAGACGCTCCCATATGGTGGTAGCCCCATTTTTTACGGAATATAACCACGACGGGTACGTCTCTTGCTGTAATAGGCGATAGGCCAAATCATGACGGCCATTCTCCGAAAGGGCATGGTTCAGGGATGCTGTGCCGATGAAGCCGGTCATCAGGGAATATTCGGGACGCCGGATGCCCAATTCATCTTCATTGCTGCGTTTTATGCTTAAAGCCAGACGTTCCACAGTTTTTTTTCTGTTTTCAGGGGTTAAAACCCCCAGATGCAACGGTATGGCATATGAAGCTTGGGTGTCTACAAAATCGCCTGCTTTCTTTCTTTTATCCTCCGCTATCGGTGGCCCGAACCGTAGGCTTTGGTTGCCCAGATGTAGTGATTTTCCAGTCGTGGCATCGACATAGGTCGTATTGAAAAATGCCTTTCGTACGGCATATTGTTTCTCGAATTCTTTGGCATCATCGGCCTTGCCCAGCATACGGGCGGTCTTCGCCAGAATTTCCAAATCGCGTAAATGATAGGCGCTCCAAAAAGAGGTATCCTCGTTTTTAAAACCTTCGGGACTCAACCAATCGCCCAAAGGCCCTTCGTTCAAAATGCCAGTTTCTGGATTGATTTTGGATGTTAGGAATTCAACATATTTCTTCATGGCCCCATAGTGTTCCTCCAGCACCCTTAAATCGCCGTACTGTTGATAGAGCTCCCAAGGAATGATGATACCGGCACTTCCCCAGAGGGTGCCCCCAAAGCCCCCACCGACGGGCGCGACATCGGTAAAACGGCCGTCTTCCCGCTGCATGTCACGCATTGCCAATAAATGCCGTCTTAAAAAAGGCTCCACATCGGCCAGATAGGTCGAGGCCTTGGAGAATACATTGATGTCGCCGCTCCAACCCATCCGTTCATTACGTGCTGGGGTGTCGGTCGGAATCGACAAAAAATTGCCACGTAACGACCAGGTTATATTTTCCCAGAGTTTGTTGACAAGCTCGTTGGAGGTTTCATAACGGGATGCCAGTTCATCGATGGAGCTAATGACCAGTCCCTTTATATTTTCCAAGGGAACAGGTGCCTCAACGCCCGTAACCTCCAAAAACCGATAGCCATGAAAGGTAAACCGTGGCCGAATGGTTTCTGCCCCACCTTTTCGAATATAGATATCCTGCGTCAGGGCCGCACGGATATTTTCCAACATTATCATACCCATGTTGCCCTCATATTCGGGCAGGTCGGGATATTTTACCTCGGCATACCGAAGGATTACGGTGTCCCCCATTTTTCCAGGGGGAAGCTGTATTTCGGGAAAACCTACCATATTCTGGCCCATATCATAGACATAAACCCCTGGTCGGACTTCCTCCATGCCAATCGGATCCAATCTTTCGACGATGGTCGGGCTTTTACCGATTTTACCAAGCAAAGCGACATCCTCGTAATCAAAACCCGCTGCCTGAAAGGTGGTTCCCTCTATCGGAACTATCGCCGCATTCTTCCATCCGCTATCATCAAAGCCCACGGTAGCCCAACCTGAAATCGTTTCTTCCTTTCTAGCATCATAGACTTCACCTTGAAAAAAGCTGCCATAGCGTATGGGGCCGTCCGTATTCAATTTCCAATCGGTATCGTTGGTAGTTATCACTTGTTCCGAACCATCCCCATAGGTAATTACCAATTGTGCCAACAAGGATTGCCGGTCCCCAAAAAAGTTCCAATTTTCCCCTAAGTACGTTATGTTCCCGCTCCACCAACCTTCCCCTAACCAACCGCCCAAAGCGTTTTCTCCGGAATTGACCAATGAGGTTACATCATAGGTCTGGTACATCTGGGTCTTATTGTACTGCGTAAGACCTGGAGTAAAATAATCGGCCCCGATCCGCTGGCCATTCAGGTACATTTCATAAATACCCCTTGCGGTCACATACAGGCGGGCCTTGGTCACTGTTTTATTCCCGGTCTTGAATTCGGCCCGTAGCATTGGGGTTGCGTTTCTACTGGGATCGGCCAAAACCATGGCTTCGTTTTCACCTCCTCCTATTTGATAGGTTTCATCCGAAATCGAAAAGTTGGCATTGTCTTCCAAAGAAGCTTTAAAAATTCCTTGGTAGGTTTCTTTTGAGTTTAAATTTTCCGAAAATAACGTATTGGAAGGTTCCCGAAAATTACGGATATAAACATCTGAAAACCGGGCCTTTTGCTTTGCATCTAGATAAAAACCGATATCCCCCAGCATCGGAAAACTAATATAGTCGTTCCCGAAACCGACCGGATTTAAATTGAACCCGATCTTACCAAAAGGGGAGGGATTCTTGTCATCATTGTCCGATATTTTGTGTTCCTCGTCCGTACCATCCAAAAAAGCCTGAAAGAGCCCGAAAACACCTTCGACGTAAAAAGTATGCTTATCGTATTTGTTGGCTTCATGGATCAAATGGGAGGGGATATCATAACTTCTAAATGGTTTTACGTTGCTATCGTCGGTTGTGTATCCCACACGATACACCTTGAATTTCGCCAATCCGTTGTCTGCACCGTTCACTGCCGAAATATCCAATTCGAAACGTATAAAGCTTTCGTTTTCACCGTTTTCGACCCCTTGAATGTTCAAATCCTTGTTTAGCAATCGTGGGTCATTTCCGCCAAAAACAAAGGATGCCTTGGTACTTTTCGACGCTTCGTCTAACTGTAATGCGTACTCCAATTTAAAAACCGAGAGATAATGGGAATACAATACCATGTCTTCTTCTCCGCCGCCAATCCATTTAGCATCGTTCCAGCGCTGCGAAGAGGGGGTGGAATCCAACAATCCGGTTTCGAACCAAGCGGAATCGGTCAGGGTATTTCCTTTAGTATCCCAGACCGTTATGGTGTAGTCGTATTTTGTTCTAGGCCGAAGTTCTTTTCCCTTGTATCGAATGCCCAGGGAGCTGTCATCTTCTACTTTTCCGGAATCCCAAACGGTCGTTCCTTTTTCGTCGACCACTACGATTCGATAGGCCTCTTGGGTCATTCCCCTTTCCGAAGTAGTTGTAACCATTTGCCAACTGAATTGAGGGGTTTCCACATCGATGCCCAGAGGGAGGGTTTGATAGTCTACCTGAAGCTCGGCAATAGACTCTTGGGAAAAACCCAACATAGTAAGCAACGAAAACAACAAACCAAGGAGCACAGTTTTAGGCTTCATTACGAGATTTTTTAGTGTTTCATGGAAACGATATTTCTTTCAAATTCTTCACTCTCTTAAAACTGTACAAGTAAGGTACTTTGTGCCCCCTGCCGTTGAATAATTTTTCATAGGGGACCAGAATATGCTTGGACAACATTTTACGCTGAAAGCCGGTATGCCGCAATTTTTCGCCCAACACGGCCTAATATACTATTTGTAGCTCTTTTAACTTGAATTTTGGGGAAGTAAATTTATGCCTACCAACTTCTTTTCCGGATTTTCACCTTAGGCTTTCAAGACTTTACCGAAAATCGTTTGATAATCCATCAGTAAGGATGCAGTTCATTAAGGCGGTACCCAATGATGGAATCGGAAAGCTCGTCCGGTCGTAGACTTACCTCCTCATAGTTGATGAGTGCATCATAGGCAATAAGTATAAATTGGTCGAACATCCTGTGCCGGACGGGGAAACAACCGCGAAAATGGAAGACTGTTCCAGATAAATGTTCTCTAGGTCTTTTTTCCGTAGTCTCCTTTTTAACGTCGCCGTCAACACTTTCATCCCGTTTGACAAAACCGCCCTATAGGGCAAAAAGTTCGGTATAATAATACTCCAGCACAAGGATTTTTAAGTGTTTCCCCGTTAAATCCCAAAATGACCGAATCATAAGCCCGGTGAGGCGTCATTTTTTCATTTGATGGAGGGTGCTAGCTGTTTTGGATTCTACAAACTTGGTTTGCAAAGACAATTTTGATTAGGACTATCCGTTACCAAAATTATGCACAACCATCGTACCGACACATTTACCGTCCCTACACGATTCAAATGATACGGAGATAATATTGGATGAATTCATTAAAAACAAAAAATCCAACCACTCCCGTGATTGGATTTTCTTGGTCGGGGTGGCAGGATTCGAACCTGCGACCTCCTGCTCCCAAAGCAGGCGCGATAACCGGGCTACGCTACACCCCGAATGGTGTAAACTCCAATAATTAAAGGTACAAATCCCAATTGAGAACGTCCCCATTAAACGTCAATCGGCGGCACCGTTTAAAAATGCCCCAGAATGAAATCAGTATGGCACGCCTTCATTTTCTAAAGCGGATTTGTCCGCCGAAGTCGGCCTAATTTTTTATAAGCCGGCCTTTGCCGTTAAAGGCTTCGGCCGGCAAAGGCGGAGAGACTGGGACTCGAACCCAGGCGACACTTGCGCGTCGACAGATTAGCAATCTGCTCCGTTACCACTCCGGCACCTCTCCTAATATTACTTAGATGAACGTATACACATTCCCAATGGGGAAAATGCGGTTGCAAATGTACTTTTTCCTGTACTAGCACGCAACATTTTAAACAGTTTTTTTGAATGAAAATC
Source organism: Pelagihabitans pacificus (assembly GCF_009371985.2). Lineage (GTDB taxonomy): Bacteria > Bacteroidota > Bacteroidia > Flavobacteriales > Flavobacteriaceae > Pelagihabitans > Pelagihabitans pacificus. Next base: position 679,234 of record NZ_VIKU02000002.1, read on the forward strand.
CACCCCTAATCTTATTCAGGATACTCAACCCTTAGATGGTAAATATTGGTTAATTTTTGCTTGAAGATTTTTTTAATGCTTTCGATTTCCTTGAAAGTGATATCCGCATTTAAAAATTGATCTGCGTTCATTTGTCCGGCAACAATTTTGTCCACAAATTCATCAATAATCAAAAAAGTAGGGTTCTTTAAACTCTTGGAGGCGGCTTCTACCGAGTCGGCCATCATTAGGATGGCAGTTTCCTTCGAAAAGGGAATCGGGCCCGGATATCTAAAGTCTTCCTCATTGACCCCCTCCCCACTCTCTTGCTGCTTTTTATAGAAATAATATACCATGGAAGTTCCGTGATGGCTTCTAATAAAATCGATTACCCGGTCCGGGATATTGTTTTTTCGGGCAATCTCGATACCTTCTATTACATGGTCGATAATAATTTTAGCACTATCCGTAGGCGGTAACTCGTCATGCGGATTTACATTGGTAATCTGATTTTCAGTGAAGTAAGTGGGTCGATTCATTTTACCGATATCGTGGTACAAGGCCCCTACCCTCACCAACATAGCATTGGCACCGACCTCGTTTGCGGCCGCTTCCGCAATATTGGCCACTTGCAATGAGTGATGAAACGTTCCCGGAGCTTTATTGGCCAATTCTTTCAGTAATCTTGAGTTGGTATCGGAAAGTTCCAACAAAGAAACGTCCGACACCAGTCCGAACAGCTTCTCATAGGCATAAATCAATGGCTGTGCAAACAAGGTAATCATACCGTTCAAAAGAAAAAGCCCCAGGGTCGCCAGGACGATGTTATCCAAATTTCCTTCATGGATGATATGAAATGCCAAATAACCGATAATATAGATCAACGTAATCTGGCCTACCGAAATAAAAAGGTTGGCCCTTTTGTAAAGTTCGGTTACGGCCAAGATGGTTACGATACCGGCGATAATCTGTAAAAAGATGTACTCGAAGCTATTGGGCACCACAAAGCCCAAGATCAACACAGTGAGTACATGCACAAAGAGTCCCAACCGAGCGTCAAAAAAGGTTTTGAGAATTAACGGCAGAATACAGAGAGGGACCACAAAAATATAAGCTTCGTTATACTTTACGACCAGGGTGGTAATAAACACCATCAAAAGAATATTGAAAAAAATGAAAGTGACCTTTACGTTATTCGAATAGATCGCCGGGCGATACTTTTTGATGAAAAGAAATAACATCATCAATACCAAGGCCACCAATATTGTATAACCAAAAAGTATGAAATAGTAGTTGTTTGCGGTCCAAAGTTCCGACTCGTATTCCTGCTTCAGCGAATCCAAAATCTTCAGGTTCTCTGCTTCGACAACCTCCCCTTTGGCAATGATAAGTTTTCCTTCATCGACCGTGCCCCGGGTACTTGAAAGTTTTGAGAGTGCTTCCGTCAGTGCCCGATCTGTGAGACTCTTATCCAAATCGACGTTTGCCTTTATCAGGTCTCGGAAAAGCCTTCGGAAAGCCGTTGAAAAACTCCTCAGCCCTTTTTCCCGCAAAAACAAATCGATCTCATTGCCAATACCATTGATTTCATGTAGTTGATCAACGTCGATACGGTCGGCTTCGTTTTTTTTGACCAGGTATAGGGTCTCCGCTCCGTTTTTACGAACCGTTTCCTGTAAAACGCCGAATTCGTAAAAACCATCTAACAGCTCCTTACCAGCTGCATACAATGTTTTTATCTGTGTCGTATTGAATTGGTCCTTCCCAAAAACAGTAGGAAATTTGGATTCGTAATCCTGGTAGACTTGTCGTACGATACCTTCATCGTAACGATAGTAATCCAATTGGCGCGAACGTAATTCCCTTTTCTCCTTTTCTATTTCCTCGTTGGTTTTTTTAATGGAAAAATCAAATGGGGCATACAGATTGTCGTGCTGCCAAGGCTTTCCCTTTTGAAACTCATACTTGAACTGGCCACCTTTAGGAAAGAAAAAAACGATACAGCAAACGGTAGCTATATAAAGCAAATACTTATAAATAAGGGATTGGCTTTTAAAAAGAGTATCGAAGAGTTTTCGCATGGAGCAACTATCTATACCAAAAATAGAAAAATATAATAGGATATCTTCTTATTGATAGTGCTACCGAACCGATTGTTCTTTATTTTATTAATTTCGCAACATCAAAACATTCTTAGATGAAAGAGGTAGTAATTGTATCGGCAGCAAGAACCCCCATAGGAAGTTTTATGGGAGCGCTTTCAACAGTCGCCGCACCGAAATTGGGTGCTGCTGCAATAATGGGAGCCTTGGAGAAAATAAGTCTGGATCCTAATTTGGTAGAGGAAGTCTTGATGGGCCATGTCGTACAGGCGGGTACGGGCCAGGCACCTGCCAGACAAGCTGCTATTTTTGCCGGAATTCCCAATACGGTACCCTGTACGACTGTTAACAAGGTTTGTGCCTCGGGAATGAAAGCCGTGATGCTGGCCGCCCAGACAATTGCCCTGGGAGATGCCGATATCGTGGTCGCGGGAGGAATGGAAAACATGAGCCTTATTCCGCATTACGTGCAAATGAGAACCGGACAAAAGTTCGGTCCGGCCTCGATGATCGACGGAATGCAAAAAGACGGGCTCGTAGATGTGTACGACCAGCAGGCTATGGGAGTCTGTGCCGATGCCTGTGCCACGGAGCATAACTTTAGTCGTACAGACCAGGACGCTTTTGCCATACAGTCATACCAGCGGTCTGCCAATGCCTGGAATAACGGTAAGTTTTCCGATGAAGTGGTACCCGTCTCGGTACCGCAGAGACGGGGCGAACCAATTATAGTCTCCCAAGACGAGGAATATAAAAATGTAATACTCGAAAAAATACCGAAGTTAAGGGCCGCCTTTTCCAAAGATGGTACCGTAACAGCGGCCAATGCCTCAACCATCAATGACGGTGCAGCTGCCTTGGTCTTATTGAGTGCGGAAAAAGCGAAAGAACTAAGTCTGACACCAATGGCCACTATTCGAAGTTATGCGGATGCGGCCCAAGAACCCAAATGGTTTACAACGGCTCCTGCCAAGGCATTGCCAAAAGCATTGGATAAAGCAGGCATTTCCATCGACCAGGTGGATTACTTTGAATTCAACGAGGCTTTCGCGGTGGTGGGGCTTGCCAATATGAAATTACTCGGGCTAACCGATGAAAAGGTAAACGTGAACGGGGGGGCGGTTTCCCTTGGACATCCTTTAGGGTGTTCGGGAGCGCGAATCCTTGTCACCCTTCTCAATGTATTGGAGCAAAACGATGCGAAGATCGGCGCTGCCGCCATTTGCAATGGTGGTGGAGGTGCTTCCGCATTAATTGTGGAGCGAAATTAACCTCTTCCTGTAAAGCAACTTTATGCAATACGGCATTTGTTCCCTGAGTCTCGTTCCGGTTCGTATGGCGGCCGACGAAATATCCGAGATGGTCACCCAACTGTTATATGGGGAGCATTTCAAAGTGTTGGAAAGCCGGAAATACTTCAGCAAAATTCGGGTTGCCTACGACGGTTGTGAGGGCTGGGTGAACAACAACCAGATAATCCGTATAGAGGAAGCGGTATTTGAGCGGTTGCAGACTGCCACGCCTGCCTTTGCTTCCGACCTGGTCTCCTACCTTGAAACCGATAAAAAAAGGCTCATCCCAGTGTTATTGGGGTCCTCCGTTGCCTCCCGTGACTTGTGGCATCATCATTTTGATGGTAAGGTCACCGAAGGCATCCAAGACAAAGCCCACCTTGTCGAAACATCTCTTTACTTTTTGGGTGCTCCCCAGCTTAGGGGCGGCAAATCACCTTTTGGCATCGATAGTGCGGGATTGACGCAAATGGTCTATAAAATAAATGGCCATCGATTGTTGCGTACAGCGCAACAGCAATCGGGCCAAGGGGATGCACTGAGCTTTATCGAAGAGAGCGAACCTGGTGATTTGGCCTTTTTTGACAATCGGGACGGGGAAATCGACCATGTAGGGATTATAATGAAAGATAATCACATCATACACGTTCATGGCAAGGTTCGCATTGATCGCCTAGATCATACCGGTATTTTCAATGGGGAGTTGGGAAACTATACCCACCAACTGAGGGTCATCAAAAAACTAATATAGAAAAAGCCCCGTAGGCGGAACCGCCTGCGGGGCTTTTTGTTAGGGAGAAAAAAACCTTATTCCCCCAATAGCTTTTTAAGGCGCATAAAATTCTCGTTGTCACCCATCGCCCCATAGATATTCTTCAATTGGGTAAGTATACTTTTGTTGTCCGGACTATCTTTCAAAGCTGCCTCCAGTACATCGGCTCCCTTTTTGAAAAGATCGTCTTTCTGTTGCTTAAGCTCATCATATCGAGCGATATCGGCTCTTGAGTTCCCCAACGAATTCATTTCGTCGATCAAACCATTGCCCTCGTTTACGTACGTCGTAGAGAGGTTTAATTGGGCGTTCGTATAATCAGGGTCGATTTCCAACGCTTTTAGGTACGATGCCCTGGCCTCTTCCAAATTACCCTGTTCCATTGAAATCACACCAATATTGTAATGTAAATCCGCATTATCCGGAGCCATGGCAGCTGCCTCCGACATCAATTCCTTAAACTTTTCCTTATCGCCTATTGTATAGTAAAGATTGGCCTCGCTAAGCACCAAGTTTACATCATCAGGATTGCTGGCCCGTGCATTTTTAAAGGCCTCTTTTGCTTTTTCGTTATCCCCCGTTTGGGTATAAATCAGTGCAATGTTCTTGACGATCTCCGATTTCTTGGAAGGTACTTTTTCATCTATTGGATCTGTATAGGTGCCCGATTTCACCATCAAATCTCTCTGGAGCTTGTCCATTTCCTCAACTTGCCCCGTAGCTGTATTGGTAGCTTTGTACATGACACCACTACCGTCGTATCCTATTTCGTATAACTCATTGTAAAACTTCAAGGACTGGTCATAATCGCCTCCTTGAACAGCACTATTGGCTGCATAATAAAGGTAAGACGTGTCCTGAGGACTTAACTTGTAGCTCATATACAATTTATCGGCCGCCTCTTTGAACTTCTTATTGGCATTGTCCTCCACCGCCGAGTTGACCAAATCGGCAGTTATGGCCTGCATCCTTTGGGCAGTTTCATCGGAATACTTCTTCTTTCCACTTTCACCTTCGATATCCAAGACCTTTTGAAACGAGGACGCGGCTTCCTCAAAAGCAGTATCATCCCCTTTCTTTGCCAAATCGGCATAGACCTGCCCCCTGACATAATGATATTGTGCCTGTACTTTTGCATCGGCGCCCGAAATCATACCGGCCGCACCTTCAAGAGCGGTTTTGGCCGCCATTGCGTCACCGCCCTTTAATGCTTTTTCCGCTGCTTTTATCTCGTTTTTTTGAGCAAGAGCGACCATACTGAAGCACATGGTCGCAAGTATTAAAATCTTAGTTTTCATTTCTCTGTCAATTAAATATTAGTGTTAATAGATTATTTTTTTGTTTCATCCGTACCCTCATTATCAAGAGCCGTGCCATCTTCGGTATTCACCTCTATATCATTGATATCGACCTCTTCCAATGTATCTTCATCTTTCATAACCTTGGCCACGGCGGCAATACTATCATCGCCTTTGATGTTGATAAGTTTCACTCCCTGGGTAGCGCGGCCCATCACCCTCAAATCCTCGACACTCATTCGAATAGCGATTCCCGATTTGTTGATAATCATCAGATCGTCCGAGTCAGAGACGTTTTTAATGGCTACGAGTTTCCCGGTTTTATCGGTGACCGAAATAGTTTTTACACCCTTTCCGCCCCTGTTGGTTATTCGATAATCTTCAATACTGGAACGTTTGCCATAACCATTTTCCGAAACCACCAGGATATCATCCTCGAAGTTATGGACCGAAACCATGCCTACCACCTCATCGTTGTCATCGGCAAGGGTAATTCCTCTAACTCCTGAAGCATTTCGTCCCATGGGGCGTGTCTTGCTCTCCTCAAAACGGATGGCTTTTCCCGATTTCAATCCCAGGAATATCTGACTGGTACCCGTTGTCAACTTAGCTTCCAATAGTTCATCCCCTTCACGGATTCCGATTGCATTGATACCGTTCTGACGGGGTCGGGAATATTGCTCCAATGACGTCTTTTTAACCACACCCTTTTTGGTAGCCATGATCACATAGTGACTATTCACATATTCCTCATCTTTCAAATCCTGGGTACAGATAAAGGCCTTGACCATATCATCTTGTTCAATGTTGATCAAGTTTTGAATAGCCCTTCCTTTTGAGGTTCTACTTCCCTCCGGAATTTCATAGACCCGCATCCAGAAACATTTTCCTTTTTGGGTAAAGAACAACATATACTGGTGGTTGGTTCCCACAAAAAGGTGTTCCAGAAAATCTTCGTTCCTGGTTGAAGAGGCTTTCTGTCCTACCCCTCCCCGATGCTGTGTTTTATATTCGGTAAGCGGGGTTCGTTTGATGTAGCCTGCGTGTGAAATGGTGATGACCACCTGCTCGTCCGGAATCATATCCTCTATGCTAAGATCTCCACCGGCAAAATTGATTTCGGATCGTCGTTCGTCTCCATATTTCTCTTTCACCTCGAGCAACTCGTCCTTGATGATTTCCATTCTTCGCTCTTTCTTGGCCAAGATATCTTTCAAGTCGGCAATGGTCTTTATAATTTCCTCGTATTCGGAACGGAGTTTGTCCTGTTCAAGACCGGTCAACTGCCGCAAGCGCATTTCTACGATGGCCTTTGCCTGTATCTCGGAAAGCTTAAAACGTTCTATAAGATTCTCCCTAGCCTCGTCGGCATTGGAGGAAGCCCGAATGATCGCAATCACCTCGTCGATATTATCAGAGGCTATAATGAGGCCCTCCAAAATATGGGCACGGTCTTCGGCCTTTTTCAATTCGAATTTGGTACGGCGCACCACTACCTCGTGACGATGCTCCACAAAATAATGGATCATCTCCTTGACGTTGAGCAATCGTGGTCTACCGTTGACCAAGGCGATATTGTTGACACTGAACGAGGACTGAAGTGCGGTATACTTGTAGAGGGTATTCAGCACGATGTTCGGAATGGCGTCACGCTTTAAGATGTAAACGATACGCATCCCCTTTCTGTCCGACTCGTCCCGGATACTGGAAATACCGTCTATTTTTTTATCATTGATCAGGTCGGCCGTTTTTTTGATCATATCCGCCTTGTTTACCTGAAAAGGAATTTCGGTGACTATGATACACTCCCGGCCCTGGACTTCTTCAAAGGAGGCCTTTGCACGCATTACCACACGGCCTCGACCTGTATGAAAAGCTTCCCTTACCCCGTCATATCCGTAAATGATACCTCCCGTGGGGAAATCGGGTGCCTTTATGTGTGTAATGATCTCATCGATCTCAATGTCATTATTATCGATATACGCTACTACACCATCAACCACTTCTGAAAGATTATGGGGTGGCATGTTGGTAGCCATCCCTACCGCGATACCGGAAGCACCGTTCACCAAGAGGTTAGGTACTCGTGTCGGCAATACGGTAGGTTCTTCAAGCGAATCGTCGAAATTCAACTGATGGTCCACCGTATCCTTATCGATATCGGCCAACATGTCATCCGCTATCTTGCGCATTCGTGCCTCGGTATAACGCATGGCGGCCGGACTATCGCCATCAATCGAACCAAAGTTTCCCTGACCATCGATGAGCATGTAGCGAAGACTCCATTCCTGGGCCATCCGTACCATCGTATCATAAACGGAAGTGTCTCCGTGTGGATGATATTTACCCAATACTTCCCCGACGATACGTGCTGATTTCTTGTGCGCGCTGTTGGATCGAACCCCAAGCTCGTGCATACCATATAATACCCTCCTGTGTACCGGCTTCAAACCATCCCTGACATCGGGAAGGGCACGTGACACAATGACCGACATTGAATAATCAATGTAGGCAGATTTCATTTCATCTTCAATATTTATAGGAATCAGTTTTTCTCCTTCAGCCATTTGAAAATCTTATGTATTTATTATCGTTAAAAAAGCATGCCAATATAAGCAAAATCATGCCTTTCCATGCAATTCTCCATGGTTTTATTCAATAATTTATCAACACATTTCAACACCCTTTTCGTTGATACTCTGAATGTTAAATATTTTACAAACAGGTGCTTTTTTCGTGATTTCGTACTAGTTTGTCGATTATAGGTATAGTATTTGCCCTAGATTGAAGTAGTTTTACTAATTTTATACATGTTAAGGATAGTTTATGGACGATAATTTTTCACCAAGGGTAAAAGACGTAATTGCTTACAGTAAGGAAGAGGCCCTTCGATTGGGCCACGACTTCATCGGGACCGAGCACTTGATGTTAGGTCTTTTACGCGATGGAAACGGTAAGGCAATCAGCATCTTGGATGCCATGGATGTAGACTTGGACCACCTGAGAAGAAAGGTGGAGATCTTGAGTCCCTCGAATCCAAGCCCCAGCAATGTGCAAAAGGATAAAAAAAATCTGCATTTGACCCGCCAAGCGGAACGCGCTTTAAAAACTACTTTTTTAGAGGCCAAACTTTTTCAGAGTTCTTCGATCAACACGGCACATCTGTTATTGTGCATCCTACGCAACGAAAATGATCCAACCACCAAACTGCTCCACAAACTAAAAGTGGACTATGATGGGGTAAAGGAACAGTTTAAATTTATGATTACCAGTGATGACGAAATCGTCGATGCGCCCACCTCGGAATCCTTCCCGAACGAGCCTGAGGATAGTGGCGATGGTAAGGAAGGAGGATTCGGTTCTTCCAGTACCCAAAAAGGAAGCAAAAAATCAAAGACCCCCGTGCTTGACAATTTTGGACGGGACCTCACCCGATTGGCCGAGGAAAATAGATTGGACCCTGTTGTAGGTAGGGAAAAGGAAATTGAGCGGGTTTCTCAAATCTTAAGTCGTAGAAAAAAGAATAATCCTCTATTGATAGGGGAGCCCGGAGTGGGTAAAAGTGCGATTGCCGAAGGACTTGCCCTGAGGATAATCAATAAAAAAGTGTCGAGAATCCTTTACAACAAAAGGGTCGTCACCTTGGACTTGGCATCTTTGGTCGCCGGCACCAAATATCGTGGCCAATTTGAGGAGCGCATGAAAGCGGTCATGAACGAATTGGAAAAGAATGACGATGTTATCCTGTTCATCGATGAGATCCATACGATCGTAGGCGCGGGTGGCGCAACGGGTAGCTTGGACGCCTCCAATATGTTCAAGCCGGCCCTGGCACGAGGCGAGATACAGTGTATCGGGGCAACCACCTTGGACGAATATCGGCAGTACATAGAAAAAGATGGTGCGCTGGAACGACGCTTTCAAAAGGTAATCGTAGAACCTACCACTGTCAAGGAGACGATAGAGATACTGGAAAATATCAAGGGAAAATATGAAGATCACCACAACGTAAGCTACACCGATGAGGCAATCATCGCCTGTGTTAAGTTGACCAATAGATACATGACCGATCGATTCCTTCCGGACAAGGCCATAGATGCCCTGGACGAAGCAGGTTCCAGGGTGCATATCGTAAATATGGATGTGCCAAAACAGATTTTAGAGCTCGAAAAGCAGCTGGAGGATGTGCGCGAACTAAAAAACAGCGTGGTCAAAAAACAAAAATATGAAGAGGCTGCCAAGCTGAGAGATGATGAAAAAAGGTTGGAAAAGGAGTTGGCCGTTGCCCAGGAAAAATGGGAAGAGGATAGCAAACTGCATAAAGAAATCGTGACCGAAGACAACGTGGCCGACGTGGTCTCGATGATGAGCGGTATTCCCGTAAATAGGATTGCGCAAACCGAAAGCAACAAGTTAGCTGAACTGCCCGAGTTGATTAAAGGAAATGTCATCGGTCAAGACGAGGCCGTGGCGAAAGTGGCGAAAGCTATACAACGAAACCGGGCCGGACTCAAAGATCCCAATAAGCCTATTGGGTCGTTCATCTTTTTAGGGCAGACAGGGGTGGGAAAAACACAGCTGGCCAAAGTACTGGCCAAAGAATTGTTCGATTCCGAAGATGCATTGATTCGAATCGATATGAGCGAATACATGGAAAAATTCGCTATTTCAAGACTCGTCGGGGCACCTCCGGGGTACGTGGGTTACGAAGAAGGCGGACAACTAACCGAAAAGGTGCGTCGTAAGCCTTATTCCGTCATTTTGTTGGACGAAGTTGAGAAAGCGCATCCCGATGTCTTTAATATGCTCTTACAGGTATTGGATGACGGTTATCTGACCGATAGCTTGGGTCGTAAAATCGATTTCAGGAATACGATTATCATTATGACCTCGAACATAGGCGCCCGTCAGATAAAGGATTTCGGACAAGGGGTCGGTTTTGGTACCGCAGCAAAACTTTCGCAGGCAGATGCCAACCAGAAAAGTGTCATTGAAAATGCGCTTAAAAAAGCGTTTGCACCGGAATTTTTGAATCGCATCGACGATGTGGTCGTGTTCAACTCTCTGGAAAGGGAAGATATACACAAGATTATCGATATAGAATTGGCCAAATTATTTGACCGAATCAAGGATATTGGCTATCACCTTAATCTGACCGAAAAAGCCAAGGACTACATTGCAGAAAAAGGCTTTGACAAACAGTATGGGGCAAGACCCTTGAAAAGGGCCATCCAGAAATATATAGAAGATGCACTTGCCGAGGAAATCGTGAACAGCAAACTGGAGGAAGGCGATAGTATTTTTATGGATTTGGACGAAAAGAAAGATGAGCTGACAATCAAGATAAAGAAAGCGGCCAAGTCTCCAAAAGCCTGATATTTAGTAAGAAAAACACACCAAAGGGGCCTCACGATTCGGCCCCTTTTTTTATTGGGGACTTTTGGCAGGTAGGAATAAAAAGACAACCCCACCTAACAGATAGCAGTATAAACGATATTTAAGCCTTTAATCTATTTTTTTGTTAAAGTTGTGGGCATACGGGTACTTTCGTTCGAGACACTATAATATACACAGAATGAAAGTGGGAAAATCTAAGAAAAAGATTATCGTTAGGGAATATCAGTTAGAGATTGGAAAGGTACAGGTGTACGACAATCATATGGTATCTATCTTTGACGAGGGCGTTACACTTACCTTGGAGCGGGTATACCAGATAATCGGTATCTCGGAAATACATTTCAGGAATAGGGATTTTGGATTTATTAGCTTGCGCAAACACTCCTATGCAATAGACCCCACAATCTATAGTTATTTAAGGGAACTGGAGAATTTGAAGGCTTTTGCAATCGTATCGATCAAGGAGATGGACATGCATAACTTCAAAATCGAAAAACTTTTCTATAAAAAACCCATGAAATTCTTTATCGAGTACAACAATGCTTTGGCATGGGTAAAAAGAAGGGTGAGGGGAAAATAGCTCCGGTATTTAGTGTAATTAAATGCTCCTCTTCCCGGCCAGTGATTTCTTGATACCCCATCGAGGGATTTCTGATGGACTCATACCATCGTTTAACTGCCCCTTACCGCTATTTAGCGGTTTCATCCTGCGGTTCCTCCTGTTGCGTAACCTCTGGCATTTTAAACAAGTCGATATAGGCTTTACCAACGGTATCAGCAATCGCGGAAGCAATCAACGCCTGATAACCGGTTTCCTCGATAGCGATATCCCCAGCCCTACCATGAAGATAAACTCCAAAAACGGCAGCGTTCAAGGAAGGATAACCCTGCGCTATCAATCCTGTAATAATCCCGGTCAGGACGTCCCCGCTTCCGGCAGTCGCCATTCCAGGATTACCGGTAGAATTAATATACCCTCTTCCTTCGTAGATGGTAATCGTATGCGCTCCTTTAATAACCAGTACACAGTCATACTTTTTGGAAAAGGCTTTTGCTTTTTTTAGTTTTTCGAAATCATCCTTCCATGTGCCTATCAATCTTTCCAGTTCTTTTGGATGGGGGGTCAACACCGATTCCTTGGGCAATAGTTTCAGCAGTGTCTTATTTTCCGATAGGATGTTCAAGGCGTCGGCATCCACTACTAAAGGTAAATCGTTGGCTTTCAAAAAGTTGGTAAAGGCGCGGATAGTCGTTTTTTCTTTTCCCAATCCCACTCCTATCGCAATGGCCTTTGGAGTAATATCAAATTCAATCTTTGAAATATAATATTCATCGCTATCGTTGATGACCATTGCCTCCGGCAGATTGCTCTGTAAGGGAGTGAGACCGCATTTGGGCACATAAGTCGTTACCAGCCCGCTACCGACCCGCAGACAACCCCTTGCCGCTAAATGGACTGCGCCGATTTTGCCACGGCTTCCCCCTATGATCAACGAATGTCCGTAACTGCCCTTGTGCGCGAATTTTTCCCTGGGTTTGTAAAGTGGCAGCACTTCGTTCTTACCGATCAAATCGTACTCGTTTTCCGTTTGCATTAGATATTCCTGATCTAAACCAATATCCAGTATTTCCCATTGGTTGCTGTAAACACCCGTTTCCGGCAAGAAGAAAACCAACTTAGGGGCTTGAAAACTCAGTACAAAATTAGCCTTGACCACCGCATCCGGATTTTCAATTCCCTTATTGGTATACAGTCCCGAGGGTACATCCACAGAAAGTATGAACGCTTCCGACCGATGAAGGTGCTGCATCAAGTTCACCACCCAAGGAGCGGGAGGCCTATTTAGACCTATACCGAATATGGCATCCACCACAATATCCTCCCTCCCAATTTCAGGAAAATGCTTGTCCGAATCCAAAAACTCGGGCCATATCTTGCGATCTTTCAAACGTTCTAAATTGATCAAAAAATCCTTTGAACGGGCCTGACTATAGTTCACAACGTAGACAGCGATATGATAACCGTGTTCTTGCAGATGCCTGGCCAAGGCGATGCCATCTCCACCATTATTTCCGATACCACAGAAAAGATGAATCTTTACGGGTGCACCCTGCATTCGTAGATGAAGCCAATTGAAAATTTGCATAGCCGCCCGTTCCATAAGGGCATCGCTGGTAATTCCTTGTTTCTCGATGGTAAATCGATCCGCCTCGTAAATCTGTTCTCCTGAAAAAATTTTCATTCGCTAAGTCTTATTTAAAATGATATCGGAAATGCTGGGAGGCAAATAGTATCGCCAAGCTGCCATTCACCTTTGAAAAGGTCCTATATTTTTTAGTTTTCGCAAAATAACTTAAAGATACCTACCGATTGTATAAAAAAAATTACAAACGTTTGCATACCCCTCTAAAAATACTACTTTTGGGATTTAGAAGTGAATCAATGACCTTAACGTTTTTAAATAACCACGATAGTTTTCCGTCTTCGTGCGATGGTCGTTCTTTCGTGGCTACTACCACCCCCTGGGGGTAAGCATATATATTTCCTTCCATTTTGCGATTCATCGCCTCTCACCTAAAAGCGCATTCTAATTAATTAATATCATGCAAGTTCTAAAATTCGGTGGTACCTCGGTAGCCAACTCAAAAAACATATCGCTCGTAAAAGATATAGTGGCCACTAACGCTGATCAACAGGCCATAGTAGTGGTCTCTGCCTTGGGAGGTATCACCGACTTGTTGTTACAAACCGCCGCTTTGGCCTCCGACCAGCATACAGCCTACAAGGAAATACTGAAAGAAATCGAAGATCGACATCTGCAGACCATCAAGGAATTGTTACCTATTCACTCCCAAAGCAAAGTGCTCAGCAGGGTCAAGAGTGAACTCAACATTTTGGAGACCCTGTTGGAAGGTGCCTTCCTTATAGGTGAAATCACTCCCAAACTTTCCGATAAAATCGTAAGCTATGGAGAGCTTTTGTCTTCCTATATCATCAGTGAGTTTTTTATTTCCAAAGGATTGAATGCTACTTACAAAGACAGCAGGGAATTAATAAAAACCGATACGGCATACGGAAAGGCCTTGGTCGATTTTGAGTTGACGAACCGACTTTGCAATGATTTCTTTAATGACCATACAGCTAATGTTACCGTCATGGCAGGGTTTATCGCCTCCTCCAAGCAAGGCGACTCGACCACCTTGGGCCGGGGAGGTTCGGATTTCTCCGCTGCCATTATTGCCGCAGCCGTCAACGCCGAAATACTTCAAATATGGACGGATGTAAGCGGAATGTACACCGCCAATCCAAAAATTGTTAAGCAAGCAAAAGCTATTCCACATATATCCTATGAGGAAGCCATGGAACTTTCCCATTTTGGAGCAAAGGTTTTGTACGCGCCGACTATACAACCGGTATTGACAAAAGGTATTTCCATCGTCATCAAAAATACCTTTGAACCAGAGGCATCCGGTACCCTTATCACCCAAAGCAAAAACGAACAAGGGAAAACGGTAAGGGGCATCAGCCATGTTGGCAATATTGCACTTCTTTCATTGGAAGGTCCCGGGATGGTAGGCATACCGGGTATCTCAAAACGTTTTTTTGAAGTACTCTCCCTTGCGGAAATTAGTGTAGTGCTCATTACCCAGGCATCTTCGGAACATTCGATATGCGTTGGTATTTCAGCCTTGGATATCGATAAGGCAGTGGCCCTGGTGAATTCGGCTTTCGAGTATGAAATCGAAAGAAATAAAATCAAACCGGTCATTGCTGAAAAAGACATGGCCATTATAGCGCTTGTGGGCGACAATATGAAAAGTCATCAAGGATTAAGCGGTAAAATGTTCAGCACACTGGGCCGCAACAATGTAAATATTCGCGCCATTGCCCAAGGGGCATCCGAACGTAACATCTCTGCGGTAATCTCCGAGGGGGATGTAAAGAAAGCCTTGAATTCCCTTCATGAAGAATTCTTCGAGGAGAACATTAAACAACTGAATCTTTTTGTGATGGGCGTGGGCAATGTGGGTTCCAAATTTTTAAGACAAATACAGCAACAGAAAAAATACCTGAAAGACAACTTGAAACTCAACATTCGGGTAATAGGAATTTCAAATTCACGCACGATGTTGTTCGATGAAACTGGTATCACACTAAAAAACTGGGAGGAACGGCTGGCAAATGGTGAAAAAGCCAATCAGGAAGAATTCATGGCACGCGTGAAACAGCTTAATTATCGCAACAGTATTTTTGTAGACAACACAGCAAGCTCCGAAGTATCCGATACGTACACCAACTACCTGAAGAACAGTATTTCGGTAGTTACTTGCAACAAAATTGCCTGTTCTTCGGCCTATGATACGTATCGTGAACTAAAACATCTAGCCCGGGAGTATGGATCCCCATTTCTTTTCGAAACCAATGTAGGGGCCGGACTTCCCATCATCGATACGTTGAAAAATCTAATCGCTTCGGGCGATAAGGTTCTGAAAATACAGGCTGTACTCTCCGGAAGTCTTAATTTCATATTCAATAATTTCAACAAAACGAATACATTTAGCGATATCGTAGAACAGGCAATGGCAGAAGGTTATACCGAGCCCGATCCAAAAATAGACCTGAGCGGTATCGATGTCATGAGAAAAATACTCATCTTGGCCAGGGAAAGTGGCAATGTTTTGGAGCTAGCGGACATAGAGAACCAATCGTTCTTGCCCGAAGAAAGTCTGAACACCACGAATAATGAAGATTTCTTCCAGGCTTTGGAAAAGTATGAAGACGATTTTCAAAAATTGTACAATGATGCCGTAGCGGCGGATAGTAAATTGAAATATGTGGCCCAATATGAAAATGGCAAGGCCAGTGTAGGATTACAACAAATACCCAAGGGGCATGATTTTTATAATCTGGAAGGAAGTGATAACATTGTGCTTTTCTATACCGAGCGATACCCGAACCAACCCATGATTATCAAAGGAGCCGGAGCGGGTGCGGATGTCACCGCTTCGGGGATTTTTGCCGATATCATCCGTATTGGTAATTTTTAGGCCTCCTCCCTCGGCGCTATCATAGAAAGGGAAAATTGAAGGAAATCAATGAATAGAAGCGAAATCAACGTTTTTTGCCCGGCGACCATCGCCAATATCTCCTGTGGCTTCGATGTGCTCGGTGTCGCCTTGGATTCGGTGGGCGATGGCATGGTGGTTCGAAAAAGGGCGGAAAAAGGAATCACGATCGTTAAGTTGGAAGGTCAGAAACTACCCATGGAAACCGCCCTTAATGTGGCTGGTGTGGCCGGATTGGCCCTACTTGAAAAAAGCGATTACGAAGGCGGATTCGATATTGAAATCAATAAAAAAATCAAAGCGGGTAGTGGTATCGGCAGCAGTGCCGCAAGTGCCTCGGGAGCCGTATGGGCCATGAACGAATTACTGGAAAGACCCTTTACAAAACTAGAATTGGTCGAATTCGCCATGGAAGGGGAACGACTGGCCAGTGGTGTGGCGCATGCCGACAATGTAGCTCCAGCCATTTTTGGAAGCTTTACCTTGGTTCGAAGTTATGCACCCTTAGACATAGTCCCTATACCGAGTCCATCCGAATTGTACGCCACCGTAATTCATCCGCAAATTGAAGTGAAGACCTCCGATTCCAGAAAAATACTAAAAACAAATATTACCCTAAAGGAAGGCATCAAACAATGGGGGAATCTCGGCGGATTGGTCGCAGGTCTTTTTACCCAGGACTATGCCCTTATCGGTCGGTCGTTGGAAGACCACATCGTCGAACCTATCCGATCGATATTGATTCCAGGCTTCGACCAGGTAAAGTCGGGGGCGATGCATGCCGGTGCCTTGGGATGTGGGATTTCGGGATCAGGACCTTCCATTTTTGCCTTTAGCAAGGGACAAGATACCGCAAACAAAGTAGCTGCATCAATGAAGAAAGTGTACCGGAACATTGGAATTGAGTATGATGTACACGTCTCAAAAATAAATTCTCAAGGAGTTAGGGAAATGCGAACGTAGCAGTACAAAATACGAATCTGATTATTTCAGCTTGCAACAAGTCGTAATAAAAAGTTGACCGAAGAACAAAATCAAAAAAGATAAAAGCTACTTGCTTTGTTTTTAAATGAACACATTAATCAATTTTCAAATTGAACTTTTATAGCCTAAACGGACAAGCACCCAACGTATCTTTCAAAGAGGCGGTCATCAGGGGTATTGCGCCCGACAGGGGATTGTATTTCCCAGAGTCGATTTCGTCCCTGCCGACTAGCTTTTTCGAAGAAATTGAAATCCTGTCGAACGAGGAAATCGCCTTTAAGGCCATTCATCAATTTGTAACTTCCGACATCCCGGATGCCGTTTTGAAACGAATTTTACAGGAGGTATTGGATTTTGATTTTCCCTTAATTGAAATCGAGGAAAACGTAGCCAGTTTGGAGCTTTTTCACGGGCCCACCATGGCCTTTAAGGATGTAGGTGCCCGATTTATGGCTCAATGCCTAGGGTATTTTTCAAAAGACAAGGAGACCGAAGTGACCGTATTGGTCGCTACCTCCGGTGATACCGGAGGGGCGGTTGCCAATGGCTTTTTAGGGGTCGAGGGTGTTCAGGTAGTTATTTTGTACCCCGGTGGAAAAGTAAGCGACATCCAGGAACGACAACTTACCACTTTGGGGCAAAACATCACCGCTCTACGAGTGGATGGCACTTTTGACGATTGTCAAAAAATGGTAAAGACCGCCTTTTTGGATGAGGAACTCTTAGGACATATGCAACTGACCTCGGCGAATTCTATCAATGTTGCAAGGTGGTTACCACAACTCTTCTATTTTCTGTTCGCATACCAACAGGCGAAATCGAAAGGAAAAGAAATCGTGTTCTCCGTGCCCAGCGGTAACTTTGGAAATATCTGTGCAGGCATGGTTGCGCAGCGTTTAGGAATGCCGGTAAAGCACTTCGTCGCTACTACCAATATAAACGACACGGTTCCTGAGTTCATGAGAACGGCAGTGTATTCCCCAAAACCCTCCAAGGCTACGATCAGCAATGCCATGGACGTGGGAGACCCAAGTAACTTTATACGTATTAGGCATCTCTATCAAGACGATATAGAGGTTCTTAGGAAACATCTTACTTCATTCTCATTTAATGACGAGGATACCAGAAGAACCCTACGTGAAATTTATCAAAAATCGGGTTACGTCGCTGATCCCCATGGCGCGGTGGGCTACTTGGGGTTGAAAAAGTATCAGGACAGCCATCCGAACACCTATGGCATCTTTTTGGAAACCGCACATCCCGTCAAGTTTTTGGATGTGGTGGAAGAAACCATCGGAGAGAAACAGGAATTACCCACACAAATAGGCAGACTAATGGATAAGGAGAAAAAATACCTTCCGATAAGGACTTATCAAGACCTTAAAAGATTTTTATTAAAAAAATAGTATTCTACCTATTACTCCCTCTAAAGCGTTTATTGTAAAACTACTTGGGTGGCTTAACGCTATTCATAATTTATTCGATAAATTTGCGCCACTAATTCGAATTGAGATGAAACAGACTGCCTTGACCCAAACCCATGAGGCCCTTGGAGCTAAAATGGTGCCTTTTGCAGGGTATAGTATGCCCGTTTCCTATGAGGGCGTCAATATCGAACATGAGACCGTTCGGAACCGGGTGGGTGTTTTTGATGTTTCCCATATGGGAGAGTTTCTAATATCCGGACCTACCGCTTTGGGGCTTATTCAAAAAGTCACTTCAAACGACGCTTCAAAGCTTACTATAGGAAGGGCGCAGTATAGCTGTTTGCCAAATGAAACCGGAGGCATCGTCGACGACCTGATCGTGTATCGCATCAAGGAAGATCAATATTTGTTGGTAGTCAACGCATCGAATATCGACAAAGACTGGAACCATATTTCAAAATACAACGGGGAGTTCAAGGCGGAGATGCGTAATATTTCCGATAATTACTCGCTTTTGGCCATTCAAGGGCCCAAGGCAGTGGAGGCCATGCAAAGCTTGACTTCCATCGATTTGTCCGCTATTAAATTTTACCACTTTGAAGTGGCCGATTTTGCAGGCATTGAGCATGTAATCATTTCTGCCACCGGCTATACGGGATCTGGTGGTTTTGAAATTTATTGTAAGAATGAAGAGGTGCTACAGGTTTGGGACAAGGTGTTGGAAGCTGGAGCCGAATTTGGTATCAAACCGGTCGGACTGGCAGCAAGGGACACCTTACGCCTGGAGATGGGCTATTGTCTATATGGCAATGACATCTCCGACGAAACCTCTCCCCTTGAGGCAGGATTGGGCTGGATTACCAAGTTCACCAAGGATTTTGTCAATAGTGAAGCCCTTGCCAAGGAAAAAGCACACGGCCCCGAACGCAAGTTGATCGCCTTTGAACTGGATGAGCGCGGTATTCCGCGCCATGACTACGATATCGTAGATACGAACGGAAAGAAAATCGGAACGGTCACCTCCGGTACGATGTCACCCTCCTTGGGCAAGGGAATCGGCCTGGGCTACGTACCTACGGTACTCTCGGGGATTGGGAGTAAAATACATATCCAAATACGAAAAAAGGCCATCCCCGCTACTGTGGTGAAATTACCATTTTACAAAGGGTAAAGAATAGCAAAGACGAAGTGTGAAGGTGGAAGCGGGCGGAAAAAAAATATTGATTCTAGGTGGAAGTGGCTTTTTGGGAAATGCCATATACAAAGAGCTCCGGTCCTATTTCGATACCTACGGTACCTACTTTACCGCTCGTAAATCGTTCGAGAGTAATCAACAATTTTTTCGGTACGACCTACAGGAAGACGATGTCTTCGATGTGCTTGAAAAAGTGCGCCCACAAATCATCATTTCGGCTCTTCGCGGGAATTTCGCCGGACAGGTTCAAGCCCACCAACATTTGGCGGAATACGTATCCCATCGCGATTGCCGAATCTATTTCCTATCCTCGGCCAATGTGTTCGACGCCTACAGCAAATATCCTTCCTATGAGTACGACAAGACCCTTTCGGAAAGTATTTATGGGAGACTCAAGATAAAAATCGAGAACATGTTGTTGCGCCTGCCCAAGAAGAAGATGGGCATCCTTCGGATACCTATGGTATTCGGGAACCACTCCCCACGGATAAAGGAAATAAAGACCAACGTGTTGAACAATCAACCGATCGAGGTCTTTCCCAACCTGGTAATGAACGTAACCAATGATGACAAGCTCACCCAACAGATACATTACCTCATCAATCGTAATAAAAGTGGCATTTACCATTTGGGAAGCTATGACCTAGTACATCATGACGATTTTATCAAAGAAGTAATGGATCGCATCGGGAATTTCAATCCTATCTATAAGAGGGTATACACCACCAATGAAGAACGTTATTTAGCAGTATTGCCCAAAGAAAATAAACTTCCCAAAAATCTGCAGGTCAGCTATCAAGAAATCATCGAACATCATATCCTTCAATGATGTGCTACCCTTCTATTTTTAAAAAGTAATCACCTCGGCAACTTTCGCTAACTTTATAAAAAATACGACATGGAAAAACTATCAGTAGAACAAATTGAGAAAAGGCTGGCCGAATTGGACAGCTGGGAATTCATTGATGGAGCTATAGAAACTTCCTTACAGTTCGGTAATTTTAAGGAAGCCTTCGCGACCATGACCCGCATCGCCTTTGAATGCGAGTTACAAGGGCATCATCCGGATTGGAGCAACGTGTACAATTCCCTGAACATTCGATTGAACACCCATGATGTAGGGGGCGTCACCGAAAAAGACTTCAAATTGGCCGCCACGATCGAGAACATCGTTTTTGGGGAATAGCATGCGCATCAGGGGACCTCGTTTTGCGTGTGGGGTGCTTGCATTCGCCTCCAATTTTTTTAAATTTGCCCCTGTTCGTTTAAATCAAGCATAAGAGTTATGGGAAGAGCTTTTGAGTTTCGAAAAGCACGCAAAATGAAGCGTTGGTCGGCCATGTCGAAAGCGTTCACACGTATTGGCAAGGATATCGTCATTGCGGTGAAAGAGGGAGGCCCAGATCCCGATTCCAACTCGCGGCTACGGGCGGTTATCCAAAATGCGAAGTCGGTCAACATGCCCAAGGATAATATCGAGAGGGCTATCAAAAGAGCTTCCGATAAGAGTCTTGGGGATTACAAAGAGGTGCTTTTCGAAGGCTACGCTCCCCACGGCATCGCTATCTTGATCGAGACCGCCACTGATAATAACACACGAACTGTGGCCAACATCCGTAGCTACTTCAACAAATGTAACGGGAGTCTAGGGACTTCGGGTTCAGTGGAGTTTATGTTCGACCATACCTGTAATTTTCGGATTCCTGCCGAGGGTATCGATCCAGAGGAACTCGAATTGGAGATGATCGATTACGGCGCCGAGGAGGTCTTTGTGGATGACGACGGCATCTTGATCTATGCGCCGTTCGAGAGTTTTGGGGCCATCCAGAAGGAACTGGAGCATCGCGGTATCGAGATTCTATCGTCCGGTTTTGAACGCATTCCACAGGTGACCAAGGAATTGACCGAGGAACAGGCGGCCGATGTAGAGAAACTACTGGAAAAAATCGAGGAGGACGACGATGTACAGAACGTATACCATACCATGAAGGAGTAAGCAGATCTCCAATCGCAATGACGGACGATGCACTATACTTATAAAAAAACGTTCTTCCCAATTAAGATGCGAATAGAATAAATAGTTCTTTCCTTTAAATAATTCTTCTTGTACTCAATAACGCATCAAATTGAAGTTATCCTTTGTTATTTCCAATGTTTTATAAACGTTTTGTAAACTATTTGGTCACTCCTCGACTTAATTCAAAAATATAAGATGTATCGACTACTTCCCTTTGTCTTGCTATTCTTTTTTTTATGCACTCAAAACATGATCGCCCAAGATATGAACCCTGCCAAGCTCAGGGCCTTAATAGCCCAAGTCGCCGATACCACGGAAGCCCAAGGCAATTCCATTCGATTTATTTACAAAGGGACTTTTTTGGTCTGTGTATACGACGAAAACGCGAACCGGATGCGCATCATTACGCCCATCGTTGAAAGAGAGCAGTTGGGGGAAGAAGAACTTCTCAATGCGCTGGTGGCCAATTTTCATTCGGCCTTGGATGTAAAATATGCCCTTAGTGATGAGATTATATGGTCGGTCTTCATACATCCTCTCAAAGAACTATCGAAACATCAGGTGTTGGACGCAATAGACCAAGTCTATTCGGCAAGTGCTACCTTTGGCACGACCTTTTCGAGCACTGATTTGGTATTTCCGGGAAATACAAGAAAAAGAGACAGCATCACTCCCAAAAAACTCATCAAAAAACAAAAGATTTAGTAACTGTACTCTCGAACAAAGCCTACCACGCCCTTAAAAAACGCCTCATAAGTTCTAAAATCGGCTTGCTTATCATCGGTTGGATACTGTGGCTCCGATACTTTTACCTGTTTTTTTCCAAAATCAAAAGCGACCATCACTATCGGTACCTCGGCCATTTTGGCGATGTAGTAAAACCCGCTTTTCCAGTGGGAAACTTTTTTTCGGGTACCCTCGGGTGCCAAGGTAAGTCGAAATGTTTCCCTTTTCTTAAAGATTTCCGCAGTGGCGCTTACGGTATCGCTGTTTGTACTTCGGTCGACAGGCGCACCACCGGTCCATCTAAAGAACCAACCAAAAGGCGGTTTGAATAGACTTTTCTTGCCAACATAGTTAATTTCTTCATTCCAAACCTTTCGCACCAATAGGCCCAGAAAAAAATCGACCCAACTGGTATGGGGTACTACGATGATCACACACTTTTTCAAATAGGCCGGGAAAACTCCCTCCATCTTCCAACCCAACAGTTTAAAATAAATGAATTTGGCTAGTGCCTGTAACATATAGATTTGGGGTATGGGGTTATCGGGTTATCGGGAAAATAGTGTTGGTGGGTTCCTAGTTGCCATCACTATATTTTTCGATAAATGGCCTTTAATTTCTCCGCATTGATCTTATTTCTCCAGCCTGGACCTAAGGCATTCTCCCACAAGGGTTCCATACTCAATGAAACCGTCGTCATGGTCTCAAAATCACAATCGGATAGGTCGGCACAGATACCGGTCGGCAGGTCAATACCATGTTTACCTTTCATTTTATGGAAAAGCGCCACACCCTCAGGATAGAACTCGCTCAAATGCTGAAAAACCAAACAATTCCCGATACCATGCTTTATACCCAACCGATAGGAGAGTCCGTAACTCATCGCATGGGCGACCCCTACCTGTGAGTAGGCGATACTCATACCACCATGCCAGGATGCCATCATTAGTTTTTCCCTGGATTCCGAGGGAGCCAGCTCCCCTAGATATACCTCCTTACAGAGTTCCAAGGCCTTTTCACCATAGCTTTGACTAAACGCATTTAGATAAGTGCCATTGAGCGATTCTATACAATGTATGTAACAATCCATCCCGGTAAAGAACCATTGCTCCTTATCTACTCCGTGCGTCAAATCGGGGTCAAGGATTACCTGGTCAAAAACGGTGTAATCGGAATTGATCCCCAATTTTTTCTCGGGACCCAAAAGCACGGTTGTTCTACTTACTTCCGCTCCGGTACCGCTCAAGGTAGGGATGCCTACGTGATAAAGCGCGGGCCGCTGCACCAAGTCCCATCCTTGATATTTCGAAGAGTTTCCGGTATTATTGAGCATTATTGCCACCGCCTTGGCAAGGTCGAGCAAAGTACCACCACCGATACCGATGATTCCCGAGGGCGGTTCCGAAAAATCGCTCCTGATTTTTTCAACCAGGGCATCTACCTGATCGGTCTTTGGTTCTTCTTCCGCCGATATAAAAATTATCAAGTCATTAAAAATTCGAGGAATCCTCGCAACCAAATCCGTTTCTTCAAAAACATCATCTACTAGAAATATACAGGGTGCATCGGCATTTTTGCGCTTGGGCATCAATATATCGCCCAACTGGTCGAAACTTCCCTTGCCATAAACCACTCTGGGCACCATGGGGAAGTTCCTATACCCGGTAGGTTGACCAATCTTGGCCTCTTTTATGTCGAACTGCTTGTTTACTTCCATAAAACGATTTACAGATAGTCAAGAATATTTTTTAAACTATTTACAGTGAGGTATCGATGTTCTTCATGGTCAACCGACACCTCTTCGTGCTGCCAAGTGGTATGAAACGGTACGTGAACCGCTTGGGCACCAATGTTTATAATAGGCAATACATCTGACTTTAACGAATTTCCAATCATCAAAAACTCCTTTACATCAATTTCAAGATGGTCTAGCAGATTTTGATAGTTCGTCTCTTTTTTATCACTCAATACTTCTACATGATGAAAGTACCGCGTTAGTCCCGACCTTTCCAGCTTCCGTTCTTGGTCCAAAAGATCTCCTTTGGTCAATACGATCAATCGGTATTTTTTAGCCAAACGCTCTAGCACTTCCTCCACACCGTCCAATAGTTCCACCGGATGGGCAATCATCTTTTTACCAAGATTCATAATCTTGGAAAGCGTTGCCTGTGAAACTTCGTTATTTGACAGTTCCAAGGCCGATTCGATCATCGACAGCATAAATCCCTTGATTCCGTATCCATAGAGCTCAAGGTTTTTCATTTCCATTTTAAAAAGCTCTTGGTCTATTTTGTTCTTGGTCTCGTAATGCTCCAGTAATCCTGCAAACTGCTCTTCCGCCTCCCTAAAATAGGTCTCGTTCACCCAAAGTGTATCGTCGGCATCGAAGCCAATTACTTCAATTCCCGTAAAATCTATTTCCATGCCTGCTGCGCCTTTTCCAAATCCTCGGGGGTATCGATTTCAATACCTGTGACTGTCGTTTCTACCATTTTTATTTTCTTCCCGTATTCCAAATAACGAATGGCCTCAATTTTCTCGGTCGCTTCGAGGGGTAGCATTGGAAGTCGCTGAAAATCCATCAATGCCCTTTTCCGAAAAGCATAAATACCCTTGTGTTTATAATAATCCGTTCGAACTGCCTTGTCTCGCGGATAGGGAATCGGAGATCGGGAAAAATAGAGCGCGAAATTACGATTATCCACAATAACCTTCACCGTATTCGGATTACTTATTTCATCCCAATCGGTGATTTTTACCATTAAAGATGCCAAATCGATTTCCTCCTCCGCATCCTTCTCAAAAACCTTGAGTACGCTCTGCAGACTTGCTTTATCGGTGAAAGGTTCGTCCCCTTGCACATTTACGATGATGTCCACTTGCATATCGGTTACAGCCTCGGCAATACGGTCACTACCGCACTCATGCTCTTTTATGCTCATAATCGCTTTACCTCCAGCATTATGAATCGTATTGAAGATCAGCTCACTATCGGTGACCACATAGACGTTATCGAACAGGCCAGTGTTCACTGCCGCCTCATAGGTACGGAGTATCACCGGTTTTCCGTGCAGGTCCTGCATCAGTTTAGCCGGAAATCTAGAAGCCGCATAGCGGGCAGGTATCATGGCGATGATTTTCACCTTATGGTTCATTTTGGTTCGACAATTTCTTCCTTGGTCTCAATTTTCTATAAATACTGAAAACAATAGCCAAAATAATGATCACCAATACGGCTGCCAGTATAGGCGCAAAGATAGAGGCTGTGGTTACTACCATAGCCGTTCCGGTTTCTACGGCTGAAACTATGGGATTGGCAAGCCCTCCCGTTGATGCCGTTGAGGCCAACCTGCCCGTAGCGCCCGCACCCTTTATGGCAGTGGCAGTACCGCCCCCCGCTATGATGGCCAAGGCCCAGGTAACCATCGGGTCCAAATCGGCTACCGTGGATACCATTACGGCCGTACCTGCGATTGCCGCCAAGGGCACCGCTATGCTATCGAGCAAATTGTCGACCCAGGGAATGAAATAACCGAATATTTCCACCAGCATGGCCACCCCTAAAGTGATCACGGCCGCCAAACTTCCAATCCACTGCCAGTTTTCGTTCAAGTCCCAGACATTGAAATACGCCGCCAAACTCAAAGCGAACAAAGGCAGGAATACCCGGAAACCCACAGAAGCGGCGAGACCAACACCCAGAAAGATACTAATGATGGTGTCCGAAGTCATTTTTAACCAAAGTTATGATTTGTCGGTAACGAATTTAATCTATTCCGCACCAACAAAAAAATCACCTTTAAAACCGATCAGATACACTTTGTTCTTTGCCCGCGTTACCGCGGTATACAACCAGCGGAGGTATTCCTTGTCGACCCCATTGGGCAGGTACGGCTGCTCAATAAAAACGGTGTCCCATTGTCCCCCCTGGGATTTATGACAAGTAATCGCATAGGAGAACTTTACCTGCAATGCATTAAAGTATCTGTTCCCCTTAATTGCCAAAAACTTTTTGTATTTTGATTTTTCGTCGGCATAATCTTGCATTACCTCCTGATATAACCTGTTGGAATCTTCGTAGGGCAAGGACGGCGATTCAGCTTTGATAGTATCCAATAACAAGACTGTTTCAAAGGGTTTTTGGTTCGGATAGTCGACCATTTTTACCTTTACCTCGGCAAACTTAAAGGTGTAGAGTTCTTTGATTGCATAGATTTCCAAAATCTCGATGATATCCCCATTGGCAATAAATCCTGCTTCGGTGTTCGGAGTTAACCAAAAGTAGTTGTTCTTGACGACCATCATATAATCCCCGACCGACAACTCATTTTCCAAATATAAAATCCTGCTACGGATGTTCTCGTTATAAAGATTGGCTCTTTTATTGGACCGTACGATAAAAGCCGTTTCCTCTTTTCCGTTCTGATCATAGGAGGTCTCGATCGCCTCTAAAATCTCCTGCCCATCAATCAGGCGAACGATATCCCCGTAGGGATCCACATCGAATTGAAATCCTTCAAAAAAATCACCCTGCAATTGCTCCCTCAGATTGGTAGCGTTCATCAGGATACCTGAATCTTCGGCCTGCCGCACCACCTCGTTTAACTCCAATCCCGTAACCTCCTTGTTATAGTTCATCGAAAGTTTATCGGCATCCAATGCCGGGCTTAGTTCAAGACGTATCGGTGGCAACTGGGCCGTGTCGCCTATGAGAATCAATTTGCAATTGTGTCCTGAATAAACGAACATCAAAAGGTCATCTAGGAGCGATCCGTTATCCATGAGCTTCGAATCTGTCGGGTTATCGGGAATCATAGAAGCTTCGTCTACAATAAAAACGGTATCCCGGTGTTTGTTTGGCGCCAGTACAAACCGTACGGCCCCACCACGTTGCTTCTTAGGGAAATAAATTTTACGGTGAATGGTAAAAGCCCCTGTTTTGGAATAGTTCGACATGACTTTTGCAGCCCTGCCGGTTGGGGCCATTAAAACGGATTTCAGTTTACAATGCCAGAGGTTGTTCACCACCGTTCCCACAATCGTCGTTTTTCCGGTACCCGCGAAGCCTTTCAAAAGAAATATCAGGTCTTTTTGGCTCGACAACAGGAACTGTGATAACATCTGAAGTGCTATCGATTGGTTCGCAGTTGGCTCATGGGGGAACTTTTCCCTTAATATTTTGTAGAATGATGCATCGGTAAGCGTTGCCATGGAACATCAAAGATACTCATGATTTTCTTGTAATGTATCCTACTATTATTTGTATCGGTATGAACCCCATAAATGGGGCCGCCAGGGCAGACTATTTACCTGCATCAAATTATCTTAATCCTCGATAGAACGGCAATTGGAGCAGCTTGAAAGCCCTACCGAATTACAAGGATAAAAAATTAGGCAGTTTCCAAAAAAATTGTAGATTTGTGTGAACCACTAAATTTAACTAACACAGTAAGAAAATGAAGACCATTATACAAATTGTGCTTTGGATTGCCTGTATCGTTTTTGGATATCTTATTTACAAATCGGTTACGGGCCCTATCGAGTTCAATAAAGTAAAACAGGAACGATATGCCAAGGTGATCGCCAAATTGAAGGATATCAGGAATTCCCAGGAAGCCTACAAAACGGTTAATGGTAAATATGCGGCCGATTTTAATAAATTGGTGAGTTTTGTGGATACCGGTAATTACACCATCACCCAACAGCGGGATTCGTCCTTCATGCGCTATGACAAGGTGTACCAGATAGATATGCAGGTAGATACGGTCATTATCGACACTCTTGGAACTATTGCTGTTAGGGATTCCCTTTTCAAAAACGATGACCGATACAAAACTATGATGGAAATCCCCGGAGCAGCAAGTGGGGAAAAAGTTGAAATGAAAGCGGATATTATTGATAAGGGAGGTTACAAAGCCCCTGTATTTGAGGCCAAGGTGGCTAAAGATATTATTTTGTACGACCAACCGAAAGATTTGCTCGCCAAAGAAAAGGCAGAGGCAAGTGTTGAAGAGGTTAACGGGCCCGCAATCGTTGTTGGTTCCTTGGAAGAAGTTAGTACCAGTGGTAACTGGCCCCCCATCTATGACAAGAAAAACGAACAATAACGACATAGAAAACACGTCGAAAGACTTTCATAGACTGTCCATTCAAATAAGTTTGAATGGACTTTCTTTTTGTGTGCTCGATACGGTCGCAAATCGTATCGTTGGTTCGGAACATCTGATATTTCACAAAGAGCTGACCCCCTACCAAACGCTGAAAGAACTACAACAACTTTTTAAAAGGCACCAAATCGATGACACAAAGTTCTCGGAGGTAGTCGTCATACACAGAAATAATCTTTTCAGTCTTGTACCCAAATCACTGTTCGATGAAAAAGAATTGGCAAATTACCTTAAATTCAATGCTAAAATTTTAGCGAATGACCATATCGCGTACGACGAGCTGGAGGGGTACGATCTTATGAACGTATACGTACCTTTCGTAAACATCAACAATTACATTTACGATCTTTTTGGGGAGTTCATCTATAAACACCATGGAACCGTGATGGTGCAGTCACTTCTCGATGAACATGTCAATGGCAAGGAGCCGGTGGTATATGTGCATGTTTTTGATAGGCAATTGGATATTACGGTTATAACGCAAAAGAAATTGTTGCTATTCAACAACTTTGAATACAGCACGCAAGAAGATTTTCTCTACTATTTGCTGTTTACCCTGGAACAACTTGGATTAAATCCCGAATCCGTTCCGTTAAAAATGTTTGGCGATGTTGGGGAAGATGACCCCATATATCGTTTGTGTTACGAATACGTGAAGGATATTTCGATTTTACTTCCCGCCGCCCTTTCTTTGCCAAAGTATTCGGAGGAAATCGAAACTATTGACTTTACGGTACTCAACGCCCTCTGATGCGCATCATCTCCGGTACTCATAAGGGCAGACGCATTACGGCCCCAAAAAAGCTTCCCGTTCGCCCCACGACCGATATGGCCAAAGAAGCACTTTTCAATATTCTCAACAATCACGTATATTTCGATGAAATAAATGTCTTGGATCTTTTCGCAGGAACGGGGAATATCGCATACGAGTTCGCCTCCCGTGGTGCGACTTCGGTAACTGCGGTCGATACGGATCCCGGCTGCGTGATGTTCATGACGAAAACGGCCAAGGAACTGGCACTGGAAATTACTCCCGTTAAGAGCGATGTTTTTAAATTTTTGGCCAAGACACACCTAAGGGTAGATATTGTCTTTGCCGACCCCCCTTATACAATGCCTTTCGATGATTTTGAAAAAATCCACAAACTTGTTTTTGACCAGGGTTTATTAAAGCCGGATGGATTATTGATTATTGAACATTCCGATAAAACCGATTTATCTAAATTGGCACATTTCAAAGATCACCGTAAGTACGGAGGTAGCGTTTTTAGTTTTTTTTCCGAACGGTCTAATACGTAACAGGGGTGAGGCTTTGGATAAACATCGGCAAAAAACAAGGCAAACCTTCGGTATTGACTTGTACGAGGGAGAATGGGACATGTACCTACTCAGCTCTTTACCCTAATCTTGAAATTCACGACATTGCCCATTTTGTGGTGGAAAAAGAGTTGGGCTACGCCGATGCCTTTTATGGATTATTGGCGCAAGGTCATGCTATTTCCGATTTTCAATTGCCAAGGAAAGAAAGACCGGAAGCACTGCACCCTACCAACTTAGCATCCGAGGCTTTGGTTACCGAACATATCGTCAACTTGCTACAAACTTATTACGCACGAAGCGAGTCGAATACGGAAATCATGACCCAACTCAAACCCATTCTTGAAGAACATCGACTTCCATATCCATCGGAGT
The DNA here is from genome assembly GCF_009371985.2 of Pelagihabitans pacificus. Lineage (GTDB taxonomy): Bacteria > Bacteroidota > Bacteroidia > Flavobacteriales > Flavobacteriaceae > Pelagihabitans > Pelagihabitans pacificus. The sequence goes on from NZ_VIKU02000002.1 coordinate 709,349, forward strand.
TGACCCCTGATAAACTTGTTCGGATTACTAGAGACCTGCAACGGTTAATGACGAAATGGGAAGTGCTGCCTTCCGGTGGGGAACTGGAATTGATGTTTGAGGTGTAAACCTTACTATATCGTGGATTTGAAAAATGAAATTAGGATTTGATCATATTCACAGTGGTTAGACACGTTAAGCCCATGGTACCACCAAAAAGAAACATTCCCGCCTCTGCAGCAATGCTATTAATAAATTTTAATAAAAGCAGGTCATAAGCCGGATTCTGTTTCGACCCCAAGGAGGTCGACCCTTATCATTTATCTAGGCTTTTGGTCGCCCAAAAGCTCGAACCGTCTACCCTTCGGTTCGGACGTGCCGCCCTTAAACACCGATTTACATGACGTTTCACCGCATAGAGTTTACCTGATTTCACTACAGCCGAACTGTACTTGCTTTCTGTTGCACTGGTCCTATCCCGAAGCGAGTTCGGGACGACGGGTGTTACCCGCTATGCCGCACTATGGTGTCCGGACTTTCCTCCCCGACCCGAGGGCCGGAGCGATAAGGAGACCTGCCAATTACAAAGTTACATGAATTATAACAATTCCTTTGTTATTGCTTTGTTAAGTCAATACCAAGTTAGTAGTACCGTTCATCCAAATAGTCCCCTTATAGTTCCTATGACCAAACCGGCACACTTTGGGGCGATTCCCAGAAGATGGAACCTACTCCGGAAACATGTTTGAAAGCTCTTTATAAACTATTGAAAAGCCCTATGAATATCAAACATACGTCTATTTGACGGGCCATCCCAACCAAGGATTGGCTGTCGTAACCTATATCACTGAATGTCCAACAGTGGTTGGTTCTACCATTGTAAACCCTTTAAACCAATTGAATGGCGAACCTATCGCTTTGTGAAGATGGGATAAAACCTAAATTATCTTAAAGTTGTTGATAAATACGGGTAACTTCACCGTATACCACCCGTTTTATGACACTCAATTTTTATATTTGTACTGCTATCGAATAGCAATTAAAAGTAGGCTTTTTGGAACCATTTATCGTATCGGCTCGCAAGTACAGGCCCCAGACCTTTAAGGATGTTGTGGGCCAGGAATCGATTACCAATACCTTGACCAATGCCATTGAAAACAATCATTTGGCCCAAGCGTTGTTATTCTGTGGCCCTAGAGGGGTCGGTAAGACTACTTGTGCACGAATCCTCGCAAAGAAAATAAATGAAGATGGCACCCAAAGGCCCGATGAGGACTTTGCCTTTAATATCTTCGAACTCGATGCCGCCTCTAACAACTCCGTCGACGATATTCGGAGTCTGATCGATCAAGTACGCATACCGCCCCAAGTAGGTAAATACAAGGTGTATATTATCGACGAGGTTCATATGCTCTCCCAGTCGGCATTCAACGCTTTCTTAAAGACCTTGGAAGAGCCTCCCAAACATGCTATCTTTATTTTGGCCACTACCGAAAAACACAAAATTATACCTACGATATTATCTCGCTGCCAAATTTTCGACTTTAAACGTATTACGGTTAAGGATGCAGCCAACTATTTAAAATACATTGCCGAAAACCAGGGAATCGAAGCCGACGAGGATGCCCTACATATAATCGCACAAAAAGCCGATGGGGCCATGCGTGACGCGCTTTCGATTTTCGATAGGGTGGTCAGTTTTTCCGGGAAGATACTGACCCGTAAAGCAGTGACCGAAAACCTGAACGTACTTGATTACGATACTTATTTCTCGGCCACGGATCTAATTCTAAAGCACGATATACCCTCCCTGCTCCTTTTATTGAACAAAACCTTGGCCCTTGGTTTTGACGGCCACCATTTTATAAACGGCCTTGCCTCCCACTTCAGGGATTTGATGGTTTGTAAACATCAGGGAACTATTGAATTATTAGAGGTCGGTGAAACTGCCAAACAACAATATTTGGAACAGTCAAAAAAAACCAGTACTTCCTTCCTACTTGAAGCGCTGGAAAAGGCCAACGACTGTGACCTCAACTATAAGACCAGCAAGAATCAACGGCTGTTGGTGGAACTCACCCTCATGAAGCTGGCCTCCATCGACTTTGAAGGTGAAAAAAAAAATCCTGAATCGATAGCTCTCGCCAACCAAACTACCAATTTTATCGCCCCGGCTTCATTCTTTAAGAATGAAGATACCTCCCAAGCAACAGTAAGGAATTCCGAACTAGTCTCGCGTAGATCCGAACTGCTAAAGCAAAAAATATCCGAACAGGAAACAACGGTCCCGGCTTCCGGAAATGAGCCATCGGTTGCCGTTGCGGAACCGATTATTGAAACAATGGTCGGCTCTTCCGACCCTGTCGATACAACGACCGTTGCCAATGCTAAGAGAATCAATATCAAAATACCGTCAAAACGGGTCTCTGGACTTTCCATCTCCAGTCTAAAGGCCAAAAAAGAGCATCAATTAAACAAAAAGGAGGAGGTACTCGATGAAAACAACCTTCCCAAGACCAGCTTTACAGAAGAGGAGATGCAGCGACATTGGTACGATTTTGTAAAACAAATCGATGCAAAAGGACAAAAAATATTGGCCTCTAATCTTTCCACCGACACGCCCAAAGTGCTCAAGGACCAAACAATTTGGATCGAATTACCCAACGGTACCATGAAAAAAGAGGTAGAACGGGAACAATTTGGCTTACTAGCGTACCTGCGATCAAAATTGAATAATCATTTCATCGATTTAAAAATCACCGTAAACGAAGAAACCGCTAAAAAGTTTGCCTTTACCCCCGAGGAGAAATATGAAAAATTAAGGGAAAAGAACCCGGCCATAGACCTTTTAAGACAAGAGTTCGATTTAGACCTTTAGCCTGTTACGATACCAACTCCAAATAGAAAAGGAAAACATTACCAAAGCCAAAATCAACAACCCAAAAGACTCCCTGCCCTCCTCTACATTTTTTATGTCCCCTGAATCAATGCCAAAACCTACGAACTCTTCGGGGAATACGTAGAAAAAACCCAAAATAAAAAGGACACCTGCGAACAAAGGCAGCCAAAAAGGAATCTTTTGCAAGGCAAAACCAAAGCACAGTATGGCAGCCAGCCCATAAATTACAATCCATAGGAAGGGGTCTGGGTCATTATATTGTAAAATGGCCGAAACCACACATAAGACGCCAAAAAGCCAAGCAAAGACTTTAAAAAAAAGATTCATCCAACAAATATAAAACCATATTTTGATTACGAAAGTAATCCTATTACTTTTGGGATTAAATCCAATGAACTATGCTCGGTCTAAAATTGCCTACAGATCCTCGATGGGTGAACATTGTGGAAAAAAATATCGATGAAATCTTGACCGACCATGCCTACTGCGAGCAAAAAGCTGCCAGTACGGCCATTTCACTCATTGTAAATTTTCCTGAATACCCCGATTTAGTTACCGAAATGGTGGCACTTTCGAGGGAGGAAATGGGCCATTTCAAGATGGTTCATGACCGCATACTCGCTAGGGGGAAATCACTTGGCCGCTATCGAAAGGATGATTATGTAATTGCACTGATGAAATTCTTTCCAAAAGGGGGCGATAGGACGACCCAATTGGTACATCGACTACTGTATGCTGCCTTGATAGAGGCCCGTAGTTGTGAGCGGTTTAGACTGCTTTCCGAACAGCTCAAAGACAGGCAACTTGCGGATTTTTACCATAAACTGATGATCAGCGAGGCGGGGCATTATACGATGTTCCTGAAATTTGCCAGACAGTATGGAAATCGAGAAGAGGTCGATAAAAAGTGGCAAGAGCTGCTTGACTATGAAGCTGAAATCATGAAAAATCTCGGAAAAAAAGAAACCATACACGGCTAAAACCCGCCGTTCACAATACGGATTGGCAAAGGTCTTCAAACAGGAACGAAGAATTAAACCTTCCCAAACCCTAAACACTACGATTCGAGCTTTCTTTGATAGTACCCATACTTTTCGAACTGAGATCGCAGTGGCTTACTGTTGTTCTTCCGATAGGCATTATCCTGGGCTTCGTTAAAAACCCGTGCCTTCACATTGTCTCTCCATGAAATATCAAAAGTATCGAGTAATTCCTGTTTTACCTCTTCGTCATAAATAGGACACCCCACTTCCACCCGATAGTCTATATTCCGGGTCATCCAATCCGCAGAGGAAATATACATCTTGGGATTGCCTTCATTCGCAAAAATAAAAAGACGTGAATGTTCCAGAAATTTATCGACGATACTGATGGCCTCTATGTTTTCGCTCATCCCCTTGACCCCTGGTACCAGACAGCAAATACCACGAATAATCAATTGTACCTTTACGCCTGCCCTACTGGCCTCATAAAGCTTATCGACCATTTTGTAGGAAGTGAAGCTATTCATCTTAATTTTAATGTACGCCTCTTTCCCCACAATGGCATTGGCAATCTCATTATCGATCAATTTCTCAAAAACCGTTTGTGTATAATGCGGAGATACGATAAGGTGCTTGTATTTGGTAATTTTATAGGTAGTCTCGAAGAAGTCGAATACTTTGTTCAGTTCTTTTAAAATGGCATCATGCGCCGTAAATAACGTGTAATCGGTATAAATCCTTGCGGTTGATTCGTTAAAGTTTCCAGTACTAATGAAGCCGTACCTTTTTATCGCATCCCCTTCCTCTCGTTCTATGACACAGGTTTTACTATGTACCTTAAGTCCGGGCACACCAAAACTAAGTTTTACACCCTCTGCCTGCAGTTGTTCCGCATATTGAATATTGGCTTCCTCATCGAACCGTGCCCGTAGTTCTATTTGTACCGTGACCTGTTTTCCGTTTTTGACCGCATTGGCCAACGAAGCTGCCACCTGGGAGTCTTTTGCCAGGCGGTAAACGGTGATTTTAATACTCCTTACCTTTGGATCCAACGCGGCTTCCCGTAAAAACTTTATGATATAGGAAAAAGTATGATAAGGTGTATACTGTAAGTAGTCTTTCTTTGCAATTTGCTCGAAAAGGCTTCCTTCGAACGATAAACCCTTTACGGGTAGTGGTTTGATTTTTTCGTAGAGCAAATCATCCCTTCCAAGGCTTGGAAAACCCATGTAATCCCTCCTGTTATGATACCTTCCCCCTGGAATCACACTGTCGGTATCCTCGATGTTCATTTTATCCTTTAGAAAATTGAGGGTGTCTTCTTCAATACCCTTGTCGTAAACAAAACGGACGGGATCACCAATTCTACGGTCCGCAACGCTCGCGGAGATTTTTTCGATAAAGCTTTTGCTCAAGTCATTGTCCATATCCAGCTCGGCATCCCTAGTTATCTTGATCATATGGGCCGAGATAGCGCTGTAATCGAACATGGTAAATACATTGTCCAAGCAATAACGAATCAGATCATCCAGGATAATGATGTAGTTCTTATCGCCCTCTTTCGGCAATACGACGAACCGATCGATTCCCTTGGGAATCTCGATCAACGCATATTTTTTTTCTGGACGGTCTTCATCAGACGTTAAAACCATTTTAATTGCCAAATAGGCCGCCGTGTCTTTTAGTATAGGAAATTCTGTGAGATCGTTAAGAATAATGGTCATCAACTGTGGACTCACATTCTGCAGGAAATAGTTTTTTACGAATACCGATTGCGCCGGAGATAGTTCGGTTTCCTGAAGGATAAAGATATTCTGCCTTTCGAGCTCTTCTTCTATATTGCCTAAAATTCGAAGACTTTTGGCCTGTTGTTCGATACAGATTTCGGTGATTTCCGCCAGCAAATCCTTCGCGGTCTCCCCCCCCAAAACACTTTTTCCCTTTTTTCCGGCTTCTACGATTCGTTTTACCGTTGCGTAGCGAACCTTAAAAAATTCATCGAGGTTGTTCGAAAAAATACCCAGAAATCGAAGCCTTTCGATCAACGGTACGTTGGAATCGGCGCTTTCCTGAAGTACCCGCTCATTGAACCGCAACCAACTAATCTCCCGATTGATGTACTGATTTCTGACTTTTATCATTTATCTAATGTGCTTTGGAAAAATAGTCTGTACGGTGGTTCCCTTTTCTATTTTCGCCCAACTGTCGGCACCGAACTGTATATGCACCAGACCACTAGTTGGAACATTGTCAATATAGGTATTTCCCAACAAATTGGCAATATAGGTGAAGGCATGATTATGCCCGAAAATCATTACCGTTGTCAGGTCTTCGTCAAGTTCCCGAAGCAATTGGAGCACCTCATCCCCGGAAAAGTCGTAGAGGCGGTCGGTAATCCGGAGGCGGTCAAAAGGGAGATGCAGTTGTCTCAAAAATATCATACAGGTGTGCAATGCCCTGTTTGCAGGACTTGAAAATACCCAATCAATACCCTTTCCCTGATTCGCCCATTCTTGGGAGACCAACAATGCGTCGGCAATACCCCGTTCTTTAAGGGGACGGTCTTTATCGCTTACATTATAGTCCCAAGAGGACTTACCATGTCGAATGAGAATCAATTCTTTCATATCTACAAAAATTTAAGCTCGCCGTAAAATTCATATCGTAGGAACAACCATTGACTTTCCCTCTTCATCTTAGGGTGCCAATCGTTCTATTTTCCAATCCAAATTTTCCTGCAGACTATACCGGATACGGTCGTGCAGCCTATTGGGTCTTCCCTGCCAGAATTCCATGGATAGCGGCCTCACCAGATAACCTCCCCAAAAATCGGGTCGTTCTATTTCCTTGCCCTGATATTCTTTTTCCAAAGCTTTCAACTTTTCCTCAAGCACATCCCTAGACGCGATAACCGAGCTCTGGTTCGATACAATGGCTCCCAGTTTGCTTCCCTCCGGTCGCGATTCGAAATACCCGTCCGAGAGATTTTCCGCAATCTTTTCGGTAGTGCCTTTTATAATCACCTGTCGCTCCATATGGGGCCAAAAGAACGAAATACAAACCTTTGGATTCTTCGCAATGGCCTTTCCCTTCTCACTCTCATAGTTTGTGTAAAATATAAAACCTTCGTGCGTATACTTTTTCAAGAGTACCACACGGGACTTGGGAAAACCATCCAAGCCAATGGTGCTGACGGTCATGGCATTGGGCTCATCGACCCCATCGGTAGCCTCTACCTCATAAAACCATTTTTGAAAAAGCTCAATGGGATTATCCGAAATGGAATCTTCGATAAGAGCGCTTTTTTCATATGACTTTCGATAATCACCTAGGTCTTTTTGCATGTCGGGTTCATCTTGCTATTATAGGGTAAAGTTCATCAAAAGAAAAGGAACTATAAAATGGATTAGCCCCTAATTATCAAAAAAATAGCTGGAAATCGAGTGGTTTTGGACTTATCAGGGTGTATTCAAACTCAAAGGTTGAATACCTTACCGTCATCGGCCAACTCCACCTCGGGAAAAATTTCGGTCGCTTCCTCCTTGAAAAGATCGATAGACTTATACCGAGTGGAGTAATGTCCTAGGATAAGAGTGCCTACATTGGCCGCCTTCGCAATGGCGGCGGCTTCTTTGGCGGTGGCGTGTTTGGTTTTACCGGATAGATGGGCCTCGGTCTCCAAAAAAGTCGATTCGTGATAAAGAACGTCTACCCCGGTAATTTGAGGAACCAATTCCGGCCGATAGGCCGTATCGCTACAGTAGGCATAGCTTTTAGGTGCCACCGGATCGAAGGTAAGGACTTCATTGGGAACAAGGGTGCCATCATCAAGAATTACATCGTTACCGCTTTTAATATTCCGGAAATAGGCCTTGTCGATGTTGTATTTACCAACTGCCTCGACATTGAGTTTACGATCTGATGGTTTTTCCCGAAAAAGAAATCCGTTTGTGTAGACCCGGTGGTCTAGAGGTATGGTTTCTACAGTGACCTTGTCATCCTCATAAATCAATACGGGACGTTTTTCCTTAAGCTCGTGAAAGACTAATTGATAGTTGGTCCATGAGTCGCCCAACTTCATTAAAAGGGTGATCGCCTCCTTGATTCCCTTGGGGCCGTAAACATTCAGTTCCTTATCCCTTCCCAAAAGACGAAAAGTAGAGATGAGCCCTGGCAGTCCGAAGAAATGATCACCGTGTAAATGGGATATGAAAATGTGATTGATTCTAGAAAATCTAATCTTGTTCTTTCTTAACTGCACCTGTGTGCCTTCCCCACAATCGATCAAAAAGAGATGATTCCTGATTTCCAGAACCTGGGAAGTCGGGTTGGTCAAGGTTCTGGGGGTAGCGGCATAACAACCAAGGATTTGGAGCTTCATGTTCCTAAGTTCGTGGTTTGTGATAGTGTATTTTTTTTGTGCAATCTCCCCTGAATCCAAAGGTGCCGGGATAATGGCTATGAAGATGGAAACAGATCTTTCGTTTCTGCGTTTCTTCAGTTGTCCGGACGAAATCAAATCGCATAACCATTATAACCCCAAATCCCTTTCGATTTCCTCCATTTCGATAATATCCTTGGCTTCCTGTAGTGTCGGCACTACGATCATCTTATCGGGCACCTCCTCATAACCCACTTTGTTAGTTACCAAAACAAAGGATTTATTGGATTTTCTGTGCTGGTCCGACAACTGAAGAAACTCAAGAAGGTCATCTGCCTTTAATTTTGAAAAAGAGAAAAGGTTTACAATGATGTTATCGTTTTTAATCTTTGGATACGCTTTGTTCAAATTATCCAAAAACTTTGATAATTCTATGTTCTCCTGAAAAACGATAGTCGTTGTGCCGTCTTTGTCGAAAATCATTCTATTTAATTTTTGATGCCAAAAGGTACATTACCGCCATTCGAATCGCAACGCCGTTCTCAACTTGATTTAGTATGATGGATTGCTTGGAATCAGCCACATCGCTAGTAATTTCCACTCCCCGATTTATAGGCCCTGGGTGCATGATGACAATTTCCTTGTCCAAATCATCGAGCAATGCCTTATTTACGCCGAACTGTTGTGTATACTCCCTAGTGGTAGGAAAATAGCTGATATCAAGGCGCTCTTTTTGTATGCGTAGCATATTGGCCACATCGCACCAGTCAAGGGCCGTTCTAAGGTCGGTCTCCACTTCGACACCAAGGGATTCGATGTACTTGGGCAGTAGGGTTCCGGGTCCACATACCTTCACTTGTGCCCCCTGCAATTTGAGTGCAAATATATTTGAAAGGGCCACTCTGGAGTGCAGGATATCGCCTACGATTACCACCTTTTTACCTGCAACATCCCCTAATTTCTCCCGAATGGAATAAGAGTCGAGCAGCGCCTGTGTAGGGTGCTCATGCGCCCCATCGCCGGCATTGATGATAGCCGCTTCAACGTGCTTGGAGAGAAATATGCCCGCACCGGGATTCGGGTGGCGCATGACTACCATATCGACTTTCATCGAAAGTATGTTGTTTACGGTGTCGATTAAGGTTTCCCCCTTTTTTACAGAGGATTGAGAGGCCGAAAAATTGATGACATCGGCAGATAAACGCTTTTCGGCAAGTTCAAAAGATAGTTTTGTACGGGTACTACTCTCGAAAAAAATGTTGGCAATAGTAATATCCCGTAGGGAAGGTACTTTCTTGATGGGACGGTTGATGACCTCCTTAAAGTTATCGGCGGTTTCAAAAATGAGCTCGATATCCGCTTCGTTCAGATACTTAATCCCCAGCAAGTGCCTTACACTTAATTCGCTCATTTTTATCTGTTACGTTGTTAATAGATACTTTAATCCAGATCGATTTTCTTCAAAGCTGCTTTGTCGGCTTATCATAATATTGGTATCGCTATCCCTTTTTCTATCTACCTTCCAACGAGGTATATGGCGTCCTCACCATCATTCTCCTGCCATAGCACCTTTACTTTTTCGTCATTGATCGCATCTACCTGTCTGCCCCTATAGTTGGGCTGTATGGGCAAATGTCTGCTGAATCTTCGATCTATTAAGGTCAACAGTTCTATCTCCGAAGGCCTTCCGAACGACTGAATGGCAGTCAGGGCAGCTCGAATGCTCCTACCTGTGTACAATACGTCATCGATTAGCACTACCTTTTTATCCTCGACCAAAAAATCTATCGTCGTTTCCGTAGCCGAAAGGGTTTTGTCTCCCCTCCGAAAATCGTCCCTGTAGAAGGTAATGTCCAGAAACCCGATCTCGATATGTTTAACGCCGTATTCCTCCTTTAGAATTTTATAGAGCCGCTGTGCAACATAGGTTCCTCTCGGCTGAAGTCCGATCAACACGGTATTTTTAAAATCCAAATGATTTTCAAGGAGTTGGCAAGCCAAACGATGAAGTATGATGTTTATTTCTTTTGAAGAAAGCAGTACTTTTTGCCCCATGGGTTTTAACATCGATACTTTTGAAGGACAAAAATAGGGAATTCTACCCAAATAGTTTTGAATCAAGATAGATTGCCAAGGAATCAAGGCCATAGAAAAACCAACTTATTTTTCTTGAACGGCACCCTTCTTACAATTACAGGATAAAAAATGTATACCAACAAAAAGCCCCGACATAATGGTCGGGGCCTTCTTTATTATACGTAAGTGGAAGTTCTTATTTCTTGCCTTCCATCTTATCCTTCAATGCCTGCAATTGCTCATTGGCATCACCTAAGGTCGGCTTGGCTTCATCGCTGCTCGACTTGGCCCTCTTGACTGCCGCTCTTACATTGCGCGCTTCCTCCTCCCTAAAGATAGCGGTATGGCTGGCGACTACTCTCTTAAAGTCTTTGTTGAATTCAATGATCTTGAATTCAGCTTCTTCACCCTTACCGAGCTTTTTGCCGTCTTCCTTCTCTAAATGACGTTGGGGCACAAAGGCTGTGATGTCTTCATTGAAGTCGATTGTAGCACCTTTGTCAACAATTTCGGTAATCGCCGCCTTGTGAACGGTACCTACCGCAAACTCAGTCTCGTACTTGTCCCAAGGATTCTCCGTGGTCTGCTTGTGCCCAAGGCTCAATTTACGACCTTCAACATCGAGCTCCAACACTTCCACCTCGATTTTGTCACCCACTGTCACAAATTCAGAAGGATGTTTCACCTTTTTGGTCCATGAAAGGTCAGAAATATAAATCAATCCGTCGATACCTTCCTCCAGCTCTACGAAAACACCGAAATTGGTGAAGTTTCGCACTATACCGGTGTGTCTAGAACCTACAGGATATTTAGAAGTAATGTCGGTCCATGGATCGGGAGTCAACTGCTTCACTCCCAAAGACATCTTGCGGTCTTCCCTATCCAGGGTCAATACCACTGCCTCTATCTCATCACCTACTTTCACGAAATCCTGTGCAGAACGCAAATGCGTCGACCACGACATTTCGGAAACGTGGACCAATCCTTCGACACCTTCAACGACTTCGATAAAAGCACCATAGTCGGCAATAACGACCACCTTACCTTTTACCTTGTCACCAACTTTGATTTCATCGCTTAATGCGTCCCATGGATGTTTCTCCAATTGCTTCAAGCCTAATTGTATTCTTGACTTGTTCTCATCAAAGTCGAGAATCACCACATTCAATTTCTGGTCAAGGTCTACAACCTCGTTCGGGTGATTGATCCTGCTCCAAGATAGGTCGGTGATATGAATCAATCCGTCTACACCACCCAAATCGATAAAGACCCCGTATGAGGTGATGTTTTTTACAACACCTTCCAATACCTGTCCTTTCTCCAGTTGACTGATAATTTCCTTTTTCTGTTCTTCGATATCGGCTTCGATCAATGCCTTGTGAGAGACGACTACGTTCTTGAATTCGTGGTTGATCTTCACCACCTTGAATTCCATCGTTTTATTCACATATTGATCATAGTCACGAATAGGTTTCACATCGATCTGTGAACCGGGCAGGAACGCCTCGATCCCGAATACGTCAACAATCATACCTCCTTTGGTCCTGCATTTTACAAAACCACTTACCACCTCTTCATTATCATGGGCTTTGTTTACCCGTTCCCAAGCCATAATGGTTCGTGCCTTTCGATGTGAAAGCACCAATTGGCCGCTTTTATCTTCACGAATATCTATCAATACCTCTACCTTGTCACCTACCTTAAGGTCTGGATTGTAGCGGAATTCATTCAAGGAAATAACCCCTTCCGATTTTGCATTGATATCGATTATCGCTTCACGGTCGGTAAGGTATACTACAGTACCGGTAACGACTTCCTCGTCTGCCGTATCCACAAAGTTTTCGGCTACTAGCTTTTCAAATTCCTGTAGTTTGGTGTCATCGACGCGCTCGATGCCTTGTTCATACTTTTCCCAATCGAAATTTTCTAAAAACTCCTTAGGGTCCTGGGCAGGTTTCGCCGCTACTTTTTCTTCTGGTGCCGCTGTAGTTTCCTCTACTTGGGCAGTTGCTTTTTCTTCAGCCATGTGCTGATCTAAATTTGTATCCCGCGGTGTCACAAGAGCTAAACAATAACCTGCGGAAGTGTTTTTATTTTTTTATAATCTCCCTTTTCCTCTTGATTCCTCGTAAAAAAGGAGTGCAAAAGTACAATATTTTTATGGTATAAGCAATCCCCTTATCAACAGGTTGTACCATAACTACTATTTTACTGATTTTATCCAAAAATATTCCAAGATTCACTATCTTTCCTGTTCAAATATTAACCGATTAAAAGAGAACAACTATGAGCGTTAAAGCAAAGTATCAAGGTGTGTTGACCTTGGGGGAGCAATTAGGAATAAAGGATGGAAAAGTTACCGAGGAAGACGGGGTACTAAAAATAAAGGGGGAAGCAAAAACCCCGTACGAAAAGGACATTTTATGGGATAAAATAAAAGAGTTGGGTGGCGAAAACCCCTCTGATATCAAAGCCAATATTTCGGTAGCGGACGGCTCTGTTTATCATAGACATGTTGTAAAAAGCGGTGAATCATTGAGCAAAATCGCCAAACATTATTACGGAGATGCTATGAAGTATCAAAAGATTTTTGCCGCGAACACGAATATTTTAAGCAATCCGGACGTCATTCATCCCGATCAGGTTTTGGTAATTCCAAACCCATAACACTACATTTAAAAATTGAATAGGGGACGGTCTTGGAGCGTCCCTTTTTTTATGTCTTTTCCGAAAACTTTTTGACAACCCTCAAGGCATAATTGTACATCCTTTCAAATTGTTCCTGTAATCCCATGTCGGTATTGTCGAATGCAATGGCATCATTGGCTTTTTTTAGTGGGGAAAACGTACGGTTGGAATCGATATGGTCCCGCTCCCTCACATTTTTTAATACTTCGTTGTAGGAAACGTTTTCTCCCCTATCCAGTAATTCCTTATAGCGTCTGGCCGCCCTCGCATCTGGCGAAGCGGTCATAAAGATTTTCAACTCCGCATCCGGAAATACCACGGTACCTATATCCCGGCCATCCATTACGATACCTTTTTCCCTTCCCATCTCTCTTTGCATCTCGACCAGTTTTTGGCGTACTTCCCCTATTTCAGCTATTTTACTGACAAACTTTGAGACCTCCAAGGTTCTGATATCGGCCTCTATGTTTTCGCCATTGAGATACATTTCCGCATATCCCGCGTCTTTGTTGTAAATAAACTTTAAGTGAATTTCCGGCAATAATTTCACCAATGCCCCAGGATTTTCTACAATGCCGTTCCGCATGGCAAAGAGGGTGACTGCCCGATACATAGCACCGGTATCTACGTAGATATATTCCAATTTTTTTGCCAACTGCTTTGCCAGTGTACTCTTTCCTGTTGAAGAAAACCCATCGATGGCTATGGTAATTTTTCCCATGGGTCAAAAATAGGTAGAAAATAAAAGAGTACTCATGAAAACGGGATATTCTAGGATATTGAACAAAATTCTATCGAATTAGAGTTTTTTGGGGTTCCGTACCTTTTGCTTCGTAACCGCAATATCAATGACTTCATGCATCTCGGTAACATAATGGAATTTTAACCCCTTAAGGTATTCCTGTTTTATTTCCAATATATCCTTTTCATTATCCTTGGACAGTATAATTTCCTTGATTCGAGCCCTTTTCGCCGCCAAAATCTTCTCCTTGATGCCACCTACTGGAAGTACCTTTCCTCTTAAGGTGATCTCTCCGGTCATGGCCAGGCTCTTTTTTACCTTTCTTTGGGTAAAAAGCGATACGAGTGAGGTAAGCATCGTAATTCCCGCACTAGGACCATCCTTTGGAGTAGCACCTTCGGGCACGTGAATGTGTACGTTGTAATTCGCGAATACATCTGGATCGATACCAAATCTATCTGCATTCGACTTAATGTATTCCAAGGCAATAGTAGCCGATTCTTTCATTACCTTACCAAGGTTGCCGGTGATATTGAGAGTTCCTTTTCCCTTGGAAAGAATCGATTCGATAAATAGAATATCTCCCCCGACACTGGTCCACGCCAATCCCGTAACGACTCCGGCAACCTCGTTATTTTCGTACTTGTCCCTTTCCAATCTTGGTGGTCCGAGCACTTTCTCGATATCCTGATTGCTGACCTTAATATCATATTCTTCTTCAATGGCAATAGACTTGGCCGCATAGCGGACCATTTTTGCAATTTGTTTTTCCAAAGATCGAACACCGGATTCCCGGGTATAGCCTTCGACGATTTTCTCAAGTTGCGGTTTACCGATTTTCAGATGTTTTGTATCCAATCCGTGCTCTTTCAGCTGCTTGGGCAGTAAATGCCTTTTGGCAATCTCTACCTTTTCCTCTATGGTGTACCCCGTCACATTGATAATCTCCATACGGTCTCGCAACGCCGGTTGTATGGTCGCAAGACTATTAGCGGTCGCAATGAACATCACTTTTGAAAGGTCGTAGCCCATTTCCAAAAAATTATCGTGGAATTCGCTGTTCTGCTCTGGATCCAAAACCTCGAGCATAGCGGAAGAGGGATCTCCTTGATGGCTGCTCGAAAGCTTGTCTATTTCGTCGAGTATAAACACAGGATTCGAAGTGCCCGCTTTTTTAAGGCTTTGGATAATACGACCGGGCATGGCTCCGATGTACGTTTTTCTATGGCCCCTGATTTCGGCTTCATCCCTAAGGCCACCCAACGACATGCGTACATATTCCCTGCCCAATGCTTCGGCAACGGATTTGCCTAGGGAGGTCTTACCCACTCCAGGAGGACCATACAGGCAAAGAATCGGGGATTTCATATCATTTCTCAGCTTTAGCACTGCTAGATATTCAATGATCCGGCGTTTTACATCTTCGAGACCGTAATGATCTCGATCTAAGATTTTTTGGGCCCTTTTTAGGTCGAACTTATCCTTTGAATATTCGTTCCAGGGAAGATCCAGGAAAAGGTCGAGGTAATTCCTTTGAATGGAATACTCGGCTACTTGGGGATTCATCCGCTGCATTTTGGCCAACTCCTTGTCAAAATGCTCGGCAACTTTAGCATCCCATTTCTTTTCATTGGCCTTTGCCCTCATTTCCTCTATTTCCTCATCATAGGAGGCGCCTCCCAATTCTTCCTGAATGGTCTTCATCTGTTGGTGCAGGAAATATTCCCGCTGTTGCTGATCCATATCGCTTCGTACCTTGGACTGAATGTCGTTTTTCAGCTTTAGTTTTTGAAGTTCCACATTCATGTACTTCAAGGTAGCAAGTGCCCTGTCCTGAAGACTATCGATCTCGAGTAACTCTTGTTTCTCCCCAACACTAAGATTGAGATTCGAGGATATGAAGTTGATCAGGAACGAATTACTTTGAATATTTTTTATGGCAAAGGCAGCCTCGCTCGGAATGTTCGGGTTGCTTTTAATAATTTTCAGCGATAGGTCCTTGATAGTCTCTATGATGGCCAAAAACTCCTTATCCCCCTCCATAGGACGCTCTTCCTTTGTATCCCTAACAGTAGCGGTCAGATAAGGTTTTCTTGTCAATACCTCTGCTATCTCAAACCTTTTTTTACCTTGAATAATTACCGTCGTATTTCCATCGGGCATTTGCAGTACTCGCAATATTTTGGCCACAGTACCCAAGGTGTTGATATCCTGTATATCCGGATTTTCAGTATCCTCGTCTTTTTGTGAGACTACCCCTATGACCTTAGAGCCGTTATTGGCATCCTTGATCAAGTTGATAGATTTATCCCTTCCGGCCGTAATCGGTATTACGACTCCCGGAAATAGTACCGTATTGCGAAGGGGTAATATAGGTAGTGTTTCCGGTAGACTTTCATTGTTCATCTGCTCTTCATCCTCTGGAGTAAGTAACGGAATCAATTCGGCATCTTCCTCAAAAGTATGCAGCGACATATTGTCAAAATTTAAAAATTTGGTATATCCCATAATCGTATATCGGTCATTCTGTCATTAAAATGCAGAAATTGTTTTACTATATCATTGTTTAAATCGAGGTAAGATGCCATTAATCGCTTAAATTAAAGCGATCTCGACGCCTTACCTACCTATTAAGGACAATAGTTATGCCAATCGAAAAAAACAAAACCCCTTCGAATTGAAACTCGAAAGGGTTTTGTCGTCAAATACTTATTTTCTCTATTCCATCGAAATCATCATCTTCGTACTACTTTTTTCGTGATTACTCTTCGGACGTAATAGTAATTTCATTTGAGGGTAGTTCTAAAAGAGACCTGGCTTAATTAGATATCCCGTCGATGGCAATACATCAATTTTAATAATAATGGTCATTTTGATGATACAATGCTGAAAAAACATCATTTCTTCAGAACGACTGTCCTATGCGCAAGGTTTCCAGAACTTTCGAAAACCAGGTAATAAATGCCATCTGTCAACCTGCTTATATCCAACAGCTCGATTGATGCGTGATTTTTGCCAAATTGATGTGTCATCAACCTTTGCTGCGAGGTGCTTAGCACATTGACCTCTAGGCTTTGTCCCATAAAATTATTCAGGTCTAACTGCAGTGTTCCAGAAGTCGGATTGGGAAACACGGAGATCGTTTTGGTCGTCGGGGACAGATTAGCATCACTGGACGATTCAAAATTGGTCTCGCCTAATCCCCTACCAACCAATGAACCGCCACTATCGGTCAGTACGATGTTACGGAAGAAGCTCTCCTGGGAAGACCCGCCCGAGTCCTTGTCCGCCGAAAAGACCATGTTGTTGTAAGACCCCGTGAAGTACTCTCCGACCGGGATGGAGAA